>CP064983.1:0-3254374 GCA_016699635.1 Bacteroidota bacterium | reverse complement strand
GTCAATACTCTGTCGTGAATTTTGTGAATAATAAGGTCGCTCCAAAGTTGCCAATAAAATGCTGGTTTTATGTTGTGATAATACCAAGTCGTCCCTTCTAAAAGTGTTCTTTCGTTTGGAACGTTGTCTATTTGAATTGTCCTTGTTTAGAAACGAAATAGTTGCGCAAGTGTGGTGCACAATATCCCAAAACTTGTTCTTTCATTGGTGCAGGTTGTTCTACTACGTCAAATTTTAAAAAGTCGTGTTCGTCCCAAACCGTTATTACCTTCTACAAAACTTCCCGTCGTGAAGTTGCAAGTCTAACCGCACTAACTCCAGTTCCTTCAATTTTTGCGTTGATTGATAAGCAATTCCTGTCTTAAAATAAATCTTGGTCGGTTTGTCGAGTTGCGGAAACTCAACTACATTTTCCCATACCGTCTGTGGGTCTGCGTTGATTTCAACTGAAGTTACAACTGAAGTCAAAGTCGGTCCTGTCTTTTTTCTATAAACGCTATTGTCGGAATGATGCCAATTAAAATTAGCATCGCTGTCGGTGCGTTATTTGGGTCTTGTTGATTATTGCATAACCAAAATTAAACTACTCGCCAACCCAAGTCAATAAAAGTCCAAGAAGGTGCAGCCATTGCAATGCAGATTACACCTTCAATTGCAAAAACTAAAAGTCCTGCCGTAAAAATACCAAGTGTCAAAAGTCCTATTAGCCAAGCTTACGTTTTGTTATTTCTCTTTTAAGTCCGTATAAAATTGTCGAGCTAGCACTACAGCGAAAAGGGGTGTCAAATGAACAAGGCAATTCCATATTGTCCAATTCCGTAAATTCCAAAGTGTCAGAAGACCCGAAATGATAACAGTCAGTCCGACTGCTATCCATTTGCGTTTCTTGTCGTCAGTTGGAATATTTTTTCTAACAGCTGTCTCATTGTTGTTGTGTCGTCCTAAAGTGGCATATAACTCACAAATATACGAAGTTCCTAACGCTATAAAAGAAGCCGGTAAAAAGATTGCTATATTACAGTAAGTCAATGTTATATAAAAATAGTACGAAATCGTATTTTGTATTGAATGATAAAAAAATATATACTTTTGAATGATATAAACTACTCAAAATACGAAGAAGATGGAAAAGGAACAAATCAGAAATTCTTTTCAGCATGTTAATTATCGTTTTGAAGAGGGCGAGCATGGAGGTCACAAGGTTATTTGGATTCATTTCCCTTACAACCGAAAACTGATTGATGATTTGAAAACTTATGTTAAAGCAAAATGGAGTTTTGGTAAAAAGTGTTGGTACGTACAGGATAATACATATTTCAGGCGCCTCTTACATTTAGAAAATAGTTTTATTGGAAATGCCGCTTTACAGAATCTTTCTCGCAGCAACCAGGATGCAATGAAAAGATTTATTGAGCAATTAAAGTTGAAGGGTTATAGTCCAAATACCATACGAACCTATTCGCAGGAATTTTATCAATTATTGAAGGTGCTTAAAGGCAATTCTGTAAACAGCCTGACTCCCGAACGCTTGAGGTCTTATTTCTTGTATTGTATCCGCACTTTAAAGGTTTCAGAAAATCTAATTCATAGTAGGACAAATGCAGTTAAGTTTTATTTTGAACAAGTGCTACATAGAAAGAAGATGTTCTTTTGAAATTCCAAGACCCAAAAAGACCCAGCACCTTGCCTAAATCTATTAATCAAAAGGATCTGAAAAAATGTTTAGTACATTGGATAACTTAAAACATCAGTTACTACTAAAATTGTGTTACGGTATGGGGTTGCGTGTAAGTGAATTGGTAAACCTTAAGATTCTGGATATTGATAGTGGCAGTATGCAGGTTTTAGTGAGTAGGGGCAAAGGTAAGAAAGACAGATATGTTACTTTGCCAAAATCTATCCTTGCAGATTTAAGATTGTACTATAAAGAATATAAGCCAAAAGTTTTTTTGTTTGAAGGAATGCATGGCGGTCAGTATAATATAAGAAGTGTACAACAAGTATTTAAAGATGCATTAAAAAATGCTAAGGTCAATAAAAAAGTAGGAGCATTTGGTCTTCGTCATTCCTATGCTACACATTTGATTGAGCAGGAACAGATATACGGTTTGTACAGGAACTTTTAGGTCATAGTAATATTAAAACTACGATGGCTTATACCAAACTGACAGATCAAATCAGGCGAAAAATAAAAAGCCCTTTGGATAATTTTTAACTGCGTAACTATTGAAGATTTATTTGTTTCAGGATATATCAAAACATGGTTATTCAAAACTTAAGGCTCATAATTTAATGTGGAATAATGTGTAGTATAAGTTACCCATAAAAAAAGGCTGCCATTACGAGGCAGCCTTTTGTAGTTTCAAACAATCTGAATTATTCTTTTACAAACTTAACAGTTGATTGTTGTTTTTCATTGTTTACTGTAAGTGTATATACACCTGATGAAAGGTTTTGTGTATCTATAGAAATGGTGTTGCTGCCATTGTTTACAGATTGTGTACTTGAAGTTACAGTTCTTCCAAGTACATCTTTAATTGAAATTGACATCGTTGTTGACTTTGCAGATTCAACAGCTATGTTCAATATGTTCTTTACAGGTACAGGATAAATTCCTGTAACTGCAAAAGCAGCACCATTAAGTTCTTTTATGCCTGTTGGGCAGATAACTCCCTGTGCTAAGAATTCAACCATAACGGAAGTACCTGTATAGGTACAGTTAGGGTCAAGAGTAAGCGCTGTAATATTTCCCGTTCCTGTTGCATTACCATAAACTATTGGAGTGATGTAGTAAACACCTGCACCAAAAGGATTGCTAGCGTTGTTAACTAAGTTTGTTTGGAATGTACCACTGCTACCAACAGCAATTGTTCCAGTTCCACCAACAACAGCACCTGTTGACATTGGGTTATTATTACCACTGATGTCAGCATTTGAAACCATTATGCTGAATCCTTTAGTTGTTCCAACTGTAGGAGCTTTAATTCCTGAAACAGCAATTGTTAAAGTACTGTCGTAGCAAATTACAGGCTTATTTAAAACAGCTAAACCTGAAGAAATTGTTGTATCACCACAAGCAATTACTGATTGATTGGTTACCTGAACACAGAATTGTCCGTTCGATATTGTTCCTACATTGTTAAAACCGTCAACAATCATATAATAAACTGTACCCGGTGTTGTAGTAAAGTTTAAACCTGCAGGATAATATGAGTTTGTAGCATTTGCATTTGGACCATCTTCATTACATGCAACAGGAGTAAGGTTGCCACATGTACCTGTATATATTGCAATTTGTGTGTCGCCTTCGTCCATTGGATCGGTTACACCTGCACAAGTATTTGGTGCTTCAATAAAATAGGTATTTCCATCACCGGTGAATGTAAACCATAGTGTGTTATCTAAAGTAGGTGCAGTACCACTTCCGTTAGGCTCTCCAAAACAAGCAAAGCCTGTTGTTGGATCCTGTGGACCTGTAGTAGCATTAGTGTTATCATAAGGTCCTGATGAAGTTAATGTTCCGGGAGCCTGACCGAGTGCGTGTGATGTTTGTTGCACCTGCACAATCATCATTTAAAGGGTTGTTGCTAAGAGTTCCTGAAAACTTCCATGCTCCACCCGGGCTACCTGCTGCAATATATTCTGCACCGTAACCTGTTGATGCATCAATAAAGTCGAACGTTGTATGTGAGAAGTTTGTGTCAAGTGGTGTCCATGTCAAGCCATTGTCTGTACTGAAAGATGAACCAAAGCCATAAGTAGTATTAGAACCACCACTAACATAGATTGATGTTCGGGGAACGGCTTCAATTTCTGTTGGGTAGAAATTACTAAAAAGTTGTTACAGTAGTCCATGTAGCACCACCATCAGTTGTTTGTTTTACAATGTATGCAGATGCATTAACCTGAACAATCATTCCGTTGTTAGCATCGCTGGAAGGCAATGTCTGTAACATCCTGACGATTACCGTTTGCTGTATAAGGAGGAAAGCCTGAAGCAGATTTTGTCCATGTTAAACCATTGTCTGATGAATGGAGTACATCACCATAGGTAGTTGCAAACCAAATGTTGCTTCCAACTGCTGAAAACAAGTTGGTGATACCATATTCACCCGCATTAGTTAATGCAGGAATGTTGGCTATAGGCACTGCTGTCCAGTTATCACCACCATCGTTGGTGGAATAAAGTTCGTAACGTTTGTTAACGCCTGTACCAACAGGGTCGCCCATAGTAAATCCATTCTGTGAATCCGAAAAATAAATTACGTTTCCAAAAGATGTTGCCTGAGAATACATACCGGCAATTGAATTTTGTGTCCATGTGGTACCACCGTCAACAGTTTTGTAAATCATTCCACCGCCTGCATTGATGTTGCACATCATCACAAAGCAAGTGTCGGCACTTAATGGCCAGATGTTGGAGATAACCCATCCTGTGGTTGCAGGAATAGTTCCTGTAGTCCAGGTGTTTCCGCCATCAATAGTCCTGGCAAAATCTAAAGTGTATGGACTGGTGGCTGTACCATTCCACAATCCACCCCAGCACGTATTGGCATCTACAGTTTCCATATCGAACATGTAACCGTCATACGTCATGGGAACATTTTGACTAATCCATTGCGCCTGTGCAAACATGCTGCCTGCGGCTGCAATTAAAGTGAGTAAAGCTTTTCTCATGATTATTTGATTTTATTTTTATATGATTAAGTGGCAAATGTAATGAAACATTCGTTTATAATTTATAGGTTTTTTGATTTATTTCTGGATTAAAATTTTGTTACTGCTTATCAGCCCGTTGGCACTTTTTAAATGAAGAATATATTCTCCGCTTTTAATTTTCCACTGTCAATTCTGTATTTTTTTTGTTCATGATTTACAGAAATGGTTTTAATCGTTTTTCCGCTTAAAGTCATAATGTTAACTATGCCACTATCTCCTTGTTCTAAATTTACTTCAATGGTAAATTCATGTGATGCCGGATTCGGGGTTATCTTCATAAATTTATCTGAATTCTGTTGAAGAGACGATGTGTTTACAGAAACATCACTTAGTAGCCAAGTACATATTCGCCTATTTTTAAGGTGTCTAGGGTTATAGAACCTCTCTTGTCTAATGGAGAACCCATACTTTTTGTAGTAGATAAAAGATGCCAGTCATCAGCAGTGTTTTGTCTGTAAAGAAGTACAATGCTGTCTTCGCGTCCTGTAATCAGTGTGTTGTCAATATATCCGGTTAGCCCATTGGTTGATCCATCATATTGGAATGAAATTTTACTCACAAAGCCGGGACTGAAAATTCCCTCTGCCTGCCAGTAATGATAATCGCTTAATCGTATGCCGGGATTGCTGCCTTTAAAACCATCGGGCTGAACCCAATGATGTTCAATTCTGACTGTTGACGGTGTTGCTCCAATTGATTGTACATTTAAAGTGGAGCTTGTTTCTTTCATTACCTGCGAACCTGTGGCTGTAATTACTTTCTCATAATCAGAAATGGCATCGCTTATTTTTTCGCCTCTGTCTAACGCTATCCACGTTGCATTAGCCATGATTAAAGGAATATGAAACATCTGTGTTGCAGAGTCAATTAATATGGTCACAGTGGTGTCTGTTATTCCATCACTGAAAGTAATGTCAACAGGCATTTCATATATATGTCCGTTGCTACCTTTGTTGCGCTGACGTGTATAAACGAAGTAATGATCTAATCCTCCGGGAACATATTGAACAGAGTCAATAGAAAAATGTGGGAAGCCGGGAGTGTAAACCCAGTCTGTAAAAAAACGTGAGTAGTCTGTTCCTGTAGAAGAAGTAAATGCCTGTTCCATGTCAACGCTCGAAGCATTGCTGTAAGCAAAAGTGTCTAAATAATGTTGAGCACCAACTTTAAATAATGAATCACCTGCATAATTTCTAAGGGTATGAACAATATCGGCACCTTTTTGATATGCTGTATTTCCATAGGTAACAGAAGTCGGAACATTGTTCAGTGCAAGGTAGCCACCATCATTGATATGTGCAAGTTGTAATACCTTTCTGTGATTGGTTCGAATCCAGTCTTTATATGCTGTTATACCATAAAGCGCTTCTGTAAACAATGCTTCATTAAACGATGCCCAGCCTTCATTAAGCCACATGTCTTCTGCAGTTTTACAAGTCACTTTGTCGCCCCACCACATGTGTGACAGTTCATGTGCCCACAAAGTTTCATAGCCAAGTGTTCCATTAATAAATGCCTTACCAATTGCAATGTTGGTGGCATGTTCCATTGCACCACCGGTAAAATTGACGAGCGTATATCCTATTTTATTAAAAGGATAATTTCCATAATACTGTGTGAACAGATTAATTGCTGCCGGCAGGTTAACAAACGTAGCTGACACTGCCGCAGTGTCGGCCGGCAATGCTGCAATTTCAACAGGAATGCCATTGATTGTTCTCTCCCATGAAGTGTAAGGGCCTGTTGCCATACAAGCTAAATATGTTGGAATATAATCGTTCATTATCCAATGCCACGTTATGGTATTTGCGTTAATTATTGAATCATTTAAAAACCATTGCAATATGCTTTTTGTGTTTGTGGAGTAGTGATGTAAAATTCATATTTACTTTTATCATCAAAAACATCAAGGCAAGGAAACCAAACTTTACCAAGGTTGTGCGGGTCGGCAGTGAAACCAACTCCAAGGTTAAATGCCATATTCGGAAAAAAATAAAATCCACCAAATCCTGAGGCATCTTTTTGCGGACTACCATGATAAACTACCGTAAGATTAGCAGTGTCATTGGTGTTTAAAACAAAGGCAGACTGATGTTTAATTTATCATTTTGATAAGTAAAGGATAGGTTGCCCGATGTTTCATAAACAGAATCAACATTTAATTGAAATAAATCCAATTCGATTGTACTCAGGTTATTTTGCCTTGCAACAATTTGCAATTGTGCTTTTGCTTTAATCTGTTTGCCTGTAAAGTCTATTGTGTCAATACTGATAATGTATTTCTCAACATGGATAGTATCTGCTACAGATGTCATGGCAGATAAGCTAATGTTGCATGAAACTAAAAATAACACAAGACTTAAAAGTTTTTTTATCAATGTTTGATGCAATTGTAATTTAAAGTTAAATTGAAATGAATGCATAAAAAGTTAAGTTGATATATTGAACTTTCAAAAATAGAATTTTATGTCCTAATAAATTTAATTTAAATATTCATTGCAGCATTTTCTTTTAATTTGCATTTAATATTTTCGAAAAGTAATGATTGAGTTTGAACATAAAGTAAGAGTCAGATATGCAGAGGCCGACAGAATGGGTTATGTTTATTATGGAAACTATGCTGTTTACTTTGAAGTAGCAAGGGTAGAGATGTTGCGAAGCCTTGGGTTGCCCTACAAATTACTTGAAGACAAGGGAATTATATTACCTGTCTCAGAATTTTCAATTCAATATAAAAAACCGGCATTTTACGATGACGTTCTGACAATAAAAACTGTTATCAGGAAAAGACCATCAGTAAGAATATATTTTGATTATGAAACATTTAATGAAAAAGGGGAGTTGCTCAATACAGCTTCGGTCACACTAGTCTTTGTCAGTAAAGAAACGGGCAAGCCTATAAACCCCACAGAAGAATTTAACAAAGTGTTTACACCATATTTTCAGAATTAGGCAGCTTGTTTTATTTTGTTTTACTTAGTTTTGGCAAAAGATTTTCACCTTTAATCAAAACATCTGAATTAACTGACTAATATTTTATGAGTTCAAAACGTGCATATATTTTTCCCGGACAAGGTTCACAATTTTCGGGAATGGGAAAAGATTTGTTTGAGCAGTCTGATGCTGCTCGCAGTATTTTTGAAAAAGCACACAGCATTACCGGCTTTTCAATTACTGATGTAATGTTTTCAGGAACCGATGAAGAACTGAAACAAACAAAAGTTACACAGCCTGCAATTTTTGTTCATTCATGTGCAATCATAGCATCGCTTGGCGACAATTTTCATCCCGACATGGTTGCAGGACATTCATTAGGAGAATTTTCTGCATTGGTAGCCAACAAGTGTTTGAGTTTTGAAGATGGATTAAAATTGGTGATGGAACGTGCTCTTGCCATGCAGGCAGCATGCGAATTGAAACCTTCAACTATGGCAGCAATTCTTGGCCTTGATGACGAAAAGGTAGAATCAATTTGTGCAGGAATAAATGATGTTGTTGTTTGTGCTAACTATAATTGCCCGGGACAATTAGTCATTTCCGGAACTATTGACGGAGTAAAAACTGCATGTGAACAGCTTACTGCTGCCGGTGCAAGACGTGCACTACTGCTTCCGGTAGGAGGAGCGTTTCATTCACCTCTCATGGAGCCTGCACGCGAAAGATTAGCCAATGCAATTGCTAATACAACATTTGCAGTACCAATTTGCCCTGTATATCAGAATGTAAATGCATTGCCTTCAACCGACCCGCAACAAATCAAACAAAATCTTATTGCCCAACTTACTGCTCCTGTACGATGGACACAGACAGTTATTAAAATGGCAAATGATGGCGCTACTGATTTTATAGAAGCCGGACCCGGAAAAGTTTTGCAGGGACTCGTAAAGAAAATTCATAAAGAAGCTCAGGTAATGAGTGCATAATTTATAATCATTAATAAAAAGTTTAAATGGAAAAAGCAACACAATATTCAGAACAGAATAAAGACCGTTTTTTAAACGAACTGCTCGAATTGCTGCGCATACCTTCAGTAAGTGCAGACTCAAAGTATAAAGCAGATTTGGTAAGAACAGCAGAGTTCGTAAAATCAAGTCTTGAAAAAGCAGGTGCCGATAAAGTAGAGATTTGTCCTACAGGCGGGCATCCTATTGTTTATGGCGAAAAAATTATTGATCCAAAACTCCCAACTGTTTTAGTTTATGGACATTATGATGTTCAGCCACCCGATCCATTGGATTTATGGCATTCACCACCGTTTGAACCGGTAATTAAAAAGACAGATTTGCATCCCGAAGGAGCCATCTTTGCACGTGGATCTTGCGATGACAAGGGTCAGATGTACATGCATGTAAAAGCATTTGAAAGTATGATGAAAACTGCTACGCTTCCATGCAATGTTAAGTTTATGATTGAAGGTGAAGAAGAAGTTGGTTCATCAAACCTTGGCATATTTGTTAAAGCAAATAAAGAACGTCTAAAGGCTGATGTTGTATTGATTTCCGACACTTCAATGATTGCAAACGATACACCATCTATTGATGTTGGCTTGCGCGGATTGGCATATATGGAAGTTGAAGTTACAGGACCTAACCGCGATCTGCATAGTGGTGTTTATGGTGGTGCAGTTGCAAATCCTGCAACGATACTTTGTCAGATGATTGCTTCAATGCATGATGAAAACAATCATATCACGGTTAAAGGATTTTATGATGATGTTCAGAAAGTGAGCGATGCCGACAGAGCCGATTTGGCAAAAATTCCATTTGACGAAAAAGAATACATGAAAGATTTAGGCATAGAGCAGGTGTGGGGTGAAAAAGGTTTTACGTCTATTGAAAGAACAAGCATCAGACCTACTCTTGAAGTGAATGGAATTTGGGGCGGTTACACCGGTGAAGGAGCTAAGACTGTTTTGCCATCAAAAGCATTTGCAAAAATTTCAATGCGACTGGTACCAAACCAAAACTCTGAAACAATTTCTAAACTATTCGAAAAACATTTTCTTGCTATTGCACCACCTTATGTTAAAGTAAAAGTGTCTGCACATCATGGAGGCGAGCCTGTTCTGACACCAACAGACAGCATTCCTTTTAAAGCAGCAAGCATGGCAATGGAAAAAACTTTTGGTAAAAAACCAATTGCCACTAGAGGTGGTGGAAGTATTCCTATCGTTGCATTGTTTGAAAAGGAATTGGGTTTAAAAACAGTGTTGTTTGGTTTTGGATTAGATAGCGATAACCTGCATTCTCCAAACGAAAAATATGGGCTGTTTAACTTCTATAAAGGTATAGAAACAATTCCATATTTCTTCAAATATTACAGCGATTTAAGAAAGTAACAATTTCATCTCTGTAATCTTTATTTCTAAAACCTTTGAAAAGGTTTTTCAATAATGAAGTAAGTGACATTTATTATTTAATAAAAATATAGTTTTAAAATCAGTAATTCAATAAAAATGAAAAGTAAAATGATTCTTGCAGGATGTGCCATTGCTTTGGTGTCGCTCTATGCATTTAAAAAGAAAGAGCCCGGAGTCACGGGTGCTGTAAAGGCAACAGCAGCAACAAAACCAATTGATATAAACAATTTTGATATGAGCGTAAAACCGGGAGACGACTTTTACCAGTATGTTAATGGTAACTGGCTGAAAAAAAATCCACTTCCTGCCTCTGAAACACGATGGGGAAGTTTTAATGTGCTTGATGATATTACACGCGAACGAGTGCGCACCATCCTCGATGAAACTGCAGCCATGAAAAATGTTGTTGATGGTAGTGCCGATCAGAAAATACGTGATTTTTATCTTACAGCAATGGACACCATAAGGATTGAAGAAATGCGCGGATCTCCATTAAAACCTATCATTGAAAAGATAAATAAAATAGATTCAAAATCGCAACTCCCGACATTAATGGCAGAACTACAGCGTATGGGCTTTAGTAGTTTTTTTAATTTTTATGTTGGTCAGGATGATAAAAAAAGCGATCAGATGATTATTAATCTTTATCAGGGTGGATTAGGATTGCCCGATAGAGATTACTATCTCAAAGACGATAAAGAATCTGTAGAAATCAGACAGAAATATCTTACACATGTTAAAACCATGTTTATGCTCATGGGTATTCCTGCAGGAGGCAGTTCTATTCAAAACCTGATGACACTTGAAACAGAACTTGCAAAGATTTCTCGTTCAAGAGTGGAACTACGCGACCCGGAAAAGAATTATAATAAGATGGGTGTTCAGGAGTTTGCTGCTCAGATGACAAATTTTTCAATTAATGAATATTTCAAAAATTTTGGAGTGCAAGAGAAAGAAGTTATCATTGGTCAGCCCGAATTTTTAAACGTGTCAATGAGATGATTGAGAAAACATCGCTCGATGACATTAAATTTTATCTTACATGGGATGTCATTAACAGTCGTGCAAGTACATTAAGTTCTGAATTTGTAAAAGCCGATTTCGAGTTCTATCACGGTGTTTTAAGTGGTGCAAAAGAAATGCGTCCACGCTGGAAACGTGTTCTTGGAACTATGAATGGCACAATGGGTGAGTTAATAGGGGAGTTGTATGTAAAAAAGTATTTTACACCCCAAGCAAAAGAGCGTGTAAACCTGATGGTGGATAATTTAATTAGTGCTTATAAAGAAAGAATCAAATCGCGCACCTGGCTCGAAGATCAAACCAAGTCGGCAGCTTTATTAAAACTTGATAAAGTAATGCGCAAATTGGCTTACCCTGATAGATGGCGCGACTACAGTAAATTATCAGTAGGCAAAGATTCATACTGCGACAATGTTAACCGCGCTTCTGAATTTTGGTTTCAATATAACTTATCCAAATTAGGAAAGCCTGTTGACAAGTCAGAGTGGGCAATGTCGCCACAAACCATCAATGCATATTACAATCCCGGATTTAATGAAATTGTTTTTCCTGCTGCAATAATGCAACCACCATTCTTTGATCCTATGGCTGACGATGCCGTAAACTATGGTGCTATGGGTGCCGTTATCGGACATGAGTTAACTCATGGTTTTGATGATCAGGGTTGTCAGTATGATGCTGAAGGTAACTTAAAAAACTGGTGGACAGAAAAAGACAAATCTTTATTCGATCAGAGAGCACAAAAGTTAGTGGATCAGTTCAACCATTATATGCCTATTGACTCACTCACCATTAATGGCAAACTTACTCTTGGTGAAAACATTGCCGATTTAGGCGGACTAACTATTGCCTATGCTGCATTACAGAAAACGCTTGCCTTAAAGCCTAAAGTAAAAATTGACGGCTTTACTCCGGAACAACGTTTCTTTATCAACTTTGCTCAGGTATGGCGCAATAACATTCGCCCCGAAGAATTAAAAAGAGATTAAAAACAGATCCGCACAGCCCGGGAAAATTCCGTGCTAATGGCACTGTACGTAATATGCCTGAGTTTTATGAAGCATTTGGTATTACAAAAGAGAATAAAATGTATTTACCTCCCGACCAAAGAGTAGAAATCTGGTAATATTTATTACAGAAATTTCAGAAGGCTGCATTCAACAAGTGCAGCCTTTTTTGTTTAAATATTTTATATGTGTTCAAACATTGTGGTCGGCAATAAAATTTTACGACAAATTTATTGATGTTTATTGCTCCAATAGGCTTGTGGTATATTCAATCAAGAGTGAAAAGAATTGATGAAGCTTCTAAAAATAAATCTGATTTACATCTCAGCCAACCGCAACAGCTCATTTACAGTTTTCCAGTTTCTGGTTGTAGCTGTAACTTTAAGTTTGCTTTCAAAAAAACTATTTGTCAGCTTAGTGTTTCCATATCCATCGGGGCAGTAGAGGTAAATGCACCTTTCACCAAAAACGAAAAGGTCGTTTTTTAGATTGACAGCTTTTGTTTCTATCGAATCATGAATGCTTGGTTGTTCTGAAAGAAAGGTGACATGAAAAAATGCCGCATCCAATTTTTTATCTTTTAAAAAAGGATTTGCCTCTATGCAACTTTTAAATTCATACTGCGACAATGTGATGACAGGTACTGCAAATCCAAATTTTTTTAAAATAGCGTGTTCTAACTTTTTGCTTATAGCGTCACAGTCACCTTGTACAGATTGAAAAACAATGTTGCCGCTTTGAATGTAGGTTTTCACTTGTTGCATTTTTAAAGAAGCACAAAGTTCTTTTAATGCATCCATTTTTATCAACCGATGTCCACTGACATTTATGCCTCTTAGAATAGAAATAAAAGTGGTCATTAAAATTGTTACTTACCGCTTGTAACTGTAAATTTTTCAACAGTATTTTTTACCGGTGGTAGACTTTGCAAATAAGCAAACAAAGCTGAAAGGTCTTCTTGCTTCATGCCTGCATACATTGTCCATGGCATTGTTGTTTGCAATGTGCCGGGTGCTACTTTCAAATTAGTGTAAACGCTGTCAGAATACATTTTAAATCGGTCAACAAACTGCTGATTTGTCCAAGTTCCTATACCTGTTTCTTTATCGGGAGTAATATTGGCAGAACGAACAACAGTATTGCCCGGTAGCATAAATTCAAATCCACCGGCATAGGGCTGACCAACAATTTTTCCTTTTACTTGTTTGGTATGACATTCCATGCATCCTGATGCTGTGGCAATATATTTTCCGTAATTCAATTTATCACTCTGTGGAGGAATAGTTGTAAATGATGGTTTCTTTGGAATAGTGTTGATAATAAAATTCATTGGAAAATCGGAAGATGATATTTCTGTTTTGTTTTCAATTGGTTTTAATGTGCGGATAAAAGCAATGATAGCTTCAATATCATTTTTGTCTAACTGACCATAAAGGTGATGTGGCATAATAGGGAAGAGGGCTCTGCCATCTTTGGAAACACCTGATGTAACTGCACGGAAATTTTCACCATCAGTCCAGTCTTTCAAATGAAATTGCGTAATGTTAGGTGCAACATACTTGCCGGGAAACCCAAATTTTTGATCAAATGTTTCTCCGCCTTTACCTTCTGTGCCTGCAACCATAGGTCCGGAAAAATAGCTCCAGTCACGGGTGGAATGGCAGTCCATACATAAAGTTACATGATGTGCCAAATAACTTCCACGCTGGATTTTTTCAGCAGTAGCTTCAATTTTAATATCCGGTGGCGGTCCAACATCAGGTAATGCTATTTTTACATAAGTTAAAAATCCAATTATTACTAATAATAAAATGCCTAATGCATAGACAACAACTTTAATAAACTTGTTCATCTTAATTGATTTAGTGATTAACTATTGAATCAAACAAAAGCAGGGTTGCCGGCATTGATTCAATTACAAACATAAACAAGAAACTTATTTCAAGGATTATTAAAATTGAATATTTTATTGAAAAATGAGATTAATTTTAACTTAACCTTCGTCTTTTCGCCCATTTATAGATTTCCATCCACAATACAGATATTACAGCCACTAGCATTGCTATAATCATTTCTTTAAGATTAAGTCCTGTTAGTTTAAAGAAGTTTGCAAACGGGTTTATATATAAAATCAAAAATAGCATCAATAATGTAGCACCAATAACAATCGGGAACAAGATGTTCTTATGTTTGAAGCAAGCTAAAACACTATAGTAAAAAGAACGGTTTACCAAACTTAAAAATACATTAGCAAATATTAAAGTTGTAAATACTAATGCTCTTGTTTTTTCTTCATTGCCTCCAATCCAAACACTCCATTGATAAATAAACAAAACACCAAGTGTAATCACTAATCCTTGAATTATACTTATTGCCAGTTCTTTCCAGTTTAAAAAAGTTTCAGTCATGATTCTTGGTTTTTGATTCATGATATTTTTTTCAAGTGGTTCGTTTTCGTAAACAATAGAACAAGTTGGCCCCATAACTAATTCCAGAAAAATTACATGTACGGGTGTAAAAATGTGAGGAAAAATCCAACCCAAAAATAAGGGTAAAGTAACTGTTAGAATAATTGGAATGTGAATAGAGATGATATACTGAATAGCTTTTTTCAGATTAGAATAGATTCTTCTTCCTGCGGCAATACCAACAATCAATTTGTCTAAATCGTCATTGGTGATAACTAATGATGCTGCAGCTTTTGCTATTTCTGTTCCTTTGTTTCCCATGGCAACACCAATGTGTGCTGCTTTTAATGCCGGGCCATCATTCACTCCATCGCCTAGCATGGCCACCACTTCGCCTTTCTTTTTTAAGGCATTTATTACAGAAAGTTTTGCTTCAGGATACATACGGGTAAAAAGTGTCTTCTCTTCAACTTCTTTCAGCAATTGTTTTTCACTCAGGTTGACTACATCTTTTCCTTCAATGGCTTCTGCATTATTCAAAATGCCAGCTTGCTTAGCAATAGTTTTGGTTGTTGCTGTATTATCACCTGTAATGACTTTTACTTTAATACCTGCATCGTAAATATGTCGAAATACGGTTTGAATACCTTGCTTCGGAGGATCGTAAAAAACTACTAAACCAAGAAAAGTGAATTTTAATTCTTGTTGCATTTCTGGATAATCATAGCCGTCAAAATTTGATTGTGCAACACCTAAAACTCTGTATCCTTTATTTCCAAAATCATGAATCACATTTAAAATATTTTCCTTTTCACTTGCAGAAAGTACAGATACATTGATAATTGCCTCAGGTGCACCTTTGGCTGCTATAATTCTTTGCTTGTTTGTGTTTTCAAAAATATGCGTCATCATTGGAGGCTTGCCATCCAAAGGATATTCATGTATCATTTGATAGCTGGTGCGCTCATCTGTTTTTTGTGTCTGTACATATACATGATGAAGTGTTTTTTCCATTGGGTCAAATGGAAGTGGCTCGCTACTCCACATAGCATAATTAATGAGCGTAGATAAGTCAGAATTGGCAAACTTCGATTCATCATATATTTTGTTGGTTTTTAAGAGAAATAAATGCTTTAAATGCATTGTGTTTTCAGTAATTGTTCCGGTTTTATCAGTACAGATAACTGTAGTGCTGCCTAAAGTTTCAACAATGTTACTGCGCTTTATTATTACACCATCGCGCATTAATTTCCATGCGCCTAATGCCATAAAAGTGGTAAATGCTACAGGAATTTCTTCAGGCAGAACAGACATAGCAAGAGTTAGTCCGCTCAATAAACTTTCAATAAGATTTTTTGTATTAAGGTAATTGACTATGCAAACTAAAAGAAAAATGATACTTCCGAAAATAGCCATGGTCATGACAAATTTTCTAATTTGAATTTGTAATGGTGACGATTCTTCTTTAATTTCAGCAATAGAAGCTCCAATTTTTCCTAAACGTGTTTTCTTTCCGATTTGTTCTACTACAAATACGGCAAGACCAGAGACAGCCACAGTTCCATCATAAACAAGATTGTCCTTGCTTTCGCTGTTTTTATAAACTGAAAGGCTCTCTCCTGTAAGTGATGATTCATTGACAGAAAAATCATTGCTATGTACAATTTTTCCATCGGCATTTATCATTTTCCCTTCTTCAACAATACACAAATCTCCAACAACAAGTTCATGAGTAGGTATTTTAATCACTTGTGAATTTCGGATAACTGTACTCAGAGGTTCATTTAATTTTTCTAAGGCTTCAAGAGCTTTTTTACTTCTGTTATCCTGATAAAAAGAAATGGCAGAAACAGCAACAATTGCAATAAACATAAAGATGGCTTCACCATGATCTCCTATAATTAAGTAAATTACGGATACAGCAAGCAAAAGTATGAGCATTGGTTCTTTCAACAAATCCAGAATCCAATTAAAAATCGAATTTCTTGTATCAGTTTTTTTTGATTTATTCCATATTTTAAGCGTGACGAATCAACCTCCTTATCGGTTAATCCTGTTAAATGAGCAGGAATGTTAAATTGCATAAGCTGGCTAAAATTTTATGACCTAAGTAGATGTGTTTAGGTCAATTTGTATTGCTATTTAATGCAATTATAGATTAAATTTAAGAAGTATAAATTTAGAATACATCTAAATTTTGAGAAGTACTTAACAGCATTGTCATAAGCTATTATATTAACTTTCAATTAGCTGGTAAACTTCATGGGCTTTTTTATCTTTGCACGAAAGAATAAGTTTTAATTTTTTAGAGAAATAACAATTGCAAATATGACAGAAGGTTCGGTTGAATCAATTATAAAAGATCAGGTAGCTGAAATTACTTTTTTTCACCCTCAGAGTAATTCACTTCCCGGAGTGCTATTACGTAAACTTGCTGCCACAATAGAAGAAGCAGGGGCCAATGAATCAGCTAAAGTTATAGTACTTCGCAGTAAAGGCGAGAAAGCCTTTTGTGCAGGAGCATCATTCGATGAGCTGATAAGCATAAACAGTGAATCACAAGGCAAAGAATTCTTTTCTGGTTTTGCAAGTGTAATTAATGCTATGCGTAAAGCGCCAAAGTTTGTTATTGCGCGTGTGCAAGGCAAAGCAGTTGGTGGTGGAGTAGGTTTGGCATGTTCTGCAGACTATACCTTAGCTCATGTTTCGGCTTCTGTTAAACTTAGCGAACTTGCTGTGGGCATAGGTCCTTTTGTAGTGGGACCTGCAGTAGAGAGAAAAATTGGTACAGGAGCATTTACACAACTTACAGTTAATGCTACAGAATGGCAAAACGCACAGTGGGCAAAAGAGAAAGGCATGTTTGCTTCTCTGCACGATAACATTGAAGACTTAGATAAAGCTGTACATAAATTAGCACAACAACTAGCTGCCAGTAACCCTGAAGCAATGAAAATGTTGAAACAAATTTTCTGGAAAGGAACAGAAGGATGGGATGCATTGCTAATGGAAAGAGCCGGGATGAGTGGCAAATTAGTTATGTCGGATTTTACGCGCATTGCCATTGAGAAATTTAAAACCAAAGCAGGTTAAAGCCATTCTTTAACATTAGAAAAATGATTGCAGAAAAAAAATTGGAATCTACACCTATATCAACAGAAACTGTTCTCAAAGCATTCAGGCTGATGTGCACAGCACGTGCCATGAGCGATTTGTACGAGGAGCATGCAACATTTACTGCTCGTTATGTTCATGCCTGCTCGCGTGGACATGAGGCAGTGCAGATTGCTTTAGGTCTTCAACTTAAAAGCATTGACTATCTCTCAGCATATTATCGTGACGACAGTATTTTGCTTTCAATAGGAATGACACCCTATGAACTGATGTTGCAGCTTATGGCTAAACGTGATGATCCGTTTTCAGGTGGACGTACATACTATTCACATCCTTCGTTGAGACGTGATGATATGCCAAAGATTCCTCATCAAAGCAGTGCTACAGGAATGCAGGCTATACCTACGACAGGAATTGCTTTGGGGATGCATTATCTCGAAAACCAAAATCTTGTAGAATATGCCGAAGGTGAATATCCTGTCACAGTTTGTTCACTTGGCGATGCATGTAACAGAAGGTGAAGTTTCTGAAGCCTTTCAGATGGCAGTGCTTAAAAAGCTTCCTATACTTTATTTTGTTCAGGACAATGAGTGGGATATTTCAGCACATGCCTCAGAGATTCGCACCATGAATGCTGCTGAATATGCAAAAGGATTTAAAGGATTGGAAACACGCAGTATTGATGGTACCGACTTTTTTCAGTCTTACAATACCATCAAAGAAGTTCTTGATATTATCCGAACTGAACGCAGACCTTTTTTAATTCATGCTAAAGTGCCATTACTTGGACATCATACTTCAGGTGTTCGCAGAGAGTGGTACAGACATGATTTGGAAGAAGCAAAGAAAAAAGATCCATTACCAAAGTTTATCCAACAACTTGAAGAAGCAGGTTTTACTTCTGATGAGTTGGATGCAATAAAGAAAGAAACAAGAACCCTTGTAGAAGACGATTTCGCAAAGGCCAAGGCCGCTGACGACCCATTGCCCGAAGATTTGTTTAAGCATGATTATGCACCTACAACAGTGACAGAAGAAAAAGGTGTGCGTCAGCCTGCCGGTAAGGAGCCAACAGTGATGGTTGACTGTGCATTGTTTGCTGTTAAAGAATTGCTTCAAAAACATCCTGAATGTCTTTTCTACGGGCAAGATGTTGGAGCCAGACTTGGTGGCGTTTTCAGAGAGGCTGCAACGTTAGCTAAAACGTTTGGTGATGACAGGGTTTTTAATACACCCATACAGGAAGCATTTATCATAGGTTCTACAGTTGGCATGAGTGCTGTTGGATGTAAACCGATTGTTGAAGTACAGTTTGCAGATTATATATGGCCGGGTTTAAATCAACTTTTTACAGAGGTAAGCCGTTCCTGCTATTTAAGTAATGGCAAATGGCCGGTATCTTGCGTAATCCGTGTTCCTATTGGTGCTTATGGAAGTGGTGGGCCATATCATTCTTCAAGTGTTGAAACAGTAGTGCTAAACATCAGAGGTGTTAAGGTAGCATATCCATCTACCGGTGCTGACCTGAAGGGATTGATGAAAGCAGCATATTATGATCCAAATCCTGTAGTAATATTTGAACACAAAGGACTTTACTGGAGTAAGATAAAAGGCACAGAAGATGCACGCACTATTGAACCTGATGAAGATTATATTATTCCATTTGGAAAAGCAAGAATAGTGCAACAGGCAGAGGCTTTGCAGGATGAAAACACGCTGACAGTTATTACTTACGGCATGGGAGTTTACTGGGCAAAGGCAGCAGCACAAGAGTTTAAAGGAAGAATTGAAATTATTGACCTTCGTACTCTTAATCCATTAGATGAAACTACAATATTTGAGTCAGTAAGAAAGCATCACCGTTGTTTGGTGCTGACAGAAGAGCCTCTAAAAAATTCATTTGCCGAAGCACTTTCAGGTCGCATACAGCAGCAATGTTTCACTGCATTAGATGCACCTGTTGTTGCTATGGGATCGGAGAATATGCCTGCAATTCCATTAAATTCAACTTTAGAATTTACGATGATACCCAATGCACAGAAAGTATCTGAACAGATGAATTACCTTTTAAATTATTAGCATGATGCATTATCGTTTTTCAGTATCCAATGCAGCTTCACACTTTGTTGATGTTGAACTAACCATACAAACTGACGGTAATGAAACTTTATTAAAACTTCCTGTCTGGCGTCCGGGCAGGTACGAAGAAGGAAACTTTGCAAAAAATATCCGCAATTTTAGAGTGCAGGATATTAATGGAAAGGAAGTGAAATGGAAAAAAGTTTCAAAGAGCTCATGGCTGCTGAAAACAAATAAAAATGATACAATAAAAATCAACTATCAGTACTATTGCAATCAGCTTGATGCCGGTGCCTGCTTTGTCAATGACGAACAGATTTACATAAATCCCATACATTGTTGTTTTTATACTGATGCCAACAGGGGCAATGCCTGCACAGTTGAGATAGTTAGTAACTTCAGCAGAGTAGCAACATCACTCACACAAACAGAAAAAATGTTTTTTCTGCTAAGAATTTTGATGAACTTGTTGACAGCCCGTTTATAGCTTCTGATGATTTGATGCACTATGGTTATACGGTGTCTGATTGCAGTTTTCATATTTGGATTCAGGGAAATTTCAAACCCGATGTAGAAAAGTTGATTGAAGATTTTAAATCTTTTACGCAGATACAATTGAATGTGATGAAATCAATTCCTGTAAAAGATTATCACTTTTTAATTCAGGCAGTGCCACATACATTTTATCATGGTGTTGAACATTTGGCATCTACTGTTTTAGTGATTGCTCTTCGGCAAAACTTAATGACAGAGAATTGTATAATGAGTTACTGGAGTTGCATCACATGAATTGTTTCATGTGTGGAATATTAAAACCATAAGACCTGTAGAAATGCAACCTTACAATTATGATAGCCCAAATTATGCAGAAACAGGATTTGTCTATGAAGGAGCTACAACATATTATGGCGATTTGTTTTTGGCACGCTGTGGTTATTTCAACGAAGAAGAATACTTTAATGAGTTGAACATCCGTATCAACAAACATCTTAGCAATGAAGGCCGGTTTAATTATTCAATTGCACAATCATCTTTTGACACCTGGCTTGATGGATATGTGCCGGGAATTCCCGGACGAAAAACTTCAATTTATGATGAAGGCTCATTAGTGTCGCTGATGCTTGATTTTTTTGATTCGTAAATAAAAAGAATATTGGATATACATCAGATGATTATTTAAGAATTGCTTCTGAAAAGGCAGGTAGAAGTTTAGAAACTTTCTTTAACGACATTGTTTACAAGGCTTGCAGCTATCAATCGTTGCTTGAAGAAGTGATGTTGTTTGCAGGATTGGAACTAGAAGAGAATCCTTCTAAAAAGAATGCAGAAAGATATTTTGGTTTTAAGACCAATGATAATGCAGCAATGCCAGAAGTAATTAGTTTGCCAATAGGTTCACCGGCATTTGAGAATGGTCTTGCTATAGGTGATTTGATTATTGGCGTAGATGGGCAAAAGGCAGATAAAAATTATGACATGCAGATTAATCCTAAGGAAAACCACAAAACAGGTTTTTTGATTTCAAGAGGTAACAGAATAAAGACTATTGAAATGATGCCTGCATCAAAAAAATATTTTTCGACCTGGAAGGTAAAACACATCAGCAAAAAGAACGCAGAACAAGAACAGTTTTTTAATCAGTGGACGAACAACCTTCGTGCACATCATTCGCAGAATAGTTTATAAAAAGCGTATTTCCAAAGCACCTGTTCCATATCTTGCCTGATTAGCCATAAACACTTTTATGTCTGAATAATTTTTAGTTTCATTCATTATTGCATTTCGCAATATACCATCACCAATGCCATGAATGAAAATTAGCTGCTTGTAATCTTTTATAATTGCATTGTCCATTTCTTTTCTGAAAGTATTTATTTGTAACGCAAGCATTTCGCTGTTGGTCATATTCTGAAAATCAGCAGTAAGTTTATTTATATGCAAATCAATTTCTTTGCTGATGTCAGAATCGCTTATTGGTTGTTGTTTTTTATTCTTTTTGATGTCTGAAGTTTTTGCTGGCTGACTGCTGTCAAATTTTTCTAATAAGTCTTTTATCTGAATTTCATCTGCAACATTCAGATTGACAAGGCTTACTTTTTTAGAAGAAGAAAGAATTCCTGTTTCTGTATTTTTAGTTTGATTCAGCTCAGGCAATTCAACAGCAATATCTTTAGTAAAAGGTCTTTTATATTCGCCATCGGCAGCAATTAATATTTGTATGTAAAACGAATCTAAGTTAATTAATGCGTCTCGTTTAAATATAGAAAGGCATACATAACTATTGGGTTTTAATTCACCCTTGTATAAAATTGTGTGTTGGTTCTTGCTTCGTTTTCCGAAAATCAGCAATAGTAGATTGGGTGTGCCATTTGTTAAAAAATGATCAACGCTACCTGTAAGTACCCTGTCGGCCTTTGATGGTACGGCATAAAAGTCAATAATATTATTGTTCAGGTCGAATGGGATATTTTCTGTTGAAGTATTTTGTTCAGATATATCTTCCTTAGCATCATTTTGTGTTTGTTGTTTAATAAAAGGAACAGTAACTACCAATTGATTTTGCAATGCTTCCATAGGAAAACCATCTTCCAACTCAACCAATACTTTTCCATTCTGTAAAATTTCAAGAATGACACCATTCAGTTTTTCGTCTTTAAAGCTAACTTTATCGCCTGCTTTCATTTTTATAAAAATTAAAAAAGCACATCAACAGATGTGCTTTTAAGAATATAAAATACACTTTTAATTTTCTTCGTAATTTTCATCACTGCCCATTTCAACATCATTAAACTCCTCACTATCCTCGTCAGAACTTTCTTCACCTTCTTCACCTTCAAGAGCTGCTGTGTCATCTTCATCATAATCATTTTCTCCTGCAATTTCATTAGCAGTTGAACTGAAATTATCATCTTCGTTGGTATCTGAATCCAATACTTCGTCACCTTCGTCAGGTACCGGTGCTACTTTAACCTTAAACTGGCTTGGTGCATCACCCGAAACTTTTCTTATGTGCGGATAAGTAAGTTTTACATCAGCAGCAGCCATAATCTTTATCAATTCAATATGAAATGCCCAAACGCTTTCGCAGTCAATTAAAAAAAAATTTTCTGATGCGGATCAGCAATATAACTTTTTAGAAATGCTTTGTCGGTTTTAGCAACAGGTTTTCCATCACGATCGGTTTTGTCGTTGTTGGAAATTTCAACACCTTTTTTCCAACTGTCATTGCTCATAAAAAATGAAACTGTTCCGCGATCTTCAAATTTTATTGAAGACAGAATAGCTTTATAAAAATCGGCAAAGGTTTGCTCTGAGGTAACTTCTATTTCACGATAAATATCTTCAAAATCTTCGAACGATACTTTAAAACGATATACAGCCATGTATAAATAAGATTGAATTATAAGTGCAAAATTAGTTTTTTGCTTCAGATTCAGAAACAATTATTCACTAACCTGAAAAAATATTTCAACAAAGTTAACAAGGGGCTGTGGTAAATTATTTTGTTAAAATCACGGATAGTATTCAAAAAAAGACTTAATTTTGAGTAAACAAATTTAGTCATGCAAAAAAAGACAATCGTTACCACTTTCTTTATAGCATTGTTTGCTTTACAGGGAAATGCAGAATGGGTTAAGATTACCTCTGACAATCCTTCAAAATCTGCTGTTATAGTAAGTGGTACACCTGATAATACTGTAATGGAAATTTCTGTTTCAGGATTTGAAAAGCACAGAGTAAAATCTTTAGCAGGAGAGTACTATACCATTTCAAGCCCCGAAATGACTCCAAGAATGGAAGAAGGAACACCGGATTTGCCAAAGTTTGCTTTATCTGTGATTATTCCTGATGACGGAGATATGAGCCTGAATATTGAGTCAATTGAGGAACTTACTTTTCAGAATATTCAGATAGCACCATCTAAAGGAAATCTTTACAGAGATATTAAGCCATCTGATGTGCCTTATCGCTTTGGAGATATTTACAGTCAGAATGTTTTTTTTCCTGCTAACAGTGGCTTTTTGCGTAGCCCGTTTATACTTCGTGATTTTCGTGGGCAGACAGTGGTAGTAAATCCATTCAGCTATAATGCAGCAACACAAACTTTAAAAGTAATTTCAAAATTTAAAGTTACCCTGCAAAGTAAAGCCGGCACTTCTGTTAATACATTATCTCGCACAACATCACTCCAGAAAGTTGATCGTGATTTTGCAAATATCTATCAGAACGTTTTTCGCAATGCAGGTTCATTTATTAATTATTTACCGGTGAATGAAGATGGTGAAATGCTCATTATCAGTGATGCATCTTTTATGGCAGCTATGCAGCCCTTTATTGACTGGAAGATAAAAAGAGGCTTGCAGGTTTCAATGGTTGATGTAGCCACAGCAGGCAGCACAGCACAACAGATAAAAACATTCATTCAGAATTATTACAACACACATAATCTGAAATATGTTTTGTTGGTAGGCGATGCACAACAAATTCCCACTCCTGTTTTATCAGGTGGTGCATCTGACCCATCGTATGGTTATCTTGTGGGGAATGATTCTTATGCAGAAGTATTTGTTGGACGATTCAGTGCACAGACAGTGGCAGATGTTACTACACAAGTTCAGCGTACTGTTGATTATGAAATGTTGCCAACGCCAGGTGTAAACTGGTATTCAAAAGGAATATGCATTGGCTCTGACCAAGGACCGGGTGATGACAATGAAATGGACTTTCAGCATCAGCAGGTGATACGCGGAAAAGAATTAGCATTCACTTATACTGATGTTGCTGAGTTGTATGATGGCTCACAAGGTGGAAACGATATGTCGGGTAATCCTACTGCTGCAATGTTATCATCAGAAATAAATAATGGTGCTTCTATAATCACTTATACTGGTCATGGAAGTTCTGCTTCATTAGGCACAACAGGTTTTTCTAATGCCAATGCAACAGCATTAACAAACACAGGCATGTTGCCTTTTATCTGGAGTGTAGCTTGTGTCAATGGAGAGTTTGCAAATGCTACTTGTCTTGCAGAATCATTTTTGAGAGCACAATATAATGGACAGCCTTCAGGTGCAGTAGCCACATTTATGTCGAGCATAAACCAATCATGGAATCCGCCAATGGATGCACAGGACGAAATGGTTGACTTATTGGTTGGCACAAATTCTTCAAACATTAAAAGAACTTTTGGCGGACTGAGTATGAATGGCTGCATGCACATGAATGATCAGTATGGTGCAGCAGGTTTCGAAATGACAGACACATGGCATTGTTTTGGCGACCCTTCATTAAATGTTCGTACAGCAACACCTTATGCAATTACTGCTAGTCACAGCCCTGTATTGTTTCCCGGTGCTTCACTAAATATTGCCTGTAATACAGACAGTGACTTGCATGTTTGAGCAGCAATGGACAAATACTTGCAACAGGATTGGTGATAGGAGGGAATGTAATTTTAAATTTCAACACCATTACTGCACTCGATACTCTGTATTTAACAATTACTGCATTTAACGGCATTCCATACATGGTGGCAATTCCTGTTGTAGCAACTACAGGACCTTACGTTTCGCTGACAAGCAATGTTATTAATGATGCAGGAGGAAATGCAAATCAACTTGCAGATTATAATGAGATTATAGATGTTGACTTAATGCTTGAAAACTTTGGACAGGGCGATGCTGTGGGGGTTGGACTTACGGTAACTACTACTTGTCCGTATGTTACAATAAACAGCAGCAGTTTAAACAAAGTGAATATTCAGAGTGGAAACGCTGCTGGAATTACCAATGCATTTAATTACACTGTTGCAGCTTTTGTTCCTGATAACACACCTGCAGTATTTGATATTGTATTAACCGATTCAGCAGGTACAGTGTGGAGTACATCCATAACACATTTGTTGAAAGCACCTATGCTGCAAGTATATTCCATTACAGTGTCTGACCCTACAGGAAACAACAACGGTATTCTTGAACCAGGTGAAACTGCCGATGTTACAATAAAGACAAATAACAAAGGACATAGTGCAACTACAGCTTCAACAGCAACGCTGGCAACAAGCAGTCCATATCTTACTATCAACAATACTTCGTACAATACAGGTGTTGTACAGTCATTATCTGATGTTGATGCTACCTTTAATGTCTCACTTGCATCAAACATTCAGATTGGTTCAACCTTCGATATGCAATTTAATATTGATGCCAACCCATATTCCGACAACAAGACATTTAACATGGTTGCAGGGGAGATTTTAGAGAATTTCGAATACGGAAATTTCACTACATATCCCTGGCTTAATAATGGAAGTCATCCATGGACTATTACTAACAGCGGAACTTTTCAAGGGGCGTATTCTGCACGTTCTGCAACAATTGCTGATGGCGACACTTCTGATCTGGCAATAACAGTAAATGTTTATAACAACGATTCTATTTCGTTTTATATGCTCATATCAAGTGAAATGGGATGGGATTTTCTCAGTTTCTACATAGATGGTACATTGATTGATTCCTATTCCGGTGTGTATGGCTGGGCATATAAATCATATCCGATAACTTTAGGACAACATACACTCACGTGGGCATATATTAAGGATGAAGTGTGTTGCACGGGCGGACAGGATTTGGCTATGCTCGATAATATTCAGTTTCCACCATCAACAATGGTAACTTCGGCTAAAGATTTTAGTTCTATCAATAGTGTAACTGTTTATCCCAATCCTGCTCAGGATGAGTTAACCATAATTACCAAAGATTTTAAAAATGTTGAAGTGAAATTATTTGCAATGGATGGTAAGCTGGTGTATTCAGCAGCTAATATCATTTCAGATGTTTATAAAATGCCGCTGAATGATATCTCACAAGGCATGTACTATCTGCAAATAAAAGCAGACAATAAATTTTACAATTCAAAGATTATAAAACGGTAAAAGAATAATCCCGTTTAGAAAAACACCGGAATCAGTTTTTTAGATTTCGGTGTTTTTTTTTATGAATGATAAAGAGAGTTTGATAATTTGAAAATGAGATGATTTGATAATCAGCCACGGCTGAGCCACAACTGATAGAAGTGATGAAGTAAATAATACTGAGGTAATTTGAAAATTTGATAATTAGATAATTTGAAAATTAGCCACGGCTGATAGGAGTGATGGAGTAAATAATACTGAGGTAATTTGAAAATTTGATAATTAGATAATCAGCAACGGCTGACAAGTTTGAAAATTAGCCACGGCTGAAAAGTTTGAAAATTTTGAAAGAGAATTCAATTTAGACATTGCAAGTTCAAGGCAACAACATTTTAAAAACCCTCAAACCTTCAAAACATTGTAACATTCAAAACCTTCAAACATTCAAAACATTGTAACCTTCTAAACCTTGCAACTTGCCAAACATTCAAACTTCCTAAGGCAAACTACGCTTTTGACAGTTGCGATAATCCGCACCTTGAGTTGCGAATAATTTTTATATTTGTTTCAAAATGAATAAATTTGTGAATTGTGAGTGTTGATAATATAAATGTTATGCGTCATGCTTGGGGGGAGTGCTAATTTTGAAAGTGATCGGAAGAAATAAACATTGACACCAATATATAATATGGAGTAAGCTGAAAATCCGTCAAAGAGTAAGCAAAACAAAATAAATTTACATGCAATGAAAAAATTAATACCCATTACTCTTATCTCAATAGTATTTTTCTTATCATCCTGTGGCACCGGAAAAAAATCAGTTTCCACTACGACCACAACCACAGCAGTGACACCTGGCTTTAAAATAACAGCCCCTGACTCTATAACCAAAACACCTGTCTCTGCAATGATAACACCTGCCTATACAACCACGATCCATTCCTCTAATTTTATTGTAGAATCTGCAAGTGCTTGGGGTGCTTATGAATTTACTCAAGCGGGTGATTACAAGATTGTCATCATGGATGTTGGGTCTAAAACAGATGAAGGTGAGAAAGAATTTGTTAATTTCTGCTTAGAAGGTCAAGCTGTAAATAAACATTTTGAAGATTTGAAAATTATAAGACCAGAAGTTACAAATGGAGGACGTTGCATAAATGGTCTTGCACAAAATCTTGTAAGCAATGAGTATGTTGTAAGAGGAATTAAACCAGGTGACCAAATCAAAGCATTACCATCAAGAAATGGAGCAACAATGAGAAGAACAGGACTAAACGGAACTCAAGCAGAATGGGACGGTGATGGAAGATTAAAAGTTTTAATAACACCATTGTAATTTATAATAAGTGAATATAGATCTGACTCTTCGTGTAGATCGTAGCACGCGCGCATAACAATAGATTAAACGAAATTTAAAAAAGAAGGGCATTACAGCCACTTGAAAGTGAGTGCAGGTAATAAAGCGTATCGGTGCGGAGAGTGTGTGCTTTCTATCTCCTTCTTTTTTAAACTTCGTTAATCCCTTCTTCGTTATCGGTAACTCTATTTGCGACCATGCGGACATTAAACGGACGGACTTTGAACAAACATTTAAGATGACAAGTAATAATTATGACAGCACTTCTAACCAACAGGCAACCTTCAAAAAATTAAAACACCGCCAACGCACAAAAAAAAATGATTTCTATGGCAACCGCACAAGTGGCACATTTTGTTTTGCCGCAACACACGACCCACCACAGAGGCAAAACAAAAAGAGCCACTTTTTGCCAACGCTTTATTGCGATTTCGTATGAATTTAAGAGTGAAAATCATAAATTCGCAGCCGTTTATGAAAGGTAAAAAATCAAAGACAAAAAGAAAATTTAAAGCTGTGGATTTCTTCTGTTCCGGAGGCGGCATGACAAGCGGTTTTCGGAAGGCAGGAGTAAACGTTGTTGGCGGAATTGATATTGATTTAGAGTGTAAAGAAACGTATACAACTAATAATCCCGATTCAAAATTTATACATGCTGACATTCAGGACTTAGCTTTTTCAAGAATTGAAAAAGAGCTGAAAGTAAAACGCAATGACAAAAAAATGATTTTCATTGGGTGCAGCCCATGCCAATACTGGAGCAAGATTCAAACCGATAAAACTAAGGCACATGAAACAAAAAACTTATTGAAGGACTTTCAGAGATTTGTTGATTACTTCAAACCTGGTTACATAGTGGTTGAAAATGTTCCAGGGATTTTAAATCGTTTAGATGAAAGCCCTTTGAAATCATTTCTTGACTTTCTAGAAAAAGAAAACTATCACTACAAATACAAAGTAATTAATGCCAGCCATTACGGAGTGCCACAAACAAGAAGAAGATTCCTGTTGATTGCATCACGAGTTACCGACAAAATATCTTTGCCACTTCCCGACACAAAAACAAAGCTGCCGACAGTTCGGAATTTCATTGGCAATAAAAAGGTTTTCAAACCAATTACAGCGGGGCAAAAAGATAAGACGGAGTTCCTTCACAGTTCAGCCGGACTATCAGACAATAATTTAAAGCGATTGCTCTTAACTCCACATGACGGAGGAACAAGAACTTCGTGGAAAGATACTGACTTGCAAATTCCGGCTTATGTTGGCAAAGACAACTCATTTCAAGACATCTATGGTAGAATGTTTTGGGACAAACCTGGACCAACAATCACAACAAAAGTTTTATAGTATAACCAACGGAAGATTTGCTCATCCAGAACAGAACAGAGCCATTTCATTAAGAGAAGGTGCAACGCTGCAAACTTTTGACACTGATTACAAATTTCTTTCTACTTCAATTGCATCAACAGCAAGATTGATTGGCAATGCGGTTCCACCGCAATTATCAATGCGTGTTGCTGCAAGCATCATAAATTGTAATCCGAAATGAGCAATGATAAACTTTACATGACCTTTGAAGCTAACACCATAAAACATCTTGGTGTTAAAATGTATTCCAACATGCCACCGGCATTAGCGGAATTAATTGCAAACGCTTATGATGCGTGTGCTACAGAGGTTCATGTGCGTTTGTATGACGAAGGGGAGAAAAAGTAATTGTTGAGGATAACGGAACGGGAATGTCGTTTGCGGAAGTGAATGATTACTTTTTAAGAATAGGAAGAAACAGACGAGAGGAAGGTCAAAAATCAAGTTGCGATAGAATTCCAACAGGAAAAAAAGGATTAGGAAAGTTAGCTCTATTTGGAATTGGCGACACTATAAACATTACAACTTGCCAAGGAAAATCGGGAGTAAGTTTCAATCTTGACTGGAATGAAATACTTGCTTGGAAAGGGAAAGATTATGAACCCAGATTTGACCATTTATCAGAAAAGGAAATTTTCAAAGGAACAAGAATCACATTAACCAATCTGAAAAGAAAAACCGGATTTCCTCTTGAAGAATATGCAGAAAGCATTGCAAAACTTTTCAACTTTCAAGACAAGTTTATTGTTTACTTATTGCTGAATGATAGCAAGCCGATAAAGATTGATAACAAACTGAAGTATGATAACATTACTCCTGAATTTGAGTGGGACATACAAGAAATTATCAAAGTAAATGAGAAGGATTATTCCGACAAAGTTCAAATTCATGGAACAATAATTACCACAGAAAAACCTCTCAAAGCTGCTCTCAGAGGCGTTACACTTTTTGCTAACGGCAGAATGGTTAACACACCTGAATTTTTTGGTCCATCAGAATCAAGCCACTTTTATTCTTATGCCACAGGATGGTTGAATGTAGATTTTATTGACAATTGGGAAGAAGATGTAATCTCAACAAACCGTCAATCCATTGACTGGGAAAATGCCAAGACATCCGCACTCAGGAAATATATTGCATCATGCCTTTCAATAATAGAAAGGCAGTGGCGTGAATTTCGTAAGGAGAAAAAGAAAAAGAAGATAAGTGAAAAGGTAAACTTGAATGTAAAAGATTGGTTAGAAAAACTTCCTCAAAATGTGCAAGGGCAAGTTGAAACAATTGTAAACCTATTGGATGACACACCTGAAATTTCAGAAGACACACAACAGGTGGTGACAAGATTATTGCATGATATAGCCCCTGAATATGCAAATCTCCATTGGAGAAATTTAGAAAATGAAATTAAAGTGGTGTCTGAAAAATATTATCAGAGTGCTGACTATTACACGGCTTTTATTGAAGCATTAAAACGATATACCTCAGAAGTAAGAAAGAAGTCAGGTAGCACAAATGGCAGCGAAAGAAGTATGATGGGAGAAGTTTTTTCTGGTCGTAAACTTTCGGTAACGAAAAAGTATAAGAAAACTGATGGAACAGATTTTACAAAAGATACAATAACCAATATTGAAGAAGGACAACACTATCTATCCGAAGGTATTGTTGCAGGCGGCAGAAACCCTTTGCAACACGAGGAACACCTTGAGTTAAGTAAAACAGGTTTGTTTTCAGAAAAAGATTGTTTGGACTTCCTTAGTTTGTTATCTCATTTATTCAAACGACTTAACGACTCTGAAAAACCATAGCATTTGTGAATATACCAACTCTCATAGCTGAAATTTCAAGAATGAAAGCAAGAAATGCTTTCAGAAATTTCATTGAGTATATTCAGTTTCCATATTTCCGAAACCTTGAAAAAAACACACGAATAATTTTTGATTTTCCTCTGACAGTTTTTGTAGGGCAAAACGGTTCGGGAAAAAGTTCAACACTTCATGCACTTTATGGAGCACCGAAAAAAATACTCCGTTTGAATTTTGGTTTTCAACTGCTGTTGACCCGATTGTAGAAGTTTCGGAAGGAGGCGATAGGCATAGCTTCTTTTATGTTTACAAAGACAATCGTGGCAGACCGCTTGAAGTTTTGAAACAAAGAATTTTCAAACGAAACAATCCGGACTATTGGGAAACTGCAAGACCGAATATCAGCTACGGAATGCAGAAGATAGCAGAGGGAAAAAGAAATCAACCGATTGAAAAAGATGTAGTGTATATTGATTTCCGTTCAGAGTTAAGTGCATTTGACAAATACTTTTATTTCAAGAAACCAAGAAAGTCTAAAACGATAAATAACAAACAGGACTACTTACGGAAGCATTCAGTTTTTCTTCGAAGAATTATTGACGGAACAAATGTTATAATTCATCGCTACGGTGAAAACAAAAACGAGCAACTCAAAACTTTCACAGCAATTGAACTTCAGCATATTTCTACCATACTTGGTAAAAAATATGTTTCGGGAAAGTTTGTAAAGCATAAACTTTTTGAAGAATGGGGCTACTCCGTAATTTTTGAAACCGCCAGTTACTCATATTCCGAAGCGTTTGCAGGAAGCGGAGAAATGGCAGTTGTAAAGTTGGTGCTTGAAGTTTTAGGAGCAAAAGAATATTCTCTCATTTTACTTGATGAGCCGGAAGTTTCATTGCATCCGGGAGCGCAAAAACGATTGAAGCAATTTTTGCTTGAAGAAACAAGACGAAAAAGATTACAAGTTGTAATCTCAACCCACTCACCAAGTATTATTGAGGAACTTCCGCCAAACGCAATAAAAGTTTTCTCACTATTACCTTCTGGAAAATTCAATGTTAAAAATGAAATCACACCTGATGAAGCGTTTTATCATTTGGAGCAAACAAATCCGGCAAGGAAAACAAATCATTGTTGAAGATTTGCTTTCAAAGCAAATTATTGATGGTGTATTAAGAGAATTAGGACAAGCAACTGCTTCACTTTTCAATGTTACTTTTTACACGGGAGGTGAAAGCGTTATTAAAGAACATTTCATTAGTGTTTACAGTCATGCAAACGAACGGAATAAGTTTATAGTTTTTGACGGAGACCAAAGACATGCTCACTTTAATCCTGATTCTATTGTAGCAGCAGAACAAACCAATGAACGATACCAACAGGAAATCCAAAATCAAACAGGAGTCAATGTTAAGTTTTATCCTGACGGAAATCCAAATGCAGGGGCAAGAGCAGACCAAGAAAAAGTGTTGCGAGAAAAGTATCTGAAATTTTATTTGCGAAATGTTTCCTACTTACCATTATCAGTTCCAGAAGAAATTATTTGGAATCAAGTTTTAGCTGAAACTATTTTGACTGCGATGGGTAAAATTGAATACATTCAAAGAATCAACGCTACACAAGATTTCAAAGAGAAATTTCTTTTAGTTGCGGAGGCAATGACTGGTGATAAGAGAAATATTGAAGCAAGTGAGAAAACATTTTTAGAAAAGTGGCTGAGTGATAAACCAAATAGTTACAACGATATTGTAACAATTATTGAATCAATTCGTGCATTAAATGGCTGACATTTTTTCTAAACGGAAACGAAGTGAAATTATGGCTTCAATTTCCGGGAAGGAAACTAAGCCGGAAATATCAGTCAGAAAGTTTTTGTTTAAAGAAGGATTTAAGTTTCGGAAAAATGTAAAAACTCTTGCAGGGACACCAGATATAGTTTTACCCAAGTATCAAACGATAGTTTTTGTTCATGGATGTTTTTGGCATGGACATAATTGCAACAAGGCAAAGTTGCCAACTTCAAATGCAAAATTTTGGAAAACAAAAATTCAGAACAATATTGAACGAGACAAAAAAGTAAAGGCAGAATTAAAAAAATCAGGTTGGACAGTATTAACTATTTGGGAATGTAAATTGAAAAGCAATAAACTGTTTGAAAACTCAATGAATAAACTAAGGGAAGAACTAAATGCAAAGTAGCCAACACACAAAAGCACACACATGTCTTGTCCTGAAATAGGTTTACACTAAAAAGTGTAAAACATGGATAAAAAAATCATTCAAAAAGCGGGTAAATATTTTGCCGTAGAAGAAAAACACAAAATCATTCAGGAGCTAATTGCAACTCAATGTACCAAAGTACAGATTTGGGAAAAATACACAGGTGAGGTTGAAGAACACGGACAGCTTCTTAGATGGATGCGGCAGTTAGGTTATAACACCGGAATTAAAACAAGAAGACCTAACATTGTATCAAATTTATATTCGATGGCACAAGAGAATTAAGTCTGATAATCCCGATAGCTATCGGGAGGTTAAAGTAGGAGATGAATCTTTTGAAAACCTGCAATGTCTTGCCCTAAAATAGAGTTACACAAAAAAAGTGTAAAACATGGGCAAAAAAATCATTCAAAAAGCACAGAATATTTTAATGAAGAAGAAAAGCACAAAATCATTCAGGAGTTAATTGCAAGTGATGTACAGCGTCTTATTCACAGCCTTTATCAAATTGTCAATAACATATTGTTGTTGTTCTTCGGTGAGGTTGTAAAAAAGCGGTAAAGAAATTTCTCTTTCATAGTTGTCCTTTGCTTTGGGATAATGTTGAAGACTATAACCTAATTTGGTATAAAACGAAAACATAGGAACAGGAATAAAATGTACATTCACTGCTATATCAGCATCAAACATTTTTTGCATAATGGCATCACGTTGTTTTTCTGTACAGTTTTTTATTCTGATAGGATAGAGGTGATAGGAGCTTTCACGCCAGTTTGATTTAAATTCGGGCAATTGCGCCCATGGATATTTTGCAAATGCCTCATTGTAGTTTGCAACAATTTGTTTTCTGCGTTCTAATGTTTCTGCATAGCGTTCAAGTTCTACTTGACCAATGGACGCCATAATATCTGTCATATTACATTTAAATCCGGCTTCAATAATATCGTAACGCCAATTGCCTTTTGCATTTTTTGCCAGTGCATCTTTATTCTGTCCATGCAGGTGTAAATGCACAGATAGTCATATATGCTTTGATTATCGAAAGGCTTTGGCAGGTTTAATGCAATGGCACCACCTTCACCTGTAGTTAGGTTTTTTACAGCATGAAAAGAAAAAACAGAAACATCGGTCAGCGCTCCAGTTTTAATATTGTTGACAGTAGCGCCAAAAGAATGTGCAGCATCAGACAAAACTAAAATGCGTCCTAATTGCTGCTGCACATCGGTTGCAGGCACAAATTTATTTTTGATATTTTCTGATTGAAATATATTATTTACTTTTTGAAAATCGCAGGGCAGCCCACCAAAATCAACAGGCATAATCACCTTTGTATTTTTGTTGATGGCGTTTTCAATTTCAGAGGGCAGAATATTAAAATCATCACCCACATCAACAAACACAGGTTTTGCACCACAATGAATCACTACGTTGGCAGTAGCAGAGTAGGTGTATGCCGGTAAAATTACTTCATCACCTTCTTTTACACCAAACCAGCGAAGCATTATTTCAAGACCTGCAGTAGCAGAATTCAGGGCAAGCACATTAGGCACATTGCAGTATGCTGTAAGTAGTTTTTCAAACTTTTTAGTCTTAGGCACTGTTGTTATCCAGCCCGAAAGAAGTGTGTCTGCAACTTCATCAATGACACGTTGGTCCATGCGAGGTGGCGCAAATGGTACTTTCATAAATTGAAATTAGGCTGTAAAATTACGTATTGTTTTGTTCGGGTACGGTCTTTAATGCTGCGGCAACATATTCAGAGCTGAAAATGGCATAAAAAAGACAGAATAAAATAATGCCCGCCTGCCTTTCTAAGATTGACTCTGTGAGCATATTCAATAAAAAATACATTGAAATGCAATGAAAATATAATGTCTGTTCCTGATTGCATAATAGAGCGGAATAAGCATCATTAACATTAAAAAAGAAATTCCTGTCAGTCCAAAAGCAACTCCCGTTTGTAGATACTGATTGTGTGGGTTGAAGTGATTCTGATGGGCATAAGTAAATTTATTTTTCAGATACATAGAATCTAAACTTGACTTAACATCGCCCGTGCCTACACCAAATAAAGGATTGCGCTGAATGACTTCATAAGCATTTATCCAAAGTGGAATTCTTAACGTGGTGCTGTTATATTCAGTTTTTGAAAAGTCAACATAGTTTGTGTTTTCTTTTAAAATATTTCGACCTGCTCGAAGCGGTTAATCTTCTTAAATGCAAAATAATCTATAATCAGCACAGAAGCTGCAAACAATGCTGCAAGAATGGAGTATCGTAGGTAATTTGGTGATGAAATAATTCTCACAACGGTATAAAACAAAATTGTTGCATAAGATACTACGGTGGCAAGTCTGCTGGCAAGCAAGGTAATATTGACTAAAAAGAACAAGACCAATAATACCCAATAAGCTTTTTTGATTGGTTTTGTTTGAGAGGAAGTGTCAAAAAGTATTTCTAAAATAAATAATATAGCAAGGTTTAAATAAATTGTCAGATACTGCACATGCATACCTTTGGAAAAAGCGACATAATAAAATGCACTCATGTTGCCATGCTGAATATATTGATTGAATGACAGCAGCAGATTATACAGGCAAATTATTCCGCTTCCTGCTATAAAAAATAACTTAAAGGTCTTAATTATATCACGCGAAATGGCATTGGACGAGAAGAGTAGTGGAAAAATAAGGAAAGAACTTTTTGCCGATAATTCAATCCAACCAGTATATTGCGATTGAGTGTAAAGCATGCCTATACAATGCAGTAGAAAATAAGAGAGAGGCAGCCACAACAAAGGGTTCTGAATTTTAATCTGATATTTTCCTGTCAGCCATTGCACAACAAAAAATAAAAGCAACAGGCCAAGCGCATAATTAATCCAAGGCTGGTCAAATGGTAACAAAAACCCTGTAAGCCAGAATAAGTAATTAAAGATTAAAGCCCGTTTTTCCTGAACCATTTTACAGTATGCAAATCAAACAAAATTTTGATTCGGACTGGTAGGATTCTATACACGAAGATAAATTTTTTATGAGGTTTATAAATTAGCGGTAGAATGGCGTCCCTAACCTGAATTAAATACTATATTTGGGGAAAATTAAATAAAATGAAAAAACTAATATTCACAAGTTTGTTCTTTTTAGGGTTTTTAACTTTTACTTATGCGCAAAAAGTTAACGAGAAAGTACAAATAAATTCAAAAGGCGCATGGTATCCCGGTAAAATTTTGAAAATTAATGCCGATGATCACACCTATTATGTTTCTTATGATGGTTGGGATGAAGGTTGGAACGAGTGGGTTACGATTGATCGTTTAAAAGATTTTGCAAAAGAAGCGCCTGCACAACCATTGACAAAATTTAAGGTTGGAGATAGGGTTGAAGTGGAATATGGTATGGTTCCTGAACCTGCAACTGTAATTGAAGTTGGAGAAAATAAATATCATATAAAATATGATAAAACAGTTTTTAAAGATAAGTGGGTTACAGAAAGAGAGATAAAAAAACTTTAAGCTGAAAATTTTTTACTTGGGTGATTTAGAAATAAGTCACCCTTTTTTATTTTTGACACATGATTAAAGAAATTAGAGATAAATATTTAAGAGAATTTAAGGAAGAAACATACTCGGATTTTTTAGCTTATTATGATAACCTTTACAATAGAAAAGTAGAATTCCGAATTGCAGAGTCGCCAGTTTTTATTCCAAAAAAATTAAAAGATTTGCTAGTTGAAGCCGGTAATGAAATATTATCTCAATCACTGACTCCTGAATATCTTTTAAAAAGTGAACAAGCTATTCCGCATGGATTAAAAGTTCCGAATGAAAATAAACATCCACATTTTATTGCAATTGATTTCGCTATCTGCAAAGATGATAATGGAAATTATTTGCCGCAATTGATAGAACTGCAAGGGTTTGCCTCTCTTTTTTTCTGGCAGGATTTGTTGCCGCGCACTTATGCTAAATATTTTCAGATACCTGAAGGTTTCAGCCATTTTTTTGATGGATGGAATACTGAAAAGCATCGTGCATTGATGCGAAAAGTTATTCTTGGAAATCATAAACCCGAGAATGTTATCTTGCTTGAAATAGAACCCGAAAAACAAAAAACATGGATTGACTTTTGGGAAACAAAAACATATACAGGAGTAGAACCGGTTTGTATTTCGAAGGTGATTAAAGAGGGAAAAAAATTGTTTTATGATTTGAATGGGGTAAAAACTCCCATTTACAGAATTTATAACAGAATTATTTTTGACGAGTTGCTGCAACGAAAAGACCTGATTAAAGATTTCAATCTGACTGATGATGTAGATGTGGAATGGGCAGGACATCCAAATTGGTTTTTTAGAATCAGTAAATACACCATGCCATTTATTAAAAGCAGATTTGCTTCGGAATGTTACTTTTTAAGTGATGTTGACACATCAAAATTAAGCCTTGCTGATTTTGTGTTGAAGCCGCTATTTTCCTTTGCAGGCAGTGGTGTGTTGATAGATGTAACATCGTCAGACGTTGAAAACATTCCAAAGGAAAAAAGAAATGAATTTTTGATACAGCGAAAAGTAAATTATGTGCCTTGCATGGAAACACCCGATGGAGCTGCAAAGGTTGAAGTTCGTTTACTCTATATCTGGGATGATGCTGAAACCAAACCGCAGTTAGTGCTTAATCTTACACGATTAAGTAAAGGTGCAATGATTGGTGTAAGCCACAATAAGAACAAAACCTGGGTAGGAGGAAGCAGCTCGCTGATGGAAATTTAGTTTGGTGCAGCAGTTTTTTTTCTTTTTCTGAACGATTCAACTAAGTCTGAAACAGTGTTAAATTCTTTTCTGTAAAAACACCAATTCCCTGAGTGTATTGTGAGTTAAGGTTATTTATCAAATTGTTGGTGTTGGTTTTATTAAACGCTTTTGCACGAAGATTGCCGTCTTTGCTGATTTTAAATTCAACCTGAAAGTCGCCAATAATACTTGAAGTCTGATTGCTGTTGTTGGCAACACCAACATTACTTTCAACAGCAACTCTGTTTCTGAACAATTCTGTTGAAATAGATACATCAAACTCATCTCTGTTAAGTGCATCGCCCGGACGATAGTTTACACCGATATTAAATTTATCACTTAACTGCGATGCCCAATTCGAAAGCTGTTGCGAAACAAATTCACTCAAATTCTGGCCAACTGCATTGCCGGAACCACTTTCTTCAGAGGTGTTTTTTCCTTCCGGTGGCGAAAAACGGTTTAACACAAGCAGACTGAAAACCTGCCTGTTCATTTCGCGCTCATTACCTAAAATACTACTCAGACTTGTTCGCACAGCAGGAGTGGCATTTGGCACATTTACGTCAAAAATAACATCAGGACTCATTAAGTTGTTTTTTAACTGCAGCAATACTTCCACCGGTACTCTGCTGCGGTTTGAGGAGTCAGGAATGAGATCAAACGTTGATGCACGAAGGTTGTATTTTGCATTGATATTGATGGTTGCATCGTAAGGCGAGCCTGCCCATTGTATCAGCCCGCTCTGAATTTTAAATCTTTTGTTAACTATATTTTGAAGTGTAAACAAATAATCACCTGCAAGAATATTGTAATCACCATACATGGAAAATTCCCCTGCCTGCGAAATCTGCATCCTTAAAATTCCTGATCCATTACCACGCATCACATCACCAACTTTAGAGTCAAATATCAGCTGAATCTCTGCCTCAGGCGTTGCTTCAAGTTGTAAATCCATTTGTATGCCTGATAAATCAACTTTATTTGTTACCACAAACTTTTTGGCAGCAGTATCATTCACATTGATAAAGTTGATATAATTACTCTGTGTTACTTCTTCAGGGTTTGAAAGCGGAATAAATATTTGTGTTCCTGATTCAGAACGTGCCACTACATCCAATTTCATCAGGTTTAACGTACCGATTATTTTTGCATATCCGGTTGCAAAAGCTTTGCCATAGAACAATTCGTTTTGAGAAGCATTCGTGTTAAGACATTGAAGTTTATTTGCATCAACTCTAAGGCTGAAAGTGAAATCATTAAAATGATTATGAAATATTTTTCCATCAACAGTGCCTTTGTGATTCTGATCATCAGAAATTCCAACTTTGTTAAATGCAATATATTTTTCATCAAAAATAATATCTTGCTCCGGTAAAACAGAATAGCGTGTGTTCACATAATCAATTACCATAGATGCACGTTGTAATCGGGCCTTGCCGGTTAGGTTAGGTGCTTTTGCCAATCCTGTAAGATTTAACTCTCCTGTTGCCAATCCTACAATTTTACTTGCAAAACCATTCAGATATCTTTCTAAAGGTGTTATGCTAAGTTTGTCAACTTTAATATTAAAACTCAGCTCATCATTTTTTGGTTTAAAAATATAGTCACCTTTTACAACAGCACTGTTTCTGTTGTTTTGTTCAATGGTACCTTCAATATGCAATTTCTTTTGGTCTGTCAGCCAATCAAAATTCACGATGGCATTTCCCAATGGTTCGTCATTAAACGCAAAACTATCCACTCGCATTTCACCGGTGATGATTGCTCGTTGATAGAGTGAACTGAAATTCAAATTACCACTTGCAGCACCACCTAACTTGATATCATACATAGCCAGTAAATCATTTATTAAGGGAACCTTAAACTTAAATAAATTCAGGCTCAACACATCATCTTTACTATTTCCTACTTTGCCCTGCAACATAAGCGACTGACTTTTGTTGGTGAACAACACCTTGTCAAAAGAAATAGATGCTGAGTCGAATAAAATTTCGTTTGCCGGATCAACCTGCCATTGTTCGCCTTTGAACTGAAGCAAAGACTCAAGCAAATGAAAACGTGTCGCTCCATTTGTGTAAGTCTGCTCTGTTGCCAGTCTCATTTTTGAGGTAGAGAGTGAATCGTTGGCAACTGTAAGTACAATGGATGATTTGCTTTTTTGTGTCTCTGCATCAAGTAAAATATTTTTCAGAATTAAACTGTCAGAAATTTTAACCTGAGAGGCAGATAAATCAATATTTAATAAATTGTTCTTATTGTTTGATGTGAGTTTAATGTTTTTATTTTCGAAATTTTTGTAATTAATCCAGGGTGATGTTGCATCCACTTCTATTTCGCAATGCTGACGATTCAGCCTTCCTGAAAACTCAGTTTGATTACTTACAGACAATCCCGGAGTAAAGATGTTCAACACAGGATTTACATCTTTTATATTTCCACTGAATGAAAAAATAGTATTAGTTTTTTCTACATCAGGTGATAATTTAAGCATGAATGGTGGCAGATGGCAGTTAAGTACATGACCGAATGAATAGACAATTTTTGATAAAATATACTGACCATTAATATTCAAATCCAGTAAATCGGAATTCACATTCAGGTTTCTGTTATTATTCTCCATCCCTGACTGAACCAATATTTTTTCTACAAAAGCAGATTTATATTCTTCTGAATAACTAATATTTTTAAGTTGCAGTTTTCCCTCAAACTCATCAAAATTAAACCCGCGCATGTTCAGATTTGCTTCAGTAGAAAGTAGGGCAGATGTATCTCTTTTTAGCAGATTAAGTTTAGTCAATGCGGCATTTTTAACTATAGCATTAAAATCAAACAAAGGCAGTTTCTCTCTGAAATCAATACTTCCTTTAAATGAAACCTGTGCATTTCTGTCATTCATGTTTAATGTTCCGTTAAAAAGTTTCCGGGCCACATCAGCATCTAAGTTGATGTTTGAATAATCATAGCCATTTAAATTAACATGACTTACCAAACCTGTCAGACGTGCATTAACTTTCTCTGATGTAAATCCTGTACCATTTAGCTGTGCATTAAAACTGATTGTTCCTACGGCATTTCCCAATCGCCAGAATTTACCAATATCAAAGTTGTCGGCAGTGAGTTTACCGGAGTAAGTTGACTCATTTGCCTTGTTTTTGAATTTTAAATTTACATCGGTTGACAGGTTGCCGATTGCTGTTGTAATATTTCCATACGAAACAAAGTCGTTATAAAATCCTGTAAAAACACCTCTGTAAACAATCTTACCAAGTTCAGAAATGTTATCAGGCAATTTAATATATTGTTGCTCTGTAAATGGATATTGTTTAATGGTTTCAATATCGGTCTTGTTGGTTGAAAGATGTTTTATGTTTAGATTTATAAAAGTTGTATTTACATCAGGCAAACCATTAAGGCTTACATCACCTTCAAATCGTGTGCTCTTTCCATAAGCAATTTTAAGTTTTTTGGTTTTTAGATTGCTCACCGTTCCTCTGGCAGTACCACTAAACTCAACACGTTTATCTAGGCCAAAAAGTTCTTCGGCAAAGTACTGAATGTCGTTTGAAGAAATTGTGCTTTCATTAAACTCGCCTTTCATCATTACCTTATTGATGTAGTCTTCAAAGTCTGTCATACTGTTATACGACATACTGTAGTGTCCGGCATCAATAGAAGAGTAGGTGTGCGCAACAGAATTTTATTAAACGACATGCTGTCGTTATAAAAAGCAGCATAAGTAGAAAAGAGTTTATTTTAAATCCTGATTTTTCTTTCAGAGATATTTTACTTCCATAAAATGAAAACGAGCTGTCTGTTGGCTTTATATTGTAAAGTGTTCCATTAAAGTCTGACACGTCAATATCTTCAAAATCAATACAAGGTGTTTTATCATCCCACTTAAAATCGCGATAAGTGAAATGTATATTGCTTAAAATAACCCTATTCACGGCAAAATAAAATGGTGATGATGTAGTGTCTTTTGAAGGAGAACTGAAATAATCTATAATAAAATCGAAGTTCATATCTCTTGTGCTCTTCGACTTTGATAATGCTATTCGCGCTTTGTCCAACTGCACTTCATCAAGAATCAGTTTTTTATTCCTGATAAACAAGGACTGAAAAGCCACTGTTGCTGTAAGGTGTTTGGCATACAACAGCGTATCTTGCTGTTTGTCGGCAATAAACACATCATCAAGATATACACTTTTTATCAATACAAACCTTACCCCGCCAATATGTACTGTTGTATTTAATTCGGATGATAGATATCCTGTTACACGATCAACAACCCAACTTTGAACTTTTTGAAATCGTAAGCTGACAGAAAACAAAAAAAGCAGCAGCAACAATGTGCCAATTGTAATAAGTAATATTTTTAAAAATTTCCTGATGACCTGTTGTTTTTGAAGCGGATAAAAATAGTGTAATTATTTAAGTGGATTAACCAATGTTGCCTTAAAAATAATGCCACACTCTTGTTAGTTTACCCTAAATTCATTGCATTATAGATGGTTAATAAGATGTGTTTTGAAGCCTGTCAGACAAACTGATTTTTCCTCTTAACTTTGCTGACTGATTTTTAGTGTAAAAGAAGGTGACGGTTACTGATAAAAAAGACATAATCATACTTGGCATTGAATCATCCTGTGATTAAACTTCTGCTGCCGTAAGTCGCAATACACAGATTTTATCAAATGTTATTGCCAACCAAACCGTACATCAGAAATATGGCGGTGTGGTTCCTGAATTAGCCAGCAGGGCACATCAGTCAAACATTGTTCCTGTAGTGGATCAGGCATTACGAGAAGCGGCAATAAATATCAGCGATGTTGATGCCATTGCCTTTACTCGTGGACCAGGACTTATTGGCTCACTAATGGTTGGTGTTTCTTTTGCCAAGTCTGCTGCTGCTGCATTAAACAAGCCGCTCATAGAAGTCAACCACATGCAGGCACATGTTCTTGCTAACTTTTTAAGTTTAGAAGGGCAGGAGGGCAAAACTCCGTCATTTCCTTTTTTATGCCTCACAGTTTCGGGTGGCCATACACAAATTGTAAGAGTAACTTCACCACAGCAAATGGAAATAATTGGGCAGACACTCGATGATGCAGCAGGTGAGGCATTTGATAAAATTGCCAAAGTATTTGAGTTGCCCTATCCCGGAGGGCCGCTCATTGACAGATATGCACAAAGTGGCAATCCAAAAGCATTTAATTTTCCTGTGGCAAACCTGCCGGGGCTCAATTATTCCTTTAGTGGACTGAAAACTTCTGTCTTGTATTTTTTAAAGAAACAACTTGCGCAAAATCCTGCTTTTATTGCTGAAAACAGAGATGATTTATGTGCTTCCGTGCAATATACCATTGTAAAAACACTCATACTTAAATTAAAAAAGGCAGCTTTAGAAACAGGCATCAGCAATATTGCCATTGCTGGCGGAGTATCAGCAAACAGCGGACTACGGAAAGCCGTAACAGAAGAGGCAGTTAAAAATAATTGGCAGGTACATATTCCGCCACTTTCGCTGTGTACTGACAATGGCGGTATGATTTGTCTTGCTGCATATTTCAAATATCTTGCTGCTGATTTTTCAACACTTGATGTGGCCCCAAGCGCCCGTTTCGGGTTCTGACTTTATACCCATTTGTTGACATTGCGCCTGTTCAAAACCTTGACATACAGGAGTTGTTTACTTTAAAATACATATTACCTTTGTTAATTAATCTATAAAAATATTATCATGGAAAACCAGAGTAAAGGGAATAATCGTATTTGGATTGTTTTATTTGCTGCTTCGGCATTGTTTAACGTATATCAATGGCGCAATCACACATCAACTACAGAGGTATTTGAGGTTACTAAAGACAGCCTCATTACAGCACGTGTTGACGTTGAAAAAGAATTGGGTGCCACCATCGAAGAGCTAAACAAGTACAAAGGTATCAATGACAATCTGGACAGTCTTTTAACCGAGGCCAATCATAAAATTGATGAACAGAAAGAGCGCATTCAGAAATTAATAAGAAGCGAAGGCAACAGCGCAGCATTAAACAAAAAGCTGATGGCAGAATTAGAGTCACTCAAAAAACTGCGTGATGAATATTTGGATAAGATAGATACCCTGATGGTAGAAAATCAAAAACTCAAAGATGATAATGCACAATTATCAGGCACTGTCGAAACGCTTTCTAAAAATTTAGAAACAACGGTTAACACTGCATCGGTTTTAAAGTCAGAATATTTTAAAGTTTCTACTTTCAAGAAAAAAGGCAATGGCAAATTTGTGTCCACCGCTTTATCAAAACGTACCAATAAAATGGATGTGTGTTTTTCTGTTCTTGAAAATAAAATTGCCAAAGCAGGAGAAAAAAATGTTTATCTCAGAATCATTGAGCCGGGTGGTAAGGTTATGGGTAACCGCTCTGCCGGATCTACATCTTTTAAAATGGATAGTGGTGAAGAGGTAATGTGTACTGTTGTTTCATCGCTGCGCTACGAAAATGCCACCGTTGACAATTGCCTTAGTTATGAGGAGAACGATAGAATATTTACACCGGGCACCTATCTGATAGAAGTGTATATTGATGGCAACCTCAGCGGGGCATCATCTTATGTGTTGAGATAAGTTTTTGAATTCTACCAAAGGCTTTAGCCTGAGATAGATGATCCCTAAGCCTCATATCGGACTTTAGTCCACAAATAAAAAATCCACCGCTGTTAAAAACCATCGGTGGATTTTTTTGGGGATTGGCTTTTCTATCCATCAGGCTAAAGTCTTATGCTAATATCTATTGTCCTTACACCTAATCACCTCTGTCAGCCGTGGCTAATCACAATTTAATGCCTGATGTTATTTTCACTTTTTCAATTCTGAATTCTGCACTCTGAATTCTGAATTTTCACTTTACTTCATCACGTTTCACATAATCACTTAATCACCCCTTGTCAGTCGTTGTTGATCATAACCCCTCACTTCATCGGGCTTCACTTAATCACTTTCTCCTGATTGCATAAATCAACTCATCTTCATAACGATTGTTTTTATAAATGATTTTTTCAAGGCGGGCTTCCAAAACAAATCCTGTTTTTTCCAATACGCGTTGCGAAGCTTTATTGCTGCCAAAGGGGCGTGCAAAAATTCTATCTATTTCAAAACTGCTGAAACCATATTCAACTATTTTTTTAATAGCAATGGAAACAAATCCTTTACCCCAATATTTTTCAGCAAGCCAATATCCAAGCTCTGCATTTTTTAAAAAAATGTCAGTCTGCGGGTGTAGTCCAATAGCACCTATTGCCTCTCCATCTAAGTCAATTGCAAATACCTGAGCAGGTTTAAAACCGTTAAGTCTTCTGATAAATTCCAGTGCATGTGCTTTCGTATATGGAAAGGGAAACTGATTGGTCATGTTATCTGCAATTGCACTGTTGTTGGCATGCAAAGCAAATATTTCTGCATCGTCAATTTGCAAACTACGCAATACAATTTCTGACATCAGCAATTATTTTACAATAGCTATTTGTTTTACTATGTTAAACGAGTTTGAAGTATAGCGGATATTGTAAATGTCTTTTGCAAGAGTAGAAACCTGTGTTGCTTGTTTATGATAGCCTGCATCAAGTGTCCATTGTTCTTCCATAACCAATTGTCCGATGGTATTAAATACCTTCATGGAGAGTTGTGTTTTTTCAGGAAGATATATGTCAGAAACAAAAACATCTTTTGCCGGATTGGGCATCAGGTTGATATTTACTGTTGCAGGACTTTCTGTGTTACACGAAACTAAAATAGCCGGCAATACATTAGCTCTTCCATCAAAATCATATTGCACCAATCGGAAAAATGTGTGTTCAGTTTTTTGATCAATGGTAAAAGAATAAAAATTTTGTTTGATGGTGGTACCATTACCTTCAACACGACCTATAGTAACAAAATCATTTCCATCGGCTGATTGTTGCAATTCAAAATAATGATTGTTTATTTCAGATGCAGTTGTCCAATTCAGATTAACAATGTTGTTCTTACAGTTACCGGTAAACGAAAGTAATTCAACAGGCAGTGGATTTGATTCTGGTGCAATATTGAAATTTTCTGTATTACTGAAATTATTCCAGTTGGTACGCAGCACCGATCCTAACACAGGTGAAGCGCCCGGAGTTACAGCACCGCCAATATCTTTCCACCATACAGGAGGGGCAGCCTGTCCCCACTGACAAAGTTTGAGTAATGGCCATGAAGCAATGGCATCCTGTGCATCATCGGCATAAAGCGAAAACTCCGCTAACGAACTACCGGAAACTCTGTTTATTTTCTGATACCATCCTGCATTTACTGCACCTAAGGTGGGTTCACGTACAGCACGGTTAAAACCATCAGTATTCGGGTCATTATTAACCATACGTACAGCAAAAGTATTGGGTGTTGCACTCAATGGCTTTATTTCAACTGGACGAAAACGTGCGGGAGGTATTGAAGAACCTACAGGAAATAAATACACAGATGTAGTGTTGGTGTTTCGCCACAACTTACCACTGCCTGTGCTACTCACAAAACCCTGAACAGGAGTTGAGTTAAGTCCACCTGTACGCGTAATAGCTGCCGGTGCTGTATTGGTAACATGCATCACATTTCCTTGTGACCTGAACCGTTGCATCAATATTTTGGGTTTTTATACCTGTGCCTGTCAGATTTAAGGTAAAGAAGAAAGTAGGTGTACTACCTCTTATAGTTTGATTGGCGCCAAACAGTTCCACTTCACCCGGGCTGCTGTTGATAAAAGCATTTCCAGATGAATTGTTTGTCCAGTCGCCTTGTATACGCACCTGACCGGAGTTATCCCATGTACCAATGTTGCTCAGGTTATCCTGATTAATAACACCACCTTCAACATGCATCATTGCAGTAGGTTGAACAAAAATCAGTGACCCGTCATTGACAATAAGTCCTGTTCCAGGTGACGGACATGTAACAACATTGATGTAATTTGTTCTAGTAAAAGTGTTGTTGCCAAAAGCATTTGTTGCAGTTAATGAAACAGTGTAGGTGCCTGCAGTAGCATAGCTAATAACAGGATTCTGCAAGGCAGATGCTGCAGTGCGCCCACCGGTAAAAGTCCATGCCCATGATGATGGTGAGTTGGTTGACTGATCTACATAAGTCACAGCCTGACCTTCGCAGATGGTTGTAGGAAATCCTGAAAAAGATGCAACAGGTGCAGAGCAAAGATTTACCGTAATATATCCTGATACAGTTTTTGTGTTCGAGCCACCACCATTAGTTGCAATTAATGTAACTGCGTAAGTGCCGGGTGTGTTATACGTTATTGTTGGATTTTGTGCTACAGATGATAACGGTGTGCCACCGGCAAATGTCCACGACCATGATGTGGGTGTGTTAGTTGAAAGATCGGTGAAGTTTACTGTACCACCGGAACACAGTGTTGTTGGCGATGCACTAAAATCAGCGACCGGTGGAGCAGGGCAATTGTTTACTGTTATGTAATTTGTTTTTGTTAATGTGTTGCTGCCATAGGCATTAGTTGAGGTTAATGTAACATTATAAGTTCCTGCAGTGGCATAAGTAATCACAGGGTTTTGTGCAGTAGATGTTCCCGGTGTACCTCCCGGAAAAGTCCAACTCCAGCTTGTTGGTGTGTTGGTACTCAAATCTACAAACTGTACAGTATTTCCCTGACAAACGGTTGTTGGATTAGCTGTAAAATCAGGTGTAGGTGGAGGGCAGGTTGCAATCTGTACATAATTTGTTTTAGTAAGTGTATTGCTTCCAAATGCATTGCTTACAGTTAGGGTAACTGCGTAGTTGCCCGGTGCGGCATAAAAAATTACAGGAGGATTCTGTCCTACAAAAGTATTTGGTACCCCTCCTGGAAAAGACCACGTCCACGATGTTGGAGTATTGATGGATGCATCTGTAAAAGTTACGTTCAGCGTATTGCATCCTGTCAGTGGTGTACCATTAAAATCAGCAATAGGTGCATTGATGGCACAGCTTCCCGCAGAAAGCGCAACCATAGCTGTTGGTCCGCAGGCATTAGTCACCACACTACGACTCATTATATCATTTCCACCGGCAGTTTCACTGATTGGTGTAAGTGTACGTCTGTCTGTATTTGGGCCAATAGCATAATTCATTACTGTCACAGGCACAATAGTGTGACCTAACTGATGACTGTGTCCTAATTCATGCAAACAAACTGATTCAAAATCGAAATTGCCACCACCGGTTGCAGCAGGGCCATAGTTCCAGTTTATGCCTCCGGTTCCATTGGTACGAAACTTTAAATCGTTTTCGTTAAGATACCAAACGCCTGTTGCGCATGCACTGTAATAACTGTACGAAATTCCGAGAACTCCGGCAGGCAATGCACATGAACCATCAAAGGTCACTAAGTTAGTTCCGTCTAAAGCCTGACAAGTTGTTGCAGTAGTACCCGAGCGGTTGAAGTTTACAAAAGTTCCACAGCGCCATGTTTGTAATGCTCTTTCAAATGCAGCAACAGCAGCAGCATTACCATTAAATGTTGTGTTGTAACGAAAAGTATAACCTCCGGTTCCATTATTGTTAATCAAGTCGGGTTGATAATAATTACTACCACTAACAACATTTGTTTCATTATAATTAATGGTAATTGAAATTGCAGAAGTTGTAGTTTCTCCAAGATTGTTTGTTACTCTTATTAATCCGCTTCCACCTTGTGTAGGTACCCAAACCTGAATTTGTGTGTTGCTCCACGACTGAATATGATTTTGCGGAGCAGAAATATAACTTACACCTCCAGTATTGGCATCAGGAAATTCAACGTTTGAAGTTCCGTTAACATAGGTGGCACCAAAATTATTTCCGTTTATTGTGATTGTTGAAAATGTTCCTGCCGTAGTTGTTGCCGGTACTATTGAAGCAATAGTTGGCGGAATCATTATTTTATTTACAGATGGAGGTGCCTGCTGTGGTGCAATAGAAGAAATGCGCTGAACGCCACCTGTAGCATTGATAATCTGATTTCGTAATGCATTGATGTCACTGTAGTTTTCAAACGGACCTGTTGCTGAATTACTTGTTTCATCAAACAAAATTAAACTCTGACTCAAAGCATATCCTTCAAACATTCCTGACAGTTTACTTCCTGACGGCTGGCTGTGTGGAATTAGAAAAAATATTCCATTCTGTCCGGGTTTAATATTCAAAGATGGTTCTGACTTAATCATGATGTTACCAACAATACCGCCTTCTGTAATCAATGCAATCTGACTGCCCTGAATTGTGCCTTTATAAACTGCAGAAATTGAAAGTGTAGTGGAAGTGTAGATGAAATCATTACTGTTGTTCCAGTAACTGTTTTGTTGCAAGGCAGTAGCTTCAACAACAATAGTTGCATTACTGATTCTGTCCTGTAAAGAAACAGGTGTCATCATACACTGCGACCATGCTGTTACAGGTAGCAGAAATAATAAAATATAGTAAACAAACTTTTTCATACTCATGTAGTTTTTAATGATGAAATGAGCTTGTTATTTAGAATCGTTTTGTTGTGTAAAATCTCTTGATTTAATTAACGGTGCATCTTTCGATTTTTCGTTTACAGCAGTTTTTTGAGGAATAGGTTTGTAATAAATTCCTGCTGACTCCGGTTGTCCATACAATGATGGAACTAAATATTTTCCTGCAGCGTCTCCTGTTTTTGGAAGTTCAACCAAACGACTATCTGGATTTTGTTGCAGATAAGGATCGTTTCTTTCAGCCGTTAGTGTCCAGCTTACCTTCATTCCGGCAACGCCCCGGCAATTACGAAGTTATTACCTGTAACTTCCGATTTAACATAAAGTTGTGCAGGTGCACCAATAGGAGTGAGGTTGTAGTTGTAGTTTGAGTTATTTATACTATTGAAATAAGAAGGTAGTTGAATAGTTGCCTCACCATTTGCATCGAGTACAACATTACCTCTGTAATAATTAAGTACTTCATTTGATTCAATAGAAAAATGTTTCAGAAATTTTCCTGATGGATCTAGTGGGTGATCAATTACAAAAGTTTTTGTTCCTGAAGCGGCTAAATCACCGTTAGCAAATATTGCATAACGTGTAGGACCATTGGGTGCAGCAACTTCTTGTCCTAAAATACCAATTGCATTGGCACCAACTGAATTATTACTTCCAATAACAGCAATTGAGGTAGCATTTGTTCCTGAAACGGTTGTTACATCTCCCCATACTGCATAGGGTGTGGGGCCCATCCCTGCCTGACCCATTACACCGGTTCCACTATTATAACTACCTATACCTGTAACGCCATTATTGCCTCCAAAAAAATGAAACACCTATAACACCGGATCCATATGCAGAATCAATTCCAGTTACACCGGCACCACCGAGATAACTTGTTATGATTGTTTTTCTATTACTTCCCCAAACTGCACTACCGGCAACAGCAGCAGAACTGATGTTTGAAAAATTAATAATGCCGAAATTGGTGCCTCGGAAAGAACCAGCAGAACCATTTACTAAATATGTTCCTGGAAGATTATTTCCTGTAACAAGTAATCCTGTTCCATTGGCATTAGAATTCTGAAACATTCCTGCAAATGCTGTATTACCTCCGGAAAATCCTACAGTTCCATAACCGGAAGATGAACTGCCCCAAACGCCAACACCGGTTCCTGTGTTAGCACCAGATACTCCAATGCCTGTCGTTGCAGAGTAACCATTTAGTGCAAATGCACCAATTGGGCTCAATGCATTGTTGATACCATTACTACTTCCTGTTGCATAAACAGAAAACACATCACCGTTATTATTACCTACAGAAGTATTATTAACTATAATTTCTCCTCCTGAACGAATGCGCATTCTTTCATTTGCAGCAGCGTTGCCATTTGTTTTAAATAATATATGTGTGTTGGTTAATGTGCCGAGAAAATTTTTTGTAGTATCTATTGAACTATTCCCAAGTGTTAGCCATGCTGTTGAATCAAGTAAACCACTTGAACTCACATTTAGTGTACCTGTAGGGTCTGCCATCACAAAACGATTACCAACACCAGTAAGTGTTGATGATCTAATTTTCCCAATCACATCTAATTTTTGCATAGGAACATTGGTGCCAATTCCTACATTTTGTGCCTGATTTGTGCTTGCTATCAGAAGAATAGTCAATACAGTGAAAAGTTTTTTCATTATCATTCAATTTAGAGTAACTTCAAAGATATGTTAAGGAAATCATAAAACAAAGATTTTTGTAGAAAAATATCGGCAAAAGGGTCTTGTAACGATTTCGTCATTTTCTCCATTACTGACAAAAATCACACCAAGTTGCACTCTCAAAAGGGATACTTTCGCGACAAAATATTTTAAAATTATGAAACGATTTAAGTACCTGTTAATTCTGTTGCCTTTTAGCTTAAACTTTGCATTAGCCCAAGATGTTGATACTATTGAGAATAAACATCTTATAAACATTAAACAATTGACTTTTGGAGGTGATAATGCCGAGGCTTATTTTAGTTTTGACAACAATAAATTAGCTTTTCAATCTAACAATAAAGCATGGGGTGTTGAATGCGATCAGATATTTTTATTAGATCTTAATAACTGGAAATCCGATAGCAAACCTCCATTAATCAGTACCGGTAAAGGCCGTACCACCTGCTCATATTTTATGCCCGGTAATAAAACCATTCTTTATGCAAGCACGCATTTAAGAGGAGATAAATGTCCCGAAACAGGTGACCTTAGACGTGGTGGAAAATATTTATGGCCGATTTTTAATACCTACGATATTTTTGTTGCTGACCTGAATGGAAAAATAGTGAAACAACTTACCAATGCACCGGGATATGATGCTGAAGCAACAGTTTCGCCCGATGGTAAAAAGATTGTTTTTACTAGCGATCGTACAGGTGATCTTGAATTGTGGACAATGGATATTGATGGAAGCAATCAGAAGCAAATTACGTTTGGTTTGGGTTATGATGGGGGTGCATTTTTCTCACCCGACAGCAAACAATTGGTGTTCCGCTCATCAAGGCCAACTACAGCTGAAGAAATTCAAGAGTACAAACAGTTGTTAAGCGAAGGTTTGGTTGCACCAACCAATATGGAAATCTATACTTGTAATGTTGATGGTAGCAATCTGAAACAGATTACTCATCTTGGTAGAGCAAACTGGGCACCTTTCTTTCATCCATCAGGAAAGAAAATTCTTTTCTCATCAAATCATGAATCGAAATCAGGATTTAATTTTCAGTTGTATATGATTAATACTGATGGAACTGGCTTAGTGCAAATTACTGATCAGAGTGTGTTTAATGCATTTCCGATGTTTTCGCCTGATGGCAAGAAATTAATTTTTTCAAGTAACAGAAACAATGGTGGCACACATGACACCAATTTGTTTATTGCCGATTGGAAAGATTAACCTTATTGTTGTTTTTTTGTTGTCAGTAAAACAAAAGTGCAATGTTGATAGAAATTAACGAGAATAATATTGATGACAGAAAAATAAAGAAGGTTGTTGAATGTATCAACAATGATGGCATCATCATTATACCAACCGATACAGTTTATGCTTTGGCATGCAGTATTTACAGTTTGCCTGCCATTGAGAAAGTAAGTCGTTTTAAAGGTGTAAAACCTGAAAAGGCTAATCTTTCTTTTTTGTGTAATGATTTAAAAAACATTGCAGAATACACCAAACCTTTCGACCGTAGTGTATATAAATTATTGAACCGTTCATTGCCCGGGCCATTTACTTTCATACTTGAAGCATCAACAAAAGTGCCCGGTATATTCAGGGCAAGAAAAAAGAATATCGGTATTCGTATTCCTGATCAGAAAGTAACTCTATCAATCATTCAGCAATTAGGACATCCTCTGATGTCGGCTTCACTGCATGATGTAAATGATCCTATTACAGATTATCTAACCGACCCTGATGAAATTTATGAAAGGTTCAGCGATATGGTTGATATGATTGTTGATTGTGGAGCAGGAGGGAACGTGCCGAGTACAATTGTAGATTGTACAACAGATGATATTACAGTTGTGCGCGAAGGCAAAGGAGTGTTATCTTAAACAGGATGTTTTTTATAATAAGCACAAACATCTTTTAATCCGCAAATATTACATTTTGGATTTCGAGCCGTACAAACATAACGGCCATGAAGTATGAGCCAATGGTGTGCCGTTGCAATTAATTCTTCAGGTATATGTTTTACTAACTGCATTTCTGTAGCTAATGGTGTTTTTGCATTGCGTGTAAGACCTAATCGTGCTGCCACACGAAAAACGTGTGTGTCAACAGCCATTGCAGCTTTATTGAAAACAACAGATGAAATTACATTAGCAGTTTTGCGGCCAACTCCAGGTAGTTGAATCAGGTCATCAAGTTCTGACGGAACTTCTCCTTCAAACTTTTCTAAAAGCATTCGCGACATACCGACAAGATGTTTTGCCTTGTTGTTTGGATAGCTTATAGATTTTATATACTCAAAAACTTCTTCAGGCTCTGTTTCTGAAAGTTTTTTAGCCGTAGGAAAAGCTTTGAATAATTCAGGAGTAACCATATTGACTCTTTTGTCAGTACATTGAGCAGATAGAATAACTGCAACTAAAAGTTGATATGGATTTTTGTAAACCAATTCAGTTTCTGCCACAGGCATGTTTTTCCTGAAGTAACCGATTACATATTTATATCGCTCTTTTAGCAACATAAAATCAAGGCTGTTCTATTAAAAGGTTCTTATACTCGTAAAATCCTTTTTTTGTCAAAGCTATTTCTGCAGCTTTTATGGCACCAAGTGCAAATCCTTTTCTGCTGAATGCATTGTGTGTAATCTCAATGGTGTCAACTTCGTTACGGAATGAAACTGAATGAAAACCTGTTACTTCGTCAATGCGCTGTGCGTATATGGGAAGTTTACCATCTTCATCATTAATTGCCCATCCTGAATATTGTTTGTTATATTTCAGTACATCATTAGCTAGTGTTATGGCTGTGCCACTTGGAATATCTTTTTTATGAATGTGGTGTACTTCTTCAATCCATGCATCATATTTCATAGGTGCCATAAGTTTAGACAACATCTCATTGATGATAAAAAATATATTCACACCCGTGCTGAAGTTAGAAGCATAAATAACCGTTCCATTATTTTGAATACAATATTGCTCTAATGTTGCTTTGTGTTCATACCAACCTGTTGTACCAATAATTACAGGAACGTTTGAATCAATACATAATTTAGCATTGCTTACTGCCGTTTCAGGCCTTGAAAATTCTATGGCAACATCGGCAGTTTGTAGAGACTCCTTATTAAGCTGATTGTAATTTGCAGAGTTAATTTTTAGAACAATTTGATGTCCACTCTCAATAGCAGCAGTTTCTATTTCCTTGCCCATTTTTCCGTATCCAAACAGTGCAATTTTCATATCTTACTTTATTTGTAAACTCAGTTTTACACCTGCAAATGCAGTATGGCTCATGGGTTGTATTCCGGGTTGCACTTTTAAGGATAAATCATCACTTACATCAAAATAAAACAAGTGAGCATCAAGTGCTGCATCAACTACATTGAGCAAATAAACAACACCCATTCCGCTAAAGGAAAGGTCGCGGTTTCTGCGATAATAGTTTTTTAAATTCGCAAATCCTCATCTGAGTAAATACCTTCAAACTTATCTACAGTAGCACTGTTGTCATCGAGTCGCCATTTATAGGCATCTTTATAAACTACATACTCTTTGTTGTTGTCAATAGCAAAATAGGTAAGCACTCCTGTTAGTCCGTAAATTACAGGTATCTTCCAGTATTTTTTATTGTAAGCCTGACCTAAGCCTGGTAAAATAGCTGAATAGATTGTAGCCTTATGTGGAGAATGTTTATTGACTTTTTGAGATAAATCAACAGTGGGTTTTATGGAATCGGCCTGAACAATAACACTTGTTCTGGTCTTAAAAATCATGGTGTCCTGTTGGGCATTTACGCAGTAAACCGTAAAAAACAGAACTACCAATAATCTTAACCTCATGCAGCTAAAAATTTATGCGTCAAGAATATCGAGTAACCGATTTAAATCGTCAGTAGAAAAATAGGTAAACATAATTTGTCCCGAACCGTTTTTACGATGCTTAACTTCAATCTTTGTTTCAAACTTATCTTCCAAACGTTTCTGAATATGTTTGTACTCTATTCCTTTGATAAACTTTTCGCTGATGCTTGGCTGCTTCTTCTCATTTTTTGATGAGCCTCGTACAATATCTTCAACAGAGCGAACGCTTAAATCATTTTCAAGTATTTCATTGAAAATTTTCAACTGCATAACAGGATCGCTAATGCTAATGATGGCACGTGCATGTCCCATACTTATTTTTTCATCACGAAGAGCAGTTTGAATTTGTGGTGGCAACTTTAACAAACGAAGATAGTTTGTTACTGTCGTACGGTCTTTGCCTACACGAAGTCCAAGGTCTTCTTGCGTTAGTTTACATTCATCAATGAGTCTTTTGTAGCTTATGGCAATTTCAATAGCATTTAAGTTTTCTCGCTGAATATTTTCCACCAATGCCATTTCCAGCATACTCTGATCGTTGGCAAGGCGGATAAAAACAGGAACATTTGTTAAGCCAACTAATTGTGCTGCACGAAATCTTCTTTCACCGGAGATTATCTGATACTTATCGGCAGAAAGTTTTCTTACGGTAATAGGTTGAATGAGTCCATGTACTCTGATAGAGTCGGCAAGGTTTAATAATTCTTCTTCTTTAAACTCGCTGCGTGGCTGAAATGGGTTGGCTTCAATACGATCAACAGGCAGGGTTGTGATTTGCGCATTAGATGTAGCAACACCAATCTCTTTAAATTCATTTACCGATATGCTGTTGTCAAGCAAGGCACTTAGACCTTTGCCAAGACCCGATTTTTTTGTGACATTCTATATTTTGGTTTTAATCTGAAACCGGTTTAAGGTTTTAATCTGAAACGGTTTAAGGAATAATTTAGTTCATTCTAACTTTTTTAGTTTCTTCTGCTTTGAATAATTTTTCACGTTGTGTTGGTACACCGGTTAAATTATTTTTTTGCAGAATTTCTCTTGCCAGATTCAGGTAGTTAATAGCACCTTTGCTGCTGGCATCGTGCATAATAATTGTTTCGCCAAAGCTGGGAGCTTCGCCCAATTTGGTATTACGCTGAATGATGGTACTGAATACCATATTTTGAAAATGTGTTTTTACCTCTTCAACAACCTGATTGCTCAGTCGCAGACGTGAGTCATACATGGTGAGTAAGATTCCTTCAATACCCAGATTAGGATTTAATCTGCTCTGAACAATATTGATTGTGTTGAGCAATTTGCCAAGACCTTCTAAGGCAAAATATTCACACTGAACCGGAATAATTACGCTGTCGGAAGCTGTGAGCGCATTGATAGTTACCAATCCTAACGATGGTGAACAGTCAATGATAATAAACTCATAGTCAGCAGAAATTTTATCAATTACCTGCTTCATCATATACTCTCTGTTAGAGAGATTAATCATTTCAATTTCTGCACCAACCAAGTCAATATGAGCAGGAAGTAAAAACAGATTAGGTGTTTGTGTTTCCTGAATTGCTTTGGCAGGGTCAAGGTCGTTGATGATACATTCGTAAATACTGTTAGTGATTTTTCGTGGATCAAATCCAACACCACTTGTACTGTTTGCCTGCGGGTCGGCATCAATCAATAGTGTTTTATATTCGAGCACTGCCAAACTTGCTGCCAGATTAATAGCAGATGTTGTTTTTCCCACTCCTCCTTTTTGATTTGCAATCGAAATTACTTTAGCCATTTATTTTATTTTTTCTATTGTATATATTTTTAAAAAGTCATTGTACTGCCAATGTTCATTAAAATGAGTTCCTTACCAGCATTACTGAATTTGTCCTTTGCTTCTGCATGATCAATTTTTATCGGCTCGAATGTGTCGTAATGCATTCCAATAATGCGGTCGCATTTTACAAACTCCGAAGCAATTAAAGCATTGTCAATTCCCATGGTAAAATTATTGCCGATAGGAAGCATGCACAGGTCAATTCTTTTATAATCTCCAATAAGTTTCATGTCGTAGGTTAGAGCCGTATCACCGGAATAGTAGAGGTTTCCTTCTGCTGTTTCTAATAAAAATCCCATTGGATTACCACCATAAGAACCATCAGGGAACGAACTGCTGTGGATGGCGTTTACACATTTCAACTTACCGAAGTCAAAAAGTTTGTGCCCACCAATATTCATACTATGTACCTGATTGATGCCTTTGTCCTGAATCCAATTACAGATTTCAAAATTACTGATTACCAAAGCATTTGTTTGGCGTGCAATTTCAACAGCATCGCCAATGTGATCGCCATGTCCATGAGAAATGAGGATATAATCAGCCTTAATGCTCTGAATCTTAATACTAACGGCTAATGGATTGCCGGTAATAAATGGGTCGAACAGTATGCGTTTGGAGGCAACTTCGAGCAGAAAACAAGAATGACCGTAGTAAGTAATTTTCATCTTAATCAGTACAATACTTCACTTTTTAGCAATTCACAAAAATAGCTTCATTATGGTTTGCACTTTCATAAAATTATAAACAAAATGTCAAGTTAACGGGCTATTCATACAGAGTTATTAACATTCAAAATGTGAATGAAAGAAACTCAGTTTTATTTTCTAAGGAATGAAATTGCAAATGATATAAGTCTATATTTGCGCGGATTTTAAAAAAGCAAATAATGAATAAATTTAATGTAACAGTTTTTAGTTTTCTGGCAATGGCGTTCAGCGCATGTGGACAGAAAAACACAGGTGGATCACAAGCCATCACAACCAATTTAGACTCTGTAAGCTATGGTATAGGAGTTTCTATTGGCGAAAACATGAAAAAAGACGGACTAACCGACATGAATGTTGACTTGATTTCAAGAGGTATTTCCGAAGCTTTGAAAGGTGAAAAAACCGCCTTAACCATGGAGCAAGTTCAGGCTTGCATTGGAGCGTATATGGGCGAAAAACAAAAAGTAAAAGATCAGGAAGCGAAAGCAAAAGCCGGTGTTAACTTAGAAAAAGGTAAAAAATTCTTAGAAGAGAATGGTAAACGCAAAGGTGTGGTAACATTGCCAAGCGTATTCAGTATGAAATTATTAAAGAAGGTACCGGTCCAAAACCAGCAGCTACAGATAAAGTAACTACACATTATCATGGAACAACCATTGATGGTAAAGTATTTGATAGTTCTGTTGAAAGAGGTCAACCTGCGCAGTTTGGCGTTAATCAGGTAATACCGGGATGGACAGAAGCATTGCAATTGATGCCTGTTGGTTCTAAATGGAAGTTGTTTATTCCTGCAAACTTAGCTTATGGCGAAAGTGGAGCAGGTGGAGCCATGGTCCAAATGAAACATTGGTTTTTGAAGTTGAATTAATTTCTATTGATAAGTAATCGCAATATAATAATCAAACTTAAAGCTGTCTGCAAAGGCAGCTTTTTTTATTTCTTCTTACCGTATTTTTCAGGATCCATTTTTGCTGCCTGATTATAATAGAATTCAGAATTTTGCTGATCGCCTTTAAAACGATAGGTTAAGCCGAGATAATAATATGCCTGCGCCAGATTAGGATCAAATTTAATTGCTTTTAAATAGTTTGTTACAGCATCATCATATTGTTTCATCATGCCGCAGGCGCTGCCTAAATTCATCAACGCTTCGGAGTATGAAGGATTCAATTGAACAGCTTTTTCATAACATGCTTTTGCCTCAGGTATCTGCCCCATATTGAAATACAATGAGCCTAAATTGTTTTGAATCATCGGGTCGTTAGGTGCAGCCTTCATTGCTTGTTGATAGCTCTCGAATGATTTCTTAAATTCTTTTCTTTTATCATAAATAATTCCCATTTGATTATAGGCATCGCCAAACGGGAAAATAGCAACAGATTTTTCTAGTTCACTCAATGCAAGTTTTTGAATAGAGTCTTTTTCCTGATCTGTTTTGTCTTTTTGAAAATCGTCTTTTGCCAAAAGATTGCCATAATAATAGTGCGTTCTCGTACTGTTGGGAGAAAGGTTAACATCATTAGCATACAAAGTGTAGTTCGACTTCCAGACAGTGTTTCTGGTGATGGTTTTATAGCCAAATGCAAAGGCAACAGGAAGGAATATTAGAAAGACAGTCAGGTTGTTTTTGAAAAAGAAGAAACAGTTTCAACATTCTGATTTTTACTTAATAATGAAAATGCATAAGCTACAGCCATACAAAAGCCAAAACTTGCAGTGTATAAAAAACGTTCTCCAAACGATGAGCCTATCACATAAAAAATGTTGGAATAGATGCTCATCGAAATAAAATAAAACAGAATAATAAATGACAACAATTTATTTTTCTTCAATAATAAAATAGCCCAAACTAATAATCCGACATGAATTAATAGAGAAAGAAGAAACCAGATGTTTCCCATACCAACTAATGGAATTTGATTATAGGAATAATCAAAAACAAGGGGATGAGGAATAAAAAGTAGCTTTAAATACATTCCTAAAATCATAACGGCAGTAGCAAATTTCTGATCAGAAGATTTTGCAGCCATCAACAAGTTGTCTGCAATAGATGGATCACCACTTGCTATCTTACTGAGAACAGAATGACGAATCATCAGAAATAACAGTGCAAATGCTGTTAGTGTCAACATGGGTTTTAATTCAACACTCCAATTGTATGATGTTTCCTTTTTGTCAGACTTCAATAAAATCAGCAACGGAAAAACTGCTAAAAAGTAATAGATGATTCTTTTGAAAGCAGGGCAGCAAAAAAACAGACTGAAGTTAAAACTAATTCAGAAATTCTTTTTGTCTGAACATATCTTGCCAGAAAAATACATGCAGAAATACATAGCAAAAAACTAAGTATTTCATCAACACTTTTTATGTTGGCAACAACCTCTGTGCGCAGGGTGAAACATAAACAACATTGATGCTATGAAAGAAAAAACCAGATTTGGAAAAAGTAAGTAACAAAAATTAAACAACACGATGCCCGTAATTCCGAAAAGAACAATATTCAACAAATGGAGTGGAAGAGGATTGTTACCAAACCAATTCCATGAAATGGCAAAGATTGATTTAGGTATAGGACGATACAGTTCATCAGTACCTAAATAATATCCACTTCTGTAGGAGGTAGAAAAAATCTGAGGTATCGCTTTTAAGCCTTGCTTCGTAATGCGGTTTTCAAGAATTACAGAAAAATCATCTAATACAAACCCATGATGCAATGTGTTTAAATATAATATCACACCACACAATCCACAAATTAAGGCAAGTATCCTGCGAAGAATTTTAATCTTATGGTTTCTTGCTTCATCAGCTTTCTGCTGTTGTTTTTTCTGATGTGCTTCTGCAATACTCTCTTTCTGTTTCTTGTTTTTTGTCATAATTATTTTTCAGAAATTGAGTCTTTGTTTCCGTCAATTTGCTTCATTACATCTTCTGCACTTTTTCCAAGATTTAAAATTGAGAAACGAGCGCTTTCAGCCATTTCATTGTTGGGATATTTTTCCAAAAACTCATTATAATATTTTCTGGCGTTTAATGTGTCTTCCAGATTATTTTCACTTATATATCCTTGCAGAAAGAGTGAGTAGGCAGCTCTGTTACTTTTTGGATATTTCTCTGTAATGATTTTGAAATACTCCAATGCATTATCATAAGCAGCAATACCCACAGAAACATCGCCTGCTTTAAAAAGATACTCAACTGACAAAGAATCGTCAGGGAATTTTTCTGCATAATAGCGGTAATGAATAATTACTTCGCGAGCCAGTTTTGTATTAATTCGTCCGTTTTTATTCTCGTACAAAAGTTTTTCTTTAGAGTCTATTTCATCTTTTAACTGCTGCTTGGTATTGGTGCATGATGCAAGTAAAATACAGGATAGTGCACTGAATATAATTGTTCTTATTGACATTTTAATTTGATTATTTAAATGGTGAGTCGGGTTCTTTAGCTACGAAATTATAAACTATTTTATCCAGCCAGCTTGGAAAAATTTGTTAGCCATACTGTAAGTTTGCCATTGGTGGTTAACACAAGGTCACGTTTGCGATGTAAAACAGCATTGTAAATTTCGTAAGCTACAGTTTCGGGTTTCATTAATTTAGATTCGTCCAATGGAGATTCTTCCTGCTGCTGACCATCTTTATTTAATGCAGTATTTCGGATATTACTTGCCGTATAGCCCGGTGCTGCAACTAAAACATGTAAATTGTTTTTTAAGTTTTCAATACGCAAAGATTCTAAAAAGCCTTCCATAGCAAATTTACTTGCACTATAAGCACAACGTGCAGGTAGTCCTATCTTTCCGGCAATGGATGATACACCCACTACAGAGCCTTGTGATTTTAAAAGATAGGGGAGTGCATATTTTGTGCAATAAACTGTCCCCCAAAAATGAATATCCATCACCTGATGCATCACGTTCAATGAAACATCATTCAGCAGAAGCGCTATAGAAATTCCGGCATTGTTAATCAGAATATCAATTCGGTTGTATGTATCTATAGTTTTTTGAATAAGATTTTTACAGTCATCTTCTAAAGCAACATCGGTCTTAATGGATAAACAGTTGCCATAAAGAGATTTCAACTCATTGCCAATGCGGTTAAGTTTCTCTTCATTGCGTGCTGCAATAACGATGTGACATCCTTGCTGTGCGAAATATCGTGCACAGGCATTTCCAATTCCTGATGTGGCTCCTGTAATAATGACAACTTTATTTTTCAATGAAAAAAATGTATAAAATGCTCATGGCAAAAATAAGTAGTTTTGCAGCCTATGCAAGTTATTGAAGTTAATCATGCCGCACATAAGAAAGATTTTTTATTACTTCTCAAGCAGATTTATGCTTCAGATGCTAACTGGATTCAGCCATTAGACAATGACATTGAATCTGTTTTTGATGCTACAAAAAATAAATTTTTCAGACATGGGGAGTGTACCCGATGGATTTTAAGGAACAGTAGTAATAAAGTTGTTGGACGCATTGCAGCATTTATTGATAAAAACTGCGACCAAGAATAATAAACAACCGACCGGAGGCATGGGCTTTTTGAGTGTATTGATGATAAAGAAGTTGCATTTAAACTTTTTGATACAGCAAAAGAATGGCTAATTTCAAGAGGCATGGAGGCAATGGATGATCGATAAATTTTGGTGAGCGTGACAGTTGGTGGGGATTGCTTACTGATGGTTTTCATGAGCCACCCTATAAAATGAATTATAATCCAACCTATTATCAGGAATTTTTTGAGTCTTATGGTTTTGAAATATATTTCAAGCAGTATTGCTATGGGTTAAAAGTAAGAAATCAGTTAGACGAAAAGTTTTACGAACGTCATGCATTGATAAAAGCAAATAAGGATTTTAAAGCTGTTCACATTAAGAAATCGCAATTAGAAAAATTTGCTGAAGATTTCAGAACAATCTATAATAAAGCCTGGATAAAACATGGTAGCGGCAAGGAGTTGGAATCAAAGCAAGTACAGCAATTTTTCAAAAAAATGAAACCGGTAATTGATGAAAAAATAATCTGGTATGTGTATTATAAAAACGAGCCTGTAGCATTTTGGGTCAATCTGCCTGATATCAATCAAATATTCAAATACTTCAATGGCAAATTTGGATGGTTTGAAAAGCTAAGGTTGATGTTGATGCTAAAGCGAAAAGTTTCTAAGAGAATGATTGGGCTTGTGTTTGGCGTAATTCCTGAATTTCAGGGCAAGGGTATTGACAGTTTTATGATTGTAGATGGTACAGCTCATATTATGAATGAGACCAAGTACGAAGATTGTGAGTTACAATGGATAGGCGATTTCAATCCCAAAATGGTATCTGTGGCAGAGTCGTTAGGGTCATGGCGCAGCAGGACATTAATTACTTATAGATATCTTTTTGACCGTAATAAACCTTTTGAAAGACATCCGATTTTTGCATAAAAAGTCGCTTATTGTTAATAAAAAAGCAAAAATCTTTTGTTATTTAAAACGGATAACAATACTTTTGCGCCCTCGTTATTAAAAATCCCGATTCCGTAGCTCAGCTGGTAGAGCATTACACTTTTAATGTAGGGGTCCTGGGTTCGAGCCCCAGCGGGATCACAAGATAAAAGCTGCTTCAAAAGAGGCAGCTTTTTTATTTGTCATTCTAATTAGAATTTGGACTTATCTGATAACAACCTCTTTAATAAAACCACCTTCGAGGGCAGTGTTAAGCATCTGAACAATTTTTTCACGACCATAACTGAGTTCCTCTTTTAAAGGTGCAGAATTGAGATAGATATACAATGTATGATCTTTCAGAATAAGCTTTTCTGTTCTTTTACTAATCATTTCGCCCATAATTTCATCCCAACTGCGTTGCAGTTTTACCTGATTGAGTTTGTCGCGCAGTTTATATGTCTCCAACAGTTGCTCAATTACCTCTTTCAGGCTTTCCTCATTTGTCTTTCTGAACATGATACAAAATTAGTTTTTCAGCAGTAATTTAGATGTTTAAAAATAATCAGCATGATAAAGCCCTGATTTAACGGCTGAAATAAAAATAATTTATTTTTGCTCAATGCAATTAAGGCTGACAGTAATATTTTTTCTGTTATCATTTGGTGTAATAGCACAAGATGTGCGTTACGATTATGTTGAGGATTTGCCCTTGCGTTATACCAATGAATATTCAATCGGTGCAACCTTGCACAGCAGCGGCTGGGGTTTTATGTTTCGCAAAGGAAAAATCTGACAGTAAGTCGCAAAAGGATGTACGAAATAGAAATTGTGAGCATGAAACATCCGAAAGAGTACAAGTCAGTCAGCTATCTTTCGGAGCGACCTAAAACTTTTGTTTTTGGAAAAATGAATTCGCTGTTGGTAATGCATGGTGGATTTTGTTATGAGCGTGTTTTGTTTGATAAAGCAGAACGCAGACATTTCGAGATAAGATGGAATTCAACAGGTGGTCCATCATTAGGGTTTACAAAGCCTGTGTATTTAATTTTTGCAACAGGAAACGGTCAACGTGTGGTTGAAAAATATGACCCTAACAATCAAAATCATGACAGACAAAGTATTTATGGCAAGGCAGAATTTACAAAAGGTTTGGATGAGTTGAAACTATATCCAGGCTTATTTTTAAAGTCAGGTGTGATGTTTGAATACAACATCATGAACGATGGAATAACTGCAGTTGAAGTAGGGGTGATGCTTGATGCTTATACCAAAACTATTCCTATTATGGCATTTGCCAAAAATAAGCAGGTGTTTTTTAATCTTTATGGCACCTTTATGCTTGCAAAAAGTAATTAAAGCCACGCTGAATGATGCTGCTCATCCTTCAGAAAAGACAATTTAACTTCATCATGAAACAATCCGAAAACAGCAGAGCCGCTGCCACTCATTGAAGCATAATAAGCACCGGCCTGATAGAGGTTAGTTTTTAGTTTTTCTATTTGTGGAAATTGTGGTAAAATAGTTTTTTCAAAATCGTTTTTCAGAAAATCTTTCCATTGGATTTTGGGTAAGTTTAAAATTTCTGTAAGACTCTTATTGGGCTTATCAGGTTTGACCTGACTGTATGCCATAGCTGTTGATACAGAAACAGAAGGTTTTATTACAACTATAAAATTACCCTCTAATACTGTTGGTGCAGGTTTTAATATTTCACCTTTTGAAAAGGCAAATGATGGTTTGTTGGAGATAAAAAAAGGACAATCAGAACCCAGATTTAAGGCAAATACAGAGAGATCTTCATTACTCAGTTTTAAATCAAACAATTTATTCAAAAGGAGTAGTGTGTGTGCACCATCGGATGATCCGCCACCAAGTCCAGCACCGGTTGGTATTTGTTTATGCAGAAATATATTTACAGGTGGAAGATTGAATTTTTCTTTTAGAAGGTGATAGGCTTTGCTGCATAAATTCTGATCAGTAGGCCCATCAACTGCCAATCCTGATATATATAAATTTACTTTAGGTTGTGATTTGCTATAATTTTTATTCTCAGTTATTTCTAAAATATCGCACCAGTTGATAGGATAGAACAATGTTTCCAATGCATGATAACCATCGTCAAAACGAGAGGTTATAAATAACCCGAGATTAATTTTGGCATTTGGAAAATTAAGCATAAGTGCCGGCAAAGATAAATTTTCGATAAGTTTTAACAATCATCAGACATAATCAAATTATGCTACTTTTGTCATTGCAAATAAAAAGAAAACATGTCCAATTATCTTGATTTTGAAAAGCCAATTGAAGAGTTATACGAACAATTGGAAAAAACAAAACAAATAGGCAATAAAGGAAAAATAGATGTAAACAATCTTTTAACTGAGATTGAGGAAAAAATTCAGGTAGCAAAAAAGCAAATCTATTCAAACCTGACACCGTGGCAACGTGTTCAATTAAGTCGTCACCCGGACAGACCGTATTCTCTCGATTATATAAATGCTATTACCGACAATACTTTTATTGAATTGCATGGTGACAGAAATGTTAAGGACGATAAAGCAATGATAGGAGGTTTTGGTACTGTTGATGGAAGAACAATTATGTTTGTTGGTCAGCAAAAGGGACACAATACAAAGTCCAGGCAATATCGTAACTTCGGTATGCCCAACCCGGAAGGTTATAGAAAAGCATTACGTCTGTTTAAACTTGCTGAAAAGTTTAATAAGCCCATTGTTACTTTCATTGACACTCCGGGTGCCTATCCCGGACTTGAAGCAGAAGAACGCGGACAGGGTGAAGCTATTGCTCGCAATCTTTATGAAATGTCAATTTTAAAGGTGCCTGTTATTTGTATTATCATTGGCGAAGGTGCATCCGGTGGTGCATTAGGAATTGGTGTAGGCGATAAAGTAATGATGCTTGAAAACACATGGTACTCTGTAATTTCGCCTGAGTCATGTTCCAGTATTTTATGGCGCAACTGGGATAATAAAGAAAAGGCAGCCAATGCGCTTAAACTTACTGCCAATGACATGCTCGATTTAAAATTAATTGATGGCATTATTAAAGAACCAGCAGGTAGTGCGCATAGTAATCCGGAAGAAATTTTTGCAACCGTAAAAAAAGAAATTAATGTTCAGTTAGGTGCCTTACTTACTGTATCTGATGCTGACAGGGTTAACAACAGAATTGATAAATTCTGTTCTATGGGTGTTGTTCGAAAGAACTAAAAACATTTTTTACTGATTAATTCTTTCTAAATAGGTTTATATTATTGGCTGATTCGTTAATACTAATCGAATCTCATTTTTAATAAACGCATTGCATTGATGATTGCTAATAGTGCAACACCAACATCTGCAAACACTGCTTCCCACATAGTTGCCAATCCACCTGAGCCTAATATTAAAACTATTGCTTTTATTACAAACGCCATAGTGATATTTTGCCAGACCACTTTCTTTGTTTGCTTTCCAATATTTATTGCTAAAGGAATTTTAATCGGGTTGTCATCCTGAATTACAACATCTGCAGTTTCAATAGTAGTATCGCTGCCAAGTCCACCCATTGCAATACCAACATGACTTAATGCAATAACGGGTGCATCATTAACACCATCACCAACAAAAGCTACTGTTTGTTTTTGATTGATTATGGATTTAACTTTTTCAACTTTATCCTCAGGCAGTAACTCACCATAAGCATGAGAAATTGCTGTTTGCTCAGCAACTGAATTTACAACAGTTGTTTTATCACCACTCAACATCGTAACATCTACATGCATCTGTTTTAATTTTTGTATGGCAGCGGCAGCATCGGTTTTAATGCTATCTGCAATGATGATGTAGCCTGCAAATTTTCTATCAAAAGCAATGGCAATGACGGTATGCTTTATGGTAGCAGGATCAACATTAAATGATATGTTATGTAAGGATAAAAGCTTGAAATTTCCTACTAACAACTCTTTGCCATTAACAAATGCTTTCATTCCATGACCTGAAATTTCCTCTACCTTTTCCAGTTCAATTGTTGAGGTATTTGAAACATAGTTGTGAATGGCTGTTGCAACAGGATGTGTACTGTGTTTTTCAAGCGCATTAACCATTTGCAAAATTTTATTTCTATTTTCTTCCGGAAAAATTAAAGCTTCCTGAACTTTAAATACGCCTTCAGTAATTGTTCCGGTTTTGTCCATCACAACATGCTGCACCGATGCAAGTACATCTAAATAATTACTGCCTTTAACCAAAATACCATTCCGGCCGGCAGCGCCAATGCCTCCAAAGTATCCTAAAGGAATACTTATTACCAATGCACAAGGACATGATATGACTAAAAATATTAAAGCTCTGTAAAACCAATCACGAAAAATATACTCATGAGCAAAAAAGTAGGGCAATAAAGTGATGGCAACAGCAAGTCCAACAACAATAGGGGTATAAACTTTTGCAAATTTTCTGATGAATAATTCAGTGGGAGCTTTCTGTGCAGATGCATTTTGAATTAATTCAAGCATCTTGCTCAACTTGCTATCTTCATAAGCGGCTGTGACTTTAATTTTTACAACAGTATTAAGGTTAATCATGCCTGCAAGAACTGAAGCTCCTTTCACTTTTGCATCGGGCATACTCTCTCCTGTTAGTGCAGCAGTGTTAAAAGTTCCGTTATCAGAAAGTAAAATACCATCAAGTGCTAACTTTTCGCCTGGTTTTAAAAGTATTACTTCGCCAATGCCAACATCGTTAGCATCTACAGAAACAGTGTTACTATTTCGTAATACTGTTGCAACATCAGGACGTTGATCAAGTAAGGTTTTAATATTTGATTTTGCTCTTCTTACAGCCATTGTCTGAAGTAATTCTCCCACAGCATAGAATAACATTACAGCAACACCTTCAGGATATTCTTTTATTGCAAATGCACCAACGGTAGCTATTGTCATCAGAAAAAACTCAGAAAAAATATTTCCTTTTGTAATTCCAATATAAGCTTCCTTGATTACAGGAAATCCAACCGGGATATAGGCTATTATATACCAAACTAAACGAATCCACCCATTAAACCAGGAGAAGGTATTCCAATAATCAAAATGCATTCCTGCCAGAAGAAGCACTAAAGAAACTAATCCGGGCAGATATATTGAAAACATACCGGACTCATGATGCGTATGGTCATGATCATTGTGATCGTGATTTTCTTTCAAATCAACACGACCTGCATTTTCATAAATATTATCTTCAAGAGTACAACAAAGTTGTTTTCCGCTGGAGTCGTAAATGTGTTTATGCGTCATGCCATATATTTTCTGAATACAAAATTATGGCAGATGTCAATGCAATCCTATTGCAAAGTCGGGTTAATGCATTTTTCGCAAATACCTCTTGCAAAAAATGTTATATCGTCAATTTTAAATCCGGTAATGTTGTTTAGCGGAATGGCAATATCGGTTTTGCAGGTAGTTTGTTTGCAAGACTTACAATAAAAGTGAAGATGTTGATCGTAGTGGGTATGTTCTGAACAAGCAGATCCACATAAAGTATATTTGGTTATATTATCTTCCTGAATGCTATGTATAATGCCTTTCTCCTCAAATGTTTTTAAAGTACGATAGATTGTAATTCTGTCAGCATGCTGAAAATGTTTCTCAATCTCAGTGATAGATAATGCAGCTTGTTGTTTTGCAAGGAAATTGTAAACTAAAATACGCATGCTTGTCGGGCGTGTATTTCTGGCAACTAAAATATTTTCTGTTTGTATGTTTGAGTGCAACATGTTGTTCATTGAAATTATGAGTAGGTGTTACTTCCAGAATGGGTCAGATAAATTGTCAACAAACTTTTCCTCTTTATGATGTTTGTTTATCAGTTCGAGCTGTTCAGATGTAGCAATAGATCCAATTTCTTTAAAGAGTACTCTCTCTTCAAAGCGAATGTGGGCTTCCAATGTTTTTTCGAGTAATTCAAGTTTGCTGTTTGTAGCCAATTCCAATTCTGATTTACATAAATCAGCAAGCATGCGATGTTCTTTAAGTACTCTTTGAATCATTTCATTTTCAGGGCTCATAACCGGAAATAAATATTTCTCTTCTATTTCAAAGTGAGGAATGAGATGTTCTTTATAAAACCAAACAGCGTACTTTGCCATTCGGTCAGGCTCTATTTGTTTTTTAAGCCCCATCCTGATTTTAGAACCAAAAAGTAATCCTTGATAATGTTCTCTGCTTATGGACTGTATTGCCTCATGTCGCTTAATTGGTTTGGTGCTCATATCATTTTACTCAATACTTTTTGTAAAACTACAGCTTGGTTGTGCTCTGTATCTTTTGCGCCATAAAGTAACGTCAAGTTTTGCTTTTTTGCAATTCCGGCTATTTGCTTTAATTCATCATTCTTGTTGTGAAGTTCTTTTGTATAACGAGCTGTAAATTCTTTGAATTTTTCAGGGTCGTGACCAAACCATTCTCTTAGCTCTGAAGATGATGCAATATCTTTATTCCATTCATCAATGGCAGCATTTTCTTTTTTAACACCTCTTGGCCATAGCCTGTCAATCAACATTCTATAACCATCACTTTTGTCCGGTGCTTCATAAATCCGTTTTATTTTTACTGATGACATAACTGTTTTAATTTTTAAACTTCATATCAGAAAACAAAATTGCATTGATTATGGTTTTATAGTTCCGATAATTTATTTTAAGTGACAAAAAGTGTGTTTAAAATTCTAAGAAACTGTTCTCTTTGATTTAATAACAATTATTGTAACAATAAGAAAAGTTATGATTGCAGGCAAGGCTACAAATAAAAGTCCTAAGCCAGGTCTGTTTGTTTGTGTTTTCGGATCGTAGTTAAAGCATGAAAATATATTACTTTTTGTTGGTAAACGGTAGGAGGGAGTAAATACATTATTAATGCTGCTTATCATTTTATGTACGTCTTCCACAATTCTGATTCCCAAAAGATTTTTAGTTATAAGCCCTTTCTCATTTACACCAACCAGCAAAGCATCGTGGTCAAACTGTTTGATAACGCTATCCCATTTCGGAATAAATCCTATGGAATTAATAAATGCATCAATACTATCGGTTATTGCAAAGTTCCATTGAAGATTATTCTCAAGGCCATATTGCTTTGAAAGATTAGTCATATCCTGAAGGTTATCTCTTGGATCAAAACTTATAACTAAAATATTAAAATCTGAATTGCTTTGTAGATGCTTTATATTTTCGCTCAATTGAAGTAAGAATGGATTGCAGATGCCATAACATCTTGTAAAAACTAAAGCTATGATTAATGGTTTCTGATTATATAATTCTTCAACAGAAGATACTTTATTATTACCAACAATTCCGAGTGGTGCGTTATAAATTTTTCCGTAAAGATTCTGCTCTTCCCTGAAGTCAGAGTGATTATCATTAGCATAACCTAAAAAGCTAAAACATGTTAGCGCGAAGAAGCAGACAAAATAACGAAACATCGTTTAGCAATATTATAAAAGAATATCAAAATAGCGATAAGATATATTGTTGCAAACAAAGCACCTACCTTAGCAAGATAAGGCCCTGATGTGAGTTCAACAGGATATGTACTATATCTTCTTGGAATTGAATTTGCACCGGCCACATAGAATGCCATTAAGAAGCCAATGCCACCGACAATTAGAAGTGTTAAAGTGTATTTTGTAAGCTTACTTAAAACTAATTTGTCAACATATTGCGTAGAGAACCAGTAAAAGAAACCGATGCTAAACAAAACGTTTCCCATGGCATTGTAGGTATGAAAGTGTGCAGGAACCCAAAGCGTATTATGCAGCATAATATTATTTGAAATAGTTGCATCAATGACAGCCCCTAAGCCACCAATTACCCATCCGGCAACACCAAGAAAGAACAATAGGTTTACAATAGACCATCTTACCTTAACTCCATAAACTGCTGCTACAATACTGAAAACCGTCACAGCAGCAGATGGAATACTTGCAAGATATGATACCAATTGTCCAACAATTTGCAAAGCCTGTGGTTGCACAAAGTCCATGTATAGGTGATGAAAAAATGCAGTTAAAATAAATACCATTGCACAATTCCATGCCAATGAAATATACCAGGTCATTTTCCATTTTGGCCTGTCGCTTACTTCTCCAAAAATTTCATAGATAACAGCCAAGCCTAAATAAAGCATTTCGTTTGCAATGGTATGACCAAAGAAATAGATCAGGTTTTTCATCAGCAAAGCATCATTGACAAAATCTCCATGAGAGAAATATTCTGCGAAATACAATACAATAACAATTACTGCTGCAATTAACGAGGCAATGACACCAACTAATGTCACTGTTGTTATCAATATAAAAGGTGGTGTCTCTACAGTTGGATTACTTTTGAAATGTTGCCATGCAAAGGCTTGGGCCAATGTATATTTTTTAAAAATCTGAGCCATCAGACTAACACTCCACACCAGCCATCCTACACCTAATATTGTTAACGAAATAAGAAACAACGGTGTTGACCAACTCTCCGAACCGAGATCTCTGAATGGTAATGGATAGAGAAAAGTCCAGCCTGTGCTAAACTTACCTGCATAGGTAGTTACCCAAAGCATTACAACACCAATAACAGTAAGAATAAAGGCAAACAAGTTAACACCATAACTTGTCTTCACATACCGTTGTAAAAGATAGTTTACGGCAACCATTCCTGCAGCAAACCAAATCCCAATCATGGTTAAACCATGTGTTGTCATGTTTGTATAGAAAGTAAGTGGCGATTGTTCAATAACTTTTCCCTGATTGAGCCTCATAAGAATTCCAAGTACAATACTTGCAATAAAAAGTACAAGAATGACAATTATCCAAAGTGCGCTTATTTTTTTAAGCTTAAGTGAATCTATATTCATGATTTAATTTTTTTATTAAATAACTTTAAATGTTGTTTGCATAACGGGATGCCCTGTGCCACAAAACTCAAGGCAAAAAATGTGATACTCGCCAGGTTCAGTAAATTTATAGCGTAGGTTGTTGACATAGCCGGGCATTGCCTGTACCTGAGTAATCAATCGCATTGAAGGATCGTAAACAGCAAATCCATGATTGACATCAAAACTTGTTACTCTGAATTCTACGAGTTGGTCGTGCGGGATTTCAATTGTTTCTCCACTTGGACTTTTAGGGTCAATGGGTTTAGTGGAAAGAAAAAATGAAAATTGCATTGTGCCAACATGAATCACAGTTGAAGGTGTTTCATTCGCATAAGTGAAGTATGGGGATTTTGGTAAAGTTGCTGCAGCAAAAATGCCAAGTACAACAATGAGAATTAAGGTAAACCAAAAACGTTTTTTTAACAGGTTCTTTACACCTGTTGAATCATTGTCAGCTTTGAGTGAAGACATAAAGATTGACACAAAAAATATAGTGCCAATACCAACAAGCAGCATAAAAAATAACATAATGGAATGTTGTTGCATAACTTTTAGTTTAAATAATTAAAGTGAATGTGATGTATATGATGATTAAGATTAACTTGTATAGGTTTGTTAATCCGAATTCCTGAATGAATAAATTGAGTAGAGAAAAGTTGTAGATTTTTGAAGAATCTATGACATTTTTTACCTCTTAAAATGGGGCAAAGCATTGCCATCAAGCCAGCGGAATTTTGGTTGCCTCCAAAAACAATTTCCCGTTGATGTAATATAACCTTTTTATGGGTTACAGGTGCATAAAATATAAAACATGCTACCATGTATCCGTTAAACTACATTAGGTAGTGCAAACGTATAAACTATTTCTTAGGAATCCAAAAGAAGTATATAAATACTTTTATAACATTTATGTTTGGCACATGTAGCTTAAACCTTAAATCGTAATTTAACATAAGTTTCTCTTAAAATCTCGTAATGATTTCTTGTAGAATTTAACTTATACATTAATTTCTCAAAGTGAAGTAATAATTACACCACATAAGGCTATTAAGGTAATAACCAAAGCAATTTCAAGAATAAATAAAATTCGATCTAATGCCCTTTCACGAATTATTTCATGATTAATTTTTGGAGGTTGTTTTGACATGGACGTTATTATATTTAAAACTCCGGCTTTATGCCGGAGTTTTGCTGTTTTGGTTAAAGGCTATTTAATAATAACTTTTTTGATGATACTTTCATTACCTGCTTTTATCTTTATCAGATAAACACCTTTTGAAAATTCATTTACATTAAGCGTTTGGTACTGCTGTCCGTTTTCAATAATCACAGTTTTTAATATTCTCCCCTGCATATCAAGAATTTCAATTTCATTAATCAGGTTCGATGAGCCCAACTCAATATTAATTTGATCTGCTGTCGGATTCGGAAATATTTTAACTTCTTTATTTAATAGTTCTGCAACAGTTACAAGCGTACCATCACTGCAAACTTTTGCACCATATAAATCTCCTGTACTTGATTCATGCCAAAAAACAGCATTACATCCATTTGAATCAGAAGTGATGGTATAGTCTGCATAGTTGATGAAACTATGGTCACTTGCAAGTATTTTACCACTGCCGCTCCAAGTTAAAGTACCATTGCTTCGAACACGTTGTACATATAATTCCCAAGGTGCTCCCATAATATATGCTATGGCTACAGAGCCACTGTCACTATATGCTATTTTTGGATAACAATAATTGGAGTTGATTACCCCTAATTGTACTCCATTGGCTATCCACTGTGCAGCACCGCTTGCATTATACTTTTGTGTAAAAGCTGTAGCCTGACCAGTAATTCTGTTATCGCTCCAAGTGATAAACAAGTTGTTGTTATTTAAAACAGCATCTGATCTGCCTTGTAAAGTATTTGCCAAGTTAACAACTGATTTATATGATGGAGTCCATGCAAAATTACCGGCAGCATCAATCTTAGTCAGAAGGATATCGGCAGATGAATAACTATCCCAAACTACATAAGAATTTCCTGAGTTATCTGTCAGGAATTTGCAATTCCCTGCAAGTCCATTTCCTGAAACACCTTGAGAAATATCTACCGGATTTGCCCATTGTGGTACACTTTGCATATTATATTTTTGAATATAAATTCCTGATCCCATTCCATTTCCTCTGGATAATGAATAGAAAGTGTTTTGTATTCCCGGATAAGTAAAGAAAGTATAGCCGGGCAAGGAATTTGTTTTTGAGGCAGCCCATTGTTTTACTCCGTTGAAATTAATCCGATTAAATTTAATTCCGCTTGATCCACCTATATAAACTACACTATAGTTAATAAATGCACGGAGTCATTGGGGATTGCCTTTATCCCATAAGTTTCAATTCCTAAAATTGAAGCCGAAAAATTTGTCGATTCAATTAAAGTTGGCTGTGCCCAAACATCATTGCCTGAAGGGTTGATTTTCTTTACAAACATTGAATCATTATATGAATTCTGACCTTGTACCCAAGTAACTAAAATACCACCATCAAACAATACACAATTGAATGATTTTATTGAAACAGTATCTTTATCAAGAATCACTTTACCATTGTTTGCCCATAAAGGATTTCCACCGGAATCTAAATGCTGACCATAGAGCGCATAAATTGTTGTATTAACAGATCCTCTGTTGTCGAGCCAGAAAAGATAATTTCCATCATTACCATCAGGAAGACTAATCACGTTAGATTGTCCATGTGCAGCATTGCAGACCGGCATTGGTTGTGAGGGATCGCTACTGAATTGAGCAAATGTTAAATGTGCGGTAAAAAGTGAAAGTGCTAAGGTGTAAAGGAGTTTCATATTTTTTGTTTTTAATAGTTAAACATATTTTTTGAAAGAATTTATAATCCAATATTAGTTGCTATATGATATACATATTGCATTAACTTATTGAATGGTTGTGTTTAATTATTAAACGGTAAGTATTCTATTAAAAGTTTTCTTACTTTGGTAACTCATTTGGCAACTAATTATAGATGATGCGTTTTGTTATTTTTATTTTACTGACTTTTTATCCGTTAATTTCTGTTTATGCGCAGGATGCATCTAGAATTCCTGTTTTTTTAAATAATCTTCAAACGGCTACTACTGATTCTGAAAGAGTGGAAGCCGATCGTGATTTATGTTTTAATTACAGTATTGCAAATACGGACAGTGGAATATACTATGGTAAAAAGGGACTTGAGATTGCACAAAGAATCAAGTTTTTAAAGGGCATTGGTGATAGTTATAATAGCTTAGGTTGGTGTTATTCTCGTAAGGGAGATTATACTAAAGCAAAGAAGCATCTTACATTAGCTCTTCAATATTTTGAACAGACCAATGATAAATGTAATGTGGCAGTAGTATTATCCAATATCGGCAGCACATACTTTAATCAGAGTTTATATGCTGATGCCTTAGAGTATTATCTGAAGAGTGTTGATTTATCCAATGCATGTACTGATGCTATTCGAAAGCCGGCAGGATTATATTCTATAGGCATTGTGTATAACAGCCAAGGAGAATATAATAAGGCCATTCCTTATTTTAGAGAAGCTGCAGCACTAAATGAGCAGATAAATGATAGTAATAAACTGGCTGATTGCATAAATGGAATTGGTAATGCATATCTTGGTTTAGAAATGTATGATAGTGCATTTCATTACCTGAATCAATCTTCTGCTATGTATCAAAAGTTATCTAACATAAGTGGAACGGCCTATGCAGCAGAGAGTATTGGAAGTATTGATCTCAAACAAGGAAATTTTGATATGGCATTGAAGCAATTTGAGTTCGCCAGAGAGAATTTTGAAAAGTCAGGCAGCCAGAATGATTTATGTTATGAACTTACCTTGATAGGAGATGCTTACAGGAAATATGGTAAAATAAATTCTGCAATCATTTATATGAAAATGGCTTTGCAGATAGCAGATAGCAATAGATTTCAAACTTTACAATTACAGACACTAAATTCGTTAAGTGAGTTGTATGCAATGAAACATGATTATCAGAATGCATATCTGACTTTTAAGCAAGCAGCGGAAATTAAAGACACTATCAATGAAACAAAGCAGCAAGCCCGACTTGATGAGATAAAAACAAAATTCGAAACTGAGCAGAAAGATAAAATGATTGAAATACTCAATAGAGATAAGGCTATTGAGAAATCGAATGCCGAATGGCAACGACAACTAAAGAATATTTTTATTGTAGGAGCAGTGATGCTATTTCTCATCTTGTTAAATCTGTATAACCGTTTTTCATTAAAGAAAAGGGCAGCACAGCAGCTAGAGCAGAAAAACATCATCATTGCACAGGAGAAAGAGCGTGCTGAACGCAGTGAAAAATTTAAGCAACAATTTCTGGCTAATATGAGTCATGAAATCAGAACGCCATTAAATGCCATTTTCGGAATGACTGAATTGTTGCAGGAAACTAAGCAAGATGAGCAAAGTAGTAAGTATTTACAAGTCATTAAACAATCGTCAGAAAGCTTGTTGGTTATTATTAATGATATTCTTGATTTATCAAAAATAGAAGCCGGTAAAATGGAGATTGAAAAAACTCCATTCAGATTCAGAGAAACTATTAATCATGTTTATCAGACTTTTTCTCATAAAGCTGCGAGTAAAGAACTCGATTTGAAATTTTCTGTAGGAGAAAATGTACCTGAATTAATCATAGCAGATCCGTTTCGTATCACACAAGTACTTATAAATTTAGTTGGGAATGCAATTAAATTTACTGAACGTGGATTTGTTATTGTTTCAATTAAGCAATTAAGAACATCACAAAAGCATGGACTAAATTATTGTGATCTTCTTTTTGAAGTATCGGATAGTGGTATTGGAATACCTGCTGGTCAGCAAGAAAAAATATTTGAATCTTTTCAGCAAACATATGCAGGAAATTCTAGAAAATATGGTGGTATAGGTCTTGGTTTGACGATTTCGCAAAGTCTTGTTCAGTTAATGGGTGGGAATATAGAGGTTAGTAGTGTAGAAAATCAGGGCACAATATTCTCCTTTACAATAGAAGTAGAAGTTGCAGATGCTTTAGCAGAGACGAATAAATCTGAGCAAGTTCCCATTCAGTTGATAATTGATAAAGATGCGTTTTCTGTTTTGCTGATTGAAGATAATGAGTTTAATCAGATACTAGTTAAAGATGCACTTTCAAAGAAAATGCGTGATATAAAATTGCAAATTGTTGGAAATGGAAGGGATGCAATAGAAATACTGAAAAACCAAAAGTTCAACCTGATTTTAATGGACATTTCAATGCCTGAAATGGATGGGTATGAAATTACTCAGATTATTCGGAATGAGCTTAAAGAATCAGTTGGAGAAATTCCGATAGTTGCACTCACTGCAAATGTATCGCAACATGAAGCAGAGAAATGTATTGCCGCAGGTATGAACGACTATCTTTCAAAACCTTTTAAAATTTCTGAACTGACGGATGTAATAAACCGGTTTAAAGGTGATGTTGATGAACAGAAAATTGACAGCAGAATTAAGGTTGCGCCAATTGCATCTTCAGTTGATTTAGCATATCTGAGAGACTTTACTGATGGCGATATTCAGGAGATGTTGCGTTATGTTGATATGTATCTCCAAAGAATCCCTGAGGTTTTTAATGAGATTGAAATTTCTTTAAAAGGAGATGAAGAGAAACATGTAATTGTCTTATTACACAGCATTAAACCTCTCATTGCTTCTGTTGGTTTGAATGACTGTGTGCAAAAAATTTCAGAACTCGAAAAGCAGAGAGAAACTATAAAGAAAACAAGTTAATGCCTGTTGTATTACTTATAAGAAGGCAATGTATGACAATGGTTGATTCTTTAAAGCTATGGAAAGTAAATAATTCTGCCGGCTAAAAATATATTTGTACAATAATTACATTAGTGAGGTGAAAAATATAAAGGCAATTGTGGTTGATGATGAAATGTTCGGTAGAGAGCAGATAAAATTATTGATAACAAAATACTTCCCTCAAATTACATTAGTTGCTGAAGTAGCTAATGCAGCAGAAGCACTAAAGCAGATTTATTTTCACAAACCTGATTTGATTTTTTTAGATGTTGAAATGCCAGACAGTAATGGTTTTGATTTGCTTGAGAAAATACAGGAACATGACTTTGAAATAATCTTTGTTACAGCTTTTGACCAAAATGCAATTAAAGCAATTAAATTTTCGGCATTAGATTATTTGCTAAAACCTCTGAATAAAAAAGAATTTAAAAGTGCAGTGCAGAAAATTCTCGACAGACAGAAAAGCGAGTGCGACAGAAAATCTGTCATAAATAATTTTATCAGGAATATTAAGTCAGAAGAAGATAAGCTGTTCCGATTGGCTGTTAACACTTCAAATAAAACATATTTTCTCCTTCCCGATGAAATTATCAGATGCGAAGCTGATGGAAATTATACTAAGATTACTTGTGGCAATAAAGAGGTTGTTCTATCATCAAAAACATTAAAAGAGTTTGACGATTTACTTAACAGTTATAATTTCATCAGAGTACACAGAGCGCATTTAGTCAACAAAAATATATAAGGTCATTTGAAAACGAAAACAAATTGGTGCTGAGTGATAATTCTGCCATCGAAGTTTCAAGAAGAAAAATTGCAGAAGTCAGAAATTTATTTGGTCAATAATTTCAGATTGTATCCAAGAGTGCCAATTCCGGGTAATTTACTGCATTTAAAATCTCCGGAACATTACGATTAGCCCTTGCACTGTTTGCTGCCTGCGAAATGGTATATACGTCATTTCAGATTCATTATATGGTTTAATCAGTGATCTAATTTCGTCAATACCTGTGCTTGGATCCACCCATTTCCTTTCATCTTCTTTTGAAATTATTAAAGGCATTCTTTTTTTGATGTTATGAATTTTTTCCATCAGTGGATTTGCCACAGTAGTGATGATGCTGAAAGTATTATGTAATTCACCTGTATTTTTATCAACCCAGGTTTCATAAATGCATCCAAGAGAAAATAATTCAGAGTTGTTTGTTTTAATAAAATAAGGATATTTCTTTTTGTTTACATCGCGCCATTCAAAAAAGCCTGAAACACCAAGCAAACAACGATTGCTAACAATACTTTTCCTGAATGATGGTTTTTCGAAAACTGTTTCACCAACGGCATTGAGTGTTTTAGTTCTTATTTCCGAAGCGCCTTTAGCATCTTTTATCCATGAGGGTATGAGTCCCCATTCAAATAAAAATAGTCCATCATGTTTGATTACTGGTAAAAACGGATGTGCAAATCCACTGACAAAATAGTAAAGTGGTAATTCAGGTTGTGCTGTTTCAAAGCTGAATGATGCTCCAATAACATCCTTATAACGTTCGGCATATTTTTGCTGCCGGGTTTCCATTATTGCAATATTGTAACACATAAAAATTTACATTCTTAACAATATAAACCGGCAAAAAAATTTATCAGCCAAGCATAACAGGCATAATGAGCATCAGAATATCTTCTGCTGCATTGGTATGGTCTTTTCCGGGAGTTAATAATCCGGCACGGTTCGACAATGACATGTGCAGATGAATCTCTTCGGTGTCAAGATTTGAAACAATATCTGCAAGAAAACGCGCATTAAATGCAATGTCCATATCAGATCCATCATAAGAGCAGGTTAAACGCTCATTGGCTTCGTTGGCATAATCTACATCTTCAGCAGAAATTGCCAATTCGCTTCCCTTTATTGCAAGTTTTACCTGATAAGTTGTCTTGTTTGAAAAAATAGAAACACGTTTTATCGAGTTCAGAAATGCAACTCTGTCAACAGTTAAAACATTTGGATTGTCAACAGGAATTACTGCTTCGTAGTTCGGATAACGTCCATCAATCAAACGGCAAATCAAATCATAGTTGTCAAAACTGAAAAATGCATTGGCTTCGTTATAGTCAACCTTTACGCGTGTTTCTTCCTGAGGTAAAATATTTTTCAGAAGGTTCAACGGCTTTTTAGGTAGAATAAATGAGCCTGCTTCTTTTGACTTTATATCTGTTCTGCGATAGCGCACCAAACGATGTGCATCAGTAGCAACAAAAATGGTGCTGTCCTGCGAAAGCTGACAAAATACACCTGACATTACAGGGCGCAAGTCATCATTGCCCGTAGCAAAAATGGTTTTATTTATCGCCTCATGCAAAACAGATGATGGCAATTCAATGTGGTTACTTTTTTCGAGAACCGGTATGCGCGGAAAGTCTTCACCATTCTGACCATTGAGTTTATACTTTCCATAATCTGAGCTTATCTCAATGGTATGGTTTTTTTCATTGATGGTAAAAGTAAGCGGCTGCTCATTAAAAGTTTTTAAGATGTCGAGCAGAATTTTACCCGGGATGGCAATAATGCCTTTGTCTTTAGATTCAACTTTAAGTCTTGTGGTTATTGTTGTTTCAAGGTCAGAAGCTGATAAAGTAAGCTCACTGCCATTAACGGCAAACAGAAAATTGTCTAAAATCGGCAGGGGAGAGTTAGTGGTTAAAACCCCGCTGATAGATTGTAAATGTTTTTGGAGTACAAGGCTGGAAACAATTAGTTTCATAAATATCAAAAGTTAGGTGGCAAATATAATCAGATGGAACTTTGTGAAGGCTAAATTAAAGAAAAATTAAAGACTACCGAACCCCTTGATTCTGTCGGGTTTACTAAATAGTTTGTCAAATACATCATACTGAACCACAATCAAATTGGTGTCGTTATTCCAAGAGGCATACATTCTGTCAGGGTCAAATTCGCGCAAAATACTGTTCTTTCATCAACACTGGTCATGGTTCCCGTGTCAACAGGCTTCAGATACATTTCAATTTTATCTTTTTTGCCATCAACACCTTCAACTTCAAGTATTCTGATAGGCTCTGTCTTTAATAACGAATCGCGATAGGCAACATCAAGGTCGTAGGTTGGCCGCTCAAATCCTATAAGCTGGTATTTTGCTAAGTATGCAACTAACTGAGATTGAAAAATTTCTGCCGGTGCAGTTGCAGTCAGGCTTGAATAATAAACATAATGATCATCATCTTTTTTTATTCTGAAAGACTCATCGGGATGTTGGTTATTCTGAACCATAACAGAAGCAATTTGCCCTTCGCCATATTGAAAAATAATGCGGCTGCGCCATTCATCGGCACTGGCAAAATAACGAGGTGTAAGGTATCCGTTAAAGCCCGGAATATGAATCACAAAGGGTACGGTAGAATTTTCAAGATACATAAAGGTGCCAAGCATATCCTGTGTTGGTCCGCCAACGTAATAAGTTTTCAGTTTATCGCCTTTGCTGTAAATCTCAATTTTTGTTCCTGTGCTGCTCAACTCTTTCAGTACGTTTTGCAGGGCAGCTTTACCAACAGGACTTCGTACTTCAATTTGTTTTATTGTTTTGAGCAAAAAATTAATTGCATCCTGACGTGCAGGATATTTACCGTTAATAGTCCAGAGGGCAGGGCCTTTTCTTTCCAGCAAAGCTTTGTTTCCTTTTTTATCAGCCAGAAACATTTTATCAATTGAAGAAGTATCGGCAACTGCAAAATCGCGCAGTTCTTTTTTAATTGTACTATCGCTGTTGTTGAAATAATAATATCCGGTTACAGAAAGCAACAACACAACTATGAGAAGTAAAATTCGGTTTTTATTCATTATTCTATCAGGAGAATTTCTTTTTCCGCATCAACAACTTAATCATTGCGAAAAGAATTATTAAAAGAACAGGCAATGCAACATTTACTATTTGCAGCATTTTTTTATCAGGGTCAAATCGTGTTTTATCTAACAGGCGCAGTTTAAATTCTTTTGCTCTAAGAGCCATCAATCCGGAATTATCGCATAAATAATCAATACAATTTAGCAATAGATTTTTATTTCCGTAAAACTGTCCGGTATAACGATCCATCCCAAGCGGATAAACCGTATTGCTGCTACGTTTATAATCATTACGGATAACATCACCATCAGAAATCACAATCATGCTCGTTGGTTTACCATCTGCTTTAAATCCTATGGTGCTGTCTGTTGCAATCTGATATGGAATTCTGTTTGCAAAATTAGAGCGGAATGAACCTTCAAGCAAAACGGCAAGATTTACAGGTGGGTTACGATATTCTTTTTCATCAGGATCTTTGCGCAGGATATTTAAATCTACCACTGCCGGTGATTGAACTGTCTTGCAGTAGTGCGAACTTTGTAACAATATAGTTTTTTTAATGTGCGCAGAAACAATGGTGTCAATGCTTCCGGCAAATGCAAAGCGTATGGCATTTAGATTATTTACAATAGGATGTTTTGATGTTGGAGTCACCAAAGGATAATAAAACCAGGGCAACAAAGAATTCTGTGGTCTGTTACCTACATATCCTGTCAGTATAGGAATCGGTACCGACTGTAAATCCATTACCAAGTCTTTATTCAGTCTTACACCATAACGAAACAACATGTCATCAAGATTCAGTTCTTTAGGAATAGCAATGAATTCGTTTTTTCTTGCTAAACTATCCATATCAGCACTCATCATATCGAGCAACCAAAGAACCTTGCCGCCACGCATGATAAACTGATCTATTATAAACTTATCTTTTTCATCAAATGCAGAGTCAGGCTTTGCGATTACCAAACAATCATAATCTTGTAAAGCATTGAGCTGATTTTTTATTTGCACATAATGCGTAGGGTAGGAGGCAGATACAGATTTATAAAAATCAGCCAGATAAGGTTTGTCCAATTCTCCCTGACCATGTAAAATACCAATTGTCGCTGGCTTTCTTGTCGAAATTTTAGAAATGGCATTAATAATTTCATATTCCAGATTCTGAATAGAAGTGTTCACCATCTCTTCTGCAGATGCACCCATTCTATCTTTCAGCAGTAGTAGTGGTTGCTCTTTAGAAAGGTAGTTAAGTATTGCTCCCGGAAACAAAATTCTTTCTGATGTGCCTTCTGCATTTCGCTCAGAGATATTGGTTGGTTGAAGCCCTTTGTCTGCAAGTTGATTAAAAAGCTCATTACGTTGCTTGCTGTCTGCTAATGCCGATGGGTCAATAAAATCAAACTCAAGATTTGAGCCTGCATAGCTCTTCATTTCCATCAGCATGTCGCGTGTTGCAGAACTTAGCCTCTGAAAACCTGCAGGTAAATCACCTGTCAGATAAACTTTTACATATACTATATCTTTAAGTTGCTTTAGTTTTTCTTTTGTTGTGGGCGAAAGGGTAAAACGTTTTTCAGTAGTAAGGTCAAAACGCCAGAATAAAAATTTACCGGCAGCATTGAGGCCTGCAATCACTAAAAGCAAAAGCAAAAACTGATAGAGGTTGGCACTGCGTATCTTCTTCTTCATATCACCACTTCCTGCTTTCGAGTTTTAATCGGGTAAACACTAAAAATAACGCTGTCAAACTGATAAAATAAATTACATCGCGCGAGTCAATAACACCTCTGCTCATTGAGTTGTAATGTGCCACAATACCAAGTTGATCTATCAGGTTTGCAACAACACCTGTTGCCAGAATTGTTGCAACAGACTGAAATCCTGTGTAGCATAGCAGGCATAAAAACATGGCTATGATAAATGATACCAATTGATTATCTGCTAATGATGAAGCAAAAACACCAATGGCAACAAATCACGATGCCAGAAAAAACAATCCTATATAACTTCCTGCAATTCCACCCAAATCAATATTTCCTACGGGTGCAGCATATTTATAAACTGTAACCACATAAACCAATGTTGGCAGCAATGAAAATATTACCAATACCAATCCTGATAAATATTTTGCCAATACAATCTGAAACTCTGTTAAAGGTTTGGTAAGCAATATCTCCAAAGTCCCTGTACGTTTTTCTTCCGAAAACATGCGCATGGTTATGGCAGGAATCAAAAACATGTAAACCCATGGTGTAATGTTGAATAAACTATCTACGGCAGCATAACCACTGTCTGCAATGTTGAGGTCGTTGCCCGGAAACACCCACAGAAATAATCCAATCACAATTAAAAAAACAGCAATGGAAATATATCCTATTAGTGAATTAAGAAAACTGTTTATCTCTTTCTTGAAAAGTGAATACATAATAATTTAAAGCAGCAATGCTGAAATAAAGACTGCCAAAAATACAGTTTCGTTGCATATAGGCAGTTGCAGATTATGAAAGATTAAGGAAGCTTATAAAAACAAAATTGTTAATTAAATAATTTGCTTGCAGAAGTACTTTTCGATGAAGCCAAATTTCTTAATCTTGCTTTTTCAAAATCATGGGTATTTACATTAAATCTTCAGTATGCATCAGCGCCAGAAATACTTTTGGCGAAACAGATCTTTCAGAACATAGCTTGCAAACAGAAAAGCTTATGGCGCGCGAACCTGTTTACAGTATGATTGCACCTGCCGTTTTGCGAAGAATGGGTAAAGCTGTGCGCATGACCTGCGGTGCTGTGAGCAAACTCAATCTGGAAAATCACCCTGTAAACGGAATAATAATAGGTACTGCAAATGGCGGTATGGAAGATTGTATTCGTTTTCTTAATCAGATTGTGCAGTATGATGAAGGCACATTAACACCAACCAATTTTGTGCAGAGCACACCCAATGCCATTGCTTCAACCATTGGAATGAATCATCAATGTCGTGGCTACAACATAACGCATGTTCACCGTGGCAATGCTTTTGAAAATGCTTTGCTTGATGCTTTCATGTATTTAGTAGAAAATAAAAACTCAACCTTATTGCTCGGTGGCATTGATGAAATTTCTGACTATAATTACAATATAGAACGCTTGGGTGGATGGTATAAGAACGAAATTCCTGTAAATGGTTTGTATGAATCAAAAACAGAAGGAAGCATTGCCGGTGAGGGTTGTGCAGCGTTTACAGTAAGTAACAATTCAGAAAGTGCACTGTTAGAAATTGTTGACGTAAGCACACTTCACAGTACTGATGTTGACGAAGTTTTACAACAGCTAAAACAATTTTGCGATAAACATGCTTTAAATCTTTCGGAAACTATGTTGGTTTCAGGTCACAATGGCGATGTCAGGAATGAAACATTGCATTATGCTGTTGAAAGTCATTTTCAGCAATCTGCAATCATCAGATATAAACATTTTTTTGGTGAATTTCCAACGGTGTCGGCATTGGCACTTTGGCTTATTGGTCAGGCTGCAACAAACTCCGGTATTTTGCCTGAACATTTTTACTTACGTAAGTCAGAAAGTAAAATTAAAAACTACCTTATCTGCAATCATTACAAAGGCTATCAGCATGGTTTTATATTGACTAAAACACCATAAGTAAATATCAGCCTATTTCTGCAAGTTCCATCCAACGCATTGTCTTTGCATCAATGTCATGCAGCACCTGCTGAAAGCGATTACTTACTTCCATTAACTTTTCATGTGTAAGTTCTGCTTCGCCCATCTGTTGTTCCAACATTGTTTTTTCCTCTTCAAGCAGCATAATGTCATTCTCCAACTTTTCGTACTCCTGCTTTTCTTTGAATGAAAGCTTGCGTTTTTATTCGCTGTTGTTTCTTCCGGTTTTGTTCTCACTACTGCTGCTGCTTCCTTTTTCTGCTCTCTTTTGCTCCTTCAGCATTTGTCTGTAGTCATAGTAATTGCCATTCAGAACACTGATTTTTCCATCTCCTTCAAATGCCCAGATGTGGTCTGCAACCCTGTCCATAAAAAAACGATCGTGCGTTACAATAATCACACAGCCTTCAAACGATGCCAAATAATCTTCAAGAACAGAAAGTGTCTGTATATCTAAATCATTGGTTGGCTCATCCAATATCAAAAGGTTCGGGTTTTTCATCAGCACCGTGAGCAAATACAATCTGCGTTTTTCGCCACCACTCAATTTTTCTACATACTGAAAATGCATGGACGGGTCAAATAGAAAACGTTCAAGCAACTGCGATGCAGATATTTTTCGTCCACCACTCATCGGAATAAAGTCAGCAATTTCACGAATCACTTCAATAACCCGCTTCTGATCTGAAATATTTTTCGATTGCTGCTCAAAATATCCGGGCACAATAGTTTCACCCATCACAATCTTACCTTTATCGCAAGGCTCTTTTCCCATTATGATATTCAGCAGTGTACTTTTTCCTGCACCATTGCTGCCAACAATTCCAATTTTCTCGCCTTTACGCAGCGAGTAGTCAAAGTTGTCAATCAGTTTCAGGTCGCCATACGATTTGCTGATGTGGTGTATTTCCAGAATTTTACTTCCTATTCTCGAAATGTTGATGTCAAGTGCCACATTACCTTGTTCATTTTTCTTTTTAGTTTTTTCTTCAAGCACATGAAAGGCATCTATCCGCGATTTTGATTTTGTGCCACGTGCCCGTGGTTGTTTTCGCATCCAATCCAATTCTGTACGAAATAGATTTTTTGAACGCTGCAGGTTTGCCGATTCCATTTCATCACGCTCTGCTTTCTTCTCTAAATAGTAGCTGTAGTTGCCCTTATGTCTGTACAGTTTCCCGTCTTCAAGTTCAAGTATTTCATCACATATTTCATCTAAAAAATAACGGTCGTGTGTAACAAGCAACATCGTTATGTTTGTTGATGCTAAAAACGATTCAAGCCATTCAATCATGTCTAAGTCTAAGTGGTTGGTAGGCTCATCCATAATGATAAAGTCAGCCTCATCAATCAGCACTTTCGATAGCGCCAAACGTTTTTGCTGCCCGCCCGAAAGTTCATTCACCTTTTGATGAAAAAATGGAACACCCAATTTTCCTGCAACAGATTTTATTTTTCCCAAATGTGTTTGCTCTTCTTCAGTCAGTTCATAATGTGGTTTTTCATTCAGCAAGGCATCAGAAATGTGTGTGTTCTCTGTCAGGCAATCTGCAACCGTTGCCAACTGTGGTAAAGTATTTTCCTGAGTAAGATAACTCACCTTCAACTGATTTCTGAAAGTAACAGTACCTTCATCAGGAACATCAAGTCCTGCTAAAATTCTCAATAGTGATGTTTTACCGGTGCCATTTCTTGCCACCAATGCCAGTTTCTGTCCTTTGGCAATGCCGAACGAAATGTTGTTGAATAATACTCTGTCGCCAAAACTCTTGCTTATATTTTCTACCGATAAATAATTCACTGCTTTTTAATTGAAGCGCGAAAGTACTACTTATCATGCTATTTAATGGCAATCAGCATTGTTTTTATATACGGCAATTTTTCTCTTGCTTGAATTTAATTTCATAGAAAGTTTTAATTGACAAAAATCATTTTTACAATCATAAAATATAACCACTATTGCGTTAATAATTTTATTTCTCTCAACAAAGCACATATATAGTTTTTTGTCATTTTTGAAAGATGCCATTTAAGAAAAGCATATACATAACAACATCAGCAATTCTCATCATTGTAGCATTACTGCAATGGTCGTTCATAACGGTCAAAGAAAATGAATATCAGCAGCAGGCATTAGAAGCCTATCTCTCAAAATCGTCATTAGATTTCTCTGGAGAACTCGAAAAACTTAAAATTCTTGCCGGCAGCAATAAAGTAAACTCACAGCAGTTGATTGCACAATTTAAAGCCTGTCGCCTTGCCTATAAAAAACTCGAAGGCTTCACCGGATATTATTTTGCTTATACAGAACGCGACCTCAACGGCCCGCCCATTCCAATGGTCGAAGAAGAACCGCAGAGCAAATATGTTCGTCCACCACATGGCTTGCAGGTAATAGAAGAAATAATTTCCGAAAAACCATTGAATAAAGCACAACTGCTCGATGAAATCAATCACACACTTGGTCTGGCTGCCAAGTTAGCCACATCGTTTAAAACACTGCACCCCCCTACGATTATCAGTTGTTCGAAATAATGCAACTGCGCCTTGTAAAAATTTACACATTGGGTATAAACAATTTCGACTGTCAGATTATTAAGACAGGAATACCAGAAACTAAAGCAGCACTGTTTTCTATCAGCAATATTTTAAATATCTCTTATCGCAATGCCGATTTTTCAATGGTCAACAACAGCATTGACTCTGCCGTAGCTTTTCTCGACCGTCAGCAAATAAGAGTAAACCAAGGTGCGGAGTTCGATTACTTTACATTCTATCGCAACTATGTTGTGCCTGTAAATTTATCACTCATCAATGCAAGAAAAAATATTTTAAAATTCGACCCGCAAAATATAAGAGCCTTAAATCTTGATGCTACAACACTTTTTGAGAAAGAAGCCTACAACACCTATTTCTTTACCAAACTTCAGCGCAGCAACAACGGAGATATGCTTCCTTATCTTGGCAAACTTTTATTTTTCGACCCTATACTTTCTGTCAACAATGCTGTGTCATGTGCATCGTGCCATAAACCCAATATGGCTTATACCGATGGCCTTCCTAAGTCTTATGGTTTTTTAAAAAACGACACACTGCCTCGCAACACACCAACAATTTTAAATGCTGCATTGCAGCGCAATCTGTTTATGGATGCCAGTGTATTGGTTCTCGAAGATCAGGCAAAAACTGTTGTTCAGAATGAGAGAGAGATGCATGGCGATTTTAAAGTTGTCGTTGCCAAACTCAATCAGTCTTCAACCTACAAAAAAATATTCAGTCAGGCTTTTGCAGGAACAAAAGATACTGCCATAAGCGAAGAAGGCATTCTAAAAGCATTGGCAGAATTTCAGCGCACACAACTGTCGTTCGATTCGCCTTTTGATAAAGCCATGCGTGGTGCAGGCACAATAGAACAACCTGTCATTGATGGCTACAATATTTTTTATGGGCAAAGCCAAATGCGGGCACTGCCATTTTGCAGGACTCTTTAACGGAACCACACCGCCACAGTACAGAGAAAGTGAGTTTGATATTATAGGTGTGCCCTCAACCAACAAACGTCCTTATAAATTAGATGGCGACCTTGGGCGCTACAATGTTTTTAAAAATGACGAGCTTAAATATGCATTCAAAACAACTACTGTCCGTAACATTGCAGTGACTGCACCCTACATGCACAACGGAGTTTACAAAACGCTTCAGGAGGTTGTTGATTTTTATGACAAAGGAGGTGGGGCAGGGCTGGGCATTCACCTTCCGGACCAAACCCTTCCCGATGATAAATTAAAACTCACTAAAGACGAAAAGAAAAAGCTGATTCTGTTTCTGCAATCGCTCACCGATACTTCTGCCGTTGTGCACTTTAGCGGACAGTTGCCTGCCATTGACAATAGTGCTTCGCCACTGAATAAACGCATTGCCGGTGGCACAGATTAATGCAGTTTCATCAATTTCTATTACTTTAGCCGCAAAACAACATAACTTATGTACAATTTGTTAAAAGGAAAACGTGGAATCATTTTTGGCGCATTAGACGAAAACTCTATTGCATGGAAAACCGCACAACGTGCACATCAGGAAGGAGCAATGTTTACATTAACCAACGCTCCTGTTGCTATGCGCATGGGCGAAATAAACAAACTTGCAGCAGAATGTAATGCGCAAGTCATTCCGGCAGATGCCACTTCTATTGAAGACCTCGAAAACCTGTTTACCAAATCAATGGAAATTTTAGGCGGTAAATTAGATTTCGTTTTACACAGCATTGGCATGTCGCCCAATGTCCGTAAAGGCAAACATTACACAGCATTAGACTACGAATATTTTCATAAAACATTGGATGTTTCTGCACTAAGCCTGCACAAAACATTGCAGACAGCCATGAAACTCGATGCCCTCAATGAGTGGAGTAGTGTAGTGGCACTCACCTACATTGCAGCACAACGTGTCTTCCCTCATTACAATGATATGGGCGATGCAAAATCGCTTTTAGAAAGCATCACACGCAGCTTTGGCTATCATTATGGCATGGCAAAAAAAGTAAGAGTAAACACCATTTCTCAATCGCCCACTGCAACAACTGCAGGCAGTGGCATAAAAGGTTTCAACGCCTTCTATAACTATGCCGATGTAATGTCGCCTCTTGGCAATGCCTCTGCCGATGAATGTGCAAACTACACTGTAATGATGTTTTCCGATTTCACACGCAAGGTAACCATGCAAAATCTCTTTCACGATGGTGGCTTCTCCTTCACCGGTGTCAGCCTCAATGCAATGGAAAAATTTATGGAGCCATAGGCTCATTATATATAAATCATCTCACCATTGCATTCTAAATTGTGAGATGATTTTTTTTACGATTCACCATCACCAAAAATTATTAAATCCTACGCTGTAAACAATCAAAATTTTAAGCCTAATTATTAAATCAATAAGCACCCTGCTTTATACCGTCAGTCACATTATTCAAAAATAAAATTTACTTTTGCGCAACTTTTTAATTTTCAATAAGCAATGAGCGTTTTAGTCAATAAAGATTCAAAAATTATTGTTCAGGGATTCACCGGAACAGAAGGCACTTTTCATGCAGGACAAATGATAGAGTATGGTACCAAGGTTGTTGGTGGTGTAACCCCCGGCAAAGGCGGAACAACACATTTAGACCGACCTGTTTTCAATACCGTTGCCGATGCTGTAAAACAAACCGGTGCCGATGTAAGCATCATTTTTGTTCCTCCGGCTTTTGCTGCCGATGCCATTATGGAAGCTGCACAGGCTGGCATAAAACTCATTGTTGCCATCACAGAAGGCATCCCTACTAAAGATATGATTCAGGTGCGCGACTATCTGCGCGACAAAGAAGCGCGACTTGTTGGCCCCAACTGCCCCGGTGTAATTACTGCCGGTGAGTGTAAGGTGGGTATTATGCCCGGCTTTGTATTTCAGAAAGGACGCATAGGCATTGTCTCTAAATCAGGAACACTAACCTACGAAGCTGCCGACCAGGTAGTAAAAGCTGGTGCAGGCATTTCTACTGCCATTGGCATTGGTGGCGACCCCATTATCGGTACCACCACAAAAGAAGCAGTAGAACTTTTTATGAACGACCCCGAAACCGATGGCATCATCATGATTGGCGAAATTGGTCGTAACCTCCAGGCAGAAGCTGCACGATGGATAAAAAACAACAGCAAAAACCCTGTTGTAGGTTTCATTGCCGGACAAACAGCCCCTCCCGGCCGCAGAATGGGACATGCCGGAGCCATCGTTGGTGGTGCTGACGATACTGCAGCAGCCAAAATGAAAATTATGGCCGAGTGCGGCATTCACGTTGTTGCATCGCCTGCAGAAATTGGCGAAACCATGGTGCGTGTACTAAGCAAAGTATCTGCATAGAACACCATGCTTTAGCATGTAGAAAGTGATTAAGTTATTATCAGCCACAGCTGACAGGGGTGAATACTCAAATTAGATAATTTGATAATTAGATAATTAGATAACTCTGAATTCCTGCATACACCCCTTACCACAAAGTGAGGCTACACGCAATTTGAAATTTTTTCGTGAGGGATTGAATTAAATAATCAGCCATAGCCGACAAGTTTGATCCTACAGTATTAAAATTAGTTCTGTGGTTTATTCAGTAAACTTTGTGGGCAGACACCCTTTTTGGCATTTTGTAAAGAGCATAGCCTCTTTTGATCGGGGGTGAGCAGAGGAATGCAGATTTAAGAGCGCAGATTTTTTTGAGTGATTAGAGGATGAACAACCACGGCTGACCATCACTCCTAACAAATCACCTGAAAAATTTACATTTCTGATAGCACTACTGTTATATGTTAATAAAATAATCAATCAGTTCTTTAGTGTTCGTAGTTGAGTCCAAATTATTATAGAGATCTTCTCGTATTAACCCTATATTCTTGGTATAATACCTTTTGCGATCCAAATGTAATGTGGCGGTAAGCTGAATAGTATTCCTCAATTACTATAGTAGGGTAATATGCAATCGAAGAAATAGTAATGGTTGTATCTTTTGCAATTAGCTTTCTGCTTACACCTGTTCCTGACCAATAAAAAACAGGCCAATCGCTACCTACCGGAAGTGTCTCAGATAAAATAACTCTAAATGGATATGAACCTGAGTGTGAAATGGGGCCGGTATGTTCTTCATATTTCCAAATAGGAATATTGTTGTATATTGGTACATAAAAAGTGTCAGATACATAAGCAGCTGACCCATAAGTATAATAATCCTTTCTATATAGAGAATCCGTCTTGCGCACTGTTGTATCATTATTTGAGTCCACATACTTCCAATATGAACCCGGAAATGCCGGAAAATAATCTAAAGGAAAAATAGTATCGTATGTTGTTGGAATATTATTGGTTGAATCAATGTTGGTTTTAGTTGAATCAATATTCGTTGTTATTTGGCTGTGTGCTTCGCTTTTATCTTTTTTACAAGAAAATAGAAGCAATAAAATTATAATTTGAATAAAAACTATTGAGTTTATTTTCATGATTTTCAGTTTTATAATTTTTTTCAATTATCGAAAAACATTCTACTTTATAAAGTTAATATTCTTCAAATATAGAAAATAATATGAAAGTCTTAACTATAAAGTTTTTTTATTCTTGACTCTAAACAATCAATGACCTCAAGTTTCAGTTTGAAACCACCTCCGATTTTCAATTCATAACTCTGCATTCTGAATTCAAAACCAAACTCCTATCTGAAAAACAGCTTCACCGACTTTGAATCCTTGCCCGATGTAACTCTGAAAAAATAAACCCCGGCATTTAACTGATGCAAGCTAAGCCTGTCGCAAACGGCACTGCCGCTATACGACTTTGAAAATACTTTTCTTCCTGCAACATCAAAAATATCTACCTTAAAATCTACTGTCTTTAAAAGCAGCACACTAAAGTCAAGCACACCATAAGCACTTTGTCCATACACGCTCACATTCACATTCGATGCATCAGGATAAATAACCCCAAGGCGGTCAATTTGCAGGTTATCAATAAAAAGGGCATTGGCATTGCCTGTAGTATATTCAAAACGTAAAATCACATTATTAAAACTGTTCAACGCTTTCAGATTCACAGAATCTTTCCGCCACTGTTCAGCAACCGGAACAAATACATTTGATGCACTGCCTTCTGCTGTTGTTAGTGCACTTCCTGTCTTCTCAAATATCTCACTAAACGTACTGCCACAATCCGTTGATGCCAATATCTTTAAACTTGCACTTGTACTGATGCTGTTGTCATTCAGGCAGGCTACATCAAAGGCAAGCACTGGCTCTGCAAGTGTTGTAAGGTCAAATGGCTCCAACTGCACAATATCTTTTCTTCCTGCTGGCGTTTGCAAGGGTGCATAAAACCACAAAGAAGAACTTCCATTTATTGATGCCAGCCTGCTGCGCATAAAAGTTGCATCATTGTCTGCATTCAACACCAGCCAATTGTCTGCCGGAAATCTTTTCGCCTCAAAATCCTGACTGTAGGGCAGGGCAGTGGCACCCGTCACCGTAATTCTTTTTACAATAATGTTGTTTGATACATTGCCATCGCCACTCTGTGTCACACTCACATTCAGATAATGTGTTCCTGTCGGAACTGTCAACGGATCTAATGCAACCGTTGCCGTTGCACCTGCAACCAACCTCCCTGTCCAGGTTTTATTTGTTGCTGTATTATCATCACGCTTAACAGAAAATGTAAGCGAGCTGATAGTTCCGGCTCCCTTATTTTTTATCACTGCCGATGGTGTAATGTTGCCCTGGCAATAAATTGTTTCTACATTGATAACATTTTGTAAGGCAACATCAATTGCCGTTGTTGTATCCATACATCCCTTTGATGTCAGCAATGCCGCCCTGCTGTTATTTACGGCATCCTGCATGCGCAACGACTGACCTGCTGTAAAAATATTCATAGCATAGTCGTCAGTATAATCAAGAAAGTTCATAAACATATCGCCATCGGGGTTGTTGCTGCAACTGATAGTCGGAAAATTGGGTGTGCCAAAATGCTCCGATGCCTGATTGGGTGTGTCTGCAACATCATCTGTTCCTGTGCATGTGCCGCCATCATCACCCCATATATGTATCAGATTCAGCCAATGCCCGACTTCATGCGTCAGCGTACGACCTAAATTATAAGTAGGATGCACACCAACATTATCAGGGCCACCAATCGTTGAATAACTCACTACAACACCATCAAGCGTATCGTTTGCTGTGCCGGGCATTGTTGCATAGCCAAGAAGGTTGCCTGTCAGGTTACAAATCCAGATGTTGAGGTATTTGCTTTTCGACCATCCTTTAGAGCCACCTGTTGCAGTCTTTTTCACTTCATCACCCGTACTGAACGACTGTACCGTTGTTTGTTTTCTGATGATGCCCGATGTAGGCTTATTGTTTGGATCGCGCTTAGCCAGACAAAACTGAATGTTGGCAGCAGCAGAAACTCCCAAAAATGGTGATGGTGTACTCTGTCCATCCTGATTCAGGCGATTGTAATCATTGTTCAGCACATCAAGTTGCTCCATTATTCTGTCGTCTGGAACATTTTGTTCCGCTGTATTATATACCACATGAAAAACCACAGGAATAGTAATAGTTGCCGTCATCGCATTGCTGTTTTCTATTCTTGCAGCAGCCATTGCCTGTTCGTTATCATAAGCTTTTCGCAACTGTGGGTTTTCTGCAAGCCATTGTTCTAAATAAACTTGTGTGCCGCAACGTTCGGTTTGCGCATTAGCGAAGTAGCTAAATAGTAAAAAGCAGATTAAAAAAGTTCTTCTTAAAAACATTGAGCAGACAATTTAGTATGACAAATTTAAACGAATATTTTTATTTTAAAAGAGTTTGATAAATATCCTTAACCGTAGCAATCATTTTATCCCATCCGAATTTATTCTTTTCTGATTGAACACCTGCTGTAAATGGTATTGCCAATTGCTCTACATAAAAACGATCAACAGCATTTGCAATAGCGTTGGGATTCACATCAGTCACAAACCCCGAAACACCATCAGTAACCATTTCGGGCAATCCGCCAACATTAGTAACAACCATTGGTTTACCAAACCTGTATGCAATTTGTGTAACACCACTTTGCGTTGCCGACCTGTATGGCTGAACAATTAAGTCAGCAGCACTGAAATAAAAACGCACATCATCTTTCGGAATATATTCATCTCTCATTATAATTGCATTTTCCAGATGATGTTCTTTTATCAGTTTAAGGTATTCTTCTTTCGATTCATAAAACTCTCCGGCAACAATAAGTTTAAGATTTTTATTCTTTATCAATGGCATTGCCTGCAAGAGAATATCCAATCCTTTATATTTTCTGATAAAACCGAAAAAGAGCAAATACTTAAATCCTTTATCAAGATTCAACTTTTCGCAGGCTTCATCTCGGCTTACTTTATCACCAAAAATAGAGTAGATAGGATGTGGCGTTATGCTTACAGGCTTCTTAGGGTTAAACAATTTTATATCATCAGCAACCTTATCAGACATCACAATAAAAGCATCACACGACTGAATAAAATATTTTGTCAGCGATACATCACCAATTCGCTTTTCATGTGGAATAACATTGTCGGCAATTGCCACAACAGGCAAGCCATGTTTGCGTAGTTTTCTTGCAATAAAACCAAGACAGGGGGCCATAAAAGGCAGCCAGTAGCGAAACACTACCATGTCAGGTTTTTTATTTTTAATATAGCCAACAGTCTTTATCCATGAAGTCGGATTAATTGAATTGATTAACTGAGTTATCTTGAAATCGAAGTGTTGTGCAGAAGTTTCCATTTGTGTTTTCCGGGAAAAAGTACAGCAGGATATTGCAATGTAAAAGAAACAATCTCAGTCTTTATTCCATTAGCATTCAAATGCGAACACAAAGCCTCATTGAGGTTGGCAATGCCACCACGAAAGGGGTAGGCAGGCCCAACAATAATTACCGAAATTAACTTACGGCCTTCACTCATAAGTTCTTTCAGATCAGATTAAATTGTCTCAGGTGATGCAAAGCATGTTTATGCAGCAGTTGAATATTTTCTGCATAATTCAACTCACCAAAAATGGATTCATCACTTTCTTTTCAGGATTGCCTGAATAAAAAGCTTCAAACTCATTAATACCATTCTCTACACGGGCAATTGCTGCCGCCAAATCAGGCATCTGAGTTGGTGCCGGTGCATCACTCATCAACGAATTTTTTGTGTTGGGTTTAAAGTCTTTATCGCTAAGAATAAATGCCCGTACGGCCTCAAGTTTATCAGGTGGTGTTATTAATGTGCGGTTGTTTTTTCCACAGGCATCTTCAATGGCATCACCAAAGTGTTCTATCATTTGTTGTGCATTCATTTTGCCCCATGCAGGCACTTCATCACCTTTTAACTTTTTAAGGAGTTCAATAAAGTTATTTTTTAGGAATTGTAATTTTTCAGGGTTTATCATTTTGAATATTTATTTTAATTGTTTTGTTTATCTGATTACTTGTATATTGCATAAAGTAAATTCCATTCGAAAGTGTACTTATGTCAAGATTTAATGTATTGGTTCTTGTTTGTAAATAAGTTTTGGCTGCCACAAGATGTCCATAGACATCATACAATTCAATTTTTGCAACACCGGAATTTGGATTTAAAACTTGAACATTTAAAACTGATTTAGCAGGATTTGGATATACTAAAAGCTCATTCTCAAGAGTTGCAACTTCGGTAATGCCAACAGAGTTATATTTTAATTGAGCAGCAGTAGCAGCAGCTACAATTTCATTCAGGCTGTCGCCACCAAGTAATGCAAAAGCAATTTTCACAGAGTCATAAGGCAACATTGAAAATGGTCCGCTGCTCAACAGCATACTAATATCTGTGCCATTACCAATCATGCCTGCTTGCGCCCTGCCAGCACCACTCATACTCTGATATTTTTCCTGCTTACTGAAACCGTCATAAATATTAATACTTCCATCACTACCATCATTGTTGTATGCATAAAAATGTGCAACACCGGGAGTAAGTAATTTTATACCTGTATAATTGTTGTTGGCCGTAACTTCAAATGCATAGCCCATTCTTAAAGTTGAATCAAACATTGCTCTGTTTGTTGCATACGTATTTTCGGTAATATCCCAGTCAGCATAAATACCTGCATATAAATCACTGTAAAAATTATTGCTGTTGTTGGCAATTACATACTCGGCAATAACATATTTACGATCGGCAGGTGTGCTCCATACATAGGTGTTGTGCACTACATTTACACCAATAGGATAGCTGCTTGCTTGGTCATCAAAATTAGTAGTCAAATCAAATTCCGAAATCACAGAAGGAACAATAGGATGAATATAATCTAACGAAGTAAAATGTTCGTCAATAGTTCCTGCCGGAGTCCCTGCCACAGCATCGCTAACCGTACTGTCATTAACACCTATCACTAAACTTCCTGAATAGAGTAGGTTAGGTCCTTCGTTTTGTGTAAAACCAATTCCCTGCGAGTTTCCTGAATCATTAAATCCAATTCTACCTTTGCTTGTAATGGTTACGCCAATATCATTCACCAAAACATTGATGTAATCAACATTCACCGTCACCTCAAATTGTTGAATGTCAACATAGGCTCCCGATGTAAATGTCAATGTGAAAACAACTTTTGTATTCTTTGGTATTGAAGGATCTATCACTGCCAAAAAAGGATTGCTGCGGTTACTGTCAGACTGCATTGTTGCCATGTTTCCTGCAAGAAATGAATTATTCAAAAATGATATGTCAGGAGTATTTGCCTGAATGGTAACCGCTAAATTACTTACAGGGTCAAGGAGGTTTGTATATACAGCACTGATTCTGATAGTGTCATTAGGCGAAAAAGCATTGTCATTATTATCAGTATTTTCTATATCAAATGCTCTGACAGAGGTTGCCGGCTGTGTAAGTGCGCTCAATAAGTTTACTCTTCCTTTGCCAAGCTTATTAATAAAATTTGCATTGCCCGGAATAGAATAAATATCATCGCACGTTGCACGAATTCTTTCTCCAATCTGCAAAGCATTTAATGTTGGAAACTGAGCTTTCACTAAGGCAGCAATGGCTGAAACCTGTGGCGCAGCTTCAGAAGTTCCACCCGAATACCAATATGGAGGATTAACTCCTGTAGGAAAAATCGAAAATATTTTATCACCCGGTGCTGTTACATCAACATAACTTCCAAAACTGCTTCCCGATGTAGGCGATGATGTCCATTTTACATCAGCAGAATCAGTTCCTCCAACACTCAATACATATTGATAAGACGCAGGAAAAAATGGTGCATCGTTATTGGCATTACCTGCTGCTGCAACTACTAAAGCATTTTTATTGAATGTAGTATAATTAATTACATCCTGCGAAAATTGCGAGCTGCCAAAGCCTCCCCACGAACAATTAATAACAGAACAACCATGATCGGCAGCATACACAATAGCATCATATCCGTTTACAATAACATTTGAACCCGGAGAACAACTGACAGGAAGAAATTTAGTTTTAAAACCAACACCGGCAATACCTGTTATGTTATCAACTTCTGCATTTGATATGCCTGCAACAAAATTTCCATGCAATGGAACAGACCCCTGAACATCATTTGAGTTAAATGCCACATTCCATCCACGATAGTTGTCAATGTAACCATCACCATCATCGTCAATGCCATTAATCGTGTCGGCATAGTTGTACTTTAACTGATTAATCAGTTCAACATGTACTGTGTCAATCCCTGTATCAGTAATTCCAATCACAATATTGGTGTCTCCTTTTTGAATATCCCATCCATCAAAAGTATGTATGTTAACATGATGATATTGATATTGTGGTGTTGCTAATGTATCGTTGGGTGTGTAAAGTGGTTTGTCAATATAAGCTGGTTCGGCATACTGTACTTCTTTGCATGAAAGCATTAATGATGCTGCTTTTTCAACAGGAATATCTGTATTGAATTTCAATGTATAAATCAATGATAAGTCAGCCAATGGAAAGCCGAAAGATGTTTTACTTTCTATAACTGTATGTGATTTGGAAATTTCTTCTTAACTTCAGTTACCGAAAGTTTATTGAAAATTTTCAGCAAATCAGAGGAGTTTATGTCGCTATCGTTACATAAATTTCTGTAATCAGATTTTATTCTTACAATCAAAATACCTTTCTCATAATCATCACTAGCTATGCCCGCAGGAAAACGAAACTGCTTTTGCGCATGAACAACTGTAAAGGCAAAAAACATTAAGATGAAAGCAAGGACGGTACTTTTTATTATTTTCTGCTTTGGCTGAAACATCATTCTGAAGTGATTTTTAAATATTACGGTAAAATTAGGGATAAATTAACGAAGAAATAGAACAATAAAGCTTAAAATATCAAGGCAGTAATAGAAATATGCTATTTTTATGCCGCTTTAAGTTAATTGAAAAAATGGAAGACCGTCAGGTAATTTTAAATCATGAACAAATACAGCAAAAGCTTAGACGTATTGCTTGTCAGATTTATGAGGATAACATCAGTGAAAAAACATTTATATAGCAGGCATTGTAAGAAGCGGTTATGTTATGGCTGCCAAGTTAAGAGATATTATTGTGGAGAGTTATCCTCTTAAAGTAAATATGCTTGAAGTGATGATTGACAAAGAAAACCCATTGCATCCAACCATTAAAGGAATTGACAATACTGCACTGCTGAAAAACAAAGTTGTCATTATTGTTGATGATGTACTAAATTCCGGCAAGACACTTATTCATAGTTTGCGACCATTTTTGGAAGCTGATGCTAAAAAAATAAGTACGGCATTACTTGTTGACCGCGACCACAAGCGCTATCCTGTAGCAACAGATTTTGTTGGACTTACACTTTCTACAACCAAACACGAACATATTGTTGCCGATTTGAAGAAAGGAAAAAAAGATGTTGTTTATATTTCGTAAAACATGTCGTTAAAACTTCTGAATACTTTTGCACTATTGCTGATAGCTGTACAAAGCTATGCGCAACAAGTGAAATTTCAGCAAGAGTGGCTCGATAATCCTGCCAAATACAGTTCTGAAATAGAAGATATTTTTACCAGTGACTCAGTTCGTGCTTTTCAAAAGGAAGAATATAAAACTTTCACAATTCTGGAAAATGGTTATGCAAAATCACAAATTAAAAACACTGCTGACTGGAAAGGTATTCCTTCCGGATTTTATGCTGATACCATCATTTTTATTTATACACAGTATCCTAAGAATATTAATTTTTGGCTAACCAACTATCACACTTTATTGGCGCAGCGATTAAAAAACCTTTTTAAACTTTCACCTGACCTCAACAATGAACATACCGTATATAAAATTCTACTTCAAACTGAATGTAATACTGATGAGGAAGCAAAAAAAATGTTTCATGGCATAGCCATTCATTTGGCACCAGTCAAAAGTGAGTCTGTTAAGCAACATGAAAATATTATCAAACAACAAGTGTATGACGATTCTTTAAAAAACATTAAACATTCAGACCAGAATACTATTGCCACCAGAAAAATAAACAGTTTTATTGCAAACAATGGCGGTATTACCGATAGTGTGGTGTTTAAGATTTTTTCGCGCCATCCCGAATGGGACAATTGCTTGGTGATTATGGACTGGACAGGCAGCATGTATCCTTATGGTGCACAAGCTGTACTTTGGCACTCATTGAATCTTAAACAATCAGGCATAAAATATTTCGTTTTCTTTAATGATGGTAATATGGAAAAACGAAAAAAATTGGAAAGACCAGAGGTGTTTATTTTGAAAAAGCAGAAAACATCAACAAAATAATTGGCTTGCTTAGTAAGGTTAAAGCCAAAGGTAATGGTGGCGACCCCGAAGAAAATGATGTAGAGGCAATATTAAAAGGCATTCAGAAGTATCCCGATTTTAAAAACCTGATTTTAATTGCTGATAACAATTCCTGTATGCGCGATTATTGTTTGGTAAAAGACATAAAAGTTCCTGTAAAGGTTGTCCTCTGTGGCACCTACAGTGGCATCAATCCGCAGTATATTAACTTAGCCTATAAAACAAAAGGGAGCATTCACACTATTGAAGACGACATTAGCGATTTTTATAACAGAACCAATACTGATGCAACGTTTATGATTGACGGTTCGGAATATCGTTATAATACAAAAAGAGACTTATTTGAATATCTGACAAAACCCGATAAAGATGATCCGCATTTTTGCGAACCTTTTTATAAAAAGAAAAAATGCAAATGCGAAAAATTGAATTATTAACTTACATTCAGGAATGAAATTTTTCAACCTATTTTTCAAGACCCAATTTGCAATAAGTATTAATAAATCTGTATTTATTGCAGTGTTTTGTATGTTATCAATAAATGTATTTTCACAAAAAGGTGTTGCAACAATCGGTTTTCAGTTTAAACCGATCTTTAATAATGACTTTTTCAGAACTGGCGCACAGTCAGCAACGCAAGGAACGGCAGAAGTAACCATTCAACCTAATTCAGGCTATTGTGCAGGCATGGTTATCAGACGTGGTTTTACAGAACGACTTTCTATTGAGACGGGAATAAATTATGCACGAAGAAATTATCAGATTCAGATTTCTGATTCAGCGTTAAGCCATAAACGAAATTTTAAATTTATTGGATATGAAATACCTATTTCTGCATTGGTATATATCAGACTTGGACAAAAAATGTATATTGATGCATCGTTAGGCAATTCATTCGATTTTTATCCTTCAGACATTTATATAGGTGACGATTATTTTGAAAGTGAAGGATTAAGAAAAAGCTGGATAAAACCTGCCATCATTGCCAATGTAGGTGCAGAATATAGAACAGAAAAATCCGGTTATTTTTATCTTGGAGTTTCTTTTCACCGTCCTTATAGTTTTATTTATCGCTCAAGAACTTTAATAACAGGCAGAAATTATAAAGTGTTTGAATCTGATATTTCAGGAAATTATCTTACTGTAGATATCAGATATTTTTTTCACGAAGACCCATTGAACAAACAGCGCAAGCGCTATCCGAAGGATGATTAAAAATAAATCATGCTTTTGCTTTCAAATTTGATTTTAAAAATAAAACACCTGCCAAACCCGATAAAACAGAACCGGCAATAATTGCAATTTTTGCAGTGTCGAGTAGTAAGGGTTCTTTAAAAGCAAGCGAAGCAATAAAAATAGACATCGTAAAACCTATGCCTGCTGTTAAACCTGCTCCAAAAATCAACTTTAAATTAATTTTTCCTGGCAGTGAACACCATTTGTTTTTTACTGCAATCCATGAAGCTAATGTAATGCCTAATGGCTTTCCAATTAGCAAACCCAAACTTACCCCTAATCCCACAGTAGAAAACAATCCGGAAACATTATCTATAGATAAAACAATAGCAGTATTAGCTAATGCAAAAACAGGGAGAATAAAATAGTTAACAGGCAGGTGAAGTTTGTTTTCGAATGATGTGAGTTTGTTTAATGGAATTGTAAATGCTATCAGTACACCTGCAATTGTTGTATGAACTCCTGAAAGCAGCATAAAATACCAGACTACAATACCTGCAATAATCCAAAGAAATAAATTAAAGAAACCTTTGTTTGAAAGAAACATTAATGCGCCAACAATGAGTAAACTACTGACTAAAAAAGACAGATGAAAATTCTCGGGTTCGGTGTAGAATAATGCAATGATGATAATAGCGCCAAGGTCATCAATAATTGCTAATGCAGTTAAAAAAACTTTAAGTGCAAACGGCACTCTGTTACCCAGCATAGATAGTACACCAAGAGAAAATGCAATGTCTGTTGCAGTGGGAATTGCCCAACCATGAAGCAGATGAGTATCACTGATGTTAAATGCTGCATAGATAATTCCGGGAGCAAGCATTCCACCAAAAGCTGCTATGACCGGCAACATTGCATTGCGCCTATTGGCAAGTTCGCCCACATACAGCTCTCGTTTTATTTCCATGCCAACCATCAGAAAAAATACCACCATTAATCCGTCATTAATTATGTGCAGCACACTTACATCGTAACCCAATAAATGTATATGGCTATGCCATAGGCCTGCATATTCTGATGTTGCCGATAAATTACTTAGAAGCAATGACACCAGCGTGAGAACAATAATCAAAAGGCCGGCTAATTTGCCTTGCTCTGCAAGCTGACGTATTGGATTTATGATTTTACCTCTAATCATTTTACAAAACTAAAAATTATAGAGAGTTTTTTTGTTCATTCAATACTGTATTCAACATAGCCTCATTATAGTATCAATATATTTTTGATTCATTTTATCGTTTGGTCTTTGTATTATTGCACAACACGATAGTTTTTTAAGACTGATGAGGCTTCGGTATATAATTTTATATTTTTTGTTTTTTAGTATGCCATTAAGTGTATGGTCAGCACCCTATCTTGACTATAATGAAAGATGTAAGAATGCCTATCAGCTTATTTTTGAATTGCGTTTTAATCAGGCTTTAGATAGTCTTGATGCAGAGAAGAAAGAACATCCCGACAATCTTATTCCGGGATATCTTTATCATTATCATTTATTCATAAAAACATTTATAGGGGAGGAGCAGGCTACTTTTAATGAGCTAAAACATAACCATGAAATTATAACAGGACAGATTAAGGCAATGCCAATGCTTTCGCCATTACGAAATTTTTGTCTTGCAGAATGTTATCTGATGACAGCATTGTCGAAACTGAAATTCAAGGAATATCTGACTGCAGCTTTGCAAGTAAAGAAAGCATATAGTTTGCTTACAGAGAATCAAAAAAAGTTTCCTGAATTTGAGTTGAATCTAAAGAGTCTTGGTGTGCTGCATGCATTTATTGGTGCAGTGCCTGAAAACTATCAATGGTTAGTGAAAATTGCCGGTATGGATGGTAGCGTTTCCAATGGAATAAAAGAGTTGGAGCAATCGTTTATGAAGACAAGAGAAGACAGTGATGCTTTTCATTTTATGAATAAGGAAATTGCCTTTACTTATATTTTTACACGTAATCAACTGAAACCTGATCCTGAGTGGGTAATCAAGTTTTTGTCAGGATTGAAATTGGGAAACGAGCCTTTGGACTTGTTTTTTTCTACTAACATTTATTATTCTACAGGGCGTAGTGCGCAGATAATTCCACTGATAGAAAATTATCATGCAGATGATGAGGTTTATCCGATACATTACTTTCAATTTCTTTTAGGAATGTCTAAGCTTGATAAATTAGACTTTTCATCATTCTCAAATTTTATTAATTATGTTAAATTGCATAAAGGAAATAGCTTTATAAAGGCTGCATATCAAAAAATGGCATGGATAAAGCTATTACAAAATGACAAGGCCGGATATGATGCAATGATTACTGAAGTAAAAAACGTAGGTAATGATTTTACTGATGAGGATAAACAGGCGCAAAATGAATTAATTACGCATCAAGAGCCAAATACTTATATCTTAAAAATCAGGCTATTATTTGATGGAGGCTATTATCAGGAAGCGTTAAAATTGTTGGCTAAAGGTTCAAACGAAGCTAAAACAGCTAAAGATCAGTTGGAGTATAAATATAGGCTGGCAAGGGTGTTGGACAAGTTGGAAATGACTGATCGGGCCAAAGAATTTTATCTGAAAACTATTGATCACGGGCAGGATTTGAAATTTTATTATGCAGCTGCCAGTTGTAATTTTCTAGCACAGATGTATGAGAAAGAGAAGGATTATGTTTTAGCTGAAAAATACTATAAGAAGTGCCTTAGTTTACGAGACCATGAGTACCAGAACAGTTTAGACCAAAAGGCTAAGGCCGGGTTAAACAGAATTGCTGGTAGCAGGTAATATTCAAATAATTACTATTTAACATAATATTAATTATAAGATTGAATTGCCGGTCGGCCAGGGTAAGAATCATTAGGAATCCGCACAATGTTATGGCTAAGAATATAGTTCAAATTTGTATGATACATAAGCCATTCTTAACCGGTTTTGTACATTTAAAAATTTCAGAGCAATGTCTTATTCATTTTAGTAAACCTGTTGCAAAAATTTAAATTTGAAAAACTGAATAATTCTATATTTCTGAAGTGAGTAAAAAAGTTCCAGATTAATAAACTTAAAAGTCCCCTATCAGGAAAATTTGTTTTTAGATGATTTTTACGAGCGCATTAGATTGCAAGTAAAAAAGTATTATTTATAACACCGATGCAATAAAATATCAGACATCTAATTAAAGTAATGTTTTCAATGTTTAATTATTAATCGTATAAGTTGATTAATACGTTGATAATGAAATTATTATGGTTAATTGATAGAATCATTACTTTAAATAAGATAATTAACAATTGCTGATTTCCGTAAAGACCATGCTTTCTTCACAGAGGTTAAAAATTTACATATTATTTATTTAACATAATATATTGCATTTGTGGAATATTATGGTAACCCCTATTATTTATAGGGTTTTTCGTTTTTTTTAGTTTGTATATGAATATTTTGTAAGATAATTTACACTACTTTTACCCTCGTAAAACCACTAAATCAAATTGTTATGCTAAAGAAGATACTCATTGGATTTGTCATCATCATCGGATTGTTATGTGTTGGCTCCCTATTCATCTCCAACAACTATAAGATTGAACGCGATATTTATATAAAAGCTCCTGCTTCTGTTGTGTTTAATCAGATTAACAATCTCAAAAACTGGAGCAAATGGAATACCTGGCTTAAAATGGATACGACAATGAAAGTCACGTATAACAATATCGAAGCCGGTGTTGGGGCTCAATATCAGTGGACATCAGCTAATAAAAATGTTGGAAACGGGTCCATGCAGATTAAAAAAAGTGTGCAAGATCAGTCTGTAGAATCAGAGCTCCTTTTCGAAGGTGAAGGAAATGCTGTAAATGGTTTTAATATTCAACCTACCGGTGACAGCGTTAAACTTACTACTTATTTTGAAAGTGAAGTTGGCTGGAATCCTCTACATAAGTATATGATGCTTATGTTTAAAGGTATGATGATTGACATGACAGACAATGGCTTGAAAGCAATTAAAGAGTTAGCAGAAAACATGCCTGCACAACCCGGATTTGAGTTTAATATTCAACAAGTTGAAATGCCTTCGTCTATTCCATATTTAGCTACCAGATGTACTTCAGGCTTAGATTCAATCAGCTATTTTATTGGCTCAAGTTATGGTTTGATAGATACAGAAATGAAAAAGCAGAAATTAGAAATGAGTAAGACTGTTCATCCTTTTGCAATTTATTACAAGTGGGAAAATAATGTTTTTGAATATGATGTTTGTATGCCATTGGCTGCAGCAGGAAAATCAGCCGGAAATATTGTTGCTGGCGAAGTTAAAACAGGAAAATACCTTATGACTCAGTATTTTGGCAATTATGATAATTCCAACAAAGCTCATGAAGCACTCGTAAACTACGCTAAGGATAACAGCATAAAAATCTCTGATGCACCTCTTGAATTTTACATTACAGACCCTTCTGTTGAGAAAGATACCGCCAAGTGGCAGACAGATATTTACTATCAGATTAATTGAGCCTGCTCTAAAAGCATAAAGATTAAGGGTTAAACCGATTGGTTTAGCCCTTTTTTATTGGTTTTTTGGGAATTTCAGGCTGCAGAACCTTCAACAACCGGAACTGAATAATTATCAGGCATATTAGTTTTATTTATCAAAGCAAATACCTATCTTTGCACGCCCGTTTTAAAAGGTATATTCATAAACAATAAATAAAGTCTAACAATTTCAATTATTAAAAAACAAAACAATTAATGAGTGAAGTAAAACACAACGTTCCACCGACAGATTTCGATTGGGACAACGTTGGCAAAACAGCCGACATTTACAAATCAGATGACCGCCAACGTATGGATAAGGCCATGTACGATCAAACCCTTAACACACTTACAGAACATGAGGTAAAAATGGGTTCTATCATCAGCATTTCTGATAAAGAAGTGGTGGTAAACATCGGATTCAAATCAGATGGAATGGTTCCACTGAGCGAATTCCGTCACATGCCTGACTTAAAAGTGGGCGATGAAATTGAAGTGTATGTAGAAACCCGTGAAGATAAAAACGGGCAACTGATATTATCACATAAAAAAGCACGTGCTCTTAAATCATGGGAGCGTGTTAATGAAGCCCTTGAAAAAGATGAAATTATTCAGGGTTATGTTAAATGCCGTACTAAAGGCGGACTTATCGTTGACGTATTTGGTATTGAAGCATTTTTACCGGGTTCGCAAATTGATGTGAAACCAATCCGCGACTATGATGTGTTTGTTGGAAAAACTATGGAATTTAAAGTGGTTAAAATCAACCATGAGTTTAAGAACGTAGTTGTTTCTCACAAAGTACTTATCGAAGAGGAACTTGAAAGCCAAAAGTCAGAAATCATGTCTAAACTTGAAAAAGGACAGGTTCTTGAAGGTACAGTTAAAAACATCACGTCTTATGGTGTATTTATGGACCTTGGTGGCGTTGACGGTTTATTGCACATTACCGATATTTCATGGGGACGAATCAACCATCCTGATGAAGTGTTGAAGTTAGATGATAAAATTAATGTTGTAATCCTTGATTTTGATGAGGATAAAAAACGTATTGCTCTTGGCTTGAAACAGCTTACACCTCAGCCATGGGAAGCACTTGACCAAAACATTCAGGTTGGCGACAAAATCAAAGGAAAAGTTGTTGTGTTGACTGACTATGGTGCTTTCATTGAAGTAATTCCAGGTGTTGAAGGATTAATTCACGTTTCGGAAATGTCATGGTCACAGCATTTACGCAGCCCGCAAGACTTTCTTAAAGTTGGTGATGAAATAGAAACTGTAATCCTTACTCTTGACCGCGAAGAGCGTAAAATGTCTCTTGGCTTAAAGCAACTTATGCCTGATCCATGGGTTAACATTATGGAGAAATATCCTGTTGGCTCAAAGCATACTGTAAAAGTTCGCAGCCTGACAAACTTTGGTGTTTTTGTTGAGTTAGAAGAAGGTATTGATGGTTTAATTCATATCTCTGACCTTTCATGGGCTAAGAAAATTAAGCATCCTGCTGAGTTTACCAAGGTTGGCGAAAACATTGAAGTTGTAGTTCTTGAAGTTGATTCAGAGCACCGCAGATTAAGTCTTGGACATAAGCAGTTAGAAGAAAATCCTTGGGATACTTACGAAACAATTTTCCGTGTTGACACTGTTCATTCAGGTGTTGTTGGAAAAGTAACCGATAAAGGTGCTACTATCATATTCCCATCATTTGGCGTTGAAGGTTTTGCTCCATATCGTCATCTGATGAAAGAAAACGGTACTCCTGCTAAAGCTGAAGAAACACTTGATTTTAAAGTAATCGAATTCAGCAAAGAGAACAAGAAGATTGTTGTTTCTCACAGCCGCTTGTTCGAAGAAGCAAAAGCATCTGAAAAGATGGCGCGCGACAATGAGAAAGCTAAAGATGAAAGTGATGCATTTAAGTCAGTAAAGAAAATCAAAGATTCTCAGGAAAAAACAACCTTGGGTGATTTGAGCGTTCTTTCTGCACTTAAAGACGAAATGAAGAAGAAGAACGAAGCAGAAAACAATTAATCTGCTTATTCATCAATAAAATCAAAAAGCCGCTTTTAGCGGCTTTTTGATTTATGTACCATCCCTTTAATCATAAATTTATGATGACAGTTTCAGGATATTTTCTTTTGTTTCAGGCAAAAGTTTAATTTTGGCACAACGACCATTTTTAAAAACAAATTTATGCCATCGGTTTGCTTTTACTTTCAGGTGCATCAGCCCTTCAGAATAAAACATTACAGTGTTTTCGACATTGGTAAAGACCATTTTTATGAAGATGGCGAAAAAAATAAATGGATTATGGACAAGGTATCTGAGAAATGTTACCTTCCTGCCAATAAAAAAATGCTTGAGCTGATTAAGCGTCATAAAGGTAAATTCAGAATAAGCTATTCACTAAGTGGAACAGTGATAGAACAGATGGAATTGTTCAGACCGGATGTTCTTCAGTCATTTGTTGATTTGTCTAAAACAGGTTGTGTAGAATTCCTCTCTGAAACATATTTTCATTCACTCAGTTTTTTATATAACAAAGAAGAGTTTGAGAGACAAATAAAGGAGCATGATCAGAAAATTGAACATTACTTTAAACAGAAGCCAACTGTTTTCAGAAATACCGAATTAATTTACAACAATGAGCTTGCTGCCTTTATTGAAAAAATGGGCTTTAAAGGGATTTTGTGCGAAGGTGTTGATCGTTTATTGAAAGACAGACACCCTAATCATTTATTGAAACCAACAGGAACAAAATCAATAAAAGCATTACTTAAAAATTATCGTTTGAGCGATGACATTGCTTTTAGATTCTCTGACAAAAACTGGAGCGAATGGCCACTACATGCCGATACATTTGCAAGTTGGGTACACAAAGTTGCAGGTAGTGGTGATGTGATAAACCTGTTTATGGATTATGAAACTTTTGGCGAGCATCAGTGGGAAAGCACAGGCATTTTTGATTTTATGGATCACATGCCTCGTGAAATATTAAAGCATCCTGACTTTGGCTTTATGACACCATCACAGGTTGTAGATGCTTATACGCCTCGCGGTGTATATGATGCACATGAGTTTATCAGTTGGGCAGATACTGAACGCGATCTTTCAGCATGGCTGGGAAATAATATGCAACAGGAAGCGCTCAATAAAATTTATTCAATAAGTGACAGGGTGCTTGGGTCAGGAAACAAAGATTTAATTGACGTTTGGGGTAAGCTACAAACCAGCGATCATTTTTATTATATGAGTACTAAGTTCTGGAGTGATGGCGATGTACATAAATATTTCAGCCCTTATAACTCACCTTACGATGCTTATATTTTTTATATGAATGCATTTTCTGACTTTGAATCTACTTTAACAGAAGAAATTAAGCCCAATAGGAAATCTGCTGCGAAAAAGCCGGCAGCACCGCGTAAAAAGAAGCCTGCTGCTGAATAAAATTTTACTTCAGTATTTTATATGGAACATTTCAGAGAGTCGTTGCTGATTCTGATTTCAACACCTATTTACATTATAGTTATTGGTGCTGAAATATTTTTTTCTGCATTTCATCATTTACAACTCTATTCAAAAAAAGGAACTCTTGTCAATCTCTATCTCATGTTGCTGAATATGGGACTCGATATTATAATGCGTACTGCAAGTCTGTTAATTCTGAATTATTTTTCGATTTCAGAATTATTAACTCCTACCCTACTGCATGGATTTACTGGTTAGCTTTATTTCTTGCAGAAGATTTTATGTATTATTGGCTGCATCGGATAGACCATTTTTGTCGCCTATTCTGGGCTGTACATGTCACTCATCACAGCAGCGAAGAGTTCAACCTTACTGTTGGATTCCGTTCTTCTGTTTTGCAACCACTTTATCGGCTCATTTATTTTATTCCACTTAGCATCGTTGGCTTTAAGGCTATTGACATTATGTTTATTTATAGCGCGACACAGATTTTTGGAATATTGGTTCACACGCAAACCGTTGGCAAATTAGGATGGCTTGAATATTTTCTTGTAACTCCATCACATCACAGAGTTCACCATGCAAGCAATGTTTGTTATCTTGACAGAAACATGGGAATGGTTTTGATAATCTGGGATAAATTGTTTGGTACTTTTCAGAGGGAATTGGAAAATGAACCCATTAAGTATGGTCTGACAAATAATTTACATTCTAACAATCCGGGAAAAATTGTATTTCACGAATGGCAGGCTATTGCACATGATTTGAAAAAGAAAACATCTGTTAAAAATAAAATTATGTACTTACTCGGTCCTCCGGGTTGGAGTCATGATGGCGACTGTAAAACAAGCGCACAACTACGCAAAGCATTATTGAAAAAGAAATAGCTTCAGTTATTTTTTAATTTTTGAACTAAAAATCTTTCCGATTTTTTCAACCTTAGGTAGAATAACAAACTGACAGTATGGTGCGTGACCATTCAGTTTAAAATATTCCTGATGATAATTTTCAGCAGGATAAAATGTAGTTGCTGCTGTTATCTCAGTCACAACAGGCTTGCCAAAAAGTATTTTCGTTGTTCAGTTTTTGCTTTCACGTTTCTGTTAACTGCTTCTGCTGCGCGTTATCATAAAATATTACCGAACGTTATTGTGTACCCACATCCGCGCCTTGTTTGTTTAATGTTGTAGGGTCATGGCTTTCCCAAAATACTTGCAAAAGGTCATCATAAGAAATTTTTTTAGAGTCATAAACTACCTGAATACATTCTGCATGACCTGTGTTGCCACTGCACACCTGCTCATAGGTTGGGTCTGCAACATTGCCACCGGAATAACCTGAAGTTGCCGAGATTACTCCTTCAAGAGATTCAAAAACGGCTTCTGTACACCAAAAGCATCCTGTTCCGAAAGTTGCTGTGTCTGTGGCTATGTTGCTTTGCATATTTGTAGAATTAGAAATTTCCCGTAGTGACTGTGCCTGATTCTGACAACCTGTAAGCAAAATTATTGCGATTAAACTTGTCATGTAATACATTTTTTGAATATTATCAGGAATAAACAAATTAAAATTACTTTGGTTTAAATTCATTTAATGATTCAACTGCATTCTTCTGTTTGCTTCAATACACCACATCCATTCATCACAAAATACTGTAGCTCTTTTTTCTGTGCCTGCAACATCACCCGGTGTTCCGTCAACATCAAAATTTTTATCTATCTGCGGCATTGGAAACATAGCAGGTACAGTCCATGCTCTTATTTTCCATAAAATAAACTGCAAGGAAGTAATTACTTGCATTCCTCCAAACATTCCATCAGAAACAGTTGCAATGGCTATAGGCTTTCTGCGCCATTCATCATACATCAGGTCTATTACATTTTTTAATGATGCCGGATAGCCTCCATTATACTCAGGCGTAATTATTAAAACACCATCAGACTGTTTAATGTTTTCTGCAAATTGAACAACTTCAGGAGACTTGTTTTTCTGAAATCTAAGTCGCTCTTCAAATATAGGGAAGTTAAGTTCATTCAGATCGGCAATGCTAACATCTGCCTGATATTTTTTGATCAGAAAATTTTTAAAAAATAATGCTGCACGATGGCTTTTGCGCCCTTCTCGTACACTGGCACTGATTATAGTAAGTTTCATTCAACAATTAATTTACAACACAAATAAAACGAAAAAGTAATTGCTATCTTCACGGACTTATGTTTTCATCAGAAGAAATACAGCATGCCATCTCTGCTGACTTTTTTAATATTAAAAGAGCCATCACAGATAAGGTATACAGTAACTTTGCAGAGTTAGGCACTATGGCTAAAGAAAAACTGGAAAGTGATTTTAAAATAGAATCTACAATTATAAATCGCAGCAAAATCTACAGGGGAGAAAATCTTGAAGGGTTACCTTGGATAAATTGTGATGCTCCGGGATGGTTTAATAAGGAGGAGACTTTCGCAATTCGCTTTTTGTTCTGGTGGGCTAATCATTACAGTGTGACACTTCATTTAAGTGGCAAATTTTTGAATATGCTTGACTATGATAAAATGCAATCCTCTAAATCAGAAAATGTATTGTTGTGTATCAATGAAAAACCTTGGCGCTATGATTTACATAAAGACAACTACATACCATTGGCTGAAATCATAGATGTAAAACCGAAATGCCGGAAAATGAATTTTATAAAACTCTCTATTGCATATCCAATTGCAACTTTACATGATTTTAATTCTCAGAATCAAAAAGCACTTATGTGTCTGATAGGACTACTTAGGCAGAGTTAAACAGCAACTTCCATTTTAAATTCACTTGTAAAATGAAATTGTACTTCAGGATAATTCTTTATCATCTGGTCTAACATCCATTGTGAATCGGCAAGATAAACAGGGTTTTGATCTTTATCGAATGCAATATTGTTCATTTTAAAGCGCATGAATTCATCTAGCTTATTCTTGTCTTTTGAAGTGAGCCAAATATACTTTGATATATTCTGTGTTATAAATTTACAAGATGCTCCATATTCGTTCTACGTAGTCTGTATTGAATAACTTCAAACTGAAGTTCGCCAACTGTACCAATAATTTTTCTGTTACCACCATTCTGAATAAACAACTGCGCCACTCCCTCATCCGTTAGCTGTTCAATTCCTTTTCAAGTTGCTTAGTTTTCATGGGGTCGGTATTGATAAGCTCTTTAAAAATTTCTGGTGAAAAACTTGGAATACCTTTAAACATCAGCTCCTCCCCCTCTGTAAGTGTATCGCCAATTTTAAAGTTTCCTGTATCATAAAGTCCTATAACATCACCGGGAAAAGCTTGCTCCACAATACTTTTTTCTTGAGCCATAAAAGTTGCCGGATTGTTGAATCGTAAATCTTTATTCAACCTGACATGATGATAAAACTTACCACGTTCAAACATGCCGGAACATACTCTTAAAAAAGCTATTCTGTCACGATGACGAGGGTCTATATTGGCATGTATCTTAAACACAAACCCGGAGAACTTACTTTCTTCTGGTGTCACTGTACGTTGATCTGTCTGTCGGGATTTAGGCTCAGGTGCAATCTCAATAAAAGTATCTAACAGTTCTTTAACACCAAAATTATTAATACCACTACCAAAAAATACCGGTGCAAGTAAGCCTTCACTATAGAGTTGTTTGTTGAATGGCTCATAAACACCTTCTATCAACTCAACATCTTCACGAAGCTGATCAACATAGCGCCCAAGCTGTTTGTCAAGTAGTGGGTCTTGCATATCTTTAATCGGAAGAACATCACTGTCAGAAGCCTTTTGGTTTGCTCTAAAAAGCATCAGACTTTTATTGTGTAAGTTATAAACGCCCTGAAAAGTAGATCCGCTACTGATGGGCCAACTTAGTGGACGTGTATGGATAAAAAGTTTTTCTTCCAACTCATCTAATAAATCAAATGGATTCTGACCTTCACGATCCATCTTATTGATGAAAATAATTACTGGTGTATTTCGCATTCGGCATACCTCCATCAACTTTTCTGTTTGTGGCTCTACCCCTTTCACAGAGTCAATTACAAGAATTACACTATCCACAGCGGTTAATGTTCTGTATGTATCCTCAGCAAAGTCCTTGTGACCGGGAGTGTCTAATAAATTTATCTGGCAGTTTTTATAAAAGAAAGTCATCACAGATGTTGCAACAGAAATACCTCTTTGCTTTTCAATTTCCATAAAATCGCTGGCAGCAGTCTTCTTTATTTTATTCGATTTAACTGCACCTGCAACCTGTATAGCACCGCCAAAAAGCAACAACTTCTCTGTTAAAGTTGTTTTACCTGCATCGGGGTGAGATATAATTGCAAAAGTTCTTCGTTTCTCAATTTCCTGTTTAAGCAACATTCCAGATATTTTTTTCAGTCTGCAAAAATAGCATTTCATTTGCCACAATAGTGCCTTACTCTGACTATAACATAAGAATTTTAAATAGTGTATATTTGTAACACTCAAGGCAATGGAATTACTATCAGATCTTTTCAGATTTATAATTCAGCGAAAAAAATACTGGCTGGCACCATTAATTATTGTCATTCTAATAATGAGTGTATTGATAATTGCCGGAAGCAATCCTGCATTTGCACCGTTTATTTACACCCTGTTTTAATTATGTTGAATAAGCAAATTTGGCAAACTTTTTCTTCAATATGCCTCATTTTATTAATGGTTTTTCTTTATCAGAAGTATAAAGCAGAAAATTTTAACAGCTTGGATTGGCTTGTAGTAGTTGCGGCTTTATTACTGATTATTTTATTATTTGTTTTTCCGCTTGCAAAAATTATTTATAAGGTTTGGTCTTTAGTAACTACTTCTATTGGAAGATTAATATCAAAAATTGCACTTTTTATTATTTACTTCGGTATATTTTGGCCAACAGCATTGATACGCAAAATGTTTGGAAAGGGCAATCAATTCTATCGGCAAAAAAAATCAGATGAATTAACCTATTTTAGCAACCGAAATAAAAAGTTTAATACCGATGATTTCAAAAATCCCTGGTAATTGACATTAAAGCAAAATGATACAGAAACTTTCCATCATTATTCCTGCATATAACGAAGCGCGAACCATTCATTTAATTCTTGACAAAGTTTTAGCAGTTAAACTGACTAATAACATCAGCAAAGAAATTATTCTTGTAAACGACTGTTCAAAAGATACTACCAAAGAGGTAATTGAGAAATATATTACAGATCACCCAGAGGCTGACATGAGACTTTTTAATCAGCCTGTTAATATGGGTAAAGGCGCAGCACTGCATAAGGGCATTGAATTGGCAACAGGAGAATATTTAATCATTCAGGATGCCGATCTTGAATATGATCCGGAAGAGTACAATATTTTGTTAAAACCAATTCTTACAGGTTTTGCAGATGTAGTTTATGGTTCACGTTTTTTAGGTGGCAAACCACATAGAATTTTATTCTTCTGGCATTCCATCGGAAATAAATTTTTAACATTTTGCAGCAATATGTTCACTAATTTGAACCTAACAGACATGGAAACTTGCTATAAAATGTTTAATACAAAAATGGTACAATCACTAAAGCTCAAAGAAAAAAGATTTGGTTTTGAACCGGAAGTAACTGCTAAAATTGCAAGAATACCTAATGTACGTATTTATGAAGTTGGAATTTCGTACTATGGACGGACCTATGCCGAAGGAAAAAAGATTGGATGGAAAGATGGCTTCAGAGCATTGTGGTGTATTGTTAGATATGGGATTTAATAATTAATAAATATTATGAAATATAGTTTTAGATTGTTTACTCTTTTATTATTTGTATTTGGATGCACGTCAAAAAACAATGAACATCTAAATGATTTGGAAAATATTGACGGTTGGTTTCAACATCCGCAGATTAAAGCAGGATTTGCACATTCAGGTGAGTATTATTGTTATACAGATGATATAAATCCTTATAGTATTACCTTCAGAAAAAAGCTTTTAGATTTTAATGAAGGGAAACAAATCAAACAAATTATTGTGAATGCATGGATATTGTTTACCAATAAAGATTGTAAAGCAGCATTAGTAGCATCAATAGATTCCTCCGAGCATTTTATTCCTGTGGTCTATAGTAGTACTGATGCAACAAAACAAATTACGGGAATTGAACAATGGACTCAAATTAAGACTCAGGTGGATATTCCTGAAAAAATAGACTTAAATAATTATATTTCTATTTATGTAAAAAATAATGGAAATTATCCGGTTTTAATAGACGATATTTCCTATTCATATTATTAATTAAAATATAACTTTACTTGATTTTCTAAATATCAATAATTTCTATTGATTGTAGATTAATTCCCAGGCTTTTGAATCTTTTAATTCTTTAATTTGTTTTTGTAGTTCTTCTGCACTTAATGGATAAACCTTATCTGTATCTAGTATTACAATATACTCTGCATTTTCCACTACAGGAAACTGGTAAATGTAGTCTCTAAATGATAAATGAGGTACTAACCGGGAAGAGGCACTTACACTAGCTGAAGAAGGTATTATTGCTAAAGCTTTATTAATTTCATTTACGTTTACATCAGAAACATAATGTTGCTTTTGATAAAATCTGTATTGTTCAGGATCAAACCATTTTGAAACGCGAGAATCCAAGGTAATGGCTGTAATCAGCATTGTTATAAATAACAAGATAACACTAGCAACGGTTTTATAATTTTTAAAAGCTTGATTTATATAACTAAATGATGCAAGTGCTAAAATTGGAACAAACTCGATAGAATATTGATAATTAATACCCCACTTTGCAAAGTCATCATTTAAAAGTTTTTGCGCATAAATTGGTATTAACATTATTAAATATTGTGGTCTTAAAATCAAGAATATCCCTCCTGACAATAAAACCACATAATGTAATTCTGATTTTATGCCAAATAAAGACTGATCAGAAACACCGTTTTCAAAAAGCAAACTGAATACATATTTAGGCTTAGTAATGATATTGATAATAGCATCTGAAATATTATTACCGATAGCATTATAATTGAAGTGTAAGTAACCCCTGTTGTCACCGGAGAGTATTGGGATAATAAATTTTATAGCAACAACAAAGTAAACAGCTGCAAAAAAAGTAAATAGAAGAGCTCTCTTTACCAAGTGACTTGACTTATAATCGTTAACCATAAGCCCCAATGCGATAAAAATCATCCATAAGGCCATATTCTCTTTACTAATACATATCAGAACAAAAAATAAAAAAGTTAATCGAATATTATTTTGTTTGAAGTAATAAATAAACCATGGTACTAACATTGCAGCAACAACGTTATCATGATAATCAAATGCAAGTGCGGAATAAATACCCCAAATTGAAAAAAAGAAAATCATTGCAATTAAAGAAAACTTTTTATCATTTGATTCAGATAAAAAATAAACATAGATCCCATATCCACCAAATAAGATTGAAATTATTTGAAAAATAAGCATAGTGTAGGAACCGAAAATCCAATATAGGGGAGAGACTAATATTGGCAATAGGGTTAAATGATCTCCCAAAACATTTTTAAACTGAGGTTGCAGCAACATACAATCATTCCATCTAAAATGCGCATAATCATAAATGGCGTTGTTATTTATTCCAAGATCCCAAGCATAGGTTCTGAAATTGTAATGATTTACTAACGAAATAGAGCTATAAAGAATTCCAAAAAAAAGAACGACTAAAAATGCAGCCCTATGACTAATTAGATATTCTTTCAGGTAGTCCTTTTTTGGCATTATCATAATCTGGTTGTTGAATTAATTTAATATAGTTATCTGGGAATTTTTTTTTCAAGAATACTGCAAAGTAAGCCTCTTTAGTCATACTATCATAATGTAAAAGATTATGCTCATATTGGTTTGTCTGAAAAATATTTAAATAGCATAGAAAGACCAAAGTTGGAAAAAAAAACAATTCTTTTTAAAGTAGAAGAATTGATATACCTAATAAAAGCTGCTAGCGGAATGACCATTAAGGCATAAACCTCAATAAAACTTCTTGCCCCGAAACTTCCACCATACCACCAACACCACCATGATAGAGTAATTAAAATAAAAACCAGTAAGAATATCAATATTGGCCATTTTAGTTCTTTTTCGGTTTTATTCATTAAGAAAAACCCAAAAACTGCCAGTATCATGACTGGAGTATAGATAAACAATCCTCTTCTAAAGCCAAATAAACCATAAAAAACATTCATAATGTTAAAATAAAATCGCTCTACACTATTAGAATCATGGTAAGAATAAAACAAATAACTACCTGAGATTTTCTTCCAATAAAGCATTTGTGGAATAAATACAAGAAAACAGAATAGAACAATTAAGGCAATGAATTTCCAATTTGATTTAATAAATTCAAATAGTTTGGATAATTTCTTGCAATTTGAAGCAAGATAGCTCCCTAAAAGAATCAATATTAATCCATTGGTAGGCCGAATTAAAATTAACATTCCAAGACATATTCCAAGTATAATTGAGTTGAGATAATTGGGTTTTGCTATCCACTTAATAAATAGAAAAAGTGATGCGGCCATAAACAAAAAACCATAAGAATGAGACAATCCTGGATTTATGAATATGCAGGCGAAAATGTTTGTAGCAAAGTAGATTAATAAAGTAGTGATTCCGGCAATAAAAACTGAGTAATACTTTCTTAAAATTTTAAAAATAAAAATAAGTCCAACTAAGGCGTAAAATATTGGACTAAAACAAAATGCTAACTGATATGGAAAAGTAAAGCCATTTGATTGATATCCAAAGTGGGGCGAAATATAATGTGCTATTAGAAAAAATGGAGCCTGACAAAAAGCCACACCCATGGTCATCTTTATATATTTTTTTCCATCATTCGTTGCATACCATAAATAATGATAATGATTATCAATCTTATTGTCAATGAAATTAAAAGTCAAATCATTCTCAATAAAGTATGCAGGCAGATATGAGTAATATAAAAACTGATCTGAAACAAAAACTTCTCTCTTCTCCCAAATTTTAAGAGTAAAAAAGTAATAGACAGAATAAGTTAAGGTAAATAATATAATCGTAATTAAGAAGACCTTATTGCTACTGAAAGTGTGAACTCTTTTTAACATTTATAACTTATAGTTCTATTTTTTTAAGAGTTAATACACCTATAGAAGTATTGATAGTGCCTTGTTTATCTTTTTGATTTAGATCCGGTACAATATCACCACTTAATCTATCATACATTGTTGCAGACAAACGCCAATGAAATAATGGGAAATTAGAAAACAGTTCAAATGAACCATCAGACTTAGATACTGTATGATATGAAAATCTCCAATCTTCACTCCATCCTAGAATTATTCCACCTTCAATTGGTTTGCCGGATTCGTCAGCAATTTTACCTGTTAATTTAAAATATTTATGTCTTGAGTAATTGTAATAGTTTTCGGGTAAATAACAATCACGAGTTACTTTACTTGGGTTAAATGTTTCAATTACAGCATTCATAGGTTTTGCAGTTCCTTCAACTATTGTTTGATCTTTTAATTTTGTTATGCCATTTTGATTTATCACACCCAAATAATCTTGGTGAAAATCTAACCATTGAACATCTTTAAATTGCCACCAGGAATACCCTAAACCACCGCAATTAAATGTTTGTAATAGTGTTTTCTCTGCAAAGAGAGTTTGGATGTTATATTTTACAGAATCATCATCAGCCGGCACACCTGTTTCTCCAATCATCCAAGGAATTTTAACATATTTACCATACCAATAAATCTCACTTAAAACCTGATTAGGCTCATATTCATATGGGTGAAAGGAAAGAAAATCTACACTCATGAGATTTGGATCCCATTCAAGTACTTCTCTTACTCCTGTCATTCCAATTGTTGAAAGCTGATTTGGAGCATACTTGTTTTTAATGTCTTGCCAATGTTTTACGATTTCATATACTTCTTTTTTTTCTCGTAAAAGTGTATCAAAATATAAAGGCTCATTATATAAGTCATAGGCCATGATTGCAGGTCTGTCTTTATAATGAGTAGCAAACTTCTCAAAACATGCTTCTGTTTTATTATATTTTGTATTGATTGGTGTAAGTAAAATCAGCTTTAAATCATTTTGATCTGCAATTGATATTATCTCATCAATTGCCTGATATAGCAGCATGATTTTAGAGTCATCCAAAAATAAATTATAAGATTTGTTATCTTTTCCGGTGGCATAGTAATATACTGATCCATTTGAATAATCAATGGCTGGCTCAGTTGGTGAGCCAACTAATCTAATTGCATTATACCCTAATTCCTTTATCCATTTAAAATCATTTTTAATATACATTAGACATGAATCTCTGTTATAACTAATTGCTTCCTTATTTTTATAATAAGCTGCATGTGGTCCAATCCAATATGAATTACCATCAGAGATTAAATCTGCCTTATAATTAATTACTAATGGATAAAATTCTTTATTGTCACAATAAAATTTATTCTCCTTAATTGTTACGAATTCAGATTTTTTTACATTGCTATTCAGATTATTGCCTTCATTTGAACAGCTAATAAACGCTAAGCCTATTACAGGAATTGAAATAATTAATCTAAGGATATAGTTTTTTTCATTAGTAGATTTAATTATTAAAACTAACACTTTCATTATACCGCTCCACAAACCTATACATTTTTTTGCGTTTTTGTTTCCACGATTTTAATGCATTAAACTCCTTATAAAGTTGTTCATTGCCTTCAATTGCATCGGCAACATTTTCAGGAGTAAATTCCATTATTTTTCCTGTGGAAAGTATAAACAGATTGATAACTGCTGTAGATCTTGCTTCTGTTACCACAGGTGCTAAGCCTGCTTTGATATTAGGATAGCTTTCCGTAAATACTGAAATGGCTCTTGCTGTTGAAAACCGATGAAACCTGTCGTTAAGATAAATGTAAGGAGTTCCATTTTCTACATAACCCCATAAGCTATCTCGGTTGACTTTCAATTTATTCTCATCTTTTGCAGTATAAAATAAGTTTTGTGTTGATGCCCACTGGCCGATACTGAAATCAGATTGGTCGTAATATGATTTTATGAGATGATCTTTAGTAACAGTTGGTGTGTTATGTTGCAGGTCTGTTAATGTAAAATAAACACCATCATTAAATTTATTAACCTGTAGAGCATCTTCTTTTATAATTGCTGAACCCTGAGAAAAGGCATTAATAGAACAAGAAATTAATACCGTGATAAGTCCGGAAAATGTTTTCATTTTATGAAATAATATTATGCAAAGAAACAAAAATCAACACTTATAAGTTATGCTGATGGCTGTTTAAATTGAACATCATGAAGGTGAGCATAAATACCTTTCTTTCCTAATAGATTTTGATGATTTCCGTCTTCGGCAATTTCACCCTTATGTAAAACAATAATGCGATCAGCCTTTTCTATAGTTGATAAACGATGGGCAATAATAATTGAAGTCCGGTTTTTTGTCAGCATTTCTGTTGCATTAACCAAAAGCTGCTCCAGCTTACTGTCAACACTGCTTGTTGCCTCATCCAAAATAATTAGTTTAGGCTGATGTGCCAACACTCTGGCAAATGATAATAGCTGCCTCTGTCCGGTGCTGATTAACCCTCCCCTTTCTCCGGGATTGTAATGTAGCTGACCGGGCAACTTTTCCACAAAATGCCATGCTCCTGTTTGTTTCAACAAGGCTTCAATCACAAGGTCATCTTGTTCTCTATAGAGTGTAATATTGTTCTTTATACTGTCAGAAAAAAGAAAGACATCCTGAAGGACAACGCCTATAGCATTTCTCAGACTGTACAAATCATAATCTCTGATATCAACATCATCAATTAAAATCTGTCCTTTTTGAATTTCATATAAGCGGTTAATCAAACTTACAATAGTAGTTTTCCCTGCACCTGTTGAGCCAACAATAGCTACAGATTGCCCTGCAGGAATAGTAAAGGAAAGACCTCGCAAAATCCACTCCTCATTTTTATAGGCAAACCACACATCTCTGAATTCAATTTTGCCTATTATATTATCGGCACTTTTTGTGCCTGAATTAACTTCTGTAAATGGTTCATCGAGCAACTTGAAAACTCTTTCTGAACTTACCATGCCCATTTGTAAGGTGTTAAACTTATCAGCAAGTTCACGAATTGGCCTGAACAATTGGTTGATATATTGAATAAAAGCAACAAGTAAGCCTAAACTGATAGAACTTTGAAGTACATTTAAACCACCATACCAAACTATAAGCCCTATTGAAACAGCAGAGAGAATTTCTACAACTGGGAAAAACAAACTGTAATACCATATAGAACGGATATTGGCATCGCGATGCTTGGCATTAATTTCATGAAACTTATTTAACTCCTCTTCTTCACGATTAAAAAGTTGTACAATTCTCATTGCAACTAAATGCTCCTGAACAAATTCGTTTAGTTTAGCTACCTGTATGCGCACATCATTAAAAGTTTTTCTGATATTTTTCTGAAAAACTCTGGTAGCAATCAACAGAACAGGAATAGTAGATAAAGAAATTGCAGCAAGTTGTGGATGGATGTAAAACATTACAGCAATAATTACCACTACCTGAAGCATATCACTTATTATAAGAATCAACCCATCAGAAAATATATCTGCAATGGTTTCCATATCGCTTACCAATCGTGTAATTGTAATTCCAAGAGGAGTTTTATCAAAATAAGCTAGCCCAAAACCGCTGACCTTCTTAAACAAATTATTACGTAATGAAAGTATTACTTCCTGTCCAAGTCGGTTTGTTAAGGTAGTATAGACAAACTGAAGCAATGATTGTAGTAGCAGAACACCAAACATGAAAGCAACAGTGCGTGTAAGACCTTTGATGTCGTGTTTTGCAATGTCAATATCAAGTGCCTGCTGTGTAAGCCAGGGTCGTAATGGTGCCAATACAGCAAGCAACACAGTGATAACCACTGTGGCTACAAAAAGAAACCGGAAAGGCTTTACATAGAACATAATCCTGTTTAGCACCTTCCAATTAAATGCTGTTCCGCTTGTTGACATTATTTTTGAATAGACTGCAAAATTCACACTCTTATTGATTAGTTCAAAATGAAAGGAGTTTTTTGGAATGTAAAGTTCAGCGGTAATTGCTATTTTTGCACGCTAATGACAAGGGAATCTACTGTAGCTTTTCACACCTTAGGTTGTAAATTGAACTTTGCTGAGACTTCAACAATTGGCCGTCAATTGCAAGCTGCAGGCTACAAAAAAGTTTCGTTTTCTGATACTGCTGATGTTTATGTCATAAATACCTGTTCTGTTACTGAAAATGCTGATAGAGAATGCCGCCAACACGTCAACAGAGCTTTAGCAGCAAATCCCGAAGGATGTGTCATCATTATTGGCTGTTATGCACAGCTAAAACCAGATGCAATTGCTACAATTCCGGGTGTTAGCCTTGTATTAGGTGCAAGTGAAAAGTTCAACATTCCGCATTATTTGCAAAAGCTTAAAAAGCAAACCGAAGCACAGGTTTTTTCTTGCGACATTGCCGATCATCATCAGTTTACAAGCAGCTACTCCGAAGGTGACAGAACTCGTGTTTTTCTGAAAGTTCAGGATGGCTGTGATTATGGTTGCACATTTTGCACCATACCATTGGCGCGTGGCGCAAGCAGAAGTAATACAATTGAAAATGTCATAGAAAATGTAAAACAAATTGTTGATAGAGGTGCAAAAGAGATTGTTCTGACAGGAGTTAATTTAGGTGACTTTGGTAAACTGCCCGGTGAGAAAAAGCATGCAACAGAATTTTTTCCATTAGTTTCTGCATTAGATGCTTTGGATGCTGATATCCGATTCAGAATTTCGTCTATTGAACCAAACCTGCTAACAGAAGAAATCATTGAATTGGTTAGCTGCTCTAAGAAATTTATGCCACATTTTCATATTCCATTACAAAGCGGTTCTGATAAAATTCTGAAACTGATGCGCAGACGTTACCTGACTTCGCATTACACATCACGGATAAATAAAATTAAAAAGTTGATGCCCGATGCCTGTATTGGTGTTGATGTGATTACAGGATTTCCCGGTGAAACGGAGGAAGATTTTCTTCAGACTTATAAATATTTGAACGAAGCTGATATTTCTTACCTGCATGTTTTTACTTATTCTGAAAGAGCAAACACTCCTGCTATTGAAATGAAGCCTGTTGTTCCGGTTGCAGAAAGGAAAAGAAGAACCAATATGCTGCGCATACTTTCGGAGAAAAAACTCGGAATATTTTATCGGTCACAAGAAGGTAAAACAGCCAAAGTACTTTTTGAACACGAAAACAAGAATGGAATAATGTCAGGCTATTCCGAAAACTATGTGAGAGTTTCAACACCTTTCAATAACGAAATGGTAAATAAAGTAATTGAATGTAAAATCGGTGCAACCGACAATGACAGCCATGAAGTTAACTGTACAATTTTAGAATCAATCACGGCTTAATAATTTCTGCCCATGTACCCTACTCTATCCGATGCACTCCATGATTTATTGGGCATAAATATTCCATTGCCAATTCAAACATTCGGGCTCATATTGGCATTGTCATTTTTTTTGGCTGCATATATTTTAATCTTAGAGTTTAAACGCAAAGAGCAAAATGGTTTATTAAAGTCTTTCACCGTTACTACCATTAAAGGAAAACCTGCATCAACAGCAGAGTTGTTTTGGTCAGGTGTTGTAGGATTTTTAGTTGGCTTTAAATTGCTTGATGCCATTTTGAATTACAGTGACCTTGTTAATGATCCACAAGGCTTTTTATTATCAACAAGAGGTAATGTCATTGGCGGGATATTACTCGGTGCCTATTCTGTTTGGAGCAAATACAAAGAAAAAGAAAAGCAAAAATTGGCAGTGCCGCAGACTGTTACAGAAGTTGGGTATCCTCATCAGTTTGTAATGAATATTACCATTGCTGCTGCCGTTGCAGGATTAATAGGTGCCAAAATATTTCATAATCTTGAAAACATTGATGACTTTCTTAAAGATCCTGTTGATGCATTGATATCGTTCAGCGGTTTAACTTTTTTTTGGCGGATTGATTTGTGGTGCTTTAGCTGTGATATGGTATAGCAATAAAAAATTAAATGTGCCGCCATTGGTGATGTGTGATGTTGCTGCACCTGCATTAATGCTGACTTATGGCACAGGCAGATTAGGTTGTCACTTTTCAGGCGATGGTGACTGGGGAATTGTAAATACACTTGCAAAACCTTCTTGGTTTCCATTTCCTGATTGGATGTGGAGTTATAACTATCCACACAATGTAATTGGAGAGGGTGTTCCTATTGCTGGATGTGTTGGCAAACATTGCTATGAATTGATACCTCCTGTTTTTCCTACACCATTATATGAAGCAATTGCCTGTATTTTATTATTCTTTGTTTTGTGGAAGCTACGAACTAGAATAGTTACTCCGGGAATACTTTTCTTTGTTTACCTGCTATTCACAGGTGTAGAACGTTTGGCAATTGAACAGATCAGAGTCAATACAAAGTACCACATATTTGGAAAAGCAATTACACAGGCAGAGCTTATAGCTGTTGCATGTATTATTGTTTCAATCGTTGGAATTACGCTTTTAAGAAGAAAAAATTCCGGTTCATCTTAAAGCCTGTTGACTTTAAAAGAATATTGTGGTAATTTGGACAAAATTTTTTGACCAAAACCATATATGCTCCATAAAAGTTTTTTACGGCAATAGTTTTTTGTTTCTCTCCACATCGCTTTTTTCACAAAAGAGGATTAAAATTCCTGTACTTGATTATGGTTCTGTTGATGAGTTTGTGTTAAAGTTAAAACCCGAACAATGCGTTAACATTGATACATTAGCTGAAGTAATCAGCAGAGAATTTGACCGCCCTCATTTTCGTTTCAGGGCTGCATTCAGATGGATTACAGAAAACATAGCTTATGATTTAAAGAACCAACGCCATCCGCAGAAAGCGAATCTCAACGCTAACGATGTTTTTAAGAACAAAACTGCACTAGCCGAAGGCTATGCAAATATTCTGAATGCTATCTGTGCTAAAATGAATATCACATGCCTTTCGGTGAATGGCTATTTAAGAAGAAATCAATTACCGGGAACAAAGATTAAAAAACCAAATCATATCTGGAGTACTGTTAAACTATATGATAAATGGTACTTGATGGATGTGATGATGGCAAGTGGCTATTTTGAAAAAGGTGATAAGATTTTTACAAAACGCTTTACTGAGAGATATTTTGCATTACATCCGCGTCAGATAATTTTAACGCATCTTCCATTAAATGGAAATCGTCAATATTTAGATACTATTGTTGACAAGAATACTTTTTTGAACTATCCTGAAGTTTATGATTTCTTTTTTGATAACGGCATTTATGCATTAAGACCTGCTGATGGTGTATTACCTGTTTACAAAGGTTTGAAGAAACGTTTTTATTTTAAATCTATGGATAGCCTTGCTATTGGTAAGATTGAAATTCGTGATGGTAAAAAATCTGAAAAGATTCAAAATACTTTTACACAGGTTGATAGTCTTGTTTATTTCCATTATGTATTTGAATCGAATAAAAAAAGAACATTGGACGTGTTTGTTGATGGAATACCTTTGTGTACTTACTTACTTGTTCCTGATAAAAAGAAAAAACGGTCAGAATATTAACTGTTGCAATCTGCGTTTATCCGAATTTTACAGAAGTCATATTAATTGAACCTGCTACCAACTTATCGTTAAAAAATTCAGCCACTTCATTTTTTTGTTGCAGCCCAAGTACATACATTAACGGAAAATAATGGTCAGGAGTTGGCACTGCCATTAAAGCTGACCTGCTAAGAGATGCATAATTAATCAGTGCCTGATGATCGTTGTCTGCAATTTTTGTTTTAAAAAGTTGATGCATTTCAACAGCCCAGTCATAACCAAAACCAACTTCATCAATTTTATCCCATGCAATTTTCCCAAGGTTGTGAACCATATTACCACTTCCAATTATCAACACTCCTTTTGTGCGAAGTGAAGCAAGTTCTTTCCCCAATTGATAATGAAATGATGCCGGTTTATTAATGTCAATGCTGATTTGAAGCACAGGAATATTCGCATCAGGATACATTCGTCTTGTAACAGTCCATGCTCCATGGTCGAGCCCCCAGTCATGATCTAAATCAGCATTTACTGATTTGATAATATTTTTTATGTGCAGAAACAACAACAATTGCTTTTGGTTTAGGTAATGATTGACCTAATTTTTTCCATTTATTGCTGAACTCATTGTTTTCAATACCATTCATTGGAGAGCCATGTCCGATAAACAATACAGGCATCTTATCGGAATTACTCAGATCATCAGTAATGTTTTTAAAAGAACTTAAAGTTCCAATAGCTCCTATACCTGCAATTGATGATAAAAATTCTCTGCGATACATTTGATTTTTAATAATTATCAATAACGTTTACAGCATAAACATTGTTTACTTGTAACAAACGCAAACCTATAACTGATTGGCTGAATTATTTATTCAGATAAAGTAAACTGACAATAATTAATTTTTAAACATACTTAATAACTGACCAATGATATCTTTTAATTGTCTGCGGTCAACAATTTTATCCAAGAAACCATGTTCAAGAACAAATTCTGAAGTCTGAAATCCTTTGGGCAAATCTTTACCTATTGTTTCTTTTACAACTCGTGGACCGGCAAATCCAATTAATGCTCCGGGCTCTCCAATGTTTAAATCACCAAGCATGGCAAAAGATGCTGTCACACCTCCTGTGGTAGGATCGGTAAGTAAACTAATATAAGGCAAGCCTGCATCGGCAAGTCTGGTAAGCTTTGCTGATGTTTTTGCCATCTGCATCAAAGAAAATGCTGCTTCCATCATACGGGCACCACCTGATTTGTTTATAATCATCAATGGCATCTTATGCTGAATACTATAGTCAATTGCTCCTGCAATTTTTTCGCCCATTACAGAGCCCATGCTTCCTCCAATAAACTGAAAGTCCATACAAGCAACAACTAAATCGTTGCCGTTTACTTTTCCTACGGCAGTACGCATAGCATCTTTCAACTTCGTTTTAGAAATAGTATCACGCAAGCGGTCTGTATATTTTTTTGTATCAACAAACCCTAAAGGATCGGCAGAGGTTAGTTCTGTATTAAACTCTGTAAACTGATTGTCATCAAAAAGTACTGCAAAATATTCGTCAGAACCAATTCTGTCGTGATAATTGCACTTTGGACATACATATTTATTTTCCTCATGCTCCAATGATGGAACAATAGCTTTACATGATGGGCATTTATACCACAAACCTTCAGGAGTTTCTTTTTTCTCCCTTGTAGAAGTGGTGATGCCCTCTTTAATTCTTTTAAACCAAGTCATTTATTAATCAGTTTACGTTAATGATATGTTGGGTCTATCAACTGATGTACTGTTTAAAATACTATGCTAATGTAACTTCTTTTGAAAGATATACATCCTGTATTGCATTTAACATTTCAACACCATCTTTAAATGGTTTTTGGAAAGCTTTACGTCCTGAAATTAAACCCTGACCACCGGCTCTTTTATTGATAACTGCAGTTGTTACTGCTTCGGCCATATCTGTAGCACCTTTAGATTCTCCACCTGAATTGATTAATCCCATACGGCCATTATAACAATTCAATACCTGATAGCGGCAAAGGTCAATAGGATGATCAGAAGAAAGCTTTACATAAACATCCTTATGAGTTTTTCCGAAGTTAATAGCAGTGTATCCACCATTATTAGTAGGTAGTTTTTGTTTAATAATATCTGCCTGAATAGTTACTCCTAAATGATTTGCCTGAGCAGTTAAGTCTGCAGCAGTATGGTAATCTATTCCGTCTTTTTTAAATCCCGGGTTGCGTAGATAACACCAGAGAATTGTTGCCATACCCAGTTCGTGAGCCTCGCTCAAAAGCTTGTGCCACTTCTACAATTTGTCTTGATGATTCTTCGCTGCCAAAATAAATTGTTGCACCAACAGCCACAGCACCCATGTTCCAGGCCTCATCAACAGTACCAAACATAATCTGATCAAATTTATTTGGGTATGTCAGAAACTCATTATGATTTATTTTAACAATAAAAGGAATCTTATGAGCATACTTTCTTGAAACAGATGCCAGTACTCCATAAGTTGAAGCAACTGCATTACAGCCGCCTTCTATAGCTAACTTTACAATGTTTTCAGGGTCAAAAAACATTGGGTTTGGGGCAAAGCTTGCTCCGGCAGAGTGCTCTATTCCCTGATCTACCGGCAGAATGGACATATATCCTGTACCATTCAAACGACCATGATTATAGAGTGATTGTATGCTACGGATTACCTGATTACTTCTGTTCGAAGGGATAAAAATGCGGTCAACAAAGTCGTTACCCGGCTGATGTAATGTTTCCTTTGGAACAGTTTTACAAACGTGATTTAATAATTTATCGGCATCCTTGCCAAGTAATTCGGTAATTTTGTTCAACATATCGTGCGTTTAAATATCAGTTAAGTGTGGCAAAACTACATTTTTTTTTATTCCATGCCATCAGACTTATGCTGTTCTGTAGTTTAATATTTTTGCTTAAAATAATTTGAAATGAAAATTGTAATCCCTGTGGCCGGTATCGGAACAAAACTTCGTCCACATACACATACACAACCGAAGACATTAGTGCCTGTTGCAGGCCATCCCATTCTTGCCCACATCATTGATTATTTTGTGCAATCCGGATATGATGAGTTTGTATTTATTATTGGTTACATGGGTGAAAAAATTGAAGAATTTGTAAAAAGCAAATATCCTTCACTTAAAGCAGCATTTGTATTGCAGGAACCACGCGAAGGTACCGGTCATTCTGTTTGGTTTGCTCGAAACCATGTTCATGCAGAAGATGAAATGCTCATTGTATTGGGCGATACGATAATTGATTTTGACATTAATGTTTTTAAGCAAGCCGAACAGTCTCTTTTAGGAGTTAAAAAGTAGATGATCCAAGAAATTTTGGTGTTGTTGAATTGAATGATGAGGGTTTCGTTTCCAAGTTGCATGAAAAACCGGTAATCCCAAAATCAAATCTTGCACTTGTCGGTATCTATTTTATTAAACAAGCAGGGCATTTGTTTGAAGCATTGAATTACATTATCGAAAACAACCTGAAAACAAGAGATGAATATCATCTGACTGATGCCATGATGCGAATGATTGAAGAGGGTGAGAAAATTAAAGTCTTTCATGTGGGCAATTGGTTTGATTGTGGAAACAAGGAAAGTCTCCTTGAAACCAATGCAATTTTATTAGACAGAATTGCAGAAACAAATCCTAAACCACAGAAGTTTCCAAATACAATCATAATTCCTCCGGTGAGTATTGCATACAACTGCGATATTGCTGATTCCATTATTGGTCCTCATGTTTCTATTGGCGAGCATACCATCGTAAAATATTCTATCATTAAAGATTCAATTATTGGCTCCTATTCGCAGTTAGAATCTGCAGTTTTACATCGTTCTGTAATTGGAAGCGATGCATTTCTAAAAGGACTAAGTCAGAGCTTGAATATTGGTGATAGTACGGAGATAGATTTTAGTTGATGTTATAAACATATTCATTGGAAGTAATGTTGATATTTTAAGAAATCTAATGTAAAATATAGTGATTGTAATATTTAAACCTTTACTTTTGATAGATAATTTCAAAATCAAAAAGAATATGAAAAAACTATTTACTCTTATTACAGCAGTTGCCTTAGGAAGTTTAACTTCTAATGCACAAATCTATGACAATGGTACAATTGTAAATAATCCTGGATTAGGTGTCGGTGGAGCAGATGTATCCTCCTTACATGATGGACTGAATTCATTAGGTATGAATCATGCTTCCGGACTGGGTTATCGTGTTGCTGATGATTTCATAATTCCTGCAGGTCAGACATGGACAATTGATTCTATTGCATTTCTTGCTTATCAAACCAATTCTGGAAACGCATCTACAATTACAGATGTAAACTGTGCAATTTTTAATGGTTCACCGGCAATTGGTGGTTCTATTGTTTTGGGCGATACAATAACTAATTTGATGCAAAGCACTTATTTCTCAAATATCTATCGTACAGCGGATGCAGCATTTACAAATACAGCGCGTCCGGTAATGCGAAACATAGTTGTGCCACAAAGTGCATGGTCACTACCGGCTGGAACTTATTGGGTTGCCTGGCAAACAGGCGGTACATTAACATCTGGTCCCTGGGCACCTCCTTTGACTAATGCTAATATGGCAACCGGAGATGCAATTCAGTTCAATCCTGATGGTTCAATTTGGAATCCAATTCTGGATGGTGGCGCTACAGCTGACCCACAAGGCTTACCATTTCAGATATATGGAACTGTAACAACTTCCATCAATTCAATAGAAGTAGAAGACGCACTTACAATTCTACCAAATCCATCAAAGGAAATTTTATGATTAATGCTTCTTTTGCAAAACGCTGTAATCTGGAAATTAATGTAATGGATTTGCAAGGCAGAAGCATCTACTCAGAAAATGTTAGTGATGTTTCTGTATTGACTAAAAATGTTGTTTTGAATGACGTTACACAAGGAATTTATCTGTTGAAACTTACAAGTGATTCAGGTAAAGTTCTTACCAAGAAAATCGTAGTTGACTAATAATTTTATAAACTTTTTAAAGGCTGTAATTTTTAGAAATTGCAGCCTTTTTTTTTAAAAAATTGTAGAACAAACTCGATTAGCCTATGAATATTTCTATAGTTGAATTGTATTATATGGGTATTGAATTAAGTTTGTAAAAAATTTAGATATGAAAAAATTATTTACTTTATTATTTGTAATACTTATTTGCTATATTCAGGGTCAGGCACAGATTTATTCCAATGGCACTATTATTAATCATCCGGGTGTAGGTCAAGGTGGTGCAGATATATCCTGTTTTCATCATGGATTAGCTTCATTAGGATTCGGGCAACAATTGCTTGAAGGCTATAGAATAGCAGATGATTTTAATATCCCGGCAGGTCAAATTTGGACAATTGACTCTATTAGGTTTTATGCATATCAGAGTAATTCAGGAATTGTATCTACAATAAATGCTGTAAATTGTGAAATCTTTAATGGCTCTCCGGCATAAGGCGGTACAATTGTTTTAGGTGATACAATAACTAATCTGTTACAAAACACTCGCTTTTCAAATATTTACAGGACTGTAGATGGTCAGTTTAATTCCGTGTCACGTCCGGTAATGTACAGTGTAATTGTACCACAAAGTGCATGGACACTTACTTCAGGTAATTATTGGTTAAGTTGGCAGAGTGGTGGAAATCCATCTCTCTCAGGACCATGGGTACCGCCTTTAACTGATACTTTAAATACTACTACAGGAGACGGATTATTATATATTCCTGATAGCTCTATGTGGCTTCCTGCATTAGATGTTGCTCTATCAACACCTCAAGGATTTCCTTTTGAAATTTATGGAACTATTACAACTTCAATTAATACAATAGAAGTAGAAGACGCACTTACTATTCTACCAAATCCATCAAAAGGAAATTTTATGATTAATGCTTCTTTTGCAAACCGCTGTAATCTGGAAATTAATATAATGGATTTGCAAGGCAGAAGCATCTACTCTGAAAATGTTAGTGATGTTTCTGTTTTAACTAAAAATGTTGTTTTGAATGACGTTTCCAAAGGGATTTATCTGTTGAAAATTACTACAGATACAGGAAAAACAAGTATAAAGAAGATTACAATAAATTAATTGATTAAAGTACTTTTAGAAAAAGCTGCACCCTTATAGAGTGCAGCTTTTCATTTTTATAAATAATCACAACATTACTTTTTCCAGTTCAAATAAAGCAGAACTACATAACCATCTTCTGCCAGTACCAAACTATCAGGATAAGGATTCTCAATTAGTGAATCGCCTGCAACAACTGAAAAGTTAAATGATTTCATTAAGGTTGAGTCAATAGCTGGCGATGAAAGGCTCTTCTCAAAATCATAAATATCAAACTGAACATTGCTGCCAATGGCACGTAATGGATAAGGCGTAGTTAAAAAATATGGCAGCGGCAAACTATCAGGATTTACATTGTCAAAATGAAAATTCTGAACAAATTCAGGATAGTCAATAGAGTCTATGTCTTTAAAACGGTAATAAATATCTGCACGACCTGCTGTGTCAACAGAGTCTGCTACATCCCAACTATTTCCTGATGGATCTGTAGCAGGCATTTGCGCCAATAAAATAGCCCTGATAGAAACACCGCTGCGTGTTCCATAATATTGCGATGGGCCGGTGCCGGGGTCATTATAATCTTTCTGACAAGCAGTAAACAAGAGAATAATAGACAAATAAAAGAGACCTGATTTGAAATTCATGATTACAAGAAACTTTAATAATTGGTGCTAAAATAAAAAAGCCACCTTAAAGAAGGCAGCTTTTTGATATTTTATAATGTAGTTATTTATTTACCACGAACTTTACTTTCACTTGAAACAGTCAGTTTTTTACGACCTTTTGCTCTGCGTGAAGCTAACACTCTGCGACCATTAGCAGTTGCCATTCTTTCACGAAAACCATGTTTGTTTTTTCTCTTACGCTTTGAGGGTTGATATGTCCTTACCATAATACTTCAGTTTTTATTAATGCTGCAAAATTCTTTTTAGAGGCGGCAAAGATATAATTAATTCTTTTATACTAAAGGCAAGTAGATTATTTTTTTTTCTTTATAAAATTCTTCCTGTATAAATGCCGTAACATTTTCTGTAAATAGCTTATTTTCAAATGGTTTTAGCTCTTCGGTTAAATCTCCCCCCTTTAAACAAATAAGTCCATTTGGGATTGATGCCTTGCCTTTAGAATTAATTCTACCCCTACTCCATTTTACCAAATCTGAGAGTGGTGCCGTAGCTCTGGAAACAACAAAGTCAACTTTTTCTGATACATCTTCGGCTCGTTTGTTAAATACAGTTACATTAGATAATGAAAGTTGATTGGCCATTTCTTTAACGGCTTCAGTCTTTTTACGAATAGAATCAACCAGATAAAAGTTAGTTTCAGGAAAATAAATAGCTAATGGTAAACCCGGTAATCCGCCTCCGGTGCCAATGTCCATGACTTTAGTTCCTTTACCAAAATCAATAAACTTTGCTATGACAAGAGAATGTAATAAGTGGTGTAAATAAAACTGATCTATATCTTTTCTGGAAACAAGGTTTATCTTCTCATTCCATACTTTAAATAACTCAGCAAATAAGACAAATTTTTCCTGCTTTTCTAAAGGTAATTCCGGAAAGTAGCGTTGCAATAATGAAACTCCGCTTGACATCTTTTATGGACGATGTTCAGAGTTTTTCATTATCTGATACAGAAATTCACGCGCCCTGAAAAGTTGGGCTTTAACAGTTCCAAGAGGTAAATCCATGTTCGTTGCAATTTCTTCATAACTCAACTCCTGAAAATAACGGAGTTCAATAAGTGTCCGGTATCTTGGTTTTAACTTATCAACAACCTCACGCATGGTTTCCATTTTTTGCTTTTTCATCAGCTTTTCTTCAGGACCTATGGTGTCAGATTTTATTTCCAAAGCAACCTCTTCGCCATTTTCGTTTTCATATCCTTTATCAATACTCAACATTAACTTTCGCTTTTTGCGGATATAATCAATGCAATTGTTGGTTGCTATTTTAAATAGCCAGGTGCTGAAAGCATAGTCAGGTGTATATTGATGAATATTCTTAAATGCTTTGCCAAAAGCTTCAATTGTCAAATCATCAGCATCGTCACGATTATTGACCATTTTAAGTAGCATAAAATAGATAGAATCCTTGTAGCGCGACATTAGTTCAGCATAAGCTTTTTGATTGCCATGATCTACTGCTTCACGAACCAGCTGATAATCTACAACTGCTTTATCACTTAAGTTAGGATTAACTTCTGTTTTATCTTGTGCTGCCTTTGCAGTTTTGGGACTTTTTACTTCCATGTTTTATTCTTTATTAAACGATTGGAGATGGCAATTAAAGGATAAACAACTGCTATCCATATATCGAATATCGGTATCAACGGAATCAGATCGCCTTCCTTTAATTTTTTTAAGCATGAGCCAAAAATAATCATTTGAAAAACCAAACGTAAACTAAAGGCAGTAACTACATATTCAATTTTAAACTGAATTATTAACAATGCTATAAATAAAACAAGGAATGAAATATGTGAAAAATAGTAAATGCCTAAAAGCATTTTATGTTTAAACTTATATAAGCGAGAAGCACTTATATGCCTTTTCTTCTGACGGAACCAGTCAATAAAGTCGGTTTTTGGCTGTGAATAAGTAAAAGAATCGGGGTTTATCTGAACAGAAAGATTCTCTGTAGTGGCTGTATCATTTATAAAAAGATCATCATCGCCAGACATAATATGTTGATGTCGGGCAAAGCCTTTATTCTCGAAAAACAGTGAACGCTGATATGATAAATTTCTTCCAACACCCATGTAAGGGTTTCCTGCAAGTGCAAATGAAAGATATTGCATTGCATTAAATGCAGTGTCAAATCTAACCCAACGGTTTAATAGTGAAGAAGTTTTAATATAGGCACCATAACCAATTACTATTCTTGTTTTTGCATTATAACTTTGCATCATCAGTCGTATCCACTGATTGCTTGCCGGATAACAATCTGCATCAATCAACAACAGATGGTCATATAAGGCAGACTTAATTCCAATTGTCAAGGCAAACTTTTTTCCATGCTGATAACGTTCCTGTTCTTTGATTGAAACTACTTTAAGATTTGTATAGGTTGCAGATAGTTCTTCAAGATACTTTTCTGATTCATCCCACGAACAATCATTCACAACTATAACCTGAAATCGAGGATAGTCTTGCTCCAATACTTGTTGAAGATATGCCTTTAGGTTTTTCAGTTCATTTCTGGCACAAATTATTATTGAAACAGGCGGCTCAATTTCTGACACTGGGGCGTTTACTGTTTTATGCAGAGACAAACGCACAAAAACAAATAAATAATAGATTAGTTGTATGGTAATAAATACTACAAGCAAATAAAAAAGTACCAATGAAATATTTTCAATGCTTATAAAATCTGGTATAGGTATGGGTATCAAAATAACTTTGGTGTTGGTAAGCGCGCAAATGTATGAAGAGTCATTGCAGAAGGCTTTTCTATCTTTGTAAAAATATTAACAACACTTTTTGCAAAAATTACTGAATCTATGCATTTTTCTATTGAAAAGTATGATAAAGAAAGTAAAGCCCGCTCGGGCAGAATAGAAACCGCTCATGGCATTATTGAAACTCCAATTTTTATGCCTGTTGGCACAGCAGGAACAGTCAAAAGCATTAATCAGCGCGACTTAAAACAGGATGTTAAAGCACAGATTATTCTTGGCAACACCTATCATCTGAATTTACGTCCCGGCATTGAAGTTTTGCATCAGGCAGGTGGACTGCATAAGTTTATGAATTGGTCGCTACCAATATTAACGGATAGTGGCGGATACCAGGTTTTTTCTTTAAGCGAAACAAGAAAGATAACAGAAGAAGGGGTTAAATTCAACTCACATATTGATGGAAGCAAACATTTCATTTCTCCTGAAGTGAGTATGGACATACAGCGTTTTATTGGTGCTGATATAATCATGGCATTTGATGAATGTACGCCCTATCCATGCGAGCATAGAACGGCAAAAAAGTCAATGGAAATGACACATCGCTGGCTACAACGATGCATATCTCATCTTGAAAAATCTCCGGCAAAGTATGGTTACGAACAAACACTCTTTCCTATTGTTCAAGGATCTGTTTTTAAAGACCTGCGCACAGAAAGTTCAAAAGTAATTGCTGATGCCGGTGCAAAAGGCAATGCAATTGGTGGTCTATCCGTTGGCGAGCCCGCTGAAATTATGTATGAAATTACTGATGTGGTTACAGATATTTTACCTGTTGAAAAACCGCGCTATCTGATGGGTGTAGGAACTCCAGCAAATATTCTTGAAAGTATTGCTTTAGGTATAGATATGTTTGATTGTGTTATGCCAACCAGAAATGCACGTAACGGTATGCTTTTTACGGCTGAGGGTATCATTAATATCAGAAACGAAAAATGGAAAAATGATTTTTCGCCCATAGATGAGTCAGGAAATTGTTTTGCAGATACAGATTATTCCAAAGCTTATTTAAGGCATTTATTTATCAGCAAAGAAATGCTTGCCGCACAATTAGCAACACTTCACAACCTGTCTTTCTATCTTTGGTTAGTTACAGAAGCAAGAAAAAGAATTAATGATGGAAGTTTTCTTTCATGGAAAAATTTAATGGTGAAAAAAGTTAGTCAGCGACTGTAATACTTTATTGAAAAACAAACCATTTGTCAGCTCAATTTGAAATAACGCTTTTAACAAATTGGTTCTGATAACTTGTAAATAACAAGGTTATTTAAGTTAAATGAACAAGTAACTTTAGGTCATGAAAAAAGCGTGGGAAAAAGTACCCGATTTCTTGAAAAACAAATATGCAATTTGCATTATAGCATTTGTGGTGTGGCTTGCTTTTTTTGACAAGAACGATTTTTACGCACAATATCGTTTCAGGCAACAGTTGAATACTTTAAAGAATGACAAAAGTTATTATGCTGATGAACTTGAAAAAAGTAAATCTGATTTGAACGAATTGATTTCATCTCCTGCAAACCTTGAAAAGTTTGCCAGAGAAAAATATCTGATGAAAAAAGATGACGAAGATATTTTTGTTTTCGTTGAAAAATAAAAGCCGGAACTTTTAATCCCGGCTATTATAATTGTTACGCTTTTATTTCTGTATGTGTCTTTTCGTTTTCAAAAATAAAATTCTTCTTTTTGTCAAGGTCAATCAGAATAACATCCTCTTTATTGATTGTTCCTGCAAGAATCTGTTTCGATAGTTCGTTGAGAATTTTCTTTTGCAGTACACGCTTCAATGGTCTAGCACCAAACTGAGGGTCGTATCCTAACTGAGCTACCCACTCTATTGCACGATCTGTAATTGATAACTTAATGTCGTTCTTTGCCAACATATCAACAGCCTGATTAAACTGAATACGCACTATCTCCTCTATCTGATTTCTTGTAAGCGGATTAAACATTATCACTTCATCAATACGATTAAGAAATTCAGGTCTGATGGTTTTCTTAAGCAAATCAAACACATTGTTCTTTGTCTTTGCAATAACTTCATCTCTGTTTCTTTCATCAATGTTTTCAAAATTTTCCTGAATCAGATGTGCACCAATGTTAGATGTCATAATGATGATGGTGTTTTTGAAATTAGCAGTACGGCCTTTATTGTCTGTCAGCCTGCCATCGTCAAGAACCTGCAACAGAATATTAAATACATCAGGATGTGCTTTTTCAATTTCATCAAGTAATATCACTGAATAGGGTCTTCTGCGAACAGCTTCAGTCAACTGACCACCTTCATCATAGCCAACATATCCGGGAGGCGCACCAATTAATCTCGAAACAGTATGTTTCTCCTGATACTCACTCATATCAATCCTAGTCATGTTGTTTTCGTCATTAAACAGATAAGCAGCTAATGCTTTTGCAAGTTCTGTTTTTCCTACACCTGTTGACCCAAGAAATATGAATGAACCTATTGGCTTTCGCATATCTTGTAATCCTGCACGACTTCTTCTAACAGCATCAGCAACTGCCTCAATAGCATCATCTTGTCCAACTACACGTTTATGCAGCTCTGCTTCAAGATGCAAGAGTTTCTCACGCTCACTCTGTAACATTCTGTTCACCGGAATGCCTGTCCAGCGTGAAACAACTTCGGCAATATCTTCACTGTCCACTTCTTCTTTCATCATGGCACCTTTGCTATGCATTTCATTGAGTTGTTCCATCAATTGTGAAAGTGTTTCTTCTGCTTCACGAACCTTGCCATAACGGATTTCTGCTACTCTACCATAATCACCGGAGCGCTCTGCTTGTTCTGCTTCTAATTTAAGATTTTCAATTTTCTCTTTTATATCCTGAATTTTTCAACCACTTCTTTTTCACTCTGCCAGCGTGCCTTTACAGCATTTCGCTGTTCGTTGAGTTGTGCAATTTCCTCTGATAACTCATTTACTTTTTTAGTATCGTTCTCGCGTTTGATGGCTTCTCTTTCAATTTCCAGCTGCATGATTCTTCTGTTCAACTCATCTAATTCTTCAGGAACAGAGTCCATTTCAAGTCTTAGTTTTGAAGATGCTTCATCAACAAGGTCAATTGCTTTATCGGGAAGATAACGGTCGTTAATATAACGTTGCGAAAGCTCAACAGCAGCAATAATTGCTTCGTCCTTTATTCTGACTTTATGATGTGTTTCATAACGTTCTTTAAGCCCTCGAAGAATAGAAATTGCCGATTCTGTATCAGGCTCTTCAACCATCACTTTCTGAAAACGTCTTTCTAGCGCTTTGTCTTTTTTCAATGTATTTCTGATACTCATTTAAAGTTGTTGCACCAACAGCCCTCAGTTCGCCACGTGCCAATGCAGGTTTCAGAATGTTGGCAGCATCCATTGCACCCTCGCCACCACCGGCACCTACAAGTGTATGTATTTCGTCAATAAACAAAATAATTTCTCCTTCGCCACTGATGACTTCTTTTACTACAGCTTTTAATCGTTCTTCAAATTCGCCTTTGTATTTTGCTCCTGCAATTAAAGCACCCATGTCCAATGAGTAAATAACCTTCGACTTTAAATTTTCAGGTACATCACCATTGATAATTCTATGTGCCAAACCTTCTGCAATAGCAGTTTTACCTACACCGGGTTCTCCAATGAGGATAGGATTGTTTTTTGTTCTTCTTGACAAAATCTGAAGCACTCTTCTTATTTCATCATCACGTCCAATGACTGGGTCAAGTTTACCATTACGTGCTAACTCATTCAGGTTACGTGCATATTTATTCAACGAATTGTATGTTTCTTCTGCACTTGCTGAAGTCACACGTTCACCTTTTCGCAATTCGTTAATTGCATTTTGTAAGTCCTTTTCATTACAACCTTCTTCTTTTAGAAGCTTTGCAACTTTGTCTTTGCCTGAAAGTAATGCCAGTAATAAATGTTCAACAGAAACAAACTCATCTTTATTTACTTTTAATGCAGCGAATGCTCTTTGCATAGCATCGTTAACATCGGTTGATAAATAAACCTGACCACCACTAACCTTTGGATATGATTGAATGATATTGTCAAGTTTCTGTGTCAATGAGTTGATATTTACACTTGCTTTTTTTAATAGAAAAGGAACAACATGTTCATCTACCTCAAGCATGGATTTTAGAAGATGGCCTGTCTCTACAGTTTGCTGTCCAAATGATTTAGCCAGAAACTGTGCTTGCTGCAATACTTCCTGCGATTTGATTGTTAATTTATTTATATCCATTTTAATCCTTTTGTTGAATCACTATCACAAATTTAACCAATACTGAAATGCGAATATAAAACAGTCAATTCGTCAGAAACGAATTCATACAACAGTCATTTTTACATAAACGTAAATTAAAACAAGACAAATTTTCCTGAAATAGAATTTTAATTCTGTTACGAAAATACTCTGAAAATACAGAGAGAAAGCACGATAAAAAACCAATTTAAAAATTTCATGTTAGTTCTTAGTGCTTTAGTAAATAAACTTCTTTATTTTTTTCCCTTGCACTGTCAATTAATAAAACAAAGTTAATTGTACTGCGAACAAATTAGTCCACATCAAACCTGATAACAAAAAAACTATCTAGTGTAATTCGGTGCTTCTTTTACAATTGTAATACCATGTGGATGGCTTTCTCTGACACCGCTTTGTGTGATGCGTATAAATTTAGCTTTCTGTAATTCTGCAATATTCTTTGCACCACAGTAACCCATACCTGCCCTTAGTCCACCCACCAACTGATAAACCGTTTCAGCAAGTGTTCCTTTGTATGGAACTCGACCTACAATCCCTTCAGGTACTAATTTTTTAATATCATCTTCTGCATCCTGAAAGTAACGATCTTTTGAACCTTCACGCATTGCTTCAATGGAGCCCATGCCACGATAAGACTTAAATTTTCTTCCTTCGAAAATGATTGTTTCTCCTGGTGATTCTTCAACACCTGCAAACATTGAACCTGCCATGATGCTGTTTGCTCCTGCTGCAATGGCTTTAGGAATATCGCCTGTAAAACGAATACCACCATCAGCAATAATAGGAACACCGGAACCTTTTATAGCACCTGCCGCATCAGCGACCGCTGTTAGCTGCGGCACTCCGACACCTGCTACAACACGAGTTGTGCAGATAGATCCGGGACCAATACCCACTTTAACGCCATCAGCACCATTTTTAACAAGTAGTTTGGCTCCTTCAGCAGTTCCAACATTGCCTACAACAACATCTAATCCTGAAAACTTTTTCTTTACAGATTTCAATGCAGTGATAACACCTTTTGAATGTCCATGGGCAGTATCAATAACTATGGCATCAACGCCTGCATTTACCAATGAGGCAACACGATCAAGCATATCTGCTGTAACACCAATGCCTGCTGCAACTCTCAATCGCCCTAATTTATCCTTGCATGAATTGGGTCGTGACTTAAATTTTATGATGTCTTTATAAGTAACTAATCCTATTAATTTTCCCGAACGGTCAACAACAGGTAATTTTTCTATTTTATACTGACGCAAAATCACTTCAGCTTTTTGTAAAGAAACCACTCCTGTTACAGTAATCAACTGTCCTGAAGTCATAACTTCTTTAACCTTACGGCTTTCATCTGTTTCGAATCTAAGATCTCTGTTAGTTAAAATGCCTACCAACTTCTTACTGTCATTTACAATAGGAATACCTCCAATACGTTGTTCGCGCATGATGCCAAGAGCTTCGTGTATGGTGGAGTTCTGATGTAAAGTAATTGGGTCATGAATCATACCACTTTCAGAACGTTTTACTTTCCTTACTTCATTGGTTTGTTGTTCAATAGACATGTTTTTATGCAGAACACCAATGCCGCCTTCCTGTGCGATTGCGATGGCCATTGCAGATTCGGTAACCGTATCCATTGCTGCTGAAACAATGGGTACATTGAGCTTTATATTTCTTGAGAAAGAAGTTGAAGTATCAACATCTAGACTTGAGGTTTGCGCTGAAAATTTTAGCTATACCCTGCCAGAAAAATGCCTGAAGTGAGCCACGTAAATCTTTAACGAGATTATAAGAGGTGTGCCCTGTTTCACGATCAATCAACTTGATAAGGATTTTACCCTGCGTATAAGTCAGGTTTTTTAAATCTTTTTCAAACTGTTCTTTCATGATTTTTTCTTGCTCTTTAATGAATTTTTTCTTCTCCTTTTCTGAAGTCATTTTGGAAACAGACTCTTCAATAAATCTAAGTTCAGCAGAAGCGATTTTAGCATAAGGATATGCTTTCAAAACATCTCTGCGCAGTTTCATGTATTTGCGTACATCATCAGATGCATTGGCAGGGATAAAACCGTAAATATCTACTGCATTTAAAGTGTAATAGGCAATAGTATCGCCATCATAAATTGCTGTTGATGAACCCACCGGTGTTTGCCCAATGCTGAATTTGATAAAAGCCGTCAACAGGAAGCAAAGCCAAACTGAAAACTTCATGACAGAAGTTTTAGCAAATGCATTGCCGATTTTACAATTCAAAATTTTCTTAATCATTTGTTTAACCAAACGTTGGTTCAGGATCGGTTGTTGCGCCAGTAAGAAATAGATTTTTCCTGTTGTTGCTGAATACCCTCAGGCTTCTTTTCATCAAGCCACAGTTGTGCAGCCAAGGAAGCTATTTCAGCTTCGTCTGCTATTGTTTTTTCAAGTACAACTGGTGTAAAATATTTCTTTACAAAATGCGTATCAAATTTTGCAGTAACAAAAGCTTTATGCTCCATCACAAAGCGGCAAAACGGCAAGGTGGTTTCACAGCCTGTAATTTTATATTCATCAATTGCTCTAATCATTCTTGCTATTGCCTCATTCCTGTCGCGCCCATAGGTAACTAACTTGGCAATCATCGGGTCGTAATAAATTGGAATTTCCATTCCTTGTTCATAACCATCATCAACCCTTACACCTACCCCTCTAGGTGGAACATAGGTAGTTAGTTTACCTACACTGGGAAGAAAGTTATTGGCAGGATCTTCTGCATAAACCCTGACTTCAACGGCATGACCATGTATCTTTAAATCATCCTGACTGAAACTTAATTTATTTCCGGCAGCAACATTCAATTGCTCTCTCACCAAATCAATTCCTGTTATCATTTCTGTTACGGGATGTTCTACCTGCAAGCGTGTATTCATTTCAAGAAAGTAGAAGTTATTTTTTTCATCAAGCAAAAACTCTACCGTACCTGCTCCTGAATAGTCACATGCTTTAGCCACCATTACTGCACATTGGCCCATGGCTGATCTTGTTTTTTCGTCTAAAACTCCTGATGGTGCTTCTTCAATTACTTTCTGGTGCCTGCGCTGAACCGAACATTCTCTTTCAAAAAGATGAACAACATTTCCATGATTATCGCCCATTACCTGAATTTCAATATGTCGGGGTGAAGCAATATATTTTTCGATAAAAACACTACCGTCACCAAAGGCAGATTGTGCTTCGCTCATGGCTGATTTTACAGATTCATTAAAGGCTTTTTCACTCTCAACAATACGCATTCCTTTTCCACCACCACCGGCACTGGCTTTAATCAATACAGGAAAACCTATATCAACAGCAATTTGTCTGGCTTTATCAATATCACTAATGGCATAGTCTGTTCCGGGTACTAAAGGCACATTAAACTTCTTAGCAGCTTCTTTTGCCCCTAATTTACTACCCATAGTCCGCATGGATTGCGGTGAAGGCCCGATGAAAACCAAACCGGCATTAATTATAGCTTGGGCAGCATCGGCATTTTCTGATAAGAATCCATATCCGGGGTGAATAGCTTCTGCTCCTGTAAGTTTTGCAGCTTGAATAATCTTTTCAACTACTAAGTAAGATTGTGCTGATGGTGAGGCACCTATGTGCACAGCTTCGTCTGCATATAGAACGTGTGGTGCCATGCGGTCGGCATCGCTATAAACAGCAACCGTTTTAATTCCCATATCACTTGCAGTACGCATAACCCGCAATGCAATTTCACCTCTGTTGGCAATCAATATTTTTTTAAACATGAAGTCGCTTTTTACATTATTGGGCAAAGGTAAAACGAACTGTGAATCAAACCTTTTACAAATGCTAAATTTTCCAAAATACAGGTTAATAAGTTCTGTACAGAAAAGTAACTATAAGTCATCTTGAATTTCTTTATTTTTTGTTACTTTGCACCTCATAAAAACGATGAAATATTATGAATGAATACGGATTAAGAAACCCAAACTTTTCTGTTGCTGAACTTGGTTTAAAGAACGTAGCAGCAGCCTATTGGAATCTGACAGTTGCAGAACTTGTTGAAGAAGTTGTAATCAGAGGTGAAGGTGAACTTACAGACTTTGGTGCCCTTGCAGTAGATACCGGTGAGTTTACAGGACGTTCTCCAAAAGATAAGTTTATTGTTGCCGACAAGGAAACTGAAAATTCTGTTTGGTGGGGCGATATCAATATTAAGTTTGATGCCGATAAATTTGATGCTCTTTATAACAGAGTTACAGCATATATGTCCGGCAAAGAAATTTATGTACGTGACTGCTATGCTTGTGCAGACCCACGCTACCGTTTAAACATTCGTGTTATTACCGAAACGCCATATCAAAGTATTTTCTCTAACAACTTATTTTTAAGACCTACACCGGAAGAGATTACTACTATGGAAAAAGATTGGGTAATCATGGCAGCATCAGGTTTCATGGCCGATCCAAAAATTGATGGAACGCGTCAGCATAATTTTGCCATCGTTAATTTTACCAAAAAGATTATTCTTATTGGCGGTACAGGTTATACAGGAGAGATAAAAAAAGGAATTTTCTCTGTACTGAATTACATTCTGCCACATCATAAGAATGTATTGAGTATGCACTGCTCTGCAAACATTGGTAAAAACAATGATACTGCTATCTTCTTCGGACTTTCCGGTACAGGAAAAACAACATTGAGTGCCGACCCTAACAGAGGTTTAATTGGTGATGATGAACATGGTTGGAGCGACAATACTGTATTCAATTTTGAAGGTGGATGTTATGCTAAATGTGTAAACCTGAGCAAAGAAAAAGAACCACAGATTTATCAGGCAATACGCTTTGGTGCACTCTTAGAAAATACAGAATTCTTTGAAGGTACAACCCGTGTTGATTTTGACAATATTTCAAAAACAGAAAACACTCGTGTAGCCTACCCAATACATTTTATAGATAATGCTGTTGAACCTTCAGTGGCCGGTATTCCAAAGAACATCTTCTTTTTAACTTGCGATGCCTTTGGTGTATTGCCTCCTATTTCAAGACTTACAACAGGCCAGGCAATGTATCACTTCATCAGTGGATATACTGCAAAAGTTGCAGGAACAGAAGTTGGCATTACTGAACCTACAACAACATTCTCTGCTTGTTTTGGTAAAGCATTTCTACCCCTGCACCCAACGAAATATGCTGAATTACTTGGTAAGAAACTAAGTGAAAATAAAGACATTCGTGTTTGGTTAGTGAATACGGGATGGAGCGGTGGTTCTTATGGTGTTGGTTCAAGAATTAAACTTGCATATACACGCGCCATCATTACTGCTGCATTAAATGGTGAATTAGATAATGTTAAGTTCGAAACCTTACCGGTGTTTGGATTACAATATCCCGTTTCATGTCCTAATGTGCCTGCTGAAATTCTGAATCCCAAAGCTACATGGGCAGATAAAACTTCATTTGACAATAAATCAGCTGATTTAGCTGCTAAGTTTGTGAAGAATTTTGAGCAGTATGCTTCACATGCTAATAAAGAAATTATGGATGCAGCACCTAAGGTGGCTGTAGTAGCTTAATTTTTTTTAATTTTTTTTCTCCCCCGCGAAAATCGCGGGGGAGTTTTGTTTGACTTATGCTGAATTGATTTTTGCCTAAAAAAACTTTCCATTTACCAAATAGTATATATTCTCTTCGATGTTGATATTACTTTAGAGGCATGTTATTACTATTTACATTACTCAACATTACAGCCATCGTTTTCTTTTTCTGTATTAAGGTGCGTTCAAAAAGCAACCGCCACCATTTCCATTTTCATGTCAGCAAGTAATTTGTTGCCGTAGTTTTTAAACAGTACAGATAAGTTTATCCCCTTTTCGGAAGGAAATTATTCCTTTTAGAGCTATTGCTTTTTTGATTTTTACAAATTGTCATCATATTTGACCTGTTAAAATAAAAATACAGGTTATGAAGAAACTCTTTACACTAATTTTCTTTGCAATTGCAGGTCTTGTTGTTGCAGATATTTTAAATGAACAAGGACAGGCTGTTGCCACAGGTTCTCCCGGTGAATTTGATTGTACATCATGTCATACAGGCAATAATGTAAATAGCGGTACCGGTTCCATTTCAATTTCATCACCAAATATGCCTAACTGGCAATATGTTCCAGGCCAGGTGTATCAAATTGATGTTACAGTTGCACAAACTGGTGCTCCGCTGTTTGGATTTGGGTTTGAAGCACTCCGGACAAGTAACAATACAAACGGAGGTACTTTTCAGATTACCAACACTTCCAGCACATTTCTTAAGACGGGTTTTATAAATGGTTCAAACAGAACCAATGTTGTCCATAAGAAAAATGGCGGACTCTCAAATGATTCGCATACATTTTCATTTAACTGGACAGCTCCTGCAACCAACATTGGAAATATTATTTTCTATTCAGCTGGAAATGCTGCAAACAACCAAGGAGATACATTAGGTGATTTTATTTACAAAACACAACAACTTATTACGCCTTCTATTACAGGAATAAATGAAATTCAATCATCTGCCATTTCTGTTTATCCTAATCCGGCAACAGATTTTATCAATGTAGCATTGCCCGAAAGTCAAACTGAAACATCCTATTCAATTCTTGACTTGTCAGGTAAAATTGTTGACCAAGGAAAGATGGTTATTCCACAAGGGAAAAGCTTTTCTGTTAATCTTTCCCAATCATTGAAAGAAGGAATTTATTTTATTGAAGTCAGTAATGGCGTTGACAGCTATAAGCATAAGTTTGTTAAGATCAAGAACTAATTAGCCCTAACAAAGGGTTAAAAAGAGGCTTAGTACTTTACAAATTTAAAAATCCGATTCTCTAATTTAACATAATATACTCCATTTGATAAGGAAGAAATATCTATCTCTTCTTTTGTTGACGAATAGTTATCAGACATAATCATTTTACCAAGCATGTCATAAATAAAAAATCGTTTGCTACCTTCTGACTTCGTTGAGATATAAATTTTATCAGACGCAGGATTTGGGAATACAGAAAAACGCTGTTGGTTTACATCAGCTAATGAAGTGCTTGTTCCAAATATTTTCTGGAAGTTTTCTGCATATTGATAAGACGAAGTTGAGCAATTATTTACAGCATCCCAATTGATTGACCATGTCATCATACCACGTAAAGTTGGATAGCCACCAGACTGAACCAATGTGTATGTTCCAGGTTTTGGCCCTTTGCCAAGTAAATAATCCAGTGCCGATTTAACAGTTGCAGTATCAGTATAACCACCTCCTGCTGCATTTGTACATGCCGGCAATCCCACTGCCACTTTATTAGCCGGTATGCCTGCAAACAAACCACCAGATGTATTAAACCCTTGAATGACTGCCTCTGTCATTGCAACAATAAAGTCGGCAGTGCCTTGTGTGTAAATGTTACCATCAATGCCAAACATAGTTCCGCTGTTGTAAAGCTGAACATGTAATATTTCTAACGAATCGCGCAAAGCATCAATGACAGGTAAATAGGCACCCCAAATACTACCGAAGGCCGACATGCCTCCTTGCACAAATGCAGTCTCAGGTGCCATGGTAAGTATCATTTTCTTGCCATGAGTAGCATAATAGTTGCTCATGATTTGTTTTACTGCATCAATCAGGTTGATGATTTTTGCATCAATAGGGTTTGCAATTGTTCCGCCACTTACAGAAATAGAACTGCCTTCAAAATCAATATCTATTCCATCAAAACCATAGAAGTTAATTATGCTCGTCATGCTTGCAACAAAAGAATCACGCTCAACAGCATTATCTAATGAAACCGGTGCTGTGGCACCTCCCATACTGATAATTACCTTGCGTCCCTGATTCTGCAAATTCTGAACCTGCGTAGCAAATGCCGCAGGAGTAACCTGCTCGGGAATAAATTCCATCTGATAGTCGGTGCCTGCCTGAGGCACTGCAAATGCAATGTCAATAATATTATAACGTGAATCAACACTATCAAGCATAATGTATGGTGCTGCTGTAATATCCCAATTATGCCAGTAACCAACTAATGCAGGCGACTGCGACAATGCCACTACCGGTAAGATAACGACTGCAAATAAAAGTGTAAGTAGTTTTTTCATCATTATTTTTAATTAAAGAAATTCTATCAGATGCGAAAATAATCAATACAGATTTCTATTCACCTTATTAAATTCGGTTCAAGTTTTTCAATATGATTCAATGCATTTTTTATCCTGTCCTCTCCTATTCCTCGTACAGTTTGATACTCTAATCCAAAGCTATTCAATTCTTGTAAATATAATTCAAACAGTTGACTTCTGAAATGCGGATGTTCTCTTAAAGGATCATCTTCCCAAGGTAAATCAATATCTGTAAGCAAATGTAATGAATAGTCACTCTTCTGAATTGCATCAACAATCCACTTTTCTGTTCGTCCATATTTAAAGTCGCTCCAAACTTTTATCACGATTAAATTGGTATCGCAAAACAAAAAGTGTTTTGCAGTTTTTGACAATCTCTCTTCTTCCTTTAACTGCAATTTTGCTATTACCGACAAATCGTCAAAGGTGTATGGACGATTTAATTTATGTAAATAGTCACGTGCAACTTCAGGCACCCAGGCAGTATTATAATGATTGGATAACTGTTCACTTAATAAACTCTTTCCTGTTGACTCAGGCCCAACGATGGCAATCTTATGAATTTTCCTCATGTCTGATGAGATGGTTCTGCCATTTAAAATATCCTACAATAGCCATGATAAGATAAATAGAAAACAAAATTGCATAGAGCGGCAGACCTTTATAAAGATATATTCCTATATATAAAATATTCGCATCTATCCAAACAAGCCAGTTCTCAATTTTCTTTTCGGCCATTAAATATTGTGCTGCAAAACACATGCTTGTTGCCAATGCATCCCAATACGGTAAATGTGCATCAGTATAATGACTGAACCAACCACCCATGCCAACAGTAAGTAAAATGATTCCACCAAGAAGAATGAAAATGAGTTTTTTTGAAGCGTTGGTAACAGGCATTTCTGTGTTTTGACTGCCTTTAATCCAGCGATACCAACCATAGGAAAGCAATAGAATGTAAACACCTTGTTGAACAACATCACTGTATAATGACTGATGATAAAAATATAAAGTGATACAATTACATTAATTGAACTAATCGGAAAGTATGCAATCTTTTCTTTTATTCCTAAATAAATTCCAACCACTCCAAAGGAAAAGCCTATCCATTCAATCAAAGGAATATTTAAAAACATAATAGTTTGTAAGTCCACAGGCTACAATGCGTTTAAGGTTTGGTTTATAGTTGTTTTTGCTTTTGCAATTTCAATCATAAGTTCGGGATTATCTTCAATGGCATTTCCTACCACAATAATATCGGCACCTGAATTATAAATCTCAATTGCTTTTTCGGCAGTACGAATACCACCACCAACTATCAAAGGCAGACCTGTATTTTTTTTAACCAATTCAATCATCTGTCCGGATACGGTTCTTCTGGCTCCACTTCCGGCTTCAAGATAAATTACCTGCATGCCTAAAAGTTGTCCGGCAACAGCTGTAGAAACTGCAAGTTCGCTATGATCGTGGGGAATGGGTTTTGTATTGCTTACATACTGCACTGTTGTTACATTACCACTGTCAATAAGAATGTATCCTGTAGGTATAGCCTCAAGCCCTGATAGTTTTACAGACATAGCACTAAGCACATGCTGGCCAATCAGCAAATCAGCATTACGACCTGATATTAAAGAAAGATATAAAATTGCATCAGCCTGCGGATCAACTTGCGAAGCGTTACCAGGAAAAAGAATGACGGGCAAGGATGCAAATTTTTTTAATCTGGCAATAGTTTCAGAAATGCTTCCATGCGTTAAAATACTTCCTCCAACAAAGAAATAGTCAACCTGATGCTCTGTTGCATAAGCACAAAGTTTTTTCAACTGATCTTCATTGACCTTATCGGGGTCAATCAAAACAGCAAGCTGCTTCTTATGGTTATGGAATTGCTGAAGTATTTGTTGCTTCATATTTATTTTTCGATGGCGAAAGTAGTTAGCAATTGGTCTTGAAACGAATATTGAATATCATAGTTGCAAATATCATTATTTAAAATTAACTGACCTTTAATTTCGCCCTGATGTTGATATTCAAAGGGTAAAATACGCAGGTTGTCTTTAAAATCGAGCGATTTTTTACCATAAATTTTATAAATAACTTCTTTAGCGCTCCAAAGCATCAGCGTTTTTTGCAAAGGATTGTCTTTTAAAAAAGATTCTTCATCGCTTCGGACAAACTTATGAGAAATAGAAGCAACAGGCCTGTCCATTAATTCCATGTCAAAACCGCAATTGTTGAAACGGTGAAACAATACTCCCACAAATCCATGTGTATGTGAAATAGAAATGAATCCTTCAGGTGAGGCTAAAAATGGTTTGCCGAATTCATTATAAAAAAATATCGAAGTGTTTATCAGGCAATATCTCATGCAGAATCAATCGAACTGCATACCACTCTGCAATACGTCTTTGGTGGGTATAGTGTCCGGGCAAATTATACTTTCCATAAAAACGTAACATCTGAGAAAGCATATTAGTGCTTTCTGTCAAATGCCATATTCCTGTAAAACTATTATCAGACTTAGTTGACTTTATTAGAGGCATAAAATATTCCTTTGATAGTAGGCTTCAAATGTGTAAATTTGCGCAAAATTTTGAAAATCATACAAATTAAATCAAAAATATGTCAACAGTAACAGATTCAAAACTGAAGTACAAAGTAAAAGACATTTCACAGGCTGAGTGGGGTCGTAAAGAAATTAAACTTGCCGAGGCAGAGATGCCGGGATTAATGTCATTACGTGCAGAATTCGGAAAGCAAAAACCACTTAAAGGTGCAAGAATTGCAGGATGTCTTCACATGACCATTCAAACGGCTGTATTAATTGAAACATTAAAGGAATTAGGAGCAGAAGTTACCTGGAGTTCATGTAATATTTTTTCTACACAAGACCATGCCGCAGCAGCAATTGCAGCAGCAGGAATTCCTGTTTATGCATGGAAAGGTATGAGCAACGAAGAGTTTGATTGGTGTATTGAACAAACACTTTTTGCATTTGAAGGTGGCAAGCCATTAAACATGATTTTAGATGATGGTGGCGACCTTACCAACATGGTGTTTGACAAATTTCCTGAACTGATAAAAGATATTAAAGGATTAAGCGAAGAAACTACTACAGGTGTTCACCGCTTGTATGAGCGTATGCAAAAAGGCACATTACCTATTCCTGCCATTAACATTAACGACTCAGTTACCAAGTCGAAGTTTGATAATAAATATGGCTGTCGCGAATCGTTGCAAGATGCAATTCGCAGAGCTACTGACCTGATGCTTGCCGGAAAAGTTGCAGTAGTTGCAGGTTATGGTGATGTTGGAAAAGGTTCTGCAGAATCGTTAAGCAGTGCCGGTGTTCGTGTAATTGTAACTGAGATTGATCCAATTTGCGCACTTCAGGCTGCAATGGAAGGTTATGAAGTAAAAACGATGGACAATGCTATTCCTGAAGCAGACATTATTGTTACTGCAACAGGAAATCATAACATTATTGTTGACAAACATTTTAAAGCAATGAAGCATAATGCAGTTGTTTGTAATATCGGTCACTTCGATAATGAGATTGATATGGCATGGCTGAATAAAAATTATGGTAATTCTAAAGATACTATCAAGCCACAAGTTGATAAATATACGCTTGATGGTAAAGACATTATTGTACTTGCAGAAGGTCGCTTGGTAAACCTTGGTTGTGCTACCGGTCACCCATCATTTGTGATGAGTAATTCGTTCACCAATCAGACGCTGGCACAGCTTGAGTTGTGGAATCATACCGATAAATATGAGAACAAAGTTTACACACTTCCAAAGCATCTTGATGAGAAAGTTGAACGTCTGCACCTAAGTAAAATTGGTGTTGAATTGGAAACATTAACGCAAAGCCAGGCAGATTATATTGGCGTTCCAGTTGCAGGACCTTATAAGCCTGATTATTATCGCTACTAAACTAAGTTGGAAAGTTTAGAAGGTTTGAAAGTTTAGAAAGTTGTTTGATTTGATAATTGGTGATTTGTTGATTAGTTAAATTAAATACACTTAATAAAATATAAACCGCTGTTGTCTGCAAGATAATGGCGGTTTTGATTTTTACGGCTTTTAGCGCAAGAGAAAAATGGGTTGAGAATTTTGGGTTGAAAAAGCACAAGTCAAATGCTAATAGCTATAAGATTGTGAAAGTAAGGGTTGGAGTTTAGAAAGTTGTTGAATGTTAGTTACCTCCCCAAAGCTTCAAACTCTGTTTTGTCGTGGGGATCTGAAGCGAATATGAGGATAATGGGAAAATTTATTTTTGAAAATGTGAAACTTTTAATGCATTTTTAACACTTACTGAATAAATATCATGTCATGAAGAAACAATTTATTTTTTTAACTGCTATACTACTTTTTCTATTATTTAACGCATGCCGTAAAAATGATAATACTGATGAAGTTAGTCCGAATGTGCCAGATTCGACTAGTATTACAAACTCACTCGGTACTATGCCTTCTGTTTTTGAACAAAGAGTTTTGATTGAAGAACTGACGGGCGAATGGTGTCCAGGTTGTGTTAATGGGGCTCATATTCTTCAATCTATTAAAGATTCAGCCATTAATGGCGGTAAAGTGGATGTGGTTTCCATACACGATGTTGATTGGCTTGAAATAGTTAAATATGACACTGTAAGATTCCATTATTGGCAAGCGATGTTCGGCTTTCCTTGTGCAACTGTGGGTAGGGTTGTTCAACCTAGTACTGGTACATATTATGTAGATTACACAAAGTGGCAAAGCAATGTAACATCGCGTCTGGCAGAAACACATGATTTGGGTATTGCTTTAATTTCAAAGCTTGAAAATGATTCCGGCAGAGTGGAGGTACATATAGGTCATAATTCTCACATTAACGATAATTTGCGTTTAACAATTTTTGTAACAGAAGATAATGTGCTTGCACAAAACCAATTAGGCAGTGTGGGAAATTTTTTTCACCAGCAAGTTGTTCGATTAATGCCAACTAACGCACTTGGTGATGATATCACGTTTACTTCAACGGAAACCGTAATGAGCTATTCGTTCCCGGTTGTCGGCTATAAATTATCAGATTTAAAAATTGTAGCTATGGTATCTTCGTGGAATTACAACCCAATACAGAGTAAGATTTGGAATTCACGTACAGTTAAGTTTGGGCAAATTGCAAAATGGAAATAATACATATAGTGTAGTTTCTTATACTCTTGTTTATCAAACAGGACTTGAAAGGATTGAATAGTAAAAGAAAGTAGAATGTTTTGTTCGGAAATGTATTCTTGCGCAATCTTGGTACATCCTTTTTCAGTAAGTGTTTTGAATTGCCTAATAATACTTTTTCTATTTATTGATAGGATAAGTAATATTCTGAATACTTGCTGAATACTCGAAATTGAATTTAGTAATTCAATCTTTCAAAGTAGAAAAGATAATATGAATTTTGGGGGAAATATGATCTGTTGAAGTTGAATATATTTATTACCTCAGAGTTTTAAAAATTTACTTGTTGTAAATTCTCCCTTAGTATTTTCTGTTTTAATAAAATAAATTCCATCGGGGAGCTCACTTATATCAATCCTACTTATCTGTTGTGTTTTGAGTACAATTTGTCCATAAGAATTTAAGATTGAAATCAGGCTTAACTGTCCGAATGAATTGTTTGCTTGAACAGTGATGTAAGTAGAACCGGGATTCGGAAATACTTTTACTGAAATACATTGTTGCGGAAGTTCATTAATACCGGTAGTAAGAATTGTTGAATCGCCAAATGCTTGCCAAAAAACCGGAATTGAATCACCATTTGAATTGATATAACCGAACCAACCTAAATCAAAGTTAGAATTGAAGGTGATTGAGTCATCACCTAGAAAAACCTGTTGTAATAAGCCGCTTGGGCAGCCTGTGTCCCACCAACCAGCAGGATTAATACCTGTAAAAACACTTCCATTATTACATGAGTCATTGAATATACTATTATTCCATGTCATTGTAACCGGCCAGTGTTGAGTAACAATATTAATTGGTTGAATATTTAAATTATGTAGAGAACAATCATAGAAAACAATTTGCTTTTTTAAATGGAAGTAAACAGCGTCTGCATAAGTAAACCATGCATTTGTAATGCGAACATCCAGATTTGTGTCTAAAGGAACTGAAATGATATTTGTTTCACCAAATGCAGTATCAATACTATCAGTTGCAGTTAAATCATATCCCAAAGTAATGGTGTCTTTATTACCAATGGCATCTGAAAAAAACATTTGAAAAGAAAATTGTTGTGCTTTGCAAAATGTAATCTGTGAAGTTACAAATAGAAGAAGTAGAAGCTTTTTCATGTGTATGTTTGGTTAACATTATTGTTTATTCTTTTCTTTAAGGTCTCCATTTAGCTAAATCTCTATTATTGACAGTTACCAAAGATAACTAACTTTATTATGTCGAATGGAATTAAAACTATCCATTTACAATAGTAATAAAAAATGATAAGGCAATGAAATGATTAGATTATTTTTAATGTTTTGTAAGTTATATTGCTTGCTATTCCACAGAGTCCCACCAATGTAAAATCATTGATACTTTGATAGGATAAAAAATCTGATTCAGATATTAAAACCAACTTACTATAGTAAAATATTGTGTTAAAATTACAGTTATGGATTAATTGTTAAAAATACGTACGCAAATAAATTCACTAACAAAACGACACCATAAACAATATTACTACGTCCTCCAATGAGTGAAAGCATTACAGTAAAAATAGAAATGGCTAATAATATTATAGGCAATAATTCGAGACCTAAAATAAGCGGCAGGTCAAAAATGTAGCTTGCAAGAGAAACAGCAGGAATTGTCAATCCTATACTTGCAAGTGCCGAACCTAAAGCTAAGTTCAAACTGTTTTGTAATTTATTTTTTCTGGCCGATGAAACGGCTGCAATTCCTTCAGGCAATAAAATTACAGCTGCAATAACAATTCCGACTAAACTACGTGGCAATCCATAAGAAGTTAATAAATTTTCTATGGGATTGGAAAGTGATTTTGCAAGTAACACAACTATAACAAGACAAATCATTAGAAAAATTAAACTAATAATAAATGAGGAATTAGAGATATTATTGTGAGTGACTTCTACATCGGGATTAGCTTCAGTGATAAAATATTCCCTATATCTAATTGTTTGAGCTGCTATAAAAGCTATATAAATAATTAAGCACGCAATTATTTCAAATAACAATTGTCGTTCTGTGTAATATGGACCAATAATACTACTTGTAAAGGTGGGTAATATCATTGTGAATGTTACAATAGACACAAGTGCTACCAGTGCAATCTTTACTGAATGAGGAGAAAATGTTTGTGTATGATATTTTCTTCCGCCAAGAAACAATGAAAGTCCTATAATTCCATTAAGAATCAACATAACAGCAGCATAAACAGTGTCTCTGGCGAATGAAGCATATTCTTTACCACCGGTCATCATTAAAGAAATTATTATAGCAACTTCAATAATTGTAATGGATACTGCCAGGATAATAGTTCCGTAAGGTTCGCCCACACGATGAGCAACGATTTCTGAATGATGTACAGCTGACATTACACAAAAACAGCAGTAATATTCCTGCCAATATTTGCAAAACAATATTGTTATCTAATAAACCTGAAAAATATAGTAAACATGTAATAATAGGTAAGGAGGTTGTCCATTCATATAGTTTAACGATTTTTTGCATATAAAATAAACTGTGTCTTTTAATTATTTTCTATGTATCAATTAGCTGTTGCATAGAATTGTCAATGAGATAGTAAGTCCAATCGCTATCGAGCATATTGTTTTGTTCTGATACATATCAGAATTAAAACTATTTTTCAATTCAAAAATAAAAATAAAAAGATAAAATAAGCCAGTAATGAATTTTTATTTTTAAAAGAATTATAAGTTGACTTTTTAAAATTGACACATTTTTATAATAAAACCTTACCTAAATATTAACCCTCCCACTCAATATTAATACAAATTAAACTACTGATTCATTTCCTACTTCCTAAACCACTATTTTTGAAACTCCTAACAAATCAAGAAGTTTGAAAATATTAGTAACTTATTTAAAACGCCACTGGAAGTTGGTATTATTAGCTTTGTTGCTGGCGGCTGTTAATCAATGTTTTTCTTTATTGGATCCGTTGATTGCGGGTAAAATGCTGGATCGATTTGCTATGCATGTATCGAACTACAGTAATGATTTTCCTAAATTTTTTCAGGATATTATTTGGTTCCTTTTAGCTTCAATGGGAGTAGCTTTGGTGTCGCGTATTGCAAAAAAATTTTCAGGATTATTTTGTAAATGTGATTGTGCAACGCACCGGTGCAGAGATGTATAGCGATGGCATTAAACATTCGCTGGAATTGCCCTATCAGGTTTTTGAGGATCAGCGCAGCGGTGAAACCCTAGGTAAGTTACAAAAGGTGCGTGCCGACAGCGAGAAGTTTATCAATGCATTTATCAGTATTCTTTTTCAGAGTGTGGTTGGAATAATTTTTGTGATGGCTTATGCTATAAATGTACATTGGAGCATTGCACCTGTTTTTCTGCTTACTGTGCCGGTTTTGGCTGTGGTGAGCAATATGCTCAGCAAAAAGATTAAGGTTATTTCTAAAAAAATATTGGGTGAGACTACTGCATTAGCAGGTGCAACAACAGAGTCGCTCAGAAATATTGAGTTAGTGAAGAGTCTGGGGCTGGCAAATCAGGAAATAAACAGACTGAACACAGTGACAGATAAAATTCTGAATCTGGAATTGAAGAAAGTGAAGTTTATCCGCAGCCTTAGTTTTATACAGGGCACAACGGTGAATTTTCTGAGAACATTGTTTGTTTTTTTGTTGTACTATCTGATTTTTAAGGATGAAATTTCACCTGGTAAGATGATGACATTAATGTTTTATTCGTTTTTTATTTTCGGCCGCTACAGGAGTTGGGTAACGTTATTGCTGTTTACCGCGAAGCACAGGCTTCACTGAATAATTTTAGTGAGATAATGGAAATGCCACTTGAATACAAACCACAATCACCTCTTCAGTTGAATGCAATTGAAACATTTGAATTTAGTAGTGTTTCTTTTAAACATATATCCGCACATGGCAATGCTGTTAACAATATCAGTTTTAAAGCCAGACGTGGCGAGACAATTGCCTTTGTTGGTCCTTCGGGCAGTGGTAAAAGTACTTTAGTAAAATTACTAGTGGGCTTGTATCATCCGGCAGAGGGAAAAATTCTTTACAATGGGATTGATGCCAACAACATTAATCTGAATGAGTTGAGAGAGCAGATTGGTTTTGTGACACAGGATACTCAATTGTTTGCAGGAACTATCAGAGAAAATCTTTTATTCGTAAATCCACATGCCCATGATGATCAAGTATTGAATGCATTGAATATGGCATCGTGCCACTCTCTTTTGGCAAGAGCAGAAAATGGCCTGAACACAGTTATTGGCGAAGGCGGTGTGAAAGTGTCAGGAGGTGAAAAGCAAAGACTTTCTATTGCAAGAGCTTTGCTGCGCAATCCTAATCTGTTGGTTTTGGATGAGGCTACTTCTGCACTTGATTCCATTACTGAAGAAGAGATTACAGAAACTATAAAATCTATCAACAAAATAAAAATCTCATTACCATATTGATTGCACACAGGCTTTCAACCATCATGCATGCTGACCATATTTTTGTATTGGAAAAAGGACATAAGATTGAAGAAGGCAGACATGAAACGCTTCTCGAAGAGAAAGGTCTTTATTATGCCATGTGGCGTCAGCAGATTGGTGAACGCAAAAAAGGAGAAAGAGTTGTCACCGCTTGATAACATAACAGACTTTGAAGTTTTTATTTCCGGAAGACTGAAAGATTTGCCCGGCAGAAATTCTCATTTAAAATTAGCATCTGTTAACCGTCCTGTTTATGAGCCTGAAGGGAATTATCGCATAGGCAGTGTTATGTTGCTTGTCAATAATAAAAATAACATTCCGCATCTTGTAATGATTCAGCGTGCAGAAGATGGCAAAGTGCATTCGGGTCAAATTGCTTTCCCTGGTGGAAAGGCAGAGCCTGATGAGAGTTTGACTCTAACTGCAACCCGCGAACTGGAAGAAGAAATTGGAATTGCTGATAAGAGCATCAACATCATAGGTCAGCTTTCAAGAATATATATTCCACCGAGCAATTACATGGTATATCCTTTTATTGCCACTCAGATTCAAACATCAGTTTTCTTAGCAAATCAAAATGAAGTGAAAGAAATTTTTGAAATCCCATTGCATAGTTTGATTAAAAATAAAACAATTATACAAGGACTGCAACATCAGACTACAAGAGGCTTAATAACAGCTCCTGCTTTCAGAATTGGCAACCTGGTTATTTGGGGTGCAACAGCAATGATTTTATCAGAATTTATTGACCTGATAGATTAAGTTTTCAGTAATTGCTTTTTATTTGAAGATTGTTATTATTTTTACGTCCATAAAACCATATTAAGATGAGAAAACATTTACAAAAATTAGCAGTATTGGGCATGTTCAGCATGTTTGCATATACTGCACAGGCACAACGATTTTTAACTGAAGTATTCCCTTCTGTTAATGTTACCCCCAATGTAGTTTATGGTCAGAACTACGAAGTCCTTACAGGAACACCAGTTTTAAAAGATTTAAAAATGGATATTTATGAGCCTGCAGGTGCTGCTGACCCAATGACTGAAAGACCGTTGATTATTTATTTACATACAGGAAGTTATATTCCTATTATTGTGAATGGAAATGCAACCGGATCAAGAAATGACAGTGCAGCAGTAGAAATTTGCAAGCAGTTTGCTCGCAGAGGCTATGTTGTTGCAAATATGGATTACCGCTTAGGATGGGATCCTACAAATACGAATCCAAACAATGGACTTGACATTCGTAGAGGTACCTTGCTGAATGCAGTTTATCGTTCAATACAAGATGCAAAGTCATGTGTGCGATATTTCAGAAAAGATGCTGCAACAAACAATAATGTTTATAAAATTGATGTGAATAATTTTTATCTCGTTGGTCAGGGAACAGGCGGATATATTGCATTGAACTATGCAGTGCTAAACAGTCCGTCTGAAATTACGCTGCCTAAGTTTATCAGCAGCACTGATGCACCAACCTATGGCATTTATGCCGGACAGCCTTATGTAAATCAAACTGCATTGGGTGATTTTGACGGCATTGGTGGTGTGGCACCCTATAACAATGAAAATAATCCCGGATATTCAAATGCTGTTCAGTTTGTAGTGAATTTAGGTGGTGCCATGGGTGATAGTTCATGGATTGCTGCCGGTGATGCTCCTATGATTGGAATTCATTGTGTTGACGATCCATTTGCTCCTTACGGTGTTGGAATTGTTTATGTACCCACTACTCCACCACAAGCTGTTGTTGATGTAATAGGTTCAGGTGAAATTATTAAATGGGCTAATCAATTAGGAAATAATGCATGTTTTGCTAATGCAGGGTTTACGGATCCTTATACACTTCGTGCTAACAGTATTAATAATGGCAATGAAGGATTGTTCCCACTTCAGCAAGGTATTAATCCGGTAAACCCACAACTTGGACATGCCGGTCCTTGGGAATGGTACGATTTACAATCAACACGTAATCTTGCTATGGCAATGGGTTATCAGTCAACACGCGGAGATACTTGTTATGGTAATTCTATGTTAACAAACCCAACTATGAGCAAGACTTATGCTTTGGCTTACATTGATACCATTATGAACTACGTAAATCCCAGAATCGTTTTCTGCCGTAACCTGCCAACATCTGTTAAAGAAGTTTCTACAAACAGTTCAGATGTAACAATCTATAATAGTCCTTCAAAAAGCTATTTTACTGTGGTTTCTACCAGCAAAGAGCCAATGCGTTCTATTGAAGTTTATGATATTAAAGGCAGTCTTTTAGCATCTGAGAAAAATCCAAATGCATTTAATCAGCGAATAGAAAAGGCATCACTATCACTGAACAAAGGTGTTGTATTAGTAAAAATAACTTACAACTCTGACGTGATTACCAAAAAAATAACTTTGGATTAAGTTTTATAAAGTCTAATATATTTTGAAAAGGCAGTCTTCGGATTGCCTTTTTTTATTTATCAATCAAATACTGACAACCACCGGTGTGAATAGCAAGAATTTTTGTTCCCGGATTAAACTTATCTTTTGCAAGCATATCAAGTATTGCATAAAACAATTTACCGGTGTAAACAGGCTCAATAAGAATATTAGTTTTTTGCGTAAATAACTCACCAAATGTTTTAAGTTCTGCATTGCTTTTACCAAATCCACCAAAGGAGTATTGTTGGTGAACAATATACTTTGCATTTGAATTACTTTCAGCTAAGTGTAATTGTATGTTTTTAGTCAGAGTATCGGCAGCCAGAACTACGGCAATACCATGTACGTTTTTATTTTGGGGTAGTGATGCAGCAATTCCTGCAAGAGTAGTTCCTGTTCCAACAGCACATACAACTGTATCATAATCAGCATTTATATTATTCATTATTTCCAAACAACCTTTAAAGCCTTCGGCATTATTTCCTCCCTCAGGAACTACATAACAAGCATCAGGATTTATATTGTTTGCAATTAGTAAACACTTTACTAAATTACTTTTATAAAATTCTTTATCATGAATTTGTCTATACCATTGACGACTGACAGGTATTAACGTCATTCCATCATTAACAGCACGACTTAAAGTGTTATTCATTGGCGTAACAATTTCACCTCTGATAATACCCACAGCTTTTAAGTTTTGTAATTTGCAGGTACGTGCAGTTGCCGCAATATGATTGCTGAAAGCACCACCGAATGTAACTATTATGCTCCTCCCCTTTTCTTTTGCTGCTTGAAGATTGTATTTTAACTTAAAAGACTTATTGCCTCCTGTTATGACATCATCCAAATCGAGTCTGAGTACATGTAAACTCACTCCTTTATGTGCCAACTGAAAGTCGTTGAGATTTACTTCATCAATAATTGGACTATTCATTTTTGCAAATCTAAAGAGTTATACATGAATTGCTTTGAGTATATACATCCTTAATTTCATCACTCAATACGATACGATAAAATATTATTTGAAAACAATCTGTATATTGTTGAATTTTGCAAACGAAATGGCTTTTACAGACAAGTTTGAAAAAGATGAATACTACCTGACTCCTGAAGGGTATATTGTATTTACTGAGAAATATCATCTAAAAAGAGGATATTGTTGTCAAAGCGGTTGCCGCCACTGTCCATGGAATTACAATACTAAGAAGGCAGATAAGAACAATAAACAAAAGTCATAGACTTGCCTAAAGTACATTCAGTAAAGTTGACTTTTTTAAGTTATTTTTGCAGGCTATTGAATACTAATTATGGCAGAGAAAGTTAATCTTGAATTTAATATCAATGAAGATGCTTATAAATCACATTTGATTCGTTTAGCAGAGCGATTAAATAAAATTTATGAAGGTGGTGGAAAGAAAAATGCAGCTAAGCAAAAAGAAAAAAACAAAATGCTGGCACGTGAACGAATTGCGTATTTGTTGGATACCGATAAACCACAATTTGAAGTAGGTGCTTTTGCAGCAGATGGCATGTATGCCGAACAAGGTGGTTGTCCTTCTGCAGGTGTTGTTATTGTGATTGGATATATTTCAGGAAAACAATGTATCGTTGTAGCTAATGATGCTACTGTAAAGGCAGGTGCATGGTTTCCGATGACAGCAAAAAAGAATTTACGTGCACAGGAAATCAGCATGGAAAATAAGTTACCTATTGTTTATCTTGTTGACAGTGCAGGTGTATTTCTTCCTATGCAAGATGAAATATTTCCGGACAAAGAGCATTTCGGTCGCATATTCAGAAACAATGCAGTTATGTCATCAATGGGAATATTACAGATTGCAGCAATTATGGGAAGTTGTGTTGCAGGAGGAGCCTATTTACCTATTATGAGTGATGAAGCTTTAATAGTTGACAAAACAGGTTCTGTGTTTCTTGCAGGAAGCTATTTGGTAAAGTCTGCTATTGGTGAAGATATAGATAATGAAACTTTAGGTGGAGCTACTACTCATTGTGAAATTTCAGGTGTTACAGATAATAAATTTCCTGATGATGCATCTTGTCTTGACTATATTAAACGTTTGTTTTCTAAAATTGGAACATTTGACAAAGCGGGTTTTGAGAGAGCAGAGTCAAAGGAACCTGCAGCAAATCCAAAAGAAATTTATGGAATAATTCCGGCAGAAAATTCCAAGCAATACGATATGCATGAAGTTATCAACCGATTAGTTGATAACAGTGAGTTTGATGAATACAAAGAAAAGTACGGACAAAGTATTTTATGCGGAACAGCACGTATTGACGGATGGGCTGTAGGAATTGTTGCCAATCAGCGCAAGGTTGTGAAAAGTAAAAAAGGCGAAATGCAGTTTGGTGGTGTTATCTACAGCGACAGTGCAGATAAGGCAGCAAGGTTTATCATGAACTGCAATCAGCGAAGAATACCCTTAGTGTTTCTGCAAGATGTAACAGGCTTTATGGTTGGTAGTCGTAGTGAACATGGTGGCATAATCAAAGATGGAGCTAAATTGGTAAATGCTATGGCTAACAGTGTCGTGCCTAAATTCACCATCATCATTGGTAACAGTTATGGTGCAGGCAACTATGCAATGTGTGGCAAAGCCTACGATCCAAGATTAATTGCTGCATGGCCGACAGGACAAATAGCAGTGATGGGTGGTTCACAAGCAGCAAAAACATTATTGCAAATTCAGGTGGCTGCTCTTAAAGCACAGGGTAAAGAAATTTCTGAAGAAGCCGAAAAAGCACAACTAAAAACAATTACTGACAGATACAACTCACAGACATCACCATATTATGCAGCATCAAGACTTTGGGTTGATGCAATTATTGACCCATTAGAGACTCGTAATATGATTAGCATGGGCATTGAAATGGCAAATCACAATCCTATTACTAAACCATATAATGTTGGGGTAATTCAGACTTGATTACAAGAGTTTTCTTTAAGGTATATTTTCTCAATCATGCCTCGCATCTTTCATCACTCTGAAAATATGGAGTATGTGAGGGAAAACGGCTTCCATACTTTCGGCAGCACCGCGTGTGGAGCCGGGCAAAGCCAATACAAGGGTGTTGCCTACTAATCCTGCAATACTGCGCGATAGCATAGAGTATGGTGTTCGTTCCTGACCATACGTGCGGATGGCTTCTTCAATGCCGGGTATCCGTTTTTCGATAACGCTGTCTAATGCTTCCGGAGTAATATCGCGTGGCGATAATCCTGTGCCGCCCGTAAGAATTACCAGTTGAATCTGCTGAGAACAATATGCTCTTACTTTTTCCTGAATAATATTTTTTTCGTCAGGAATGATAATGTAATCGGCAATATCAACTTTACAAGATTTTAGTTTTTCAATAATTGCTTTACCCGCCTTGTCTTCTTTTGTGCCTTTTGAAATACTGTCGGAGCAAACTATAACGGCTGCCTTTATTCCGCTTATTTCCTTTTTAATGAAATCGCTTTTCCCGCCTTTCTTTTCAATCAGTTTTATTTGTTCAATGGAAATATTTTTATCAATAGGTTTAAGCATATCATAAATGGTAAGTGCAACAACAGAAGCAGCATGCATGGCTTCTACTTCTACTCCGGTTTTGTAAATGGTTTGAATTTCCACGCGGATTAAAATTTCCAACCCGTTTATCTCATGTGTGATGTGTGCATATTCAATGGGAAGAGGATGGCAATCGGGAATCATATCGGATGTGCGTTTGGCGGCAAACAATCCCGCAGTTTTCGACATTTCAAACACATTGCCTTTGGGCACTTTATTTTCTTTAACGGCAGTTATCGTTTCCTCTTTACTCACTTTCACAATTGCCTGTGCTATGGCAGTGCAGTGCGTGCTGTTTTTATGCGTAATGTTTATCATACTTCTTTAACTGTTTTCTTTCCACAAAGATTTTTTCTCATCAATAATTTCTTTCCCCCAAACGGGCAATTCGTTTTTGATTCGTTCCACCATCTCATTGCAAGCTTCTGTTGCTGCTTTCCGGTTTTTTGAAGAAGTAAAAACAAACAAACAGATTTCTCCGGTTTTTACAACACCCAAACTATGATAGATGTGTAAACAGGTGAGCGGGTATTTTGCAAAAATATCTTCGCGTATCTCAAATGCTTTCTGTAAAGCCATCTCTTCGTAAGTTGTGTATTCAATCGCCTGAATGATTCCTTCCGGCTTTTCATCGGTTCTTACCTGCCCCAAAAAAATACTGTGTGCGCCAATATCTGTTTTACTGCTGTGCTTTTGAATGGAGTCTGCAATTTTTGAGGAAGAAATGGCCCCCTGTATAAAAATCTGTTTTGGTTTACGTTCCATGTTTGCTAAGCGTTGATGGTTGAATTAAGTTTTGAAATTCCTCCGGCAACAGAATAAATATTTTTCTGTAGGAATTTGCTGCGTAACACTGCAACAGCTTTTCTGCTTCTTATTCCCGACTGACAAAAAACTAAAATATTTTCTGCTGTATTTAATGGCTCAATATTTTCAGAAAGTGACTGCAGCGGAATATTCATTGTTTCTATTCCATCCAACTTCGGCTGTTCGTGTGTTTCCCTCACATCAAGCAAAATAACTTTGCCGGGAGTATTATTTTTCAATAACAACGCTTCACTCCACTCAATGGATGGCAAATTGCCGCATAGTAGGGTGTAATCAGTTTTGTAAAAGTCTTCTGGGGTTTTTGGAATAATACTTTTTGCAACAGCGTTGGGTGCAATTTCTGTTTCGTAAGTGGTGTTGGTAAGCAGGTTGTAGTAAAGCATTTTATTTATCAAAGCTTTGCCAAATCCCGTTATTAATTTTATCGCTTCCGAAGCCATCATTACACCAATAATGCCGGGCAATACACCCAAAACACCAGTTTCATTGCAGTTTAGAATTTCGTTTTCAGAAGGCGGATTCGGAAATACATCACGGTAATTTGAAGAGACGGCATTATCATCACTTACATTAAACACTGCCACCTGACCTTCGTTTTGATACACTGCCCCAAACACAAGTGGTTTATTCAGCAGCACACAGGCATCGTTAACCATATAGCGCGTTTGAAAATTATCGCTACCATCAATTATCAAATCATAAGCGTTGAAAATTTGAAGCGTATTTTCAACAGTTAAAAATTTATTGATAATCTCGATATTAATATCGCTGTATTTTTGCTTCAGGTAAATCCCCGCAACTTCTGCTTTTGATTTAGTGATATCCGATTCCGAAAAAATTACCTGACGGTTAAGGTTAGAAGCGGCAACCACATCACCGTCACAAATGGCTAATGTGCCAACTCCTGCTGCGTCAAGATACAACAGCACAGGACATCCCAATCCGCCTGCTCCTATCACCAGCACTTTTGCTTTTTGCAGTTGTTGCTGTGCCTTTGGCCCGAAACCGGATAAATTTATTTGCCTCTCAAACCTGCTCATTATGGTTTAATTATCCTCCTGAAAATGGCGGAAGCAATGCCACTTCGCTGTCCGCATTTAAAGGTTCGTTGTTATTTACAATTCTTCTGTTTACTGAAATTGTAAACTTCATTTCTTTAAGTTGAGGGTATAAACTGTTCAGCGAACTCAGCAGTTCATTGGTATTGCTCACTTCTTTCAAATAAAATTCGCTCGCGTTTATTTTTTCAGCAATCATTCCAAACGCTAAAATCTTAATTCCTTTCAGTTCCATACATCTGTAATATTATTTACATCCTGCTGACTATTCAGATTGATAAACAAGTTAGGATTCCGATTCACATATACATCCATTTCCACCCTTTTGTGGCGGAACGATTTTATGAGATGCTTCATTTGTAAGTTTCCTGCTGCTATTCGTTTCTCCACTTCGTTTTTCAGTGATTTTTTATAGACTGCAAACAATGGATTGGGTTCGTTTTGAACATAAGCCGCAGTGATTTCATCATCCTTCACCTCAAAAATTAGTTTGCTGACTATTTCTGATGTGATGAAAGGCATATCGCAACTGATAAGCAAAACACAATCTGATTTGGCATAATGAAAAGCTGTAAGCAAGCCGCCCATCGGTCCTTTTTCAGCAATAATATCTTTCAGCGTATCATATCCAAATTTGGTGTAATCATCAGCATTGGCGATTATTTGCACTGGTAATTTGAGAATGGATAGTTGTTCCAGCACATATTGTATCATAGGCTTGTTATGGAGCAACATCAGTCCTTTTTCTTCACCCATGCGGCTGCTCTTGCCTCCGGCTAAAACAAATACTTCAATGCTTTTATCAGAAATCATAATCGCGTCATCCTATCAACTTCTCAAAACTGCGTTTCAGAAAAACACTGATCATGGATCTGCGGTAATTGCGTGAGAACATTTCGTTGTCAATGGCTCGGGAGCCTTTTAATGCCAGTTTTATTATTTCTTCAAGATTACTATCACTGTTGCCTTCCACCACAACCGGTTTGGGATCTACTCCACCGAGAACGGATTTTAGTTTTCCGTTTTTATCTATGGAAACGGCAACCGTAAGCGAAGTAAAATCCAGGCTTTGCCTTTGCCTCAGTTTGTGAAATGAAGAATGAAACTCACGTTGCAAGGGCAACAATATAGATTTGATGACAGCCGATTTTTTAAGGTTGCGTGGGCAAACGCCATCACCAGTATAAATGTCTTCAAGTTTCAGGGTGCGTTCTCCTTCATGGTCGGCTATTTCAATTTCTGCATCCATGCTGATTAATGCAGGCGCAGTATCGGAAACAAATTCGGAGTAGCAAAGTTTTTTGCTGCCTGTTGCAATACAGATATTGCCTTCGCATTTGAGGCAATAACCTACAGCATCACGCCACCACTCTGATTGATTGTAATAAATACAACGATTCTCACATAAAACATTTCCGCCTAATGTGGCTGATTTCCTGATGAGAGGCGAACCCACAGTTTCGGCTGCTTCTATCAACACAGGAAATTCTTTTACGATGGCTGCATGTTTCTTTAAATCGTCTAACCTCACCAGCGAACCGATTGACAGATAATTTTCTTTTACCGTTACCTGCTTCAGTTCATCAATGCCGCACAAATCAATCAGGCAAAAGATTCTTCATTTCCCTGCCTGCGGTTAACCATCACATCCGTTGCGCCTGCAATGTATCGGAAATCATCTCCACATACCTTGCTCATGGTTATAGCTTCGTGAACAGAAACCGGCTTTAAATATTTTTTGTTGTCACTCATTTTTATTCTTACACATTTACCTGTGCTGCATTTGGAAGTGAAAGATTTTTAATTTTCTGTAAAACATCTTCAGGGCTGATGGGCAACTTTGTAATCCTTGCACCCACTGCATCGAACACTGCATTTGCAACAGCAGGAATTATCGGGTGAATGGCTCCTTCGCCACATTCTTTTGCGCCAAATGGCCCTTCGGGATCTGCTGTTTCAATGATGTTGGTGTGGATAGGCGGTGTATCGAGCGAAGTGGGAATTTTATAATCTAAGAAATTACTGTTGATCAGTAAGCCGTTGAAATATTTTACCTGCTCGCTCATTGCCTGTCCCAATCCCATGTGCCACGAGCCTTCCAATTGTCCTTCCACTGCCAATGGATTAATTGCTTTTCCGCAATCGTGTGCGCCCCAAATATTCAACACTTTCACGGCACCGGTTTCCGGATCAACTTTAACTTCTGTAACTACCGCTCCGAAGCTATACGAAGGACTCAATCCTGCACCCGAGCCTTTAAAGTCGCCACCGAGTTTTGGAGAAATATATTTTCCGCTAACGTTGATAGCGCCACGATGTGCAATGGTAAAATCAATTGCTTCGTTCCATGTCAGTTCAATTTTTCTATCGTTTGAAAACACACAATCATCAGCAAGGTTCAATTCATCTGCTGAAATTTCTTTTCGTGCAACCACTGAGTTGATAATTTCTTTTTTAAGATTTTCCGCTGCCATCTTCGCTGCATTGCCCGCCATAAAAGTTACACGGCTTGAATAACTGCCGAGGTCAACAGGTGTAAGCAAGGTATCTGCCGCAAGCACAAAAATTTTATCCATCGAAATGCCCAGCACTTCGGCAACAATCATGGCAAGCATGGTATCGCTTCCCTGGTAGATGTCGCTTGCACCGGAAGTAACCAACACCCGTCCATCGAAATCAACTTTTAAATGCACCACCGATTGCGGCAATTCATTCCTGATAATGGGTAATGCGCTGCCGCTGATAAAAAATCCACAGCCCACTCCAAGTCCATGACCGAAAGGTAGTTTACCATATCTCTCTTTCCACTGCGATTGCTCCATCACTTTAAGCAACGATTCACGACTGCCGTTTGAAGTGATGCGATATTGACCTGCCGTGAGTGTATTGGATGGCATGAAATTTTTTAATCGCAACTCACACGGATCCATCTTTAATTGATGCGCTAAATCATCAATCAGCGTTTCAATGGCAAAGCGTGAATTCACAGCGCCATGTCCACGCATGGCACCGCATTGCGGCTTATTGGTGTAAACACGAAAAGTTTTGAAGCCGAAATTTTCAACTTTATAAGGCGCCTGCAACAACACACCATTGTAATAAGTAGTAACCACACCAAAACTTCCATAAGCACCGCCATCAATAGCAATATCAGCATCGAGAGCACGGAAATTTCCTGTTTCATCCGAAGCAATTTCCATCGTCATTTTAGTGGGATGCCGTCCGTGATTGCTGATAAAAACTTCTTCACGGCTGAAACGCACTTTAACCGGTCGCCCGGTTTTTATGGCGAGGTAAGACACAATTATTTCATGCGGAAAAGGATCGCTCTTGCCGCCAAATCCACCGCCAACATAAGGTTTAATAACACGAACCCTGCTCAAAGGTAACTTCAATACTTTGCTCAAAGCCCTGTGGAGATAGTGAGGCACCTGTGTGGCAGTAATGATGGTCAAACCGTTTTCGTCCCAATATGCAGTGGCGGCATGTGGCTCAGTGAAACCATGAGTGATACCTTCAAATTCAAAATTCATTTTGCTTTTAAATGCTGCACTTTGAAATCCTTCTTCCTGGTTTCCAAAACGCAACTCTGCTTTTTTGTGAACATTGTTATTGAACTTCACATGCTCATGGATTTTTTCTTCCGTGCCGATGTCGTTTAGTGATTCATCAATTTCAAAAAACGGTTTCAGTGGTTTGTATTTTACCTGAATGAGGTTGCAGGCAGCTTTTGCAATGGCTTCTGTTTCGGCAGCCACTGCAGCCACCACTTCGCCAATGTATCTTACCTTATCAATTGCCAACGCTGTTTCATCCTGCGAAATGGGCAGCACTCCGAATTTTTCCGGCAGTTCAACTCCGGTGAGAATATACTTTACACCTTCCAGTTTTGCTGCAGCACTTGTGTCAATCTGCTCAATCTTTGCATGTGGATAAGGACTTCTTAAAAAACTGCAATGCAATACATTTTTCAAACGAATGTCATCGGCATATTCCGCTTTGCCCTGCACTTTTTTAGCTGCTTCAATGTAAGGCATTCCCGTTCCAACGATTCTGCCGTTGTGCGGCTTGCTACCATTTGCTTCAGCCGGATGCTGTTGCGGACGGATGGTTTCAGCAACGGCTTCAATTATTTTTTTGTAACCCGTGCAGCGGCAAAGATTTCCCGATAATGCTTCTTTGATTTCATCAACGGTCGCATGGGGATTTTTCCTTACAAAGTCCAATGAGGTCATCACCATTCCCGGAGTGCAGAAGCCGCATTGAATGGCGCCTTTCTCTACAAACTTTTGTTGAAGCAAATGCAATTCACCATTTTCAGAAACGCCTTCAATGGTGGTAACAGACAACTCATCACAACGCATGGCTGGTGTAATACAACTGAGCACCGGTTCATCATTCAGCAGAACAGTGCAGGCTCCGCAACTTCCCTGTTCGCAGCCAATCTTTGTGCCTGTCAATTCAATTTTTTCCCGCAGCACATGAGCAAGGGTTTCATGTTCATCAATCAACACTTCATGCTGCCTTCCGTTTACCTTTATTTTAATTGACCTCATTATTCAATATTTATTACTGCAATTATTTTATAACCCAGCCCCTATACTTTTTCCGCCATCAACATAAATGGTTTGCCCGGTCATGAAACTTGTTTTTTCTGAAGCAAGAAATGAAACCACATTAGCAATATCTTCAGGCTTGCCCATGCTTCGTGAGGGTTGAGCCTGAATCAGTTTATCCAAAACATCTTTATCTAACTTTTGGGTAAGTGGTGTGTCAATTAAACCGGGAGCAATGGCATTAACTGAAACATTATGTCTTCCCATTTCCAATGCCAAGGAACGTGTAAGCCCGATGATACCGGCTTTTGAAGCGGAGTAGTTGGTTTGTCCCGCATTACCAAGCCATGCACGGGAAGCAATGTTCACAATACAGCCATACTTCTGTTGCTTCATTCGTATCGCAGCTCCACGGCACATCAGCCATGTTCCTTTTAAGTTGACATTGATCACTGCATCAAAATCATTTGCCGATAAATTCCAGATTAAATTATCACGGATAATTCCGGCATTGTTCACCAACAAATCAATTTTATTTTTTGCGTTTTCAATATTTTCAAATAATGCTTTTACCTGGTTTTCATTGGTGATATCAACAAGGTAACCGGTAGCTTTATCAGCGCCAATGATTGCAACCGCTTCTTCCATGGCTGCCTGGTCAACATCAACCAATGCCACATAAAAGCCGTCTGCTGACAACCGTTCGGCAATGGCTTTGCCAATTCCCTTACCAGCACCTGTTATTATCGCTATCCTGTCCGGCATACGTATAATTTGATTTTTCTTCGTTGTTATTTTGCATAGTGTGCCCGTTCATTACGGCAACCAATTTTGCAACAATGCTAATGGCAATTTCAGCAGGCGAATTTCCGCCAATCTCAAAACCCATTGGCATATCTACTTTTGAAAGTTCTTCTTCACTTGCCAATCCTTCGCTTATAAATTTCTTTCTTGTGATAACTACTTTTCTCATGCTGCCAATCATGCCTAAGTAAGCATAAGGTTGTTTGATGCAGCGAGCCAGAATTTCCCTGTCGTAATGATGCAAGTGAGTACAGATGACTACGAATGTATTTTCATCCAAAACTACATCAGACAAAAACTGCAGATGATGCATATTGTAAATTTTTGCATCATCCAATGCCAGTCCGGTGAGCATTTCTTTTCTTTCATCAACAAGGCTGATTTTAAAATTCAGTGAGCAGGCAAGTTTCGCAACTTCTTTACCTACATGACCAGCACCGAATACAATCAGTTTGTTTCTCTTCTTAACCGGCTCAATGAAAACAAACACCGAACCGCCACAACACATCTGATGGTCACGGACTAATTGATGTTCAAAAGTAGCAGCCTTGCCACTTTCCATTACGGACACAGCATCTTCTATCACCTGCTTTTCGAGGTTGCCGCCACCGATGGTGCCGGAAATATTTTTATTTCGGTGCACAATCATTTTGGCGCCAGCTTTAAGCGGAGTAGATCCACGGGTTTCTGTGATGATACAGAGAGCCGCTTCTTCGCCACACTGTTCAAGACCGGCAATTATTTCGTAAATGCTTCGCATGAAGGAAAATATTTTTGATACTCGTCTTCCGTATTAATATTAGCTAAAATATTTTTTTCGTCCCAAACTAACCTTATTTCCTCAAACATTTGCAGTTCATCACGCAGGTTAAAATCATTTCCGTTCAATTTCCTGCAATGGTTCATTACCTCCGCACTAATGATAACAGGATGACCTTTTTCATTCTTAAACACGGGAACTACATAAGCACCCTGCTTAATCATTCGGCACATATTATTCAGCAAATCTTTGGTTACAAAAGGATTATCAGTGTTTTGTATAAAACAAGAATCCGTATCCGTTTTTTCCAATCCGAGTTGTATGGAATAAAATCTTCCTTTCTCCGGATATGAATTTACAACAACTTCAAGCTTGCTGTCTGAAAAGTTATTTTTCAATAATACACTGACTTCTCTTTCAATATCAGGGTTTACAATTACAATTGCTTTTTCAATACCTGCTGCAAGGTATGTGCTTCCAATTTTTTCAATGAAATTTTCCATTTCATTAAAAGCAAGAAAAGGTTTTGGTCTGTTCATCCGCTTCGATTGACCTGCAGCCAGTATTATTGCTGAAACGGAGCTTTTCATTTTCCTTCGTATTGAATTTTTTACCGATAGAAGTCAATCCCAGCAAAGCATCGCTGGTTGAAAAAATTTCGGACAGATGTTCCAGTTCAGAAGCACATCCCTTTTTCTCTTCTATTAATTTATCAGCAAGGCGCAAAGCAACAGGGGCTTTATGACCGATGGTCTTTACAATTTTTTCCACTTCTTCTGCCGGAAGTGCATTGCCTGAATATTTTTCTCAACAATCTCCGAAAGTGTATTGTCTTCGAAAAGTCTTTTATCATGCTCCATTTTCCCGGTAATGCCTTTTCGCTTGAAGCAGGAACCTGCTTTTTGCCTTCAACCATTTCCATGAAATCCTCAACTGTAATAATTTTATCAACCAAACCAATTTCTTCCGCATCTTTTGCATTGAGCATTTTGCCCGTATGAATTAAATATTTACTCAGTCCTTGCCCAATTTTAGCAGCACTGCGTTGCGTACCACCCAATCCCGGATAAATGCCAATGCCAGTTTCAGGAAATGCAAACTGTGCTTTTGGAAATGCAAGAATCCTGTCGGCACACAATGCCAGTTCAAGACCGCCACCAAGCGCCATGCCGTTAACAATTGCCACTACTTTTTTATTTGAACGGTCAATACGGTTGAATACATCCTGACCAAAGGCAGTGAATGTTTCAATGTCGCTGATTTTTCCTGTCTTGATATTTCTAACAAAAAATTTAATATCAGCACCGGCAACAAATGCTTTCCCTGAACCGGTGATGAAAATTGTTTCAATGGTTGGGTCATTATCAGCTTCAGCATATTTTTCTGAAAGGCCCTGCATGGTTTCTTCGCTCAGCGCATTCATGTTTTCCGGCTCATCCATGGTAATCACAGCCACTGACTTGTTCTTCTTAATCGTAACCGATTCCATTTGCCAGAATTTTTTTCCGACAGATGATGGAATCCGCATCTGGTATAATTCAGACATCAATGTTACAAGGCGGATTACTTCTGTTTCTCCAGCCGACTTCATTAAATCAACCGGTCCTTTTTTCCAACGCAAGCCAATTTTTGCACCACGGTTAAGGTGAATAGCTGAAGAAACTTTTTCTTCAAGAATCTGCGAACACACATAGAACACAACACCCAACATACGGTCGCTGATTAATTTTACTTTTTTTGATTCAATTGTATCAGCCGTTGCAGGTTCTATTTCCCAAGGTTTGGCAGCTTCTGCCTGCGACTTTAACAGGGAGGCTACTTCATAAAGTTTACCAAAAACCTCCAAAGTTTTTTCAGCGTGATAAGCAATAGGAACTCCTGTTGCATTCATCAATGCAAAGGGACCCATACCAATACCAAATACTTTCATGCATACTGCATCAATTTCTGATTTTGTTGCTATGCCTTCCTGTAACAGTTTAACCGACTCATTAAGCCATGGAACGAAAAAACGGTTCACAGCAAATCCGTATGTATCGGTGCAATCAATAGCATCTTTGCCTGCCAGCACAGAAAATAACCGGGCTGCCTGTAAAGTTTCGGAAGTAGTTTTTTCACCGGGAATAATTTCTACCAGACGATTTTTGGCAGCATGATAAAAAAAGTGAAGTCCGATAAATCGTTCTGGGTTAACCATACTTGCTGCCAGTTCGGTTACAGAAAATGAAGAAGTGTTTGTGGCAACAATACCATCGCTTGAAACAATACTACTCAGCGAGCTGAACAAATCTTTCTTTGCCTGCAGGTCTTCAAAAATTGCTTCTATCACCAGGTCGCAAACCTTCAGGTCATCGAGTGAATCGGTTCCCTTTAAATGTGATAGAAATGTATCTACCTGTTGTTTTGAAAAAACATTTTTTGTTACTCCATCTTCCAATGTGATGCGGATATTGTTCAATCCTTTCTCAACGAAATTTTTTGCACGGTCGGCAAGAATAACCTCAAAGCCTTCCTGTGCAAATTTTTGAGCCAATGCTGCGCCCATTGTTCCTGCGCCAACTACTCCTACTGTTCTGATATTTTTCATTGCTTTTTATTATGAATTCTTCCAAACCGGTTTTCTTTTTTCTAAAAATGAGTTAATGCCCTCATTGGCATCTTCCGTTTGCATCAGTTGGTTTACATACATGGATTCCAACTGCGGAAGAAAATTGCTCAGTATATGATTCATCTTTGCTCTTACCGCCTTCACCGCAAAACGTAAAGAAGATGCGCTTTTGGGTAAAATGTTTGTTTCAATCCAGTTGTTTAACCCTGCATTCAATGTTTCTTTATCATCAAATACATCATTCAGTAAACCGATTGATTTTGCTTCATCGGCAGTAATGGTTTTGCCTGTAATCAATAAGTCTTCGGCCCGAGCCAAGCCAATTTTTTCAGCGAGCAGAATAGAAGCCGGTGGCGGGAAAACACCAAGTATAATTTCGGGCTGACCGAACTTTGCAGTTTTATCAGCAAAAATAAAATTGCACATCAACGCAAGTTCCATTCCTCCACCCAAACATTGCCCGGATACTTTTGCTGCAACGGGAATTGACAAATCCCTGAGTGTATAAAATAATTTATGAAAAGCATTTAGCATGGCACCGGCAAATTCTTTTTGATGTTCTTCAACACTTGCGCCAAATGAAAAATGTTTTCCTGCGCCTTCAATCACTATCAGTTTAATATTTTTCTTTTCCGAAAATGAATCGAACACATTTTGCAAATCTTCCATCATGATATGATCCATTACATTGCCTTTGCCATCGTCAAGCACAATGTTTGCGATCGTATCATCATACAAATAACTAACCTTGATTTTTTCCATGCTTATTGTTTTACCTCCTGATATTGTGGCGAAATAGTTCTGTGCAAATCTTCATTCCATTCATGCCCTTCTGCCAGCAGTTGACGTAGTTTTATAAAATCAACTTCCCTGTTTTCTTTCGGTCCATCGTTAAATGCTTTGAAACCGGCTTTCGCTTCGCTCATCATATTTAAAGCAAGCCACTCACGGCTGCTCTCTTTGTTTTTATCCCAATGTTCCAGTTTGAATTTCCGCACTTCGCTGATGGTTTTATTCATGCAATTAGGAAAGGTGGTAAGGATTTTTGCAATCAATCCGTTGACTGCTGCATCCAGCATGGTGAAATCTGTTTCGCCTGCAGCAACCAATTCTTTTGCTTTTTTCAGGTCATCGTCCTTTTTCATGGTGCCGAAAACAAAGCGTCCGTATTCATCAGTTGTTCTGTCAATAGTTACCAATGGATTGGCAATAAATTTTCCGTTTACTTTTAAAACCGGAACCACATCAGTAAGCATTCCAAAATAATAAGCCTGATGTGCTGTCCATGGTTCGCATAACGTAAGCGACATCATGGTTCGTTCAATACCAACAAACAGTGGTAAAATCTGTAGCGCCACCGATTGGTGCGCTACCGTGTTTAGGCCCAGCCTGGCCAAAACGTGCCATATCACTTGCAATGGTAAAATCACAAGCCATTCCTATTTCCTGTCCACCACCAATACGCATACCATTCACACGGCAAATAACTGGCTTCTCGCACTTCAGTATAGCGCTGACCATGTCATTAAACAAACGCATATACTGCGAATATTCCTGCGGATTGCCGGCATAGTATTCGGCATATTCTTTTGTATTGCCTCCGGTGCAAAACGCTTTATCGCCAACGGCTGTAAACACTACTGCCACAACGCTTCTATCGTTTGATGCTTCACCAAATGCAAGAATAAGTTCCTTTACTGCTCCGGTGGTGTATGAGTTGAACTGCTTGGGATTGTTGAGCCATATCCATGCATTGTAAAGTCCGTCAACTTCATTTCCGTTTTTATCGAGACAGGTTTTTTTTTCAAAAATGATTTCCTTATACGTTGTTCTTACAATGTTGTGATTTTTTAATTCTTCCATGTTTTAATTTGCTATTTCATTTTAATTAAAATCAGCAACCAGCACCGATCGCTTTGTGTATTTATGTTCGAGTGTGTTTGCAAACACTTCGTTGATTTTTGACATGGGGAATGTTTCTACAAACGATGCTATTTTAAGTTTACCGCTTGCCACAAGTTCCAACACTTCTGGATATAACTCGGCACGGCATCCCCAGGTGCCAATCAGCTTTGCATCAAATGCCATGAGGTTGCTCAGGCGCACTTCTCTTTGTCCATCGTAAACCCTACAATAGAAAGTGTGGAAGCAAATGTGATGAGATTAAAGGCAAGGTCTTGCCCGGCTTTGGTGCCGCTTATCTCAAAAATTTTCCAGCCTATATTGGATGCTTTAAGTTCTTTCGAAAGTTCTTTCACTTTTTCCTTTACTGCTTTTACATCAAGTCCTTTTATATTTAGTGTGGCATCAATTCCGTTTTTCTTAGCCATTTCAAGTTTCTCGTCCGATATATCCAATGCAATCACTTTGGCGCCAAATATTTTTGCAATCAATGCGCCATAAACACCTACGCCACCTACGCCAATTACAATGGCAAGGTCGCCTGCTTCCAACTCCGATTTTTTAACAACCTGGTAAGGTGTAGAAATTGCATCGGCAATTACTGACAACTGTTCGAGCGAATAATTTTTTAAGACTTCATCGGGAACAGGACATAAATATTTTGAAGGCACTTTTATGTGTGAGGCAAACCCGCCATGAAAATCATTGCCTGGCATCAACTGCTTACGACAGATGTTGCTTCTGCCTTTCCTGCACAATTCACATTCACCACATGGAAGCACTGCGGGAATAATTACTTTTGCCCAACCATGCTGCATCACCTTTAACCACCACACCACTAATTTCATGACCGAGTGTAAGCGGCAATGCATGTTTGGTTTGAACACCGTGATGCCAGAAACTGATGTCGGTATGGCAAACACCGCATCCGGCAACTTTTACCCATACTTCGCCTTCGGCTAAACCGGAAAAAAAATTTTCAGTGAGTTTGAATTCTTTATTCAACTCCGTCATTTGCCATTGAAAATATTTTTCGTTGCTCATAAATCTGTATTTTCAAAAAGTATTGCTGTTCCCTGTCCGCCACCGATACAGGCAGAAGCGATGCCGTATTTAATTTTTCTTCTTTTCATTTCTTTCGAAAGCGTTAATGACAGCCGCAGTCCGGTAGCTGCAAGAGGATGCCCGATAGCAATTGCGCCTCCATTTACATTTAATTTTTCACGGTCTAATTTCAATTCACGTTCGCAGCCGATTACCTGCGCTGAGAAAGCCTCATTAATTTCAATCAAACCAATTTCATCTGTTTGCAATCCTGTCAATTCCAAAAGCAATTTGATAGCGGGCACAGGTCCAAGTCCCATTACTTTCGGGTCAATACCGCAACTTGCTCCCGCAACAATTTTCGAAAGCGGTTTCAGTTTTCTGTTTTCAATAAATTCTTTCGTTGTAATTACCGATGATGCAGCGCCATCTACAATGCCGCTGCAATTACCTGCTGTTAATACACCTACTTCAGAGAATACCGAATTTAGTTTTGCCAAAGCTTCCAGTGAAGTTTCTCTAACTTGTTCATCAGATGCAAAATTTTTTACACCGCCCGGCAGCCTGAACTTTCTTGGTTTTAATCCGTCTGCCTCAAATACAGTAGAATTAATTGGAGCAATTTCCTCTTCAAAATATTTTTTACTCTGAGCAGCAATAGCACGTTGAAATGATAACAAAGCAAATTCATCGCAATCTTGTCGTGTTATGCTATAACGCTGTGCAATATTTTCAGCAGTAAATCCCATCGGGTAACCTGCAGCCGTATCGTCAAGCGCTTCCCACAGCATATCTTTAAAAACTGGTCTTCCAAGCGTAAAGCCCATTCGGCTGCCAAAACTTACCAAAGGTGCAAGCGACATATTTTCAGCACCGGTGCATAAAACTGAATTAGCTTTTCCTAAGATGATTTGCTCGGCAGCAGTTATTATCGTCTCGAATCCCGAACCGCAAATACGCTGCACCATCAATGCCGGCACTTCTGTTGGCAAGCCTGAAAATAAACCAACGTGGCGTGGGAAAAAGTAAGCATCATAAGAACTCTGCCCGATATTGGCAGCAACCAGTTGGTCAATTTCATTGGGTGTTACATTGCTTTTCTGCAATGTAGCCCGTGAAGCAATAATACCAAGATCTGTAGGCGATACCTGAGCCAGTGTGCCGCAATATTTTCCAAAGGCCGTACGCATCCCGTCAAGAAGAAAAATATTGTCAAATAAAATTCCGATGCCTTTCTCCTGCTGATGATAACCTTTCATATTATGTATTGCTCGTTGAGGTTTGAACTTCACTTTCCCTGACCATTCCCTTCTGAAATGCTTCTCTTGCAAACAATGCTGCGCCATAAGAAACGGCTAACTGAGGATTATCAATAATCTGCACTTCCTTCTGCAGTTTTTCCTGAAGCAATGTTTTCAGGTAAGGATGCCAGGCGATAACTCCGCCAATTAAAAATATAGGCGAAGCCGGGTCAATCCTTAATTTTATTACCCGGGTAAGTATGGAGAGGTAAATGCCTTTTGCAATATCCTCTACCGGTAACCCATCAAATAGCCAGGACATAATTTCTGTTTTGGCAAATACAGTACAAAAACTGTTAAGTTCTTTTTGAAATGATGATTTAGCTGCAAGATCACTCATGTCGGCAATATTGATGCCGCCTCTTTCAGCCACTTCTGTGATGAATGAACCCGTGCCGGCTGCACATTTATCATTGAGGTAAAAGTTTTCGATATTGTTTTCATCATTGCATTTGATGATTTTAATATCCTCGCCACCAATGTCGATAATGTTTTTTGCACCTGAATAATATTTTGAAACTGCCATTGCAGCGCAGTTCAGTTCTGTTTTTACAAGGTCCGCTTGCGCCAGGTGTTTACGACCGTACCCGGTTCCGCAAATCAATGCAAGGTTATATTCCTGTTTCAATGTTTCAATAACATGATGAACAGAAATACGATCACGGTTCATAGTTTTTAGAACCGTTTGAAATGCCACTTTTCCATGCTCATCAACCACCGAAAATTTGATATATGCCGAACCAAGGTCAACTCCCAGAAAATAATTACCTGTATGTTTAGTTGCCTGTGATTTACCGTTTTCAATTGAAAAGCTTTTTGGATCAAGGGCTGTAGTGGCAGCATTTACAATTGAAGTATAACTTTTGTTTGACATGGCTTTCACCATGTTTGAAAAAGTAAGATTGAGTGAAGTGCGGATGTAATGCTTACGCCCATACTGCACTATCTTACCGTTCATATAGTCAATCTCTGTCGGTTTGTTATTAATCAGGTCAACAGCCAGAGATGGAAAATGATTGCCGGCTTTATGCAAGTATCGCAGGCATTTACGATTGAAATCATCATCGAATTTTATTTTCTCAGCGGCAGCCACATCAACAGCTTCCATTATAATTTGTTCAATCAATTCCACTGTATCGGGATTGCTCATAGCTTCTTTTATGGTCATACTGACAGCACACAATGCACTGAGTGAAGAATTGAGAATGGTTTTCTCCCATATTTTTCCAAGAATTTCAAAAGGATTCAATGCTTTGGTGTCTAAACCAACAGCAGTTAAGGCATTTGCTATTTCATTACTCATTGCAATGCCTGAATCCTCCATGGACGCTAAATAGTTGGGCGGATTGAAAAATGTAACACGGGTAACATTTTGTGCAATCAGGTTGCCTGCAAAATTGATAACCATGCGAAAAGTGCGGTTCTCACCCAATTCCACAGATATTATTTTCTCTACATCAATGCCATTCATGGCACATACAATTCCAGGCTTACCCTGCTTCAAAGCTGAAAGCTCTTTTACTAAAGCAGGAAGCTGTGTGGTTTTAATACAAACAAAAATCAAGTCAGGGTTAAACGAATCTAATTCTTCAAGTGAGGTAAAAACATTTTTAACAAATGTCTTTTTTTTCATAACGCCTTCCAGGATTATTCCTTCCGTTTTCACAAGATTCATCTTCAACTTATTGTGGTCATAGATAGCCACATCCATCCCTGCTTCTTTCAAATGAGTAGCCAGGATAGAACCTACCGGACCCATTCCCACAATACCTATCTTGTTTAATTTTATCGTCATATCAGGTATGAATTGATTTTTGACTTACCAGTTGCTCAATAAAGGTTTCAATTTTGGTTGTTGTTTGTCCTTCGGAATAAAAGCGCAGGTCGCACAAATCTCCTTCGATAACCAGCACCGGTATTCCATACTCTTTATAAAACCGGAGTGGCATTCCAAAGCGTGCATTGGAATTATTAAAACAGGTTTTGGCATCGTGAAAAATAATTCCATCTACCCTGAAATCATCAGCCATTTGCTTCAGCATTTTCATCTTTGCATTTTCACTGCGATTGATAAAAATTTCGGTATATGCTTTTGCAGAAGATTCGAAAGGATTTTTTTCATCAAAGGCATCAAACACCCAACTGTTGCAATAAGTAGATGCCACCACCACTGAATTATTCTGAATAAATAAATCAGACAAGGTTCTGAGTTTACCCCAAATGGGCATTCCATCCCAGTAAAGGCGACTTTGTTCGTTCTTTACTACTCCGGTGTTTGTGGCTACATATCCCGAAAGTTCATCCAGCAATGCCTGGTAATAATCTTTGGCTATTTGTGTTCCCCGCAAAACAACAATTGGCCCCATATGAATGGTGCCGTCAAAAAAGCTGAGTGGAGCCGGGCTATGCTTTGCAGTAGCCAGAACCCCTTTCCACAAATCTGTTGCTTCCCTGCTTAAGCGAAGCGTTTCACGAAAGCGATCTATATCAAAAGATTGCCCGCTTGCTTTTTCGCATATTGGAATCATTGCTTTGAATTGATTGCTTACATCAGCAATTTCTGTTTCTGTAATTTCATCAATATGCCGGGGAGGAAAAATACCGATGGCAGGACAATTAAATTCTTTTGCAAAAAACGTAAACCAATCCTGCACTTCACGGCACTGATTGGTGTTATAAACAATCAGATCGGGTTTAGGGATTCCCTTTAATCCATAATGATTCTGAAGCGGAGTCTTTTTATTTAGATATGCTCCTATATCGCTGGTGAGATAAGAGCAGATATCGCCTGAATAACCGAGGTTAATGGTAGCCGGAATAAAATCACCGGCTACCCGGGTGGTTCCCATCAGCGCACCATGATTTTCGGGGAAGTAAACTTCAAACCCGAAAGAGCGAAGAAGTTCAGCCGGGCCAACACTGGTACACCAGGCTATTTTACCGGCATTCTCCAGGTTGACAAAATAATCTTTCATCAATTGACGTAGCTGCTTGGTTGATTTTATTTCGTACATAATCTAAACGGTAATTGTTTTTTCCGAAGCACCTTCCGTGTCAGACAAGTGTATCACATACACTTCACTGTCAACAAGATTTTCTGCTCCGTATAAATTTTCCAAATGAGCTTTATAGGTTTTTACCACATTTTTAGGAACTACTTTCATCGAAGGGGTTAGGGTACCCTTATCAAGAGATAATTCTTCAGCTATTATCATAGCTGATTTAATTTTAGCGAATTTCTGACCGATGCCACAGTTTGCATTTTGTAAACAACCTCTCAGGCAATTTGATAACTCACTCAGATTTCGTGGACAGAAGCAACCTTCTTCAGGAGAAATTGCATAATCAGGTCTTTCTAATAATTTTTTATTTGCAAATAACAAAGCAACAGGATATTCCTTCCCATTGCCTTCCACCATAGCAAAAGAAATATAGTGGCATTTGAGTTCAATTAACTTCTCTAAATCCGTTGGAACAACTTTTTCACCATTGGATAATTTAAAAATTCGGTCTTTGCGGGTAATAAGTTTTAACCCTTTATCAGTCATTTCACCAACATCTCCTGTGCAAAACCAACCATCATTTGTAAATATCCCTTTGTTGGCTTCATCATTTTTATAATATCCTTTCATTACATTAGGTCCCTTCACCAATATTTCGCCATCATCAGCGAGACGAATAGTTACACCGGGGAATGGAAATCCAACTACACCAGGTTCCCTTTTTTTAGTAGGATCAGTCAGCGTACAGCATGGTGAAGTTTCAGTAAGTCCCCAACCTTCAATAACAGGAATTTGACGTTTTTCAAATTCATCAGAAAGTTTTTGCGGTAACGAGGCAGCAGCAGTAAAAATGAATTTCAGTTGTGAGTGAAAAAATATTTTCTCCGCTTCATGATCTTGTCGTGTAAGTTCAATCAGTAACTGATACACTTTGGGTACACTGAAGAAAACCGTGGGCTGCACTAATTTCCAGTTTTCAAGAATAACGGGAGGGTCTTTTCCAAGCCCTGAATCAAGTGAGTAAGTTGCTCCGTTATACAAAGCTGAAAACAATTCGAATATACCTCCGAAACTATGATGCCATGGAAGATAAGAAAGAAACCGGTCTGTTGAGGTCACATTCCAGAATAAGGAAAGGCCAGCCTGTTGTGATAGAATATTTTTATGTGAAAGCTGAACACATTTTGGAATACCCATTGTTCCTGATGTGTACATATTTAAGCAGGTATCATCGGGAGCGGCATTCGTCAATAAGGGAAATGATGTATCGGTTCTTTCTGCAAGCAATTCATCAAATGAATATTGGTTTGAAAAAAATTTCTTCTCCTGTTTATCAAAAACAAAAATGTCTTTTACGGAGATATTATTTAAACGGCTCAATTGCAATTCACCTGCAACAGCCAGATATTTTGCATCAGAATGATTGATGAGCAGTTCTGCTGTTTCCTGGTGAAAGAAAGCAAAAATAGGAACGGCAATACCACCTGATGCCATCACTGCCAGTTCCAACTCAAGCATCTCAAGACGGTTAGGCGAAAAAATAACCATTTTATCACCCTCTCGGAAACCAACCTTTTTTAAATTAAAAGCAATATTGAGTATGTCGTTATAAAAATTCTTCCAGGTAATACCGGTATATTTATGCTCTTGTTTCCATTGAAAAACAATTTTATCAGGCCATTTGGCTACATTACCTGCAAGCATAGTTGCAATGTTTGGCACAACAGCACCTAAAGTTTTATTTGATGTAATAATGGACTCCATAATAAATATGAATTGACTTATGCCACTGCCTTCTCTTTTGCAGCAAGTTTTTCATGACGGAAGCCTCCCCACAAGGCAGCACCAATAGCTCCGGCATAACCTGCATCAGGATGCGTTTTGATTTCGAATTTTTTTCCGGTCTCTACCAGTTGTTCTTCCAGTGCCTGCAACATTCCTTTGTTTAATGCCATGCCTCCGGTAAGTATAATTGGCGATTCGGCCTTTAGCGAGCTCATCAGTTTAATAATTCGGCTGGCAATGGAAAGGTGAATACCCTTAATAATATTAGGCGTGGATATTCCCCTTGATACCATGTTAATTACATCTGTTTCCGCAAGCACCGCACAAATACCTGATGATACTTCAGGGTTTTCTGCCTGCAGTGATACATCGCCCACTTCTTCGATTGACAAGCCGAGATAGCGTGAAATATTTTCTACAAACTGTCCTGAACCCGAAGCGCATTGACCGGTCATTTTATAGTCCATAACACGTGCATCGGGCGAAACTTTTATTGCCCGAACAAATAAAGCACCCATATCCACCACCGTTCTTGCATCGGGATAAAAATAATGTGCGCCTTTGGCATGAGTTGTCATTCCGTAAAAGTGACCTCGTTTTCGTTTTAACATATCACCTTCTCCTGTTGAAGCCAGATAAGCAAGGTCTTCGTATTTTAAATTGAATTTTCGCAGCATGTTCTGAATCATTTCATCTGCTACTTGCTCAGGATTTCTTTTCCTGATTTTTTCAGTCTGTTTATCCAGTATGACTGATTGTGCTGAATAATCCATTAACACCAACTTAATAAAGTTGCTGCCTATGTCAATTCCCATTGTGTAAACCGGTGATTCCATTACTCTTTTTTTATTTATTAATTTCTGCTGTTTCTACTTTATTAGTTGGAAGAGATAAGTTCATATTTCTTCTGGCAAACATGGCACCGCCAAGTGCGCCCATAAATATTGAATCGGTATGGATATTGATTTTTATTTTATCTCCATAATTTTCTCTTACCAACTCCGACAAATATTTTATCACTGCCGGATTTCTTGCAACACCTCCGGTGAAAGTGAACTCATTAAATACTCCACCTGATCGTGCCAGCAATGACATAGCCCGCATGATGATGGCTTTGTGCAAGCCACCTAAAATGTCTTCTCGTTTTTCACCGAGGTTGGTTAGCTCTCTAAGTTCGGCTCCGGCAAATACAGGGCATGTTGAACAAATATTCACTTCTTTCTCTGCTTTCATTGCCATGGGTCCCAATTCATTTAGTGAGATACTCATCTCATCGGCTATATAACCTAAATACCTGCCACATCCGGCAGCACAGCGATCGTTCATTTGAAAGCTGGTAACTAAACCGTAACGGTCAACCTGTATGGCTTTGGTATCCTGCCCGCCAATATCAAGTACAGTCCTTGTATCAGGAAAAACAGCATGTGCCCCAAATGCATGACATAAAATTTCGGAACGGATACATTCCTGGGGAAATGGTAACAAGGCACGACCGTAACCGGTGCCTGTCATATTTGTAATATTGAACTCAAGTCCTGCTATTTCATCAATGTGAACACGAAGCGAGTCTGACACTTTTTCAAAGTTGCCTTTCAGCAAATTCAGTTCAGCATCGAAATTGATACTTGTTTGATCCATTACTTCGTCAGGAAGGTTTTTATATTTTTCCCTTAGCTCTTCCATAGCTTTATCAACAAGTTCTTTAAAATCAAAAGTGATTAACTGATTTTCAGCAGGACTGATACTCTTATCCCAAACAGTCATCAGCGGCTCAAACAATGTCATATCTAATTTCGCAACCTCTTCATTATATTTTTCAGAAACAATGTCTCTGAAGAACTGATTTTTTGCCCCTAGATTATTATACAAATAATCATGTTTTATCACAGGCTTAAAAGATTTACGAATGTTGCGTAGGTGCTGAATCATTTTTTCCTGAACTTCTTCATCTTTAAAAAATGTATGGCAGGTTTTTAGCAACTCTTCTCCCAGTTTATCTAAGCGAATTTTGAATTGCTCATATTGAAAAACACTTTCTAAGTCGTTGATGTACTTATTATAAGCCGGATTTGCTTTTATCTCAGCTTCAAGTTTCTTTTTTAGAACAGAAAATCTTGCATTGTAAATTGCTTCATCTCTTGCAATGTCTGCAGCTACAGAATAATTTGCTCTGGTATTGGTAATTCCGCGACCAATAATTTCATCCTGTTCATTAATGATTACTGCCTTGGAAGTGGTTGAACCTAGGTCAACTCCGAGATAATATTTATTCATTGAGTTTCTTAATTAATGATTATTTTATTATTAATATCTCTAAACTTTTTCAGCATCCTGTGCCATAATTATTTTACGCTGTTCTAACATCTGGAAATAAGATTCCAAACGGTTTTTAATGTTTGCATAAGAGAAGTAACGTGGGTCAACTAAATCACTTTCAATAAAACCAACTGGCACTTCCATGCGTTGTTCTATTTCTCGCATAATCATCAACTGACCGGCAGAAAACGAATTACAACTTTTAATGGAGTTAATAAGAAAACCGTCTGCCTTATATTCTTTTACATAATCAGCCAGCAGATTAACACGTTGTGGTAAGTTCATATTTGTATAGCAGCCCATGCAGTATTTAGAAAGACTTTCTAATGGTTCATCGGGATTGTGACGGAACCCTAAATCGTAAACTCCACCCACTTTTGTATAAGATGAAGCTACAATTACTGCGCCTGCATCATAAAAAATTTTCCAGAATTCACGGAAGTTTGTCCAGTTAGGCGGGTATTCAACAACTAACCGGAATTTTTCTTCTTTCAATTCACCTTCCGGAGTAACAGGTCCCAAACCCAACCTTAATCGTTCAGTTACTTCTGCATATAATTCTTTATAATACTCTACGGCTTCATCCGTTCCTCTGAAAGCCGTAAAAATCGGACCGATATAATATACTCCTGCAAAGTAGGCATCAATAGGCGAGGGTTTATTTTTTGCTGTTTCTAAAATTTTCACCAATAGGTCTTCGGCTTTTGCAGAATTTGTCATCATTTTTGATAATCTTTCCATATCAAACTTTTTACCCGATACCTTTTCCATCTTAGGAATCACCTCTTCTTTCAATTGTTTCACCATATACTCGACCTGTTCAGGAGTAATATTACCATCTTCCTGATAAGGTGTGTGCAACATAGCTACCGGAACTCCAGGATAAAGACGCTCCAGATTTTCGAACCATTTCATGAACGTGAAGCAACCAGTATAACTAAGCAACAGTAAATCGGGTGCGGGAAGTTTTTCACCCGTAGGTCCGATGTTACCATTCAACATCATGCCGATATCACATTTCACATAGGTACAGACGTCTTCGCTAAAACCTAACTTTTCTGCATCGCGTATATACGCTCCCGATTTTTTTCTCATCCCCGATTGCAAAGCATTAATTTCCGGGTAAACCGGCAACATGTCAAAAGACAAGATGAGTTCAGTAAGATTGCCGGGGACAAAGGTGTAAACCACTTTCTTTCCGGTTTCTTTTGTCTTACTCAGTTCATGAAAGAGATTTGCAAGCATGTCTTTCTGAATGACCATGCTTTTTTCTTTAATTGCTTCTGTTGCATTTTTGCTCATGATATAAAATATTTTAAGCCCAAAGTTTTATTGAATCACTGAATGTTCCGGCCTGTTCTTTTATTACTTTAAACTGACCGGTATTTTCGTGGTATTGAAAATTGATATGTGGAACACCGGCTTCATCACAGGCCTTCTGAAGTTCAGGTCTATCGAGCAATGCCGGGTCGCAGAAACTGGCAGCACTGAAAATAACTCCATCTGCATCGTGCTTCTTTACTCGATCAACCACTCTTTTGCCCTTAGGATTCCCCACATCATACACTGCAGATGAACAGGTGCTTTGAGTAAGATAAGCGTTTGTCAATGCAGTAAGCGGATCGTTGCTGTTATCTTCAATGTCTCCCTGAATCCATCTTGAACCTAACATTAAATCATCATCAACAATATAACAACCTGCCATTTCAATGGATTTAATTAAACCAAGCGGTGGCTGTTCGCAAAACGAACCTGAAATTACAACACGTATATTATCCATCGGCTCTCCTCTTTCATTACTGATGGCTTCAACCGTTTGCTCCAGTATTATATTATGCTCTTCAACAGGTATGGCAAGTCCTGCCCTAATAATAAGGTAGGTATCTACCGCTGATAACCGCCAGGGATATTGCTGTCGTATTTTATAAATTTCTTCAATTAATTTTCTGTTATAATTATATAGCTTAATGGAACGATTCAGATTCTCTGTTGTTAGTTCTACTTTATTTATAGCATATACATCCGCAATTATTTTTTCCAATTCTTGCCTGTAAAATACACCCCCAATCAACGTATCGAAATTCTGTGGATAATCAAAGTAGCGTTGAAATTTTCCTTTCTCAGCCAGTTTGAACATGCCGGAAAGATTCCTGATGCAATCGCAAATGGCAGGAAACACAAAACCGTCAAAATGATTCAGACTATCATCAAGCGCCATTTCTATAATGCCCCTTGGAAGATGGCAGATATAGGATTGATAATAAGCATCACCTTTTATAATCTGTTTATGATCACCGGCACCCATTATGCCTACTGCCAAACCATTTACAGCATGTACAATTTCTCGTGGAAAATAAATAGGAAGAAATCCCACTATGGCTCTGCTTTTATCTGCAAGTTTCCAATTAGCGGCTTTAGTAAACCGTAAATCAAAAGCGACTTCTTTACAGGAAGCCAGTAATTCATTAAACTGCTTCATTCCTTTTGAATTTATTTATATTGTTTTCAAATTCTTTTTTTCTTTCTACCCCTAGTTCTTCATCTTTATCAATGCACCGGTAGTATAGCTTGTCTATTTCATCAGGAGATAATAAATCATCAGCCATTGGAAAAAGCTCATCGTTCTCTGCAGCGATATGATCCTTCAGGCTTTGCATATACGTTTCTAAATATTTCTGAGTTGACACATAATCTTGCTGCGATAGAGTATTACGGATTCTTTGAATAAGGTCTCTAAAATCTTCGTGATGTTCAATTAACTCACTGACAATAGATGCACCAACTACTTCATTGGCTTTGTTGATTGCAGGAAAAAGAATTTCTTCTTCTTTCTGATGATGAAATTCATCACCATACTCAGAAAAGAAATTTACAAGGTAACTGACCAACTCATTATATGCAGCGGGGTCTGTTTCCCAGAGTTTATTATTTGCATCAATAAGTTTTCCTGCTTCCAAGATAACATTATGCTCATTTATTAATAATTCGGAAAGTGATGTTTGCATAGATAATATATTTACTATGCATGTAAAGCAAATAGTTGTGTTGTTCAGAAAATATGATTTTAATCATAATCGCACAAAACATTTATTGGTAAAATCGCCTGTAAAAATTTTATTTGCTCTGATAATAAAATTTCACAAAAATCAAACTAAAATAAATTTTACTGAAGCAATAAAAAGAACTATTCCTAATAGATATTTAAGAACGGGAACATTAAAACGGTGAGCACCTAAATAAGCACCGACTACCCCGGCTACAACAGTTAATGGAAGTAAAATCTGTATTTGAGAGTCAATTTGAAATTGAAAAGAACCGGATCCAATCAACCCTGCAATTGAGTTTAAAAAGATAAAAAAGGCACTCACTGCTGCTGTTTCCTTAACATTTGTCCATCCCATCATTAATAGAATTGGTGAAAGAATAATGCCGCCACCAATTCCTATTAATCCGGAAAAAAACCAATTCCCAAGCCTAATGCAGAAGCTATCCATATCTTCTTCTCTACTATAATTTTATTGCTGATTGGAAAAACATTAAATAGCCGCAAAGCAGGAAACAAAAGTAATATACCTAATATTTTCTTATATAAAACTACATCAACTTTAAATGTGCCACCTAAATATGCAGCAGGAACAGAAAAAATAATGAGTGAAATAAAAGCTTTGTCGGGAAAACACAAACTCTTTGATATGATAGAAAAGTACTCCAGACACTAAAATATTTAATACTAAAGCTGTAGTACGAATTTGTTCCGGCACATAGTGAAACAATGTAAGTAACATCAGATAACTACTGGCTCCACCATGCCCCACTGAAGCATAAAGAAACGCAGCCAATGGCATTAGGATAATCAGAAACCAAATTGCATTCTCGCTTGACATAGGCACTAAATATTATATACACTAACCAATGTGCCAGCAGACAAAAATTCTATAGCTTCATCTATTACAACAAAACAATTTGCATTATTGAATGGGAGTAAGTTAAAAGAATCCTGCCCCGATAATATTTGCACTGATTTAAAATCTCGTTTAGCTTTTAAAATATGAGTAAGTTTATTGTCTTTTTGAAATTTGTTTGCTACTGGCATGACAGCATCTGGTGCAAATGTATTCTTATAGCCCATCATTCCAAGTAAACATGGTTTTACGTATTGATTGAAGCACGCCAATACCGAAGCAGGATTACCTGGTAAAGCAAATATCCACTTGCTATTCTTTTTTCCTACAAACAATGGTTTACCTGGTTTCTGTTTTACTTTATAAAACAAAGGCTTCACATCTTCACTTAATAACACTTCATGTACAAAATCATAATCACCGACAGAAATTCCACCTGTTGAAACTAACACATCATATTTAGTTAAAAACAATTTCACTTTATCTTTTAAAAGACTCTTTTTATCCTTCACATGAATGCATTCAATTTCTTTTATACCTAATAACCGGAGGTATGTCGTTAGTATAGGTTCATTTGAATTATAAATATGCCCTGCTTTTAAATCATCACCAATATTCTGTAGTTCATTACCAGTAATAATAACTCCTACGGAAGGAGGCGTGTGAACAAATATTTTTTGAACCCCGACAGATGCAAGTAACCCTACCATACCAGGTGTTACAACCTCACCGGCAAATGCTATAATTTCTCCTTTTTATTTTGAGAGCCTTTCAATCGAACATTAATACCTTGCTGCAATTGTGAAATATTAAAACTTACTGTTCCGTTGTTTACAGATGTCAGTTCTTGCTGAATTACTGTATCGGAGCCTGCAGGCAAAGGAGCACCGGTTAAAATTCTTGCTGCCTCATTACATTTTAAAATGTGATTTGAAAAGTCACCTGCCTGTATATTCTGCACAATATTGTAAGCCTGAATTTTAGGATTAAAAGCAAAAGCATATCCGTCCATTGATGAATTATCAAAAGGCGGCACATCAATTCCTGAATAAATATCATTTGAAAGAGCCATATTCATTGCTTCAGCCAACATAACCTCTACTGAAGTTGTTGTAAGAATATTTTGTTCAATTAATTGCTTTGCTTCGCTAACAGATATCAAAGTATAAATTTTTAATTATCCTCCAATTGAAAACATACCACGGTTTATTATTTTATCCGGAACAATTTCATTATAGTTATTATCAAATTGTCCACCTAATGCAGCATGTTTGGCATTGACTGATTGTATTATTAATGGTATTATAGAATCGCCTTTTCTTAAAGTTGTGAGTAGTTCAATTTCATCTTTTCCAAAAAGACAATTTTTCATTTTCCCATCTGCAGTCAGGCGAATTCTGTTGCATTCCCCACAAAACTGCTCACTCATTGTTGTAATGAAAGCAAAAGTGCCTTCGTGCCCAACTACTTTATACTTCTTCGATGTTGCATGTGGCTCATCCTTCAGTTTAATAATATCATAACTTTGTTCAACCCATTTAAGCATTTGAACTGACGTAACTACTTTGTATTTACTCCATTTGTTTCCGGCAAATGGCATAAACTCAATAAATCGAACATGCAACGAAAGTTCTTTTGTGAGTACTGATAAAATCAAATATCTCTTTTTCAACAACTCCGTTTACAGCCACTACATTCAATTTAACTCGAAAATTGTGTTTAAGTAACAATAAAATATTACGCCACACTTCATTAAACTTATCCTGATGTGTTATTTTAAAAAAAGATTCACGATTTAGTGAATCTAAACTAACATTAACAGTAGTAATACCTGCTGCTAAAATGGAGTTGAAATATTTATCAATCAAAACTCCGTTAGTAGTAAGCAATAGTTCAATATTGTATTTTGACAAACGTCTAACTATGTCTTCAAAATCATTTCTTACAAGTGGCTCCCCTCCTGTAAGACGAATTTTATTTACTCCTAATTTTATGAATTCAACAGCTATATGCTCAATTTCCTGAGCTGTCATTATTTTATCCTGAGTTAAAAAAGAGCTACACACATCAGGCATACAATAATTACAACGTAAATTACACTTGTCAGTAAGTGAAATTCTCAAGTAGTTATGAATTCTGCCGAATTTGTCTGTTAGCATCGGTTTCACTATTTTTCACAATACAAATATTACATATTAAGAAAATTAAAAGAGTAATTTTAGTTTTCTCATTTATTTTCCATTGTAATTTGATTTTTCAAGGATAAAACTACACAAATTTAATTAATAAAATTTTTCACAAAAAAAATGGGAGTATGAAAATACTCCCATTCTGTTTTTATAATACTTAGTACTATTAATGCTTATGGTTTGGATCGCTATGATCGTGTCCTTTCACATCATTACTTTCGCACATACGGGCAATTTCTGTAAAAATAGTATTGGTCTCGCCCAATTTTTTAGTGATAGATTCATCACTCTCATTTAGCTCAATAAGTCCAAACAATTCTTTGCAGGCAACTGCAAGTCTTGTTGTTGCATCACTCATTTTAGCAGCATCAATGCCTGCAGGTGCTTTTGATTGATGCAATGCAACAGCAAGTTCAATCAGTTGCTTATACTCTGCTTTAATTGGTTTTAAATTACCATCCTTACTTGATTGATAAGTTTCAGACATAACTTTATGAAAGTTATTTAGCTCTGCCCATGAATTCATGGTCTTGTTGGCCTGACTGTTTGCTGTCAAACTGAATGAAGCAAGTGCAATGAATAAAAGAATCCTTTTCATTTTATTTGATTTTTGTTTATGCAAATTTATATGATTTCAACTTAAAACAAAACAGTTTTTTATCTTTACCCGATGACGAGATTTATCTATAGTTTATTCTTTAAACTTTTTGGCTGGAAAATAAAGGGAAATATACCCTATGAATTAAAAAAATATGTCATGATTGTGGCACCGCATACCAGCAATATTGACTTTTTTGTTGGTTTAGCCACTAGAAGTATTCTTCGACTTGACACCAAGTATCTTGCTAAAAAAGAGCTGTTTAAACCCCCTTTGGGATGGATTTTTTATGCTTTGGGCGGATATCCTGTAGATCGTTCCAAACCTGGAAAACTGGTAGAAAAAGTTGCCGAAATTTATAACAGTCATGATCAGTTCTCAATCTGTATAACTCCTGAAGGCACCAGAAAATATGCGGCTGAATGGAAAACCGGGTTTCATAAAATAGCAATGGCTGTAAAAGCACCTGTGGTGATGGTAGCATTTGATTACCGCACCAAAACGGTTGTCATAGCCCCTCCTTTCACTCCTTCTGAAGATACACAAGGCGATATAGAGAAAATCAAAGCCTGGTACCGGCAATTTGAAGGAAAAATACCGGAATTTGGTGTTAAATAAAAAAAGAACCTAAGTATTTGATAATTCAGCTAAAAGTTAGATATTTGCAGCCCCAAAATCAGGGAGGATTCTGGGATAAATAAATTTATAAATCATTAAAAATTAAAAAATGCCAACAAAAATCAGATTACAGCGGTTTGGAAAAAAAGGCCAGCCGTTTTACCATGTAGTGGTGGCGGATTCACGTGCTCCCAGAGATGGCAAGTTCATTGAAAAAATCGGGACATACAATCCAAGGACTATCCCGGCAACCATTGACCTTAATCTCGACAGAGCACTCTATTGGTTAGGCACAGGAGCCCAGCCAACAGAAACAACCCGTGCCATTTTAAGTTACAAAGGTGTGTTGTACAAGAATCACCTTATGGGCGGAGTAAAAAAAGGTGCCTTAACTCAGGAACAGGCCGATGCGAAGTTTAGCGCCTGGATGGAAAACAAAAACCTTAAAGTTCTTCAGCATTCACAAAAAGTGCAATCATCAAAAGCAGATGATATAAAAAGCCGCTTGGTTGAAGAGTCTAAAAAACGTGAGGTTATAGCTAAAGCCATAGCTGAAAAACGTGCTGCTGCTAATGTTGCCGAAGCCGAAGCTGCTGCTGAAGCACCTGCAACTGATGGAGGCGAAACACCGGCAGAAAACGCATAAATATTAATTATTTTATAATGCCCTTTGATAATGGGTTTTGACGAGGTTACTTTTTTCGGAACAATTGTTAAAACACACGGTATCAAGGGGCATTTGGTTTTAAGATGCTACGATAACTTTAAGTGCAAAAAGAACAACCCTGTCTCTCTTTTTATTAAAGAAGGTGATTTTTTAAAACAGGTTGCTGTATCAGAAATTCAATTCACTTATCCCTTTTGCAGAATAAAATTTTCTGATGTTGCAGATATAAATGAAGCTGAAACATGGCTGAAAAAGGAAGTATATATTGAGAAAAAAGTGATGCTTCAAAACGAAATTCCTTATAAGTATCAACTTATAGGATGTTCTGTCACTGATAGCATTTCCGGACCAATAGGTAATATTGTTGACATTGCAGAATATCCACAACAACAAATAGCCATTGTAAATGCTAATGGAAAAGAGGTTTTAATCCCTCTTAATAAGAATTTCATTAACGCATTCAATAGTACTGAAAACAATTTAGCTGTAACACTTCCTGATGGTCTGCTTGACATTTATCTTCAGTAGTTTTATCCATTTCACATACACATTTTTATAAAACTAAAATTCCGCTTAATTTTAGCTCTAACTAACATTAAAAATTCTCCTTAAAAACATACTAATAACTTGACACGTTATTTACTTTTATGACTCTTATTTTTTCAGATATTCGCAGCAAATTATCGGGGACGAATGGAGATTAAATATATCGGAGAGCAGTTAATCTGGGGCTACATAGGCAATGGGTTCATTTTTGCTGCATTTATCAGTGCTATATGCTGCAGTTTTATATCTGACAAGTGTAAGAAATGAGGAGAAAGCACAATGGGCAACACCATTAGCAAGAAAGTTTTATACCTGCATAGTATTTCATGCTTTGGTATATTTTTCCTTCTGCTGTATCTTATATTCAATCACCGATTTGAATATTATTATGTATGGCAACACTCCAACATGGCTATGCCCATGTACTATATTCTTGCTTGTATTTGGGAAGGACAAGAAGGAAGTTTTTTATTGTGGATGTTGTGGCATAGCTTAATTGCATTATTTATTTCAAGAAGAAACCGTCATTGGGAAAGCCCGGTTGTGGGAACAATTATGATGGTGCAGGTTTTTTTGGGTTCAATGCTTTTAGGTGTTTATATATTCGGTTATAAACTAGGGTCAAATCCTTTTACACTACTTCGCGACAACGACCAGTTTGCCAACCTTCCTTTTATAAAAATGCCTGATTATCTTTCTCGCATTGCTGATGGTCGTGGTCTGAATCCTTTATTGCAGAATTACTGGATGGTAATTCATCCACCTACTTTATTCTTAGGTTTTGCTTCTACGGTAGTTCCGTTTGCATTTGCATTAGGTGGACTAATGCGCAAAAACATTACAGAATGGATTAAGCCTGCCCTACCCTATGCATTCTTCTCCATAATGACTTTAGGTGCAGGTATTCTTATGGGTGCGGCATGGGCTTATGAAGCATTAAGTTTTGGTGGTTTTTGGGCATGGGACCCTGTAGAAAATGCATCTCTTGTACCCTGGCTTGTTATGGTTGGTGCAGGACACGTCATGCTTGTGTTTAACAAACGTGGACGGGCTTTGCTCAGTACCTACATACTTTGTATTCTCTCATTCTTGCTAGTATTGTATAGTACATTTCTTACTCGCAGCGGAATACTTGGAGAAACATCAGTACATGCATTTACAGACCTAGGCATGAGTGGTCAGCTTATTTTTTATATGCTGTTTTTTGTAATTCTTGCTGTAGTGATGCTTGCCATAAACTGGAAAAAGATTCCAAAAGAAAACTCTGATGACAGCATTACATCACGTGAATTCTGGATGTTCATTGGAATGTTGGTACTCTGCATCTCGGCAATTCAAATTACATTTACTACCAGTATTCCTGTAATCAATAAAATATTCGGTTCTAACCTTGCCCCCCCTGTTGATGTAAAAGAACATTTTAATTCCTGGCAAATGCCTATAGCTATGATTATAGCTTTACTTATGGCAGTTGGACAATTTTTTAAATATAAAGAAAGCAACCGTAAGGAAGTATTGAAGAAATTGTTGTTTTCTCTGATAATTTCATTAATTCTCTCTATAGTTCTCATTCTGTTGTTGAAGTTTAACAGCGTTCATTACATGGTATTGTTGTTTACTGCTGTTTTTGCAATCATTGCCAACTTCGATTATTTTCTTCGTGTTTTAAAAGGAAAGTTCTCTTTCAGCGGTGCATCAATTGCTCATATCGGATTCGCTTTTATTTTGTTGGGTACGTTAATTTCAAATGCCAATTCAAGAATCATATCTAAGAACAGATTGAATATTGATTTAGGAAAAGATTTTCCAAACAACGAAAACATTATGCTCGCTAAAGGTGATACCCTGCAGATGGGAAAATATTTTGTCACTTATAGTGGCCGCGAAAAAAAAGGTCATAATATTTATTTTGATGTTGAATATTATAAACTGAACAATAAGACAGGTGAGCTAAAAAAAGCATTTAGCCTGAAGCCGATTATTCAGCTTAATGAAAGAATGGGAAATTCACCTGAACCGGCAACAAAGTGGTTTCCGGATAAAGATATTTATACACACGTTACTTATGCTAATCTGGATGAATACACTAAAAATACATCCATGGATGAGTATGATACACCTACAGAGCATGAAATGGCTGTGGGTGATACTTTAGCTACTTCAAACAGCCTTGTTGTTTTGAAAAAATTAGCAAAAGACAATACAGGTATTGAAGTAGAATCATTCGACAGTTTTGGTGTTACAGCAATTTTGGAAGTGACGGATGTAAACAAAAAGAAACATGTGGTCACACCTCAGTTTCTTATCAAAGACAGAATGGCTGTTTCTAAAAATTATTTTCTTGATGAACTTGGCATAAAATTCAGGTTTACAAGCATCAGTCCTGAAAGCGGAAAAATAAAACTTGAAATAGCTGAAAAGAAAGCGAACAAAAAAGACTTTATTATTATGAAAGCAATCATTTTTCCTCATATAAATTTATTGTGGATTGGTTGTATTTTAATGCTTACAGGAACTTGGATAGTTTCGGTAAAACGATTTAAAGAATATGTCCGCTACACCACCGACAAAGGATAACAGAATGACACTGACCATTATTGGATCAGGGAATGTTGCCTGGTTGTTGGCCATATTATTCAAAACTTCAGGACATAAGATTAATCAGATTTACAGCCGAAATAAAAAAACCGGTTCTGCACTTTCAAAAATCACAGGTGGCAAATTTATTGATGACATTCAAAAAATTGACAGCAAATCGGATATCTATATCATTGCAATTAACGATGACAGCATTGCCGAAGTTGTATCCAAGTTACCAGCTTTAAACAATATAGTTGTTCACACTTCGGGTACTGTTGATTTGCAAATACTAAAAAAGAAATTTAAAAAAGCCGGAGTAGTTTACCCTTTGCAATCTATTACCTCAGAGAGTGTTTTATCAGATGAATTAACTTTTTGCTTGGAAGCAACTAACAACACCGTTTTAACTTCACTGAAACAACTTGTAACTTCTGTAAATTGCAGTTTTGTTGTGATGAACTCACAAAAAAGAGCAAAGTTGCACCTTGCAGCAGTGCTGGTAAATAATTTCACTAATCATTTGTATGCACAGGCATTTAGTTTACTGAAAAAAAACAGAATTGAATTTAATCTTTTGAAGCCTTTAATTTCACATACGGTAAAGAGAATAAATGGCAATCCTGCTTCTTTTCAAACAGGACCTGCTGTGAGAAATGATAAAAAAACTATTCAGCAACATTTAATGTTATTAAAAGATAACAAGCAACTTGCAGATTTGTACAAACAATTGACAGCTTCAATTTATAAATTTCACAAAAAATGAGTAACGTGAATTTTAAGGAAAAATTAAAAGACATAAAATGCTTTATCTTTGATGTAGATGGTGTGCTCACTAATGGCATGCTGCATGTCACAAACGATGGAAAGCTTTTACGTGCTATGAATATTAAAGATGGCTATGCCCTTCAATTAGCAGTAAAAAAAGGTTATCGTGTTGTAATCATTTCAGGTGGCAAAGATGAGGGCGTTGTTATCCGACTTAAAAATTTAGGTGTATCTGATATCTATGTTGGTATAGGAAATAAACTTCAGCAGTTACTTGCTGTAATGCAGGAACATCATCTTACATCTGCTCAGCTACTTTATATGGGTGATGATATGCCTGATGCAGAAGCAATGAAAAACTGCGCTATAGCTACTTGCCCTTATGATGCTGCGCCACAAATTCGCGACATTTGTCACTACATATCACCTGTTAAAGGAGGTGATGGATGTGCACGTGATGTTATTGAACAGGTTCTGACTTTAAACAACGATTGGGAATAATGGGATTTCTAAGACTTATCAGATTTCCGAATTTAATAATATTGGCATTAGCACAATGCCTTATTTATTATATGATTGTTGTGCCTTTACTTAAAACATCAGAATTTACACCTTCATTGCATACATGGCAATTTTTACTAGTTGTCTTAAGTACAGTGTTTATTGCAGCAGGAGGCTACACGATTAATGACTTTTTCGATAAAGATATTGATGCTGCAAACGGAATCGGCAAGGTTCACGATTTTTCAGGATGGACATTGAAAACGTTTTATTTTGTTTTCTCCATCATGGGAATTGCTGTTGGACTTTATCTGACTTATGCATTAAAGTTAAGACAATTTGCTTTAACCTATTTGCTCACAGCAGCACTACTCTATTTTTATTCAGCATCATATAAAAGACTTCCTTTGGTTGGAAATTTTGTTGTGGCATTTTTAACTGCTGTTGCTGTTTTTCTTCCGGCATTTGCAGACTATGAATTGCAGTATGCATTTCGTGACATTAAACTTCCTGTCATCAATAATAAGATGTATAATCTTAGATTAATAATTGCAATTACGGCAGCGTATGCATTTTTTGCATTTCTTATTTCATTAGTCAGAGAAGTAATTAAAGATATGGAAGATATTGATGGCGATAGAGAGTTTGGTTGCAACACCCTCCCTATTGTTGCAGGAATCAATAATGCAAAGTTAATTTCTATTGGTTTGTTACTCCTGATTTTTGGATTGATTTTATTTCTTCAGATTAAACAATCCTGGTGGGAAAGCCTTCCTGTGTTTGGATACAGTATTCTATTTGTACAAGTGCCCGTACTCATTTTAGCAGTGAAATTGTATTTCTCTGCAGAAAAAAAACATTTCAAAGTTGCCAGCATGATTGCTAAAATAGTTATGGTTGGTGGCATACTTTCACTACCTGTTTTTAAATATTTCAGTACCTAACCATATTAATTTTTCAATAGCTGATGTTATTAGTCTATACACATAAGTTTTCACCACGCCTTAAATATATTTTCGATTTAGTTATTGGTAAACTTATGGGTATTAGTTTTGAAATTACCCATAATGTAGAAGAGTTTAAAAGTTATGCAACTAAAATTTAATTACTCAGAACATCAGATTGAGAATGAAATATTCATATATTCTGAAAGACTTTTATTTGAGAAAGGAATAGAAGACCAACAATTCGGTTTTACAGAATGGGATGATATAAAAGCATTTTATGCAACACATCCAAAATACAGTGTTCCATTCGATTTGTTTTCTGCATCTTTTTATTTAGTGAGTCGCTATGAAGAATATCTTCCACATTTACGGGATTCACATGATCGTTATAATGAAACTGAAAGCATTGCATATACAAGGGGATTCCTTCAGAAACCTGTTGTGAATATTTGGGCACAGAAATTTAAGTCCATTATTTTAGAAAGGTATCCTTCTCTCAAATCAGTCAGTCCAAAGTACAAGTATATTTCAACTATTGACATAGACAATGCTTATGCATACTTGGAAAAGGGACTTATGCGTACTATTGGAGCTTATGGAAGATCATTATTCAATTTCGATGTACCTCAGATTGTTGAACGTACCAAAGTATTGACACGGCTGATGCATGATCCTTATCATACTTATGAGTTGATGCATGATTTACATAAAAGATATAAGATAAAGGTGATTTATTTTTTTCTGTTAGGTGAATATGGAGAAAATGATAAAAATGTTTCTGTTGATAACAGAAATTTTCAATCACTGATTCAATCTTTGGCTGACTATGCCGATGCAGGCATCCATCCAAGTTATGGTTCCAATATAAAACAAGTAGACTGCAAAAAGAAGTTCAGTTGCTGACTAAAATTCTGAAAAGAGAAGTCACCAAAAGCCGCCAACATTTCCTGAAAATTAGATTACCTGATACTTACAGGCAGCTTATTAGTGTTGACATTAAAGAGGATTACACTATGGGCTATGCAGGAAATATTGGTTTCAGGGCAGGCATTTGCTCTTCCTTTTACTTTTATGATTTGGACCAGGAAGTGCAAACGCCACTTTTGATTCATCCGTTTGCTGTTATGGATGCAACTTTCAGATATTATCTAAAAGTAAATCCTGAGCAGGTAATTGATCTGATAAAACCATTAGTAGAAGAAGTTAAATCTGTAAATGGTACCTTTATCAGTTTATGGCATAATGAATCACTCAGTGAAAATCATATCTGGAAAGGCTATAGAAATATTTATGAAGAGTTACTTAAAATAGCTGCTGTCTGAAATGGAAGTTAAGTTTCTTGAACATATTGAGATTGATAAAGCAAAATGGGATCAAAGTATCAATCAAGCTTTAAATAAACTGCCGTATGCTTTCTCATGGTATCTTGATGCAGTTAGTCCCAACTGGCATGCATTGGTAAGTGATGACTACAACTTTGTGTTTCCCTTAACATGGAGAAAAAAGCTATGTTTCAATTATCTCTGCCAGCCTCTGTTTACACAACAATTAGGAATATTTTCTTCTCAACCTATAGATTTTGCAATTTCAAATGCGTTTTTAAATGCTATTCCATCTAAATTTAAACTGATTGAAATAAATATAAATTCTTTTAATCCGGCAGCCGGAAATAAATTTATTGCCGCCAAAAGATTAAACTTCGAATTGGAATTAAACAGACCTTACGAAGAAATCAGAAAATTTTACTCTGATAATCAAAAGCGAAATATTAATAAGGCAAAAAGAAATGAATTAAGTTTAAATCAACCTGATATTTCCGAGGTTATAAGTTTATTCAGACATGACAGAGGCATGAAAATAGAACGAATGAAAGATGAAAGTTATGAGTTACTAAGAATATTGTACTCCACTTTGAAACAAAAAGGATTATGTTATTTACGAGGTGTTTCTGATGGAAATCAAACTATTTGTGGTGGATTGTTTATTCAGACAGATTATCGAATTATTTTTCTTTTTCAGGAAATAGTGTTGCTGGGAAATCCTCAGGCGCCATGTCATTATTAATTGACTCTGTAATTCAGGAAAATGCCAATAAGAATTTAGTTCTTGATTTTGAAGGCTCTAATGATTTCGGACTGGCACGTTATTACAGTAGTTTTGGTTCGATTGAACATGTATATTTACACCTGAAAAAAAATACACTTCCTTTTCCTGTAAGACTATTTAAACGATGATTATGGTAAACATTCTAAGCACCGGCAACTCCTTATTACACCATTTTGTAGCAGAACTGCGTGATGTTGAAATTCAGAATGATAGGATGCGTTTTAGAAGAAATCTCGAACGTATTGGTGAAATTGCTGCTTACGAAATAAGCAAAACCATGATCTATGAAAACACCGATGTGACCACCCCTTTAGGCATTGCCACAGTTCCATTAATGCAAAGCCAACCCGTATTGGGTACAATTTTAAGAGCAGGACTACCATTGCATCAAGGACTGTTGAATTATTTCGATCAGGCAGATAATGCATTTATTTCAGCTTACAGACGTCATCATAAAGATGGTAGTTTCGATATTCATCTTCAGTATCTATCATCACCGCCAATTGCCGGACGAGTTCTAATTTTAAGTGATCCTATGCTTGCCACCGGTCAGTCATTAGTTGAAACTTATAAGGCAATGCTTGAATCAGGACAACCTGCACATACACATGTGGTAGCAGCTATTGCAAGCAGACAAGGGATTGAATATGTTAAAGCAAATTTACCCGATGATTTAACCATTTGGGTTGCCGCAGTTGACGAGGAGCTCACTGCACAGTCTTACATTGTTCCCGGCTTGGGTGATGCCGGTGATTTAGCATTTGGCGAAAAAAAGTAGTTCAAACAGATTATTTTACTATCTTTCGTTGATTAATCAGAATATTAAAACATGGGTGAGTTTGTAAAAATTCTGATGGTTATATTAATCAGCAGTGTAAAATTTGTTGTTGGACCTGCCTTTGCTTACTATGACGAAAAGTATGACTTCACAATTTTCGAAGCAATAGTTTATCCAATTATCGGTGGGATGCTTGGTGTTTTTGTATTTAGCTTTTTTAGTGATCAGGTTGCAAATGTTTGGCATTGGATAAAAAATAGAATAAAAAAACTGTTTCACGCAAACAACCTTTCACTGAACCAACAATAGATAGCGATGGTAAAGTTGTTGTCAATTACACGTATGTAGATGCTAAAGAAAAGCCTAAAAATAAAATTTTTACCAAACGAAACAGAAGAATTGTAACCATCTGGAAAAAATATGGTTTATTTGGAATTGCATTACTTACCCCTGTTATTATTTCAATACCAATTGGTACAATCATTGCATCAAGATTAGTTCCTGATAAAAAGAAAGTTTTTTTATATATGCTGATTTCTATTTCAGTCTGGTCAATTATCATGGTCTCTTCTTTTGAACTATATCATGCCTATTCTATAAAAGCATTACAACAAAAAGTTCTTGAGCCATGAAAAAGTTAAAGCACTATTCGCATCTTATTTTCGACCTCGACCATACTTTGTGGGATACAAATGTTAATGCTGCTCAATCACTGTCTGAAATGTATCATCAATATAGTTTAGAACAGTATGGCATAATCAGCGAGCAAGATTTTATTCAAAAGTATGTTGACATTAACAACAGAATGTGGACTGAATATTCTCTTGGTCGGATTAAAAAATCTTATCTGCGTGCAGGACGATTTGAACTCACTTTAAAATACTTTGGAATCGTAAACCCGGAGTTAGTTGAAAAACTTTCTGATTTTTTTGTTCAAAATACACCCGGCAAAAAGGAGTTAATTCCATTTGCTAAAGATTTATTAAATCATGTACATGGCAAATATCAGTTAGCTATTATTACTAATGGATTTTCAGAAGCTCAGCATACAAAGTTGCGTTCATCATCAATAGATCATTTTTTTAGTAAGATAATTATTTCCGAAGAAATTGGCTACCACAAGCCAGACCCTAGAATATTTTTGCAGACAGCAGAATTACTTCAGACTCCAATAAAGGATTGCTTGATGATTGGGGATAACATAGAAACCGATATTGCCGGTGCTATTGCCTCAGGTATGGATTGTGCTTATCTGAATCCGGTAGGAATCAAACACAATTACGAAGTAACTTTTGAAACGCATTGTCTGAGTGAACTGATTAAATGGCTTTAATGTTATGCAAACTTTTGAAGGCATAGTCGTAAAAACAACAGGTAATATTATAACGGTTCAAACAGGAAACGAAAGGATTCTTTGCCGGATAAAAGGTAATTTTAGGATTAAAGACATTAACAGCACCAATCCCGTAGCCGTTGGTGATTATGTAAAATATTATTTTGAAGGCGATGATGCATTGATTACAGATCTTCTCGACAGAAAGAATTATATTATCAGGAAATCAAAAAAATTGAGTAAGCAGGTTCATATTTTAGCTGCCAATATTGACCATGCTTTTTTGGTAGCAACACCTGTGCTGCCAAGAACATCAACAGGGTTTATTGACAGATTTCTTGCTACTGCCGAAGCCTATTCTATTAAAGCTTCCATCATTTTCACTAAAGCAGATATTTACAATAGAGACATTTTAAACTATGTAGATGAATTGAAAAATCTTTATTCAGGAATTGGATATTCTGTTTATGTAGTTTCAAGTCAGATACCCGATTCATTAATTCCATTAAGGACACAGTTAAAAGATAAAACAAATTTATTCACCGGACACTCAGGTGTTGGAAAATCTTCTCTTATTAATGTGTTAATTCCCGGTTTAAATTTAAAGGTAACACCGATTTCTGAACAACATTTAACCGGAAAACATAGTACTACATTTGCAGAAATGCATCAACTCCCTGAAGGTGGATTTATAATTGACACACCCGGCATCAGAGAATTCGGCACTTACGATTTTAACAAAAACGATGTGACACATTATTTCCCTGAGTTTTTTCAACTATTACCACAATGCAAATTCAACAATTGTATTCACGTTAACGAAAGCGGTTGTGAAGTTTTAGCAGCACTTGAACGAGGTGAAGTTAGTCCATCGCGCTATCATAATTACCTGAGTATTTTAAATAATGAAGATATATTTCGTTGAGCAATGAAAGTTGTCATACAAAGAGTTATTACAGCAAGTGTTGAAATTGAAGGAGCAATTTATTCTTCCATTCATAATGGTCTGTTAGTGCTTTTAGGTATTTCTGTTGATGATGAAAAAGAAGATGTTGACTTGCTGTGCAAGAAGATTGTTGGCTTACGAATTTTCTCTGACGAAAATGGTTTAATGAATCTTTCTGTCAAAGAAATCAACGGGCAAATTTTACTAGTATCTCAATTTACTCTTTATGGTGATGCTAATAAACGTAACCGACCTTCATTTATTCATGCAGCGAGGCCGGAAAAGGCAATACCATTATACGAATATTTTATTCAGCAACTAAATATGAATGATATTGTAGTTTGTACGGGAAAATTTGGTGCAGACATGAAAGTGTCATTGACCAATGATGGGCCTGTTACCATAATTATTGATTCGAAAAAACAAACAAATGACCATTAAAGATTCTCAACAAATTGTTGACGATTGGATAAAAAAACACGGTGTCCGATATTTCAATGAATTAACTAACCTTGCCTTGCTGACTGAAGAAGTTGGTGAATTAGCAAGAATAATTGCAAGGAAATACGGTGAGCAATCAGCAAAAAATAATGAAGACAGTTTAGAGATGGCGATGAAATGGCTGATATTTTATTTGTTTTAATTTGTCTTGCCAATCAAACCGGTGTTGACCTTGAACAGGCAATGAAAAAAAATTTGGAAAAGAAAACACATAGAGATGCTGGGCGTCATTTGAAAAATAAAAAACTACAGTAATCAGTCTCTGTTTTTTCTGTTGATTAAAAAATCAACGCCAAGACCAATTGCTAATTTCTGACGATTAAAATCTAATTTATTGTCAATATTAAATGAAGGTGTTAATTGAAATTTTACTTTTACTAAATTACCACCAAGTGAACAATAAAAGCTTGGCTCATAAAAAAAATAGTTGTCTTCTACGATCTTATCTCCTATTTCGGGAATCTGATAGAAAACAAGGTTTGAATATTGAACATTACTAAAACGAAATGCAATACCAAAATTAAATCGTTTTGTACTGCGATAAATTCCCGGTTGGATATAAAAGCGCCTAACGTCAGCACTGAAAAATTTAAGTGAATCACGATTCAACTTTACATCCCCTCCTCCATAGCCTGCATAGAACTCAACTCCCAAATTCTCATCTATCATATTGTAATATCCCAATGCAAATCCAAACGACTTGCCGCTACCGCTATAGTCTTTGTCCTTTCCTGTTCCGACAACTGCTAAACCATCTACTGTTACTCCTAAATGTTTCACCGGTGAATAGCTTAACTGTCCATCGAAAGATTGGGCAACGCCATTAAATTGTGGTAATGCAAAAGATGCACTGAATTTTGCATCACCACCTTTTGTTAATGATGGCATGTTTACCTGACTTGGAACATAATAAATTGGTGAGCAACCGGTGCTAAAAAATGCAATTAAAATTATTACTATGAAGAAGTTTAAATTCAGTTTAGAAGTTTTCATTTTTCCGGAATAATTATACAGGTCATTATTAGAATAAAAGTTTTGACTAAAGTAACTAATATTTTATAACTATGTATTAATTGCTGCCATTTCTTGATTGATGCTTTTGCCTATAAAGTATCCATCTTTCAAAATGGATAAATCTTTAATTCAGACGAAGAAAATATTTTATAAAACTATAACTTTGAAGTTTCAATTACAAAAACATGTCGCATCAGAAAGCGATTCAAACAACTTGGATTAGCATTGCAGGCAATATTTTGCTAGCAGTAGTGAAATGGATTACAGGATATTTTGGTAATTCGTATGCACTGATTGCAGATGCTATTGAATCTACAACAGATATTTTTTCATCGTTATTGGTTTTATTGGGGTTGAAATATGCAAGTCGTCCTGCTGATAAAAACCATCCTTATGGTCATGGACGTGTTGAACCTTTAGTAACATTTCTTGTGGTAGGAATTTTAGTTGCTTCAGCTACACTAATAGCTGTTGAAAGCATCAGAAATATTATGACACCGCATCAGACGCCTGAATCTTATACACTTATTGTCCTTGCTGTGATTATTATTTTTAAAGAATTATTTTTTCGCTTCGTAAAAAAGAGAAATAGTCAAATTAATAGTACTGCCTTAAAAGCAGATGCCTGGCATCATCGAAGCGATGCTATTACTTCGCTTGCAGCTTTTATTGGAATTGCAATTGCCATTTTCATGGGTAAAGGATTTGAGGCTGCTGATGATTGGGCTGCATTGGTTGCTGCCGGTTTTATTTTTTACAACAGCTACTTGATTTTCAGACCTGCCTTAGGCGAAATTATGGACGAACACCTTTACGAAGATGTTGTTGAAGACATAAGAAAAGTGGCTGGAAAAGTTGAAGGTGTAATTGATACAGAAAAATGTTATGTACGTAAAACAGGTATAAATTTTTTAGTTGACCTTCACATCACGGTTAGCTCACATATTAGTGTTAAAGCCGGACATCAGATTGCACATCACTTGAAAGATGTGCTGATTAAACACAACCCTCTTATAGCAGACGTGCTCATCCATGTTGAACCGGATGAGCACGTTTGAATTTTAAAACAGGAATGTTTTCTGCTTACTGACCTAAATAAGCTTTAAGCAGTTTGCTTTTTGAATTTTGGCGAAGTGTCTTAATAGCTTTTTCTTTAAGCTGACGTACACGCTCGCGTGTTAAATCAAACTTCTCTCCTATTTCTTCTAATGATAAACCATGCTCGACACCAATACCGTAAAAAAGTTTAATAACATCTTTTTCACGCTCAGGCAGTGTTTCTAATGAACGGTTGATTTCAGTGTGTAACGACTCTGCCATGAGTGTGCTGTCAGCATAAGGTGCATCAGGATTGGTTAATACATCAAGCAATGTATTATCTTCTCCGGTACAAAAGTGCATCCATTGATACGTGACGTCCCGGCATTTTCATAGTGTATGCAATTCTGTCTGTATCAATTTCTAATTCATTAGCTAATTCTTCTGCTGTTGGTTCGCGCTCAAATTTTTGTTCAAGACTCGAAAATGCTTTTTTTACCTTGTTGGCAGCACCAATCTGATTAAGTGGTAACCTAACTATACGTGCTTGCTCTGCCAATGCCTGCATGATTGACTGACGAATCCACCATACTGCATAGGAAATAAATTTAAAACCTCTTGTTTCATCAAAACGTTTTGCCGCTTTAATTAAACCAAGATTTCCTTCATTAATCAAGTCGGGCAAACTTAAACCTTGCGACTGATACTGCTTAGCTACCGAAACCACAAATCTCAGGTTAGCTCTCACTAATTTCTCTAATGCTCGCTGGTCTCCTGCTCTGATTTTACGGGCAAGTTCCACCTCCATCTGTGCTGTAATTAACTCCTCTTTACCAATTTCCTGTAAATACTTTTCAAACGATGCGCTTTCACGGTTTGTAATGGATTTAGTAATTTTTAGCTGTCTCATCTATTTTATCTAATTTTTATGTGTGTTTCAATGTATGCAATGTAAGAACAAAAAACGATAATCATGGTTTAAAATTGCATTATTTTTTTTAAAGGCGTTGCAAATATACTATGCGTTTAGCGGCAATGCTAACTTTATTTTTAAGCAATGCCACACAATGCTGCTTATCAACACATTATCTTTGCCTTTTCAAGTAAAAGACTATTTTTTTAACCGATTTTGAGAGTTATTTAGCGGTTATTTATGATTAAAAATTCACCTGAAAACAGAAAAATTATTTCAATGGTTATTCATCTTTAATCCAAATTTCATCCTTTGATGCAATTAAGAGTAACTGTAAGAAACAGCGTATAAAGTATATTTTTCAGTAGTTATATTACTACCTTTAAACCCTAAAAAGATAAATTAGTACCTGCTAAAAAATATTTCTTCTACATTCGTGTTTTATTCGAACAGAAATTAAAACAAATTGGCATTTAACAACAACCACATCATGATAAAAACGACCAATATTTTTACTGCATTAGTATGTTTATTGTTAGTTACTTCATTGTCAGTATTAGGACAAAAAGGTAAGGTAAATCAAGAGAAAAAAATTACCGGTCCAGGAAAATGTTTAATAAAATCAGATAGTCTTTTAACAAATGAACTTACCAAAGAAGACCTAATAAAATGGGTAGAAAATCCACCTTTTATTGTGAACTGTGAAGATAGCAAGACTTACAAACTGAAGTTTTACGAATTTACAATTTTAAAACTGAAGCCTTTTGAAAATAAGAGCTTTGGTGTTGGTGATGACAGAATGATACCGATTCTCGGACGCAAGGCTATAGATGATCTAAAAGAAGGTGACACGGTGATTCTAAAAGGAGTTGACCTGATTGAAGATGGAACAGATAAAACTACAAAAGCACCTACTATCAGCATTAAAATTATTGAGAAGAAGCCTTAAAAATATAAGGGATGAAAAAGCCATTTCCCTTTTGAATTAATTTCTAAAGCAGGTAATGGAAATTTTATAAAACGGGTTACTTCAAAAAATAATTTCAATGCCTTTGACTTTGTTTTTATTTTAGTCAGATCAATATCAGGTGCTATATAAATTTGTCTGTAGCGCTTGAAGTTGGGAATCGGGTTATTTTTATATTCTGTAGCGTTGTCAAAAGCTCCTGTCATACCTTCAGCACCAATGCCTGCAGCTATATTGAGCCAGGCAGGTACTAAATTTGTTTTCTTTATAAAAGAATTGATGTTAGCAGACAACCACAATGTTTGTCCGTTATAATCTTTAAAAAGTTGCTGAGTATAATTTTCACCTAATAGATCAGGGCGATAATGAGCATACTTTGATTGATGAAAAGAAAATTTGAATTCTATTCTTTGCTCCTGCCAAAGCAATTGCTGTCCAATAAAAACAGATGATCCAAGTGTGTTAGCTGCAATATCTCCCCATGAAAAACCCCAGGCAGAAGAAAAACCATCTAAGGCTTCTACCGATACTAAAAAAATCCAACCAAGATTGCCGCCTATAAGTGTGGCTTTTTTATTGTCCATGCCTGCCCAGCAACAAACATTGTAACCTTGCTTACCCGCAATGTATGAACTAAACGTATGACCTGTTTTATCCATCAGTAACCATTCTCCATTATCATTGAAAAAATGAAAATGGTTCATATCATATCCACTATACCATAACTGATATAATCCGGCCATGGTGCCTGCATACAAGCCAAGTGTAGTATATCCTGCAATTTGAACGCGCTGTTTATTGTAAACAGGCGAAGGTTCAAAGAATGGAATTTTTCGTTGTGTGTTAACAGAATCCTGACAAAATGAATTTGAAAAAATACCAATCAGAAATATCATGACAAGCCACTTGTGTGTGTGGTGAAATGGCAACAATCTATAAATGGAAATTAATTTCTTTGGTTTCAACTCACGCTTCTATAATCAGCAGCAAAACTAAAAGAAATGTAAATGAAATTGAAAATTACAATCAATGTGTTTTCTCGCATATAAATTCAAAGATTTCCTTTCATTTCAATTAAAAAAGCTTTTAACCTATTCAGAGCAAATTTTACATGGCTGTTATCTTCTTTTACCTCAGTATTTTCACTTACTTCTGCTACAGGTATTGCTTTACCATTTGTTTTCAGATATTGTTTGGCTCCACTCAATGTAAAACCTTTTTCCTTTACTAAATGATAAATTATCCGGAATGATTCTATATCTTTTTTGGTATAATGCCGTTCACCTTTTAAATTTTTTTTCGGGTGAAGCATTGTAAATTCTTTCTCCCAGTAGCGCAATAACGAGGTGTTTACTTTAAACATATCAGCAACTTCGCCAATGCTGTAATACAGTTTTTCTATATGTAGGTCGTCATGCTGCATCATCAGATGATTTTTCTATAATTCACAAATCTAATCGAATGATTGATTGTATTTTGAAGAAATTTCCAACACCTGTTCATATTGTGCCGCTGTCAGGTCGTTGAAGAAGAAGTTTATCGGGTTTATCTTGCTGCCATTTTTAATAACCTCGTAGTGGCAGTGAGGCCCTGTGCTACTTCCTGTATTACCAACGTAACCTATAATCTGTCCTCTGATTACTTTCTGCCCCGGCTTAACAATAATTTTACTCATATGTGCATAAAGCGTTTCATATCCAAATCCGTGATTAATGGTTACATTATTACCGTAGCCTCTACCCTCTTTTCAACCTTTTTTACGACTCCATTGCCTGTAGAATAAATTTCTGTTCCAATTGTGCACCAAAATCTATTCCCGTGTGTAAAATACTTGTTTTATATATCGGATGTATCCTATAACCAAAACCAGAGGCAATCCTAGTTAGTTCTTTATTACTGACTGGCTGAATACCCGGTATAGATGCCAACAATTCTTTTTATTTTTTGCGAGTTCAAAAACTTCATCAAACGATTTTGACTGTACATACATTTGACGCATCAATTTATCCAACTGCGTAGTTGTTTCAATCATCAGCGATGAGTTGTCATAACCCTTTAATGAACGATATTTATCAACGCCTCCATAACCTGCCTCCCGCACGCTTTCGGGTATAGGGTCTGCTTCAAAAATCACTCTGTAAATATTGTCATCATTATACTCAATATCTTTAAGAACTTTTGACATTAAATCCATTCTTTGCTGCAAAATCTCGTATTGAAGGTCCATTACAGCAATTTCGCGTTTAAGCTGCTTTTCTTTTGGTGAATCCAGAAACTGATAGGCTAATGCTATAATGATTGCACTAAATACCATAGCTGTTGCCAACCATCCCAAAACACGTAAAAAGCGCTTTTTGAAGGAAACAACTACCTTTTCGTACTTTAAAGAATGTGTATTAAAATAATATTTGGCCTTCGCCATAATCTTTAATTCTATTTTTGCACAATTCAGCAAAAATAAAATTTTCCTGAAATCTAATTAAAGTCAAAAAATTATAAAAATCAGTTACTTAAATATCTTCATTTAAACTTCTTACACCATTTTAATAAATTACATGACCTCTTCAGAAATTCGTAAAACTTTTTTAGATTTTTTTCAGTCGAAACAACATACCATCGTTCCTTCAGCACCAATAGTTGTTAAAGGCGACCCTACACTTATGTTTACCAATGCAGGGATGAATCAGTTTAAAGATTGGTTTTTAGGAAATCAACCTGCAAAATACAGACGTGTTGCAGATACACAAAAGTGTTTGCGTGTTTCCGGAAAGCATAATGACCTTGAAGAGGTGGGTGTTGATACCTATCATCATACCATGTTTGAAATGCTTGGTAACTGGAGTTTTGGTGACCCTAATGATCCTAATGCAGGCTACTTTAAAAAAGAAGCCATTGCATGGGCATGGGAGCTTCTTACTGAGGTTTATAAACTTCCTAAAGACCGTTTGTATGTTACCGTTTTCGAAGGTGATAAGAAAGAAAATCTGCATTTCGATGAAGAGTCAAATACTTGTTGGAAACAACACATTGATCATTCACGGATTTTAATGGGTAATAAGAAAGATAATTTCTGGGAAATGGGTGACACAGGACCATGTGGCCCCTGTTCCGAGATACATGTTGACTTGCGAAGTAAAGAAGAAAGAAAACAAACAGATGGAAAAATTTTAGTCAATACTGGCCATCCATTAGTTATTGAGATTTGGAATAACGTATTTATGGAATTCAACAGAAAAGCTGACGGCACACTTGAAAAATTGCCTGCCAGGCATGTTGATACAGGTATGGGATTTGAACGTTTGTGTATGGCAATACAACAAAAAAAATCAAATTATGACACAGATATTTTTCAACCTACCATAAATTACATTGAAGCAATGAGTGGTATAAAATATGGCAGTAGCGAGCAAACAGATATTGCCATGCGCGTTTTGTCTGATCATATCAGAGCTATTGCATTTACCATTGCAGATGGACAACTTCCGTCAAACAATAAAGCAGGTTATGTTATTCGAAGAATACTTAGAAGAGCCGTTCGGTATTCTTTTACTTATCTGAATTTTAAAACTCCATTTATTCATAGACTGACACCTTTATTGGCAGATCAGTTTAAAGAAGTTTTTCCTGAGCTTTTTGAACAGAAAGATTTTGTACAAAAAGTTATCAAGGAAGAAGAGCAATCTTTTACGCACTCTTGAAACAGGTATCAGAAGATTTGATCTATATAACAAGTCTGTTATTGATGGAGAGTTTGCATTCGAATTATACGACACTTATGGTTTTCCAATTGACCTTACTCAATTAATTGCACGTGAGCGAAACATGCAAGTTGACATGAATGGATTTAACCAATGTTTAGAACAGCAAAAAGAAAGATCCAGAGCTGCATCAGCAGTTGATGCTGAAGACTGGGTTATTCTTGAAAACAGTGAATCGAAATTCATCGGATATGACAATACAACTGCTGAGGTAAATATTATAAAATACAGAAAGGTAAAATCAAAAAATAAAGAACAATATCAGCTTGTCTTCAATCAGACTCCTTTTTATGCAGAGAGCGGTGGGCAAGTTGGTGATACAGGCTATATCCAAAACGAAAAAGAGAAAATTTTTATTACCGACACACAAAAAGAAAATAATCAGATCATTCACCTGTCAGATAAATTGCCTGTTGATTTGAAAGCAGATTTTATTGCAACAGTCAACAATTCGAGAAGAAGAAAAATAACAGCCAATCACAGTGCAACACATTTAATGCATGCAGCATTAAAGCAGATTTTAGGTAAGCACGTAGTACAAAAAGGTTCACTTGTGAATGATGAGCACACACGTTTTGATTTTGCTCATTTTGCAAAAGTTTCTGATGAAGATATAGCCAAAATAGAACAATTGGTAAATGAAAAAATTCGTGAGAATATAGCTTTAGACGAACGCAGAAATGTGCCTATTGAAGAAGCTAAATCAATGGGAGCTACTGCATTATTTGGCGAGAAATATGGCGACTATGTTCGAGTTATCATATTTGATCCTGCATACAGTATGGAGCTATGTGGAGGCACACATGTTAATGCAACCGGTGAAATAGGCTTATTTAAAATTCTAAGTGAGTCGGCAGTGGCTGCAGGTGTAAGACGTATTGAAGCAATAACATCAATAGAGGCTGAAAAATATATCATAAATCAATTGACACAGCTAAACACGATTAAAACAGAACTAAAAAATCCTAAAAGATATTGTTATAAGAGTAAAGGAACTATTGTCAGAAAATGAAATACTGCAAAGGCAAATAGACGGCTTTGTGCATGAGAAAGCACAGCTCATTAAAGCTGACCTTCTAAAAAATGTAAAGTTGCAGAATGGCATCAATGTTATAGCACAGAAAATTGACTTAACTAATGCTGATGCAATTAAAAACATTTCTTTTGAACTTCGTAATCAGATACCTGATTCATTTATTTTATTAGCCTCTGAGAATGATGGCAAAGCCATGTTATCATTGATAATTTCAGACAGTTTGGTGCAATCAGGCAACTTGAATGCCACAACAGTTATCAGAAACATTTCTAAACACATTCAAGGTGGCGGTGGTGGACAACCATTTTATGCAACTGCCGGTGGTAAAAATCCTGCAGGAATTGATGCCGCAATTGAAGAAGCGTTAAAGATGATATAAAAAGAGCGAGGCTGCCTGAATGGGCAGCCTCGCTCTTTATATGTGTTATTAGAAATTAATATTCCCACATGTCGTGTTCAAGATTTACTATCTCTGATTTAATTCTCTCTGCTTCAAGCAAAGCATCTAAACCTGTTTTGTAATCTTCAATACGTCTGTTATACACATTTGACTCTTTAATAATATAGCTGTTAAACATTCGCTTATGAAACACGTCATCAAATGTTCTGCGTTCTGTATCATTTTCACGATTGAATGCTTCAGCATTTGCAAGCAACTTTCTTGCTTCCGGATAATAAATCCAGAAAAGAGGTTTTTGAATATTACCTTCTCTGATATTTCCATATTCATCTTCGGCAAGCATTAGGGGTGCAATACCAATAATACGGCACTCCATAACTGAACGCTGCTTGTCAAAGAACCACTCTTCTTTAATACGATAGGCAATAACTTTATCACGTGAAAAAGTACGCTGAATGGCTGAATCACGAGTTAGATATGGAGGCTCCGGATCTGTTATCTGAATAGTATCCATACCGGCTCCACCAATTTTCTTGAATTCTTCCAAGGTCATTGGAGTAGTAAACTCATCATCAGTTGTAGAATAAGCAGTTAATGAACCCTCATCAATTGCATTCATCAACACCTCTATCAGACTTTTTCTGTCTTTTGTATCGCCTTCACGGGGGAAACGAAGTGGCAGATTAATCTTTTGTTTAAGATCTATTACCTCCCAAACACGCTTTGCCCACAATACATCAGCTTCGCGCAGAAATGAATATTCCATTACTTTACGAGTAGGATTGTGTTCTTTAACATAAACACCATCCAATACCGTTTGGGCATTTGTTTGTTTGACCATAAATGTCATCACAAACAGGAAACAAAACAACAGGACTTTTTTCATCTTACCCTCCGTGGTTTATTGTTAAACGTATTATTGAATTGTAAAGTTTACACTTGGAATACTTCTTGTGCCACCGTCCGGACCAACAGCTTTAATATATTCAAAATATACTTTATCTCCGGCACGTGCTTTGCTTAAAGCTGCTTTCATATTAGCAGTAATAAGGTTGTTATTGCTTTCCAACTCAATCGGGTCTTTTCCTTTTGGATATAAAGACATTTTGAATTTTGTTACTTTATAATAAATTTCAAAGTCGAAATTTTCAAGTTCGGCAATAACGGCACTTTGCGCAATAAGCGCATTTTTCTGCATTGGGCCTTCACGCTTACCGGCAATTTTTGCAACCGGATCAGGAACTCTTTTAACACGACACTTTTGTGCTCCCATATTGATTTTCTTACCATCCATATCAGCAATAATAGAAATAGTTGCTTCACCTTGAGTGGTAACTTTAACAATATAGTCGGCACCGGTACCTTTCGGGTTTTTTGTTAATGATCCACCGCCACCAGATATTGAGGCTACAACTTTATTGTTTGGTACACCAGGAACTGAAATCGAAACAGGGTTTTCCGGTCCAATATAGAATACGTTCATTTTGGTAGGAGAAACAACTGCAGCAGGTTTTGCAGCAATATATTCTGCTTCAAATGGGTATTCTTTTACTTTAGTTGGATCTTCAGGGTCTTTAACTTTGATTACTCCACCCCATTTCTTTACCCCTTCTGATGATGGTCGGTCAACATATTTACCAAGTCCATTTTCTACAGGTAAAGATCTTCCACCAACTACGATTTCTGCATCAGAACTTTTATTAAAAGCAGCTAAAAATACATCTGCTTTATAATCCTGACCGGTTAATACATAGCTTGTAGGGGCTACAACTTTAGGTTCTACATCTGTAAACTTTAAATCCTTAGCATTAATCTGCGCCAACAAGTAATTGTTTACTTGTGATTCTGCAGTCTTTACATCAGATTGAATTTTACTCAACATTGCCAAAGCTGCAACAACAGGAGTATGGTAAAAGGTTGCCATTTCCCATGTTTTCTTCTTTTCTTCTTTCGCCAGTTTGCTAGCTGGATCCGGATCTTTAAGATTGATTAACTCATCAAATCGAGACTGAAAGTCTTTCTTATCCTTATCCGCAACGAAACCAATGAGTTTAACCTTGTAATCTTCCAGTTTCTTCTTTAGTTCTGTTGCTTTAAATCCCTTGCCATCTTGTTTATCACCACACATAATTAAAGTTGGTGTATCATAATCATCATTTTTCTGAATTTCACGAGGAGCTGGAATTTTAGCATTCGCTTCAAGCTTGTCAGCTTTACGGACAATTTCATTTTTCAAATCTTCTAAATACTTATACAAATCATCAGAAGCTTTATGAACCTGAGTTGCTTTTTCCTGAAAGGGTTTCGCTTTTACAGCATCAGCCTGAGCGGCTGTTGCAAATGCATCCATTACCTGGTTATTCTTTTTAATAACGTTATTGTTGGATGCAGTTATTCCTTCATCAATGGTTATAAAAGCATTGATGATTTCTTTTGAAACGTTGAGAGCAAGCAGAGCTGTTAACACGAGGTACATCATGTTAATCATCTTCTGCCGCGGTGTCAGTTTACCACTCGCCATAGTCTATTTCTCTATATCTAAAATTGGTTGGTTATAAAATAATTTAATTAGTCAGATTACTTGTTTGGATTCAGGTTCATTGCTGATAGCATGTTTCCATAAACAGTATTAAGAGAAGACAGGTTTTTAGCCAATTTAGAAACTTCATCTTTATACTTCTTAGTATCATCTAATGACTCGTTCAAGTTCGACATCAATTGGTTAATTCCGTCATAAAACTTAGATGTTTGTTTTAAGTGGTTATTAGAATCTTGCAATTGAAGTTCATATACAGCGTTTAGTGCTCCAAGATTTTTGCCTGCCATTTGCACTTGCTCATTATACATTTTAACGTCATCACTTAGCAGTTGACAAAGAGGCCATTGCCTGTGCAGCCTTTTGATATGAACCTGAAAGTTCTGTTACAGACTTAGTAGCTGCATTTACATTTTTAACATAATCATTAGTAGCAACAGATGCATCAGAAAGATCAGCCATTTTTGCTGTATTATCTCCTAATGACTTTAAACCTGTTCCTAAACTGGCGATTAAATCCGGGCCAATTTTAGCATCAGATAACATTTTATCTAAAGCCTGTGAAACAGGATCAATTTTTTTCTTTTTATCCCTGCCTTGGCTTGGGTCGTGCATTCCTGCTAACTCCGGATACACTAACGACCAGTCTGTTTCTTCGTTAAGTGGTTCAAATGCAGAGAAGAAGAAAATGATGGCCTCGGTAAGAAGACCTATTGTAAGCATTATACCTGCACCTTCCCAGTGCTGGATTTTAAATAACGCAGCTGCAATAACAATGGCTGCACCAATACCGTACAGCTTTGTATAAAGTTTTTGTACTTTTTTCCCGATGTGAATTCAGCTAATCCCATAGTTGATTTTTGAAAATTTAATTGGTTGATTTTTAATTTATTTATTTTGGTGATAATAATCGAAATAATTTATTCTTAAAAGTCGGCTTTATCACGACCCAAGAATGACATAACACAACGGAAACCTACATAACATTTTGCAGTATCCTGATACTCGTAAGAACGTGTGCCTGTTTGTAAAAGTATCCTACATCTTTCCATGAACCACCACGAATTACTTTTCTTTTTAATGCAACAGGATCAGAGTCCTTCGCATCATAAGAATAATCAGGGTTAAGGTCATGAGAGAAATTATAGGCAGCTTCTTCATAAGCATTACTTGTCCACTCAGAAACGTTACCTGACATACAGTATAAACCATAGTCATTGGGCCAATAAGATGTAGTCTTTACAGTGTAAAATTCGCCATCATCCATATAGTTACCACGCATTGGCTTAAAGTTTCCAAGGAAACATCCACGGCTGTTTCTGATATAAGGTCCACCCCATGGATAAGGAGCTAAATCATGTCCGCCTCTTGCTGCGTACTCCCACTCGGACTCTGTAGGTAATCTAAAATCCTGAACAAATGATTCACCATTTTCCTGCAAGTAGCTATTTAATAATTGTGTTCTCCAGATACAGAAAGCACGCGCTTGCTTCCAGGTTACACCTACAACAGGATAATCGTCATAAGCCGGATGCCAGAAATACATGTTAGTAACAGGATCATTGTAAGAATATGTATAATCGTGTATCCATGCTAATGTATCAGGATAAACATTGATAATATCTTTCTTAATAAATACTGAACGATCAGTCATACCTTGTTCACGGTTTGACTTTTGAGCTGCTTCTTTAAGGTCAATCCAGTAATATTCGAAATTCAATTTACGTGAATCAATTTCTTTTCTTCTGTAAAAGCGCTCACTTTCCGGTAAAAACAACTCAGCTAAGGTTTCTACGTTCTGTTCATCTTCCCATTTGATTTTCTTACGCCAATTGATGCGTTCGCCATATTCTCCTTCTTCGATAAGGTGATCTCCACCGATTAATCTGTGTGCAAGCGAGTCGCGAACCCACTCAACAAACTGACGGTACTCATTGTTGGTAATCTCTGTATTGTCCATATAAAATGCATGAACAGAAACAGATTTACTCTGTGCTACCATTGCGTAAGGAACATCCTGATCGCTTGGCCCCATATTATATGCGCCAGATGGTATAAACACCATACCGTATGGATCAGCCTGATACCAGCGCTCTCGGTTAAGAGCGCCAACTAACTGTCCTTTGTTTCCGCCACCGCAGCTGCTGAGTAAAATAACTGCAATGATGGGAATGAATAGTTTTCTCATGTTTGCCAAATTAGTAACTGGAGAATTATGGATGTTAAAACGATTTATATTTATTTTTATTACTTTAAGTCTGTACTACGCTGTTTTATTATTCTGTTTATACTTCAGTTTCAAAGATAAGTTACTATTAAAATTAAGTTTCCCGAAATTTATAAAAACCTTACATTTCTTAATACAGGAATTACTTTTGGTTTAATCACATAACAATAACCTAACATTATTTCATGTGTTCCGCTATGATAGCCCTTTAATTTTGAGGTAGTAATATCATAAGAGTATCCTAATCTCAGGTTTTCGATAATATTAATACCTGCCATTAAAACAATTGCATCCTGAAGTCTGTAAGATGCTCCAATCCAAACTTTATCTTTAATATGCAGATTGGCATTTATATCAGCCTGTGTTTCTTTAGCATCTGACTTTATAAATAAAGATGGTTTTAATTTCAAAGATGGTGTAAGATCAAAGTCAACACCTCCCATAAAATAAAAATGAGGTACAACTTCTACTTTGGCATCATCGGTATATTCAATTTTTCCTCCTGTTAAATGTGTGGCAGAAGCACCTACATAAAATTTATCTGATTTATAATATAAACCAGCACCAAGGTCAAACTTAGAGCCTGTTCCTGATTTTACCAATGGGTCGTCATGGTCAATAGCATTAAAGTCGTTTCCGTAACCACGCTGTAATAAACCGGCATCAAGTCCAATCCCTAATTTACCTGAACCCAGGTCTAAATGGTATGAATATGCCAGTTTGATGTTAAGATTTTTTTGATTCAATGGCTTATCAGTTAAAACTGAAAGACCAAGTCCGCCATGTAAAACTTCTACAGGTGATTCTACTCCAAAAACAGCAGTTTTTGGTCCACCACCAAATTTATCCCATTGATCGCGGTATATTAAAGTACCACAAATTGCTTCATTGGTACCTGCAGATGCCGGATTTGGATACAAGCGGTTAAACATGTTTTGTGAAAATTGAGGATCCTGTTGTCCAAAGGATACTGATGCGGTTGCCACAGCTACGACTGTAAAAAGTCTCTTCATATACTATTCAGGTTGTTGATTCGTTTAATATTATACGTCTTAATTTGCGGCCCTAAAGTAAGCAAAAAAACAAATTGCAAACAAAAGACACTTTTTATTTCAATAAATGCGTTAAAATCGGGCATAGTTACGACAGTTTCTTTAAAGCTTGCCACCATCTTTCCGGAATTTCGTTGTTACAAGCCTTCTGATAATCATCATAACTGCAAGGAACTAACTGATGCCTGTCTAATTTCTTTTTAATCTTACTCAGAGGTATTTCCATCCACCAACGTCCCGTTACATTACTTTTCAGAAAATGCATTTCTTCGTTGTTCTCTCTCAGTGTCAAATTATAAACTGTAAACTGAGAGCTTGTGCTATCAGGAAAATCATTCTTTCTGTTGCTTACACCTTCCATAAAATACCACACCATTTGAGAAATTAATGCTGCTGTCATTTGGTTTGTATCTATTGAGGCTGCATACTCATAAAGTCCAATTCCTTCTAATTTATCACTCATACCTGCGTAATACATTATCTGACAGGCCATATCGCCTGTTAAACCGTTAGGTGATGGCGTTGAAGTAGCTGAGGCATCGCTGAATCTGATACTTGATAAATCAAACGTCATAACATCGGCATTTCTGATAGTCGGTTCCATTTCAATAGAATCCTGATTTACCTCACCAAGTCTGTATGTATCGAAATACAAATTGTCCATCATATTTACAGCATAGTCACCTACAAAGTAGGTCTGATGTGCAATATTACTGTAATTATAGAGATGATTGGGTTGATCCATCACAATATTTCCAAGCCAACTCACAGAGTCCAAAGGGTCTGATGGCATGCCTAAATCAAAGCGAGCATCTACACCAACCATATTTATAATCTGATCTATCTTTTTGTATGCTCTGTAATGTGCAACTGTCAAATCCTGACTTGCGCCAATAATTACAGGTATAATTTTTAGTTGAAGCAGTGAAATGACAATCTCAGTTAATGCTGCATAAGTATCTTCTACAGTCACTCCTAGTCTCACATTTCCTAAATCTGCCACCGGAACACCAACACCATGTTTTTTTAATCTATAAAACGACCGCCTAACATTATCAACACCATTTTTAGCTTCATAGTCTTTTTTTGCACCACGGGTCTCCTCTACTCCAACTATAGCAATTTTAATATTATTCAAAAGGGAATCCTGATGGACCAAGATTTTTTTCAACATGCTGCCACATACAATCAATAGGAGCATTTGACATTTCCTGCTCTATGGATTCACTAATGGGACTGAAAAATTCACTAATTTGCATGACTACCTTCCTGACTTAGACTTTGCTTTACTTTTTGTTTTGGTTGATACTGCTGCCTTCTTTTTCGTTGTTGTTGATTTTTTTGCCGATGATTTTGACTTTGACTTCTTTGCAGCAGATGCCTTTTCTGTCTTTGTTGCTTTTTCTTTTTTCAGTGGAACACCTGACAATTTTGCATCAATCAACTCTCCAAGATAATCAATATTTACTTCGAAAGGATCGTCTCCTTTTTTAAGAGCTACAAACAAATCGTCATATTTAATGTAGGGGCCAAACCTTCCTTTGGCAATGACTACATCTTTGCCTTTATATTGTCCTGCATTTCGGGGCAGACGTGGTCTGCTTAAAATATCTACAACCGTTTCTAAATCTATTTCCAAAGGATCTTCGCCTTTGGGAAGTGATATAAATTCTGTTCCATATTTAATGTATGGTCCAAATCTTCCTTTGTTGATTATAATATCAAGTCCTTTATGCTGACCTAATGTACGTGGTAAACGGGGTCCGTCAAGAATTGCCTTTATTGATTCTATTTCAATGGTAAAAGGATCTTCTTCTTTGGGAAGTGAAATGTATTCTTCACCGAATTTGATATATGGGCCATAGCGACCATTATTAACTATCAACTCCTTGTTCTTATACTGGCCGAAATGACGAGGCAACTTAAATAAATCCAGAACTTCCTCAAGTGTAACCGTTTCAAGTCGCTGGTTTTTTTGCAGGCTGGCATACATAGGTGTGTCTGATTCCTTTTCCGCCACAATTTCTGCCATTGGACCAAAGCGACCTAAGCGAACTATGACCTTTCTTTTTGTCTTTGGGTCTTTCCCTAATGCTCTTTCACCTGTAGCTCTGTCACTCGTCTCAATTGTATTCTCTACATTCTTATGAAATGGTTTGTAAAAACCTGCAATCATTTTATTCCATTTCAACTTGCCTTCAGCAATTTCATCAAACTCTTTTTCAATTTCAGCAGTAAAATTATAATCAAGAATATCTTTGAAATATTCTACCAGAAAATCGTTGACTACAATACCTGTATCTGTAGGGTACATTTTATTTTTTTCTGCACCGGTAATTTCAGTCTTTTCAACTTTATTTATCTTGCTGTTACTAAGTTCAAGCACAGCATATTTTCTTTCTTTACCCTGACGCTCTTCTTTAATAACATAGCCCCTCTTTTGTATTGTAGAAATCGTTGGTGCATAAGTTGAGGGACGTCCAATGCCTAATTCTTCTAACTTTTTCACCAGACTTGCCTCTGTAAATCGAGCCGGAGGCTGTGAAAAACGCTGCGTGGCAGTAATAGATTTATAATCTAATTTTTGCCCTTCTTTTAATGGTGGTAATAATGTGTCATTATCCTCTTCGTTTTCATCATCTGATGATTCTGTATAAACTTTCAGAAAACCATCAAAGATGATAACCTCACCTGTTGCAACAAATTTCTCAGTGCTTTTATCTGATGCAATTTTAACAATGGTGCGCTCTAATTTTGCATCAGCCATTTGTGATGCAATAGCACGTTTCCAAATCAAATCGTATAAACGCTGCTCACCGGGAGTACCCTTTATAACCGAACGATTGAAACTTGTAGGTCTAATAGCTTCGTGTGCTTCCTGTGCAGATGCAGACTTGGTTTGATACTTTCTTTCTGATGATAATTTTTACCATAAGACGTACTGATTTCTTTTTCAGCATTTGTTAAAGCTTGTTCCGATAAATTTACAGAATCGGTACGCATATAGGTAATCATCCCCGACTCGTAAAGCTTTTGAGCAATGCTCATTGTAGTTGCTACGGCATATCCTAACTTACGTGAAGCCTCCTGTTGTAAGGTTGAAGTAGTAAAAGGTGCAGCAGGTTTTCGTGCTGAAGGTTTTTTCTCTAATGATGCAATATTAAAAGTTGCATTTTTATTTTTCTCAAGAAATGCTTCAGCTTCTTTTTCTGTTCCGAATTTTTTATCCAACTCGGCTTTCAATAAAGTTGTATTTCCTGATTTATCTTCAACCAGAAAATTAGCTACTACCTTATAAAACGAAGTAACTCCAAAATCCTGAATCTCGCGTTCGCGCTCTACGATTAATCGTACTGCTACAGACTGTACTCTTCCTGCAGACAATGAAGGCTTTACTTTCTTCCATAATATTGGCGATAATTCAAAACCTACCAATCTGTCAAGAATTCGTCTTGCTTGTTGTGCGTCAACAAGGTGAATATCTATTTTACGTGGATTCTGAATAGCTTCCAAGATTGCATCTTTGGTGATTTCGTGAAAAACAATTCTTTTTGTTGCCGAATCTTTCAGATTTAACACTTCGGATAGATGCCATGAAATAGCTTCTCCTTCACGGTCTTCATCCGTTGCTAACCAAACTGTCTTTGCCTTACGAGATAATTTTGTGAGCTCGTCAATTACTTTTGTCTTATCCTCACTGACCTCGTATATGGGTTCGAAATTATTCTTGATATCAATGCCATTATTGGTTTTTGCAAGGTCGCGTACATGACCATAGCTTGACTTAACAACAAAGTCTTTTCCAAGGAATCCTTCTATTGTTTTTGCTTTTGCCGGTGACTCAACAATGACTAAATTTTCTGCCATCTGCTACTTTTTGAAGGGCGCAAATTAAATCATTTCATTTTGTTATTTCCAAACGAAACTATGGCCAATCATTTGCCGGCTTGTTTATTTTAAAGTACCTTTGCAACGTTTTACAGAGCTAAAACCATAAAACCTGATCGGGTTAAAAATTGTTGAAAACCTCTTTAAAACTTTTAAAACAAAAATTTTACTAAGAAAATGCATAACGACATAAAAGTAATTGATGAAAGCCGGCAGGGTGAACCCACCATGCTGCAATCATCATCAGAAAATCTGAGTCCTAAAAAACTTTATTTAGAAAGTTATGGCTGTCAGATGAATTTTGCAGACAGTGAAATTGTTGCATCAATTTTGAAGAATGAAGGTTTTGAAACCACAAAGAATGTTAATGAAGCCGATGCAATTTTTGTTAATACCTGTGCCATTCGTGACAATGCAGAACAACGTGTTCGAACAAGACTTAAAGATTTTAAGAAGATAAAAAAAGAAAATCCTGATTTGATTGTTGGCGTTCTTGGCTGTATGGCAGAAAGAATTAAATCGCAATTTCTGGAAGAAGAAAAACTGGTGGATATTGTAGTTGGCCCTGATGCCTATCGTGACTTACCACTGTTGATTGAAAAAGTTGAAGACGGACAAAAGGCTGTCAATGTAATTTTATCGAAAGAAGAAACTTATGCAGACATAACTCCTGTTAGATTAGGCAACAACGGTGTAACTGCATTTGTGAGTATTATGCGCGGTTGTGACAATATGTTCTTTTGTGTTGTACCATTTACACGTGGTCGAACGCTCACGCGACCCAGAGTATTATTAAAGAAGTTGAACAACTATTTAACGAAGGCTACAGAGAAGTAACATTATTAGGTCAGAATGTTGACTCCTATTTATGGAATGGTGGCGGACTGAAAAAAGATTTAGATACTGAAACTGTTCATCTGGCATTGAACCATAAACTACCATCAGAACAGCAAAGAGATTTTGTCACTTTTTCAAATCTTCTTGAAATGGTAGCAGAAGTGAATCCTGCCATGCGTGTCCGATTTTCAACTTCAAATCCACGCGATATGACTGATGCAGTATTGTATAGCATGGCTAAGTACGAAAACATCTGTAAGTATATACATCTGCCTGTTCAGTCAGGCAACAGCAGAGTTCTTGAAAAAATGAACAGAGGTTATTCACGCGAAGATTACATTACAAGAATAGAAAGTATAAAAAGAATTTTGCCTGACTGTGGTATCAGCACAGATATTATTGCCGGCTTTTGCAGTGAGACAGAAGAAGAACATCAGGATACCATCAGCCTGATGGAACAGACTATATATGATTTTGCATTTATGTTTGTTTATAGTGAAAGACCCGGAACCTTTGCAGAAAGAAAATTTACAGACAATGTTTTGCCTGAAGTTAAAACACGCAGACTAAACGAAATAGTTGCATTGCAACAGAAACATTCAGCAATCAGAACCAATCAGTCAATAGGCAAAACGTTTAAAGTTTTGATTGAAGGTGTTTCAAAAAAATCTGATGAGATGCTTATGGGAAGAAATTCGCAAAACACTGTGGTTGTTTTTCCAAAAAATAATCATAAACCCGGAGAGTATGTTAATGTTAAAGTAAATAAGTGTACGTCAACTACATTGATAGGTGAAGTTGTATGATAAATTTTGTAAAATCAAAACAACTGTTCCCGTTCGCTGTTAAAGAAAAACACAAAAAGAAACACAAAGTTAACAACCGGCAATGACCATACAAGACATTAAAGCCCGATTTGGAATTATTGGTTTTCATCAGTACTTGACCATGCATTAAACACAGCAAGGCAGGTAGCTCCAACAGATTTAACCGTGTTGATTACAGGTGAAAGCGGTTCTGGGAAAGAAGTGTTTCCACAAATCATACATCAGTTAAGTTCCAGAAAACACGGCCCTTATATTGCTGTAAACTGTGGTGCAATGCCCGAAGGTACTATTGACAGCGAATTATTTGGTCATGAGAAAGGAGCATTTACCGGTGCGCATGAAATGCGAAAAGGATATTTTGAAGTATCGAATGGCGGAACAATTTTTTTGGATGAGGTTGCAGAATTACCCATGTTTACGCAGGTTCGTTTATTACGTGTACTTGAGTCAGGTGAGTTTTTAAAGGTTGGTTCAAGTAAGGTTCAGAAAACTGATGTAAGAGTTGTTGCAGCTACCAATGTAAATATTCCTGAAGCAATCAGCAGAGGACGTTTCAGAGAAGATTTGTATTACAGATTAAATACCGTTCCCATTCACGTACCTGCACTGCGCGAGAGAACAGAAGACGCATTTATTATTCAGAAAATTTGCAGGAGATTTTGCAGAAAAATATCGCATGCCTGCACTTACACTTCAGCCCGAAGCTTTGCGTTTGCTGATGGAATACAGATGGCCGGGAAACGTCAGGCAGTTGAAGAATGTTACAGAACAGCTTAGCATCATTGAACAGAAAAAAGAAATCAGTGCAGAGGTACTATTAAAATATTTGCCTCAGGAAAATTTTGCAAGCGTACCCACCCTATTTAATAACAACAAAGGTGGCGATTTAAATGAGCGCGAATTGTTATATAAAGTTTTGTTTGAAATGAAAAAAGACATTTCAGAACTTAAAAAGATAGTTTTTAATATTATCAGTAATGGCGAGCCTGTACATCTTGAAAATTCAGGTATTGATACAGAACGATTTTTAAATGATGTGCAAGGGCATCCTGTATTGCACACAAACGATACTGCAATTACACTTACAAAACCCACACATATAGATGTAAAACCACATGAGCATATTGAAGAATCGCTGAGCATTGCCGACAGAGAAAAAGATCTGATTATACGGGCATTGGAAAAGTACAGAGGTAAAAGAAAAGGTGCAGCAAAAGAATTAGGAATTTCGGAGCGAACGCTATATAGAAAAATTAACGAATACGGCATTAAAGACTGATGAGTAACATAATAATGATTTCAGGTTTATTAAAGCGTAAATTATTCTCAGGATTAATTGTTCTGATTGCATTTATTGGAATGATGGAATCGTGCGGTGTTTATTCTTTTACAGGTGCATCTATTACGCCCGGAGTAAAAACAGTAAGTATTCAGTATTTTCCTAACAGAGCATCGGTAGCGCAGCCATCATTAAGTCAGGTTTTTACTGATAAACTCAAAGAAAAATTTGTTTCACAAACTTCGCTCATTCAGGTTAATCAATCGGGCGATTTACGTTTTGAAGGATATATTAGTGATTACACTGTTCAGCCTACTGCAATACAAAGTACTGATGTGGCTGCACTAAACCGCCTCACCATTACCGTTCATGTTAAATTTGAAAACATGAAAGATGAAAAACAGAATTTTGAAACTAGTTTTTCGAGATATGCCGACTTTGATTCCAGGAAAGATCTGACCAGTGTTGAATCATCTCTTATGAATGATATATCTTCGCAGCTTGTAGATGATATTTTTAATAAATCTGTTGTTAACTGGTAATGACTAAGGAACGTTTTTTTAATTTCATTCAAAATCCGTTAAGCGTTCATGCCAATGACATCGAAGAGTTGGAACAAATCATTGAGCAGTTCCCCTATTTTCAGACTGCCAGGTTGATTTATACCAAATCACTGCACAATGAAAACAGTTATTTGTACAATGATGAATTAAAGCGAACTGCTGCCTTTGCTGCCGACAGGAGTGTTCTTTATAAACTCATTCATTCAATTAAAAAGACGTTACAATTGATGAGCCGGAAAGTTTGATTACAGAAGATATAGGATCAAAATCGGTAATTAATCCTGTTCAAGAAGTACCTGATTTGAATGTTTTTGTATTTGAAGAAAAAACAGAAATTGAAGAGCAGGCAATTGTATTTGAAGAAAAAGAAAATTCTGAATCAGCAGATGATGAACTCATAATATTTGAAGAAAAGACATTAACAATTGAGGAGGGCGAGCCGATTGTTTTTGAAGAAAAGCGACCAGAAATTACCACACAGGAAGATATAGTTTTTACAGCAGTTGACGAACCCATCAATGCCAGTGCAGAAGATGATGAAGTTGGGTCTTCAAATAAAATTGCAGAAATAGAGTCAGAGAAAAAAGAGCGTGTGCTGACACCTGCAGAAATTTTATCTCAAAGACTACGAGAAATCGAATCTCAATTAGAAGACAAAAAAGAAGATGAAACTGAAGTAGTCTCTGAATTGAAAGAAGAAACAATTATTCCTGAAACACCTCAAATTGCAGAACCTTTAAATATTCAATCTGAAGTTTTGCCGGAAAGCATTCAAATTAGTTCTTCTATACCGGAAATTAAGGAAGAAGTAGCAGAGATTTCTGAACAAGCAGAAGCAGAAAAACTAATACCCGCTGAACCCGAAAGTTCAGAAAAAACAATTGAAGTTGTTGCAATAAGTCCTCAAATTCAACCACCCGTAATTGAAGAAGTTGTTGCACCTGATGCAATAGTTCAAGCTGAAATAAAACCATTGCCAGAGGCTGATAAAAAAGAAAAACATTCGTTTACAGACTGGCTGCATCGTTTTCATCCACAGGAGGAAAAAAAAACTTTAAGCCCTGATAATTTAGAAGAGGATAACTATAACAACAAACTGATTAACAGTCAATTAACGTCATACATTGAAACTAAAAATTCAAATAATGAAATAGTTAATCAGTTTATCCAAAACGAACCCAGGATTGACAGTAGCAAAACTAAGTTTTTCAGTCCGGGCAATATGGCCAAGTCAAGTGTTACTGATGTATCTGACATAGTTTCAGAAACGCTGGCAAAAATATATTTAGGGCAAAACAATTTCAGCAAGGCTATTCAAACATACGAGAAGCTGATGTTGAAATATCCGGAAAAAAGTGTTTACTTTGCAGCCCTTATTAAAGAAATAAAAAAATCACAGATTTAACATTCAATCTATATGTACACTTTAATTACCGTGTTAATTATTTTAATTAGTGTTTTACTTTGCCTTGCCGTATTGGTACAAAACTCAAAAGGTGGCGGTTTAGCTTCCGGATTTTCTGCACCACAGCAAATTATGGGCGTTCGTAAAACAACAGACTTTCTTGAGAAATTTACTTGGGGATTAGGAACTGCTTTAATCGTTTTCTGCGTTGTAGCAAATTTTATGACTCCAGGCAGTAATAACAGTACTGAAGTAAGAGCTTCTTCTATACAAGAGCAAATTGACAATGCAACGCTTCCTGCTGCACCACAGGCACCATTGCCATCGCAGCAAAATGCACAACCTGCACAGCAACCTGCTGCACAGCCTGCAAATTAATCTTGTCAGTTAATAACTTTTAAAGGTGCCATAATGCTGAAATTATGACACCTTTATTATTTAAGCCAAAGCCATAAATCGCAAAACTGTCAGTAAAATAGTCATGGCACAGAAACTGATAAAGGCAAATAGAAATTAATTATAAAGTATAAAAGTCAAACATTTTAAATCACATTATTACTATGAGTAAAATTAGTTTAAAACCATTGGCAGACCGCGTTATTGTAGAAGTGGCTGCAGCAGAAGAAAAAACAGCAAGTGGAATTATTATTCCTGACACAGCAAAAGAAAAACCTCAAAAAGGCAAAGTAGTAGCTGTTGGTGGTGGCAAAAAAGATGAGCCAATGACTGTAAAAGTTGGTGACAGCGTATTGTACGGAAAATATGCAGGAACAGAAATTTCTGTTGAAGGCAAAGAGTACCTTATCATGCGTGAATCAGACATCTTCGCAATTGTTTAAAAGCTTTAGAAAACAAAAAGAAATAAATAAACAACTTAAATAAAATACGAAAAATGGCAAAAGAAATCACATTTAACCTTGATGCACGCGATGCTCTTAAAAAAGGTGTTGATGCATTGGCAAATGCAGTAAAAGTAACTTTAGGACCTAAAGGCCGCAACGTTATTATTGATAAAAAATTCGGATCACCAACAATTACAAAAGATGGTGTTACCGTTGCAAAAGAAATAGAACTCACGAACAGTATTGAGAACATGGGTGCTCAGATGTTGAAAGAAGTAGCGTCAAAAACTGCTGACATTGCAGGTGACGGTACAACAACAGCTACAGTACTTGCTCAGTCAATTGTAAACACAGGTTTAAAGAACGTTACTGCCGGTGCCAATCCAATGGATTTAAAACGCGGTATTGACAAAGCTGTTGAAGCTGTAGTTGCATCATTAAAGAAAATGAGCAAAGAAGTTGGTGACGACAATAAGAAAATTGAGCAGGTGGCTACAATTTCTGCAAACAACGATAGCGAAATAGGAAAGCTTATTGCTGAAGCAATGGCTTAAAGTAAAAAAAGAAGGTGTTATTACTGTTGAAGAAGCAAAAGGTACAGAAACTACTGTTGAAATTGTAGAAGGTATGCAGTTTGACAGAGGATATATCTCTCCATACTTTGTTACCAATGCAGATAAAATGCAGGCTGTTTTAGAAAGCCCATACATTTTATTGTACGACAAAAAAGTATCTAACATGAAAGAATTACTTCCAATATTAGAGAAAGTAGTTCAGACAGGAAAGCCTTTGTTGATTATTGCTGAAGATGTAGATGGCGAAGCATTAGCTACATTGGTAGTAAACAAAATCCGTGGCTCACTGAAAATTGCAGCAGTAAAATCTCCTGGCTTTGGCGATCGCAGAAAAGCAATGATGGAAGATATTGCAATCCTTACAGGCGGCACATTAATCGCTGAAGAGCAAGGATTCAAATTAGAAAATGCTGACCTCTCCTACTTAGGCACATGCGAAAAAATCACTATTGATAAAGACAACACAACAATTGTTGGTGGTGCAGGAAAAAAAGCTGACATCACTGCTCGTGTTAATCAGATTAAAGCACAGATAGAAACTACAACATCTGACTACGACAAAGAAAAACTTCAGGAGCGTTTGGCAAAATTAGCAGGTGGTGTTGCTGTACTTTATGTTGGTGCAGCTACAGAAGTAGAAATGAAAGAAAAGAAAGACCGTGTTGACGATGCATTACATGCTACACGTGCAGCAGTTGAAGAAGGTATTGTTGCAGGTGGTGGTGTTGCATACATTCGTGCAATAACAGCTTTAGACAAACTTAAAGGTGATAACGATGATGAAACAACAGGAATTGCAATCATCAAACGTGCACTTGAAGAGCCATTACGTCAGATTGTGAGCAATGCCGGAATTGAAGGAAGTATTGTAGTACAAAAGGTAAAAGAAGGCAAAGACGACTTTGGTTACAATGCACGCTCAGACAAATATGAAAACATGCATACTGCCGGTGTAATAGATCCTACTAAAGTAACACGTGTTGCTCTGGAAAATGCAGCTTCTGTTGCCGGAATGTTACTCACTACAGAGTGTGTACTTGCCGACATTAAAGAAGATAAGCCTGCAATGCCTGCAATGCCGGGTGGAATGGGCGGAATGGATTATTAATCATCTGCAATTTCAAAGTACGGAAAACGTATTTCGGAACAATAAACAAAACCCTCTGTTGGATTTTACCTTCAGAGGGTTTTTTATTTGTCAGTTGTAAGGTTTAGAAAGTTGGAATGTTTGGAAAATTGGCTTTACTCTATAATCAAACATATAATAATTCTACTGTCCTCACTAAGTTCCTATCTTACCTTCTCCGCTATTTTGCTATAATCCAAAATAAAAAAGTCCCGACATTTTTTTGCCGGGACTTTTTTATAAATAATTTAAAACTTTCTTTATTCAGTAGATACTTTCAGGATTTTCTTTCCTTCAAACACATAAATGCTTTTTCCATCTAAAGAAACAATAGATTTTGAATTTTTGCGTGAGTCGAAGAATTTTGCTTTACCGGAATTGGCATCAATAGAAAAATAATCGCCTTTCTCTGTATCAAAGAAAATATTTTCTCCGAAAATTCCTGAAAACTCTCCTTTTTTGGTTTTTACTGCCCACACTTTTGCACCAGTAGCAATGTTATGAGAAGAAACGCCTTTCTCTCCCAAAACAATTACATTGTCTTTACTAATATTATCACCTAATTCAGTTGGATTTACAATTTTTTCTGCCAAGCCAATATCATCATCACCTAAAGGAATTTCGTAGGCCTCTTTGCCTGTTTTGTAATCTAAAGAGTATAATGCCTTACCACTTGACACTACAATGTTATTGCCGCTTGGGAATATATTTGTAATTCCTTTCCTAAAGCGCTCAGAGTCCCAAGATTTTGTACCATCTGAAGTACTAAACGCCTGCACTTCATAAGGCTTTACATTCTGATATTTTACAGTTCTGTAATATTGTGTCCATTGTACATAGCCGTTACCATAAGTTTCTTTTGATATAGCCTGCACTTCAACAGCGCCTCCAATTTGCACAATTATTCTATCGTCAATTTTATACAAGCCCGGAATAACTCTTGCATCTTTAATTTCAGGAGAAGACCAAACAAGTTTACCTGAGTTGATTTCGTATTTCTTTAAATACTGACTTTTTCTGCTCTTTACATCTAAAATATATACGTACTCTCCGTCATACAATGGTTGTGCAATGGCATCATAAACACCATATTTTACAACCTGGCCATATACTTTGGGCCTCACTAATTCTCTTGCAAAAGTTACATCGTAAGCTGCTGCCCAAATTGGACTTCCTGTTTTATATTCATAAACCTGCAAGCCATTTAATTGTAAAAACAACTTATCGTCTCTTAAAAATATTTTAGCAACAGATTCGCGGGTAACGACTTTTCTTTCTACTATTCCAACAAAGGTTTGCTCCCATAAAATATCACCATTCTTAGCGTTGATTTTCAGAATCTGATTTCTAAAACCTTTAAACATGGCCTGCCATGCATTTCTGGGCATGCTAATGATGACAATTGCATTTTCTTTTTCATCATAAAAGTATTTACCAACCGGTGTACTAAATTTAACTGTTGACCAAAGTTCCTCTCCAGTTCTGGCTTTTACCATGGTTAAATTTGTTTTGGTTACAATAGCATAAGCATTTAATTATGCAATGTAAATAACCTCATCCGGATCGTCAATGCCTTGATATTTATTGGTACTCCAAAGTTTAGTACCTGTTTCCATGTCAACCACCACCATTTGGTCTTTACCTGCTTTTTTATCAAATAAAAACACTGCATTCGATTCGTACATTGGAATTTGTAAATCTACTTTCCCAATTTGCTCATCAATTTCTTTAAACTTTTTACTCCATTTTACTTTACCGTCAACAGCGGAAACCATGGTATACTTTTTTTCATTGCTACCATGTACGATTTCTTTCTTTTCGCTCAATCCGGTTTCTGTAAACGGATGTGTGGTTTCTATCTCCCACGTGGTTTTCATTTCATCGTATTTCTGAGCGTAGCTCATCATACAGGTCAGACCTATTGTCAGACCGGTTAAAATTAGATTTTTCATTTTTTATTGTTTGTTTTAATTAATTAAAATTTATCTTTTTGTTATATGTTATTTTCAATACTAAAGGTGTATCTGAATTTCAGTCGTTGATTTGGAGAAACAACAATGTCTTTAAATTTATATTTGAGTAACAAATCTTTTAAAGCATTTTGATGAGGGATGTCAGTTTTATCATCCGATTCAGCAAAGATGGTAACTATCTGTCCTTTTTTCTGAACAGTTAAATCAAATAAGTATATACCTTTTATGTTCTGCTTTACTATATTTTTTGACAAATCACTCTCCGGATTTTCTAAGTCGGCATTAAGCTGACTAATTGCTTTTGATTGTAAGGAGTCGTTATCTTGTCCTTCAATATAATCAGTATATTCTTTTAAGGTTTCATAATTCCATTCTATCAGCTTTGTGCCATTGGATAAGTAGGCTACAGGTTTTGTTTTATTAAAGGAAAAATAAATAGGAAAAATATTTGAGCTTCCTCTCCTGCCTTGGTAACGGTATTGCCCAACTTTGTTTTTATGATCGTTATTATCAATTAATACGAGTTTACGCTTCCATCCAATAAATCCGTCATTGTCTGAATATCCGAAATAATTAGAGTAAGTACTAAACTTGTAATCGGCATCAGGTTCGGCAGTTGCATGATAAATTTCTTTAACTAAGTTACCATTGCTTGCATCTAAAACCTGAATATTAGTTTGTCTTCTATTATCGGCAGCAGCCATTGATATGCCATTTAAACCTGCTGTACCAATGCGTTCAGCTACTACGTTATGCGAGTAAATAAGTTTGCTTATCATCTCTGCTGAATTTAATAGAATAAACAATGTCTATTTCTTCTTTTGAGTTATAAAGTTTCTTTAAATCGGGGTAGCTGTAAAAGCTGATTAGTCGCTTGTTCTTTCTTACGTTTTTAACTCACTTTTATTTTTACCAATAGATTCTACTTCTTTAAAGTCAGCTTTATCGGGATCAAAAGAAAGTGCAATTAATTTATTGTCGTGGCTGATGGCTGCCATTTCGCAATTATCTACTTCTAATTGAGCTATTACTTTGTTTGATAAAAAGTCTTTCACCATAATGCCATCATTTGATGCTATTAAAATTTGTGTGCTGTTGCTTAAAAACTGTACTGAGTTTACATTGTTTCCTTCAGAAACAACTTTTCCGTCAGCGGCATTTAAAATATAATATTTTATATCTTTTACCTTTCTTGAGGTAATTGCAGTTTTTAAAGCTGACGATTCCTGCAATAATATATATTGGTCGTTCTCGCTAAATTGAGGTTTACCACCATTGTTTAGCCCGGAAAGGTTTAAATTTTTCCAAACAGGGTTTACCTCTGTGTTGGCTTCAACATCGCTTACGTTAATAAAAAAGATACGTCCTTGCGAGGCGGTTAAAACTATTTTATCAGAGGCATGATTAGTTTCAATGCCTAATATGGGATAGTTGCAATCGTCTATTGTTATAGTTCGGGTTCCGGCAGGTTGGGCATAAACAGTTGTTACAAAAGCAAGACTGAGGATAGCTAATAGAATGGGCTTCATAAGTTAATTGTAAAGTTCTTTTTCATATTTGTATTGTATGCAGTTGACACCACTTTCAATGATATGTTAATACGATAAACAGAAATTAATGTTACAAAGTGTTTTTGAATGCCATCTGTCGTGAGATACTTTCTAAAGAAAAAAGAACCTCGCAAAGACTGCAAAGAATGTAACACGCAAAGACTGCAAAGAATGTAACACGCAAAGACTGCAAAGAATGTAACACGCAGAGACCACTAAGAATGTAACACGCAAAGACCGCAAAGAATATAACACGCAAAGAGCGCAAAGAAAAAGTTGAACTCATGGTATTCTATGTAAATCTTATTTTATAGTTCTACTAAAAGGATAGCCTTTCTGAACTAAAAAATATTTTCAAAAACAATTCAACAACTTTCAAACTTTGCAACTTTCTAAACTTTCCAAACTCAAAGGCTTAACGATAACTATTCCTGAACATAATTTTAATAAACGTTCTTTCAAGTATGGCCTGTGCTAGTGCTTGCTGATTATCCTGTTTATTTAAAACTTTCTTTAATGTTTTCTCAGGAATGTCAACTCTATAAAGCCATGCATTTAAAGTTGAAGAGCCTGATTTTGCCAACTGACGGATAATTACTTCTAATTGCATTATAATATCCTGATAAGCTGAAAAAGTATCGCCACTCCATGCAACAGTAAATCCACAAGGAATTAAATCTTTGTTTAATTGCACAACTGTTTGTTCAATTAAGTTACGTTGCTGAAAATTCTGATTAGAAAGTTGTTCCATTTCCATCCTGCTCTTCTTAAGTCAGGAGTTTAGCAATGCAAGCAGTGCAAGACGGTAGGAATTTAATCCAAATCCTGTGATTACACCTTTACAATTGGCAGCAAGCAGACTTTTATGTCTGTACTCTTCGCGTGAATGAATATTGGAAATATGCACTTCAACCACCGGTGACGGTATTGCCGCAATCGCATCTGCTATGGCAACACTTGTATGTGTATAACCTCCTGCATTGATGATGATACCATCGGCTTTAAATCCTTCGTTATGCAAAAGGTTAATAATTTCACCTTCAACATTACTCTGAAATATTTGAATATTGTGTTCAGGAAATTCTTTTTTTAATGTTATTGCAAAATCATCAAATGTCTGATGACCATAAATTTCGGGCTCACGTTTGCCAAGAAGATTCAGGTTAGGGCCGTTGATGATTACAATTCTTTTTGCCATAAAAAATTATGGGATGTTTAGGTACTTATGCGTTTGTAGTGAAATTGACCACTGAGGATTTCTCTTTATGTAATCAATCATTATCGGAATAACTCTATCAAACCTACTGTATTCAGGTTGTAGAAAAAGTTTTGCAACATCAGAGGCTTTACGTGCATTTTCTTCAGCCCATTTAAAATCCGACTCATTAAAAATAACAACCTTCAGTTCATTTGCTTTTTGTAAAACAGATTCCAACGGTGCTTTAAATTTTTTAGGCGAAACACAAATCCAGTCAAAGGTACCCTGAATTGGATAAGCACCTGATGTTTCAAGCCACACTTTATATCCTTTCTTGGATAGTGCATCGGTAAGTTTGGTTAGATTATATGCTGCCGGCTCGCCTCCTGTAATAACAACATTAGGCGTTTTACTTTCTGCCACAGCTTTCAACAGATTATCAACAGAAATCAGATTTGATGTTGAAGCCTCCCATGATTCTTTAACATCACACCAAACACAACCCACATCACAGCCTGCAAGTCTGATAAAAAAAGCAGGTTTACCGGTATGATAGCCTTCGCCCTGAATGGTGTAAAATTTTTCCATTAAAGGATAATATCCTTCCGGCAGATTGGCGAGAATATTCTTTTTGTAATTTTCAGTCACGGCAGGTTGCATTGAAAATCATCAATGATTGATCTGATTTACTACACGCTGTAAAATTTCGAAAGTATTTTCAGCCATCAGATTTTCTTTATCAAGTGTTGGATTGACTTCGCAAATTTCGAAACAACACACTTTTTCATTTTGCACCAACCTTACACATAGTTTTCCTGCATCACGCTCTGTAATTCCATTTCGTACAGGAGTACCTGTGCCTTTTGAGATAGAGCTATCCATGCTATCCACATCAAACGAAACATAGATGTGAGTGCAATGCGAGAGATGTGCCAATGCAGTACGGACAATTTTCTCTACTGCTATACGCTTTACTTCAGCAGCAGAAATCATTTTTACATTATGTTTTTTCAAAAGATATGCCTCCTGAGGTTCAATATCTCTTACAGCAATATAGACTATATCTTTATAGGTAATCTTAGGCGACATCCCTCCTATCTTCTTCAACTTTGTCCAAAGGTCAACAGTTTCTTTATCGGGTTTATTGATTTTGTTTGCAAGATTATCCTCACCAAGATTTGCTGCCATAGGCATTCCATGTACATTTCCTGTTGGGGTAGTATATGGAGAGTGAAGGTCGGCATGGGCATCAATCCAGATTACACCCAGCTTCGACTTTGGATAAGTCATTTTAATGCCTGCAACGGTACCACCGGCAGTGCTATGGTCTCCGGCTAACACAATCGGGAAATCTTTATTTTTTAATGTTTCAGAAACGGCCTTTGCCACACGTTCATAAATAGCAACAATGCCTTTTATACGTTTTGCATAAGGAGTACCCGCTGTCTCGAAGAGTAATTGGTTTTCAGTCTTGATTTCTACACTTTCTATCCTGTTGAAAAGTGCACTGCCATAGTCTAAGGCTGCAATTTTTATTGCATCAACACCAAGGCTTGCACCTCTGGTACCGGCACCAATTTCTGATTTAACTTCAATAAATTTTATTTTACTTGCCATAAATTTTTTAACATCGTTATTTTTTATTCAGGTTATTTTTACATTCGCAAGGCACAAAAATAAGCCTTTCGTATTGCAAATGAAGAACCGTTACATTGACCTGATTCAACAAAGTTACGACTTTCCACAAGAAGGTTTTGAAGTTATTGACGATTCACTCCATTTTAATGGTATAAACCTGATGGATGTGATAAAACAATATGGCACACCGTTGAAAATAACCTATCTGCCTAAGATTAGCTCACAAATTCAAAAAGCCAAACGACTTTTTAAAGTTGCTATGGCAAAAGTTGACTATAAAGGAAGTTATTACTACTGTTATTGCACAAAAAGTTCGCACTTTCAGTTCGTGATGGAGGAAGCACTGAAAAACGATATTCATATTGAAACAAGTTCGGCTTTTGATATTCCTATTATCAGGTCGCTCTATGAGTCGCAGAAAATAAACAAGGACATTTATATTCTTTGCAATGGTTTTAAACGCGAAGGTTATATTGAAGGTATTGTTAATCTTATTAAAGATGGTTTTACCAATGTGATTCCAATTCTGGATAATGTTGATGAACTTCAGGAATACGAGAAGGCAATGCCCGGCAAGAAGTTTAAAATCGGAATCAGAATTGCTTCTGAAGAAGAGCCTAATGCAGAGTTTTACACTTCACGTTTAGGTATCAGGCAACGTGACATTGTTGACTTTTACAAGAATACCATCAAGAAGAACCCTAATGTTGAACTAAAGCTTCTTCATTTTTTTATCAATACAGGCATTCGTGATACTGCATATTACTGGAATGAACTTCAGCGAAACATTGCATTCTATGCAGACCTTAAAAAGATTTGTCCTGAGTTGACAGCTCTTGATATTGGTGGTGGGTTTCCAATTAAAACGAAACTTGAATTTAATTTCGACTATCAATATATGGCTGACGAGATTGTAATGCAGATAAAATCGGCATGCGATCAGCGCAAAGTGCCGGTACCACATTTATTTACTGAGTTTGGCAGTTTTACTGTTGGTGAAAGTGGTGCAATTTTATATTCTGTCACAGGCATTAAACAACAAAACGACAAAGAGTTGTGGTATATGATTGACAGTAGTTTTATCACTACACTACCTGACACATGGGGTATCAAACAAAAATTTATTCTGCTTGCCATCAACCACTGGGATAAGGAACAACAACGTGTAAACTTAGGTGGCATAACTTGTGATGGTGAAGATTATTATATTATGGAGTCGGTAAAAAATCGTGTTTTTATGCCACGACCTACACCTGACGAACCATTATATCTTGGCTTCTTTCACACCGGTGCCTATCAGGATTCACTCGGTGGATATGGCGGTATTCAGCATTGCCTATTGCCTGCACCAAAACATGTTTTAATAGATAAAACTGAGGAGGGTGAATTGAGCATGTGGCTTTTGCAAAAGAGCAAAGCTCAAAATCTATGATGAAAATATTAGGGTATTAATTTCCGAAATTCAAAAAAATCAATTTCGTTTATTAAAATTAACTCAGCCTAACTATTTCGTAAACTCCTCAAACGTTTTTGTTTTGTAGGCATCATGTGCATAGTACTTCAACAAAGGCATTAAAGTTTCTACAGGCATATAGCCTTGCTGTACTTTTATAGCAGCAAATTTTTCGTCAAGAAATGCATACGATGGATAACCCATTTGACGATTAAGCAATGAAATTGCCAGCTCATGACTTTTATATTCAGGAACAAAAACAAATACCTGATCAAAAAAGTGTATAGTATCCTTACTTTCAGCATTAAACTTAACCGGATAATAGTTTGCATTTATAAATGCTGCAACGGAGTCATCCATGAATGTTGATGCATCCATTTTTTTACACCATCCGCACCAGTCTGTATAAACATCAATAAATAACTTTTTAGGATTTTTTTGAGAGGCAGCAACGGCAGACTCAAAGTCCATCCATTTTATTTTATGTTCAATTTTTGAAGGTTGCGAGCAAGAAACATATCCTGTCAGGATAATAAAACTAAATACAACACCTATTAAATTCCTTTTCATCTTTAATGGATTTATACTAATTATTCAACGTCTTTTTTTCGGGTTTAATTGCAATGCGGTAAAGTATTACAGACATAAAGGTAAAGAATCCTACTCCTAATAACTGATAACCGTCTTCACCGATTACAGCAGCAATACTATGTTCCATATTAACTTTTTCAAGAGCGGCATACACGCCTTCATCAACAGAAAGCAATGCTACTACCACGCCTGCCAATGCACCACCGGCAACCAAACCTGTAGCAAACAAATTTCCTTTGCCTAACTCATCATCACCTTCGGCCTTTTTATGTTTACGTTTTGCATTCCAATCTACAATACCTTTTACCATACCACCTGCAAAAATCGGCAAGGTTGTACTCAAAGGTAAATAAGCTCCAACGGCAAACGACAAAGCTTTAACACCACACAACTCCATAGTTATTGCAATAAATACGCCAACAAGCACAAATTGCCAGTCGAGATTATAACTCAAAAGTCCTTTGATTAATGTTGCCATGAGTGTTGCCTGCGGTGCTGCATATTTTTCACCAATGGCATGATGAATACCTTGTGCAGTCAGGTCGGCAGTAGGCGTGTCAAGATATTTTACAGTGAAACCTATAACTACTGACGAAACAATAGCACCAATGAATAAAGCCATTTGCTGATAACGTGGTGTTGCTCCAACAATATAACCTGTTTTTAAATCTTGTGAAGTGGCACCGGCATTTGCAGCTGCAATACAAACCAAACCACCTACAACAAGTGCCATAGGTTCAAAAACTTTTCCAGTCCATCCTATTGCGATAAACACTAATGCTGTTCCCATGATGGTTGCAATGGTCATCCCTGAAATTGGGTTATTACTGCTACCGATGATACCAACAATGCGACTTGAAACCGTTACAAAGAAAAATCCAAACACTACGATTAGTAATCCAATCAATAATTTATTCAGGAACGATTCACCGGGCACCTGAGGTAATAATGCCATCAGAATAATTAAAACTACAGAACCTACAATTACTGTTTTGAATGATAAATCATTTTCAGTACGTGAAACTTTCTGCTCTTTATCTCCACTTTTCAGCGAGCTTACGCTTTCTTTAAAAGAAGAAATAATTGTTGGTATTGTTTTCAATAGTGTGATAAATCCTCCTGCTGCCACAGCACCTGCACCAATTTGTCTTACATAAGCACGATAAATTGCATCGGCCATATCAGTAAATGTATGTGTCTCAGGATTCCATCCTCCGGGTCCACCGGCAGTTAAAACATCTTTTAGGTAGCCTAATTTCACAAGTTGTGCTGCAATCATATCAGTGGGCACTAATGTTGCTAACAAAGGAATTAATCCAAGCCATGCTAGCACACCACCGGCAACAAGCACCCCTCCTATTTTTGGACCAATAATATATCCAACACCAAGATATTCGGGAGTAATTTCTCCACTCACAGTAGCCGATGGCAGATATTTGTTGGTTTGTTTAGTTACAAATGCAGGTACTTCTGCAATGACATGAAATACTTTTTGAAAAATGGCATAAAGCATGGCAAAGCCTAAACCAAGATAGGCTGTGCGTGCAAAATCACCACCTTTTTCGCCTGCTATAAGAACCTGGCAGACAGGCAGTTCCTTCGGGATAAGGTAATGTTTCATGCTCTTTAACGATTAAACTTCTGCGTAGTGGAATCATCATTAATGTTCCCAACATTCCTCCCAGAACAGCTAATGTAAAGATTGTCCAATATTCAAAATACTGAATACCGTTACTGATGCCACTTTCATTTACAGATAAAAATAAAAATGCAGGCAAAGTAAAAACCACACCGGAGGCAATAGACTCTCCTGCAGAGCCTGTTGTCTGAATAATATTATTCTCAAGAATAGTAGTTTTAAAAAACTTGCGGCCAATACTTATTGCAAGAACAGCAATGGGAATCGAAGCAGAGACAGTCAACCCTGCTTTTAATGCCAGATAAACTGTTGATGCCCCGAAGATGATTCCAAACATGGAGCCAAGCAGAATTGATTTGAGTGTAAACTCTGCCATTGAATCTGTTGCTGAGATGTATGGCTTAAATTCTTTTTGTGGTTGCATAAATAAAAAGTGAGATGGCTAATGTAAAGGATATTTTAATTAGCCAAAACAAAAAAATGTTAACGCTTTTACTGATTGGTATGAAAACCTTGTTTTTGCAAAATTACTTTAACTTTAATGGCAAACCAGGCTAAGTACGCAAAGCAAAAGACCGTTATCCAATAGCTGGAATGAATGTCTGTTACATCGGCAAGATAACCCTGCAATGGAGGAATTAATGCTCCTCCAAGTATCATCATAATCAGAAAAGCCGAGCCTTGTCCGGTAAACTTTCCTAATCCTGTTATACTTAAAGCAAAAATACAAGGCCATCCGATACTGCAACACAAGCCACCACTGATGAAGGCAAACATGGCTACCTGCCCTTCGGTAAAAAGACCTATTAACATTGCCAAAATACCTCCTGCAGAAAAAATAAACAACATGCGCGCAGGCTTTTCCTGAGCTAAAAAACTTCCGGCTATGAGTGCTGCAACACAAAGACTGTATGGCAACAGATTTGTAATTTCATTACCACGAAGATAGTTGGCTAATAAAACAATGATATATGCAACTATTGGCAACACAATCATAAGCAGTTTTTTGGTTGAAGGCTTAAAATTAAAAGCACTGATGGCACCTGTCCAACGACCAATCATTAAACTTCCCCAATAAAGAGAAATGTAAGGAGATATTTGAGCTGTTGTGAGTCCTCCGAACTGCGGCAATGCCAGAAGGGCACCCATGTTGCTTTGAATGGTTACCTCTACGCCAACATAAACAAAGATAGCAAGCATGCCCCATCGCAGTTGCGAAAATTTTAAAGCACCTAAACCTGGTTCAAACTTTTCTGTGCTGTGTACCTTTGGGAGTTTAGCAACAGCAAGCAATAACGCTGCAAGTAAAAAAACTCCTGTCAGAATATAATAAACTGTATCAACAGATTCTACAGTTGCACTGGCAGCAGCTTCGGGGCTAAGGTTTCCAAACAAAACAAGGCTGACTAATATTGGTCCAAGCAATGTTCCAAAGGAATTTATTCCACCACCAAGGTTTAGTCTATGTGCACCTGTTTCGGCAGTACCTAAGGCTGTAACAAAAGGTTGTGCAGCGGTTTGCTGAAGTGAGAACCCTAATGCGATGACAAAAAATGCAGAAAGAATAAAAACAAAAGATCCGGAACCTACTGCTGGAATCATCAACAAAGAACCTGCAACAGAAATCAATAATCCTGCAATGACGGCTTGTTTATATCCTAACTTATTGAGGATATCAACCCGGAATAATTGTGAGCTGAACCACAATAATAATGAGCCAATAAAATAAGCTGCATAGAATGCTGTATCAATTAACTGAGATTGAAATTGTGATAAATTAAAGTGCGACTTACAAAATGGTATGAATATTCCATTTGACGCTGCCACAAAACCCCAAAAGAAAAATACTGTAATGATTGTTGCTAATGCACCTGCATTGGAAGATGATTTCATTTGATGATGATTGATATTCCAAACATCAGCATAAAACATTATTGCAATTTATAACAACAAGGAAGTTTTCCGCTAAAGCATGTTAACAAATGGTTTACTCCTCTTCATTGTCATATAATTCAATGAGAGGCTCGCTAACAATTTCTTTCCTGCTCACCCACTTGTCAATTGAAAGCAACAAAGAAGGCAATAAGATTAAATTGGTAATCATGGCCACAAGCAAGGTTATTGAAATAAGCAGTCCTAAAGCTGCAGTTCCACCAAAATCGGAGGCAGCAAAAATGCCAAATCCAAAAAACAGAATCACCGCAGTATAAATCATTGAGAACCCTGTGTCCATTATTGTTGCAGATATTGCTTCACCTATTGACTTTTTATGTTGCTTTAATTCCTGCCTGTATTTAGAAAGAAAATAAATTGTACCATCACTGGAAATACCAAATGCAATACTGAAAATCAAAATTGTTGATGGCTTAAAACGAATATCAAGAAAGCCCATTATTCCTGCGGTAATTACTAATGGAATCAAACAAGGTAGTTTGCTTAAAAGGATAATACCGATTGAACGAAACAATGCCATTCCGACAATGGCAATCAGTATTATTTCAATAATCAGGCTTTCATATAGATTGTATAATAAATAGTCATTCCCTTTTAAAAACATCAGGCTATGCCCTGTAAGTTTTACCTGATATTGTGAACTATCGAAAATTGAATCTACCTTAGGTTGAATATCAGCTAACAGTGTTTTAATTTTCTTTGAGCCTACATCAGCCATCTGCATACTTATGCGTGTATATTGTCTTGATGAATCAATAAAAGATTTCAATCTGTTTTCATTTCCTTTTACTGTAGAGGTATAATCATTCAGATTTTTAAGTTCACTGATGCCTGGTAATACATAATATTTTGGATCACCACCTCGATAAGCCTGATAGCTGAATTTTAATGCTTCGGTTATTGACAATGCTTTACTTAATTCAGGATACTTTTCCAATTGCTTTTGTAATGCTTTCATTTTGTATAGCACACGTCCGTTATTATCAAAAACACCATTCGGTTTTTTTGTGTCAACAAAAATTTCAAATGGCAATACACCTTTAAAATTTTTTTCAAAGAAGTGCATATCGGTGTAAACAGGATTCTTTTTTGGTAAATCATCAACCACATATCCAGTGACATCAATTTTTGTCATACCGTAAATTGCTAGAAGGGTAACTGTAACAATTACGGTATAAATCTGATTTCTTTTATGATGAACAATAAAATCAACCCATTCAAGAATCTTACGCATCCTTTTCCCTTCAAGATGACGCATCTGTCTAACAGAAGGTGGTGGAAGAAAACTAAGAATAATCGGAATAAAAATTAAGGTGATGAAATAAGTTACCATTACATTGATAGCTGCAATAGCACCAAACTGAGTAAGGAATGAACTGTTAGTAAATACCAACACACCAAAACCAATGGCTGTGGTTATGTTGGCTAAGAAAAGTGAGATTCCCACAGTAGAAATCATTCGCGCTAAGGCTTTAATGCGATTACCGTGCCTTGCATATTCACTATGATATTTATTGATAAGGAAAATACAGTTAGGGACACCGATAACCATTATCAGTGGCGGAATCAATGCAGTTAGAATGGTGATTTTGAAATTAAATAATTCAATACTTCCCATACTCCAAACCACCCCAATAGCTACTACCAATATTGAAAACACAACGGATGAAATGGTTCGAAAAAAAATCCAAAGAATAAATGCCGTTATCAACACTGCCAGAATTAAGAATAACTTCAACTCATGCGACACCTTTTCCATAACGGCAGTCCGTATGTAGGGCATTCCGGAAAAATGCAATTCAATGTTGTGCAATCTTCCGAAAGCATCAGCCTCCTTTTTTATCTCATTAACAATATCAATACGATGTTTGCTGTCAAGGTCTTTCTTGTGAAAGGTTATTGCCATGACAGTTGCATGAGTTTCGCGATTTAAAATCAATCCATCATAAAATGGCAGTTCGCTAATTCGGTTTTTAATGCTGTCAATTTCAGACTGGCGTTGTGGCAAAGTTTTAACTAATGGAACAAAATCAAACTTATGCAACGAATCATTTCTGACAACATCATACAAATCGCCAATAGAAAGCACATTTTGTATGCCATCCATTTTTCTGATTTTATCGGAAAGTAAAAACCAACTGTTGAATTTTTCTATTTGAAAAATGGTACTGTCTGCAAAACCAATAACCATAACACTACCATCTTCTCCGAACTTTTGCTTAAAATTTTCATACTCAACATAAGCAGGGTCGGTTGTTGGTAATACCCGAACGAATTCATAAGACAGTTTGATGTTTAATGCTTTATATGCCATAAACACTGTCAACAATAGCAGTACTACTATAAAAGCAATACGGTTTCTTAATATCTTATTCGCTAAAAATTTCCACATGAATGGGGCAAAGATAAGTAAAGCAACTTTTATAGTCAGTTAGGCATCAAAGGCCTATTTGAAAGCCGGCAGCAAAAATATATTCACCTGCAAAAAAATGATGATGTGCACGGCCATCACCTACAGTTAAAACATTTGTAAAGTTAGCGAATGCACCTTTTAAACTTGTTTCAACAAAAAAATATTTCATTAAATCATGGCGAAATCCCGCATCAATACCAAACACATAGCCTGCAATATGAAATTTATTATCTAATCTGTTACCAAATATGGTTACATCTGTTCGTGGGATTACCAAACCACCACCGGCTTTCAATATCAATTGCAATCTATGATTTTTTGAAGCCGATGAAAGAATACAATAGCGCTTCATCAGAGTAGCCATCAAAAAGTTGGCACCATTCGTATGCTCAAACATCAGGAAGTCTTTGCCAACCAAAGTATCTTTATCATAAAACGTACCATTGATGTTGCCTTTAAGATGTAAATTCTGATTGTTGGTCATAATATATTTGGTGTGATCAAATGAAATCTCTACACCTAAATCATGTTTATCACCAAAAAAATAACCGGCACGATAAACATATTGAGGGATAGAAATGGCTGAACCAAAGATATATTTCAACCCCGGCTTATCGTGTGCCTTCGCATCATATAATGTGAAATCATAACCACCAAAATCATTACCTTTAAAATGCAGATCGCTCTTTGAATACCAATCGAGGTTGTAGCCCCATGTCAGATAAAATGTTCCTTTGCCATGTTTAAATAAAGGCGTGCAATGACAATCTTTTTCACCGGCAAAACAATTTGCAGTAATTAAGAGAGCAACACAAAAAGCAATAATCTTTTGCATATTATTATCAAATAAATGGCGCAAAGCTACATGAAAATCAAAACCATTTTCTTAATTTTATGTTTCTTTGCATAATATTAGGATTTGAGTATGACAAGGACTACAAACACCGCGAAGATGGCTGGGAACTTACTATTGATGAAATGTTAAATAAAGTGAGGGCATATCCTTCAGGAAGTATTACCGAAGTGCATGTTGTTGGTGGTGTACATCCAAAAATGGATTTACATTATTTTGCCGGTTTGCTAAAAGAAATTAAAAACATCAACCCTTCTTTACATATAAAAGCATTTACTGCTGTTGAATTGGACTATATGTTTCGCAAAGCAAAAATGACAAATGCACAAGGACTTCAATATCTGAAAGATCATGGATTAGATAGTATTCCCGGTGGTGGTGCAGAAATTTTTGATGAGGAAATTCGCAATAAAATCTGTGCAGATAAGTGTAATGCTGAGGAGTGGTTGAATATTCATCAGGAAGCACATCAATTAAACATACCCTCAAATGCAACAATGTTGTATGGTCATTATGAAAGCTATTCTCATCGTGTTGACCACATGAACAGATTAAGAAATCTGCAGGATAAGACTAAGGGCTTTCAGACATTTATTCCCTTAAAATTCAGGAATAAGGATAATGAGATGAGCCATCTTTCTGAAACTACTCAGGTAGAAGATTTAAAAAATTATGCTGTTGCCCGGATTTTTTTAGATAACTTTCAGCATGTAAAAGCTTATTGGCCCATGATAGGCAGAGCCACTGCACAACTCTCACAAAATTTTGGTGTTGACGATATGGATGGCACTATTGATGACACAACACGCATTTATACAATGGCAGGTTCTGAGGAACAAAATCCAACTTTAACCACGCAAGAATTAGTTGATTTGATTTCGCAGAATGGTTTTGTTGCCGTTGAACGCGATACACTGTACAATCATTTGAAAGTTTATGAAAATGTTCCAGTAGCTAATTGAAAGATTTATTGTGCAGAATAATACTGAGCCATTAAAAAACAACATAACTATAGTAGGTGCAGGCCCAGCAGGTGCAACGGCATCTATGTTTCTATCTTCCTTTGGAATCAAACATACTTTGATTGATAAAGCTGTTTTTCCGCGCGACAAAATTTGTGGTGATGCATTAAGCGGAAAAGTTCTACCTGTATTGAAGAAACTTAATCCCGATTTAATTCAGCAGCTATTAGTACAAAACGAAAAATGTCTGGGAAGCAATGGAATTTTATTTGGTGCACCCAATGGCAAAACATTAGAAGTACCTTTTAAAGCCGTAAACTCAACTTTAAATCATTCACCCGGATATGTGAGTAAACGAATTGATTTCGATTTTTCATTAATAAAATTATTGAACCCGGAGTATTGTAATTTCCTGCAAGGTGACAGGGTTTCATAGTGAGAATTTTATTGAGTTACATTTTCTGAAAGAAATGCTACCGGATACTTCTGGATATTTCCATTACCCAATGGCATGGCTAATGTTGGTGCAGGTATGCTGACACGAACCATCAGTTCAAAAAAGGTAAATCTGAAAGAAGCTATGCTTCTTGCCATTAAAAATAATCCTTCCATAAAAGATCGTTTTAAAGATGCAAACATTATAGGCAACATTGATGGATGGGGATTGCCATTAGGTTCTAAGAAAAGAAAATTATCAGGCAACAGAATTATTTTATGTGGTGATGCAGCAAGCATGATTGATCCATTCAGTGGTGAGGGTATCAGCAATGCCATGTACTGCGGCATGCGTGCCGCAGAAGTGTCGCGTGATGCAATAAATAGCAGCAACTATACCGATGATTTTTTATCAGGTTATGATCAGTTTGTTTATAACAGACTTTGGAATGAATTAAAATTAAGTCATACACTTCAAAAACTTTGCAATTATCCTTCGCTGTTTAATTTTGTAGTCAATAAGGCGTCAAAAAACGAAACCTTCCGTCAGACCATAAGCTGTATGTTTGATGATATAGATTTAAGAGAGAAACTACGCAAGCCATCCTTTTATTTTAAAATGCTTTTTGGCTGATAGCAACAATTTAGTTTCTATTGCAAATACTCTTCAATAAAAAAGCCCCTTGTGGGGCTCTTTCTTATTTGATTCCAAAAACTTTCTTCGTTTCGTTAACTGCATTTAATTCTTCCCAAGGAAAAAGTTTTACTTTAATCTTCTTCTCGTTCGCTTGTCCTTTATTGTAAACCTTTTCAACCGTTTTAGAATCGCGACCCATGTGTCCATAGGCTGCAGTTTCTAAATAAATTGGTGAACGAAGATTAAAACGTTTCTCTATAAAATATGGACGCATATCAAACTCTTTCATCTTTGAAAGTTTGTTTGATATTTCTCCGTCAGTCATTTTTACCTTTGATGTGCCATAGGTATTTACATACAAACCAACAGGCTGTGCAACGCCAATAGCATAAGCAACCTGAACAAGAACTTCGTCACATACACCGGCAGCTACAAGGTGTTTTGCAATATGTCGTGTTGCATAAGCCGCACTACGGTCAACTTTTGAAGGATCTTTTCCACTGAAAGCACCACCGCCATGTGCGCCTTTTCCACCATAAGTATCAACAATGATTTTTCTTCCTGTAAGTCCGGTATCACCATGTGGCCCGCCAATCACAAATTTTCCTGTTGGGTTAACGTGATATTTAATTTTATCATTAAACAACACCTGAACTCTCTTAGGAAGTTTTTTAAGAATACGCGGAATTAAAATATTGATAACATCTTGTTTAATTTGTTTTTGCATGGCGGCTTCTTTTGCAAAGTCGTCATGCTGTGTAGAAATAACAATTGCATCAATTCTTTGTGGCTTGTTATCATCACTATACTCAATAGTTACCTGCGATTTTGCATCCGGACGAAGATATTTCATCACTTTTCCTTCTCTGCGAATTGCAGCTAGTTCACGAAGTAATAAGTGTGCCAATTCAATTGCTAAAGGCATGTAGGTATCTGTCTCGCGGCAGGCATATCCAAACATCATTCCCTGATCACCGGCACCTTGTTCTTCGGGCTTTTTGCGTTCTACACCCTGATTGATGTCTGTGCTTTGTTCGTGAATAGCAGAAAACACACCGCAAGAATGGGCTTCAAACATATACTCACTCTTTGTATAACCTATTTCTTTGATAACCTTACGGGCAATATCCTGAACATCTAAATAAGCATTAGACTTTACCTCTCCGGCAAGCACTACCTGGCCTGTAGTTACTAATGTTTCGCAAGCAACTTTTGATGTTGGGTCGTATGCTAAAAAATTATCAATTAAAGCGTCTGAAATCTGATCGGCTACTTTATCAGGATGTCCCTCTGATACTGACTCTGAAGTAAATAAATATGGCATGATTGAAATTTTGATTTAAGGCTGCAAAAGTAACCATATTTATGAAATCAAAAATCAAATCTCACAATACCTTTTCTGTGTTATTAACAAAACATAAGAGTTACACACTTTTACAGTCAATTATGTATCCAAATGACAATTATCATTCACTAAAAACAACCATCTTGCTATGAAATCTTACTACACATTTTTAATTCAGTTAAAAAGCCAAAAAATCAAACACCAAGGATTTGACGTTTCTGAATGTTAAACTCTTCGTCTGTCAGATAACCTTTCTCTTTCAGGCGGGCAAGTTTTTCAATCTGGTCGAGCTTAAAATCCAATGCATCATGCGAGGCAGACAAAATTCCTTCGGGCGAAACTTTTATTACAGGCTCCGGCTTTACTTCAACAGGTTTTGCAACAGGCACCTGCTGCAAAACTCTACTCTGTTCAACTCTTGCTAAAGGTTTTTCGCTCTCAGGTGTGTTCAGCAACATTTTTTTAGCAACAGGTTTTCTCAGTAGAAAAAACAACGAGAGAATAAGTCCAACTGCTACTAATGAGTTGAAAACAATAAGAACAATATTTTTCTCATTCAAGGCTTTGTTGTCAGCCATTAATGCATCAAAGCGAGCCTGCATGGTTTTATTAGCTACAATCAGGCTATCGGATTTATTCAAAAGTTGGTCAAACGCTCCATCTTTAGCTTTTAAGGCATCGTTGAGGTTGGTTAACCTATTTTGTGCAATAAAAAGTGCATCATAAATACTGTCGTTAGCAACAGTTACCGTTTTGCCATGAACAGTTTTTATGATGGTTTTGGGTTTCAGGTTAGCCTGTTTTTCGAGATCCTTGTTCTCATTCTGCAACGTATTTACAGTATAGTTTGCAGAGAGAATAATTTTATCGTCAAGTTCAAGCAGCTTCCGTATTAAAGCCTGAAATTCTGCTGTGGCATTTCTGTTCTTAAAAGCCTTGTCAGACCTGAGCATTTCATCAATCTGTTTCTGAACATTTTTACGTTCTACAACAAAATTATTGTATTCGTTTTGAGAAAATGCTGTCAGGCTAAAAACTAAACACAGCCAAATTGTAAAAAGAGCTTTCATCAATATTAATCTTTTTTCTAAAACCTTACATTTTTCGTGCCACCAATGTCAGAACAGTTTCAACAGCTACGGTTTCTCCACGTTGATTGGTTACTTCAACATCCCATTCAACTACACCCTGAGGCACCTGCCCTTCACGGTCTTCTTTCTTGGTTTTCGACTTACATGTTAGTCTTACCTGGATGGTATCGCCAACATAAACCGGCTGTGTAAAACGTAAACTATCCAATCCATAATTTGCAAGTACAGGTCCTTTCTTTGGGTCAACAAACAAACCTGCTGCTGCAGAAATAATGAAGTAACCATGGGCTACCCTTCTTTCAAAAATTGAGCCTTCGAGAGATGTTTCGTCAGTATGTGCATAAAAATTATCACCACTAATTCCGGCAAAGTTTACAATATCAGCTTCTGTAATGGTTCTTTTATGTGTGATTAATGTGTCACCAATTTTAAGGTCATCAAAATATTTTCTGAATGGATGTATAATATCTTCAAATGTTTCTGCACCTTTCAGGTATGTATTACAGATATTTGAAAGTGTTGTAGGTGAGCCTTGTAAAGCTGTTCGCTGCATAAAATGCTTTACACCTCTGATGCCTCCCATTTCTTCGCCACCACCGGCACGGCCGGGGCCGCCATGAATAAGCTGTGGCATTGGAGAACCATGCCCCGTACTTTCTGCAGCACAATGACGATTGATAACTAACATTCTACCATGATAGGCAGCAGTATTCAATACAACCTGTCTGGCAATATTATCATCAGCAGTGAACAAAGAACCTACTAAGCTTCCTTTACCCATTTTAGCTAATGTTATTGCTTCACCAGTATTATCATAAGGCATTATTGTGGTGACAGGACCAAATGGTTCAATGGCATGTGGCTCTGCAGTTGACAATGGTTTTTTGCAATACAAAAGCATTGAAGGCATAAAAGCACCTTTTTCTTTATCGGCACCGGTTACTTCAAAATTTTTAAGATCACCAAAAGCCACATCACAAACAGTCATTAGTTTAGCTACCTGTGCTGTTACATCTTTTACCTGACTCTTACTTGCCAATGGACCCATGCGTACTCCTTCAACAGAAGGGTTGCCTAAGCGAATATCTGTCAGCCGTTTTTTAAGCGCTGTCGCCACTTCATCAGCATATTTTGCAGGCACTATTGTTCTTCTTATTGCCGTACATTTCTGTCCGGACTTAGCAGTCATTTCGCGTGCAACTTCTTTTATAAAAAGCTTAAACTCTTCTGTATCTGGAGAGGCATCCTGCCCCAAAATACAGCAATTTAAAGAGTCGGCTTCCATGGTAAAACGCACTGAATTATCAATAATAGCAGGCTTCTGACGCAACATTCTTCCTGTTTCTGCACTTCCGGTAAAAGTTACTATATCCTGACAGTTTACATGGTCTAAAATATCACCTGCACTGCCACAAATCAACTGTAAGGCACCTGCAGGTAATATGCCTGAAGCAATAATTTCTTTCACCATCAATTCCGTAAGATAGGAAGTAGCGGTGGCAGGTTTGATTATAGCAGGCATTCCACCAACAATTGTTGGCGCCAGTTTTTCAAGCATTCCCCAACATGGAAAGTTAAAAGCATTGATATGAATGGCAACTCCTTCAAGAGGCACACAGATATGCTGTCCGATAAAAGTTCCATTCTTAGATAATGGTTCAATATTTCCTTCTACTAAAAAAGTTTCGTCTGGCAATTCGCGTCTGCCTTTACTGGCATAGGCAAATAAGGTCCCAATGCCCCCCTCAATATCAATCCATGAATCGTTGCGGGTTGCACCTGTAGCACCAGACAACTGATAAAACATTTCTTTCTTAGCCATTAAGTGCATGGCTAATGCTTTTAGTTTTCTTGCTCTCTCATGAAAAGTCATTGCGCGCAATGCAGGTCCACCCACTGTTCGTGCATAGTCTAACATGGCTTTAAAATCTAACCCCTCAGAAGAAGCTATGGCTATTTGTTCTCCTGTAACTGCATGAAACAATGGAGTTCCACTTCCGGTGCCTTCCACCCACTGTCCGGCAATATAATTTTTTAATCTCATTTGCTGTTAAAAAAAATGTTTTATTCGAAGGCGTGAAATTAAAGAATCTAACCACATATAACATGATAATTAGCTGCTGAATTTCAAGAACAGAATGTGTAAACCCTTAAATTCTATTCTTAACAACTATTGTTAATCAAACATTAATAATTCAATAGTTTTCAATCATTCTTTACCCTATTTTTGCCCATTGAAAAATCAAATTATTTTTCAGCAGTATTCTTACTGATTTTTAACAATTATGCGGAAACCAAAAGTTTTAATGCTTGGATGGGAATTCCCTCCTGTAATAAACGGTGGACTGGGTGTTGCCTGTCATGACCTATGTCTGGCTATGGTTAAACATGCAAAAGTGTCTATGGTTATCCCTAAGAGTAATCCTGATTTTGTTATTAAAGACCTCAACCTGATTGGTCTTAATACAATTGATTCAAGAACACTTAAAGAAGTTAACTACAAAGAAGAATACAAAACTTTTGAAGATGTACATTTTATTCCTTCTGCTTTAAATCCATACTACACAGACAGAAAGGCAGCTTTCGAAATTCCGGGTATTGATGTTGAATCGCAATACATGAAAGAAGTAAAGATTGGCAATCGTCATGCAAAAGTTTTTCATATTGATGATCTTTATGGTGGTGATGTTATTGAGAAGGTAACAGTTTTTTGTGAACTCGCAGCACGTCTTGCACTTACATTGGATTTTGATATTATCCATGCGCATGACTGGATGACCATGTTGGCAGGAATGGAAATAAAAAAACAAAGTGGTAAGCCATTGGTGGTACATGTCCATTCATTAGAAGTTGACCGTGGCGGAGTAAACAGCCAAGGGTGGGTATATCAGATGGAAAAAAGAGGTATGCAGGAAGCAGATGTGCTCATGCCTGTAAGTAACTTTACCGGAAATATCATTAATGAATATTACGGTATTGACTACAGAAAAATATTTCCTGTACACAATGGCATCAGAGAGGTGAAACCTTTCAGGAGTAAAAGTCCTTATAAGGAGAAAATAGTACTTTTTGTAGGACGTTTAACAAGACAAAAAGGCCCTGAATATTTTGTAGATATTGCAGCCAAAGTCTTAGAGAAAAATCAAAATGTGCGTTTTATCATGGCAGGCACAGGTGATGCGCAAAGCAGAATATTAGAAAAAGTTGCTCAGAACAGAATAGGACATCGCTTTCATCTTGCAGGATTTCTTGGCTTAGACAAAGTACGCTACCTGCTTTCTATTGCTGATGCCTACTGTATGCCATCCGTGAGTGAGCCATTCGGACTTTCTGCTGTGGAAGCCGTACAGTTTGATGTGCCTGTCGTAATCAGTAAACAATCTGGTGTATCTGAAGTGCTTTCCAGGTGCTCTGAAATTTGATTTCTGGGATATCAATCAGGCTGCTGAATATTTGCTTGGTTTATTGGATAATGACACACTCCACAAGCAGGTTGTTAAATATGCACAAAAAGACCTTGAAGACATCAGTTGGGATATTGCAGCTAACAAGGTTATTGAAGGTTACAAGAAATACAAACTGATTTAAAATTTTTAAAACTTTATTTTTAAAATTATTTTTGCAAAAACAATTCAACATAAAATTATAAATATGAACCTACCTGCTGATTTGAAATACACCAAAGAACATGAGTGGATTAAAATAGATGGCGACATAGCTACAATTGGAATTACCGACTTTGCACAAGGCGAGTTGGGCGACATTGTATATGTTGACATCAACACATTAAATGAAACTTTGAAAAAAGACGAAGTTTTTGGAACTGTTGAAGCTGTAAAAACTGTGTCTGATTTGTTTATGCCTGTTGATGGTACCATTGTTGAAATAAATCCAAAGCTTACTGATGCACCGGATAGTGTAAATAAAGATCCTTATGGTGATGGTTGGATGGTTAAAGTAAAAATTTCTGACACCTCACAACTTAGTGCACTTCTTTCTGCCGATGGCTATGCTGCCATTGCAGGTGCCTGATAAATTTTAATGATTCGTCATTATATCCCACCCTTAATGTGGGGTTTATTCATTTTTATTCTTTGTGCCATACCCGGTAAAAATTTGCCTCATTATTCATGGGCAGATTTGTTGTCGGTGGACAAATTGGTTCATTTTACATTATTTTTTATTCTCATTTTACTCTTAAAAAGAGCCTGGCTTTTTATTTATAAGGGAGTGAGTTCTTATAATCTAATTGCAATAGCAATTGGCGTTATTTATGGAGGGAGTTTAGAACTGATGCAATCCTACTTTTACACAGACAGAAGTGGTAGCTGGTTTGATTTTTTAGCCAACAGTTTGGGAGCAATATGTGGTGTGCTTTTCTTTGAAAAACTGATAGATAAAAGTGGACGATGGAAGTTCAATCTTGGAAACAAGTAATTATTGTTTCACAAAGACTGCTTTTATTTCGCTGATGATTAAATCATCCATACTCATTATTTTATTTTTGAAGCATTGCGGATGTTTAATCACCAAGTCCAGAAAATAAGGAGAACGAAACTCTTTGTAATAACCAATTTTACACTTATCCCAGTAAGTCTGTTTAAACAACTTTCTGAATTGGTCTATATGCCATCGGTTTAGCGTTGCATCTATATTGAATTTCTCATCAGCATGAGTATTGATCCACTTATTCAAAAAATGCTTATCAAACAAAAACTGACAATAGGGTATGCCAACATTATTATAGGCATGTGCACCATAAGGAGAATGATATAAAGGCGCAAAGTGAATAAACATTAAACCGCCTGGCTTTAACACTCGCAGTGATTCTTCAAATACTTTTTGTGGGTCAGGAAAATGCTCGAAACAGTTATATGAAAAAACAAAGTCGAATGAATGGTCTTCAAACTGAAGTTCGGCAGCATCCATTTTCATCAGGTTCACACCTGACTCCTGTGCTCGTTGGTCAAAATCATCATCTCTGAATTCTATGGCTGTAACTTGCTTGCCACGTTCTTGTAATGATGAACTTACCATGCCATCTCCGGCACCCAATTCAAGTATATTATTGTATGATGTCCTGGTGTAATTATGCATTATACCGATTAAATCTTCGGCACGTTGAATCCCTCTTTCTCTTATTGAAACGGCATCATACATCACAGGATCACCAACAGGATACTGGTCAAATAAAGGTTCAAAATATGTCTCATCAAGTACTTCCGAGGGACCTTTAACCATTGCAATTGCCCGGGCAGCTTTAAATAGTTTCTGCTCATAATAAAAATCCGATACCATTTGTCTGGTACCATCTGGTAAAATTCTTTTGGCAATATTGGCTAACACTTTGGCTCAGGTTTAATGCGCCCAAAAGTAAAGTAAGAAATACTTTTTTCTTAAATTGTTAATAAGTTTTAACCCCAGTGGGAACAGAATTTAATGTTGTGAATTGTAATCGTATTAATTTACAAGACTTTTAAGCCATACTAAAGTCAGTTTGGATGATTGATATCAATTTTGGACAAACGCATTTGTTTATAAAATTACAACAGAAATACAATTCAATCCACATAGTATCACGGACTGAATATACTATTCTACGTAACATTTCACTCTGACAATCGTACAGATGGAACGAAGAAATGACATTATTGGCTGCATAAAAACAAAACTTGATTGAACAAATGCTTTGATATTTCTTCATCAAAAATTATCTTTGCAAAAAATATTACTCCCTCCTATTTTACCAATTGAATGAACAGAGAAGAAATAGTAGCAACAACAAAACGTTTTTTATCGGAAGAATTTGAAGTAGATGAAACTTTAATTGAAGACCAGAAAAATCTGAAAGATACTTTAGAATTAGACAGTCTTGACTATGTTGATCTTGTTGTTGTAATAGAAGAGAATTTCGGTTTTAAAACTTCCGGAGAAGATTTTAAAAGCATAAGCACGTTTGAAGACTTCTACAATTTTGTAGAGCGCAAACTTGCAGCTATGGCCTGATAAAATGGCACAGTGGGACGGCCGTAGCAGAGGCACTGTTTTAGGTTATCGCATTTTTGTTTTCATGATTCAATATGGTGGAGTTAGGGCTGCCTATTTTCTTTTGCGATTTGTTACTTACTACTATTTTTTATTCGCAGCAAAACCAAAGAAAATCCTCATAAATTTTTATCAAAGAGCCTTAAAGGTCAATGAAGTTGTTGCAAAAAAACTATGCAGAAAAAACTTTTACTACTTAGGACAGACCTTAGTTGACCGTACAGCATTTTTACTTGGAAAAGGCAATGTTTTCAGTCATAATTTTGAAAACGAGAAATTTCTTGTCGAAATGCAGGAACAGAGAAAAGGTGGCATACTCATCAGTGCCCATGTTGGCAACTGGGAAACTGCCGGAAACCTTCTCAAGTCAAGAGTTTCTTCAACCATTCATGTTCTGATGGTTGATGCAGAAGCTAAAAAACTAAAACAATATTTAGATAACAGCACCGGTGGTTCGCAATTCTCCATAATTGCTGTGAAGGACGACCTTTCCCATATTGTAAAAGTTAATAATGCATTAGCCGCCAATGAACTCATTGCCATGCATGGTGACAGATACTTGCCGGGTACAAAAACCATTCAATTAGATTTCATGGGCCAAAAAGCCCATTTTCCCTACGGACCGTTTTTGCTGGCATCACGTTTTAATGCACCCGTCACTTTTGTTTTTGCTCTTAAAGGTAATGATTTTCGCTATGAGTTAATTGCTACCAAACCCATAACTGAAAAGAAATCACCGGAGGATATTGCTGCCTTGGATGGTGAAGAATTGGAAAAAAAAGTGAAAAAATATCCTGAACAATGGTTTAATTATTACGATTTTTACAGCGAATGATTATTGAAAAAGTAAATATCGAAAACTATATTCCACAGCGCTTTCCTTTTGTCATGATTGACAATCTTATTCATGCCAATGAATCAGGATTTTTAAGTTCATTTCTGGTAAAGAAAGAAAATATATTTAGTGAAAATGGATATTTGACAGAACCGGCATTGATAGAAAATATTGCGCAAACCTGTGCAGCAGGTTTTGGATTTATTGGTCAGCAAAAAAATGAAGGCCCATCTATTGGTTACATAGGTTCTATCAGTAAACTTACAGTACACCAATTGCCTGAATATGGAACAACCATATTAACAACAGTTGAAATTACAAACACACTTGGCAATATATTTTTAATAAAGGGTAAAAATACTTGTAATGAGAAATTATTGGTAGAATGTGAAATGAAAATAGCTCTTGCATGAAACAACTTTTACAAGTAGAAATTCCCATTAAAGTAAGATTCAGTGATACCGATGCAATGGGTGTGGTATGGCACGGAAACTATCTGCGTTTTTTTGAAGATGCACGCGAGGCATTCGGAATAAAATATGGTCTCACCTATCTTGATGTTTATCATCGTGGTTTTTTCACTCCAATTGTCAAATCATCTGTTGAACATAAATCGCCAATTAATTATGGTGAAGAAGTTGTTGCAATAGCAAAATTTCACCCTACACCATCAGCAAAAATTATGTTTGATTTTGACATCCTGAATAAAACCACAGGAAAATTAAGCGCTAAAGGTCATACCACACAGGTATTTCTAAGTGTAGTTGAGCGCGAAATGGAATTGGTGAAACCACCATTTTACATTGAATGGGAAAATTCTATAGGCATTAAACATTAGCAAGTGATATACATAGGGTCGGAAACCATACTTAGTCCTAATGGCAATGTGGTAGATTGTTTTAAAAAGATTGCCGAAAAAAAATCAGGTGTTAGCAAGATACCAGGAAATGGTTTTAAGGGAGAGTCTTTCTATTGTTCTATGTACTTAGAGAACAGACCGGACTTTAACACATTAGCTGCACAAACTATTGAACAATTATTGCAAAAATCGAAAGCCAATCTGCTTACTGAAGAATCTACTCTTCTTATCATCAGTACCACCAAAGGCGATTTATCAAAAGGATTTGAAAATGCAATTATCAGTCCTGCAAAATTCCTATACGAGAAGTTTAAACTAAAACATTTTCCACTCATTATTTCCAATGCATGTGCGTCTGGCGTCATGGCAATCAATGCAGCGGCAGCGTTTATTGAAAACAAACAATATCAAAATATAATTGTACTTGGTATTGACATGATAACAGACTTTATCGTTTATGGCTTTCAATCTCTTTATGCTATTAGTGATGAGCATTGCAAACCGTTTGACAATGATAGAAAAGGAATTAATTTAGGTGAAGGTGCCGGTGCAGTTTTATTATCTGCAAGTAAAGATGTTTTTACTTCAACACCTGTTTGCTTTTTAGGTGGAAGTTCAAGTAATGATGCCAATCATATTTCGGGACCATCAAGAACAGGCGAAGGATTATTTCGCAGTATAAATAAAACATTTAATTCGGCTGGCATTAAGACGGAAGATATAGATTTTATCTCTGCACATGGCACAGCTACAGTGTTTAATGATGAAATGGAAGCAATAGCTTTTAACAGGTTAAATATGCAACACATTCCGGTAAACAGTTTCAAAGGATTTACAGGACATACACTTGGGGCTGCCGGTGTTATTGAAACAGCTTTATGCATAACCTGTATGCATGAAAACAAATTACTTCCTTCTGCCGGTTATTATAACAAAGGGACAACCGTTGAGCTTAATTTGATAAAAGATGCTGCTTCTGCTACAATAAACACTGTCTTAAAAACAGCATCCGGCTTTGGCGGATGTAATGCATCACTATTATTGCAAAAGATAAAATGAAAATAACAGGTTGCTGTAGAATTCATCAAAACGAAGTTTTAGTTAATGGTAAAAAATATTTTACCTCTGACAAGAATCAGCATGAAGAGCTATCAATGCAGCTTTACCGATTCCTGAAAACAGAGTATCCTAAGTTTTACAAAATGGATTTGCTCTCAAAAATGGGATGGCTTGCAACGGAAATAGTTTGTCAGACAATTCCTACGATATCTAAATTTGCTGACGATGAAATCGCATTGTTATTTGCCAACAGCCACTCTTGTTCAGAATCAGATGAGCGATTTAATCATTCCTTTAAAGTAGAGAATAGTCCTTCACCTTCTCAGTTTGTATATACCCTTCCGAACATACTTTTAGGTGAGTTGGCAATAAGACATAAATGGTATGGCGAAAATTTGTTTACCATACTACCTGAATTTTCTGCCGAGCATTTCAGTTCTCATGCAGGTATTTTTATTCCTCAAAAAGCAAAAGCATTATTCTGTGGATGGATAAACCTTTTTCCTGTAACAGATGTATTTGTTTTCTTTGCAGAAGCTAATTCAGAAACATCACCGGGAATTTTGGATAGTAAAGAAATTGAACATTGGTATAAAATAATAAAGTGAAATGGATAATTTAAAAGAAGAATTAAAGAAGCATTTAATTACACAACTGAATTTGGAAGATAAAACACCGGCAGACATCAGTGATGAAGCTCCTTTGTTTGGTGATAGCGGCTTGGGACTCGATTCAATTGATGCATTGGAATTGATAGTACTTTTAGACAAACACTATCACATTAAACTCACAAACCCAGAAGAAGGAAAATCTGTATTCTATTCTATCAGTACCATGGCAGAATACATTGAGAAAAATAAAAAGTAAATTTCGATGAAGGTTTATGTCACCGGCATTGGTGTAGTTTCTGCAATTGGTTTAACAGTTGAAGAAAATTATCATTCTTTATTAAATAAGAAGAGCGGTATAACTGCATTTAAATTCCCGGAAGAACAAAAATCTATTCAAGCAGGAAGCATTGCAAAATCAAATGCTGAACTTAAACAGATGTTATCTATAACTAATGGTAATTTTTCAAGGACTTCATTACTTGGAATAATTGCAGCCGAACAAGCTATGGGTAAAAACTTTCACAATAAAAAATTACGTACCGGTTTTATTTCATCTACATCTGTTGGCGGTATGGATAAAACAGAGAAGTATTACAGGCAGGTCTTAAAGAATCTACCTGTTGATTTTAATCTGACACGAACTCACGATAGTGGAAATACTTCAGAAAATATTGCAGCTTACTTAGGATTTTCAGGTTACATTAATACACTTTCTACAGCATGTTCATCAGCCGCTAATGCCATAATGCTTGCAGCACGAATGATAGAGCAAGGAAAAATGGACAGAGTTTTAGTTGGTGGAACTGATCCGATAACAGATTTTACAATTAAAGGCTTTCAATCGTTGATGATATATGATGATGAATGGTGCAAGCCATTTGATCATAACAGAAACGGACTTAACCTAGGTGAAGGCGCAGGTTTTTTATTGTTGGAAAGTGATCACAGCATAAACATTTCGGGCAATGAACCAATTTGCAGTTTAACAGGATGGCATAATGCTGCCGATGCCTATCATCAGACTGCTTCATCACCCGATGGTAAAGGAGCCACAATTGCAATGAAAAATGCATTGAAGAAAGCAGGGCTTGGGCCTAAAGAAATTTCTTACATCAACGCTCATGGCACAGGGACTAAAAACAATGATCTTAGCGAATCCATTGCAATTAAAAATGTTTTTGGCGAGTCTATACCACCTTTTAGTTCAACCAAGGCATACACAGGTCATACATTGGCAGCAGCCGGTGCAATTGAAGCAGTATATTCTGTTCTTGCAATAAAAAATCAAATCCACTTTGCAGGATTAAACTACAATGACCCTTTGGAGGAAACACTCATGCATCCTGTTACAGAACCAACAAAAGCTGTAACAAAACATGTGATGTCAAACTCTTTTGGTTTTGGCGGAAATAATTCTTCACTAATTTTTTCAGGCATTTGATTATGTATTGTATTCAATCTGCTGCCACCATTTCTCATCAACCTACGTTTGCAAGCAAAGGGTTTTCTTCAAATCTTTCTAAAGAAATTGAATCATTAATTAAACCTGATTACAAAGAGTATGTTCCGCCTGCATTAATCAGACGGATGAGTGAAATACTGAGAATGTCTGTTGCCTGCAAGTAATCTTGCATTAAAAGAAGCTGGCATTGAACAACCTGATGCAATAATAACCGGTACAGGATTGGGTTGTCTTTATGACACTGAAAAATTTCTAAACAATGTAATTACCATTGAAGGCGGGCTGCTCCCTCCTACTTCATTCATTCAATCTACTCACAACACTATTGCAGGTCAGATTTCATTGGTTCTTGGCAACCATCAATACAATATGACACACACTCAAAACAGTCTGTCGTTTGAACATGCGTTGCTCGATACTATGCTAATGCTTGATGAAAAAAATGGAAATATTCTTATTGGCAGTGCAGACGAGGATATTGAAGCATTACATCCTATTGCAGCACATTTTAAATTAAACTCGTTACCACTTACAAGTGGTGCTTCATTTTTTGTCTTATCAAAAAATAAAAACGAAAAAACTTTAGCTGTTATTGAAGCATGTCATACTTCTGCTTTTTATTCATCACTTGAAAATGAAATTAAAGACTTCATGAGCACATCAACAGATAAACAAATAGACTTTATTTTGAATGATGGCCGTAATACAGATATAACACGATTAATTTACACATTATTTCCAGATAAGTGCGTCATTAATTATTCTGAAATTTGCGGATTGTATGCTACAAATTCTGCTTTTGCAATGCATCTGGCAACTGATATAATCTGCAATAAGACAAAACAAGTTTATGGTAAAACAATTGCTAACCATAAACGGGCTTTAATAATAAATACCTTACTGCCTGATCGGGCGGGATTCATAATGATAAAAAGCAATGAAGCATAAAATCGTAACTGTAATTTTTATTCTCTGCATTATTGCATTATTTGTTTTCCTTTATCAGGACAAATCCTTTTTTTATTTATTGGCGGCACTTATTTTCCTTTATCTGACAATTACAGCATTGGGCTCCTATCAGATTAAATGGAACTATTTTATAAAGTCAGTTAATACAGGAAAACCTGAAGGTATATCACTTACATTTGACGATGGACCTGATCCAAAAGTCACTAAAAAAATATTGGATGTTCTTGAACTGGCAGGTGCGAAAGCAACATTTTTTGTGATTGGCAAAAAGGCTGAACAATATCCGGACATTATTAATCTAATTGTCAGCAAGGGCCACACTATAGGCAACCATTCATGGTCACATCATGCAGGGATTGGCATGTTTTCAAAGCAAAAGTTGTTGGCTGATTTTAATCAATGCAGTCAAAAAATAGAAGAGCTTACAGGACAAAAACCAGTTTATCTAAGACCACCATTTGGAGTAACTAATCCCAGATATGAGTATGTGTTGAAAAATACAGGATTGAAATCTATTGGATGGAGTATCAGAAGTTATGACACCTCAGCAAAAAATGAGCAGAAACTTTTACACCGGATAACTTCACAATTGAAACCCGGAGCAATTGTACTTTTGCATGACACAAAAGATATAACACTTGCCATTTTACCGGCATTGCTAAACTATTGTAATCAAAATAACATTGCCATTAAACCGTTAGCTGAATTAATTGAAATATGAGATTGTTAATTGCATTTATACTATTCATTTGGATACCTGTTTTTGCCAAAGCACAGCAGGAACCATTGAACAATCCGGCTGAGTTAACAGAAAAACTCAAGCAAGCAAGCATTTCAAACAATACAATTAAAGCAGATTTTATTGAACAACGATTTATGTCTGCATTGAAAGAGCCACAAACATCTTATGGTATTTTTTATTACAAGAAAGAAAACAAATTGCGATGGGAAAAGACAAAACCCACAAATTATGTTTTTATCAGTGAGAATAATAAAGTACGTGTGAAGGAAAATAATCATGAGAAAGATGTCAGTTCCTACAATCAGGTTGTTGGAAGAATTAAAGATTTAATGCTGACTTTGGTTAATGGTGATTTTAGTAATGGCAAACAATTCGATCCGCAGTATTTTCAAACCAAATCAGAATATATTGTTAAATTAAAGCCAAGAAACAAAAGAATGAGCAATGCATTTGATTACATACAACTTTCATTCAACAAAAAGAATTTATTACTTGAAGAATTGGCTTTCTATGAAAAATCAGGTGACAGGAATATCATGAAGTTTTCAAATCAAATGGTAAACACAGAACTGAACGACACATTATTTAAAAACTTCTGATGTGCTGAAAGATTTCTACACCATCATCAATAAAACATCCGGGCAAAATTGTGTGTATCGGATTAAACTAAATCCTGCACATGAAATATTTAAAGGTCATTTTCCGGGACAACCGGTTACGCCAGGTGTGGTATTAATTCAAATGACAACAGAACTCACACAAAATGCAATTGAGCAAAATGTAAAGCTGAAGCAAGTCATTAACAGCAAATTTTTAAATGTAATGAATCCTGAAAAGAATCCTGAAGTTACATTTAAAATCAGTATTACTAAAGATGGTCAATTATACAAAGTAGCAACATCTGCTGAAGACGAGGGTGTTTGTTTTTTAAAATCACCGCCATTTATCAGTGAATAAATTGGCTGACATAGCTGCATGTGTTATTATACCAACATATAATAATTCCAAAACGCTAAAGAAAGTTATTGATGGTGTTTTAAATTTCAGCTCAGGAAACGATGTTATTGTTATCAATGATGGTTCGACAGATAACACAACAGAAATTCTTAATCAATATAATGAGCAAATTGTTTTACTAAACAACAAAACAAATTCCGGCAAAGGTTATTCGTTGCGTAAAGGTTTTAAAGAAGCAATTTCAAGAGGATTTAAAAATGCAATTACCATTGATTCTGACGGACAACATTATCCTGAAGACATTGATGTAATGATTGAGAATGCCCTAAAATTTCCGGAAGCATTATTGATGGGTTCAAGAAATATGAATCAGGAATCAGTGCCCGGAAAAAGTTCATTTGGTAATAAATTTTCCAACTTTTGGTTTTGGGTTGAGACGGGACAAAAATTACCCGATACACAGACAGGATTTCGTTTGTACCCTCTTGAACCATTAAAGAAAATTAAACTTTATACAACTAAATTTGAAACAGAAATTGAAGTCATAGTAAAACTTGCATGGCAAGATGTAAAAATAATTCCAGTAAATATCAGAGTGCTTTACGACATGAAAGAACGGGTATCGCATTTTCGCCCTTTTCGTGATTTTACAAGAATCAGTATCCTGAATACTTATTTAGTAACCCTGACACTTTTTTATTATTTACCATTACGATTATTCAAATACATCAGAAGGAAGGGAATTTTCACAATAATTAAAGATGAGATTTTCAGAAGTGATGAAAGCATTTTAAAAAAATCGCTTTCTGTTGGATTTGGTGTTTTTATGGGTATAGTTCCAATCTGGGGATTTCAATTGCTTGTAGGCATTCCTTTAGCAGTTTTGTTTCGACTGAATAAAGTATTATTTATTACTGCTGCCAACATCAGTATTCCACCCATGATTCCTTTAATTATTTATTTTAGTTATTATCTCGGAGGTTTCTTCGTTTCAAACGATATGAAATTTCAAAGTATGGCTGATATAACATTGCAATCTATTCATGCAAATTTTATGCAATATGCAACCGGTGCCTGTGTGCTTGCTTTAATCTCCGGTATTTTTTTTATGACAATTACGTACATTACATTTTTGGCACTGAAGTTTAAAGATAAGCTTACGGAGAAAGCATAATTCTCAGATTTATGTAAAAATTTCAAACTGACTAAAATCATTCATTCGTAAAAATTAATTAAAATTAAACCCTTATCTATTTAATTACGAGTGTTTTAAATGAATGTTCGGCATATCTAAATTCTAATAAAGTCGCATCTGTAAACTGTTCATAATTAACGGTAGTTTAATACTTGTATTTTGGAAAGAACTAATTGATGCTATACATTTGCACCTGTTTTTAGAACAATAGTTCAATCGCTATTAATTCAGATATTATTACAAACAATTTACAATATATAACAATCAAATAAATACATTAAAATGAGAAAATCAATTTTAGCATTAGCATCTGCAACACTTATGTTTGCAGCATGTAATCAATCAAAACAACCTGAAACTCCTGCAACAGAGACAACACCTCCTGCTGCAACAGAAGAAGCAGCACCGGCAGTAGCTCCACCAACTGAGCCTGCAATAGTTGAAATATCCGGTGGAGATGATATGAAATTTGACAAAACAGAAATCACTGTTAAAGAAGGACAAACTGTTAAGTTAACTTTAAAGCACACAGGAAAATCGCCTAAAGATGCAATGGGACACAATTTTGTATTGCTAGCATCAGGTACTTCATTACAAGATTTCGCAACAGCTGCAATTAAAGCAAAAGACAACGATTATATTCCTGCTGACATGGCTAGTAGTGTAATTGCACATACTAAAACAATTGGTGGTGGCGAGACAACAGAAATTGAATTTACTGCTCCATCAAAAGGAACTTATGATTTCCTTTGCTCTTTTCCTGGTCACTATGGTACCATGAAAGGTCACTTTATCGTTGAATAATTTAACTGATAACATTTACCCGCCAAACATCTGATTTGACTGTTTGGCGGGTATTTTTTTAAGTAACTCTCATTATATTGTTTCAATAACTCAAGACTTTTAACACAAATTCCTTCAGAAGTCTTTTACTTTTTTAGTAATTCAATTTTATAACCGGCCTTCTGAACAGTATTAATAATTTCTTCTTCTGAAATATCATTTGTTGAAACAGACAATATTTTATCCTTGTTAGCTGTATCTACATGCCAACTTTCGCTGCTGATTAGTTTATCTAAATGTGGTTTTACTGCGGCAACACAACCACTACAGTTAATGTTGGTCTTGAATTGAAGATGTTTTTTGTTTTCCATTTTATTTAAGTATTAATAAATTGCTTTTCTGTGTGCAAAGTTTGTTATTTTGTTTGAGTGACAGGTTACAACATTATAATTTTTATTTGTAAAATATACTGCTACTTTTTCCATTTTAATCTCAAACTATTACTCACAACGCTAACACTACTCATAGCCATAGCTGCACCGGCAATCATTGGGTTTAAAAGAAATCCATTGATTGGGTACAAAATACCTGCTGCAATTGGAATTCCAATGACATTATAAATAAATGCCCAAAACAAATTTTGCCTGATTGTTGCAACAGTTTGTTTTGACAGCCGAATGGCCATTGGAATTTTATTTAAATCTGAGGAAACAATTGTCATTTTTGCAACATCCATTGCAATATCACTACCCTTTCCCATTGCAATACTAACATCAGCAGTAGCTAATGCTGTACTATCATTAATTCCATCACCAACCATTGCTACTACTTTTCCTTGTTGCTGCAACACCTTAATAAAATCGGCCTTTTGATGTGGCAACATACTTGCCTTATATTTATCAATACCTGTCTTTTCTGCAATTGCTTTTGCAGTAGATTCGTTATCACCGGTAAGCATATAAAGCTCAATACCCATTTTATGTAGTTGCTGAATAGCAGCCACTGACGTTGGCTTTATACTGTCTGAAATTGCAATAATGGACAACACTTGCTTACTATCGGCAAACCAAATAACTGTTTTTGATTCCTTTGTCCATGCAGTAGCTTTTTCGACTTTCATATCTTCTATTAAAATATTTTGCTCCTTTATGAAAGTCATATTTCCAACAAAATAATTCTCTTTCTGATATGTTGCTCTTACACCCTTGCCGGTAATGCTTTCAAATGAAGTTAGTTCTATATCTTCTGTCTTAGTGAAATTCTTTACTACTGCATCTGCTAATGGATGTTCAGACTTCTTTTCAATACTATAGAGGATTGATGCAGTACTTGAATTATCATTATACCAATAAACATCTGTAACAACCGGTTTACCCTCAGTAATTGTACCGGTTTTATCTAAAACAACAGTTGTAATTTTCTTTGCAAGTTCAAGGCTCTCTGCATCTTTTATAAGAATTCCATTTTCAGCTGCTTTGCCAACACCAACCATAATTGCAGTTGGTGTTGCAAGACCTAAAGCACAAGGACAAGCAATTACCAATACCGTTACTGCTGCCAACAATCCCTGCACTAATCCATTATCACCGCCAAAAATTTGCCAAAGAACAAATGTTAGTATTGAAATGCCTATAACTACAGGAACAAATATCCCTGCAATTTTATCTACTAATTTTTGTACCGGAGCCTTACTGCCCTGCGCATCCTGAACAGTCTTTATGATTTGCGCCAGCATGGTTTCCTTTCCAACCTTTAGTGCATTAAACTGAAAGCTGCCTTTCTGATTGATTGTACCTGCAAACACGTTGTCATTTATGTTTTTTTAAAACGGGAACAGGCTCTCCTGTCAGCGTACTTTCATCTACGTATGAACTGCCATTGATAAGTTTGCCATCAACTGCAATTTTTTCGCCAGGTTTCACAAGTATGATATCATCAACAATCACATCTTCAACGAAAGTTTGCTTTTCTGTTCCATCCGACTGAATTACAATAACTGTTTTAGGCTGCAACCCCATTAGTTTTTTAATTGCTGAAGATGTATTCCCCTTTGCCTTCTCTTCTAACATTTTGCCAAGAAGTATAAATGCAACTATTACAGCAGCGGCTTCAAAATAAACGTGAGCGTGAAGTCCCCTTTGATGCCAGAATTGAGGAAATAGCATATTGAACACACTAAACAGATATGCAATTCCTGTACTCAGTGCTACCAATGTATCCATATTTGCAGAGCGGTGTTTTGCTTGTTTCCATGCATTGATAAAAAAATCCTTACCAAGCCATAGAACTACAGGGGTTGAAAACAGCCACATAATTTCATTAGCATAAGGTATATCCATAAGAAACATACCAATTATTACAACAGGAATTGATAGTGCAATAGCTAAAACAGTCTTCTGTTTTAACTTTTTAAACTTCTCCTGCTGTATGTTTTCAAAACTATTCTGTTGTGATGCCTCATCTTCTATTAGCAAATCATATCCAACCTCTTGTAATGCCTTTTGTAATGCCAGCGGATTGGTCATGTTTGGGAGATATTCAACTGTAAGTTCTGTTGTGGCAAAATTTACAGAAGCATTAATTACACCATTTACCGATTGAATCATACTCTCAGCACTAACTGCACATGAAGCGCATGACATATTTAATACTGGAAACTTTTTTCTTACGGTTGTTACGCCATATCCAAGGTCTTTAATTGTTGCAATGACATCTTTAATAGTTTCTTTATTTGAAACAGTAATTACAGCACGTCTGTTATTCAATTCAACTTTATGTGAATCAACACCTGCAACCTTGGAAAGCCCTTTATCAACTATCAGTGCGCAATGTTCGCTTTCTACATTTTCTAAAGGAAGAAAAATTGTGTCATCAGTATTCTTTTCCATATCAAAGCAAATTTACACTGCAAAGGTGCAAAGAATGAAATCAAAAAACGTTATAGTTTTATGGAAATGAATTGTAAAATTTACACCTTGTCTAAAGGCTTGCGCTTTTCCGCCTTAATTTGTTTAAAATGACTTGGAGTTAATCCTGTCACCTTCTTGAATTGATTACTCAAATAAGCTACACTAGAATAATTCAGTCTGAATGCAATTTCACTTAATGACAATTCATCATACACTAATAGCTCTTTAACACGTTCTATTTTCTGAGCAATAAAATACTTTTCGATTGTAGTACCTTCTACTTCTGAAAAAAGATTTGACAAGTATGTATAATCATGCTTTAACTCATTACTCAATACTTCTGAAAGATTCTTTTTTAACTCACCATCATGATGATGAACCAAATCAATAATTAATGTTTTTATTTTTTCTATGATTCGGCTTTTCTTATCATCAATCAATTCAAAACCCAACTTTTTTAAATTATCCTGCAATTGTTTCTTTTCTGCTTCATCTGGTGTTACCTGAATAGTCACTTCACCCAACTGAACATCTGTTGTAATGAAGCCACTATCTTCCAGCAACTTTTGAACTGCCATAATACAGCGGTTGCAAACCATATTTTTAATGTAAAGTTTATGAGACATATTTACTTTCCGATACAAAATTGACTAAAGATATAATCAAGTAGGTCTTCAGTTGACACTTGCCCTGTAATCTCCCCTAAAGAATAAATTGCATCTCTGATGTGTGTCGAAAGTAAATCATTGCTGATTCCATCTTCCATTCCCTGAAGAAATAAATCCAGAGCAGATTTTGCCTGCGATAACGATATTGCATGTCTTGCATTGGTAACAACAGACTCATTCAAAGCAACACCATCAATACCTGAGCGTTCTATTAATGTTTCTTTCAATAAATTGAGATTTGATTTATTCTTTGCTGATATCAATATTACCACACCACATTTATCATAACTATGCATATCAAAGTTAGTACTTAATGCATCAGATTTATTTGCAACAAACAAAACTTTCTTCTGCAATTCATTATCAGAAATTCCAAGTTCATTCTGCAATTGCAAAATTTCATTTTTTAAATCTGCAGGTGATGATTCCATTGGATCAAAAAGAAATAAAATAGTCTTTGCCTCATTTGCTTTAGCAAATGTTCTTTTCACACCAATGCTTTCTATGGCATCGTCAGTCTTACGAATACCTGCAGTATCAATAAATCTAAATCGAATTCCGTCAACATTCAATTCGTCTTCAATGTTGTCACGTGGTGTGCCAGCAATATCACTCACAATTGCCCGTTCTTCATTGAGCAATGCATTTAACAAGGTTGACTTACCAACATTAGGCTTGCCGGCAATTACAACAGGAACTCCATTTTTCAAGACATTGCCTAATTCAAAACTTTTAAGCAGATGTTCAATCTTACTTTGCACATTTAAAACAAGTGTTTTTAGTTCTGCGCGACTGGCAAACTCAACATCTTCTTCACTAAAGTCAAGCTCAAGTTCAATGAGGGCGGCAAACTTTATTAACTGATCGCGCAGTGATTTTATTTCTTCAGAATAACCGCCACGCATTTGCTGCATGGCTGCATGATGCGAAATACAGTTTTCTGCCTCAATGATATCTGCTACAGCTTCCGCCTGTGCAAGATCCATCTTCCCATTCAAGTAAGCTCTCATGGTAAACTCACCGGGTTTTGCCATCACAGCACCAGATTGCATAATCAGTTGTAAAATTCTTTGTCTGATATAACCTGACCCATGACAACTAATTTCAGCAACATCTTCACCGGTATATGTTGCAGGAGATTTAAATATGGAGACAAGTACTTCATCAATCAAATCATTTTTGTCAACTATTTTTCCAAAATAAATACGTTGGTGTTCTAACTCTGAAGTTGACAAAGTTTTATTAGCTGGAGTAAATATTTTTGAAATAATTTCAAATGTTTTCATTCCAGATATTCTGATCACACCAACAGTACCACGACCTGGTGGTGTAATTAAAGCACAAATGGTGTCAGTCTGTAATATCATTTTTGTTCTATAATAAAATTATTAAGCCGATTAGTAAGTTGCATGCCAAAATTAGTTCCAAATACTTTACCCTGCATTTTATTCACCGGTCTGATACCTGAGCCTGTATTGGTAAGAAATATTTCATCAACATCAATTAATTGTTCTATTGAAATATCCTGTTCTATAGCACTAGTCAGCTGAATAATAACTTTACGCATCACACCATTCACACAGCCTGAAGATAATGGTGTTGTATAAACCTTATTCCCTTTCAGCCAAAACACATTAGATGCCGTTGCTTCACAAAGCATGTTTTTGCTATTTAATATCAGACAGTCATCAAATTTCATTTCTTGTGCATATATTGATGCTAAAACATAAAGAAGGCTATTACAGTTTTTAAATCCGGAAAGTTTGTTAATTGGTTTTTGTTGCTCACTATAAATTCCTAATTCAATAAAACACTTAGGTATTGTATATTCAGATTCTACTGCAGTTATTGGAAGCATACATAGTGAGGCATTGTTCTGTTCAGGCAGGTAAGTGCCTCCGGCATTTCGCGTAATCAACAATCGTAGTTTGCTGCCATCTGTAAAATTATTTCTTTGATTCATCTCTAAAATAATTTCACGTAGATAATCTTCAGTTATAAAATCGCACTTAAGATTCAGAACAGCAACCCCTGCAAGTAAGCGTTCAATATGTAGTGACAAAAAATTTGCTTTACCCCTACTGCAACGAATGGATTCAAAAAGTCCATCGCCATAAATAAATCCTCTATTGTTTAGCTTCAGAACGGGAGTTGCGGCATCAACCCATTGTCCATCATAATACGCCCACTTCATGCTGACAGATTTTTCTTGCTAATTCAACAATATTGCTGTTTGATTCAATCAGATGACCCTTTACTCCTGCTCTGTTTGCAGCAATCATGTCTGTTTCCATATCACCGATAAAGTGTGCATTATTCTTATCAACCTTATAACGTGCAATGGCCTTTTCTAACAACAGGCTATCGGGTTTGCGGCAAAGGCATTTACTCTTCTCAGGATGATGTGGGCAATAATAATAATTTGTTATAGTTATGCTTTTCTTCTTAAATTCTGCTGACATAAATTGATGTACTGCAAGAACATCATTATGAGTATAAACTCCTTTTGCAATGCCACTTTGATTGGTAACAACAAAAATTAAATAACCATTGTCCTGAAATATTTTCATAGCATCAAAGATGCCGTCATTAAAAACAACATCAGCAATTTTATAAGTATAATACAAAGTATTGTCATTGATTACTCCATCTCGGTCAAAGAAAATTGCTTTGTTTGAATTAATCATCAGAGCATACCTGTTAGTTGATCAAAGAAAGTAAGTATTAATCCCGGTGCAAATGTTATTGGAAAAACAAAACCATACACAGCACCCCAAAAATGCGCATTATGATTGATGTTATCTCCTCCCTTTTTATCCATGTAACTCGACAGCCACAAATAACCTACACCTGCAAGAATTCCAGGAATACCTAACAGCCCATAGAGATAAATTTTCTGTAAGGGAAAAAATAAAATAAAACTAAACAGCACCGCAGACACGCTACCGGATGCGCCAAGGCTATTGTAGAACTGATTGTCTTTGTTGCGGAAGTATGTTGGCAAGATTGAAACAACCAATCCCATTAAATAATAAATCAGGAATAGTATGGAACCACTTTCACCGTTTATCAGTGTAAAATGATTTTCAACTATAGGACCGAAACTGTATAGCACAAACATATTCAGAAAGAGATGCAAAAAATCTGCATGGACAAACCCTGATGTAATAAATCGGTACCATTGTTTGTGTTGAGATACCATATAAGGATTAAAAATCATTTTAGACAACAACTCATTGTTTCTAAAACATATCAAACTCAATAAAACGTTGGCAATGATGATGTAAAGTGTCATGAAATCTGTAACGCCATAAAATTACAGAATATAACAATTCCTTAAACTAAATAAAAAGCAGGCTGAATTAATTATAGTGCGATGTGGAATATGCAGGAGTTGCCTCAGCAGGTTTCTTTGTTGTAACTCTGATGCGTGATGTTGTATAAAAAAACACAGCCAGAACGATAAGAAAATATCCGGCAAAAATTACGGTATATAAAATATCCCAAGTGGTTATCAGGAAATTTAACACATAAACTAAGATTACAGATATTAATGAAATTGCAGCATAAACCCAAGCTACCTGATTATCTTTTAATCCCAGATAGGCTAAACTATGAGTTGTATGATCTTTACCTCCTATGAAGGGACTTTTACCTTTACTGATTCTGTTTACAACAACAACAGTGGTATCAACTAAAGGAAGTAAAAATGCAATGGCTACAGTCAGAATTTTTTTGATAGGAAGCGACTCTGTTATATGATATGGATTGTTCCAGAAAAACATGATTCCTATACCGGCAAGAAATACTCCAAGAAACTGACTGCCTGTGTCGCCCATATACATTTTTGAAGGATGCCAGTTAAAATATAAAAAGCCTTGTCCTGCTGAAAGTCCGATGATTGAAGCAAGATAAAGGTTATTAATATCATTACTCATTGTGATGACTACAACTGCAGAAATTATTACACCCAAACTGACAGTTGAAGTAATACCATCCATATTATCGAGCATATTTACAGAATTCATGATTCCAACCACCCAGAATATTGTTAAAAGATAATTGAGAATCATGTTATCGAAAAGGTCAATATAGGTGCCGGTAAAAATAAAACTAAATGCGCATAATACCTGAGCAAGAAATTTAAGTACAGGTTTTGTGTTATAAGCATCGTCAGCAAGGCCAATCAGGAACCCAATTGCCATTGCCATGATAAACCCCATAAACTGAGAGTTGTATAATGCATCATTATTATTAAAAAAAACAGAGTATGTTGCCAACGAAAGCAAGAATACAATATAGAATGACAATCCACCTACGGCAGGCTTGGACATGGAGCCCCATCGGATTACAGTTCCGTCATTTGTATTTCGAATTCCTAAAGTAAAAAAGAAACGTAAAAACAATGAGTTAATTAAAAATGAAAATGCCAGTGATCCTAAAAACAATACGGCATAAATAAATAAATGATAGTTGTGGTTTACAATGTCTTTCATTTTGTTTGAATTAAACCAACCATTGATGCTACGCCTGCATGAGATGTGTTGGTGGGGTTATTGTTATACTTAATTAGAGCAAAAGTATAGTATAGAAATTTAAAACAAAATAGTTGCATCACTAAAATTTGGTAAAATTTTATCTTTTTCTGATAAAACCGGCTGATTTACACCCCAATTAATATTTAATGCAGGGTCATTATAAATTATTCCTGCTTCAGAATCTTTATTATATGGCTTCGTGCATTTATAATAAAAAAGGGTGTTTTCTGCTAAAGAAACAAAACCATGCGCAAAACCCGGTGGAATCCACACCATCAAATGATCTTCTGAATTCAATTCTATTGTAAAATTCTTTCCATAAGTAGCAGAAGATTTTCGAATATCAACTACAACATCTAACACAGAACCGGAAATAACTTTTATCAGTTTACCCTGATCAAATGGAGGGTTTTGAAAATGCAGGCCGCGAAGTACATTTTTGGCTGACAATGAAAAGTTGTCCTGATAAAATTCTGCTTCTATACCAAGGTTTTTTAATTTCTCTTTATGATATGATTCCAAGAAATATCCCCGCTCATCTGAAAAAACATCAGCCTGCAAAATACAAATGCCGTTTAAAGCAGTTTTAATAATTTTCATTGGAGGTTATTTCCTAATAAAAAAACTAATAATTCTGTTCCAGAAGCCTGTTGGCTTTTTATCATCTTCGGAATAATAACCATAGCCGTAGCCATAACTGTATCCGTAGCCATAACCATAGCCATAGCCGTAACCATAACCATATCCATACTTGAGTTTGGTTTGATCAACGCTATTTAAAACTACAGAAAGTCGTGGTACTTTATTTTCAGAAATAATTTTATTGATGTTATGAATAAACATTTTACGACTGTAATTTGCACGAAGAATATATATTGGAAAATCTGCCTTCTGAATCATAGGAATTCCATCACTAACAACACCAACAGGAGGTGTATCGGCAATAATTACTTCATACCGTACTTTCAAATATTCAAGCAATTCATCCATTTTAGGGCTAATAATCAACTCAGATGGATTTGGTGGAATAGGTCCCGCAGTGATAAAATCAAGATTTTCGAGTGCACTTGTGATTAATACAGTTTTCAATGGTGTCCTTACCAATTAGTATAGTACTCATTCCTCTGTTGTTTTCCACATTAAATCCCAGGTGGATTTTAGGCTTACGCATATCCAAGTCGAGAATGATTACTTTCTTTCCGGAAAATGAAATAACACCTGCGAGGTTAATTGCATTAAATGTTTTTCCCTCACCTGAAATGGTTGATGTCAGCGCCATTAATTGCGGCTTATCATCATTATTGATAAACTGAAGATTCGTTCGAATAGAACGAAAAGCTTCTGCTATCACAGATTTTGGACTTTTGTCAACCAATAATTGCGAGATAGGAATTTCTCTTTTATATCTTGGTACAATTCCTAATAATGGCGCATCGGTATATTGCGCAATTTCTTCAAGAGACCCAATTTGATTATAAAACAGATATTTAATAAATATCAATAAAAAACTTGCAACAAACCCAACCATAATACATGAACTAAGTATCAGGCTTTTATTAGGATAATATGGTGCAGGTGCAGGACGTGCCGCTTCAAGAATAATATTTTTAGAAACATATCCGGCACGAGTTATTGAAAACTCTGCCTTCTTTTCAAGTAAAAGTGAATAGAACTTTTCATTTACATTGAAAATTCGCTGTAACCGTTCAAATTCTGTTTGTTGCTCAGGAATACCCAAATAATTACTGTTCAGTTTCCTATATTGCGATTCCAGTTCTGCTTTTTTCTGCTTAATGCCATTTTCCTCATAAGCTACAGACTGCAGTAAATAATCTTTCTGTCTTTGAATTCTTCCGGAAAGCATTTGAACATATTCTGCTTTATCAGTAACCATTATCAAAGCTTGTTCGCGTTTATCAAGTAAAATATTTAAATTACTTAGCACGTCCTTTATCTCATCGGTTTTATAAATTCCGGTTAAACTGAGCATTTTTTCATCAACTTTCTTCTCACTCTCTATCGTTTTTTTAAGTTCAGATATAGCAAGTAGATTTAAAGTATAATCTGTTAATCTGAGCTCCAGCTGACTCATCTTATCACTTAAGTCAGATGCAAGCAATTCCGGAGTTATGATTCTGTTATTACTTTTAAATCGTTCGAGATTCATCTCTGACTCGGAGAGATCATTATTTACTCTGTAAAGTGTAGTATCAATAAATTCAAGAATACGGTCTGTAGCTTCTCTGCTTCTCAATACATCAAACTTCAAAAACTCTTGGCTGATGGCATTGGACATATCAGCTGCCTTAGTAGCATTTTTTTCTTTGATTTTGATATTTATTGTCTTGGCATCTGGATTAGCCATGATGACTGAAAGCTTAGAACTGAAATCCTTAATAAGTGCCTTATCGGAATTAATAATAAACTTAAAAGTGTTCTTTTTAGTTGTGATTGATATTTTAATATTCGCTGAAAATCAATAATATTTATTTGAAGTGAAATTCCATTCAGATGAATCCATTTATTAATTTCATATTCTTCATCAACTTGGTCTCTTTGCCCAACAGGTGTATAAGACAAAACAAATGTCTTCTCATTGTTAAACTGAAGGTAAAATGGCCGGTCCATCCATAAAGAGTCTTTTACCAAAAAGTTTACTTCAAATGGACACGATTTATACATTTCGTTTTCAAGCAATGTGCCTTTGGAAATGTAGGTTACCCTCATAGGCAATGTGGCTATTGCTTTACCAACAATTATACTTGAACGAATGAGTTCAAGGTTACCGGCTACTTCATTGTTTTGTTCCTGATAAACATCGCGCGTAATATTTAATGCCTTGGTAACATTGTTATCGGTATTTAACTTCATCAATGCTGCCGATTCATACATTGGCGGTGTATAACGAACTATGACATACCAAACAATTATGGAAAGTGTCATAAACATTAAGAACCACTCCACATTGCGCCCTGCAAGTGCAAGTCCTTCAATAAGAGTTGTGTTCTCATTGGTTAATGTAACTACTCTACCGGCACCACCTTCTCCTGGAAAAACCAATACCCTTCTGTTTAAAACCTTTGTTATCACAAATGGCTTGTTATAGTATGTGGCATATTGTTGCTCAAGAAGTTTATCGGCTTCTCTGGTAGTTAGATTCTGAATTTTAATTTTTCCGATTATCGGTAGTTTTACGAAACCATCAATATCAACAGTATATTGATTAGAACCATTCATTGCTGTATTAACATTGGTAGCATCGTTTAATGAATTTGAATTTGCTGTAAGGTCAATCAACTTAATTCCTTCATTAGTATATACACTAACACTAAGTATGTCATTGGGTGCTATTTTATACTCAACATTTCCAATAGTTCTATCAGGTTGACTAACAAAATCTTTCTTTGTCTTAAACATGATACTTGAATTGATTGAACAGCCTGTCATCAGACTTCCGAACACAAGGACTAACAATAATTTTCGATATTCTTCATTTTATTTGGATGGTGTTTTTTTCGCTGTGCAAAAGTAAACTTTTAGCAAAGTAATCTTTTTATCTTTTGGCTGAAAGTAATTCATTATAAAGGTTTTTCATATCACTAACCAATCGGGTATAATGAAATTTATTTCTAACATGCTCCCAACCATTGTCAGCCATTTTATTTCTTAATGTCTCATCTTCCACAAGTTGCAAGAGTTGATTTACAAACGATTGCAAATCACCTTTGTTACATAAAAATCCTGTATGACCTTCGGCAACTACGTTTTCTACACCTCCAACTCTGGTGCTAATCACTGCTTTCCCGGCAGCCTGTGCCTCAATCAAACTGACAGGAGTTCCTTCATTATGCGAAGTCAACGCTACTATATCTAAACCGGCTAAAGCCCTGTCAATATCCTTTATCCAGGATGTCAGCACAACCTTTGTTTCCGACTCTGAGGCATCTTTTGCAAATGGCATGTTCAGTTTACGACAACAATCTAAAATAGATTCATGTTCCTCACCGTCACCTATCAAAACTGCAACCACTTTTTTGGAGGTCTTAGAGACTACAGACTTCATTGCTTCAAGGAAGAATGAATGATTTTTTATTGCAGCAAACCGGCCGATAATGCCTATAGCTATTACATCATCAGTTATTTTATATGTCTCCCTGAAAGCTTTTCGTTTTTCATCTGTATTTTCTCTAAACCTACTAAGGTCAAAGCCTAAAGGTATGATATGTGTTTTTTCAGGTGCACTCACTTTAAAAACATTACAGATTTCATGCTTTTGCAATTCGCTTATGGTAACAATAGCTGAACTTTTTTTAGCAAGATACCGTTCAATTTCAATAAATAATTTTGTTTTAAGAGGGCTGAAATAAGAATGAAAAACATGCCCATGAAAAGTATGAACAACCACAGGAACATTGCATGAAAATGCAGCCAAACGGCCCAATGTACCTGCTTTTGCAGCATGGGTATGAACAATATCCGGTTTAAATTTCTTTATTAATTCTTTAAGTTCAGCATAGGCTTTTCTGTCTGATGAAAAGTTTATTTCACGCTTCATTTCCCTGATGTAATGAGGCTTTATTTCATACTGATCTAATATAAATTCTGAACTTTCTTCGTCTTCGGTTTTTACTCCTGAAACTAACATAGTTTCAAATTCAGGCTGCATAAAACGTGTGAGATAAGTAACATTGTAGGTAATGCCACCAAGATTAAGTCTGTTTATAATGCGAAGTACACGTGGCATAATCAGTTGGATTTTAGGTGATGTGTGAGCCACCAATTTTGAAAAACTATGAGAGCCCACATCTTTGCCTGAGATTCACCTGATGGATTATTCATAACAGCATGACGCAATTGTTTAATAGTATTTGGATTAAATAAGGCTTGACTCTGAATCATTTCTTCTCCCAGCAGTAAATCAATTTTATCTTTTAGCTCTGTCTGAAACCATTTAATTAAAGGCACTTCAAAACCTCTTTTGCCACGATGGTAAATCTCTTCGGGCAAGAGTGATCTGAAAGCATCTTTAACTATCTTCTTTTGGGCTTTATTGTCAATCTTATACTTGTCTGTCAACGAAAATGCAAAATCCACTACCCTATAATCTAAAAATGGTGAACGCACCTCCAGACTATTTGCCATACTCATACTGTCAACCTTCCTAAGCATATCTCCGGTTAGGACAAGTTTCATGTCGCTCAACAGTACATCGTTCATTTGATTTTTGTTGTTTAACTGATGCTGATAAATGTTGATTTCTATTTTCAATTGTATTATCAATAGGTTTTAAAATCAGTTCTTTCAAATAAGCTGAATTTGAAATGGGCGCCAGCGTAAATAACGCTCCTTACTGCTTAGAGAAATACCTTCAGTAAAACGATGTAATTGCCTGATTCTGTTTTTAATAAAACTTTCTCTTGAACTGAATTTTGAGGGCAAAACTGCTGCTGCTATTTTTAATAATGGTGCCAAACCAGGTTTATTCCTGATTAACCATTCTGCTCTGTGTTTTTGGTAACCACCAAACATTTCATCTGCACCATCGCCTGATAATGCTACTGTTACATGCTTGCGGGTATATTTACTGAGTATGAAAACAGCAATGGCAGAAGAATCTGCAAAAGGCTCGTCAATATAATTTAATATATCCTCAAGATTCTCAAAAAGTTCGCTATTGGTAAGTTTAAAAACATGATGTGAGGTGTTATGCATTTCTGCAACCTTCAATGCAAATGCTGTTTCATCAAAAAATGGTTCGTCCTTAAATCCTATTGAAAAAGTATTGAGCTTATTAACCTGCTGTGCTGCTAAAGCTGTTACAACGGAAGAATCTATTCCACCACTTAAAAAACATCCTAGAGACACATCGCTTACTAATCGTAATCCTACGGCATCAGTCATTAACTCTTTAAGACGCAACTGTACTGATTGATAGTCGGGCATATCCAACATTTCAGTCTCCGGAATTGAATAATAACAGGTCTCTTCAATTAATGCCCCTCTCTTAAGGTCAATAAACATATAATGCCCCGGACTAAGTTTATTTACATTGTTATAAATCGTCCAAGGGTCAGGTATGTAGTTGAATTGAAAATAATGATATAACGATTGATGATCAATGTTTCGCTCTATAGGAAACTGCATTAACGCTTTCAGTTCTGAGGCGAAAATAAATTTATCATTATCACTATAATAAATTAATGGTTTAACGCCCATTCTGTCTCTTGCTAAAAAAATAGTTTTTTCAAGGCTATCATAAATACAAAAAGCAAAAAATCCATTGACATACTGCAGGCATTTGATGCCATTCCTGATGTATAACTGTAATAATACCTCCGTATCGCTATCGGAAGCAAACTTTACTCCTTCAGACACCAATTGCTGCCTATGCTGACGATAATTAAAAAACTCACCGTTATAAATTATGGTATAGCGACCTGATGCATCAGTAAAAGGCTGACTTGCCGCTGCTGATGTATCAATAATAGACAACCTTCTATGTGCTAATGCAACATCATCATCAATAAAAAAACCTTCACTATCAGGCCCTCGTTGACGAAGACATGATGATGCAGACTTTAAATGTTGCTGAAAATCTTTGGCACTTTTAGTAAAAGATGCAATACCGGCAATACCGCACATGTAGGTTTATTGAATTAAAACGTTGCAAAGTAATGTTATTTCAGATAAAAAAGAATTTTTAGACCGAATAAAATTAAAAACAGTCATTGAAAATGATTGATTAATTTATAATTGACTATGTTAATTAACCTTTTTCTGAAGTCTGACTAAATCTTTTAATAAATTTTAGCGAAACAAGTTGATTTATAGAATAATTATTGGGGTCAATTTATACTTTTGCATCCTTCAAAAATCAATATGCAAGAGTTTTTTCAACCTTTAATGTCAGCTGACGGACTTGTCAGTCTGATGACACTTCTCTTTATGGAGATTGTGTTGGGTATAGATAATATTATTTTTATTGCTATTATCTGTGGCTATATTCCCGACCGTAAAGAACAAAGCCGTGCAAGAATAATTGGATTGCTATTAGCATTGGTTTTCAGAGTTGGGCTGTTGTTTACCATTTCATGGATTGCCAGAATGATTAACCCATTGTTTCATATTGGTAGTTTTGGTGTTAGTGGGCGTGATATAATTTTATCTGCCGGAGGTGTGTTTCTAATTGTAAAAACTATTAAAGAAATTTATCATAAATTTAAAGATGCAGAAGTGCATCAGACCGGTAAAACTGGACGCAAAATGACTATGATACAGGCAATTTTTCAAATTATGGTAATAGATGTTGTATTTTCTTTCGACTCTATAATCACTGCCGTTGGTCTTTCTAATCAGATAGTAATTATGGTTGGTGCTGTAATTGGTGCTATGCTGGTGATGATTGCTTTTGCTCCTTATGTGAGTGATTTTATCAATAAATACCCCACATTAAAAATGCTGGCATTGGCATTTCTAGTAGTTATTGGAGTTATACTTGTTGTTGAAGCATTGCACATTCACTTCGACAAGAGTTATGTTTATGTGGCTTTAGGTTTTTCGTTGCTGGTAGAAATGCTCAACATCAGAATGCGTAGCCTGAGTCATCGCAAAAAGGTTGACCAACAAAAATGAGTACTTCAATCGGCTTTGATTAGTTGAAATTAAACCGCCAGTTATTGAATGCAATTGGAGAATTAGGCTATGAAACGCCTACAGAAATTCAGCAAAGGTAATACCTCCTGCACTTTCTGGACAGAATATAATTGGAATAGCACAAACCGGAACAGGAAAAACAGCAGCATTTATTCTTCCTCTTCTTCGTACTTTAAATTATGCTCAAGGCAATGAGCCAAGAGCGCTCATCCTTGCTCCTACCCGTGAGTTAGTGATTCAAATTGGTGCGGTTGCAAATCAAATGGGTAAATATGTTGACCTAAGAATTGTGACTGTTTATGGTGGCAAAGGTTTTTCTGATCAGAAGAAAAAACTTGAAGCAGGTTGCGATATTGTTGTTGCCACGCCTGCACAGGCAATGGAACTTTATCTTTCAGGTCATCTTATTCTAAAAAAAATAAAACACTTTGTAATGGACGAGGCCGAAAGGCTTATGGACTTTGGTTTTACAGGACAGATTTACAGCTTACTAGAAGTGTTGCCTCGTAAAAGGCAAAACATGTTGTTTTCTGCAACATTCTCCGAAAGGGTAAAAAAATATCGGATGACTTTATGGAGTTTCCTGTTTTTATTGATGTTGTTCCGCAGGTTAAAACAGCAGCAAAAATTGAACAGTATTTATATACCGTAAACAGTTTTCAGACAAAATTGAATCTGCTGAACTTTTTACTTTCAGACAAAGAGAATTTTAATAAAGTAATCATTTTCTGCAAGTCGAAAAAAACGCTAACCGCATTGCCGAAGTAATACAGATGAATTATGGAGCCGATGGTATAAATGTTTTGCATGGCGACAAGACACAACAGACAAGATTAAATGCCATTAACCGTTTCAGAGAGGAAGAAATAAGGTTATTGATAGCTACTGATGTGGCTGCACGAGGTATTGATGTTCCCGGAGTTTCGCATGTAATAAATTTTGATGTGCCTTTGGTTTACGAAGATTACATTCATCGTATTGGCCGTACCGGTCGTGCATTTGCATCAGGACTTTCTATCACTTTTGTTGAGCCGCAAGACGAATGGCATATAAAAAAAATACAGAAGCTTGCAGGCATTTCCATAAAACGACTTAACATTCCTGAGTCTGTTGAAGTCATACAACCCGGAAGAGAAGAAACGCAGCTTCGCGATATGGAAATTGACCGTCAGAAAAGAAAGGACAATCCGGAATTTAAAGGTGCATTTCACGAGCGGAAAAACAAATCAGGCAAGAAAGGCAGACATGCAGGCAGGAAGTAAAGTAATGCGTTGGGTTTACTTGCTGGTGCTTGCATCTATGTGGGGCAGTTCATTTATTTTAATGAAACGCGGACTGAATAGTTTTTCTGCAAATCAGGTTGCTGCAATAAGAATGTTTATTTCATGTATGGTGATGCTTCCATTTATTGCGTCACATTTAAAGGACATACCAAAAAAACTGTGGTTATTTGTTATGGCAACAGGCTTATTAGGAAATGGTATTCCCGCCTACCTTTTTACTCATGCAGAAACAGGCATCAGTGGTTCTATGGCCGGGATGTTAAACTCATTAACCTCTATGTTTACTCTTGTGGTGGGAAGTATATTTTTTGCAACTCAATTCAGTAAAAGGCATTTATTAGGAGTGATAATTGGATTTGCGGGAGCAGCCTCATTGATTTGGCTCAATGCAGACGATGCGCAAAGTGCAGAACCATGGAAAGGTGTTTATGTTCTTATTGCAACAGTATGTTATGCATTTAGTGTAAACATCCTCAGAAATAAATTAGCATCAATAAATGCAGTTACACTAACGGGCGCTGCATTGCTTTTTGCAGGAATACCAAGTGGCATCTATCTTTTTTCAACTGATTTTGTTTCGCGTTTTGATACAGAGCCTTTGGCATGGAACAGCTTTTTTTACATTGCATTGCTTGCCATTATGAGCACTGCTATATCAACAGTTTGGTTTAATCATTTAATCAGAATTTCTTCTGCAATCTATGCTTCATCAGTAACGTATCTGATTCCATTTGTGGCTGTGCTTTGGGGGCTGTACGATAATGAAACGTTTAATATGCTTTATCTGCTGGCACTACTTGTAATACTAACAGGAATTTACTTAACCAATTATCAAAAGAGAGTTGGAAAGTTTTGAAAGTTGAAAGTTTTGAAAGTTGAAATTTAAATCACACTGTCATGGGCAGTGCGACATGATAGGAGAAAATAAATAAAAAACGTATTAACCCTTCAATGTATTTTATTATTTCAAAGTCACGTGAAATGCGGGGAGACTTTGAAAGTACGGAATAGCAAATTTTATATGCGACTGGAAGTCGTAAGAGTTAAATGGCACGAGCGGAAAGGACGCTCGCGCCTACTTAGTTGTTATCGCTATTTGTAGATTTTAAAGCACGAATTAGTCGTAATGCTATTTTCTCTATTTGCTCGTCTGATTGTCAATGGTTGCTTTGGAATCTTCAATGTTCATTTGTGGTTTCATATCTTCAACAAATGCTAACATTACCCACAATTGGCAAACCCCATTAGGTCCAAAACATTCTTTACAGTCTTGGACTTCGTCAATTTCGAAGCTAATATCTTCTAAATCTTTTCCGTCTGTCAACATTGTTAGTATTTCAGAATAATGTGGGCAGTCTTTGTAGTCCATTGATTTAGTTTTTGTTGAAGTTTAAACTTGCCCATAACGGCAGTCTTTCCGATAACTATCGGAATTAAAACTATTCATTAGCTCAAAAGTAAAAAGAAAAATGATTCAAGAAGGCATTAGCAGTGAACTATGTTGTATTACAATTAATTGTTTGTGTTAAAACACACTGTCAGAGGGGGCGACATGACAGGTGAAATTAACTGCTGCTTGAATGATAGATGGGCACAAGTCCGAAGACTTGCGCCAGAGGGGGACTATAGAAAATTACAGCTACGAATTTTGCAGTTTTAAATACTAAATTTTAATTTATAGTTAGAATAACGTTTTGAGAAGTCTGAAGGTTTATAATGTCCTTCATTCTCAGAGTCACCCGTTGTAAAATTGTGGAAACGCTGAGGAGATAAAAAGGAAGGCATAAATCAAAAATGCTTTCCTCTTCAAAAGAAAATTTATCACTGTACCTGAATGGAGGGATTTACATAGGATACGATGTTATAGCCAATGCATTTCAATAGTTTTTGAGTTTTAGCCCAATGTCTTTGAATTGGTTTATAAATAGTTTTGAAAAAACTGAAATTGACATTAGTTTGAAAACCAAATTTCTTAACCAAATTCCGAAGCTACTTTTCGGAACAAATGATTTGGCAAACGACTGTGCTGATTTTTGTTTCTTCTCCATGAATGATTTGAACTGCTTTTCATATTCCTCAAATGCTTGTTGGTAGTTTCCATTTGCTTCTTTAAGCTCACCTGCAAGTATATATGCTCCAACCATTGCAAGGGTCGAACCCTTGCCGGATAAAAGTGACGGACAATAGCCAGCATCTCCAACCAATGCCACTCTGCCATTCGACCATTTGTCCATTTCTATCTGACTGACAGAGTCAAAATAAAAATCTGTAGTGGTGTCAAGAGCAGAAAGTAATTGATGGCATTTCCATCCACCATTTTCAAATTCTTGTCGCATAATTTGTTTTTGTTTTTCAATGTCACGTTGTGAGTATGTGAGTTGTTCGGCTGAGCTAAAAATGAAGAAAGCAGTTGTTTGATTTCTACTGTTAGAATAAATGGCAACTTGCTTGTAAGGATAATTATACATTGAAAATGCATTGTTGCCAATAGAAAAGTTATTGATTGTATATGAGGAAGTATAGTAGCCAAGATATTTTTCAAATTGGTTTTCATCACCAAAAACGAGGTTTCGCACCTTAGAATGTAACCCGTCAGCACCTATCACGAGGTCAAAATTTCTTTTATTTCCATTTTTGAAACTGACTTTTACTTCACCAGTATTTTGTTCTATTTGCTGAATTGTATCGTCAAAAATAATTTCAACTTCATTGTTCAAAGAATTATAAATGGTTTTCGCAAGGTCGCTTCTGAGCAATGTCATGGCTCTCCCATTCATTAAATTTTTGACTTTCTCATAGTTCATGCTTCCTTTCTCTTGATCGTTTTTGTCAACCAATTTTAATTTAGAAAAATCTATGTCAACCTTTTTAAGCTCGTCTGCAATTCCCATTTTTAGGGCAACATCGTAACCAGCACCCATAAAATCTATTGCGTAACCACCTTCTCTTAACTTTAGAGCTATTTCAACAATCGTAGGATTAAAACCGTACTTTTTCAACCAAAATGCTAATGTGGTTCCGGCAATACCAGCACCTGAAATTAAAATATTTTTATTGTTCATGTCGTTTACTCTTGGCATTGGTTAACAAAAAAAGGATTAACGCAATAAAGTTGTATGTCCGAAGTTCACAAGTCCGAAGTTTGCACAACTATTTTTTCGTAGCGTTATACTTTTTCAGACAAGCAAACATTTGATGAACATCCTCAAGTTTCAATTTTGCTGCTGCAATCTCTTTGCTTATTTCTTCATTGTCTTTACACAATTCTGATAATAATTCAGGACGCAAAAGTTTAATTGTTCCGTCTGGTGAAATCACATATCCTGCTTGGCAACAAACTGCTATTTGACTTTCAGTTGGTTTTATTATTCCTAAATCACGCTGCTCTTTTTCTGTCCGTGCTGGTTCACCAATGAAGTAAGTATAATAACCTTTATCAATAATTTGGTTGTATCCTTTAACTTTAGAATATGGGTAACTATTAATATAAACAGTGTCGTGAACCATCACTCCCCAAACTTCTTTTTCCAATTTTTCTTTATCACTCTTAGGCTGGATATTTTCAAGTCTGTAGTTTGTGATTCCACCTGTCATAAAAACATTTCCTTGCGTCCGTTGCTTTACTGAAAAATTCAAAGTCATTGACGGAGTGTTATGACTAAACTCGTTGAAATTCGCAAAACCATTTGGTGCAGGATTGTTTGACTGTCCGTTTACAACTCCTGCAATCAAAATTAAAAGCGCTAAGCTGATTCGTTTTTTCATTATCATTTTACTTTATAGTGGTTGTCAAAGGTAAATTCTTGCAGATAGTCTCGAGTTAGTACTGCCGGCACGGGTGACGGATAACTTTTATATTATCAACACTCACAATTCGCAAATTTATTCAATATGAAGCAAATATATAAATTATTCGCAACTCTTTGAGCAGATTATCGCAACTGCCGCAATCATAGTTTGTCCAAGAATGTTTTGAAAGTTTTACTGTTAGTAAGCTGCAAATTTTGTGTGTAAAGTAATTTTTTACCCCAAGACAGATATGTTTTATGGTTGCTTAGGAAAACCTTCTCGTTTCATACCCTTAATGCAGCCAATCAGACGAGGATGAGCGTGGATTATCAGGAAGTCAAGTTCATCACGTTTTTTTATCTTGCAGCCCATATTTTTATGTTAGCTCTGTTCAGTTAACATAATATGAGAATTACTAATGGTTCATTTACCTCATTTAATTTCAGACCTCGGGCTCATATTAATTGTAGCAGGTATTACTATGCTTATTTTCAAAAAATAAAGCAACCACTAGTACTGGGATATATACTTGCGGGATTGTTGGTGGGTCCACACATTTCGCTATTCCCAACAGTTGCTGATGAGGAAGCTGTGAAAGTTTGGTCAGAAATAGGAGTTATTATTCTGTTGTTCACTCTTGGTCTTGAATTTAGTTTTAAAAAATTAGCAAAAGTAGGCGGCTCGGTGTCTATTGCTGCTATTGTTGAGATTGTAATAATGATTGTGGTTGGATTTATTACCGGGCAACTACTCAGTTGGTCGTTAATGGATAGTATTTTTCTAGGTGCAATACTTTCTATGTCCTCCACAACAATTATCATCCGGGCATTTGAGGAAGTTGGTGCTCGCACACAGAAATTTGCTACACTAGTTTTCGGGATACTGATTGTTGAAGACCTCGTAGCCATCCTGTTAATGGTATTGCTTTCTACTCTGGCGGTAAGTCGAGAATTTGTAGGCAGTGAATTGTTTATACAGATATTGAAGCTGATATTTTTTCTCATCGTATGGTTTATAGGCGGTATTTTTTTCATTCCTACTTTTTTAAAGAAAACACGCAAGTTAATGAACGATGAAATGCTACTAATCATTTCGATTGCAATGTGCCTGCTGATGGTGATGTTTGCCGTACAAGTTGGATTTTCAGCAGCGTTGGGTGCTTTCATAATGGGTTCTATACTTGCGGAAACGGTGCAGGCAGAAAAAATAGAACACCTTACCAAGCCGGTTAAAAATTTATTTGCCGCAGTGTTTTTTGTTTCTGTTGGCATGATGCTCGACCCTCAGATATTGGTAGATTATGCAGTGCCAGTATTGATAATCACCCTTATCACAATTTTTGGAAAATTTATTGCCTCTGCTATTGGTGTGCTGTTAGGTGGGCAGCCGTTAAAACACTCTATTCAGGCTGGTTTAAGTCTGGCACAAATCGGAGAATTTTCTTTTATCATAGCTTCATTAGGTGTAACGTTAAAAGTGACAAGTGGTTTTCTCTATCCTATTGCAGTGGCTGCTTCTATTGTTACAACTCTAACCACCCCTTTTCTGATTAAACACTCCGAAGTAATTTACAATATGCTAGAAAAAAAATTACCGGAAAAATGGGTGAACCGTCTAAATCGCTACAGTGTTGGTGCGCAACAATTGTCTTCAGCTTCAAGCGACTGGAAAATTTTGCTTCGTGCTTATGGCATAAACACATTAATTCATACTGTAATCCTTGTCGCTATTGTTTTATTGTCGTCTAATTTTTTGTATCCACTCATTTCAGAATGGACAAATGGCTCTGGTGAAATTATTACTGTGTTTGTTACGCTTCTATTTATGTTTCCTTTTATTTGGGCACTGGCAGTAAGACGAATAAAAAGGGAAACCTATATGCGCATTTGGATAAATAAAGGAGTGAGACGTGTGCAATTGGTAATCGTAGATTTTTTAAGAGTTGCTATAGCTATTTTCTTGGTGGGTTTTTTATTCCAGATTTTCTTTTCGCCTCTTGTTGCGTTTATTGTCGGGGTGTTGACGATAGCAACTGCTGTGATAATCTTTTCAAGAAATCTTCAAAGGCTTTATGAACGTGTAGAGCATCGTTTTTTATCTAACCTTAATGAGCGTGAGGAGCAAAAAGCAATGCGGTCTGTTATGGCGCCCTGGGATATGCACATGACTGACTTTGATGTAGTGCCGGAAACAAGTTGTATAGGAAAGTCTTTGGAAGAACTTTCCTTCCGGGAGCAGTATGGAATCAACATTGCAATGATAGAGCGCGGAAGCCATGTAATTGCCCCTCCAAGCAGGAATGAGCGGCTTTATCCCGGTGATAAAATTTCAGTTATCGGAACCGATGAGCAATTGAATAAATTCAAAGAACTATTCGAGAACGCTGAACCAGCCACTGAAGAAGATGATGCCGCAAAAGAAATTGGATTACAAACATTCACAGTGACAAAACATTCTCTGCTGAATCAGCAGAGTTTACGAAATTCCGGTATAAGAGAAATAGCTCATGCACTAGTGGTGGGTATTGAAAAAAATGGTCAACGCATTCCTAACCCTGCATCGAATACTATTTTTGAAGAAGGCGATATTGTGTGGCTGGTTGGAAACAATCATCAATTAAAAACATTCTTAAAAGGAAAGAAGTCTAATTCTTTAGATAAAAAGTAAAAATTGTTTCTATTTTCGTTTGACTTATGAATCCCGTAGGTGCGAGCGTCCTTTCCGCTCGTGCCATTTATTTTGTTTACATCTTGCAAACTATAAGACTTACTTTGCCGGTGCATGTGCGAAAAATACAAAATATTTCCTGATGGGCTATACTTTGTTATATTAACCACAGTTGGTTGGATTGATGTTTTTACAAGAGCCATTTACTGCGATGAGATAGTTAAGAACTTAAATTACAGCATTGACAATAAAAAGCTAAAAGTGTTTGCTTTTTGCATTATGCCATCACACATTCATTTAATTGCAAAAACGGAAGACGATGTGAGTTTAAGCGATATGTTACGAGACTTTAAGAGTTACACAAAGCAAATCATTAAAATGATTGAAGAAAGCGCCACGGAAAGCAGGCGCGAATGGTTGCTTTATATGTTTGAGTTTTACGGCAATAAAAATGCGCACAATGTTAAATATCAGTTTTGGGAACAGCATAATCATGCCTTCGATTTATTCAGTAATAAATTTATTGATCAAAAAGTAAATTACATACACAACAATCCTGTGGAAGCACGAATAGTTACAGAGCCACATTTTTATGTATATAGCAGTGCTAATCAATTTACCGATTTAAAACTGGCTGAACTATGAAGTCCGATAGTTATCGGTAGAAACGTTTGCAGATGTTACTGCAGTTTGTGCTTCAAGAAAAAATAAAAAACTATTGGTTGATGCTATATAAGAAATCAATGATCATCATCGGCATGTCCACCCGGTGAAAGTACTTTGCCCGTGCGCCACATTTTGTCTTCGTTTTCAATTTCGCGTTTCATCTCCTCGCTGATGATTACTTTTTCGATGCCATCGAGGTTAGGCTGTCCGGCATTGGTCCATGCTGTGAGCCAGAAGCTGCCTACTGCAATAATTGCCTGTCGCATTCTGCGTTCCACCATGCCGTTGAGCATGTCCTGATATTGTTTGGAATAGTCAACTGAATAGACACGCATCATGGTGGTTCCACGCTGCTCAAAGGCATATTTGCGGTCGGCATCGAATCGGGCATTGAGTTCTTTTTCGAATAACAGAACAGAATCTTTTGCAGCAAAACTTTGACTGATGATTTCCCAGATGTAGTCCATAGGTTTTTCGATGACCTGTGCTTTGCCAATGAAGTAGTCGTAATCATCGGCAAAGAGTTCGGGCAGGCGCGACTCCCATAAGCCATGAATGCCCACCTGATTGGTGAGTTGTCCGTTATAGTTTTGTGTGCAGTGCAGCGGCACATGTGCATCGGCAACATAGTGTCCAAGGTCGGCAGAGTAGCGTAGAATTTTGTTGTAGTCTTTGTTTCGGAATGCATCTGTGAGGCGGCCAAGCATGACGTTGATATGCCAAGGCACAATGCCATGCGCCATGAGGGTGTCTTTGCTGTATTTTTCGACAGCAGCCTTCCAGTTTTTAGGCAGGCTGTCGAGAGGAGATTCGCCATAGCGGTCGAGGTCAATGTAGTGACGCGCGGCTTCGTCTTTTACGGCATAGCGTCTTTTGTCGGGATCAACTGCATGTTCTTCAATAAAATCAATGTTGGCTTTGTGCGTTTATGACAAAAAAATCCCAAACCATAAACCAACAGACTGATGATGCAAAAAAGCAAGGCAATAGAAAAAGTTTTTCTTTTCATGTAAATTGTTGAAGCGTTAAAAATAGTTGTTTTAATTTGATTTGATATGTTTGACTGAAGTGATATTGATTGTTTGAATGTTTTGACAGCGTAATATTCTAATGCCTACCTATAAAGTGGCGGCAATTGATTAAATTTGCATCAGACAATTTTTTATTATGGAAATGAGTAAGGAAACAACTATCGGAGCAAGTTATTTTATTGAACTGGAAGAGCGTTATGGCGCACATAACTATCATCCGTTGCCGGTAGTGTTGAGCCGTGGCGAAGGTATTTTTGTTTGGGATACGGAAGGCAAACAGTATTTTGATTTTTTATCGTCATACAGTGCCGTAAATCAGGGTCATTGTCATCCGCGTATTGTGGCATCGTTAGTTGAGCAGGCAGGAAAGTTAGCACTTACGTCAAGAGCTTTTTATAATGACAAGCTTGGAGAATACGAAAAGTATGCAACTGAGTTGTTTGGCTATGATAAACTGTTGCCGATGAATTCAGGCGCAGAAGCTGTTGAAACAGCCATTAAGCTTTGCAGAAAGTGGGCTTATAAGAATAAAGATATTGCACGCAATCAGGCAAAAATTATTTTTTGTGAAGGAAACTTTCACGGACGTACTATTTCAATTATTTCTGCATCTACAGACCCAACAGCATCAACAAACTATGGCCCGTTTACTCCGGGATATGTAATTATTCCATATAATAATCTGGCAGCGTTGGAAGATGCTCTCTCCGACCCTAACGTTGCAGGATTTATTGTTGAGCCTATACAGGGCGAAGCCGGTGTTGTTGTTCCTGATGATGGCTACTTGTCTAAAGCAGCAGCATTATGCAGGCAAAATAATGTTTTGTTTATTGCTGATGAAATTCAAACAGGGTTAGCTCGTACAGGTAAAATGCTTGCCTGCGATTATGAGAACGTGAAACCCGATATTTTGATTTTGGGAAAAGCATTGAGTGGTGGCATGTTGCCGGTGAGTGCTGTTTTAGCTAATGATAATATTATGTTAGCGATTCAGCCGGGAGAACATGGTTCAACCTATGGAGGAAACCCATTGGCCTGTGTAGTTGCAACAACAGCCTTACAGGTAATACTTGATGAAAAACTTGCAGAGAATGCAACTAAATTGGGTAAAATTCTGCGTGATGAGTTAAATAAATTTAAGCATGAAATGCTGACATTGGTTCGCGGCAAAGGGCTGATGAATGCTATTGTGATAAAACCTAGCAAAGGAAAAGATGCATGGGATGTTTGTTTGAAATTAGCAGCAAATGGCATTTTGGCCAAGCCCACTCATGGAGATATTATCAGATTTACACCACCATTGGTGATGACAGAAGAACAGCTTTATGAATGTATTGCAATTATTAAGAAAACGTTGAGTGAATTTTAACTCATCTCATTAGGATTCTCTTTTTTCATTATTGCACCCATTATCAAAGATACAATTACATAAATAATTACCGAGCTGAAAAATGCAACTATTGTCATCATTGCCGGTGTCATAAATTTAGCCTGCATTTTCATTGACATATCAATCTGCTCGTCAGACAAACCTTGTGATTGCATTTGCTCCTGTGCCTTTTGAATGGCAAACTCCATGTATTCCGGATTTATGAAGTTAAAATATAAATAAGTGAAAACGGCACTGCATAAAGCCATTACCAAACCAGTTTTAAATGCCATGCCAAAAGCCTTACCAAAAGAAATAAAACCTTCATTAGCTTTTTTCTCTTCATTGATAACTGCCCTGAAACAAAACACGACAATTATAATCATCACCAACATGCTAAGCCATTTGAGTTTTTCCTGTGTTTCGTTACCTAAAATGTAACCAACCAAAGTCCATGCAAATGCGAGCAATGAGCCCATAATTCCATATTTGATAAATGATTTCATCATGAATTGATTTAATGTTTACAAGCCAAAATTAGTTTTTTAAAGCATACAAAGAAATTTATTGCCGAGACAGTAACTAAGGTAAGTCGGAAATGTGCTATTTTAGCAGCTACAAAAGAACATAATGTATGATAACAAAAATTGAAATGAACCATGTTGAATTACTCGAATGGTTGAAGGCACTGGATTTTTACAAGAATGAATTGAGATTTTGGCGTAAACATCTGTCACATGTAGTTGTAAGCAATACAAACAAAGATATACTTCGCGAAGCTGAACATTTTCAGAATCAGGTTATCATTCAGGTTGACCAGATAGACCTGCTGCATCATGATGTAAAACAATTTGAAAATAAATTAGACGAAGAATTTGAATCAGTAAGTAAAGGCGGAAAATTTTCGCAGCAAATTGTTGATGTAGAAGCATCACTTCGCGAACGGATGAAAACATTTGAGCATATTTATGTTGATCTGAAACATGATTATTATTCTTTTCTCAGAAAATATATGTAATCATTAGTTTGAAATTAATTAAAAAGTTTTCAATAGCAGGGTATGAAAAAACATACCCTGTTTTCATTTTAATAACCAAAGCAACCCTTATCTTTGAAGAGTAGTAAATTCCATTATGAATAATTATTTAGATGAATTAAATCCATCGCAGCGTGATGCAGTTGAGTGCATGAAAGGTGCAGTATGATTATTGCCGGTGCAGGTTCGGGAAAAACCAGGGTGCTTACCTACAGAATCATACACATGATCAACAATCAGGTTGACCCATTTAATATTTTGTCTTTAACCTTTACCAATAAAGCAGCCCGTGAAATGAAAAAGCGCATCATGGAAAAAGTTGGTCATGATGCTCAAAATTTGTGGATGGGAACCTTTCACTCAGTATTTGCACGTATTTTAAGAATTGAAGCCGAGAAAATAGGATTCCCTACAAATTTCACCATTTATGATTCTGATGATTCAAAAAGTCTGATTAAAAAAATTATCAATGAACAGAATCTTGATGACAAAACCTACAAGCCTTCATTGGTACTGAACAGAATTTCGTCTGCAAAAAATAATGTGTTTTCTGTAAGTGACTATCTGAATCACTCCGAGTTGACCAATGAAGATAAAATGGCAGGCAAACCAAAAATAGGTATGCTATACGAAATTTATCAAAAGCGATTGAAACAGTCTGATGCCATGGATTTTGATGATTTGTTATTCAATACCTATTTGCTCCTTAAAAATCACCCTGAAGCGTTGTCGAAGTATCAGAATAAATTTAAGTATGTGATGGTTGATGAGTTTCAGGACACAAACTATGCACAATACATTATTGTCAGAAAACTTGCAGCAGCACATGAAAATATTTGTGTTGTGGGTGATGATGCACAAAGTATTTATGCATTCCGAGGTGCTAACATTCAAAATATTCTCAACTTCGAGAAAGACTATCCTGATTTAAAGACTTTTAAATTAGAACAGAATTACAGAAGCACAAAGACCATAGTAGGCGCAGCAAACAGTGTAATTGCCAACAACAGAAATCAACTTAAAAAAGAAGTCTGGACAGAAAATACAGGTGGCGAAAAAATAAGATTACTCAGGGCATTAAGCGACAATGAGGAAGGTGCACAGGTAGCACAGGCAATCTTTGAAGACAAAATGAATCTGCATTTTAAAAACAAAGAAATTGCAATTCTTTATCGCACCAATGCACAGTCTAGAAGTTTAGAAGAAGCATTGCGTAAACTAAATATTCCTTACAGAATTTTCGGAGGCTTGTCTTTTTATAAACGAAAAGAAATAAAAGATTTACTCGCTTATTTTCGACTTACAATTAATCCGTATGACGAAGAAGCTCTTGACAGAATTTACAACTACCCTACCCGAGGTATCGGCAAAACCACTTATGAAAAACTATTAGTTCTTGCTGATGCACGTACTTGTACGCTGTGGGATGTGATGCAGGATATAAACGATCGTGAGATTGATATTGCAACGGGAACAAAAACAAAAATCAATGAGTTTGTTACTATGATGCAAAGTTTTTCTGTTTTGGCAAAGACTCAAAATGCTTATGATGTGGCAAGTCACATTGCTCAATCAAGCGGATTGTTGAAAGAATTATTTAATGATAAAACTGCAGAAGGTGTCAGTCAATACGAACATATACAGGAGTTGCTGGCAGGTATAAAAGAGTTTAGCGATGGTGCACAAACAGCTCTTGAAGCACCATCAGCAGAACTGGAGCAATCTGAAACAAAATTGCTGAACGAATATATGCAGGACATTGCCCTGCTTACAGATGCCGAAACCGATGATGGTAATGATGATAAAGTTTCACTGATGACCATTCATCAGGCTAAGGGACTTGAGTTTAAGGAAGTTTTTGTTTCCGGCCTTGAAGAAAATTTATTCCCATCGCAGTTGGCTGTTAACTCGCGTGATGAACTTGAAGAAGAAAGGCGTTTGTTTTATGTTGCCATTACCAGAGCAGAAAAGCGGCTGACACTAAGTTATGCCATGACACGTTATCGTTGGGGAACATTAACAGGTTGCGAGCCTAGTCGTTTTCTTGAAGAAATTAATCCTGAGTTCTTGGATGCACTGCCCGTTAGTGATACAAAGATGTCACCTACTGCAATAAGGCAAGGCAATGGTGTGCCAAGTTTCAGCCCCAACAGTTTTACAAAAAACAATCTTAAACCTGTATTTAAAAAGCCTGTTGCCAAACAAACCGACCCCAAATTGTTTGAAAACTTTATTCCTGATGATCCTAAAAGAATTGAAATTGGAATGAGTGTATTACATCAACGGTTTGGTAAAGGAAAAGTGATGCAGTTGGAAGGCAACTTGCCTGATTTGAAAGCTACCGTGAACTTTGAAGGTGAAGGGCAAAAGCAATTGCTGTTGAAATATGCACGACTGAAAATTGTAGAATAATCAGGCAAAAATTTTTGAAGGATTTAAAATATTATTGGGATCAAAGAGTTTTTTAATTCCTTTTTGAAGTGCAATTTCAACATCTGAAAAACGTATAGACATATAGTTTTTTTGCACCCACCCTATTCCATGCTCTCCGGAAATGGTTCCATTCAACGATACACAAAGTTCAAATATTTCCTGAATACCTAATGGTAATTTACGATTCCACTCCTCGTCAGTCATGCCATCTTTAATAATGTTTACATGCAGATTTCCATCACCGGCATGACCATAGCAAACACTGCGAAATCCATATTTGCTTCCAATTTTTTTTACTCCTGCAAGCAATACAGGTAAACTGGCACGAGGCACAACAGTATCTTCCTCCTTATACACAGAATGTGACTTTACAGCTTCGCCTACAGCTCGTCTTGCACGCCAGAGGTCTGCTTTTTGCTGTGCACTTTCTGCAAACATCACTTCATCGCAATCGTGCTGATACATGACTTCTGAAATTTTTTCGCAGTCTTTAAATAAAACATCTTTGTTGTTGCCGTCAACTTCAATCAGTAAATGCGCAACATGATCTTCTTTAAGCGGCACTTTTACATCAGTAAATTTCATCACAAATTCAATGGCATCACGTTCCATAAACTCCATTGCAGAAGGTGTAATTCCTGCTCTGAAAACCGCTGAAACAGCTTCACATGCTTTTTCTGCAGATCGAAAAGGAATGAGCATCAGCAAAGTTTCTGTTGGCAAGGGAATTAACTTTAACACCACTTTTGTTATGACACCTCATGTACCTTCACTACCTATCATCAACTGTGTCAGATTATATCCTGTGGAATTTTTCAGCACATTGGCACCTGTCCATATTATTTCTCCCGTTGGAAGCACTACTTCGCAATTCAGTACATAATCTTTAGTAACACCATACTTTACAGCTTTAGGTCCACCGCTACACTCGGCAAGATTACCGCCAATAAAACAACTTCCTCTGCTGGCAGGGTCAGGAGGATAAAATAAGCCTTTGGCTTCTACTGCATCGCGCAAATGCTGATTGATTACACCTGTTTCGACCGTGCATTGAAGGTTCTTTTCATCAATGTCTATAATTTTAGTTAGTCGCTCTGTGGACAAAATAATTCCGCCATGCACAGGCAAGGCACCACCACTTAAACGGGTGCCGGGACCACGGGGTGTGACGGGAATAAAATGTGAATTGGCAAGTTTCAATAGTGCTGAAATCTCATTGGCGTCAGAGGGTTTTACTATTACTTCCGGTTTAAAAAACAAATCTTCAGTTTCGTCACTGCCATAGGTTGCACATGATTCATCATTGTTGACAACATATTTTTCGCCACAAATAGCTTTTAGTTTTTCAAGAATTTCATTCGTAACAACATTATATGATGTGCTACTATTTTTCTGCTGTATATTTTCCATTACTCTTGTGCTGCGGTTTTATGTTTGGTTAACAAAAGTAAGCCCATAAAGGTGATGCCGCCATTAAGAATTATTAATTCATTCCCGAATTTATATCCACCAAGCCACTGCACAGAGTTTACATCAATGATATAACAAATTACGGGCGATAATATCCCAATTACAGGCACTGATTTATCAATTACATTTCTTTTAGTTAGAATTCCGAATGCAAAAAGTCCAAGCAAGGGACCATAGGTATAATTTGCTGCTCTGAAAATCTGACGTATCACAGCCTGATCGTTGATGGCATGAAACAAAACGATAACACCAAGTAATACAAAACCAAAAATGACATGTACACTTTTTCTGATTTTTGTTTTTTGCGCCTCTGTATATTTACCTTCTTCAAAGCCAAGAAAATCAATACACACCGATGCTGTTAGTGCTGTTAATGCTCCATCTGCACTTGGATAAGCAGCAGATATCAATCCAATGATAAAACAAATAGCTGAAAAAGTGCCGAGATAATGCATGGCAATTGTCGGGAACAAATCATCTGTTGTGCGCTCAGGAATAACAATGCCCTGATGCTGAATAAAAATATACAACAATGCTCCAAGACAGAGAAAAATAAAATTTACAAAAACTAAAATGATGCTGAATGTCATCATATTTTTTTGCGATTCGCGTACATTTCTGCAACTGATATTTTTCTGCATCATTTCCTGATCAAGCCCCGTCATGGCAATGGCAATAAACATTCCTCCAAAAAAATGTTTCGGAAAAAACACTTTCGACCTCCAGTCCCACACAAAAATATCTGAGTATGGGCTTGATTTGATTGATGATACTACATCAGCAAAACTAAAATTAAGCTCTTTGGCAATAAGATAAACCGAAATAAAGAGCGAAAGCAGCATAAAAGTTGTCTGCAATGAATCTGTCCACACAATTGTTTTTACACCACCTTTGAATGTGTATGAGAGTATCAGCAGGACAAACACAAATACGGTGACCCAAAACGGAACGCCCCAAGCCTGAAAAATAAAAAGCTGCAACACATATACCACAATATACATTCTGAACGAAGCACCAACTACACGTGAAAGAATAAAGAAGAATGCACCTGTCTTATACGTTTTTTCTCCAAGCCTCGACTTCAGATAAGTATAGATTGAAGTCAGATTCATACGGTAATAAACAGGTAGCAACACAAAAGCAATGACAGCATAGCCTAACAAATAGCCAAGCACCATTTGAAAGTAAGAGAAATTTCCTGTACCAACATCACCGGGTACTGACATAAATGTAACACCTGATAACGATGCCCCGATCATTCCATATGCAACCACATACCAACGCGAACTTCTGTTACCAACAAAATAACTCTGATTGTCGGCATTGCGCGAAGTGTAAAATGTAATTGCAAACAGCAGAATGGTATAAACCAAAACCACTGATAAAATTAAGACAGGACTCAATTGTTTGAAATTTAGAATACAAGAATAACTGTTTGAAAACCTTTGACAGCGCATGAAAGATGGTATTTTTAAACAACGTATATTTGACAACATCATTTAAATTTTCATTAGGTGGAGCAGTATCCGTCACGTTTATTAGAAGAAGCAGTTAACGAATTATCGCGTCTGCCGGGAATTGGCCGTAAAGGTGCATTGCGCCTTGCATTGCATTTGCTCAAACAAAATCCTGCTGATGTGGAGCGTTTGGGCAATGCTGTAATACAATTACGTTCATCGGTAGTTTACTGCCATCAATGTCATAATATTTCTGAAAACACTTTATGTGTACTCTGTGCAAATCCAAGACGTGACGGCAGTGTAATTTGTGTTGTACAGGATATTCGTGATGTAATGGCAATTGAAAACACAGCACAATTTAATGGCATGTATCATGTTCTTGGCGGCATTATTTCTCCCATGGATGGCATTGGCCCTTCGCAACTGAATATTGATTCGTTGGTTGAAAAAACTGCTAATGGAAATATAAACGAAATAATAATGGCACTCAGTGCTACCATGGAAGGTGACACAACTGTGTTTTATATCTCAAAAAGATTAAAGGACACTGATGTTAAAATTTCAATACTTGCACGAGGTGTAGCCATTGGTGGCGAATTGGAATTTGCCGATGAAGTCACACTCGGCCGCTCGTTAATTAACCGTGTACCCTACGAAAACACTTTGGTAAAATAACTGCCATCATAGGCAGTAAGTCATTACAAGTTTCCCCTCAGTGCTTGCTCGCGCTCTATAGCTTCAAAAAGCGCTTTGAAGTTTCCTTTTCCGAAAGATTTAGCACCGCAACGCTGAATGATTTCAAAAAATACTGTTGGTCTGTCCTGAACAGGCTTGGTGAACAACTGAAGCAAGTAGCCCTCATCATCACGATCAACTAAAATATTCAGTTTTTTAATTGTAGCTACATCTTCGTTAATTTTTCCAACACGATCCCAAACATCTTCATAGTAAACTTCCGGAACATGCAAGAACTCTACTCCCCTGTTGCGCAACTCAGTTACCGTTGAAATTATATCATCAGTGGCTATGGCAACGTGCTGCACTCCGGCACCATGATAAAATTCAATGTATTCTTCAATTTGAGATTTGCGTTTACCGTCAGCAGGTTCGTTAATCGGGAATTTAATGTAACCGTTTCCATTGCTGACAACCTTACTCATTAAAGCAGAATATTCTGTAGAAATATCGCTGTCATCAAAGGTAATCAGCAACTTAAATCCCATGACATCTTCATAAAACTTAACCCATTCATTCATTCTCCCCAACTCAACATTGCCCACGCAATGATCAACATGCTTTAACCCGACAGGAGTAGTTTTTACACTGCTTTTGGTAGGTGAATATCCGGGCAAAAAGTACCATTATAATTTTTTCGTTCTACGAACTTATGTACAGTATCGCCATAAGTATGAATAGCAGAAATTTTCACTTCACCAAATTTGTCACTCAAAACCGTAGGCTGTGTGTGCGCCTTTGCACCACGACTCATAGTTTCATAAAAAGACTTTTCAGCATCGTCAACCCAAATAGCTAAAAACTTAACACCATCACCATGCTGCGCTACGTGTCGTGTAATCTCACTGTCAGGATGCATGGCACTGGTCAGCACCAAACGGATTTTGCCTTGTTGCAATACATACGATGCTCTGTCACGAATACCGGTTTCTGGGCCGGCATAAGCTATAAGTTCATAGCCCCATGCCATCTGATAATAATATGCAGATTGCTTGGCATTGCCTACATAAAGTTCTACGTGGTCGGTTCCGTTTAACGGAAGAAAATCTTCAGCCATTTTGATTTAATATTAGAATGAGAGGCAAAAGTAATCATTTTAAAAATGAAAGTATATAAACGTTTTATGAAAGTTTGACACATTAATTCCTATAAATTCGCACACTGAAAGTTACGTTGTAAAATCGGTTCTTCTTGGGAAGTATTTTTATTGGATTATATCGTCTGTTTGTAAGAAAGCCTATACTGTTTGCAGGCTTTGTTTTGCTGGTTGCTGCTGTTAGTATTGCGGGAATTAAAAGACTAAACATTACTGAAAATATATTTGCTATTCTTCCAAAAGGTCAGGAGTTTCAGAAATTCAATTCTCTTCTTGAATCAAAAAACATCTCTGATCAGGTTGTGTTTTCTTTATCATTAACGAAAAACTCAAACCCTGATGAATATGCCGATGTGGCCGAACATGTAAAAAGTACTATAGATTCGGCTTCAGCTAATTTATTGAGTGATGTTGTTGCAGTAAGACCTGATGTGCAACAAGAAGTTTACGACTATTATTTCTCGCACTTCCCTCTGCTGATTGATAGTAATTATTATTCTTTGATTGAAAGAAAAATACAGGATGATTCTATACAATTTTCGATTAAAAACAATTACGAAAGACTTACCAATCCATCCGGTTTATTTATCAAACAATTTATTCTTAACGATCCATTAAGCATCACTGCAGAATATTTTAGACAACTTGGCATTACAGGAAATAGTAGCAATTATGTTGTGGAAGATGGTATCATTTTTACACCGGGCAAAAAGTCTATTCTTATTACAGGCCGTCTGAACTATGATAGTCGTGATGCTGAAAAAAACATCCAACTTAGTGACCAACTTGCTGCTATAGAGAAAAATGGAATGCTGAAAACTCTGAATACAAATTATCACATTTCGGCACCTTTGAAATTGCAGCACAAAATGCAGTACAGATAAAGAAGGACACCAACCTGACCATGATTCTTTCATTATCACTAATCATGCTCATTCTGATTTTGTATTACAGAAAACTAAGTATTCCAATATTATTTATTCTACCTGCAGTGTTTGGAGGCATGTTAGCACTTGGACTGATGGGTTTTCTTCGCCCTGAAATTTCAGCCATATCATTAGCAACAGGCGCCATCGTAATTGGAATCATCCTGGACTATTCCTTTCATTTCTTCACTCATCTACAACATGTAAAATCTATTGAAGAAACTTTAAAAGAAATTTCTGTACCGTTGCTTACCGGAAGTGTGACAACAGTGCTGGCTTTGCTTGCATTAAATTATACCAACTCTGTTGTATTGGGTGATTTTGGCTTGTTTGCAGCAATGGCTTTGGCTGGTTCGGCTTTTTTTACTCTTGCAGGCCTACCTGTAATAATTACTTTGACCCGCTTTGATTACACACAGCATAAGACAATAAAATGGTTTAAACTGCCGGTCATTAATCCATCAATAGTTAAATATGCAATTATTGCCATTTTACTAATAACTGTATATTTTTATTTTGAAGCATCAAACATTCGTTTCAACAGCGATGTTGAAACTTTAAGCTTTCATCCTACTGAGTTGAAAAATAAAGAAGCTGAACTTACAGGCATAAATCCGTCTATTGAAAAAAAGATTTACCTGATTGCTTCAGCTAAAAATTATAACTCTGCAGTTGATGCAAATTACAAAGCAGGAACATTAATAAAGAATTTAATAACACATGGCATCATAAAAAACACTTTATCTACAGCTGATTATTTTATTCCGGATTCTCTTTGTAAACAACGTCAGCTAAGATGGAATTACTTCTGGCAACAGAATAAAACCCGTGTCACCAATCAGATAAAACTATCTGCCGATGAAGCAGGCTTCAGCAACAATGCTTTTGCTCCATTTCAAGAAATGATTGACGATAGCATCTATCAACCATTGTCAAAAGACTTACTCAAAACAATGGGCTTAGACCTAATGTTTGATTCAAGTGCAAAAGAATCTGTTTTTATTTCATCTTTTACAGTGGCAACATCACAGAAAGACTCTGTGAAAGCTTTATTTAAAGATATCCCGCATCTTACCGTATTTGACAGAAGTGAAATGGCATCACTGCTGCTTGAGTCGGTGCGCAGCGATTTCAACTACCTTCTGTACCTCACAGCAGGCATGGTGTTTTTTTACTTTATTGCTTATTTACGGCAGGGTTGAGCTTGCCCTTCTTGCATTTTTGCCAATGGTTGTTAGTTGGATTTGGATATTAGGAATGTCGTCCACCTTTAATATTGAATTTAACTTTGTAAATATTGTAATTACAACTTTCATTTTTGGTCTCGGTGATGACTTTAGTATATTCGTTACTGATGGACTTTTGAACCGTTATAAATTCAGGAAAGACAATCTAAAATCCTATCAGGCTGCAATCATCCTGTCTGCATTGACAGTTATTGTGGGCACCGGTGTATTATATTTTGCTAAGCACCCTGCAATTCATTCCATTGCTGCATTAAGTGTTATTGGCATCACCTGCATCTTACTGATTTCATTTCTTGTTCAACCATTTATTTTTAAACTTTTTGTAGAACGCAGAATTAAAAATGGACACAATCCAATTTCATTTCTACAACTTTTTATGTCCGTTTTTTGTTTCACCTATTTTATTGTTGGTTGCCTTACTTTCTATCCTGTTTTGCTTCTCATCAGCCTATTCCCTGCACCTGTAAAAATTAAAAGAAAAGCAGTAAACTTTATTGTATCAAAATTTTCAGCATCCGTACTGTATTCTGGCATTCATGTAAAAAAGAAATTTTATAACCTTGATCAACTTGATTTCAAAAAGCCTTCAATTATTATTGCCAACCACTCTTCTTTTCTCGATATTATGATTATGCTAATGTTAAACAGAAAAGTTATTATCATGGCAAAAGATTGGGTTTACCGTTCTCCTCTATTCGGTTTGGTGGTTCGCTATGTCGGTTATATTTTTTCTGAAGATGGAACTGAAGATAATATAACCAACATTAAAGCTAAGATGGATGAAGGTTATTCCATTATGATTTTCCGGAAGGCTCGCGTTCATCTGATGGAAATCTTAATCGCTTTCATAAAGGAGCCTTTTATCTTGCAGAAAAACTGAATGCTGATATTCAACCCGTGATGATTCATGGTGCAGGCGATGTTTCACCCAAAAATGAAATGATGGTTAAAGATGGCACCATTAATGTAAAAGCTTTACCAAGAATATTTGCAAATGATTTGAGTTGGGGTAACGATTACAGAAGCAGGCAAAAATCCATTTCACAATATTTTAAAGAGCAGTACAGACTTTTTAAAGATGAACGCGAAGATGCAGACTATTTATGGCAAAAAGTTTATTACAACTATATTTTTAAAGGCCCGGTTTTAGAATGGTATGGTCGGATAAAATGGAATCTCGAAAAAAAGAATTACGATTTTTATAATAACCTTATTGGTCAGCGAATATTAATCACAGACTTAGGCTGCGGTTATGGATTTATGGACTTGTTTCTGCATTACAAAAATCGTGAAAGAAAGATATCGGCTTTTGATTATGATGATGATAAAATTGCCATTGCTGCCAATGTCTGGAATAAGAATGCAAATTTACAATTCTTTGCTGCCGACATAACAAAAACAGAAGTACCCTCATCTGAGGTAATTTTTCTTAATGACGTATTACATTACCTAAATATTGACAGTCAGGAAAAAGTGCTGCAGAAATGTGCAGATGCCCTGATGCCTGGCGGAATAATGTTTATTCGTGATGGTGTTGCTGATGATATTAAACATAGAAACACTAAATTTACTGAGTTATTATCTACAAAATTCTTTTCCTTCAATAAGAAAATGAATGACTTAAATTTTTTCAAAACTGAGTATATTTATCAATTTGCAAAAAGAAACAACCTGAAAATTGAAGAACATAAACATTCCAATAATACTTCCAACCGACTATTTGTACTGAGCAAATGAAAATCAATGACAAAATAGTTTATGATATAGCCATAATTGGTGGTGGTTTTTCAGGAATGTGTTGTGCTTATATCTTAGCTAAAGAAGGTTATAAAGTAGCCTTGGTGGAAAAAAATATTCAATTAGGAGGAAGCCTTCAGATTTTCAGCAGAGATAAAAAAATTTTAGATACCGGCCTGCATTATATTGGCGGCTACGATGAAGGAGAAAATCTCTATCAGTTATTCAGCTATTTTGGTTTGAAAGACACACTGCAGACAAAAAGGATGGATGATAACGGTTATGACTATGTCAGTTTCAGTGATGGCAGAAAATATGCTCATGCCATGGGATATGATAATTTCATTAATTCTTTGTGTAAAGATTTTCCTGATGAGGAGAAGGCCATTCATCGGTTTTGTGATAAATTGAAAGAATACTGCCAAAAATTTCCACTCTATGATCTGAGTAATAAAATAACTGACGATTATTTTAACGAGGAACTTAGAAATGAAAATGCATGGGATTATATTGCTTCCATTACAGAAAATAAAACGCTCAGAAATGTACTTGCAGGCAATAACATGCTATATGCAGGCATAAAGGAGAAGACACCAATGTTTGTTCATGCACTTATTTTTAACAGTTACATTTGTGGAAGCTACAAGATTGTAACCGGTGGTGCACAATTAATTAAACAGTTTGCAAGTAATATTCGCAAAGCCGGTGCTGATATTTATACTCATAAACAGATTACAGGAGCTACATATAAGGAGAATCGGGAAATTTCTCAGTTGCTATTAGAAAATGGGGAGTGTATTACAGCATTAAAATATATCTCTGCCATACACCCCAACGAAACTATTTCGCTACTCGGCAATGACCGCTTTTCTCATGCCTGGGTTAACAGGGTAAAACAAATGGATCAAACTGTTTCTGCATTCTTAGTACAAATTACTTTTAAACCAAAATCATTTCCATACATGAACTACAACATGTATCATTTTTTTAATGATGATGTTTGGGACACTATTAATTACACAGAAGACAATTGGCCATTAAGTTTCTTTGTGTTTACACCGGTTCCATTAAAAGACCCGCAGTATGCTGAATCCATTTCTGTGATGTGCTATATGAAATCTGATGATGTTGCGCAATGGAAAGATAGTTTTAATACCACAACACATCCATCAAACCGCAGCGAAAGCTATCAGGAATTTAAAAGAAGAAAAGAAGAAAAAGTTCTTGAAAAATTAGAAACACTTTTTCCGGAAATAAGAAAGGCTATACTGAATGTTTACAGTTCAACACCTCTTACTTTTAAAGATTATACTGCCAGCACTGATGGTTCGATTTACGGAGTTTTAAAAGACAGCAATGCTCCTTTGAAAAGTATGTTACAACCAAGAACAAAAATTCCTAATCTTTGGCTAACAGGACAAAATATAGTTTTTCATGGCATTTTAGGTACTGCAATAAGTGCTTTGCTAACATGCTTTGAATTTACTGACAAAAAAGAACTGTTAAAAAAGATAAATCCTGAAAAAAATCATATTCAAACATAAAAGTCAAATTAGGTTTACTATTAAATTTGCTTCGCAATAAAAATTTCAACAACCATTAAATGGAGAATGTAGATGTACTGATAATTGGTGCAGGACCTTCCGGTGCTGTTGCCTCTGCCTATCTGAATAAACAAAACATAAAAGTGCTTGTGCTGGAAAAGCAAAAATTTCCACGTTTTGTAATAGGGGAAAGTTTACTGCCTCATTGTATGGATCATCTATCTGAAGTAGGCTTTATTGACAATATCAAGAAACATGGATTTCAGGAAAAAACAGGTGCTGCATTTTATAAAGGAAAACATAAGACAGAGTTTTTCTTTAACGATCAGTTTAGCGATGGATGGTCGTGGACATGGCAGGTAAAACGCGCTGACTTTGATAACATACTAATTTCAACTGCTATAGAACAAGGTGTGGAAGTAAAATTTGAATGTGAAGTAAATTCTGTTGCTGCTTCTGCAAGTGAACAAACAACAACCTATACAGATAAATCCGGAAAGACACATACTGTAAAGTCGAAATACATTATTGATGCCAGTGGATATGGTCGTGTGCTACCACGTCTATTTAAATTGGAAGAGCCTGTGAGTACTCCACCCCGTGGTGCTGTTTTTTGTCACATTCATGACACCAAACGAACAAAAAAAGCAGGTGCAAATATTTTTATCCATTCATTTAATGAAAACAGTGCCTGGATTTGGGCTATTCCTTTCAGCGATAAAACTACCTCTGTAGGCGTAGTAAGCAATGTTGAACTGGTTGATGAGTTTGCTGCAAATAATGGTGAGAAGTTTTTGAATCATATCAGAACATTTGGTGACCTGGTAGGACGATTTGAAAACGAAAAGTTGGTTTTTGAGCCACGCACAATTCATAATTATGCTGTGCGTTCAAAACAGTTGTTTGGTCCAGGATATGTTCTTTGTGGTAACAGCACAGAATTTTTAGATCCAGTATTTTCATCAGGCGTAACGCTTGCAACAGGCTCCGGTTTACTAGCAGCTAAACTGACAGAAAAGGTATTGAATGGCGAGCAAGTCAATTGGTCTGAAGTTTACGAAGAAAAATTGCGCAGAGGCATAGACGTTTTCAGAACATTTGTATTGGGTTGGTATAATGGCGACTTACAGACCATAATTTACTCAAACGATATTGACCCGAATATAAAAAAGCAAATTTGTTCTGTTCTGGCAGGATATGTTTGGGATACAGAAAATCCTGTTGTTAAGAAACACAAAACCTTGATACCAACGCTTGCAGAGGTTATCAGAATAAAAGAAAAGGAAGCGTAATTTTCAGAAGAATTTTCTAACTTTTTGCCTTATCCAGTTATTGTTGCTGACATGCTTCAATGCAAAATTTATTAACCACTCTCTGTCTGCAGTAATGCGTTGCAGCCAATGTTGAATACGTAAATCGCCAAGGAGTTTATCATATACCAACACATCATATTGTGCATTGAACGATTGCGTAAAGTTGTTCGCCTGAAAACAATTGATGATATGTAAAGCAGCTATTCGTCCACTTATCATTGCATTGCCTATACCTTCACCTGTTGCAGGATTGATGAGTGAAGCTGCATCACCACAGAGTAAAAATCTTTGTCCGGAAATTGGGTTTTTTCGTCCACCGCATGGAAGTCCAAATCCAGAAATCACACCATCAGTAGTTGCCTGACTAAAGCGAGGGCTAATCACCTTATCGTTTTGAATAATCTCCTTTAATGCTTCTTTTAAATCTATTTTACGATTTGTGATAAACCGGTTTACCATGCCAAAGCCAACATTGGATTGATTTTCCGGTCCCAGAAATATCCAGGCATATAACCTTTGACAATATGAATCTCGAGCATATTATGCTCAAGGTCTGCAACATTATTATAGTATGCACGAACAGCTGCAATATTTTCTTTTTTACGAATGAATGTTTGAGCAAGATTCTTTCTGACTATGGAATTTGCACCATCGCAGCCAATAATTATCTGACCTTCAATTGTCCTTCCATCAGTTAGTTTAACGGTGACGGCAGTTGCGCTGTTTACGATTAATTCAACAGATGCATTGCCAATAAAAGTAACATGACTGTTACATTCATTTGCCATGTCAAAAAGAAAATGATCGAAATGTAAGCGCTTGGCAGCATGACCTTTGGTAACAAACGTAAGGTCGAACGAAGATTTATCAGGTGCAACAAAACGGCAACCTTCTACCTGAACTTTTTCTATAAATTGTTGTAAAAATTTTTCGTTGAGAGAAACATCAATGGTCTTTAACACGCGTTGCACATTGGAAGGAATGGCATCACCACAAACTTTGTCACGTGGAAAAGTGGCTTTATCAATCCAGACAATATTGAGGCCGGCATCTTTAAGTGCCATTACACAGGCAGAACCTGCAGGCCCTGCTCCAATGATAATTACATCTGTTTTGATGTCTTAATTTATTTCATATTGTGAAAAACACTTTGCACATCTTCGTCATCTTCGAGCCTGTCAATAAGCACTTGAATTTTATGTTCCTGCTCTTCAGTTACTTCGGTAAGTGTTAATGGAACACGTGTAAGTTCGCTGTTGATGATTTCAATAGAGCGGTCTTCAAGAACCTTTGTCATTGCACCAAAATCTTCAAAGTTGCAATAGAGATAAATGAATCCATCTTCTTCCCAAATCTCAATCAAACCGAAGTCTATAAGTTCAAGTTCGAGGTCTTCAATATTTTTTCCTTCAGCAGAGAACTTAAACAAACCACGTCTTTCAAACATAAATCCTACAGAGCCTGAAGTGCCTAAACTTCCCTCTTCGCGATTGAAGTGCATGCGTATGTTAGCAACTGTTCTGGTTGAATTATCGGTAGCACATTCTACCATAATTGCAACGCCAAAGGGAGCATAACCTTCATACGTAATTTCTTCATAGTCTTTCATGTCCTTGCTGGTAGCACGTTTTATAGCAGCATCTACCCTATCCTTGGGCATGTTTAGACCTTTTGCATTCTGTATTACCTGACGCAATTTAGGGTTGTAGTGTGGGTCGGGGCCACCCTGACGAACAGCAATAGCAATTTCTTTTCCTATGCGCGTAAATGCCTTAGCCATTTTAGCATAGCGTGCAAACATTTTATGTTTTCTCTTTTCAAAAATTCGTCCCATAATGTAAAACGGTTTGCTGCAAAAATACACTTCTGAAAAACTGACAGCAAAATATTCATAAATGTGTCATAGAATAGCTGTAAATTTGCATTCTGTTCTTTGATAATTATGGGGCCGAAAGGTTTCGACAGTGTGCGTAATAAATACGTAAGCATGCCGGGTGCTGTGAGAACGACCCGTAAATCCCGATTCACAACTCGCTTAAATGGCGAAACAAACTACGCGCTTGCGGCTTAATTCTTCCAAGAAGAATTGCCTGATGCTGCCACCAGGTGGTAGCACAAGCTGTCCTACGCAGACTTAAGTTCATAGCGTTTGCGAAAAGGGCATCACAGATATGAACTGGCTGCTGTTGTGCTCTGCAACATCAGTGAGAAAACAAGGGCTAAGGATAGAACTGACAGGCAGGTAGTCTTGTTTTATCCCTACAATTAAATATCTGCTAGATGTAGAAAGTGTATGGATTCCATATCTGGACGTGAGTTCAAATCTCACCGGCTCCACTTTTTTGAATTGCATTGAGGAGTTAGAAAATGATGTGTTATGAGGTGATGAAGTAATTTGATAATGTAGAATGCAGAATTCTGAATTGCAGTTGCGTTAAGCGCTTATAATGTAATGGGCTCAAACACATATAAAACTTCTGAATCCTCTTGCTGCATAATAAGATTCTGCACCGTTATGATAAGTAAAAACTTGTTGGTAGCGGCAATCTCCAAAGATGGCTCCTCCTAAAACACGAATATGTAGTGGTGTAAATAACCACGAAGATGTTTTAAGATCAAAGTTACCCAGTGTATGCAGAAATTTATATTGTTCTTCTGATAAAATTTCAACACCCATTTCAGTTGCTAACCCAAGTGCACTTCCTTTGGGTTTATTTTCTTTACGGTCGTTTAATGCTTTGTTGTCGTAGCAAAGACTTCTTCTGCCGGCTGGACTTTCGGGAGAACAGTCAAAGAATGTAAACTGACCCGATTTTTTATCAAAGGCAACAACATCGGGTTGTCCACCTGTTTCTTCCATTTGCCAAAGTACGCTTAATTTGGAAGACGATTTTCTGAGCAATGTTTCTACATTACCCCATTGCAGGCCTTTATGACGCTTCATATTTTCTGTGAATCTGTTTTCTAAAGTAGATAAGAGTTGTTTTGTCTGTGCTGAAGATAATTTCATAAGTACTAAAAATTTGATTTTATGTTTGATGAAAACTGAATAAGGGTTGTGAAATTAAAAATTATCTTTTGATTTTTTATAGTGTACAATTGCAATCATTTAATAACGGTTGAAAATTTTACTACAGTATGATATTTATTTACTATCAAGTATCAGGTCGGTTAACTTGCACTTTGTAGTGAAGTTTCCAAATAGAACGGTTGCATTTTCCTGATCAACAGATTGAACAATTCCTGATACTTTTCCATTATAAAGTTTCACAGTAGTGCCACTAATAATACGTGGATCAATGGTTCTGTGAACGACCTTCTCCTTATTCTTGTTTTAAGCCCTGCTTCTGAAAGAAATTTTTCAATTACAGCCTTTTTATTCTTTGCCTGTTTAAGATCTAATGCAAACTTCTTAATACGTGCTTCAGCCTTTCTATCAAGATTTTCCTGATGACTGCGCAAATGCTGCTGAAGGCTATTCTTGAGATTTTCGTTTTTATAAATTAGTTCATCATTCTGTTTTATGAGCGTGTTAAGTGTCTTTCTTTTTGGAGAATTGCTTTTAACTTTTCTTCAATCACTATTTTGTCTTTTTCAACTTTTGATAGTAGTTTTCAAGTAGCATGTGTGACTTCGGCACCTTTGCACGGCGACTGTTGATGATTTGTTGCGGTAGCCCGCTTCGTTCTGCCACAATAAATGTATAAGAGCTGCCAGGCTTACCAATTTGCAGTTGAAAGAGTGGTTTTAGATTACGTTTGTCAAACGACATAGAGCCATTAACGAATCCAGGCACTTTCTCTGCAAGTACTTTCAGGTTCATATAATGCGTAGTTACAATTCCAAATGAGTGGTTTTGGTTTAATGTTTCAAGCATTGCTTCAGCCAATGCACCTCCAAGTTGAGGGTCTGTACCACTACCAAGTTCATCAATCAGAAAGAGTGATTTATTGTCAACCTGCTCAAAAAACACTTTCATGTTTTTTAATCGGGAACTGTATGTGCTTAATTCGTATTCGATAGATTGAGAATCGCCTATATCAATAAGAAGTTTATTGAAAACACCAACTGTAGTTCCTGTTTTTGCAGTGATATGTATTCCTGACTGCGCCATGATAAGCAAAAGCCCAACGGCTTTCATGCATACTGTTTTACCTCCGGCATTAGGTCCGCTGATGATTAATATTCTCTTGTCGTGATTCAGATGAAGCGTAAATGGAACAACACTTTTTTGAATATCCTTTTGCTGAATTAACAATATCGGATGCGAAGCATTGATAAGATTTATCTCAGGGTTATTCGTGATTTCAGGTTTTACGGCACGATAGTTCAGTGCAAAAAGTGCTTTGGCATGATGCATATCCATTTGAGTGAGGATAAATGCATATTGCTGAAGTGTGGTATAATAATTACGCAGGAATACAGTAAGTTGTCGCATGATTCGAGTGATTTCAAGTCTCTCATCCTGCTCTAACTGTTGAATATGATTATTTATGTGCAACACTTCATCAGGCTCAACGAATGCAGTTTTTCCTGTTGCAGAAACATCATGGATGACACCATTGATTGTCCGCTTTTGTTCTGCAACGATTGAAAGAACCCGTCTTCCGTTGCGTGATGACTCTTCGCTATCTGTAAGCCATCCATTTTTCTTATAGCGTGCAATGACTTGCTGATAGGCTCTGTCTGATTCAGCACGTTGCCTTTGTAAAGTACGTCTGATGTGCAAGAGTTCCGTTGATGCAGAAGAACGCACCACACCAAAAGTGTCAAGCACTCTCTCAACTTCACTTGCAATGGCAGGTTCAAAAAAGCAATCATTGAGTATCTGTGTGAGTAAAGGATATCGTGGTGCCTGATTGAAAAATTTAATAATTAGACCTACCGTATGTGTGAGTGCAGCAAGTTGCAATGCTTGTGAAGGCAGCAATACGCTGTTTTCAATCTTAAGCAGTTGAAGTTCTTTCGTAACATCACAATAGCCCGAAACAGGAAAAGGTTCTGCATCAGCAAGCAGCCTACGCATTTCTTCTGTTCTCCCAAGTTGTAATTCAATATAATTTCTATCAGTACTTGGAGTCAGATTAAGAATTTCTTGTGCAGCAGCAGGTGTAAGACAACTCTGGGCAATGTTTGCTTTTACGGCATTGAACTCATCCGCAAGTAACGACTGAGATGGGAAAATATACATGTAAACAATTCAAAATAAATTTTCAGTTTTATGCATAAACTTAAGGTATGCCCAATACTGAAGTGCGAAATTAATACATGGCCATGATACCAAACAAATTATTAAATTTATATGAGATAATTATCAGGCGACTGACTGTATAGAAACAAGTCTGTTCTGTCTGACATTTTGAATGCATGAAATCAAAGCCGGAATAGCAATGAGTAAAATGCCTGCAAAAATGCCAATTCCTGCAATGAAAAAGCTATAAAAATACGGTAGCATTTTTTGCATAGCTGATGCAAATGTTCCCCCATTACTCAGTTCAATTGTTTTAGTGACGCCTGATGCAATAAGTGAAACCCAAAATATGAGCAAAGAAACATTCAATGTCCAGAAGCCTGCTTTTATATATTTAAGAGAGGTTGTGCCTTCTGGCAGTCTTAATAGATAAAACACCGAAGCAAAAAGGATAAATGTGTTGATTCCAATAGTAGTACCCATTGCATGTGCAACTGTGATGTGGGTGCCATGAGTGAAACGATTTATAAACGGAACAGAAATAGCTATGGCTAAAATAAGGTTGATAAATATCCAAACATCTGAAGCCGTAAAAAAACGATAAGGCATAAGATGAAAAGTTTTAGTAGCTGATGAAACCGTTTTGCGCCAGCCCCAGATAATATTTCCAAGAATAAGTAACTCTGTCATACTTATGACATAGGCAATATCCCGAATCCAGGGCGATGCAGGCACAATGTAGGTATGATGCCCCCAGTTAAACATAAGATTGGTAAGACCTAAAAAATAAAAAAAGAAGGTCATCTTTGATGTGGCAACCTTTTCATCACCACTCATTTTTTCCATTACATAAAATGCGGTACCATATACCAGCATATTCCATGAGCCCACCATAGCTCCGGATGCTTTCCATTGAACGGTTATATCACGAACAAGATTATTACTGAAAAAAGAAAACAACCACAGATATGATTCTAAGAATGTTAGCAGAAAGAAAAACATTCCTGTAAGCCACATCCAGATATAAACTTTAGAGAAGATGAGTGTATTGCTGTTGTAATATCGTTTAAGCGTCAGCAACATATTGGCTACAAACAACAGCCAGGTTACAAGCATTGGAATTGCAAATTGCCGGTGGAAACTCAAAATACTCTCGACCACCAAATACGCCTGCAAAGTAGCAGGCAATGATGGATAATCCCGTCAGAATAAATAATACAAGATGGGCTACTGCTAAAGTTGGTGAATATAGTTTACCTTTCACCGTCTGAGGTAAATAATAATAGATACCGCCCATGGCTCCGGCAAAAATCCATGATATTACCATTGTCACGTGAAGTGGTCTGACTCTTTCAAACGACAATTCATCTTTGAGCCAACCGGGTACGATATACTGAATGCCTCCAACTACGCCAAACAACACCCCTGCAATAAGTACAGAAAGTGCAACTGCAATAAACAGAAAATGGATATTTAAATTGTTTGACTGACTATGGTTCATTGTATGTATTACTGAATCACGCTAAAACTCAGTTTGGATTAGAAAAATCTGGATTGTTAAGAAAAGTTGAATCAGTAAGTGTAAGTAGAAACGCTTTTAGCTTTTGTTTCTCAAGTGGTGTAAGTTGTAAACCAAGTTCTTTGCCGGGCTTTGTCATAACCGGATCTAAAGATGGTGAATGTTTAACACCTGTGTTGTAATGTTCAATTACTTGGTCAAGTGTAGTGAAACGTGCATCGTGCATGAAGGTTGTTTTTAATGCTGTATTTCTTAGCGATGGTGTACGGAACTTTCCATAATCTGCAGCATTATGACTGACATTATAATACCCTGCATTGACACCTGTAAAAACTGAATCGAGTCCGATATTGTGCAAATCGCCATCGGAAGTTAAAGACAACGAATGACAGTGAAAACAGTCGCCTTTTTCTGAAAAGAAAATATTAAATCCTTGTATTTCGTCAGCTGTAAACAAAGTCTCGTGACGGATGAAACGATCTAACTTAGAATTGCCGGAAACAACAGTTCTCAGAAATTGGGCCAATGCATAAGCACACTTTTTAGTATCAATAGTTGTACTGCCGAATGCTTTATAAAAAAGAATAGGATATAAGCTATCTTTCTGAAGTCTTGAAATATCTGTATTAAAAAAAGTTTCTACTTCAAACATCATAGCATCTTCTAATGTTCCCTGAATTTCGCCATTCCATAAAAACTTATTTTGATAGCCTAAGTTAACATGTGGAATAATATTCGTGCCTGTAACAGCAAAGCCTTGCGACTGAATATGGCATGATGAACATGATGAAGTACCTGTAGGATGTAAAAGTTTATCATAGTATAACTTTCGCCCTAGATAAACACCTTCAACTGTAGTAGGGTTGAATGATGGAACATTCATTGCCGGTAAATTTGAAGGTGTGTTGATTGTATATGGTGTTGGATTGTAAGGAGGAAGGTTATTTATAGGATCATCATCCTTATCCTTTTTACAGGCAAGTACAGAGAGCAACCCAACAATCAATATAGTAAAAATTACTTTTAGCTTCATACTATTGGATATTAAAAACGTCTTTTCCGTTTAATGCTAGTTTTGACATGGCAACGCTGTCACTCATTGAATAATTTCCATCAATGTTAAAGTCGTAGTTATGCGGATTAGAAAACCATTCATTAATATTCATTTCCAGATTAAGTGCTGCTGTACCGCCTGAAACTTTAAAATCTTTCTGAATGTTTACTTGCACCACATGCACATTTTTCCCTAGATGCATTGCATATCCGGTTGGATTTCCACCGTCCATAAAATTACCTTCGAGTTTCATAAAATGATACCCACCTCCCATCATATCAGGCCAACTCATATTTTCATTGTCAATTGTATTTGGCAAAGCGTGGCTGATGTTATGCAAACTGTCGAGGCCAATTAAAAAACGAAGTGATTTATAATTTCCAACAGGCAATCCTTCAAGAGCAAAAGAAGGTGTTTGGATTGCAGCGTCAACGTAAAAGATACTATCAAAAGTAAACTTACTTCCGTCAGTATTCTCAAACTCAAAAGCAGAAATATAGAAATGCAATTTCGAAACACTGTAATTGTTGACTGCAGCATTTACATACTTTATGCTATTAAATTCAAGTTTACTACCATCCACTGCAAAAGATAAATTTAGATTGAGTTTGTTTTCATCGTCATCTTTTTCTTACAAGATGAAACCATTATGGTCATCAAGGCAATCAATATGACATTTCGTATTAATAATATTGAAGTTCTCATACTTTATTGATTTTATTGCTTGTCTTCATGTTCAGGTTTTTAGTATGCAGAAATGTGTTTTGATGTTTGATCAATGTATTTCAAATACTCGATTACCTGATTAACCTCTTTATCACTCAAATTAAAATCGGGCATACGTACAGTTCCATTTTTGAGTATTGCAGAAAAGTATGCATCATTTTGTGCTTTCTGCGAATAGGCTGATGTAAGCTCTGGGCCAAGATATCCACCTAAGCCATAAAGTTGATGACATGCAGTACAGTTGAATTTCTGATAGAGCATTTTCCCTTTAAACGCATCATCGTTCATTGTAAAAGTGGCGCCTGCAGTTGCCTTAGTGTAAACAAATGCGGTGTAAAAACTAAATAATGTAAAAAGTGTAATAAGTACCTTAAACTTTAAACTCACTTGCATAGCTGAATCGTTTTTGCATTTCCATAATCAAAGAAATGCTGAATCATCATATACAAATGAACAATTATCAGCATGAAAACAAATTGACTAATGACAGTGACAAGGCTGACTTTTATCACTGTTTAAAAAAGTATCAGAATAGACTGAAAAATAAATATTTAAACGAGCCTGTTAATAGAAAATATTAATGATGGCATTTAAAATGTTCAAATGGTTGCCTGCAATTATCACAATAATAAAGAGCCTTGCATGCTGTTGAGCCAAACCAACTGGTAAGATGTGTCTCATCTGATTGACAAAAAGGACATTTTAAACTTACCTCATCAGGACGCAAATGTTTTATTTGTGACGAATGTTCAGGTGGCGCAATGCCATAATCAGAAAGCTTCTTTTTAGCAGCATCAGTAAGCCAGTCAGTAGTCCATGCAGGAAAATGTACTGTCTTTACTTTAAAATCTGAGATGTTATTTTCTTTAAGAATAGTTATAATTTCTGATTCAATTGCAAACATAGCAGGGAAACCCGAGTATGTTGGTGTTATATAAATCACTATCCTGCCGTTTATCATTTCAACATTGCGAAGCACACCCAATTCTCCAATAGTAATTACCGGCACCTCAGGATCAGGAATGGCATACAGTAACTGAAAAACTTCTGATGATTCTAAACTGCTTTGTTCTTTCAAGGAATCATTTACCATTTGGCATCAGGATATGCACGAGGTAAAAATTGCATTTCTGCAAGAATAAATCCTATATGTTCTGTATGTACTCCTTTGCGGCTTCCTGTTCGCATAAAATTATTAATCTCGGGAATTGATAACGTGGCATCATTCAGCACTTGTTTGATATGTTTATTCCAACTTTCTTCAACTTTTTTCATATCGGCTGCAATACCGTGTTTTAACAACTCTTTATCAACTTGGTCTATCTCAAAAAGATCACCGGTATAATTCCAAAGTTCATTAACCGCATTCTGCACTCTTTGATGACTCTCTTCGGTGCCATCTCCCAAACGCAATGTCCAATCCGAAGCAAAACGCAAATGGTAATTAACTTCTTTCAATGATTTAATTGCAAGTGCACTGATGTTTTTATCAGTAGAATGTGTCAATTCAGAATATAAATATTGTTGCCATGTACTTACAAAAAGTTGTCTGATTATTGTAAATCCAAAATCAACATTAGGTTGTTCTGTAAGCAATAAATTTCTGAATTGGTTTGCATCTCTATGAAAGGCCAAATCATCTTCACCGCGTTCTTTATTTTCGATATCACCTGCATAGGAAAGAAAAGCTTTTGCCTGCCCTAATAAATCAAGTGCAATATTGGTAAGAGCAATATCCTCTTCAAGCATTGGGCCATGTCCGCACCATTCACTCAATCTCTGACTTAAAATGAGACTTGTGTCGCCTAAACGCAATGTATATTCAAATAAATTTTTATTCATGATTATTAAACCTGCTTAATGCCATCAGGCGTTTTATAAAAATTTGGGTGGCGATAAATCTTATCATCAGAAGGCTCAAAAAAGATGCAACATCTTCAGGTGACGAAGATGAAATACACTCAGTAGGAACTACCCAAATGCAGGTTGCTTCGCCACGTCTGCTGTAAACATCGCGGGCATTAAGTAATGCCATTTCTTTATCTGCTGCTCTTACACTTCCTGCATGCTCAAAAGACATTCCGGTTTTCTTTTGGGTGAACACCTCCCATAATTTCAATTGTATGTCGGACATGATTTATTAAATTAAAAAGATAAATATTGAAATTGATTGTTTATGCTGCTTTACTCTTTTTGCGTTTTTCTGCAAATGCATTAGCAGCTTCACGTACCCACTGTCCATTTTTATGAGCATCGGTACGTTGTTTCATTCTAAGTCGGTTGCAAGGACCATTACCACCAATAACTGCATAAAACTCATCCCAGTTTATTTCGCCCCATTCATAATGACGCGTTTTTTCATTCCACTTCAATTTATTATCTGGTATTTTTATTCCAATTGCTTCTGCCTGTGGCACTGTTCTGTCAATAAAACGCTGACGTAAATCGTCATTACTATAGAGTTTAACTTTCCAACGCATGAGTTCATCAGAGTTAGGAGAGTTTTTATCACTTGGCCAAACATCATCAATGATGGCCACCAAAAACGGTTAACTGAATCCTGTGCCATTTGCTTTTGTTCTTCAGTGCCCTGCATCATATTGGCTAAAATCTGATAGCCTTGTTTTTGATGAAAATTTTCTTCTTTACAAATACGCAGCATTGCTCTTGCATAGGGACCAAAGGAGCATTTTGCCAATGCAGTTTGGTTTACAATTGCTGCACCGTCCACAAGCCATCCAATAGCTCCCATATCTGCCCAGTTTAATGTGGGGTAATTAAAAATACTTGAATATTTTGCCTTACCTGTCAGTAGTTGATTAGTCATTTCATCACGACTAATGCCTAAAGTTTCTGTGGCACTGTAAATGTACAGCCCATGCCCCGCTTCGTCTTGTACTTTGGCTAATAAAACCATCTTTCGCATTAACGAAGGCGCTCGTGTTATCCAATTGCCTTCAGGCAACATTCCAACAACCTCGCTGTGGGCATGTTGCGACATCATTCTTATAAGTTGATGTCTGTACCGTTCAGGCATCCAATCTTTAGGTTCAATGTTGATACCTGCATCAATCTTTGCCTGGAAATCTTTTTCCAATTGTTCTATATTCACCTCCATAAAATTTAATCAAAACAATAGTAGTAACCAAAAGTTACTTTCCTTTAAAAACAGGGTTTCTTTTTTCTTTAAAAGCTGCAACACCTTCTTTGTTATCCTCTGTTTTAAAACACTTCCCAAAAACTTCTACTTCTGACTGAAAGCCATTCACCTGTTTGTAAAAATCATTCACACAACGAATAACACCTGCAACTGCCAATGGTGCCTGCTTCATAATTTTTGAAGCCAATTCATGTGTTTTATTCATCAGTTCTGCTTGTGGAACTACATAATTTACCAAGCCTAACTGAAGTGCTTCAGAAGCATTTATCATATCGGTAGTAATCATCAATTCCAATGCTTTTGTTTTACCAATAAGCTTAGTCAGGCGCTGTGTGCCGCCATAGGCAGGAATCAGACCTAATTTAACCTCAGGTTGTCCGAATCTGGCATTTTCTGCTGCAACACGCAGATGGCAAGCCATTGCCAGTTCGCAACCACCTCCAAGCGCAAAGCCATTTACGGCTGCAATAACCGGTTTTGGAGAATTTTCAATTACAAAAAAGCGTCTTGTCCGGCCTGAGCCAATGCCCTTGACTGTTCTTCGTTCAGCCCTTCAAACTCAGATATATCTGCACCGGCAACGAATGATTTTTCACCTGCGCCTGTAAGAATTATTATTCTGACTTCACTATCTGCAATAGCTTGCTTTACAGCAACAGAAATCTCCTGAACCGTTAATGCATTCAGTGCATTAAGTTTATCAGGACGGTTTATTGTAATCGTAGCTTGGTTATTTTCAACCTTATAAATTAAGTTCTGAAAAGACATAATTAGAAAAATGGATTAGCTGCGAAATTATAAAAATGAAAGCTACAAACAATATCCTAAATTGACGGTCGTGGATTAAAAAGCTTAATTTTTCTATTATCTTTGCCGCCCATTACATTTGAAGAAAAAATCTAAATGAGTTTTATATCGAAAAAACAAGCTATTCCGCTGATTCTTATTTTGTTTCTTTCAGTTTCCTGCGTACCGACAAAGAAATTCCTATACTATCAAAATGGATCTCCAGGAAAAGCGCAGATTGACAGTACGATTTCTCTGAACACATATATTCATAAAATATCACCAAATGATTTATTAACAATATATGTGTCAAGTTCAAGCCCGGAGGCAAGTTCTTATTTTAATCCTCCTATAAACCATGATAATGTTCCAGATGCAGAAACATACAAAGCTTTAAGCGGATATTTAGTTGACAATAATGGTGACATCAGTCTTCCGTTAGTAGGTAAACTAAACGTAAAAGGACTCACCACATCCGAAGCAAGAGAGCTAATAAAAAAGCATTTGGAAAAATATCTGATAAATCCAGGCATATTTATCTATCTTGAAAACTTCAAAATTGTTATGCTAGGTGAAGTATCTAAGCCTGGAGTTTACGTTGTTGGTAATGAGCAAGTAACTCTTTCGGAAGCATTAGCAATGGCAGGAGATATGACTGTGTTTGGTAAAAGAACTGATGTTTTAATTGTAAGAGAATCAATAAACGGCAATAAAGAGTACTGAACTTTAGATATGACATCACCTGAAGTTTTTAAATCTCCTTATTACTACCTTCATTCAAACGATATTGTCTATGTAAATGCGAGAAAAAATAAAATTGCTTCTGCTGATTTATTTTTTCGAATTGCACCAGTCGTAATTAGTTTCGCAACATTAGTAACCTTACTAGTCATCAGATTTTAAATAAAGTAATTAAGCAAAGCTCGCTTTTAATCAATGCAAGACGAATTTCAACAAACAGTACTGAGCATCAAAGTTTCAACTTGAAACAGTTCTTATATGAGAAAGTAATTCATTATTGGTATATATATATACTAAGTATGGTAGTGGTGTTGATAATTGCAAACTTTTATCTTTGGTATGCTACACCCGTTTACACTTCAACTACATCTGTCATGCTTGGCATGGATGATAAGAAATATGCTAATGAAGATTTGCTGGCACAGTTAGGTTCCATTGAAAATACTGGTAGTATTGAAAGCCAGATGCAAATAATAAAGTCGAGAAATATTATTACTCGCACTATCCAACAACTTGATTTCCGATTTTCATATTATCTGGAAGGTGATATTAAAACATCTGAATTATATAAAAACTGTCCATTTGAATTGGTAGTTGATTCATCTATAATTTCACAAAATTTTCCCAATCTTACTCTCAAAGCAACTAGCATTAGTAAGTTTGAACTTAATTATGTTAACCCTAAAAATAACAGTTCGCAAACCGTTAATGGAACATTTGACACTCCTATTTCAACAGATTTAGGGACTTTAACTTTTGTACTTAAAGCACCCAAGTTATTGAAATTTTATAAAAATTCATTAGACTCAAAGAATTTATATAAAATTTATTCAAATACTTCTGAAGATTTGGTGCGCTCCTATTCACAGCGTTTAAATGTTTCCCAAATTAAGGGAACTCGAATGTTGTTGATTTCTGTTGATGATGCAGTACCACAAAAAGGTTGCGATTTTTTGAACAAATTGACAGATGTGTATCTTGTTTATGGTGTTGAACAAAAGAATGAAGATTCAAGAAACTCATTGAGATTTATAGATGGTCAATTAGATGTTATCAATAATGATCTATTGAAATCGGAAGGTAAACTAGAAGAGTACAAAACAGAAAACGGCTTTGTTGATTTACTGAACATGACCGGTTTAATTCAGTCTGATAAAGCGCGTATTGAAAATGAAATTTCTATTTTAGATATTAAACAAGGTGTTCTAAAATATTTATATAAATACATAAGAGAAGGGAATGATGTAAAATACCTTGCCCCAGCTTATCTTGAAGTTACAGAACCAATATTACAAACTCTAATCGCCAACCTAAGTGTTTTACAAGCCGAACGTGAACAGACATTAAAATTAACAACAGAAGACAACCCATTAGTTCAGAAAAAAAATGTTGAAATAGAAAATGTAAAAGCTGAGATTTTAGAGAAAATTAGAAGCATGGGTGATGTAAGCAACATTACCAGACAAGAAATAAACAGTCAATTAAATAAAACGAATTCAAAATTACGCGAACTGCCAAAAGCAGAGAAGGAATTGACTAATATTCAAAGACAAGCTTTAATTACCGAACAATTATATACTTACCTATTACAAAAGCGTGCAGAGACTGCAATCATCTTAGCATCAACAATTTCAGACAGTAAGGTAGTTGACAATGCACGAACAATGATTTCACCAGTAAAGCCGGTGAAAGGAATTACATACACCATTGCTGTATTACTAGGATTATTTATTCCTGCAACATTCGTTTACTTTAAAGAAATACTTGACGATAGAATAAAAAATCGCAAAATATTAGAAAGAAATTCTCCAATTCCTGTACTCGGCATTGTAAGTTTAACGTCTAATGAAAACAATGTAGTTGTAAATTTAAGACCACATTCACAAGTAACAGAAGCATTTCGTTCAATACGAAGCAACCTGCAATATTTTCATGGTGCACAAACCAACAACATCATACTTATTACTTCTTCTATCAGTTCTGAAGGTAAAAGTTTTTGTGCGATTAATCTTGCAGCAATATTAGCATCAGGTGGCAAAAAAGTAGTGATGATTGGTTGTGATTTACGCAAGCCTCAACAACCAGCAAATTTCAAATTATCATCTTCAACAGGACTTAGCAATTACCTCATTGGCACTGCATCAATAGATGAGATAATCCAGCATTCTCCTGAAATGGGATTGGATCTGATACTTTCCGGACCAAAACCACCTAATCCTTCTGAAATATTGCTCAATGAAAAAATGGGTCAGTTGATTACATTATTAAAAAGCAAATATGATTATGTAATTATTGACTCTCCTCCTATCGGGTTAATAAGCGATGGACTTGAATTAACCAAATATGCTGATGTTACGATTTATCTGGTGAGACAGAATGTTACACGTAAACTGCATCTTGATTTTATTAATAAAATATATTTGGAAGGCAAGATGAAAAACCTATGTATAATTTTTAATGGTGTTAAATTGGGTGGAACAGTTTATGGATATGGATATGGGTATGGTTATGCTTATGGATATGGATATGGGTATGGATATTATGAAGAAGATCAAAGACCCAAAAATTTATTACAGCGAGTCGTATTCTGGTTTAAGAAAAAAAGAATTAAAAATTAACTGTTTTCTATAACAAAAAGTGAAACCTGGTTTCAGTATAAAAAGCGAGTTTTGGTCATATTTCAAATATCTTTTAGGTATTCTGAAAGATAAGTTTGTTATAAGCATTGTTTTAAGTATTGCAGTTAGTTTTTTAGATGGTATTGGATTGGCAATGTTTATGCCGCTGCTACAGTCTGTTAGTGATGATGGCAGTAGTGTTGCTTTCTCTTCAACTTCATTAGGCAAACTTCACATTTTCACCGATGCATTACAGGGAATTGGTCTTCAGTTAAATCTTGTTTCTATACTTGGAGTGTTGATAGTACTTTTTTCATTCAAAGGCATACTTAGGTTTTTGCAACTTTTTTTTCAGGTTAAGATGCTTCAACATTATATGAAAACCGTTCAGATTGATATGACTAATCATATTCAAAATCTAAGTTATGAAGGTTTTTTAACAATAGATGCAGGCAAAATACAAAACAGCTTGACCACAGAAGTGAATCGGATGCGTAATGGAATAATGCATTACCTGCTTTCCACTCAATCAGTTATTATGCTGCTTTGCTATATGCTCTTAGCTTATTCTGCAAATTGGCGTTTTGCCTTATTGGTTTCTTTCGGTGCAATAATTTCAAGTGTAGTTTTCAAAAGAATCTTCAGCCGTACAAAAAAAGCTTCAACATCACTTTCTAAAGAAGGGAATCGGTTTAACTCCTACATTCTTCAAGCCGTTCACTATTTCAAATATCTGAAATCAACCAACTATTTTTCATTCTATTCAAAAAAACTAAAAAGTACCATACAAGAAACTGAGCATCTGAATAAAAAAATCGGTTTTTATCAAAGCATAACATCAAGTGTTAGAGAGCCTGTACTTATTGTTGTTGTATCCTTGGTAATTCTATTACAAGTAAAAATATTCGGCAGTGGATTAAGTACCATCATGCTCAGCTTGCTTTTATTCTACAGAGCATTAATATACTTGTTGTCTTTACAGGCATCATGGCAAAGTTTTATTCAGAACATTGGAGCTTTTGAATCATTCAATTCAACACTTGCTACAATGAAAAATTTAGAAGAGAAAAATACCGGAACTCTTCCATTTGAATTCAATCAAAAAATTCAGTTAAAGAACATAACACTTCAGTATGGAAGTAAAGTAATTATAAACGATATTTCAATTGATATTCCAAAGAATAAAACAATTGCTTTGGTAGGTGAAAGTGGCTCAGGAAAAACAACTTTAGCAAATCTTACTACATCAATTTTAAAACCTACAAAAGGTATCATTTATTTTGACGATAAGGAATCTACACAATTCGATCTGAATTCATATAGAAGTAAAATCGGATATATTTCGCAGGAACCTGTTATTTTCAATGATACAATCTTTAACAATATAACTTTCTGGCAAGAGCCAACACCTCAGGTTAAAGAGAGATTTTGGATGATTGTAGAACTCACCCACCTTGGCGATTTTATTAAGGGTTTAAAGCATAAAGAAGATACCAGATTAGGTGATCATGGCATACTAATTTCAGGAGGTCAGAAGCAACGCATTTCAATTGCACGCGAACTTTTTAAAAATGTTGAATTATTAATTCTTGACGAAGCTACCTCCTCAGTAGATTCAGAAACTGAAGCAATAATTCAAAAAAACATTGACAATTTGCACGGTAATTTTACCATAATAATTATTGCACACAGACTTTGAACAATTAAAAATGCAGATATTATTTATCTCATTGAAAATGGAAAAGTAAAAGATTCCGGCACGTTTGATGTTCTAATAGGTCGTTCCGAACGTTTTAAACGAATGGTTGAACTACAGGAATTTTAAAAATTTAAAGTTTCTATCAATAAAAATTCCATAGCTTATTTAAATACGGAAATCTATTTTCTGCTCTATCAAAATTGCGAGCATTAGTAGCCTATAAAATGCTACAATTAATCCTTTTGTTTTTTATCTTTGGCTCGAAATAATTAATTATTTTAAATATCAATGAAGATTACCATAGCAGGTGGAGGTGCATTTGGAACTGCTCTTGCCAATGCCTTGAAAAAGGAAAATCAAATAACCATTCACACAAGAAATAAGCAGGTAATTTCTGATATCAATACACAACGTAAAAATATTTCCTATTTTCCTAATAAGATACTCAGCAAGAAAATTAAAGCAACAAGCGATATTACATTTGCCAATGAAGCTGACTTTCTTTTTTTATGTATTCCATCACATGCTGTTGAAGGCTATGTAAAAACTTTAAACCTGAATGAAGATTGCATTATCATTAATGGTTCAAAAGGATTTGGCACATACAACAAACTTATTCCTGAACTGCTTGGTGATTTACTGCCAAACGAAATTGCATCATTAAAGGGGCCATCATTTGCCAATGAGTTGATATTTGAAATTCCAACTTCTTTTACAATAGCAACAGCTTATGAAAAAGATTTTAATAGAATCAAGGAACTTTTCAGAAGCGAATTAACAGTTTTTGATTTCACAACAGATATCAGAGGTGTTGAATTTTTAAGTATTCTAAAAAACATCTATGCAATAATTGTTGGAATTACCGATGCATACTACAACTCTCCAAATGTTCGCTTTTTGGTATTCACAAAGTCCCTAAATGAAATTAAAAAGATTACTGAAGTATTGGCAATTCCATTCGACTCACTTTTTAATTATGCCGGCATTGGAGATTTTGGATTAACTGCATTAAATGATTTAAGCAGAAACAGAACTTTAGGCTTATTGATAGGAAAAGGCTTTTTTGGAAAAGATCTTGGAAATCCAATAGTATTAGAAGGCTTCAAAGCCATTGATATTATTATAAAGATGTTTGATGAACAACAAATCGATCAGTTAAAATATATACGTTTACTTCAAGATTTGTTTAATAATAAAATTAATGTAAAAGATTTTGTAAATAAGGTCATTTATACTTAGAACAACTGAATTTAATATTCATTCAACAACTCAATTAATTATCTCAATACACTCATCAGTAAACATCTGAAATGCACAAAAGAATACTCGAAAAACTAATTTGTCCAAATACCAATTTGCAACCGTTGCAACTTTATGCTCTTGAAATTAAACGAAAGCAGGAGCTATTATCAAACCTTGACAACACATCAATATTGCCTAATGATGATATTAAGACAGGAATCTTATATACACAGGACAAAAGAAATCTATACTTTATATATGAATTTATTCCGATCTTGTTAAATGATTCCGATCAGGATTTAATCCATATAAAAGAAATACATCAAAAAGTAAGGTCTTTAATTCCTACTGAATTTATACAAGCAATTGAACAAAATATTTTAAGAATAGAAAATCTAAATCAATCTTCTGATGGCAACTGGAATCGTGAGGAAATGAAATATTATGACGCAGCCGTTGAAACTGCGCAATTAAGAGATAAAATGTTGCAATCTATTCAAAATGATAATCTGTGGCGGATATTTATTCCAAGAAAGGAGAAAATGATTAGTCATCTTGAAGTTAATTGTAATGGCCAATGGATTTTTGAAATAGGATGTGGAAATGCAAGAACTGTTGCAAGAATGTTTAACCCTGCTACATACAAATACAATTACATTGGCACTGATATTTCTTTCAAACGATTAATGGTAGCTAAAATGGCTATTCCGGAATCTGACTTTATTCAGGCAAGTGCTTTAAATATTCCTTTACTCAATAATACTTTTCAGGGTGCAATTAGTTTTGGCATGTTACATCATTTACCAAGACCGGCAGAGGCTGTCACAGAGGTAAATAAAAAACTATCGCAAGGTGCATTATTTACCTATCATGAGCCAGTTTATACTTCCAGACAATTCTCAGAAAAACAAAGTGCAATGGTTCGCAAAATTTTCAGAACTTATGATCATAGCGATCATGACAATAAAATCAATCTGAAGGAATCACTGGCAGAGTTAAAAAATGTAAATCATCAAATTATTTCTATTGTACCTTATAATTCCGTTTTCAGAGTTGTTTTTGAAGCAATAATAAATCGTTTCTACAAGTCATGGCAAAAAAGCAAACTTGTAATGAAATTGGTCTTGGTCATTGACAATGTTTTTCTAAAAACAATTGTTCGGCTGTCAAATAAACTAGGCCCTCAGGCAATTATTGTGGTATCAAAAAAGCTGTAATTTCCAATATGACAACAAAAAACAGCAAGCACTTTGAAGTAGTCAGAAAATATTTCAAAAATGGTTGCCTAAATCAGTCTGATGTTTTATTAAGTTTAATTCACTACCGTCTGCCCTATTTAAAAAATGCCGGATCAATATTAAAATTGTACAACAGCTACTCTACTGAAGTATCATCTTGTTCAAAAAGCATTTTGGTTAGTAATTATCAGATAAATTACAGTCATGCTCTTGCAATGAAACAATACCTCAATGAAAAATTGAATAAATTTATATTAGGTGCATTTTTACATGGTAGTTTAGGCACTAATGAGTTGGTTCATTATAGTGACTTTGATGCATTGGTAATTCTTAATCATTCAGTATTTCAATCAAAGCAAACATTAAATAAGGCTGCTATTGCATTGAAAAAGTCTGAAAAAATAATGCAGAAAATGGATCCATTACAACATCATGGATGGTTTGTAATTACAGAAAAAGAATTGGATAATTTTCCAATCAACTACTTTCCTCCATCCTTGTTTGAACATGCAAAATGTATGATCGGTGAAAATACTTTTCAGATAAAATACAACAATTTATCCGCATTAAACCAATTACAATCATTCAATTCATATTGCAGCCATTTACTGAACAACATCAAAAGGATTGAACAAAATCTTAACTATTACGAAGTAAAAAGTTTATTGAGCGGATTCATGCTTCTACCTTCAATTTATTTACAATTAAAAAATCCAGAAGGGATTTTTAAAAAAGAAAGTTTTAGCTTAATTAATAAATCATTAGGCGACAAAGAATATTAGGTCATGAATCAGGTTTCAGATATCAGAGCTAAATGGGATTATCAACCTTCTTTATTATATAAAATTTTATTGTCTTTAAACCTAACTTCCTTAAATTATTTCTACAAAAAGAAAGCTTCGGGCAGAATCCCTGTCTCACTCAAAAACAGTCTAATTGACATGAGACCTGCAATGACAAAATTTATTCAAACACTTCTATCAAAAGCAAAACATGAAGTACAAACTGATTGACAAACCACATTTCGTATCACGTGAAGTTTATACAGAAGTAACTAATAAACTCATTGATAAATTAAGACCAAACAAAAGTATTGTATCAGTGTACACTATTGGACATGTTGGAAATCCCGGAATTTCTGACATAGATATGCTGATTATAGCTAAGGACAACTGCCTATTATCTGAAAATTACAGGGCAGAAATGTCTTTACAGGAAAAATATCTGTTTCTTCATCAACCTATTGCCTGCTCAGAGTCCGGATTTAGTAAAGCTCAAATATTTTCTTTCTTTCATAATTACAATCTCGTACATGGTAAAGATATTCGAGTCAATTCAGATTTAAATGCTAATGATATTAATATTCTAAAGAAACAAACAGCACTGGAATTTCTTCTAAAAATGTATATGCAGCTGTATATACAGAAAAAATATAAAATATTGAGAGTTCGTGATTTATTACTTCATGTCAAAGCTTTAATTTATGATCTTGAATTTTTAAATATTACTTCCGGAAACTTGTTTTCATTAGTTCAAACAGTAATAGAATGGCGTAATAAATGGTTTATTGAGACACCTGCTGATCATGAAATAATTGAATGGTTTGAAAATTTGCTAAGTGAATTACATTTACAATTTACAAAGAATAGTTTGTTTCGTGAAATCGCATTTCCAATTGCAAAAACTTACTCAATAGCTAAAAATATTAAATTAAATTCCGGAGGTAATTCTTTTAATGTTAAACATAGCGGATTTAATTTTCCATTAGCAAGTTCGCTCTCATCAAAGAAAGGTGTTAAACTTTTGAATAAGTTTAATAATTTTAAATTTGAAGTACCGTCAGATATAAAATCATTACCTACAATACTTTCTGAAAGATTTTCTGTTGAGGGCCAATTGCGAAGTTATGGCAAAGAATTTCTTCCCAATTTTATGCCTATGACCTCCAGCCTGCACTTAAACTAATTCCATATCATTTATAGCACTCATTTACAGTCTATTAAAAAGGCTTAATGAATCCTTTAAAAGTGTAAATTTGCGACCTTAATATTTGCATTAAAATTTTCACTTTTTTTTGATGTCCACTAATGTTGTTTGGCAAACCAAATCGCCAGTTGTGTTAGAGTCTTTTAAGCAAAAGAAGATAACTTCAATAATTAAGGGTGGTAAAGTATATAGTTTTCAAGCAGCCATGGCTTTAGCAATGAAGTATAATGTTATTATTGACGAAAACGCCATAAAGCACGATAATCAAACAATATTAAAATATTTCCTAAAACATAGAGCAAATACACCAAAGGCTGATGTCACTGTCAAAGAAATTTATCCGGTAGTAGTTGGCGCAGTAAATAAGAAATCAAAGAATGTAGCCTTGATTCATCATATAGATCAGGTTCACGGTGGACAATCATTCGGTCATAAAGTTTTCTTTATGGAACTTTTCAGGAAGCTTCTGAAAATGGATTTAGTTATTACTGTTTCAGAATTTTGGAAAGACTATCTTGGAAAAAAAGGTGTAAAAATGTTAAAGTCATTTACAATTCTTTTATTCCAGAAGATTACATGATACAAAAAGAAGCTGTCGCAGAATTCAGAAAAAAATATTCTATTCCTGACAAGCCTATAGTTTATATTGGCAATGCTCATAAACAAAAAGGAGTTTATGAAGCCTATCATGCATTAAAAGATTTAGATGTTGAGTTAATCATGACCGGTGCAGAAAATAATGCATCTGACTTGCCGATACGTTTTTTATCATTAAACAGAGAAGAATATATCACCTTGCTTCATGCCTCTGCGATTATTGGCGCTCATGTCAAAGTTAATGGAAGGATGGAACCGGGTTGCTCACGAAGCATTACTTTGCAACACACCAGTTGTCGGGTCAGGAATGGGTGGCATGGGTGAACTTCTTACAAAATCGAAACAAATAATAACAACAAATGATGCTATAAAAGAAAATGTTGTGGCAGTTTTAAAGAATAGAAATAAATATAGTAATGTTGGTTACGACTTTGTAAAACAGTTTGACATGAATTACTTCAATTCAGCATGGCAACAAACAATAGAAAACTTAATTAGAAGGTAAATGTGCGGCATTAACGGAGTTTTTAATTTTAATAAAGTCAACATCGGTGACGAGAACGCTCTAATAGGTTTGATGAATGACACTATCAGGCATCGTGGTCCGGATGATAGTGGTATTTCTGAAGTTAATCAACGCTTATTTTTTGGACATAGGCGCCTTAGTATTATAGATCTTTCAAAAGCCGGTCATCAACCTATGAGAAATGAAGTCGGTTATGAAATAGTTTTCAATGGTGAGATTTACAATTATGCAGAGTTGAAAAAATATCTGCCTGATTATAAATTTAAATCTGATAGTGACACAGAAGTATTGCTTGGACTCTATGAAAAGTTTGGAGAAAGTTGCCTTCAGTATCTGAATGGGATGTTTGCTTTTGCAATTTGGGATCCCCGGAAGGAGCAATTATTTTTAGCAAGAGATCGTTCAGGAAAAAAACCTTTATATTATTCCTTTCAGAATGGTGTATTTGCCTTCTCTTCAGAGGTAAAAGCATTGTTAAAACTACCATTTATAAAAACAGAATTAGATGAGGAAGCATTCTATCACTTCTTAACATTTAATGTATTGGCCCCTCCAATGACTATGTTCAGAAACATTAAAAAGTTTCATCCTGCACATAGTATGACCATTGAAAAAACCGGTCATTTCAGATATCAGCCTTACTGGAATATTGAATATAGTGATTATAGCAATCTTACGGAAGAAGAGTTAAAAACTCAAACTCTGGAACGATTGCAGAAATCTGTTCAGTATAGAATGGTTTCTAATGTTCCTGTAGGAGCATTTCTTAGTGGTGGTGTTGACTCAAGTGCATTGGTGGCTATGATGTCAAAAATGACAAATCAGCCTGTTAAAACCTACTCTATCGGTTTTGAAGGTCAACCCGATTTTGATGAACTTGAACATGCAAGAAAAGTTTCTGAAATGTTCGGCACACAACATTTTGAAAAAACAGTAAACCCAGACGAATTTAAAAATTTTCTGCCAAAGATTGTAGACATATTTGATGAACCATTGGCTGACCCTACCTGCGTTCCCATCTATTTCATTTCTCAGAAAGCAAGACAGGAAGGTACAATAGTTGTGCTAACCGGTGATGGAAGTGATGAAATTTTTGCAGGATATCGTAACCATTTAAAATATATTCACAACTACAAAACTTTTGATAAGTTCAGTAAGTTACCTACAAGCATTAAAAAAGCTTGTTTCCGGAACTTTTTCATTGATAAATTCGAATTCTCCATTAAGCGAAATGTTAAGTCGTGCAGCTCAAAATCAGGAATTTTATTGGAGTAGTGCCAGAAGTTTTAAAGAATCAGTAAAAAGTAGGTTTCTGCACCCTGATTTCAGGAACAGACATCAGTCACTAAATTCCTATTCAATCATTAAAGCTTTTAAAGAGGAGTATAATGCTATCAAAAAACCTTTTCACGATCATATTGATTGGATGTGTTTCATGGGTTTTAAACTAACTGACCCTCATTGGTATCTTTATCGTGGTGACAAGTTAGGTATGGCTCATTCTATAGAACTTCGTTCTCCATTTCTTGACTATGAATTTGTTAACTTCGCTCTTTCTATTCCAGGAAGTATGAAAGTTAAAAATAATGAGCCGAAATATATTCTAAAAAAGTCACTCGAAGCCATTTTGCCTGACGAGGTTCTTTACAGAAAGAAGATGGGCTTTTGTTTACCTTTAAAGCAGTGGGGTGGTGAAATCATGATTGATTATGTAGAATCAAACTATGTAGAATTTTGCAAAAATTTTAATTTACTAAATCAGGACGGAATCAAACAAATATTGAATAATGTAAAAGGAGGCAATGAAAGATCTGTAAATGATTTATGGACAGCATATTTTTTAATATCATGGTTGAAAAGATGGATGCATGCGTGAGGTAAAAAAAGTTGTTATAGTTACCAATGTGCCACAGGATTATAGAATTGCTATGTTCAATGCATTAAACTTATTACTGCAGAAAGAGAATATACAATTTAAAGTTGCATTCGGTGCAGCCGGATATAAACGGAGAAAATCCAAACTCGATTTCAATAAAATGAAATTCGATTACACAATTCTTGAGTCAACTAAGTTTACATTTGGTTCTACAGAGAATACCATGTTCACTTATCCCGGACTTTTAAAATTACATAAAGAGTATAGACCGGACATGACATTTGTTATCGGGTATAGCCCTGCAACCATTAAACTTTGGTTTTATTCGTTTTTTATGAATATAAACTACTTTATATGGTCAGGCTCGGTTAATTTTAAAGGTCGAAAAGATTCAACTCTTAGAAAAATACTAAGAAAAATATTAGTTAAGAGAGCAAAAGGGTTTATTGCTTATGGCACCAAAGCAAAAGAATATTTAGTTTATTTAGGCGCACCTGAAAACAAAATACATATAGCAATAAACACCGTTGACACACATTTTTTTAATGAGATTGCAAAGAAACGCTTAAACAGAAAAGTTAATACTCAAAAACAACTATTGTATTTAGGTTATTTAACGCCCGGAAAAAAAATAGATGACCTCATTAAGACGATTAATGAATTAAAAAATCTTCGCAATGATTTTGTTTTACGTATCATAGGTGATGGACCTGCAATTGAAAATTTAAAATCACTAACTTCTGAATTGCATTTAACAGACATCATTAAATTTGAGGGTTTCAAACAAAAAAACGACTTGCCCCCGTTTATGGAACAGACAGATTGTTTTTTATTTCAAACAGGCTGTGACATTTGGGGTTTGGTTTTAAATGAAGCAATGGCAGCAGGACTACCTTGTATAGTTTCGCCTAATGCAGGTGCTGCTCGTGATTTAGTTTTTGACACTAAGAATGGACTGATTTTAGATTTTGGATCACATAAGATTGCAGCAAGTCGAATAAACGAACTGTTAAACGATGAAGTGCTTCTTCAAAAAATGGGATATAGCGCTAATGAGTTTATAGAAAGTAACGTCACAGCAGAGAAAAGTCGCTCAAGGATTTATTTCAGCAATAAAACAATATTGTAGCCATGCTTGATTTTTATTTAACCATTGCTTCTTATTTAGGCTTGGCCGTTATTGTGATTGTCGGGCTTTTCTTCAATCGTCATTTCTTTTTAACACTATTCATAGTCAAACCATTTATAGACATGACAGTTAATGTCAGTGTAATTGGAGACTTTAATGCATTGGAAGTTTCCGGAGTGTTTAGTGCTTTAATTTTATTAATTAAGTACTTAAATAAGCCTATTGCCTATCCTACATTTAATGAAATTTGGATTTGGATTTTTATTGGCTTGCAGTTGCTTGCTTTCTTTTTGAATGTATCTGCCGATACACGCTCCATCTTTATAAGTACAAAAGTATATCTGAAGATGCTGAACTCCTATCTGGTTTACTTCTTAGCAGCAATTGAGATATTTGAGAACTTTAAGCAACGAGTAAATTTAGTAAAAATAGTTTGGTTAACTGCTCTATTTGCGGGATTGATTACAATTCTGGTTTTTGCTTTAGGATTATCAAACTTTGATACTACGAAAGGTGTAGTAAGATATAATGGACTGTATAATGATCCTGGAACCCCTTCCTATCTTTCTGTAATTTGCTTATTATTTTGCAATTTGTATTTTAAAATTGCACAAAAGAAACCCAATCATTTTTTTCAATTCCTAAGAATACTAACTCTTGCAGTCACCGCAGTTATTCTTGTTATTACAATGACTAAAAGTGCTTTACTCATGTTTTTAGTTTACGTTATAATGTGGTACGGAATCTACGAAAGGCATTTATTTTTAATTGTTCCTGCGCTGCTAATTTCTATATATTTTTCGTTCAGCTTATCTGATGACCTGAATACCCGATTTGAAACAGAAATTAACTATGGATTCAGGTGGAGATGCCGAAGCAGCCAAATCAATGGGCACAGGTAGAGTTAACCGTTGGGAAACTTTACTTGATGTTTATTTTAATGAATTGGGGCCAATGAACCAACTTTTCGGAACATCCAAACATTGGATGGCACACAATCAGTATATCGCCTATTTAATGCAGGTCGGCATTGTTGGTTTAACAGTCTTTCTAATATTTCTAATACGGTTTATAGTAAAACTATACAGTATTTACCACCGCACACGCAATCCTTCTGTTTATGCTGCATTTACACTTTTAATCATGTATGTATTTTATGCCTTTACTGGTCATCCATTTGATTATACTACATTACTTTGGTATTTAATGATTCTACTTTCTATGATTAATGTATATGAAGTACATCAGATGCGAAACAAACAACAAAAACTGAAAGCGATAACAGATAAAAATTTCTTACTTAACAAAACACAACTAAATTAATAAAATATCAGATGAAAAATGTACTCATTACAGGTGCAGGAGGATTTATCGGTTCACATCTCACAGAACAATGTGTTGAAGCCGGATATAATGTCAAGGCATTTGTCAGATATAATTCAAAGTCAAATTATGGCTGGCTTGAAGGCTCTAAATATGCCAGTCAAATTGAATTTATAACTGGCGATATCAGAGAATATGACAGTGTACATCATGCTGTTAAAGGCTGCGATACTGTCTTTCACTTAGCAGCATTAATTGGCATTCCTTACAGCTATGTTTCTCCAATAGTTATATAAAAACAAATGTTGAGGGCACGTATAATATTGTTCAATCTTGCCGTGAACATGGCACAGAAAATGTTCTTGTAACATCTACGAGTGAAACTTATGGCACTGCACAATATATTCCAATTGATGAAAAACACCCATTGGTTGGACAGTCACCCTACTCTGCTTCAAAAATTGGTGCCGACCAAATTGCATTAAGTTACTTTCTTTCATTCAACACGCCTGTAAAAATTGTAAGACCCTTTAATACTTATGGCCCACGTCAAAGTGCAAGAGCTGTAATTCCTACAATCATCACGCAATTATTAAGTGGTAAAAGTGATATTAAGTTAGGGCACATCACTCCTACAAGAGACCTTACATTTGTTAAAGACACTGCAAACGGATTTATCACAATAGCCCAATCATCCAAATTTACCGGATCTGTTACTAATATTGGCATGAACAATGAAATCAGTGTTGGTGATTTGGCTAAACTAATTGCAGAAATGATGGGAAAGAAAATAAATATTATTACCGATGCTCAGCGTGTTCGTCCTGATAACAGTGAAGTAGAGCGTCTTTACTGCGACAATACCAAACTCATTACCAATAGTAACTGGAAACCGGCATACAATATTCAATCAGGATTAAAAGAAACTATTGACTTTCTCGAAAAGCATTTGCATCTTTACAAACCTGACATTTACAATGTTTAAATTCAAGATATGATAGCAGTTTTATTAGCAGGAGGAAAAGGCACACGCTTAGCGCCTTTTACTATTAGTTTACCAAAGCCTTTAATGCCTGTTGGCAACAGACCTATTTTAGAAATATTAATCAAACAACTTAAAGATGCAGGTGTGACTAAGGTTGTTATTTGTGTTGGTTACCTTGAATCATTAATACGTTCTTATTTTGGTGATGGCTCAAAGTTTGGCGTTGAAATAATCTACTCAAGTGAAACAGAACCTTTAGGTACAGCAGGTCCAATGAAACTTATTGAATCATATTTAACAGACTCATTCTTTTTCATGAATGGTGATTTGTTTACCGACATTAATCTTGAAGAAATGTTCAGATTTCATAAAGACAATAAAGCCGTTGCTACTATTGGTCTTACTCGCAGAACAGTTGATATTGATTTTGGAGTAATTAAAATTGATCAGACTAATGAATTTACTGAATGGAAAGAAAAACCCACTCTTGAATATTTAGTAAGTATGGGGATCTATGTTTTTGAACCTAGCGTGTTAAAATATTTGCCTGATGGCTTCTTTAACGTTCCTGATTTGATTATAAAACTGCATGAGGCAAAGGAAAGTGTAAAGGGATATCAATATAAAGGAAATTGGTTAGACATTGGCCGCTTGGAAGATTACCAACGTGCCTGCCAACAGATGGAAGCAATAGAGAAAAAATCAAATGGCTAATGCTACAATTGCAATAACCGGTGCCGGTGGGTTTCTTGGTAAAGCATTAACCGCTTTATTAAAAAAGAATAATTTTGAAGTAGTTAGTATTTCAAGATCCTCCGGTGTTGATATTACAAAAGCAGAAACATTAACTACAATTCCCGATTTCGATTGCCTCATACACCTTGCAGCTCATACTTTCGTTCCGGATTCATATAATAATACAGCAGCATTTTTCTCCATAAATTTAAATGGAACACTTAATGCACTTGAGTTATGTAAGAAACGCAATGCACGATTTATTTTTTCAGGCTCGTATGTTTATGGTCAACCAAACTACCTTCCTGTTGACGAGAATCACCCTATAAACATGTGGAATCCTTATGCATCAAGTAAAATTATTTGTGAACAACTGTGTCATGTTTATAATAAGGAGTTTCAGGTTCCTGTTGACATTTTACGAATTTTTAATATTTATGGTCCGGGTCAGAATTCTTCTTTTTTAATTCCTAAAATAATTGAAGGTGTTTTTAAAGGCCAGTTAAATCTTGAAACACTTACACCTAGACGAGATTTTATTTACGTAAATGATGTTTGTAATGCTTTCTTACAATGTTTGTTAATTCATTCTGAAGAGCAAACATTTAATGTTTATAATATTGGTAGTGGCAGTAGCTACAGTGTACAACAAATAGTTGACAAGGTGATTTCTTTCACTGGTTTAAATCCAACGATATCGTGTAATGAAAAAGACGTGCCGTTGAAGTTGAAGATGTAAAAGCAGATAACTCCAAAATTAAGCGTGATAAAAAATGGCATCCGTCCGTTTCATTTGATCAGGGACTTAAAGATATGATTGAAATTTACCGGAATGAAAATGATTTATAACTTATTATCATTAAACTGAAATTCTTTCAGCAACAATAAAAGTACAAGCATATTTATTGTTTTCATCTGGCACAACATCTTTTCTTGATATAATTTCCCATTGCTCCCAATTAATTTGAGGAAAAAAACATCTCCATTAAATTGATGATGTATCAAAGTGACATAAAGCCTATTTGCAAGATGTATTGATTGTTTAAACACTTGTCCGCCACCAATAATAAAAAGCTCCTTCTCCCCTGCCTTTCTTGCTATCTCAATACCTTCTTTAATACTTGAAACCAAAATAGCTCCCGGAAATTGAATTTTAGAATTCGATACAATTAAATTCGTTCTACCTTTCAGCGGTCTGAATTTCTCAGGAATACTCTCATAATTTTTTCTACCTGTAAGAACATAATGACCTAAAGTAGTTTCTTTGAAATACTTCATGTCCACAGGCAAATGCCATGGCAAATCATTTTCAGCACCAATTAAACGATTCTGATCCATAGCAGCAATTATTGAAACTAACATAAAATTAAACTGCTACCTGTGCTTTAATTGCAGGATGCGATTGATAGTCCGAAAAATAAAAATCTTCAAACTTAAACTTAAAGACATCTTTTACCAATGGATTCATTTGCAGTGTCGGCAATTGATATGGTGTTCGCGAAAGTTGGAGTTCTACCTGTTCAAAATGGTTGGAATAAATGTGTGCATCGCCAAGGGTATGAATAAACTCACCAACTTCCAATTGACAAACCTGTGCAATCATGTGTACAAGCAAAGCATAAGAGGCTATGTTAAAGGGCACACCAAGAAAAATATCAGCGCTACGTTGATAAAGCTGACATGACAATTTTTTATTAGCTACATAAAACTGAAAAAGTATGTGACATGGTGGCAATGCCATTTTAGATACATCAGCAACATTCCATGCACTCACAAGCATCCTACGCGAGTCGGGATTGTTTTTAATTGTGTCAATCAACGAACTTATCTGATCAATTCCATTACCATCAGGAGTTGACCACGAACGCCACTGATGTCCATATACAGGACCGAGATTCCCATTCTTATCAGCCCACTCATCCCATATTGAAACACCATTTTGCTTTAAGTATTCAATATTCGTTTCGCCTTTCAAGAACCATAATAATTCATGTATGATTGATTTGGTGTGAAGTTTTTTTGTTGTGATAAGCGGAAAACCCTTCTGCAAATCAAATCGCATCTGATACCCAAAAACACTTTTAGTACCTGTACCTGTGCGGTCAGATTTTTCCACGCCATTGGTCATTACATGCCTGAGTAACTCGTGATACTGATTCATTCTATTATAAACAATTTTAAGGCTTCAAAATTAAATTAAACAAATGGATTTCATGTCTGACTATGCATCCGTAGAGGTTGTTTTTATTCATAATGTTATATTTAATATTTACTCAATTTGTGAGCAATAAAGTTTTAATCTTCGTAGGGCTCAAACATCGCTAAAATCTGTAATTGATTTTAACGGCTGTTATTTATCAAACAATCTAATTTTTACATAATCTTATCTCAACAAAGTAATTGTTCCATTGAAATCATGTCGCTTTCCACCTTTATTGGTAACACTAAGTGTATAAACATAGGTTCCCTGAGGTGCTAAATCACCTTTGCCATTTGAGCCATCCCATGGTTTTGATGGAGAATCTGACTGGAACAGCATTTGTCCCCAACGGTTGAAAATACGTAAATTAAATCCTGAATAATCCATCGCAAAACCAGGATCAAAGAACACTTCATTTCGTCCATCACCATTTGGTGTAAATGCATTTGGTAACCAGAATGGATTAATCACAATGGTCTGTTGTGTTTCATCTTTACAACCAGAAATGTTTTCAATCATCAACTTAACAGGAAACTCTCCAATCTCTGGGAAATAATGGGTAACATTCTGATCATATAATGTATCTCCTTCACCAAACACCCATTTCCAACTAACTGCATAGGCAGACTGATCAGTGAAACTTACTAGTCTGTTGAAAATATTTGTCACCATTGGATTTGCTGTAAATTGTGCAACAGGCAATGGATAGAAAATTACTTCTACTTGTTTCTCTATTGAATCTTTACATCCAAATGGATTGGTAACAATCAACTGCACATTATAAGTACCCGGCTGACTGTAAACATGTGAAGGATTAACTTCATTGGAAACAGCATTTTCACCAAGACTCCATTGGAATGTTGCTCCAGGCTGATACAATGATTGATTGAAGTAGTTAACTCTTGGCACCTGACATGTTTTGCTTGTATCGTTTGTAAAATTAACAACAGGATATGGATGAGCAATAAATGCAAATGGTGGAGATAATTTTTTACAACCATTTATATCAGTAACTTCTACCGTATATGTACCTGTAGTAGTAACTGCCGTTGTACTTCCTGTAGTTGCATTAGACCATTGATAAGATTGGTAAGGAAGTGTTGTTGATAGAACAGAAGGTGTACCTTCACAAACCTGATTTACACCTGTAATGACAGGCTGCGGCAACGGATTAACTGTAATATTTGCTAAACCACTTATTTGCGTTCCGGGGCAATTCTTATCACTAATTGCTGTCAGATTATACGATGTGGTAGTTGTTGGACTAAGATTTATTGTTAATGGATTTTGTGATGTTGTTCCATTGTTAATCTGTCCTGTCACGTTATTCTGATAACTATAATTAAATGGAGCTGTTCCCGTAAACTGAATCTGTATTGGTGCTATTTCATTTAAACATATTACAGGTTTGCCTGAAATAACAGCTTGTGGTAATTCATGTACTGTAACAGTTGTTGCTCCTGTTGCAGAAGTCTTACAGCCTAATAAACCTGTAACTACTCCGGACAATGTATATGTAGTAGTTGCCGTTGGCGTAACAGGAATTGTCATTGAATTACTTGTGGACGTCACGGGAAGTTTGATGTGCCGTCATTGTAAGTTACACTATAAGGCCCATTTGCAGTAAAGTTAAGAGTAATACTTCCCGGATTTCCTTTACACAATGAAGGTGTTGCCGTTGAAATAGCTACAGTTGGATTATCCAGCACTTTAACACCAATGTTCTGATTAATTACTGCAGGGCAATTATTATCTGTAATGTTTGTCAGTACATAAGATGTATTGCTTTGTGGCGAAACATAGAATGTATGCGGATTAGATGTTGCGTTAGTAACACCTTGTCCCTGTAACTGATATGTAAACGGTGCAGCACCTGTAAATTGAATTGATAATTGTGTACTATCACCTTTACAGATTGAATCTTTTGCAGTAGAAATTACCGCCTGTGGTATTGCATTGACTGTAATCATTGCATTACCTGAAGCCGGCCCGTTACATCCATTTCCATTAACTGTTGCCGGAAGTGTATAATTTGTATTGGCAGTTGGACTCACAGGAATTGTTACAGAAGTATTATTGGTTGTAAATGGTCCCATTGTAGTTCCACCTACAAGTAAGAATAATTATAAGGGTGCTTCTCCGGTAAAATTGATGGTGAGATTTGTTGAACCTCCACTACAAATTGCATTGGTTCCCGTTATTGCTGCTGTCGGTATTGGAGTAACTTTCATGTAAACCGACTGATTGATATTGCTGTTAGAGCAATTAGCATCAGAAATACTTGTTGACAATGCATAAGTTGTATTAACATTTGGTGCAACAGGAATTGAAACAGAGTCAACAGGCGAAGAAAGGCTACCCGATGAAACGCCATTTGTTGTATAACTATAGTCGAATGGCGGTGTACCCACAAATTTAATTGCAATGAAAGAACTGCTTCCTACACAAATGGTATCATTTCCAAATAATGTTGCAGTTGGTTTTGGATTAACTTTCACAACAGATGAACCATTCAACGCTGTGCCTGTACAATATTGATCGGCAATACTAACAGGAGTATAGGTTGTAGTTCCAACAGGCGGACTTACGGTTATTGTTAATGGATTTGTACTTGTTGTTCCATTTACATTAGATGTTCCATTAAAATAACTATAATTGAATGGTGCTGTACCGGTAAATGTTATGTTGAAATTTGCTGATGTACTCTCACATATTATTGGATTACCACTGATAGTCATTGTTGGCAATGGTCTCACAGTAATTAAAGCAGTTGCCGGATTAACAGGTGCATTACAACCATACATGCTGTTAACATTTCCAACTAATGAATATGTTGTGTTAACTGTTGCAGAAACCGGAATAACAATAGAATTTGTATTGCTTACAACAGGTGTGTTTACAGTTCCATTTGAGTATGCTGTAGTGAAATACGTTACCTGTAAAGTTTATGGTAATACTTCCACTCACTCCTGTACATAAATTAGGCGTTGTTGTTGTCAGAACAGCAGTTGGTAAATTAAGAACTGTAATTTTTACTTGTTGACTTGTTGCACTTGTACAAAGCTGATCATTTACCTGAACCAATGTGCAATTTGTAGTAGTTGTTGGATTAACATTGATGGTAACAGGGTTGGTAGCTGCATTCTGCACTGCTTGTCCTTGTAACTGATAACTGAATGGTGCAGTACCGGTAAACTGAATTGTTAAGTTAGTTGCATTACCATTACAAATAGTATCGTTGTTAGTTGTAAATGTTGCTGTTGGCAACGGTCGCACAGTAACACTACCAATTCCATTTACACTTCCTTTACAAACTCCGCTAAATACAGAATCAAGTTGAAATGTAGTAGTAGCTGTTGGACTAACAACTACCTTATATGGGTTATTACTTGTTGTAACCGGACCATAAGTATTTCCTACTCCATCTTTGTAATAGAATGTCCATGGTGCATTACCTGAAGTAAAGTTTACTAATAAAGTATCATTCGCTCCGGTACAGATTGTTTTGTTGCCGCTGATAGATGCCTGCGGCAATGCGTTAACCGTTACAATTGCTGTTGCAGGATTGGTGTTATTAGAACATTTTGAATCATTAATGGTAGCACTTAATGAATACGTTGTTGTTGCACTTGGCGAAACATTAAATGTGTAAGGATTTGCTGAAGTATTAAAATTGGTGGTGCCACCTGTACTTGCAACATAGCTTCCTGTAAATGGACCTGTTCCGGTAAAGTTAATTGTCAAAGTTGTTGGCTGACCGGCACAAATTGTTGTAGTTCCGGAAAGTACGGCAGTAGGCAGTTGGTTTACTGTTACAGCTACTGTATCATTGATATTTGACTTACTGCAAAATGCATCAGTAACTGTTGTAACTATATAATTAGTACTCGTTGTAGGATGCACATAAAAATAATAGGGATTCGTAGCTGCATTTACATTTGCAGGTGCACCGGCATTGGTCACCAAACCAAATGTGTATGGCGTTCCATTGCCTGTAAAACTAACCTGCATGCGCACGCTGTCATTTTTACAGATTGTGGCATTGGTAACACTTGAAATGTTTGCTGTAGGAATTGCTTTTACAGCAACCACAACACTATTAGCAATTGTACCGGGGCAAGCCTTAGCAGAGCTAACAAAATTCTGGAATGAATAAGTAGTTGTTGCATTCGGAGTCACATTGAGTGTCACAAAAGATGCTGCTGTATTTACCGGTGTTAAAACACCTGTTGTATTATCTTTAATATTTCCAACAAAAGGGCCTGTGCCTGTAAAGTCAACACGAATTGTAGTTGAGCTGCCGCTACAGATAGTATCGTTTCCGGTAATAGACATAGCAGCAGTTGGTATTGGAAGAACAACAATTTTTCTGGTTCCGGAAACGGTTCCTGTACATGCATCTTTAACACTAAACAATGTATAGGTTGTTGTGGAAGCAGGAGTAACATTTATTGAAACAGGGTTTGAAGCTGTTGTTGCTGTAATATCTGGACCCGTACTGCTTTTAATAACATAATTCCAAGGACCAGTACCTGTAAATGCAAGTGAAATGGTTGAACCTCCTCCATTACAGATGGTATCATTTGCAGTATTTACAACACTTGCAGTTGGCAATGCTTTAATTGTTGCGTTTGCACTTCCACTTACTGTTCCTGCACAAGCACCCATTACAGAATTGAGTGTATAGTTAAAATTACAATTAACAGGTACTCTGACTGTAACCGGTGATGAATTGGCTACTGCATTAACAACAGTTGTTCCAACACAACCCGGGCCGGGTACATTATAACTATATGTATAAGGAGCACCACCTGCAAATGTAAACTGAAGATTCACACTATCACCGGGGCAAACACTACTTACACCTGAAATTGCAATATTTGCAGTTGGACCAGGTGTTAATGTTACAACGTGTATTGGTGTTGTACTTGTACATCCGCTTGGACTTTGCGTTATAACTGCTGAATAGTTTCCTGCTGCACAAGCTGTAATACCAGAAGTAGTTGCTCCATTACTCCATAAATATGAAGTGGTAAAACAAGCAGGACTAGGATTGGCCGAAACGGTTAAATTTACACAATTTGGCGGACAAAGATTTGTTGGACCTATAGGTGAAATACTAGCAGTGAAACTATTATCAATATATTGCTTGGTAACATTAGATTTTGAAACACACCGTGTAACTGTTGGGGTTGATTTTATAATTAAAGTATCATCAATAGTGACATAATACTTCACGCTGTCACGACATACTGTCTTTGAAAATGGATCGGTATATGTTGCATTTGGCCAGGTATTCGGCACTGTTGCAATTTGGACTGGTGGAGAACCTATAGGATGTTCTCGATAAATTTTATAGACTAAAGCTGCAGAACCCGGATATGCATGTTTAAAAAGCGAATTCCAATTTACTTGTGTTTCACAATTCACAATACTTGTACTGACAAACATTGTACTAATTGTATCTGAAGGAACAGAAATACTATCCCCATTACACAATGATTTTGTTCTTACATAGAAATAAACAGGTGCAGCGTTTGCGTTGGCACCAATCAATGTATTTAGTTGTGTGGCAGTGATAGTATCACCTTTCTGTTTATAGAAATCCTTATTTCCTGCAACAGAATCTACTAAAGTGTATACGACCATAACTATTTGATGCATAAATCTGATAGGAATTGAATACATGATGCGTATCGAGTTGGTTGACGACACCCGGTGTTTCCCAATATAATCCAACATCACCGGTTGTATTAAGCACCGATGCACCCCGAACATGAGGTGGCTCCAAGGGTTTAGATTGAACAACAGTAATTGCAATCGTTATAGTACTGATTGCCGGTGCCGGACAATAATTATCCTGCGCTTTAATGATGAAGTAGTAGGTATTTCTTTCTCGTAAACACCCCGAGGGTTTAATGATGTGATCGCATGTTGTGACCCATTCAAAATTTATAAAGGCAGCTAAAGGTGAAATTACAGGGGTCAATTTATCTAACTTGGCACAAGGTGGGTAACCACATCCACTGTTTGTATTTATAGGCACACCAAACTCATCGCCATAAGCATCTATACGAATTGTCTGAAATGCAGCTCCTGAACCAATGTTCCGTTGAAAGTCTGTAGCATCAATCCTGAATTTGACCGTATCACCAACATGAACAGTAGTATCTTTCATAGTTCCTCCGGCAAAAGGTAAATTAATTGCCGGTGGCAAATTAATTGCCGGTGGATTTGTACAAAACAATTAGTAGTAAGCACTACACCATAATCTCTGAAAATCTCTGCAACTTTCTGTTGACATTTATAAGCAGTAACTTTCAGGCAAGTTGCAAAATTACCAGTGACACTTGATGCTGTTGTTACAAAAAAAGTTACTTCACCTGAATTATGATTCATTGTTACGTTACCAGGCAACTGACTGTTAACAGTATAGGGTGCAGTAAAATTAATTATTGGAGCATTGAAGGCGGCAGGAGGAGAACTTGTTGGTTGCTCTAATGGATTAGTCCAATCACTATAAAGTGAATCTAATTCGGGATCTACGGCAGTTGGATTGTAAGTATATTGATATCCGATACAGATATATGTATTAGGTCTTTCTTTAAAAAATGGAGAAGAATCATAACAAGGATTCATGTTTTGTCCATTAAACGGATACATAACAGCTCTGATCGTAAAACCTTGTCCACCTCCACCAACATTAACCAAAGTATTTCTGCAACAATCGTCAATTGCAAAAACCCATCCTGAAGCAGGAGGAGTTCCATTTAAAAACACCGGATTTGTTTTCATTACAAATTCTTGAGTTGCACCAGCTGCAGGATTTGCACAAGTAAAACCACAACCTGTGGGACTTAAGTCAGTTATTACAGTTAATGCAGCATTAATTGGAATGGAAGTAACCAATGGATTTCCATATACATTAATTGCTGATGGGGGCGTAAAAGGAATACCATTACAATCTCTGTAAACTTTTAAGGTAAACTGAAATTTACCAATATTAAATTCTGATTTAATACATTCCCAAGTAATCTCACCACCAAAAAGGTGACTTGCTTTGACATCTACTGTAAACACTGTACAGAACATCAAAAGTGCAATAATGTGTTTTCGTATCATAGCTTCATTAAATTTGTTTGTACAAATATAAAACTAATCTTCATTTCTACATCATAAATTTAACAATTAAACGAGATTTTTTTAACAGAGTTGCCGTTTGAAAAAATTCATTGAACTTAACCTGCAGAAACCTCAGTCATTTTATTAGAAAAATAACGATTTGCCAAGTCAAGTAATTGGTTTGAATCAGTAGAATTCATGATTTGTAAATATGAATTTAGTAAACTGAAATCCTGATTGTATAAAACCATAGATTTTATTCTATCAGAAACAAGCATTGGCCCATCTAAACTTCTTTGATAAACGCCTGTCATATAGCTTTTTACACGATTGAGCTCATTATCCGGGATTTTTTCTTCACGAAGTCGCTTAATTTCAAGATATATCTGTTCAAGCGCGTTTTCACGATGTTGTTTGCCCACTTGTGTAGAAATGAAGAAGTATCCGCCATGAAGCCAGGACACCATAGCACAACCAACCCCATAGGTATAACCTCGTTCTTCCCTTAAATTACTCATCCGCCTTGAACCAAAATATCCGCCCAAAACGGTTGATAAAACTGTCAATGGAATATAGTCGGGATGAAGTTTATTCGGGGTATGACATCCAATCCGAATAGCAGTTTGTAATGCATCCTTTTTCTCAAGATATTTTCTTTCAGGCTTATATTTTTCAATAGAAAAATTTTTCTCAACTATTTTACTTAGTGTAGAGTCTTTCCATGGTCCAAATAATTGATTTAAGGATTTAACAGCATCCTCATTAAAACGTCCGCTTAGAAAAATCACACAATTTTGAGGTTGATAATATTGTTTATGCCATAAAACCAAATCAGCAGAATTCAACTTCTTATAATCTGCTTCTGATGCTGGCCTCCCATAAGGATGATTATCCGGAAATAGCATCTGATTGAAAGTCTTTCTTGAAATATAATCAACCTTTTGACTATTGATTTTTAATTGCTGAATACTTTGATCTGTGAATATTTTCACTTCTTCATCAGGAAATACAGCCTCTGACATAATTTCCAGTAACAATGAAAAAGTCTCCGGAATAAATCGTGATAACGTAAAAAGTTTAATTGATGCTGTATCAAATGAACAAGAGGTGTTGAGATAGGCTCCATATTGATCGAATGACTGTGAAATTTCATAGGCTGTACGCTTTGCTGTTCCGGATTCCAACAACTCATTTACTGCAGAGGCCAACATACTAAACTCACCATACCACTCCCCTGCCATAAAAACCAATTCGAGTTTTGCAACTTCCTGCTCACCTGCATTAAGAACGTATGCTTGTATGCCATTGTCCAAGATAATTTTTTCAGGTAATGTAAAATCAACTTTATTCGTTAATTTCAATTCAGGTTCAATTACTCTATTCATACTGCAACTCCTTTCTTGCAATAGTAAATTGATGACTCATTTTCTTTTTTAAAAATTGTTTTTGCTACTTGCTGAACATTATTTGCAGTAACAACTTCGTATTGTTGTAACTGATTATTTATTTTCTCTGCACTTCCTATCATCTCAAAATAAGCAAGATTTAATGCCCTGTTACCAATATTTACTTCTGAAAAAACTAAAGTAGATTCTGTTTTTTGTTTTACTATTTTCATTTCTTTCTCTTGCACTCCATCATTCACTACAAGTTGCAACAAAGTATCAATAGCATGATCAGCATGCTTTACATCAACACCATCATTAACTTTTCCTTCAACTATCATTAATCCATTATCCAAGTCTCCTGTAAAATAGGCATTGATTGAATTAAATAGTTGTTGCTCTTTAACTAAAGAGTGATACAACACGGCTGATTTGCTTCCACAGAGTATGTCTGTAAGTAATTCAGTAGCATAAAACTCGTTATCAAATCGTGAACAAGTATGGAAAGCTTTATAAACTGCATTTGCAGGAATGTCTCTTTCAAGCATAATATTTCTGTATTCTCTCTGTATTGGTTCTTTTGGTAAACTCTCCTTAGATAATTCATGTGCATTTATTTCACCAAACCATTTTTCTGCTAGTTCAAATGCAAGTTCAGGTTTTATGTTTCCCGATAATGTAAGTATAGCGTTATTGGGACAATACCACTTATGAAAAAATGCTTTTACATCATCCAATGTTGCATCTTCAATATGTTCGATGTCTTTACCAATTGTTGCCCATTGATAAGGATGCACCTTATATGCAAGTGGCCTGAGATTGAGCCACACATCACCATAAGGTTGATTCAGGTAGCGTTGTTTAAATTCTTCAATTACCACATTACGTTGCACATCTAAACTTTTTTCTGAGAAGGCAAGACTTAACATACGGTCACTCTCTAACCAGAATGCTGTTTCAACATTTTGTGAAGGAATAGTCAGATAGTAGTTAGTAAAATCATTATTTGTAAAAGCATTATTCTCACCTCCGGCACGCTGCAATGGTTCATCATACGATGGAATATTTACAGAACCTCCAAACATTAAATGTTCAAACAAATGAGCAAAACCGGTTCTGCCTGCATCTTCATTGCGTGCACCAACTTTGTACAAAATATTCATTGCAACCAATGGTGTTGAAGGATCGTAATTTACAATCACAGGTAAACCATTGGGCAAAATTATTTTTTCAAATTTCACCATAAATTAAAATAAATTAGCAATACGGTTTTTTTCTATTAAAAATTCATTCCAAATATTTTTCACTATGTCACCGGCAGGAATAATATTATTTATTTGTGACGATACCTGACCAATTTCTAATTCGCCTTCGTCCAAATCTCCTTCAAACATTCCTTTTTTTGCTCTTGCCCTGCCGAGTAACTGCGTCAATTCCTCACGCGTTGCACAGCGCTGTTGTGCCAGATCAACTTGTTCACTGAATTTGTTCTTTATCAATCGCACAGGTGTCAGTTGCTTTAATGTTAAAACTGTTTGACCCTCTGAAGTATTAATAACTTTTTCTTTAAAGTTAGTATGTGCTGATGACTCTATACTTGCCACAAAACGCGACCCAACCTGCACACCTTCTGCACCTAATGCAAAAGCTGCCATCATAGCACGACCACATCCAATTCCACCTGCAGCAATCACCGGTATTTGTAAAGCATCCTTTACCTCAGGAATCAAACACAATGTTGTTGTCTCTTCACGACCATTATGCCCTCCGGCTTCAAAACCTTCGGCAACAACTGCATCAACACCGGCAGCTTGCGACTTTAATGCAAATTTTACATTACTTACAACATGTACAACAGTAATCCCTGCTTGTTTTAAATGAGTAGTCCATGTTGCAGGATTACCAGCAGAAGTGAAAACAATTTTCACTCCACCTGCAATGATAATAGCCATCAGTTTCTCTATATCAGGATACAACAAAGGAACATTTACACCATAGGGTTTATTTGTGGCAGCCTTACATTTATCAATATGCTCCTTTAAAATATCAGGATACATACTGCCTGCACCAATTAATCCAAGCCCACCTGCATTGCTAACTGCAGAAGCCAATCTCCATCCACTGCACCAAATCATTCCTGCTTGTACAATTGGATATTCTATTCCAAACAATTCAGTAATTCTGTTTTTCATTCTTTCTGTTCTGATGCAACTATACAAAATATTTTTACTGATAATCTGTCTGTATTTTTAAAGTTATTCAAGTTGCATCTTAAAAACTAAAAAGCATACCCTATTCCTGTTTCAAGAAAATCGGCTTGACCAAGATTGGTCTTAATATAAACACCGGCATAAAAATTATTCTTGTGATATATGGTAGCATCTTTCAGATAATATTGAAAACCTATTCTTGCAGTGATCCAACCCTTTAATTGTTTTTTGAAATCTGTTTCGTTTTCCCTCCTTAGCTTTTCGTGATAAACCGGATTATAGAAATAAATACCGCCATTTATCAGCATACTAAAATGACCGAATAAAAATTCATTACCAACAACTGCCTGCAATGCTGTTGAACGAATATGTTCTTTGTCATTGTAATATCGTTGACTGGTAATGAAATCATAAACACCACTATTGTACCATCCCTCTACACCAAGATGAAATTTATTTACCGGAGTCAGATAACGAGTCACATAAAATGCTCCGAGATAAATTGGATATCTTGGACCATTTACCGGAAATGTGCTTGCCCCTTGCTCGTTGTAACCAACTGCTAATCGCACCTGAAAATGATAGTTGGCATCCTTTTCTAAACTACGATTACCAAAGAGTAGATTAAGTGGTCGGATATGATAACGAAGTCCTGCAGATGCAACCGGTAAATTAATTCCAAGATTAGGCAATTGATAATGTGAATTGGAGCAATGATAAACACCGGCACCTGCACTGACAGACCAAAATGGATTGATATAATATCGTAGGTTGAGTCGTGCTGCTGCACAAAATGTAAATGCTGAACCTATGAGTGTGTTTTCAGGATTATTGATGGCATGATATGGCTTATTAAAATATGCGAAACCAAATGATGGTGTAATTTCAGTATAAAATTTATCATTCATCTTATAACTGAATTCTAACCTGTAAAGCAATGCAGAGAAATTACCAAGAACTTTTTTATTACCTAAACCACCATAAACAAGTTCGAAAGATGCATTAGGGAAGTTATAATAAGGATGCCATGCCTTATAGCCATTTAATCTGCTGCCAATCACAATACTGTTGATACCTGCCAATTTTCTTTCAGGAAATATAGGATAATTTTTCACTACTCTACCTGCATTAAAACTATATTCAACAAATGCAGGTTGCCTTAATGATTGTGCATCAGAAAACAAACCACAAAACAAGAAAGCAAAAAGTAAAACACAATTGAATGAATTAATCATCCAGTTAAAATGATTTTATAATGGAAATAAAACTTCTTGATTTTAGAGATGCTCCTCCAATTAACCCACCATCAACATCCGGCAAAGCAAACAGCTCCTTTGCATTGTTTTCATTACAACTACCTCCATACAAAATTGAAGTTTCAGAGGCTTGCTCTCCAAATTGTCTTTTTAAAACTTCTCTGATAAAATAATGCATTTCCTGTGCCTGTGCAGACGAAGCTGTCAGTCCCGTACCAATTGCCCAAACAGGTTCGTAAGCGACTATACACTTCGCAAATTCGTCAGACGTTAGATTTGAAAGTACATTTTTTATTTGGTTTTCCACACATTCAAAGTGATTGTTGCTTTCTCTCTCGGTTTTTGTTTCACCAATACAGAATATTACCTGAAGTCCATTCAATAATGCCTGCTTCACTTTCAACAAAAGTACTTCATCGGTATCATTAAAATAGGTTCTTCTTTCACTATGTCCGAGAATAACATAGCCAACACCGCATGAGGCAATCATTGAAGCTGAGACTTCTCCTGTAAAAGCACCGGAAGCCTGTGCTGCACAATTCTGTGCAGCAATTTTAATTGCAGTACTATTAGTGAGTTTACTTACGTTATTTAAAAACGGAAATGGTGGTGATAATACAACCTGAACATCAGAATTAATTTCGTCCTTATACATTTCTACAATTTCAGAAGTCAGTTTGATGGCATCATCCAATGTGCCATTCATTTTCCAGTTACCTGCTACTATTTTTCTACGCATATTTTTTCTGCTAAAATAAAATTCTTTTTAATCTCCACCTCCCTGTAATGAATCTGATTTTAAAGAGTCACTTTCAAGAATCATCAATTCTGTATTTATCAACGAATCATTTAATAAAGAATCTGCCGCTTCGAGCTCAATGTCATCGTTTTCGCAATAAATTGTTTTGGAAATTTTCTTCGGTTTTTTGAATTTTCCAACAACAACACCCGACTTGGGATCCTGATAAGCTTTCTCTAACATTTTTCCGAATATTGGAAGTGCTAATCGTGACCCCTGACCTGATGAATTTCGAAAATGCACGCTTCTATATGGAGCACCTACCCAAACACCGGTAACCAAATCATGAGTAACACCCATATACCAAGCATCGGAATAATTGGATGTAGTTCCTGTTTTGCCTGCAACATCATTTCCATTTTTAAAAACTGAATAGCCCCACAATGCCTGAGATGTTCCACCAGGCTCCTGAATAGTTCCTTGCAACATATACAACATTAACCAGGCATTTTCTTCAGAGATAACTTGCTTAAATTCTGGCATAAACTCTTTGAGAACTGTTCCATCGTTGGCACAAATTTTCTTCACCAAAATGGGTTCAACACTCTTTCCGCCATTTACAAATGGTGCATAAGCACAAGTCATTTCGTAAACACTTACATCACTTGTTCCTAAACAAATTGATGGCACAGTATCTAAACGACTTTTTACACCTGCCCTATGTGCACACTCAACAATTTTGTCCCATCCAACCAATTCAGCAATTTGTGCTGTAATAGAATTGACCGATTGTGCCAACGCCCGTCTTAATGTTTTACTTGAATAAGTAAATGCACCTGTACTATTATAGGGTTGCCAGATTTGACCACCATCATACTCTATGGATACAGGCACATCATCTAATCGGCTACAAGGGCTAAAAGTATCTTCTATTGCTGCCAAATAAGCAAACGGCTTAAATGTTGAACCCGGCTGTCGTTTTGATTGTGTAACATGATCGAACTTAAAAAAATTAAAATCAACACCACCTACATAAGCTTTAATCTCACCGGTTAACGGATTCAAAGACATAGTTCCTGCATTTAACAAACGTGCATAATATTTAAGTGAATCTAATGTTGACATCACGGTATCCTTGGCACCATTGTATGTAAATACTTTCATGCTTTTTTTCTTGTTAAGATAAAAATTAACAGAATCTGGTGCTGAAGGGAATTGCTTTTTCAAACGGTCGTATGACTGCGTAAATGCCACAGCGGTATTTGCGAAGTTCAATATTTCTCTTCCATTGTCATCGCGCCATGGATTTTGTTTTCCCCAATGTTCATCGAATTGCTTCTGCACTTTTCTCAGATGATCTTTAACAGCCAACTCTGCATAATTTTGTAGGTGTGAGTTAATGGTTGTATAAATTTTCAATCCATCCTCATTAATGTTTAAGTTGTTTTCATCACAATAACTTTTAATAATCTTTGCTATTAACTGCCTCAGGTAAGAATCTTTTGTTGCAGGGTTATTGGTTGGACGTTTAAGGTTCAATGGCATTGGACTGATGGAATCAAAAGCTGCCTGACTGATATACCCATACTTCTGCATCTGCGACAACACAATATTTCTTCTTGCCAATGAGCGTTTCTTATTATTCAAAGGATTATAACTACTTGTAGCTTTGAGCAAACCAATGAGTGTTGCTGATTCCTGCAAATTTAGTTCTGAAGGTTGTTTGCTGAAATAGTTTTGTGCAGCAACCTTGATACCAAACCAATTATTACCAAAATCAACTGTATTAAAATACATTTCCAATATCTCATCCTTTGAATAAAACATCTCTAATTTAACAGATGTTATCCACTCTTTTGATTTGCTAACCAATGTACCAACAAGAGGAATATGTTGAAGTAATCCCTGATTAACTTTCTTGCGGGTACTGTACATATTTTTGGCTAGCTGTTGTGTTATTGTGCTAGCACCACGCTCATCTCCTTTGGCAGTGGAATATGCACCACTGATTAATGCATAAAGGTCAAGGCCGAAGTGTTTATAGAACCTTACATCTTCTGTGGCAACAAGTGCCTGTACTGCATAAGTCGAAATTGAATCAAAACTTACAGGTGTCCTGTTTTCATGATAATATTTTCCAATAAGTACACTATCTTCTGTATAAATTTCGGTGGCAATTGCCACTTGCGGATTTCTGACTTCACTCATTTTTGGCATATAGCCAAATAGCCAAAGAAAGTTTATATGCAGTAGCACAACATAATAAACCAACAGCATAAAAAAAATAGCTGCTCCCCTTAAAAACTTGTTCTTTATTATTTTGAGATAGGAAAACGTTATAACCGATTTTAAAATCAGAAATAGCTGTTTATAAATTCTTTGAAAAGCTGAAACACCCTCAGGCATATTTTGTGGCATTAAGTCAAACACATTAACAAGTTGCAAAGAAATAAACCTTTCTGTTTAATTTCATCTTTTAGGCATACATTTGTCAGCAGTTTTTTAACTAAACATAAATGAGCTTAACAGAACAGTTTAAAGAAGTCGTAAATAAAGAATATCAATTTAAAGGCGACAGCATCGTACTCAGTGCACCCGGTACTTAAAGGCGAAACGCTGACAGGAAGTTTCATAAAAGCACCATTAAAAACTTTTAACCGTCATGGTTTAATTGCAGGAGCTACAGGAACGGGAAAAACCAAAACCATGCAGGGCATAGCAGAATCGCTTTCTGCGAAAGGTGTTTCATGTTTATTGATGGATGTAAAAGGCGATTTAAGTGGATTGGCAAGTCCGGGAACAACAAATCCAAAAATTGATGAACGCTATCAGAAATTAGGACTTACCTGGAAGCCACTGCAATTTCCGGTTGAGTTTCTGACTTTATCAGATGAAAAGGGTGTGCGATTAAGAGCTACTGTGTCTGAATTTGGGCCTGTACTTTTTTCTAAAATCCTTGATTTGAATGACACACAACAAGGTGTTGTTTCGCTGATATTTAAATATTGCGATGATAAACAAATGCCTTTACTTGATTTGAAAGATTTCAAAAAGGTATTACAGTTTTTAACTAATGAAGGTAAGGATGAAATTAAAGCAGATTATGGTGCTATAAGTAGTGCTTCGGCATCAACCATCATTCGTAAAGTAATAGAGATAGAACAGCAAGGTGCAGAGAAATTCTTCGGTGAAAAATCTTTTGAAGTCGAAGACTTGTTAGGAATAGACGAAAATGGCAATGGCAAATTGAATATCATCAGGTTGACCGATATTCAGGATAAGCCTAAATTATTTTCAACTTTTATGTTGAGTTTATTGGCTGAAGTATATTCAACATTTCCTGAAGTGGGTGACCCGGATGCACCTAAATTGGTAATATTTATTGACGAAGCGCATTTAATTTTTAACAATGCATCTAAAGTGTTGTTAGATCAGATTGAAACAGTAATAAAATTGATTAGATCAAAAGGCATTGGAGTATTTTTTGTTACACAATCACCGGAAGATATACCGGCTGCCGTATTGGCGCAGTTAGGATTAAAAGTACAACATGCTTTCAGAGTATTTACAGCAAACGACAGAAAAGCATTAAAACTTATAGCAGAAAATTATCCGCTATCAGACTACTATAAAGTTGATGAATTACTTACTACTTTAGGTATTGGTGAAGCAGCAATCACAGTTTTAAATGAAAAAGGTGTGCCAACACCAATAGCTCATACTTTGCTTTGTACACCGGCATCACGAATGGACATTTTAACTCCGGATGAATTGACAAAAAGTATTTCTAAATCTCGTCTGACAACAAAATACAATGAAACACTTGACAGAGAAAGTGCATTTGAAGTACTCTCTAAAAAATTAGAAACGCAGGTTGCTGAAAATACAAAAGCAACAAAAGCAGCTGAAGCAAAAGAAGAACCCAGCCAGTTGGATCAGGTGCTAAACAGTTCTACAGGAAAGCAAGTGATGAGAACTGTAACAAGTGTACTAACAAGAAGCTTACTTGGAGCATTAGGCTTAGGTGCAACAAGACGCAAAAAGTCGGGTTGGCTCTGATATTGCATTTATTAAGTTATGACATCACCTAAGTCAGAGTGGAAGTATGATTTAATATCAACCATATTTCCAAGTAAGTTTTTAAAGCGCGAAATACGAATTGATTATTATTTGCCTGCACAATACTCTAAAAACACCGGAGTATTGTTTATGCTTGATGGTCAGGATGCAGAATTGTTACACCTAAAAGATACACTGCAGAGTTTGACACAGTTAAAAAAAATTAAACCTATCATAGTAATTGCTATTCATGCAAATAAAAACAGATTGCAGGAATATGGTGTTGTAGGTAAGGCTGACTATCTAAAGCGTGGAAATAAAGCAAAACAATTTTCGAAATTTATTCTTGACGAACTGATTGCGCATTGCAGCAGTTTTACAGGAATAAAATTTACACCATCCAAAACTGCAATAGCCGGTTTTTCATTGGGTGGATTAACAGCTTTTGATTTGGCATGGAACCATCCTTCTGTTTTTGAAACTGTAGGTGTTTTTAGCGGCAGTTTCTGGTGGAGAAAAAAATCTTACGAAGACGGATATACTGATGATGACAGAATTATGCATCAGGTGGTAAAGAAAAGTAAATCGGCACCGGCAATAAAATGCTGGATTCAAACAGGCACTAAAGATGAAACTGCAGACAGGAATAAAAATGGTGTTATTGACTCTATTGATGATGCCCGTGATCTGATTTTTGAAATGAAACAAAAAGGTGTTCCTGAAAAAAATATTCAATATGTAGAAATTCCCGAAGGGCAGCATAATCAGATAACATGGTCTGCAGCCCTACCCTTATTTTTGTGTTGGGCATTTGGCAACAAAAGAAAAGTTGATATTTATTGATTATACTTTTTGATGTGAGGTGTTTAAGCTTTCAGCAAAAGATTTTAGATTTAATCCGTCAAAAGTACCTGAGCTCATCATTAAATAAACTACTTGTTGTTTATCTTCTGTGTTCAGAAAATTTATTAATTGCATTGAGTCATTAATAACTTTTATGTCGCTTCTGTCAAATGATTGGAAAATTTTTTCGGAACTAATGGGAGGCAATTTTTTATGTTCAATAGTTTTTGGATTAAAATAAACTACTGCAACATCTGCATCAGCCATTGTGCCTTTATATTCATCAAGAAAATTTTCATTTAAACTGCTAAACGTATGTAACTCCATACAGGCAATAAGTTTTCGTTCCGGGAATTGCCTGCGTACCGCTTCTAATGTTGCTTTAAGTTTTGAAGGTGAATGTGCAAAATCTCTAAAAACGGCAAACTGATCATTCTCTTCAAGTAATTCAAGCCGTCTGGCTGCTCCTTTAAATGATTTTATTGCATTATAAAAAACTTCGTTATTGACACCTATTGAGTTGCATATCATCCTTGCCCCTTCTAGATTCATCAGATTATGCTCACCAAAAATCTGAAGCGGCACTTCCTTATTATAGTCATCGTAAATAAATGTTTTTCCATTTCTAATAACATGTTTCGGAATGGAATAACCTTTTCTATCAGCTACAACATTTTCAGCCTCACAAATTTTACGAACAGCATCATCATTCATGCAGTAAAACAATTTTCCATCACGTGGAATTTCTCTTGCAAAAATCCTGAATTGCTCCTCATAAATCTCCAGAGTTGGAAACACATTTATATGATCCCATGCAATGCCACTAATGAGACCAATTTGTGCATGATACAGATGAAACTTAGGTCGTCTGTCAATCGGAGAAGACAAATATTCATCTCCCTCCAGAACAATTATAGGGGCATCGTTTGATAGTTTAACCATGGTATCAAAACCTTCAAGTTGTGCACCTACCATAAAATCAAAGTTATTTCCTGATGTTTTTAAAACATGTAGAATCATGGATGTAATGGTTGTCTTGCCATGGCTGCCACCTATTACAACTCTGGTTTTATTTTTTGAATGTTCATACAAAAATTCAGGATAAGAAAACACTTTAATATTTTTTTGAATAGCCTCTGCAAGTTCAGGGTTATCGGCACGAGCATGCATGCCCAATATAACGGCATCAATATCAGCATTAATTTTTTCAGGAAACCAACCTGTTTTCTCAGGTAATATTCCCGATTTAGCCAATCTTGTCTTTGCAGGCTCAACAATTTCATCATCACTGCCCGACACTTCATGACCAAGTTGATGTAAGGCAAGTGCCAGATTATGCATAGCACTTCCTGCAATAGCAATAAAATGATATCTCATTTCCGATTTTTGACGCTAAAATACGCTGTCATAATGGGGTATTTTTAAAGCTTCAAACTTTTTATTAACGATATTCATCCCTGTTCTTGTTATTAAAGATAAGTGATTTAATTTAGTTTTGCGCAAAAAAGTTTGCATTGAAGGCAAAAATCTTAGACCTCTACATTATAAAAAAGTTTTTAGGCACATTCCTGTTTGCCATAGGACTAATTATTTGTATTGCCGTTGTGTTTGATATTTCTGAAAAAGTAGATGATTTTATTGAGAGACATGCTCCATTAAACGCTATTGCATTCGATTATTCCCTAAACTTCATCCCCTATTTTGCCAATTTATTCAGTCCATTATTTGTTTTTATTTCAGTAATATTTTTTCACCTCTAAAATGGCCGGGCAGACAGAAATTATTGCCATTTTAAACAGTGGCATCAGTTTCAACCGCTTTCTCCGACCTTATATTATTTCTGCAACAGTAATTGCTATTGCATCTTTTTATTTAAACAACTGGGTGATTCCACATGCAAACCTTGTACGGCTTCAATTCGAAAATATTTATATTAAAAATCCTTATGTCTATCGCGGAAGAAATATTCACAGACAAATAAAACCCGGTGAGTTTGTTTATTTTGAAAGCTACGATAACAAAGCCAACACAGGCTTTATGTTCAGCATTGAAAAATTTGAAGGAGGAAAATTAGTAACTAAACTCATGGCTGATAGAATTACATGGGATTCATTAACGCAAAAGTGGAGCATTGAAAATTATACCATCAGACATATTAATGGTATGACAGAAGAATTAAAGAAAGGCATCAGGCTAGATACTACATTATCAATACACCCATCTGAATTTAACAGAAGAATGAACTTTATTGAGGCAATGGATTTTTCGGAGTTAAACAGCTATATTAAAGAAGAAAAATCAAGAGGCTCTGAAGTGATTCCTTTTTACGAAGTAGAAAAATACAGGCGCACCTCCTATCCTTTTGCAACTTTCATTCTTACACTTATTGGCGTTGCCATTTCAAGTAAAAAGTACGTGGCGGTATAGGTTTACAATTAGGGGCAGGAATATTATTGAGTTTCACTTACATTATGTTTATGCAGGTGAAGACAACATTTGCTACAAATGGAAATCTGCCGGCAGTTGTCGCTGTGTGGATCCCCAATTTAGTATATGCATTTATTGCCATTTACTTATTACGAAAAGCACCTAAATAAAAAGAGGCTGTCATTAATCTGACAGCCTCTTCTATTAAACGGATCAAATTTTATTTCACCGTGTCAGCTGGATAATCAGCCGGATTAAATGCTGTTTCCGGGTGGTTCATCCTATAACGATACCCTATAATCGGCACCGCTATTGATTTTAATGGTTTGTTTGAAGGCATCAACCTGTAATAGGCAATTTTGTTTTCTAAAGGAGCTCTATCTACGAATGCATAAGCACGCAACACTTCAGAATTTCCATTAGCTTTTATAGCTCCTATTTTTTGATATTCAATAGCATCTACAGAGCGCTCAACAACAAAGGAATCTATATCTGTTTCGCGAGAGGTGTACCAACTAACCATTACATGATGATCGCGAGCCTCTGCTTGGAAAGAAAGTAATGTGATTGGCAGTTGTTGTACATGCGTTGTGCTACGAATAATAAAATTATCAAGAATAGTTTTATCTGTACCGCCACCGTTCATATTCTTTGCAATAACAATATTGTCAGAATTTTTCCAGAACATTGATCGCTCTTTTGGCCCCTGATAATTCCAAACCACTACATCATCAACCATAATTTCACCTTTACCTGTATTTGGATTATAGACAAAGCGGTAATTTCTGAAATCATTATCTTTTACCAACTCATAATTTGTTGTTTCATTAACAGAATAGCTTCTTCCTTTTTCGAGATTTACACGATAGGCAATAATCAATTTTCCGTTCTTCATTCCAAAGTTGAAATAACGACCACGACTTATAAAATCGCAATTATCATCTAGTCTTTTATAATCAAAGCTTATATCAATTCCATCAGTATTAAAATAATTATCTGTTGGAATAGTCAAATCAATTCCATCTTTACCTTTACCTGCGCTCAATCCGTTTGTGCCTTCAACACCTTCTGACATTACTACAGCAAAAGGGCTTACTTTTATTGCATCAGGACCTTTACTTGCCTTTGTAGGATCGTCACCATTCCAATCAAATGCACAAATAACTTCTCCGTTATTTACATCATACCCCCTGAATCATATTGGTGAGTGCTCCAGCACGTGAATCTGTCACATTGGAAGTATTCATAACGACAGTAAGATATACTGCCAATCCCATTATAGATGTTCCGGCAGTAACAAAAATTGCCTTATACATTATAGACATCTTTTGTCGCTGACGGAGTTTTAATTTTCTTGCCATAATAATTATTTTATAGAATGAACCTTTTGATTATACTCTTAGAGATTAAAAAAGGTTGTAAAAACTTAAATCGAAATTTGTGATTTCTTACATTTCATTACTGCCGCATTACTTTCTTGGTAATGGTTTGCTTAAATCCATTTATCTGTATAAAATAGACACCTGTGGGCAAACTACTCAGTTCACTTAGTGCTAACAAGTTCTTTCCAGGAGAAACATCAAACATTTGTTTTCTAAGTTCACGCCCATCAGAGCCTACAATAGTCAGATAAATTACCCCAATTGTTGGAGCATTAATGTTTACTTTAAGAAAATCATTGAATGGTACCGGTGAAATCTGCTCTACACTAAAATTTCCCTGAGAATTATTGTTGCCATTAGTATTATCGGGCATCTTCGCTCCTATGCCGGTGCAAAGTGCAAATACTGCGTTTGCATTTATATTTGTTGCCTGAACAGAAACTGGATTTTGTTCATCACCTACTTTACTGAATGGTGTCACTTCCCATTGTCCAATATTTTTTATCAGAACTAATGTATCACCATTTTTGAAGCCAGGAATTTCATTCTTAAAGAACTTTAAAGTAATATTTGCTTTTACTTGTGAATCGAAACCAATAATTCGTCTTGCTAAAGATTCATCGGTTACATCCTTACCATCAACAAGAAACGGTTGTATGCCATCAGGTAAATTTTCAGAAACCGGATTTCCAGTATAGTTATACATTGAAATATCGCCAGAAACAATCGGTTGCACTACAACATTTGAAACAACTTTACCATCACTTGAGAAAGGAATTGTATAACTACTTCCACCTTTCATATTTTTCCAAATAAGTTTATCTGATTCTGAAGCACAAATCAACGAGCCGCCTGATGCTGATAATGCATTAGTGTTTTCATTCTCTATAATCAAAGTTTTTTGATTGAGCTTAATTGTTGAGCTGCCTAATTCTATACGATTGCGAACTTCAACATTAGTTGCCAGAATGCCATTTCCACTCACCCTTAAAACACCATACTTAAACTGTTCTTTATTAATAACACCGGAGCCTGAACCGGTTATTAATTGGTTACTCCCTACATAATCAACTATACTATTTCTGTCAAGAAAATAATTCAGGTTACCATTACTGCAAACTGCGGCAGTGCCCAACGTGTTATAAAAGCCTTTTGAATTAGCTGTTCTTACCAAACCTCCCGCATCAACAGTAAAACCTGAATTCTGATATTTCAGGTTCGACTTAATTTGTGTACTTAGTAAATTTAATATTGCACCCGATTCAACTCTTAAAAAGTCAACAGCAGGCTGACTATGACTACTAAGTAGTAGATTCCCGTCTGTTACTTTAAGTCTGCAATTTACTGTAATACGTTGTTTAATCTGATCAATTACAGACGCTGTGCTTCTCTGGTAATTTAGGTCTCCATTTGTACAATATATCAAATTTCCAAAAACAGACCCAATGCCTGTTCCTGCTCTTGTTATCAATGAACTGCCTTTGGCTATAAATTCATTCCCTGAATAAAAAGTACAGACTTACCGCCTTCAGGATTATCATCAAAGTTTATAATGCCATTCCACTGACGGAATGAACTTTTAAAGTAAGCTTTTACAGAATCATTTGATGCAGTTAATGTATTCGAGTGCAAATAAAATACACCACCGGTCTGCGAATATGCACCGTTCACAGTTAGTTCTGACTTGCCTTCATGACCCTTTAAGATAAAAGTGCCTGATTGTAATGAGAAATTCTTATTTAAACTAATTTGTGAAACTCCAGGTGTTTTTGAAAAACAGGTGTTTCCACCATCAATGTTAACATCACCATTTACAGATAAAATAACAGCATGGCTGCCCATGTTGAAATTACTGTTAAGCCCTGATATATTAACATCCCCTTTAATTCTTTTTTCTTCTGCTCCAACACTTCCACTTGAAGTAAATTCTGCTGCAGCATTTCCTGAAAGAATCAGGTTGCCATCAACCTTTAACAATGAGCGCGACTTGCTATACTGACCTGCTAATGTTGTAAGTCCATTTACTCTGAATTTATCTGATGCATTTGAAAAGTTAAGTACCATATCATTTGTAACAGTGACAGAATTTAATGCACCAGTTGCATTACAAGCATAATAAGCAAACAACAACCCACCTGTCATTTCAAGAGAATTAAATTTAAACTCTGTATTTCCTGCTGCAGTTGAAGACAAATTAAAAACACCTCTTAAGTCACCATGCGTTTGCAGGTACTTGCCGCCAACATTTAGTTTTGCATTACCATTAGCTGTATTTAAAGTTCCTTTATTGTAGATTAATTCTACATTTCCCATATTTAGAAAGCCACCGTTTACATTCAGTGTAACATTGCCTTCACCATTGAGAAGACCAGTTATTTCACCACCAATATTTGCAATACTATCTGTAGTTACTTTGAAAGATGCTGGATGGCTACCGCTATGAAACTCAAGTACAGAATTTACATTGGGTAAAATAATCTTACCAATTTTAGTATCAGAAATACTACCTGATTTATCCAATACAACCCAGCCGTTGTTAATAGTTAATGTGCCTTTAATCTGATGACTTTCGAATTGATTATTCTGATTCCATTCAAACAAGGTACTTCCCACCTGTGTGCTTATAGTGACATTTCCTAAATTACCAGTAATCACAGACGCCAATGGTACAGTTGCATAAGAATACCATTTCTTGATTTCTAAGGTTGATGTTTCATTAAAGGTTTCAACAGAATTTGTTAGTAGCGATGCTCCTGTTAAAGTGTTATCACCCGGATTCCAAATCAACTTTCCTGTAACACCAATTTGTAATGCTGCATTATTAAGAAGTTGCTTAACATTACCACCATTCATATCAAATGTACCTGCAATATTGACAGCTCCATTTATCTGAAGTAATTTAGATGGTGACAAACTAAGAACAGCACCTCCAGAAACAACAAGTGTTTTACAGAATGTTTGTTGTGATATTGTTATATTATGTGCAGATGAAATAACAACATCATCAGAAGAAGCCGGAACACCGGTAGGTGACCAAATAGCAGGATTACTCCAGCTACCGGAAGCTGTTGTAGTTTTTGTAACAGCAAATACTGCATTGCAATAAGCAAAAAAATAAATCAATGAAAAGACAAGAAATTGTATTCTAATTCGTGACATGCTCATCCCTCATCTTTCTTACTCTTATACCATTAATAGTTTCCTCTCTGAAATTTTGTTTCAAATCAGGGATATTAAAATCCACTGGTCTTTGCTCTGCATCTGATGTTGTAGTACTTGCCTTTGATTTTTTGGAGTTGGAGATATTAAAATAAATTATTCCGCCAACAACAACAGCCATAGTAACTGTTGCAGTAACAGCAATTAAACGATAAGACAGTCGTAGCTTATGGCGCTTTGTCTTAACCTGTTGGGCAGGTGTTTCTTTCTTTTCTTCCTCATCTGCGTAAATCCTTATATGTAAAATCGCTAAAAAGGTTGCATAAAAAAAGCCGCATTACGGTGTGGCCTTATAATATCACTCAGTACTAATTTATAAATTTACAAACATTAAATCATCTACAGAAATAGTAGCATTATCTGCAAGAATGGCGGCTCTTTCCATCACGGCTTTAAGCTCACGAATATTTCCGGGCCACTCATAATCAAGCATAAATTTAGCTGCTTCGTTTGAGAGTTGTGCCACAGGTGTTTTATTTGCCTGAGCATACAGGTCAAGGAAATGTTTTGCCAAAAGAATAATGTCATCACCTCTTTCTTTCAATGGAGGCAAATGAATCAGAAATCCCTGAATCCTGTAGAATAAATCTTCTCTGAATCTTCCTTCTTTAACTTCAACAGCCAGATTTCTGTTTGTGGCTGCCACCATTCTGAAATCGAGCTTAATTGTTTTATTACTTCCTATACGCTGAATTTCTTTTTCCTGCAATACACGAAGCAATTTAGCTTGTAAGCTTAAAGGCATCTCTCCTATCTCATCAAGAAAAATAGTTCCTTCATTAGCTTCTTCAAACTTTCCTATTCTACGTTCGCGGGCATCTGTAAATGCACCCTTTTCATGACCGAAAAGTTCACTTTCAATAAGTTCCTCAGGAATTGCACTCATGTTAACGGTAACAAAATTTTTGCGTGCACGAGGCGAGTTATAGTGTAGCGCACGTGCAACAAGTTCTTTACCTGTTCCGCTTTGTCCGGTAACAAGCACCATCATATTGCTTTTTTCAACCTTTTGAATCAGGCGCAAAATTCTCAACACAGCATTGCTGCTACCCATTATATTGCTGTACTTATGACGGTCAATAATCTGGTCTTTAAGCATTTCATTCTCTTTCTTCAACACCACATTCATGCTCAGGTTTTTTACTGAGTTTTCAAGATTCACGAACAAATTATCATTCTTGATAATGTAGTCCTGTGCTCCGCTTTTATAAGAATCAACAACTACTTCAAGACTGTCTTGTCCTGAAACAAGTATGCACATGATGGATGCATTATAATCTTTAATTCTTTGCATCAGACCTACACCGTTCATTCCCGGTAAGTGATAATCAATAGTTACAATGTCGGGATTCAGATGCAGATTATTTAAACATTCCTCTGCCGATTCAAAATGCTGGATTTCAAAATCAGGATTTTTTGACAATGACTGGCGTATCAGTGTTGCCACCATTGCATCATCTTCCACAATAAATATTTTAGCCATAGTTTTATTATTTATACTTCTACATTTTTTAGTTCACTTTCAAGTTCAATACAGGCAACACTACATTCATCAGAAATCTTTTTAATCATTGCCGGATAATCTTCTAAATTTGATTTTTCTCTTGCATATTTCTCCAATGTTGCCACCGTTTCGTATGTATCCTTTAAACCTACATAATTCAAGGAAGGTTTCATTTTATGTGCAGACTGTCTGATTTTTTCAAAGTCCTTATTCTTCAAACCTTCTTCAAGTTCATCAATTGACACCGGTATGTTAGTCAAAAACAATGACAAAAACTCTTTAATAAAATCTGCATTGCCACCTGACATTTCATTCAGAAAACTAAGACTTGTCAGTTTAGTTACAGTCTGAGGAACACTTTGACTTATGGCAACTTCTTCAAGAGGCTGCTCTGTAACAGATTCATTAGCCTTGCCACTAAGTTCAATAATTTTATTTTTTACTTCAGTGGGGTCAAACGGTTTCGATACATAATCATTCATTCCTGCTGCAAGACATTTTTCTTTCTCACTGGCAGAAACGTGTGCTGTCATGCTAGAATTGCAATCTGCGACTTATGACCTTTCATTTCTCTTCTGATTTTTTCTGTAGCTGCATAGCCATTTAACTCAGGCATCTCAATATCCATCAGAATAACATCATAATCCTTTGCAGACAGTTTTTCTATTGCTTCCATTCCATTGCAGGCTTCATCATGATCAAATCCCCAATCTTTAATGTGCTTATTTATGATTAAACGATTGATGTCATTATCTTCTACAACAAGGATGTTTATCTTTCCAGTAAATCCTGCATGCACATCAGCAACCTTCTTTTCTTCTGTTTCAACTTCTCCTGGCGCAGGTAAATCAAATGGCATTTCGAAAATGAATGTTGTACCATGATTCAACTTGCTTTCAACACGTATGTTTCCATCTTGTAACTCAACAATTTTTTTGGCAATACTCAATCCCAAACCTGTTCCACCATACTTACGTGTAATGTCAGTACCGGCCTGAGAAAACGAATCGAATATGGTTGCCATTTTATCTTCTGCAATTCCAATACCGGAGTCAATGACTTTAAATCTGATGGATACTTGTGCATCATTTGTGTCAATCAATTCAGCTTTAAGTGTTACAGAGCCTTTATGTGTAAACTTCACAGCATTACCCATAAGGTTATTTATAACCTGGCTCAATCGTACAGGGTCACCTTTAATGAGTTTTGGTAATTGCTGATCATAGTCTGTTATAATTTTTACACTCTTATCTGTTACACGAGCTTTAAATAATTCATTGATGGTATTAATAAGATCAAACAGATTGAAACAAACTGATTCAAATGTCATCTTCTCTGCTTCAATTTTTTGAGAAGTCGAGAATGTCATTGATAATTACTAAAAGATTATCTGGCAGATTTTCGTATTGCATTTAAGTAATGCGACTGATCTTTATCAAGCTGCGATTGCAGAATAATTTTTGTGATACCAATAATTCCGTGAATAGGAGTACGAATTTCATGACTCATATTTGCCAAAAACTGCTCTTTCATTTTCTGTGCTTCGCTCGATAAAATAATTTGCTGTCGCAATTCATCTTCCTGCTCTTTGTGTCCTGTAATATCTGTAGCAATACCCATGATTCCAGTAAGCACACCTTCGCTATTAACTGAAGGCATGTAATGCACTTCAAAAAAGCAGCTTTCAAACTCCATGTTCTGTTTAAACTCTTCGCCAAGCAATGCTTTCTTAACATCTTTCAATCTGATAGGAAGTTTATTCCAGATTTCAAAAACAGACTTCCCAATTACATCCTCTTCTGACAAACGGATAGTATCCATTGCCATACCTTTAAACAAGGTAAATATGCCTGACTCATTAATGCTGAACAGAATCAATGGCGATTTTGAAACCACAGCATTAAGCGTTCGCTCTGTTTGCACAAGCGCAGTTTCAATATTACTATGATTGTTTTTAGATGCTCTTGATTTTAATGCGCCTTTTAATGCACGTGCAATTGTTTCAGGTGTTAATACGGACTTTGGAATGTAATCGCAGGCACCGGCTTTCATCAGTTCAACAACTATTTTTTCTTCACCTTGAGATGAGACAATAATGACTGGCGCTGTGCCACCACGTTGAAAATATTCTGAAATAAAATCCCCTGCATTCATCGCTGCCAGATAGTAATAAACTATCAAAACATCAAATTCCATACTCAGCGCTTTTTCCATACCTTCATCGTATGTATCGCCAAAATGCAAATCTGCATTAAATCCTGATGACTTTATTGCTCTCTTAATGGCAATTCTATCTACTTCATCATCATCAACAACTAACAGGTTTATTTTTTGTAAGACATAATAAAAAATTATTTAAGCGGGTAACACACTAAGGTTCCAATAAGTATTCAATACAGCTATTGCTTCAACCAACTTGTCGAAAGACACAGGCTTGATAATATAACCAGCCACATTGTTTTTATAGGCTTCCAATCTGTCCTGATCATCTTTGGATGTTGTAAGCATAAAAACACTTATGGTTTGAAGTTCTTCGTCATGTCTGATTTCACGAAGCAGTTCAAGTCCATTCATTCGCGGAATATTAATATCGAGCAACATAATTTTAGGCAGAGGATCAAGTTTTTCTTTACCATTCAAGCCCTTGAGCATTTCTAATGCTTCTTCGCCATCACGAGCAATGTGCAAAGGGTTTTTAATGTTATTCTTGGCAATGCGCGAGTAACGACCATTCTGTCAATGTCGTCATCCTCAACTAAAATTATTCCCGGTGGTATATCAACTGTCATACCTAATCATTTTTGAATACAACTTATACTGCTATCAACACTATTGGTTACTGAATCGCTTGTATGTTGCAAAAGCAAAATGTAAGATTTCAGGAAATTTTGATGGAAATGTTCTAAGAAAACATCTGTAACTTTGATTTAATGCGCAAAAAAGACAATAAAAAACCCCGCCAAAAGCGAGGTTTCAATCAAGAATTTTTAAAATTTTATTTTACACGTTCCACATAAGTGCCGGTGCGTGTATCTATTTTAATTTTTTCGCCTTCATTTACAAAAAGCGGAACTTGTACTACTGCACCTGTTTCTAAAGTTGCAGCCTTTAAAGTGTTGGTGGCAGTATCGCCTTTAACACCCGGTTCGCTGTAGGTTATTACCAATTCAACAAATGTTGGTGGCTCAGCAAGTATAGGATTATCACCTTCAAAAGCAATCTTCAACATCATCTCTTCCTTTAAATAGCTGGCACTGTCACCAATCATCACTTCGGGAATATAATGTTGCTCAAAAGTTTCATTATCCATTACCACTAAGTTTTCTCCGTCTTTATATAGATATTGCATGGTTTTATATTCAACACGTGCCACCTCTACTTGCTCGCCTGAACGGAAACGATTTTCTGCAAGTTTTCCGTTTTTTAAGTTTCGAAGTTTTGCCTGATAAAAAGCACGAAGGTTGCCAGGTGTACGATGTTGATATTCTACAACCTGATATAAATCTCCGTTGAATCTGATTACTGAACCAATTCCGATATCGCCTGTATCTGCCATATTATTTTTATTTATTTGTTAATGAAACAAAACAGGCAACGTGATGAAGCGCTGCCTGTTTATTAATTAATTTATTTTACCTGATTAAGCATTCTCAACTACATCAAAGTTGATCTTTGCTTTCGTGTCACGATGTAATGAAACAGATGCACTGTATGTACCTGTTTTACGAATATGCTCTTCTGGCATTTCGATTTGCTTCTTATCAATACTGTAACCCAGTTTCTTCAATGAGTCAGCAATATTTTGAGAAGTTACAGAACCATAAAGTTTGCCGTTTTCGCCAACCTTTACAGGTATGGTCAAAGTAACACTTGAAATAGCATCAGCTAATTTCTCTGCATCGCCTTTGATTTTTGCCAACTTATGTGCACGTTGTTTCATTGTTTCTGTATGCACTTTTTTGTTGGCTTCGCTTGCAATAACAGCCATTCCTTTAGGAATAAGGTAATTCAGGCCATAGCCATTTTTTACCTTCACGATTTCATCGGCATAGCCGAGATTTTTCACATCCTGTTTTAATATAATTTCCATTGTTGCCTCCTCTTATTTTAACAAATCTCCAACATAAGGCATCAGGGCAAGATGGCGCGCACGCTTAACAGCCTGACCAACTTTACGCTGGTATTTTAATGATGTACCTGTAATTCTGCGTGGTAAAAGTTTGCCTTGTTCATTAACAAACTTAATCAGGAATGTGGCATCTTTATAGTCAATATACTTGATTCCAACTTTCTTGAAACGACAGTATTTCTTCTTTGTGGTGTCAACCGCTACCGGATTGAGGTACCTTATTTCTCCTTGTTTTGAGCTCATGATTCCTTCGTTTAATTAGCAGGTGCTGCTTCTTGTTCTTTCTTCTTCAACTCTGCATTCTTTCTTTTCTTTTCATTGTAAGCAATGGCATGCTTATCGAGCGCAACAGTTAGGAATCGCATCACACGCTCATCGCGTTTGTATTCGACTTCCAATTTGTTGATGAGTTCACCGCTTGACTTAAATTCGATCAGATAATAGAAGCCCGTGTTCTTCTTTTGAATCGGATAAGCAAGCTTGCGTAATCCCCAATTGTTCTCATGAACAATCATGGCACCGTTGTCGGTGAGGATTTTCCTGAATTTGTCAACCGCTTCATTCATCTGCTCATTGCTGAGTACGGGTGTAAGAATAAATACGGTTTCGTACTGGTTTGACATTTGTTTATATATATTTCAGTTTAATAGCCTTTTTATGCGGACGGCAAAGATAGTATTATTATTAATTTCTTAAAATAGAATTTTACTTTTTTTTAAGATTATCAACCTATAGGATTCTTCACAAGATTTACTTTAAGCAAATTGAATTAAATATAAGATAATCAATAATATAACATGGCAATATAATTGCTTTAAAATGATTGCATCGTTTATTCGTAGCGTAAAGCTTCTATCGGGTCGAGACGTGAAGCTTTCATAGCAGGATAAAAACCTGAGGCAATTCCGATAAAACCACATAACAGCAATCCGGCAGTAATCCAGTTCCACGGCACCACAAAAACAGCATTCATAGCCATTCCCATCAGGTTACCAACAAGCACACCCAATATAACACCTGCTACACCACCTAACAAGCAAATAACAATTGCTTCTATCAAAAACTGTTTTAAGATTACGAGCCTTGTTGCACCAGGCGATTTTCTGATGCCTATTTCACGGGTACGCTCCGTGACAGAGACAAGCATAATATTCATCAATGCAATTGCTGCACCAAGCAATGTAATAAGTCCAATTAATGTTGCTGCAATACTGACATTCTTCAACTGATCAATTACAATTGCTGCAATGCTGTCGCTTTTAATTATTTCAAACGAGCTTTCTTCGCCTACACGATCTTTTCTGATAGTTCTAAAAAGCCCTGTTGCTTCATCTACTGCTGCCTCAAGTCCTGACACATGATTTACCTTCACACTAACTGTCCATGAACGATTGTCACTACCATAATTTTGTTTACCGTTGATTAATGATATCAAACATACTTTATCACCACCAAAACCCATGCTGTTACCTTTTTCGGCTAACACACCAATAATTCTGTATTTTCTGTTGTCAATATATACTTCCTTGTCCACTGCATCAGCGTTAGGAAAAAGCTTACTTTTTATTTCTGAGCCAATCATCACTACATTATCGCCACGCATAGCCTCTGTTTGTGTCATATTACGACCTGTAGAAATTGAATAACCTCCGGTTTGCAGATAGTTTTCATCAACAGCCATGACCAAAATATTGGGATTGGTTTTTTCTGAACCTACACGACAAACTGCCACACCATTGCACATGGTAGAAAGACTCACAATAGAAGGATATGTATTGCCGGATTTAAACAACTCTGCCTGCTGCAAGGTAATTGCCTTAAAGCGTTTTGCCTTCTTACCGGAATTACCTAACCTTATTCCCAAACCTGAATTTCTGATGGTGAAGGTGTTTGCCCCCATACTGGTAAAGTTTTCATTGATGGATGCTTTAAGGCCTTCAATGGCAGTTAGTATTCCTACCAATGCCATTATGCCTATGGCAATAATCAACACTGTCAGTATTGTTCTGAGCAGTTGCGATTTTACAGCATGTAATGCAAGAAGTATATTTTCAAAAATTGGCATGGCGCAAAATTACAATTAATCTTTGCCGCTTTAGGTTTTAACTCATAATGAAAGTTAAAATTTTACAAAGAATAAAATCCTATTATTACTCTCAAAAAACGATCTGATATATTCATAAATAACAAAAGGCTCCCCCGTTTTGAGAAAGCCTTTTGTCTGTTAAAAATTTTACTGCTTAGTAGTACGTCAATCTGATAACGTCTGCAAGGTATTTTGCAAAGCGAATCACCTGACGGCTGTAGCCATATTCATTATCGTACCAAACATATAGCACTGCCGTTTTTCCATCTTTACTTACAATGGTAGCAGGACTATCAACAATACTTGCACATGGATTACCAACAAGGTCTGTGCTTACCAATTCATTGCCATAAGAATATTGAATCTGCTCTACTAAATCACCTTTAAGTGCTGCTTCTTTCAGAATTTCGTTGATAGCATCTTTATCTGAATTTTTTCCTAATGTCAAGTTCAGAATTGCTAATGAAACATCAGGCGTAGGAACTCTAACAGCGTTACCTGTAATTTTACCGGCTAACTGTGGTAAAGCTTTTGACACTGCTTTATCGGCACCTGTCTCAGTAATTACCATATTCAATGCTGCAGAGCGTCCTCTACGGTATTTTGGATGGTAGTTGTCAAGCAGGTTCTGATCGTTTGTATAGGAGTGAATGGTTTCTATATGTCCACGCTCAATACCAAATGTTCTATCAATAACTGCTAACACAGGAACAATGGCATTGGTAGTACATGATGCTGCAGAATATATTTTTTCGTTTTCACTATGTTGTGTTTGGTTTACTCCATAAACGACATTAGGAATATCGCCTTTGCCGGGAGCTGTCAATAATACTTTATCAACTCCTTTTGAAAGTAAATGTTTACCTAAACCATCGCGGTCGCGGGCAACACCTGTATTGTCAACAAGAAGTGCATTGTTAATGCCATACTTTGTATAATCAATATCTTCAGGATTTTTAGCAGAAATCATGTGCACAGTGTGTCCATTGATAATGAGTGCACGGTTTTTAAGATCTTCAATCACAGTACCCGGAAATGGTCCATGAACACTATCAGTACGTAATAAATCGGCACGTTTGATAATATCTTCATCGCTCTTATCGCGGGTTACGATTGCACGTAAACGAAGCTGCTCACCCTTACCTGCCATGATTGTTAATTCGCGTGCCAGTAACCTGCCTATACGACCAAAACCATATAGAACAACATCTTTAGGTGTTAAACTCTTTTTGCCTTTACCAATAAAATCTTTTAGTTTATCAGCAATAAACTTACTTACTGTTCCGTACTTCTCTTTTTCAACAAGCCATTCATGAGCCAAACGTCCTAGATCGAGACGTGAAGGTGCAAGATCAATAGCATTCAACTCTTTGGCAATAGCTAAAGCGTCAAAAATATTAATCGGCTTTTTTACAATTTCTTTAGAATATTGAACCAGGTTTAATAATTGGCTGCTACTGCGATCAATCATCTGATTGCGAAACATAACCAATTCTACAGATTTGTCGAACCATAGAGATCCGGTAACATGAATCAACTCAATGGCAGCTTTTTCAGCCTTAATCCATTCGTGCAGATCCTGTTCGTAGTTTACATCTTTTGTTGCTGTTGTTTGCATTTTTATTTGATTTTATTCAGGCTGCAAATATACTCCATATTCACAAACGTTTTTCAGCAAAATTGCTTCATTTATTACATTGCAACCACTTTGTTATTCAGTGTCTTAAAATGATTTTCGAATAACTACACAACATAATGTTAAAAACATTTTTTCGTTCTATCCGTTTAATGGGCTAATAGATGGACTTTTGTAGTCGGAATTTCAAGGTGGATGAAACAGCTTTTATACATATTTATTTCGCAATGGGCAGATAAAACAATCAGTCTTGTTGGTTTGGCATTATTTAAAACTTCTGTACTTGCAGGTTTGATAAGTTTTACATCAAAAAAGAAAAAGAGAGCTATAAGGTAGTGATTGAAAAGAAAAACTTTAATCGTTTTTCAAAAGTGATCGTCTGCCGTTGATTGGTCGAAAATATTGTTCGGCTCATCTTTTTCAAGTCAATTTTATTCAGTAGCCTACTTAGTGTATCAAGCAAATATTTTTTGTTTTCAAGAGCGTAGTTAATCATTGATTTTGCAGCAACATACCCTAACGTTCCATACAATGGCGATCCATTTTTACGTTGTGCGCTTCTGCCAATTAAATACTCAGCACCAAGTCTTAATGCGCTGCCGGCAATACCGGTTTTGTTTTGAAACAATAATGATTTAAAAGTTTTATTCAGGATATTGGCAGGCGTCAACTCATTTTTTAGTGTATTGATATTAGTAGTCAGCTTATCTTCTAAAACCAAACTGCGTTTATGCAAAACATCTTTTGCTGCCAACAGCTCTTTATAGTTTGTAATTCTTGACTTATTCATCGGAAGCATTTTTTTCGGAACTATTAAGCCGTCTGATAATAAAATCAGTTAAAGGTTCTTTAATCAGTCTTTGTGATAACAAGGCTACACCAACCAATACAATAAAAAAGAACAATGCCATAATAAAAAAGCCTGCATACAGGCTGTTTAAATATTGTCCTATCAGTAATGCTAATCCGACACTAAGGAATGCAAATACAACCAATGCAAGAATGGCAATGACAAATACAACAGTAAGTGACGATACAATTTCAGAAAGTTTTTGCTGAAAGTTAAGATATGTCAGTTCAAGTTTTACCTCAACATATTCCCGTGCATCTTCGTAAAGTGCCTGTAGCGTATCTTTTTCCGGGGGCATATTTTAAATTTCGTTCAATATCTGTTTGCCGATGGATTGCCATCTTCCATTTCTTTGGAGAGGTTGTCAATCTCATCATTAGCTTCATTGATTTTTCGTTTGATATCATCAAGGATATCTTCTCCTTTTTTTCTGATTTTTCTGCGTGTTTCTTCGCCTTTATCGGGGGCAAATAATACTCCGAGAATAGCACCGGCAGCAGCGCCTATAAGCAGCGCACCTAATATTTTTGAACCATTAGACATAACGTTATATTTTTAAATTTTATACTACAAAGATAATCACCCTTTACAGTTTATTGATGAATATTTTAGTTAAACACCAATTGTGTGTAATTGTTCAGTTGTTATCACTCAAATAAGCTAAAAGTGACAACAGTTCCACCTTGGTTTTGCTTTTGTTTTGTTTTGATGCAAGCATAATACCTTCATGACATAACATTATTGCTTTCTGGATATCTTTATCATGCAAGAATACTGCATACTGATAAAAAACAGGTAAATAACTTCTGCTTACAGATAAAACATTCTCAAAATATTCTAGAGATTGCTCCTCATTTCCAAGCTTAACATGTTCAAGTGCAAGGGCATATAAAACAAATAATTCCTTTGGATTCTCGGCATACATAGCCTCAAGTTGCTGAAGTCTGTCTGTTGACATTTCATTCACATTTATTTCATTGAAGTACAATAATACCTATTTTTGCATTCCGAAAAAAGTAGTTAATCATTTTAAATATGAAAATTTTAGTTTGTATCAGTCACGTACCCGACACAACAACCAAAATAAGTTTTACTGCCGATAATAAGTCTATTGCTACTTCAGGCATACAATACATTATTAATCCTTATGATGAAATTGCACTTACCCGTGCATTGGAACTGACTGAGAAATCAGGCGGAACCGTTACTGTAATTAATGTTGGTGATGCAAGTACTGATGCTACCTTGCGCAAAGCTTTAGCTATTGGTGCAACAGATGCAGTGCGTGTTGATGCCAATCCGGCCAATGCTTCTTTTGTTGCTGCACAAATTGCAGACTATGCATCAAAAAATAGTTTTGATTTAATCTTGACCGGTCGTGAATCTATTGATTACAATGGGTCGCAAGTTGCAGCAATGGTTGGTGAACTTTTAAACATCCCTTCTGTAAGCATTGTAAAATCTCTTGAAGTAGCTGATAAAAATGTTACCCTTGAGCGCGAAATAGAAGGTGGTAAAGAAATTGTTTCATGCCCTACTCCACTTGTTGCCAGTGCAACAGAAGGAATGGCAGAGCCACGCATTCCCAACATGCGCGGAATTATGAGTGCACGCACAAAGCCTTTGCAGGTTATGGCTGCTGTTGCAACTGAAACCTATCAGCAGTTGGTAGGATATGATAAACCTGAACCACGCACACAAGTAAAATTAATTGATGCATCAAATGTAAAAGCACTTGTTGATGCATTACACACAGAAGCAAAAGTTATTTAAAAATAAAAATTTGAGAATTTAAGATATGAATGTTCTTGTATATATAGAAACTGCAGAAGGAAAACTGAAAAAATCGGCAACGGAAGTTTTAAGTTATGGTAAGGCAATTGCCAAAAATTCAGGTGGGATGTTAACGGCTCTTGCTATTGGTGATTTGGCAGCTGATGAGCAAAGCAAAGCAGGCCGCTATGGTGCTGATAAAGTTTTACATGTTACGAATGATAAATTAAAGCAATTTATAAATCAGGCTTTTGCTTCAGTAGTTGCAGAAGCAGCAAAACAAAGCAATACATCTGTTGTAGTAATTTCAAATACATTTAATGGAAAGGCTATGGCACCACGTGTTGCCGTTAAACTTAAAGCAGGTATGGTTGATGGCGCTGTTGGTTTACCTGATTTAAATAATGGTTTTAAGGTAAGAACTTCAGCTTTTTCAGGCAAAGCATTTGCTGACATTGAGTTGACATCGGCCATAAAAGTAATTACTGTTTCTCCAAACAGTTTTAAAGCAGAAGAAAATCAGGCTGCAGGCACAATTGAGGCATTTAGTCCATCTGTTGCTGACAGTGATTTTACTGCAATGGTAAAAGAGATTGTAAAAGCATCAGATAAAATATCATTACCTGAAGCTGAGATTGTAGTTTCAGCAGGTCGTGGTTTAAAAGGACCGGAAAACTGGGGAATGATAGAAGAACTTGCAACTTTATTAGGTGCTGCAACAGCATGTTCTAAGCCTGTTAGTGATGCACACTGGCGTCCGCATAGTGAGCACGTAGGGCAAACGGGGTTAGCTATCAGTCCTAATTTATATATTGCTATTGGCATTTCAGGTGCTATTCAACATCTTGCAGGTGTAAGTTCATCAAAAACCATTGTTGTTATCAATAAAGATCCGGAAGCACCATTCTTTAAAGCTGCCGATTATGGTATTGTTGGTGATGCTTTTGAAGTGATACCAAAACTTATTGAAGAGGTTAAAAAATTTAAAGCCGCTAATGGCTAATCATATTAAAAGTTTGTTTACTTTTAAACCTTGATGAAAAAAATAAGACTCGATATTTTCGGTTTGTCTTATAGTCAGGCACAAAGTGGCGCCTATGCCTTGGTATTGAATGAGCAAGGTGGCACACGAAGGCTACCTATAATAATTGGCGGTTATGAAGCGCAGGCTATAGCAGTTGAGTTGGAAAACATGACACCCAGTCGCCCGTTGACACACGATCTTTTTAAAAATTTTTCAATCTCCTTCGGTATTCATATTGATGAAGTAACAATCTACAATCTGAAAGAAGGTGTTTTTTATTCAAAGATTGTCTGCAACAATGGCGAAAAGCAACTTGAAATTGATGCCCGCACCAGTGATGCCATAGCGCTGGCTGTAAGGTTCAATTGTCCTATTTATACATTTGATTTTATATTGGCACAAGCCGGTGTTGAAATGGACGAGGATTTAGGAACAGCAACAAGCAGTGAAATGCCTAAAATAGAAAAGCCTGCACCTGCTCCAAGAAAAAAGACAAAATCAATTGGCAGTAACGATTTTTCGCACCTTTCTACAGAGGAATTGAACGAGGCATTGATTAATGCCATTGACAACGAAGACTATGAGGCCGCCTCTAAAATCAGAGATGAATTAACGAGAAGGAAAAAATAAACTTTTGCCAAAAGTGAGCTTCTTAATGCGTGCATATTTTTATACACTCTCTCCTACTTATTTTTCCTACCAAACACAGAAATGTTAACATATCTTCCCGGGTTTGCCTTTAAATCTATAAGAAGTTTGTCAAGATTAGCTGATGCATTGTTAAGGTTATTGTAAAGACTGTCATCATTTACCAATTTCCCCAAACTACCTTGCGAGTTATCTATCTTGCCTAACACACTATTTAGTTCGGCAATAGTTTTATTGAGTTTTTCAATAGTGAGGTTTAGCTGTAACCTGCTGAGTGAATCACTGAGCGAGTTAACATTTTTTAAAATACCATTGATGTCGGATTGTTTGTTGTTTAGGTTACCTGCCACTCCATCAATATTTGAAAGCATACTGTTGAGTTTGCTGTTTGAACTGTTCACCATTTTATCCAAACCTTCAGTTGTATTTTCAAGGTTAGCAAAAATATTATTCAAACTGTTGCGTGATCGTTCATTGATGAGTTGCGTTAAAGCATACGATAATGAATCAAGAGATGTCACCAACCCTTCCGCTTTATTTTTTAGTGGTTTTATCTGATCTGTCAATCCTGACTGAACATTTCCAACTAAGGTGTCGCCATTTTTAGCAGGTGTTTTATCTTCACTCATTTCAAGCTCTATGGCTTTTGAGCCTAACAAATCACTTGAAACAATTGCTGCATTTGATGATTTTGGAATAAATACATTATCATCAACACGAAGTGTCACTATTAACCTTCCACTTTTATCTTCAGCATAAACAATCTTATCTACCTGACCGATTTTAAACCCGTTCATTATAACCGGATTTGATTTTACAATACCATTTACATCGTCATAAACAACATAATATTTGTTTGAGGTAGAAAACAAATCTGTTCCCTTTAAAAAGTTCATACCCCAGAAAAAACCGGCTATGGTAAGTGTAAATGCTATGCCTACTTTTACTTCGTTAGATATTTTCACGTGATCTGAATTTATTTTTTAATTGCTTCTGCCTCTTTATTTGAAATTCGTTTGCCTTTATAGTAAGGAGTAACAAATGCATCTTTATATCCTTTTGCCCGAACCTGTGACTGTGCTGCCAATGCTTTTGCATGTGTTGTATAAACACCCTGACAAACTCTTATCATTCCATTTTCGGCTTTAAATGTTTTAATGTCAGTCAGGTCTTCAAATCGTTTTAATTCTTCTGTTGATGCATCAGGCATTGCAGCAAGTTGTACGGTATAAAAAAAGTCAGGTAATTTATCTGTATGTGCAGTTTCCTTTTTCACCTCAGCAGTGGTAATTTTTTCTTTTGAAGCAACGGGCTTAACAGCAGTTTCTGTTTTGTAATTTTCTGATGGGGTGTCTCTTTTTGAGTATCAGCACTGTCTGTGTTTTTCTTGGTAGTATCTTTATTTACTTCGTGATTTTCTTTGGTGCTGTTTGTAGTGGGGGGATTTTTTTCACTGTCTGTAACCTTTTTCTGTGGCTGAGAAGATTCCTTATCTGATTGCTTATTCTTTACTTCAATTACATTTTTATTTAAGTCATTCTCTGAGCCTCCCTGCGGTATCTTGCCGCCAGGAGTTTCCATATCTAATTTATACTCCATAAATGCTCTGAAAATACTTGTAGCAACAGCATTCTGACCTTTTTCAGTAAGTAAATATTTCTCTTCTGTTCTGTTGGTTAAAAATCCGGTTTCAATCAGAACTGATGGCATAGCAGTTTTATAAAGTACCAAAAAACCAGCCTGCTTAACACCACGGTTATAACGCCCTGCATAGACTTCAAACTGTTGTTGAACGGCAGAGGCAAACTTCAAACTCTGAGTCAGATAAGCATTCTGATACAATGTAAACACAATATTGGCTTCAGGCGAGTTGGGGTCAAAGCCATCATACTTTTGCTTGTAGTCCTTTTCCAACAACACAGCGGCATTTTCGCGTTTGGCAACATTAAGATTATCTTCTGTTTTATGTAAACCCATAACATAGGTTTCTGCACCAAAAGCTGCTGGGCTACCGGAGTTGCAATGTATGCAGATGAAAAGTTCGGCATGATTACGATTGGCAATAGCAGCACGCTCATGCAATTCTACAAACTCATCTGTTTTTCTTGTGTAAATAACCTTCACGTCAGGGTATTTTTGGGTAATCATTTCACCCAATTTAAGTGCCACTTCAAGTGCTATTTGTTTTTCTTTAGATGAAGCACCCAGACAGCCTGAATCATGCCCACCATGACCGGGGTCAATAACAATGGTCTTTATGCGATATGGTTCCTTATATGTTCCATTAGACGCTGACACACAGATTAAAAACAACAGTGAAAGTGTAAAAAAGAGCCGTATTTTTATCTTCTTATAAATAAACAACATGATTCTGCGTTTCTTTGGATGGTGTTAAATTCTGTTCAATTACCTTTGCGGCTCCAAAAATATCGTTTTTAACTCCATCTCCTTTTTTTGTAAATGACCGTTTTTAAAAACTTATTAACGATTGCAATATTGTGGTGCCTGGCGGTCATTGTGTTTTCAACTGAAAATATTCATGCACAAACGCTTCCAAAAGACTCATTATCTACTGATACTCTTGCCAAAGACACCATTAAAACCGGTGTGAGTAATGATTTAAAGTCCAAAGTTCATTACACTGCTGACGATACTATTGAATTTGATATTGAACATGAAAAAGTTTTTTTGTATGAAAAGGCTCAGGTCAATTATGAAAATATTGAGCTGAAGGCTGCTTATATTGAAGTGGACTGGAATACAAAAAATGTTTTTTCGGCTGGATTGCGCGATTCAACAGGAAAACTCTATGGAATGCCTGTTTTTAAAGAAGGTGATGATGAGTTTAAAGCCGATACAATGCGCTATAATTTTGACACCAAGAAAGGCAAGGTTTATCATGTCGTAACACAGCAGGGCGATGGCTTTATTCATGGTGCAATAGTTAAAAAAATAGAGGAGAGCAGCTATATACGTTATGGCAAATACACTACCTGTAGTTTGGATACACCACACTATTACATTGCCGCAAACAAACTCAAAGTAATTCCAAACAATAAAATTATTACCGGGCCTGCTTATCTGATTATTGGAGATGTTCCTGCACCTGCAGCCATTCCATTCGGATTATTTCCCAATACCAAAGGTCGTAGTTCCGAATTTTATTTCCCGCATACGGTGAAAGCAATGCACTTGGATTTTTCTTTAAAAACGGAGGCTATTATTTTGGTATTAGCGACCATGTTGACCTGCAACTTACAGCAGACATCTATACTTTAGGTAGTTGGGCTGTAAAAGCAACTTCACGATACAATAACCGTTATCATTACAATGGAAATTTATCGTTCCTATACTCTATCATAAAAGTAAGTGAGAAAGATTTACCAGACTATAGCCGTAGCAAAGAATTTTTCATAAACTGGAGTCACCTGCAAGATCCTAAAGCAAGGCCTAACGGAATTTTCTCCGCTTCTGTCCGTGCCGGGTCCAACGATTATTACACAAGAAATATTTCAAGCGCATCAAACTATCTTACTAATACTTTCAACTCATCAATTTCTTATTCACGTTCTTTTTTCAATAAACAACTTAACTTTTCATCTGCCATCACACATTCGCAAAACACGCAAACACGAATGGTTTATTTAACTGCCCCAAGTATAAACCTTAGCATGAATACACTGTATCCTTTCCGCAAAAAAGAGCAGGAGGGCACGCTTGCCTGGTATGAAAAAATAAGTGTTGGCTACAGTAGTACATTACAAAATCAATTACAAAATCCCGATAGTCTATTCTTCAAAAACACCACACTGCAGCAGATGAAAAACGGAATGCAACATAACATTCCAATCAGTGCATCATTTAAAGCGATGAAATATTTTAATCTTACACCGGCCATTAATTTTAACGAACGTTGGTATATTGAAACATACAAGCAACGATTTGATGCTGACAGCAACAGAATTATGACTGATACGGTTAAAGGATTTAACGCTGCACATGAGTATAATGGTTCATTAAGTCTGAACACAAGAATTTATGGCATGAAGCAATTCAAGAAAGGAAAAATTGCTGCAATAAGACATGTGCTTTCACCAACACTAAGCTATATGTACAAACCGGATTTTGGTGAGAACAAATATGGTTATTACAAAACCGTACAAACAGACAGCATTGGTAACAGCAGACGTTATTCCATCTATGAAAACACACTGTATGGTGGCCTTCGCAAGGCAAGTCAAACATTCTTAGTTTTAGCTTAGACAATAATCTGGAAATGAAAACCAGACAATATACTGATACGGCAGTGAACATTAAAAAGATAAAAATTTTAGAAAGTTTTGGACTATCAGCATCATACAATTTGTCGGCAGATTCATTTAACCTCTCGCCTATTGGCATGAATGCACGAACAACTCTTTTTGATATGGTTAGTTTAACAGCTTCAGGAACATTTGACCCCTATCTGATGAACGATCAGGGAATACGAATAGCAAAATATTCTCTTACGGAAAATGGAAAAATTGCACGACTCACCTCAGCAAGCGGAAGTGTTGGCTTTAATCTGAACCGACAGAAAGGAAATAAGAAAAGTTTAAAAGGAACTGTCGAACAGGTAAAAGAAATTAATGATCATCCTGATGATTATGTTGACTTTTCTGTACCATATAATTTATCGGTCAATTACAGCATTGCCTACTCACGACCAACTAATGAAAAAGGTAATCTTTCGCAGATAGTTGGTTTCAATGGCGACATTTCACTGACTGAACATTGGAAAATAACATTTAACTCCGGTTATGATTTTCAAACCAAAAAACAGTCATATACATCATTAGGTTTTTATCGCGATTTGCATTGCTGGGAAATGCGTTTAAACTGGGTGCCTTTCGGATATCAGGCCACCTATTATTTTCAAATCAATGTTAAGTCAAGTGTACTTCAGGATTTGAAGCTGACGAAGAAAAACGACCGCTACGATAATTTCTAAAATTACTCAACACTGAATTTATGTCCTTCAATAGCAAGTTCTGTATTTTTAAATACCGTTCTTGCTTCATCGAGCAATGGTTTTAAATCGCGGTAGCGTGCAGAAAAGTGACCTACTAAAAGTTTGTCAACACCGGCTTTTTTTGCAATTGTTGCAGCTTGCAGACTTGTTGAATGAAAAGTTGTTTTTGCACGTTCTGCCAAGTCATTCATAAATGTAGCTTCATGATAAAGCAGGTTTACTCCTTTTATTTCATCAATAATTGATTCATCATAACAAGTGTCGCTACAAAAAGCATAAGAGCGTGGTGCTGTTGACGAAATTGTCAACTCTGTATTTGGAATAATTTTTCCTTCGTCATCCTCATAGTCAAAACCATCTTTCAGTCTGCCATAAAAAGAAAAAGGAATATTATGTTGTTGCAGTTTTGAGATAATTAACTTTCTTGGCTTTGGTTTTTCAGAAAATAAATATCCTGTACATGGAATACGATGGTTGAGAACAATTGATTTGATGAGCATATCATCGTCCTCATAAATAATTGCAGGCGCATAATGCTGCACAGGATGAAAAATTAACTGATATCTTAATCTGGTTTGCGACAATCGCAATTGAAGTTCTATAACATCCATTAACTCGGGCTGACCATAGATGTGAATTTCTGTGGTGCGCCCTTGCAGATGCATGGTTGAAAGCAAACCTACAAGACCTAAATAATGGTCGCCATGCAGGTGTGAAATAAAAATATGAGAAAGTTTATTGAGTTTAAATTTATATTTCAGAAACTGCCCTTGCGTGCCTTCGCCACAATCAATCATAAAAAACCGCTCCCGGATATTAAGAACCTGAGCGGTGGGATGACCTTGATGTATTGGCGTTGCTGAACTGCTGCCTAAGATCGTTAATTCAAAATTCATTACTTGGAAATAACCATCCTTCTTGTAATGTTGGCTGTGCCTGTATTAATAGAATACATATAAATTCCTGACGACAGGTTCTCTGCATTGATAGTATAAGTATTCACACCTCTTTTTGCAGAAATAGTTTCGCTGAAAATATTTTTACCAAGTATATTGTAAATTTTAAAATCAAGTTTTGTGTTAACAGGTGAATTAAAATATACAACAGATTTGTTTTTAAAAGGATTTGGCAGGTTTTGCGACATGCTCAATTTATCTTTTGGCAGCATTTCTATTACTCCTGAATTGGTGTCAATAGTAATAGTATAATATGTTACCGACATGGGCTGGCCGTAAGATATATTTCCAAGGTTAGTAATTTTTCCACGAGCTATGATATCAACAGTTATCGGATACACACCTGCTGTAACAGGCGTACCTGAAAGTAACAAACATCCGTTGCTGCTTGCCAAAAACTGACACGTTCCTGGGTTGCATGCATAAGTTAATCCGGGAGGTAATCCCGAAACACCTAAAATGGTAATTGAATCCAATTCAAAATTTGCATTGAATGGCACACCACCAATATTGATTGTGGCAGTAGTATCAAAAAATGTTCTTACCTGAATAACCTGATTGTAGGCTACACCCACCATGCCATTGCTCAGACCTGTAGCACTGTCGGGATAAACCCCGGGATCAATTATTGTTGGGTCAGGAGTACACTGCGAAACTGCAATGCCTGACATAGAGATAAACATCAATGAGAAGAGTAGCTTTTTTATCATTTTTCAGAATTTTAAATTTAACTTACAGAAGCGGCTTTATTGATTAGAGCCAATGCTTCATCAATTTTTGGTACAATGGTTAATACAGAATCAAGTTGAGAAATGTTGATTAGTTTTTTTACAGGATCGCTGATTTCAGTAACAATGAAATTACCATTGGCATTGCGGCAAATTCTATTGCCTACTAAAATAGCACTCAGTCCTGAAGAGTCACAATACTGTGTGTCGGAAAGATCAAGCACAATATGAATAAAGCCCTGACTGTTGAGTATCAACAATTCCGACTTCAGTTCTGCAGATATAAGTGTATTAAGCTTTTGTTCGTGAAGCTTTAGCACTGCGTATTTTTCTTTCTTGTCTAAGGCATAATGCATGAGTATTATTATAAAATTGGTGCAAACAAATATAAAAAAGATATTTTAATTAAAAACAAATTGGTCTTTCGACTTATAAAATCAACCTACCGGCTGACCGGCTAATAGATAAAGTACTGCCATGCGCACGGCCACGCCATTTTCGACCTGATCTAAAATTATAGACTGATCGGAATCCGCAACTTCAGTAGTAATTTCAACCCCACGGTTGATTGGTCCGGGATGCATGATGACAATCTTTTTCTGTAACTTTTTCAGTATGTCGAGGGTGATGCCGTATTGCATAATATACTCTCTTAAAGAGGGAAAATATTTTATATCCTGCCTTTCAAGCTGAATGCGCAATACATTAGCTACATCGCACCAGTTCAATGCATTAATCAAGTTGGTTTCAACTTTCACACCTAGCTGTTCAATATATTTTGGTATCAATGTAGCCGGGCAAACCATCACTTCTGCACCCGATTTTTGCAGACAATAAATATTTGACAATGCCACTCTTGAATGTAAAATATCACCTACTATAACTACTTTTTTGCCTTTTAGTGTTCCTAATTTTTCGCGTATAGAAAATGCATCGAGTAGTGCCTGTGTAGGGTGTTCATGTGTACCATCGCCTGCATTAACAATAACAGAATTTACTTTCTGCGATAAAAACAAAGCTGCTCCGGGTTTTGGATGACGCATCACTACCAAATCAACCTTCATGGCAAGAATATTATTTACCGTATCAATTAATGTTTCGCCTTTGCTTACCGATGATGAAGAAGCTGTAAAATTTAGTATATCAGCAGAGAGTCTTTTCTCTGCCAACTCGAATGAAAGGCGTGTGCGTGTAGAATTTTCAAAAAACAGATTCACTACTGTAACATCTCGCATGGAAGGCACTTTCTTTATCGGGCGATTGATGACTTCTTTAAAAGTTTGTGCCGTATCAAGAATAAGGTTGATATCTTCAGGTTTCAGATCTTTGATTCCGATAAGATGCTTAACGCTTAGCTTTCCCATTCGTTTTTGATTTAATTTCAGAAACTAACCACACGCCATCTTTATTGCCGCTCTCCTTCCACTCTACCTGCACTTTATCAGTAATGGTTGTATCAATTGCCTGCCCTGTATAATCAGGTTCAATCGGAAACTGTCTGCTGAATTTTCTGTCAATTAAAACCAGTAGCTCTACCTTGGCAGGTCGCCCAAAGGCCATGAGTGCATCCATTGCTGCTCTTACTGTTCGTCCGGTAAACAATACATCGTCAACCAAAACAACCTTCTTGCCCTCAACAATAAAATCTATCTCTGTGCGCGATGGAACAAGCAGCTTTTCACTTCTGCGATAATCGTCTCTGAAAAATGTAATATCCAATGCACCATGAAGAATATTGCTTTCCGGCAAAAACTCCGAAAGTCTTTTGCAAATACGCTTAGATAATGGAACTCCCTTCGACTGAAGTCCTATGATACAGGTATCTTTAAAATTTCCGTGGTTTTCTATCAACTGATGACAAAGGCGCTCTATAGTAATATCTAACTGTTTGCCCGCAAGAATTAAATGTGTCATCGTGTGGCAAAAATAGCATTTGAAACTAATTGTAAAAAATCAAATTACCTTGCCACTCAAAAATTTACAGTAAAATTTTGCAATGGAGTAAATTACAATAAAGCTATGCCGATTATTAAACTGTTGCCTTTTGCATTTTTAATTGCGGATACAAATGCTCTATGGCATCTGCCAAAAAACATGGTATAATGGCATGGTGTGTCAGCTCAATTTTATTGGGGTCGCTAAGCGATTCAATCATATCATAATATTTTTCGCTGCCATAAAGCTCCATAATTTTTTCTTTCTTATCAGGGCGATCAAAATAGCGATACATACCTTCTGCATCGGCTTCCGGATGAAACTGCACGCCCAATATTTCATCACTAAATCGCAATCCCATTATTGCACGCTCATACGGAACATGTGGTCTCATTTTCTCTAAGCAAAGAAGTTTGCCACCACTGTGCACAATTTTATCAAGATCGGGAGTTGTCACCTGCCATTCTCTTGAGTCAACAGCATAAAACGGTTCGGGAAGGCGACCAATAATTCTGTCATTATTTCCATCATCGGTTTTATGTATAGGAAAAATTCCGAACGAAGGCGAATGTCTTTCGCTCACTACGCCAAAGCCTAAATGATGTGCCATCATCTGAAATGAGTGACATATCAGAAAAGCATATTTCTTCTTATTTTCAGTATCAGCATTGTGCTCTATGAGTTTATCCCACAGTGCATAAAAAGGCTCTTCCCATTCCTCACCTGCAGGCAAAGGGCAACCGGGCCCGCCTGACGAAATATAAATATCGAAACTCAGGTCAGGCACTTCATTTTTTTGTCTTACATCAAAAAAGCTACACACTGTAAATTTGCTGAATCGCTCAAGAATAGAGCGGATGCTGCGCATGCCTTCATTGGGTTCACCATTGTATAAGTCGAGTACTGCAACGCGCACAGGAATAAAATTCGTCATTTCTTTTTTTCCTTTTTTACGGGAATATCAATATTTGTTTCACTAATTATGTAATCTACCACTTTTTTAAGGTCTCCGGTTTTCTCAAAAACTGCCAACTGCCTGTCGGCACCGGTGCCTCTTTTCATCATACTAAAAACATGATCTACCTCTTTGCGCGAGCCTAAATCGCCAACAACATCATCAATAAACTCTGTAATTTCTTCAATCAGTAGCTTTGTTTCTACCTCCTTCTCTTTACCAAAATCAATCAGCTTATCATCAATACCATAACGGGCTGCACGCCATTTATTTTCATTGATTAATGCTCTGGAATAGGTTCTGAAACTCAGGTTAAACTGCATCAGCAAATACAATTTGGCAATAATTCCCTGCATAATAGCTGCCAGCGTAATAGTTTCTTCAATGCGCATTGGAATATCACAAATCCTGAATTCAATAGTATTGAAAAACGGATGCAGTCTTATATCCCACCAAACCTTCTTAGCATTGTCCATGCAGTTGGTTTTTACAAGCAATTGAATGTAGGCATCATATTCGGCAGCACTCGAAAACTCATCGGGAATACCCGTTCTCGGAAATTTATCAAACACCTTAGTTCTAAAAGACTTAAAACCTGTGTTTCTTCCTTCCCAAAAAGGAGAGTTGGTAGAGAGTGCAAAAATGTGAGGCAAAAAATAACGTGCCTGATTCATCAGCCTTATACCTATTTCTCTGTCGTCAATGCCAACATGCACATGCAAACCAAAAATCAGATTGCTTCGTGCAGCATCCTGCATTTCGCGTATAATTTCTTCGTAGCGTGGATGGTCTGTAATCAACTGATCTTGCCAGCGCGAAAACGGATGTGTACCTGCTGCGCCAATAACCAATCCTTAGATAGGTAACTTCTTTGCGGGCTTCCGAAACATCTTTGCAAATGTTGGTACCCACTTCCACTACACTCTGATGCATTTCGGCCTTTACCTGCTCCTTCAAAATCACTTTGCCGCCTTCTACAATCTGATGCATGTGCGAGCGCAGCTCTCTCGTCTTAGGGTCTATAACCTGAAACTCCTCTTCTACACCAAGTGTAAATTGTGGCAGCCCTAATTTTTTATTAATGTATGACATATTCTTTTTTACGCTGGTTATTTCACCGTGTAAGACTCCATCAGTGCATCCATATTCTGCTTGTTCACAATCTGTCCTTGTGCAGCATGTTTAACAAAAGCTCCCCATGTCAGGTTATCCTGTCCTTCGCGGTGCGAAAGTGCTTTTTCAATACACATATCGGCAACGGCTTCTATCACCCAATTAAAATTCTCATCGCCAACACTGTGGCGGTCGGCATCGGGGGCCGGATTGCAGAAATCTATGGCATAAGGCACACCATCACGAATGGCAAACTCAACCGTATTGATGTCATAGCCCAATGCATTGCAAAGCTTAAAAGTATATTCTTCAACAACATCAAGAATACGCTGCTCGGGTGCAGGCCCGTCAACCACATAACGCAGGTGATGCGGGTTGCGTGGCTCATAACGCATAATCTTTATCCGCTTGCCGCCTATACAATAACAACGGAAATACTGATCAAACACAATCTCCTCCTGCAGCAACATCACCAATTGACCTGTTTCTTGATGCTTGTTATAAAAGTCCGCGGCATCATTGCACTTATACACATTTTTCCATCCGCCACCGGCAAAGGTTTCATATAAGCCGGAAAACCTATGTACTTAAAAATATTATCCCAATCCAAGGGCATCTTCAGATTTCTGAAAGAATTTTCATTCGTATCGGGCGGATGAACATTACTCGGAAGCAGAACCGTCTTTGGCACAGGCACACCAATTTTTGTGGCAAGGCAGTTATTAAAAAACTTCTCATCGGCACTGTTCCAGAAAGGATTGTTCAGCACTGCTGTGCCGCAAATAGCAGCATTCTTCAACATACCACGATAAAAGGCACATCATGCGATATTCTGTCAACAATCACTGCATAGTCCATAGGCATTCCCTGCACCACCTTGTCAACCTGCACCGATTCGGCCACAATGCCACTAATATTTTTAGCGTTAATCCGCTCTACAACTGCCGGTGGAAAACTATTCTCCTGTCCGTACAAAATGCCTATTTTCTTCATTGTATAATAAATGTATGATATCCGACAAAAATAAGAAACAGAAACAAATGGGCAACAAGTTTAGATGGTTAGAAAGTTACAAGGTTTTGAAAGTTGAAGGATTTGGAGTGTTGGTGAATAGATTCCTTTAATAAACTAAATCAACTTTCATTAATAGCTTAAAAGTTATTGGATGCTACTATGCAATAGGGTTTTAATTATTTTTGATAAATCTTAAATTATTATCTACTTTAGTAAATCATAATTATTGAAAATAAAGGTTTAAGTTACGGAAATAAACAATGAGGATAATATTTTTAATAATTGTAATTCTACATGGGCTGATCCACTTGCTTGGCTTTGTTAAAGGTATAGGCCTCAAAGAAGTAAAAGAGTTAACCCTTCCTATATCTAAACCTCTGGGATTTATTTGGCTTGCTTCTGCGTTCATATTTTTAGCTTATGGTATTTCATTTATTGTCAACTATAAATATTCCTGGCTTATAGGATTTCTTGCCATTGCTGTTTCACAAATATTAATTATTCTTATTTGGAAAGATGCTAAATTTGGAACTATACCCAATGCACTTATTTTTATTGTTTCATTCTTTTCATGGGGATACTATAGCTTTCAAAAATGCATTTTAGAAGAAACGCAGCAATTACTTAGTCAAAACAAGATTATTGAAAACAAAATAATGACTGAAAGTGAAATTCAATTGTTGCCTTATCCGGTAAAAAACTGGATTCGTCATTCTGGCGCATTAGGAAGACCGTTGATTAGTATAGGAAAAGTTGTTCAATCTGCTCAATTAAAATTAAACCCCGGACAAGAGAATTGGATGAATGCCACAGCTATTCATTATACAACAATTGATAAACCGGCTTTTATATGGGCCGTAGATGTAAAAATGAATAACATAGTAAGTTTTAAAGGCAGAGATAAATTTGAAAACGGCAATGGAGAAATGTTGATAAAAATGAATTCGTTAATTAACATTGTAAATGAGCAAGGCGAAAAATTAAGTGAAGCATCTTTACAGCGTTTTTTAGGTGAGATGGTTTGGTTTCCATCCTTAGCACTAAGTCCTTACATTTCTTGGGAACAAATCAATGATACCACCGCTAGAGCAACAATGAGTTACAAAGGCACTTCGGGTAGCGGAACATTCTATTTTAATGACAAAAGCGACATCACTAAATTTACTGCCTTTCGTTATAAAGACAATAATGCTGTTGCAAAAAAACATGAATGGAGTATAAGCATTTCTGATTATAAAACATTCGAAGGCGTAAAAGTTCCTGCAATTATGTCTTCGACATGGAAACTTGATGCAGGTGATTGGACTTGGTTAAAATTAGAAGTATTGGATATAAAATACAATGATGAGAGTTCCAAATAAACATTTTTTGTCATTCATTACGTGAATGTTAATTTAATTATAACTTTTGACGTAATCAATGTTCATAGCAAAGCTGACTTTTAGGTTTCATGGATTTCATTTCTAAAAGTAATATCCGCTGCGATGGAAAAAAAACTACCAATATCAAAATATCGTCCGTTCCAGAATTGCAACTTTTGACATATTCGATATTGGCTTACGGAAGCATCATATCAATGCAATTCTGGAATTCGATGTAACAGAAAGCAGAAAGACAACTTCATGAGCTTAGAAAAAATGGGACTGTAATTTCTTTTAATGCATGGCTTATCAAAGTAATTGGCACTGTCCTGAAAAAGCATCCTGAAGCAGCATCATATATCTATAGTAGAAAAAGACTCATTATGTTCAATGACATTAATGTTTCATTGATTGTAGAAAAAGAAATTGGGAATTCAAAAGTTCCTATTCCAATTGTTATTGAAAAAACAAATGAAAAATCTGCCTACGATATTACTATCGAAATTGAAAATGCTAAAAGTCAAAAATTAGATATAGATAATATTGTCTTGAAAAGTCGAGCAAATACATTCCAAACTCTATATTACCACTTACCAGGTTTCTTTAGAAAACTTTTCTGGAGAATATTACTAAGAAATCCTAAACTTGCTTTCAAAACAATGGGAAATGTCGCAGTAACCTCTATTGGAATGATAGGCAGAATTAATGGTTGGTTTATTCACAAATCAGTTCATCCAATTTCTTTTGGAATAGCATCAATCATCAAAAAACCTATCGTAATTGAAAATAAAATAGAGATTAGAGAAATATTAAATATGACCATTTTGGTTGATCATGATATAATTGATGGCGCACCTATGGTTCGGCTATTAAACGATTTGACAAATTATATTGAAACCGGGAAAGAAATAAATGCTTAGTTTATTTCACCTACCAGGTCGCACCACCCCTGACAATGTGTTTTAACACAAACAATTAATTGTAATACAACATCGTTCGCTGCTAACGCCTTCTTAAATCATTTTTCTTTTTACTTTTGAGCTAATGATTAGTTTTAATTCCGATAGTTATCAGAAAGACTGATGTTAGCAGAAAGCAGTTCCCTACATTATATCTAAATTTCACTATATTTGAAAAGTGAATACAATTGAACTATATAGGTCTTCTAATGGTGAAACTCAAATTGAAGTTCGGTTTGAAGATGAAACTGTTTGGCTATCATTAAACCAAATTGCTGAACTTTTTGGTCGTGATAAATCCGTAATTTCTAGACATTTAAAAAATATTTACAAGGAATCTGAACTTAATTATAGTTCAACTGCTGCAAAAAATGCAACAGTTCAAACTGAAGGAAAACGAAATATAACCCGAGAAATAGATTATTATAATTTAGATGCAATCATCTCTGTTGGCTATCGTGTAAATTCAAAACAAGGAACTCAATTCAGAATTTGGGCAACAAATCGATTAAAGGAATACTTAATTAAAGGATATTCTATCAACCAAAAAAGGCTGCAAGAACTCAATCAGATTGGTCAATTTATTGCTCAATCCGAAAATAATACCAATAAAATTTCAGAGACAAAAGGACTTTTGAATATCCTAACAAAATATGCAAAAAGTTTTATATTACTCAATCAATTCGACAGCAATGCAATTGAGTTGAAAAATCTTGATGAAAATATAACATACGAGATTGATTATAACGAAGCCGTTATTTCAATCAATGAGCTGAAAAATCAATTAATTGAGCAAAAGGAAGCTACAGAACTATTTGGAAATCAAAAGGATCAAAATTTTGAAGGAATTTTAAAATCTGTCACCCAAACCTTTGATGGAAATTATCTCTATCCAACGATTGAAGAACAAGCGGCAAACTTACTCTATTTCATCATTAAGAATCACCCATTTTCAGATGGTAATAAAAGAATTGGTGCATTTATTTTCGTGTGGTTTCTTGAAAAAAACAAACACCTTCTGAAAAACAATGGAGAAAATAAAATTAATGATAATGCTCTTATTGCATTAGCTCTTTTAGTTGCTCAAAGTAACCCAAATGAAAAAGAATTAATGATAAAACTAATTTGCAATCTAATTATCACATAATTCTGCCTTCTGCTAACGGGCAGTTTTGCAAGAGAGCCGGGAAAGTACTCCGTTTGAAATATTTTAGTAAATTTGAAGAGCAGTCCTCTTCGTACTTTCAAAGTCTCTTGCATTTCAGAGGACTTTGAAATAATAAAAAACATTAAAGGGTAAATACGTTTTTTATAAAAATAGAACATAGCTAATTTCACCTCAGGTCGCACCGCCCCTGACAGTGTGATTTAGATTTTAACTTTCAAAACTTTCTCGTACTTTCAAAGTCTCCCGCATTTCAGAGGACTTTGAAATAATAAAAAACATTAAAGGGTAAATACGTTTTTTATGAATATAGAACAAATTCAATTTCACCTGTCATGTCGCACCACCCCTGAAAGTGTGATTTTATTTACAACATTCAAAACTTTCAAACTTTCCAACCTTCCAAACTCCACCCATCCGACCTCTTGAAAAATTGCGTAAAGCAAAAGTCGTGAGTATAAGCAAAAAGAAAACAAGCTGTCCGAAGTCACAGCGTGCAGCGCTGTAACAAGTTTTTGTTTTCGTGGGCAAGCAGACTTTTGTAGCTTTTTTTCAAGCAGTCTTGATTTTTTGATTCTTTTGTATCAAGACAAAAGAATGGAAAAGCGTAAAAAGAACACAGTAATTTAATTTCACCTCTCATGTCGCACCACGCCCCAGTCAGTGTAATTTAAATTTCAACATTCAAACTTTCTAAACCTTTAAACTTTCAAAACTCAATCATCAATACAAAATGAGATTTCGTACTATTCTTTTATCGTATTGACATACTGCAAAATAGTCGAATTTCATCATTTACTTTTATAAAGTTGAGAACTTCGTATATTTGTGAGTTGGACAAAATTTGCTCCGCAACGGCAATTCGCCCGCTTACAGCGTTCTTCAAATTGCCTAATATTGTCCAACGGTTCAGCGTTACCGCATGCATTTGCAAACTGTGCAGTGTCGCAAACTTCGTCCAACTACGTGTTTGCAAAATGCCTTTGGTTTGCTCCCATGCCTTTTTCAAACAAGTTTGAAAGGCACTTCGCAAACACGCTGAACCGTTAGCGGTCAGGCTATGACGACAAAACAACAATAGACATTCAAATAACAACGACAAAGTAAAATGGCATTTGAACCAGACAAAATAACAAGAGACTTAATTCAAAAAGCAGTTGAAAGAATCGAAAGAGAAAATATTCAACTTGAGCCATCTACAAAGTTTGATGTAGTAATTAACGGCAAAGCATATCCTCCCAAAGAGATTATGAGATATGCACACGAATTGTTAAACGGAGAACATATTTGGGAGCGCAGTGGTGGCGAACCAACAAACAATTACTTTAATTCATTGGGTTACGAAATAAAGGCAAAACAAGAATCCGAATTGACAGGAATTCTTTGGAAGCTTGGTTGTAATTGGGGAAAGGGAAAGCCAAGTTTTTATAATCTTATCAAAGACAAAGGAATTACAATTGGTGTTGATGACAAAAAATACAAAATTGGCGATTTAATTATAGTTTGTGAAGGACACACTGTAAAAGCAATCGCAAAAATTGAAGAAACACCAATTTCGGTAACAACAAATCGTGAACTTGAAAAACCGTTTAATGATTTCCAAATAGAATATGAAGATTGGATAAACTTTGCTAAATCCGAATGGTATGAATTAGCGGAAGATGAAATTTTCCAATATCAACTTCAACAAGGTATAGTTCGTGTTCAAAGTCGTGAAGTTTATCAAAAGGCACTTCAACTGTGGAATAACAGACACAATAAAAGAATGAATTACAAAGAGCAATACACAACTTGGCTGAATAGCACAAATAAGGAAGGAAGTAAAAAAGCAGGTTCTTACATCAGAGCTATTGAAATTCTTTCTGAAATTACACACAAAGAAATTTTTGAAGAAGACAAACTCACTGTTTTAAATGCTCTTTATCAAGACTTACTAAACGAACAAGAAAAAGAAGATGGTAAATATTATTACGAACAAGCACCTTCTTATGGTGCTTCTAGATTTTATTCTGCTGCAATCAAAAGTTACTCAGACTTTATAGCTCAATTACCAAAAACTCAAATTGCAAAAACTCTTTTAATTACAAATATGCCGTTAAATTCCATTTTGTATGGACCGCCCGGCACAGGCAAGACATATAACAGTATTGACAAAGCCGTTGATATCGCAACAGGTTCGTCAACTGACCACGTTTCTAACAAGACACAATTTGATGAATTGCGTAAACAAGGACAAATTGAATTTGTAACATTTCATCAAAATTATTCCTATGAAGATTTTATGGTTGGTATTCGACCAAATGTTAGTGAAACGACAAGTGAATTAAGTTTCAAAAAGCATTATGGTATATTTTACGAAATAGCTAAACGAGCAAGAGAAAACTACGAGAACTCTTTGAAAGACGAACAAACGATTTCAAAAGAGAATTGGGTAAATGAAAAATTTGAAGAGTTCAAAGAGTATGTTGAAGCCGAAATTGAAGAAAACGGAAAATTTGCCATAAAAAACAATGTTTCAATTTATTCAGTTGAGGACGAAGTTTTCATTTACACAGGCGAAAAAGAAAATGGTGAGCTTTGGAAAAATCAGCGAATTGGAATGCACTATGATGCATTAATCAACATTTATCTTGCTGACGTACAAAACCGACAAGACATAAAAAAATTAGAGAACGTACCAAGTTTAGAGAAACAACACGCCACATACAGTTTTGAACTAATCGAGAAATTCAGAAAATTTCTTAAAGAAAAGGGATATAAATTCCAATCAACAACTGTTCAAAAAGAACCATTAAAAAACTTCGTTTTAATCATTGACGAAATAAATCGTGCGAACATTTCAAAAGTTTTTGGCGAACTAATCACATTGCTTGAAGATGACAAAAGGCTCGGGAAACCCAATGAATTGAAAATTTCATTGCCAAATGGAGAAAAAGAATTTGGCGTTCCGCCAAATCTTTATCTTATCGGCACAATGAATACGGCTGACAAGTCTATTGCTCTCATTGATATTGCTTTGCGTAGAAGATTTGAGTTTATTGGTTATTATCCAGATTACGAAAACGAAAAATTAAAATCTGAAGCGAAAACGTTACTTCAAAAAATAAACGAAGAAATTTACAAACTGAAAAATTCTGCCGATTATTTGATTGGTCACGCCTATTTTATGAAAGACGAAGCGATTGAAACAACTTTAAGAAACAAAGTTATTCCACTTTTAATGGAATATTTTTCAGGAAAAACGAAAATCGTTTCAGACATATTCAATGAAACAACTTGGAAAGTTGAATACGACACTACACAATTTAATTGGACAATATCGCTACGATAAATGAAACGGACGTTGTTTGAATATGATAAATGGGTAAAAGTTGAAAATTCTACAGCCCTATTTCATTCGCTAAAATCAATTTGGCGACAACGTAATTTCACGGATTTAACAGATGAATTAGAAGAAAACGAAACCGATAAAAACTATCAGCCATTTTTACGCTTTTCAAATAATGAAATTAGAGCAAACAACTATGTTGGCTTTATTCAAACAGCAAACGATTTAGTTGAGATTTACCCAAAAGTATTTCGCAATTGTCCAGACAAAGACAAAAACGATATGCTTCGTCATATCTTTTTTTGGTTTAACTATTGTAGCAAATGGAAATTTCCTTTCAGTCAAGCACAACTTGACAGATTTTCAATTGACGAATTTCCTGAATTGATTATAAACTTAATTGCAAATCAATTTTTGGAAACAGTTTCAAATCAACCTTTAACAATGTACCAACCTGTTGAAGAAGCAATGCAAACGCCAAGAGGTTCAATAAATTTTAAAAGATACATTGCAAACAGTTTGGTAAGTGGAAATTTTCAAAACATAGAATGCGACTACGAACCATTTTTGTTTGACAACAAAGTAAATCGTGTAATCAAGTATTGTTCACGACTTTTAATGAATCAAACAAGGTTTGCGGAAAACATTCAAATGCTTCAAGAAGTTGTTTTCATTTTAGACGAAGTTGAAGACATTCCTTGCAATAGTTACGAAGTTGAAAATATTACCCTCAATTCTTTTTTTGAAGATTACAACAAAGTTCTTGACAGTTGTAAATTAATTTTGAATCAACAACTTTATTCAAGTAATACTTATGACTTGTCTCAATGGTGCTTGTTGTTTCCAATGGAATACATTTTTGAAGATTTTGCTGCGGGTTTTTTAGCCGACAAATTTTCTAATGATTGGAAAGTAGAATATCAAAAGTCAAACGAATATTTGTCAAGTAATCCGAAAGCATTTAATATGCAACATGATATATTTTTGACCTCCAAATCAGCAGACAGACGAAAAGTAATTATTGACACGAAATACAAACTTCGTTCGTTCGACTTCAAAAACGACATAAAAAAAGGAATAGCACAAGCCGACCTTTATCAAATGACAAGCTATGCTTTTCGTAGAGGTTGCACAGACATTTTCCTTTTATATCCAAACATAACAGACGATATAAACGAGCCAGACATCTTTGAAATTAATTCAGGTTTCAGCATAGATGACAAAATCACAATAACCGCAATGGAAATTCCATTTTGGACTACAGAAAATTTAGACACGATGACATTAGAAATCAAACTATTCAACACATTGAAAACACAACTATACAAATTAAAAACAGAAAGCCCGAACCGTTAACAGCAGTTCCTATGTAAATCCCCCTACTCAGGTACAGCGATAAATTTTCTTTTGAAGAGGAAAGCATTTTTGAATTATGCCTTCCTGCTTCGCAAGAGTTTTTAATTTCACCTCAGGTCGCACCGCCCCTGACAATGTGATTTAACACAAACAATTAATTTTAATACAGCCTAATTAACTGCTAATGCTTTCTTGAATCATTTTTCTTTTTACTTTTGAGCTAATGATTAGTTTTAATTCCGATAGCTATCGGAAAACTGACGTTGTAAGCCATTTTAACGAGACAGAAAACAAATGATTTGACCTAAATATTTTGTAAAATTGAAAAGAGCTTAAGACTGAAAGATATGTTTAACACAATAGAAATAGACAGAAGTAACCTGACCATAATGGGTGTAAAATTTTCAGACTTGAAAACGCTTGAAAGTACTGCAAACGCTTTGGGAAGCAATATGTTTGAAGGATTTAAACCGACACCAAAAGGAATAGAAATTATACGGGACTATGTTACTGGAAAAATATCACTAACAGAACTTGTGACATTCGCCAAACAAAAAGCCTATGTCTAATTCCTACAAATACATAGACCCTGAATTTACCTATACAGACCCTAAGACAGGACTTTTAAGGAATTTACAAGATATTACAGACGCTGATGTTTTGCTTTTTGTGGAGAGTGGTGCGGTAACAAAACGACTTCAAGAACTTTAAGAAAACCCTACAAAAATCAAAGGTATTGATAGCCTTTTTGAAATTCATAGACACTTGTTTCAAGATATTTATGCTTGGGCAGGGAAGAAACGAATTGTTGAAATAAGTAAAGATGGGAAACAATTTTTCCCGACTTCACACTTTGACAATGCTTTCAGATACATTGACCTGTTAATTGCCGATTTCAAGAAAATCCCGAAAGACAACAAAAAAATGTTATCAGAGAAATTGACAGAAATTTTAGATAACGTTAATTATTTACACCCATTCAGAGAAGGAAATGGACGAACACAAAGAGAGTTTTTAAGACTGTTAGCGTTAGAAAAGACTTGACACTCAATCTCAACCCACCTGACAACTTAAGTGTTTACGAGAGATATATGAAAGGAACTATTGATAGTGACGTGAAGACATTGACAAAGTTGATTTTTGAACTAATTGACACAAAGGACAAATAGAAAACAACTTATAACATCACCTACAAGAAATTGGCGGGTAACGTGGTTAACCGAATATTCTACCTCACATCAACATTTGTGGTGAATTGAAAGTTTTGTGTTTCGAAATCCACCACTTCGTTAAGCCCCGAACCGTCAGGCTGTGAAAGAAGGCTTTTTCTGTAAAAAACAATCCTATACTCTACTCTAAAAGCCATTGTTTGCCTTTTAAGACAAACTGATTTTATGCAACCATTTTTTGAACTGAAAAATAGAAAGACTTAAATAGGTTTATATAAAGTTCGTTTTTTGAAGAAAATCTACCACAGGGTAGTTTGGTGTCCACTCTCACAGGATGTCCAATTGTTTTAAATCCATCTTATCTACAAAAGCATCTATAAAACGGATTACATTGTCTTTTGAGATTTGTCTTTCTAAGTCGGTAAAGATGATTTGGTGGCGGTCAATTCCGGGAATCGTAGGCATTTATTGTAAATAATTAATCTGATTACAATTACATTACTTCCTTATTTTTAAATAAGTTTGTGGATATATTTTTTTCACAGATTGACGTTACCTGCAAGGCTAAGAAAAAAAACGACTATGCAAGAATCGACATTGATACCGTTTCTAAGAAAAAATCTTGACATTTTATTTGTTGGATTAAATCCAGCAAAAGGTTCAAGCGAAAACGGACACTACTTGTCTGTAAACCAAGCTTTTGGGAATCAACTTTACGAATCTATATTGTTAACTAAGCTAGTTGACAAATCAAATGCAGATGAATTGATTTTTGGCGCGAATAAATATAAGTATCAAAATTGGAATTTTGGAATCACTGATTTAATAACTGAAATTGCAGAAAGTAATAGTGCTAAAATTAAACCTAAAAAGCTGACCTGATAAGATTGAAAAATGTTATTAATAACTATAAACCAAAGACAACAGTACTGCTTCATGGTAAGGTTTTAAAGAAATTTATTAGCCATTTAGGGTACACTGTTCCTGAATCAAATACGGGAAAACTTGGGAGATTAATTGAAAATTGTAATACAACTTTTTACAATATAGCTTTTCCACATGGGAATTCAATTACAAGCGAATCGAAGATTGAAAAATACACTGAATTAAAAGAATTCTTAAATTTATAAAATGACAAAAAAATACCCTTTTCATTACGAAGTTCGTGTCAAACTTTTAGCGTTTGATAAAAAAAATAATGTTCGAAATGAATCATTTATAAAAAAATTTGATGATAAAACACCATTAGAAAACAGAGCAAATGCTTTTGAAGAGTTTAATGAATATTTATCTTTTTTGGAACAAATTGGGAGACTTAAAAAAAGTAATCAAGGAAATTTCGTAATTACTCAACCTTCTTTCATAAACGAAATCCTTGATAAAAAAGAAAACTCTGAGGATTATTTTGAGTTTAAAAAGGTATATAACCAATATAAAGAAGAAATCTCTGTTTATTTAGTTGTTAATGACCTCGACATAGCTAAAAACGTAATTGATGCATTTGAATTTGAGGGTAAAGTTGAAACTGAGTTTGAAATACACAGGGTATCTTCTTCCATGTATGATTTAGAACCTCAAAATTTAATTGATAGCCTTGAAATGCAAGAAGTTCCTCTTTATGAATATTATCAAATAAATGTTGGTGAATTAAAAACGACAGTTTATCATTATGGATTAGACTATGCAGAATCAGGAGAAGATGAAGAAGGCGGAGCAAAAAGAACAATTCTAAAAACACCTTATGTTTGGGATACTATTGAAAGGTATAATGAGATTTATGATTCAAATCAAGATACAGAAGAAACTGATATTAATGAGGGCATAGATTTACTAAGTATTATTAAAAGAGGCGAAAGTAATCAAGTCGAATTTAAACCATGTTTACTTTATAATTTTAAAACTCAAGCCGCAGGAATAGGTGTTAAATATTTAATAGCCAAGGCTATTTGCGGATTTCTAAATTCAAATGGCGGAGTTTTATTTATTGGAGTAAATGATAACGGTAATATTCAAGGATTAGAAAATTATGATTATTCATTGTTTCATGGAGAAAATGAAAAGGATAAGCTATTATTAGAATTTGACTCACTTTTGGCCTATTTTTTTGACTTATCCATAAAGCCATTAGTAGATTTATCAATTAAGAAAGTAGAGGGTAAAGATATTTTAGTAATAGTTATTACCGAAAGTTACAAACCAATATTTCTTAAAAACAAAAAAAATGAATTCATTGAGAAAGAACTATATATTCGGATGAATGCATCAACAAGACAAATAGTTAATATTGAAGAAATGGTTGAATATGTATTTAACAAACAATGGAAAAAGCCCAGCAGGTAACACATGGTATAGTGCATGTGGGTTTCCGTACTTTCAAAGTCTCTCGCATTTCAGAGGACTTTGAAATAATATAAACACATTGAAGGGTTAATACTTTTTTTATGAAAATAGAACAAATTCAGTTTCACCTCTCAGATCGTACCACCCTTGTCAGTGTAATTTAAATTTCAACATTCTAAACCCCTCTGGCACAAGTCTTCGGACTTGTGCCCATCTATCATTCAAGCAACAGTTAATTTCACCTGTCATGTCGCACCGCCCTTGTCAGTGTAATTTAAATCTCAACATTCAAAACTTTCAAACATTCAAAACTTTCAAACATTCTAAACTTTCAAACTTGCTAACTTTCAAAACTTAGCAACTTTCCAAACTTTCTAAACTTTCTCAAGCGACCATGCATTGGCACGTTGATGCAACAGTTTCTTAGCATTAGGCCAAACGTCTGTAAAAAAAGATGAGTCGAGATAGGCTTGCAAATGGCTTTCACTCTGCCAAAGGCTGTAGGTAAAATAATCAGACGAAGCTACATCTTTATGCAATTCAACTGACAAACATCCATCAAAGGCTGCAATTTTTTCTTTTATTGTATCAAATAGTTGTTCAAAATTTTTGCCCTCATCAGGTTTAACGGGCAATCGTACAATACGTGTTATCATTGCAGAAAAATTCTGATTTTATCTCCATACTCAAGTCCGTACAACAATGAAATATCACCCTGATTTAAGGCAATTTCAAGATAGCCCGATGCATTAAACAGCGCTACCAACTGTCCGGGAGTAACATCATCATAGCGATTATATATTTTAGTAATTGCATCACCGTGGCGAGGCATATCAATTTCAAATCGTTTTGCTCCTACTACATTCTCAAAATATTCCTTTTCAATATTGGTAATAGCATTGCCGTAAGTATCAATATGAATAACCGTTCCCTGAATGGTGTTGGCATCGTGCGATGGCTGAAACATTGATGATTGATAAAAAGATTTTATCGGCTGTCCTATTTCTTCCAAAGGTTTATGGTGAACCAAATCATGTAGCAGGGTAACTAAAAAACTTTTCTCATGTGCCACACTCACCTCTTCTGAACCTTCAATGTAAACCGACTTTAATGGCTCTTGCTTACTCACCAAGGTAAAAAAACCGTTATTGCGGCAAACAATAATGCTTTCTCCATATTGAATAACCATCCACCCTGAATGTGTGTCTTCTGTTTTCTTAGATTGTTTGTCAACACAGATTAAATGAATTGTTTGAGGCGGAAAAAAGTAAAATGCATTTTTAAAAACAAAGGCAGCCTTAGTAAAATCGTAAGCCGGAATCTGATGGCTTATGTCAACAATATTCACACCCGGCAACATGCTCAGCAATTCGCCCTTTAGTGCTGCTACATAGTGATCGGTTAGTCCCCAATCTGTTGTGAGTGTAATTAATGACATGAATACTGCCGGAATTAATTTCACAAAAATATCCGTACTACTGTAAGCACATCTTACTGTATTGACAAATTATAAACTTTCTGATGTTAGTGAAGATTACCGGAATTTTAAGAAAAACAATCGCTGATGTGTCCAAAAAAAATTAGGTTTGCATACATTAAACTATTGTAAAATTGAGTGAATTAACCATACCCGTTGATTTAGAAAATCCTGTAGCATTTTTTGGCATCAACGATAGTAATTTAGATTTATTAAGAAAAAAATTCCCTGCTTTTAAGCTGATTGTCAGAGGTAATGAGCTTAAAATTTTGGGTGATGAAAAGCAAATTCATTGGGTGGCAAAAAAAATCATTGGTGCCATTGAATATTTTCATCACTACGGAAAATTTGATGAACAGGTATTGGAAAAGTTAATGGCTGACGGACAAAACTCTGATACTTTAGTAAATCCACCATCCGGAAATGGCAGTGATGTTTTGGTCTTTGGACCAAATGGTGTTGTTGTAAAAGCACGTACTGCCAATCAGCAAAAAATGGTTGACAGTTGCAATAAAAACGACATTGTGTTTGCAATAGGTCCTGCAGGCACCGGAAAAACCTATACTGCCGTAGCACTGGCAGTACGCGCATTAAAGAATAAAGAAATCAAGAGAATAGTTCTTACACGTCCTGCTGTTGAAGCAGGAGAAAATCTTGGTTTTTTACCAGGTGACTTAAAAGAAAAAATTGATCCTTATCTGCGTCCGCTTTACGATGCATTGTTTGATATGATTCCGGGTGAGAAGTTAAAGACCTTTATAGAAAACGGAGTTATTGAGGTAGCACCATTGGCATTTATGCGTGGCCGAACATTAGACCATGCATTTGTAATTCTTGACGAAGCACAAAATACTACAGAGAGTCAGCTAAAAATGTTTCTTACAAGAATGGGTATGCTGCAAAATTTATTGTCACAGGCGATGTAACACAAATTGACTTACCTAACAAACAACCTTCAGGGTTGATTCAGGCAATGAAAATTCTGAAAAACATTAAAGGCATTGACTTTATCACTCTTGATGCAGGTGATGTTGTCCGACATCGTTTGGTAAAAGACATTATTCTGGCCTATGGCAAAAATCATTAACTGGTTTTGTTTTCTTCTGTTGCTTGTCTTCTGTTCCTGTCAGAAAGACCACATGTTTGATTGCTTTAAAGGGACAGGAAATGACAAATCTGAAATAAGAAATATAACCGGATTTAACCGAATTAAAGCAAGCAACAATGTAGATGTAAAAATTTATCCGGGTTATGATTATCAAGTTGAAGTAATGGCAGGTTCAAAATTGATTGAAGGCATTACAACAGAAGTAAAAGACAGCATGCTGTACATCAGAAACGAAAATGCATGTAATTGGGTTAGAAGTTTTAAGAATAAATTTACTGTCAAAGTTTGGATGCCTGATATTGCAGAACTAACAGTAAATGGTTCAGGAAACATTGACCTGATGGACACCATTCGACATAATGAGTTTACGTTCAACAATTGGGGTGCATCGGGCAAGGTGACTTTTCTTTTTAACACCGGAGCTGTGAGAACTAACATTCATACAGGACCGGGTGATTTTGTCTTTCATGGTTATGTGGGTGTACATTATTTTTATAATAACGGCAATGGCATTGCCGATGCAAGCAACCTGAATACAGAGGTTACTTTTACAGAAAACAAAGGTGCTAACAAAGAATATGTCAGAGCTAAGCAATGGCTCACTGCTAAAATTTCTTATGTAGGCGACATTTATTACTTCGGCAATCCCGACAGCGTAGTGCATGAAGGAACAGGTAATGGAAAATTAATTAAGGCTGATTAACATGCGTTTGATTAGAAATTTTCTTGTGCTGTCAATTTTCTGGATGCTGTTCTTCGGCATTTTCAGAATCATCTTTTTCTTGTTTCTTCAGTATAATGCCGCAAACATTCAACTAAATGAATTACCTTCCACATTGTTTTATGGTATCAGACTAGACATTTCAGCAACTGCATACATTTCGGCACTGCCTTTACTTTTAATGTTAATCCATGCATTAACAGAAAATACTTTTATAAAAAAGTTGTTTCTTGTTTATAATGGAATAATTCTGTTTGTTTTAATTTTATTGCATGTAAGTAATCTTTTCCTTTATCGTTCATGGGGTGTACTAATCAACTATAGAGCATTATCTTTTTTAGCAGACTGGCGGCAGATGTTTTTGTCAGTGAACAATTTTGAATTGATTGTGGGAATAATATGTATTATACTTTTATTTATACTTACATGGTTTGTATTCAGAAAATTTACAAAACATTTTTTTGATAACAAACTTGCAATTATTCAATCATTACTTCAATTTATTGTTTCCGCTGCAATGCTTGTAATAATGTTTCGTGGTGGCGTGCAAATGCTGCCTGTAAATGAGAGTGCTGCTGCTTTCAGTGAGAATGTAACACTTAATCACATCGCTACAAATCCTGCTTGGCATTTGGGGCACAATCTCAATCAGGCCAAAAGTGAAAATGCTTCATATTACAAATTTTATAGTGATGCAGTTGCTGAAGAACATGTAAAGAAATTATTTCAAACACCAATTGATTTAATGCCTGTACTGAACAATAAAAAACCCAACATTGTCATCATCATGTTGGAGAGTTTTACAGTTGATGTTGTAGGTTCTATGGGTGGTGAAACCGGTGTTTCTCCCACAATAGATTCATTAATTCACGATGGATTATCATTTAAAAATATTTACAGTAGTGGTGCACGCACCGATCAGGCATTTGTGGCAGTATTGAGTGGATTTCCGGCACAGCCTAATCAATCCATCATGCGTTTTCCGGATAAGACTGCTAAGCTTCCCTCCTTGCCTGCTGAGTTGAAAAAGCAAGGTTACAGCACTTCATTTTATTATGGAGGCGATCTTGACTTTTCAAATCTGAACACCTATTTAGTCAACTGTGGCTTTGAGCAAATTACAGGTAAAAAGAAATTTAAACAACAGCAATTGAGCGCCAAATGGGGAGCACATGATGAGTTTGTTTTTGAAAAAAACCTGAACGATTTAAATCAAGCAAAAGAGCCTTTCTTTTCTGTTGTGATGACATTAAGTTCTCACGAGCCATACGACATTCCTATTCAGTCGCCTTTTGGGAAAGATAACCCAAACGAGCAGTTTAAGGGTTCAGCATGGTATGCAGATCACAGTTTGGGCAATTATCTTGCCGCTGCAAAAAAAGAACCTTGGTTTAAAAATACATTATTTGTTATAGTTGCTGACCATGGTAACAAAATACCTCGTGACAGGTCATACTACAGTCATTACATCAGACACATTCCAATGGTAATGGCAGGTGATGTTGTAAAAAATATTTATAAAAATAAAATTGTTTACAGCACAGGCTCGCATCACGACATCCCTTCCACTTTATTACATCAGTTAGGGTTTAATAGTGATATGTTTAATTGGAGCAACGATTTACTTAACCGAAAACGAAATGGCTTTGCTTATTTATGCATGGATGATGCCGAAGGATGGGTAACAGACAGTTGTACATTTGTCTATGATTTGAGCAATCAAAAATTTATTTACAAAAGACCATATTACGCAATTGCCGACACCGTTACTGCAAAAAGTTATTTGCAACAGTTGTATAGTACATTCAGTAATCTTTAAGTCAGTTCTCAAACCACAACAATTCAAACAGAAACAACATTTACTAATTAATATGAAAAAAACTTTCAACCTGATAATAAATAAATGGTAATCAGGGAAGCTAAAATTGACGACATAAAACAGATTCAAAGAGTCAGAAATTCTGTAAAAGAAAACACTTTATCTAATCCCGATTTAGTGACGGACAAAGATTGCGCGGAATATATTTCCGAAAGAGGTAAAGGTTGGGTTTGCGAAATTGAAAATCAAATAGTAGGTTTTGCAATCGCTGACTTGAAAGAGAATAACATTTGGGCGCTGTTTTTAGATCCAAAATTTGAGAAAATGGGTATCGGGCGACATTTGCATAAGACAATGTTAGACTGGTATTTTTCCCAAACAAAGCAAACCGTCTGGTTAGGAACTGCCTTTAATACAAGAGCAGAACAATTTTACCGAAAAGCAGGCTGGACAGAGGTCGGAACTCATAGGTCAAAAGAAATTAAGTTTGAAATGACATATAGTGATTGGATAAAAATCCCCAACCATTAAATTGTTTTCTTAATAAAAAAAGCCGGGTAACAAATATTCCCGGCTATCTTTAAAAAAAATATTTTCTAATGTTTACTATTGATGTAATTATTCAAATCATCAATTGACGACTCGAATGTAAACATATCGTTAACTTTAAAATAATTTCCAATATCATAGGTGTAATCATAAGCATACTTTGCAAAGTCCAGTTTGGACTCTTCAAAAGTGAACAATCCCATCAAATCTTTCACCTGAGAGGTAAAAAGGCAGTTATTACGAAGCACTTGCTTTGCAATAGTCATCTTGCTGTCTTCAAAAGATTTTGAAGATATGGATTGTTTAAGCTCAGAAAAATCCTGAGGAGCCATCGGAACAGGACATCCATAAGGGCCATTATATCCCGGCAAATAAACAACCGGTGCAGGGGGTGGAGGTGCTATAGGTGGTGCAGTTGGTTCTGATGTAGTGGTATGCGTAACTGTTGTTGTGGTAGTATGTGTAGTAGTTTGTGTTGTTCCTCCGGAAACATTCATATTTATTCCGCCACCTGCTTCATTCATATTTACACCAATGTTTACATTCACATTGTCACCGGGCATGGGTGTTCCATCGGTTGTTGTAGTTGTTGTAGTATGAGTAACCGTTGTAGCTGCCGGTGGTGGCGCAGGTACTTCACTATAAGCAACAACGGTTTGGTTAGCTGCAGGAGGCAATGCTTGTGCTAAAGGCACTTCGCTCAATGGGCGCAAAACATAACTGTTCTTTTTTGCAATAAACTTAATACTGAAAGTGGTTTCCATTCCCGGATTGAAGGCAAGATTAAAATCCTTCTCTCCCAACTTAGTGTCTTCAAAGATCACTTTTAGTTTGTAGAAATTTGCATTAAGCCCTGTTACTTTAACATTGGTTTCGGGACTTGTATTCTGCCGAACTCCATTTAGGATAGCAAAAAACTTTTCACCATTCTCGGTGAATAGAATAACATTTGAGGATTGAGCTTTCACAAAAAAAGCACAAAGAATAAATGCCACTGTAAAGAATGTGTTTTTCATTTGAATAAGATTTTTATTTAAATTGTTTGCTAACTATAATGATACCAAAACGGAGCTAAAGTATGAAAAAATCATAAAGCCGTTTCCATTTTCATGTTGCCGCAAGAGGAATTTTGCTTTTTCAAAAAAAGCTTTTCCTGTTAAAATACGCTCATTTCATCAATTTGAAAACAGGCTTGTGATTAACTTTAAAGTTTACTGAATTTGCTATGAAACAAAACTCATTTGCTTTCTTATGTAATTCAATGGCAATTTCATTTTTTGTCTGATCTCTAATCACTACGATTGGGTTTAATGTTACAGATTCAAATTTTCCATTGCCTGATGGTGTTTCTGTCATTAGACCTGTTGCTCTATCCGTATATTCTACAACTACCACTCCTGCTTCAGAACATAAATGCAAATACCATAACATGTGACACGAAGCCAATGCTATCAACAACATTTCCTCAGGATTATATTTTGTTTTATCTCCATGAAATGCAGCGTCTGCTGAACCTTGAATTTCGGGTTTATTATCAATGTTAACAGTATAACTTCTTGCGTAACCTAAATAACTATCTGTACCTGAACCTTTGTTGCCCGTCCAAATAATATTTGCCTGATAATGATGTTCTCTTTGCATTAAATAATTTCTAATTATTGGTTTTAATAAATTCAACCCATCTAAAATTTACATCTTACAAATCTGCATCCTTAATTCGTTTCAGGAACTCATTCTTTTTCCTCTCGGTGGCAAGCATAAACTGATAGGGTTCAAGACCTCCTTTCTCCGATGCTATGCGCTTTTCTGGTTTCATTTCATCAATTGGCTTATTGAATTTTCATCAGAAGAAATCGCTTGTAATACACCACGCTGATAATTAAAATAGTACCACATATCAGGCAATGCTTCCAGATAAATATTCAATACATCTCCACTACGTCTGCGCATAATCTCAACTTTGCCTTTTACCATTCTTCCTACATAGGTCTTTCCTATGACACCAAGACCGATATTTCCTACAGAAATATAAGATGCACGTTCTTTATTATAATAAAATTTAAGCTCACTCAACATAAGCGTATGCTGCAATTCAGAAGGAATTCTTCGTGCCGAACCGTACAGCCCTGTTTCATTCAATAACTTTTCCGCTTTATTTTTTCCAATCATGTTAGTCAATGCATTTCTATAAGCCGGTCTATCGTCCATAAAAGGTTGCAATGCAGGAATAGAATTAAACATCTCTGCCAACCTCACCAATCAACTGACATCTCTTGTCATCAAGAATTACTGTATTAGTAATAACACTTGCTGACTTGGTTGAATCGGTACCGGGAATGGTACCGGAAATTTTATACTGCTGCAAATTATTATCAAAAGTCAGATAGCCTTCTGCAGAAATAACTTCTGCATCTGAACTATGTTTTTTCATTGATAAGAATGCAGGATACATCATGGTGCTGTCGCTGCCAAAATAAATTCCTGAATAAAGTTTCTGCAAACTTTCGTTAGCCGGACTTTGAATAGGAATGTTTACCCCTTTTGGGTCAATGTCGCCTGCAAAGCCAAACCAATTGCGTTCAAAAGTATTACAGTGATGATTAACGATTGCAAATCCATTGAAGTAGAGATTTTCTTTTGGTGCATTAATCCTTAACTTTCCTTTATACTGAATTGTAGGACTAATAAAAAAACGTGATGAATCTGGAATTTCTCCAATGGCAAAAGTCTGTTTTGAAGTGTCCACTCCAATCTGTGTAAGTTTAATTTTATGTTTAACCTTTGTCTGATCCATATATTCATAATTGCCATCTCCTGAATAATTCATTCTACTCTGAATAGTAATATTTGTATTTAGCATAGTGTGATAGTGCGAAGTAGTATTAGCAATAACCTTACTGTTAACCAATGGTCGCATTACTGCATTACGCTCTACAACAACATTCCCTAAATCCGGAATTATTGAAGCATCTGCTACTAAAATTTCTTTCACCTTAAATCCTTTTAGCAAGTACGATTTTAAGTTATAAGTTGCTAAAGGTGCATCCCATCGTAAAGAATCCTGCTGTCTGTTTACAGACACAAACTCATTTGCTTTGTCGGCAGTTGCATCAGAGCCGCCAAATTCAAGTTCTGATTTATCTATATACCATTTGAAATCTCTGATGTAAGAAATATATTCATTAACAGGAAACTCAACCTTAGCTTTTTCACCCTGACTGCTGAAATCCCCAATACGTTTATCAAGATCAATATTGGCTTTTACATTCTGTGTATGCAATGCCAGCAAATCTCCTGCATCTGTATTGAGTTTAAATTCTGCAGAATCGGAACCATAGCTATGTTCTTTAATAAAATGATTGTTGCTGATTAACTGAGATTGTTGGTAACGAATTATACCATTCGCCTTAATTCCGGAAGGCATCAGCACTAAGTTTCCATCGAGAACTGCCTCACCATTAAACAATGCAAAATCTTTGCTTCTCTTAAATACAAACATTTTATCACTCTTAGGTCGCCAGTTAACAAACACATCTTCATTCTTAACATCAGGAAAACGGGTAGCACCAACTTGCTCTTTTCTTATTGCAAAACTTTGTGTAACTGCATGCATACTGTCAGGAAAGAATATAATATTGTTTGATTTTGAAGTGCTGCTCAGGTAATCAACTTCTCCTTTTCCAAGGAAACCTTCATGACTCAAGCTGATTTGATCCCGATATTTTCCTTTTCCGCTATAAGCTGCAAAACCGGCATCAGGTGTGTTGGTAATAAATCCTAAAGAATAATCTCGCTGCACTGTAAGTTGCTGTCGCCATTCAGGAAAAATATCTGCAGACACCATACTTCCTTCAAATACAAGTCCTTCTTTGGTAAGTGTGTTAAGGCTGTCAATACTGAATGGGTCGAGATGATAATAAAACTTATCACGCTTATAAACACCACCGAATATTTCAGGATAATCATAGTAAATATAAGACTTGTTTGTACATACAAAAACGGGATATTCCTCATTAGGTACAAACCCTGACTTATTCGTTGGGTTATCAATAGAAAGTTTTCCATTCAACTGCTGCAAAATGCTTTTTATTGGAATCAAACGTTTTTTTCCTCTTTCATCAACAGAGTCAGCAGGCACTTTAAACCGCAGTGAGTCCACATTCTTTAAATCAATATTAAAATCGGCATAATTAAAAGTAAACTCTTTACCATAAAAATCAAGTCTTCCTGCATGAACACGTCCATTGAAAACAATGTCACGATTTTTTTTCAGAGTCATTTCCTGATCCAAAGGTTGAATATATACCTCCTGCGAATCGCTGATTAATACATGGCTTACACCACGCATGTTAATATCAAAATTCAACAAGTTGATGGTTGCATTAGATAATCCTGAAATCATAGATTCAATTTTCAACTCATCATAATCAACCTTACCGGTGCGTGCATTGAGGGTAGTACATCACCTTGTCTTTAACAATAAACTTATCGGCATCGGCATCATAAGAAATAAATCCTAATGATGACAACTGCAGAATTTGATTGCGCACAGTGTTTTCAGTGAGTTTTAAGTATTCCGCAAACTCCGGCACACTGATAACTTTTACATTATGCTCCTCTGCATATTGCTTTATTTTGAAAAGCGGATGTACTTCAGACAGTCCCTGAATTTTATCAAAACGCTGTCGTGAAAAGAAATTTACAGACTCAAATTTCAGCTTACTCTCTCCTCCACCTGAAATCATTTTTAGGTCCATCAATGGGTCTGTAATCTTCGATACCAACTGATCAAAATCTAAATCCATTTTATGATAGCTGTCAAAATACGGGCTATTGATGGCAGTTTGACCGTTTTTGGTCAGCGTTACAGTTTTATCACCATAAATATATTTAAACTCAACTCCGGGATGATAAATTGAATCTTTCTCCCAATAAATTACAGCAGCTGCATTTACAGATACAATCCTGTCTGTACGAAAAATAAATCCTTGCGAAAGCAATTTCAACTGAGGTTTACCATTCAGATTAAAAGTTATTGATGCATCCTGTCGTCTGTTGCCTGAGCCTACCATTTTACTTCCTTGCAAAGAAAATCCACCTTTGTAATCGGCATCTTTAACCATATTCTTTATGTCGAGATTAGCAGCATAAGAATAAAACCTCGGATAAGTAGCATTGGAATCATTTACGTTTGCCAACAATTTATCAATGTAACGGCCTTTCAGCTCCTGATCAAAATATTTCTTATATGTAAAAGCAACAGAATCCATTGAGTATTCTGAACCTTTTAAATTGATAGCATAGCGTTTTACAACTGCATTTGCTTCTGAAACACTTATTCCTGCACGAGTAAAATTTACTGTCCCCCATCGCCAAAAATAAAAGGTTGTTGGGATAATAAACTCCTTTTGTACCTTCTATTACAGAGCTATCACCCTTGCCCAAACATCGCAAAGTCATTCCGGAAAAAGTAACTTTCGGTAAAGAATCGAAACCAAATGAAAATTTGTTATTGCTTGCACTCCATGCAACAGCGCTTGATTCATACAAGGTGTTGTTACGAAAAAGCAATTGAGATATTTCAAGAAAGTCACCTAATTTCCTTACACTAAGTTTTGCTATTGCTTTTTCAAAAGAAGAATTCCATGATGTAAATGTAGCTGCCTCTTGTCCGCTGGAAGCAAAAGCATTCAACACCGATGTATAAGTAACAAAATCAGGAAAAGCCTTCATGCGCTTCTTCAACATAAGATTACTTGTGGTAATAATAGTCTGTTGTTGTTGTGCATTAAACTTACCAAGAAAAACAGGCTTGAATTCCTCCATAATTTTCTCTGCTTCCTTCTTATTTGTCTCTTCAAAAAATGATTTCAAATCAAGCAGATAACTTGAAGGGTCGGTATTAAAACTCTTCAGTGTTTGAGCCCTTAATGTTGAAGTCAGAAAAATAAATACAAGAATGATTGAAGCAAAATATTTTGACATGAATGTGATGGTTTTAGCACAAAAATAAACTTCTGACAGATTAATACTTACAGATAGTTACCAACAATTGTTAAAGTTTTGGCACATCAATTAGCTTTACATTTGCATCGTTACAAGAAACATCAGTTATTCAAATGATTTACGAATTTAACGGATTCAGACCTGTAGTGGACAGCAGTAGTTTTGTTCATGAACAGGCAACAGTTACAGGTGATGTAATTATTGGTAAACAAGTTTATATTGCTCCGGGTGCTGCCATTCGTGGCGATTGGGGCACAATCATTATTGAAGATGGCTGCAATGTTCAGGAGAACTGCACCATTCACATGTTTCCCGGTGTTACAGTTATTTTAAAACAAGGTGCACACATTGGTCATGGTGCCATAGTTCATGGTGCCACCATTGGCAAAAATTCTTTGATAGGAATGAATGCTGTAATAATGGACAATGCTGTAATTGGCGATGGTTGTATAGTTGGCGCTTTATGTTTTGTGCCTGATGGCATGATTGTTCCTGACAGGAAAATCGTTGTTGGCAATCCGGCAAAAATTATAAAAGATGTAAGCGATGAAATGCTTCATTGGAAAACAAAAGGGACTGAACTTTACCAACAATTACCGCATGAATTAACAGCTACATTAAAACCCTGTGCGCCTTTGCGAAGTATAGAACCCAATCGTAAAAAGCACGATGCGGTTTATACTACCTGGAAAAAATAAAATCAGAAATCTGTTTCTTCGCGGATTACACCATCACGCATTTTACCCAGAATTTTAAATTCTGTTCTCCTGTTCAACTGCCTGCCTTTGGGATTATCTCTTCCGTCAGGTTTTGTGTTTGGTGCTACAGGCATTGTTTCACCAAATCCTTTTGCACGCAACCTGTTGGCATTAATTCCTTTTGCTACTAAATAATTCACCACACTTTCTGCCCGCTTTTGCGACAAAGTCATGTTGGCATCATCAGAGCCAATGGCATCTGTATGCGACCTTATTTCAACACCAAGGTCAACATTTATTAGCATAAAAATCACAAAGGTTGTATCTAATGCAGCCATAGCTTTTGCAGTTAGCAAAGGGCTTGCAAATTCGTAATAAATGTTTGTAAGCAGTAATGGTGTTTCAGGAATTGAACGAATGTGTATATCAATTGAAATATCACCGGAACGTGTTTTATTCATAGTGCTCAACGCTACTGATTCATAAAGATAACCTTCCTTGCGTGCTGTGATACGGTATTCCTGTCTAGGAGAAACAATAAGGTTGAAGTGACCTGTTTCATCTGTATTACTGGTGCTGACAGGAATAAAAGTAGAATCTTCAGCATTTTCATTTCCAAAGTAATACGTCTTTCTTCGAACAGGCATCATTGCCAACTTCTTTCCTTTTTGTGTTGAATCTGTTTCGTATAAAAAGCCTTTAACATTTAATCTTACAGCATCTAAAATATTAAACTCAAAAATATCATCACAACAAGGGCCTTTATTCATGCCATTATCAGTTACATTTCTGTTCGATACTATCATGCCAATGTCCTTATTACTTGGTGATAGCACATAATACAAATCATCATAATTGGAATTAACAGGATAACCCAAATTGACAGGATGAGTCCACTTTTTCATTCCACCAATTGACTTAAAAATATCTAATCCTCCTAATCCCTGCCATCCATCAGAGCTGAAATAAAATGTTTGTGTTTGTGCATCAACATAGGGTGTTACTTCATCACCTGAAGTATTAATTTTAGTTCCAAGATTGACTGGCGTTTTGTAAGTTTTACTTCTGTTATCAAAAGAAGTGTACCAAATATCATAGCCTCCTTTTCCACCTTCGCGGTCACTGACAAAATAAATTATCTCCTCTCCTTTTTTCTGCGTGTTAAGCCCAATGGCAGGTTGTGTTGAAGTATATTTTGGATCGTTTACTTCAGTACCTAAAGAAACAGGTTCTGTCCATATTCCATTGTTCAGGAAGCTTACATAGATGGCACATATAACTTTGTTCTGACGATTTCTTTTGCATCGCGTAAAATAAAATCTACTCTTATCCTGCGAATAAACACCATTGAGTGTATGAGCACTGTTTGAATTATAAAATCCGGGCAGTTCACCATCATCCTTCCATATCTCACTATCACGCACGGCAACATAAATTTTTCGGAAAGGCTCATCAGCACTCGAATCTCTTGGATTAAAATCAAAAGTTACCTGATCTGTTTTCAGAGAACCATAAATAATTGTTGAATCGTTAATATAAAATGGCGATGATTCTACATGTGATGAATTGATATCTTCTGGCAAATGTTCAATAGCAACTTTTGAAGGGCTATGCATAAGACTATCTGCAAACCTGGCAGCATCACCACTATTTTTAATTAATTTGGTATAAACGCTTTTATCAGAGCCTTTATATTCTTTTTTAAATTTTGTAAAATACTCTTCAGCCTTTTATAATTACCAAGAGATTTTTGAACATTGGCATAATGATACAACGCTAAAGCATTTAGTTTTGGATTCAGATTGTATGCTTTCATGTAAGCATCTTCAGCTTTTCGGTAATCTTTGGATTTACGAAGACTTTCAGCATAAAGAAACCAAACCTTCTCATTAGTAGGTTTGCGCTTACAATACTCTTCATAGTACATTGCAGAACTGCTGAAATCGTTAATCTTTGCAGCATAACTACCCATTCGTTTTAATTGTGCTGTGCCATATTTTTTTAATTCATCATTCTGCTGTGCATATAAATGAACAGAACTGATTAACAATATCAGCAGCAGGATAGCTCTTGTTTTAATAGCGTTCACAGGGTATTTTTATTTTAAACAAACGTGAACTTAATGCAGTGTAAATAAGAGATATTTCAAATCCACCCCGGCTTGCAGTTGCTGTATGGAGAGTTGAAATATTGATGTCATAACTCAGTGCCACATCAAACAAATCGTATTTAATGCCAATTACAGGTATTACTGCGTCAGTGCCGTTACCGGGTGATGTACGTACATATAAACCACCATTAACTTCTGTAAACTTTGATTCTCCGTTATTAAGTTGTTTTACAAGTGTAACTCCGGCTACATACTCATTGGCTTTTACCTGTTGCATCATCAATAATCGAGTGTGTAACTGATAATCATTACCAATTCCAATCTTATCAGAAACGGTTAAACATGTCCGAACAGGTAATTTATTACTGCTGTTAAAGAAAGTATCACCCGGTTTGTTAAGATGAAAAAATGAAGCACCTGCCTGAATAAAATGTTTATTTAATTCAACCTGATAAACTAACCCTGCATTAATATCACCGAAAGAACGTTTCTCGTCAAGCAACATTTCACCGGTAGGCATTGATGGATCAAAATAACCGGTGTTCATATTAAACTGCTCAGGCATGGTAATTTTACTTCTGTCAATAGATTTAAAAATATAATTCCACTGAAACCCTGCACTTAAACTGTGTACTCCAAACGTGCGATGATAAGCAGCAGATAGTCCTAAGCGAATACTTTGCAAACGATTAATTCCCGAACGGTCGTAAATGAACAAAAAGCCTCCGCTAATCTGATCTGCTCCGGTATAAAGTGTTTTGTCAAATGAAAAAGCATTGGTTCTGTAACCCGGGTCAAGTTTCGACCACTGACTTCTATAAGTATTTGCAAAACGATAATCGCCTTCATACAATCCTGTATTTGCAGCGTTAAGTGTGAGAGGAGAATTATAGAATTGTGAAAAATGAATATCCTGCGCTTGCAGCATTGAAGAAATAAAAATAAAAAGCAAAGGCGGAATACTTTCATTTAGTCCTGTAAATACTCTGAAAAATAACAGGATAAAAATATAAGATAGAAATGAATTGCGAAAGTTTTTATTGAATAATTGCCAACAGTCAGGCTCATTCTTCAAGAAACCATTTCGAGCGGTTGAATTTCGTGGCTTTAGACAACTTAAATCTCTCAATAGCCTTCACGCGCAGGTATTCTGTCATTTCATCTAAACTATCTGTAATCAGCAAAGAATCTAACTCAGAGTGCAAGGCTGTCTTATGCTCATCAAATACTTTGAGCTGATCAATTACAGGCTGCCAGTAATTTTTACCCATAAGTACTACAGGGAAATCACTTACTTTTTTTGTTTGAATCAAGGTTAAAGCCTCAAACATTTCGTCAATTGTGCCAACACCTCCAGGCAAAACCACAAAAGCATAGGAGTATTTGAACATCAAAACTTTTCTGACAAAAAAATGATGAAATTCAACCATTTTGTCAAGATACTTATTGGGTTGCTGTTCGCGAGGAAGAATGATGTTGCAACCCACAGAAAAACCTCCTGCTTCTTTTGCCCCTCTGTTAGCTGCTTCCATAACACCGGGACCGCCACCGGTCATCACTGTAAATCCCAATCTGCTGACATTTGCCCCTACTTCACGGCCTAACTGATAATAGTGATGCTCTTCTTTAAATCGTGCTGAGCCAAACACTGCAACACAAGGTCCAACAAAATGCAATGTTCTGAATCCTTTTATAAATTCTCTTACTACTTTGAGAGTAAATAGAAATTCGCCAATTCGCGACTGTCGTTCGGTAAGGAACCTGCTTTCGGAATGATTACGCATAAGCTGAAAAATTTAAAAATTCAAATTTAAAAGATTCTTCAAAACGCAATGAGTATATAAACAAATCAGCTTATGATTTAAAGATGAGGAATCAAAAAATTATTTTTACTGTGAAAAGCTAATAATCTTGTGACGTATGTAATCAGAACTTAGCGCTGAGTCGTAAACTTAATTGTCTTCCGGTAAGATAATTAGGTACGCCATATTTAGTACCATAAACATCACTCACCCAAGTATAGGAAACAACATTGTTAACCTGAAAAAGATTAAACACTTCAATTGAAAGTGAAAGCGCTTTCAATTTATTGAACGCAGCAAAACGACTTTTTGCCGGTCTGTTTTCGTCAATAAATATTTTACTGAACCCAATATCAACACGTCTGTAAAAAGGATAACGGTTAATGTCTGTATAACGATTATTTCCGGGCGGGCCTACAGGAAATCCTGTTCCGAAAACAAGGGTCATGTGCATTTTAAATGTTGGAAATTTTGGAAGATAGTCAGAAAAAAATATGCTGAATGTAAGTCGCTGATCGGTTAATCGTGGTAAATATCCGGGTATAACCTGAATACTGTCAACAGCCTTTTTGTCAATGGTGTATCCTCTGATGGTATCGCCACGTGCATTCAATCTGATATAATAAACATCATCCTGAATATCTTCTTCTGTTTTTAAAAGTGATAAACTTGCCCATGACTCTGCTTCATTAACAAACTGGCCATTGATACGAAAATCAATTCCTGTTGCATAACCTTTGGAATTATTTTTACCCAAATACCGTATTCGAACATTATCAACTTTGTAAGGAATAAGGTCATTCAACCATTTGTAATAAGCTTCTGTAACAAATTTAAAATCGCGACCCCACGCTTTGAAATAATAGTCTGTTCCGCCAACAACATGAATAGATTGTTGTGATTTCAAAGATGTATTTAAACTTCCGTCAGGATTGTGCAACTCCTTGTAGAATGGCGGTTGATAATAAAACCCTCCTGAAAGACGGAAGTTAAAATCGCGTTTCCATCTTGGTTTATAGGCAAGTGCTATACGTGGACTGATGTTTAAAACATGATTCAAACTCCACCACGTAAAACGAATACCGGGTGTGAGAATAAAATTTGATGTGTTACTGAAATAGAAATTATGCTGCAGATAGCCGCTTAATCTGTTACTTGAAAGGCTGTTATCACGACTGATGACATCTTGCAATAATAATTGCGGCTGCGATGGGAGACTCCCTCCTACACTATCCTGCGGATGTGGTAATGAATAACCTGATGAGTCAATATAATTCCATTCTTTAATCTGATCGCTGAACTGTTCGTGCTGAAACCGAATACCCCACAACAATTCATTATGGCGATAATTGTATGTACCTTTATGTTCTGCTGAATAAACTTTCCCGTCAAGAAAATTGCGTGCATGATTCAAAAAGAACCTACACCGAGGTTGAGTTTTACCTCACCAAAATTTTGTGAGGCAGGATCTTTTTCAAGTTCATCCAGAAAATACTGACCAAGAACATCAAAAGTTTCTTCTTCTTTTGTGTTAAACACAGAGCCTATGAGCTTGAGATTTATATTTTTCTTCGGACTATGACTGAAAATTACGGCTCCTGTGGTAGTAGTAAAATCATCAACTTCTTTTCCGTCAAAATAAACCGTGAATCGCAATGCCTGACTCACTGTACCGAAATCTGTTGTTCGTGTTTGAGGAACAATATTGTATCTGCTTTTTGAAAAATTACCTAATAAAGAAATTGTAGTTTTTTCACTCACATCATAGGTCAACAATGCCTGCACATCGTAAAAAACAGGTTTGTAGTTTCCTTTTGTATCAAGTGTACCCAATAAATATTTCGTTGATTTTTGTCGTGCTCCTATCAAATATGTAAAACGGTTGTTTTTACTTGTACCTTCAAGGCTCAGACCTCCACCAAGCAAACCATAAGTAATTTTTCCCGCAAATTCTGTTGGTCGTTTGTATTTTATATCCAATGCTGAAGACATTTTATCTCCATAAAAGCATCAAAACCACCGGCTGAAAATTTAATTCCTGAAACAAGATCAGGATTGATAAAACTTAAACCTTCCTGTAGTCCTGAGCGAACTAATTGTGGTCTGTAAATTTCAGCATCATTTACATAAACCAGATTTTCATCGTAGTTTCCGCCACGCACAGAATATTCGGAACTAAGTTCGTTGTTTGAAACAACGCCACTTCCAATTGTTTTTAAAATGGTCTCGAAATTACCTGATGGATTTGGGATTTCCTCAACAGCTTTTGGATAAATTTTTATTAATGTGCCACTTCTTTCACGAGGGTCTATGATAGTGATATTGGGCAGAGGCACTATTGATGGTAACATGGTTCTGTTTAATTGCTTCTTTTCACCTTCTGCAAGAATTAATTTTACCGTTGCCTGCTCAAAACCGATTGATGAAAAAACAATACTCAGCTCACGATTAGATGGAACAGTAATTGAATATTCACCATGTTCATCAGAAATTACACCTAATGAAGTACCTGCAATGCCAACACTAACACCAGGCAAAGGTTTACGGTCTGTGCCTGTTATTTTGCCATGAATACGAGCAGTTGCATCTTGGCCGTTAAGAGAATAACAACAAAATAACAAAGAAAGAAAAACGATAAGTTGCCTCATTAATCGTCTTTAGACTTTGACTTAAACTCACCACTTTTCCAGGCCTGAATAAACTTTGCCCATGCAATAGGATTTAGCAAATTGTTTACCGGCAATTGGCCTGTATTGTATAACCTTGATTGTTGTTTCTGATATACAAATTTACTGTTCATGCTTCCATCCATATCAATTCTTATGCTCTCTTCGCGCATGGTTTCAAGAGCAAGATTTCTTCGTGCATGATCCATGTCTGTATCAGGAACTTTTAAATCGAGAAAAGCCTGTTTAAATTGTTCGCGAGTAGGCCATGGATAAATTACAGCCTGATTAAGTAAAACAGTATCACGGTTAAGAATCTGAATCAAAGAATAACGGTTTTCTGTGAGCGTATCGGGTACTTTAAAAATAGTTTTTGCAAATCCGACAGAAGAAAACTCAATCTCATCACCAACGTGTGCTACAATTGAAAAAACCATAATAATCAGACACTGTTCCTCTACTGCTCGACTTAATCATAATGCCTGTGTAGGGTACCGGACTTAAACTATCCCCTGTAACTATTACACCACTTAATTGAACAAGTTTTTCCTGACCAGACTGCGCAAATGCCAGAACAGGCATACTGAAAAATAAAAAAGACAGGATAAAATTCCTGCATCTGAAATTGAATGTATTCATAGGAACCAAAAATAAGGATTTGCATTCAAGCAAAACGTATGATTCGGTAATTTATTTCAATATTATCAGCTAAATAACAAGGAATTACAACTCCGAAATAATTTTAAGAAACCAAACAGAAAATTTATCAGGATTTTCTGTAATTTCATTCTTCAGATTATTCATTGTTATCCACCGGAAGGCTTGAACTTCACTTTTATCAGGAAGTACTTCACTTTCATAACTCCCTGTGAAAACATGATCCAGTTCATGCTCTTTAAGACTATTTTCAAAAGAAACTTTATAAAGAAATTTAAAGCTAAACTTCAGATCACAATTAAAGCCCAACTCCTCTTTAAGTCTTCTCTTTGCGGCATCCTCTATATTTTCACCGGGACGTGGATGACCACAACAAGCATTTGACCAAAGTCCTCCACTATGGTATTTTGTTTCTGCTCTTTGTTGCAAAAGCATTTCTCCATTGGAATTGTAAATTAATACTGAAAAAGCTCTGTGTAATAATCCAAGTTTATGAGTCTGCATTTTTTCTGCCTCACCAACTTCGCTATCCTGTTCATCAACCAAAATAACAAACTCCATAAAACTATTTTTTTAACTACAAACTCTGTGCGTCTGTTCAGTGACTTACCTTTTTCTGTCGTATTTGCAGCAACCGGTTTTGTTTGTCCGAATCCATTATGCGAAAGTCGTGTTGCTTCAATGCCTAAAGCAATCAAATAATCATAAACAGCCTTCGCCCTGTTTTTTGACAACAACAAATTATCTTCTGCTTTTCCTGAATTATCAGTATGACCATAAATTGCAACCTTTAACTTTGGATTACTTTTAAGAAAGCCTGCAAAATCCTGAATTACTGCTTTTGATTTATCTGTAATCTGATAAGAATCTGTTTCAAAAAGTATATCATTTAAACTATATGCTTCGCCTTCTTTTATTTTTCTCAGATCTAACTCAACAGTAACTGCAGGCGAATCAACTTTTGCAGCATCAATAAGTTTTGAAGTAAATGCATAATCATCTTTTTGAATAGTTAACAAATACTCAGAATTAGCTTGCAATACACCTGCATATTTTCCACTGTATGCATCGTAATCTATCTGCTCAACCTGTTTGGATGAAATATTCCGAATTTCTATACGGGCGCTGTCAGGCACTTCATTGTCATCATTTTTAAGTTGGCCTTTGAATAAAACCATCTTCTCGGGCCTTGCTTCCACCGGCATGTCGAATGAGTAAATATCATAACCCCCTGTTCCGAATTTATTACTTGCAAAAAAACCTTTAGTACCATCAGTACTTACAAAAAATCCAACTTCATCTGCATCGGTATTTATCGGATATCCGAGATTAACAGGTTTTCCCCAGTTACCGTTTGCATCCTTCTTGGAATAATAAATATCATATCCACCCATGCCGGGGTGACCATCACTACTGAAATAAAGTGTTTTTCCATCGGGATGCATAAAAGGTGCTTTTTCATTTCGCGAAGTATTGATTGGTCCACTGATAGGATTTGCACTATTCCATTCACCATTATTTTTTTTAGTCACATAAATATCACTTGTCTGAAGAACAGAATCTCTGAAACTGGCAAAATATAATGTCTTATTATCTGGTGAAAGTGATGGTTGTGAATCCCAAAACTTTGGGTCATTTGCTTTCCCTATGCTTCTTGGTTCAGACCATCCTTTTGGTGTAAGGTCAGAAGTATAAATATCAAAATTGCCCTTTACATTAACAGTAAAAAACAAGTGCAGGTTGTCGAGAGAAATAGTTGGACCACCTTCATTACCAGTATTCTGTTTGTTAAAAGGTAAATCCATTGGTGTACCGGTATCCCATTTGCCATTTAGATTATGACTTAACATAAACTTTTCTACACTGGTCGAAGTGAGCATGTTTTTACTTTGATACTCAAATCTTCTTGTAAAAAAACACAACTCATTATCAGCAGAGATTATTGGCAGATATTCAGGATCTGGTGTGCTTAATCCTTTTACCAACACAGGTTTAAAATCTACTGGATGTAAAAACGCTTTTGCTCTGAACAATTTCACTTCGGCATCGTCAGCAGCGTTGGTATCTGACGGAGAAAGTTCAAGGAATGTAGTGTAAACAGGAATAGCTTCTTCATACTTCTTTGTATCAAAATAATATGTTGCAAGTCTGTAGATTGCTTTTTCAGATGCATCAGGACAAACATTCATAAGGCCTTTATAAGCCTTTGCCATTAACTTGAAATCTTTTTTCCTGTATGCAGCATCACCCATAAGCAAATAGGGTTTTGCAAATGTGCTGTCAGCCTCAATAGCCTCATTACACAATTCAACACCTTCCTCATAATTTTTAACTGACTTTAATAGCTTCTCTGCTTCTTCGGTCTTCTTAGCTGCTTCTTTTGATGTTGTCTGCGGACAACGTTTTAGATTTTGTGCATGAATTGAAACAACACAGAAACATAGTAAAAGATTAAAAATTGTTTTCTTACTCATTAATTAAATATTGTTTTCAAAGATTTTGTTTAAAGTAATCTGTAATTTTATTCATTAGATGCACACGATCTTTACCGCGAACATTATGTGGATGTCCGGGATAAACAAAGTAATCAACTTGCTTTCCGAGATCAACAGCTTTTTTCAAATACATCAAACTATGTTGCCAAACAACCGTTTCATCATTTGTGTCGTGAATGAGCATTAACTTACCGTTGATATTTTTTACATAATTCAATAAATTACTTTTTTCATAGCCCTCAGGGTTTGTAGCAGGCGTATCCATATAACGCTCTGTGTACATAATTTCATACATACTCCAGTCAATTACTGGTCCACCGGCAACAGCCACTTTAAACAATCCGGGAAACCTCGTCATCAGTGATATAGTCATAAAACCGCCATAACTCCATCCATCAACACCTATTCGTGTTGAATCAACATAAGGTAAAGATTTTAAATATTTTAATCCCGTAAGTTGATCTTCCATCTCCGCATTTCCACAGTTTCGGAATATGGATTGCTCAAACTGCTTTCCTCTGTTACCACTACCTCTGCTATCAACCGTGTAAACAATAAATCCCTCCTGAGCCAGATAATAGAACCACAAGTCACCTTGTCCACCCTGCCATGAATTTGTAATTAGTTGTAAATGTGGCCCACCATAAACATAAATAATCACAGGATATTTTTTTGTTGAATCCATTACCGGTGGATAATAGGTGCGTGTATAAAGCAACTCACCGGAAACACTCTGCAGTGTACTGATTTTCATTCCGCCTAAATTAAAATCGCTTAACGGATTTTCTGCCGTCAGCATTGTTCTTGCATCAGAGCCATTAGGCAGAATAAGTTTAATTTTACGTGGTGTGTTGACATTGCTGAATACATCAAGCACTTCATTATTCTCCGGATTATAATAACAAGTATGCATTCCACTATCGCCCGAAACTCTTTTCATTCTTCCGTCTGCAAGTGTAACATAATATAAATCTCTGTCAATGGGACTCAATGCAGTGCACATGTAATATGCTCGCTCCGATTTTTTATCAAATCCCTTAAATTCCGTTACGATAAACTCACCTTTCGTAAGCTGCCTGATTAATTTCCCGTCAGTATTATAGAGATATAAATGATTGTAGCCATCACGCTGACTTTGCCAGATGAACTGATCATCATGACCGGGCACAAATGCCATTGGTGTTTGCGGCTCTACATACTTATCATCTTTTTACCTGTTTTTAGATAAACAACTGTTTTATTAGCCATATCAAATACGCCAACAGTTACCTGATGACTTGTGCCACCTGCCATTGGGTATTTTATCATATTTACTTCTGCCGGTTTTTTGTTCCAATCTATAATCGGATAATCATTAACCATGGTTTCATCCATTCTGTAAAAGGCAAGTTTATTCCCATTTGGTGACCAAAATGTTCCCTTTGTTATTCCAAATTCATTGCGATGAACAGAACTGCCATAAACAATATGTGGGTAAGCATCTTCTGCTACTGTAAAATTTTTTCCTGCATCATACACAAAAAGATTATTTTTAATTGTATAAGCTATGCGCTTTGTTACCGGGTCAGTATCCTTTTGAGAAGCACTGTCGGGTAACAACAATATTCTTGAATTGCGAATGGCATATTGTGTTTTATCATATTCATATTCCTTATTACCTATAAAGAATCCAAAGACTTTATCATTCTTCCATTCAACAGCAGGAAAACGTGCAAGTGTATCTGTTTTTAAACGTTTTAGTCTGTCATTAATTTCTGAAAGCGAAATAATTTTCTCATCATGTACTATACCATCATCGCCTACAAAAAGCGTTGCATCAGCCAAGCGGTTGTCAACATAATAGTATGAAATTGAATTTTTAATCCATCCTAACTGCGAAAGGTTTGCCGGAGCAAGGTTGGTTTTTGCATTTAAAATGGCATCTTCCATGCTCAATTTTTTGTGTTGAGCCTGCGAAGTTGATGTGGAAATTAAAAAAAAGAGTGCTAATGAATAACGGAACATAATAAATTCTTCTTGCAAGCAAATGTAAAATTTATAAATAAACTTTTCTTTCGTACAATGCATTAATATTAACTGCATATTGTGAATGTTTGGACTGAATTTTCTTTATTTGCAATCATGCAATTCAGGCAAATACTGATATTTATTTTGTGCATTTGCACAATACAACTTCAGGCACAGACACTTGTAAATAGTGGCTTTGAGGAAGATGCTAATACTTCTTCTCAGAAAGGATGGATAACAGATTGTAAAGGAACTGGTCAGATAAAAGTCAGTAATGTCTCTCCATTTTCAGGTAAACAATGTCTGGAAATGGCACATCAAAATCAGGCTACATGCACATTCAGTCAGAGTATAATTATTGAAAACACAGCGATAAAAAATTACAAAATAATTTATTCGTGCAGAGCAGAAGCACTGAATGGGAATACCGGTCTTAATATAATTATCAGGGATGCATCAGGAAAAAAATTAACTGAGAGCAGTGGTTTTATTAAGAATGCAGAAGCAAAATGGAAAACTTATTCTGTTGCAATGGCTGTTCCTGACGGAGCGCAAACAATGAGCATCACAGGAATTTTGAATGGCACAGGCAATGTTTGGTTTGATGAAATAAAAGTAGAAGAATTAAAACAGCATAAACCCTCATCAGGAATCTGGTCAACTGCAAGTGAGTTTATGACTATTGCAGGAAAATATTCTATTGGCGAAGCAATAAAATGGGCAGTTGAAAAAAAATAATTTACAGCTTAATATTCAGCTAATTGTTTGAGCATTTGTTTAAATCTATCACGCGGCAGAAAATTCCACTCCAAATGATTTGACATAGGCACGGCAGTATCAAGACTACCGCATCGCATCACCGGCGCATCGAGCCATTGAAAACAAGCAGAAGAAATTTCAGCAGCAATTTCACCTCCTATTCCTCCGGTTAAAGTGTCTTCGTGAAATACAATAACTTTTCCTGTTCGTTTTACAGATTCTAAAACGGTTTCTTTATCCCAAGGTAAAAGGCTTCTCAGGTCAATTAAATCAGCCTGAATATTTTTATTTTCATCCAATGCTTCCATTGCCCAATGTACACCTAAACCATAAGTTACAATTGTTAAGTCAGAACCTTCTCTGATTTTATTTGCCTTACCTATAGGAATTGTAAAGTAATCATCAGCAACGAGGCCGCTAACACTTCTATAAAGTGCTTTATGTTCAAAAAAACATTACAGGGTTCGGGTCTTCAATAGCAGCAGCCAATAAACCTTTTGCATCACCCGGAAATGCAGGATAAACGATTTTTAGTCCCGGCACATGAAAAAACCATGCTTCTGTTGATTGCGAGTGAAATGGTCCCGCACCAACAGCAGCGCCTGTGGGCATACGCACTACTACATCTGCATTTTGCCCCCAGCGATAATGTGTCTTTGCCAGGTTGTTTACAATCTGATTGAAACCGCAAGTAACAAAATCGGCAAACTGCATGTCAACAATTGATTGAAAGCCGTTTATTGATAAACCTAAACTTGCACCAAGTATTGATGATTCTGTAATAGGTGTATTTCGGACACGCGGTTTGCCAAACTCTTCAACAAATCCTTGTGTTGCTTTAAACACTCCGCCATACTCTGCAATATCCTGACCCATGATGACTAGGTTTTTATGACGCTGCATACCTTGACGAAGTCCGTCAGTTATGGCATCTAAAAATCTTTTTTCAGTAACTGCTCCTGAAGCAGTAATGTTTGTGTTTTCAGAAGGAGCATACATATCGCGCAGCTCATTTACAGTGTTAACTTCAGGATCGGACTCTGCGTAACTTATCTTTAGATTTTCTTCAATTTCTGTTTTGATTTTTGCGCGAATACTTTCAACTTCCGAAGAAGAAATTATTTTATTCTCTAAAAGATAATTTTCGTAATTCGCTATCGGGTCTTTCTTTCCCCATTCATCAAACAATTGCTGAGGAACATATTTGGTACCTGATGCCTCTTCGTGACCGCGCATTCTGAATGTGCGTGCTTCAAAAATTATTGGACGTGGATTTTTTTCTGATGTCAGTCAATAATTCATTCAGTGTATTATAAACTTCCAGAATATTGTTGCCATCAACACTTACACCTTGAATGCCATAACCAATTCCTTTATCTGCAAAACTCTTACATCTGTATTGTTCGGACGATGGTGTTGACAATCCGTAACCATTATTTTCTACTATAAAATAACAGGCAGATCCCATACAGCTGCAACATTCACTGCCTCGTGAAAATCGCCTTCGCTGGCACCACCATCACCTGAAAAAACAATTGTTGCCTTATTATTTTGTTTAAGAATATTTCCCAGAGCAATTCCATCTGCAATTCCACATTGCGGGCCGAGATGCGATATCATTCCAATTATTTTATACTCCTGAGTACCGAAGTGAAAAGAGCGATCGCGACCATTGGTGAATCCACCAGGCTTGCCCATCCATTGCGAAAACAAACGGTTCAAAGGAATATTTCGTACACTAAAAATGCCAAGGTTTCTATGCATTGGCAAAACATATTCATCCTGATGAAGTGCCATGGCAGCACCTACAGAAACGGCTTCCTGACCGATGCCGGAAAACCACTTTGCCAGTTTTCCCTGACGAAGTAGGACAAGCATCTTTTCCTCAATTATACGAGGACGCACCAACTCATGATAAAGTTTGATTAGTTGGTCGTTACTCAAATCTTTTCTGTCGAAATTCATTGTTAAATAAAAAAGTGTGGCAAAGTTAACTTTAATTGAAGTAGCTTTGTTTTATATTAATATGCAAGAAATAATTGTCGCCATAATAGCCATTGCTGCAAGTGTTTATCTGATTTATAAATTCAGGAGCAAATCTGCCGGATGTGATAAATGCAGTTCTGGTCCGCAAAAATCAGGGCAAAAAAAAACCACCTGACGGTGGTTCTTTTCCTTAATTTTTTAAAATTAATGAGCAGCAGCAGCTGAATCTGCAGGTGCAGCGGCAGCAGCTGAATCAGGAGTAGCAGCGGCAGCAGATGCAGCCATTGCAGCCTCTTCAGCAGCCTTCATTTCGGCTTCTGCATTAGCAATTGAATCCTGAGTTGCTTTTTCCGCAGCAGCTTTTTCGTCAGCGCTTGGACCGCATGATACCATTGCAAACATTGCTGCAACAGCCATTAATGTGAATAATTTTTTCATTTTTCTTTTTTGTTGTTTGATTTGACGGGACAAAAGTATGCTGATTAATAAATGATGAAGGTGTTTTTTATTAACTATTCAACTAAGTTGTTAACAATTAATTGTTATTGCACACCATGCATCATTTTAACAAGCCATTTGTAAATGATAAACAGCAGTACTGATGCTGCTGCACTCATAATTACAAATATCATAAAGAAGTCGTAGAGGCTTGAAATCTGCATACCCATAAACATTGGAAAATGGTGCGGAATACCTGCCTCTGCAAGAACTTTTAACTGATCGGCAGTGGCTGTAACAGAGCCATTAAGTATAGAAGGAAGATCAATGCCTTTGTCTGCAGCAGCTTTAAACTCGCCTTGTCCGGGAGGATATAATGAACTTAGTGTACCGGCAAATTTATTTGAAGCAGAGTTGGCTAAGAACCATGTTCCCATTAACAAAGATGCAAAACGCAGCGGTGCTAATTTAGCAACCATTGAAAGTCCTATTGGAGACAGACAAAGTTCACCAAATGTATGCAGCAAGTATAATGTTGTAAGCCAAAACATAGAAACTTTTACACCGGGCTCGACTCCTTTTACACCAAAAGCAATAACTAAATAGCCGATTGAAAGTAAGAAAAGTCCTATTGCCATTTTCAATGGTGATCCGGGTTCTTTTCCTGCATTACCCAATCGCACCCACAGCCATGCAAAGATTGGAGCAAAAATCACAATAAAGATTGCATTGAATGATTGAAAAAAGCTTGCAGGCATTTCCCATCCAAATAAATTCCTGTCTGTTTGTTCGTCAGCAAAGAAAGTCAGTGAGGCACCTGCCTGTTCGAATGCACTCCAGAAGAAAATTACGAAGAAGCAAAGTATAAAAATTACCCAGATGCGTTGTTTCTCAACATGAGTCAAAGACTTATCTGTAATAATAAGACCGGGAACTGCAATTGCACCTGCATAAATAATTGAGCCTATTAAATCGAATTCAATAAGAGATTTGAAAACAAAAACAATCCTATTCCAATCGCTAACCACATCAATATTTTTGACATGTTAAATGATGGAATATCAACTTCACCTTCCTGATTTGCTGTAGCTGCTGTAGCCACCTTTGGCATTCCTATAGGTGTACCATCTGGACTAACGATATATTTATTTTTGAGCATCACAAACGTGAGTACACCAATAACCATTCCTATGCCGGCAGCAAGAAATCCATATTTAAAGTCAGCAGGATCGTTAGTATCACCAAAGTATCCGCAAACCAATGGCGCAAAGAATGCACCCAGGTTGATACCCATATAGGAAATTGTAAAGGCTCCATCAACTCTTTTATCGGCTTTAGGATATAACTGCCCTACCATTGTAGAAATATTGGGTTTAAAAAATCCGTTTCCGAAAATCAAAAATCCAAGACCTAAATACATCAGCATACTTGCTGTGGCATCGGTACCTGTAGGTGTAGAACTAATCATTGATCCACTAAAAAACAAAGTAAACTGACCAATAGCCATCAATAAGCCACCAATAATAATTGACCGCCTGTTTCCCCAATAACGATCTGAAATATATCCACCTAACAACGGAGTTAGATACACTAATCCGGTATAACTTCCATAAAGATTTGAAGCAAATGCTTTGTCAAGCATTAATGCTTTTACCATGAAAAGAATAAAGATGGCGCGCATTCCATAATAGCTGAAACGCTCCCACATCTCGGTTACAAATAACACATACAGTCCCTTAGGATGTCCTTGTTGTACACTTTGGTTCATACGTTTGATTTAAATTTAAAGCGGGGCTAATGTAAAAAAATTAATCTTTTACGGTATCCGGAATTTGTAATTGGTCTTTATAATAGGCTAATGCAGCTATATAGTGTTCAACTGCTTCGTCTAAACTTCCAAAAAACTTTCCTCCTGCTGCATTCTGATGTCCACCGCCATTAAAAAATTTAGAGGCAAGTTCACGAACTGAGAAATCACCTTTTGAGCGGAAAGATATTTTTATCATATCGTCTTTCTCAGTAAAAAGTGCCGACATCATCATATCGCTGATACTTAGTGGATAATTTACAATGCCTTCTGTATCTCCGGTTTGATGATTATACTGTTCTAGTTCGTTTTTAGTCAGCGCAATATAAGCAGCCCTGTAGGCATGTATTACCTGCATTTTATCTTTAAGGCAGTAACCGAGAAAACGTGTTCGTTCTTCTGAGAAGTTGTCTGAAATGGTTTCGTGTATTTTAACATGATTCATGCCTGTATCGAGTAAGGCCGCCAAAACACGATGCGTATCAGCACTCATCGAAGAAAATCTGAAAGAACCTGTATCTGTCATGATACCGGTATAGATACACTCTGCCACCTCTGGTTTCAATTTATACTTGTTGTCTAATGCATATAAAAAATGAAAAATCAATTCGCTAGTGGCACAAGATTTAGGAAACGAAAACAAAATGTCGCACTCAATTTTTGGATATAAATGATGGTCAATAACTACTTTAAAAGCTTTGTTTGACATCATTACTTCTTCCATTGCCTCCACTCTTTTTGATTCATTAAAGTCAAGACAAAAAATAATTTCAGCTTCGGAAAATGCTTTAGCAACATTTCGTGGCTTGGCTTCATAATCCAACACTTTCTGATTGCCCTTCATAAAACTGATTGATGCAGGATAATCACTTGGCACAACAGCTTTGACTTTATGTTTTTTAGCAACTAAAAAATTATACAATCCAAGAAGTGAGCCTATAGCATCACCATCGGGTTTATAGTGTGTGGTGATGACAATTCTTTTTGGTTCCGATAAAAGATTCTTTAATTGCTCTATGCTGTGTTGCTCAAATTTTGGTATCATAAACTTTTTAAATGCGATTTTTACAAATGTAGGTTATTTGCGTCAGTCAAACCTAAACTGAAATCAACTACTTTTGCAGCCACAAAAAAATACAAACATTTAATTATGAGTAACATCACTTTTACTATGCTGAAGCCTGATGCGGTAAGCAATGGATACATTGGCGCTATTTTAGATCATATTAACCAAGCCGGATTTAAGATTAAAGCAATGAAGTACACACGTTTAACTGCAGAACGTGCAGGTGAATTCTATGCTGTTCACCGTGAAAGACCATTTTATAATGACTTAGTAAAATATATGTCTTCCGGACCTATTGTAGCGGCAATTCTTGAAAAAGACAATGCCGTTGAAGATTTCAGAAAAACTATCGGTGCAACAGACCCTGCAAAGGCTGATGCCGGCACAATCCGTAAACTTTATGCTAAAAGTATTGAAGCCAATGCAGTGCATGGTTCAGACAGTAATGAAAATGCTGCTATTGAAGGCTCATTTTTCTTTAGCATGACTGAAAGATTTTAAGCTCCGATATACCCTCGGATGTGAAGTTTTACTGAAAAATCCTGTCACTTATTACCTCAAAGTTGAATTGGCAGGATTTTTTCTTTATGTTTACTGAATAATTAATAAAAATATTTTCTGAGCTATACAACATTATTAAAAATAACACGTTCTATATCTCAAAACATCTCACAATAACATTTCAAACAGGAGGAAAACTATAGCATAAAACTCTACTTCAACACTTATTTCCAAAAAAGAGTTAACTATGCAACAGCCTGTTTTAAACGACCGAGAACTGGTCGAAATGTACCAACAAGGTAACGAAGACTGCTTAACCGTTCTGATTGAACGACACCAGAAAAGAATATTTTCTGCCATTCTCTTTCTTGTCAATAATAGAGAATTAGCCGAAGATATTTTCCAGGACACCTTTGTTAAGGTAATCAACACCTTAAAAAAAGGAAGCTATAACGAAGAAGGTAAATTTTTACCTTGGGTTCTTCGCATCAGCCACAACTTAGTTATTGATCATTTCAGACGCAATCAGCGTATGCCAATGGTTCATGACAAGGAGGATTATTCAATCATTGAATCATTGCAACTGATGGACGATAACGTTCAGGATAAAATTGTCAAAGAACAGATTTACAAGGAAGTGCGTCTGTTGGTTGAAGAATTACCTTACGAGCAAAAAGAAGTCATCATTCTGAGACACTTTGCAGACATGAGTTTTAAAGAAATTGCCGATGCTACAGGTGTGAGTATCAACACTTCTTTAGGAAGGATGCGCTATGCACTTATCAACCTTAGAAAAGTGATTGAGAAGAAAAAATTGGTGCTGGCAGCATAATTTTCAGGCAATCATAAAATATTCCGGATTGCGTTGCGTTATAGGTGTAAATAAGTTTCACGCCTATGTACGAAAGTTCTACTACACACGATTTAATTCTTTACTACTTTAACGAAGTTGAATTAGCTGACACTGTGTTGATTCAACATGAAATTGATCACAATCCTGAAACAGAAGAAAACTTTCAGGAAATTGTTCAGGTAATGGATCATATTGACAACTGCATGGTTAATCCCTCTGCATCTGTTATCAAAAACATTCTGAACTACTCACATTCATTGAAGTAATTCTAATATCAAGTTTTCTGATTTTCTGATTTTGATGTTGATTTCACAGAGTGCTTCAGCACTTTTGCTTCAACAAAAAGATTAGCTCTTCTGCAATATTTTTGCATTGATCGCCAACGCGCTCCAACTTGCTGCTGGCAGAAAAAACATAGAGACTTTGATTTATTCTGTCAGGATTTTCTTTGATAAACTCACCTACTTTTTGATTTGACTGGTGAAAAATCTCATCAAGTTTATCATCCATTCCAAAAACACTTCTGGCTAAGTTTGTATTTTCTTCTGCGAATGCCGTCATCACAACATCAAGCATATTGCAGGATATATCATACATCTCTACCAATCTTGTTGTATCAATTAATTTTTGTGCAGGCTCAAGTTTAATATTCAATACATAACGGGCTATACCATCTGCAATATCACCTGTTCGTTCAAGGTTGTTGATTATTTTCAGACAAGCCAAGACAAATCGAAGATCTATTGCAACAGGATTGAATAGCGCTATAATATTCTCACAATCGCGATCAAGTTTTATTTCAACTGCATTGACACGTTTTTCATTTACCATTACTTCTCGTGCCAAATCTTTATCTAAATGAATTAATGCCTGTTTAGATTTTTCCAATTGTAGCTTCACCATACCAAACAGATCGAGCATATCTTTCTTAAGTCTTGCTATTTCAACATCTAAATGTGTCATACTAAGTTTTGTTTTTTACTTTTATTTAAAATTTTACTGAATAAGGAACAGAATTAATTATCCAAATCGCCCTGTAATATAATTTTGAGTTCTCAGGTCTTCAGGATTGGTAAAAATTTTCTTTGTAGAATCATATTCTACCAATTCACCCAGATAAAAGAATGCAGTCATATCACTAACACGACCTGCTTGCTGCATGTTATGTGTTACAATAACAATAGTATAATCTGACTTTAATTCATAAATAAGCTCTTCAATTTTTGCTGTTGAAATAGGATCGAGTGCAGAAGCAGGTTCGTCCATTAATAAAACAGAAGGCTCAATAGCCAAGGCCCGTGCAATACATAAACGCTGTTGCTGTCCGCCCGATAATTCAAATGCAGATTTTTTAAGTTTATCTTTTACCTCATCCCACAGTGCAGCTTGCTTTAAAGAGCGTTCAACACGCTCTTCAATAAAAGACTTATGCGAGATACCATTAACACGTAAACCATACGCTACATTTTCAAAAATTGATTTAGGAAATGGATTGGGTTTCTGAAATACCATCCCAACTTTCTTACGCAGTTCTTCAATTCTAAGCGCTTTACTATTGTAAATATCTTTCCCGTCAATCAATACCTGACCACTGATTTTAACGCCATCAATAAGGTCATTCATTCTGTTTAGCGAGCGCAGAAAAGTAGATTTCCCACATCCGGAGGGCCCGATGAGTGCAGCAACAGAGTTGGTCTTAATTGCAATATTGATACCTTTTAGGGCATGGAATTCTCCGTAGTAGAGTTCCATATTTCTACTTTCAATCTTTACCGTCCTATTTTGCTTTGAAGGCTCCTGCATTTGCATTACATCTTCTATTGACTCTTTATCCTTAAATTGCTTTTCCATTACAATCATTTTTCTTTATTTTGTTTGATACACTATTAATTCATTTTAACCTTACGACTAAGATACTTTCTTAGCCAGTTTGCAAGCAGATTAAACATGAGCACAATAATTATTAATACCAATGCAGTGCCATAGGCCATGTGCCTTGATGCTTCAATATTTGTTCCGCTTGTTGAAATAACATAGAGGTGATAGGGCAATGCCATTACCTGATCGAAAATACTGTTTGGAAGTTTGGGCAGAAAATAAGCTGCCACCGTAAACAGTATTGGCGCAGTTTCTCCTGACACCCTGCTCAAACTTAAAATCAATCCCGTAACAATGTTGGGCATAGCAATTGGCAACACCACCTTATAAGTAGTCTGAAGCTTTGTTGCGCCTAATGCCATACTGGCCTCACGAAAAGTTTTTGATACAGATTTCAAAGACTCTTCTGTTATTCTTATGACAATAGGAATTGCAAGAAGTCCTAATGTAAACGATCCGGCAATAATCGAATCGCCCCACTTTAGCTCATTAACAAAAAATTCCATACCAAACAATCCAAACACAATTGAAGGAATGCCGGCAAGGTTATTTGTCATTACGGTAACAAAACGTTTTATAAAACCATCTTTAACATATTCGCTCATGCAAATGCCTGACATGATACCAATCGGAAATGCCACAAGCATACTGCCTAAAACAAGTAATAGTGTACCAACTATTGCAGGAAAAATTCCACCACTTGTCATTCCATCTTTTGGCATCTCTGTAAGAAACTCCCAGCTGATTACACCTATCCCTTTTAACAATAAACCCAAGTATTACAAACAGGATAATTAAAACAGAAAAGGTGAATATACGCAACAGCCAAAAAGCTATGTTCTGTTTAAGTCGTTTTTTAAATTCGTAGTTCATTTTATCGTTCGATTCTGCGTTTTGGTGAAATTAATTCAACAATAAAATTTATAATCATTGTAATCAGAAAGAAAGACACATCCTAAAAAGAACAATGCTTTAAAATGTAATCCTCCAAAGGTGCTTCGCCCAATTCAGCAGCAATAGTTGCAGGAATTGTACGCACAGGCTGTAAAATAGAATGTGGAATTACGGCAGCATTGCCGGTAACCATAAGCACTGCCATTGTTTCTCCAATAGCACGGCCAATACCTAATATGACTGCTGTTGTTATTCCTGAAATTGAATAAGGAATTACCACTCTGAGAATTGTTTGCCACTTATTAGCACCTAAAGCCAAACTTGCTTCTTTCATACTACGAGGAGTATTGTGTAATGCATCTTCAGATACTGTAATAATTGTAGGCAGTGCCATAATTCCTAAAACAATACTTCCTGCCAATGCTGTTTCGCCCACAGGAAGATTAAACCATTGTTGCACCATTGGGACAATAACTACTAAACCAAAAAAACCAAATACAACAGAAGGTATCCCTGCTAAGAGTTCAATCAAAGGTTTTGCAATATTTCTGAATCGCGTGTCAGCAATTTCTGCAAGATAAATTGCGGCTGCAATACCAAAAGGCAATGCTAAAAGAATAGCTCCAAGGCTTACTAAAAGTGTGCCCATTAAAAGCGGAAGTACTCCAAACTGCGCTGCCGGTTGTGCTGTAGGAAACCACTCCTTACCTTTCATCAATTCAAGCAGTGTGATTTTATCTACTGACAGTGGCACAGAAGCTGCATTTTTCATTTCATATTCCGATGCAACAAATGCAATTATTCCCCGATGTTTTTCAATGTGCTCATTTATTCTTTGGGCAAGATGTTCAAAGTTTTTACCTATTTCATCTTCCGAATAATAATTACTGATATCTTCCGTACGAAACAATTCTATTTCTGCATCATTACCACCTAATTGCTTCCAATTGGTAATTTCCTGATCGAAAACCAATTTTATTTGTTGCGCTGATAATTTCTTAACAGGATTATTTTTATTTACCAAAACAGAATAACTGTCTTCAACAGGTGTCATGTTAAATAAACCTAACGATTCTTTGAACAAATAAAAAACGATAAAAAGCACAGCAAGGGTAGTTACTGTACCGCTCATCATCAGCAAGCCTTCAACAAACTTTGATATAACTTTTTTAAATATTGTTTTCACAAACTTAGCTGTAGTTATTTTTTCAAAGGAACATAACCAACATCCTGAATCAATTGCTGACCTTTCTCAGATAAAATAAAGTCAACAAAGCTGCTTACTGCATCTTTTTTGTCCTGATTATAATAATAATACAATGGTCTTGAAATCGGATAGCTACCATCTTGTGCGCTGGCAATTGATGGTGCTACATAATTTTTTCCCTGATCATAAGATACTGCCACATGCTTAACATCCTTTGTCTCGTATGCAAGACCAACATAACCAATTGCACCTTCGGTTTGACTTACAGACTGTATTATAGCTCCTGTTGCAGGCATGTTAAGAACACTGCTGGCATAATTGTTTTTATCCATTACATGCGCTTTCAAAAACTCATAGGGACCTGAACTCGTTTCACGAGAATAACAAATTATTTTAGCATCCTGTCCTCCGACTTCCTTCCAGTTGGTAATCTTTCATGTATAAATGTTGGCTATTTGCTCATGTGTAAGTTTATCTACCCGATTACTTAGATGTACGACAATAGCTAATGCATCATTTGCAACTATTGTTTCAACTGGATTTATATTCTTTCCTTTGAATTTAAGTTTCTCATCAATTTTTAAAGGGCGTGACGACATAGCCACATCTGTTGTTTGTTCTAACAGTGCGGATATGCCAACACCGGAACCACCACCTACTATTGTTATAGAAGTTTCAGGATGTTCCTTCATATAAGCTTCTGCTTCTTTCTGCGACAATGGCAAAACCGTATCACTTCCTTTGATTGTAATTGCCGTTTTTTTTGAGTCATTTGTTACTTCAGAATTGTTGTTTTGTTTAGCACTGTTGCAAGCTGTAATCAGAAAAATACCTGCTGCAAAAAATTTCAGTTGTTTCATTTTTTATTTTACTTGTTTATTATTAGAACTTGGCTTGAATACGCAGCGTGAATAAATTGTCTTTCAAATCTTTTTGATAACCACTTAGGTTTTTTGATTTTTCATTTTTCACAATGTCATAATATGCAGTTATCTTGATATTGTCATCCCAACGATATGCTAAACCAAAACCCCAGGTATCATACCTGATATCAGTTGCATTGAAAGCTTTTCCTGTCACAACATTTCTACCAATGTTATTGCCTTTTACCTCTGTATTTGGGTCGTACCAATCGTATTTTACAACTGCCTGAAGTGGTGTATGTCCAATACTTTGTAAGAAGTAAAAGTATGCTCCATTAAATTTTCGTTTATAGATATCAGAAGTGTTAACAGAAGCCGGACTTACAGTTGTAGCGGAAAATCCCGGTTGATCACCTGCAATATATTCAGCACGAATTGTTGTGATCCCAGGAAACCAGTCAATACTAAATTGAGCATCAAAGCCATAATACTTTCGATATGCCTGCTTACGATTGCTAAGAGAAACATTATAAAAATCGCTCTTCTTATACTGCTGAACAAAGCCTTCAACTCCATTCACATCAACACCTGTCTTATATACACCAACTGTATCAATTCTGTATCCACCATAGTAATATGACATACCTAAACCATACTTAATATTTTCACTATGTGTAGATTTAGAAATTGATGCACGACCAATAAAATCTTTTATATTATCAAAATCGGAAGCATCCAAACCGGCATTTCGCACTCCTGTGCCATTAAACATTCCTGCATCAACTTTAATAAAATGCCACTGAGAAGATTTTGGTGCCTGTATGGTAAACATCATTCCAAGGTCGCGTTCACCGGGAAAGATTATCTGCGACATACGTCCGCGTTCAGGTGATTCACGTGTACTTGATGAAAAGGGAATTTCATAGCCAAATGGTCTGTTTTGCATTCCTGTTGTAAGACTTAACCATCCCACCCAAGGATCTGTAAGTTTAACATAAGCATCTTTAAGAGCTAAACCCTTTTCTGTCGCATCTATTTGAAGAACATACTGAGTAATACTCCAACCTTTTGAAATCGGTTTACCATCATACTGCACTTTTAAACGTCCTCTTCGCACAGTAAAACGTTTATCCACTCCGGCAGGAAAGTTTCCACCATTAAAAGATTGCTGACCTGCTGAATCGGCAAATTGAAACTGAGCCTGTATATAGCCACTTATTTTTATGCGACTCAATTTTTCGAGTGCTTTTGCCTGACGTAAACTGTCAGCATTTGAGGTGTCAGAATTACCAAAATTAATTGCGCTCACATTTGAACTTACAAGTTGCAGCATTATTGAGGTGCACAATAAAAAAATCAGTCTGTTATTCATTTAAAAGATTTATTGAGTGCAAAATAAATTTCATATTGTTACTTTATTATTAACCCTATATTAAGTTAATGTTAACAATTTACAATACCACGATTTAAATTTTGATTTTCTAAACAATAAAAAACCTGAGTTACCTGTCTAAAAGTAATTTACAATTCCGAAATGCACCTTTGCCTGGCGGAACTGAATAGCGCTGTTTTGCTGACTGCCAATTGCATAATTAAGTGCAAAAATGCCAAGTTTTGTTTCAAACGTAATTCCTGCACCCATTCCAAAAGGCGTATCATAAATATTCCCTTCTCTGGTTTCTGATGAATAGTAAGCCTGATTATAAAACAACTGCAAATAGGCATTTCTGTCGAGGATGTAACGCAATTCAATCTTTCCTAAATAATATGATGTTGCATACAAAACATCTTCGTCAAATCCTCTTAAAGATTTTAATCCGCCAAAACGGAATTGATCATTCTGAAAAATATCCTCGGCCTGCATCCATGCAAAGGCAATTCCTGTATTCAAAACTATACGTGGAAACAATGACTGATAAAAATCTGCTGCACCTTCAACTTTATAAATATCACTATTCAGCTTTAGCCCCTTATACAACTCGCTATTGAGGCTGCTGTTTTTTATTATCTTTTTTACTCCTGCTCCAGCCGATATGTCAGCTATGAACCCTCGTTGCGGGTTAAGTCTGTAATCTACTTTTTCTTTTTTCAAAACTATTCCATAGGTTGTTATACTTACATCTGCAAAGGCCGGAAGAACAGTTGCATTTTTATAGGATGATGTTGAAAGCAGTGATGATTTTTTATTGGAGACAACAAACGTTAATCTGTCATTACCTTTCATCAGGTATTGAATGCCTCCTTTTAATAAGACATCAACATAAGAAGTGTCTCGTTTGTAAATATTCAAACCGCCTTCAAGTCCAAATGGAAGAGAAAAAAGAAATGGATAACTTAATGATGTTTTCAGATCCTGTGTTTTAGGCAAAGGTTGTTTCCAGTTGATTTCGAACTGCTCACCACGACCAAAGGCACTCAATAATTTCAAGCGGAGTTCGCCACTTATATTCACTTTTCCACTCTTAGTTGCATCAGGCAACACACCAATAATACCATCGGCCTGCGAAGCCTTTTTATTGTTCAGAAACAATGTGAGCACTGCACCGCCACCTTCAAATGCAACTATCAGAGGAGCAGTTTCAGAAACCATTGGCAACTCTTTCAGCCGCGTGGAAATATTCCGGATAATACTTTCATTATAAACATCACCCTGACTGATGCGCAGGTAATTAAACAAATATGTGCGGCTTAATTTAGAATCACCACGAATGATGATGCTGTCAACACGAACAAGTTCACTTTTATTGGCTCTTAACACTCCGGAAATTTGTTGCCCTTCAAAAAGCAGGCTATCTAACCTTACTTCGGCAAAGGGGTAACCGTTGTTCTCGTACCAATGCAAAAGCGACTTAAACATTTGTGCCATACGTGGTGGACTGACCTTGCTGCCACGCCATTTTTTTTCACTGTTGCCTGTTTCATTTAATATGCGTTCATCAATATTGCCACCTGTAATTCGCGCCCACTTATAGCGATTGCCTTTATGCAGATACACATTGTAGCTATTGCTATCCTTAGCAATAGAGTCTGCAGATGCTGCAATAAAACCATCTTTCTGAACTTCGTTAATGATTTTAGCTATTTCCTTTTTCAGTAAGACAGAATCTGCAAATTCTTTTTTGTACTTTATCGAAACAGCATCACCTTTTAATTCCAGTCTGTATTGTGCTAATGACAATTGCACCGAAAAAAAACAGAATGAGAAAAAGAACAGAAGGCGTCTTACCGTATGCATAAGCATTAATTAATATTCCAGTCAATGGGTTTAAATCCTTCAGACTCCAAAATTCTGTTTGTTTCTGAGAAATGTTTACAGCCAAAAAATTTTGTTGCAGAAAATGGTGAAGGATGTGCAGACTTTAGAATATGATGTCTCTTTCCATCAATCAAAATTTCTTTTGCCTGTGCAAAACGCCCCCAGAGCAAAAAAATCAATCCTGACTTATGCTCAGACAATGTCTTGATTACTGCATCGGTAAACAACTCCCACCCCTTTTCCCTGATGCGAGCCTGCCATACTTTGCTGTACAGTTAATGTTGCATTCAATAAAAACACTCCCTGACGTGCCCATTTCTCAAGGTTGCCGTGAGCAGGAATAGGAATATTCAAATCACTTTTCAGTTCTTTAAAAATATTTACCAATGAGGGTGGAGGCTTTACTCCCGGTGAAACAGAAAAGCAAAGTCCATTTGCCTGACCTTCTCCATGATATGGATCCTGACCGATTATCACCACTCTTACTTTTTCAAAAGGTGTATAATCAAAAGCACTGAAAATTTGTGGTCCTGGAGGAAAAATTTTATGAAGGGCAGCTTCCTGCTTGATGAATTTCTTCAGTTCTACAAAATAAGGCATGTTAAACTGCTCGTGAAGCATTGTTTTCCAGCTTTCTTCAATTTTTATCTGACTTGACTCCATACTGCTAATTGTCTGCTAAAATAACTACACAGAACCAAACATTTACTTTTGAAATAAACTTTAAGTACTTGCGTTTTATGATAGCCGATTGTTAATAAGTATTTTCACATCATTTGTGAATTATATGCTGACTTTGGCTTGATTTTTATTTCTTTGCCCACTATAAATCTCATTGACAATGAAAAAATTGCTTGTTGCATTAGCCTTTTTATCTCTAATTGTTTCATTGAATTCATGCAAAAGCCGTGAAAAATGCCCCGCTTACGGAAGCAAAACAGTTCATTCTGCACACAGCCATTCATAGAATTTAGATTCAAAGAAAATTGAAACTGCCACAGATTCACGTCTTGGCAGTTTTTATTTTTAAGAGCAAAATAAAAAGCTCATGCTCAATACTTTTATTGAAAGTTGAAAACATGTTGCTTCAACAGCATCAACCTTTTACAACTTGCTTTCAGCACACCACTTCCAGCAGGGTGCGAAATGCCACAAACTTATCTTTATATCGCGCCATGTGTTCTTGCTGAAGTTTTGCCGCATAATTATTCTGATAGCGTTCCATATCTTCCATCACCCGGAAATAATATTGAACAGAATATGTTTTACCACCGCTTTCTTCATCAGCCATCACTCTGAAAATGCGGTTTTCAAGAAAACATCCGGTGTTTAACACATCAGGAATATGAATTTCCTGCATCCATTGCAGCCACTCTGCTGCAACATCATTATCAATATTTACAGTTACATTATAGACAAACATATACTTTAACCAATAATTAAGTTTTATCTTAGACTAAAAAGAATGTTTAACGTTAATTTTGCACATTCAAACACAATATTAAATTAAAATGATTAAACCATTACTGAGTGTGTTAGCAATCACTTCAATTATGATTTCATGCAAACCGGCAACTGAAACAGCAACTTCAGAAAAATTAACCTATCCTGTAACTGCAAAATCAGATCAGATTGATGATTATTTTGGCGTAAAAGTTTCTGATCCCTATCGTTGGTTAGAAAACGACACTGCCGAAGATGTAAAAAAATGGGTAACAGAAGAAAACAAAGTAACTTTTGGCTATCTCGAAAAAATTCCATTCAGAAATAAAATAAAAGAAAGACTTACTGATATTTTTAATTACCCTAAATATTCAAATCCATTTCGTGCCGGTGAATATTATTTTTTCAGCAAAAATGATGGACTGCAAAATCAAAGTGTGATATATTATCAGAAAGGCCTTGACGGAAAACCTGAAGTATTCCTCGACCCCAACACTATGAGTAGCGATGGTACTGCAGCAGTATCATTGTTAGGTTTTTCGAAAGATAAAAAATATGTTGCCTATGCCATTAATCAATCCGGCAGCGACTGGCAAACTATTTACGTGATGGAAGTTGCCACAAAAAAACTAATGAGCGACAAATTAGACTGGGTAAAATTCAGTGGTGCATCATGGAAAGACAATGGCTTTTACTATGCGCGTTATGATGCGCCTCCAAAAGGAAAAGAATTTTCGCAGAAAAACGAATATCACAAAATTTATTACCACCGTTTGGGCGACACACAGGATAAAGATGTTTTAGTCTATGAAAACAAAAACAAGCCCTTGCGCTACTATGGTGCCTCTGTAACAGAAGATGAACGCTTTCTTATCATTTACGTATCTGAAGGCACTGATGGAACAGAAATGTATTATAAAGATTTGCAAAGCAATCAAAAAGATTTTGGTCTTTTGTTTGCCGGCTTTGAAGACAACTACAGCGTAATAAACAACATTGGCGACAAGTTGCTTGTACAAACAGATGCAGGTGCCCCCAACCAAAGAGTAGTTTTAGTTGACCCGAAAAATCCTAAAAAAGAAAACTGGAAAGATGTTATTCCCGAAAAACCAGAGCTACTTGAAAGTGCAGCTACAGGCGGAGGAAAACTTTTTGTTTCCTATCTTAAAGATGTAACAACACATGTTTATCAATATAGCCTTGAGGGTAATCTCGAACATGAAATTGCATTGCCTGCATTAGGTAGCGCTTTCGGATTCAGTGGCGACAAAGATGATGCATTAATTTTTTATACCTTCACATCATTTACCTATCCTCCTACCATTTATAAGTACAACATTGCATCAGGCAAGTCAGATATCTGGCAAAAATCCGATGTTAAATTCAATCCTGATGAGTACGAAACCAAACAAGTTTTTTACAACAGCAAGGACGGAACAAAGGTTCCCATGTTTTTGGTTTATAAAAAAGGAATCAAGCTCGATGGTAACAATCCAACACTACTTTATGGATATGGTGGTTTCAACATCAGCCTCACACCATCATTCAGCACATCAAGATTAATACTTCTCGAAAATGGTGGAGTCTTTGCATTAGCAAACATCCGTGGCGGTGGTGAGTATGGAGAAAAATGGCATGAAGCAGGTAAACTTCTGAAAAAACAAAATGTATTTGACGATTTTATTGCAGCAGCAGAATATCTCATCAAAGAAAAATATACCTCATCATCTAAATTGGCCATACAGGGAGGTTCAAACGGAGGTTTGTTAGTGGGGGCATGTATGTTGCAGCGTCCCGACTTATATCGTGTTGCATTTCCGGCAGTTGGAGTAATGGACATGTTGCGCTATCATAAATTTACAGTTGGCTGGGGATGGGCTGTTGAATATGGCAGCAGCGACAGTTTAGAAAATTTCAAAAACCTTTATGCCTACTCACCATTGCATAACATCAAAGAAGGTGTAGAATATCCTGCAACTATGGTAACCACTGCCGACCATGACGACAGAGTTGTGCCTGCACACTCATTTAAATTTATTGCCACCCTGCAAGAGCGATACAAAGGCAACAGACCACAGTTAATCCGCATTGATGTAAAAGCAGGACATGGTGCCGGCAAGCCTACTTCAAAAATTATCGAAGAGCAAGCCGACATCTGGTCTTTCATGTTCTACAACATGGGAATAACACCAATATATAAGTAAGCATACACACAGCATTTGCAATTCTGTAATTAAAAAGCTGCCTCGAAAGGGCAGCTTTTTATGTGTGGGATATTTGTATTATTATTCAGCAACAATTTTTTCATTATATGTTTTATACGTATTTACATAAACTTAAAGGAATAAAAAAGTATGCTTAAGTATTTTACTTATTACAAATTATCTAAAGGGCTTTTTATTTTCTTTTCATTTGATCTGTAAGTCTGGTATAAGCCATGGTTGTCTTGATGTTATTATGCCCTAAAAGTTCTTGCACAAAACGTATATCCGTTCCCTGTTCAATCAGATGTGTGGCATAGGAATGTCGAAGTAGTGAACACCAATTTTTTTATTGACTTTGGCTTTTTTTAAGGCACTTTTAAACACCAATTGAACACTTCTGATGTTATATTGACCTCCATTGATTCCCTCAAACAAATAATCTTTTGGCTTATACTCTAAATAATATAATCGTAAATCATTTAAGACTTACTCAGGCAATATTACATACCTATCCTTTTTACCTTTACTTCTACTCACTAAAACCTGCATGCTGCTGCTATCAATATCCTGAACTTTTAAGTTTACCAACTCGCTTACCCGAAGTCCCATACCATAACACATTTTCAGCAACAATTGATGTTTCCGATTATCTAATACATCAAACATTCTCTTTAAATCACTTTGATTAATTGATTTTGGCAAGGTGCTTGGTTTTTTAGGTCTTGGAATTTCAAAGAACATTTTTTTTCGATGCAGCACTTGTTCAAAGTAAAATTTAACTGCATTTGTTCTACTATGTATTAGGTTTTCTGAAACTTTCAGCGTCTGAGTACAATATAAAAAATAAGATCTCAGCTTTTCTGAGGTTAATCCATTTACAGAATTATTTTTAATCGCTTTAAGTAATTGGAAAAATTCCTGAGAATATGTTCGTATGGTATTGGGGCTATAACCTTTTAATTGCAAATGTTCAATAAGTCGCTTAATTGCTGCTTGATTGGCCGGAGTAAGTTGCTTTAAAGCTGAGTTACTAATAGACCCATTCTCTAAATGTAAAAGGTGCCTGAATTGAGTGCTATTTGGCACATACCAACACTGCTTACCAAAACTCCATTTTGCCTTTACGTGAGCTTTTAAATCATTAATAAGCTGCCGATTATATGGAAAAATAATCCAAATGACCTGCTGACGGTTATGTTCACCTTCTTCAAAACGATAGTTGTCAATCTGAAAACTGCTTTTATTTTCTTTCTTATCCATATACTTCGTATTTTGAATAGATTAAGATTCTCAAAAGTAAATAAATATATAGTATGCAATACAAAATGCGATTTCGAATTATTTCTATATTGCATTGACTAACTGCAATATAGTGATTTTTTATCATTTTCTTTGATAAAGTTGAGAACTTCGTATATTTGTGAGTTATATGCCACTTTAGGACGACACGACAATGAAAGAACAAATAGAAAAAATATTGCCAACTGACGATAAAAAACGGAAATGGATTTCGGTCGGACTGACTGTTATCATTTCAGGACTTTTGACACTTTGGGGCATTTACGGAATTGGACAATACGGAATTGCTTTGTTCATTTTGACACCTCTTTTCATTGGTGCAGGTTCGACAATTTTATATGGACTTAAAAAAGAAATCACATACAAACAGTCTTGGCAAATCGGCTTTTTGACACTTGGAGTTTATACAGCCGGACTTTTAATTTTTGCAATTGAAGGTGTAATTTGTATTGCAATGGCTGCACCAATCGGACTTTTGCTGACTTGGGTTGGTAGTTTAATTGGTTATGCAATAATCAACAAGACACCAAACAACGCACCAACGACAATGCTAATTTTAATCGGTATCATTCCGACAATGGCGTTTATAGAAAAAGACAAGGAACCGACTTTGACTTCAGTTATAACCTCAATAGAAATCAACGCAGACCCACAGACAGTTTGGAAAAATGTAGTTGAATTTCCGCAACTTGACGAACCGACTGAATTTATCTTTAAGACAGGAATTGCATATCCAATAGACGCAAAAATTGAAGGAACAGGAGTTGGTGCGGTAAGACATTGCAATTTCACGACAGGAAGTTTTGTAGAGCCAATCACAGTTTGGGACGAACCACGACTTTTAAAATTTGACGTAGTAGAACAACCCGAACCAATGAAAGAATTAAGTTTTTGGGACATTGACGCTCCTCACTTACACGACTATTTTGTTTCTAAACAAGGACAATTCAAACTGATTGAACTTCCAAATGGAAACACACTTTTAGAAGGAACAACTTGGTATTATCACAACATAAGACCGACATTTTATTGGCAAATTTGGAGTGACCATATCATTCACAAAATTCACGAACGAGTATTGACTCACATAAAGAAAAACGCTGAGAATGAGAAGAAAAGCAGCATATAACAGCACCTACCCAAAAGTGGCGGTTCAGTGGTTAAATCAAGCTTTTTGCTTCTATCAAAGTTTGTGCTTGGTTGACAGTGAAGTGCTTCGAAATCGCCACCTTCGGGTAGCCGCGAAACGTTGTGGGAAATGCTTGACAAACACACCGCAAAAAAATTAACTAAAAAAATATTATCTTTGTCAAAGTTAAAAAATAAAAATGTCAAAACATAAAACACTTGGACAAGTATATACACCAAATTGGATAGTAGAAGAAATATTGAATTTGGTTGAATATCAAGATGATATAATTCTTGACAAATACATTCTTGAACCGTCCTGTGGTGATGGTGCATTTTTTAAAAGAAATTGTGAAAAGATATATTAATACTTGTCAAAAAAACGAATTTAATATCTCTGAAATAATAGAAAGATTAGAAAAATATATTTTTGCTGTTGAGTTAGATAAAGTTGAATTTGAAAAATGTATAAATAATTTAGACAAATTAGTAGTATCATTAGGCATCAATGAAAAAATTAATTGGAAAATATTTAATGAAAATACACTAACTTTTTATAAAAGCATTTACAGTTTTTTGATTATATAGTTGGAAATCCACCTATATAAGAATACATAACCTTGATTTAGAAACAAGAGACATATTGAAAAGTGAATTTCAGTTTTCAGATGGAACTATTGATATTTATTTATCATTTTTTGAAATGGGTTTTAAAATGCTCAATAAAAATGGCAAATTAGGATTTATTACACCTAATAGTTATTTACATAATTCATCTTATCAATCATTTAGAGATTATTTAAAAAGAGAAAAAACTCTGAATACATTGGTAGATTTTAAGGCAAATAAAATATTTAATGGTTTTTCAACTTATACTGCAATTACAATTTTTGAATTAAACAATAAAAATGATTTTTTTGATTATAAAGAACTTGTAAATGATAAAATTGAACTAATAAATAAAATTAATTTTGAAAGTTTAAATAAAATAGACTGGTCATTTACCGACCAAGAAAACGAAAATTTTTTACAAGAATTAGAAAAAGATAGAAATTCATCCATAAAAGATTTTTTTGATGTTCAGTATGGTTTTGCAACATTAAGGGATAAAATTTATATAGGAAAAATACAAGAATATAATGAATTTTTATCTCATTTTAACGGACATTTAATTGAAAAAAAATTACTTCGCAGAGTGGTAAAAGGCTCAAGGTTTAAAGGAGAAATTGATGACAACGAAAGGATTTTATTTCCTTATGAGTTAATTAATAAAAGGTTTGTACCTATTTCAGAAGAAAAATTTAAAATTAATTATCCTGAAACATATAAATATCTTTTATATCATAGACAAGAATGAGAAAGTAGGGATATGGATAAAGGAGCTGTTTGGTATGAATTTGGAAGAAGTCAAGGAATACAAACAATTCATAAAGAAAAAATAGTTTTGAGTACATTAGGAAATGGACAAATAGATTATTATAAAATCCTGAAGATGTTTTAATGTATTCTGGTTTATTTATCATAAAAAACAAACCACATTCAGATTGGAAAATTATTGAAGAAACATTAAGTTCAAATGAATTTTATAAATATATAAGATTAACAGGTAAAGATTTTTCAGGAGGTTATAAATCAGTTACGTCTAAACAAATAAAAGAATTTAAAATTAAAGCAAATAACCCTGAAAGTTTATTTTAATATAAATATATGACAAATCAAGAGTTTTTAAACTGTGTTTTACTATCATTTAGAAAGTTTTTAGAAACACATTCGAGAAGTAATCAAAAATTATTAATCCTACACGGATTAATAGCAAAAGATATATCAGAAAAATTAGGCGAAAAATATCAAGTTAAATCGCTTGGCTTTGAAGAAAGTAAAGAGTCTAAAATTGAAGGAAGATACTTAAATAAAAATGTTGATATAACAATTTTAAAAGATGATAAACCTGTGCAGGAATTGGTGTAAAATTTGTAATGCAAAATTACTCGCAAAATTCAGTTAATTATTTTGAAAATATGCTTGGCGAAACTGCAAACATAAGAAGTAAAATATACCTTATTTTCAAATATTTATAATTCCAGACAAATTGCCTTATTACGAAAGTGGAGGAAAATTTAAACATTGGGAAACATTTTCATTACATAACGCTAAAAAATATTTAGTTTTATCAAATGATAATATTGAACAATTTTTCATACTCCGACAAAAACATTACTATTTGTAATTTCATTACCAAATATAAACACCGAAATTAAAAATAAAAACGAATATGTAGAAAATTACAAAAAAATGAAATCTTTAACTATAAAGACATCTGATATTGACTACGGAACATTTAATAATTCCTTAATTTTTAACGACTATGAAACATACATTGAAAAAATAATTCATTACATAAAATCAATCTAAAAATAGCACTTCCCACAACAAGGTATTGCCAAAAGCGGTGTTTTCGTGCATTTTATAAACATTTGTGCTTAATCGAAGTTTGGGGAATTTTAGTTACTTTTGTGCTAAAATCCCCGCCTTCGGCAATACCCAAACCGTTAGCACTCACCCTAAAAGACGACACGACCGACAATAAACGAATAGAAAAATGACAGATAAAATGCCAACCCTTCACAAAATTAAAAGAGCTGCAAGCCGACACACAAGCCAACGCTTTTGCAGCACATTTAATTTTACCCCTACTCACCCAAGCCCACCCACCACCCTGACACTTTTTCGACAAAACATAGCTGATTATTAAAAAAACTTCATTAAGTTTGCGAATTATAGGTCAAGTTGAAAATATGCAGATATAAAAATGGCAAGTTTCGGACATTTTATAAAGGAAGAGAGAGAGAAACACGGTTGGACACAAACCGAATTTGGTGCTAAAATTGGCATCAACGCTTTTGCTATTAGTAAAATTGAAAACGGCTCACAAAAATTCAGTAAGACAAAATTGAAAGAACTTGCGGAACTTTTAGAAATGGAATTTCAAAAAGTAAATGACCTGTTTTATGCGGACAAATTTGCTGTTGAAGCATACAAAAATCATTGTTCTGACAATGTATTCATTGTTGCAGACAGTAATGTAAAATATTTACAAAGCACAAATGCCAAACAAGCCAAAATAAGTTTTGACCAATGAGCGAGGAATTATTACAAAGAGATTTAATCAACAATTGCCAAAAGTTTGGCAAGTGGGATTTCTATAACATTGGTGCAACATCTGTAAAGGCATTAAAAGAACACGGCATTATTCGTAACGTAAACTATGGGGTTGAAGAAAAAGAAAAGTTGATGGCTTAATTGTTCAGAAGAAAAATGTAATTGCTGTTATCGAATATAAAAAGCCGTCAGAATTTAAAACAGCAGCACAGAAAAATAAGGCAATAAAACAAGAATTAGAAGTTGCCCGAAAATTGATGCTCATATAATCATTGCAACAGACACTAAAGAAACTGTTTGGGTAAATGTTTTAACAGGCAATAAAATTAAGGACGAGAAAGGCAAAGAAATAAAAGCAAACTTTGACTTAAATGACGAAAAGTTACCAGAACTTATAGAAAAAAATAATTTTTCTATAAACGAATTAAATGACCAAATCAAGCCAAAGCAATTGGTAAATCCGACTGACTTGGCGAAACAGATTTGGCAAGACATTTGGTCGGTAAGTGGAGCAACTCCAGAAAATTGTCTTTATACATTTGTTGAACTTTTCATTTTTAAATATCTAAGCGATTTAGGTGTATTGCAAGGAATGTATAACTTCAATACTCTTTATGATAGTTTTAGTGGAAACACAGAAGATGAAGTTTTAGAAACTTACGCAAGTATTGTACGTCCTAAAATCAAAACTTTGTTTCCTGAAAATCCAGCAGACAAAACGACCATTATTAACGGAACCATCTTTGTAAGTAAAGACCAAAAAGCCGTAAAAGGATATAGTACAGTTTTCAAAAAAGTATTGATAAAGTTTAAAGACTACGGAAAACTTGAACATATTGATTATGATTTCAAAAGTCAGCTTTTTGAAAGTTTTTTGAAAGAAAGTATCAGCAAGAAAAATTGGGGGCAATTTTTTACACCTCTAAAAGTAGTTAGAGCCGTTGTAGAAATGGCAAAAGACGACATAAAAATAGGTGCTAAAATTTGCGACCCAGCTTGTGGCGTTGGAAAATTCTTATTAGAACCTGTAATTACAAAACTTGACCAGTTCTACGAAATCAAGAAAGGGAAATTAATTCCTAAAATTACTATTCACGGTTACGACAAAGGATTTGACAAAGATGAACAAAAAACAATCATATTGGCAAAAGCCAATATGTTGATTTACTTTTCTGATATTATCAAAGAAAACCCAGGTATTACAACGGAATTTGCCCAGCTTTTTAACGACAGTTTTTTACTCAAAACAAATTCCATTTTAGGGACACTTTCTGAACCAGTTGAAAATGAGTATGACCTTATCGTAACAAATCCACCTTATGTAACAAGCGGAAGTAGTAACTTAAAGGAAGAAATCAAAAGGACGGAACGCTAAAGTAAATTACTATAAAGTCAACGCAATTGGTGTTGAAGGTTTGTTTATGGAATGGATTATCAGAGCATTAAAGCCGAACGGAAAGGCTTTTATAATCGTTCCCGATGGAATTTTCAATCGTCAAAATGACAAAAATTTAAGACAGTTTATAATAGACGAATGTTATATTGATGGTATCGTTTCATTGCCAACCAAAAACATTTTTCACTACACCTAAAAAACATACATACTTTGCTTAACTAAAAAGCCAATAAAAAAGACACTCAAACCGACCCTGTTTTTACCTATTTAGTTAGTGAAATAGGTGAGACAAGAGATGTTTATAGATTTGATACAGACCAAGATGATTTAAGCGAAGCTTGTAGTTTGGTATTCTCAATTTAAAGGTTCAATAAAAAATAGATTTAAATCAGATGATAAACGATGCAAAATACAATCGTTTGAAAAATTTGAACCTGAAAATAATTGGTCAATCGAACGATGGTGGACACAAGAAGAAAAAATAGAGTTGGGGATAGTTGAAGAAGAAAAAAAGTATTAAAATTGAAGAGTTTCCTAATTTATTAGAAGATGTTGCAAATAATATTTTAAGTTTTAAAGAGGAGATACTTTCCTTTAACTGAAAAAAAAAAAGTCGTTAAGTAATTTCAAACAAGTTTCTTTAGCAAATAAAGATTTTTTAGTTTGTTTATAGGTAAAAGGTTAGTCAAAAGAGATTTAATAAATATTGATGGCATAATACCTATTTATAGTGCAAATGCTAAAACACCTATTTCTTACCATTTTAAAAGTAATATTTCAGACTTTTCAAACAACTTTGTAATTTGGGGTATTGATGGAGATTTTGAGTTCAATGTTATTCCAAAAGACACACCATTTGTTTCTACAGACCATTGTGGAGCAATTAGGATATTAAATGCTAATATTCTTCCTGAATATTTAATGATACAACTTGAAAAGTAAAGTATAAATACAACTTTGACAGAGAATTAAGAGCTTCACTAAAAATATGCTAACCATAGATATTGAATTGCCATTTAATTCTAAAGGTGAAGTAGATTTAAATATGCAGCTGAAGTAATAGAAAAGTATAAGAACTCAAAAACAGTTTTTGATAAAATAGAAAATTATAAACTTCAAATTAAAAATTTAACTATTGATATTGTTGATAATAACAAATATGAATTATTTCCAATTTCAGAAGTATTTAATTTTCAAGATGGCTTTGCATTTCCCTCATCTATTTACACAACAAAACATAACGATATTAAGCTCATTAGAATTCAAGATATAAACCAGAAATCTGAGCCTAAACAGTACGAATTCCAAAAGATTTTAAATTCCCTAATCAAAATAAATTTTGGGTTAATAAAAATGATTATCTACTATCTCTATCAGGGGCAGCAGGTTTTAATTTGATTAAATGGGATGGTAAAGAAGGTTACTTAAATCAACGAATTACAAAAATCACAATTAAGGAAAAATTCAAGTCAAGTCTAATTGCTGACTATGAAGCCGTTCTTATATCACAAGTTTATACAGAGCTGAATGATTTAGGAAAAGGTGCAAACAATAATTTAACTCGAAAAGATATAGTTAGTATTAAACTTAAAATTCCAGTAAATCATAAAAAAGAGATAGATAAAAGGTTCAAACTCAAGTTGCTGATATGTACAAGAAAATTGAACGAATAAAGAAAAGTATTTTAGACGAACTAGATAGAATTTCAAAAATAGAAATAGACTTTGATTAGCCATCCTTTTGGTAGCACATTTGCATTTTTAGCCAACACACAAAGCCAAACAAAAAATGCAAAAGAGCCACCAATCCAACGCACCAAGACAGACACGAAATGACAACGAATAAACACGAAAGAAAAGAAGGGCGAAGTGCTAACATCGGTTTTGCAAAATGGCGGGTTCAGTGCTTCTATGACAGTTTAGTGCAAGGTTCAAGTTCAGTTTTTCAAATGAACATTTGTGCTGAAAATCCGCCACTTCGCAAAGCCGAGAACCGTTATGGGCAATGCTATTTGACGACACAACTAACTTGAAACGGATTGACTTAAACCAAACAGACGACAACTAATTTGACTAGTGGACAGACATATAAATACGACCAGTTAGGACAGCTTCAGCTTGCTGACTTGCCGACACGACAGCCCTACGCTTCGTGTTTTAATTTTTTTGCCCCCGCACAAAATATTTCGAAAAAATCTTCGGCAGCCCACAAACGGCACATTTGCAATCCGCACAAACCGACCCACAACCCAAGCTTGCAAAAGAGCCGTTTTTGCCAACGCTGCAAATAATCAGTTTACAATGAATCTTATCTTTGGAAAAATATCTAATACAAAATGACAGCAGAAGAATTTTATGCTTTCTCCTATGAAATTATCAATTGGGGTAACATTCCAATCAGTTCAAAGAACTGTGGTGTTGGCTGTATTTTTTGTAAAGTTCACCGTGACCCAATTCTAAAACGCTTCCCGAAACTACCCGAAATTACACTTGATGACTTATACGAAGGATTCAAGTTAATTAAAGATTCTCATAACTTTGTTAGACTTGGAGCAGGAGTAATGGTCGCTGCACACACCGACCCCTATTTACATCCCTTAATATTCGACTTTATTAAACATGCCTCTGAATATTTTCCACACAAAAAAATAACCACTGTTTCAACAGGCAGCTATATTTCGGAAGACAAAATTGATTACTTGCTCTCATTCCCAAACTTTGGAATTGACTTATCGCTTGTAACAATGCAAGAGCAACGGGAGACGATTGTTCCAAGACCAACTAGAGAAAGATTGGAAACTTTATTGCGAGAAGGACCAATAAGAAAAATCTCTCTCATGTATACAGGCGACCTCAATGCACTCAAGCGGGATTTAGACAAACTTATTGGGCTCAACTGGCATATTAAAGCGAAAGAAATTCTTGTCAGAAGAGTTGAATACACAAAATTTTCTCCAGACAAGTTGAATACTATTTCTTATCAGAGTATTGAAACATACGAATCATGCGTAGCATTTTTAAAAGCCAATTATCCATTTGTGAAGTTTACCGTTCCATATCTCAGCGATGTGTTTCTTGATGGCGAAGAAAATGAATACTTGACGCAAGGGAAAGAAAGATTGAAAGAATTGAAAGAAAAGTTACAAGCGAAAAGCAACAACCACTTTAATGTTATTTGCCCTGAATCTTCATACAAATATTTTAAGCAAGAACTAAGTTCATTTGAAAACACAGATGTTTATCTTGTCAAGAACGAGTTATATGGTGGATCAGTAACAATTGCTGGACTGCTAAATCACGAGGACATTTTAAATCAATACAAAACTGTTGTTGCTAACGCAACAACGGTTTTACCTTTTGAAATGTATGACCATGAAACGAAGGAGATTACTGGTAGGCATATTTCTGAATTGTCAACTTTTTACAACTCTCCTATATGGACAGCATGAACTTTTGGAAAATATTGAGAGTGCTTACCACCAACGCATGCAATTACAAGTGTGTGTTTTGCCACAATGAGGACAAGAAAAGTTTGTTGGCACAAACTCTGAGTTTTTAAATTTGATGACTTTAAAACAATTGTGGAAGCACTTGAAGATTCAGGACTGAAAGAAGTTCAGTTTAGTGGAGGAGAACCATTCATGAATCCTGAAACAATAAAAATGATTGAATGGTTGAATCAAAACACTAATCTTGAAATTGGTTGTGCAACCAATACACAGTTTTTTAATGATGAAATCATTCAACGACTTGCAGCTACAAGAATCTGTTTGCACATTCAATTTCCAACATTGGACAGAACAAAGTTTCAGTCAATTACTAAATCTGATTTATACGATAACCTGATGCTGAACTTAAGGAAATTGAAAAGTCAAAAAGTTTCCTTCTCACTAAATTATGTTTTGCTTACACCAAGCATCAGTGACTTTCAAAATCTTCTCCCCTTCCTTTTTGAAAATGAAATATCACTGAAACTCTTACCTTATGTGAATGAAAGAACATTGAAGCAAAACGAGTTTCAGAAAGATATTTTGCCGTTTCTTGATTCAATCAGTTACAAATTTGAAAATCAAAACAACGGCTCATTAAAATGGTGTCTGCAAACACCACAAGGTTCAGCAATAACAATCAAATATATAAACTCACCTTGCTTCAAATTTGAGTTTGACATTTGTAAGAATTACGCTGAGATTCGTTTGACACCAAGTTTAGAAATTCAATCATGTCTTATTAATGCAGAAGGGAATTTAAAGTTAGACACATCGTTGAATGGTAGTAGCAAAGAAAAAATTAAAGAATTATTTGAGCACTCATGGAAGAATTTTACTCACTGCTAAGAAAATACAATGCATCAAATGCAAACGACATGCTTCCTGAATGGACAAAGATTTTTATAGAATCCAATCCGCCAGCGTATTGGAATGTGCTTTCAAAAATCCTTAGCGACTACTCAAAAAATAAATCAGTATTTGAAATTGGTTCAGGCACTGGCGACATTCTTTCATTAATTAGAAATTTAGGTTTCACCAATGTAATAGGCATTGAAAGTGATGCTCAATTAGCAAAAGCGGCAAACCAAAAGATTGAATATTTTTTTCAAAAACAAGACACTGTTATTCAGGACCGCTACCCTGTAAAAATACTACCACCAAACATTCTTGTTCAGGTGAACTGCGTCTATTTTGAAAATCATTTTACAAAACCTGATTACCTAAATCAACTGAAATCATTTTATGAAAACGCAATGCCTGAAATTTACTTGTTAGAAGTAGTTGATGATTCATTTAAGGAACCTTCAAATGCATTTCCAAATTTTGTTCGGTTATCGCAAGAGGATATTCAAGCAACATTTGCGAAAAAGAATATTGAATCATTTATTACTTATCAGTTTCCCAAGAACACTTCAACCAAACGACTTTACCTGATTTCATGAGTAAGCAAATTGTCATAGTAACTTCTGAATTTGGAAAGCAAGGCGGTGGACTTTCAAATAGTGCCAGTAAGCTTTTCAAAATCTTGACAGGACTTGGTTTTAATGTTCAGGTGGTTATTTCATCTCAATCAGACGTAAATGACAATTTATTGATTTCAGACAATCAAAAAATAATTCATGACACGGTAAAAGTTACAAGCGGAGGACACAATAAGAGTTTGCAGCGGGATTTGTTTTTCCGAGGTCACATATACAATGTTCTAAAGATTCTACAAGACACAAAGCCTGATTTAATAATTGCTTTTGGTGCAGGGTTAAATGGATTATTCGCATCTGAATTATCAAAGAAATTATGCAGCAAATTAGTTGTGATGCCAAGAGGCAGTGAAGTGAATTTGGCAATTTCTAATTCAGAACTTTTTCATTACAACCTTGAATGCCTTGCACAAGCGATAGCATTAGTTTCTGTTTCATCTGAATTAATGGAACGAACAAAGGAAATTTATTTCAGTCCATCTTGTAACTATAAAATCATTCCCAACATAATTGATTTTAAAAGCAATAATTCTTTTTCAAAACAAAATACATCGGAAATAATTCTTGGAACAGGAGCAAAATATTTAAATGAGAAAAAAGGAATTCACAATCTCATTTTCGCACTTGCCATTCTCAATAAAACATCAAAGAGGAAATACAACTTGCAACTTTGTGGTTTCATTGACGATGACTTAAAGAAAAATTATCAGGAACTTATTCGTTCATTAAAACTTGAACAGCATGTAAACTTTTTGGGTGTCTTAAACAGAAATGAGTTTTTAATTGAAATGCAAAGTTGGGATATTGCTTTACAAAGTTCATTTTGCGAGGGTTTCTCAAATTCTATCGGTGATGCAATTAGCATTGGAAAACCATTCATCATTTCTGATACTGGTTTTATTGCAGAACAGATTAGAACACAATTTCCAGAATTAGTATTCTCAGAATTGACAACAGAGGGTATCGCTAAAAAAATTCACGATACATTTTTTAATAAGGACATTGTTGGGTTATGCAAAAATGCTGTCAATACTTTTAAGGGATTAGTTTCTAAAGAAGTTGTTTATTCTGCATGGAAACAATTCTTAGATGATGTTCTTTCAACAACCTACATTAAAACAATTGATTTCAATAACAGAAATATTATTACACTGCTGCTTCATGAGATTTCAGATTCGGAATTTTCAAGTGTTGAATTACCCAAAGACAAGTTTTCGGAGTTGTGCGAATTGGTGAGCAAAGCTGGATTCAAATTTTGTTCAGCAAGGGAATATTTTAATGCGGTAGATAAAACAAAACTCATTGTGTGCACTTTTGATGATGGCTACAAAAGTGTATTGGAGACAGCGTTACCAATTTTGAAGATGCATTCATTTTCTGCAACAGTTTTTGTTTGCACAGACCATATTGGAAAATCAAACGACTGGAATCCAAAAGACAAAGTGAAACGCTTTCACTTAACACTTCCTGAACTTCTCATCTTAAAGAATGAAGGTTGGGAAATTGGCTCACATGGAACTCAGCACATTTCATTCCACCGCTTAGATGAAAAGGAAATATTAAATTCTTTAGAATACTCAAAAAGTATTTTGACAGAATCATTCGGCAACATCGTTTCATTCGCTTATCCTTACGGTGACACATCACCTTTCATTGAATCAATAGTTGCAAACCATTACTCAAATGTTTTTACAACTACAACTGGAGGAACTCATATCTTATTAGACCGTCAAAGAATCAAGCGATATTCATTTGACGAAATACAAACACTTTTTACAACATGAAAGCAATTGGTATTTTCAGAGGATTCCCAGGATTAGGGAGAGTTGTAGCAGGTTTGGATATTTTCAACGAGCTACAAAAGCTAACAGATTTAGAAGCGGCTGTCTATACTTATATGCAAGGTTCTGAACTTGATTTGTCTTACAACTTCCAATTTAGAACTGTCAAAAGCATTAAAGACATTTCATCCATTGGAATAATACCTGTTAGTAAAAGCGGTGAAGCAATTATTAACGACATTGAAATATTTAATCCGGATTTTGTATTGATTGATGGCGAACCACTATTATTAACCACAATCAAGTTAAGGTTTCCAAAACTGAAAGTAGTTGCTCTGCTTAATCCATTTGACATTGAAAATCCGAGTAATCAACTCAGTAGTCAATTATTTTTCAGGGACTGCTACTCAAAGGCAGACATTTCAATAGTGCATGGACTTTGGAAAGTAAAGAAGCCACAAACATTTCAAAATTCTTTTTACTCAATAAATACATTCATTCGTAAAGAGGTTAAAGAAATAACTCCCGATAGTAATTCAAACAAGATTGCCTGTATGTTAGGTGGTGGAACAGTCAATTCAGGTGAGCTGTTTTTTGAAAACACTATATTGATTTCCCAATTTGTAATTGGGCTTGCATCAATACAACCACAACTTTTGTTTGAAATTTATTGTGGATGCGAAACAGTATTTTCAAGAGTAAACAATCTTGTAAACGGAAACACGAATGTTAAACTGCACAAACACATTCATAAACCATCCGAGATTTACAACTCTGCAAAGGCAGTCATTTCAAGAGCAGGCAGAAATTCAATTAGCGAATTACTTTCAATAAATATGCTGCAATTTTATTTCTACTGGATGTGAAGTAAGAGGAACCGAACAGGAGGCAAACATTTCCTTTGCAGAGAAGTATTCTCCAAACATCATTGGCTTAAACATTTCTACTGACCTTCCAAATTTTGAAAGCCAATTTTTAAAACTCGTTTCAAAGAATAATGAACCTGCTCAATGGACTTCGGGAAATATTGAACTTCTTAAAATATTAAAGTCTGAATTGCCATGTATGTAGAAGAAAACAGCACTGCAAAAAGGAAAACCCCAAGTGTGAAAAATACTTCATCGTTGGAAGATGTTGAATATTTGAAGAAACACTTTCAGGAGCATGAAAGATTTCCAATGTTCACCCAAGTTTTATTAGAAACAAGAACTGATTGTAACCGCAGTTGTAAATTTTGCCCGCAGGCACATTTGATTCGTCCATTAAAAATTATGGAGTGGGAAATATTCAAAATAATTATTGATGAACTTGCTGAAATTAATTTTAGTGGAAGAATTGCTTTCACATGACCAATGAGCCGTTCTTGAACAAGATTACTTGCCATGATTAAATATGCAAGAAGCAAATCGGCAAGGTTCTTTTTGGACATTACAACAAACGGAATGAATCTCAGCAGTAATCAACTTGATGAATTACTAAATGCAGGACTTGATAACATAAACATAAATGATTACCGAAATGACCGTGAAAAAATATCCTGTTAAAATATCTCAGTCAACAGTAAGTGTTGTTACTGATTTCAAGAGTAACCCAAAAATCACCTACAACAATCGCAGCACAAACGAAATACTGTCAAACTACGCAGGAACAATTTTAGGTGAAAAGAGAAAATTACCAACTGCATTTTGTAACTATCCTTTTAGAAAATTATCTATTTCCGCAGAGGGAAACATAATTCTCTGTTGCAACGACTACTCTTACAAAACTAATTTCGGAAATGTGATGGAGAAACCACTTAAAGAAATTTGGTTCTCAAAAGAATTAAATGAATACAGAAACAACTTACTAAACGAACTGCGAAGCGGAATCTGTGAAAGCTGTGATGAATTTCAAAACTATTCAGTGTTTGCCTAATGGAAACAAAATTTGTTTTGATTACAGATTCTCATTTGCTTGCAGGCAACTCAAAGTTGCATAATATTCCAATCAAGGAAGTGCATAAAATAATTGTTGCAGAAATAAAAGAGATTGAACATGAAATTGATTTCATCTTGCACACAGGTGATATTTCAGATAATGGCAGTCAGGAATCATATTTTACAGCGGTTGAAATATTTTCGGCATTAGCAAAGCCCGTTTATTGGATTGCGGGTAATCACGACAACCTTAAAGCAATAACTGGTTTCAAAATGAATCAAACATCAACAGCAGTAAATCCTTTACCCATAATGGAACTACTTTCATTCTGTTGAATAGTGTTGTCCTTGCTTGATGGGAAAAACAGAAGCAGAGGTGTTCTGACAAGTAGTGAATTACAATTTTAAAAGATTCCCTTGAAGCAAGTAAATCAAACGCTGTTGTTATTGCGTTACATCATCCACCACTAAAGACGGGAACCTGGAAAGATGAACGAATGCTTGAAAACACAAAAGAGTTTTTTGAAATCCTCAATTCGTTTGACAACTACAAACTTGTTTTATATGGACATCAACATCACGAACAGGAAACTGTAATTGACAACGCCAAATTTTACTCTCCACCGTCAGCATCATTTCAGTTTGACAGAAAAGTTAAATGGGCATTTGAGGATTCGCCACCTGGATATGGTATAATTTGTATTAAGAATTCTAATACCTTTGAATGTGAAAATCGTTTCTTAAACATAAAGATTGAACCAATTTATGAGCCAACGAAATAGTCCATGCAGCAGTCACACACATTTGCAAGCCGCACAAGCCAGCACACACAGACCAAAGCTTGCAAAAGAGTGTGCCTGCCCAACCCAAGAAAGAATTTCAAAATATTTTTCCCTTGCTCTTAAAAAAAATTAAAACACACGACACACAAGCCGACAATGCAGACAGCAGACACATACAGGCACGACAACTGGACGACTGAAAAAGAAGCACATGCCCATAACATCGGTTTTGCAAGAGAGCGGGCAAAGTGCTTCGTATCAACATTTTTACTAAATTTGAAGTTGGCTTCTTCGATTGAGCATTTGTGCTAAAATCCGCTCCTCGCAAAGCCGAAAACCGTTATGGGCAATCCCCTACTATAAAAACAGTTGAGTTTTTGAGCTAACGAAGGTATCTTCGCAGTAAAAAATCCTTGTAAAAGCCGGTTTTAAGCAGTGGTGTTAATAGCCCGATGGCAATCAAGGTTTGGTTGCATAAAGCGATAGTATTTATATTATTGCTGTGTTAGCGTTTTTAATGGTGATGTTGATTCTTTCAGCAATCCCGCTCAGAATAATTCCAAATTTTAATAAGCGCAACCCTTGGATTTTTCATTTAAATAAACTTTTATTATGGAAGAAAAAAAGATTTCACTTGAGGTTGTGCATCCTGATGCAGCAGGCATAGACATTGGCAGCAGAAGCCATTGGGTAGCTGTGGGGCAAAATGCAGAAGATGTAAAAGAGTTTGGCGTTTATAGTGACGACCATCAGGCGCTTTGCAACTGGCTTAAAGAAAAGGTGTAATGCACGTGGCTATGGAGAGTACAGGAACTTACTGGCAAAACTTATTCTCTGCATTAATTGTAGAAGGATTTGAGGTGATATTAGTCAATGGTAAACAAACCAAGAATTTAAAAGGAAAAAAGACAGACATCAAGGACTGCCAATGGATACAGAAGTTACACACACTGGGCCTATTGAGTAAAAGTTTCTTGCCTGATAGCACAACAGATATTATTCGCACCTACTCAAGGCATAAACTCAATCTGCTCAATCAGTCTGCAAATTGTATTAAGCGAATGCAAAAATATCTTCGCCTGATGAATATGCGCTTAGAAGTGGTAGTAAGAGATATTGTAGGCGAAACAGGATCAAAAATTATTTCCGAATTTATCTCAGGAACAAAAGATGGGAAAAAATTAGCCCAAAACAGACATTATAATTGTAAAAAAAGAAACCGAAATTGCCAAAGCATTGCAATACAATGGCAGAGAAGATTATTACTTTGCTTTACAACAAGAGTGGCAAACCTACCAGCACATTCAACAACAAATCAATCAAACCGATGCCAAAATAGCTTCACTTTTAAAAGATATAATAGACAAAGACGACAACAAAAAACAACACATAGCACCAGCTAAACCTTTTAAACGCAAGAACAAAACAGCAATCAAAATCTCAATTTCAACCAAGTGTCTTACCAATATTTTGAAGGGGTGGATTTAATGGCGATAGAGGGTGTAAATGAATCTACTGTAATGACTTTGATAAGTGAAGTTGGATTAGAAGGCATTAAAAAATTTGAAACAGCAAAACAGTTTACCTCTGGCTTCGACTTGCACCAAACAATAAAATAAGCGGTGGCAAAGTTTTATCGCATCATTTACCCAAAGGAAGCAGCAGGCTCAAATTAGCTTTGCGCAATGCCGCTAATGCCATTGGAAATCTCAAAGAAGGGCATCTTGTAGATTTTTTTAAGAGAATAAATTACAAAAAAGGAAGAGCTACTGCCGTTAGTGCTTTAGCCAGAAAGTTAGCTGTAATTATCTGGAATATGATTATTAAAGGCACTTCATACCTCCCGCCAGAACAATACCTCTGTCTTGACGAAAAGAAAACTTGGTCTAGTAAAGAATAAGAAAACAAATTGCCAAATTTGACCTGACTAATTCAGATTTAGGATTTGTATCTAATTGATTTGTAGTGTGGAAATTTGACGTTAGTCAGAATGCTATTTGACGACCATGCAGACATTAAACAACAGGACTTAAACCAAAACAGACGACAACAAACTTGACCAGTGGACAGACATATAAATACGACCAGATCGGACAGCGACTACTGACTGACTTGCCTACACGACAGCCTTACGCATCGTGTTTTAATTTTTTTGCCCCCGCTCAAAATATTTTAAAATTCTTTGGCAACCCGCAAACGGCACATTTGCAAGCCGCACAAGCCAGCCCACAACCCAAGCTTGCAAAAGAGCCGCTTTTTGCCAACTCACCACTATATTTAACGCTATATTTGAAAGATTTAAAATGTCAACAATTAAAGACAAACTCATGGCTATTAACAGTAAAAGGGCAAAGGATATTGATGCATACATCAGCACCCATGAATCCTGCTTAAAGGGAAAACAAAAGTTGAAGTTGGTGGAAAAAAATTAAACCTCTTGATTCATTCATGATTCCTTGGAACATGCTGTTGTTTAACCACGACAACGGCAGGTTCAACATAGAAATTCAAGAGTATGAATTCAAGTTGGGTAGAAAACTTGACCCAGCGAGCAAGGAGGATGAAGCAATAATTAGAAAACTTCTTCTATTTCAAAGTGTCTCATCAGATGAGAATGAATTAGGCGACCTCAATAACGAAGGCAAAAAACTTTATGAGGATTTGCTTCTAGTTGGAGAGCAAAGGGAAGTTGCTCATATAACAAGCGATGGAATTGTAGTGAATGGCAACCGAAGAATGGCAGCACTTCAATTATTGAATAAGAAACAACCAACTGGAAAATGGAAGGAACTTTGGGCTGTTCGTTTGCCAGAAGATATTTCTGAAAAAGATTTGTGGAAAATTGAAGCAGGGCTTCAACTTTCAAAACAAAAGGTTGCTGATTACGGACCAGTTCATAATCTGCTGATGATTGCAGAAGGTAAAAAAGCGGGTTTGTCTCCTTCTGAAATTGCAGCATCAAGGTATGGATGGAATGAAAAGAAAGTATTGGAGGATTTGGAGAGATTAAACTTGATTGACATTTTCTTCAGTTCATTCATCAAGTTGGTAATTATGGTTTAATTGATAAAAGAGGATTGAGGAACATTTCGGGATATAAGCAAAAAGGGCTTGTTCAAAAATCAAAGAACTTGGTTTTGCCGAAAAAAGTTCTCATGCAAAAGCTTGAAACCGTATTCCTTTTTCTTAAAGCTACGAGAGACAAACCTGATAAATTAAAAATCACTCACTACGATGTCAGGGATATTTGTAAAATACTGCAAGATGATAAAGCATCCTATGCGTTGACTGATTCCTTCAAAGAACAGAAAGATTTAAAAAATATTACTGTTGAAAAGCTTTCGGAGAATTTGGACACTCGCCAATGATGTGATGAAAAACAAAAGATAAAGAGAAGCCCGGAAAAACTAATTGAGAGAGCAATCACAAGATTGAACGGCATTGACAGAAGGGGAAAACATTACAAGTCAGACGAAGATGTAAAGAAGAAACTAAAAGCATTAGGACACACTTGTAAAGGAAATGAAAACAGAACTTGGAATTAGGTAATGGTAAAACTTGAAATAAAAATGGTGACTTAATTGTTGGGGGTGATTCACAAGAAATCTTCAATTGGCAGAACTGTGCTTTCTTCAACATTTCACTTGAGTTTGAAGTTGACGCAGAAAACCACCGCTACTTTTACTGAGAAAATAAATTTCAAGATTCAATTCGTGAGATAGTAAGTTACTTGAAAGAAAATGAAGTTGAGTTTACTCCTGATGAACAAGTCAGTCAAACTGATTTCAAATATTACAACAAGAAGCAGAGTTCAGTCAGGCAAAGGAAAATCTGAATACAATAATTTCTCTTACAAAAATCTACTTTTTTTTCAGCGTGAGTTAAAACCGTATCAGGTAAAAGGAGTTGAACATTTTCCAAAATAAAACATGGTGCAAACTTTTCAGTTCCAGGAAGCGGAAAGACAACAATGGTTTACGCTTACTATGACGAATTGAAACGACAAGGAATTGCAGAAAAGATTTTTGCTGTATACCCGTTCAGCAGTTTTTCACCATGGGAAGAAGAATCAGAAAAATGTTTCGACAGAAATTAAGTTCAGCAAGGTTGGTTGGTGCAAGACGACAATCTTATAATCTCCAATCATCGCAATATTAACTTTTCCTTGTCATTATCAAACAGCAGCAAATGACAAAGACGAAATCATTGAGTTATGCAAGCGGCACAAAATTCTTTTGTGATTGATGAATCGCACTACATAAAAAGATTTGCAGGCGGAGTTTGGTCCGAGGCACTTTTACCATTGCTCCAAATGCAAAACGCAGAGTAATTCTTTCGGGAACGCCAATGCCAAATGGCTACATGGACCTTTGGTCGCAAATGACATTCTTGTGCACCAGCAAGCAAGTTTTAGGTGAACGCAACGCATAGCAGGAACAGGTGTGATGATGTTGCACAACAGGAAGAAATCAAAGAAATCAGACCATTTTTTTACAGAGTAAAAAATCGGACTTGGAAATTACCAAGCCAAAAACAAACAAAACCTATTACGACCTTAAACCAATTCAAGCACAGATTTATCATGTACTTTCCATTCGCCCGATAAACTGAATTGAAGCTGCAAACCAGACGACAGACAAAAATTAAAGTAATGGAGAAAAGCAAAATGGTTCGGCTGCTGCAAGCAGCATCCAATCCTACTTTGCTCAATCGCTATTCACAGGAGTCGAGATTCCACCACTTTCTGCTGACGGAACTTTTGATAGAGTTGATTGAAAAGTATCCAAAGTTTGAAATGCCAACAAAGTTTGAAGGTTGCAATTGACCCGACCAAAAAACTTATGTCGGAAGGAAAGAAAGTTTTGTTGTGGACTACTTCATTCACAACATTGACATGTTGCGTGAACGCTTGAAGGACTTAAAATACTTTACAATTCACGGAGCAATTCCAAGAGACGACAACGAGAATGAAATTTTCAATCGTGAAAAAGAAATACGGGAATTTAAAACAAGCAAAGAGGCGTGTTTGCTAATCGCAAACCCTGCTGCTTGTGCTGAATCTATTTCACTTCACAAAGCTTGTCATGATGCAATTTATCTTGACCGAACTTTTAATTGCGGGCAGTTCATTCAGTCGCTGGACAGAATTCACAGAATTGGTTTGGAGCAAAACGAAATTGTGAACTATCACATCTTGCTTGCAAAGAATACGATTGATGAAACGATCGATGACCGCCTTGATACAAAGCATGAAACAATGATTCGTGTTTTGGAAGATGAAATTCCAATTGGTGAATTAGATATTGAAGGTCCCGAACTTGAAAACGAAGATGAGGAAGCAGCGGACTTTGATGCAACTGTAAAAGACACACAGAAATTTTTGAAAACGAAAAAGATTGACGGAAATAAAAAATGGAGTTACCAGAAACAAGTATGTTAAACTTCTTCAATAAGGTTTTGATTTCTCTTGCGGAATTAACTCCCGAAGGAGATTCATGTTCGGTTGATTCTCTAATCACACATTGCAAATCTTTGCTCTTGGTGGTGTGCGTGGAGAGTATGAATCTGTCTTGAACCATTGCAGATTTAGCGGGCTTATTTCTGTGAAAGGAAAAAATGTATCGCTTTCTACTTTGGGTAATAAATTTTGAGTGCAAACCGTGAGAAGTATTTTGAAATTACAGAGTCACAGAAACAGATAATTGCCGAGAGAATTGTTTTCAAAAGGTGCATGGAGCAATCATGCGAGGGAATTGTTTGAACACTTTGCTGCAAATACTCAAACCACACTTTATGAACTTTCAACCGTTGAAACTTCTTTGCCCCAAAATCAGAATGTGACTGTTCACTTTTAAATATTTAGGAATTTTGCAGGAAGAAAATTTCTTAATTCGGGTGCATAAAGATATTCTCCAACTTGTTTACGAATTGACAGCCGACAGCAAAGCAATTTCAGAACAGCAACTTGAACAGTTGCAATGGAAAATCGTAAATTGGGAGACGCAAGCAGAAAATGCAGTTGTGGAATTTGAAAAGCAACGCTTACTGAAAAGGGAAAAACAATACAATCGGAATTAGTAAAACGGATAAGCACCATAAACACGGCAGCAGGTTACGACATTGAATCTTTTGATGGAACAACTGATGATGTTTTCCTGAATAGATTTATTGAAGTGAAAGCGACAACTGGTGAAGACATCCGTTTCTACTGGACTATCAATGAAAGAGAAGTTGCGAAGAAGAAAAAAAGCAATACTGGATTTATGTGCTGACAAATTTCCAGAAGATAAACCAAGTGAATCGTTACCGATTACAATTCAAAACCCTGAACACATAATTCCAAAGCACGATTCTTTTTCAATTGAAGTGAATAAATATTTGATTAGTGAGATTGCAGAAATAGAATTGACGGAAAAACACATTGACGAATTAAAGTGGTATCAACTTGACTTTAAAAATGAAACTGAAAGACACAAATAAAGTTTATAAAGGCGATTGCAGCATTTTGTTGGCTGGACAAAAATTTGTTCCCGATAAAAGCATTGACTCATTGTAACATCGCCTCCTTATGCTGACAAACGCAAGGACACTTATGGCGGTGTGCATCCAGACAAGTATGTTGAATGGTTCAAACCAATTTCAAAAGAGTTACACCGAGTTTTAAAAGACAAAGGTTCTTTTATTCTGAACATTAAAGAAAGCCCCGAAAAATGGTGAACGAGGAACTTATGTTTTAGGAGTTGATTCTTGAAATGAAAAACAAGGTTGGCTTTGGATTGAAGAATATTGTTGGTATAAGAAAAGTCCCCCGGAAAGTACCCAATCGTTTCCGTGATTCATGGGAAGATGTTTACACTTTACCAAGAAGATTTCAAAATGTATCAGGAGGCAGTCAAAGTTCCGATTGGAGATTGGGCGGCAAAGCGTTTCAAGTCAATGAGTGAAGATGATTTTTTCAGGAGAGTTTCAAAAAACAATAATCACTTAGCAAGAAATGTTTCAAACTGGCTGAACAAGAAAAGTTTTTCCTCATAATGTGATTGTGTTTGAAGAAGAACATCGTTTGTATTTAAGCAATGTTGTTGAAGTAGCCGTTGAATCATCATCAAGTAAAAATCACTAGTGCAGTTTTCCCGATTGAACTTCCCTCTTGGTTCATTCATCTTTTCACAAAAGAAGGTGATGTTGTTTTGGGCCCCGTTCATGGGTTCTGGTTCAACCCGCAGTAGCAGCATTACTTAGCAGACGGGAATATTTGGGAACGGAAATTCAAAATGATTATGTGAAAGAAGCGACTAAAAATATTCAAGAAGTAGAAACAGAAATATTCAACAAGAAAAAGAAAGCCACCGTGCTCAAAAAAATACACTCTTGCAAGCCGTTGCAGTTTATCGCTTGGAACCAAAACTTGCAAGAGAGTATTTTTTTCTGCCACCTAAGAAGAATTTCAAAATATTTTTTCCAACGCTTCAAAAAAATTAAAACACCCGACACACAAGCCCTGACAATGCAGACAGCAGACACCGATAGACAAACAACTGGACGACTGAAACAGAAGCACATGCCCATAACAAGGGCTTGCCAAAAGCGGGGGTGACGTTTTTCTATGACAGTTTAGTGCTTAACCGAACTTTAGTTTTTCAAATGAACGGCAGTGCTAAAACGCCCCCGCCTTCGGCAAGCCCCGAACCGTTACCGGTCATGCTAAAAGACGACAGTGCAACAATTAAACGACAGGACAAATGAACAGAAAAGCCAACGCACAAGCAAATCAAAAGAGCTGCAATCCAACGCACAAGCCGACACAGTTGTGCAGCAAATTTGCTTTGCCCAACCACACGACAACCCTCCTCTTGACACCTTTAATTTAGAATAGTGTAATGTCAGGAACTAAGAAAGAAAGCCATTGGATTCCCTTTAGCCGACCTTATGACGGTTTTAATGGTGATTTTTCTGTTTATGTCAATATCATACATGGCATTAGTAGAAAACGACAAAAACAACAAAACCAAATTTTCAAAGATTACGAAGAATCAAAAGTTGCTTTATACAATGAATTAAAGAAGCATTCAAAAATGATTTTGCAAAATGGAATTTGAAACTTGATAATGACCTATCAATAAAATTTACAAATCCGCAGGTGCTCTTCCCAACTGGCAAATCAGAGATAACACCATACTTTCAAACAGTTTTATCTGAATTTCTACCAAAATACCTATCGGTTGTTTTACAAGACAAATACAAAGACAAAATAGCTGAAATTAGAATCGAAGGACACACAGACACTAAACCAATTGGTTTGACTGGCGATCCATATATCGACAATATGAAACTTTCACAAGACAGAGGAAGAAATGTATTGGCGTTTTTACGAACACAGGAATGTTTTTCAAGTCTTAAAACAGATGAGAAGGAAAGATTGCAGTACTGGCTTACAGCCACTACTTCCTATGGAAGAACAGTAGATAAAGATTACAAACTTACTTTTGAGAGTAATCAGAAATTGACAATAACAAATCAAGACGAGTTGAATTTAGAATTGTAACTAACAAGCGAAGCCATAATAAACGAAGCATTAAAAAACATTGACGACAAATGAGTATTGAAGTATTATCAGGAATTGGAATAATCCTTATAGTTGCTATTTGGGCAGCATTTACATTTATAAGCGAAACAGAGAAAACAATAATGAACATTTATTTGACTTCATTCCTCATCTGTTCCCTACACTTGGAATACTTTTTACTTTCTTAGGTATCGCAATCGGACTTTGGAATTTTGATAGTAACGATATAGAAAAGAGTATTCCTGAGTTGATGAATGGGTTAAAAACGGCATTCCTTGTTTCAATATTTGGAGTTGCACTTCTTGTTCTGTTCTCATTTTGGACTAATATCAAAAGGAAGAGATTAGAAGAAGGTGTTCTCAGTGAGGAAACTATTGCACCAAAAAATTGACAGAGGTTTTGATTGAATTTAAAAAGATCTTTCCTCAACTGATGAAAACGGCAATTTTATAAAAGCCAGGAAACGTATTAAGAGACATTTATGAAGAATCCAAAAGCAATCAAACTCCTTGCAAACTTTTTCAACTGATTTGGCATTGACTATTTCAGCAGGTTTTGAACAAATACTTAATAATCCAACCGGAAGGCGTTGTTGCAGAATTGAAATTAGTAAAAGCAGAAATTGAGAATCCTGGGCAAAAAACTGCAAGACCCGGCAACTGACATGACTCAAAATATCGTGAAGGAATTGCAGGAATCAATGGGCAAAATGATTGAAGAATTTAAAACTTCAATGAGTGGTGATACAAAAAATGAAATGGAACGACTTGCGGGTTTACTTGGTCAGGCTGGCGGTTCGTTGACCGACTTTCCATCAAAATTGCAAGTAATGACCGATAATCTGAATGAAATTTCAGAGGTTTGCAAGACGTAGTGAAACAAATATCTCAGCAAACACTTTCACAGTCAGAGCAATCAACCAACGAAATGAGAAAGCAAGTCGAAGAAATGAGTGAGATTCTTAAAAATAAAGTTGGTGATTTACAAGCAGGTCAGGAAACACTACTCACAAAGCAATCTCAAAATCTTCAAGTATCAGACAGTCTATTAAGTGCATTCAATACAAGTATTGAAAAAATGAATTACTTTCAAATGGTGTTACTGAAACCATTACAAAACTCAATCAAGCACAAAGTGATTTAGAAAGGGTTATAGCCTCATTTAGAAACATTTCACAGGACGTAAATGCATCATCAAGTAAGTTCGGTGAATCACAGCTAACCTTTTTCAAAATATTCAAACGAGTTTTGCAAAATAATTCAAGCACCATTCAGGAAATTCAAAAGTCACTTTCTGCTGCAAAAGAGGTTTCAGCAGACTACGCACAGAAGTTTGACATCATAGAAGAGGTTACAAGAAATCTTTGCCAAAATCAATACTGGTCTTAAAGATTATCAAACAACTGTTGGGCAAAGTCTAGAAACTTTTTTAGGAAAATACACCGAGCATCTAACAACAACAGCAGAATCACTAGCTGCTGCTTCATCAAAGCAGGAGGATATTTTAGAAGAATTGACAGAACAGCTAAGCAAACTAAACGGAAGAAGAAACTAACATGCAAAGTGTGAATGATATATTGGAATTTCATTTTTTGCCGTCTGCTTTTCAGCAAACGGCTCAAAAGATAATCCCTACTACTCTCACACAACTTAACGACATAAGAATTGATAAGCTAAAAAAGATAACCGAACAAGTTGGAGCTGCATCATTCAATTTTAATGGCAACAATTTAATACCACAAGTTTTCAAAAATTCAAATCCTCCATTCAAACTAATAATACTGGCTTTGACAGGCGAGAATTAAGAACTTTAACTTATTCGCTGTCTTATTCCGAAACAGGGCATTCAGCCATATTCAACAATGAAAAAGAAATCAACTATGCTTTACAGTTGTTGAATTCAAATTGGAGAGATTCATTCCTAATTGGAATTATTGACTGCTACTTGAAAAATTGGGAAACTGAAAATAGAACGTCATTAAATAGGTTAGCTGAATTTATTGCGGAAAAACTAAAAGCATATAGCGGGAATAGAAATACGTTAAACGCTTTCAAAAACAATTTTAAATACTTTGATCTTAAAAATGGAGACCTAATCTTTGGTAATGAATTGGCTTTGAAAAATACTCCAATAAAAGAAGCTACAAAAGTTTTGTCTCTACCAGAATCGTGGTTCACATACCTTATTTTTCAAAGGTAATGGTTGCATATTATGATAAAAAACAAAATGAATTATCAAATCTGATTAACGATTTTGAGAATGCATTAGATTTTCACAAAAACTCCAATACCAGTAAAGAATTGTTAGCAAGTTTATAATCCAAGCAAATAAGCCTGAATACGCTGCATTACAAGACAAAGTCAAACATCTTGCTTTTACATTCATTGGAGACCCTGAAAACAAAAGTGTTTGGGCTGATTTCTATAATGCAACCGAAAAAGAGAAGTTAGACTTAATCAACGCAAGGAAAATTCTAAATGAATGGATTACAAGACAGTTTATAAATGTTTTTTTCAACGTATGTATAAATGATGAAAGACGAAAAAGGTTTTGGTTGAAGTATGCACCTCAAATTTCTTCATTTAAAGTTTATGGACCAGGTTTTACTAAAACTCTCTTAAAAAGAGATGAACGAATTGCTGAATACTTAGAGGCTAGGTTCACAACGGTCTATAGTAACAGAGATGTATCTGCTTTTATTCTTTACATTGGGGATTATATGATTATTGAATTTAGTAATGAAGGTTTTGCTTGCTGTGCATATAAAATGAGTAGCCCTAACAGACCAACTTTAAATAGTAGATTGAATAGTGTTGAAGATTTAAGAAATGGCTCTCTGCCATTAGCAATACAAAGTGATGCAAATTATTATTACACAAGTGAAGAAGGGCGATTATTCCATAACCCTAACTGGGAAAGACAAGTTTAATCACTGGTTAAAAGGAAAAGTGCTAAGATGAAACTGAGCCACACATATAACAAGAACTTTTCTTTTTACATTCAGAATAATGATGGATTTAGAATTCCTATTTCTAATTGGGAAGATTTGAAGAATGACTTTCTTGCCCAACTTTCAATCTTATATGAACTTCATGACAACGGAAGTGCGGATTTATCAATTGATAGCTGCGAGGTTGAAACTTTTGAAATCTTAAAACTGAGCGAAATAAACAAACAGATACTTGGATTACCTGACGAATATCCTTATGAAATATACATACAGTCTGACGGACAATTAAATCAAAACAGTTTTAAGTTCAAATATGGATTTTATGACTTTGCACCTAATGGCACAAGATTTCAGGCAGAAAGAAAAGGTGCAGCAGTAAGTATTAACGGCACAGAATATCTGCTTTCTGAAAATCAATATCAGATATGTGAAGCGTTGGATAGTTTTAATAAACTTACCGAAGCAGAAAGGACATTTCAGAATAACCTTAAACGTTTTGCAGATATTAAAACAATTTCAAAATCAGCAGCTTTGATTTTGGATAGTTATTTGAATAGTCAAGAGGTTTTTTGCCCTGACAAAATCAAGATTGATGTTCAGTTCAATAATGGCATATTAGAAATTATTCCAAATGTTGGCATTGAAAACGAATTCGCTTTTGTGAACAGATTTGACCAACTGCCTAGTATTCGGGATGTTTATCCTGTAACGAATGAAGACCAAACAACCACTAGAATATTAGTAACATCTAAACAAAAGGAAGAACTTCAAAAATTAAAAGGAATACGGAAAATTGAAAACCCCGCAACCATTCAGCAAATTTTAGAAAATCCTGAGCTTTTCTTTGATGACGAAGAAACTGACTTTACTGTATTCTACAGCGAAAGAGTAAAAGAAATTGGGATATACAAACCTAAATTCTATCCTTTCGTTTGCCCTTACAAATCAGAATGGATACCCGGTATTGCTATAAAAGATAAGGTTCACGGTGAAAAACGAATTTATTTAAAGACACCAGAAAAACTAAGTGCATTCATAGAAGAAAAAGAAAATGCAGTTAAAAGCAACAAAACAACCGTAACGTGGGAGGATGTTGAAATTCCGATTCTTGAGGCTGAAAAGCTGATTAAAACAGCTAAGAGACAGTTTGAAAATCCAAAAGAACCTTTAAACCGAAACGCAAGAAATTCTGAAAACGAAGTTTTAATAATCAAGGAAAATGCTGAACTAACGGAGTTTATACAAAATGTCAATTCACCAGATAATATCAATCACAGTTTTTCTGAAATTGACAATTTATTTTCAGGAATAAACTTAAAAACGCACCAAGTTGAGGGCATTTCATGGCTACAAACCTTACATAAAGAGAATTTAAGCGGCTGTTTGCTTGCTGATGATATGGGTTTAGGTAAAACTCTCCAATTACTTTATTTCATTGAATGGCATAGTAAAGTTAGTCAGGAAAACAAACCTTACTTAATTGTTGCTCCTGTCAGTTTGCTTGAGAATTGGGAAAATGAGTATCAAAAATTCTTTTTACCACAAAATCTTTCCATTACCAAACTTTACGGTTCAACAAACCTAACAAAAGCATTTGACCAAATACAAAATCAAAGAGAAGCACAGCAATTACAAAGGCAACATATTATCCTAACAAATTACGAAACACTTCGCAGCTATCAAGCCACATTATGCCTTGTAGATTTTGCCGTTGTTGCACTTGATGAAGCACAGAAGATAAAAACGCCAGGAACATTAGTGACAAATGCAAGCAAAGCTCTAAAAGCTGATTTTAAAATCGCAATGACTGGAACGCCTGTTGAAAATACCCTGATTGATATTTGGTGCATTATAGATTTTGCCGTTCCGGGTTTATTGGGTAATGCAAAAGAATTTGCAAAGGAATTTCAGAATCCCCTTAAAGAAGAAGACACAGACATTAAAGAACTTACGGAACGCTTAAGAAACAAAATAGGAATATTCATCAAACGAAGATTAAAGAAAGATGTGGCTAAAGACTTACCTGCGAAGCATGATAACAACAATTCAAGGATAAAGAAAATAATGCCTGGTGTTCAACTTGAACGATACAAAATTGAAATAGAGAATGCAAACAACTCAGAATTATCAGGTGTAGATGGTAGAAATCAGAAATTGAAATCACTCTGGGCAGTTAGAGATATTTCAGACCACCCGTATTTGTTGGACAACCAAATCTTGAATTTCTCTTCTGAAGAATTGATTGCAACATCTGCTAAACTCCAAACTACCATTGGAATTTTAGCTGATATAAAAACAAAGAATGACAAAGTAATTGTATTTGCAGACAGGAAAGAAACACAAAAGATGTTGCAAAAAGTTGTTTATGACACTTTCGGTATTTTTTCGAGCATAATCAATGGTGACACCCCAAGCACCAAGCAAAGGGAAAGTGCAGCAAAGCAGAGCCGACAGCAAACAATTGACCGCTTTCAAAGTGAAAACGGCTTTAATGTAATTATCATGTCTCCTTTAGCCGCTGGGGTTGGTTTGAATGTTACCGAAGCTAATCATGTAATACATTATTCTAGACATTGGAATCCAGAAAAAGAAGAACAAGCTACAGACAGAGCATATCGAATAGGGCAACAAAAAGATGTTTTTGTTTATTATCCTATGGCTGTTTTTCCAGATGCGATGAAAAATGAGAATGGAGAAAAACTAAAATCATTTGATGAGATTCTCGACAGTTTATTGAACAATAAAAAAGCATTAGCGAGTAATACGCTTTTCCCAACAGAGCAAGCAGAAGTAAGACCTGATGAACTCTTTGGAAATATATTTGGCTTTGAAACAGAGACAAAAACGGAAGCATTAACTATCCAACAAATCGACAAACTCAATCCAAATCTTTTTGAGGCAGCAATTGCTGCACTATATAAGCAACAAGGCTTTGATGTTCACTTGACACCCTATTCCAATGACAAAGGTGTTGATGTAGTTTTATTGGGAGACCAAGCCAATTATCTGCTACAGGTTAAACAGACAAAAACTTTAGTTGGCAGAGAAGCAATTCAAGAAATCTATACAGCTAAAACATATTATGAGAATAAGTTCAACGTAAAATTTAAACTGACAGCAGTAACCAATAACGACTACAGCTCTACAACGACTATGTTAGCTCAATCAAACTCTGTGGAACTTGTTAACAGACAACAACTAACAAAAATGATAGACAGACATCAAATATCAATTAAGGACATTAATATAATTGAATCACAACGAATACAAAGAATTTAAAAGCCCAGGGCATTTGGTGGCACATTTGCAAAACCGCACAAGCCCATCACACAAGCCAAGTTTTGCAAAAGAGCCACCAAGCCAACGCACCAAGACACCGCAACATGGACAGACAACAACACGACAGAAAAGAAGCACGAACCGGTAACAGCGGTTTTGCAAAAAAGCGGGTTCAGTGGTTAATTAAACATACTACCTCGCATCAACTTTTGTGCTATGTTGACAGTTTAGTTCTCCGAAATCCGCTTCTTCGCAAAGCCGCCAAACGTTACCTGCCATTGTTTGGCGACACTGCAACCATCGAACAGACGACCAAAATTTAAACTTTAAAACATTGACAAACCATTTTGACCAGTGACCAACATACAGACCATATTGCAATCGGACAACAAGTAAGCCGACACTCATTGCCGACCCTTCTGTTTTTTATTTTTTTTGCCTACCCACATTTTTTTAAAACAACTTTAGCCAACCGCACATTGGCACATTTGGTTTTGCCCCAACACACAAAGCCAACGCTTCGCAAAACCAAAAGAGCCAATTTTCCAACGCTCAATTTTGTTACATTAGCAATCCTGAATTTTAATTATGGCAGAATTTAATCGCAGACCTGAAACCAATAATATTTTTGAAGGAACTTCTGACGAAGTAATTGAAATCGTTTTGAAAGTAAAAGACGATTTTAATGACCGTTATAATCGCAATTCTGAAAACAAACTAAGAGCAGAGCAAGTAAGGGAACTTTTATCATCAGAAAACCGAATTTGTTTTTTCCAAAAACAAAAGGTTGACGACCAAAACAATCGTTCACGACATAAAATAATAATCCCAATCGGGAATGAAAGAGCCATTGAAACTATTGTTGGCTTATGGACAGATAAAATTGACACATTTACCGAACTTTATTCATACAGAGTTGCTAAACTGAAAGAGATTAGTTATTTCAACGAACCTACAAAAAGCACAACAAAACGAAATTGCATATTCCGTTTTGCAGACATTGACAAGAAAGACGGCACAAGTGCCAATAACTTTAAAGAACTATACACAACCGTTGAAGCAAGCGAAATTCCATTGGTTGACATCAACAAAGAAAAGGACAGACAGATTTGGGCAAAATATGTTGTTGCCTTAAAGAAATTGGTTAAACAAAAGGAACAGGTTTGGAAAATCCAAAACATTAAAATGCCTTATGCTGAAACCAGACAGGGTGAAGCAGAAAGAGCAAATTACATTGACATTTTCATCAACGAAACAGAATTAAGAGAACAACTTGAAAATGACATTTTAGAACTTTTCAATGAAAACGAATTAGAAGATTATGGAGTAAGCGAAAACAAGGCATTTGTTGAGTTTAAAAATTATAGAGAATTAGGTCAGGAAGAATTGAACCAACTCAAAGAGTTGGGAGATGAGTTGTTTTATGAAATTTCAAATAATTCGCCATTCCACACCATTTCAGGAAAAATAGAGTTTAAGTATTCCGACAATGTTTCCAAAGAAGATATTTATTCGGAAATACAAGACAAACTACAAACCAAATATGAACTTGAAACTTCAATCGGTAATGACGGTTACATTGACCTAAACGAAAACGATATTCCGCATTTACAAAAAATCGTTTCTGATAATTATTCTCATTTGCTTTCAGTTAACAAAGACAATGTTGTTTACTTAAAAGTTGATTTCAGCACAGGAAACGAATTGCAGAAGCTCAAACAAACAATAAAAGATAAACTTAATTCAGAAGGATTAGACAGAGCAACCGTTTCAGTAACGCAAGACAACAAAAATTTACTTGTTGAAGTTGGGGCTTTTGTTCGTTCTGATAAATTTAATGCAGACGGATTAAGTTTTGTTGAATCCGTTTCAAGATTTCAGCCAAGCAAACCGATAAAAACCAAGCCAATTAACGGAATTGAACTTGTCGGAAATACCTACCAAATCAAAAATGCAAGCAAAGACCAAGTAGATAATGCAATGTCGCTGCTTCAACAAAACTTTTCAGGAGTTTCTTTTCGCAGGTTGCCAACACAATACTATTTTAAAGCAAATGAAAAAGTAAATCCTGAAACACTTCGCAACTTCAAAACGAAAATAGATTTACAAGGGAAGTCGGAATTTGTTTTAGCAAGTTCTATACTTAAAATTTCAGCAGACAGCAAGACAGATTACGAAAGCCAATTAAAGAGAATCAAAGATTTAGTTCCAACAGCAACGATTGAGAAAAAGGAATTTAATCCTACATATCAACTTTTGTTTAGCACAGACGTTGAAACAAAAAGGCAAAGTATAATCAACAAAATTCAAAATGAAATCAGAAAAGAAGTCGGAAAATCCGTTGATTTTGATGCTGTAAAAAACCACACAAGGATTTTATTTTCTTATCAATTCAAATCTGACGATGAAAGAGAAAAATTCAAACAAGCGGTTAACACCGCTTGTTCAGAACATCGTCATATTTTGAATTGTTCTTTTGAAAATCCATTGGGAAGAACAACCTATGAACTTTTCAAAAATGAAACGCTTGAACTTGAAAAGGAAAAAGAAGTAAGGCGAAACATAAGCCAAGCTACTTTTATTTATCTGACACCCGAACAAAGACAAAACTTAGGCGAAAAAATTGAACAATTTGGGGAAGAAGCTGTTTTCAAAGAAGGAATACAAATAGGACGGTTAATTAGAAAAGAAAAAGACAGGTTAAAATTCAAAATAACTGATGCTTTTGATGAACTCATAAACGGCAGATTGGAAGACCGCATTGAATTAAGCGAATTGCGGAAAGGTTTTATCAAACCTATTTTCCCGGGCGAGCTAACAAACATTGGCAGAATGATTCGGGCAATGAAAAAAGTTACCGAACCAACTACAAGAAACGGTTTTCCTGTCAATCAAAATTTGCCCAACTTTTTATTTGACCCAAATGAAGCCCGACAATCTTCAACAGACCTTGAAGAAGAAAAACAAAAAGTTGTTCAAAACTTGAACGAACCTTTACTTAAAGACCAACCTAAACAACTTGAAGCCGTTGCAAAAACGCTTTTAGCAAAAGATTTGGCACTCATACAAGGTCCGCCAGGAACAGGCAAGACAACTGTAATTGCTGAAATCATTTGGCAAACTCTAAGGCGAGACCCACAAGCAAAAATTTTAATTACCTCTCAAACAAACCTTGCCGTTGATAACGCTTTGGAACGCATTAAAGGAAAAAAATTAGTGCGACCTATTCGTGTTGGAAACATTGAAAAGTTTGAAGATGAAGGAAAGGTTTATTCTAATGACCGAATAAAAAGTTGGATTCAGGCAAAAACAGGTTCAAGAGAAGAAACACAATATTCTGACAATGCCGTTTGCCAATGGATTGAAAATGTAAAAGAGAAATGCAGTAAAGAGGAGAAATACGCAAAGGCTGTATCCAAATGGAAAAAAGGATTAGATGGAAAAGATGTTTTGATTAAATCAACTTTTTCAACCGCTTACTACGAATATGTAAACGTATTTGCAGCAACGTGTAGCGAGTGTGGCAGTCGTAATTTTGGAGACACTTACCAAATGACATTCAACCAAAATTCGGAAAGTAAAAGCGAACCTGAATTTGATTTGGTAATTATGGACGAGGCGAGTAAAGCTACACCGCCCGAATTGGTTTTGCCTTTAACGTTGGGAAAAAAAGTTGTCATCATTGGCGACCACAAACAGTTACCACCAATGATTGACGAAAAAGAATTTGGCGAAGCATTGGAAGCAGTCGGAGCAAAAAAACTTATTGAAGATTGGACAAAAGACGATTACAAAGTTTCGCAATTTGAAAAGCTGTTTATGAATGCACCGAAAAATTTTGTTGCAAGTTTGGACACACAATTCAGAATGCACGAACAGATTATGAATTGCATTTCTCAATTCTACACCGACCAAGAAGAATTAGAACACGGTTTGATTTGTGGAATTAAGGGCGAAATGAATATTCCTGACTTCAATATAAAAGCAAGCCGTTGGCACGGACTTTCATCAGTTCCTTTCATTGAACAAAAGCACCACGCAATTTGGGTAAATGTTGAAACGCCTGAAGATAAAGTTGGAACATCTTACGAAAATGAAGGCGAAATACAAGCTATTCAAACTGTATTGAGAGCATTAACCAAAGCAGAAGGATTTGAACAATATCAAAAGCATTTCAAAAAAGACGAAGATAAAGAAATTGGAATCATTACTTACTATATGCCACAAATGCAAAGCATAAGAAAAGCGATGTATCCCCAGTTTTCAAAAAATGAATGGCGAAATTTTGAACAACATAAATTTGAAAATGAATTTCAACTTCCGCTTAGAATAAACACGGTTGACCGTTTTCAAGGTATGGAAAGAAATATCATTATCGTTTCAACTGTAAGAAGCAACAAGCAATACAAAGAAGAACGAGGAAAGAAAATTCCTATTGACAATAATAAATACCCTTTTGCATTAGGGTTTGCAAGAGAAATGCAACGTATCAATGTGGGTTTTTCAAGAGCAAAAAGATTGTTGATTGTTGTAGGGAACGAAAAACACTTTTCGCATAAATCCGAATATCAACAAGCTATTCAAAAAATGCACAGGATTGATATTGCACAAATTCAAAATCTCATTAAATAGTGAAGAAAAGATTATCTAAAATAGCGAGAGATTTCAAAAGCCACATTTCAGATGTAGCCGATTTTTTGCGTATCAATGGTTATGATTGTGATGAAAATCCTGACGAGGAATTTTCAAGTGAAGTAGTTGAATTTATTGAAAATAATTTTCCTGCATTTCTTTCAGACCGAAACAAGGAATCACAAAAGCAAATACCTAAAAAGAAAGAGAAAAGCAATGAACTAAGTTTAGGCGAACAAATTCCTTTGGAATTAAAAATCATTGAATCTGCGAGTAATGAGAAAAAACTAATTGAAAGAATTATTGGTTTTACTGAATTTGATTGGAATTATACGATTGCAAAATTTAAAGGCACTTGTTCACAACCCGTTGATTTTAATCTGTTTGATGAGGTGCTTTGCGACTTGCTTTTAACAGAGCAAATGTCGGCTGAGAAAATCGGGAACATTCTTGGCTTTGATATTCAAAAAGACCCAGCCGAAAACGATATTCTTTTAAAAGCAATCAAAGATTTGAAAGCGGACAAAATGCTTGACGGAGATGAAAGTATTTTGTGGCTTACAGATGTTGGAATCGAATACGCAAAGAATGGTGTGAAATTCTCAACATTTACAAGGGACTTTGATTTATATATTGACAGTATTGGTGTTGCAAAAGAGAAAGTAAAAGAAATTTTCAGCAATCTGAAAAGCGAAAAGCAACTTACATTCAATAAAGATTTTCTGCCAAAAAACATTGAGGAAGTAAAACCATTAGCGGAATTGCAAGCACCTGAAATCCATTTCCCTAAAAAGAATTTTTTATTGCAGGAATGTAATCCAACAGGAGTTGAAGGATTTAAAGCAAAAGTTTGGGTTGTGCTATTGGAAAATTTCAGAGATAACACAATGCGGGCAATCGTTTATGACGAGAAACAAAATAAAGTTATTGATGCTTTATCCGAAGCGTTGGACAAGAAAGACGAAATAAAATCAGAATTACTTGAACGATTGGTTAAAGTTGATGATGAAATTGAATTTACAAGCGAAGAAAAGCAAAAAGAGCAAATTGAAATTGAACAAGCGTTAATTCATAAGCAAGAAGAAATTGAAGACGCAATAAATAATCAAGACACAACTAAAATAAAAGAGATTGAAAAAGAAGTTGAAGCAATCAAACGACATTTCAACTCACTTGAATTTGAGGTTGAGCTGAAAAAATTGTTTGACACAACTTCTGACACAATTTTAATACAAAGCCCTTGGGTTCGTGATTTTGCTTTCAAAAATAGAGTTCCATTCATCAAAGATTATTTACGAAAAGGTGGCAGAGTTTACATTGCATATTCGGAAAATGAAAGTTTTGGAGGCGAACCTATGGTTCAAGAAGAATCCAAGAAATTACTTGCAGAATTAGAAAAGAACCTGAATTTTTATTGTTGTGAACTACCTGCATTTCATTACAAAAATGTTTGGTTAATCAGAAAAGATAAAAAGAACAGCTATTATTCAGGAAGCTACAATATTCTTTCGTTCTTTGTTCATCAGAATATGAAAAATGTTCGTCAAGAGAAAATGACGAGAATGGATTGGGACAGCGAATTAGAAGAACAATATCTTGAAGTTTTCAAACGATTTGGATTAAAATACATCAATTCAGCAATAGACGATTTTAATACACTTTGTCAAAATCCACCTGCCAAAATTGACAGAGATTATTTGCAAAAATTGCGTAAAGTAGAAAACACAAAACTTGCACCATTCAAATCAATCGGAGTTGAAGAATTTGACAACGCATTAGGCTTGCTTGACAAAACTAAAACGGAAAACTTAAATCATTATCGTAAAATTTTCTTTGAATCAGAAATTGAACGATACAAAAAGCAAGTAATAGAACTTTCACAAAAACCATTATCGCCTGACAAAAAGAAAAGTTTGCAAAATGAGTTTAATAAACTTCGTGAGGAGTTTTTAGATTTTCTTGATATACAAATGAGCAAAGGAACAGAAGTAACGGATATGATTAACAACTTGAAAGTATTCAATCCGCAAAACCACCAAAAACCAAATAACAACAATAAAAATAAACGAAGAAGATAGCTATGTCCTGTTTTGAATCATCAACATTTTTGAAAAATCCTGACGTAATGAATCAGGAAGTATTAATATCCGCTTGCGATAAGTTGGGTTGGAAATATACTGTAACAGGAAATGAACTGACAATTTTTCAATTAAATGCTAACGAAAATTTAAGAGGAGAATATGCAATGAAAATTGTTGGTAACAAAGTTACATACAACACTTACTATTTACAGAACGCAAGAAACAAAGTTCAGGAATTGCAAAATGTTTTCTATGATTTGAATGTAAAATATGCCGAAGAATCCATAATTCGGGAATTTAAAAAACAAGGTTGGACTTTTAAAAGCAATGATAAATTTAAAGCAAACGAGAATGAAAAAGTAAGTTTTTATATGGTTGGTCGCAGTAAATTAAAAGATGAAACCGAACCGATTTCGCAAATAAAATTTACAATTTTAAAAGACGGTTCAGTAAAAACAGACAGCGACTATATTCCAAAAGATATTCATGAATTAGCGGACAAGGCAATGGAATCATTGGAAAGCATCTTTGGCAATAAGCGAGAAATTAACGGGAAGGAAATTCCATTAAAGTATAAACACAAAACATTTTGTGAAAACAAAAAACAATTTCAATTACTAAAAAATAATGGCACAGGTTACAAAAAACAATACAGATACATTCGGGCAAATTCAGGATATGCTAAAAGCATATTACCCGATTTTGTATCTTACAACATTTGAGTATGACAGGACAAAACAAAAGTTGAGAGGCGTTGCCAAAAACTTGAACAAGAATTTTCAGTTCTATGAATGGAATTGTGTTGACGGTTTGGGCAAACGAAATTTAAATGAGGGTGGACTTACGCCTGTTGAAAATGTTGAAGAACCCGAACAACTCTTGAAACATATTTCGGCACAAACAGAAAAAGATGACAACGAAATTTATGTTCTTGAAGATTTTCACGATTTTATTTCTGAAAGAAATATCAAAATTCAACTTCGCCAATTAGCAGAAAAATTAAGGTTTTACAGAAAACACATCATCATTGTTTCTTCTGTTTTGAATTTACCTGTTGAATTGGAAAATACATTACTGTTCTTGAAATGCCATTGCCGGGCAGAGTTGATTTGGAAGTTGTTTTAAATACAGTTTCAAAAAATGCAAAAAAGGATATTGATAATGACCTCAAAAAGAAATTGATTGATGCCGCTTTGGGAATGACTGTAATGGAAGCGGATTTAGCTTATTGCCTTGCGGCTGTTAGAGATGACTTCGGAATCAATTCGCCCAGAACAGTTGCTTTTGAGAAAGAACAAATCATTAAGAAAAGTGGATTGCTTGATTACTTTCAAGTGAATGAAAGTTTGAAAAGTGTAGGCGGAATGGACAATCTGAAAGATTGGTTGGAAAAAAGAAAACAAGCGTTTGATTTTAAAGCACAAACTTGGGGGCTTGCAGAACCAAAGGGACTTTTGCTTTTGGGTGTCCCGGGTTGCGGAAAAAGTTTGACCGCAAAATGTATTGCTTCATTGTGGAATATGCCTTTGTTACGACTTGACATTGGAAAAGTTTTTCAGGGCGAAGTTGGAAGTAGTGAAAATAATATTCGCAGAGCCATTGCGACAGCCGAAGCGGTTGCACCTTGCGTTTTATGGATTGATGAAATTGAAAAAGGACTTTCAGGCGTTCAAAGTAGCGGAGCAACAGACGGAGGAACAACATCAAGAATTTTTCAACCATTTTGACTTGGATGCAAGAAAAACACAACCTGTTTTTGTTGTAGCAACTGCCAATGACATTTCACAACTTCCACCTGAACTTTTACGCAAAGGACGATTTGACGAAATGTTTTTCGTTGACCTTCCTTCGGAAGAAGACAGAAAAAGTATTTTCTCAATTCACTTGAAAAAACAATCAAAAACCCGACAATTTCGGCTTAGACAAATTGGCGAAAGAATCAATAGGGTTCAATGGTGCGGAAATTGAAGAGTGTGTAAAAGAGGCAATGTTTGCAGCATATACAGAAAATCCAAACGAACCAAAGTTGCAAATAATCCATTTGCTTAACGCAATTAAAGATACCGTTCCACTTTCCAAAACAATGAAAGACCAAATTGAGTTTTTACGCAAGTGGGCTAATAATAGTAGAGCGAAGCAAGCAGGACAACTAAACAAGGAAGATTTAAAGAGTGAAGAAGAAGTTCCATTGACAAAAGTTGAAAAGGAATTAAACAGAAGTTTTGACTGATGAAAAGCCAACGCACAAAGCAAGCACATTGTCTTGTCCTGAAATAGGTTTACACTAAAAAGTGTAAAACATGGATAAAAAAATCATTCAAAAAGCGGGTAAGTATTTTACCGTAGAAGAAAAACACAAGATCATTCAGGAGTTAATTTCAGCCCAATGCACCAAAGTGGAAATTTGGGAAAAATACACAGGTGAAGTTGAAGAAAGACGGACAGCTTCTTAGATGGATGCGGCAGTTAGGGTATAACACCGGAATTAAAACAAGAAGACCTAACATTGTATCAAATTTATATTCGATGGCACAAAAGAGAATTAAGTCTGATAATCCTGATAGCTATCGGGAGGTTAAAGTAGGAGATGAATCTTTGAAAACCTGCAATTAAAGAAGCGAATAGCTGAATTAGAAAAGCAATTAAAGGATGCAGAATTAAAAGCAATTGCCTTTTCCACGATGGTAGATATTGCAGAAAAGGAGTTTAAAATTCCAATCAGAAAAAGCTCAATACCAAACCATAGAAGCAATGAAAAACAACTTTGCACACATAGGATTAGCCAAGTTATGTGGATGGTTTGGTATCACCAGACAGGCTTATTATCAAAACAACTGGGAAGGAGTTTCAACTACCCTGGAAGAAGATTTGATAATACAAAGGGTAAAGGAAATTCTAAAAACCATCGTAGAATGGGCACACGAAAACTGTATGAAATGCTGCAACCATTTATACTAGAACACCAAATAAAAATAGGTAGAGATGCCTTGTTTAACATGCTTTCAGCAAATCATTTATTGGTGAGAAAACGAAAGCGGAGAATACAAACAACTAACTCTTTTCACTGGTTGCGGAAGTATCCAAATCTCATTCGTGAGTTTGTTCCTACAGCACCCAATCAGCTTTGGGTGAGTGATATTACCTATTGGAAGATAAGCACTGGAGAACATCTTTACATCAGTTTTATTACCGATGCTTACTCACATAAGATTGTTGGCTATCAGGTAGCCGAAACAATGGAGACTATTGAAAGTATGCAAGCCTTGCAAATGGCTCTTTCTGCTTTGGGGGCAAAGAGTCATTTGAATCTCATCCATCACAGCGACAGAGGCATTCAATATTGCAGCCATGCTTATGTAAAGCTATTGCAGGACTACAATATAAAAATAAGCATGACTGAAAATGGCGACCCTTTAGAAAATGCTGTAGCTGAAAGAATAAACGGAATTATTAAAGAAGAGTATTTAGAAACTTATGATGTTGATAACCTCAAAGATGCAAAGGGTTTACTAAAAGCTGTAGTGGATCTATATAACAACGAAAGACCTCACATGAGCATCAGTAACTTTACACCAAACAGCATTCATCATTCAAAACTAAAATTAAAACAGAAAGATTATGGAAGAATTATTATCGAAAAATTCCTACTATTGTAAAACCCAATTCAGGACTAAAATGAACTGTAAACTTATATCAGGATTAATTAATCAAACTGTAAACTTTTTTTAGGACGAGTCACATTTGCAAACCGCACAAGCCGACACGCAAACCAAAGTTTACAAAAGAGCTTGCTTTTCGCCAACGCAGGAAAAATTGTTTTAAAAAAATCCAAGCCCTTCAAAAAAATAGAAAACGCAACGCACAGCCAACACGACAATGACACGAGAACTCAATACTGACAATGGTTTGCAAGGACAGACGAGAAGAACCACTGGCTATAACAAGGTATTATCGTAAATAGCTATGAAATAGCCTATAAATAAAGGGTTTACAAGTATTATACTTAAATTAGTACAACATAAGTACAACATTTTGCACCTACCCTATATCCTTGAAATATATTTGAAAAGCCCTTGTTTTTTCTGCATTGCTCTAAGCTGTAAGGCTTGATATTTAGGCAATTCAGCACAATAATAGTCGCCTGTGGCTCTTGCATATCCATTGGCTACTATCGTTTCATTTAAGCAACTGCCATCAGGTAGAATAACATAGGCTAAATGGCGTTTATAGTGGTCTAATTCGTTTCCAATTTCAATTTGTAGTGTTACACTCGTTCCGACTGGTGCAATGCTTAAAACGAATTTATGAGCGTGCTGACCTAAACCTAAAAGAAATTCAGGTGTATGTAGTTTCTTTTCATCTTCTACCATTTTTCTATTATACTTATTCTCTGGGCAGTCTATCCCATAAAGTCGTATTTCTTTTCATCTCTGCTAAAGATTGAACTCACTTTTATACTGTCTCCGTCTATCACTTCTGTAATGACTAAATGAGTTTCTACAATTATCGGTGCTTTTGCGTTGTTTTGCATTGATTATCAACTATTTATGTATTAAATATTTACAAAGTTAGAGTTATTTTTGTATCGTAATAATTTAATGTTTAACGCTTAAAAAATTTAATAAAATGGCAAAACAAACAGGTCTATTAAGATACTCTGGCTCAATGGGTGGGGTAAGACATTTCAAAATCAAAGGACTGCAAGGCGACTTTGCAGGACTTGTAGGTGGGCCCTACAGCAGAACAAATTTACAATGACAGTCATTTGAAAGAACTCGTGAAAAGATGAGTGAGTTCGGTGGGTGCATCAGCTGGTAAAGCAGTTCGTGTAGGCTTGTCGCAAATCATTAAGCAAATGAGTGATAGTCGTTTGACTGGTCGCTTAACTGCAATAATGAAACAAATCAATTTAGAAGATACTGCAAACCCAAGAGGTCAAAGAAGTATTGAAATTTCAGCTTATCAAAATTTAATTGCTGGTATTAATTTCAATATCAATGTGAGTTTGTCAGGTATTTTCAATGCACCTTACACACTTACCAATAATACGGCAAGAGATAGTGCAACTTTTACAGTACCTGCATTTAATCCTGCAAGTTTGGTAAATGCTCCTGCCGGTGCTACACACTTCAGATTGGTAAATGCAATTGTAGGTATTTCTGACTGGGCTTATAATCCTGCCACAAGCAGTTATGAACCAACTGATCCAACACTAAATTCATTGAGTGATATTAGCTACTCTGCTTATTTACCATTGAATGCTACTACTCCTGCAACAACTGTAACTACAAATTTACCTGGTACTCCTACAATGACTGCAACAGTTAGCGTATTGAATTGTATCGGTATTGAGTTTTACCAACAAGTAGGTGGTAATTATTACCTATTTGCTCAAGGTAATGCACTTCGTTGCGATACTGTATTTTAACATCTTTCTACTGCTTCAAAAAGCCCTGCCCTTGTTGGTGGGGTTTTTGTTTTGCACTTTGCCATAGCTAAAAAAATAATCGCCTTGTTATGCCTTGCATCCTATTTCACAAATTTGTGTAGGTGGGTTAAATATATAGGGCTTATGTATGGCTTAAATGTGCTTTAAATAGCAAATAAATCAAATTTAATATCGTGGTTCAAGTAGTCTAAATAGTCTAAGTAGTATAGTTAGTTTAAGTATAGGTTTGTGTTGGACTTGGGTAATAGTCTAAATGTAGTCAAGCCATTAAATAGTTAGACTGATTAGACTTGTTGGACTTTGTCAAGTCGTTAAGCTGTGGGGATAGGGTCGGTATGCTTTCCTTTTGGGTGCTTCGGTCTGTTTGGATTGTTTCAAAGTATCGCCAAAGCCCTAAAAGGGCAAAGACGAAACGAAACGCTGACCTGAGGCATAAACCCAAAGAGAGCAACCACAAGCCAAATGATAAACACGGCAACCAAGAGAAGGCGACCAAGACAAAAACGCCTACGAACCCTACGCTGAAAGGCATAACGGCTAACAGGAACTAAAGAACCCAAATGAGGGGCACCACAATGGCAAACTGCTGAACTGGTGGCTGACTGTGAAATGTGCTGAACTGACATAATAAAAAAAATTTAATATGCTTTTCATAGCAAGGGTGATAAAAAAACCAAAAGGAAACGGAATAAGTCCCGAAGGGTGCAAAAAATAGGTGCAAATTTGGCTTTGCCTTGCAACTATTTTTTTTGCATTATGCCGTAGTCTTTTGGTTTTTTTTGGTTGGCTTTGTGCGTTGCTACCCTTGCTACTTTTGTATATTTATATTTTTTTTATGGCAGGGTTAAGCATCATCAGTCCATTATTAGCGTTTGCTGTGGAAATGCCTATATATTAAGGCTCTTTTGACATCGTTTAGCAATGCCATTTGTTCGTAAATCTGTTTTTGCTTTCTTTCTATTAGTTTGAACTTGTGTACATCTTCAATAAAATCTTGTGGCTTTATGCTTACTCGGTTTGCTTGTTCTTTTACTACTTGCTTAAAATCGGATATTCTTATAAATGGAATAACCGACCCTGTATGATATGGGTAAAAGTGCTTTATTTTCCATAAGCCAAAAAGTAAAGTAGTGTAAAAGTCTTTTTCCTCTTGATTTTTACAAGCTACTACAAAGGAATTAGGGCAAGGCTTTTCAAGTGGTTTGCCACTATTTAAGCCCTTGCATAAAACGAATACATCAAATTCATTGATTTGATTTTTAGGATTGAAACTGTAGATTTTTACTGACTGCATTTTGAACATTGCTTTAATTGTTACCTGCTTTGTTCCTTGCTGTGGCGAAAACCAACAAATATTTTTACAAAGAAAAAAACAGAAAAAAAAGAAAGCATTCAAAGAGGTGGCGAAGGAAAAAAACCAAAAGGAAACGGAATAAGTGCCGAAGGCTGAAAGCCAAATACCAATAAAAAATAAAAGATTATTTGGCTTTCATTATGCCGTAGTCTTTTGGCTTTTTTTGTAGCGTTGGCTTGTGCAAGCCACCTAACTTTGCTTTCCTTTTTGTTCCTGTTTTTTTTTTCTTTGGAAACTAATTTTATCTCTAAATTTTATTTCTAATTACTTATTTCAAAATTGAAAATGATATTTTAGAAGCGTTGGATTGGGGTAATATGACGTAGAAAAATAAAGCATACCTACAGTAGTGGCGTTGGCTGAAAGCAAGTGTATGAGGTACGAAATACTCTTGCTGTGGGGTGCTAAAAATAATGTGTGAAATTTATGAAGTACAATGAAGTGAAAGCATATTTGCGATAGCTGGCTGAAACGAAATGAAACGCAATAAATGAACACTTTATTTAGCACATTGGCAATAATAAAAAATGCTTTACTTTTTTCTACACCTTTGAAAGGGTGGTTGGTGTGTGGCATTGGGGGGTGAAGCGTTGGCAAAAAATACGGCTTCACACTTGCATTAAAAAGAACCATTGAAAAATAACTACTACTCTTTTTAATGCAAGGGTGCTAAGGTATTGGCTATTTAACATAATGTTCTTATAGGACATTTTTGCGTTGGCATAGTCGCCTATAAGCGTTGGTAAAATGTACTATAAGGCAACATTATGTTATTTAGCTTCAGGCAGTTTTATACTGGCATAGGCGAAGTGGTGGTGGTGGTTGGAACGAAACGACTTTTTGTTGCTATGCTTTGGATTGGCTTGGCTCTTTGGCTGTGTAACGAAGTGGAACAGGCAATGTGCCAATAGCTTTGGAAGCATAGCCACAAAAAGTATGACAGTTAAAAACTGACTGCAATACCTTAGGAGGGCTTTGAGGTGTTGGCATCGTGTGTTGGCAAAGCCCAAAGCCGTATTTTTTTGTGGGTTGGCTTGGGGGGTGGGGTTATCTACAATTCAAATTCAGCCCATAAAGGGAAATGGTCTGACATCATAAATGATAAAGATTGCTTGGTAAGTGTTCTATTCTTTAATGCTGTGTCTAAGAAATTGTAGTTACCTCCTGACTTAAACTTTAGTGATAAGTTAGGAATGTTCTGTGCGTTGTTAAACCAAGCAATTTGGTCATAAAATTTTGTTTCGTCAAAAATTGACCTTGTAACATTTTCGTTTTGTAATTCGGCTGGAATGTGTAAACCACTTTGGATAAAGGTTTTGTTAAGTAAATCGCCTCTTTCGTCAATATTAAAATCGCCTAAGCAAATTAAATTTTGGTGATACACATTTATATCACTTGCCCAATTAGCCATCCATTTAGCAATTCCACTTAACTCCTTAATTCTGTCTTTAGAAGATTTACCATATAAAATATGAAGTGTAACCAAAATGAAAGTTTGACTAAATGCCTTAAAGCTAACTGCGTAAGGGGAACGAACAAATTGTTCTGTCAATGCTTCATTAGAAGCTGTATTAATCCATTCTTGAGGCACTACTAATTCACAAGCTAAACCTGATAATTGAACTCGTCTTGTATCAAAGATATAAGCCATTCTTTCGCTATTACCTGCTTCGCCTTCATTTACATCTGTAAGTATTAAGGCATAATTATTACCTAAAACTTTAAGTGTATCTCTTAATCCTTTTATGTTTGCCTTTACTTCTTGTAGGGCTATAACATCAAATCTTTTTAAGATTTCAGCAATACATAGTATTGAATGAAAATCTCTTTTAGGGCTATCATTTGTTGTGGATTTTTCTTTACGAGTAATGTCACCGAATGCTCTAATATTCCAAGTAGCTATAAGCAAGTTTTTTTCTAACTTCTTTGCAGGATTTTTAAATCTAAATCTTTACTTAATTGGTCAAGATTTGATAAAGTTGCTTGTGAGGGTGTTGAAAGTATATTTTCCATAATCAAAATTTATCTACAAAAACCACAAATTATCTAAGCAAAGGTGGTACATCCATATTTTCAAAGAAAGGTACTTTTTGGGCTACCATTTCAGGGTAAAGGATTGTTACTGGTATCCCGTTTTGTCTTACACTTTTCCAATACATTCTACTGAATTGATATACTTGGTCTATGAGTTCTTTTATTGTTTCTGTATTGTCTATTATGCCTTCTTTGTTGGCACTGAATTTTAATTTGATTGGAAAGGGTAAACCATCTGTTGCTCTTGGTTCTTTTTTAGGATAACGAGTATTATTGCAAAGCAAATATTCATCATCACCAATACTTAAATAAGTGCCACTTAATGGCATTAGCTTGCTGTATGTTGTATCAAATATTACAAGGTCTTTACTTTCTGTTTTATTGATTGTGATAATGATTACAGGTATATCATCTTCTATTTTTTTTATTTCATCCTCTATTGGCTTGAGTTCTGCATAGGACATTGATTTGTAGAAGTGAATAATAAGTCTTTCTGCTTTTTCGTTTTTGGCTTTGAAAGTTCGTATTGCTTTAGCAATAGAACCGCCTAAAAGGTCTGGTTGGTTGGCTGGCAAACATTCAAAACCTTTGAAGTGTCCATCATTTGAAAAACAAAAGGCACTACCAATAAAACGCTGTCCTATTTCTTGATTTTTGAATGCTCCTACACCTACTATTAGTTCTTTGTCAGGGTCTCTTTTTAATCGCCACGGCACACCTCCTAATTTAGCAATAGAGGCTACTGATATTGGTGGAAAGAAAAATTTGAAATTGGATTGATAGAATTTGTTACTATCCATTGCTTGGGAAGTAACTTTGTGCCTTAGTAACTCTTGCTTTACTAAATAGTATTGTAGCTTGTGTATTGGGTCTTTTTCATCGTTACCAAATGGTGTAATGTAAAAGGCAATGTAACGACTATCTGCATCTAATTTGGCATCAAAAAAATGGTCTCTTACTTCATCTATGATAGTATCTACCGAACTAAAAACTATGTTGTTGGCTGTATCTTCTGAAAACAAAAGTCTTGCATAGGTGGTAATTCCTTAAAGCCTATTTTCTCCTCTTGTAGCCATTGTTTTAGTAGCTTGTATTTTGGTTCATCGTCTTTGTGATATATAAAAATGAATTTTATGTGTTTGCTGGTAGGCAAGGATTACCATATTCCCTAACTCCTCGTAAGGATCTTCCTATGGCTTATCACCTCCAAAAATTAAGGTATTCATTTCATCGGAAGTGTTTTTCTTCTCCTTCTTGTACTGAAATATAACTTGTAGAAGTAATAGGAATAACAGCCTTAAACTCGTCTGTGGTTAGAAATTTAGTAAATAAGCCCTTAATATTTTTTAAGTAAGTATTGTATTTGTCATCGTCTTTATTGGGTTTGAATTCTACGCCCAATGGTGCATATAATTCATACCGCATTTTAGGATATACATTTTCTAATTTATAGTATGCTTCATCAGGTAAGCTATCGTACTTGTATAAACTGCTCTCATATACTACCCAATTATATAGCTTGGTATCGCAACCTATTTCGGTTACGCTTTTTTTGGCTATTTTAGAAATGCCCTCATAGGATATTACTAACTCTGGTGTTTGTGTAATTTTTGCAATTTGAACTTTGATTGTAAAAAACAGAATAGCCAGTATAATTTTCATTATCAGATTTTAGTATGTGTAATCCATATTTCGTTATCGTGAATGAAGTTTGACTTTATTAAATCTACTTTGTCTTTAAAGTAATTGTAAATAAGATAGTTGTAGTAGTGTTTTGCAATACTTGGACTGGTTTCAAAATCTATTTCTGTATTTAAGATTGGATCGGTATCTTCTTGAAAATTTGTATAGAGTTTATGCAGTTTGGCTCTGCGTTCAGCAGGATATTTATTTAATAAATGTTCTGGTATTTCTTCTTTTTTGATAGGAAAATAACCTTCTTTCTTTTCGGCTATGAAATGAAAAGATTTTTTAGTTACAGGGTGACTAAACTGTAAAACATTTAATATTAATTTTTGACTGCTCACTATACTTTCATTTTAACTGTTTAATTTATTTCTATATACTTCATCTAATGTTTGCCCTTTAGCCGTTTTCCATACTATCCACCCATTTTGACTACTACCTGAACAAAAATCACAAGCTGTACTGGGGCTTGAAAATGTATTATCGGTATGTAATACCAACTTATTGCCTTGCTGTTCGGTAAGCTCTTGCAATAGCTTGTTTCGCTTATCAGGCCATATAAATGAGGGTACATTATCAGGATTTACGGTACTACCTTTTAACACGGTAAAACCGTTTTCATCATAAAAGCCTTTGGCTTCTATCCCTCTACTTTTTAGGTGAAATATTGTTTTGCCTTTTTGCTCTATTTTCTCAAAAATCAAACATCCTACAAACGAGGTCAATAATTTTACATCTTCAAAAAATTCTTCAGTACTGCTTTGTATATGCTCTGGCAAATTGGGTGCTTTGGGTATTTGTTTGTTTTCGTCAGTATTGTAGCGTTTGGTTTGGTGGGCTAAGGCTACAGCCAAATGCTCTAAGTATTGCACATTAGCTTTGTGTAAACTACTATCGTTGCTAATAAACACTAATGCTTTTTGCCAAAAATCTTTTTTATTGTCGTGGTGTTTAATTCTATCGGCAAAGTTTTCTGTTTCACCTAAATAGGCTTTTGGTAGCTGGTTTTCATCTTCGCCTAATAATATATAAAATGCAGGGCTTTTGAGTTCTGTTCTTTTGTTTACTATATCTAACTCACTTCTTGGAATAAGTAATAGTTTACAGATTTTGTTATCTCTAAAAATACTTCTTACACCCTGTGGGTTGCTGTCTATGAGATATGTGGTAATTGTTTTCCCATTAGTTAATTGCCTTTATTTGTAATAAAATATCAAAAAGTGGTTTAAATCCGTCAAAATCTGACTTAACAAATTTTGAAGTATTGTAAGCCAAAATATTTTTTGATTTTAGTTTTATGTCAGTTGCAACATCTTCAATTGGTTTAGCTTTAAAATAACCCTTTGTTTTGTCTAATGCTTCAATGTATGCTTCCTCATATTTAGAACCATCATAAAAATTCTCTACAGTAAAGTCGCCTTTCCAATTCTTTGGTATTGGATAGAGCAACCAAAAAAATTCTTTTGAAGGGGGTGCATCATTATTTGATTTCAACTGCAAAATGGGGGCATTTGTTTTATCAAAATAGGCTTTAACAGCTTCTCTTCCTTCTTTATCTTCATCGTATAAACCAATTACTTTTTTGTTTTTTATATAACCGCTATTTGATAAGCCAATAAGCAACTGTTTGATATTCGTTGCTCCATTCATATCAAATATGTCAAATTTCAAAGTAGGGTAATCATTAGACAAGTGTTTCAATGCCTCCTTTATATGTGTTTTATCGTGCCAACCCTCAACTAATAAAATATCATTTTTTGCATTTAGAAATAAACTTTGCTCTTGATAGCTCCAAGTGCCATTTGTAAGCTTTTCAATTAATTCTATTTTATCATTCCTCTCAATAGAAACTTGCCCTGCATCCTTAACTACAGATATAATATGTTTAATATCAAAATTATGTGTAAGGGTTGGACTATGTGTCGTTAATACATTTTTTCTTTTGCTGTATTTATCTATCAAATCTTTGATTAATTCTTTTCTTGAAATATGTATATGGCTATCGGGTTCATCTAATAAAATTAAACTTTCATCGTCTGCCAATATTTCTAAAATAAACTGCAAAAGGATTAGTTTCTTTTCTCCTTCACTAAAACAAGTGCTATCTATTGTACCGTTAAAATCTATTCTAATTTCAGGTAGTATTTTTTCTTTAGCTGGCATATATGCCGTTGTAAGCAGGTTGAAAAAATACTTATCTGTATTGTTGTCTAAAATATCTGTAAGCTCCTGCAAGTGTAAGTGTGTTGCTTTTCTTTTTTTGTGGATTGAGTTTAGTTACTAATTGTATGGTTTCGGTTTGTGGATATTTTTTGTACTTAACAGGATTGAATGAAAAATGAATATTATCTACAGTTTGGATATTTAAAACATTTTTCAAAAAGCTGTCTAACTCTTTATTTACCTGCCCTTGTCTATTGTTTAACTCTTGGCGATAAAGCATAGTAAGTAAAGCTAAATCCCAATAATATTTATTTACAAAAAATAGTTTTTGAGTAATGGAAGGCAGTTTGCCAATAGAAAGAAACTTGGCTGTAAAACTGCTGTAAAATGGCCAATAAAAAATATCAAACAACCTGCCTTCTTCTCCACTATAATTTGCTATAACCTGAGAGGGCAATAATTCTTCTGACCTTTTAAAAAAGTCGGAAGGTATCATATCTGTATCATCTACCTTAAAGCTAAAACCTGTTGCGTTGGTGTATTCAGCTTTTATATTTTTAGTACCTATGGTGTATTCTATTTTATAATCAAATGGCGACTGTGTGCCTTTTGGGTTTATTGGCTTTACGAAAAATTTTATGTGGGTCTTGTAGGTATAAGCCACCAAATATGCCACTAATAGCCTCTACAATATTACTTTTACCACTACCATTATTACCAATTATCACCGATACATTTTCATTGTCTGAAAAATCAATATCTAATTGATTAAGGTTTTTATATTGCTCTATGTAGATTTTTTTTAGTTGCATTATCTATTAAAAATTGAATTTGTTAATGTTATTTCTAAATGACTTCTTAAATCTTCTGCTTGTTTCTTTAATGATATTATTTTATCCTTTTCTTTAAAATAATAATCTGTAATTTTATTTTGCTCACTCAAAACTGGTACTTGAACTTTATAATCTAAAATCATTCCTGCATTTAAATTTGGTTGATTATTCCCACTTGCCAATTCTCTTAATCTGTCATACTCATTCATTAAATAAATCCAAAGAAAATCAGTATCAATTACTGAGCTATTAATATTAAATAATACTGCACAGGCTTGATTGTAGAAGCATCTATGCCAAAGTTTAGCTGTACGACCTCTTGTTAAACCCTGTCCATACATTGCAATTATTAAAGAACCTTTTGGATAAATTTTCGCACTACTATTTTCTAACCCTGTTTGAGTAATCTTAACCTCTGTATCAATAATTAATTCATTAATTACTTCCGTTGTTTTAATCCAAGGGATATTGCCATTATAATATGACTTATTTGAAGTGTCAGGTGTGCCACCGCTACCAACATTGCATAACTGTGATATTTATGTAAAGGAAAATTTGGTTTAACCGTCCATCTATTCTTGTTTAAATTAAAATCAGTCCCCCATTTAAAATCTAAATTTTTATATCTAATCATTTTAATTCCTTTTTGAATAGATACACTGTTTGTATAAATACCAAAATAATCTTCTAAGAATTGCTTCCTTTTTTTTTCTATATCTATAATATTAGCTTCAATTTTGTTAATTGCTTTTTACATTTTCTGTATAATTATTAATAATCTCCTTCTGAATACTCAAAGCAAAGCAATGGTATTTCCAAGTTCAAAAACTTGTCTTCGTGGAAACGCTTTAATGCAGAACCTGTATTGAAGTCGCCAATTTTTTCTGTAAAAACGTTTTGAGGTTAAAACAAGGTTGAGGTATTGGGGCAATACTCTTTTGGTATCAATAGTAAATGCAGGAAACTCATTACTTACAAAATAATTATTAAAATCTTTATTTATTAAACCAAAAGAACCACTGGAAGCACCCAAACGAGAATAGACTAAATCACCATCTTTTTTAATTCCCATAAATACTTGGCTTTAATATCGTTTCCTTTCTTTGTTTCTCTGTGAAATACACCCAAGCCATACGATTTTACCCCTAATAAATTGTAATCTTTTGCAGGTTGTAAAAACTCAACTCTTTTTACCTGTGTTAATACATCTGCTAACCTTACAAAATCGTAATCAGAAGTTTCTTTGCTGTCAAAAATTCTATTCTTTTTTACATCCCAAAGCGATAGGCTTTTGAACCGAACAAACTGCAAATAATTGTATGTAGAATTTTGAGCTACCATTAATCTTTTTTCTTTTTGTTGGTTAATTTAGTAGTTGTTTTACTTACCTTTTTATCTTCACTTTCTAATTTCCGTTGTACTTTTTTTACATCTTCCAATGCAGGTAATTTTTCGGGTTGTACGCCTCTTTCTTTCAGCATTTTACGCACAGCCAAGTTGTTTTCTATATGTTCGTTGCTAATTTGGTTTTGCCCTTTAAGGTCTTTTTCTACTACATTGTGGCTGGTAAGCTCTGTAGCAAAGTCTTTGGCTTTAATGGTTAATGTTGGTAAAAAATCGGCAAGGGGTTTGGTTTCCGGCACACTTAGTTTTTTCTTCATTTCTTGGGTTGTAAAGCCCCCAAACAAAGCCTTATCGCCCTGACTACGAATAAAGGCAAAGCCCTTATCGTCCACACCTCTTTCATAAATAATACCTGATAATTTCTTTTCGGATTTTGAGAGCTTTTCTCTGGCTGTAACCCTTGCTATATCTAATAAGCGTTGCTCTATTATTTCATGCTTACGAGTTTGAACTGCGAAATAAGTTTGTGCAAAGCTTTTTCGTTTTTGGTGCTATCGCCATTTTGAGCAATAAGATAACAGGCATAACGAGTTAGGGCTATATCATCTATTATTTTTTCAGCTGTTTTGGGCATTGGTATCCTTTTGCTGACATCAGCAAAATGATCAGAAATGGTATCACCACTCTTTCGTGGTAACTTTGGCTTTCTCTATGGCATTTACAAAGTTTCGCCATTGAGCATAGCCAAAAATCTCTCTTGTAATTCTCTTGCACTCCAACATTCAATGCCATTATAATTATAACAAGCATTTTCAAACTTTTGTAATAAATCATTTATTTGTTCACTTTTCATTTTTTACTCTTTTTATTTGCCATAGATTACTTCGGGTTCACTAACTACATTACTAATTACTCTTGTTCTTTTCATTTCTCCATTGATTTCATCGTACTTTACATAGCCGTCTAAATGTTTCCATAAGTTGCTTTCTTTTGCATATACCTTAAATTCTTTTGCTACATCTATCAGCTCATTTTCGCATTCTGCACCTGTGCTTGTTATTCCTGCTTTCTCTACTTCTACAATAGCAATTTCATAATCAAATTTGTCTTTAATAATCAACTTTAAATCTTCTTGCCTTTGAAGTTCTAATTTCTTTAATGCCTCTGCGTATTCTTTTTTATCGGCTTTCTTTTGTTCTTTGGTTTTGGCGTTGTATTCAGTTTCTAAAGCTTCAATTAGAGGAAGATATTTTATATCTAATTCAGTATTACCATTAGCGACAATTTCATTATACTGCTCTTGTTTCGGTATCCGTAAACTTTTTAAGGAAAAGCAAACTTGGTTTTACAGTAGCACCACTGGCTATAAATACATCTTGAGGTATGGAAGTTATATTTAAGATTTTTGCTTTGCCTTCAACATAATCTCTAATACTTTGCAAACTACTTGTATTTAAAACCCCTTCAGGCAATACTATACCCATTCTGCCCCCTGGCTTTAATAAGTTAAGGCATCTTTCAATAAACAACACTTCTGTAAGCCCTGTTCTTTTACCCACTTCAAAAAGGTCTAATAGGCTTCCCTTTCCCTACCATTGTCAAAATTTGCCCATTCTTTAAGTGGATTTACTACATTGTTTAGGTAATCATATTCCTTGTATTTTTTGTGTAGTATTTTACTTCCTCGTCTGTTGGAATATCTAAAGGACTAACGACTAATGTTTTTTCTACTCTTGCACCAAATGGTGGATTGGTTAATATGACATCAAAACGGTTATCAAAAATGCCATTTACATTTAATAAACCATCGTGGTGGTGAACGCCACCGTGTCCATCACCGTGCATTATCATATTCATTTTTGCAGTTCTTGCCATACGAGGGTTGGCATCTGTACCATAAATACAATTATAAGTTAGTGTTCTTAATCTCCCTGTAGGATTTTGCAGGTCTAATTCATAGTTGATTTGATTAAATAGTTCTTCTACTTTTTTAGTAATCGCTTCTTGCTTTTTCTCTGAAAGGTTTGCAAAATCATCGGTATAGTATTGCTCTCTTATGGCATCTTTTGACTTTTGTATTTCATTTTCTATTTTCTCTCTAACATATTCAAATGCCTTAATCAAAATCCACCACTACCACAGCAAGGGTCGCAAATGGTTTCTCCTTCTTGTGGATCAAGTATATCAACAATATAATTCACTATTGTTCTTGGTGTAAAAAACTGACCTAATTCCCCTCTAAATGTTTTGCCTAAAAATTCTTCAAATGCAATTCCTTTTATATCATCACTGGTATCAGATAGGTTGTATTTTTCTAATTCCTTAACAATTTCTAAAAAGCTGTTTTCCCTTATTTTAATACTGTCGTTTTATCAAATATTTTATCGTTCTCAAATACTTTTTGTTCTATCAAACAACTCTTGGTAAAAAGGTTTTCCTACACCGCCTGTAATTTCATCGTGAGCTTTTTTAAGCTCAATAAATTTAGATTTTGAAAATAGTTGTCTTTTGGTTGCTTGTTCTCTTTCGTAACGAATTTTCATAAAGAGAATTTTGCTGATTTCATCAAATGCACCTTCTGGACTTAGCTTATCATTATTACGAATAATATTGTGACATCTAAAAAGTAGTTTTGAAAAATCATCTCTCGTGAAAGTCTTGGTTTGATTAGCTAATTCTTCAAGTCTTTTTTTATCAGTTAACTCATTTGCTTTTGGAATTTCAATGATTTCATCTAATTCATCAGGTAGCAATTCTTCATTAACCCTAAAAAATTTTGTATTCTTTAGATTAGTAGTAACAAAGAATTTAGCTTTAGCCCAAGAAGCATAGTTTGCACCTTGATAGTAGTCGACTTTACGGATAGATACTTGTTCGGCTTTACACTCTATTACTATGATAGGTTTTTTTTCTTCCTTTCTTATCTTCTGCCGAAGCCCATATTAAAATATCTGCCCTTGCTTTACCAAGCCCTCTTTTGAATTATTTACTTGCACTTCTTGAGCCATTTGGTCTAATGAATAGCCATAATATTCAACCAAGTGTTTAATATACTCTCCCTGCCCCTTACTGTTTCCTCTGGGGTTTCAATAAGATATTCATTTTTAAGTGGTGCAAATATTTTATTTCCTTTGCGTTGTATATCCATTAATCTTTCTTTTTTATTTTTTTAGTAAGTTGTTTAATTGCTTCATTCGCCAAAGGTTCGCCATCAATGACACTATACATTTGGTCGGCTAACCACAAGGTGGTTAATTCTTTTTCGTCTGTTTTTAGGGTTTTGGCTAATTGAGGGATTTGCTCCTTTTTTTTAGTATTCTTTCTCCTCTTTCAATTTTGCTTAACAGAGGCGTATCAATATCTATAAATGGGGCAACCTGCCTAAAGTAGCAGTTGTTTTCCTCTCGTAATTGCCTTATTTTAGAACCAAAATGATTAGACATATTTAATTGCTTATTTTGACTTGCCAAATTTTGACAAATATAAGCATAAAAAAAGTCAAACAAAGTAATGAAGTGCAAAATGTTGAAAAGTCTAAGTAGTCTAAGTAAAATGGAAGTGGTGGTTATGGCTTGGACTTGTATTGTCCTTTTGCTGGCTTGGTGATTTTTTCGTCTTTCTGTAGCTTATTAAGACCGTTGTGTAATGTAGCTTTTGACATTACTTTGCCTGTAACAAAATGCTCAATTAAATCTTTCAGGTAGCAACCACCTTGATATGAGTTAGATTTTTCGTCAATGTATTCAAAAATAGCATCGGTATTGGTGCTGTCCTCTCTGCCGTCTGTTTCTTTTAGTAAAACTGTTTCAGGCAGTTGTACTCCTTCTATCGCAAATTGATAGTTGTTCAATTCAAATGTTAGTACATTTCGCTATCTTCTTGTTTGTAACGAAAGGCTACATCTTTGATATATCTTTTTCCCTCTGGGCTTCTGCCAACGCCTATCATAAAATCGGCTTCCTGGGCTAACATACGACTACCTGCAAGGCTATCTGTAATTAATGGGTCTGCCTATTTGTTTGGGTGTATGGTGTATGATAATAAGGGTTATATTTAGTCTATTTGTCAATTCTCGTAGCTTTAGAGCCAAGTTTTTTGCTAATCCGCTATCTTCTATACCACCTGAATACAAACGGCTTAAACTGTCTATAATTACGATATTAGCACCATCTTGTTTTATCAACTTTTCTAATAATAGCCATTCTTCTTCTGTTGCAATTTGACGTGGTACATTTTCATCTATACAATGGTAGTTATTTAGCCAATTATCATTGCCTATACTTTCACTTAGGTATTGTACTTGTTTAGCATTTCGTTGGCTTCGTGGTTTCCAATACTCCTCTAAAGAAATAAATAATACTTTGTAATTACCTTTTGTAATGGATTGCCCCATAAACTCTGTAAGCCCTGCTACTAATGACATAGCCAAGTTTTCGCAAATGGTGGTTTTACCACTTTTGGAAGGTCCAAAAATGAAACCAAAGGAATTTTCCTTAATGCCACTCCAAATAAAAGGTGTATCGGGTTCGGTGTTGGCTCTGTGAATGAGTTGTTTTAGTGGCACTGCACCTGACTTTGAAAAATCTTTGATTGGTGGCGTAGGCGTGGTATTCGTTGCAAACTTGCCGTGTTCTGCTTTATGGCTTTGATAGGCACTTTTAATTGTTTGGCTTACTTCTGCATCGTTGTAATTGTAATGTGATTTTATGTACTGGGTGGCTGATAGTTCGGATAAGCCCTTTCTATTGCAGTTATTGGCTAATAGATTTACATAGTTGTTTCTGCTACCTCTACATAAGCCATTTTGTTATTGGTAAGCTGTACACATTTTTGAAAAATACTTAGGTCGTCTGTAGCTTGTGTAAACTGTTGCACTGGTGCAATAGTGGTTTGTTTCACTTCTTCGTGTTGTACTAAATATTTTTGAGCTTCGTAATTGATAACAATACTGCTATCGCAACTAAAAAAACATAGTCGGGTTATATCCTTGCCTGACTTATCAATTTCTACACCTGTTGCTTTTTCGTAAATGGCTTTTAATTGGTTGTATGCCTGTAAATGCTCGGCAGGATTGGAACTAACTTTTACAATGATTTTTAAGCCTACACCTGAAGGACTGATAAAACAGGCAAATGTAAAAAAAGGTACTTCGGCAATTTTTTTGTTTATAGTTTTTGATTTCATCTTTAGGCAATTTATCAATATCTAAAATCAAATACCGGAATAGTCCTTTAGGTTTTCGGCTTTTCTGCCTCCCTCATAAGTGCCTGAAATAATGAATGAAGGAATTTTCTTTTTGAGTTCTGCGTATAGTTCTGCATTGCCTTGTTGAAATGCTTTAGTAGCTGGCTCAACTTAATGGCTGTATGTACAGTTGTTTATTTTGAATAGCACTTGTAATACAGGATTCTGCTCAAATGCTGTGGTGTCCATTACCGTTTTGTATAATGACACTAAGGGATAATCTTTTATATCTTTTGACATCTTTCTACTGCTTTTTAATAAGTGAATAATTCAAAGTATTTAAGGGTGCTTATTTCTTAAATGCTTTGTTGTAATGCTTTTTCAATAGTTCCTCTACATCGTTCATACGATAGTAAATTTTGCTACCTACTTGTGAGAAAGAAATCATCCCTGTATCTCGGTAATGCTGTGCAGTACGTTTTGAGATTTTGAGTAATTGAATGAACTCTTGATTGTCTAACCAAACTTCTTTTGGTTCTTTTTCCTTAGCTGTTAGTTTTGTTTGGATTTCGTCCATTTTCTTTACTAACTCTTGGAAAGCTTCTGATTGGATTGTTATTACTTCCATTGCTTTATAAAATTTTATTTTTTGCGATATTGCACTGCAAAAGTGTGTAGGAAATGGAAGGCAAAACAGTCCTATAGGGTCGTATGACCCAAGCTAAAACCCTTGACTATAAAGGGTTTGAAGAAATAAAAGTTTTTATTTTTTTTTCAAAAAAGCTATCAAAGTATGCAAATGAGTAGCCCAAAGCTCCTTTGATTTAGTTTCTGGGTCATTGAACTTTTTAGTAATAGTATCTATACTAATTTCGCCCTCTTTGGATTTTTTGGTAGTGAAGTTTGAGGAAATAAAACGGAATAATTCAGTCTTAGTTTTTATATCAAAAATGTCTGGTTTGAGTTCAAAAAGAATTCTAAATAATAAGGCTAAATCACCAACAGATAAATTGGTTTTAATGGGTGGTGCTTTGGGTTCTGTAAGTTTAGAGAAATCAATACTTAGATTGGCTTCAATAGATTTAGATTTAATTTCTAAGAATAGATTTAATCTTCTTGGAATGGATTGTAAATAAGGTAGATTGTCAATTTAAATATCGTAATTTAGGAAACCTAATTTTTGAATTTCTTTAGTGATTGTATTTAGCCTCTTGTCAGCAAAGTTGTGTTTTTCTATGTCTTCTTCTATATCTTGGAAAGTATCGTTAAATATGGGTTCTACTATTTCAGCATCTAATAAATTAGTATAGGTAATATTTTCTAATTTGATTTTATAGTGTTGTACAAAGTATAAGTTTTCTAATGCTTGTATATCTTCCAATAGTATTTTCTTTCTTGTGGCTTCGTCTCTACTGGTAATGTCGGTTGCAAAGTATTTAGAGTAGGTTTCAAGGCTGTATAAAATCCATTCTAATGTGGTTTCTTTCTTGTGTTTTGGCTGATTGATATATTGGCTTACTTTGAAATGATTAAGCCCTACAGTGTCTTTTATATGGCTTTCTGTGGGTTGTGGTTTCTTTAGTATAGTGCTGTAAATTCCTGCTTCATCATATACATTTCCTGCTACATAGTTTTCAAATAGCTCTTTTACTTCTAAATGCAAACGAATGAGTGTAGTCTCTAAATAGTCAAGTATAAAATAATTATTAGGGTCTTGGTTGTAGGTACTGTTTTTAGATATTTGTTTCTTTTGTTGTTCCTTTCTCTGAATGAGTGCATTGATACGATTTACTGCACTGATTAAAGTATTTTTCTTTTCGCTTTCGTTAATCTTTAAGTATGAAAATTTATAGAGGTTGTTTATTAATCTTGTAGCTTCGTTCTTGATTAGATAATAGTAAAATGTAGCTTTGTTGTTGGTGGGTTCATCGCTTTTTACTTCAATTAAAGGGTATAAAATTTCATCTACAACTCTGTTAAATTGCAGTTGGTCGTCTGCTAATTCAAATAGGTAATATTCTTCATTCAATGTGCTTTTATAGTCAATTAGGGCTTTATTTAGAGCATTATCAAAGTCGGTTGAGGATTGAATAGGCTTTTTGAAATTAGAGGTTAATTTAGCCTTAAAACGATTGTCGTCTTTGTTGGTATCAAGCCACGGTCTTAAATCGTTGTGCAGGATACTTTGATATATGCTTAAATCTATTTTCATCTATTAAAAATCAAAATGCAAATTTACCAATATAACTATACTATTTATACTATTTAGATTTTAGACTACTTATTTTATATATTGATCTACTGCCTTGTCTAATTCTTCACTAATAATTTTTGCGTAAATCTGTGTGATACCAATATCTGTATGGTCAAGCAATTTAGAAACGTGCTCAATTCTCATTCCATTGTTAAGAGCATTGGTAGCAAAAGTATGACGGCTTAAATGGAAACTTAATGTAAAGGGCAAACCAATTGCCTTACCAATACTTCTTAAATGCCAATTGGCTATATGTCCATTTCTTTCTGTTTCGGTGTACTGGTAACGAATATCTGTAAAATACCTTTCCTTGTCTGCTATCAATGGAAATACTAAATCATCTGCCTTTGATAGTGGTGTTTTGTACTTTCTTAAAATGCCTAAAGCTGTTTCGCCTAATTTGAAACTATGCTGTCTGCCTGTTTTACGAATGGTTTTAGTTATTCTGTTTTCAACTTCATTAAATGATTTCCATTGAAGCTCCATCACATCGCCAAATCTTAAACCACCTCCAAAGACAGAGAATAAAAACATATCTCTACAAATTTCGCCTTTACCCTCTGTAGTTATTTTATAGCTTCTAAATTGTTCTAACTGTTGCTGGTTCAAAAATAATCGTGTGCCTTTTTCTTTCTTTACTTTCACACTTGCAAAAGGATAAACATTGGCTGGTATAATTTCCTCACGGATTGCCTCTTTGAACATTATGGATAAAATGAGCAACGAATAATGAACAGAAGTATTGCTATTTTTCAAAGTAGTACTGCAATAGTTGGCATAGTCTTTTAGCATTGTAACTGTAATATCCTCAAAGTCCAATTCTTTTGTGCCTGCAAATTTTTCAAACTTTTCGGTGTACCTTTTGTAATTCATTTGGGTTCTAAGGCTTAATGTGCCTTTGATTTTTTCGCAACGGTCATATGCATAAGTAAAAAAATTAGTACGGTCTTTACCTTTGATAGCTTCTTTCAACTTCTTAGCTGAAACTGATTTTTTCTTTCTTTCAAGGTCTGCAACTTGCCCTTCTGCATCTGCTACCTGTTGCGACAAAAAAGCATTCATCCTGGCACTATTGGGGTGGTTCTTTTTTATCTTCTGTTTTGCTTCGTCCCATTCGTTAGGTAATAGCTTTACGCCTGTAGTAATGAATTTAGTTTTACGGTCTTTGATAACTCGTAAATACAAAGGACTATGCCCTGCCTTGTCTGTTTGGTGCTGTCTTAAAATTAGTTTTACACTTGCCATATATTGAACCTTTAGAAGTTAATCGGTATAACATCATCCTAAATTTCGCCTTGATATATTGGGCTATGCAATAGGAAGAAAACCGATACAAAGGTACAACATTTAGTACAACAAATCAATATTTTGTGTGCTTTTATTTGCTTTATTTTGCAGTAGATATTTTTACAAAACCTTTATTTACAAGCATTTCAGAGAATTGCACTACACAAAGTTGATTATATACGCTAACAAGGTATTGCCAAAAGCGGGGGTGACGAACTTCTATGACACTTTTGTGCTTAACCGAACTTTAGTTTTTCAAATCAACAGTAGTGCTGAAATGCCCCGCCTTCGGCAATACCCAAACCGTTAGTGGCAATCCCCCTACTATAAAAACAGTTGAGTTTTTGAGCTAACGAAGGTATCTTCGCAGTAAAAAATCCTTGTAAAAGCCGGTTTAAGCAGTGGTGTTAATAGCCCGATGGCAATCAAGGTTTGGTTGCATAAAGCGATAGTATTTATATTATTGCTGTGTTAGCGTTTTTAATGGTGATGTTGATTCTTTCAGCAATCCCGCTCAGAATAATTCCAAATTTTAATAAGTGCAACCCTTGGATTTTTCATTTAAATAAACTTTTTATTATGGAAGAAAAAAAGATTTCACTTGAGGTTGTGCATCCTGATGCAGCAGGCATAGACATTGGCAGCAGAAGCCATTGGGTAGCTGTGGGGCAAAATGCAGAAGATGTAAAAGAGTTTGGCGTTTATAGTGACGACCATCAGGCGCTTTGCAACTGGCTTAAAGAAAAAGGTGTAATGCACGTGGCTATGGAGAGTACAGGAACTTACTGGCAAAACTTATTCTCTGCATTAATTGTAGAAGGATTTGAGGTGATATTAGTCAATGGTAAACAAACCAAGAATTTAAAAGGACACAAGACAGACATCAAGGACTGCCAATGGATACAGAAGTTACACACACTGGGCCTATTGAGTAAAAGTTTCTTGCCTGATAGCACAACAGATATTATTCGCACCTACTCAAGGCATAAACTCAATCTGCTCAATCAGTCTGCAAATTGTATTAAGCGAATGCAAAAATATCTTCGCCTGATGAATATGCGCTTAGAAGTGGTAGTAAGAGATATTGTAGGCGAAACAGGATCAAAAATTATTTCCGAATTTATCTCAGGAACAAAAGATGGGAAAAAATTAGCCCAAAACAGACATTATAATTGTAAAAAAACAGAAACCGAAATTGCCAAAGCATTGCAATACAATGGCAGAGAAGATTATTACTTTGCTTTACAACAAGAGTGGCAAACCTACCAGCACATTCAACAACAAATCAATCAAACCGATGCCAAAATAGCTTCACTTTTAAAAGATATAATAGACAAAGACGACAACAAAAAACAACACATAGCACCAGCTAAACCTTTTAAACGCAAGAACAAAAACAGCAATCAAAATCTCAATTTCAACCAAGTGTCTTACCAATATTTTGAAGGGGTGGATTTAATGGCGATAGAGGGTGTAAATGAATCTACTGTAATGACTTTGATAAGTGAAGTTGGATTAGAAGGCATTAAAAATTTGAAACAGCAAAACAGTTTACCTCCTGGCTTGACTTGCACCAAACAATAAAATAAGCGGTGGCAAAGTTTTATCGCATCATTTACCCAAAGGAAGCAGCAGGCTCAAATTAGCTTTGCGCAATGCCGCCAATGCCATTGGAAATCTCAAAGAAGGGCATCTTGCAGATTTTTTAAGAGAATAAATTACAAAAAAGGAAGAGCTACTGCCGTTAGTGCTTTAGCCAGAAAGTTAGCTGTAATTATCTGGAATATGATTATTAAAGGCACTTCATACCTCCCGCCAGAACAATACCTCTGTCTTGACGAAAAAAAAACTTGGTGCAGTAAAAGAATAAGAAAACAAATTGCTAAATTTGACCTGACTAATTCAGATTTAGGATTTGTATCTAATTGATTTGTAGTGTGGAAATTTGACGTTAGTCAGAATGCTATTTGATGACAGCGCTAACTTGACACGGACGGACTTAAACCAAACAGACGACAACTAATTTGACCAGTGGACAGACATATAAATACGACCAATTCGGACAGCGACTGCTGATTGACTTGCCGACACGACAGCCCAACGCTTCGTGTTTTAATTTTTTTGCCCACGCACAAAATATTTTGAAATTCTTTGGCAGCCCGCAAACGGCACATTTGCAAGCCGCACAAGCCGACCCACAACCCAAGCTTGCAAAAGAGCCGTTTTTTGCCAACGCTTTATAGGGTTAGCTCTGTTGAAAACTTTCGTGGACATTATTTGTCCATCATAAAATAAGTTCATTACCTTTGGACAAAATTAGTCCAAGATGGCAACGACAAAAAATAGTGTGACAAGTTTTGGAGAGCAGCTTAGAACACTTCGTGAGCAAGCTGAACTTTCATTGAGAGAAGTAGCAAATGAAATTGGAATTGACACTTCACTCTTGGCGAAAATTGAACGCAACGAAAGACAAGCAACAAAAGAGCAGATAAAACAAATTGCCTTGTTCTTCAAAGTGAACGAAAAGCAATTGCTCAAAGAATTTCTAAGCGACCAGTTCGCTTACAAAATGATTGAAGAAGAAGCAGACCTTGATACATTTAAAGTAGCAGAAGCAAAAGTTGCTTACTACAAAACCAAATCAAAAAATGAGAGCAGAAAAATATCAACTTAGCTTTTTGAAACAGCAGTAAGCAAGAACAGCTACAAGGAAATTTGTTCTCAAATTTCTGACAAGGAAAATTTATCGCCTGACGACTTTGGAAATGCAATCAGAAAATGGACTAAGAAAACTCTGAAAGAACCAATCAATATTGTTGCTTTGTTTTCGGGTGCAGGTGGACTTGACATTGGTTTTTGTGATACAGGGTTCACTCTTATTGAATCGGTTGAACTTGAAGACAAGTTTGTGCAGACAATGCTGCACAATCAAACGACAGGGAAATATTTTGCGAAAGCCAACATCAAATGCAAAGACATCCGACAATACGAACCAAACATTTCCACCAAAATTGATTTTGTAATTGGTGGCCCGCCTTGTCAATCTTTTTCAGCAGCAGGAAGGAGAGCAGCAGGAGTTGCAGGAACAAAGGACGACAGAGGAAGTTTGTTTGAGGAATATGTGAGAGTGTTGCAAAAACTGAAACCTAAAGGTTTTCTTTTTGAAAATGTTTATGGCTTGTTGGGGGCAGAGAAAGGAGAATCAATAAAGAAGATTCTAAAAGCATTTAAAGAAATTGGTTATAATGTTTCTTACAGAATTTTAGATGCAGCCGACTACGGAGTGCCTCAACATCGTGAGAGAATAATTTTAGTTGGTTCTATTGACAAGCTATTCAAATTTCCAAAGCCGACACATGGTCCTGATTCGTTTGAAGAATTTCCTCACTACTCTTCACAGCAAGCAATTTTAAATGTTGGCAAACCCGACAACGACAAACTTCCTTCAATTAATGGCAGGTTCGGACATTTACTTAATGAAGTTCCGCCAGGACTGAATTATAGTTTTTTCACAGAAAAGATGGGGCATCCAAATCCAATCTTTGCTTGGCGTTCTAAGTTCTCTGACTTTCTCTACAAAGCAGACCCGTTAAAACCAATCAGAACTTTGAAAGCATCAGACGGACAATATACTGGTCCATTTCATTGGGAGAACAGACATTTCACTATTGAAGAATTAAAACGACTTCAAACTTTTCCAGACGATTATAAAATACTTGGCAACAGAGCCGTTGCAAGCAAACAAATTGGGAACTCTGTTCCCCCGCAGTTTGCACGTCTGTTAGCATTGAGTGTATTGAATCAGTTTTTCAATGTTGAGCTACCTTTTGAATTCAACTACCTTGAAGAAGTTGAGAAACTATCTTTCAGAAAATTAAAAAGCGAAAAGACCGACCAGTATTTGCAGAAAGCATCAACAGCACTTGACAATCATAAAGCGAAACCGAAAAAAGAAATCGCTTCCAAGAAATACAAAGTAGAGTTGACGGAAAATTTCAAAATCAAAAACAATCCTAAATCTGAAATTGAAGTTCGCTTCAAACCAACAAGCAAGAAATGGACTTTTGTATTGAACAGAAAAGAAAGCGATAAAGAACTTTACAGAATTGAATTAAAGCGAACAAGAGGCACTTCCCTATTCAATTCTGTAAACGAAGTGTATTTGATTTCAAACAGCAACATTCAAACCGACTACACAATTCTTTGGAAAGTTTTTGAGCAAGCATTGGCAGAGAATCACATCAAAGCTGACTTGGTTGAACTCAATGGATATTATCAATACACAAACGACATTTCATTTTCGTTTGTGAAGTCAGGCAAAAAACTAAGCAGCAACTTTTGGAAAGTAATTGAATTGATTTTGATTGACCCGACAATCGGGCAAATTAAAGACATCAATCATTTTGCTTCGGGTTATGAATTGCGACAAGATGAAATTCTTGAATGCTTTTATGACCTTAGAAAAATTGGCTTTGAAATTAGGAACAACAACACGAATCCTGAAATTGCAGAAGATGAATATTTAATCCCTTACAGATTTCCAACACTCACTCCGTTGAGTGTTCAACTAAAAAAATCATTACAAGCACATGGCTAAAAAATACGAACCAGTTTTATACATCTATTCAGACCGAAGCATTTTAGTGAATGAGGACGGAGTTGAATATCGCTATGACGAAGGACAAACTTCGGATGAAGCGAAGAAAAGATTAGCTGCAATCAAAGATTCTTTGGAGAAAGGTTTCCTTGAAAAAATAATTGAAGAATGTAGGAATCCCGAAGTGAAGATTGATAAACTTTCAAAAGAACAAGTTGCGGTTATTGAATCGCTTGTTAACTCTGTAACAAGTGAAGTCGGCAGAGCAATCGTAGGGCTTACAATTCTTCAACTCACAGTAAAATCAATTCTGCCAAAGCAATCAATCCGTTTGCATAAAGGAAGCACAGGTGCTGACTTCTCTTGGAAAGAAGGAATTCCTATGAGAGTTCTTGATAAGAATTACATCACACCAGTTTTGAGAAAGCACAATCTTTTAAGATTAAATGCTGACGGATTTATGATGACAAGAAGTTTAGCTGAAAATTATCCCTACTCAAAACTTTACAAAGCTGCAATTCGTGGAGCAAGAAAGGAATGGTTGGAAATTACAGATGCAGTAGAACGAGAGGAAATGGACAGTGTAAATGCTTTGAAACAACTTCTAATTTTTCTGCACAACAAATCGGAAGCGTTTCTTGAATTGACTGATAAAACAATGACTGCATTAAAAGCATTTCTGAAAGGAAAACCTTCATTCAAAGTTTGCTTCAAGACAATTACAAACTTCATTGAGAGTTCAACCTATTCAGCAAGAATGTTTGAAGTTGCGATGCACTCATTCTTCCAAGTGTTGGAAGAAGAAAAATGTTTGAGTGGTTTTCTGAAGCCTCTTTCACAAATGCGTTCAGCAAACAAGAAACACGGAAACATTGGTGATATTGAAATCACAATGACACAGGGCAACATGGACATCATTGAATCTTGGGATGCAAAATATGGCAAAGCATATTTGAGAGATGAGTTGGAAGAACTGAATGACAAATTGAAATCTCATCCACAAACAGCAATAGCAGGTTTTGTAACTGACCATGAACCGAACTTGAAACCTGAAATCCGAAAGAGAATGGATGAATTGGAATTGATTCACGAAACTGAAATTCACATAATGGAATTTGGCGAGTGGGTAAATTTTCAAATTAAAAATATGAATTGAATCCTGATAAAGTCGGTGCAAGATGGATGATTGCAATTGCTGAATCCATTTGCCAGTTGAGAAGGAAATTGCACCAATTGACGAACCAACAACTGAATGGGTTGAATCATTTATTGAAAGTATTAGCTAAACAAATTTTAGAATGTTACCAGTATTAATTGCTTTAGGTGTAGGTGCTTTACTTGTAAGTGCATTTTCAGACGATGAAGAAGCACCGAAGAAAAGGAAACGCAACACAAACGACAGAACCACTAAAAAGAAAATATTCATCAGCTTCGCTATTGAAGATAAGAAGTATCGGGACTTTCTTGTTTCACAAGCAAAGAATGAAAGAACTCCGTTTTCATTCGTTGATATGTCAGTGAAAGAACCTTGGACACAAAAGGTTTGGAAGGAAAAGTGCAGAGAAAAAATTCAGAAGTGTGACGGAATGATTGTGTTGCTTAGTAAAAACACTTGGCATTCGGGAGGTTCACGATGGGAGATTACTTGTGCGAAAGAAGAAAAAGTTCCAGTTGTAGGAATGCACATAAAAAAGAATGATAAAGGAGCAAAACCACCTGAGTTAAACGGCAAGAAAGTTATTGACTGGACTTGGGATAATCTTGATGAATCAATAAGCAAATTCTAATGGCAATATACAGTAGTGAATATTTGAAAGGTGTTGCATCACGGAAGCAACAATTATTTGAACAAAAACTTTTCAGTGTTAAGAATACACCTGTCAACACCCCATTTGACATTTTTCTTTCACATAGTTTCCTTGATAAAACAGATGTTCAAGGACTATATCAAGAACTCACGGATTTTGGTTTTACTGTTTATGTTGATTGGATTGTTGACCCACATCTTGATAGAACTAATGTTACTAAGGCATCAGCTAATTTGATTCAGGGTAGATTAAAATCCTCAAAAACACTTTTACTTGCAATTTCAACGAATGCAGCAATGTCAAAGTGGATGCCTTGGGAGCTTGGGTATGTTGATGGACATACAAATAAATGTGCAATAATTCCTGTTTCAAAAGAAGGGACACCACCAAAATCATTTAAGGGAACAGAGTATCTGTTACTTTATCCATTCATTAAAAAAGTGCCAACTGATACAAATGTTGATAAGCTTTGGGTAATTGAAAGCGAGTATAAATACTCAACTTTAGAAAGATGGGTAATTAATGGAATTATTGAAGAAAACCGAACTGTAAATATTTTTAACTCATGAGAAAAGCACTTATCGTTGGAATAAACAACTATCCGAAAGCACCACTTTGTGGATGTGTGAATGATGCTTCTGCATTCAGTGCAATTATTGAAACTAATGGAGACGGCTCACCAAATTTTGATGTCCGACTTGTTACAGATGTTCCGACAAAATCTGAATTGAAAGGACTAATCATTGAATTGTTTAGTGGTGATTGTGAAACTGCTCTACTATACTTTTCAGGACACGGTTTGTTAGATGATATTGGTGGATATATCGTAACCCCCGACTACAAACCGAATGATGAGGGAGTTTCAATGGACGAAATCTTAAATATTGCAAATGATTCAAAAGCACAAAACAGAGTAATCATTCTTGATTGTTGTCATTCAGGTGCTTTAGGTTCTCCAAAAAATTTAGGTGGAAAATCGGCACACATCGGTGAGGGAGTTTCAATTCTTACTGCAAGCCGCGATAGTGAAAGTGCCATTGAAATAAATGGACATGGAGTTTTTACAAATCTTTTGCTGGATGCTTTACAAGGTGGTGCGGCTGACCTTCGTGGACACATTACACCCGGAAGTGTTTACGCATACATTGACCAAGCACTTGGACCTTGGGACCAAAGACCTGTTTTCAAAACAAACATTACAAGATTTACTTCTTTGCGGACAGTTACTCCACAAGTTCCCATTGACATTTTGAGAAAGTTAGTTGACTATTTCCCGACACCACAAGACGAGTTTGCATTAGACCCTTCTTTTGAAGATACAAACGCACCAGTTGTTAAACACAAGATTGTTGAACCACATGCAAAAGCAGAAAATGTTGCAGTGTTCAAACATCTTCAAAAATTTCAAGGAGTTGGCTTAGTTGTTCCAGTCAACGAGCAATATATGTATTTCGCAGCAATGAATTCTAAATCTTGTAAGCTGACTGCATTGGGCTATCACTACTGGAGATTAGTAAAAGAGAAACGCATTTAATAAAACTTAAAAATAAATATCATGGCTAACAAAAGAGTATTCGTAGCATTTGCTATTGAAGATGAAACAACAAAAATTCTTTTTACAGGGCAAGCAAAAAATGCAAAAGTCCCTTATGAATTTGTAGATATGTCACTCAAAGAACCTTTTGACGAGAAATGGAAAACGAATTGCAGAAGTAGAATTAAGGGTTGCGATGGAGTTATCGCTTTAATTTCTAAGAACACAAAAAATGCAGAAGGTGAATTGTGGGAAATAAAATGTGCGAAAGAAGAAGGTATTCCTTTAATGGGAATTTACATTAAGGGAGCTACATCAGCAGACAAGCCAGCCAGTATGCTTGGAGTAACTTGTAAAGAATGGACTTGGGATAATGTGAAAGAGTTCATTGAATCATTATGAGACAACACAGCAGTCACACACATTTGCAAGCCGCTACAAGCCACCGCACAGACCAAAGCTTGCAAAAGAGTGCCCGCCCAACCCAAGACAGAATTTCAAAATATTTTTCCAACGCTTCAAAAAAAATAAACACCCTACACTCAAGCCCTAACAATGCAGACAGCAGACAAATACAAAAAGGACAACTGGACAACAGAAAAGAAGCACATGCCCATAACAGCGGTTTGGCGTAATGGCGGGTTCAGTGCTTCGTATGACAGTTTTGTGGTAGGTTCAAGTGCAGTTCTTCGATTGAACTTTTGTGCTGAAAATCCGCCACTACGCCAAGCCGCAAACCGTTATAAGCAAGCCTATTGACAACCGCACTCCGACAAAGGAGCAGACAAAAACTAACCTATAAACAACTGATTTGTGAAAAGAGAATGTGGTGCGGACACCAAGTTAATATCAAACTTTAATGACGGCTCAATTCGTGAACTTGCATTGTGAATACGAAAAGAAATTTGCCAACCTTCATTTAGAGTAACCAACAAAGTTGTTTTTGAATTTTCTTGATAGACAACTTCAATTAAACGACTTGGCAATTTCAGCTTAGGAACTTTTGCTTTCGGCTTTACATTTTCAAAAGGTAAATTCAATGTTCCGTGCAAATTGTATGCTTGTATCTCGACTTTGTTACTGCCTTTAATGACTTTATAAAAATCTTGGTTTCCAATTAAATATTCTATCAATTTTTCTGCTACGACACTTGGGTTTTCAGCATCAAGACGCAACAACTCTTTTTTAAACGCATCTAAAATCGGGACATAAACAGACGTATGATAATCATCTAATGTATCCCATTTTTGAGTTGCTTTACTTGCTGTTCTTAGCTTCGCTAAGTTGTCAAATACTGGCTTGACTTCATTGAAATATTCTACTGAACAAGGAAAGCCCAACCACTTTTTACCAAAATCAATATCGTTTGACAATCGAGAATGCTTTACGGCTCTATGATTATTTTTTGCGGAAATTCCTATCTCCCATTTCTGCAACGACCTAATTGCTAAAACATCACGAACATCGCCAGTTTGACCTTCTTTATCCGACACGATTTCAAGCTGCAAAATATCTTTATCACTTATTCCATTTGATAACCGTGGCTCAATATCAAGTAAAAAATTAACAGCAAAACTTGCAACTAAACTGTAATGACTTTTCTCTTTTTCACTAAAACTCAAAAAGCATTTTAAGGCAGTTTTGAAAGGGTCGTTTTCTACAACCGAAACGGTTGTAACGGCTTTCAGCCGTTCAAAAAACTCTTTCAATAACGCATATTCAAAGGCTTTCCCATTTATCGTTTGACTTGCAACGTTTGCCATTATACTGTAATACTGTTTACTATTTCATTCATTTTTTCACGGACAAGATTTCCATTAAGAGCATTTGCAAAACCATTAACAGCAATCTTTTTAGACGGCTTAATACTTTTTAAGTCGTCAAGAATTTTTCGACCTAAAACTTCAGCCATCTTAACTGGGACAGCATTACCAATCATTTTATATCCAGCTACTACACTATCATAATGAAAAACAAAATTATCTGGAAAGGTTTGTATTCTTGCACATTCACGAACACTTAACCTTCTATATAAACTTTCTTTTCCCTTTACAAACTCTCGAATATTTTGCTCAATAAATTTCATTTTTGGTGCTTGTGGGTGTAACGGAGCGTGGCGACCACCTGCTTGAATTGTAAAAGAAACTTCATCCCAAGACCTAACTCTATTTCTAGACATAAAAATAGACGAGAAACCACCAATCATATATTCGTGATTTACGACTTTACATTTATTTCCATTGGTATAATTACCTTCCTTTGCCGGCAAGACATTATCTTTCAAATCGTTGATGACTTTATCAAGTGTTACTTTATTTTCAAGTGTTGTAGGTTTTGGAAACTTGAATTTTATTCCCAAGTCATTTCTATAGCCAATAAAGAAAACACGTTTTCTATCTTGTGGGACACCATAATCCGAAACATTCAGTAACTCAAACGACAAATCATAACCAATGTCAGTAAACATTTGCTTTATGTTCGACAACGCTTCTTTGTGTGCGGGTAACAACATTCCTGACACATTTTCAGCCAAGAAAAATTTCGGTTTTTATCTGCGAGTATTCGCATAAATTCATAAAACAACTGACCTCTTTTATCGGCAATTCCTCGTTTTGACCCTGCTTCTGACCAACTTTGACAAGGTGGACCACCAATTATTCCATCACAATCAGGAACTTCACTTGACGGAATATCAACAATACTTCTTCTATCTAAGACAGTTTTTTTGTGGTTTTTTTCAAATGTTTCCCAAATTTCTTTATCGTATTCGTTTGCCCAAACGACATCAAAGCCAGCGTTTTCAAAGCCTAAATCAAGACCACCAGCACCTGCAAAAATGAGACTATTTTCATTTACAATAAACTTAAAGTTATGAGGACAAATTTACTTTATTTTGGCTAACTTTCGACCAGTAAAAATGGATAATTATCAATGGACAACAGAAAAAAGGCCAGCTTATAACAGCGGTTTGGCAAAAGTGGCGGTTTCGTTCTCCGCAGACAGTTTTGTGGTTAATCAAACATTGGTTCTCCGCATCAACATTTGTGGTGAAAATCGCCACCTTCGCCAAGCCGCAAACCGTTGGACAAAATTTGCTCCGCAACGGCAATTCGCCCGCTTACAGCGTTCTTCAAATTGCCTAATATTGTCCAACGGTTCAGCGTTACCGCATGCATTTTGCAAACTGTGCAGTGTCGCAAACTTCGTCCAACTACGTGTTTGCAAAATGCCTTTGGTTTGCTCCCATGCCTTTTTCAAACAAGTTTGAAAGGCACTTCGCAAACACGCTGAACCGTTAGCAGGCATGCTTTTAAACCTATTGTGCATAATGTAGTCAAATAGATAATATAAATATCTTTAATATGAAAAGAGTTGTTTTTTACTTATCAGTTGTGCTTATTGCTAATTCAATTAAAGCTCAAACAACTAATCACGGTATTGATGTCAACTGGTATCAGACCCCAAAAGCAGCAGCGACTATAACTGGTGCTATTTCGTCAATGAATAGCGTTGGAGGTAGTGTAGCTAATGCAATGGTCGTTAAATCAAATGGAACGGTAGTTATATTTTATAGACAAGGCGGACAAAATAAATGGACACAGTCTGTAGACGGTGGCAATACATGGACAAGTCCGGGAACGCTTTATGCACCTGCTGCAAACGGACTAACAACAATATCTGCTGACATTGACCAAAGCGACAATATCTATATCACATGGAAATCGGGAGACTTTTCCTTAGGATTTGCAAAATATAATGGCGTTTCTTGGGTGACAACCAACACAATTAATACAACAACTCAGACAGCAGCCGATACTGTTCAATTCTCTCAAATAACATTAGACAGAAAAAACAGAATTCACCTGATGTGGCAGCAAGGAAATCATCAGAACTATAGTTCTGGAATTAAATCAACTTGCTGGTATGCTCGTTCAACTGACAATGGTAATAATTTTAACATTGCTCAAATTTCTGACAATTCATTAGCTAATTATCATGCAGCGTTTCCTGTTGCCGATTTTGGAGGAACAAGCAGTGACACTCTTATGATTGCATGGCGAGAAAATGTGAATGGTTGTGGAAGTTCAATGCCGTCAATGTGCTCATCAAATGGCTGGAATTGGGATGTAAAAGCTCGAATTACATACGATGGTGGGGCTACATGGAATCCTGTTTTTATTCTCGAAGGAAGTGGCATAAATAATTCTGACGATGATCAATGGGATCCTAATTTAATTGTTGATAAAAATGGGATCATTCATGCTTTTTACCACGTTTATCATAACATTACGTTGCCTGACTATAATGCTAATATTATTTATAAATATTCATTAAATGGCGGCAATACGTGGAGTATGCCTATTCAAATTTCAACGACAAATGTTAGAAGCCATTTAATCAAAACAGCCTATGACTTTTCTAATAATTATGTTTGGTGTATTTGGAAAGATGAAATGGATTTTGGGAACATTACAAACAACCCACAAGCAGACCTTAAAGCAGTTTACATTCAAAATACAGGAACTCCATTTATTGGTTCTCAAGAATTTATTACTGACCACGGTAGCTCCGAAGTTGCGTTCCATAATTTCAAAGTTGGAGATGATGGGATTATGCGTGCTACCTATAACATATCAAAAATACAAGGGAAAGGCGACACAATACTTTACACTCAAAGGAGTGAATTGACTCTTGGAATAGAGAATAACGAAATAGCTGACAGATTTATAGTTTATCCTAACCCAACGACAGATCAAATAAATATTGTACTCAATGGAAATAGGATAAATGAGAAATTTGTAATAAAAATATATAATGCACAAGGAAAATTAATTGAAGAACGAAAGAATAATTCAACTCCAATTCAGCTAAATACATCAGGTGTTTATTTTGTAGAAATAAGTAACGGTAAAAGTAGGCTACTTCATAAAGTAATTCGACAATAGCACGACCTGCTAACACGGGTTTTGCGTCAGGCGGGGTGACGTGTGAACTTGGAGCATTGTGCTTCTATTCAAATGCAGTGCTGGTTGACAGTTTTGTGCTCCGAAACCCGCCCGAACGCAAAGCCGAAAACCGTTCCGCAAGAAGAGCAACCTGAAAAAGTTAAAAATGCTATCTTTGACTTTTTGATGGAAAAGTAAAACCACAGCTAACAAGGTATTGCCAAAAGCGGGGCTGACGAGCTTCGATTGAACATTTGTGCAAGGTTCAACATTCGTTCTTCGATTGAACTTTTGTGCTAAAAATCCCCGCCTTCGGCAATACCCAAACCGTTATAGGGCATTTTAATAGACGACACAACGACAAGAAACAACATGGAATATATTTCGACATCAGCACTTGCAAACGAACTTGACATCAAATCAGCCGACTTATTTGACAAGTTAAAAACACTTGGTTGGATTGAGAGAAAAAATGACAAGTGGGTCTTAACTGACTTAGGTAAACAAAAAGGTGGACAAACACGAAACAATCCAAAGTTTGGAGAATTTGTTGTTTGGCCTGAAAATATCTCCTTTGACGACAATGGACAGAAACAGAAGGCGAAACTTATCAATGCTACTGCAATTGGAAAGCATTTTGACATTTCATCGCAAAGACTAAACCTTATACTTTCAGAACTTGGACTGATTGAGAAAGACCTTGCTGCTGGTTGGGAAATAACAAAACTTGGTAAGAGTATCGGAGGCAGGCAATTTGAACACGAAACCTCCGGTGCAAATTATGTTTTATACTTGAGAGTATTTTGCAATACAAAAGACTTTTAGAAGTATTTAAAGAAAACGCCACAGACCAACCCCAGACACAAACTGCGACAATTTCATCAACTCAGACCGAAACGCCAGTTGCCAATATTAACAAGGACAATTTTCGAGAAAAATTTGAAGCCAAACATCGAACCATAGACGGACATTATGTGAGAAGCAAAGCAGAAATGCTAATTGACAATTGGCTTTATCAATACGGACTTGTTCATGCATACGAACGAAAATTACCTATTGACGAGGATGTGTATTGTGATTTTTATATTCCTTCAGGCAACGGAAGACCTCAAGCTGTTTACATAGAGTTTTGGGGACTTGAAAACGATACGAAATACACCGAACGAAAAAACAAGAAAATAGAAATTTATAAGCGTGAAGGTCTTTCATTAATTGAGTTGACTGATGCTGACTTACAAAACATTGACGATATACTTGCAAAAAAACTTAGACAATTTAAAGTTCCAATCGGATAGAAAAACGCCCTATAACACGGGTTTTGCGTCAGGCGGGCTGACATGCAAACTTGGAGCTTAGTGCATCTAATGAACTTTAGTAATAAATTGAATCTTTGTGCTCCGAAACCCGCCCGAACGCAAAGCCCGAAAACGTTGGACAAAATTTGCTCCGCAACGGCAATTCCGCCCGCTTACAGCGTTCTTCAAATTGCCTAATTTTGTCCAACGGTTCAACGTTACCGCATGCATTTTGCAAACTCTGCTGTGTCGCAAACTTCGTCCAACTACGTGTTTGCAAAATGCCTTTGGTTTGCTCCCATGCCTTTTTCAAACAAGTTTGAAAGGCACTTCGCAAACACGCTGAACCGTTAGCGGTAATCCCCCTACTATAAAAACAGTTGAGTTTTTGAGCTAACGAAGGTATCTTCGCAGTAAAAAATCCTTGTAAAAGCCGGTTTAAGCAGTGGTGTTAATAGCCCGATGGCAATCAAGGTTTGGTTGCATAAAGCGATAGTATTTATATTATTGCTGTGTTAGCGTTTTTAATGGTGATGTTGATTCTTTCAGCAATCCCGCTCAGAATAATTCCAAATTTTAATAAGTGCAACCCTTGGATTTTTCATTTAAATAAACTTTTTATTATGGAAGAAAAAAGATTTCACTTGAGGTTGTGCATCCTGATGCAGCAGGCATAGACATTGGCAGCAGAAGCCATTGGGTAGCTGTGGGGCAAAATGCAGAAGATGTAAAGAGTTTGGCGTTTATAGTGACGACCATCAGGCGCTTTGCAACTGGCTTAAAGAAAAAGGTGTAATGCACGTGGCTATGGAGAGTACAGGAACTTACTGGCAAAACTTATTCTCTGCATTAATTGTAGAAGGATTTGAGGTGATATTAGTCAATGGTAAACAAACCAAGAATTTAAAAGGAAAAAAGACAGACATCAAGGACTGCCAATGGATACAGAAGTTACACACTGGTATAATTGAGTAAAAAGTTTCTTGCCTGATAGCACAACAGATATTATTCGCACCTACTCAAGGCATAAACTCAATCTGCTCAATCAGTCTGCAAATTGTATTAAGCGAATGCAAAAATATCTTCGCCTGATGAATATGCGCTTAGAAGTGGTAGTAAGAGATATTGTAGGCGAAACAGGATCAAAAATTATTTCCGAATTTATCTCAGGAACAAAGATGGGAAAAATTAGCCCAAAACAGACATTATAATTGTAAAAAACAGAAACCGAAATTGCCAAAGCATTGCAATACAATGGCAGAGAAGATTATTACTTTGCTTTACAACAAGAGTGGCAAACCTACCAGCACATTCAACAACAAATCAATCAAACCGATGCCAAAATAGCTTCACTTTTAAAAGATATAATAGACAAAGACGACAACAAAAAAACAACACATAGCACCAGCTAAACCTTTTAAACGCAAGAACAAAAACAGCAATCAAAATCTCAATTTCAACCAAGTGTCTTACCAATATTTTGAAGGGGTGGATTTAATGGCGATAGAGGGTGTAAATGAATCTACTGTAATGACTTTGATAAGTGAAGTTGGATTAGAAGGCATTAAAAAATTTGAAACAGCAAAACAGTTTACCTCCTGGCTTCGACTTGCACCAAACAATAAAATAAGCGGTGGCAAAGTTTTATCGCATCATTTACCCAAAGGAAGCAGCAGGCTCAAATTAGCTTTGCGCAATGCCGCCAATGCCATTGGAAATCTCAAAGAAGGGCATCTTGCAGATTTTTTTAAGAGAATAAATTACAAAAAAGGAAGAGCTACTGCCGTTAGTGCTTTAGCCAGAAAGTTAGCTGTAATTATCTGGAATATGATTATTAAAGGCACTTCATACCTCCCGCCAGAACAATACCTCTGTCTTGACGAAAAAGAAAACTTGGTCTAGTAAAAAGAATAAGAAAACAAATTGCTAAATTTGACCTGACTAATTCAGATTTAGGATTTGTATCTAATTGATTTGTAGTGTGGAAATTTGACGTTAGTCAGAATGCTGTGAGACCCCGAAACAACCTGCGTCTTTTTCAAACTTTGAACGTCTTACGTTTGGACAATTAATTTTACAGACAGAATATGACAACAGACGTTACTAATATTTGGACAAATTTTAATAAAGAGCTCAAAGGCTTTATCTACAACAAAACAAGAAATTCGGCTGACACAGACGACATTTTGCAGGAAGTTTTTGTAAAAATCATTCGCAATATTGAAAAAGTAAATCAATCCGAAAACTTGCGACAATATCTTTATGGAATTGTTCGTAATACATTAAATGACTATTTCAAGAATCAAAAGACATTTTCCAGCGACACCGAAATTCAAGAACAATTTTCAGAAACAGAAACTAATTCATTAAACGAAACCATTGCAGAATGTTGCATAAAACCCTTTATCAACAAACTGCCTGACAACTACAAACAGGCACTTTTAATTACAGAGTTTCAAGACATTTCTCAAAAAGAATTAGCCAAAAAACTTAATATTTCATATTCAGGTGCAAAATCAAGAGTGCAACGTGGAAAGGATAAACTTAAAGAACTTATTTTAAATTGTTGTGCGTATCAAAACGACAAATACGGAAATTTGATTGACACCGAAGATAAAAGCTGTGGTTGCTCATAATTTTTGCGTCTATTTTCTTGTATTCAAGTGTTACTATCAAATGGCGATGTTGCCATAAATTAAAAGTAAAAAAATGAATACAGAAGTAATCAAAGAAGAAATTAAAAAATCCTATGGCGATGTAGCAAAAGGCAATATTCAAGTAGGTTGTTGCTCAACAGAAACAGGTTGTTGCACCACAAGCGAATTTAGTAACTCAATGAGTGAAGATTACAGCAATGTAGAAGGATACGTAAAAAGTGCTGACCTTGCTTTAGGTTGTGGGCTTCCAACAGAAATTGCAAACATTCACGAAGGCGACACAGTTATTGACCTTGGTTCAGGTGCAGGAAACGATGCTTTTATTGCTCGTAGAATTGTTGGCGAAACAGGAAAAGTGATTGGTATTGATATGACACCTGAAATGGTAATTCGTGCCTTACAAAATACCCAAAAGTTAGGTTATAAAAATGTTGAGTTCGTATTGGGTGAAATTGAAAATATGAAAGAAATTTCAAACAATGTTGCAGACGTAGTAATTAGCAACTGTGTTATGAATCTTGTGCCTAACAAAGAGAAAGCATTTAATGAAGTAAACAGAGTTTTAAAAGTTGGTGGACATTTTAGCATTTCCGACATTGTTTTTCAAGGTGCAATTCCACAAGGTGTTTTAGAAGCATCTGAAATGTATGCAGGTTGTGTAGCAGGTGCAAGTGAAAAAGGACAATATTTAGGAATAATTAAAAAAGCAGGATTTAAAAATATTTCTATAAAAAAAGAACGACTTCTTGAATTGCCTGACGAACTTTTATTAAAGTATCTAAACCAACAAGAACTTGACGATTACAAAAAATCGGGTTCAGGCATTTACAGCATAACAGTTTATGCAGACAAATTAGAAGAAGGAACTTGTTGCGACACGACAGAGAATGGCTGCTGTGGAAGTGAAACAAAAACAGAAAAAACAACAGAAAAAACTGCTTGTTGTGGGACAACTTCAAACGAAATTCAAGTTGCTGTGGATAAAAGCACTGCCACTAACAAGGGTTCCTATGTAAATCCCCCTACTCAGGTACGGAGATAAATTTTCTTTTGAAGAGGAAAGCAATTTTGAATTTTGCCTTCCTGCTTCGCAAGAGTTTTTTATCCGTTTTCAAATGTAATCTATTTTCCTATTCCATTGTTTTTTTCCCTCTCTTTTTTGTTCTTCAAACTCAGTCTCCTATTTGTAGCTTGTGTCCTATATGGCACAACTACCAGCACCTGTGTGGTTGTAGAGAACTATAAATACAGCTACCTGCTTGGCGATGTAGATTCCTTTTGGAACTACCACCCATGTTTTGTAGTCTGTAAATCTCTTTTGTTGTTGCGAGTTTTAAAGATGTTTTTTACTGTTTTTCTTTTTCTTCTTTCAATTTATTTATTGTGTTATTTACTCTGTATGGTTGCCCGTTCTTTATTACAGACAGCATACGCTTTACCATTTTATGTGCAATTTTTACAATTACACTCTTCGGATTCTTTGATGCATGTTTGCGGTAATATGCCTGGATTTCCTGATCGTAACGTAATGCTACCCATGCACTCTCTATTATGTAAGTCCGCAATAGCGACTTTGATCGTGGTGTCACTCCAAGCATGGTTTCGTTGCCACCGCTACTGTAAATACCGGGAACCACACCTATATATGAACTGAATTGTTTTTCGTTGGCAAATCTGCGCAAGTCGCCACACTCGGCTATTACTGCTGAAGCTAAAAATCCTCCAATTCCCGGAATACTTCTTAAAAGATTATAATCCCTTGTGTAATGTTTCTTGCAGTAAGCTCTAAGAGTGGTACCTATGTTAAGATACTCCTGATGATGAAAGGCTAAACTCCGTAGTTTGCTGTCAAGACTCATCTGTGCGCATGCGTTTTACCAGTTTAGGTTTTTAAGCCATTTAATAAATGCTTTGCTCCAGTTGTTATTGTCAAAGTCTATGGGTATGGTTATGCCATGAAACAACAACATACTTTTTATATGTGTCTTTACTTTGCGAAGTTGTTTTACTATCTGATTACGATGACGCACCAAACTGCGTAGTTCCTCTTCCTCTGATGTGGGGATATAGATGCCGCGAAGATTGTTGTTATAAAGTTGCTTGCACAAATTGCGGCTGTCTATTTTATCTGTCTTCTGATAATTTTGTTTATCCATGCGTGGCACATCGGCTGGGTTTACTACCAGTACTTTCCAGCCCATGCCTATGAAATGACGGGCTGCACTAAAGCCACAGCATCCGGCTTCGTAGGCTATGGACACCTCATGACCCGGAAAATTAGAACTTATGTAGTCATACAAACCATCTGCATCAGCAGGCATATTTAATGTGCGGTGGTCGCATATATCGGTGCGGATACTTACTGACCAACTTTTCTTGTGAATGTCCATGCCAATGATTACTTTTGGTGTGGATGATGTTTGTTGTGTTTGCATTTTAATTTCTATTTAAAATTTTAATTTATGTTTTGCCCCTTCGAAGTTAGGATTTTACATAGATGCTTTGCGTCAGGCGGGCTGACCTTTAAACTTGTAGCTTTATGCTTTGAATAAACGGTAGTAATAAATTGAATTTTTGTCATTTCTTTCACTTTCAAAGTCTCTCGCATTTCAGAGGACTTTGAAATAATAATAAAACATTAAAGGGTAAATACGTTTTTAATAATAATAGAACACATCTAATTTCACCAATCATGTCGCACGGCCTCTGACAGCGTAATTTAACACAAACGCTAAATTTCAATACAGCATAGTTTGCTGCAATTGTCTTATTAAATCATTTTCTTTTTACTTTTGAGCTAATGATTAGTTTTAATTTTGATGGTTTTCGGAACAATAACAATCAGAACATTGGCTATATGACAGGAATTTATTTTAAGTTACATACAACCCGTTTCGTGATCTTTTCAAAACCAACAATTAAAACTGAAATGATTAAATACAATGAAAATAATTAACACACTTAAAAACAAACAACTATGCTACGAATATATCTCTCTGCATTCTTTATAATATTTTTTCTAGGCTGGATTCTATACCGACTTTTTATTAAAAAAGACTTAAATCAAAATATAAATATATTTTATCTCGGATTAACTTTTACAGGAATATGGGTTTTAGTCTATTATCTATTGCTAAAATAAAAACTAAAAAAAGCTACTTCTAAAACAAGTTTTGCAAATTACAGTCTGACGTGCAAACTTGGAGCATTGTGTTCCGAATGATCACTAATATTAAAATGTTCCTGATAACAATCGGTAAAGTAATCTTTAATCTGTATGAAAGTCAAATCCAAAAATTGTTATACGCCATTTTAGGTCAAAATGTCAACCACAACTAACAATAATAAAACAAAAGACCCGTTAAAAAATATATGCCGAAAGGAACAATGAAAACAAAGTTTGTTAAACTTACTCTGCTGACATTTATATATTTTGCATTAACATCAAATAGTTTTGGTTGCAGTGGCTATAAGATTACGCTTGGGAATAAAACTATATTAGGCAGTAATGAAGATGCGTGGAGACTTACACCACAAATTTGGTTTGAAAAAGGTAAAGGCAACAGTCAATATGGTGCAGCATTTACAGGTTCAAGATATGACGGAGAAAATGGTTATGCACCACAATCCGGAATGAATGAAATGGGTTTATCCTTTGAAAGGCTTGCATCTTACCACCCGATTCAAGAAAAGTTTACAAACAGAAAGGCTATAACCAACCCTACAAAGTATTTAAAGGACATTCTGCATACTTGTAAATCAGTAGAAGAAGTAAAAGAGTTTATCAATAAATATGACTACAGTTATTTTATTGAAGATGTATTTTTTTATGTTGACAAGTCCGGAAAATATCTTATAGTTGAACCTTATACTTTGACAATAGGAAACGAACCAACTTTTGTTATCTCAAATTTTTGTCCTTCAATAACGTCTGAACAAACTGCAAATAAACTTACAAGGTACAGAAACGGAGTAGCATTCTTAAAAAACGGTTTTGACACTACAATAGCATTCTGCACTATTGTCAGATACAATGCATGTATGTAGAAAAAAATTGGTGATGGAACTTTACTTTCTTCCATTTGGGATTTAAACAGTGGGACTGTGAACTTGTATTTTTATCACAACTACAATGCTACTGTTCAATTCAAGTTAAGTGATGAATTAAGAAAAGGCGACCACATTATTGCAATAGAAACACTATTCCCGCATAGTGCTGAATTTGAAAAATTACGTAATTTCAAAACCCCCAAAGACAGTAATTTTATGGGATTATTTATTGTTGCTTCTGCCGGATTTTTTTTACTGACTTCTATCTTTTTTCTTACTCAATTTTTCAGAAGAAAAGAAAGTAATAAGTACACTTACATTCAGCTCTTAATGTTTCCAATTGGCTTAATCATGTTTTATTATATGTGCGTATTATGTGGCAGTGTTAATGTATTTTACTTTCCTGCACCATATAAAGACCCGGCTAATATTTTTGTTAGCATGACTTCCTACATACCATTTCTAATATTACTTCTTATATTACCGTTTTCTGTTGTTAATTTAAGAATTTTAAAGGATAATAGTTGGAGTTTTGTAGTAAAATTTTTACATTTAACAATATCATTTACTTTGTTCTCATTGGATTATTTACATATTGGAGATTTTACAGCATTTTTAATTAAACAGAAACGATGCAAATACGACTTATGATGAAGTATCTAATGTAAATTCCTCTTCATGAGTATTTCACCTCATTCGCACCTTTAAAATTCGTTAATTTATTTATCCTCTAAATCTCTAACTTCAAATTTTCAAATGATCAAATCATCAAATCATCTATTATCCCCCTATCGCCTTAGCCTTCGCAATATACTGTTCACCCTCATCTTTTTTTCCTGTCAGCACTAAGGTTACACCCAAATTATTTAATGCTCTTGCATTCGAAGGATTCAGTTCAATTGCCTCTCTGAAATAAATTATTGCATTCTCATAGTCCTGCATGGCAGCATAACTGTTTCCAGTATTATTTACTGCATCCTCATTTGTGGGGTTAATCTCCAAAGCCTTTTTATAATTCTGAATTGCTTTAACGAAATTATTTCTGTGAGCAAAAACATTTCCCAAATTATAATAGGCTCCGTCAGAAAGAGAATCTAATTCAATTGCCTTCATTAAAGAGGTTTCGGCTTTATCAGACTCTTGCATCTCATCATAAAACACACCCAAATTAAGATATGCTTCTTTTGCTGCAGGGTCAAGATCAATGGCATGGTTCAAAGCTTTAATACTCTCCTGATAACGTTTTGCTTTTCCACATGCAACACCCCATGAAATAAAAAACTGCGGGTCGGTAAATGTTTTACTCTTAGCTGCATACTCAAAGCTCTCAATACTTTAGCATAATTTTCTCGCTCCTTATATGCCAAACCAAGATGATAATAAGCCTCTGAATAAGTTGGCAAAATAGCTACACCTTTTTCCAATTGCTCAATACTTTTATCCAGAAGATTCATCTTTTTTGAATAATCCTTTTCTTTCAAAGCCTGTTCAATAAGAATGGCACTGCCGTAGGCATATCTTATCCGAGCGACTTTCGGGGCACGTCTTTACATCAGTTGACAGCAAGGTCAGATTGTTTTCCATTTTGCATTTCTTGCAACTGTCATTCCGCTATAAACAACAAAAACAATTAATATAAGTCCGAAAAATATTCTATTTGTTGCTATAATCTTATTGATATCAATTTTCTCTCTGACAACATTACTGACTTTAAATAAAGTAAAAAGAACAGAGGTCAATGCAATGCAAATGCCTAATGAAGGCAGGTAGGTAAAACGCTCTGCCATTACAGATTCTATCAAGAAAAATACATTGCTTACAATACTCATGGTAAGCAGAAAATAAAAAATACCAAAAGAAAATCTGCTGCGCGACTTAAATCCTTTAATAGCCATAATCAGCAAAAAGACATAAACTGTCAATGACAACAATGCCTTTATTTCAGAAAAATTTACAACAGGAAAAGTGTTGTAAGAATAATCAAATGACAGTGGATAAGGAATGATGAGTAAATACAAATACTTACCGGCAATCATAACAGCAGTTGCAAATTGCTGTATATAGTTTTGTGAATTAACAATTGAATTGTTAATTGGCAATATTTCATTAAAGTTAGAGATTCCTTTAAGAACAACAAAGCGCAATGACAGATAGGCTACAATAGCAATTGCCGGTGACCATGACAATTTAATACTGTTACCGATTGTCTTCTGTCTGAAAAATATGCAATCAATGGAAATATCGCTATTGCAGTGACTGAACTTTCTTTCGACAGGAGTGATAAAATAAAATAAAACAAAACTCCTAAAGCATAAAACGGTTTTGCCCTATCCAAAAACTTCAAAAAACTGTTGAATGAAAGAATCAGAAATAAGAAGCATAGAATTTCGTCTCGGCTTTTAATATTAGCTACAACCTCTGTGTGAATGGGATGAATGACATAAATGAGTGTTGCGATGAAAGCAAACAGCCAGTCATCTTTAAAAAGATTAACCAAGAAACGAAACAATACCCATGCTGTGAGCACATAGAGCAATACATTTACCCAATGACCAATAGAAGGATTTTCTGGAGCTATCTGCCATTCAACAGCAAACATTGCTACAGATAACGGGCGATACAAACTTTCATTCCTGTCCCAAAAGCCTTTGCGATATGCAGTTGTAAAAATTTCGGGAATAGCACTTACTCCCTTCTTTACAATTTTATTGTTTTGCATCACTGTGCCATCATCAACAGTATAATCATGGTTGAGTGTATTGGCATAAAGTAAAAATGCTATTGCAGCAAGCAACAATCCAAGATATTTCTTTAACTGTGTTAAATTAATTCCTGACTGTACTTTTGCCTGACTTTCCTGTTTTGTAACCGTTGCCTTTTTTTTCATCCTATGTTGTTTGAAACAAAGTAAAGTGAAATTACAAAAAATACAGCACTACTTACAAAGCATTTTTCAACCTATTCAATGTTCATTCTGATAAACCATGAACGTGGGTAGTTAACATTAACTCGCCCTGCTATTTTCTTTAAAAACATCAATGGTATGTTCTGATATGTTATTAAATGCTGGCCTATTGGCAACGAATCCATCAAACGTGTTTCACCTTTGAGTAGTTTTAACATGGTAGATTTATCAACTTCTGCTTTATTGAAATTTTCCTGATTTAACGCTGTTGACAAGGCAAGTTCAAATGACGGCAACAAATTTTTACCTTTTACTTCAAATGCTGCTGTACCTGCATGTATTACCGGCATATTTAACAGCTGACCTAATGCATTTTTTAAACATATAGGCATAAATCTTATATTGTTATCATGTATAAAATAGAACATCTCCTCTCCCTTGTCAATATGTTTTTTCGCAAAGTCTGCCTGTACTATATCGGCCAACTTCAGATTCTTAGCAACAACTCTTTCAGAATTTAGATCATTCAAATCAGGTTTTCTTAACACTGCTAACGAAAATATTTCTGTTCCTGTTTTATGTGGAAAGAAACGATACATAACAGCATCTTGTCTTTGAAATTCTTCAACTCCCGGAAAATCTTTAATTTTGAGTTTTACACATTCAGCATTATGCTTATTTATAAATTGCTGAACATTGGTTTCATTCTCCTGCAAGTTTGATGTGCAGGTTGAATATATAAAATAACCTCCGGGCTTTAATGCATCCCATAAATCATTTACAATACGTTGTTGGCGTAAAGCACAATGTTCAACATTTTGCAGACTCCATTCACTTATAGCGGCTTCATCTTTCCTGAACAGCCCTTCTCCCGAGCAAGGAGCATCGCAAACAATAACATCAAAAATATTTTCCAAACGTTTAAAAAGTACCGCATCACCACGTGTGATAATCAAATTAGAATAGCCCCACCGAATAGCATTTTCTACAAGAACAGGTGTACGTGAAGCAATAACTTCATTTGCTACAACAAGCGACTCCTGATGAAGTAATGATAATAAATGGGTCGTCTTTCCTCCCGGTGCAGCACAGGCATCAAGAACATTAATTGGTTTTTCATTGAGGCTAAGTTGAAAAATTACCTGCTCCAAAAACATGCTTGAAGCCTCTTGAACATAGTATGCCCCTGCATGAAACAATGGGTCGAGAGTAAAAACAGGTCGCTGCTCCAAAAAATATCCTTGTCTGCACCAAGGAACCGAACTTCCTGAAAAATGTGTAGTATGCTTTTGGGGATTTATCCTCACTGACACCGGCACAGGTTTTTGCAATGACTGCACAAATAACTCTTTATCTGATTCAGAAAGAGGCAGCGACTCCAGAAATTCTTTTGGCAACGACAAGAATATGATATAACAGGTTGTGGTTGTAAAAATACATGAAACTGCACAGTTTTATATCACTCTGACTTACAGTCATATTCTGAATTTCTTAGAGCCTCCTCCTATGCTTCATTTATTATCTTTGCCGTGTTTTTTAAAAATATGGACAGAAATTCGATTTTAGGAGTAGTTTTAATTATGGCTGTGTTGATTGGCTTTTCAATATTCAATCAGCCTTCAAAAGAAGAGCAGGAAGCAGCAAAACGAAAGCAAGACTCTATTGCATTGGTTGAAAAGAAGCATCAGGACAGTTTGAAACTTATCACCAAACCCGTAGCTGCACTGAAAGCTGACACCGTAGCAGTTGCCGACACGCTAAACAACGACTCACTATCACAAACAAAACTAACAGATAATTTTGGAGCATTTGCATTAGCTGCGCAAGGTGAAAGCAAAAGTATTACTTTGGAAAGTGATTTGCTGAAATTAAAGCTTAACAGCAAGGGCGGAAAGATTGATTATGTTGAATTAAAAAAATATAAAACCGGTGAGGGAAAACCTTTGGTGTTGAACAATGGAGATAGCTCTCAATTCAGCCTGAGCTTCTTTTCAGAAAACAAAATGATTTCTACCGGAGATTTGTATTTTGATTTACCTGCAAAAGGAATCACCGTGACAGGAAAAGACTCGCAGTCTGTTTCTATAAAGTTAAATGCCGGTGAAGGCCGTTACATTGAATATGTTTATTCATTGAAAGGTGATGATTATCGTGTAGGCTTTAAAATTAACTTCGTGAATATGGGGTCATTGGTAGCTTCCAATGCAGGTTATATGGAATTAAATTGGAATCAGAAATTACTGCAACAGGAAAAAAGCCATAAAAATGAAAGTGCTGTTTCAACAATTTACTATCGCTATACTGATGAAGAAGTTGACCATTTGAGCGAAACTAAGGATGATGGAACAGAATTAAAAACCAAGGTTCAATGGGTAGGATTTAAGCAACAATATTTTTCAAGTGTATTAATTGCTGACCAGGCTTTTGAAAGCCCAACAAGAATTAATAGTACAGTAATTAATGATGAAGGTGCTGTGCGAATGATGCACGCCAATTTTACAATCCCATTCAGTCATCAGAATAATGAAAGCACAGGAATGAGTTTTTATTATGGTCCTAACCACTATCAAACGCTAAATAAATATCACATCGGAATGGAAAAACTTGTTCCATTAGGATGGGGAATTTTTGGTTGGGTAAATCGCTTTGCTGTTATTCCAGTATTCAACTTCCTGAATAGTTTTAATATCAATTATGGTATTATCATTTTACTTCTGACCATACTCATCAAAGTTGTGTTGTTGCCGTTAACTTACAAGTCATACATCAGTACTGCAAAAATGAAAGTGTTGCAACCTGAAATGTCGGAGTTGCAGGCAAAGTTTAAAGCAGACCCAATGAAGTTGCAACAAGAAACAATGGCACTTTACCGCAAAGCCGGTGTAAGTCCGTTAGGGGGTTGCTTACCTATGGTGTTGCAAATGCCTATTCTCATTGCCATGTTCCGCTTCTTTCCTGCATCTATTGAGTTACGACAGGAAGGTTTTTTATGGGCGAAAGATTTAAGCACCTATGATTCTATTCTCGATTTACCTTTCAACATTCCGTTTTATGGAGACCATGTGAGTTTATTTACAATTCTCATGACAGTGTCAACACTCATCTATACACGCATGAATATGCAAATGACTGCTGCCACAAACCCTTCTATGAAATATGTGATGTACCTGATGCCGATAATGTTTCTTGGAATTTTCAACAATTACTCTTCCGGATTGAGCTATTATTATTTTCTTGCAAATATGATTACCTTCGGACAGCAATATCTCTTTAAATCTTTTGTTGATGAAAAAGCTATTCATGCAAAAATTCAGGAAAACAAAAAGAAGCCTGTTAAAAAATCGAAGTTTCAGGAACGATTAGAAAAAATGGCAAAAGAGCGTGGTGTAAGAAAGTAATAAGTTTGAATGTTTTAAAGTTGAAAGGTTTGAAAGTTATATAAGACTGAAATGAATATCTAAGTAAATCAATGATTTGATGTTATATTAGAATGTTATTGGATAAATTTAAATTTGAAACATTGTAATATTACTTTTTACTTTGTAAGAATCAATCTAAACACATTTTAAATTAAATCAATAATTCAATAACACAATAATTCATCCAATTAATTCTCTAAATAATATGAATAAAGTTGTAAAAAATGTTGACGAGGCTTTAAAAGATTTTCGTGATGGCATGACACTTATGGTTGGTGGCTTTGGGCTTTGTGGTATTCCCGAAAATTGTATTGCAGCATTAGTTCGAAAAGGCATTAAAGGATTAACCTGTATATCAAACAATGCAGGTGTTGATGATTTTGGCTTGGGATTACTCTTGCAGCAAAAGCAGATCAAGAAAATGATTGCAAGCTATGTTGGCGAGAATGCAGAATTTGAAAGACTGATGCTGACGGGAGAAATGGAGGTTGAATTAATTCCACAGGGAACTTTGGCTACAAGATGTATGGCTGCCGGCTATGGCATGCCTGCAATCTTTACACCTGCCGGTGTAGGCACAGAAGTGGCACAAGGAAAAGAAGTAAGACGTTTCAGTTACAATGGCGTTGAAAAAGATTATCTGATGGAATATGCATTTGATTCTGATGCTGCATTGGTAAAGGCTTGGAGAGGCGACACAGAAGGAAATCTTGTTTACCGTTCAACAGCGCGAAATTTTAATCCAATGATGGCTATGGCAGGAAAAATCACCATTGCAGAAGTTGAAGAATTAGTCCCTGCCGGAACACTTGACCCCGATCAAATCCACACACCCGGAATTTACGTTCACCGTATTTTCCAAGGCGAGAAATATGAGAAAAGAATAGAACAGAGAACGGTGAGGAAGAAGTGATTAGATAATTTGAACATTAGATAATTAGATAATTACTTGAAATGTCAAGAAAATTTGATTCTCCTTTTGAAGATAATAAAATCCTGAAACTCACTTTTGAGTTTTCGTTAAAAATCATTCATCTTTCAGAAATATTAAATTCAAATCACCAATATATCATTGCAAATCAAATCTTAAAATCAGCAACTTCAATAGGAGCCAATGCTTATGAAGCTCAAAATGCGGAAAGTGAACCAGACTTTATTCACAAATTTAAAATAGCTGCTAAAGAAACTGAAGAAACTTACTATTGGCTTCTTTTGTGTAAGCATGCCGAATGTTATCCAGACACTACTGATTTATTAATCGAATTAGAAGTAATTAAAAAAATCATCAATAAAATCATTTCAACCTCAAAGAATAAATTGTAAAATAGCACCGCACATTCAATTATCAAATTATCTCATCATCTAATTATCTAATTAATTATGCTCGATAAAAACGCAATCGCAAAAAGAATAGCCCGAGAAGTTAAAGACGGCATGTATGTAAACCTTGGCATAGGCATCCCTACTTTAGTCGCTAATTATATTCCCAAGGGAATAAATGTAACACTACAATCAGAAAACGGCATTCTTGGCATGGGGCCATTCCCTTTTGAAGGCGAAGAAGATGCTGACTTAATTAATGCAGGTAAACAAACCGTTACGCTACTTCCCGGTTCAGTGATTTTTGATTCGGCAATGAGCTTTGGAATGATTCGTGCTCAGAAAGTTGATTTAACCATTCTCGGTGCAATGGAAGTGAGCGAAGAAGGAGATATTGCCAACTGGAAAATTCCGGGTAAGATGGTTAAAGGAATGGGTGGCGCTATGGACTTAGTAGCATCAGCAAAAAATATTATTGTAGCTATGCAGCATGTTAACAAAGCAGGCGAATCAAAACTTTTACCTAAATGTACTTTGCCTCTGACAGGAATTAAATGCATAAAAAGAGTTGTTACTGAACTTGCAGTTCTTGATGTTACTCCACAAGGATTTAAATTGCTTGAACGCGCCCCCGGAGTTTCTGTTGAAGATATTAAAAAAGCTACTGCCGGAAAACTTATTGTTGAAGGTGATATCCCCGAAATGGTGATAGATTAACTTTCTGCATTGATGAGATACCTTGACCATTTTGAAAAAATTGCTGAGAAAAGAATTCGTGACCGGCATAAACATCGTTATTATTGGAACGATATAACTTTTTACTGCAATTATTTTTCTCATGAAACATTTTCTGTACTCGAAGTTGGCTGTGGCACCGGTGAGTTGTTAAACAACATCCGTGCTGCCCAAAAAACCGGCATTGATTATAGCCCTACAATGATTGCCGAAGCAAAAAAACAATTTCCACAGATTGATTTTCAGGTGATGGCTGCAGAAAATATTTCACTCGAAGAGAAATATGATTTAATTATTCTTTCAAACCTGACAGGCTACCTTGAAGACGTACAAGCTGTTCTTGAACAATTGAAAAAAGTTTGTCATGAGCGTACTAAAATCATTGTATCCTATCACAACCATCTATGGGAGCCATTTTTACGCTTAGCAGAAAACCTTGGCTTGAAAACCAAGACCCCACAATTGAATTGGCTCACCAGCATGGATGTCCGCAATCTTCTGTTTCTTGCAGGCTTTGATTGTTATCGAGAGTCGAGGCGCATGTTGTTGCCAATAAACATTCCGCTCTTATCTCCACTGATAAATAAGTTTATAGCAAAGCTGCCTTTATTCAGGTTGATGTGTATCAACACCTACTCTGTTGCTAAGCCCTTGGCAAATGCAACAGAAGATGTCAACGAAAAATATTCAGTAAGTATTGTTATCCCTGCTCGCAATGAAAGCGGCAATATTGAAAATGGATTGCTACGTATTCCCAAATTTGGCAAGTGGCAGGAAGTTATTTTTATTGAAGGCAACAGCACCGATGACACCTGGGACAGCATTAACGAAGTTTCCAGTAAATATGCTGCTTCACATAAAATTAAAGTTGGTAAACAAGAAGGCAAAGGAAAAAACGATGCTGTACGCAAAGGCTTCTCAATGGCAGAAGGCGACATCCTGATGATTTTAGATGCCGACCTTACCATGCCTCCGGAAGATTTGCCCAAATTTTATGAAGCCATTGCCAGCAATAAAGGAGATTTTATTAATGGCTGCCGTTTAATTTATCCAATGGAAAAAGAAGCCATGCGGTTTTTAAATATGCTCGGCAACAAATTCTTCAGTCAGGCTTTTACGTGGTTATTAGAGCAACCTTTTAAAGATACACTTTGCGGCACCAAAGTTATTTTCAGAGATGATTACGACCGGTTGGTTACCAACAGAAAGTTCTTTGGCGACTTTGATCCTTTTGGTGATTTTGATTTGATTTTTGGTGCTTACAAACTCAATCTTAAAATACAGGAATTACCTATCCGCTATCGCGAACGCACCTACGGCAGCACCAACATATCGCGTTTTAAACATGGCATCATTTTGTTGCGCATGTGTTTTTTTGCTGCAAGGAAAATCAAGTTTGTGTAGAAATTTCCTTCTTCACTGCACTCTCCAACTCCGGAAAAAACTCCTTGAAGTGTTTTTCAAACAGCTCATAGTTATCATACAAAAATTCTGCTGCCTGATTCATGTTATTATCAAACTTTGCACGTCTGCCCATACCACTCAACGCTCTATGCATTCCGTTTAATGTAGCGTAGTTTTTCAACCAGTTGTCGTTCTCCATATAAACCAGCATTTCTTTGGTACGTGCAGGTAAAAACTGATAATTCTTATGCATAAGTTGATAAACATATCTTGCATATTCATCAATTGGTTGATTGGAATATTTATCCCATTCTGCTGCCAGAAAATGATCGTAAAAAATATCGCTGATTACCGGTGTATATTTATGAAAGTAAGGACGCAACAGTACCTTGCTTTGTTCAACAACAGGATGTGTATCTGTAAAATGATCAATAAAACGATGTACTTTTACACCCGACATTATTCCTTCAGGCAAACTTTTCCAGTCATTTCCCTTTAAATGATCAGCAATAAAATTACCTACCATAAGTGGCTCATTATTGTCTGAAAGATAAAGATGTGCCAAAAAATTCATTGGGCTAATTTAGCAAATAGCTTCTTTGAAAATGTAAACCATAAGGAATGATTACCTTTGCAATTGATTAAATTATGCAGGTACTCCAAAAAACATCACAATATTTATCGCTTGTAAAATTCAGCCATACTGTGTTTGCACTTCCTTTTGCTGCAATTGGATTTTCGTTGGCTATTTCACAAAACGGGCTGCCTGTTTTTTGGCCGTTGGCAATAAAAGTTTTAGTCTGCATGATAACTGCACGTAATGCAGCTATGGCATTTAACCGATGGTATTGATAGAAGTATTGATGCATTGACTCCACGAACAGCACTGCGCGAAATTCCGGCCGGCATCATTAAAGCAAACCGTGCATTGTGGTTTGTAATTGTTAATGCTTTACTTTTTACAGTGACTGCATACTTAATTAATAAACTTTGCTTTTTTCTGTCGCCCGTTGCATTATTTGTTGTGCTTGGCTACAGTTTTACCAAACGATTTACAGCACTTTGTCACTTGGTTTTAGGCGCAGGACTTGCATTGGCACCCGTTGGCGCTTATCTGGCAGTTACAGGAAAGTTTGATATTACTCCAATTTTAATTGGTGTTGCTGTTCTTTGCTGGGTTAGCGGGTTCGATATTATTTATGCTTTGCAGGATGAGCAATTTGATCGTGAAAATAAATTGCATTCCATTCCATCACTCATGGGAAAAAAACAGGCATTGCAGGTTTCAAGGATTTTGCATTTTTTATCGGCAGGTTTTTTGGCTCTTTTTCTTTATCAGGCTCATGTAGGTTTAATTGCATGGTCAGGGCTTGCAATATTTTGTGCGCTGCTTATTTATCAGCACAGTTTGGTTTCTGAAAATAATCTTAGCAAAGTAAACATTGCCTTTGCTACTACCAATGGAATTGCCAGCATTGTTTTTGCCGGTATGGTTATTTCAGATATTTTTTTACTTCATTAAGAATTACTTCCTAACCCTTAAAAACGGTTACAGGCGCAGAGAACCACCAACTGCGCCTGTGAAAAACAACCAACCATGAAAAGTATTGATACTACATTGTTCGCGTAACGATTCTTGTAAAGATTTTTTTGTCTGTGGTTACTTTTACTAAATAATTTCCGGGTTTCAATTTAGATGCATTGACAGCAATTTCATTAACCTGCTGTTGTTTTAAATCAGGATTAAGCTGCTGAGCAATTTTTCCATCCATTGTATAAACAATAATGCTTTGTATATCGTTAACCGGTGTACTGAATTTCATTGTAAAATTGTTACTGAATGGATTGGGATAAATTTCCATCATTGCATTATCTTCATTCGCAAAAGCAGTTCTTAACATTGCATCAGTATAGTTTATTCCTACAAGTACATGGTGTTCCATAGCACAACCATTACCATCTTTCATTCGCACTGTGTATGTTCCCTGCGATAAGTTTGCTAAATCAGCAACGGTTTGACCATTGCTCCATTGATATTTTAACGGAGGCATTCCTCCTATCACCTGCAATTTAATGCTGCCATCATTTTTTCCTGTATAACTTTCATCAAGTACTGTTGCAAATATTCCTATTGGCTCAGGCTGCTTAACAGTAAAAGTATTTCTGTAAACTTTATTATTGGCATCGGTAATGAGCACACTATAATCACTGGCAGTAAGATTACTTATTGTTGCTCCATTCATACCATTTGACCATTGAAATTTATAAGGTGCAACTCCTCCTTTTACATTCAGTTTTATTGAACCATTTTTCCCTCCATTACACAATTCATGTTTCACAACCGATTCAACCTGCATAGGCGATTTTTCATTCACTGTAAAATATGCTGCTGCACTACAACGGTGCGCGTCATCAACCCTAACAGCATAAACGCCTTCTTCAACATTATTCAACGACTGACTGCTTTCCATATTCGACCACAGGTAGGTGTAATTTCCTGTTCCACCTGAAACCTGTAACATTATGCTACCATTGCTTTTATTCAAATCCGCCTCTGTAACTTTTGCTTCAACTTTTATCGTTTCCGGATTTTTTAATTGAACTTCTGCTTTTGCAGTGCAACCATTATTGTCTTTTACGATCACAGAATAATTTCCTGCTTTTAATCCACTCTGATCTTCTGTTTTAGCACCATTCGACCATTCATAGGTATATGGAGACCATCCACCTTTAACTTCAACATCTATTAAGCCACTGGCTTCGTCATTACATAAAGGAGAATACTTTGCTATGTTTAACTCAAGAACTTTGTTTCTGTCAATAGTAATGTTCGACTGCTTTATACAGCCATTCTTATCTGTAACTTTTATTTCATAATCGCCTGCCGCAACTGCCTCCAAGTTTTGCTGACGGGTTTGATTCGACCATTCATACTGATATGGTTGTGTTCCGCCTGTTACCAATAAGTTTGCTTTACCATTGCGGGCATAACACTGTTCGGAAGTAACTTGCGAATAAATTGTCATAGCATAAGGTTCAGTAAGTGTAATAGACTGCGAAACCGTACTGCCTTTAGAATCTGTAATTGAAACAGAATACTCGCCTGCAGGCTTATCTAACATGGCATAGCCTGACGTACCATCATTCCATGTAATTTGATATGGCGCCTTACCGCCTGAAATATCAAGACTGATAGAGCCATTGCTGCCGCCAAAACAAGAGACATTCTGGCCTTTTAATGTTGCTTTAAGTGTTTTTCCTTTTGCATAAGCAGGAAATGGATTGCCAATATAACTGAACATAATCAGTATGATGGCTGCTTTTGTTGTGTTTTGAATTGTTCTAATCATTGGTGGTTCAATTAAGATGCTTGCAAGCTATCACACCACCAATGCTGCAAGGCACTGTTTTATGTTAACATGTTAATTTTTGGGGTGAAAATTCAAATAAAAATGGCAAACGGTTTTTGGATAATTACTCCCTGAAAGGATTTCGGGCAATCCACTCCTCTGGTGTAAATCGCCTGACAACAGGCTTCACCATTTTATTCAAGACAGTATTACTTAGATTAAAATAAGCATGTAATGGATAGGCTTTGGCTCCGGTAGTAGATTTTATCTCCATAGCAGTCCGCCCATAATAAAGATTAGAAGAGCGTTGACTGATGGCTTCTTCAATAAAACGATATAATATATTCTGATAAAGAGAAAGTGTTTTATTCAAACTGTAATCAATACCTATAAAATGTGCCTCATGATGACCGGCATGATGAAACCCACAATAAAATGCTATCACTTTACTTTCTTTAAAAAAAACCTTTACGTAAAATTTTTCAGGCATTATGGTTAAGAGTTTTTTAAAAGATAAAATATTGACTCTCGCCATTTGCACGGTTGCCTTTTGCTGTATATTTAAATACAGCCTTATTAATTCATCTCCATATTTTAGTACTTCTGCTGCATTAAGGGCAACAACGTCAACATCTTCAATCTTTCTTATTACACTATTGGCTTTAACACGATATTTTGTTGTGAGCGATGCCAGGTATTCTTCGAACGAATGCCACTGTTCTCTGATGTATAATATCATCTCTGGGTCCATTGGCAATTCAAAAAAATCATCTTCCAGCAATGGTTGATCAACCTTGGTGTTGTTATAAAAATCCTTTACCATCCATCCACACACCGATGCATTACTAATTGTATCTGTAATTTTCTGTCTCACTTCCGGTAAAAGTTGAATTACTGCAGGCAAGGCATCTCTATTTATAACATTGATACCATATTCACCGCTTACAAAAAAACTTCCGCAACAAATTAAAAAGTTTACTTTTCCGGTTTGGCATTTAAATAACAGCCTGTTGATTGATTTATTCAGATTCTGCAACAACCAACCTTTGTCTTTTAAATTCAATACACCATCCAAATCTTTATTGGCAACATCAAGCAATTGAAAACACAAAGTCGCAACAGGCATCTTACTATCATAAACAATAACATATCTAAACTGCATGCCGGCAGGCTTGCTTTGTTCTAATGCCGACAAATAAGAAAATGAAGTAAAAATGACATTTTCACCAATTATGGTCTGCCAGTCATTTGCCGGCATTTCCCTCACACTATTAAAAACTTCTATTCTTAACATATTGCTCGTCAATATTCTTTTAGTCCCGATATTTGCTCACAGGCTCATTTAAAACATTAAAAAAAACAAAGCACGTAAAAATTATTTCACGTTATTTGTAACAGTTAAAAGTAAAGTTAGTTATGAATATTAAGTACAATTCCATCAACAGCAAGTTATTTGTTGACAACAGGAAAAAATTTACAGCAGAATTAAAACCTAAATCAATTGCTATATTTCAATCTAATGATGAAATGCCGCGTAGTGGCGATCAGAATTTCACTTTTCGTCAGAATGCAGATTTGTTTTACCTCACCGGTATTGATCAGGAAGAAAGTATTTTGGTAATATTTCCTGACTCACCATTGCCGCAATACAAAGAGATATTATTTGTCAGAAAAACCAATGAGCGCATTGCCATCTGGGAAGGACATAAATACACTAAGGAAGAAGCACAGGCAACATCAGGTATAAAGCATATCTATTGGACAGAAGAGTTTAACGCTGTCGTTCCTATGCTGATGCACCATGCAGAGAATGTTTATGTCAACATTAATGAAAACGATCGTCATGCTACAGAAGTGCCTTATCGCGATATGCGTTTTGCACGTGAATGGAAAAACCGTTTTCCTGCACATAATTTTGAACGGCTTGGTCAGATAATGGCAAAACTGCGTTCGCGAAAGCATGATATCGAAGTTCAGTTAATAAGCGAAGCTATTAAACATACGGAATCGGCACTCAGACGTGTTTTAAAATTTATGAAGCCCGGTGTGATGGAGTTTGAAGTTGAAGCAGAAATTATTCATGAGTTTGTTCGCAATCGTTGCAATGGACATGCCTACAGTCCTATAATTGCCTCCGGTGCTTCTGCATGTGTTTTGCATTATAATGAAAACAACAAGCCTTGTAAAGATGGCGATTTAGTGCTGATGGATTTTGGGGCTGAGTATGCAAACTATGCTGCAGATTTAACAAGAACTATTCCGGTGAACGGAAAATTTACGCCACGACAAAAAGAAGTATATGAGGCTGTTTTGAGAGTGATGAAAGCTGCAACCAAACTTCTTGTCCCAGGCAACTTTATAGAAAAGTATCATGCCGAAGTAGGTAAAATGATGGAAGAAGAATTGGTGAACCTTAAACTGATAACTAAGGACGAAATTAAAAATCAAAATCCGGAGTGGCCTGCTTATAAAAAATATTTTATGCATGGCACATCGCACTTCCTCGGACTTGATGTGCATGATGTAGGCAATAAATATCAGGCTATGCAGGCAGGAATGGTGTTTACTTGTGAGCCGGGCATTTATATCCCTGAAGAAAGCATTGGAATACGTATTGAAAATAACATTCTCATCACCGATAAAGCACCAGTTGACCTGATGGCCACAATGCCTGTTGAAGTAAGTGACATTGAATCATTGATGCGTAAATAATCACAAAAAATAATTAGAAAACATACTCTACAAATATGCAAAAAGACAAAGCTGTTTTTAAACTGATTAAAGAAGAACTTGCACGCCAACGTCATGGTTTGGAATTGATAGCATCGGAAAATTTTGTCAGCCAACAAGTGATGGACGCCATGGGCTCATGTCTGACAAACAAATATGCAGAAGGACTTCCCGGCAAACGCTATTATGGCGGCTGTGAAGTTGTTGATGAAATTGAACAAATTGCAATTGACAGAGCTAAGACTTTATTTAATGCAACATGGGCAAATGTGCAGCCTCATTCCGGAAGACAAGCTAATGCAGCCGTAATGCTTGCATGCCTGCAACCCGGTGATACAATTCTTGGCTTTAACCTTTCTCATGGCGGTCATTTAACGCATGGTTCACCTGTAAATTTTTCGGGCAAACTTTATCGTCCAACATTTTATGGTGTTGAAGAAAATACAGGCACTATTGATTACAACAAAGTTGAAGAAACTGCTTTAAAAGAGAAACCAAAATTAATTATCTGCGGTGCATCTGCCTACTCTCGCGATTGGGATTATGTTGCACTACGTTCCATTGCAGATAAAGTGAATGCATTGTTGCTTGCAGATATTTCACATCCATCAGGACTAATTGCACGGGGATTACTTAATGATCCATTGCCACACTGCCACTTTATTTCTACTACAACACATAAAACTTTACGTGGCCCACGTGGTGGTTTAATCATGATGGGAAAAGATTTTGAAAACCCATGGGGATTGAAAACTCCAAAAGGCGAAACACGCATGATGACTGCCTTAATGGACAGTGCAGTTTTTCCGGGCACGCAAGGTGGACCATTGGAACACGTTATCGCTGCTAAAGCTGTAGCATTTGGTGAAGCATTAAGCGATGAGTATTTTGAATATTGCCTACAGGTAATTCGAAATGCTAAAACTATGGCTAATGCCTTTGTGAAAAAGGGATACAAGGTAATTTCCGGTGGAACAGACAATCATTTAATGTTGATTGATATGCGTTCTAAAAACATTACAGGAAAACAAGCAGAAAAATGCTCTTGTTCGTGCAGATATCACCGTTAACAAAAACATGGTGCCATTCGACACACAATCTCCTTTTGTAACTTCAGGTATGCGTGTAGGAACACCGGCAATGACATCACGAGGAATGAAAGAAACAGAAATGGCTCGAATTGTAGAATTGATTGATATGGTAATTATGAATCATACGAATGGCGCTGTAATTGAAGAAGTAAAGACTACTGTCAACGACATGATGGAACATTTTCCTCTTTATTAATTTATTTTGTTTGATAAAAATATTTTTTGGCGATTAGCGTTTGAGAGTGCATAAACCAAATTCCATGAGAATAACAACTCTGATAGCAGCACTGTTGCTTCCTGTTTGTTTGAAAGCTCAGACAGGCGGAAGTGCAATCTTTCGTTTTCTTGACCTGCCATCATCTGCACGTCATGCAGCACTCGGTGGAAATTTCATTTCCATTCGCGACAACGACTTAAATACTTCCTTTTACAATCCTGCCATATTAAATGTTGATATGGATAAACAGATTACCTTCAACTACAATCCATATTTCTCCGGAATAAAATATGGTTACACTGCCTATGCACATCACATTGAAAATATAGGAACACTTTCTGCCGGCATACAATATGTAAGCTATGGGAAGTTCGACCGCACAGACGAAACTGCAACTGACTTAGGAACTTTTTCAGGTGGCGATTATGCATTAAACATATCTATGTCAAGACCTGTTGGAATTGATAGTGTGTTGTTTGTTGGTGCTTCATTGAAATTTATTTACAGTCACATTGACACCTACTCTGCATTTGGAATTGCTGCCGACCTTGGAGTCAACTATTACAGTCCCGATAAACTCACAAGTGCTGCACTTGTTATCAGAAATGCCGGTCGTCAATTAAAATCATATACTGAGAAAAACAATGAGCCACTGCCGATTGAAATTGAAGCAGGCATTACACAGAAATTAGCCAAAGCTCCTTTTCGTTTTACTTTAACCTATCGTCATATTGAAAAATGGGATCTTTCCTACATTGACAACAACAGTCAGGAAACAGACCCTCTGACAGGTGAAGTAAAAGAGCCGGAAAAAGCATCGTTTGGCAATAAACTATTGCGACATTTAATCATCAGCAATGAGATTCTTATCAGTAAAAATTTTCATTTGCGCATGGCGTACAATTTCCAGAGACGAAATGAAATGAAAGTAGAAAGCAGACCTGCCATGGTTGGTATTTCATTCGGACTTGGTTTAAAAATATCTAAATTTCACCTCAGCTATGGCAGAAGCCTTTACCATCTTGCTGGTGGAACCAACAGCCTTTCTATTTCAACATATCTAAACGATTTTAAGCGCAAACCAAAAACAACTGACAGCTAACCTGAAATAAAGTTAATATTCACTGTCGTTATATTGCTTTTCATTATTTTTGAAAAGTTTTCCGGATAAGTTTTATGATAATTGCTATTGATGGTTATTCTTCCTGTGGGAAAAGTACGGTTGCAAAAGCCATAGCAAAGCGGCTTAAATTGAATTATATTGATTCGGGTGCAATGTACCGCGCAGTCACTTATTATTTCCTGCAAAACAATATTCCATTCAGCAAGACTGCTGATGTAATTGCTGATTATTCTTCAATTCTTGAAAACATTCAAATTGAATTTATCAGAAATGAACAAACCGGACAATCAGAAATCTATCTCAATGGCAAAAATATTGAAGCAGAAATCAGACAGATGGATGTTTCAGACAATGTTAGTTATGTGAGTGCAATAAAATCGGTACGAAAAAAATTAGTTGCCATGCAACAACAAATGTCAACTCTTGGAAATCTGGTAATGGACGGACGTGATATTGGCACTACCGTTTTTCCGAATGCCGACTTGAAAATTTTTATGACTGCATCACCCGAAGTACGTGTTTACAGACGATATCATGAGCTCATTGAAAAAGGAATAAAAGTAACACCTGATGAAATAAGAAAAAATATTGAGTTGCGCGACTATGAAGACACTCACAGAGAAGAAAGCCCATTGCGAAAGCCTGATGATGCAATCATTCTTGACAACACCTATATGAGTCGTGATGAACAAGTACAGTTTGTTCTGGATGCTGTTGCTAAGTTGAAAAAGGCAATTTAATTCAACTCAAACAATCTCTTACATTCTTTCCGGGGCCTTAATACCAAGCAGGTTCAATGATTTTTTAATTGTCATTGCACAGGCATCAGCCAAACACAGTCTGAACTGGCTTGTTTCCAATTCACCCTCTGAAATAATTGAATTATCGTGATAGAATTGATTAAAGTTTTTTGCTAACTCATAAACATAGTTTGCAACAATAGCCGGAGAAAATTTTTCTGCTGCAGTTTCAACTGTTTCTTTAAAACGAAGAATATTGATTGCAAGTTCACGCTCCTTCTCATTCATGCTAACAAGTGATTCTATTGCGGTATTTTTATAGTTGCTCAGTTGTTCCATCTGTGAAGCCCGCTTCAAAACAGAACAAATTCTTGCATGCACATACTGAATATAAGGACCCGTGTTTCCATGTATCTCTACACTTTCAGCAGGATTAAATAACATTCTTTTTTCAGGATCAACTTTTAAAATAAAATATTTAAGTGCCCCAAAGCCAAGCGTTTCATAGAGCTGCTTTAATTCATCACTGCTAAACTCTTCAACCTTGCCCAACTTACTTGTTTCTTCAGCGGCAGCAGCAGTTACTTCGTCCATCAAATCGTCTGCATCAACAACAGTTCCCTCACGTGATTTCATTTTACCACTTGGCAAATCAACCATTGCATAACTTAAATGATAAAGCTTTTCAGCCCATTCATACCCTAATTTTTTAAGTATTAAAAACAATACTTTAAAATGGTAGTCCTGTTCATTGCCTACAACATAAATTTTAGAATCGAAATCAAACTCATCATGACGCAACACTGCAGTGCCTAAATCCTGCGTAATATAAACCGAAGTTCCATCAGAGCGCTGCACTATTTTTTCGTCTAATCCATCATTCGTTAAATCAACCCAAACGCTGTTGTCAGCCTTTTTATAAAACACACCTTTTGACAGTCCTTCTTCAACTATTTTCTTTCCCAGCAGATAGGTTTCCGATTCATAATATGTCTTGTCAAAATCTACACCTAATCTGTTATAGGTAACATCAAAACCTTCATACACCCAACCATTCATCTTCTTCCATAATGCAGTCACTTCTTCATTGCCTTGCTCCCACTCTATCAGCATCTGCCTTACTTCCTGCATTAAGGGTGCGTTCTTTTCTGCTTTATCTTTTTCAATACCTGCAGAAATCATTTCTGAAACCTGCTGTTTATATTGCTTGTCAAACTCCACATAATATTTTCCTACAAGATGATCACCTTTCATTCCTGATGATTGAGGTGTTTCATCATTACCAAATTTTTTCCATGCAAGCATTGATTTGCATATATGCACACCTCTGTCGTTGATGATGCTAACTCGTTTAACATTTCGTCCGGTTGCTTTCAGTAGCAATGAAACTGAATAACCTAAAAGGATATTTCGCAAATGTCCAAGGTGTATGGGCTTGTTTGTGTTTGGCGATGCATACTCAACAATAACAGGCTTAGATTTATCTGCTTTAGTAAAACCATATTCGGAATCTGCAAATGCAACTGCAATTCTTTTAAGCCACTGCTCATCACTTACCGTAATATTCAAAAATCCTTTTATGACATTGTAATTGCTAATAAAAGATGCATGTTTGATTAAATACTCTCCAATTAATCTTCCTGTTTCTTCAGGCGATTTTTTCGACTGACGGACAAAAGGAAAAACAACTATAGTATAATCTCCATCAAACTCCTTACGAGGTTGCGTGTCAGTCAACAGACTTTCATCCGACTCAAAATTCAAAAGCACTTTTAATGCTTCATTTGTTATGATCGCTAATTACTTTTCAAAAATCATTTCAAAATAGATTAATTATATATGGCATTTTTTACCGCAAGTAAGGTATTCTGCAATAATCCGATAATGGTCATCGGATCAACACCCCCGGAACCGGTGTGATAAAACTACACTTAGGGGCTACTTCATCATACTTAATATCTCCTTTAAGTCTGTACCCGCTTTTTGTTGCTTTGTCTGCTACACGTGTAATACCTACATCAATCACTACTGCACCTTCTTTCACCATATCTGCTGTTATCAATTCAGGCGAACCAATTGCTGCAATTAAAATATCAGCACGTTTTGTATATGCTGCAAGATCTACAGTCTTGCTATGACAAATTGTTACTGTACAATTTCCGGGCTTACTGTTTCGACTCAACAAAATACTCATTGGCATTCCAACAATATTACTTCGCCCAACTACCACGCAATGCTTCCCTGTGTTTCAATTTTATATTTTCAATCAACTGCATAATGCCTTTAGGTGTTGCTGCAATGTAACATGGTTTGTTCTGTTGCAGCCTCCCTGCATTCATCGGATGAAATCCATCAACATCTTTTGCAGGATGAATAGCTTCATTTATTTTCTGTGGTGAAATATGATTTGGAAACGGTGATTGCACAATGACACCATCAATGCTTGAATTAAAATTGAGTTCATTTATACAGTTCAATATTTCGTTTTCACTCACCGTATTTTCAAAACGAAAAAGCGATGCATTAAATCCAACATCATGACAAGTCTTTAATTTATTAGCAACATAAGTTTCGCTTGCTCCATTATTACCAATGAGTAATATAGCTAACCCCGGAGGACGCTTGCCGGTTGCAACAAGTGCTTTTACTTCCTGCTTTAGAATAGATTTATATTCTTCTGCTGTTTGCTTTCCATCAATTATTGTCATGCCCTAAAAATATTGTCCTAATGCGATAACTTATCTTCTCATTCCGGGCATATTGCGCATCATGTTTTTCATATTACCTGTCGTCATCATCTTCATCATCTTGCGCATATCCTCAAACTGTTTAATCAATTTATTTACTTCAGGAATACCTGTGCCGCTACCGGCTGCAATTCTTTTCTTTCTGTTACCATTAATCAGATCAGGATTGGCACGTTCTGCCGGTGTCATTGACTGAATGATTGCTTCAATGCTTTTAAAAGCATTGTTGTCAATGTCCATGTCTTTAACTGCCTTACCAACTCCGGTATCATTGAAACAAGGTCTTTAATGTTTCCCATTTTTTTAATCTGCTGCAATTGCGAAAGGAAATCATTAAAATTAAATTGATTCTTGGCAAACTTCTTTTGCAGCTCGGCTGCTTGCTTCTCATCAAATTGTTCCTGTGCTTTTTCAACCAATGTCACAATGTCGCCCATACCTAAAATACGGTCGGCCATACGCTCAGGATGGAAAACATCCAACGCATCCATCTTCTCACCGGTACCGACAAACTTTATGGGCTTATTTACTACTGAACGAATAGACAATGCAGCACCACCTCTTGTGTCACCATCAAGTTTAGTCAAAACCACTCCGTCAAAATTCAATCGGTCATTAAATGCTTTTGCTGTATTCACTGCATCCTGACCGGTCATACTGTCAACCACAAACAAGATTTCATCAGGTTCGATTGCATTTTTCAATGCTGCAATCTCATTCATCATCTGCTCGTCAATAGCTAAACGACCTGCGGTATCAACAACAACTACATTGTTACCATTCTGCTTGGCTTGCTTTATTGCATGACGCGCAATTTCTACAGGATTTTTATTTTCTACTTCAGAATAAACTTCTACACCTATCTGTTCACCCAAAACTTTAAGCTGATCTATAGCTGCAGGTCTGTAAACATCGCATGCAACCAACAAAGGTGTCTTTCCTTTTTTAGTCTTTAAAAAATTAGCAAGTTTTCCGGATAATGTTGTTTTACCCGAACCTTGCAACCCTGACATTAGAATGACTGATGGATTTCCTTTAAGTTGAATATCTGTCATCTGACCACCCATCAATGTAGCCAGTTCATCATGTGCAATCTTAACCAACAACTGACCGGGAGATACTGCCGTTAGTACATTTTGACCTAATGCCTTCTCTTTAATCGTATCGGTAAATTGTTTGGCTACTTTATAATTTACGTCAGCATCTAATAATGCCCTTCTAACCTCTTTTAGAGTTTCGGCAACGTTAATTTCGGTTATCTTTCCCTGACCTTTTAGGTTCTTAAACGCCTTTTCTAACTTATCACTTAAATTCTCGAACATGATTAATAAAATAGTGTGCGAAAATAAGAAAGTTTAACCGTTTTTTATGAATATAAAATCAGTCTGAAAAATTGATGTGAATTTTTCTCAGGACAACACAATTTCTAACTGTTAAAGTTTGTTAATGGATATAGATTTCCATTAATTAATATAGCTTTGAAGCTCTCTCAATCAAACAATTCTTAATTTCGCAACGCAGTTACCGGAATAACATGAAACCTTTTAAATCTATTTTTTTATTTATATTATTTTTCAGTGAGGCTAACGCTCAGAAAATCTGGTCGCTTAAAGACTGTATTGACTATGCATTGAACAATAATATTAGTGTGCAGCAATCAATCATTGCTTCAAAAATTGCAGCAGCTACTTATCAGCAAAGTGTCGGCAGCCTTTTTCCCAGTATAAATGCCAGTTCTTCTTTAAATTACAACTACGGAAGAAGCCTTGACCCTACAAGTTATCAATATGTTGATCAAACTTTTCAGTCAGGTGGTGCATCTTTAAATGGAAATCTTCCAATATTTCAAGGACTGGAATTGCAACATAATTTACGTAAAAGTTCCATTGATTTTGATGTAAGTAAACTGGATGTACGAAAAGTGCAGAATGATATTGCATTATCGGTTGCAGCAGCCTATCTTCAGATACTTTACAGTAATGAGCAATTAAAAGCAACTAACGACAGAATAGAAGCAGTTACTAAAGAGCGTAACAGAGCAAAAATTTTAGTTGACAATGATTTGTTAGCTGAAGGCTCATTGCTTGATGCCGATGCACTTCTTGCAACTGAAGAATTCAATAAAGCTTCTGCGGAAAATCTGCTCACCTCATCAAAACTCACGCTAATTCAATTAATGCAACTTGAAGGTGCGAATGACATTGCAATAGAAACTCCTGCACTGGAAATCCCATCTCAGGAATCGCTTTCATTATCATCAGAATCTGTTTACAATGAAGCTTTAAAAAATCTGCCGGAGGTCAAAGCTTCTGAACTTAGATTAAAAAGTGCAAAAGAATCTTTAGGTATTGCACGTGCTGCTCGTTATCCAAGGTTATCTGCATTTGGCTCTTTATCTACCAATTATTCCAATCAGGCAACATCTCTCGATGGCAATCCTGTTTTTTCAGGATATGTACCGTCAGGCGCGGTTACATCATCAGGAGAGCAAGTGCTGCAACCTGTTTTCAATTATAAATATATTGATACTCCTGTTAAAGATCAGCTGAACAATAATTTCGGAAAAAGCTATCGGATTCAACTTGTCCATCCCCTTATTTAATGGATGGGCAACAAACAGCAGCATTAAAAGATCAAAATTGAGTTTTGAAAATGCACGCCTCAATGCCTTGCAAACTAAAAACACTGTGTTTAAAAATGTTCAGCAGGCTCATGCCGATGCATTGGCTGCACTCAACAAATATGCTGCCGCAAACAAAAGTGTTACAGCACAGGAAAAAGCATTTTTATATACAGAAAAAAAGTACAATGCTGGTCTATTAAATTCTATTGACTACGTAAATGCCAGAAATAATTACACCAAATCACAATCAGATTTGATTCAATCAAAATTCGATTTGATTTTAAAAATAAAAGTACTTGACTATTATCTGGGAAAACCATTGTCATTTTAAGTAAATTGTATGAGTAAGAAAAATAATACATTAAGAAATATTATCATCATTGCCGGAGTCGTTATTGTGGCTTTGGTAATTGCCAAAAAAGCGGGATGGCTTGGCGAAGAAAATGTCACCAATGTAAGCACTGAAAAGGCATCATTACAAACCATCACAGAGTCTGTATCTGCAAGTGGAAAAGTACAGCCTGAAGTAGAAGTAAAAATAAGCTCTGATGTTTCAGGCGAGATTGTTGAGATGCTTGTTAAAGAAGGTGATGTAGTAAAGAAAGGTCAGTTGTTATGCAAAATCAATCCTGAAATATACATATCATCTTTAGACAGAGCTGTTGCCGGGCTGAATTCTACAAAAGCAAATTATGAAAGCAGCAAGTCACGACTATCACAAGCAGAAAGTCAGTTGGTAAAAGCTGAAATTGCCTACACAAGAAATAAAAAACTTTTTGAAGAAAAAGTCATAAGCGCATCCGATTTCGAAGCTATAAAATCCGCCTATGAAGTTGCAAAAGCAGAAGTAGATGCATCCAAACAAGGCGTTTCAGGAGCGCAATATAACATCAACAGTGGAAGTGCAACTGTACGCGAAGCCAAAAGAAAATTTAAACAAGACTGAAATTTTTGCACCGGTAAATGGCACCATTTCTAAAATAAGCAAGAAAAAAGGTGAGCGTATTGCCGGAACAAGCTTTACTGATGGCACAGAAATTCTAAGAATTTCTAACTTGCAGGAAATGGAAGTAAAAGCCGATGTAGGAGAAAACGATATCATTAGAATACATTTAAATGATACTACATTAGTTGAAATTGACGCCTATAGCCCACGAAAATTCAAAGGCATTGTAACAGAGATTGCCAATTCACCAAATGAGTCATTGACATCAACAGAGCAAGTCACAAACTTTGCAGTTAAAATCAGAATCTTGCGTGAATCTTATTCTGACTTGATTCCTTCTGACCATCCGGAATATTCTCCATTTAGACCTGGCATGTCAGCAACAGTTGAAATTCAAACTAAAAAAGTAAGTAATGTTGTTTCTGTTCCAATCAAGGCAGTTACAACACGTGATACCACCATCAGAACATCTGACAAAGCTGTTGTCAGAAAAAATGACGATACTCCACCTGATGACAAAGTAGTTGTAAGCAGTAACACAAATGATACACCTGTTAAAGAAATAGTCTTTGTAAATGACAATGGCATTGCAAAAATGCATGTTGTAAAAACAGGTATTCAGGACAATAATTTTATTGAAATTCTAGAAGGAATAAAAGTTGGTGACGAAGTAATTACCGACCCCTATCAGGCTGTATCAAAAAAATTAGTTGATGGTGATAAAATTAAAGTTGTTCCACAAAATCAGCTTTTTAAAGAAGAACAAAAATAATTTTAGTGGCTCTTCTACTCCATTTAGAAACTTCTACTGACACTTGTTCTGTTTGTATTTCCGACAATGAAACAATCATAGATTGTGAAGAAACGCATAACAGCAAATCGCATGCATCTTTACTTGCTGTTTTCATTGATGAATTGTTAAAAAGAAACCGACTGACTTATAAAAACATTGATGCTGTTGTTGTCAGTTGCGGCCCCGGGTCTTATACCGGTTTGCGCATTGGCGTAGCCACAGCCAAAGGACTTTGTTTTGCATTAAAAATACCACTTATTTCTGTTGCTACTTTACAGTCAATGGCAAACATTGCAAACAAACAATGCAAAGGTCAGCTATTATGCCCAATGATTGACGCACGAAGAATGGAAGTTTTTACAGCACTATTAAACCCACAACTCGATTTTATCGAAAAAGAAAATGCAGTTATTATTGATGAACAATTTCATCATGATAAATTAGTAAAAAACAAGATTTGCTTTTTTGGTAACGGTGCAGCAAAACTTCCCGATTCAATAAAAATCAATTCCAATTGCGTCATTTTCGATGAATTTAAAATGTCTGCAATGGGCTTAGTGACACTTGCTTTTAAAAAATTTACTCAGCAGACTTTTGAAAACCTAGCCTATTTTGAACCTTTCTACCTGAAAGATTTTGTCGGGAAATAGGCTGTTTTACTTGTAAATGATCTTACGACTTCTTTCATGTTAATATTTTTTTTACATTTTTTCATAACAATTATGTATAAATAAATGAAAATGAATACCATTTCAACCGATTTTGCGGCATAATTAAATATTACTATATTATATTAATTGTCAATTGTTTAATATATTTTTATTAAAGTTTTAATTCATGAAAATTAATTAATTTATTAAAAATTCTTATCGGAGCGCAGTTCCCATATTACCAACTTCTTGATGTAGATATGATTCGTGAAAAAAAAGTGGTAAGAAAATTGCTTTTCCTCTTAACCTTTTAGTAAATTTACCGATTAAACTTACAGAGGCATCTCATTAGATGTCATCCAAAACTATTAAATCAATAAAAACATGAAAGATTTCCAAAAAATCATTTCCTTTTTTATGGTCACTTTAATCTTTGTTCTCAGTTCTTACCGTTCTGAAGCATTGATATTTCAATCTGTGGCCTCCGGAAATTTTAACACATTGATATGGAATCAAGCAGGATTATATCCAACAACAGGTGATACAGTTGTTATCAATACAGGAACTACTGTAACTATAAATGGATTCAATACAGATGTATTAGGATCAGTGACTATTAACTCTGGTGGTAATTTGACTATTGCGAATAATGCTGTTGCACAATTAGTATTTGCCGGTGACTTAGTTGTGAGTGGAACATTGATTAACAACGGTAGAATTAATATGACTGTACCCGGAAATTTTGTTTTAGGAAATGGTGCGGTTTATGATCATAACCCAAAAATTAATATCGCAGTTGATGAAAACGTTTTTGAAAATGGTGTAGAAAATTTCAGCCCTACAAGCACTTTAATAATTCGCAAATGGGCAAGTACTGCCTTGCCATTGGCTGGCCCTACTCGTGTAACAAGTGATATTGGAAACTTAGTTACTTCTGTTACCGGTACAACATGGGAACAACGCGGGCAGTTTTCACCTAACAGAATTAAAGGCAGCCTCTTAGTAACTGATGGAGTTTTAAGAATGGATGATGGTAGCGGTGCAACAACAGTATTAACATTGAATGATGTTACACTCAGAGGTAATTCTGCAATTATTTTCCAAGAAGGTAATAATAGAAACCTTACTTTAACAATGGGGAATTTTACTGATAGTAGTGTTTTAGTAAACCAGCCAACTATTATCATGAATATGTCTTTAGGAACCCTGAATCTGACTGTCAATGGTAATTTTATTACCAGACACGATTTTATTGCTGTTTTTGACTCAACATTCCCAATCAGAAGTGCTGTGTGACAGCTAATATTATGGGAGATTTACTCATTCAGGGCTCAGGTAATAAATTTGATTTTTTGCAAACAAGTAAATGCACCACTTACATTAACCGTAGGTGGCAATACAAAAATTTCCAATAACCCAAATTATGTTCGTTTTGTTGATTCCGGCAATGGATTCTTAAATTATACCACAGGCTATTTAAATATTTCTGCCGGCCTTAAAAATATTTTTTTGGGAGGAAATGATCTTTTAGATGCTTCAAACAATCCTCTGTATCCTTTACCAACTGGCTATGCCACAGTAAATGTTTTGAACGACTTCAATCTTTCTGGAGTTACCAATACTACCATACTGCTTTCTCCCGGAAATGTTGCCAGAACGAAACTTATTGTTGGTCATGACTTAAACTCATCATCTGCATCAGTTAATTTTGTTGTTGCCAACAACATTGGGATAGTTAATATTGAAATCGGCTCAAATTTATTTCTGAATGGTGGCTCAATGAATGTGCAAGCCAATGCAAGTTCTAATGCAATTGACTCAATTGCCGTTACAAGAAGTTTTATTTTTAATTCTACAAACCCGGCAAACTTTTTTAGAGGTAATTCCGGTGCAGGCAATACATTTATTAGGGTACTAGGCGATTTTAATCTGATGAATTCCGGAACAGCAGCTAATCAGGGAGTTTGTGGAACATACCTCAACAATGGAAACCTTGAATTTTATGTTGCAGGTAATTTTAATCAAAGTGCTGGTGCATTTTATGGTATTCAGGACGGAACAGGTCGTAATACATTTACCGTTGATGGAACCTTAAACCAATCAGGAGGATTCTTTAAAGGCACACATGCAACCAACATTTTTACAGCCGGAAAAAGTATTTTTACTCTTGGAGGATTTAGCTTTTCTGGAGGCAATTACATTCAATACAATGCTGCAAACGACAGTGTTATTTGTACTGTAAATGGTGATTTCAATGTAAATTATACTGCTGTTACAAACTTAGTAAGTTTTATCCCCTACCTACATCCGGTTTATAGTAACACTTCTCCATTAAAACTTACCGTTACAGGAGATATGTATTTCGGAGGTGCTAACGGCACTTTCTATTCCAGTGTAACTCAAGGTAACGAATTAATCAGCATTGGAGCAAATTTAACATTTGACAACGGGAATAACAGTTTTAATAATTATCCTAGTGCTGTTATTACAACCACACATAATGTGAATATAACTGTCGGAGGTAATTTAACCTGTAACAATGGAATAAATAATTTTTCTGCCGGCAGAGGTGATTTAGCAGGAACAATACACGGAGACCTGATTATTTCAGGAGGCACATTAAGGTTGAAAAGCAACTCTGCTTATAATCCTATTATCATTAATGTTTTAGGTGGATTTAATATGACAAACGGCAATTTTTTCTATACAAACAATGCAACTATCCCTCCTATTACGACTACAGTTACAATTAACAGTGATGACGATAATACAGGTGATTTTGTACATTCCGGTGGCACAATCAATTTTGTTAACAATACTTTAAACCCAACTGTACAGAGTTTAACGATTAAAAGCCCTAACGTTCTTCTTGGCCCTTCCGGAACAATTAAACGCAATGGTGCAGGAACAATTGCTTCACGCGGTGCATTAGATTTTGCACGTACAGGAACTACATTATTTACTCGTTTAAATGGCCATACTGTAGATCACACTGTTCTTACTGTTGTCAATGGTACAACTTTAGAAGTAATTTCCGGAGATGTGCAGTTGACTTCTTATGTTGAAGAATTTGCCGGACAAACGTTACCGATGCTTTATGTTTCATCAGGTGCTACTTTTACATTAAGAAATAATAGCTCTGTTTATACTACAGGAAATTTTCTAAAAAGTACCGTGCAAGGTGCTAGTGGATCAAGAATACGTATTCAACATACCAATGGATTCTATTCAGGATTTAGTTCTGCTGCTATCAATTCAAGCGGCAATATGGGATTTCTACTTTCTTCGTCCAGTACAGTAGAATATTTCGGTGATGACAATCAGATTATTACCGGAATTGGAATGGGTAATGCTGTTGGCGGCAACCAAAAATATGGTGTGCTCGAAATAAACTTTGGTGGTGACCCAAATACAGAGTATGTTTATCCTACAAGCAATGGCACAGTTAACGTCAGAAATCAATTAAAATTAACTGCAGGTCAGTTGCGTCTTGATGATGATAATGATCCTACCAATGGAGGAAGAACAATTATAATTGAAAATAGCCCTAACACCTCTATCACCAGGGTAGCCGGATACATACGAGCCGAAACTTATGATGGCGCAAGTAATGTCAAATGGATGTTTGCTGCTGACAATACACCACACATATTCCCATTTGGATTAGACCCAACAACCTACATACCTTTAACCGTTACTTCAACAGGAGGTAATGCTGGATTCATAACAGCATCAACATTTAAAACAAGCCCGGCAAACCTTCCTTATCCTCCTGGCGTAGGTCACGTTAATTCCGTTGCTACCGGTGCTGACAATAGCGCAGATTGTGTAGATCGTTTTTGGAAAATAAATCAATCAGGCACAAGCACTACATTCAATGCAGTTTTCTCTGCTCCTGTTGCTGAATTTCCAGCAATAGCAGGTCCATATAAAGCACAACATTATAATTACGTAGGTGGATTCTGGGATAATCCATTTCAGGGCGCTCAGGCTTATGCCTCTGCAGGTCCAATAAGAACAGTAACAGCTACAGGAGTTTCCGTTACAAATGATTGGTGGGTATTAGTAAATCAAAACACGCCACTACCTGTAGAACTACTTTCCTTTTATGCTAATTGTGTAAAGAACCATCATCAGATTAAATGGACAACTGCTTCTGAACTTAATAATGACTTCTTCACTCTTGAGAAAAGTGCAGATGGCACTGAGTTTACATTATTCCGTAAAATTGAAGGCAGTGGCACAGTAAATGATTCTAAGAACTATGAAGTTTCAACCGATGATGGCATTGCTGCATACTATAGACTCAGACAATATGATTTTAATGGAACCATGCATGATTTAAAAACAATTTATGCACCATCATGTCAAAATGATGAGTTTAAATTATTGTCTGTAAACCAAGTTGAAGATATTGTTAACTCTATCGTTTCAAGTCCCGATAATATAAAAGCAGAAATAACTTTATTCGACTTAAAAGGAGCTTTAATTTTTAAAGAAGAAGTTTCGCTTTCAACGGGAGTGAATTCAGTTCGCCTACCTATAAACCTTGCAAAGGGATTATATTACTTCCAGATTATTAACGACAATCAGGTAACCCAAGGCAGAAAATTCTTGGTCAACTAAGAATAAGTACAATTTAATAAAAACCCATGTCAATTCATGGGTTTTTTTATTGCATTTCAAAGTATTTCCTATTTTTAGCCTTGCAAACATTTTAGCATGACTTTGATAGGCAGAATAATTAAGGCAAGTATTGATCTCAGAGGAAAAATTGAGATTGTACCCTTTTCTCCTTTTATTTCTCAGAAACGTGTACTGAAAAAGTTGATAAGAAAAGCCCAGTTTACCATGTTTGGTGAAGCTTACAACTTTCAAGGTATGCTGGGGAATAAAAATTTTGTAACTAAATTCAGGGCAGCAGTTCCAGTTCATGACTACAATTCAATTTTTTCAAATTGGTGGAATAAAAGTTTACATGATCAGGAAAATGTTTGTTGGCCCGGCAAGGTTCGTTACTTTGCATTAAGTTCCGGCACTTCGGGTTCATCAAGCAAACATATTCCCGTAACAAAGGATATGTCGAAAGCCATTCAAAAAGCCAGCTTAAAACAGATTCTTTCTTTATCTAAATACGACCTGCCTTTCTCAACTTTTGAAAAAGGTATATTAATGTTAGGCGGTAGTACACACTTACATCAGCAAGGCAGTTATTTTGAAGGCGATCTTAGTGGAATCACAGCAAGTCAGATTCCATTTTGGTTTCAACATTTTTATAAGCCTGGCAGAAAAATATCCAGAGAAAAAGATTGGCATGCAAAACTTGATGAAATAACGCACAAGGCAAAAGATTGGGACATAGGTATTATTGTAGGTGTTCCTGCCTGGGTTCAACTTTTGATTGAAAAAATACTTGACCATTACAAGCTTAAAAATATTCACGAACTGTGGCCCAACCTTGAAATTTATGTTCACGGTGGTGTCTCCTTCGAGCCTTATAAAAAAGGATTTAGCAAACTCTTAGGGAAACAAATTTATTACATAGAAACCTATTTAGCATCAGAAGGATTTATTGCCTATCAGGATGAGCCAAACACAAGAGGTATGAGACTTCTCGTTAACAATGGAATATTTTATGAGTTCATACCATTTAACGAAGATAATTTTGATGCTGATGGTGAATTAAAACACAAACCGAAAACTTTATTACTAAACGAAGTTAAGGCCAATGAACCTTATGCGATATTATTAACAACTTGTTCCGGTGCATGGCGTTATTTAATTGGTGATGTAATTACATTTACTAATTTAGAAAAATGTGAAATTCAGATTATCGGTAGAACAAAACACTATCTGAGTTTATGTGGTGAACACCTGTCTGTTGACAACATGAACAGAGCAATTGAACTTGTTTCTGATGAATTGAATATTGATATCCCTGAATTTGGTGTTGCAGGTATCCCCTATCAATCTTTATTCGCACACAAATGGTATATTGGTTGTGATACTTATAATGACTCAGAGAATCTGAAAAAGCTTATTGACGAAAAACTGAAAATTCTTAATGATGATTATAGGGTTGAGAGAAGAAGTGCATTGAAAGAAATTTTTGTTGAAATAATTCCAACATCTTGGTTTTACAAATGGATGGAGCTACAAGGCAAAATTGGTGCACAAAATAAATTTCCCAGAGTAATGAAAAATAAAGTTTTTGAGGATTGGGAAAAGTTTGTTGCATCACAACATAAGAACATAAATCAAGCAGTTTAATTTTTTATAAACTACAATTTTGATTGAGCCTGTAATAAGTGGATTTCTGTTAGGTTGCTTTCTGGCAATTCTTGCCGGACCGGTTTTTTTTCTCATCATAAACATCAGCTTACGCAAAGGCTTTAGCTATGCAAGTAGAGTGGCAATAGGTGTACTCATTAGTGATACACTTTTTATTTTCATAGCCTACTTTGGAAGTAATTTTATTCTACTACTCAACAATCACAGATTTATAGCAGGAATAATTTCAGGAATTTTGCTTATCGGTTTTGGAATAGCTTTAATACTTAAAAGAAATAGTATTCCTGCTGAAGCTATAACAGTAAACGAAAAAACAGATAGCAAGAGTCTTTATATTTTAAAAGGATTTATGATTAATTCCATGAATCCTTCTGTGCTATTTTTCTGGATTGGTGTTTCGGGAACGGTTTCTGTAAAAGAGCACTACACCATTCATCACCTTTTGTTGTTTTACGGTTCTATTTTAATCACACTCTTCTCTTTTGATCTATTTAAAGCCTACATTGCACATAAATTAAAATCTATATTGACAATAAATTTACTCACCTGGCTCAATAGGATTACAGGCATGGCATTACTTGGAATTGGCTTATATACGTTGATAGTTGCCTGTTGGCAGGCCTATGCAAAATAAAACACAACCATTATAAGCATCAAATATCAAAAATTACACTTATTCCTTAACTATCAATTAAGAGTTCTTACCAATAAAAAACCACCTATTGTAGCAGATATACCAATAGCCAAACTTAGAAAAACATATACAGTCATCATTCCATAATAACCATTACGCAACATCATAAACGACTCCATTGAAAAAGCTGAAAACGTTGTAAACCCACCAAGTATTCCTGTAGCAATAAATAAGCGCCACTCTACTGCCATTTTACCTTGTTCGGCAAAGCTATACACAACGCCAATTAAAAAGCACCCGATAATATTTACAAGCAAGGTGCCGACCGGAAATTCTGAAACTGTCTTGGATTGAATAAAAAGTGAGAGCATGTATCGAATCATGCCGCCTATAAAACTACCAAAACCTATTGTTAAAATTGTCCTCATATTAAATCACTAAAAGCATAATCTATATGCCTATATTAAGGCTGATTGAATAATTTATTATATACAAAATAATACAAAACTAATGCTACTGCCAAACCTGTAATCCATCCACCTAAAATATCAAACGGATAATGCACCCCTAAATATACTCTGCTATATGAAACTAATAAGACATAGATTGCCAATAGAGCAATAACTATTCTTTCTTTTTTAAAAACTGACAATACAAGAAACGCAAACAAAGCCATTGTATTTGTTGCATGAGATGATACAAAACCATATTTGCCTCCACATTTATTATTAACTGTATGTACTACACCCTGAATATTCAGATTATGACAAGGTCTATAACGCATTACATTTTCTTTTATCAAAACAGAAAGCTGATCACTGCAGATAATTAATATAACAATAAACAACAGTATGCTCCATGTTTTATTTTTTTTCTTCTTTATTAGCAAAAAAAGTAAAATCAGATAAACCGGAATCCATACAAAGCGATTGGTAATAGCAAAGAAAAAAGAATCCATGGCCGGACTATGTATTGAGTTCAGCCATAAGAATAAATTTGTATCAAATTCTTTTATCTGCTCAATCATGAATTAAGTTCTTTCCACAAAACATCTTTAAGTTTATCAATATTAAAATTCGCAACAGACGAAATAAAAACTACAGGCACTTTGCCTCCTCCGGGATTTTTGTCATTAGGTACTTCTTTTTTCAATTCTTTCAACAACTCCTCATCCAACATATCCGATTTTGTGATGGCAATAACCCTTCTTTTATCCAACAATTCAGGATTATGCTGACGTAGTTCGTTCTTAAGTATTTTATACTCTTCTTTAATACTTTTTGCATCTGCAGCAATCAAAAATAACAGTATTGAATTACGCTCAATATGTCTTAAAAATCTTAACCCCAACCCTTTTCCGGTATGTGCACCTTCAATAATTCCTGGAATGTCAGCCATCACAAACGACCTGTCATCATGATAATAGACCATGCCCAGATTAGGAACTAAGGTTGTAAATGGATAGTCTGCAATTTCTGGTTTGGCAGCAGACACAACAGAAAGTAGTGTAGATTTTCCTGCATTTGGAAAACCAACCAACCCAACATCTGCCATAAGTTTTAACTCCAAAATTTTCCATTCTTCAATACCTTCGCCACCGGGTTGCGCATGACGTGGAGTTTGTAATGTAGATGTTTTGAAAAAAGCATTTCCCTTGCCTCCTCTCCCTCCTCTTGCCAATATCACTTCCTGCCCATCTTCTTCTATTTCAAACAAAAATTTATTGGTTTCAAAATCTCTTGCAATGGTTCCTATTGGTACTTCAAGAATCTCATCTTTACCATCAGCACCTGTACGTAATGCATTACCTCCCTTTTGTCCTGCATCTGCAAGTATATGTTTACGATATTTCAAATGCAATAAAGTCCAAAGTTGTTTGTTACCCCGCACAATAATATGTCCTCCTCGTCCACCATCGCCCCCGTCAGGTCCACCTTTTGCGGTCTTTTTATCTCTGTGAAAATGTACATAGCCCGGACCTCCTGCTCCTGAACGGCAACAAATTTTAACATAATCAACAAAATTTTTCTCCATTTAATTTAACTGTTTTAAACTGTTCTATTTTCAATTTACAGAGGAAAAAATTAATGAGCTACAATTACCTCCAAATCCAAATGAATTAAGAAGACTATGCTTTATCTTTTCTTTCTTGAAATTCAAGTTAGGTACAAGACCGGTTTCCTCATCAGGAGTTTCGAAATTTCTGCTTGGATAAACATGGCCATCTCTTACTCCAATTACAGCCAGCACACTTTCTACTGCTGATGCAGCACCCAAAGTATGTCCTAAAATAGATTTTAAAGAACATACCGGTGGCAGTGATTCTCCAAAAATTCTTTTTATAGATAATCCTTCTACTCTGTCATTATTGGGTGTACCTGTGCCGTGGGCAATTACACTGTTAATTTCTTTAGGCATCAATCCCGCAGATTCCAACGCACCACGCATTGCTGCCATTGGGCCAAAACCTTCATCACTCAAAGCTGAAGGATGAAAAGCATCATTTGAATTAGCATAACCTTTGATATAAGCAAGTACTTTTTCTTCTTTCGCTGTATCTGACGACTCGAGTATAAGAAAACCTGCACCCTCACCAAGATTTAATCCATCACGATTATTATCAAATGGTCTGCAACTTCTTGTTGACAATATATTCAGTGCATTAAATCCATTTATTGTAAACTTAGAAAGACAATCTACACCACCAACAATAACTCTTTTAGCACGTTTATTTTTTAATAGCCTCATTCCATATATCAAAGCATTTGCCCCGGACGAACAAGCTGTGTTAATAGTATTTATCACACCTTTTGCTCCGGTAAGTTGCTGCAAATAAATTCCAATTGAAGCACAATCGTACAATGAAAGATAATCAGAACCTTTAGAAAGATTATTTGAATCTGCATATAATTCATCAGTAAGGTACATGCCACCAACAGTACTTGAAACAACTATTGACGTTTCCGTATTTTTCAAATCATCTATATGTAATGCACTATTATTTAGTGCCTCATTAAATACTTTATGGGCCAGTAATTGCGTGCGACTGACAACTTTATTTCTAATTGATAATTCATCGGCTAACTGCATGTCAGACAATTTTACTTCTCCAAATGGTATCATCGAAGCATATCTGCCTTTACATATTTTGGAATACCTATTCCTGTTTTTCCACTTTGAATAGCAAGGATGGTTTCATTTGCATTGTTTCCGACAGCTGTAACCAAACCAACTCCTGTTATGCAAACATTCTCCACAATACAAAAAATTATTTTGCAGACTTATGCTGAATAATATAATCAGCAATTGTATTGACATCAATCAAAATTTTTCTTCCTTCTTTGGGGTCAGTAATTTTTATACCATACTCACGCTCTAAAAGAACAATAAGTTCAATGGAATCTATTGAATCTAACCCTAATCCTCCTTCTCCAAACAGAGGTTGGTCATCTTTTATACTTTCTGGTGTTAAGTCAAGCAGGTTTAAATATTTAATAATATGTTTCTTTAACTCTGGCTTAATTTCTTCTTTTGTCATAATAAATTTTTCCGTTTTAATCCGATAAAGGCAATAAGCTGAAGGATTGCTGTCAGCAAAAGCAAAGGTAAAACATTTAGCAGTAGCTTATGAATTGGTGATATTTCTAATATTGCTGAATAGTAAGCTTTCATTGCCCAACTGAATGGTGAAACATTAGCAATTAACTTAAAAACTTCAGGCATTGCAAATAATGGAACAAAAATACCTCCTACTGCTGCCAGTATAACAACAGAAGCAGCACCAAAGCCATTAGCCTGCTCAACCGTGTCAGAATAAACACCAATACACAAGGCAAAGCTTACTGCACACAACCCACAACATAATGTAGCCAAAAACAATGGCAATAACCCTGATGAAATTACCAATGGCGGCAATTGCAACATAGGAAATATTAGAATTCCTATCGAAAACAAGACCAACGTTTGTAAAACTGTCACAATCCAAAAGACCACTTGTTTAGCAATCAACATTTGGGTAATTGATATGGGCAAAGTTTTTATTCGTAAAAAACTTCCGCTTCTTTTTTCTCTGACAATGTTTCCACCTAACGATATCACAGTAAAAAACATGGCAAATACTGTCCATGCAGGTATGTTATGTTGTGTTGCATTTGGGTTTGCAACACTATTTTCTTTAATTAATGACTCGCTTAGCAACAATGGCTTTGGTAATATCTTACTCAATGCAGCAGAATCAGGTTCTGATTGATTGACATCATAAAAAAGTTGTTTCAATAACATTTCATTCTGAATAGCCATGACTACAGATAAAACCGTTGACTTAATTGAAAAACGATATGACTCCTGAAGTACCGGATCAAAACTCAGTTCTATATTTTTTACTCCTATTATTCCTTTTGTTGAAACTGACTCAAGCATACCAAACATTTGCAATGACTGTTCTGCCTTTGCTTTTACTTCCTGATCAAGTGTATAAGCATACCCTTTGGGTATAGTAACTACTACAATTGACTCTTTATCTTCTGATAACTTTTTGCTTGATATCTCTTTAGTATTAATTTTCAAATCAAACATGCCGGTTTGCTCAATGCCTTTACAAAAATTCTGAAAAAACAGACTATTAGAATCATTATTAATTAACATTAAATCAACTTTGTTTTCGTTGACAATCTTAAATGCACTGTTTTGTAAAACAGTCATAAGTAATGCAAGTACAAGAGGCATTAAAAACATCAAAAGCAGTCCGGTCTTATCTCTCGAAAGGACTTTAAACTCTTTAATAATTGATGCTACTAATGGGCTCATTAGTCTCTGTAATTATTACCTGTTAATTTAATAAACACTTCTTCAAGTGACTTACATTGATTCTGTATCAGCAAATTTGCTATTGTATCAATTGCTATAACTTTTCCTTTGTCAATTAATGCAATACGAGAACAAAATTCTTCTGCCTCTTTAAGCAAATGTGAAGTATAAATTATTGTTGTGCCCTCAGAATTTATTTTTTTCAGATAACTCATTATAGCCAATCTGCTCTGAACATCCACTCCTACAGTTGGCTCATCAAGAATCAGCAATTGTGGTTTATGTAACAAACCAATTGCAATGTTTAATCTACGTTTCATTCCGCCTGAAAATTCTTTGACATACCTTTCTGCAACATTCATTAATCCAAATTCCTCAAGCAATTCTTTCGCTCTGTTGTCCAAAGCTTGTTCCTTCAATCCATACATGGCACCAAAAAAAATCAGATTCTCTATAGCGCTCAACTCTTCATAGAATGCAAAATCTTGTGGCACATATCCTATTATCTGATTAACATTTTTTCGTTGGGTAGATGCATCTTTCCCTAAAATAGAAATCACCCCAACCTACATGTTAAAATACCTGTGACCAATGATAACAATGTTGTTTTACCTGCACCATTTGGTCCGAACACACCAAAACTTCTCCCTTACCGACATGCAGGTTAATGTTAGACAACACAGCATGATCGCTATTTTTATAAGTATAAGATAATGATGATACAGTGAGTACATCCATAAAGTTTATGCTTTCACAGTTTTACTTTTGACAAATCAGTAAATGCATTTTTTTCCACTTCTGCAATCTGCATCAACCGGTCATGCATATTCACAAAGTCAGCCCTGTCTGTAAGCCGGCCTTTAAATATTCCTGCTGACTGTATTGCTGAATCGCGCCACATATCACCGGCCTTTGTAAACTGTTCTGCTATTTTAATGATACTGTCATTTTTTAAATAAGCATGAGACTGCTGCAAAAATGCTGCATAGATATACCGAAATCCACCACCACCTGTACCTATTTCTTCTTGCATCCTTACCAACTGCGCCAAATACAAACCTGTGGTTTTTGCTCCTAAACGATCATGCCATTTTAAAATTTTTTTTGCAACATATTTTATCCCGCTTACACCGGCAATTGGTCCGGGTATATAAAGCATATCTCTTATGTTTTGCTTTATACCACGTTTAATCGCATAAACGATTTTCTCGTCAGAAACAATATTTTCAATTTGTGGATAATATAATTGTCCCTTAGGTGCCAAAGGTCCTTTAGCAAAACGCACTCTGTTCAAATCAAACTCCGTTAAAGAGGTTGTGTCCTCCATCACCGGATCGCTGATTAAATACCTGTCATCTGTCTTACCATAAACAACAAGATTGTGAGCATTAAAATGGAAACGATATTCCTTTGGAAAATATGTCAGATAGTAAACTCCAACCTGGCATCCCACCGGTTGGTTTTTTATAAGACAATCATCAAGTATTCTTTGCGCCTCAGATTCTGAACGGAACTTTTTCTTATCACCTTTATTCCTAAACGACTGCATGTTCTTTTAAAATTAATCCCGGCATAGTTCTATATGAGAATGCCGGAGCATTATTAACTTTAAGAAATGGAATATAAATAAAAAATAATCCTGAACCCATACCAAACACTAATGGCTCAGTTAGTCTCAATCCTGAATAGTTCAAAAGATTAACAGTTACACCATTTTCGCAATGTGCCGATTGCTGGTGATTAAAATTTATCTGCATTAAATTTTTCTGTTTTTAAATCTTCAACGTCTATTTCAAATATTAAAGCATATTTCAACAACACTTTATTGTCGAGCTTTACAAAAACAGAAGGCTTTAAATGTCTTTTTATTGTCCACTTCCAGAATCCTGTATAAGCACTTAAAATACCAATATCCATTAATCGCAATTCCATATAATACAAAATTGGGCTTACTTCGCGATTCTTTACTTGACTATATGCTGTAACAATTCTTTGTTCAATATCCTGCCAGGCTAAATTCAATGCATTGGTTTTAACATCCCATCCTGTACTGTTTGCTGTAGTATATTGACCATCTTCGCCAACAGCATAGCACAACTCCTTAATATAATTGACTAATGCACTATGATCCTGCGGAATATCTTTCTTATTCATTAAACAACAGTTAATATGGCAAAAACATACGAAAAACGTGCGCTCTCAGGTACTGCTAATACAATTTTTTCTCCTTGTTTTAGCCGATTTGTTCGCATTAATTCTTCAAGCATCAGATAAATAGATCCTGCTCCAACATTTCCAACTTCAGATAAGTTGGTAAACCATCTATTCATTGGTATAACCAAACCTTTCGAACGAAAACCTTCGTCCATTTTATCTCTGAAAAATTCACTTGAAATATGTGGTAAAAACCAATCTATTTTATCTCCTGGCAAATTATGTGCTTTAAGCATTGATATTAATTTATCTGTACCCAAATCAACAATATATTTGCTTAACAACTTTACATCTTGTTTTATGTTCAATACAGAATTGGTCACAATCTCTGAGGGTGACATATCCATATAACTCACAAATGATCCATCATCCATTTTATCGGCTGCAGAATACATGCATGGCTCTACTAAATGAGCATAGGACACGCCTTCTATGGCATCAATTCGCAATGACAATCCATTCTCTTTCTTTTTATTTTCAATTAATGCCGCAGCAGCTCCATCACTCAACATCCATCTTAAAAATTCTTTATCGAATGATATATATGGATTTTCCTCAATCTGTGAAAGTTTTTTTGCTTCCTCCTCAAACGACTGATGATGCATAATTCTGGAAGTACGCTCCGAACCGGCAACGACTGCTTTTTTTGATTGTCCTGCTTTTACTGCCAGCCATATATATTTTAAAGCATGCATTCCGGAACAGCAATTACCTGTTGGCGACACCACCTCCATGTCTTTTGCTTCAGTAAGCCAGCCATGAACCATCACAGCGTGCGATGGCATCCATTGGTCAGGTGATGATGTGCCGCAGCTCAATAAATCCACTTCTTTAATTTCTTCCTGACGATTAGCAAAAAGTTCTTTTATTGCGAGTGCTGTCATTTCAGAATTGGTATGCGTTGCTTTCCCATTTTTGTCTAATGCATAATAACGACACTTTATGCCATTATTACGTAAAACAATGCGCTTTGATTTTGCTGAATGTTCATTTATCAAGCCAATGTATTGCTCCATCTCATCATTCAAAACAGGCTTATTGGGCAAAAACCTTGATAGTCGGGTAATGTAAACTTCGTGTAACATAACTTAGGGCTGCAAATTTACACCTTCATGGAAATCTTTTTGCCTGTTTAATGATTTATTAAATAATGGTAGTATTATTATTGTAAATAACAGAATTACAATCGGTGAAAGTAAAAATAAAGCAAATAAAAGATATATTCTAAAAATATTTATCCATAATTTACGGTTTTGTTTTCCTCTTATTAGTTTCGCCCACATAGTAAATATTTTTATTGCTCTGCCTTCTACAAACATCAATCTCTTGCTAACATATATTCCATCCTGATTTATCCATTTTTGCTGTAAACTATCCCATTCATTTTTTAACAAACTTTCACATGCAACAGCTCCAAAATTTTTACAGTTTTCAATATCTGCATCACTTACACCCGGTTTTGGAAAAACACCAAACATCTTGTCTTTTTTCCCTTTAAAAAGCCAATATTGAATTGTAATTCCACTGATTAAATTATTGTTTCTATCCCTTAAAACAAGACTTCCAACATGTATTCCCTTATTTTCTTTAATCCAATTTCTGATTCTCGAATGTGCTGAAATCCACATATTGCGTGCACCACAAATTGTAATAACGGGTGTCTGGCTAATCACAGATTTTATCAGGGGATCTTTCAAAGCTGAAATTATAGGTAAGGAAGGCGATAAAAACCAGGGTTGCCAGGCAATAATAATTAAGTCGTAGCGATTTTTGACAACTCTACTTTTTTATTGGTACAGGAATATCCAAAACACATTCAGGCATTGCATCAAAAAATCGCTCACCATTCCACGGAAACTTAAATTTTTCCATTGGAACAATTTCAATAAATTCTACTTCACATCCTGAATTAACAAATGGCAAACAAAAGTTGTCCGCTATTTGCTTCAACTGACCTGTTTGCGAATAATATAAAACCAATATTCGCTTACTCACGGTCTTTAAGTTTTAAATGTTTGGAATTTTTAGCATAGTTTAATAACACATCTTGCAGTTGATTTGAAAATTTGCTAAAACTCCCCTGCACAATGTTGGCATCATCATCTATATTACTCTTGTATTTTAAAAATGCCGGGCAATTTTCCTGAATTATCAATCGCAATATTCTAAAATTTACATACGTACTATCTTTTGTAATCTCCACCTCCAGCAATCTCCTTCCTTCTTTAAATAAACTTAACTTCTCTGCAGGCCGTTTCACCAAATCTGCCTTTTTCATCAGCAATGCTCCTTGGCATGCTTGCGCCAAGTTGGTTTTAGAAAATCTAACTTCTTCAATCAGTTTGTTTATTGCAACAGTATCTGTAGATGATAAATTCTCCACAACCTTAATAAATAACTTCATGCCCTCATCAGGCTTTGCACTAATGATGATAAACAAAAGACAACTTAATATTACTCTCATCTAAGATTATGAAAAAATTCATCTGCAAGAAACAGCAAAATATTTTTTGCATAAATTATTTCACAGATTAACCGCTGTAAAAGTATGTTTTTTTTAGCGCATAACTAAGACTCTAAACAACCTTATTTTGGCTGCAACAAAATACATTCAAAAATTCAATTTGTACTTTTGCCCATATTTAAATTTTTACTATGCGCAAAATACTTGTTTTAGGAGCCGGGAAATCCTCTTGGCATCTTATTAACTATTTACTTTCAAATGCTCAGGAACAAAACTGGCATGTTACTGTTGCCGATGCCTCAGTCGAATTAGCAAAATCCAAAACACAAAACCATTCAGCTTCAAATGCCATCGCTTTTAATATAAATGACGAATCACAGCGGAAATCAGAAATCTCTAAGGCTGACATTGTAATTTCTTTGCTCCCACCTTCACTTCATGCTATCGCAGCCGTAGAGTGTCTATCAGAAGGTAAAAATTTAGTTACAGCATCGTATGTTTCCGAACAGATGAATGCATTAAACAATGATGTAAAAAACAAAAATCTTATTTTTTTAAATGAGTGTGGACTTGACCCCGGAATAGATCACATGTCAGCAATGCAAATAATACATGTTTTGCAAGCAAAAGGCGCTGAGATTATCTCGTTTAAATCTTACACAGGTGGATTAATATCACCTGGGTCAAATAACAACCCATGGGGATATAAATTTACATGGAATCCAAAGAATGTTATTCTTGCCGGACAAGGCACAGCGCTTTACAGACAAAACCGAAACAATAAATTCACACCATACCATCGTTTGTTTTCACAAATAGAAAAAATAAATATTTCCGGTACAGGTCAGTTTGAAGGTTATGCTAATAGAAATTCAAATGCCTATATTGAAACTTATAATCTACAAAATATTTCAACCCTACTGCGTGGAACATTAAGATATGCCGGCTATTGTTCAGCTTGGAATCTCTTTGTTCATCTCGGTATTACTGATGACACATATCTTATCAATACTTCTTCCCTGACCTACCACGATTGGATTTCATCCTACTTACCTGACAACGAAAAATCCTTAATCCAAAATCTACAATCACAATTTTCATATTTAAATCTTTCAACCGATGATTGGGAAAGAATAAAATGGTCAGGAATTTTAGACAAAACACCTATTCCGTTAAGCAGTGGAACACCGGCAGAGATTTTATTAAATTTATTAGAATCAAAATGGAAAATGGAACTTGGTGATTTAGACCTTGTAGTAATGCAACATATTTTTGAATATATCCTAAATGGGAAAACTCAAACACATGTTTCGTCACTAAGCGTAAAAGGCGAAAACGAGACAGCAACTGCTATGTCTAAAACTGTTGGATTACCAATGGCAATAGCAGCAAAACTAATTCTTAATGGTAAAGTCAAAACCAAGGGAGTGGCTATACCTGTAGTTGCAGAAATTTATGAGCCTTTGCTACATGAACTTGCTCAAATGGGTATAGTTTTTATCGAAGAACATATATACTGAAGAAATTTATCGCTAACCTTTCAAATTACACACTAATGATATAGTGCCCTATTAAATTTCCTTGATTCCATCACTTTTCCACCTTCACTTTTACTTATTCTGAATTTCAACATCATTTTTCGATTATACTTCCTTCCACTTGTTTGGTTATTAATTGGATTTAGACTATTGAATGGTTTTTAATTGCATGGCAATATTTATATCAACATAGTGTTATTCAAATTATTACTTATATGTATATTTGTTGAAAATAATAAAATTATGAAAACACTTAAGATTTGCTTAGTGGGAATATTTCTGTCCACTTCGTACAGCAACGCGCAATCTATTGTATCAATCACACCCAATTCTGTTCAACCTGGGCAAGTCCTCAACGCCTTAATAACAGGCTCTGGAACTAGCTTCCTTAATGGTCCTGGTATCACAAACACTCGGCTTAATTTAGGAGGTTCTATTATCCCCTCCGATTCCGCATCAATAAATACCATTGACAACCTGCATTTCACTGCATCTTTTGCAATTCCTTCAACAGGAAGACCATTAGGGATATATGATTTGTCCGTTGAAGTTTTTGATTCGGTTGCTGGATTCCCAATTATTTATAACTTGTCTCAGGCAGTAACAGTTGGAACAATTGATGGTTATATTACTGGCCAGGCTTATGAAGATTTGAACCAAAACGGAGTTAAAGATCCTGCTGAACAAGGTCTTGCAAATGTTGGGATCCATAATATGCCATCCAATTACTCTACTCTTACAGATAGCCTTGGAAACTACTCTTTTAGTGTAGCAAATGGAAACTATACGATATCATGTGTCGATTCAAGTATTACAGACTATTTGTTCTCAACATCATCACCTTCGTACAATGTAATAATTAATAATAACAATTCAGCATCAAACGACTTCGGCCTGAGAAGAGGATTATTATCTGTAGCCCCATCAGTGGTTATTCAAGATGAAACAGCAAACTTTACAGTTGTTTCTGATTCGATATTTCAAACATCATCCTTCCCTTTTGGAAATATTAATACTGCTGAGATAATCCAGCCTGGAGGTAGTTCAATAAGCTATTCCGCAACTATATCAAGTATTCATGTAATAAATAATAATATACTTAACTTTTCAATTTCCATTCCATATTATGCAGTACCGGGCCTTTATGATTTAATTATTTATACCAATCCCCCTTTTCTTGGCGGCCATAAATTACCTGGCTGTATTGCTGTTATTGCTGCACCGTCAAAAGTAGAAGGAAAATTTTATTTCGATAGTAACGCAAATGGAATTTATGATTCAATTGTGGATATACCAATGCCCAGTCAGTCAGTGTTGCTTATGCCCAATAACAAATTAGGTGTCACTAATATGAGTGGTGATTTTTCAATATTGACTTCTAATGGCAACAAAACGTTAACCTGCATAAGTCCTCCGGGTTTTATTTTAAGTACTACACCTTCAACTTACAATCTCAATGTTACAAATTCCATTGCAACAAATAATGATTTCGGATTTCAGGCTGGCACACCTAACTATGATGGAACATTATCAATATCAGGGTCAACTCGATGTTTTACACAATCAGATATCCATTTTAATTTTAATAATAAAAGTAATTTGATTGTTAATGGAGTTTTAGGTGTATATTTCTCAAGCAATTTATCTGCAAACAACCCTAATGCAGATTTTATTTCTGGCGATACATTATTTTGGAACATATCTAACCTAAACCTGTTCGCCTCATTTGCAAAAACCATTAATTTTAACATACCTGGCCCTTAAGCAATATCGAGATTTATTCTTTTGTGCGATTAACGAACGGGGCTAATGTAGAATATATTGATTCAGCCAACTCTAAACGAACTGTCACTTGCTCCTTCGACCCCAATGACAAAGCAGTATATCCCACAGGTGTACAAAGCGAAAACTATACTCTCATGAATGATCGTTTGTTTTACACCATTCGTTTTCAAAATACCGGGAACGACACGGCTTTTTTCGTGCAAATCAGAGATCTCTTAGACCAACAATTGAATTTGTCCACCTTCCGCCTCGAAAGTTTTAGTCATTCGGTGAATACATCTTTAGAGCTAAATACTCGTGCCCTTATTTTTACTTTCAACAACATTTTGTTGCCAGATAGTAATGTAAACGAACCATTAAGTCATGGCTATGTGATTTATTCCATAGAAGTCGAAAGTGGTCTTGCCGATGCAACCCAAATAACTAATACTGCAAACATCTATTTCGACTCGAACGAACCTGTTGTAACTAACACCACACTCAATACTATGGTTTATTCCATTCCTGTAGGATTAAATGAAACAAACAACGAAAACTTCAATGTTATTGTAATGCCCAATCCGGCAACGGAGAATGCCCTACTACGTTTTGACAATATTAAAAATAAGAGTTATAAACTGTCGCTTTATTCCTTAATAGGAAAATTAGTGTTCAGCCATCAGACCAATAGTGGTGAAATTGTTATTTCATTAAAAGACTTTACTTCCGGGATTTATATTTACCATCTCACTCCTGATGGTGAAGGTAAAACCTATAAAGGAAAATTAATAGTGAAATAATATTCTTTAGAATAATTATCCTCCCCTGAGTTGACTTTGTTTTACTATCTTAGGGGATTTTATTTTTCTGGTAAATGTGTATAATAATCATTCGTCATCCTTATATAGTCATCAGTATATTTTCCTTCGCTGTTTTGAATACACAATAAACCCGTAACGATTGATCTTTTAAACTTGCTTAAACTTAAAAGCAGTCGTTTATCTTCCCTCCCCTCCTTAGTTCTCACTCTTACAAGTTTATTTAGAAATAAGCCATGCTTTTCACATACCTCTATAAAAATACTTCCCTCTTTTATAGGTTGTATTAGACAAAACTCTCCGGAATCACTCAACAACTTTACTACTGATATTATCAAGTCGTCCATAGTAAAAGAATCATCTAAATGCCTCGCCACATTTCTATTTAACTGATGCGACTTCTGTGCATTGATAAAAAAAGGTGGATTACTAACAATCAAGTCATACTTCTTATTTGAATTTGCTGCAAATTCCTGTACTGATTGATGAATAACATGAAGCCTGTCTCTCCATTTTGACTCATAAAAATTTCCTTTTGCTTGATGGCAAGCTTTACTATCTATATCAATTGCATCAATCGTTGCAGAACTTTTCTGTGCAATCATTAATGCCAATAAACCCGTACCGGTACCTATATCTAATATATTAACTGCATTTTCACACCCAATCCATGCACCCAATAGCACACCATCTGTACCAACTTTCATCGCACATTGCTCTTGACGAATGGTAAATTCCTTGAAATTAAATTGATTTTGGCTGCTTTCTGACATAAATATTGACAAAAATATTATTTATATTACTGCTTACCAATACATTAAACACTACATAGAGCATGTTAATAAAAAATAATGAAATATTATTTGGCATATAAATAAACAGCGTTATCTTTGCAGCCCCAAAATAACCAAAAAGGGATTTAACTCAACGGAGTTAAAAATAAAATAAAAAAAAGTTTAAAATAAATTTGTGTAATTGTAAAACAAGTTCTACTTTTGCACTCCCATTTTGGAAAACGATATTTTAGTTTATCAAAATATATTAAACGTTCTTTGAAGATTAAAAGGAAATAACAAGCCTGACCTGGTTTTATAAAAGCACAAAACCAGGACATGAATAAAATCCCAGAGCATTATATTCTTACTTCTTGGTTTCGACCAAGAAAAGAATTAAAAGACAAACTACAACGAAGAGTTTGATCCTGGCTCAGGATTAACGCTAGCGGCAGGCCTAATACATGCAAGTCGAACGGGATTCAAAGTAGCAATATTTTGATGAGAGTGGCGCACGGGTGAGTAACACGTATGCAATTTACCTTTAACTGGGGGATAGCCCTCCGAAAGGAGGATTAATACCGCATAATATATTGAAATGGCATCATTTTAATATTAAACCTACGGGGGTTAAAGATGAGCATGCATCCGATTAGCTAGTTGGTGTGGTAACGGCTCACCAAGGCAACGATCGGTAGGGGGTCTGAGAGGATGATCCCCCACACTGGTACTGAGACACGGACCAGACTCCTACGGGAGGCAGCAGTAAGGAATATTGGACAATGGAGGCAACTCTGATCCAGCCATGCCGCGTGAAGGATTAAGGCCCTATGGGTTGTAAACTTCTTTTAGACGGGACAAAACCCCTTTACGTGTAAAGGGTTGATGGTACTGTCAGAATAAGCATCGGCTAACTTCGTGCCAGCAGCCGCGGTAATACGAAGGATGCAAGCGTTATCCGGAATTATTGGGTTTAAAGGGTGCGTAGGCGGACTAATAAGTCAGTGGTGAAAGCCTGCAGCTTAACTGCAGAATTGCCGTTGATACTGTTAGTCTTGAGTACAGTTGAGGTAGGCGGAATGTGTCATGTAGCGGTGAAATGCTTAGATATGACACAGAACACCGATTGCGAAGGCAGCTTGCTAAGCTGTAACTGACGCTGAGGCACGAAAGCGTGGGGAGCAAACAGGATTAGATACCCTGGTAGTCCACGCCCTAAACGATGATAACTCGCTGTTGGCGATACACTGTCAGCAGCCAAGCGAAAGCATTAAGTTATCCACCTGGGGAGTACGACCGCAAGGTTGAAACTCAAAGGAATTGACGGGGGCCCGCACAAGCGGAGGAGCATGTGGTTTAATTCGATGATACGCGAGGAACCTTACCTGGGCTTGAAAGTTAGCGACCGACTCCGAAAAGAGTCTTTCAGAAATGACGCGAAACTAGGTGCTGCATGGCTGTCGTCAGCTCGTGCCGTGAGGTGTTGGGTTAAGTCCCGCAACGAGCGCAACCCCTATTCTTAGTTGCCATCAGGTTATGCTGGGGACTCTAAGAAGACTGCCCGCGCAAGCGGTGAGGAAGGTGGGGATGACGTCAAGTCATCACGGCCCTTACGTCCAGGGCTACACACGTGCTACAATGGCCGGTACAATGGGCAGCCACATGGCAACATGGAGCTAATCTCTAAAACCGGTCTCAGTTCGGATTGAGGTCTGCAACTCGACCTCATGAAGCTGGATTCGCTAGTAATCGCAAATCAGCAATGTTGCGGTGAATACGTTCCCGGGCCTTGTACACACCGCCCGTCAAGCCATGGAAGTTGGGAGTACCTAAAGTCGATAACCGCAAGGAGTCGCCTAGGGTAAAACCGATGACTGGGGCTAAGTCGTAACAAGGTAGCCGTACCGGAAGGTGCGGCTGGAATACCTCCTTTCTGGAGCGATTTTATATTGCTTGTTATTTCCCTTATTCTTCATTTATTACCACTCGAGTTAACGTGGTGCTTCAACGAGGAACTATTCCTTATTTAATAGTCCCGTAGCTCAGCTTGGTTAGAGCACTACACTGATAATGTAGGGGTCAGCAGTTCAAATCTGCTCGGGACTACATAATTAATCAAGTGTATTTCACTTGATTCGGGGGTGTAGCTCAGCTGGCTAGAGCACCTGCCTTGCACGCAGGGGGTCATCGGTTCGAATCCGTTCACCTCCACCATTTTAACTCATTATAAATCACAACGGTGATTTAGATTAATTAAACAATTAGCTTATATAAGTAAAGCGTTCCTTTCGGAATTAAAGTGGTGCAAATCCCCTATCGTTTACACTCCCTTTTAAGGGAAATGTTCTTTGACTTACTGGCAAAAAAATAATAAAATAAAATAGAGTAAAAAAGTTACTAAGAGCACATGGTGAATGCCTTGGCTCTCAATGTCGATGAAGGACGTGATTACCTGCGATAAGCTTCGGGTAGGTGGAAATAACCTTTGATCCGGAGATCTCCGAATAGGGAAACCTTTAGTATTGAAGATACTAAATCATAATGAAGATAACCCAGAGAACTGAAACATCTAAGTACCTGGAGGAAAAGAAAACAACAGTGATTCCCCAAGTAGTGGCGAGCGAACGGGGAACAGCCCAAACCAATAATGTTAAGGCATTCTTGGGGTTGTAGGACTGCAACGTGGACTTTTAATTGAAAATGGAAGCTGTCTGGAAAGCAGCATCATAGAAGGTGATAATCCTGTACATGAATTCAATTAGATACCTAGCAGTATCCTGAGTACCGCGGGGTCGGAGACGCCCTGCGGGAATCCACCGGCACCATCCGGTAAGGCTAAATACAATTGAGAGACCGATAGCGAACAAGTACTGTGAAGGAAAGGTGAAAAGAACCGCGAACAGCGGAGTGAAATAGAACCTGAAACCATGTGCTTACAAGCGGTTGGAGTCCCGATTTATCGGGATGACAGCGTGCCTTTTGCATAATGAGCCTACGAGTTACTCCTCTCTGGCAAGGTTAACCCCGTAAACGGGGGAAGCCGAAGCGAAAGCAAGTCTGAATAGGGCGAATAGTCAGAGGGGGTAGACGCGAAACCTTGTGATCTACCCTTGGTCAGGATGAAGTCTCGGTAACACGAGATGGAGGTCCGAACTGGTAAACGTTGAAAAGTTTTCGGATGAACTGAGGGTAGGGGTGAAAGGCTAATCAAACTGGGAAATAGCTCGTACTCCCCGAAATGTTTTTAGGAACAGCCTCGATTCAATTGTCATAGAGGTAGAGCTACTAATTGGGCTAGGGGGCTTCACCGCCTACCAAACCCAGATAAACTCCGAATGCTATTGACATATAATCGGGAGTGAGGCTCCGGGTGCTAAGGTCCGGGGCCGAGAGGGAAACAACCCAGACCATCAGCTAAGGTCCCTAAATATATACTAAGTTGATAAAACGTGGTCTGATTGCTTTGACAGCTGTGATGTTTGCTTGGAAGCAGCAATTCATTTAAAGAGTGCGTAACAGCTCACTAGTCGAGCGATCGGGCGTGGATAATAAACGGGCATTAAGTATATTACAGAAGCTATGGGTCCATATGGACGGTAGGGGAGCATTCCAACAACACAGAAGATTTGGCGTAAGCTGGATTGGAGTTCTTGGAAAAGCAAATGTAGGCATAAGTAACGATAATGCAGGTGAAAAACCTGCACACCGTAAGACTAAGGTTTCCTGATCAATGCTAATCAGATCAGGGTTAGTCGGGTCCTAAGGATAATCCGAATGGAAAAGCCGATGGATAACTGGTTAATATTCCAGTACTGGCAAATGTAGTGATGGAACTACGAAGAAGTGAAAGATCTGCGTACTGACGGATATGTACGTTAAAGCTCGTAGATATAGATTGTATAGGCAAATCCATACAATCTGTCGAAAGTGATAGTACCACAAGTCTTCGGACAAGTGGATAATGATCCTAATCATGCTTCCGAGAAAAATTCCTAAACTTATACATTTGCTACCCGTACCGTAATCCGGACACAGGTAGTCGAGGAGAGAACCTAAGGCGCCGAGTGAATCATGGCTAAGGAACTCGGCAAATTAACCCCTGTAACTTCGGAAAAAGGGTGCCCTGCGCAAGCAGGCCGCAGTGAAATGTTCCAGGCGACTGTTTAACAAAAAACACATGGCTTTGCTAAATCGGAAGATTACGTATATACCTGACACCTGCCCGGTGCTGGAAGGTTAAGAGGAGATGTCAGAAGCAATTCAAAGCATTGAATCGAAGCCCCAGTAAACGGCGGTAATAACTATAACGGTCCCTAAGGTAGCGAAATTCCTTGTCGGGTAAGTTCCGACCTGCACGAATGGTGTAACGATCTGGGCACTGTCTCAGCCATGAGCTCGGTGAAATTGTAGTATCGGTGAAGATGCCGATTACCCGCAACGGGACGGAAAGACCCCGTGCACCTTCACTATAACTTTGCATTGAGTTTGGGTAATTGATGTGTAGGATAGGTGGGAGACTTTGAAGTGGTAGCGCTAGCTATCATGGAGTCAACCTTGAAATACCACCCTTCAATTATTTGAATTCTAATCCCGATTATCGGGAAACAGTGCATGGTGGGTAGTTTGACTGGGGTGGTCGCCTCCCAAAATGTAACGGAGGCTTTCAAAGGTACCCTCAGTACGCTTGGTAACCGTACGTAGAGTGCAATAGCATAAGGGTGCTTAACTGTGAGACTTACAAGTCGAGCAGAATCGAAAGATGGATATAGTGATCCGGTGGTTCCGAATGGAAGGGCCATCGCTCAAAGGATAAAAGGTACGCCGGGGATAACAGGCTGATCTCCCCCAAGAGCTCACATCGACGGGGAGGTTTGGCACCTCGATGTCGGCTCGTCACGTCCTGGGGCTGGAGAAGGTCCCAAGGGTTGAGCTGTTCGCTCATTAAAGTGGCACGCGAGCTGGGTTCAGAACGTCGTGAGACAGTTCGGTCCCTATCTGTTGTGGGCGTTTGAAGTTTGAGAGTACTTGACTCTAGTACGAGAGGACCGAGTCGGACGAACCTCTAGTGTACCTGTTGTAGCGCCAGCTGCACCGCAGGGTAGCTACGTTCGGTTAAGATAAGCGCTGAAAGCATCTAAGCGCGAAACTTGCCTCAAGATAAGACTTCTTTATAAGGGTCGTTAAAGACTATAACGTTGATAGGTTGCAAGTGTAAAGACAGCAATGTCAAAGCTGAGCAATACTAATTACCCGAAACTTTAATCAAAAATTTTATTTTATTATTTTTTGCCAAGTATTGTCATTAATTTATTTAAGAAATTATGGTGACTATTGCAAGGGTGTCCACCTCTTCCCATACCGAACAGAGAAGTTAAGCCCCTTAGCGCAGATGGTACTGCAGTAACATGTGGGATAGTATGTCGTTGCCGTAAATATTAAGGCTATCAATAATTTGATAGCCTTTTTTTTATCTATATAAGATCAAGAAATCCAATTTTATTTCTTTATTTTATCCATGAAAATTTAAATTGTAGTTTGGATCGGATGAAAATGACTTTTTCACTTAGCATTTGTGTCTTTTCACTGCTGTTTTTCAACAATTTGTTTGGTCAAATAAATAGCTTCAACACCGAAAATTGTGGTTTTACTCCTCTACCCTACGATAACATTTTTATAAAATCTTTAAGAAATTATAATTATCCGGGTATTGGTTTTACTGCGTTCAATCCAACTATAAAAACGACTTCAAACTATTATCAAAATTTGTGGACTAGTGAAAACTCTAAATTAAAAATCACTAAGAAGGCTAAAAGTCATTTGGAATTTGAAACTGCATCAAAAAAGTATAATTCTTTATTAGTTCAACACAATCAAAAATTGTCACCGTCAATTGTGGGGTACGTAAATTTTAATACCCTTAAAACAGATGGTTACTATTCACGCACTGCATATAAAAAGACTTTTATTGAAGTTGGGGCCTTCAATTTAGACTCAATGAACAGGGTAAATTATTCTTTTCATGTATTAAATAATAAAATCAAATCAAATGAAAATGGAAGTCTGAGTTCTGATTCATTATTCTTATTCAAAGAACAGAATTCAAAATTCTATACTACTAATTTATCCTCTTCTAGTTCGACCAGAAAGCTTTCTGAGTTTGGAGCAGCTTTGAATATTCGTTTATTCAATAAAACTTTAGAGAAAAGTATAGATTCATTAAGTAAATCTCAAAACTGGAACTTGAGATGGCTCAATTCATTTGTATATTCTGAATCTAAATACTGGTTTGAATCAGACAAAAAAGAGAACTTTTATCAAAATCACTTTTTTGACTCAACTTCAACTGATGATTTATTGGTTTATAAGCCACTAAAATTTTCATCAAAAATAGAGTTAAATAAAATTTATTTAGTATCAAAAATTAATGGATATTTAGGCTATGACGGTTTATTAAACAAAGTATCTCAAAATGGCATTGATTCAACATATTATGTTTCGCATATCTTTTGGGGAATCGGAATGCAATATCAAAATAAATATGGATTATATTACTCTGGTGAGTTTGCTTTTCTAAGAAGTCCAAATGCTTATAATCACTCAAACCATTCTATATCATTTTATTTTTACCCAATTTCAAAATGGAAAATAGATGGTAAAGTTGAATCAAAGAAAGAAATGCCAACATATATTGAAAATAGATTTTATTCAAACCATTTTATTTGGCAAAATGAATTCAGTTTAACCAAATACAACATATTTGATATAAATACTTCCATATTGGATTCCATTTTAGTTATAAAGTATTCCTTAATAAATCTTAAGAATTATATCTATTTTGATTATTCAGCAAGCCCAAAACAATATAGTGCAGCAATCAATATCAACCGATTGGCTCTTTATACAAATAATCAACTACAGAAATTCCATATCACTAATTACATCATATACTCCTCAATTACACACAACGATTTATACCGATTTCCAAAAATTATTTTGGGTAGCAGAGTTAGATATACTCAACATTTTAAGAACAATAAAATCGCAGTAAGCCCACAATTAAGTTTAAATTATTTTAGTTCATTCCAAAGTTATTCTTATGAACCTGCTTCAGGTAGTTTTTATTTAAAGGATGGTTATAAAAAGTGCGGTAACTATCCATTTTTTGATTTTTCGTTTGATGTGAAAATGTCTAATGCACTTATTGAATTAGGTTGTAGTCATATAAATAAATACCTATCAGGAAGGAACTACTTTTTAACCAATAGTTACCCTACTCCTGAACGAAGTATTTACCTAAAAATAATATGGAATTTGGTGAATTAAACAAGTTTGAAGAACTCTACGGTGTTGAATCCGATACTTGAATAATTTTTCCATTGCACCATTTATGTGCCTCTAAAGCAAACCAGGATATGAATGGAACAATATTTTCCGGAGTTTGAACAGTCGTTAATTCGGGAAATGCTTTTTTTCAACATGGGTGTTTGCACTGCTCCTAATGCCAATCCATTTACTTTTATTTCATCACTCTTAAACTCTTCGGCAAGACACTCTGTTAAAATTGTCACGCCCCTTTTGATGAACTATATGCAGCTGGTCCAGGAAATTTTAGTGTCCCTCCTACTCCACCCATACTGCTGATATTGACAATATGCTTAATCTGCGATTTTATAAGGTGCGGAATACAACATTGAATCATATTAGCAACACCAAAAACATTAGTATTGTATGTTTCAAGCCAATCCGATTTGGTTAATTCTATAAAAGGCTTTTTCACGAGTACTCCAGCATTATTGATTAAAATATCAATATGGGTTATTTTCGACTTGCTTAATGACTCAGAAATAACTTCCTTATTCATTATGTTTATGTCAGTTGATAAAATATGAATACTGTCTGAAAATCTTTTTAGTTCTAATAACTTCTCTCTATTTCTTGAAACTGCAAGTACATTATGATTTTGTGAAGCAAATGATTTTGCTAATTCAAATCCTATTCCTGATGAAGCACCAGTGACAACTATATTCATATTATGTGTAATGTTTGAGATTTAAATTACTTTTACAAGCAAAATTGAGAATAAAAATGATAAGTAAATCAATATTATACTTTTTACTAATTTGCTTTCCGATAACATTATTAGGGCAAACTGACACAATACCTCCGATTAGAGAAAATAAATCCAAAATTAAGTCAGATAAAATACCATTTAAAGACAGAATTTATTTTGGTGGTAACCTCGGACTACAATTTGGAACTCAAACCTATATTGATATTTCTCCATTGGCAGGTTATAAATTTACAGAATCTGTATCAGCAGGTGCCGGCATAACCTATATATATTATAAATATAAAGATAGTTACTATACCTATAGTACAAGTATTTATGGAGGTCGTGTATTTGGTCGTTACTTATTTACAGATAATTTATTTGCTCATGTAGAAGTCGAATTATTAAACATGGAACTTTATGATCGAAATATTAATGATTACTATAGAAAAAATATTATTTCACCATTTGTTGGGGGTGGATATATTCAACGGTTCAGCAACAATGCCGGATTATATCTACTACTTCTTTTTAATCTGAATGACTCTGCTGAATCACCTTACACAAACCCTATTATCAGAATTGGATTTAATTTAGGTATTTAGAAATTAACAAATTCCTTCCTATAATTATGCAATTAAGTTTTTGGGAAAAGTCGCAATGGTTTGACAATATTGATGTCGTAGTTCTTGGAAGTGGAATTGTTGGGTTACATGCAGCTTATTTTATCAAAAAGAAAAATCCAAAATTAAATGTTCTTATAATTGAACGTGGTTTCTTGCCCTATGGTGCCAGCACACGAAATGCCGGATTTGCTTGCATAGGCAGTACTTCTGAAATATTAAATGATTTAGAAAAAGAGTCAGAAGACAAAGTTTTTCAACGTGTTGAAAAAAGATACAAGGGTTTGCTTGGATTAAGAGAACTATTAGGTGATAAAAATATTGAATATGAACACAACTTCGGATTTGAAATTTTTACGGAGACTGATAGCCAATCATTCCGGGAATGCGAATCAAAATTAGAATACTTAAATACACAACTTAAATCTATAACAAGAGACAACACCTATACAATAAAAAATGAACATATTGCAAATTTTGGTTTAAGCAATGTAGAAAACTTAATTCAGAACAAATTTGAAGGGCAATTAGATACCGGCAAGATGATGTTTGTTTTATCTGAAAAAGTCAGGCAATCAGGAGTAAATTTTTTGAATGGACTTGAAGTTAAACAAATTTATAATGAAAGTTCTGGTGTTATCTTGATGACTTCAGAAGGGTTTAAAATAAAAACCTGAAAAGTTATTATTTGCACAAATGGATTTGTAAAAGAATTCTTATCAGATTTATCCATCACTCCCGGTAGAGCACAGGTCATGATAACAAATGAAATTAACAATTTAAAATTATGTGGTAGTTTTCATTATCAAAGTGGTTTTTATTATTTTAGAAATGTGGGAAGAAGAGTACTTATTGGCGGGGGCAGAAATTTAGATTTCCAAGGTGAAACAACTACTAGTTTTGGTGTGACAGAACAAATTCAATCAGCAATAGAAAAACTATTAAAAGAAATAATTTTACAAGGTGTTGAATATAAAATTGAACAGCGCTGGAGTGGCATAATGGGTTTGGGTGAAAGTAAGTCACCAATTATCCAAGAAGTTAAACCCAACATTTATTGTGCAGTAAGATTAGGTGGAATGGGTGTGGCATTAGGATATTTAGTAGGTAAAGAAGTAGCAGATTTAGTGAATCTAAATTACCAATAGTTATGAAGAAAGAAATTCAATGGAAGCGCCTTTATTTAATTGTTGTAGCACTATTGATTATTCAGATTGCTTTATACTACATAATAACTAGGACATTTTCATGAGTATAATAGATTGGCTGGTTTTGGCGCTAACTCTTCTGGCAATTGTTTTCTATGGTATTTATAAGAGTCGTCATAAGAAAACATTAGATAGTTATTTAATTGCCAACAGAGAATTACCTTGGTACAATGTCTGTTTAAGTGTGATGGCAACACAAGCCAGTGCCATAACATTTTTAAGTGCACCTGGGCAAGCATACAGTGATGGAATGCGTTTTGTTCAGTTCTATTTCGGGCTTCCTCTTGCCATGATTTTTCTGAGTGCGACATTCATACCTGCATTCAGAAAATTTAATATTTATACAGCATATGAATTTTTAGAGAGACGTTTTGATCATAAGACAAGGAAATTAACAGCACTACTTTTTTATTGCAGAGAGGGATTTCTACAGGAATTTCTATTTATGCTCCTTCAATTGTATTATCTACGGTACTTAATATTCCAATTTTTATACCACAATGATAATTGGACTATTAGTTATAATTTACACTTTTTATGGAGGGACTCTTGCTGTATCACATTATCAGGTGTTGCAGATGACAATTATTTTTTCAAGTATTATTATCGCAGGTGTCATTGTTCTTTCTTTAATTGGAACAGATGCTTCACTGTATGAAAGTTTGAAAATTGCCGGAATACACAACAGAATGAATATTATAGATTTCAAATTTGATTGGAACAACCGATACAATGTTTGGAGCGGCATCATTGGTGGCTTTTTTCTACAACTATCCTATTTTGGCACAGACCAATCGCAGGTTGGGCGTTATTTAACGGGCAAAGATTCATCAGCTAGTAAGCTAGGTTTAATAGTAAATGGGATGGTTAAAATACCTATGCAATTCGTGATTTTATTTATTGGCATTCTTGTGTTTTCATTCTATCAGTTCCAACCTCCTCCCATTTTCTTTAATGAAAATATAGAAAAGATTGCCAAAGAAAGTCCGATGGCTGATAACTACAATAGTTTAGAACATAAGTTCAATGATATTAACCAAAGCAATTCTCATCTATCAAAAGACTATTTAAAATATTTACGCAGCAATGATCTTAGAAATGCTGAAATCACTAAAGTCAAGATACTTCAAACTTCGGCTGAAGCCAATGAAGTAAAGCAAGAAGCTGTAAAAATAATCAAGACTATTAATCCAGGAGCTGATATAAATGATACCAATTTTGTTTTTCTGCATTTTGTCATGCACCATTTTCCTAAAGGGTTTATAGGATTGATTATAGCTATTATTTTTCTTGCATCAATGGGGTCTTTAGCAGCAGGTATTAATTCACTTACTTCAACATCGGTAGTAGATTTCTATTTCAGGTCATCAAAAAAGAGCATAGCGACAGTAAGAAACTTTACTATTCTAAAATTGCAACATTACTTTGGGGAATTTTTGCATACTCTGTGCGTTCTTTGCCGGCAATACAGGAAATCTGATTGAAGCAGTAAATATATTGGGGTCATTATTCTACGGCACTATATTGGGCATTTTCATTTCTGCAATTTTGTAAAACACCTTGATGGCAATTCCGTTTTTATTGCAGCTTTAATTACTGAAGCTATTGTAATTGCATTCTGGTATTTTGATGTGATGGCATTTTTATGGCTAAATTTAGCCGGATGCCTTTTGGTAGTTTTAATTGCTCTGGCAATACAATTCTGCACACAGAATTTGAACAGAATGTTCAACAAAACAATATCTAAGTAAAGTCAATTCGTATCTTTGGCACAATAATTTTCTCAGATAAAAATCATGCAAGAAATAACAGTTCATGAATTAAAGCAATGGCTAGATGAAGGTAAAAACTTTCAGTTGATTGATATTCGTGAAGAATATGAATACGATGCTTGTAATTTAAACGGAACGTTGATACCAATGGGAGAAATCATAGACAGAACTGAAGAAATTGCAAAAGACAAGCCTGTTGTTATACATTGCAGGTCGGGGTCAAGGAGTGCAGCAATTTATCAAGTACTTAGTACACAATATGGGTTTACAAACCTTTTTAATTTAAAAGGTGGTATAAAAGCCTATTCACAAGAAATTGATCCGACACTTAACGTAATATAAATTAAAACTGTGGAACACTTAAAATTTCTAATTGATTTTATTTTACATATTGATAAACATTTGTTCGAACTTGTACAACGGTATGATACATGGATATATCTTATCTTATTTCTAATTGTATTTGCTGAAACAGGATTGGTTGTAACTCCACTTTTGCCAGGTGATTCACTTTTGTTTGCAGCAGGAGCTTTAGCTGCCCCACCTGATAATCCGTTAAACGTTTTTTATCTGATGATAATTTTCTTTTTTGCTGCTTTTGGTGGAGACAACACCAACTATTTTATCGGAAATTATATAGGTCCAAAAGTTTTTGAAAAGAACTATCGTTTTCTCAAAAAAGATTATTTAAACAAAACACAAGAATTTTATGAAAAGCATGGTGGTAAAGCAGTAATATTTGCACGTTTTGTTCCAATAGTGCGAACATTTGCTCCATTTGTAGCCGGTGTTGGTAGTATGACTTATAATCGTTTTATTGGTTTCAGTGTTTTAGCGAGTATCTTATGGATTAATATTTGCGTTTGGTAGGTTATTTTTCGGCAGATTAGAGATTGTGAAAACAACTTTTCATTAGTTGTTATTGCTATAATCGGAATTTCATTAGTGCCCATTTTAATAGGAATAATCAAGCAGAAATTCTCTTCTAAATGAGGAATTTTGGTTTAATTGGTTTTCCACTAAGTCATTCCTTTTCACAAAAATTTTTTACTGATAAATTTAAGAAGCTAAACTTAAAATGTGTTTACAATAATTACGAATTAAGTAACCTCAACAATTTAAGGGAATTAATCAGCACAAATCAGCTAACTGGCTTAAATGTTACTTCGCCATATAAAACAGGTGTAATACCCTATCTTGACCGATTGGAAGAAACAGCAGAAGCTATTGGTTCAATCAATACAATATTGATAAAGGATAAAAAACTAATTGGATACAATACTGACATAATTGGTTTTAAAATAAGTCTTGAGCGACTTATTGGGAATCAAAAACCTCCAACATTAATATTAGGAACAGGAGGTTCTGCGAAAACCGTTGCTTTTGTTCTAAAGCAAAAAAATATTCCATTTCAATTCGTTTCCAGAAAGAAAAAAGAAGGTGCAATTTCTTATAGTCAATCAGATGACTTTTTAAGTCAAAATATTTTGATAATTAATTGTACACCAATAGGGAGGTTTCCTGATTTTGGCAAAAAACCTCCAATAAATTACACCAAGTTAACCGACAAGCACTTTCTATTTGACTTAAATTACAATCCTGAAATTACAGCATTTATGACTGAGGGTATAAACAAAGGGTGCAAGGTTTGTAATGGTTATGACATGCTTATTGAGCAAGCTGAAATTCTTGGGTTATCTGGAATACTTAGTTATGAATACTTAAAAGCCTGTTTAGCACCATTAATCCTAGTTAAAAAAGCATTGAATAAACTTTTGAATCTTTCCTGTCATAAGCCTATCTTTGCCATTAAAATATCAGTAAATTATGAATAACATTTTAAAAGACAACAAAACAAAATTTATAACATTATCAATTCTGGTAGTTGCCATTTCACGCCTTTTACCACATCCTTATAATTTCACTCCTATTGGTGCTATTGCACTTTTTGGGGGTACTTTTCTTAAAGATAAGAAGATGGCTTTTGGTCTTCCTTTAGCAGCATTGTTGGTTTCCGATCTTTTATTACAACTTATAAAGCCAGGCAGTGCATTTTACGAAGGATGGTTTTGGGTGTACTTAAGTTTTATTCTAATAACACCATTAGGTTTTGTACTCAGAAACAAATTAAAAGTACAGAATGTAGTTGCAGCATCTTTAATGGGATCAATAATATTCTTTGTACTGACCAACTTTGGTGTATGGGCAACAGGGTTAATGTATCCGCTTACCGGTGCAGGTCTAATGAGTTGCTATGTTAGCGCAGTTCCATTTTTGGAGGCACTATAATGGGTGATTTATTTTTCAATGCACTACTTTTTGGTGTATTTGCATTTGCAAAATGGAGAATGCCTGTACTTGTAAAAGAAGCTTGATAGAAAATTTTATAATCAATTCAAATAACATTTAATGTATTTCAACAATATACTTGAAACCATTGGTAACACGCCATTGGTAAAATTGAATTCTGTGACACAAGGAGTTCAGGCTACAGTTTTGGCTAAAATCGAAACTGTAAATCCAGGCAACTCGATAAAAGACAGAATGGCACTGAAGATGATAGAAGATGCCGAAAAGAGTGGAAAGTTAAAACCCGTGGAACAATCATAGAAGGAACTAGTGGTAACACAGGAATGGGATTGGCTATTGCTGCAATCATTAAAGGGTACAAATGTATTTTTACAACTACTGATAAACAAAGTAAAGAAAAAGTAGATGCATTGCGTGCTTTTGGCGCAGAAGTAATTGTTTGTCCAACGGATGTTGAACCAGAAGACCCTCGCTCCTACTATTCTGTTGCAGCCAGACTCAGTAAAGAAATTCCAAATGCATTTTATCCAAATCAGTATGACAATTTAAGTAATCGTCAGGCACATTATGAGCAAACCGGTCCAGAAATTTGGGAACAGACAGAAGGGAAAATCACACACTTGGTAGTTGGTGCTGGTACAGGCGGAACGATAACAGGCACTGGTCGTTATTTAAAAGAAAAAAATCCAAAAATTAAAGTATGGGCAATTGACACTTATGGTTCAGCGCTTAAAAAATATCATGAAACAGGTATTTTAGATAAGAATGAAATTTACCCTTATGTAACAGAGGGTATAGGAGAAGATTTTATACCACAGAATTACGATTTTACTGTAATAGATCATTTTGAAAAAGTTACTGATAAGGATGCGGCATTGATGACACGTGATTTGGTTCGCAAAGAAGGTATTTGGGTTGGTAACAGTGCCGGCTCGGCTGTTGCAGGGTTGCTTCAGATGAAAGAGCAATTAAAACCAACAGATGTCGTTGTAATTATTTTTCACGATCATGGATCGAGGTACATTGCAAAAATATTCAATGATGACTGGATGCGATCTAAAGGCTATTTCGATAAGAAAGGCATGACGGCATCAGATATTATCGGCTCAAAAAAAGACGTTAATTTAACTACTGTTGAAGCAACTTTACCGATTGGCGATACATTGAAAATTATAAAAACAAATAATTTTTCTCAAATACCTATCACCCGTGAAGGAAGAATTGTTGGTAATATTACCGAGAATCATATTTACTCGTCACTTTTAAAAAGTCCTGAACTAAAAAATAAGCCGGTTAGTGATATTATGCAAGAAGCTATGCCATTTATTGATATCAATACTTCAATAGATACATTAAGTGACTTGCTTAGTAAAAACAATCAGGCAGTTATTGTAAAAGATTTTAAGGCTGACAGAAACTACATTGTAACAAGGCAGGATGTAGTTGATGCTTTAGCGTAAATTCAATATTTAGCAGAATATGTCATTTGGCATTTGTGAAATGAGTCTTGTTCCTATGAGGAGGGAGCCTTCGCACAGAAGTGAGTTGGTTTCACAAATACTTTTTGGTGAACATTACGAAGTAGTTGAATCACAAAAAGAGTGGTTTAAAATCAGAACTTCGCATGATGGCTATGAGGGCTTCATTGCTTTAAACCAACATACAGAAATAAGTTATAACGATTTTCAATTTCTACAAAAAAACGGAGCATTTGTTTGCTTTGACCTGGTGCAAATTTTATTACACGACAATAAAATTCAGACTGTGATTTTAGGTAGTGCTTTACCATTTTTTGAAAATCAGCATTGCAGAATTAATACCAGAACTTACCGGTTTGATGGCAATGCAAAGTTTCCTCAAAAAGCAGCTACATCAGCATTATTAATTGAAAATGCATACATGTATCTCAATGCGCCATATTTATGGGGAGGAAGATCTCCTTTTGGTATAGATTGTTCCGGATTTACGCAGTTGGTTTATAAATTATCGGGATATTCTCTTTGCGCGATGCTGCTTTACAAGCTGAACAAGGAAATATTGTGAACCTTGTTGATGAAGCCATGCCGGGCGATTTAGCATTTTTTGATAATGAAGAAGGGAATATTATTCACGTTGGTATTTTAACTGCACGAGATACCATTATTCATGCATCTGGGAAAGTTCGTATTGATGCATTTGATCAGGTAGGTATTTACAATCAGGAAACCAAACGATACACACATAAACTCAGGTTGATAAAAAGAATATTTTAAATTCATCCATGAATAATCCGCAGCTCAAAGCTTCTGAAAATTTTCCTGCAACAGTAAATGAATTATATGATGAAGAGGGTGAATTGGTATTGATTTTATATACTCATGAACTGGTTGATTTGCCCGAAGGCCTATGGCTATCAACAGAAGGATATTATGAAGCAGTTATTAAAAAAACTGAAATCCAAATTGAAGATGCCTTGTTTTGCATTAGTGAGCTCAACTCCATATCAGGAATGCAATATGAGCTTACTTTAAGTTAGGAGAGTAATATCCGATTCAAATTTTGTTGTAATAAAATATTCTTCTCAATTCTTATTGCTGCGTATTCCAACTTCTTTTCAATTGCATTTTGAATATCAATATTACTCTGAGTTTGCATCATGAAAATTTTATTCTCTTCAAGATATGAAGCAAGGTATTCCTGTTCTGTCTGACCCGGTGTAGGTACCAATAATGCTCTTACTCCTAATTGTGCAATATCCATAATTGTGGAATAGCCTGACCGACAAATCACCAACGTATCTGTATTTATGAACTTAGCAATTTCATCTGCTGGCATATAATTTTTAAATTGTAATGCTCCCCTATCAGGAATTTCATTTGGGTCGGAAATTTTCCCACGTATTAATAATGCACTACAATGGAGTTTTTCTAACTGTTCAATTATTTTACCTTCAAATATTGTTCGCTGAGGCTCCGGACCTGATAGAATTGCAACTATATCATACTTCTTATCATTTGACAGATTTGAAGATTGAAATGAAGAAAGCAATCCACAATTATACTTTGGAATTTTAATAAACTTATTTTCAGATAAAATTCCGGACAGTTTAAATCCATGTTCCACATCAGGAATCCAACATTCATGAAAACGATTTATATATTTTGCATGTAATCTGTTAATGGAAGGCCGCAAAAACAACAAAGATTCCGGTGATTGAATCATTAGTTGATGTGATAAAAAAATATTCTTTGTAAAATTTGTAAAACAACCATACCTGTTATCAGAAATAATAATTTCTGCATTATATTTTGAAGCAATTTTCTTTATAGCGGATTGTTCATTGCTAATATTTAACAGCATTTTTGGTGTTTGTTTAAGCATTGCCCATACCATATTACCATTAAGAGGGTAAACAGGACTATATGATGGTAATTCTTCTGCTTGCAGCACAGGGAATTGCCGCTTCAATACACTTAAGCTATTGCCATCAGATGCAATAATCACTTTGCAACCGGCAGCTAAAAGATTATCAATTACAGTTTTACTTCTTGTTGCGTGACCTAGTCCCCAATTTAAGGGAGCTACAATGACTGTTTTACTCATAAAATCAATCCGAAATAAATCACTTAACTAATCCAATGCATGTTTATTAAACAATATATAGCCAATATGGAAAAGGACAGTAAATGATTTTGTTTTTCTGTCATAATAATTAAGTGTCATTGCTACAGGACCTACCGGACTGTGGAAAATTCCGGAAAATGATGCAATAAAATATCTGGCAGATAATGCATCACCAAATACTGTTTTCTCATTATCATTTTTAACAACTGCCTGAAATGGTTGAAAAGCATAACCCTCTAAACGGAAATCAATATTCGAACGTAAACTAAATACATTTCGAACTCCAATACCTAAATAGTTTGGTGCATGAAAATTGTCGAGAAACAAAGTTTTACTTTCCTGAGTGGGATAAAATCCGGGCATTTGCAAGATAGTTGCAGTATAGTTATTAAAAAATGGTTGACCGGAAAAATTTGTTTCGGCATAAAAACCGAGTTTATACTTTCCTGCTCTGAAAAAATAATTATCGTAAATCATTTTAACCTGCCACCATTGATGCCACTCTCTGATAGTTGGGGCATTATCTTGTAAAGAACCGGGATTGGTTACTTCATTGCCGGAAACAAAACGTGTTCGAATAGCTAAGTAAGAACCTTTTGATGCATACATCTTCCTATTTAAAGTGTTTCTTTCAAAACCAACAACACAACTTAATCCCTCAAACCTGGTAAAGTCTGCAGTATCATTAACAGAGAAACTTCTGGTTTGATAATACCTGTCTTTAATGTTAAAATAATTTCCACCTACAGTTAGTGCTCCTTTATTTCGTGCCGGCATACCAATATTTAATCCATAGGACTGGTCTGTTACTAATAAATATGCAGGTTTGATATCATCTTTAAAAAAACTACTGCTTTTAAAATAGTCCATCCTGTTTAAAGTAGTAAACGGCTCAATAAAAAAGTCAGGTCTGCCGGGTATATCGAGCCTCAATTTAAGCTGACCGGAATTATATAGTTTTCCGAAATAGGTATTGGCATGGAGACTTAAACTATATGGACCAAGAATGTTATATCGGAAGCCAATAAACCCTTCACTAATTGGTCGTGAAGAGAAATTTCCTCCTATATCAACTCGCAAATCTGTTTCCGGTTTAATATAAATCTCCCGATTATATACTTCTGTTTTAGGATCATAAACCAATTTTGGAAATGCATATCTTATATTTTCATCTGCAAGCAATTTAAAATAACGGGGTTTGAGTTGTCGAAGTAGCATATTGCTTCCGCGAGGATTCAAAATAGACTTAATATATTTTGTTTTTTCGGGGCTTACACCTGTTACTACAATGTCGCCAACTATTAAAGGATGTAATTTGCTAATAAAGTTATCTCGTTTCTGGGTTAATTCTTCGGGTGAGATTCTTCTGGCAATAGCTTGTTTGATATCATCCATTCGAGCCATTGTTGCTTTATAACCACTATCAATCAAAGCTTGAAAATTATAAAAATCAAATACTCCAATATTGGTAACATCAGGTTGAATTAAAATATCATCAGCTCCGGGCAATACAACATGCTGCGATTGAATTATCATTGTTCTGAGTTGTGAAAACATATTGTCTTCTTTCGGAATATCAGGGCCACCGCCCACTGAAACACCAATCATAATATCAGGATCAAACTCATTGAGCATAACATCTGAGGGAAAGTTATTATAAATTCCACCATCGTAGTAAAGCTGATTATCGGCTGTCATAGGTGAGAGATACAGCGGATAGGCAATTGAGGCTCTTATTGCCTGACTAAGGTCGCCACAATTAAAAATTACCGGGCGTTTGTTTTTAATATCTGAAGCAACACAACGAAATGGAACAAAGAGGTTATTAAAATCATAATCGGCACCGGCACTTGCAGCTGAATGATTTTCAAGCAGTGCAAAGTCTATTTGTCCACTATTGACCAATGCTCCATTAAGATTCATTCTTAAAGTTGAATCATAGCTAAGTTTAACAGTTGCCCATGATGCATCTCTTTCGCGTTCCTTGAAAAAATATATAAGTTCATCGCTCAAGGTGCCTGTTGCCCAATTTTTAAAATCGTCACTTAAAACAATATTTTGCATTTGTTGTGGGCTGGTACCTGAAACATACATGCCTCCAACAAGAGCTCCTGCTGAAGTTCCTGTAATAAAATCAATAGGAATTCCATTTTCTTCCAATGCTTTTATCACGCCAATATGGGCAAATCCTCTTGCACCGCCTCCACTTAATACCAAACCAACTTTTTGCGCAAATAGAATATTTACATTTAATAAACTAATTATAGATAACACCTTTATCCATTTCTGCATCATCGTGCAAAGGTATTATTCTGACACATTTGAATTACTGTCGCATAGTTGATGGAAATAATCAGCAGCTTTTATCATACGGCTGCCATACCATGCAAAAAATTCACCATCAACCAATTTTATCTCAGCTTTAGGACAGATCGTTTTAAATTCTTCAATATGGCGTGCTTTAAAAGGATATGGCTCTGAAGAAAGCAGAATAATTTCAGGATTAAGTTCTGCCATTTTCTTTTCTGAAAGCTCAGGATATCTTTTGTGATAGTACATCAGATTATCATAGCCGGCCATGTTCATCATATCGCTTATAAATGTATCACCTCCCACACACATATAGGGGTTTCTCCAAATAAAATACAATGCTCTTTTTGCTGTATGTTTTTTATTTTTGATGGTAAGAGCAGCAAATTTTTCCGCAATCTGACTATTGATTTCTGAAGCGCGACTCTGACAATCGGTCATTACACCTATATTATAAATCATGTCCAATGCTTCGTGAAGATTACTAACATCACTTAACCAGACCGGAAAATTTTTTCTTAGTTGCTCAATAGCTTCGCGATTGTTTTCTTCTTTATTAGCTATAATAATATCGGGCTTCAGTTGGTTGATTAACTCATGATTCACAGATTTTGTTCCACCGACCCGAGGTACAGATAAAAAAAGTTCGGGTGGATAAATGCAATATTTTGTAATACCAACTATTCTATCTTGTAGTCCTAAATCTGCAAGCAACTCTGTTTGTGATGGGACTAAGGAAACAATTCTTTGAGGTGGTGTTTCCAATTTAATTTCAAATCCTGTTTGATCTATAAACTTCAACATGTCAGGTAAAGTTAAGCATAAAAAAAAGCCGGTATTACCCGGCTTTTACATATTTTTTAAACCAACACTATTTTATTAATTCTCCCATCATGTTCATTTTTTGTTTTGGCATAAGGGTTATTCCTGATGATGTATGACCATCTTCATCAATTGTGACACCGGTTTCCAATTTCATGGCTTTCTGTACAGGAGTAAAAATGCCATTAGTTACAATTTGAAGCTTACCATCTTTTAATTCAAAATGTTCTTCAACTGCCTTCGGAACAAGAACGTTATTGAATGTTAAAATCTCTCCCTGTTGTAACTGCGCTGTCTTTCCATCGGGATATTTTATCATTCCACGTTGATTAATCGTTGCACCATTATCAAGTGTTTGATCGCTCTCCAGAAAATTTACTGTGTTGCCTTTAATATAATAGACAAGGCCATTGCGAACAAAGAAACCCGATTCTGTTGATTTTTTTTCAGTCTGTTGACTGAAAGACACCATTGTGCTTAGTAAAATTGCAAAGCAAATAGCTGAACTCATGAATAACTTTCTCATTGATTTTTATTTTATAAAAGTAAAATTACGATGAAATAAATTAAAAAACAACCCCTTACTTTTTAGGATCGTAAATTACATTGTTGCCACGTTGCTTGCCAGAGTACAACTTGTGTCTGGTAGCAGGTTTTTCATTAGCTGCACCGGCAGCAGGATCACCTTCGGGAGCAACTGCAGTTGAATCGGGTACAGCCTCAGTAGCTGCTGTGGAGTCTTCTGTGCTTTCTGTAGTTTCTGTAGGTGGTGGTGTAGTTTGTTCTGTTTCCTGTGTAGTAGTTGACTGCGAAAATGCTACAGTTGAGATAATCAACATTGCACCAAGGGCAGACAAGCGTTTAACTAACTTTTTCATTGTATTATTTTTTTCCAAAATTAATAATCAAAACGATGATTCAACAATCATATTTTATTTTTATTGCATTCAGATGTTAATAAATCAAGACTTCACAATCAAAAGCACTATTTCATTGGAATTTGGCTTTTTACTTAGGATAAATAAAAAAGGGAAACAACTATTATGTTGTTCCCTCTAACCTAAAAACAATAAACCCTCCACAAATGTAGGAGAATACCGTTTTGAGGATCAGATTGTTAATAACTTTTTATTTACCCATTTTCTTAACATCTGCAATCAACTTTTCATTCATTTTAATGTAACTGTTATCGCTGCTTTCCTTTGCTAAAGCCAGACTTTGCTCTGCTGCTTTTGTTGCTTCGGTATAGTTTTTCAGTTTATATTCAATTTTAGCTTTAGTGTGTAAAACCCAATATGCCTTTGGGTTGTTTTCCACAGCTTTATTTATCCATTCGCGTGCTTTATTCAGGTCTTTATCATTTTCGTAATAATAGTTTGCAGCCTGATAGTAGGGCTTGTTATCTCCCATAGCCTTATCTATTTGCTTCATAACATTCTCGTCAATATTGGTAGTAACAGGAATACTCACTTTTGTTTTATCCCATAACAAATCAATACTGCATGAAGTTGGTGCAATGTTATTGATATTGATAGTGAAAGTTTCAATCTTATCGGCAGTCGCAACCGGCTTCACCTTAAATCGCATCATTTCATCTGTTTGTTTATAGTCGCCTACATTTCCGCCAAGAGTTAAATCTTTGTAAAAAATAATTTCCCAATCTGTTGTGTTTGGAATTGTGTAGAGTGCATAAGTGCCGGCCGCAATATCATTACCATTTACCTTGGTATCTGCTCCAAAAGTTACTTTGGTAGATTGATTGGCTCCTGTGCGCCATATTTTACCATAAGGAACAAGGTCGCCAAAAATTGTTCTTCCTTTTACTGATGGTCTGCTGTATTCGATTTTGATTTCGCCAAGACCAAATGCCTGTGTCAGACTTTGAGTTGGACTTGGTTGTGGCGTTTTTAATTGCGCCATTGAAGTTGTTGTTGTGGCAATGATGAGTGCCATTAACGATGATGTGAATTTTTGCATGATAATTTAAATTTGATTTTGAATTTTATACCTAAACATAAAAACCCGACAGACAACATTTAGTTTTTATCGGGTTTAAAAAGTTTGCATTTGAGATTGAATAAATTAAATGTTCAGTTCTTTAAAAGTATTACCTTCTTGTAATTTTCCTGTCTGATAGCCTTTTTTAAACCAGTACATTCTCTGTTCAGAAGTGCCATGAGTAAAAGCATCAGGCACAACATAGCCTTGTGCTTTTTTTTGAATCTTATCATCGCCAACTGCACTTGCTGCACTTAATGCTTCTTCAATATCACCATCTTCCAACACATTGTTTAATTTTTGATTTTGATTAGCCCAAACTCCTGCATAAAAATCTGCCTGAAGTTCTAAAGCAACTGACAATTTATTTGCTTCTGTTTCCGATAAACCTTCCTGCATCTGATGTACCTTATCCGATGTGCCTAAAAGATGTTGAACATGATGACCTACTTCATGTGCCAATACATAAGCAACAGCAAAATCACCGCCTTCTGCTCCAAAACGGCTTTTCAACTCATCAAAAAATGAAAGGTCAATATATACTTTCTCATCGGCCGGACAGTAGAACGGCCCAACAGCAGAGCTTGCATTGCCACAACCGGACTGTGTTGCATCTCTAAAAAGAACCAATTTAGGCTCACGATATTCTAATTCGTTTTCCTGAAAAATTTTCTTCCAGATATCTTCGTTATCTGCTAATGCTACTTTTATAAAACTTGCCATTTCATCATCGGCAGCAGATGATTCCGTGGTGGTTGTCTGAGTTGTTGCCTGCTGCTGCATTTGTTGTAGAAGTTGATTAGGATCACCACCCATCAGCAAGTTGATGACAATGACAATTATGCCAACTAATCCACCACCTAAGGCAATTTTACCTCCTGAAAATCTCCTGCGGTCTTCAACATTGTCGCTTTCGCGCCTGCCCATCCATTTCATAATATCTGTTTTACAGAGCAAATAAAGCAATTATTTTGGAAATACTATTTAATGACGGCATAAATCTGAAAGTGATTATATTTGATGCTTCATAATAACCTCAACATGCAAAATGCACTTAAATTTATTTTAGCATATCTCTTTTTCACAGGAAATGTTTCTGCTCAGGAAATTCTTCCAAACTATATGACTCAAAAAGAAATGTTGCAGATGCCATCATATCTCCAACAATTGTCTAATCAATTAAAAAATAATCAGATTGCAGCTCCACCATCATCACCCGTTCGAACTATTGCTGAGTGGGAAGAGCTGCAAGGAATTTTAATTGGCTGGACAAGTTACCCTTCTATTTTGCGTGAAATTGTACGTGCTGCTAAAACAGAATGCCGGGTTTATGTTGTAACCAATAATGAGCAAAGTGTAATTAACTATTTAAACAGTGGAAATGTAGATACGATAAATGTAAGTTTTGTGAATACCCCTTTCAATTCAGTATGGTCACGCGATTACGGTCCATGGAGTGCTTACACAAACGATGTTGACACTTTAGTTACTATTGACTGGATATATAATCGTCCTCGTCCTGACGATGATAATGTTCCGGTGGCAATTGCCGGATTACTAAATACGCCATTATACCAAACCACAATGTCGCCATACAGTTTGGTTCATACAGGTGGTAATTTTATGTGCGATGGATTTGGAACGGGATTCTCAAGCAATCTTATAGTGAATGAAAATCCCTCGTTAACCATAAGTCAGATAGATACTATCATGAAACAATTTATGGGCATTAACAGATATATTAAAATGCCTACATTACCTTATGATGCTATCCATCATATTGATATGCACATGAAGCTTCTTAATGAAGAAACAATCTTGATGGGACAATATCCTCAAGGTGTTGCAGATGGCCCTCAGATAGAAGCCAATCTGCTTTATGTTATCAATAATTTTAATTCCGTATTTGGCACACCTTATAAAATAATCCGCATTCCAATGCCTGCTGACAATGGTGCTTATCCAAATACAAACGGTGATTATTTTACTTACACCAATTCATCGTTCATCAATAATACTATTATTGTTCCTACTTATAATATTCCTCAAGACAGCACAGCATTACGGATATATAGAGATGCATTACCGGGATATAATGTTATTGGTATTAACTCACTTCAAAGTATTGGTGCTATAGGAGCATTGCATTGTATCACTAAAGATTTAGGCACTAATGATCCGCTTCTGATTTCACATCAACAACTTAGCAACACTTACGATACAATTAACCCCTATCATGTTGAAGCATTTATTAAACACCGTAGTGGAATTCAATCGGCAACCTTATATTACAGGACAGATACTTTGCAACCTTATAATACTGTTTCGATGAATGCTATATCAGGGATGAGTGATTACTTTGAAACGTACATTCCTGCACAATCTGGTGGAACAAGAATTTACTACTATATTGAAGCATATTCAAATACCTCAAAACATCAGACACGACCAATGCCTGCACCGCAAGGTTATTTTTATTTTGATGTATTACAGACTACTGGAATAACTGAAGTTTTAAATCAGTTATCGGTGGGACAAATTTTCCCAAATCCTGCATCGGCAGTGACATGCCTCCCCTACTATAGTCGCATTGGCACATTGCTTCAGATTAAAATCAGTGATGTAACAGGCAAGATGGTTTATGAATCACAAAATACAACAAAGTCTAATGGACAAAACTTTGCGTTTTTTGATGTCAGTCAATTTAAACCGGGAGTGTATTTTGTAAAATCAGAAACTAATTCATCAATAAATATTCAGAAACTTATAGTAAAGTAATTTTATCAGAGATAATTGCTGAATAACACAATTTACTATTACCTTTTAACTACAATTATTCTGGTGGCAATATTATTTTTTGATTTATCAAAAAATTGCAAGTTATATACACCATCCTTGAGATTAGTCAAATCTAAACTTCCATCTTTCAAATTATACATTTCCTTGACAATTCTTCCATTAATGTCTGATATTTTCAAAGATGATATCTCGGAATTATGCAGAACAATATGAATGATTCCATTTGTTGGGTTTGGATAAACAGAAAATAATCCTGCTGAAATATCAACAATACCAACTGTTCCAACGGTTATTCTTATATCACTTAAAACATTTGTTGCACTAAGACTAGTAACAGAAGAAATTGGTATAGCTCCATAGTACCTTCTTGATCTATTAGAAGAAACTGATGTGTAATACCAACGAGGCGACACCGGTGTACTGAGAGTAGCAGTTTGTGTATGTTTGAACACCATTACGCTTAAATTGGATGAGGTGCTGTAAGTAAATGATGTATCTAATGCAACCTCTCGCCATCCTATACCGCCATTATTAGGAAATGGACCCTCATAAACAAGAGTATATCCGGTTGTATCAACATTTCCTGCGGTTAACGAAGTAAATGCTGTCTGTTTCATAAAAATTGAGACACTATCAAACGGTAATGTATCAGTACCATCAACACGATTGAAGCCAAAAGATGAAATGGAGCCAGAATAGCCTATCTCAGTTGAAAGATATATTGCTTCGTAAGCAACACATTCATAAGATTTGACTATAGGACTAAATGCAGAAATCAGGCTTGATGTACCGACAACAACTGTTTGTGTCTGAGCATTCAAACTGCCCAATGAACATAATGAAGCCAAAAAGAATAAAAAAACTTTTAAGTAGATTTTTGTCATCGTAAAATAATTTAGTATTTCACGAATATACATCAAATTGATTGATGTTTTAAACTTTTATTTTGAAAATTATGAGAGTGTCTTCTAAAGTATTTAAAACTTATATTTTGTCAAATGCATTTTTAGCGCTCTAAGAAAGACTCCATACTTTTTACTTCATTGCATACACTTGCAACACCTTGTTCTAATGTAATGCTGTGCTTCCAACCTAATTGGTGCAATTTATCTACCGACAAAAGTTTGCGAGGTGTACCATCAGGTTTTGTGGTATCAAAATTCAATTGGCCTTGATAACCGAATGTTTCTTTAATAAGCATTGCTAATTCTTTAATGCTGATATCTTCGCCTGTACCAATATTTACTGTAGAACGGTCACTGTAATTTTGCATCAGAAAAAAACATGCATCCGCCAAGTCATCAACATGCAAAAATTCGCGTCTTGGAGATCCTGTTCCCCAAATTTCTACAGACGGCAGATTGTTCGCTAATGCATCATAAAACTTTCGGACCAATGCAGGTAAAACATGTGAATTTTTTAAGTCGTAATTATCATTAGGCCCATATAGATTTGTTGGCATTGCCGATATATAATCTACTCCATATTGATCGCGAAACGCTTCGCACATTTTTAGCCCTGCTATTTTGGCCAATGCATAAGGTTCATTTGTTGGTTCTAACGGACCGGTGAATAAATACTCTTCCTTTAATGGCTGTGGTGCCATTTTAGGGTAAATACATGATGAGCCTAAAAACAACAACTTTTTTACTCCGGAATCAAATGCACTTTTAATAACATTACATTCAATAATCAGATTTTCGTAAATAAAATCTGCTCTATAGGTATTATTGGCAACTATGCCACCAACCTTTGCAGCAGCAAGAAAAACATATTCCGGTTTTTCATAATTAAAAAAGTCAGCAACGTCACGTTGATTGCGAAGGTCAAGCTCTTTTGATGTTCTAAAAAGAATACTATTAAATCCTTCGGATTGCAGTTTACGAACTATTGCAGACCCTACCATTCCACGGTGACCTGCTACAAAAATCTTACTGTTTTTCTGCATTATATTATGCTTCGTGATAATTAATAATTTTATGCCCGCCTTGTTTCAAATATTGATCGCGCTTGAATAACTCAAGGTCACAATTCATCATTTCTTTTACTATTGATGCCAGGTTGTGTTTAGGCTCCCATCCTAAAACTTGTTTAGCTTTTGCAGGGTCGCCAATCAGCAATTCAACTTCAGAGGGTCTGTAATATTTGGGGTCTATTTTCATAACTACATTGCCCACCGGAACCTGATATGCAGGATTGTTACATTTTTTAACTACTGCAATTTCATTCTCAGCCTTTCCACTAAACTCTATTTCTATTCCTACTTCTTTAAATGCAAGTACAATAAAATCGCGAACTGTTGTTGTAACACCGGTTGCCAACACAAAGTCATCGGCTTTTTCCTGTTGCAACATCAACCACATACCTTCCACATAATCTTTTGCATACTTCAGTCGCGTTTGGCATCAATATTTCCCATATAAACAGTGTCCTGAAGCCCTAAGGCTATACGAGATACTGCTCGTGTGATTTTACGGGTCACAAAGGTTTCTCCTCTTAATGGCGATTCATGGTTAAATAATATCCCATTACTGGCAAACATATTATATGCTTCACGATAGTTAACAATTATCCAATAGGCATACAATTTTGCTACCGCATAGGGCGAACGCGGGTAAAATGGTGTGGACTCTCGCTGTGGAACTTCTTGCACTAAACCATACAACTCACTTGTTGATGCCTGATAGATTTTGCATTTTTCAGTCATATTCAACATTCGTACAGCTTCCAGAATACGTAGTGTTCCGATACCATCGGCATTGGCAGTATATTCAGGCATATCGAAACTTACACGCACATGGCTCATTGCTCCAAGGTTATAAATTTCATCAGGTTGTACTTCCTGAATGATTCTGATGATATTGGCAGAATCTGTCAAATCGCCATAATGCAGCTTGAATTTAACATTCTTTTGATGCATATCTTCATAAAGATGGTCAATCCTTTCTGTATTAAAAAGTGAACTTCTGCGTTTAATGCCATGTACCTCATAGCCTTTTTGCAGCAGTAACTCGCTTAGGTAGGCGCCATCCTGCCCGGTAACACCGGTAATTAATGCTCTTTTCATTGATGATTAAAATTAAAATATGGTAAACGTAATGTGGTTCTACTTAGTTACTACAATTAGTTAATAAAATTAAAAAACACGAATTATAACCCGTTTTAATTTTTTAATTTTGTGCAAATTAAACAATTTTAAACCACCAAATAGCTAACCATTTATGCTACTTTTAAGTATAAGTGTGTTCAGTAAATTATTGATTTTATGAATAATCAAAAAGTTATTAAAAACCAATCCATTATTGATGCTAAGGACGTCAAAAACGCCTTAAATCTTTTCGTAAAGAACTGGTTCTGGTTTATTTTGTTTTTGTCAATCGGTGTTGCCGGAGGTGTTTTCTTGTACTATAAAACTACCCGAATATATGGTGCAGAGGCTAAGGTGCTGATTACACCTACCAAAAACGCCTTTAAAGATGCATTATCAACGAGCCTTCCATTAGGACCAAATAAAGAGGAGGTTTCCAACGAAATCCAAATACTGTCATCTACAAAATTAGTTTCTGAGGCTATCAAAAAGCTTAATCTTGACATTTCGTATTATATAAAGGGACGTTTAAAAACAGGTGAAGTTTATAGAGGAACTCCTTTTAGTGTTGATGGTAAAATATTAGATGATAATTTTTATGGCATTCCATTTAATCTTCGCATTATTGACAAAGACTCATACAGCCTTGATATAAAAACCAATGATTATTCATACAATAAAGTGCTCAAATTCGGTGACCCTGTGGTTACGGATAAATTTTCAATTGTCATTAATGGTAAGCAGGAGTCTATTCTTAAAAATTCAAAATTCAGTGAGTTTCAATATGTATTTGTAATTAATAATCACAGTTATTTAGTTAAGAAATACAAAAGTGCCCTCAGTTTAGAGAAAGACGAAGATGCATCTGTAATAAATATCAATATTGCTGACGAGGTAGAAGAAAAAGCTGTTGACTTTCTGGATACGTTAACAAATCTTTATATCAATTATTCAATTTCAGTAGCAAGAGGAATTAATGAAAATTCATTAAAATTTATTGAAGCACAATTAAAAGACTACGAAGATCAACTTAATGGTGTTGAAACAAGCTTGGTTGAATACCAACAGCAAAGTGGCGCAATTGATGTAGCCAATCAACAAAGTACTTTTTTAAAGGAAAAAATTGATGTGCAAGGCGAGAAAGCTAAACTTACAGCACGATTACAATCTGTAGAATATGTTTATAATCAATTAACAAGTGGCAGTAGTGACTTCAGTACGCTTTCACCGGCTTTAATGACAGAACAATCTAATCCCGGACTGACTTCAGCATTTAACGAATTAAGTTCCTTGATGCAACGAAAGGTAAACATGTCATTTAGCATGACACCCAACAGTCCGCAGATAAAGGATGTAGATGTTTTAATTAATAAAGCAAAAGAAAATGTTATTGGTATTATCATGAACATCCGTAAGGATATAGCCATGCAAATTAACTTATTGTCAAGTCGTGAAGGTAGTTTTGCAGCATCATTAAACAGAATGCCCTCAACCATTAAAGGCCTTAGTGACATTACAAGAAAAAAAGAGATTAATGAAAAGATGTATTTGTTCTTATTAGAAAGCAGGGCACAGAATGTAATTGCATCGGCAGCCATTGTACCTGACAAATCTATTCTTGAGCCCGCATCAAGTACAGGATTGCTACGTCCCATTCGAAACAAAATGTTATTTATGGGAGCAGGAGTGGGTCTGGCACTTGCATTTGCTTTAGTCTTTCTAAAAAGTATTTTCCTTAATTATATTTTTACTAAAGAGGAACTTGCCGATATTACCAATCAACCGATTATCGGTGTTATAGGAAAAAGTGCAGAAGCCAAGAAAGATTATCTTGTTGTGCATGAACATCCACAATCACTTGCAGCAGAAGCTTTCAGAGTAATTCGCACCAACTTATCCTATTTCGCACCTAAAACAAGTTCGAAAGTTATTTTATTCACTTCTACTATTTCCGGAGAAGGAAAAACTTTTTGTGCAGTGAATACAGCGACCATGTTAGCAAGAGCTAAAAGAAAGTTGTGGTAGTTGATTTGGATTTACACAAACCCAAACAAGCTGTTGCATGGAACATGACTAACGATGTAGGTGTAACATCTTATATTGTTGGTAAAGCTACCTTAAAAGATACTTTAAAGGACACTCCTGTTGAAAATCTAAAAGTTATTTTAAGCGGACCAAAATCACCAAATGCTTCTGAGTTGATTTTAGATTCGATGATGGAACAATTAATTAATGAATTGAAAGAACATTTCGATTACATCATTTTAGATATGCCACCGGTAGGATTGTTGTCAGATGCTTTAGTGATGATGAAACATTCCGACCTAAATCTATATGTCATGAAAGCCGGATACAGCAAGAAAGACTTTGTTGAAGTTGCTCATCAGTTAATGGAGAAGAATCAAATCAAGAGCCTGAGCTTTATCTTAAATGGTGTAAACCCGAAAAACATGCCTGTTGGGTATGGTGGTGCATATTATAAATAACACGAACAAAGAGTATGTCGCCCAGCAAAAACAACTACTCTACAGCTCAAGCCTTCAGGCAAACTTATAAAAGTCTTCAAGACCATTTATCTCCACTGCAAAAAAAACGGATTAAATGGATTGCATTTCTGATTTTTCTATCTGCAATCTTAGATGTGTTTGGTTTAGCTTCTGTTCTTCCATTAGTAAAAATGGCTACTGAACCTGAAATTATTCACACCAACCAATATTTAAGTACAGCATATAGTTATCTGAATTTTGAAACAGATAAATCTTTCATGGTATTTTGTATTGTTATTATCTTGTTATTTCAATTTTTCAAAACGGGATTTGGCATATTCGTAAACTATATTGAAGGAAGGTTTATGGCAGATGTTGCAAACAACATTTCTAAAAATCAGTTTTCGAAATATTTCTCTTTAAGCTATTTTAATTTTAACAGCGTCAAATCATCACGAATTATAAATCACGTACAACAAAACCCAGCTTCATTTACAGCCTGGGTCATGTTACCCATCCTGATGCTATTTTCAGAGTCAGTAATCCTTCTTTGCATTGTCACACTGATTGCTGTTTATAACCTCAAACTCTTTCTTTTTATTTTAATGATTATCACCGGCATCATACATACTCTATAAATCGGTTAACACAAAAAATGAACAGATAGGCAGAGGATTGGATAAAATGTTTCCGCAGGCTCTTGCTGCAATCAACAATTCAATTATGGGTTTTGTAGATATTAAACTGGCTAATAAAATTGAATATTATAGAAATCGTTTTTTGAAATATCAAAAGGCTTATCACGACTTATCCATGAATTCAATTGTGATAAACATGATACCATTCAGAGGTTATGAATTGGTTGCAATACTTGGGAATCGTTGTCATTTTTATCTATGCAATTTTCATTGAAGGCGGGCAACAGGATGTGATCATGATGGTAGGCGCATTTGCTGCAGCAGCATATCGTTTAATGCCCTCTTTAAACAGAATAATGAATGCAGTAATGCAGGTAACTAAAAACCAAGTTGCCATAGAAAACCTAAATGAATATAATGAGCTTTATGTAAAGCAAAAAGAAATGGACAGAAATGTGCCTATTGCTTTTGAAAACACAATTGAATTTCAGAACATCAGTTTTACGTTTCCAAAATCGCATGAACCTGTTTTAAAAAGCATTTCATTTAAAGTAAAAAAAGGAGAAAAAATTGGTTTTGTCGGCAGTTCGGGTTCCGGCAAAACAACTCTTATGAATATTTTATTACGTTTTTTTGATGAAAATTCAGGGCAGATTTTAGTTGACGGCAAACCATTAAAAGAAGAAAATCTTGAATACTGGCGCGGGTTAATCGGCTATGTGAAGCAAGATATTTTTATGATTGATTCAAACATAAAGGAAAACGTTGCTTTTGGAGAAGAAACAATCAATAACGATTTACTTAATGCTGCAATCAAACAAGCATCATTAAATGAGTTTGTTGGGAACCTACCCAAAGGAGTAGAGTCAGAAGTTGGAGAAAGAGGATCAAGACTATCTGGTGGGCAAAAACAAAGGATTGGCATTGCACGCTCGCTTTATAGAAACGCACAGATACTTGTTTTTGATGAGGCAACCAGTGCATTGGACACACAAACAGAACGCGAAGTAAGTGAGGCCATTGACTCACTTTCAGATACCAATAAAACAATCTTTATCATCGCTCACCGCGTGACTACACTAAAAAACTGCGACCGCATTTACGAACTAAAAAATGGGGAAATTGCAGGAGTATATTCCTACAGCGAGTTAATTGAAAAAGTAATTTAATTTTTAACGATGATCAAACGGCTGATTTCACACATAAGGTTGCGATATCTCAATTTATTATCGCAATCAACAGCCGAAAATTTTTCTGATGAACAAAGATTACTTATGGCACTTGAATGGCTCAAGCAAACACTTTTACCAAATGGAGGAAGTGCCGCCAAGTATTCAATGATGTTTAACAAATGGTTACCCGCCTACCCTGAAACCACTGCTTTTTGGATAAACACTCTTATCTATCTGAAAATAACAAACCGGAATTATTACAGGAAGTATTTAATGATAGACCTGTTATTGATGAGTTAATTCAATGGCTTTTATCTACTCAACGTAAAGACGGTACATTTCCCGGATCGTATGGAGATTTTAAAAACCAACCTCCCAGAGTTTTTAATAATGGTCAAATAATTATGGCGCTTACTGACTATTATCAACAAAGTCAGAAAAGGAAGTCCTTGAGGCTGCTATTCAAAGTGCTGATTGGCTTTTGAAAGTGCAAGATTCTGATGGTGCATGGCGTGAATTTACGCTACATCAACTTAGCTCAAACACCAGAACAGCATGGGCTTTAATCAAACTTTACCAACATTTAAATGAACCAAAATATATTTCAGCAGGAATTAATAATATCAACTTCGCCTTAAAACAGATTAATAATCACGACTACTTTTGTGACAATGGTTTTGATGAAAATGAAATACCAACCACACACACTATCGGTTATGCATTGCGAGGTGTATTAGGTGCAGGTATTGATCTTCAAAAGAAAGAATGGACTGAAATTGTTGAGCGCTCCTATAAACACATCGTTGCACTTACTAAGCAAAATGGCTTTCTGGCTGGAGAATTAGCCGAAGAATGGACAAGCGACAATGCATTCTGCTGTCTGACAGGCAACTGTCAGTTAAGTGTTATCGGATTTGTATTATTTGAACAAACAGCCGAAATTCAATACTTAGAAACAGCGAATCTTTTGCTTGAATACGTTAAAAGCAAACAATTAATTTCACATTCGCCAATGGTAAATGGCGGCATTTCAGGATCATGGCCTGTAAATGGTGGTTATTCTGCTTATGATATACCAAATTGGGCAGCAAAATTTTTCGCTGATGCCATGCTCTTGCAAATGAAACATAAAACTATGAAACATTAGATATTTTAAACTTTATACCTACCTTCACGTATAAAAAGACAATAGATTTTGAGAATGAAAAAGATTTTAATTGTAGTTGGGACCAGACCAAATTTTATTAAAGTAACACAGTTTAAAAAGGTGAATGCCGACTTAGGTATGCCTTTCGATATTAAAATAGTTCATACTGGCCAGCACTACGATAGTAAGATGGCTGACATTTTCTTTGAGCAATTTAATTTAACACCTGACTTCTGGCTTAACATTCCGGCAGGCAGTCCTAATTCTCAAATGGCTGAGATAATGCTTCGCTTAGAGAAAGTTATTCAGGAAAACAAACCTGACTTATTAATGGTTGTTGGCGATGTAAATTCAACTTTTGCTGCAGCATTAACAGCCAATAAAATGGATTTAAAAATTGCTCACGTTGAAAGTGGCCTGAGAAGTTTTGACAGAACAATGCCTGAAGAAATAAACCGTTTATTAACTGATGAGATAACCGATTACTTTTTTATTACCGAAGACAGTGGCTATAAAAATCTTCTCAAGGAAGGCAAGCATGAAAAGCAAATGTTCTTTGTTGGAAACACCATGATAGATACACTTGTAGCCTTTGATGAAAAAATTCAACAAAGTAATATTCTTGAAACTTTAAATATTAAAAGTAAAGAGTTTGTCCTGATGACTATGCATCGTCCGGCAACGGTTGATCATAAAGATGGTCTGAAGCAATTGTTTTCAATAATTGAACTTATAACAAAAAATCATCAACTTGTATTTCCGATTCACCCACGTACACTGCACAGAATCGAAGAGTTTGGAATGAAATCATTTATCACGGAAAACAAAAAACTAATATTAACAGAGCCTTTAGACTATCTGGCATTTCAGAAACTTATTTCAGACTGTGCTTATATTGTAACAGACAGCGGAGGTATTCAGGAAGAAAGTACATTCAGACAAATACCATGTCTTACATTAAGAGCCAATACAGAACGACCATGTACAGTTGATATCGGAACTAATGAATTGGTACCATTCAGTCAGGAAAAAATTTCCGAACGCATTGATGCAATTGTACATAACAAATATAAAAAATTCTCTTCACGATTTTTCAAACTTGCACAAATATTACATGCGCCAATTAAAAATAATATTGAACTTAATCCGGATGAACAACTTGAATTTTTTAACGAATTAATATCGCACTTAAATCAAAACAATTCCTGCGAACGATTGGTTCAACCCCATCCTTATGGAATTCTTGCCTCTGTACCTGCCAATTCGCGTTTTTGTGAATTTGGCACCTATATCATAGACCTTCAATCACAAACATTGGAGGAAATCTTTCAGAAGTTTCATCCAAAATATCAAAAAGCTATTCATCATTCAGAAAAAAATGGAGCTGTTGTAAAATTCGGACAAGAAGTGATTGAAGATTTTTATTTATGTTATACTGATACGATGAAAAGAATTGGGATGTCTTCAGAAGAGCTACAGTTTTTTAAATCTTATTATAATTATCTTGGCAGCGATAATGTTACAGCAGGTGTTGTATATGATAATGACAATCCTATAGGTGGCATTTTTATGGTTCACTCAAATTATGCAGCATTATGCACACATGCAGGAAGCAGAGGCGAGTCAAACTATATGGTTCAATGAAATATTTACACAGTAAGATGATTGAACGCATGAAAGAAACAGGAGTGAATAAATACGACCTTGTAGGCGTAAGAATTGGAAACAACGACCCTACACTTGAAGGAGTTTTCGCTTTAAAGAGGATTTGGTGGTGAGCTAAAGAAAGGTTTTTATGGAAGACAGACATTAATCCGCTAAAAGCAAAAATGTATGATTTGCTTATTAAAATCAAACATCCAAATAACAAGTATAAAGACATTATTGATCAGATTACAAATTAATTTTTTATGCACATTTTAATTATACCTTCTTGGTATAAATCTATCACAGAACCTGTTTTAGGAACATTCTTCGAAGAACAGGCGCGTGCACTCATGTCTGCAGGACATAAGGTTGGAATCATATATCCACAATTTTCATCAGTAAGTTCAATGTTTAACAAGAAAGATGAAATCATTGATTTTTATGACGACAATGGGCTTCCGACTTATTCTGTTATTCATCAGGCTATCATACCTAAGATGAGAAAGCTAGCTTATAAAATGTTTGGAGAAAATGTTGAGAAAATTTATCATAGTTATGTTAAGAAATATGGTAAACCAGATTTAATTCATGCACACAGTGTTTTCCATGGTGGAATGGTAAGCTATTATATCGCAAAGAAGAATAAACTTCCATTTATTATAACAGAACATCTGACAGCTTACATTACAGGAGGAATCACTCATCAGGAAGATGTCGAAACTGCCAGACAAATTTTTGAAAATGCAAATGCAGCAATTATTGTAAGTGAAAATTTTAAAAATGATATTGAAAAAGCCTTAAATCTTCCAAAAACAACTTTTACGGTTATACACAATATGGTAGCTGATTTGTTTTTTAAAGACATTGTTTTAAAAAAATATAATCAACAGGAAGAATTTGTTTTCTTTACCAACTCATTCCTATTGCCAAGAAAGAATCACAAATTATTACTTGACTCATTTAAATACATAACAGCTAAAGGAATTAATAATTTACGGTTACGGATAGGTGGTGATGGCCCATTGTATAATGAATTAAGAGATTATGTAAATGAGTTATCACTAACAGGCAAAGTAGATTTTTTAGGTGCATTATCACGGACTGAAGTAAAAAGAGAATTAGACAATTGCCATTCGTTTGTGCTTTCAAGTAACTATGAGACATTTGGTGTTGTACTCATAGAGAGTTTAGCTTGTGGAAGACCGGTGGTAACAACAGAATCAGGCGGACCGAGTGATTTTATACATAGCAGAAATGGAATCACCTCATCAACATCAATTGATAGTCTTGCAAATGCAATGACAAAAATGATGGAAGAATACAATACTTTTGATCAACGTGCATTATCTGAAGAATGTCGAGACAGATTTGCAGAAAAAAAGATTGAAGCAGAAATAGAAGCACTTTATCTGACAGCTATTAATAAACATAAGTAAAGTAATTCTGATCTTAAAAATATGAAAACCACCAAGCAGGTATTAATTACTTTTGATTATGAGTTATTTTTAGGCAACAGAAGCGGATCGGTTTCAGATTGTCTTATTAATCCAACCAATCACGTACTTGATGTAATTGAGCAATATGGATGCAGAGCCATTTTTTTGTTGACACAACTTATCTTCTTACACTAAAGAAGAATTTTCAAATTGCAGCTTGTAAGAAAGATTTTGAAACTGTAATGAATCACATTACGGAAATTGCAAGTCGTGGTCATGAAATATTTCCTCACCTACACCCACACTGGCTAGATGCAAAATATCTTTCAGCTACCAATGAGTGGCAATTGTTAAACACTGATAAATACCGCTTATATCATATAAACGAATCTGAGCGTTCTGAAATTTTTGATCAATCTATCGAAATACTTCAACAGCGTATTTCAAAGGTTAATCCATCTTATTTAGTAGATAGTTATCGTGCAGGCGGATGGTGCATTCAACCATTCAATACTTTTTTACCGTATTTTATTAAACATAATATCAAGTTTGACTTTAGTGTATTAGGTGGTTTTTATCTGTTTAGCAATGCACAATATTTTGACTTTTCAAAAGCACCACAAAAACCTATCTATCAATTTGAAAATGATATTACAGTAGAACAAAACAATGGTTGTTTTACTGAGTTCAATATTTCGTCCATTTATATTCCACAACAAATAAAGTTATTTGAAAAACTTTTCCTGAAATTATATTACAAGATTACGGGTGACCATAGTTTTTCTCGCGGTGAAGGGCAGATAGTCGTAAAAATTGATAAAGCTTTAGCTACACCGCAACAAGAAGGTCACGATATACTTGACTCAAGATGGGAACGTATTGCAATAGAACTGATGTCTGCAGTCAAACAAGGTGAATATAAAAAGTATTTAGATGCTAACAATTACATGCACTTTATCTCTCACCCAAAAATGCTTACCCGACACAATATCAGAATCAAGTTCCTAAAGTTTGCATCAGACAAGTATAATTTAGAGTCAGATTTCAGAAAAATGGTCTAAGGCATAAAGTTTTTTATATATTTGCCTGATAAATGAAAATCGGCAGTTATATATTTGAACTTCTGCATCAGCATGATTGTGTGATAGTTCCACAATTCGGAGGCTTTGTTGCGCGTTATAAAAATGCAACGATTCATCCGGTTCAACATTTATTTTCTCCTCCATCAAAAATAGTTGCATTCAACAGCGAATTAACTACAAACGATGGTCTTCTGGCAAATTATATCAGTCAGAAATTATTGCTGTCGTACAGTGATTCCTGTAAGCTGATTAATGATTTTGTGACTTTATGTAAAGCGCAGCTTGAAGCCAACCAACGTATTCAAATTGAAAAAATCGGGTCTTTGTTTTTTGATCCGGAAAAAAACTTGCAGTTTATCCCGGCTGACAATGAAAACTTTTTGACCGATTCATTTGGATTAAGTACTGTTCAGTCACCTGCCATTCAGCGCGACAGGTAATTTGAAATTTTCAGCAATAGAGATGCAGCAGTTCAACCGGCACCAAAGCGAACAAATCACTCTAAGTTGATTTTAAAAATTGCTGCATACACAGGAGTGGATGCATTAATTGCATTTGCCTATTTTAATCCGGCTATCAACTCAAAAATAAGTAAAGGTTTAGCAACAATTTTCCCTGTTACAACTGAAATTGACTCACAAGCAAATCATTCTTCTGTTAACAACAACCAAGAGCAAAAATCCAAAGAGGATTTAATTTATTCTGAATCACCTGTAAGCGAAAAAAACATTTACGAAACCGAAAAACCAACAGTAGATTCAAGTGCAAGTCAGATAACTGCTCCTACACCTGAAAAAGAAATTGCTGCTGTTGAAGAAGAACCTAAGCCTGAACCTATTGTAGAAACAAAAAAAATAGCTGAAACCGTACCTGCAGTTTCAAATGCTACAAGACAATATCATATTGTTGGCGGATGTTTTTCAGTTTATGATAATGCATTGAATTTAGATGCTGAACTTAAATCAAAAGGGTTTTCGTCTGCGCTAATTGGCAAGAATAAAAATGGTTTGGAGATAGTTGCTATTGCATCTGTTGCAACTAAAAGTGAAGCTGAGGAAGCTTTGCAACAGGCACAGAATTCAGGTTACAAAGATGCCTGGATTATGCGGAAATAAATTAGTGGAATAAAGTTCTTTTATTTAAGAACAAATCTGGCTTGTGTTTAAGTTTTAATCCCAACAACTTTACGAGACAAAAGTTGATGTTTTGGCTGCAGCCATAAAATTATCATTAATTTACCAACCAAGAATTGTGATTTTTATAATACATAAGTAAATTAAGGTTGCCATCAATTCTTTTATTCTGAAACCGAATCCTATTAGACACAGGAAACACGCTGAAAATCTTTTTGAAAAAGGCTAAAATTAGCATAAATACGATAATCAACAGAAAGGCAAATGCTCGAACTAAAGAAAATAAATATCTCATGGGAACAATTCTTAATTCAATAAAACCAAAAAATATACCAGATAATTATATTAAAGGATTAACATTCTCATTAGCAAATACCATTGCCCCGGCAAACCGGGGCTGATGGCCTCTTTATATAGACTTATTTTTAGGTCGGCTTTCATAATTCAGTTTTAGTAACCCGGCTGATAAAACCCGGGGTTATTATCTGGCGATTTATTCAATTCTCTACTTTCAAAAGGTTGATACAATATTATACCTGATGATAATTATCTACAAAACTTTTAGGATGAAATGCAAATAATGCATCAAATTTTGTCTATTTTCAGGATGAAATGCACTATAGACACAAACCACCTTGCTTATATGCCTTAAAATGCCAAAAACTGTTTCAAATGCTGCTGCAGTGCCATTTTTGTTTTTTCGTTCTTGAACTCATGTGCTTCATCTATTTCGAGATGTACTGAAGAAACAGGCAAAATATGAGGCATTACAGTGATTTTTGTATGTTGCAAAATAGAAGTAAGATGATCAATTCCCCTTAGGTTACCTGCACGGCCTGTAGCTACACCTACTACTGCTGCTTTTTTGAAGTAAAGATATTTCTTGACATCCATAGCATCAATTAATAGCTTGAGAATACCCGGAAAACTTCCATTATACTCAGGCACAACAAAAAGTAATTTATCTGAATTTAAAAAATATTTATCACCTATCTGATTAATCTTACTGTCGTTCTTATCATACATATCTTCATTAATGATGTATTGATTGAGCAATGTAAGTGACAGGTAATTAACTTCGACTTTAGCATCCAAAAATGCCTGATAATAAATTCGGGCTAATTTCTCAGTGTGACTGTTCTTATTATTTGTTCCTGCAATTAGGGTTATCATTTTGCTTAATTATTCAAGTGTAACGATTCCAAGCAATTTAGAAAACGCATAAATATACTCTTCGTAAATTTTCTGCTGTGATAATATTTCAACTAATCTTTCATCACTTAAAGATGCTTCTTCTTTCAGGAGCAAACTGTTTTTTCTTTTTAGTATCTGCACACGTTTTAACTTGATATGATTTATCGGATTCACAATGGCCTCGTTAAAATTATTTTCTTCCGTCTTAACATATATACCTTTCGATTCCCAATCACTTAATTCGTATTTATTCATCAGTAATTCGTGTGCCTTTGAACGAAGTTTTTCCAATTCACTGCTATTTTCAGTCTTCAGCATAGATAAAAAATCTGTTGTACTCATAGAAGTCAAATGACTGAAAACACCTGCAAATATTTCGTCATCAAAACCAAAACCATCAGGTAAAATTTGTTCTATTATAAACTCACGAACCGTAGTTGGCTTTTCGCTACCCTGAAAATTAAATTTCTTATCTCCATAATTCAACAGTAAGCGAATAATTTCCTGTTCCTGATACCAGGCATTTGTTTCAGTTAAAATGGTTTGCTGCGGCAGGTACTCCATTTCAATTAACTTCTCAACCAATTCTGCCTGCTGATGTTCATTATCTTTCTTGTATAAGTTCCTCCTGATTTTATTCAGCTCAGTAATTAGAACTTGTTCCGGAACATCCATCTGTGCTGCACACTGGCTGGTATAAAGACTTCTTTTAATACCATCAGGAATTCGTGAAATGCTTTCTACAATATCGCGGATGAGTTCTGCCTTACGAACAGGATCATTAGCAACTTCTTTTAAAAGCAGACCAGTTTTAAATCCAATAAAATCAACAGCATTTTTGCTGATATATTCCATCAATTGTGTGGTGCTGTTTTTTCGGGCAAATGAATCAGGATCATCTCCATCCGGAAATAAAACAACTTTTACATTAAGCCCTTCTTCAAGAATAAGGTCAATACCACGCAAGGATGCTTTAATTCCTGCAGGGTCACCATCATACAAAATTGTTATGTTGCCGGTAAACCTGGCAATAAGTCTTATTTGTTCAGGAGTTAATGAAGTACCTGAAGAAGCAACAACATTTTCAACGCCCGCCTGAAATAAAGAAACCACATCTGTATATCCCTCTACCAGAAAGCAATCATCATGTTGAATAATTGCTTTACGAGCAAATGAAATTCCATAAAGCGATTTGCTCTTGTGATAAATATCTGTCTCGGGTGAATTAATGTACTTAGGACTTTTGGGATCATTTACCAATTGCCTAGCACCAAATGCAATTACACGACCTGAAAGATTGTGAATTGGGAAAATTACCCTTCCCCGAAAACGATCATAAACTTTCTGACCATCCTGTTCCTTCTCTTTGACAACTGCAAGTCCACTCTTCTCATACAATTGTCTGTTGAACTTATTCTCTATAACAGCCTGCGACAAAGCATCCCATTGATCAGGAGCATAACCCAACTGAAATTTTTCAATTACTGCTTCATTAAAGCCACGTTCATTAAAATAGGAAAGGCCTATTGCTCTCCCCTCTTCTGTATTGAATAGTTTTTCTGAAAAAAATTTCTGTGCGAAAGAATACAAGACAAATAAACTTTCTCTTTCATCTTGTTTTTGAATTTCTTCAGCAGTAGGGATTGTTTCTTCTATAGTAATTTTATACTTCTCTGCCAGATAACGTAAAGCTTCGGGATAAGTAAAAGCCTCATGCTCCATCATAAACCGCACCGAATCACCTGCTTTTCCACAACCAAAGCATTTGTATATTCCCTTTGCCGGTGACACCGTGAAAGATGGTGTTTTCTCATTATGGAAAGGACATAATCCAAGTAAGTTAGCACCACGTTTTTTTAATGAAACAAAATCGCCTACCACCTCCTCAATTCTGGAAGTCTCAATAATCAACTCAACGGTTTCCTTTGGTATCATAATGCGGCAATTCTTTTTCTAACTTTTATTTTGGGCTTTTCGGATGAAATATTTGAGTTAATAAATGCTGCCATTGCTCTATACATATTCTTCTCTGCATCTGTATCTATCCTGATGAAACTTCTTGTTTGATTGGTCCAAATTTTTTGTTCGGTGATTTTGCTTCCTCAAAAATACGAACCGACTGAATAATTTCTAAATCTGTAGCACTATCAGAAATAGCCACTAAAAGCGGAGTTCTTAAATGTCCTAAATACTCTTGCAAATTTAATGAATCTGCATCTATACCGGTCTTCTGACGGTACTTAATTTGTGCAAATGGAGTTACTAACATCGAAAAACCATTCCACTTTTCTTTAACCAACTCATTGATTTTAGCTATCATGCCCGGTACAGGATCTACAAGAATCATGCAATGACTGCGACTATCCACTTTAATCCATGATGCTGCTATAATGCCTGACAACCCATAAGCAACCACTGCAATGTTGTCTGTTTCGTACAAACAATACAAACTGTCAGCTACCACTTCCAGACAATGGTTCATTGATTGATCTATGATAAATTTTTCACCATCGCTCTCACCATGTGCTGGTAAATCAACTACGCATACATTAAATCCAAGCTGATACAAGGCTTCCGCTGTTTTTATCATACTCAACTTGCTTTCATTCCAATCATGCAACAACAGTACAGTTGTGGTTGCAGGCTGTTCGCCTGAAATATACCAACCATGTAATGTAAAATGATCATGAATCGCCACGTCAAAATTCCGATAGTTAAGATTCAGCTGTGAAGGAGAAACTATTACATCTTTATCTATAACCAATTCATCCTTTTTCAGATTGTGAAATTCAGCAGTTAATGATTTAACCGTTATCCTGTTTGGGTAAATTAATTCGCTGATGCTGAATAATGATGTGAAATATAGCAGTAAAAATAAACTGCCGGCACAAATTAAACTTACAACAATCACTTTCCTTAACATCACCTAGTAATTGCGATCTGTAGTAAACGTAATCAGATCATGCAACGACTTACGGTAATCACTATCAGGAAAACTATTGATAATTTCAAAAGCATGACTCCTGAGTTCAAACATTTTTTCTCTTGCATAATCAATACCTTTTTGCCTATTGACGAATGCCAAAACTTCAGCAACCTTACTTTCATTCTCATGTTCATTTTTAATCAGGTTGATGATTGTTCTTTTTTCTGAGGAAGTAGCTTGTGACAATGCATAAATAATCGGCAGTGTAAGTTTTCTTTCACGAATATCAATGCCTGAAGGTTTACCTGTAGAGATACTTTTTTCAAAATCAAAAAGGTCGTCTTTAATCTGAAAAGCTAACCCTATTGTCTCTCCCAATTCGCGCATAAGTTCAACCTTTTCATCACCTGCCTGTACAGATGCTGCACCACAACTACAACAAGAAGCAATTAATGATGCTGTTTTCTGACGAATAATCTTATAGTAAACTTCCTCATCAATATCGAGTCTTCTTGCCTTTTCCATTTGCAGCAGTTCACCTTCACTCATATCACGCACTGCATTACTCACAATTTCCAAAAGTTTGAACTCCTTATTCTGAACAGCAATAAGTAACCCACGTGACAATAAATAATCGCCTACCAGCACTGCAATTTTATTTTTCCAGACTGCGTTAATAGAAAAAAAACCTCTGCGCTGTAAAGCATCATCAACAACATCGTCATGCACCAAAGTTGCAGTGTGCAATAATTCAATAAGAGATGCTGCTGTGTATGTTGATTCATTTATTTTTCCGCATACACCGGCTGAAAGAAAAACAAACATGGGTCGCATTTGCTTGCCTTTGCGCTTAACAATGTAGTGCATGATTTTGTCAACCAACGACACTTTGCTGCGCATGGCATCGCGAAACTTGTTTTCAAAGCAGTCCATTTCGAGCGAAATGGGCTTTTTAATCTGATCTAAACTGAGCGACATAATAAACGGCTGCAAAGGTATGTTTTTAAGTAGCAGCAGCCTTTGGCAGTTTACTGATTCTTATTAGCTAATTGACCACATGCAGCATCAATATCTTTACCCCTGCTGCGTCTGATATTGACTACTAAATTCTTGCTTTCTAAATAATTTTTTAAAAACCTCTAGTCTGTCCAATCGAGCCTTTTCAAAAACACCATCACCTATTGCATTGTATTCTATTAAGTTAATTTTACAAGGAACATGTTTTGCAAATTCAGCTAATTCTTGGGCATCTTTAAGTGTGTCGTTAAAATTGTTAAAAACAATAAACTCATAGGTTACACGTGTGCCTGTTTTATCATAAAAATACTTCAGGGCATCACGTAAAACCTCAAGATTATTATGTTCATTGATGGGCATAATTTTATCACGCTTACTGTCATTGGCAGCATGTAATGATAGCGCAAGATTAAACTTTACTTCATCATCACCAAGTTTTGTAATCATCTTTGCAATTCCGGCTGTTGAAACTGTAATTCGTGGTGGCGACATACCAAGTCCGTTAGCAGATGTAATTCTTTCTATGGATGCAAGCACATTGGCATAATTTAAAAGAGGCTCACCCATTCCCATATAAACTATGTTGCTTAATGGAATATTATAGACCTCCATACTTTGTTCTCTGATAATAGCCACCTGATCATAAATCTCATCAGCATTCAGATTGCGTACCCGATCTAATTTGCCTGTTGCACAAAATTTGCATGACAGACTGCAACCAACCTGAGAGGAAACACAAGCAGTCATTCGTGACGCAGTGGGGATTAAAACACCCTCGATTAAATGATCGTCATGCAGTTTAAATCCATACTTAATTGTTCTGTCGTTACTTCGTTGTTCATGTGCAACAACAATAGGAGTAAATGCAAACTTCTCTGCCAGTTTATTTCGGAGTGACAACGGCACATTGTTCATTTGGTCAAATGAACGTGCACTTTTATTCCAGAGCCAGTCGTAAATCTGTTTAGCTCTGAATGACTTTTCGCCAAAATCAGCAACGGCTTCAGAAAGTTGTTCGAAAGTAAGCTCCCTTATGTTAGGTATTGATTTCACTTTGCAAAGGTACGATGAAAACATCAGCCGATACACAAATCACTTAGTTTTGTAAGCATGAAATTTTATTCGGCAGATATTGTTTTCCCTATTTGCAGTACTCCGCTTAAGGATGGTATAGTTGTAATGGACAATTCAGGAGTAGTCATTGATGTTTTTGAAAACATTGCATTTCTGAATAATGCTTTACAAATTCAGATAGAGCCATCAGTCATTGAAAAATTTCATGGCATACTTACACCGGGATTCATTAATTCACATTGTCATCTTGAACTTTCACACCTTAAAGGGCGAATAAGTAAACATAACAAGCTTACAGGCTTTATCAAAGAATTGATTTCGGTTAGAAAGCAGGGTGAGAATGAAGAAGTATTAGACGCTATAAAATCAGCAGAGAAAAATATGTTTAATGATGGCATTGTTGCTATTGGAGACATCAGCAATACTTCCATAACATTTCCAATAAAAAATGAATCTGACTTACTTTACCATACTTTTATTGAAGTATTTGACCTATCAGAATTGAATACAGAAAAAACATGGAACACAGCAAAGGAACTTGAAGGTATGCTGAAATCGAATAACAGAAATTCAAAATGCAGTATAAGCCCACATTCACCTTATAGTGTTACACCTTTCTTGTTCCAAAAAATAAACAAAAACAAAGCGTCTTTAATATCTATACATAATCAGGAAACCGAATCCGAAAACATCTTGTTTGAAACAGGCTCAGGTGATTTAAAATCTTTCTTTGAAGCAACAGGAAATAATTTAGTACATATTAAAGCCAACGGAAAAATTCAATACAGAACTATGTACCACTACTGAACAATTGCGATGAAATCATTTTTTGTCCATAATACATTCAGTAGTGATGATGATATACAGTTTGCTATTAAAAATGTAAAGAAAGCATGGTGGTGTTTTTGTCCGAATGCCAATTTATATATTGAAAATACACTTCCTGAAATTGAGCGAATAACCAAAGCTACTGAGAACATCCTGATTGGCACTGATAGCCTTGCATCAAACGATCAATTGAGCATTTTATCTGAATTAAAAATCATCACAAATAAATTTCCTCAGATTACGCTACATCAACTTTTAACCTGGTCAACAATTAATGGTGCTAAGGCACTTAAAATGGATAATGAACTTGGCACTTTAGAAAAAGGAAAAAAGCCCGGCTTGGTTTTAATTGAAAATGTTGATTTACAAAATCAGAAAATTACGGAAAGCAGTAAGTCGAAAAAGGTGGCTTAACCTACCAATCGTCTTTCTTAGGCTTAGGCGGATTTGACATATATTTCTCTAATTCAGCAATGATTTTATGCGATTGCTCATCGGTATATTTCAAATTCCAATCCCAGTCTTTGGTGTAATATTGATTTTTAGTATCCATCCAACGTTCAACAGGAAAATAAGAAGGTTGCTTCCAGTTAATTTCTGTCAGCTTATATCTGTATTTACCATCTTTAGCTTCAATTATTAATGAATACTGAACATTACCCTGATCTTTCTGAAAGCCACTTTTATCAGGCTCGCCCATCAATTTAAATCTTGCTTTGCAAAGTAATTTTCCATTGGCTTTATCATTTTCTCGCAACACGTCAGCAGGGTTTTTATAATAAGAATTAATCCACCCTAATGCTCTATCAAAAATATCATTCTTAGACACTCCGGTTAACTCTTTTACTTTGGTGTAGCAAATAAGTTTTGAATCATTGTCAACAGGATAACTGACAGCCTGTGCATTTATCTGACTAACACTAAATGCTACTATTAAACTTGTAATGATAAGTTTGATTTTCATTCTGATTTGGTTTGATTAAAAAATCAGCTATTCACTGACACTTTTATTTTACTACCTGCTTTGAGGTCTTTTGAATTCGAAATTTTATTTATTCTTTTCAGTTGATCAACAGAAGTTCCGGGATATTGTTGTGCAATTTTCCATAAGGTATCACCGGGCTGTACTTGATGATATATAACCTTCAATGCAGGTTTATTTTGTGATGTTGGCAGTTGTTCTGTTTTAGGAGTTTCCTGCTTGCCGGCAACATTTTGTGGAGCGCAATCTTCTGCATTGTCTTCGCAATCATCATAATTATCAATAACCTTTGTGCTGACAGGAATTTGTTTCTTTACATGCACCCTTACATAAAGGCTTTGATTTTTAAGAATCCGGCTTGACTTTAGTCCATTCCATTTTTTAAGTTCATTAACAGAACAATTATATTTATCAGCTATGTCAGATAAAGTTTGGCCTGATTTTACAATGTGTGCTTTTTTCTGAATTGAAGTCACTGTTTTATAAACTATTTCCTGATTCATCACAGGCACATTACTGCTTGCAATTTCGTTTACAGTTTTTCTGTCTGCTTTAGCAACCAATGGATCAACTTTTTGATTTCCCCTAGGCCCAAAGCCCACTTGTGTGTAATAATTATTGAGCATTTCGCCAACAATCTGATTGCGCAACCAAGGGTTTGATGCACCTAATGCAATGGCAATTAAGCGATGATCGTTTTTCTTTGCAGTAGCAACCAAACAGAATTTTGCATTTTTTGTATATCCTGTTTTTAGTCCGTCCACTTCACCGGGATAGTCCATAACTAAATGATTATGGTTTCTGTAAACATTATATCCATGCCCGTTTTCAACTTCTGCAAAAGCAATATTGGTAATGGAAAGAAGTTCGGGATATTTGATTAATTCAGTTGACAGCTTTAGCAAATCGTAAGGTGAAGAGCTGTTGTCAAGGCTTCCATAGCCTGCAGGTAATCCTGATGGATTTGAATAGAAAGTTTGTGTCATTCCTAATGCTGCTGCTTTCTGATTCATTCTTGTCACGAAAGTTTCAACAGAGCCACTGATATGTTTTCCTATTAGTCCGCAAGCTTCGTTATTTGAAGGAATCATAGCCATCTTTAATAATGACTCAAGACTATAAGTTTCGTTTACGGTATAAGTACGCTTGCTTCTTTTACTTTTTCTGTATGTCTTTGTCACAGAAACCTGATCTTGCCAATCAACAGTACCACATTTAATCTCTTCAATGGCAATAAGGGCAACCATCATTTTTGTTAGTGAAGCTATAGGATAGGCATACTTTAAATCTTTTTCCCATACAATGGTATTTGTTGTACAATCATAAATGAGTCCTGCGAATTTGCGAAGTGCTGTTATCACTGAGTAAAGCAGGTTGTAGCGCAATTTCAAAATCTTTAGGCTTCTCTGCAACATGGACATTTTCATCAATATTAGCAGAAAGTGTATCGTTGCCTCCAGCCCAAACATTGGACACAAACAACATCAGAAATACCAATGGCATTATAAACATAGCATTTATGAGTTTTTTTGAAAACAATGGAAAAGTGTTTTGCAAGTTTATCATTTAATGCTTTGAATTTTTTATTGCTCCAACAAGTGATTTACACAACCCGATGTTGATAGTACTTAAACGTAAAAAACTTTGCTATCGTTTCTTTCAACATCAAATATTTTTTTCAATGTAACGATTTGCGCAATAAAATTAAACAAATTTTTATAAATTCTTACAAGAGAAAATAAGTGCCTGCTTCAGTTGGATAAATGCTTCTTGAGCAGCATGGATGCAACAAGAATGTCTTCCGGAAAAGTGATTTTTATATTATGTCTATCGCCCTGAATGGAAAATACAGTAAACCCAACTGCTTCAATCAGCGAAGCTTCATCAGTAAAAGTGGTATCGTTATTTCTGATAAAAGCATCCTTAAGCAAATCAACTTTAAAGACCTGCGGTGTTTGTACAGCAAAAATTTCAGCCCTGTTAACGGCCTTATTCTCCGTAGAATTAATACGTCTCAGCGACTCTCTGACAGGTATAACGGGTATGGCATTGCCCCTGTGGACAGCAAGTTCAAAGAGTTTTTCAGCAAGTTCGGGCTTTAAAAGTGGCCGTGCTGCATCATGCACTGCAACCAAAGCTTCTCTATCTTCAATGGTCTGTAAACCGTTAAATACCGAACGGTTTCTGGTCAGGCCTCCTGCTGCAATTTTATGTGGGACATTAAAATTATGCTCATTAATAAGCGACTGCCAATGACTTTGTTCATAATCGGGTAAAACCACTGTAATTTCTGCTCCAACACGATGCAGACATTCCATTGAATACATGAGTACCGGTCGTCCTTCAAGCAGCAGAAACTGTTTGGGAACATCAGCCTGCATTCGTGTTCCACTGCCTCCGGCAACTATTATTGCAAATCGCTTTTGGCTCATAATAAATAAACTGTCAGATTATCAGCATGGCATCGCCATAGCTATAGAAGCGGTATTTTTCTTTCATCGCTAATTTGTAAGCATGCATGGTAAGGTCGTAACCTGCAAAAGCAGAAACCATCATCAACAAAGTTGATTCAGGCATGTGAAAATTAGTCACCATACAATTGGCAAGGCTGAAATCATAAGGTGGAAAAATAAATTTATTTGTCCAGCCTTCAAAAGGTTTAAGCTCACCTAATGTGGAAACTGATGACTCCATTGCGCGCATTGACGTTGTTCCTACTGCACAAATACGGTGTTTGCCTGCTTTGGCTTTATTAACTATGTCAACACAAGGTTGTGTAATACTGAACCATTCAGAATCCATCTTATGTTTGGTTAGGTCTTCTACTTCTACCGGTATGAATGTGCCTAAACCAACATGCAGTGTCAGTTCAGCAAGGTTGATGCCTTTAATTTCTAGGCGCTTTAATAATTGTTTGCTGAAGTGTAGTCCGGCAGTGGGTGCTGCAACAGCACCTTCGTTTTTGGCATATACTGTCTGGTAGCGCTCTTTATCTTCGGGCTCGGCCTTTCGTTTGATATATTTCGGGAGTGGTGTATTTCCTAACTTCTCAATAACCTCTCTGAAATCGGCACTTGTGCCATCAAATAAGAAGCGCAAAGTACGACCACGTGAAGTTGTGTTATCAATTACTTCGGCAACAAGCATATCATCTTCACCGAAATACAATTTATTACCAATACGTATTTTACGTGCAGGGTCAACAAGCACATCCCAAAGTTTGCTTTCCGGATTTAGTTCACGTAATAAAAAGACTTCAATTTTAGCACCCGTCTTTTCTTTATTGCCATAAAGGCGTGCAGGAAAAACCTTGGTGTTATTCATCACCATCACATCGCCCTCGTCAAAGTAATTAATGATGTCTTTAAATATTTTATGCTCAATCTTACCGGTTTTACGGTCAATAACCATCAACCGACTTTCGTCACGGTTGGCAGCAGGATGTGGAGCAAGAAGGTTTTCGTTTAGGCCGAATTTAAATTGTGATAATTTCATATCTGTAATCTTACAGGATTATTTTTTTGAGGGCGCAAATATATACCAAGCAGAAGCCGATGGCGAAAAAAAGTTGTAACTAACTATATATCAACGAGAAATATTTCTAAAATGCAAGTAATCGGATGAAAACAACTGTGAAATACTTCTTTTATTCATTTAAAAAAATCATTTCATACGCTAATACAAGCAGCTGTCTTCAACACACAATTAGCAATTGGACACAAGCGATTAATTAAGTCGTTTATGGCTTGATTTTTGTTGTAGTTTTAGTGAAGTTACTAATAAATTTTACCACCCACCTTTTTCTAAAAGTCATAACATTTTTTTGAAATGTTAATAAGTTATTTGGCGAACGTCCATTTTTTATGGGTGAGTATTTAGTTTTGTTGCATAAGTGAGTAAATCGCTGGCATGCTTGCCCATCTTAAATGTCGTTCGCAGCAATTGATTTAAACTAATTGGATTCAACAACAAACATAACAACCATTTTATGGTACAGGAAATCAACATTAAAGTTTTATTGGTAAAACACAATCAGGACTTATTTGTGCCAATTACCAAATGCCTTGAAAGCGAAAGCATTCAATACACATGCGTCTGTTCGGCAACTGAAGCACTTAATGAGCTAAAAAACGAAACTTATGATTTTATTCTGCTGGAAAACCAACTTACAGAATACAGTGCGCTAATCTTTATGAAACAACTCAACCTGCAACGATACAAGGGTAATGTGATGATTGTTGCTAAGAATGCAACTGACGAAGAAATTGTTAGTGCCATCAGTCACGGGTCTGATGATGTTTTTACAGCACCATTTAATACAAACCTGATACTTGCCCGGTTAAAAAGTCTGTATCGCCTGCGATTGGGCAACATTCCTCAAAACTATTTTTTTGGAGAGATAGAAATTAATCCGACAGAATATAAAGTGTGGGTAAACAAAAATGCATTGACATTGACTAAAACAGAATTTGAAATTCTTAAATTTTTAATTTTTAATCCAGATAGAATTGTGCCGCATGAGGTAATTGCAAAACAGGCATTAAACTTAACTCCTTCAGAGATTGGCGAAAACTATGAGTTTCTATACAGTCATCTTAAAAACCTGAAAAGAAAAATTGGACAGCACTCTGCTTTTAATTATATTAAAACTGTTTATGCGCAAGGATATCGTTTTGTTCATTTATTCCCTCAACAGAGGGTAATGCAGAAGCAATAAAATATTAGAAATCCAGCTACTTTAATCTACTGTTTCAAAATCAGGAATATCGTCCTGAAATTCAAATCTATCCTCTACCCTTTTGCAGCAAAAATGCTCTAAACCATTACTTACTACAAGGTAAGGCACATCAAAAGTCAGATTATATCGTGCAACCTGATAAAAAACTTCTTGTGTTATAGCAACATCAGGAGATTTAAACTCGCAAAGCATCCAAGGTGATAAATCATGTTTATAAATAATCAGGTCAGCACGCATTTTCAAGTCATTAAAAACATGCTCTTTCTCAATGGCAAATAATCCTTTCGGAAATTTTTTTTCGTTAATTAAGAACATGATAAAATGCTGACGCACCCATTCTTCAGGTGTCAGGGCTACATACTTATTTCTAAGCTGGTCAAAAATTTGTTTACTTTGTCCCTCTGTTTTAATTTTAAAATCAAAATGAGGCAAATTCAATTCAATCATTGAACGAAATTAAAAAACTCATTGAAATTACTGTCTAAACAGATGATTAAGCTATCAAGAAATAAAAATTTATGAATTCGAAAGAAGAAATTGTAAAAAACTGGCTGCCGCGATATACAGGTACTGCTATTGAAGATTTTGGTAAATACATATTACTCACCAACTTCAATAATTATGTTGAAATTTTTGCGGAACAACATCAGGTAGAAATCATGGGCACACATCGTTCCATGCCTAATGCTACCGCTAATGGTATTACAATAATTAATTTCGGCATGGGCAGTGCAAACGCTGCAACAATTATGGATTTGCTTACAGCTATTGACCCGGCTGCATGTTTGTTTCTTGGAAAATGTGGCGGACTAAAACGTAAAAATGAATTGGGCGATTTAATACTTCCTATTGCTGCAATTCGTGGAGAAGGAACATCTAATGACTATATGCCCGCAGAAGTTCCTGCATTGCCTGCATTTAGTTTGCAGAAGGCCGTGTCAACAACCATAAGAGATTATGACAAGGATTACTGGACAGGGACTGTTTATACCACCAACCGAAGAGTTTGGGAACATGATGAGGAGTTTAAACAATACCTGCGTAAAATGCGTTGTATGGCTATTGATATGGAAACAGCTACAATTTTTACAACAGGATTTGTCAATAAAATTCCTTCGGGAGCATTATTGTTAGTAAGCGATCAGCCAATGATACCCGATGGTGTTAAAACAGAAAAAAGTGATTTGAATATTACAAGAAAATTTGTAAAAGACCATATCAATATTGGTATTGATTCACTAAATCAATTAAAAAATAACGGTCTTACTGTAAAGCATCTGCGTTTTTAATAGACTATGCCTGAACGCAAATTTGAGGAGATATTAAAAGATCTTAAAAACAAGGTTTATCATCCGTTGTATTTTCTGCAGGGCGAAGAGCCTTATTACATTGATGCCATCAGCGATTATGTTGAAAAAAATGTGCTGAATGACATGGAGAAAGAATTTAATCAAACCATTCTTTACGGTCGCGAAGCTGATGCTATGGCTATTGTGAGTGCTGCAAGAAGATTTCCAATGATGTCGAACTATCAGGTTGTAATTATTAAAGAGGCACAGGATGTAAAATGGTTTGGCAGCAAAGAGAAAGAAGAGGATAAAACAAAAGATAAAAGCAAGGAGAAAGAAGACCCCATGATGCTTTATCTTCAGAATCCTACTACCACAACCATTCTGTTGTTTTGCTATAAATACAAGACCATTGACAGCAGAACAAAAAAAGGAAAACTGATAAAGGATAAAGCACAGTTTCTTGAAACAAAAAAATTATATGACAATCAGTTGCCTGCATGGATTAAAAATTATCTGAAGGACAGAAAAATTAAAGCTGATGATCATGCTATAGAAATGCTTGCAGAATATTTAGGGAATGATTTGTCAAAAATCAACAATGAAGTTGGAAAAATGCTGATTAATCTAAAAGACAAATCGGTTATTACGGTAAACGATATTCGTGAGCATATTGGTGTCAGCAAAGACTATAATGTTTTTGAATTGCAGAATGCATTGGCAGAGCGCAATATTTTAAAAGCAAACAGAATTGTAAATTATTTTGAAGCCAATCCAAAAAACAATCCCATTCAACTGATTATTGGTAGCTTGTTTGCCTACTTTAATAAAATTCTGATTTATCATTTCACTGCCGACAAATCTTCTGCATCACTTGCTTCTGCAATAGGCATTAGTCCGTTTTTTGTTAAAGATTATGAACGTGCCGCTAAAAATTATCCTGTCAGAAAATTAGAGCAGATTATTGGCTGGTTGCGCGAGTATGATTTAAAATCGAAAGGTGTAGGCAGTACAGATCAGGTGCCAACAGGAGAACTGCTCAGGGAAATGGTATTTAAAATTATTCATTAAAAAGTGATTCGAGTTTCTGTAGTTTCTTATCTCAACTCCAAGCCATTTGTCGCAGGGTTGACACAAAATAGTATTAAAAACAAAATTGATTTGTCATTAGACATCCCATCTGTTTGTGCAGAAAAACTAATCAATGGCAAAGTAGATATCGGATTGATACCTGTGGCGGTTCTGCCATTAGTAAAAAATGCACAAATCATTACTTCTTTTTGTATTGCCTCAAATGGCAATGTCAACTCTGTGTTGTTGCTAAGTCAGGTTCCTTTAAATGAAATAAAACAAATCTGGCTTGATTATCATAGCAGAACTTCGGTAATGCTGGCACAGTTACTTGCAAAAGAGTTTTGGAAAATTGATGTCAGTTGGCTTCCTTCCGAAAAAGGATTTGAAAATAAAATAGAAGGTCAAACTGCCGGAGTTGTTATAGGCGACAGAGCATTGGCATTGAAGTCGAATTTCAAGTATGTGTATGACCTTGCCACAGAATGGAAAAAACATACAGGCTTACCTTTTGTCTTTGCTTGTTGGGTAAGTAATAAATCATTACCTGAAGATTTTATAGTTGCATTTTCTCATGCACTCAATCAAGGAGTAGCAATGATTCCTGAATTAAGTAAGCAATTACAACCTGATTATCTTTTTGATGTAAAAAGTTACTTAACTGAAAACATTGACTTCAGACTAGATGAAGAAAAAGAACAAGCATTGAAATTGTTCTTGGAACGGATTGAGTTAAAGTAAATCAAAACGCAATTTTAAAATGCCTTTACGTTGTAATCTGAACCCTACTACCTCAAAACGACAATGAATTGTAAACGTTAAGTTTCTCTTTCAGTTTTTGTCTTGCAGTGTGTATTCTGATTTTTACTGTGCCTAATGGAATGGATAATTGTGATGCTATCTCTTCGTATTTGTATCCACGGTAGCTCATCATGAATGGAACTTTAAGGTTGTCATTCAAATCGTTTATTGCACTGTTGATTTCCTTCATCACCAAGTTAGCCTCTCCCCTGTTTCTGGTCGCATTCTTAATGTTATTGAGAAAAAACTGATTCTCTGTGCTATCTAAAAATGTCTGACTTTTTACCATTCTGCGATAGTTGTTAATGAAAATATTTCGCATTATGGTGTAAAGCCATCCGCTAAGGTTGGTGCCTTTTTCAAATTTATCTTCATTGTTTAATGCCTTTAACATTGTTTCCTGTATCAGGTCGTTGGCATCTTCAGTATTTTGAGTGAGTTTTAATGCAAAACCTCTTAAAGAACGATAGTGGTCTTTTACTGAGTCTTTAAATATGATATCTGAGTTTTTCATTTGTTTAACCTTTTTAAATTAAAGCTCAACAAACTTACGATACCAACATGAATTATGTATTAATGTTTAACTTAAATAATGTTAAAGTTAAACAATATTGCAAGATGCAGACAATCAAACAAATGGCTTAGTAGAAGAAAGTATTGTATGCCTTTTTAAAATACTGACTGATTTTCCGAAGAGGCTTACGTAATGTTGTGAATAATCCGGGCTTCAGGTTATTCATTTTCCAGGCAAGTTTATCTTCAATATTAGCTTTTAACTTCACAAAAAAGCTGACATTACTAACGCCCCCCATTCTCATTTTAACAATAGTTTCGGGGAGATAAGCAATCTTTATTTTATGTTTATGAATTAGCCTGAGCATTAATTCATAATCGGCAGAAAGTTTTAAATCGGTATTGATGTAGCCATACTTTTCATAAACAGATTTGCGCACAAAAAATGTAGGGTGAGGCGGCATCCATCCTTTTTCAAATGAATCGGGTTTATACTCTCCTGCCTTCCAAACACGCATTACTTTATTGGTATCTTCACGGTTTACAAAAATCAAATCGGCATAAACACCTTCCAGCTCGGGGTCGGCATTAAACAGTTTCATGACATTGGAAACAACTTGCGGATGTGCATATAAATCGTCAGAGTGAATTGCTCCAATTACATCACCTGCTGCCATTTTTAAACCTTTATTGAGTCCATAGTAAAGTCCTCCGTCTTTTTCAGAAACTATTTTGGTTATTTTATCCTTGTACTTTTCTGCAATCTGAAGTGTGCTGTCCTTTGATTTACCATCAATCAGCAAATACTCCATATCAGGATAGTCCTGCACGACAACAGATTTTATGGTGTCTTCAATAGTTGCTGCACTATTATAGGTTATCGTTACAATCGAAATCTTCATATTCATTATGTTCCTTAGTGTCTTTTACCCATTCTACAAAAATAGGTTGCAAAATCATTCTGCAAACAATTTTTTATTCTGATTTACCGTATCTGAGTTGTTTAATACTTCTTTAGCAAGTTCCATTGCTCCTTGTTGCCACAACTTATAAGTTTTCTGATCCATTGAAGCTGCTTTTACTATACTATCAATAAACTGCTGTTGATTTTCCAATGGAAAGTCAAAGCCTGCATGCTTTGCCTCAAGCCCATGCCAAGGTGTATTGTTACTGATAATTACAGGAACACCAAAAGCCAAACTCTCAACAATTGCATGACCATAATTTTCGTGCATGGTTGGCAGAATTGAAAAATGATTATTTTCAAAAACAGATTCAGATTTTCCTGCATCAACAACGCCTTTGTATTCAACAGTTATATTTGGGGGTAACAACTTAATCAAATCGTTACACTGACTCCAGTAAGCATCATCTTCAAGTGTGCCATAAATGTGAAATGTAATTTTCAGATGCTCCGGAATTTTTTCAAGCCATTGCAATACAAGATGCAGGTTTTTCTTTTTAGAAATACGGCTGAAAAATACCAGATTCATCTGACCGGCATTTTTAATTTTAGTTTCTGACACTGCAGGTTTAACAGATGATAAATTTAATGCCACCCTTACTTCTGCCCTATTGCCAAAAATTGCTTTAATTTCTTTTGCTTCTTGTTCTGTACTGGCATGCCAACGTACCTTGTCAAAGGTGGCAAGCATTTTAGAGAGAGAAATAAATGCAAGTTTTTTTAATGGCTTTATAGCTAATGCACCAGCACCTAACATACCTCTTGGTGCAATTATACACTTACACTCAGGAAGATATTTTCGTGCAATCTTCAATGGCTTTAAAGTGAAGTCTTGTGAAAAAAAAGCTGTTCATGTATAAAATGTCAGGCTTCTCTTTTTGTATTACTTCACGCAATGATTTCTGACTGAAATTATTTTTAGAAAAATAAAATACACGTGTACCATCAGGCAAAATATTCCATGTATCTGACTTAATGCCTTCATATGGTTTGTCATCACTAAAATCAGTATCAGATGTAATTACTGCAAAATCAAAGTCATTCTTCAAGCAGCTGATAATACTTGCACAAGAACGTATTGGTCCGCCTGCTTTGTATCCCGGCAAATACCAGTCAATTGCAATGAGAATTTTTTTTCTTGCAGGCATCAGTATTCAATATTATTTTTTTCGAGCCAATGTTCAAGCACTACACAAAGCCACATATCGAGCCAACGCACACCGGGTTTTCCCTCATTAAAACTTTGCAATCTGTTATTAAGAGCTTCTTTATTCATAAAACCACGATTGGCAAGTGCGTAAATACGGTCACCGCAGAAAGTATGCAACTCTTTTTTCAGCCATCGCTCCCATGGAAAAACAAAACCCATTTTTTTACGATGCACCACTTCATCAGGCAATAAATCTCCTAAACTATCCACCAATAATTTTTTAGGATATACAGGGTTTTTATATTCATCATTCACGCCCATAACGTATTCCACCAACTTATAGTCAAGAAAAGGCACTCTCACTTCGAGTGCTACAGCCATACTCATCTGATCGGTATCGCGCAGCAATACATTCTGCATATAGCTTGAAATCTCGGCAGCACTTACCTGACTGAACAACGGAAGTGCTTTATGTTTATTAAGTTCTCTGACTATCTCCTGTACAGCATCAATTCCATTAAACTTTTCTTCAATAAATGAAGCTAACTGTTTTGCATTACTTACTTGTCTTGAAACAGGAAAAGAATATTGCAAAGAAGCATCAGGTGACAACAGTAACTGTTGCTGTTTAATGCTTGCTGTATCTTGTTTTAACGTTGTAATTAATTTACCCAACAACTGACGAAGAGGTAATGGCAACTTCCATAACCAACTTTTTTGCTGCAGCAATTCTGTACGCTTAAAAACAGGATAGCCTGCAAATAACTCATCACCACCAAGTCCTGATAGGGCCATAGTGACACCGGCCTGACGTGTTATTTTTGAAACAATATATGAGTTAGGGCCATCACCACTTGGATGATCGAGAGCATTCATTGCTTCAGGTAACTGATTTAAGAAATCTTCGGGCTTGAGTAAAAACTCATGATGATCTGTTTTGAATTTATCAGCAATCAATTTAGCAAATTTTGCTTCACTAAAATCTGATTCATCAAATGCAATGGTAAATGTTTTAACCGGTTGTGAGTGTATGCGACTCATGGCACCTACAACAGCACTTGAGTCTATTCCGCCAGAAAGAAATGCACCAAAAGGAACATCACTGATAAGGCGTCTGTTTACAGCATCAAAAAATAATTTATTGATATCTGCACAAACCTCCTGATAACTTTTTCCTGAGGACGAAAAATCTGTATTCTCTACAATATGCCAATAACGTTCAATATTAATTCCCGAGGCATTAACTGTCATGTAATGTCCGGGCATGAGCATAAACACATTATTGATAAATGTTTCAGGAGCATGAATGGTCTGATAAGTAAAATACTCATAAATAACCTTACTGTTAATCTTTCGAGGTACAATTCCTGATTGCAACAATGACCTTATTTCTGAACTGAACAAAAGTGTCTTATCCTGTCTGAAATAATAAACAGGTTTTATTCCCAATCTGTCGCGTGCAATAAAAAGTTCTTGTTTGGCTTTATCCCAAATGGCAAAAGCAAACATGCCATTAAAATGCTGCAAACAATCTTTTCCCCATTGCTGATAGGCTGCAAGAATTACTTCAGTATCACTGCCTGATTTAAACGCATATCCTGAAAGAAGTTTTTTTACTTCCTGAAAATTATAAATCTCACCATTGAAAGCAATTTCAAGATTACCATCATTGCTATGCATTGGCTGATGGCCTGCAGGAGAAAGATCAATTATTGCTAATCTTCGATGACCAAGAGCAACTTGCTCGTCAACATAGTATCCTTCATCATCAGGGCCGCGGTGTGAAATAGCATTATTCATCAACCTTATTGTTGATGCCGATTTCTCACTGCTCATTCCATAAATGCCTGTTATTCCACACATAGTTTATTTACTGTTTAAAATTTTCCAGACTACTGCAGCCCACGTATCGGGTGTCATAGACTTTGACAATTCATGACTTTTTTTACCCATCTCTATTAAAGTACTATCGGGCAATAGTATTATTTTTTTAGTGCCTCTTTGAGCGAATCAACATTGCTTGGCTCATGGTAATATCCGTTCTCACCTTGTTTTAAAAATGCAGTTCCTGCAGGCGCTTTTGTACTTAACAACAACGGATAACCTGCAATGGCATATTCATGTACTACTACACCCCAATGCTCATCGTAAGTTGGTAAAAGAAATACACCTGTCTGGCGCATATACTCTTCCATAGCAGAAGGTTGAACAAATCCTACATTTCTGATTTTAGGATGTTGCGGAAATTCTTTTTCAAGTGGACCTTTACCAAGGCACCACAACTCCCATTCATTAGGCATTTCATTCTGCAACTGCGTAAATGCCTGCCATAGTTCGCGAATACCTTTTATTTCGATATAACGTCCAACAAAAATAAAACGCTTAGGAAAATTCTTTTCTTTTATAGGCATTATTTTTTGATATGCCTGATCAAACAATTCGTAATTGGCAGAATACATTCCTGTTTCAATACGATTTTCTTTAAAGCCAAGTTTTTTTGCATAAATAACCTGCGGCTGACCCGGCACCCAGCAATGTGAAAAAATGCGAGGTAAAATAAATGGAGCTGTTACCGATGCTACATACTGTTTAAGTTTTCCTTCCCACAAATTATCGAAGGCAAGTACTGTTGGTATTTTTCCGGAATATTGTTTAGCGACATTTACATAACCTTTATCCATCCATCCATTACAAAAAATAAAATCAGGATTTATAGAAGCAACAAGGTCATTAAGCTTCTGCTCCTGATACTGATTTCTGTCGTAATAAGTAATGCTTTCTACATCATCAAAGCGGAATGGCGCATTGGGATCAAGCGGATATTTTACAATATGTAAATCCAATGGATAGTTTAGGGCTGTCTTTTTAAAACAAGCTTCAACATAACCGGCAGGTTCAAGATACAGAAACAAGGCTTTCTTCTTCGCGATCGGCATTAAATTGATTATAATGTATGATTAAATTCAAAACTAAAATTAAAATAATATGAAATGGATTTAATGAACCCATTATCCAGGCTTCGAACGAAGCTGAAAATATTACAGCAAATAAAATTGGGAAAGCCAATTTAGAATGATGCATTGCTCTGACAAAAGTTTTTATAAACCCTACTGCAAAAAGAATAAGTCCTATCAAACCCGTGTTCATCCATAAAGCAAGCCATGAGTTGTGTACCCCTCCCTGATGACCTAATGCACTTAACCAATGTCTGTTTGCATAAAAATACCATTCATCATAGGCAAAGCCTCTACCTAAAAAAAATTGTGATTGAATTTGTTTCCATGCAGCACGCCATGCAATTAATCTGCCTGAGCCATCTTCAATAGCTTCTGCACGCAAATAATGTCCAAGACCCAATGCTTCTACAATAGCAACTATATTCTGATTGATTAATTCATAAGCAACAAGTGCCACTACCAGAATTGCAAATCCTGCAAGGTAACCCATCTCATAGAAGCGAGCAAAAAGTAAGAACAAAATGATTGACATCATTGTGTTTCGTGAAACTGCCAACAACGTACTTAAAATAATTAGGCCGTATATAAGTCTGACTTCATTCTGGTCAAGAAGGCCCGGAAACTTTTTTAATGAAATGTAAACTAATATAAACAACAGTGTACAGCCAATACCAATACCATTGGGATTGCCATAAACACCACTAAATCTACCCACAAGAAACACTGTGTTTGGGAAGAGTGGAATCATAATTATTCCTGCCAATAAAATGCAACAAAAGAGCATTATTACGTCACGCAAAAAACTTTCACCAAGCTCCCTAAAAGCTTTTAAAAATATGCCGGAACAACAGTAAACAGCAGTATGTAACTTAATGTCTTCATAGCGCTATTCATAAGGTTTACCGTTGGTGCTTGCATCAGCATAGCAATACTCCACAAGAAGAATGGAATTAACGGTTTAAAATAATCATTTGTGCCTGTGAAATTTTTTCTGTCAAAAAAATAAAAGACTGAAAGCAAAACGATATAAAAATTCTTTGCCTGTGCGGCATATAAAGCTTCGAATTGTCTGCTATCACTCATGATAAGCAGAAATATCAATCCAAGAATAAGTTCTTTGTACATGCCCTTTATTTTGAGCATAATAACACTTAACACAACTGCAGCAACACCAAGAGTCTCATTTACCATACCACAGAAAACCCATGTGAAACACATGATTACAAACTGTGCATTATTTCTGATAAACTGAAGCATTTGGTGGTTTAGAATTACAAAATTAACATTTATGTTTTCTGTTCAGCCATTTGTTGAAAGAGCTCAAGATGCTGTTGTGCAATAACAGGCCAGGTAAATTTCTCTTTTACTCGTGAATAAGATTGTTCAGCCATTCGTTTCTTTGCCTGTTCGTTCAAAACAAAGTACATTGAAATAGCATCTTTAAGCGACTTTACATCAGATTTTTCAATGATATAGCCATTCAAAGAATCAACCATAACGGTTGTTGCACCTGTATCTGTTACAACTATTGGCAAAGAATAACTCATTGCTTCTAACACTACTGTTGGCATTCCTTCAAACAATGTTGGCAAAACAAAAACGTCACAATCTTTATAAAGGCTGTTTAACTTATCATCATCGGCAAAACCATGAAAAACCACATTTTGCTCTTTAACTGTAGTACTGAAATGTTCAAACAAAGGACCTTTGCCAACCAAATGAAACTCAAGTTCATTTTTATACCCACCATTATTTAACTGAGCTGCTGCATCCATCAATACATGAATGCCCTTATTGGCAGCAAATCTTCCAACAAACAAAATTTTTAACGGCCTTTGATCAAATGATGTTCGCTCAAATTTTTGAGCAGGCAAATTAATTGCATTGGGTAATACAACAATTTTATTATTATGATTTTTAATATTACTTCTTAAAAGCTGTGTCAAACTACTACCAAGCGAAACAACTTTTGCAGCCTTTGAAAAAGATAGCCGAAAACAAACTTAAATGGTATTGCTTTTAATTTATCAGAAACGGAAAGTGCCTGATAAAACTCCAATCCATGTGGGTTTAGAATAACTCGGCTCCCAATTTCATCAATATTATGCCACACAGCCATTCCCTGTGCATAAATTATAGCATCAGGAAATTGTTTCAATGCCTCATAAACCTGCTTAGAATAGTAATATTCATTCAACAGATAATTACTGCTATGTTTGTTGCGCTTAATGCCAATTTCAGTAATATTCAAAGATGCATCAAAAACATTCTGCCCATGATGCTGATGAATAACAGCAATGCTAATTTCCTTTGTTCTTGCCAGTTCTTCAACTAATAAACGTGTGTGCTTTTGAATACCACCAACAAGTTGCGGATATACACCATCTGTACAGAAAACCACCTGAACAGATTGACTCATTGCACCAATGTTTTAATACCGTCTTCAATTCCTATTTTAGGAGTCCAACCAAGTGATTTCAATTTTGAAACATCTGCAAGCAAATGTTGTCTTTCTACTTTACGCACTCTTGACTGATCCACTTCAATTTCTATTTTTTCATTTATTGCTTTGGAAAAAGCATCAACAATTTCAGTAACCGAATACTCAATGCCGCGACCAAGATTAAAAGTATGAATACCTCCTTCAACATGTGTAAGCAAAGTTTCTACTGCAGCAGCCATATCATAGGTGTGAATAAAATCACGTTTGGGAGTAAGGTTGCCTAATTTTATTACCCGTTTACCTTCGAGAACCTGTTTCTGAATTTCAGGTATCAGGTGTGGGTTGGTTTCATTAGGGCCAAAGGCATTAAAAAACCTGCAAACTACAACAGGAATATCAGTCTCTAAAAAAAACTCATTACATAAATGTTCACCCGTTAATTTGGATAATCCATAAATATCCATTGGGCCGGTGGCAAAACTCTCACTCACAGCTAAGTCATAAATTGGATAAACAGCAGCTGTAGAAGCAAAAAACACTTTTTCGGGAGTATATTTTTGTGCTGCTTTCAAAAGGTGCATTGTTCCTCTGATATTGATATTGCTGCTCTCGTAAGGATGCTGATTGCAATAAGGAATAAAATGTACTGCCGCCAGGTGAATGATATACTGCGGCCTGATTTTGCCTATAATTTCATCAAGACGATGTTCATCTAGAATATCGGCATTAAAAAAATGACTGTCATCAATATTGATAAACTGTCTGTTGCCAAATGAAAGATTGTCAATTACAAAAATCTCATGTTTTTGTTTCTGAAGGTGTGCAATTACGGCTGATCCAATAAATCCTGCACCGCCTGTTACTAATATCCGTTTCATAAAAAATGGTGGTTATAAATTTCTATGTTTCTAATAAAGGCTTGTTGTACGAATGTTTTATAAAAAAGTTTAAGTCATAAATTGTATTAAATTGGTATAACTTGCATTATGAGAATTTTTAGTAAAGTGGTCAATTAACAGTTGAAGCAGTCTGTTTCTTTCCGAAATATCCAAACGATTCAACTGCAACTGTGTTTTGTCAAAAACCCAACCGCAATTATTTTGCCGTACAAAAGAAGTATAATCTCCAATACCTTCAGAAATTATTACAGGTAAACCTGCAGAAAGATATTCGGCAAACTTAGTAGGCGATGCAACCTGATTGGTAACACTTTTCTCTCTAATTAAAATTCCTATATCACATGATTTCAAAATTTCAGACACCTCACTGTGTTTTACAAAAGTCTGAAAAATTTTATCAGGGAACTCTGTTTTTAACTGATCTACATTTTTATCCTTTTCGGAGAGAAACAGCACTTTTATATTTTCATTCTGATTGATGATCTTCTGCAAAAATCCCTGCAACAAATCAAATGACTGCCATCCTGCTGTTGAACCGGAATAAACCAGAACGATGTCATCTGACTTAAAGTTCATTTTTTCTCTTGCTTTTTCAATTTCTTCCTGCTTCAACATTTCAGGATGAAAACCTGTGTTTAGTGTACATGGAATAACAACATGCTTACATTCACTGTAGCAATAACGATCATTCCAATAATTCACCAATTCTTCTGAAACTGCTATCCGAAAATCGGAGTTTAAAACAACAGACTTTTCCCATGCATGAATATTGGTTTTCCATTCCTGTAGTGGCACAACCTGATACTCATTCCATTCAGCAGCAATGGCACCACGTCCATCAAAACAAACTTTTAGTTTTAAGAAAGACTTTAAACGCAATGCTAATTTTGCTGCAAGAACATTTCTGGCAATAACACTTCGCTGATTCAGAAATAACAAAACAAAAAACAGCATCAGGGTATTAAATCCAAAACTTGTCATTCGTGGAAGCATTGGCAAGACAATTGCCGAGTGCATTTCGCGTTTAATTTTCTGTCTGTTGTTACTAAAATTGTGCAAGGAAATGAATGACACCAGTCTGATATTTGCATTGTGGCTATCATTCAAAAAATTACATACATCGACTACCTGACTGGAATAAACACCAGAAGGCTGATCGGCATAAGTAAGATAAATCATATTCTAACACTTTCGGGCAAAGAAACATGATTAAGTATGCAGGTTTCCTTTGTACTTTATGTACTTTTCAACAAACAGTATTAACAATATTATACCAGTTAAGCTATCATAGAGGGAAATTGATGTCTAAATGACTTTTTGTGACTATGTGATGAAGTCTTAAAAACCGGTTGAAATTGCAGTGTAAATCTTCGGATTTATTATTAAAGGAATCTTATTTTCGTCCCGGAATAAATATAACCTGTTACAAATGAACTGGAAATTTTGGAAAAGCAGTGGACGTAAAAGTAAAACCCGCGAGTGGATTGATGCATTGGTTTTTGCTGTTGTAGCTGCAACTATAATCAGAACTTTTTTAATCGAAGCTTTCACTATACCAACACCATCAATGGAGAAATCGTTGTTGGTGGGCGATTTTCTTTTTGTGAGCAAGGTTAGTTATGGCGCAAGAACACCTATGACTCCACTTTCTTTTCCTTTTGTACATCAGGAGTTGCCAATTGTGGGTGGAAAATCGTACAGTGATGCTGTGAAGTGGGGTTACCATCGTCTGCCGGGATTCGGCAATATCAAAAACAATGACGTTGTTGTTTTTAACTATCCTGGAAATGTATTTTATCCTGACGATGATTTGAAAAGACCTATTGACAAAAAGACGCATTACATAAAAAGATGTGTTGGAATTCCAGGTGACAGTTTAAAAATTATAGATGGACTTTTGTATATAAATAATAAAGCCGTTCCACTACCTGAGCATGGACAAATGACTTACACCGTTATTACTGATGGCAACACTATCAATCCAAAAACATTAGAAAAATATAATATTTATGAAGGTGCTAATCTTGGAAATGGAATTTATCAGTTTACATTGACTCATGAAATTGCTGATGAATTGAAGAAACTACCATTCATAAAAAGTGTTGAATTATATAACCAACTACCCGGTGCACCAAGTCAGTTTCAAAAACTGTTTCCTTTTGATTCGCGCTACAACTGGAATATTGACAACTATGGTCCGATTTGGATTCCGAAAGCAGGAAGCACCATTACTTTAACAGAAGCAAACCTTCCGTTTTATCAGCGCTGCATTGTTGAATTTGAAAATAACACTTTAGTCATAAAAGGAAATCAATTTATTATTAACGGAACACCAACTACAACTTATACATTCAAGCAAGATTATTATTGGATGATGGGTGACAACAGACACAACAGTGCCGATTCTCGCTTCTGGGGATTTGTTCCGGAAGATCATATTGTAGGCAAAGCTGTGTTTATCTGGCTTAGCTGGAACACCAATGGCACTTTCTTCGATAAAATCCGCTGGGGTCGTTTATTTAACTTTATTCATTAATGTCTGTTGCTGTATTTTCAACAGCATATTTTCCTTCGCTGGAATACATAAAACATCTTCTTCAGTTCGATGAGATAATTATCGAGAAGCATGAACATTTTCCACATCAAACGAACAGAAATCGTTGTCATATACTTACCTAAAATGGCATACAAATGCTAACGGTTCCAATAAAGCAAAATCATGTAAAACTCCAATAAGTAAAATTGAAATTATTGATGGCAAATGGAAACAGCAACATTGGCGCAGCTTAACTACTGCATATAACAGAAGTGCCTTGTTTGAATTTTATAAAGACGAATTAGAATCCATCATATTTGGCAACCATCAACTATTAATAGACCTAAACACAAAAATTTTGTTATTCATTTTGAAAGCTAAAAAGAAAAAAATGGCAATGAATTTTACCACTTCTTTTCAGGCAAGTTATGAAAATGATTTTCGCTATATCTCTGATGCAAAATCAGAAAAACAAATTTCTGATTTAAACATCTACTCCTATCCTCAGGTATTTTCAGAAAAAATGGGCTTTGTTTCTAACCTGAGTGCTATTGATGCATTGTTTAACGGGTCACTATAATTTCACAACACATAACCTACAGTACTATTATTTACTTTTGTTGTTTCTCCGATAAACAGTGAATAAGAAAAAAATAATTAACGATCCCGTTTATGGTTTTATAACCATTCCTTCCGAATTTATTTTCGACCTGATAGAGCATCCATACTTTCAAAGGTTAAGGCGAATCAGGCAGTTGGGGCTTGCACAATATGTCTATCCGGGCGCAATGCACACACGATTTCACCATGCTATTGGTGCAATGCATATTACACAAATTGCTATTGAGACTTTAAGAAACAAAGGTCATGAAATTACTGCTACTGAAGAAGAAGCCGTGAGTGCAGCTATCCTACTTCATGACATCGGGCATACCCATTTTCTCATGCTTTAGAACACACACTCGTTTCACATTTGAAGCACGAAGACATTTCGATGATGATAATGGAGAAAATCAATGAAACTTTAGGTGGAGCATTGAAAATGGCAATTGAAATTTTCAAAAATGTTTACCCAAAAAAATTTCTGCATCAGTTAGTCAGCAGCCAGTTGGACATGGATCGTTTGGATTACTTAGCACGCGATAGTTTTTTTACAGGTGTTTCTGAAGGTATTATCAGTAGCGAAAGAATTTTAAAAATGCTCAATGTATTTGATGACAAACTTGTTATTGATGCAAAAGGAATTTACTCAGTAGAAAAATTTATTGTTGCAAGAAGACTAATGTATTGGCAGGTTTATTTACATAAAACTGTTCTTGCTGCCGAAAATCAACTCATCAACACTTTAAAAAGGGCACGCTTTCTTACCACAAAAGGACATGACTTATTCGGGACAAAATCATTTAAAATATTTCTTAAAAATAATTTTACTGCCGAAGATTTTAAAAAACAACCACAACTAATAGACGAATTCTGTCAACTTGATGACTTTGACATTTTTACCAGCATTAAAGAATGGATGCATCATGATGATTTTCTTTTATCTCATCTATGTAAAGGGTTAATTGACAGAAATCTTTTTAAAATAAAATTACAAGAGAAACCATTTACTCAGCAAGAAACAGATACTTATTTAAAGAAAGCCGTAAAAGCCTTCAACATTACAGAGGAAGAAGCTTCAAGTCTTGTTTTTACAGGGAAAATCGAAAACAGTGCATATACAACTAGTCAAGAAAACATACATATACTTTTCAAGGATAATGTAATTAAAGATATTGCTGATGCTTCGGACAATCTGAGTATTTCAGCACTTAGTAAACCTGTTGTGAAACACTATCTTTGTGTTGACTCCGGTTGTCTTTAGAAAAAACTATTTCAATTTTCAGGAAAAATCAATTGGGGTTGTAATGATTTAAGTTGAAACGATTTTCGATGATATGATGATAAGCCGTATTTTTTTATTGCTTCAACATGAACTGCTGTAGCATAGGCTTTATTTTTATCCCAACTATATACAGGGTACTTCTGATGCAGATTTAACATATATTCATCACGATGTGTTTTTGCAAGTACCGATGCAGCAGCAATGGAGGCAAACAGACCATCACCTTTAACAATACAATGATGAGGTACGGACTTAAATTTTTTAAACCTGTTGCCATCAATAAGTAACCTTTCAGGAAACACCTTCAACTCTGCTATTGCCTTATGCATTGCTTTATATGTTGCCTGTAAAATATTAATTTTATCAATCTCGGTATGAGTGCAAAATGCAACAGCCCATGCCAAAGCCTCTTTTTCAATGACTAAACGTAAATTATCTCTTTGCAAAGCAGAAAGTTTTTTTGAGTCATTTAACTCAGCGTTCCTGAAATTACGAGGGAGAATTACAGCAGCAGCAAAAACAGGGCCTGCCAGACAACCTCTTCCGGCTTCGTCTATACCGGCTTCGACATCATCAGAAAAATATGATTTAAGCATCTCTGAGCAAAAATAATTGCATTAATTTAATTACTCACATAACTTTAACTAAAATGGTGCATATTTAAGTATATTTGTGGCGTTCCTCAATAAAAAATGCCAATACATTTCGTTTATCCGTTTTTTCTTTGGTTTCTGGCAGCACTTTCTATTCCTATCATTATACATCTGTTTAATTTCAGGAGATTCAAAAAATTGAATTTACCAATGTGCGCTTTCTTAAAGAAATAAAAGAACAAACACAATCGCACTCTAAATTAAAGCACCTGCTTGTATTGCTAATGCGACTTTTGGCATTAGCTTTTCTGATTCTTGCTTTTGCACAACCTTTTGTTCCGACAAAGTCAACAGAATCATCAGGGCAGCAAACTGTCAGTATTTATATTGATAATTCTTTTAGCATGAATCTTTCCGGAAAAGAAGGCTCCTTACTTGATGAGGCAAAAGATAAATGCAGAACCATTGCAACTTCACTCCCATCATCAACAAAGTTTCAGTTACTGACAAATGAATTTAAAGGTGAGCAACAACGACTCATTGACCGTGATGAACTACTTGAATTAACAGATCGCATTAAAATTAATCCACAAAGTCGTAACATCAATGAAGTATTAATTCGTCAGACTGACGCATTAAAAAAATCAAACTCTGACAATCGTTCCTCATTTATTATTTCTGACTTCCAAAAAAACTTCTTTGATGTTCAACCGGGTGTCAATGATAGTCTCTTAAAACTGAATTTATTAAAAACAAATGCTGAAGAAGTCAAAAACATTGCTATTGATTCCTGCTGGCTAAGTGCTCCGGTAATTCAGCTTAACACGCCATCTGAGTTGAATGTTAAAGTCAGAAACTATGGTGACGAAGATGCCGAAGTGCCTGTGAGATTTTATATTAACAACTCACAAAAAACAGTTGCATCAGTAAAAGTAAATGCAGGAACGGATGCTACCGTTAAAATGAACTTCACCATTACACAACCGGGATGGCAATTGGCAAAGGCTGAAATTGACGATAACCCGATTACTTTTGATGACACCTATTTTCTATCTTTTCGGATTGCAGACAAAATTCCTGTTTATCATATTGGAAGCAGTAAAAACATTTTCATAGACAAACTCTTAGCTAATAACAGTTTGGCAGATTACAAATTCAGCACACAAAACGCTGTTGATTATGCTATGCTGAAAAAATGCAATGCAGTAATTCTTACTGACCTTAAAGACATCTCATCCGGAATGAGTGATGAACTTGCACGTTTTGTTGACTTAGGTGGTACACTAATAATTTTTCCAGATTCAAATATTACACCCAATGGCTATGAAAATCTTTTGGGAAAACTGAATGTAGAAAATTACAGTAGTTTAAGCAGTAGCAGTATTGGTGTTGCCAAACTTGACTTTGACAATCCATTGTTTCAGGATATGTTTGAGAAGACAGATGACAGAATGAGTTTGCCTGAAGTAAAACAGAGTTATGAAACAGTATCATCACTAAGGTCAGGAAAAAATGTATTAATGCAATTGCAGGGCGGCCTTTCGTTTTTGAATTATTACCATCGAAAATCCGGCAATGTTTATCAGTTTACTTCAGCAGCACAACCTGCTGCAGGAACTTTTGTTACACATGCATTATTTGCACCTGTACTTTTAAAACCTTATTACTAAGTGTCCCATCTTCACAGCCTACTCTGTTTATCGGAAACAATAGTGACATTAAAATACCATCGTCATTGCAAACAAACGATGTGTTACATTTAATTAACAGTGATACAAAGACAGATATTATTCCTGAATTTAAAACTACAAATGATGGAACACTAATCAATCTAACCGGTATTGAACAGGCAGGCTTTTATCAGCTGAAAAATTCAAACGACAGCACACTTTCAATAATTGCATTAAATTACAACAGAAAAGAATCTAATCTGAAAGCTTTCAGTGATGATGAGTTAAGGAGTGTTTATGGCAATGGCAAATTCAAATCGGTAGAAGTGGTTAATCCTACAGGTAGCGGCCTCACAAAATTTGTTAAACAATATTCTTCAGGTATTTCACTCTGGAAATATTGTATATTGGCAACATTGCTTTTTTAATAGCAGAAACATTATTACTTCGCAGTGACAGAAAAATGGTAACACTTAAAAATTAAAACCATGGATATAATCTTAAAATCGGTAAGGATTATTAACCCGGGAACTTCACACCATCAAAAGACACGTGATATTGTTATTGTCAACGGGAAAATTAAAAGTATAACAACAAATGCTAATAATGACGATGGAATAAAAGAACTTGATCTGAAAGGTTGCTTTGTAATGCCCGGATGGTTTGATATGAGAGCAAATTTCAGGGAGCCCGGTGAAGAGCATAAGGAAGACCTTATCAGTGGAACGAAGGCTGCTGCTGCAGGCGGATTTACTGAAGTTTTATTAATGCCATCAACATTATATCCATTACAATCAAAAAGTGATATTGAATTTGTGTTGAACAAATGCCGAAACAGTTTGGTTAATGTACATGTTGCAGGATGTATGACGGCAGATAGAAAAGGTCTTGACATGGCAGAACTTTATGAGATGTATGTTTCCGGAGCTATTGCCTTTACAGATGATAAAAAAGTTAACGACCCGGGAATGCTTGTTAGGGCATTACAGTATAGTAACACATTTGGTGCAAGAATTATTTCGTATGCTGACGAACCTTCTTTATGCAACAACTATCTGATTAATGAAAGCCCCAGCAGTGTACGAACAGGAATGAAAGGTTGTCCGGCTGTGGCTGAAGAAATAGGGCTGAATAGAATCATACGAATTGCAGAATATACTGACATAGCTGTACACATTAGTGGTATAAGCACTGCAGGCAGTGTGTTGCAGATTCGTAATGCAAAGTCAAAAGGAATAAAAATTACTGCCGAAGTATATGCACATAACTTAATGTTAGACGAAACTTTAGTAGAAACTTTTGACAGCAAATACAAAGTAAAACCTGTATTACGAAGCCGTGCAGACATTCAGGCATTAAAAAAAGGAATTACAGATGGTGTAATTGATTGTGTAAGCAGTGACCATTCTCCTCAGGATATTGAAGTAAAAAACTGCGAATATGATTATGCAGCACATGGCATCTCTTCTGCTGAAACAGCATTTGCAACATTAAGCACAGCATTTAAAGGACAACTTGATGCAGAAACACTTTTCCATGTATTATCAGGTAATCCTCGTAAAGTTTTAAATATTAATTTGCCGCTATTTGAAGACGGTGAGGTTGCAAACATGACTGTTTATCATCCGGAAAAAAACTGGATTTTTTCAGAGAAGGAAATGGTTTCAAAATCAAAGAACACGCCTTTTAATGACACTGAATTTACGGGAAAAGTAATAGGCGTAATCAACAACAATAAAATTAACGGATTTTAGGAATTCTGATAACGGGAAACCGCAGCTAAAAACATACTCTTTCTCAAACGTGAAAGAGGAACTGATTTGCCATTCTTCAAAATAATTTTTTCCTGATTTTTTAAATACTCATTTACATAAGATAAGTTCACGATAATGTGTTTTGCCGATCGGAAAAACATAATATCAGACACCATTTTTTCTATTTCTGACAACGTTATGGTACTGACAAAATCATCTCCGTTTATCAAAAAAACCTGATTAAACTTTCCACTACTCTCAACATACAAAATCTGACTAACTTCAACAAATCTGTACCCGGTAAGAACAGGAATAGCCACCTGCATAGCTTCCGGTTTTTTCTGAATATTTTGCTTGAGCAAATTCAGGTACTCCAAAGTTTGTTTAGATGTAATTCTTTCTTTTAACTTTTTGACAGCAAGTTTAATTTCTTCTTCGCCAAATGGCTTGAGAAGAAAATCAACTGCAGAAATTTTAATTGCTTTGTATGCAAAATCCTGATAGGTAGTTGTGAAAATTACTTCAAAATCTATTTCATCAAAACGATTTAATAAATCAAATCCGGTAAAGGCTCCATCATAATGTCTAAAAACAAACTGAGGCTTCATTTTTCTGATTGCCACTTCAGCCTGTGGTACGGTAAAGCAGATATCTAAAACAGAAATTTCGGGGCACACAGCCTCAACCATTTTCTTCAGACTTGCTGCCTGCATGGCATCATCTTCAATAATTAGTGAGGTTAACTTCACAACAATTAAAATCTTTTATGCAAAAATAAAAATTAGGCAATTGGTTACACTGAAAACATCTAAATCCTGAATAACATTCCCTTTATGTAAATGAGAAAACAAATCAAATTTGCATTTTTGCAAATCAGAATACTTTGAACATGGTTAAACCCAAAAAACATCTTGGTCAGCATTTTTTAACAGACAAGAACATTGCAAACACTATTGTAGATTCACTTACATCAACTCAATATGATCATGTTATTGAAATTGGTCCGGGGATGGGTGTACTAACGGAAGAGTTAATTAATCGTTTTGCCGGAAAGTTAACCTTAATTGAAATAGATGAGGACTCTGTGGAATATATCAAACATCATTTTGACAACAGTAAATTCAAATTACTAAAAGATGATTTTTTTACATGCTGATTTAAATAATATTATCACTTCACCAACTGCTATAATTGGAAACTTTCCTTATAATATTTCAACACAAATACTTTTTAAGGTATATGAACATAAAAACCTAATACCTGAAGTAGTGGGTATGTTTCAAAAGGAAGTTGCGGAGCGTATTTGCTCTGTTCCGGGGAAAAAAGCTTATGGAATACAAAGTGTATTGCTTCAATCGTGTTATGATTGCGAATATTTATTTACAGTAGAACCTGATGTTTTTAATCCTCCTCCAAAGGTAAAATCAGGAGTAATCAGACTTAAATTAAACAGAACTAAGAAAATAGTTAGCAAAGAATCAGATTTCAGAAGAGTGGTGAAAAGTGCATTTAATCAAAGGCGTAAAACCCTAAAAAATGCTTTAAAGCAACTCACTTCAGTAATGAATGAAAAAGGTGAAATGCCTTTTGCAAGTAAAAGAGCAGAAGAACTTCACTGGACACAGTTTGACGAACTGACACAATGGTTCTTTACATAAAGTGAGTATAAAAGCGATATAGTATTATACCAGAATGTCAAAAACAAGAGGGGCAGTGCTTTCGCACTGCCCCTTAGCAATTTATTTAACCAAAAATCACTCCACTACCACTCTCACCTGATTGTTGCTGCCATTGGTTTGTACATTCAGCATGTACGCGCCTTTTGCAACCTTGCTCAGGTCTAGTTGTAATGTGTTTTGTCCTGCTGCATTGGCATGTGTCTGTGTCATTACTACACGGCCACTCAGGTCAAGCACCGTTACCTGTGCTGTACCTTTCTCTGCTGTGTATTCTACATTCAACACACCTGCTGTTGGATTTGGATATACATTTAACTGATTGGCTTTTGCCATCTCACCTTCCTTACATCCTATAGTCACTGCAAAGGCTTTTGATCCTGCTCCGCAACTATTTGTCGCTGTTACTACTACCGAGCCATTGCCTGTGCCCCAATCCAACGTTAGTGCATTGGAGTTTCCTCCACCTGCTACATAACTTGCCGTTGGTGATGATGGATAGCCCCATGATAATGTATAAGAACCTGTTGTGTTACCTAAGTCTGCTGTAAACTCTATGCCCTGTGTATTGGCACACCAGCTTGCAGGTATGGCTGTTAATGCAATCGGTGAGTTTGGTGCCCCCTTCAGTGGTGTACATCTTGCTGCACTTGTGCCACAACTGTTGCTCGCTGTTACACACAACTGGCCTGTTGTAAATGAACCATACTGTACACTCACCGAACTGTTACCATTACCTATTACTGTGCCGGGCGCTGTCCAGTTATATGTAACGCCTGGAGATGATGGCACTGTATAGTTTATACTCTGATTACACAAGCCATTGGTGATGCCGCTGATGCTTGTTGGTACTGATGGCAAGCCTTGAGCTACCGTTCTGCACTTAGGTGTTGAGGTTACTCCGCAGATACTTGTAACACTTACACAAATGTTGCCTCCTACTGTAAACGTTGGGCCAAACGTGGCTGTGATGCTGTTCGTTGATGAACTGCCTGTAGCTCCTGCCGGCAACGTCCAGTTGTAGCTCGCTGCTCCTGTACATGGTAGTACATTAAAGGTCTGTACCTCGTTTGGACATGATGACAATGGGCCAGTGATAGCATTCAATGCTGAGGCTGACTTACTTATGGTTATACACTTATACGCTGTAGTATAGCATGGTGTCTTAGCTGCTACGCATAATGTGCCGCCATTCCAGCTTGGGCCAAAGAACACTACTGCTGATGTGCCACTGGGCACTACTGTGGCATTGCCTGTTATCATCCACTGATAACTTGTGGCATCTGTCACCGGTGCTATAGTGTAAGTACCGTTGGTATTAGCACACATGGTCGTTGCTCCGGTAATCTCCTTTGGGGTGCTTATCTGATATCTAACCTTCTGTATCTTACGTAGGGATGCTCCGCAACCGTTGGCTGCCTGAACGCCTACACTTACAAACGATGTGGTTGAAGAACTGAATGTAATCTGTACACTTAGTGTTGTTGTTGTAAAAGGTGACTGGTTCATCGGATTACCATTAAAGAAAGTTCCGAATGGACCATCCCATATATACATCGTTGCTCCCGGAACTGCAGGTATGCTCAAATTGGCTGTTGTACCGGGACAAGCATAGGCAGGCATGCCTATTATCGTTGGTGTTACCACTACCGATTGTGATGGTGGTGCCGTGCTTATCGCTGTTAAATTACCTACAATTTGTGCCTGACAGGCATTGCCATCTGCAGCATAAATAATACTTGCTCCAGTTGGCAGATTGTTCATTATTCCATTTGTATTAAAGTTAATAAAATCTGAAGTATAACTATAAGGTGCTAAGCCGCCTGACGCTGATACATAAATAATACCATCACTTCCGCCTAAACAACTTACATTCTGTACTGAATCTATTGTTAAAGTCGGATTTGGATTTACACTCAGACTGGTGCTTGCTGCTTCTGTACAACCATATTGGTTTGTAACAATAACATTATAAGTTCCACTATACGACACTCCAGGGCTACTAATTGATGGATTTTGTATATTGCTGATAAATGAATTTGGGCCTGTCCATTCATAAGTGTTACCACTAAATTGTCCTGGTTCAATGTTATCACTTGATAAGAATATATCACTACCTAAACAAACATCGCCTCCAGAACTGGCAATTGGTATTGGTGGATTGGCATTTACAACTGAAACAAGTTGAGTGGCAATTGCAGTACATTGGCTATATGGGTACAGCTGTATTATCAATTGCATTCAAAGTATATGTAGTGGTTGTGCCAGGAGCCACAACAATGCTTGCTCCACTTCCACCCGGTGTCCACGAATAGGTATAATCAGGATTACTACTTGATGCTGTTAATGTTGCACTCTGACCTGTACATAATGTTGGGTATTGAACAGCTATATTTACAGCAGGTGATGGATTAACTGTAGCTACAATAGGTACACGTACTCCTTCACAGCCGGTTGATATCTGCCAATCATAAAACCAATAGTAAGTTGAAAAGGTTGTTCCACTTATATAACCACTTGTAATAACCACATTACTACTTGGTGAAGTATATGGATATGTGATACCTGAAGTCTCACGTATCAAATTACCACCTGAAAAAGCTGCTGACAACAGTCTGTAACCTGTACCAACCGGAACTGTAAAGTTCACAGGAAGAACAACAGCAACCGGTGTTGCAAACACTACCTGCCGGATAACTAAATGGACCGGCAGTAGATAATACTGTACCAACATTATCGGTCAACTGAACAGAAATTGTTCCACCTGCTCCAACAGAATAAACAGTTACTGACTGAAGATCAATAGGTGTAGTCACTACATTGAATACCAAACCCCATGCATTACCATTTGTATTTGGTGTGTTACTATAAGTTGGACGCCCAACAGATTCTGTTCCACCACCTGAAGTAGCTGCAACGTAATATGTAGTTGTGTTGCTTACAGTTGGAGAGTAAGTATTTCCTGTTGCAATTGGTGTACCACCGGATGATTGCGTGTACCAATTAACAGTACCACTTAATGCGCTTGCTGTTAAATTAACAACACCCGGTCCACAACGCGTATCTCCATTACTGCTTGATAATTGTGGATTATTTACCGTTACTTCAACCACATTTGAATAAACCTCTGTTAACTGACAATGTACCATTACCTGATACCAAGTAGTTTGAGTAAGTGTACCGGGTGCATAAACTACTGCATTAGTTCCCACATTTGTCCAAGGACCAGATGCGCTTACTGTGGAACTCTGCCATTGAATAGCGCCTCCATCGGCACCTGTAACTGATAATGTAGGTATTCCTGACTGACAAAACATTGTATCGGAAGAAGCTACTGTTCCTGCTGTCAATACAGATCCTGTTATTACCTCAACACTATCTACAGCAACACAACCTGCATTGGGGCCGACAGTATTATCGGTAGCAGTTACAATATACTGTGTTGTTACAGATGGACTAACATTGTGAGGACCTGCACCTGATGCTGTAAATCCTGCCGGATTACTTGTCCAAGAATAAGTGTAATTCGGATCATTAATACTGCTTACATTCACTGTTGTAGTATTTCCAGGACATAATGTTGGGTCTGCGGTTATAACACTTAATGCCGGTGGTGACGTTACGGTAGCAGTAATTGGAACACGCACACCTTCGCATCCGGTAGAAATCTTAAGATTATAAAAATAATACTGGTAGTTTGGTGTCAGATAATAATCTAACGATGCATAACCTGGCAACACCCAAGGGTAGCTATGTGTTGCCAAACCTGAACGCCAAGAATTTGGATTAGTGCCTACGAATCCAATATAGTAGGTACCAATAGGTAAAACCCAATTTACATTAACTGTTTGTGCTACTGTAGGGGCACCTGAGTTTACAACGGTTGTATTACCAGAATAACTCATAAACATAGGACCTGATGCACTACCTGTTCTGGCTTCAATACCAAATGCTGTGTTCATTGCAGCCGATGGATAAATATCGAATGAGGTAAGTGTAAATGGTTGCGTTACTGTTAAAATCATGTAAGCACCAGTTATTAGCGTTGTTTGGAAAGATCCTGTTGTTGTAACGTGATCCCAATCACCATCACCCGGAATTGTGATTCCATTTGAGCCACCGGAACTTGGAGCAACATAATAAGTAGTTGTACTATTCAGATTTGGTGTATTAAAGGTTGTACCTGTTGCAATTGGTGTATTACTAGTTGAATCAACATACCAATTTCCTGTTGTACCCATGTTCACATTAATACCAAGTGCTACTGAACCATAGCCGCATCTTGTTCCAGGAATAAGACTGTTAAGTTGCGGATTGTTTACTGTTACTGCTACAACATTAGAAGTTGCAGTATTAATATTACAAACAGTCAATGCCTGATACCATGTACTCTGAGTAATTGTTCCAGGGGAATACGTGGCAGAATTGGTTCCAACATTTGTCCAAGGACCACCAGCACCTACTGTTGATTGCTGCCATTGAATGTCACCACCATAATGTCCTGTTACTGTTAAAACAGGATCATCGCTAACACAAATATCTGAAAGTGAAGAACTCACTGTTCCTGCAATTGGCCCAACAGTAATATTTATCGGAGTCAAAGCATCGTTTGTGTTATCTTCATCACTTGCCATAGATGTTGAAGGAGTCAATGTATAAGTACCATTTGCTGTTCCATCAACAGTTGGTGATAATGAAACGTTCATAGTAGCACCTGAAGCTAATGTTCCGGTTGACAATATTGCACTTACAGTTGTATTAACAGGTCCTGTGATGACACAATTAACTGTTACAGGATCAACTGAAAAATCAATTGTTTGAACACCAAAATTCTTAATTTCAACAACAATAGTTTCTGCATTGGTGAAACAACCATCAGGGTTTGGACCGACAAATACTGACACACCAACGTCTTTGTTGGCTGCTGCAAATTCATAGGCACCCGGATCAGGTGTAGTTAAACTTCTTGCTGCTCCTGTTATATCATCTGTAACACCCAATGCAGCACCAATATTATCAAGCGCCACGTTGGTTGGTTTATAATTATCTATTGCAATATTTGCATAATTTGGATTTACACTTTGGCTGTTCTGATCCCATGCACCACCATTGGCAGCTTGCCAATTTGCTAATGTTGCTTGGGCACCTGAAGCATATCCAATGCTATTAGATCCGGAAGGTGCATTTATATACAAATCATTGTTATTACTCATTACAGCTGTATTAGTACTAAAATACAAACAGTATTTGGTTCCGGTACCTCCACGGGTGATAGATATGATATTGTTTCTGACTTCAGTGGATGTACCATAAGCATATATACCATAGGTAGATGTAGTGCCGGTAGCAGAGGCATCGTCAAAAGATATGGTATTATGATAGACATGTACATAATTATAGCTTGGACAATACATTCCATATAGTGAACCTTTCGATTTTCTATCATACCCTAAGTTGTTAATCCATTTGTTTTCGAATCCTGCAGCACCACTTCCGCCATTGTACATACAATAGGCAGATGATGTGCTTGTTTGCTGTGCATCAAATAATCTTCTGACACGATTCTTTTCTACCAATACATTATAAGAACTGGTACTACAATAAATGGCATAAACAGTACTTGTGTTAGTACGGTTTAAGCGTTCAACGGTGTTTCCACTGATAATTGTATTTCTGCAATATACATTATAAATACCATAGCCATAAAAATCACTGATTGTACTATTCCTGATTTCATTATTTTCCTGATATGGAGCTGAACTGGTTCCATAAATTACAGTGTTATAATATCCGCCAACCATGTGGCAACTGTCAACAATATTACTGTTTCCGGAAACACCTAATCCAGTGGCAGTAGTTGGGCTTCCACTAATAACAAATGCTGCAAGTTGTGTGGTAGTTCCTGTTATGGAAGTCGTAAAAGTACAATTGTTGAATTTGTTTGAATCGGCACCAGAATAGAGGTGGCAAGCTATGGCATAGGTTGTATTGGTTGCTTCAATATTCAGATTATTAAACGTAAAATAATCTGCACCATTTAATGCCAATGTATTTGGATTGCCTGCATTACCATTAAATGTTAATGTATTTCCATTGCCATTAAATGTTATTGTATTCGTTGTTGAAGCGCCATCAATTTGAGGGATTGTAATTTGCTCATTATACGGCCCTGAAGCTGCAACGACATTATAAACAACCGGACCTGTGATACCACAACTTAATGCCTGAATTGCATCCGTAAAACTCTGATAGTTACTTCCGCCTGTAGGTAATGCACTATTAATTGTGTAGGTGCCGGATGGTGCAACACATAAATAATAGGTATCGCTGTTATTTCCTGAAACTGCATCTGACCCACCATTTACTGCAAGAATATCTACTGTCATTGTAACACTTGAAGTTAAGTTATACTGAGTAGTAAATGTCAGATTTGTATTGTTACCTGAAAGGAGATTTAAAGCAGTAAATGTTTGTGTAACTGGAGCGCCTCCATCACTATAAGAAAGCTGAACGCTGTTTATAGTCTGTGCCTGTGTATTTGCAATGTTAACAGTAATTGACTTCATTCCGGGACCTGCATTCATATAAATGTTATTATAATCACTAGTAGCTGCCGCAGGAGTACTGTAATAAACGCCATATTTTGTACCGGTACCACCTCTGCTTATTGTTACAATATTATCTCTAAAATCATATGCAGTTGTACCCGTTGCATACACTCCATAAGTTGTACTTGTAGCTGTTGAGGTAGTTTGATCTAATGAAATAGTATTATGATAAGCCTGCCAATAATCGCTACCTGACATATACATACCATATATTGTTCCATTAAATTCTATATCAGAAATTACATTATTAAAAAATTTGTTTTCATTACCTAATGTTGCATCAATAGTACAATAAATAGAATACTGAGTTCCTGTGGAACCTGTATTTGTTGCCCAAGTATTACGAATACGATTTTTTCTTACCAAAGCATTGGTACATCCGGTTGAGATATAAATACCATAATAAGTACCCAACGAAGTACGGGTTGGTCGAGACAGTGTATTGCCTCTCAAAACAACTCCATCCTGATATAAACAATACGTAGCATATAAATTTTGGTCATTGATATTGCAATTGATCACCTGATTACCTGTACTTGGCAACCCACTGTTACCAACAAGTACAGTATTATAATAACCACTAAACATGGTACAACCAGTTATCACATTATTACTACCGCTATTACCTGAAGTTGTGGCAGAGGTAGCTGAGCCACTAATTGAGAAAGGCACCATTGTTGTGATAGTTCCATTTGCAGGTGCATTAAAAGTACAATTATTAAAGGCATTATTATTTGCATTATTCCATAAGTGGCAAACCAAGGCATAGGTTGCCCCGGTACCTTCAACAATTAAGTTATTAACTGTCATATAATCTGTGCCGTTCAACACCAATGTTCCCGGTGCAGTACTTACAGTTGCTCCAAAAGTTAAAACGTTTCCATTTCCGTTAATAGTAATTGTATTTATTGAAGATGCATTTGCTATTTCACCAAATTCTATCTGTTCATTATAAGGTCCACTACCGGAAACAACATTCACAACAATAGCACCAGCAATACCACAATTTAACGCACTCTTAAAATCATTAAAAGTTTGGAAGTTAGACCCGCTTGTTGGCAAAGCTGAATTAATGGTGTAAGTGCCTCCAGGAAAGCTGGGATTAACAGTAACCAAAACAGGTGTGCTATACTGATCATTACCGCTACAGGTTACCTTGCATTGATAGTATTTAGTTGTTGTTGCTGTTGTATTAAGTAAAGGCGAACTTGAAGAAGAACCTAAATCGGTATAAGGGCCGCCAAAGGTTGTTGATTCCTGCCACTGATATGTCTGACCCGAACCAATACTATTTCCAGATAAATTTAACACAAAATTTGAACTCACACAAAGCCCCGATGAAGGTGTTGCTGTAGATGATCCAGCTGTAGGTGGAGCACTACATGGTGCACCACTTTGATAAGTCATTTGAATTTGTGCTCTTACAGTACGAAGATTAGGTAATGTTGCTCCGGGTGCTGCACTACCCACATAAGATAAAGTACGCCCTGTGATTGGATCTTTGTTCCATGAGAAACCATTTGTTGTATAAGGACTTGAACCACCAGATATATCAAAATTTACAGAAATCTCTATAGCACCACCTGTATATGTAAAAGGTGTACTTAAAACAATATCGTGCCAACCAACTGTGGCAGGAACTGAATGTGTGCTGCTGTTGTAAACCAAAGTTGAGCCAGAAGTTAAAGTTGACCAATTTTGACCACCGACTCCAACATCGGTTAAGGCTGAGTTTTTCATCCATATTTGAAAAATACATGGAGAATTTGTTCCGGCACCATTTTGATTGTACCATGCCAATTTGGTAATCAAATTACCAGATGGAATGCCTGCAGAAGAAATCTCAGACTGCGTGTATAAATAGTGATGTCTTGAATACACAAATGCACTACTGGCAGTTGAACGATACATAGGGCCACAATCGCCTGCGGCACTATTGGACTGTGTACCACTTTGAGACCCTGCACCAATGGTTACAGTTGTTTGTGCCTGCAAATTAAAATTTAGCAATAATGTTATTAAAAAACACACCGCTACCCTAAGCAATTGTACTAAGGGATTTTTGTTTTGGTAATTTAAAGTAGTCATTGTTTGATATTTAGTTATTTATATTTTTTGTTTTTACTTTACTAATTCAGAACAATATAGTTAAGATTAATTAAAAACCAGCCATCAAGCAATTGTATGCCCGAAGCAAGATTGATACGAGAAAATGCGAATGTTTTGGTTTTAATCACTCTTAATACTTGGTTTAAAGTTCTGCCCTTCTTTCAAAAAACAAATTAAAATAAACAATTTGAGTTAATTTGTAGGGGTTGCTCTACGCACTTCCAACATCTTCGTAAGTACTTAATAATTAACATTGTTTTTTAAAATAAGAACCTAAAAAAATACTAATTGTAAACATTACACTACAATTTAAAAATTGAGTACTTTTATCCGATAAAACTCACTAAAATTATGAATGCATTTTCAGATATATCACTCCTCATTGCAGATGACCATGTTATCATCAGACGCGGTTTAAAATTTTTACTTGAAACCCATTTTGGCAAATTCAATATTGTAGAAACAGATTCTTCAAAAGGAATTCTTGATTCACTTGAAAAAAATAATTTCACACATCTGATTTTAGATATGCAATTGTCTGATGGGAATTTACTTGAAATTTTTCAGGAGATAAAACAACAATTTCCTCTGTTGCCAATCCTGATTTACTCAATGAGTCCGGAAGAAATTTTTGCCAAACGGTTAAATAATCTTGGTGCATCAGGTTATCTTAACAAACAAAGCAGCGAAGAAGAAGTAGTAAAAGCCATGGAGCTATTCTTTACAGGCAGAAAATATGTAAGTCAAAAATACTTTGATCAGCAGCACGGTGTACAAAAAGGTAAAAGTGAAAACCCGTTTTCAAATTTGTCAGAACGCGAAACAGAAGTCTTACTGCTATTGCTAAAAGGTAAAAGCGTTAAAGAAATAGCATCACACTTCGATTTAAAATCCAATACAGTAGCAACCTTTAAGGCAAGAATTTTTGATAAGATTGGTGTCAATAATCTTATGGATTTACAAAACTCAGCACGAGCCTATAACATTCCTATTGTCTAAGGTATATGCATAAATTAAAAAGTTCTTTTTCTTGTCTTTCTTTTACATTTTTTAAATTATCAGCACAAAACAGTTACAGTATCCAAAATTACACTATTAAAAAAAGGGCTTCCTGATAATAATGTATTGGGGTTGTTTTATGAAAAGAACGGATATGTTTGGGTTGTGTATGGCAGTGGTTGAAGACGTTTTGACGGCATTAATTTCAAAAAGCATTTTACATCAGATGCGCCCTACCTTGGCTTGTATTTCTACCAAACCACCAATGCCGACAAGATAATGATAGAACCAAGTGGAAATATCTTTCAGATTAAAGGTTTAACAAGTGACACATTAAGAAAAGGAAAAATCAACTCACTTAATTATATAAATATCAAAGGAACACTTCCAGACATAAAAACATATCTGGAATTATCCACACCTCATGTAAACATAACCGTTGACAAAAGTTGGATTTTAACTCCGTTAATCATGTTTCCCTTACCGGATAATTCATACATTGTCAGGACAAAAAAAGGAATTGCACACTTTAAAGGCAAGAATAAACTTAAGGAGCTTAATTTAGATCATTTACAGAACCGCAAGTTCATTTCTGCTAATGGAAATATTTATGTTTTCGCAAATGATTCTGAAATATATAGAGTTGATTTAACATCGTGGTCATTGGTTAAATGTAAATTAAAAGGAGATTTAAGTTCCTGTAAAAATTACTCCCGTAAAATCACTAACACATTCTGGGATTTCAACAATAGTGACCCTTGTGTTCAGGTAGATTATACTTTGTATTCTTTTTTTCCGGACTCATTGAATGCAAATTTGATTAGCACGGTTCAACTGACAAACCAACTCCCAAACAACTGTCTTATTTCCTCAATCATTTATAATGAAGATCAGAATCTGATAATGATAGGGACAGATACACGCGGCTTATTTGTTTACAAGAAACGTAATTTCAAATCCTTAGAGTTCGCCAATCCCGAACCCGGCACAAACAACACTTATTTTTGTCAAATAGCCTTAAATGACAGCACTGTTTATACCGATTGGAACAGAGAATTTACCATTAATGGAGGCAAACAAAGTAAGCTCAACCTTGCTAGAAATTATTCCGAAAACATTTGTATTGATAAAAAAGGCAACTATTGGTATGCTGAGAATAACTCATTGGTTCGTTTTAATCCAAAAACCAAAGCAAAAAAATACATCTACTATACAGGGGACGAACTTCCGCTTTCTTTTTTTGAAGAGGGCGACACTATGTGGGTTGGGCTCATCAAAAGTTTCGGCTGTGTTGTAAATGATACATTAAAACATATCAAAATATTAGACAATGATGAATCAAATTCTAATATTTTTCAGCTATTACGATTTGAAGGTAAACTTTGGATATGTAACTATACCGGTATTTATAAATATGACACTCAAAGTGGCAAGTTAGACACCTTGCCCGAACTTGCCTTGAAATACACTTATCATTTTAAAGCTATTAACAATTATCTTCTGATTGGAACATATGGGCGTGGCTATTACATGTATAAAAACGGTAAGACTGTAAAAATGCCAAATGGCAGATTTGAAGCTTTAAGACAGGTACATAATTTTGTGCCTGATTCGTTGGGGTTTCTTTGGATGGCTACCAACAATGGAGTTATCAAAACAAAATTTGCTGAACTTGTCCACTATTTTAACGATACAACTTATCAGGTTTCCTATTTTCATTATTCAGAAGAAGATGGCATCAGTAACCCTGAATTTAATGGTGGATGTGACCCTAATTATTTAAGACTTAACAATGGCTATGTTTCACTACCAAATGTAGAAGGATTGGTTTGGTTTTATCCTGAAAAAATTGAAGACCCAAGGTCAGATTATCCAATAAGCATTGACCAATTTATCGCAGATGATTCTATTTATTATACTTCAAATAATATAAAAGTTCCAAATTCTGTTCAATATGTTAGAATAGAATTTTCTAACCCATACTGGGGAGAACCTGAAAATTTATTCTGTGAATACAAATTAGAAGGATACAATAAGCAATGGATTTACTTATCCCCAAACGAATCTGCTTTAGAATTTTCTAACCTTAAATCAGGAGAATACAAATTTACAATACGCAAACAAACAGGACTTTCTAAAGATTATACAGAAGCAACTATTGCATTTCATATTGAAAATAAATATTACGAAACAATATGGTTTTGGTTAGCGATGGTAGGACTTGCTCTTTTAATAATAATTATTGTTGCAAGAATTTATGCCTTTAACATAAGGCGAAAAAATATACTACTTGAAAAAAATGTTGTATTACGAACTTCAGAACTACAAACAGCAAATAATGAATTATCAGAATCTATCAAAATAAAAGACAAACTAATTTCTATTATTTCACATGATTTGATAACACCTTTAAGATTTATTACAATGGTTGCAAAAAAGGGGGCGAGTGAAGAGATAGAAATGGACAATAAAAAACATAAAGAATTGTTAGGTGAAATAGAAAACACTACAGAAAAGCTTCAGGCAAATGCTGAAAACATTTTGAACTGGATTAAACATCAAAACAAACGAATAAAAAAACAGATTTCAAGTGTTGCTATAGGAGCATTGGCAGAAGATATTACAGAGCAATTTATGCACTTAACATACAACAAAGGCACCAGGCTCATCAGCACCATATCTCATGACGACATCATTCAATCCGACTCAAACTTACTATCAATAATTTTGCATAACATAATTTCCAATGCCACAAAATTTACTGAAAATGGTTTTATAAAAATTTATTCCAAACAAAACAATCAATATGAAATTACCATTGAGGATAACGGCAAAGGTATGTCTGAACAACAGTTGACCTGAATAACTAAGCTTATAAATAAGCAACCTTTAAATGAGGAAGATGAACAATTAGACAACAAAGAAGGATTTGGTTTATATTATTATTTCTGAACTTGTTCAAATTCTTAATGGAAAAATTGAAGTACAAAGCAAATTAGGCTTAGGAACAAAAGTTACAATCAGCCTACCCTTAACTTATCAATGATCATTTTGTTTAACCACTACTCCATTCCACTGCATATTGTCAGTAGTAACACATAGAAAATAAACACCACTGCTTAAACCTGAAACATTCAAAGTAATATCGTCCTCATCAGAAAAAACCTTTTTACTCCATTTTCCAACTTCTTTTCCTGCAACATCCTTTAAAACAACAAGAACATTTGATGAGGCATCTTGCAACAACAACTTAACATGCATTTCATTGCCGATTGGATTGGGATACACAGAAACAATTTTATCCTGATTGTATTCATTTGCTATTCTTGTCTGCGAAACTGTATTCTGTGAAACCTGAATAATATAGGTTTTAATTCGTTTAGAAACCTCAATACTTTCATCACAGTTACTTTGGCTTTTAACACCAACATATCCCCCTGTAAACGAAGGGAGGAAGTCAACGGTAACGGAATTGCCGAACTGCCCTGCAGTAAGTATAGCATCACCTGTCACCGTCCAGAAATAACCTGTTGCACCACTAACCGGCACAATGCTGTAAACAACACCATTACTTCCACCCAAAACAGCAGCCGGACCTGAAATAACACCGGGAACAGGTGGCTTTGTGCTTAAATCAATAAAACTAACAGCATTATTCCTTAGACATGCTTCTTTACTTGCAACACAAATTTTTCCCTCGGTAAAACTACTGTCAACAGAAGCATTCACATGCAATGTATTAAATGTATTGATTATATCGGATTGTCCGTTTAAAAAAACGTGTTCAGAAGGTTGCCACCAATATGATGAAAGGCTATTGAAAACATTTACTGTATAAACAGAAGTATCACCCGGCAGATAACACTATTTCCTGTTAAACTAACCGGAAAAGATTTAACTGAAGTAATATTGACTAAAGAAGGAATACTGCTTCCGCAAATATTTAAAGCACTGACAGAAATGTTGTACTGTGGAAGAACTGTATTTATATCAAACTTAATCAAGGTATCTGTATTTGAAGAAGTAAGATTTACTCCGGCAGAAGCTGACCAGATGTAACTATCCGCATCAGGCAATGATTGAATTGACAACACTTCATTATTTGAAGGAGGGCAAACCAAAATAGAACCAACAATACCGAAAGGTTGTGAAGGAACTCCTCCTACTACTTCAATAGTTTTTGTATCGGTAACATGACAGCCATAAATATCATTATAGGTATAGGCAATTGTATGTATCCATTGCCCGGCAACAGTTGGATTGAAAACTGTATCAACCACACCGAGGCCTGAAAAAAATCCGCCAATAGGTGTTGCACTCAATTGCACTGGATCATCAGTAACACAAACTTTTGCAACAGGAACTGTAAGTTGTGGAACAACATTACATTCTTTAACAACACTAAATTCGTCCAGCACCTGCGGTGAACTAACATTATTGTCAACGAATGTCACAGTTAGTGTATCAGTTTCTATTTCGATAAGTAATGAACCAAGTTCCTGATCATAATATCTTTTCATTGCAGGATGAGGCCATTGCGGGCCAATAGGATCTAAAACACCGGAGCATCCGGCTTGCACTACAACCAATCCTTTATAATTCTTTGACGACTTTTTTAGATATGGTTGGGGTAGTTCACCAAAAGATGAATCTACAACCATTGTTGAATCAAATGTTGACGATAAACCATAGTGTCCATCCATAAAATAAGAACGTTCATACACATGGTTATGCCCACATAATACCAAATCTACTTTATGTTGATCCAGAATAGGCATAATATTTTGTCTGATCAGAATTAAGTCTGTCTCAGTATCTGAGTTATGACCACCCTTGGTGTAAGGTGAGTTATGAAATACAACTATTTTCCATTTCTGTTGTGTTGCAGCAATGTCACTTTGCAACCAGTTGAGCATATCACTTCCAGGCTGCAACAGCGAAAGTGTATTAGTCTCTAATGCTATGAAATGAATATTGCTGTAATCAAAAGAGTAATACGCTTCTGAACCTGAAGGCACACCACCACATTCTCCATTTTTTGGAAAAGTAAAAATATCATAATAAGGACCTGTTTGTGTGATTGCATTTGCTGTATAATTTTCGTGATTGCCGGCAACACTAAAAACAGGTATATTTTTTAAAATATCTTCATAGTGATTCTGAAAAAATGCATCCTGATACTCCTGATCTGTGCCTGAATAATAGGCATTATCACCAAGCATATACAACAAATCTATTGGCAAAGAGTCATTATAATTCAGAAATGCATCGCGAACATTATTCTGATCAATGGTGTTAATTCCTGTATCGCCCATTGACCAAATCCTGACAGGCTTTGGCATTCCTTTTACAGGTGCTGTTTTAAAATAATTATTTGAATCACCTTGAAGAACATTTGTTCCATCACTAAGGGCATAAAAATATCGTGTATCAGGACTAAGCCCAGCTAATCTTATCTCATGATCAATTACATTTGCAGAATCACTCACAGAAAAATTTAAAGAATCCGGATCATTGCCATAAAAAACTGCAGTTTGACATGAAACATTAGTTCTCCAACGAATTGTAATTGCTGAATCGGCAACCATCTGAAGATAAGGTTGACGCAGCAGTTGAGGCACAAAATTATTGTATGCATTTAATTGAAGATCGAACAATAAATCTGAACTAACATTATTTATCTGATGCACTTCAACAGCAATAACATTTACACCGGCAAGAAAATCTGCGGGAACTAATACTATTAATTGTAATGCCATTCCATCATCAACACAATCAGAATAAACAAATGTATTGAAACCTACACTTCCTGAGGTCATATTAGATCTGAAAACTTCTGTGCCATTTATATAAACTATTGCACCATCGTCTCTTTTTAAATCAAGATGATATGAGGCAAAATCATACGGATTGTTTAAACTGATTGTCTTTCTGAAATAAGTTGTTACAAATTTATTATTTGGATCACCACCGTAACTTACAACTGTAGTTTCATCACCATCGCCATATCCAAATTCTCCATTTCCAATTGCCCACGCTGAATCATTATACATAATCTGATTCCAGTTTGTAGCAGGCAAATATCCATTATCAAAATATTTCCATGCATCATTAAAACTAACCAAGGTAGTATCTGCCTTGGAAAAAAGTGGCAAACAAAATAAAAATGCAAGTAAAAATTGTTTTGTAGTCATGACAAATAAATTGTAATAAACACTTAACTTTCAACTCCTACTAAGAAACAAAAAACCGACTTATAAAAAGTCGGTTTTCAGTTAAAGTTTTACACAATTCACCAATTATTCAATTACAATTTTTTGTGTGATGCGATGATTATATCCATCTGTAATTTGTATCAGATAAATACCTGGCGCATTTCCATTTCGTTTCCATTCAATATTTTCAGAATCAGGATTAAACCTATTAATCATTTCACCAAGAATATTGGTCACTGTAATGGTTGTAGAGGAGATATCAAATCCGCTTAACTTAATATTTGTTACTTCCTTAAATGGATTCGGGGAATACCTCTGCTGAAACATGCATTTCCAAATCAGATTCATAACCTTCGGAACGGCAGCTAACGAATTTAATTGATTTCTCAGCAGAATTTCTAACACAACCATTAAACGTATGAACTACTCTGTATTGCCCTCCAACACTTGCCTGATAAGTTTGTGATGTAGCTCCTGGAATATTCACTTTTTCATGTTGCCATTGAATTGCAACACCGGAATAAATATTACTGCTTAATGTTGCCTGTTGCCCATTACATAATGTTGTTCCCGGTGTTACGGTTACTACAGGTGTGGTGTTTGTTTGAACAGAAAGTATTGCCGTATTTGATGTTACAATATTGCAACCTGACAAATGCACTTTTACATAATATTGGCCTGAGCTTGATGCATTTAAAGAAACATTTGTAGCATTGTTAATTGCAACATTATTTCTATACCATTGATAAGTTGCTCCTGCTGTTGGTAACACAGAAAATGTTTGCGGAGTACCTGAACAAACAGTAGAAGTTCCTGATGGAGTAATAGAAGAATTGATTAGTGCAGCATTTACAGTTACCTGATTTGACTCAAGCGTGCCACAGCTATTTGTTACATCAACAGTAAAAATTCCGGTCTCGTCAGCTAAGAATGTTGATTGTGTAGCTCCGCTAATTAATACACCATCTTTTTTCCATTGATAAGTTAGTCCATTACCCGTGTTGGCTGACAACAGCACAAAAGAACCCGGACAAATAATTTGAGTAGCTGCAGGTGTTATACTACTTGAAAGTGAAATTACAGCAAGTGCAACAGAAGGTGAAGTAGAACTTCCGCATGAACTCACAATATTTACCGTATAATTTCCCTGTGATTTTGCAAAATAAGTTGCTGTATTTGCTCCACCAATTGCATTACCATCTAAATACCACTGATAAGATATGCCACTTGCAGGATTTGCTGATAACAGAACACTATCGCCTGAGCAAATAGTCTGTGCAATATCAGGGCTAATTGTTGCAGAGATTGACCCAACAGAAACCGATACCGAAGTAGATGTATAAACACCACAACTATTTGAAACAGTAACAGAATAATTTCCTGCAGCATTGGCATTAAAAAGTTTGGTTTGTTGCTCCATTTATTGGAGTTCCATTTAAATTCCATTGATAAGTATTTCCAAAACCTGAATTTGCAGTAAAGTTTACACTTCCGCCTGAACAAATTACCTGCGCTGCATCAGGTGATATCACTGCTGAAACAGGTAATACATTAACAGTAACAGCTTGCGATGTTTGCGTTCCGCAACCATTAGTAATGGAAACTGAGTAAATGCCAGATACGTTAGCAGAATAAGAATCTGAAATGGCTCCGGGTATTGCACTACCATCAATATTCCATTGATAGCTGTTACCCGGGTCATTGGTAGTTGAAAACTGCACACTATTACCCTGACAAATATTTTGAGTAGTTGAGGGTGAAATAGAAATCTGCATTGAACTTGCTGTAACAGTAATAACATTAGAGAGTGCAGCACATGTTGTGGTAATTCTGCATTGATAATTTCCTGATGTATTTACAACCAAACTTTGATTAGTTTCACCGGCAATATTCACTCCATCTGCAAGCCATTGGTATGCCGCACCGGTAACAGTGTTAGCATTTAATGTAACTGTTTGTCCATTACATAAATTAACACTTCCGTTAGCATTAATAGTAGCTGTCGGTCCTGCAACAATCTTAACAGAAATTGATGGTGATTTTTTAGAACAACCATTTGCTGTTTGTGAGACACGGTAAGTTCCGGCAAGTGTTGTTGTATGCAATTGTGATGTTGCACCATTTACAGCAGAACCGTTTCTTTCCCACTGATAGGTTACTCCGGGAAAAGTATTGGTTGAAAGTATAACTGAACTTCCACTACAAATATTCAATGACCCATTGGCAGAAATAGTTGGTGTAGGGTTATTAATAACTGCAACTACAATAATGTTAGAATTGCCTGTACAACCGGGTGCTGTAGTACGACAATAATAATTGCCGTGGCTTGTTGCCTTATAAGTTGAATTAATCGCACCCGAAATAACACCATTATTTCTATACCATTGATAGGTGAAACCTGATCCCGTTTGAGCAGAAAGAGTAACATTTCCTCCGGCACAAATAGTTGTTGAGCCAAGCGCAGAGATTACATGTGCACTACCAGTAGCATTTACTATATTAGATAATGACGCACATCCGGTTGAGTCAGTGGCTAATAAAGAATAATTTCCTGCACTTAATATCTCTAAGCTACTATTTGTAGCTCCGTTAATATCAACACCATTATTTTTCCATTGATAATTAAAGCCTACACCTGTGTTTACAGAAAGTGTAACCGGACCTGAGCAAAGGTTTACAGACCCTGAAGGCGAAATACTAACTGAAGAAGCTGCATTAATAATTGTAGCGGATGAAACAACTGTTCCACATGATGAAGTGATAGCTACAGTGTAGTTGCCTGCACCGTTGGCTGTATAAGTTTGAGAAGTTGCACCTGAAATATCAGAACCATTCAATTGCCATTGATAAGTTAAGCCTGTTCCACTGTTTGCAGATAATAGAACAGAGTCGTTTTGACATAATGTAATATTCCCTGAAGGGTTAATTGTTGCAATCTGCCCTCCTGTTGTTACAGTTATTGTTGATGTGGCAGAATCGCTACAAAATCCATTACTATAAGCATAAGTAATAGTATGTGTGCCTATACCGGCAACTGCAGGATTAAACATGCCATTGCTTACACCTGTACCACTGTAACTGCCTCCTGCAGGACTTCCGCCTGTTAGTGCAAAAGCACTTTGCCCGGAACATACATTACTGAATGGTACCAGTGTCACTTGCTGATCACATTGTTTGATAATTGTAAACTGATCATAGATTGTTGGATTAGGTAAAGTATTATCTAAAAATTTAGCATACAAAGTATCTCCATCAATATCCAACAACATTGAACCATACGTTGAAGAAGAATATGAATACATGGCACTATGTGGCCAACTTGCCTGAATACCTTCAAGAATTCCTCCTGTTCCTGCAACAGCATAGACAGTTCCTTGAAAATTAGACGATGCTGTTTTGATATATGGTGTAGCGCCTGCTCCACTTCCGCCATCAACTAAATTTGAACTGTTGAATGTATTCTCCGATCCAAAATGGTTTTTAATCATAAACGAACGCTCGTAATTGTGACTGTGACCACATAGCACTAAATCTACTTTATATTGCTCGAGAATAGGAACAAAGTTCTGACGCATTTCTATCAATTCAGTTTCTGTATCAGAGTTGTGGCTACCCATTGAATATGGAGGGTGATGAAAATAAACTACTGTCCATTTTTGTGTATTGGCAGCAAGGTCTGTCTGAAGCCAATTCATCATAGCACCACCAATAGTTCTGAATGCTGCCGTTGTTGACTCAAGTACTACAAAGTGAATATTTGCATAGTTGTAGGAATAATATGCTTTCTTACCCGATGGTACACCACCGGCTTCTCCGTTAGTAGGGAAGTTAAACAATTCATAATAAGGCCCCGTTTCTGTGACTGCATTTGATGCATACATTTCATGATTACCTGCTGCTGGCCAAACTACAGTCTGACGAAGCATCTTTTCATATCTGTTGTTAAACACATTATTCTGGTACTCTGCATCAGTTCCTGAATTGTAAGCATTGTCACCAAGCCACAACCAAAGATCTGTATATGTGCTTCCGGTATAGTTATAATAGGCATCACGCACCTGATTCTGTTCTACACTTCCAAAACCCATATCACCTATCACCCATATTCTTGTGGGTTTAGCTGTTCCGGCAACAGGTGGTGTGATAAAGAAATTTTCTGCCGGATTATTCTGAATAAAATTATTTCCTGATTTAACGGCATAATAATATTTTGTGTTTGGCAGTAAGCCGCTAAGTTGAACAATATGTTCTGTGACAGGCGATGCACTAACTGTACTATCCGTAAAAACTCCTGAAGTTGTACCATAAACAACTTTTGACATTGTTGTAATATCTGTTCTATACCTCACAATAATACTTGTAGGTGTAGCCACATTCAAATAAGAACCTATTACTATTGACGGCATTGTTGGCGGTGTATTTCCCATTCCTGTTAATGACATATCGAAACTTAAATCAGAACTGTTCACAACAAACTGATGAACTTCTGCAGCAATAACGTTGGTGCCATTTACGAAGTAAGATGTAGGAATATTAGCAGTCAATACAGAACTTCCATCATCAGCAGCATCTGCTGTTGCCAATGTATTGTAGGATACAGTTCCTGCAATATTATCACGCCATACTTCTACACCATTAACGTAGAGAACAACACCATCATCGCGCTTTACTCCAATCTGGAAATGAAGTATATGCATTAACATCAGCAATAGAAACCGATTTTCTGAAATATGTTGTGATATACTTGTTTGAAGGGTTAGGTCCGTATGAAACAACTGTAGCTTCATCACCATCACCATAGCCAAATTCTCCCGGGCCAGTAGTCCATGTAGCATCGCTAAATGAAACATCACGCCAAGTGGTACCCTGATCGGTTCCATTATCTAAATATTTCCACACTGAGTTTAAAGGGAAGATTGTCACATTCGATGGTGGCGGAGTTTCAAGGCCCGTAAGTCGCATATCAAAGCTTAAGTCTGAGCTGTTAACAACAAACTGGTGTATTTCAACTGCAATAACGTTGTTGCCATTTACGAAGTACGATGTTGGAATGGTAGCAGTAATTATAGAATTACCATCATCAGAGGCATCACTAGCAGCAAGTGAAGTATCAGACACAACACCATTGATGTTATCACGCCATGCTTCAACACCATTTACATACACTACAACACCATCATCACGTCTAACACCTAACTCAAATGCAGAGAATGTTGCAAGGTTTGAAATACTAATAGCTTTTCTGAAATAGGTTGTAATGTATTTGTTTGAAGGATTTGGTCCGTAAGACACTACAGTATTTTCATCGCCTTCGCCATAACCAAATTTTGCAGTACCACTACTCCATGCTGCATCATTGAATGATGAGTCGCGCCAGGTTGTTCCCTGATTCGTTCCATTGTCTAAATATTTCCATACTGAATTAACCGGAAAAATAGTTTGATCGGCATTGGCTAAAAACACCACTGCCATGAACAAAATTGTAAATCTAAACTTCATCGTAATCTTGATTTTTTAAGCGTCACAAAATTACCCTAACTACACTGAAAAAGTGCAGTTTTTTGGGTGAATAGTTACACACAATCAGAGCACTTCTGCCACTGTAAATGTGCTTCCACCAACAAAAATTAAATCTTGTGCTACTGCTGCTTTTTTTGCACTTAACAATGCTTGTTTGACAGATGTATAAATTTGACCATTGAGCCCCACTTCTATCGCCTTGTTTTTCAACTCCTTAGCAGGCATTGCACGAGGGATTTTAGCATTACAAAAATAGTAGGTAGCATGTTTTGGCAATAGCTTCAAGACAGGCATTATGTCTTTATCGTTAACCATGCCAATTACTATATGAAGCCTTTTAAAACTTATCTTACAAATTTGGCGAATTACTGTTTTAATGCCGTCAACGTTGTGGCCGGTGTCTGCGATAATGAGAGGTTTAGTTCCCAACACCTGCCATCTTCCTCTGAATCCTGTCAATTGCTGAATATCTGTAAGTGCTTTTTTTACATTTTTTTCTCAATTACAAAACATGAATCTTTCAATAATTCTATCGCTGACAAAACCGTTGCCACATTTTTTAATTGATATTCACCGGCAAGGCTTAATTTCAAATTTTTATATACTTCACCATTCTTACTTTGAGTATCAACAATTAAATATTCAAGATGTTGTTTTTTAAGTTCAACTTTACATTGATTGCTTGCAAAATAAATCGGTGCTGAATTTTCAATTGCTTTTTTCAGAAAAACATTTTTGGTCTGAATTGTTGTTTCACCAATCAGGACAGGAATATTCTCCTTTATTATTCCTGCTTTTTCAACTGCAATTTTTTCAAGTGTATCACCTAAAAGATTCACATGATCCCAACCGATGTTTGTAATTACAGAAAGTTGTGGTTGAATAATATTTGTTGAATCCAATCGTCCACCCAAACCTGTTTCTATTACTGCAACATCAACTTTAGAATGACGGAAAAAATCGAATGCCAATGCAACAGTCCATTCAAAAAACGATGGCTGAACTACATCAAACTCATTCATATATTGCTGCACAAAATCACTTACATATTTTTTAGGAATCATCTTACCATTCACTCTTATCCGCTCTCTGAAATCTTTGAGGTGAGGCGAGGTGAACAACCCTGTCTTGTAACCTTGTTGTTGCAATACAGCAGCCAGCATATTGAAGTTGAGCCTTTGCCATTGGTTCCGGCAATGTGAATAGATTTAAAAGATTTATGCGGATGACCGAGTATATTATCTAAGGCAATACTGTTATCTAAATTATCTTTATAAGCTGCTGCGCCAATGCGATGAAACATTGGCAACTTTGAAAACAGATAATTCAGTGTTTCGGTATAGTTCATTTTACTGAACAAGAAAAACAAAGGTAATGGTTCCTCTTTGTTCTTCAACACCTTGTGGACTTTGATTAAACTTTGCCTTGAAAGCAGCGTCTTTTGCTTTTCTGAAAAGATTGGAGCTTGTGGTAGTTGAACCTCTGGCACCGGGCACTGCGTCAATGACGTTACCGTATTTATCAACCTTTATAGAAACTACAACCTTACCGGTCTCCTGACTGTTGTCATAAATTGTTGGCTTTGCACGCACAGACCTTCCTGCTAAATCATAAGAAAATCCAGGACCTGAACCACTACCTTTTCCGGGACCTGAACCATCACCTTCACCTCCTCCGCTACCACTGCCGCCTTGTCCGGTTCCCTTGCCCTGATACAATGCATTAGGATCGCCATCACGAGTTCCCTGATCACCACTGCCTGTGTTTGATGTTCCCTGCGACACAGATTTATTTTTCTTGCCCGGATATAATGCTTCTGCATTTACTTTAGGAACAACAGGTTCTGCTTTCTTAACTTCAGTCTTTACTGGAGTTTCAACAGGTCTCGTAACTTTTTTCTCAGGAGTCTTTTCTTTTTTGGCTTCAACAACTGCACTCTCTTCTGTCTCCTGTGTGTTATAATTTTGTTCCTGAACAGCTACAGGGGGTGTGGCTGTTACAGGATGCGGATTTTCAGAAACATTTTCTGATTCGGGCTGAATATCTCCTGTTGACAATTCTACAAAACCAAGGTTAGAAGATTCTGCACCACCTCCTCCACCGAATGGTGGAATTTTTGTGTGCATTGTAAACCACCATAAAAGAAACAATAAGATGCTATGTAGCACCAATGTTAAAATTAAAGAGTTTCTTTTTATAGCCGGAGCTTCCATGTTATTTCACTGTGTTGGTAGCAAGCACCATTTTTATTTTATTGCGGGCACCAATGTCAAGCAAGTCAACCAAGCCTTGCACCTGAACGCTTTTATCAACTTTCAAAATTGCAGTTGGATCTTCCTGACCTTGCAATTGTGTAAGAATAGAACTTTCTAACTGATCATAAGCCACCACCTGATTGTTTACTGCATACTGCATATCGGCAGTAACAGAAATTGTCACCGGATGCTTCACAGCAGGCTTGCTGGTTTTTGCATTCGGCAACAACAGTTTCAAAACGTTTGGTGTTGCCATTGTTGATGTAATCAGAAAAAATAATAAAAGGAAAAACATAATATCATTGAGGGAGCCAACAAAAACTTCCCCTGTCATTTTATTTCGCCTTCTCAGATTCAATGCCATAATGATGCTTTTATAAACTGAATTTCACAATTATTTTTTTACAGGCTCTTCGAGTAGGTCAATAAACTCAACAGCGTTAATCTCCATTTTGTTTACTGCGCGATCAACTAACGAAATCAGATAATGATAACCTGCATAAGCTGCAACACCAATTAATAAACCGGCTGCACTGGTTATCATTTTCACATACAAACCACCTGAGATGGTGTCTATCTGCAAACTATTCTCCAACGATATCTGATAGAAAATTTTTATTACTCCGAAGATTGTTCCAAGGAAACCAAACATGGGTGCAATACCTGCTATCGTCCCCAAGAAACTCAGGTTCTTTTCAAGTTTATAAATTTCGAGCTTACCAACATTCTCTATTGATGATTCTATATCACGGATAGGTTTACCCAGACGCAACAACCCCTTTTCAATCATACGCGCCACAGGATGGTTTGTGTTTCGGCACAATGCCTTTGCTGCATCAACATTACCTGTATGGACAAAGTCTTTTATCTGATTGATAAAATTTTTGTCAATGTTGGATGATTTTCTGATAGTAAAATATCTCTCGAAAAAAATATAAACAGCAGCAACAGACAACAATCCTAATGGAATCATTATTGGTCCGCCCTTTATAACTAAATCAAGAAACGAAATTGATTGCTCGTACCTTCACCGCAGGCTGTAATGCAGTGGCGCTATCAGTAACAGCTTGAGTAATTTGCAATAAAATGCTCATGTTGAATTCGAAATTTTAGAACAGTAAAAGTACGCCCATGCCCTTATTAAATAATCAAGTGTCACTGCTATTTTAAACACAGTTTTGTTGATAAGGCTAACGGAAGGAAAAGGAAAAAAGTATAAATTATTTAACCTAAAATTGAACTTCCTGAAAAATTATTGTTCGTTTAATTGATAATCAGTTTACCTGAATTTATCTGTTTTTCACCTCTGATTTGATAGAAATAGATGCCTTTATTCAATCTCCCTAAAGAAATAATTCCGGAATTGCCCTGTTGCAGATTCATTTGCATAACCTGCTTACCGGCAACATCAAAAAGCCCGAATTGATAATTATTTTCAAGTGCATGATTAAGGCTGATAAACAAATGATCGGATGCAGGATTGGGATATAAGGTCGTTGTCATACCCTCTTCTGTTTCACTCAAACCAAGCACACCGCCATTATCTGTAAATCGTTTAACAAATTCCTGATAGTACTGATTGGCAATGTTTCTGTTGTGTATGATTAAAGTATTTTCATCATTTTTCTGATTGGCAGTTGTACTCCAGTTATGCGAGCCTGTCAGCACTAATGGGTCACTTGAAGGATTGTTCTGATCAACAATCAGGTATTTATGGTGCAACAATCCTGTTTGTGTTGCATGATTGTAAAGCATCAGTTTTGAACCCATAACAGCATTTAAAATACTATAGGCCTGACCACCTCCACTACCTGTATCATCAACAATTCCATAAGCATCTACACCATGATTCACAATACGGTCTTCTGCAGCATAAGTACGTCAAAACGTGTAAACAGCAATAAAGCAAATTGCATGTGCTGATCTGCTGTTTCAACCGTTGTCATTATTTGATTGTTTACATTATCAGAAGGGCTGAAATAAGATTCGACACGATTACCTCCAATATTGTATTCATGTGGAGTGTTATCTTTTTTATCAGGACCAAATTTTGAATTGGCAGGATTTGGCTGCAATGTACTGCTGCCCCACATTTCTTCAAACTCCATTGTGTAACCAATGGCAAGCGATTTATCTTGAATAATCAACAAATTGTTTGCATCGTTATTGAGTTGTGCATTTGTAAAATTGGTTGATCCGGAAATTACTATTGGTTTATTTACATCATTTGCATAAGCATCAATAATCACAAACTTATTATGCATGATGGAATAATAACCCGGTGGTGTAGTTGGAGAAGGTAACATGTTTATTCCCGGATTCAATAGTGCCAATCCGCTGTTTGCATTACCTCCATCATAAATAATTCTCACTGCAACACCTCTGTTGTCTGCATCATTAATTGCCTGAACAATTTGTGATGTACCACTGTTTTCAAAATTATAAATTGCAATATCTACACTTTGTTGCGAGCGGTTGATATAGGCAGCAATGGTATCCTGAAAAGTTCCGGGCAGTTGTATTGCATTGTTTGCAGGTGTCCATGCATAATTATTGTTAACCGACCTATTGAAATATACTTTCATATCGCCACTTGAAAGTGAAGCAGTCATGTAAATTTTTACAGTAGCAGTTGCCGTATCGTTTCCATTTACAGAAAATGCTTTTACATAATATATCTGTGAAGGCGATGCTCCTGAAAGTGTTACTGTGTGATTTGCACTACCTGATGTGCCGTTGAGAATTCCCAGTTCAAGCGCAGGTGTAAGTCCATATTCAATAAAAGAAGATGCAGGTAAATTGGTAGTCCAGTTTACATCAAAACCTGCTGTGCTTATATTTTGCTGAACAGGTGGCGAGGTCATGTAAAATGAAGATGATATAAAAATATCATTCTGATCGCGAGGCAAAAGTTGATACACTGTTTGATACTGACTGCAAACGGCAATCATACTTACAGCACCGGAAGGAATTGGCTGGCCTACAAGATTTGTATTTGCTGCAATGCGCACCTGTCCGCTTTCGCCATTTGAGGTAAAAGCATAGTTAGCATTACCCATAAAAGTTCCACCACCGTTGTTGAACACAACTCCGTCAATACGTACTAAATGACTCTCTGTGCTCTCATCAAGAAGCAAAGGTGTTGTAACAATTGGTGTTGGCAGGTTATTACCACCTCCCAGATTCTGAAACGAAGTCAGATTTGTAATCTCAAGAAGACCAAAATAATCTGAAAGCACACCTGTAACCATAATGGCATCGCCACGAACCGTTGTATTCAACTGTGTACTGAACACAGCAACACTGCCTGTGCCGTCATTGATATAACGGATATTTCCTAACTCCTGCCCGTTAACACAAACACCTGTAACTGTTACTTGTGTTCCTGCAGGTGATGTTCTGGCTGTGGCAATAGACACTAACTGCGCAAAACTATTTTGCAACAGCAGTAGAAAAAAAACAATACTAATTAAACGTTTCATTGGAGTACCTATTAAAATAAAAACACAGTGCAGGAACATGCTGCACTGCGTCAAAAATATTTAATGTTTATTGAATATCACCTAAATTTCTAATCTGAAATTGTTTTATGGTGTTAAACTGTGTCAAAATACCTGTAATGCTAACAGGAGTTGTTGGTGTAGCTGAACTTGCAAAAGATGCAGCGCTACGACAATAGAGAACTACTGTATTTGGTGTGCTGCCATCAGAAATAGTAAGGCTTCCACCATTAGCACCATAAGTAGTTGCTGTTCCATTATTAATAGTTACACTATTTACTTTAATCAACATTGATTCATATTGTTCGAAGTTAGCAGTTGCAGTTGCTAAATCAATAACAGTTGGTGTGATTGGTGCTAATCCAGTAATTGAAAGACCTCCTGCCATATTACTAATTTGCAGCCATCCATTAAATTCTCCAAGAGTCAAACCACCCACATTAAAATCATATTGAGAATTCATTGAAAAATTTGGCGCAGTACTATAACGCAAGCAAATTCCACCGGTTGCATCCTGTACGATAACATTTCTTGTATCAAGTGCAGAAGTAGTGTAATCAGAAATTACAGTTGCCTTGATATGAAAACCACCGGGAACTGTTGTTGCGCCACTTGAAAATAAAGTTCTTATACTGTCTATTGAAACGTAAACAGGAGTACAAACCACACCATCGCAACGCTCAATATTTGCAGGCACATCATTCATATCACGAAGAAATACCTGTGGTGTAGTGTTATATTTCTGGTAAATAGCAGTTACGCTTCCTGCCTTGCAGGGAATAAGTGTTGTGGCAAAATTTGCATAGCCGCTAGTTCTAACGATTAGTGAATTGCCTGAACAATCTTTCAAATTGCGATTTACAGTTGACTTATTTGCAGCATCGCCAAATGGCAGACCAACTTCTGCTGCAGCAAATGCAACACTATCAAACTGAACGAGTGTATTTAAGTCGGCATCTGTTAATGCATTCAACTTTCTTTTTGCAGGAACAACAGTTAATCCCCATTTACCACCAACAATATAATTTCCGATTTCTGCAGCAGGAATTTCTGCAACTGCACCGGCATTTAACACACCAATTTTAGGAGTACCATTTACAGCCTGAATATATAGGCCTTTTGCTTTTACAAATACTCTTCTTCCTATAAACAAAGAAGTAAAGTAAGATGGCTGATCAATTAATATGCTGATACCTGCAGTTGTATCCTGCACAATCATCTCTTTATAATAATTACCGGACTTGTCATCAGCCACAATAATGGCAGAGAAAGTTAAATCAGAAGTTATCTGAACCTACCTGTTGCATTAGCTAAAGTTACCACACTCGATACTGTTGCATTGGTAACAATATCCGGATCAACATTAGTGGTAGGTGCATTGTCAAAATCATCCTTTTTAACGCAGGAAACAGTACTTAAAGTAATTGCAAGAATTGCAAATGCTGTTGTGATTTTAATATTCTTTATCATTGTTTTATTATATTTCTAATTAGTTATTAATTCATTCTTAAAATAAAGCTGATCATATATGTTCTGCCAAAAGCATAACTATATTTTGAAGCAAATACATCAGGTCGTCCTGAAAGCACAGCTGATTTATCCAATCTGCCTTGCTCATATCCATTGGTGATAATGTCTTTATTATCGAGCAGGTTATTGATGTTAAGGTTAATCAGGAAGAAAGTATTTCTCTTTAAAGCTTTGATATGGTTGTTCAGTTTAATTGACCAACCTGCACTCAGGTCAAGAGTCATTTGTGCATCGTAGCGCTCCTGTCCAAGAATTTTTTCCCATGCCTGACTATTTTCATCTACTCCGTCAATGATATCACCTGTGCGTCTTGCAGGACTAGCTTCAACATAAGAATTAGAGAAGCAATTGGCATTAACACCAACATACCAGAATTTTTTCGAACGGTAATTCAATCCAACCGTAAATGCATTTTGAGGTGTGTTGTCCACATGCAGGTTTTTCATGTAAACTACTTCGCCTGTTGATTGAACTGTGTTTGTATTATCAACAGTAATAGTTGCTGTTGGACGTGAGCTATAATAATACTGACCAATTGAAGCTACAGCCATTGCAGAAAGTCCCATTCCCAGATTAGCATCAACAGAAATTTCTGTTCCTGCATGTACTTTTTCAATTCCTGAAAGTGTATAATTCACATAACTGTTTGTGCCAAAACCTTGCAGATAATATGAGCGGCTTTCAATACCGTCTTTGAAGTTTGTATAGTACAACTTAAGTTTACCTTTAATCTTAGGTGCGATATGTAAATAACCTCCTTCTACAGATGTAATTTTTTCACTTGTAAGATCTCCGACTGTCGTGTTTCTGGAACGTGGTGACAAATACATATTATTAAAGAATGGCGCTCTTGTCATATAACCTGCATTAGCAAAAACATAGTTGCGCCCATTAACTTTATAGGTAGCACCGGCTTTCACGCCAACATCAGGAAACACCTAAGTTTTTGATTTGCCATAAGAATCGTTTGGAAACAATCCATTTTTATAATTACCTTCTCTGTAAACAGAGGTATAAGCTGCCTGAATAGCACCGAAGATGTCTATATTACTATACTTGGCAACAGCTTGTGTCCATGCCTGTGCATGGGTAATGTGTGCCTCGTAGTCATAGCCAAAACGATCACCTTCACGAACTATTCTGTTTGGATGATTCAAGTCGCTCTGACTTAATTGTTCATCCTGAAAATCCTGATCGGCAAACTTATCAATGTCAACAAAAAATTCTGCACCTAACAAATCTTCTGCTTCTTTATAAAAACGTGAAGTTTGCTTCTGATAAGATAAGCCTGTACTGGTTGTAATATTATCATTTAAAATAGTATTAAATGTAGTATTAAAGCTCAATCGGTTTGTTTGAATTACACGATTTTCTATTAAATATAATGCTTGTTTACCGCTAACTGTTGAACCCGCAACACCATCGGCATTGTTTACTGTCTGAAAATTCTGATCGTTAGCAAGCAACATATTATCCCAGTTAATTTGTAATAAATCGGGATTTGCCTTCAATGTATTATAAACTTGTGCTGCTGCAGCAGAATCTGTTTGCCATGAAGGTAAATTTCTGTAATAAGTTGGACGTGGGTCAGCAGCAAACCAGTTTAGTGCAGTTGATTCGCGCTTGCCTGTTGTATATGATAAAGCAGAAAACCAAGTTGTGTTATTACTTATTTTATACTCATGATTTAATGTAAACACGGGCTGATGACTTCTTCCAATATTGGCATTACGGATTTCGCCATTCTGATATCCCCAGTTTGAATTATAATAATGATCGCCTGCAATATCATAAACTTCTTTAGTGTTTGATGATGAACGGGCACTTTCATACTGACTACCTAAGACAGTAAAATCAAACTCATGCTTATTGACAACTTTTGATACTCCTAAATAATATGCAAAGCCATCATAATATGTTCCTTTTATAAAACCTTCTTTAGCCCATCTTTTTGAAATAGAAGCTGAATATGCCCATCCTTTCTTATTAAATCCACTACCATAAGTCAACATAAAACGATTGTCATACGTTCTGTTGCTTAATGAATAGGTAGCCTGTATTTGTTTACGTTGTCTTCCGGCACGTGAGTCAATACTGTATGACCCGCCAACACCACCAAAAGCATAAGTTGATGGATTTAGTCCTGAAGTTGACTCTCTTGACCTGAGCACATCATTCAAACCTGACCAGCTTGAAAATGCAGTACGACCATTTGTAAGGTCTTCTTCAGCAATTCCATTCATTAATGTCGGGAAATTTTCTGTGTCATAACCACGTGTCTTGAATCGTGCAACACTGAAATTAAAATTGGCCGCTGATGTAAAGCATCACGAGATGCACCTAAAACACTAGACACACTTGACTGTGCAGAGTTAGACTGCAATTCATCATCATCAAGAGTTACAACAGGAATGTCGGCTTCTGTTGTAGTTGTTCCCGGGCTGTAAACCAATTTCACAGAGCCCACATCAATTGTTTCTGCGTTCACAACTACTTCTTGTTTAAAGCCGCTGTAGGCAACATCCTGCACAGAAAGTGAGTAAGTACCATAAGTAACACCACTCATAGTAAATGCCCCGTCCTTGTTTGTAATTGACTGATAGTTGGTGCCATTCAGCACAACCACTTCACCTGCCATTGGAACACTGTTCTCATTTAAAATAACCCCCTTTATAACTCCGGATTGCGCAGCGGAAAGAAAAGGAAGAATCAATAAAGTCATGAAAAAACTGACTGTAGAAAATAGCTTCATAATTTATAATTAGGGGGGCAAAGCTAAATAAAAAATAAACTCCTGAAAATTCATAAAGCAGTTGTTAATAACCTCCTAAAATGTTTGTTTTCAAGATTCTAACCAACTTTGACAAAAGTTGGTTAGAATCTGACTTTCAAGTTTTAACACATAAATTACAAACCGTTTTCTTTAAAATGATTTGAATCATAATTTCTGAAGACAGTCAATAAAGAGATTCCTAAAACATTATTTTTGTCGCTCATTTTTAAAAATAGTTAATCGAATGGAAAAAATTAAAGTTTTGAACCCTGTTGTCGAATTGGATGGTGATGAGATGACTAGAGTAAGCTGGAAGTTTATTAAAGACAAACTAATCCTCCCCTATTTAGATATTGATATTAAATATTATGACCTGGGTATGGAGCATCGCGATGCTACTGATGATAAAGTAACAGTAGATGCAGCCGAGGCAATTAAGAAATATAATGTTGGAATAAAATGTGCAACCATTACACCCGATGAAGCACGTGTTAAAGAATTTAATCTGAAACAAATGTGGAAGTCGCCAAATGGAACTATCAGAAACATTCTTGATGGAACTGTATTTCGTGAGCCTATAGTTTGTAAAAATATTCCACGCTTGGTACCAAACTGGACAGCACCAATTTGTATTGGTCGTCATGCCTTTGGTGATCAGTACCGCGCTACGGATTTTCTTACAAAAGGTAAAGGCAAACTCACCATAAAATTTGAAGGTGAAGATGGCACTATCGAACATGAAGTATTTAACTTTAAAGGTAATGGTGTAGCACTTGCTATGTATAACACAGATGAATCCATCAGAGGTTTTGCTCAATCATGCTTTAATGTGGCATTACAAAAAGGATGGCCATTATATCTGTCAACAAAAAACACCATTCTTAAAAAATACGATGGCAGATTTAAAGATATTTTTCAGGAAGTTTATGAAAATGAGTTTAAATCAAAATTTGAAGCAAAAAGCATCACCTACGAACATCGTTTGATTGACGACATGGTTGCAAGTGCTTTAAAATGGAACGGAAATTTTGTTTGGGCATGTAAAAATTATGACGGAGATGTGCAGAGTGATACCGTTGCACAAGGTTTTGGTTCGCTTGGATTGATGACTTCAACATTAATTACACCTGATGGAAAAACTATGGAAGCTGAAGCAGCACATGGAACTGTAACACGTCACTTCCGCGAACATCAGAAAGGAAAACCTACATCTACAAATCCTATTGCTTCTATATTTGCCTGGACAAGAGGACTTGATTTCAGAGGTAAATTAGACAACAATGCTGCATTAATTAATTTTGCAAAAGCATTGGAAGAAGTTTGTGTAGAAACAGTTGAAAGCGGTAAAATGACTAAAGACCTTGCAGTTTGTATTTATGGTAATGAAACCAAGCCGGAACATTATCTGCATACAGAAGATTTTCTTTCAGTGATTGATACCAATCTGAAGAAAAACTTCAAAAATAAAATAGATTAAAATGCAAAAGGAGCTTACGGGCTCCCTTTTCTATAGTATCAAATTAAAATTTTATTGCATTGAAGTATTAATTTTTGCAAATGCCTTACCTGTTGTTGTTTCGACTTTAGAAGTTGGTGTGATGATTAAGTTGTTTTCATCATCTTGTTTACATTCCACTCTGATTCCGCGAGCTACTTTTCCCATTGCATCTTTTTCGTAGGCAGTTAAACAATATTGCCCTTTTGACATTTGAGAGAAAGTGATATCCTGAAGTTTCATGGTAGAAAACGTGACTTTGCTGCTTGATACTTTTTGAAGTTCGCTTTTGCAATCAGCAATTGCTGCTGTAAACTGAGGAACGCCATCTACATCTACTTTACCAATAATTTTTTGTGCTTGTACTGCAAATGCAGCAATGACAAAAAACAAACTGAATATTACCTTTTTCATTTCTGTAAATTTAAACTTGAAATTGTTTTCCGGTTAATACGCTGCATTTCCATTAGGGTTACATCAATCTCAATAATATTTTTTAAATGGCTTTATAAAACTAAATACCCTGTAACCTTACATTGCCAATTATCGTTGAATGCCCATATCAGTGTTTTAAAATCGCACCAACTTATGGGAAAGATGTTAACTTTTTTAAATAAAATGATTCAGAAATTTCAACTGAAGTTGATGACAGCAGCGCTGTTATCTGCTTTGTTTCTAATTGTCAGCCATGATAAATTATATGCTGACGGGTCACCACAGTTCAAGCCTGATACAACAAAGGCCACGAACCTTATGATTATAAATACGCAAACTACCTATGGTACATTTGCGGGTTATTCGGCCACTGACGATGACAGGCTTTATGTACGGATTAACAATCCCGCACAAGAAAAAATTTACTTTGGAATTGGACAGCGTTCAACTAATTCCGATTGGTATGTGCGTATAAAAGATCCAAACGGGAATATCATTTTTGGTCCTCAAAAATTACCAACAAGTAATGCACAAGGATTTATCAGCTATCATTCGCAAGCTATTGCAGGTCCGAATGTGGTAAATGCAGCGGGTTATAACGGTTATGTTTGTAATCCGACCATAGGTCTTCCCGGTGCTTATTACATTGAATTTAATAAAGGTAGTGGAACAACAGTTGCAGGTAACACAGAATTAAGCTTAGGTATTTTTGATGTAACGGTTGTTAATACTTCTAGTAACACTAAAGTTACAGGTCGTTTATTTTCAAAAACTGGGGTTTCAATACAGAATCATATTCAAATCCATTTTATGGATCATTCTTTATTTATGGCCAGGACAGTTCAGTAACTAAAGTTGACCTGAATGGTATTAAGCCTTTTAAATTTCGTGTTTCATGTAATCGTTTTGGTACATCCAATTCCGGAAATGCAACAACAGACAGAAGATCTAAAACCGGATTTTCTGTTCCTGTAGAATATCGTTTGTTTCTTACCGATCCGGATATTATTGCATATCCAAACGGTTCAATGTCGTTTTTAACAGGCCCTCCTACTCTGGAGCGTTGTGTTAGGGATTCAATATGTATAAATGTTGGATTGATAAAAACATCTGATGTTACAGTTGTAATTGATAGAAATAACAATAATAAATTTGATGCCGGTACTGCAGACCGGAAATTATTTTTTCCGCAAGTACCTGCCGGTTCCAGTTGTTTGTATTGGGATGGAAAAGATGGTTTAGGAAATTTAATTGCTGTAGGAAATCCTGTATCAGTAATATTAAGTATTGAATCAGGATTGGTGAACCTGCCAATGTATGATGTAGAAAATCACGAAACAGGATTTTTCGATGTCTGTTATACGTCCTGGTAGTGCAGTTTGTAGATTCATTATTTTATGATGATGTTTTGGTTGGAGGCTTAACTAATCTTGGTGGTTGTCCATCTCCTTGTCATACGTGGACATCAAGCCCTGCCAACACTGACCAAAATACTATAGGTGAAAGCAACACTATTAATACATGGTGGTTTGCACATAAATTAAGTTCAAAAACTATTATCAACCTACCGGACTATTTAGTTAACAGTGCAGGAACAGATAAAAACCTTTGTACCAAAGGAGGTGGTCAGGACTCTATAGCATTTAACGGAACTATTGCCTATTCGCAATCCAGTTTCACCGGTGCAGTTCAATGGACAACATCAGGAACAGGTCAGTTTAGTCCAAGCGATACCGTTAAAAACGGATACTACATTCCATCAGCAGCAGATATTAATGCAGGTTCAGTAATGTTGATTATGGGACCTAAAAATGTTTGCGCAACAGTAAAAGACACCATTATTATAAATCTTCGCAAATCACCACAGGTAAGTCTGACAGGAACAAACATCAATTGTTTTGGTCAGCAGACAGGTGGTATAACTACAAGTGTTTCCAACAGTTCTGCACCATACACTTACTCATGGAGTAATGGTGCATCTTCGCAGAACTTGAGCAATGTTGGTGCGGGTACTTATACAGTAACTGTTACCAGCTCGCAAAATTGCAGCACAACAGCAACAGCTACACTCACACAACCTGCAGCAGCTTTATCTGCATCAGCAAGTGCAACAGGGGTTGGATGTTTTGGTGGTGCAACAGGAGCAATAAATCTTACAGTGAATGGTGGAACTTCTCCATATAATTACACATGGAGCAATGGTGCAACAACACAAAACGTAACCGGACTGACAGCAGGAAATTACACTGTTACAGTTACAGATTCAAAAGGATGTACAAGCACACAAAGCTCAATTGGAATTACACAACCTACTGCAGCACTCTCATTAACCAACTCGAAGGTAAATGTAAATTGTTTTGGAGGAAATAACGGCTCAATATCAGTAACTGCTTCAGGTGGTACAACACCCTATACTTATTTATGGAATACGGGTGCAACCAGTTCATCTGTTACAGGACTAACAGCTGGCAACTATACAGTTACTGTTACAGATGCCAACTCATGTACAACATCGCAAACTTCGATAAACATCAGCCAACCGGCTGCAGCTTTAGCTGCAACACCAACAGCAGTGAATGTAAACTGTTTTGGAAATGCTACAGGTGCAATCAATCTTAGTGTTTCCGGTGGCACTGCGCCTTACTCCTATTCATGGAGCAATGGTGCTACATCACAAAACATCAGCAACATAGCAGCAGGAAACTATACAGTTACAGTAACAGATTCAAAAGGATGTACTTCATCACAAAATTCTATTGCTGTTACACAACCTTCTGCTTCATTAACCTCTTCAGCAAGTCCTGTAGCAGTAGATTGTTTCGGAAACTCATCAGGTTCAATAAATGTAACTGTTAATGGCGGAACATCACCTTACAGTTATTCCTGGAATACCGGTGCTACATCACAAAACTTAAGCAACATCATCGCAGGTGTTTACAGTGTAACTGTTACCGATGCTAATGGATGTACTTCATCACAAAATTCAATAAGCGTAACACAACCTTCTGCCTCATTAACCACATCTGCCACTGGCACTAATGTTAATTGCTTTGGCAATGCAACAGGTGCTGTTTCTCTTACAGTAAATGGTGGCACAGGACCTTATTCTTATACATGGAGTAATGGTGCAACAACTCAAAATATTTCAAACATAGTTGCAGGAAATTATTCTGTAACTGTTACAGATGCAAATGGATGTACTTCATCACAAAGTGCAATCAGCATTACTCAACCTTCTGCAGCATTAAATAGTTCTGTTGCATCCACACAAAACATCAATTGTTTTGGAAACGGAACAGGTTCTGTCAATATTTCTGTATCAGGTGGTACTACTCCATATTCATTTAACTGGAGTAATGGTGCTACAACGCAAAACTTAACCAACTTAACTTCCGGCACATATTCAGTAACAATAACAGATGCCAAAGGTTGTACAAGCACAACAAATAATATTACGTTAACACAGCCTTCTGCAGCCATCAGTGCAAACATTCAATCAATGCAAAATGTATCTTGTAACGGTGGTGGCAATGGCGCACTTAACATGACTGTTGCTGGCGGAACAGCCCCTTACACGTACTTATGGAGCAACGGTGCTACAACACAAAATATTAATGGATTGAGTTCAGGAATTTATAATGTAACCATCACAGATTCCAAAGGATGTGAATTGCAAGCAACAGGAACTGTTTCACAACCTTCAAATGCATTATCGGCAAGCATCTCATCATCACAAAATGTATTGTGTTTTGGAGGAAACAATGCACACATCAACCTATCTGTATCCGGTGGCACTTCACCTTATACATTTAACTGGAGTAATGGTGCAACAACACAAAACATCAGCAACATTACTGCAGGTAATTATACTGTTACTGTTACCGATGATAATGGATGTATCTACACAATTAACAAGAATATTTCACAACCTTCAGGTGCATTAGCTGCTTCGGTATCTGCATCAGCAGAAGTTTCATGTTTTGGTTTAAGTAATGGCAGCATTAATGTAGGTGTTGCAGGTGGTACTTCGCCATTTACATACTCGTGGAGTACAGGAGCAACAACACAAAATTTAACAGGTCTTATTGCAGGCACTTATACTGTTACTGTAACTGATGCTAATGGTTGTACTACTTCATTAAACAAAACAGTAACACAACCATCAGCTGCATTAGCTGCAACTTTAGAATCATCAGAAGAAGTAAGTTGTAATGGTGGAACTAACGGACAAATAAATATAAACGTTAACGGAGGCACCTCACCTTATTCTTATAACTGGAGCAACGGTGCTACAACACAAAATATACAAAATCTTTCTGCAGGCAGTTATACTGTAACTGTTACCGATGCGAATAGTTGTACAACAAGTATGACTAAAACTATTGGTCAGCCGGCACAGGCATTGAATGCAAGCATAGCAGCAACACAGAATGTCAACTGTTTCGGTGGCAGCAATGCATCAATATCCATCACAGTTGGTGGAGGTACTACTCCTTATTCCTACAGTTGGAGCAACGGTGCAACTACACAAAACATAAGTGGTCTTGCAGCAGGATCATATTCTGTTACCGTTACAGATGCCAATGGATGTACAACAAATGCAATTCAAACAATTACTCAGCCTGCTCAGGCATTGAGTGCATCGGTAACTGCATCACAAAATATTTCATGTTATAATGTTCCGAACGGTAGCATGAGTGTTACTGCATCAGGTGGAACAACGGCTTACACGTACTTATGGAACAACGGTGCTACAACTGCATCTATTTCAGGACTTGCTGCAGGCAGCTACACTGTTACCATCACAGATGCTAACGGATGTACAACTACTGCTGACAAAACAATTACTCAACCATCAGCTCAATTGGATGCAACTATATCTGCATCTGCAAATGTTTCTTGCTTTGGATTATCAAATGGTTCTGTTTCAATAAATGTAAATGGTGGAACAAATCCTTACACTTATGCATGGAGCAATGGTGCAACAACACAAAATATTACAGGTTTAAGTTCAGGTGTATATACTGTAACTGTAACCGACAACAATGGATGTACAACAACTGAAACCGCAACAGTTTCACAACCGGCACAGGCATTAAATGCATCTGTTTCATCATCACAAAATGTAAATTGCTTTGGTGGAAACAATGCTGCTATTCAATTAAGCGTTTCCGGTGGTACTACTCCATATTCATACAACTGGAGCAATGGTGCAACAACACAAAATATTTCAGGCATAACTTCAGGCACATATACTGTTACTGTAACAGATATCAACAATTGTACAACAACATTAACTAAAGCTATCACACAACCAACGGCAGCATTGGCAGCCAGTGTTGCAACAAGTCAGAATGTTTCTTGTTATGGACAAAATAATGGAAACATCAACTTAACAGTTAGCGGTGGAACATCACCTTACTCCTACGCATGGAGCAATGGTGCAACAACACAAAATAATAATGATCTGACAGCAGGAAGCTATTCTGTAACAATTACTGATGCTAATGGTTGTACAACACAAGTAAATGCAATAACAATTTCGCAACCGGCAGCAGCCTTGGCCACATCTATAAACACTACAGATGTATTATGCTTTGGTTTATCTACAGGAGCAATTTCAACAACAGTATCAGGTGGTACTGCTCCATATTCATACTTATGGAATACAGGTGCAACAACTTCAGGTTTATCGAATGTAAATTCTGGAACTTATAGTGTAACAGTTACTGATGCGCAAGGTTGTACTACAAGCCAGGCTGCAATACAGGTAAATCAACCTGCCGCAATTTTAGATGCCAATGTTGCTACAAACGTTTCTGTTCTATGTTATGGAGGTAACAACGGAAGTCTGACACTTGCTGTAAGCGGTGGAACAGCACCTTACACTTACTTATGGAGCAATGGTGCTACAACTCAAAATATTACAAGTATTACTGCAGGAACCTATTCAGTTACTATTACTGACGCAAACAACTGCAGCAAGGCCATAACCGGTGTGTTGGTTAATCAACCTGACAACCCATTAACTACAAGTGTTGCTTCATCACAGAACGTTGCTTGTAATGGTGGCGGAAATGGTTCGATAACACTTAATGTTGCCGGTGGTACTTTACCATACACATACAACTGGAGTAATGGTGCAACAACACAAAATATTTCAGGACTGTATGCAGGAACTTATAATGTATCTATTACAGATGCAAATGGATGTACTGCGGCTGCTACGGGTGTAGTTAATCAACCCTCAGGTGCATTGACATCATCAGTAGCTTCTTCTCAGGATATTCTTTGTTATGGTGGCAACAATGGTTCAGTAACATTATCAGTTGTTGGTGGAACAGCTCCATACACTTATAGTTGGAGCAATGGTGCAACAACTCAAAACTTATCAAACCTGTCGGCAGGTAATTATGCAGTTACTGTTACCGATGCAAATAATTGTATCAGTCAGTCATCGGTTGTAATTGCACAGCCATCAGGTGCATTGGCTGCAAACATATCAGCATCACAAAATATTCTTTGCTACAATCAAAGTACAGGAAGTATTGATGTGAGCGTAACCGGAGGAACAGCACCTTTCACCTACAACTGGAGCAATGGTGCAACATCACAAGATATTACAAATATTACAGCCGGCACTTATAGTGTAAGTATTACAGATGCCAACGGTTGTACAACACAGATGAATGGCATTGTACTTACACAACCAAGCGGTGCATTAGCTGTAACACCACAGTTAACTGCGGTAAACTGTTACGATAACTATACCGGTGCTATCACACTAAATGTTACCGGTGGAACTGCGCCTTATTCATACAATTGGAGTAATGGTGCAACTACACAAAATATTTCAAACATTGGTGCAGGAACATATTCTGTAACTGTTACAGATGCCAACGGATGTACATCCGCTTCAACTTCGCTACAAATTACACAGCCAACAGCTGCTCTGAACAATACTTTCACGGCACAAAATATAAATTGTTATAATGTAAACACAGGAAGTATTTCTGTAAATGTTACAGGTGGTACAACACCCTACAGCTACAACTGGAGCAATGGTGCAACATCTCAGAATCTCAGCAACCTTGCTGCAGGAACTTATACATTAACAATTACAGATGCCAATGGATGTACATCATCAACAGGAAGTGTTTCATTAACGCAACCTGCTGCTGCATTAGCTTATACATTTACAACAAGTGATGCAGGTTGTTTTGGCAATAATACAGGTGGCATTGACTTAACAGTTACAGGTGGAACAGCTCCCTATTCTTTCAGTTGGAGCAATGGTGCTACTACAGAAGATATTTCAGGAATTGCATCAGGCACTTATGTAGTTACTATTACAGATGGCAATGGATGTACGAATACTTCCGCAAGTATAACAGTAAGCCAGCCTGCCGGGGCATTAAATTCAGCAGTTTCTTCTTCGCAAAATATCAATTGTTTCGGAAATCAAACAGGCTCTATTACATTGTCTGTAAATGGCGGAACAGCACCTTACACCTACAACTGGAGCAATGGTGCAACTACACAAAATATTTCAAACATTGGTGCAGGAACATATTCAGTAACAATTACTGATGCTAACGGATGTAGCAATTTACTTTCAGGAATTGCATTAACACAACCTACAGGTGCATTAGCTACTTCAATTTCAGGAACTCAGAATGTTAACTGTTACGGACAAAGCACAGGAAACATCACACTCAATGTAAACGGTGGAACAGCTCCTTACTCCTACAATTGGAGCAATGGCGCAATCACTCAAAACCTTAGCAGCCTTTCTGCAGGAACATACAGTGTAACTGTTACAGATGCCAACAACTGTACTTCATCAATTAACAACATCATCATCAGCGAACCTGCTGCAGTATTATTTGGCAGTGTAAACAGTGCAGTGAATGTTAATTGTACAGGTGGCAATAACGGATCAATTAGTCTTAATGTAAGTGGTGGAACATCACCATTCAGCTATAACTGGAGCAATGGTGCTACAACTCAAAACATATCTGGACTTACATCAGGCAGCTACGCTGTAACAATTACTGATGCCAACGGATGTACGTTTTCACTTTCAGAAATTATCACACAGCCTTCCACTTCTTTATCTTCAGCAATAACATCATCACAAAATATTAACTGCTTTGGTAATGCAACAGGATCAATAGACTTGTCAGCAAATGGAGGAACTACACCATACAATTACAACTGGAGCAATGGTGCAACATCAGAAGATCTGAATGCCATTGCCGCAGGAACTTACACAGTAACAATCACAGATGCCAATGGTTGTACATCATCACAATCGGCTACTTTAACTCAACCATCTGCAACACTGACATCAAGCATCAACAACTTAACCAATGTTGGTTGCTATGGTCAAAGCACAGCAGCGATTTTAATTAATGTAAATGGTGGTACTACGCCTTACTCCTATTTGTGGAGTGATGGAAGCACAAGTCAGAACCTGATTGGTGTTGGTGCCGGAAATTACACAGTAAATATTACAGATGCCAACGGTTGTACTACTTCCATTGCAGGAATTGCAATCAGTCAGCCGGCTGCAGGATTAGGAGCAACAGTTACATCAAATCAGAATGTATCGTGTACAGGTGGTGGAAACGGCTCAATTGATCTCACAGTCAATGGTGGAACAATGCCATATTCATTCAACTGGAGTAATGGATCAGTAAGTGAAGATATTTCAAATCTTGGAACAGGAGCTTATACTGTAACGATTACTGACGCTAATGGCTGTACATATACTCTGACAGAAAATGTAGGACAGCCTCCGTCAAACCTTGCAACTTCAATTCAATCATCACAAAATGTTGATTGCTTTAGCAATGCTACAGGAGCTATTGATCTGAATGCATCAGGAGGAACGGCACCCTATACATTTGTATGGAGCAATGGAGCAACAACAGAAGACATTTCAAATCTTGCCTCAGGAATTTATACAGTAACTGTAACAGATGCAAACGGATGTTACAACAATCAAACTGTAACCATTTCACAACCTGCAGGAGCTTTAGCTTCAAGTATTACAGGAATGCAAAACATACTTTGTTTCGGAAATACAACAGGAAACATTGATCTTACAATAACAGGCGGTACAACTCCTTATAATTTTAACTGGAGCAACGGTGCAAACACTGAAGATTTATCGAACATTGCTGCAGGAACATACAGTGTAACTGTTACAGATGCAAACAACTGTACAGTTCAACAAAACATAACTTTAACACAACCTGCTGCTGGTCTTACTTCTTCTATCACTTCAACAAGTCCAGTGCTTTGTTTCGGTGGCAACACAGGAAGTGCAAATCTTGACATACAAGGTGGAACAACTCCTTACTCAATTGTGTGGAGCAATGGTTCAACAACACAAAATCAACCATCATTAGCTGCAGGAAGTTATAATGTAACTATTACTGATGCTAATGGTTGTACATCTAATCAGTCTGTGACAATTAATCAGCCACAAGACAGCATATCCGGTGGAATCTCATCAATAGGTAATATAGGCTGCTTTGGTAATGCATCAGGAAACATTGATCTTACGGTTAACGGTGGTACAACTCCTTATACTTATCTGTGGAATTCCGGTCAGACAACACAGGATCTTAACAACATTACTTCCGGTTTATATGAGGTAACTGTTACTGATCAGAACGGTTGTACATGGTCAATTTCTGCAAATCTTTCACAACCTGCATTGGCATTAAGTAACAATCTTTCACTACAACAAAATGTAAACTGTTTTGGTGGAAACAATGGAGCGATTAATACAAATCCTGTTGGTGGAACAAGTCCTTACACTTACTTCTGGAGTAATGGAAACAACACTCAAAATATCAGCAACCTTGCTTCAGGATGGTATTCTGTTACTGTGACTGATGCAAATGGATGTAGTGCAACTGACTCTATTGAAGTTCAACAACCGGCAGCAGCAGTGAATGCAACCTATCAGATGACATCATCAGTAAGTTGTTTCGGTGGTAACAATGGCGCTGTTGATGTTACTGTAACAGGTGGTACCATGCCTTACAGTTATGTTTGGAATACAGGTGATGTTACAGAAGACTTATCGAACTTAACAGCAGGGAACTATACTGTTTCAATAACTGATGCAAACGGATGTACATTCAGCCTTGTGACAGCAGTGACACAACCTAATGGTCCGCTTTCTCCAAGTATTGTTATGACTCCGGTAGGATGTTTTGCTGACAGCACAGGTGCAATTAATCTTACTGTTACCGGTGGAACACCACCTTATCAATACTATTGGAGCAATGGTGACACTACTGCCAACCTGACTAACTTAACAGGTGGTTCATACTCTGTATATATTGTTGACTCTAACAGTTGTATTGCGCAGACTTCAACTTACGTTCCTACACCGGAAGGTGCATTATATGCCTTCCCTGTTGTAACAAATCTTGATTGTTCATCTCTTACATCAGGATCAATAATGTTGAATCCTACAGGTGGAACAGTGCCATACTCTTATAGCTGGAGCAATGGCGACACGACAGAAAATCTGGTAAACATTGGTGCAGGTCAATATACGGTTACAATAACTGATAGTGCAGGTTGTACTTTCTCACAAACGTTTACTATTAATGGTCCTACACAAGCTTTATCATTAACCGGACAACAAACAAATATTAACTGTCATGGCAATAACACAGGCTCTGCTTCAGTAACTGCATCAGGTGGTATTGCTCCTTACTCCTACATCTGGACAAACGGTATGACAACACCATCAATCAGCAATCTTACAGCAGGCAATTACAAAGTAATCGTTACGGACAGTTACAACTGTTCAACAGATACGGTGTTTGTGATTACACAACCTGATTCAATTCTAAGCAATATAATTTCTGCAACACAGATACCATGCTATGGACTGAACAATGGTAGTATCAGCGTAACAACGCAAGGCGGTACTCCTGCTTACACTTATCAGTGGAACAACGGTTCAAGCAGTTCTCAATTGAGCAACCTTACTCCCGGAACATATTCATTAACTGTTACAGATCAGAAAGGATGTACAGATCAGCAGACTGTAACAATTACACAACCTGCATTTGCACTCACTGCATCTTCAACAGCTAATGAAGCTAACTGTCTTACAGGTAATGGTGCTAACATAGACCTTACAGTAGCCGGTGGTACTCAACCTTATGCTTATGTTTGGAATAATGGTTCAACTTACCAAAGCCTTACCAATGTTGGTGCAGGAACATATACTGTTAGCATTACAGATGCTAATGGTTGTACTGTACAACAGACACAGGTAGTAACCGACATCTCAGTATTTAATATGAATGCTGACGGACCGACAGAGTTTTGTGTTGGCGGAAAAGTAACTTTAAATGCAACAGTAGTTCAGAATGGTACTTATCAATGGTATGTTAATGGACAAGTATTGCCCGGTGCAACATCACCATCACTCACTACTCCTGCTGCAGGTGTTTATACAGTATCGTTAACCAACTCTTGTGGCAACTTTACTTCTACACCTGTTGAAGTGAAAGTAAATTCAGTGAGTGGTTACACTGTAAGTCCAGGCATGATGATTTGTCCGAATAATGGAGAGATAGCACAACTATTTGCAACCGGTGGTTCATGGTATAGCTGGCATCCGGGAGCAGGTTTAAATGACTCTACAATTGCCAATCCTATTGCAACACCAAAAGCTTCAACAACCTATACTGTAACCATTCGCTCTAACGAAGGTTGCGAAGTGGTGAGCGAAGTAATGGTAAGTGTTATCTGTGACACACTGTTTGTGCCTACAGGATTCTCACCGGATGGTAATGCAGTAAACGACACTTATGTGATTGATGGCTTGAGCAAATATCCTGGCAACTTACTCTATATCTACAACAGATGGGGTAACTTGGTTTATAAAAAACGAGACTACGACAATTCGTGGGACGGTACTTCAAACGTTGCCGGTGTTTATCTCGGACAGCAATTACCAAACGGAACATACTATTTCATACTCGACCTGAATGATGGCAAGAAGCCAATGCAGGGATATCTGACACTAAAACGATAAGAATATGAAAGAAGCAATAAACAGAATTCACAACAACAAAATCAGTATAGCAATGTATTCAACAATAAAAAAAATATGGGTTATGTCAGTATTACTGACCTCTATATGCAGCATTAAAGCCAGTGCACAGTACGACCCATTGTTTACACAATACATGTTTAACGAAATGTTTATCAACCCGGCTTATGCAGGCTCGCGCGATCAGATATCGGCAACTGCATTGTACAGAAACCAATGGGTTGGTATGGATGGAGCTCCAAAAACACAGACTGTTTCACTACATGGTCCTGTGAAAAATAAAAAAGTGGGCTTAGGAATTTCTTTCATGAATGAATCTATCGGTGTAGAAAAGAAAGTAGGTTTCTTTACCAACTATGCATATAGATTACAAACGAGTGAGAATGGCCGTTTAGCCTTTGGGTTGCAGGCCGGGCTTATCCACATGAAAGAAAACTATCTTGATGTTGTTACACACGACCCGAACGATATTCAGTTCAGTCAGAATGTTTCGAAGTTGGTGCCTAATGCAGGATTCGGAATATATTATAACACCAAGCGGTTTTATGCAGGTTTTTCTATTCCAAGGTTGATTGAAAACTACATTGACTCAGTGAATGGAGGAGATATTAAAAATAAATTTACACATCAGAACTTTCATTACTTCCTTACCGGTGGTTATGTATTTGATGTGAGTCCGGAAATAAAATTGAAGCCAATGACCATGATAAAAGCATCTGATGGTGCAACCATTCAGGCTGATGTAACTTTGGCAGCATACTTCAATGAAATTTTCTGGATTGGATTAACATACAGAACAGGTGCCGCTGCATCGGTTTTTGCACAAGTCAATTTAACCAAACAATTGCGCCTTGGATATTCTTATGATTACACAACAAACCAATTAAACAAATACAACTCGGGCACACATGAGATAACACTTGGCTACGACATTCCGCTTAAACGTACAGGTGTACTTAGTCCACGTTTCTTCTAACCAATTTAAAAACTGTATTATGATAATATCGCATATAAAGAAAATAGTTTTTGTTTTTGCAGCACTTTTAGTTGCAACGGCAAGCTTTGCACAGCAGGATGATTTGGTTCTTGCAGACCAACTTTATTCCAAGTACAGCTTTGGAAAAGCAATACCGCTGTATGAGAAAGTTCTCTCTAAAGAATACAATCATGGTACGGCATCAAAACTTGCCGACTGCTACAGAAAAACAATCAATATAAAGAAGCAGAAAAGTGGTATGAGAAAATTACAGCAGATACCAATGCAACCAACAATGAGCATCTGCAATATGCTAAAGTGCTGATAAGTCTTGATAAAAAAGACAAAGCCGAAATGCATCTTGAAAAATACCTAGCAAAAAACCCGAATGATAAATTGGTGGCAGAGCAGCTAAATGCTTTAAAGAACAACACCTTTGGTCAGCAGCAGGGATCATGGATTGTTAAACGGTTACTGATAAACTCTGTTAATGGTGACATGTGTGCTGTGCCTTATGAAGATGGAATTGTCTTTGCATCATCGCGTGAAGATGGTAAAAGCAAAACACAGGATTGGACATCAAAACCATATCTGTCTTTATGGTTTAGTAAGGGAAAAGAAAATAATTTCTGCACTCCGGTCTTATTAGAACTTGCCGACAAATCAAAATACAATGACGGACCCGTTTCATTTTCTTCTGACGGCAACGAAATGTACATTACCCGAAACTATGAAGAGAATGGAAAAATTGTACGTGATCAAAACAGAATAGTAAGACTAAAAATACTAAGTGCAACAAAGGTTAATGGAAAATTTGATGCATTTAAAGAATTTAAATACAACAACAAGACCTACTCATGTGCCATCCATTTATTTCTAAAGATGGCAACAAACTTTACTTTGCCAGTGATATGCCCGGTGGAAAAGGCGGCATGGATATTTGGGTCTGCAACAGAGTAAATGGTGACTGGGACAAACCTGTAAATCTTGGTGCCGAAGTAAACACTACAGAAAATGAAGTATTTCCTTATATTGATCATGAGGGCAATCTGTTTTTCTCTTCAAATGGTCGCAGTGGTATGGGTGGATTAGATATTTTTAAATGTGAGTTTGAGAATGGAAAATTCAAAACTGCAGAGAATATCGGCAGCCCACTCAATTCTACCTTTGATGACTTTGCTTATGTTTACGATAAGAAAAACATGTGTGGCTACTTGACATCAAACCGTGACACTAAAAATGAGAATGACGATTTGTACATGTTTAAAAAGAACTGTGTGCCTTTGGATGGTTTGGTGTATGATAAAGAAACCAACCTGCCACTTGCCAATGCTAAAGTTGTAATCAATGAAGGAGGTAATAAGTTTGCTGAAGTACAAACTGATGACAAAGGAAAATTCAAATCATGTCTATCAATCGGACAGAATTACGATTTCATTGCATCGAAGGATGAATACAAAGAAAATAAAGTATCTATCAATGGCGTAAATGACGAGCCGCAGGTAATTAAAATTCCATTATCAAAAATCCCTGCATTTACTCTTGAAGGTCATGTTTATCTTGAAGAAGACAAATCAGCATTACCTAACCACCCGGTTAAACTGATGAATTTAAAAACAAATAAAGAAACTGAAACACTCACTGATGCAAATGGAAATTATCATTTTGATTTAGAGCCTGAGACTAACTACAAAGTGATGACCTTTAGAGAAAATTGTGCAGACAACTTTGCTGACCGCTCTACTATTGGATTAACAAAATCAACTGTTCTGAAAGCAGACTTTGGTTTCTTCTGTCAGGGTGATGTAATTCGTGTGGACAATATTTATTATGACTTGGCTAAGTGGAATATCAGACCTGATGCTGCAAAAGAATTGGATAAGTTGGTTGACATTATGAAAAAGTATCCTAAGATGCAGATAGAATTAGGCTCACATACAGACTGCCGTGCTAGCTTCAAGTACAACATGGATCTTTCTGAAAAACGTGCTAAGTCTGCTGTACAATATATCGTTAAAAAAGGTGTTGAAGCGTCAAGGATGACTTACAAAGGCTATGGAGAATCTAAGCTGATTAATCATTGCGAATGTGAAGGGACACGTGTTGTGCCTTGTACAGAAGAAGAACATCAGCAAAACAGACGTACAGAATTTAAAGTGTTGAATGTGAAATAAGCTGATTATGCAATAAAACAAAGGAGGCGGCTGCGAATGCAGCTGCCTCCTTTGTTTTTAAAATGCCCTATTTTACCTTTACCATTTGTTTGGTTTTAATGGTTGTATTATTGACCACTAAAGAATAACTATACTGACCTGATGAAAGGTTGCTACCATATACCAACAGAGAGCCTTCTCCTATTTGCTGAATCTTAGCCATCTTTAAAATGCTGCCATCGGAATTGTAAAAAATCAACATGGCATTTAATGGTTCCTGTTGTGGTAGTATGTTCCAGCTAATGGTGGTGTTGCACCATAAAACATTGCATAATCTTTTATCTCCTTAGTTTTATAATGTATGGTGAGAAGTCCCCATTTGGGGATTTAGGGGCACTCTAAATATCATTGATTGAAAATTGCCTGTATATTGTTAGCATCAAAGCTAACCAGAAAAGGAAATTTAAAATTTATTGTAATGTGTATGGTTAAAGTCAATCCGATTTCTGGATAATTATTAGTGTTGATTTAATGTTGCTTCTAATTTTTGTTGTAATGAATTTACTTGTTGTTGAAGTTGTTTTATCATAGCAATTAGTTCTACACTGTTATCCCTCACCAAAATAACATCGCCACTATTGTCAACACTAAGTACTTTACCATTTGAATTGCTTGTTGTACTTAAATTTCTTAAACGCAATCCGCTAATTGCTGATGAGGAAGAATTAATATCAACAACATTTGCAGGCGAAACAGACAAATCAAATCCTGTAAAGTGTCCTGTTGGATTGATTTTCAAATCACCACTTGCTGTTGTTTGAAAGTCGGTGTGTATATTATTTCCATAATCATAAGAAATACGAAACTGTGGTACATTTTTACTTAAAATTTGTAGTTTGGTAAGAGGGCCGCCTAGAACACCTGACATGCCTATGCCCACGTTTATATCATTATCTCCCAATATCATTACTTTATCATTCATAACGGTGGCATTGGTGCCTATTGCTGATGCATAATGAAGATTATAACTTACAGGCGACCCTGCATTATTTCCAATATAAGTATTATAAGTTCCTTTTTCGTTATTATATCCTGCATTTCCACCAATGAAAGTATTATATGAACCTGAACTATTGCTATTTCCAGAATGACTTCCGGCAAAAATATTATCATTACCATCTTTAATTGCCTGGCCACTGGCATAACCAAAAAAAGAATTGTTGCGGCCAACAATTGGTGTTGATGGATTTTGACCAATGCCTGCTCTTGAACCATAAAAGGTGTTATAACTTCCTGTTGTATTACATTCACCAGAGCGTAATCCCATAAATGTATTTTCAATTCCTGTAGTTAAATACATTCCAGCTGTAAAACCAACTATTGAATTATAATCACCAAGATTGTCCATACCGGCAGAAGAGCCTATAAATATATTGGATCGGCCTTTACTATATCATCCTGTACTATGACCTATAAAAACATTGTCGTTGCCGGAAGCAAATTCACCGGCAGAATATCCATTGAATACATTCATGTTTCCCGAGGCACTTCCAGCCAAAATATCTTTTCCACAATTTACACCGGTAAAAATATTTTCTGTTCCGGCATTATGAAGTACTGTTTCGCCACCTATCATATAATAGTTGCGTGGCTGAGATATGTTAATCTCATCGGCTACATCTAATTGCCACAACGGATTATTGATTCCTATTCCTACTCTGCCGTTGCCTAGTATGGTGGCGCGTTGTATTCCGGTTGTATAGAATATTATTGATTGGTTTGCATTATGTCGAATCTCAAGGGGCACATTTACCGTATTGTCCCAACCAACATAATCGTTACCTGCTATGTTGGGCCGATTAGGAATTATTACATTAAATGTTGCAGAGGTTGATTGAGCGAATATTAAACTTACATTACATAATATCAGACTCAATACAATTATATATTTGAATTTATTTTCATAATTTTCAATTTAAAAGTGGGAAAATTTATTTATGTAAATACCGGTTGAAGTGTAAATCTTAAATAGAAAATGCCAGAACTAAAAGAGGAAATATTTACTTCTGTTTTAAAGGAAGAAACAAGCACTTTTGGAATAAGCAATCTTCCGCATAAATCAAACACTTCAATTGATTTAAGATTCCTTCCTTCTACAACTATCCAGTCTCTTGCAGGGTTTGGAAATATTTTAATATAACCATTGTCTTTTGTTTCGACAATGCTATTTACAAAAGCAGAATCAGTCGATAGTTTTACATCATCTAAATAATAATAAGCATCACCAGAATTTGCTCCTATTAAAACGTAATTAGTTAAAGAATCAACAAAGAAATTTCCAATACATAAAAAATCATAGGCAGAATCTGCAATAAATGATCCGGAAATTTTAACCCAGTTAATGGTGTCATTAACAATACTATGATTCACAACCTGAGCTAAATTATCAGGAATTAAAGGGGTTGATGGAGAATAGGAATGTGTTGTTAATTTCATTCCAATATTATTACAAGCTACACCAGGGTTAAATCCATTAGTATAAGCAAAAGAACTAGAAACATAAAAAGAAACATAATATTTTTGAAGTGGAACTGTAGGCTGAATTAGTTGTGTACAAACATATTCTCTAATGCTTAATAACGAGCCAACACTATAAGCCCCGAATCCAGCATAAGCATTTCCTGTATGTGCAGTCTGATCACCCCAAATATTATGAGGCACAGAAACTGAAACTGGTACATTAGAAGATGCACAAGCATTAAAATAATCTGGTGTATAACTAAAACTCATCCACCCAGTTGCTCTGTCTATTTGAGTTAAAAATGTAGGACAAGCTACCGTATCCTCAAAACTCGGATTGGGTACAAGGTTAATTTGTGCTATTGTTGTTTGAGTGAAAATACAACAGACGGCAATTAATAGTATGAGTTTTTTCATTTTACTTTTCTTTTTATTCTTAAATCCAAAACAGGTGCAGCACTTTGCCTTTTACCCAATTGCAGACTTTTGAATAGTTTCGTTAATTAGTGATTTGTAAAACTAAAAATGTAAAAAAAATTCTGTTGTGGCTGCGGTTAAGAAAAGCGCAGCATACTCCCGGATAAAAGCAAACAAAGTCTAATTTCTAACATGGCATTGTTATTTAGTGCTGTAAAAGTAAGTGTTTAGTTTTTAAAAACGAATGTTTTTGTGGCTATTTATTTGAACACTAGCTTACTTTAAAACACAGCAACTTCAGATTCAAGAAATTTTAAACTTTGCTATTAAAGTGCCTCTATCACTTAATTGCTGCGTTTTATTATGCCAGCAACAACATCCAAGCTTCTTTAACTTTTCCTGCATGTATCAATTTGCGTGCAGCAAGATGTTTGGCCAACTGTGCATGCAATGGGTCATTGGCAAGCGCTTCGTTAAATTTTTTCATTTCATCAGATTGATTAAAATGCGCTACCTCTTCTGTAGAAGGAATAGTTTCCTGATTGGCTAACTGCGCCAAGTCGTTACCCGTTAGCACTTCACTTTTCTTAATATGTTCAGGAATATTATCAAAACCTACTCCCAGTTTCATATTGGGCTTAGGCACGGTAAAAACAGCGCTACCGGATGCACGGCAATAAAAGTCGCCCCCCATGCGTGCTACCAGATCAATTTTATCAGGATCAATTTTACCTTGCTCATTCAACACATTATCCTGTATGTGCATGAGCAGTATTTCGCAAATGATTAAATTAGCAGCACCACCTAATTTACCTGTTTCAATAACATCTAAAACTTTACACTCAAAATTTACAGGCGACTCTTTTATCAGAAAAGGTTTTACCTTTTCTGCTTTAACAGCAGTGAATCCTGCTTTTTCAAACTCATTTACATCTTCCGGAAATTCGCAACTTGCTAATGATGCCTGATGGACAATGTTATAATTTACAGCACCAATGACCACTTCGCGTGTTTCAAAAACGTTTTGCAAAGTGTGTTTTATGGTATTGTCGCGCACTCTTCGTGCAGGACTGAAAACAAGTATTGGCGGCTTACTGCCAAAGGCATTATAAAAACTAAAAGGGCTCAGATTTGGCTTTCCATCTTTATCAACCGTACTGGCAAAGGCAATGGGACGTGGTGCGACAGCACCAAGCATCAATGCATGAAACTCACCTGTTTTTATCTGCGTGGGATCTATTATCATTATTTACTTTTCTAAAACAACTTTGAAATTTATTTTTGACTAATCGAAATTAAGGTCAAACTGCTTTCTGAAATTTTCAAGCTCAGGATTTTTTTCAGCCATCTTCTTAAATTTCTCTCTTGCAGTATAGGGTTTATCAAGAACTTTCTCTGATGCTTCAACACGAACTTCCAAAGTCAGAAAATCGTTCTGCATTTCTTTTTGAAATATTCAAGAAATTCACTTTTCAACGACAATAAATTATCCCGTAGCACTTGGTTGTCAACAGTAACATGTATTTCTGTTTCATTAATCACTTCAGGCTCTGTTCTGAGCAATGCTTTTGAAAGATTGGTGTTGCCATTATTGTCTTGCAAATCTGCATATAAAGCCCATATCCGATTTAACTCATCAACAACTATCGGTCTGTCATTTTTTTTTTCAGATTTCACATCTGTAGGTTCTGCTTTATCAGGTGTTGTTTTTTTTGCATTGAGTCCTGATAATGAAATTGTGGCTATAGGCTCTTCTGCTTTTGTTACTGTAGGTGCCTCTTTCACTTCAGGCTTGGCTGGTTCATTTATTTTTGTTTCAGGTTTAACAACTTCCGGTTTTATACTCTCCTGTTTAACAGAAACTACAGCAGGTTCACTTTTTGGTGCCTGCGCAGCCGGTGTAGCTACATTTGTTTTCTCTGCAACAACTTTTTCAACCACTACGGGTTTAGCAGCCATGGCATTTTCATTCACCGTTAGTTTTCCTGACAAGGCACACATTTTCATCAATGTAATTTCTACATGCAGCCTCTGATTGCGGACACTCTTATATGATAAATCACATGCATTACAAATATCAATCAGCTTTAATAAAACGGATAATTCAACTACTTTTGAACTTTATATTTTTCGCGTACTACTTCTGTTACTTCTAATAGCTGCAAAGTAATTTCATCTTTGGCAACCATCAAATCACGAAAATGTCCTGACAGTCCGGCAATAAAATGATGTCCGTCAAAACCTTCATTCAACAACTCATTAAAAGTTAATAACACAGATGAAATATTTCCGGGTAAAATCTGATCGGTTATGCGGAAATAATATTCATAGTCGAGGACGTTAAGGTTGTTGATGACATCTTTGTAGGTAACCTTGTTTCCCGAAAAAGTAACCATCTGATCGAAAATGGACAAGGCATCGCGCAATGCGCCTTCGGCCTTCTGTGCAATAATGTGCAAAGCTTCAGGGTCAGCTTCAATATTTTCTTTTACAGCAATTTGCTGCAGGTGTTTTGAAATATCTTCAACCTTTATTCGATTGAAATCAAAAATCTGACAACGCGATAAAATAGTTGGAATAATTTTATGCTTCTCTGTAGTTGCTAAAATAAAAATAGCATAAGGTGGTGGCTCTTCCAATGTTTTTAAGAATGCATTGAATGCACCCGAAGAAAGCATGTGAACCTCATCAATAATATAAATTTTATAATGACCACTTGCAGGTGCAAAGCGCACCTGATCTACTAAACTGCGGATATCCTCCACAGAGTTATTACTGGCAGCATCAAGCTCAAAAATATTGAGCGACTGTCCGTTGTTAAACGAAACGCATGACTCACATTCATTACAAGCTTCTGTATCAGCAGTGATGTTGCTGCAATTAATGGTTTTGGCAAGAATACGTGCACATGTTGTTTTACCTACACCCCTTGGGCCACAAAACAAAAAGCCTGAGCAAGATGGTTGCTTTTATTGCATTTTTTAGGTTGTGGTAATATGTCCTTGCCCAACTAGTGTGTCGAAAGATGAAGGTCTGTATTTGCGTGCTGAAACAACAAAATTGCTCATAATGGTTCTAAATTCTTAGCAAATTTAATCATTTACATTTTTATTACGGTTTCAACAGCAAGTTTTTAATAAAGATTTATGAAAACCATGCAAATTACAGATGGAAATGTCGTATTTAGCGTGAAATAAAAACTATATATTTCATGGCAGTAAAAACACTGCAACTTTTTGAAAGTTATTTACCTAATGCACAGAACTGGGTGTTCAGGATGTTGAACAATCTTTCTGATACAGAGGTGAATGTTGCAGCATATCGCTATTACAATGAACAATTTGTTACACGAAAAATAAATTTATTACCCATGCCGGAATATGTTAGTCCGGATTTGTTGGAAGGGCGCGATCATGCCAAAAATATTTTCTCAAAAATTATTAACCGTATTGCCATTCTCAGAAAAAACAAACATTATTTTGAATATGTCGGTAAATGGGCTAATGAAAATGGCGTTGAACTCATTCACACACACTTTGCCAATATGGGTTGGCAATATCTTGAACTAAAAAAAATTACAGGCCTTCCCTATTTTGTTTCTTTTTATGGTTTTGATTATGAAAGTTTGCCCTTTCGTTTTCAGGAATGGAAAAAGCGTTATCAATCTTTATATGAACATACTGATGGCTTTATTTGTGAAGGTGCTTTCGGTGCTTCCATCTTAGTCAATCAGGGTTGTGACCCTGCAAAAGTTCATGTTGTGCACCTTGGTGTGGAGACAACTAAAATTCCTGCTGTAGCAAGAACTAAAAACGAAGGTGAACTGCATCTGCTGCAACTGTCTAACTACAGTCAGAAAAAAGGACATATTTATACACTTCAGGCTTTTATTCAGGCATTAAATGAATGCCCGAATATGACACTGACTTTTGTTGGCAATGAATTGGAAAATATTAAAGGCAAACTTGAAGCATTGGTAAAACAACATAATATTGAACATAAAGTCCGCTTTATCGGATTTATTGAGTTTACAAAGCTGTATGAATTCTTCGGACAATACCATGTTTTTATTCATCCAAGTTGCTATTCAGACACGCGTGACTGCGAAGGTGGTGCACCAATTGTTCTACTCGATGCACAGTGCACAGGCATGCCGGTAATTTCAACCACACACTGCGATATTCCCGAAGAGGTTATACATGGCAAAACAGGACTTCTTACGCCTGAAAAAGATGCAGAAGCATTAGCCGGTTCTATCCGCACTTTTTACAATATGAACAACAACACTTATCAGCAATTTGCAACTGCTGCAAGACAACATGTAATTGAAAATTTTGATATTAAACCCTGCGCACTACAACTTCAACAACTTTACAACACCATTGTCAACCATTAAAAAATGAACGAATTTGTACGTGCAGCACTCTCTAACGAGGCTGTTTCTGAAGCTGCAAAACTTTATAACATTAAGTTTTCCGATCTCACTTTACTTCGTGATAATGTGAACATCATTTATCGTTTCAGTGAAGGTGATAAAAAATTTATTCTCCGGCTGACACATTCATCACATCAGTGTTTTGATACAGTGAACTCAGAAATATACTGGATAAACTTTTTGCATGACAATAAAATTCCTGTATCAAACCCATTACCTTCTGTAAATAACAATCTCTGCGAGAAAGTAACAACAGGCGATTCTTACTTCAGTGTAGTGAAGTTTACAGCAGCGCCAGGCGTTGAATTAAGCGAAAAAAACTGGAACAGTAATACCATTGCACAAATGGGCAGAATTACAGGAATGATTCATAAGTGTTCAAAAACATATTCACCTCCTGACACTATTAAGAAAAGGACTATCTGGTACAGAAAAATCAAATAAGATGGTTGAGACTTATTTGCCAAAATCAGAGATGAAATCATGGGAATATTGGACACAACTTCTTAATATAGTTAAACAACTGCCTTCCACATCAGATTCATTTGGTGTAGTGCATAACGATATTCACAGAGGTAATTTTATGGAATGTAACGGTCGCCTGACATTGTTCGACTGTGAAGATGCATGTTATACTTGGTTTGTAAATGACATTTCCTGTCCGTTGTTTTTTGCAGTTAATTACAATGGTGTAAATGATTTTAACCGCAGAGGCTGGGCACGCTATTTTATGGATAGTTTTATGAGAGGCTATCAAAAATACAATCGCTTTGACCTCAATCAGCTTAATTTGATGCCGGAATTACTGCACTTACGAGGTATTTTTGTCTATGCCTATTTATTTAAAGCATGGGATGTAACCAAACTCAATCATGTACAGTTAAATTACTTTAACAGAATGAAACATATAGCTGAAAACGGATTTGATTGGCTGAAGCCTGAAGATTATCTACTTTAAATAAAGTGATTCATTCCAAAGCAAAAGCTAAAAATTATAAATGCAAGTGAAGGATAAAAGTAGTCTGAGAATAAGAAACCAAAGCATCTTACAAATGCCTATGTTTTTTATGGCACTGCTTATGCTGTTCAGTTCAGTGGTGCAAGGTCAGCATTATAACTTCACTACCTACACTATTGCCAATGGAATGCCCAGCAATCAAGTTAATGCCGTTCATCAGGATAAAGCAGGAAAGCTTTGGATAGGAACCATGAATGGTGCTTGCTGGTTTGATGGAACTAATTTTTATCGTTTCGAACAAGACAACCCTGCATCTTTCAATCCTGTAAAAGCATTTTACGAAGACAATAAAGGAAATCTTTGGATGGCAATAACACGTGGTGGCATTGGTGTCTTTAATGGTATCAGAAAAAAATTCTACACCATTGACAATGGACTGCTCAGCAACAATGCCACAGCCATTACGCAAGACAAAACAGGACGATATTGGATTGGTACATCAGAGGGACTGAACAGTTTTGACGGAACACGTTTTTCAAGTTACACTATTCTGAAAGGTTTGGTGAGTAATGAAGTCACCTGTCTGCTGACTGACAGTAAAGGTAACATCTGGATTGGAACTACTAACGGATTGTCGAAGTACGATGGTAAACAGTTTACAAACTTTACCATCAACGAAGGACTTACAGGAAATATTATTTATCAGATTTCTGAATTGAATGATGGCAGCATTTGGGCAGGAACTAATGAAGGCATCAGCATATATCAAAATGGAAAGTTTGGCGCATTTGATATCAACAAAGGTGTTTCAGTTAAAAAAGTTACTGCCATCCTTGAAGATTATAAGAAGAATAAATGGTTCAGTACTTATGGTAATGGCATGTGCCTGATAGATCATGGTCATTTTTTCACGTTGACAAAAGATGAGGGTCTCACAGATAACAATATTTTGTGCATGAAAGAAGATAATGAAGGAAACATTTGGATTGGAACACCTCGTGGTTTGTGTCGTTATTCAGGTGGACGCTTTATCACCTACACAACAGAAAACGGATTTAATGACAACAGACTACTTACTGCATACACCGATCACTTAAACAGAATTTGGTTTGGCATCGTAAATGGCGGATTGAATTACATTCATGGAAATACAGTCTATACACCTCCTTTTGAAAATATTCTTGCACGTGCCACAATTTGGAGTATTGCACAGGATGCAGCACAAAATTTCTGGTTTGGAACATCAACCGGTCCGGCTTTAGTTTCAACTGACTTATCTAAAATTTCTTTTCCATTTGATTTACTTAACAATAAAATTATTTATGCTGTTATGGCACACCGTAACGGTAGTTTATGGTTTGGCACCGACCGTGGTATTTATATTTACGAAAACAACAATCTGCGCGTTTTAAATAAGCTCAATGGCTTACAGAATGACAACATTCGCTATTTATTTCAGGACAGACAAGGCTTGGTTTGGGTTGGCACTTTGCAAGGCATGTACTTTATGCATAATGAAACAGCAGTTTCACTTAACGACAAGTTGAATCTTAATAAAACACCTATCCCTTCAATCACACAAGATATAGAAGGAAATATTATCTTTTCAACTTTTGATTTTGGTGTCTATATTTTTTCAAAAAAGAAAGGAACAACTGCCATCAGACATCTTGAAGTTGGAAATGGTTTGTTCAACAATAGAATTTTAACTGTTGCAAGCGACAACAATTATTTGTGGATGGGTACTCCACTTGGCATTGACAGAATTGACTGGAACACTTATCTGAAAAGAGATTTCACAAACATCATTCACTTTGATAAAAGTAATGGATTTTATGGTGTTGAAACCAATGCTGCCACTTACGATAAAGACGGCTTTCTTTGGTTTGCTACAGTTAACGGTGCTGTTCGTTACAATCCAAACTCCGGTTACAGTAAAAGTACAACTCCAGTAGTTCTGCTGCAATCCATCAAAGCCTACATGCGCGAGGTAAATTGGTCAGAACAAGGTTTTTCTATTGACAGCATTACTGGCTTACCTGTGAATCCGGTTTTTCCGTATGGCTACAACAATCTTAATTTTCATTTTACAGGAATTTATTTTGCATCACCGGATGCTTTACAATACAGATGGAAACTTGACGGCTTTGATGACTACTGGGTGCCTGCTACCAACTTAAACATTGCAAATTACTCTAACCTGCCACCCGGAAACTATACATTTCAGGTGCAGGCAACAGCCAACGGTCATGACTGGAGTCCATCACTTACCTACGACTTTAAAGTAAAATCACCTGTTTGGCGGACAAACTTTTTTTATTTTATCTACTTCGTTGCATTAACATTACTCATTTTAGTTATTCTGAAATTAAGAACAAGAAGTTTACGGAATGCACAACTACTATTGAGACAGAAAATCAATGAGCGTACCCATCAGCTTAGGGAAAACAATATACAACTTGCGAAACTTTCAATAGTTGCCAGCGAAACAGACAATGCTGTTATGATTTTTGACCATAACCTGAATCTTGAATTTGTGAATGAAGGTTATACACGCATGCATGGCTACACTATGGATGAAATCATACGTAAGCAAGGCAGTAAGCTAACACAGCTTTCGTATAATGAAAATATAAAAACAATCATTAAAGACTGCCTTGAGGAGCATAAGTCAGTTATTTATGAAACTAAAATTACACATCGCAACGGACAACAACTTTGGACTTCCAGTACGCTGACACCGGTATTTAACGACAAAGATGAATTGAGCAATATTGTGGTAATAGACACAGACATCACCCTGCATAAAAAGATGGAGGAGCAAATTCGTGAATCGTTAGACGAAAAGAATATTCTGTTAAAAGAAATACATCACAGGGTAAAAAATAATCTGCAGATTATTGTAAGCCTGTTCAACTTACAAAGTGCTTATTTGCAGGATAAGGCATCGCATAAAATCCTCAAAGAAGGACAAGACAGAATACGTTCTATGGCTTTGATACATGATCGCTTTTATCAGAGTGACGGAACATCACGAATTGATTTTGATGACTACATCAAACGCCTTTGCGAAACCATTATGCAATCTCAAAATGCCAATCCTCAAAAAATACGTTTGCAGATTGAGGCAGAAAAAATATCTTTGGACATTGATACAGCAGTACCATGTGGATTGATAATTAATGAACTTGTAAGCAATGCTATTAAACATGCTTTTGCAGATGATGGGGGAACAATTTGGGTGACATTTAAAAAGGTAGATGACCATTATCTGCTAAGTATTGCTGACAATGGAAAAGGATTACCTGATGGAAAAGATTTTGAAACTGCAGACACATTAGGTATTCAATTAGTGAATGTGTTGAGCGATCAGATTGACGGAAAAGTAACAGTAGAAAACAGTAACGGATTAAAAGTGATAATTAAATTTAAACCATCGTATTAAATTTTTCAATTATGGACAAAATAAGAATTTTAGTTGTTGAAGACGAGAGTATCGTTGCAAAAGACATACAGCAAACATTAATTCGTCTTGGATATGATGTTCCGGCCACGGCATCATCGGCACAAAATGCCTATGCAAGACTTGAAGAACACGAACCCGATTTGGTTTTTCTTGACATAAAGTTAAAAGGCGATTTGGATGGAATTCACATTGCAGAACACATAAAACAGAAGTATGATATTCCTGTAATATTTCTCACTTCTTTTGTTGACAAAAACACGCTGGACAGAGCTAAAATCACTGAGCCTTATGGCTATTTGGTAAAACCATTCAACGAATCTGACTTGCAAACAACTGTTGAAATGGCATTGTATAAATTTCAGAAAGATTTGCAGGTGCGTGAAAATGAAAGACGCTTTGCCAATGCTCTTGCAAATGTAGAAGAAGCCATTTTGGTTGCCGATACAGAGTTCCGTATTACATTTTTAAATCCAAAAGCAGAAAGCATGACAGGCTTCGGCAATGAAAGTGCGCAAGGCATGAGTTTGTTTAAACTTATAAAAATTGAAGGTGATGAATACGAAATTGTCAATGCCGACAACTTAGGTAAACTCATGAAACAGGATGAGGTTTTAAGTATTAAGCAGAGTAATATAACTATTGTTAGAGATTACAGTAATATAAAAGCTGACTTTACATGCTCCCCTATTCGTGATGAAAAAAACCAATTACTAGGCTATGCTGTTGTCATTGGTTCATCTAAGACAGAGAAATCTGTTGCACAGCCTGTAATAAAACCTACAGAAGAAAAACTTGTTGAAGCACCTTCAAACCCTCTAGAGAATCAGGTTATTCAAAACTCATTCTTTGTAAAAAGAGGTGCAATGCTTGTAAAAGTATTTCTTGAAAACATTTACTGGCTGCAGGCAATGGACAATTATGTAATTATTCAGACTAAAGAAGATCAGTTTGTGATTCATGCCACAATGAAAGATATTGAAACCAAACTTCCACCCGAAAAATTCATGCGCGTACACCGCTCCTACATTATTGCCTTAGATAAAATAAGTCACATGGATGAAGGTGCAGTAGTTATCAATGACAAAACCATTCCTATTGGCAAGAGTTACAAAGAAGTGTTTATGAACAGAATTAATTTTCTGTAAACAAAACTTTTCAGATGTAATTGATTTATATCAGGCTTAACTTTTTTAGCAGTTCGTCCTTTCTGCGTGATGACACCTCAACATTCGTGTCATCATCAAGAATCAGAAAACCGCCTTTACCTTTATTATAACTTTTAACATAGTCTAAGTTTACTAGATTTGAGTTATGTACTCTGAAAAACTGGTAATCTGAAAGTAAATCATCAAACTCTTTTAATGTTTTTGAAACAACAATTTTGTGATTGTTATTTAAAAAAATCTCAGTATAATTTCCATCTGCACGACATAATCTTATATCAGAAATCAAAACAAACACAATTCCATTCAATGTGGGTACACCAATTTTTCTCGGTTTATTTAGTCCTGCTCCTTTAATCAACTCTGACAGTTGCCTTGTCATATCCTGCCGGTCATCGCTATCAAGAATCTTCTTCATGGCGATTGCAAAATCGCTCTCATCAACAGGTTTCAGCAAATAATCAATTGCACAAAATTTAAATGCCATAACAGCATATTTATCATGTGCTGTTGTAAAAATTACATCAAATGATGGAGACTCTATTTCTCTTAATAAATCGAAGCCGGTTTTATCTGCAATTTCAACATCTAAAAAAAGCAAATCAGGCTGAACCTTTTTAATAATATTCAAACCTTCCTTAACAGTACTGGCTGTTGCAACTAACTGCACCTCATTTTCATAATCTTTAAGCAGTGTAGTAATTCTGTTAATACAATGCTGTTCATCATCTACAATTACTGCCTTTATCATTTACGATTCTATTAAAATCTATGAATTACAGGTAAACGCAATTCTATTCTTGTACCTTGATTTAAATTAATTAAATTAACTGATGCAGCAGCACTATGCTGTTCATTAAAAAGTGCAATTCTGTCTTTAGTAATTTTCATTGCCATTGATTTTTTATTGTCAGATTTCATTGAGCTATTTATTCCAACTCCATTATCCTCAACAATAACAATCAATTCATCAATAGAAACAGAAACATCAATTTTGATAACACCTGGTTTTGCCAATGGAATAATACCATGTAAAATACTATTTTCAACAAAAGGCTGAACCATCATTGGAGGGATGAGAATATTACTTATATCAATTTCCGGTGATACAGAAATCACATAGCTAAGATTGGGGTTGATTCGTAATGCCTCTAACGAAAGATATAACTCCAACAATTTCAATTCTTCTTCTAAAGTTATCTCCTGCTGTTCTGAATATTCTAAAATCATCCGCATGAGTTTTGCAAATTTAACAGTATAATTAGAGGCTATTCGCGACTCATTCTTATCAATAAAATCAGCAATTGAATTCAATGAATTAAACATAAAATGTGGATTCATTTGCAGCCTTAGCGACTTCAACTCTGCATTAAGGTTTGCCAATTTAAACTCTGCGTCCTTCCTTTTTTGCTGTGCTTCTTTTCTTAATTTATAGGAAACAAATCCCCCTCCTGTAATCAACAAAATCAAGACACTGCCCATCATCAGATATTTTCTCTTTTGCTCTGCTAACTGAAGGTCAGATGCTATTTTTGAATTAATCAAATTTAGCTCCTTCTCTTTTAATTCGAAGTTGAATTTTAGCTCTGTCCTCTCTATTTCTGCTTTCTTATTATCAAGCATAACACTGTCGCGTAATGATATATGTTGCTTATAATAGGCTAAAGAATTTTTAGCATCACCTTGATACTCGTAAATCATGCTTAAATCCTGACATATATCTGACCGATTAGATATATCTCCTATTTCTGCAAACATAGCCGATGCCCTTTTCAGAAGTTCCAGGCTAACGGTATATTTCTGTGTCTTTGGTATATTTAAAGACTTTAGTACAGAATCAGGTGCATTGAGAATTAATTCACCTCTTGCTTTTATGGCCATAGCTTCAGAGCTCTGATCACCAATTTTATTGAACAACTCTTCAGCCAGCAGCATATAATGGTTTGCTTCAGAAAACCGATTGAGATGATTAAGGTCGGTTCCAATATTTATATAATTACTGGCAATACCAAAATTATTCTTTATTTCACGATTAATTTCTAATGCTTTCTGATAAAATTCAATTGCTTTATTATGCTGATTCATTTCACTGTAAACAATTGCAATATTATTATAGCACTTAGCTATAAGCAAAGGCTCCTCTCGAATCAAATTTATTTGCAATGCCAGATTTTGATACTGTAAAGCTTTACTCAAATCATCTATATTCTTATAAACTATTCCAATATTGGAATATGCATTAGCCATTAAAACACTATCGTCTGAATTTTTAGCCATTTTTAAACATTCAAAGTAATATTCCATAGCCTTTGAATAGTCAGACAAGTTCATAGCTACAATACCCAAACTATTGAGTGAAGCAGCAATTCCTTTTTCAGATTTTACTTTCTTGAAAATATTTAATGCGGCCTCATACTTTTCCAAAGCCTGACTGTAGTTTGACATATTATAATATGAAATACCCATATTAAACAGCATTGTCCCACATGCGGAAAATCTCCTCTCTTTCAGGTTTAATAAATATGACTTTTGATAGGAAATAATAGCCAATGAATCTTCTCCGGCTGTTGACAGATTTCTGGCTTTTGCATAATATGCTGTAGCAAGTTTTATGTCCGAGTTAATATCATGACAGAGTTTTATAGAACTATCTGAATAAAGTAATCCCATTTCATAATCTCTGTCAGCGAGTTCAATTGCTAAGTCATTAAGAATAGTAGCTCTGACAGTATCACTATTTCGATAATTATTGGCCTTAATAAATAATGAATCAAGCTGAACCGGCATGGCATGTGAAGATGCCAAAGAGAGGAATACAATAATAGCCCATAAGTGCTTCATAGCCGGTTTTTTTTCAAAAATAGTAATTTCAGATAATCAATGAAAATGCACATTCAATAAATGAAAGCCGGCAGCCAATAAAAGAAGGTTGTTGGCCGCCAAAAGTGATTCTACATTTGGCCTAAATAATCAAAAAATCAAATGAAGAAGTTAATCTCCATTCTTTATTGTGCGTTCGTTATGTTCCAGGGAATAAAACATGCAAATGCCCAAGAATCGCTCAACAATCAAAGTATTGTTTCAATGGTAGGTGCCAAACTAGACAACACTATTATCATTAACAAAATTAAAAGTTCAACCAACAGTTTTGATTTTTCTACCGATGGAATTATTGGATTAAAAGGTCAAAAGGTTTCTGACAAAATCATCAGTGAAATGATGTTGGTGAGTAAAAATATGCCATCATTAAACAACGAAGATGTGATTAAAATGCACACCAACAAAGTTGGTAAAGACCTTATTCTGAAAAAAATTAACCTTTCAAAATGCAACTTCAACACCAGCACCGAATCGCTTATTGCATTAAAAAATGCAGGGGTGCCGGATCCGGTTGTAAAAGTGATGATGAATCCATCCACAAATAGTTCTGCAAGCAACACCGTTTCCGGTGATATGAAAGATCATCCAATAAATATTCCAGCACCTACCAAACTTACATCACCCGGAATTTATTACGAACAATTTAGCCCTAAAGTGGACTATATTATGGTAGAGCCCACTACTACCAATCAAACAAAGAAAGGTGGATTTGGAGAGTCAATGGGCAATCACTATTCAGGTGGCATATCTGGCATAAGCACCAAGGTAGGACTGGCCGGTGAACATTCAAGTACTACAATTGAAGATAAACGTCCTGTATTCTATTTCTATCTTTCTATTGACGGAAAAGACATTAACGAAGTTAAAGAAAGTACCTATGATGGAGTAGCGAGCCCTAAAGAATTTGTCTTGGTAAAAGCAACCACTTCTAAAAGCGGTCGTCAGATACAGATAGCTAGGAAATCAGCCTTTTCACAAGAAGAAGGTTTTGCCAAAGGTGTAGTTGACTTTAAAATCGAAAAAGTATCAAACAGACTTTATAAAGTTTACTTTGAAAATGATGTTCCTGCAGGTGAGTATGCTTTTTATTATAACAAAAGCAGTGATCAGAAAAAATCGCTTAAGCTTTATGACTTCTCATTACGGAATAATATTACAGTTGTTAAATAAAACTTATTAGCAATGAAAAGCTTCAATATTTTCAAACTTTCTGCCTTCGCATTTTTATGCTTCACAATCGTCAGTTGCTCACAGCAAGACTCAGGCAAACAATCTGAAAACAATAATGTACAGGAGTCAGAAGTTGCAAGTCGACTATTCTCCGGTCTGAAATCAAAACTTAATAGTGATGATAAAAAACAAATCAGTACATTAACAGGATTGACCTATGATGCAGCAAGTAAAACTTTTATGACTGAAGGCGAAGGTGTAGAGGTTCAGGTAGTGCCGGTTGACATCAACAATGACAAAACCGAAGATATATTTGTAATCACCTACAGTTCGTTCTTATATGGCAATACAGGGCAGGGTTTTAGTTTGTTTATGAAAGATGAGAGTGGTAAATTCAAGAATACACTTTCACTGCCCGGTATTCCAGAACTTCTCTATGAATCATCTGAAAGTATGCCTTCAATTCGTGTAGGAGATTTGGATTTGACTTCCCAATTTACAAATGGAAAAGTCATTCTTATAAATTAGTAAAAAACTCAGGCAAAGTTAGCAAGGCTTTAAGTCTTGAAGAGGCAGGACAACAATACACGAACTCAATAAAATAATCCATAACTAAAATGGCCTGTAGTGTTCGATACCAAATTATATGTCTTGCATTTTCAATGCTATTTACGTTAGGGTCGTGCAAGAAAAGTACAGTAGATGCCGACTTAGACTACATGAATAATTTAGTTACACAATTAGAGAATAAGAGTAAAACAGAAGGATTGAAATTTGATGACTACATGGTGCTTCAGAATGATTTACTTCAAATGCAGCATGAATCTGAAATTCTGACTGACAGGTCGAAATTTACTCCGGAACAAAAAAAGCGTGCAGAAGAAATTACAAATCGCTTAGGAACACTGATATTAAAAAACAAAAACATACAATTATAAAACCAATTAAAATGAAAAAACAAATTACACAATTTTTTATCGCTGTTATAGCAGTGATGGCTACAGGCTTTGTTAAAGGTCGTAATTCTAAAAATAATTAATCAGATCAATAGAAACACTTGGATACTAACTTTTAATTTCTATATTGCACTTCTAAACAAAAAAATCATTAAAGTATGAAGAAAAAAACCAAACTCATGCTAGCTATTTTAATCTGTCCGATAGCTATCCATGCACAAATCAGATTAGGGCAGTTTAAGCCAAGTTACAACGCAGAGGTCTTTTTAGGTGGAAGCGCCTCATTTAGCTATGGCAAGTTTATTAACGAGCACAAAGAGTTTCATGAAGTAAGCTTCTCTGACGCTGACATTTCCGGGAAAATTAAACCAATAGTTTTCTTTGATGCCGGGGGTCAATTTAGAGTTGTTTTGGGTGAAGAAGATTTACTCTCGTTTTTCAGTGTTTCAATGGGTGCATTTTATTCAAAGAGGGGATTTACTCACTTATATTCCTACTCCTCTGATAATTCAGTACAAAACATTAATGATGAGATGAGCTATACAGAGAAGTACAGAATCAACCAAATTTCTATTCCAATTTTAATACGTTATGGGAAAAAATGGTTTGTAGAGATCGGCCCATCTTTCGACCATTTTATCTCTGCAACGCGTAAACAAATATTAAAACGAGAAATCAGTGGTTCAGGAGCCTATGATGGTGGCTTCTCTACTACAGAAACCAATCAGGATAATTTAAATAAGAATATGTTCAACGAGCATAAAGCAGGTTTCATTCTCGGATTGGGCACCACACTAGGCGATCGTTTTTCAGTGCGACTTACCAATCACATTTTTGCAAAAGCTTACGACAAAGGAAGTAACTATAAAAGTTATAATCTTCAACTTGAAATTATGTATAACCTATTTAAATTAAACAACAATGAATAATAGACTGAATAAAATATTAATTGCAGCAATACCGGTATTATTAATAATTGGGTCCTGTAAAAAAGAATCTACCGATATTGATTATGGTGTCAATGAGTATCAAAAAGACATGATCAACAAAGCCATGGTAGTTGGCAGTGGCGGAAAACTTTATGAAGGACCTATGCCGACTGCTACAGGAGGTACCATTGCTATTACAGACAAACCAAATGCTGTTCAGGTAAGTGCTGGTGTTTTGCTATATTTCAATTATAACACAAGCAATAATGCTAATCTCTGTACTTTTTATGTTCAAATTGACAGTGCAGATTCCTATTGGGCCGCACCAATTGAATTCGACACAATTGCTCAACGGCCTTATGTACGTATCCTTATTCCCAACTTCGTGAGAAATGGGGATTACAAATTAAAATTTGCCGTTGGTGATTGTGCGGGTAATGTCAGTACAATAGCCAATACTGATGTTTCTGTTACTGACCCATTAGGATGTGGCGCCAGTTTCTCAGGTAATGTAGGAATAACAGCATTGGTTGCCAATCTTGGCAGCAAAGCCGGAACAGCAACAATTTCATACGACATGTATAGCATCCCTGACAGACTCGACATTCGTTATGATGGTCAGTGGATAGCTTCAACAGGCACACTCCTATCACCTTCAGGATACCCTAACTGTGCAATATCTCCTGATGGTTTTGTTTCTGGTTCTCATTCAGTAACTTTTAATTATGACCCTGGAAAAAGCAGATTAGTTGAAATTTATGTTAGCGGTTGTAATAGTGGTACTGCATGGCAAATAGAAGTTGTTTGTCCTTAATTAGCGTAAAATAATCCTTAAAAAGAGGCTATTTCAAATATTGAGATAACCTCTTTTTTCTTAGATGCATATCTGAATCAAAAATTGAATAATACTTCGATTCACTAAATCTATTCTGTATTGAATTAAGCTATTTTTCTCTTCGCAGTTTCACCAAGTTTTTCAATATTCAAATCAAGTCTCTATATTCGTGCCACAACCAAAAGGTTTTTTTTATGAGGATACTTGAAATTCGCCCAATGAGAGGGCCCAACTTCTGGAGCATACGCAGACATAAACTTATTGTAATGAAACTCGACCTTCAGGAGATGGAAGAGCGACCTACTGACAAAATTGATGGCTTTTTAGAAAGATTAAAAAGCATGTTTCCAAGTATGTATTCGCACCGATGCAGCGAAGACCATGAAGGAGGATTTTTTAAACGTGTTGAAGAAGGCACCTGGATGGGACATGTTATTGAGCACATTGCCCTCGAACTACAAACACTTGCAGGCATGGACACAGGCTTTGGCCGTACGCGCGGCACAGGCGAACATGGTGTATATCACGTTGTGTTCTCCTACATTGAAGAAAAAGCAGGTGTGTATGCAGCACGTGCCTCTGTGCGTATTGCACAGGCATTAATTGATGGCACAGGCTATGATTTGCAAAATGACATTCAGCAATTGCGTGAGATACGTGAAGATGAACGTCTTGGCCCAAGCACAGGCTCCATTGTTGAAGAAGCAGCTTCAAGAGGAATTCCATGGATTAGGTTGAACAGGCACTCCTTAGTGCAATTAGGGTATGGAATAAATCAACGGAGAATACAGGCTACTATTGCAAGCACTACCAGCAGCATAGCTGTAGAGATTGCCTGTGATAAAGAAGACACTAAAAACCTGCTCGAAGCACAATCTATTCCTGTACCAAGAGGAAAAATAATTCGTGATGAAGATGGCTTGAAAGATGCTGTTGAAGATTTGGGCTATCCTTTAGTTATAAAACCATTGAATGGTAATCATGGTCGTGGAGCAACAATAAATATTGTCAATTGGGATCAGGCAGTAGAGGCATTAGAAATAGCCAAGAAAATTTCACGTTCTGTAATTGTAGAAAAGTATATTACAGGTTATGATCATCGGATTTTAGTCATCAACTACAAATTTATTTGTGCAGCACAACGCAAACCTGCTGCAGTTGTTGGCGATGGCAAAAGCACAATACAACAGTTGGTTGATGCCGTAAATGCTGATCCACGCAGAGGTTATGGACATGAAAATGTGCTGACATCAATAAAAATTGATGAGATGACACAGAATATTTTAGAAGAAAAAGAACTGACCCTTCAAAGCGTTCTTAAAAAAGGAGAAGAGTTGTTTCTGAAACGTACTGCAAACCTGAGTACAGGTGGAACAGCAACCGATGTTACCGACATTGTGCATCCATACAATGTTTTTATGTGCGAACGTATTGCAAGAATTATTGGACTCGACATTTGCGGTATTGACATTATGACTCCCGACATCAGTGAACCACTGACAGAAACCGGTGGTGCCGTACTGGAAGTTAATGCTGCTCCCGGATTCAGAATGCACATTGGGCCTACAGATGGACTGCCACGTAATGTTGCAGAGCCTGTTGTTGATATGCTTTATCCTCCGGGAAGTAATTATCGCATTCCAATTATTGCTGTCACAGGTACAAATGGTAAAACAACAACAACACGTTTGATTGCTCACATTGCAAAAACCTGTGGGCATAAAGTTGGATTTACCACTACTGATGGAATATATATTCAAAATCAGATGTTGCAGCGTGGCGATTGTACAGGTCCACAAAGTGCAGAGTTTGTATTGAAAGATCCTACTGTTGATTTTGCGGTATTAGAAACTGCAAGAGGCGGAATACTGCGTGCCGGTCTTGGATTTCATCGTTGTGATATTGCAGTTGTAACCAACGTTGCAGCAGATCATCTTGGACTTAAAGGCATCAACACACTTGAAGAAATGTCGAAAGTTAAAGCAGTGGTTCCTGAAAGTGTACAACCCAATGGTTATGCAATTTTAAATGCTGATGATGAATTAGTGTCTAACATGGCTCGAAATCTCGATTGCAAAGTGGCTTATTTCAGCCTCGATGAAAACAATCCGTTGATAAAACGTCATTGCGAAGATGGAGGTCTTGCTGCCATTCTTGAAAATGGATTTGTAACTATTTGCAAAGGCACATGGAAACTTCGCGTACATAAAGTCATTAACATTCCACTCACCTTTTCAGGCAAAGCAGTGTTTATGATTCAGAATATATTACCTGCAATTCTTTCAGCCTTTATCCGCAATTTTAAAATTGAAGACATTCGTCTTGCATTGGAAACATTTATCCCTTCTCCGGTTCAAACTCCAGGCAGGATGAATATGTTTCAGTTCAAGAAATTCAATGTCATGGTTGACTATGCACATAACCCTGCAGGCTTCCAAGCTATTGCACGTTTCCTCGAAAAAGTTGATGCTAAACCAAAAGTAGGTGTCATTGCAGGTGTTGGCGACAGACGCGATGAAGACATCATTGCATTAGGAACGCTTGCAGCTAAAATGTTTGATGATATTATCATCAGACAAGACAGAAATCTACGAGGCAGAACAGAACAGGAAATAATTGACTTTATGCTTGATGGAATAAAAGCTGTTGACCCAACAAAGCCTGTTAAAGTAATTCCATTAGAAAAGGAAGCTATTGATTATGCAATTAAGAATGGCAAAAAAGGTTCATTCATTGTTATATGTAGCGATGTTATTCCAGATGCACTTGATCAAATAATGAAGTTTAAAGAAAAAGAAGATCAATTTGAAATGCATCCTGACGATATTCCTAATCAGTCAAACAGGTAAATTATATTTTTTAAGAATTTAAAGTTCTTTGCTGACATGATTACTCGCTTATAGTAATATTGTTTTATTATCTTAGCATGCGATTTCCAATTTAATGTCGCGTTTTCTGTCAAGAATAATATTTTGTGTTTGTTTGTTTTTTTCCCACTGTGTATTATATGCATCAGACACTACTCCTACAGCACAACAAAAACAGATTGATACAAGAATATCAGAAGCTGAAGAAATTTACAAACGAGACTTTAAGCATGCTTATGTAATTACATTAGAAGCAAAATCTCATGCAGTTAAAATCAATTATCTGCAAGGAATTGTTGCTAGCTCATGCTTGCAGAGTATAATTGAATCACAAACAAATAAAAGTATTCCTGCAATTGCTGCTTTAACTAATTTACTGCAATCATCAAATGGTATTAATTTAAAATTAAAACAACAGCTACTATCAACTTTAGGTATTTGTTATTTTTATATTGGCAAACTTGATTCTGCTCAATTTTATTTTACTGAAAGCATAAGTTCATATTCGGCACATGACACTTCTATTCAACTCTTTAATTCCTGTCTTCAACTATCGGAAGTTTTCATCAAAGAAGGTATTCCTTCAAAAGCTCTTGACCTTTATGGCAAAGCTTATAAAATATATCAGCAAAATACGAGCAAGGAAGGGGAAGCTTGGCTGAATTTAGTTTTAGGTAAAATTTATTACAGGCAAAATCTTTATGAACAATCTATTAGTACCATAAACACAACTATCAGTCAATTTGCCAGTTTGAATAGTCTGACCGGACAAATATCTTCACTTATTCAGAATGGCAACTCCTACTACAAACAGATGCTCGATGACAGCGCTGCAAATTGCTATCAGCAAGCGCTAATGTATGCAACAACCTTAGGTGATGAACGCAACAAATCTATTTGCTACTCTAACCTTAGTCGCATTTATCTGGAACATAACAAGACCAAACAAGCACTTGAAACAGCACTACACGCTCTTGAGGTCATTCATCCCGGAAACTAGCCTGAGATAGAGGCAGGCACCTATCAGCAACTTGGTGATATCTATGTGGAACTTGGTCAAAAAAGTAAAGCCATTGAATGGATTCAGAAAGCATTATTGCTGGCAAAAGACAATAATAACAAAACTATTGAACGCGATTGCTATAAATCACTTTCTGAACTATATGCATCAATAAAGCAGTATGAACCTGCAATGGAAAATCTACTTCAGGCTTACAGAATCAAAGACAGCATACAACCAATTGCATTTAATAACAGGTTGGCAGAAATGGAAGCGCGTTACAGCCTTGAAAAGAAAGAGTCAACTATCAAACTTCTCAATCAGCAATCATTAATTAATGAACTTCGAATAAAAGAGCAAAAGGAAAATATCAGAAAACAAAATGCTTTAGTTATTATTCTGTTTTTACTCATTGCAACAATCATCATTGCCCTCTATTTCTATCTAAGATGGCGCAAACAAGCTGAGTTGATAAATCAACAAAACACTATCAGACAAACAGAAGAAAATGAACGAATGCGAATTGCAAAGGACATTCATGATGAATTGGGTTCCGGATTAACAAAAATTAAATTCCTGTCAGAAATTTTAGAAATGAAAACCAAAGACCAGGAGCAGTTAAAAGAAACTTTACAGACAATTACAGGCACTTCGCATCAATTGATTGACAACATGCGTGATATGATCTGGAATATGAATCCGATGAATTCAACATTAGACAATCTGATTGCACGTGTACGTGAATTCTCAACAGAGTACTTGGAAGATTTTCCGATAGAAGTAAAATATGACTTGCCTGAAAATATACCTTCAGAAAAAATAAGTATTGAAATCAGCAGAAATATTCTGATGATAGTTAAAGAATCCTTACAAAACATCGTAAAGCATTCAAATGCCTCTAAGGTTTCAATCAGGATAGAAATTCAACCCGTTTTTAAACTAATAATTACTGAAAATGGAATAGGCTTTAACTTGAATGAAAAGACAACAGGAAACGGGCTGAGAAATATAACTGAGAGAAGTAAAGCTATTGGAGCATCATTAAAAATATCTTCTAAACCGGGAGAAGGATCAATACTTTCTTTGGAAAAAATCTGAATATACTACTTTAGTAGTATTGCATTCACTAATGAAAGGTTTATTTTTGTTTTATGACAATTCAGGTGGGTATCATTGAAGACGAAAAGCACATCAGAGAGAATCTGCAGATATTAATTGATGGCAGTGAAGGTTTCTCCTGCAAACATTTATTTGCAAATGCTGAAGATGCTATAAATATCATACCTACGCTGCAACTTGATGTAGTGCTGACAGACATTCAGTTAGGAGGCAAGACAGGCATAGATTGTATTCTTGAATTAAAAGACAAATGCCCGTCAACCAATTTTCTCATATGTACTTCATTCGATGATTCTGAGCATGTTTTTAAAGCTCTGAAAACCGGTGCCATGGGCTATCTCACTAAAACAACACAGCCATCAAAATTATTAGATTCAATAGTTGATGTTTACAGAGGTGGTTCACCAATGAACAGTCATATTGCACGTAAAGTAGTTTCAAGTTTTATGGAAACACCTGTAAGCCCCAACTACGAAAAATTATCAGAGCGTGAGCGACTCATTGTTGATTTACTTTCTAAAGGCATGCGATATAAAGAAATTGCCGACCAACTTTTTTTAAGTACTGAAACTGTTCGCACACACATTAGGAACATTTATCACAAACTTCAGGTAAACTCAAGAACTGAAGCACTTAACAAAGTATTCAAAAAATAATTACTACTAAATGGTGATTGACTACCCATAATACAGGGGCTAATTTTGTTTCATAAAAAAACGCAAAATGAAACAAATGCTACCAAAAGTTACCGCAGTATGGCTTGCTTCTGCCATCCTCTCCCCGACCCTACTCATTGCACAAGGCAATGAAACAACTCACGAATTGTCAAAGCCTGCCCAAAAAGGCATTCTGGCAAATGCCGAACTAAGTGCTGACGGCAACATCAGAATGACTTACAAAATGAAGGTTGACAAAAAGAGTGATCAGGTTAATTATGAAGATTATGTCTTTGATAAAAATCTGAAATTTATAGGAGTAGAAAAAACTAAAGAAGACAAACAAACACAACCCGACCAAAAAGTTACTTTGATAAAAGCTTTTGTTGGTGGTACCAATTCATTTAATGTTATGAGTATGTCACTGAATCTGCAACAGGAAGTCTGGGAAAGAAACTGGAACTTCGATAAACAAAAATATCAATGGGGCAGCCGCATTTCTAAAGAAGTGGTAAAACCAAAGAATAACGATAGCAAGTACAGAGGCTTTGCGGCTTATGGTAATGACGATGACGGTAGTGTGCTTATTCTTGCAAGTTATGATAGTGGTGAAGATGATCAGTTCGTTTGCCTTCACGTTGACAAAGGTTTAAACATGACTGAAACAAAACTACCATTACAAGGTAAGTACTCCTTAGTTTATTGTGGTACACTGAAATCAGGAAATATTTTCGCTGTATTTGCACCTAATGAAGGCATGAGCGACACCAAGAAATATTATTACATTGAATGTAGTGCAGACAGTAAAGTTGCAAAAAGCAGTGAGTTTACTTCGCCATCGCCCAACATGTTGATAATGGATTATAGCGAAGCTAATGGAGACTTGTATTTCATTGCCGGATCTGACAAAAGCACTGAGGCTTATAATAAAGTTTTTACCAGCTATGCACCAATTGACAATCCCGGATATTCTACTTCCAACAACAAGCAAATGGACAAATACGAAAAACGTGCTATGGGAACTGAATTTGCTAATTTGCATTTATTGAGATTCTCAGATGGCAAACTTGCATTTGCTTCGACTGAACCGGTAAAAGATTTTAAAACAAAAATGGTTACGCCTCCTTCACAGAAAAAAGGTCAACCTTATACCGGTAAGAAGATAGTTATTGAAAATCTTTTTGTTGCACCTTCAGGCGATGTGCTTGTTGCAGGTCAGTTGTCTGATAAAAAAGTAGTGAATGGCGGCAACTCCTATGAATTCAGATATTACGACTATGTCTGTGTGCAATTTGACAATCAGGGAAAACTAGTAGCACAGTATGCTGTAAACAAAATGTTAGATGATAGTAAAATGAAGTTCTTTCAGCAATTCAAAACTTCGTTCCGTCTGCTGATGGCAAATCTGTCTATTGGGAAATTTTAGAAGTTCAAGCTGCTAAATACTATGCATCAGTAGCAGCAGCATATAGTGGCAATTACTCTCTTTCATCGCATTACTTTCCACGCATTGCCAATATTACCTTGTCTAATCATTCTGTAAGCAACTTTACCGAGCTTGGTGAAAAAGGAAAATATTTAGTTTATCATAGTATCACTAGTCTGACAGACAAAGACAACAACCGCTTCTACATAGGACATGATGAAGATTATAAAAACATTTGGTTAGGCAAATACTCTTTCCGGTAATAATTTATAAATCACAAAATAAAAATTAAATAAATGAAAAAGTTAATCATTCCCATTTTATGCATTGCCATATTGGCATTCACTTCTTGCAAAAAGAAAGACAAAGACAACCCTCATTACACATGCAGCAGTTGTGTAACTCAGGCAGAAGCATTAGCTGCAAACGATGGAAGCAGCAAAGGTGTTTACAAAGGCATCATCATTGGATCATCAGGCACCATAAAGTTTTCCATTCAGAATGGCACTAATGATATTACTGCAACAATGGTTGTTGATGGCGTTTCTGCTACGCTAACCTCTACAGTCAGTTGGGTTAGTGGTCAGCCTTACATTGCACCTTTTACAGGAACATTAAATGGTCAGGCTGTAAGCATCACTTTCTCTGTTCAGAACAACGGAAGTACTCCACAAATAATTTCATCAAACATTCCGGGTCATCCAAATGCAGTATTTACCATTATCAAAGAAACTTCAAATGCATTGGTTGAGGGTTTTGAAGGCACCTATTCTACTACAGAACCTGAGTCAGGAACGTTCAATATTCTACTCTCGCGACCTTTAGGTCAATGGGGCGGAATATCACGGGAAAATGGTCAGACATCAACCAATGATGTTTCCGGAACTATTACATCATCCGGTGATTTATATGATGATAACAATATAAAGGTTGGAACACTTTCCGGAGATGAGATTGATGGCACATTTACAGACAACAGCGGCAATACCGTTACCGTTGATGGTCAACGTACCCTATAAAAAACGGGGATTTTATTCCCACCCTTAAAGGAGTTCAGCAGAAAACGTTCTGCTGTCTCCTTTTATCTTTTTAAATTCTATCTGATAATATAAACGGTAAGAAAATGTAAGCGGTACACACAAATACTCTGAATTATCAAATTATCAGATTATCTAATCATCTAATTTACTTCATCACTCTTCTCTTCATCACCTTTCACCCCTGTCAGCCGTGGCTGATCATCATCTTTCACTTGTAAGCAGGACAATGACCACCTTTACCTTTTTTAAATCGGATGTTATCGTAAATGTCACTGGTGTATTTAAAACCAAAATAAAAATCAAGGCCATTCATTTCATACAAACCCGGCCACCAGCCAAGGTTATCGCTGCCGAGAACAAACCACTTATATCGAACTGCAATTCCTGCTCTGAAAAAATTGTACTGATATAATGACAATGGTAAGCTCACCTCTACTCTTCTTGTTTCAAAACGAGGTGTAAGCGAAACTTGTGAAGCACGTGTTACACTTCTATCGAAAATCTGAATATTCTGAATGACTGCCAGATTGAGATAATATTTTGGCGTAATACTCCAGTCAGCCTGAAATGATGCTGCGGCTGGAAGTATCATATTAAATCCACTACCACTCCGCGACAAGTTTGCATCACCATAAAGTTTGGCACTAAAAATAGAATCGGCATGTTCATAGCCGGTAATCTTTGTAGTATCAAATCCTGGTAAAACTGCTGATGCATTTCTTATATTAAAAGTTCTTGCATTACCATTAAATCTAATGAAGCCAAGGTCAATGAGGGAAAGTCCGAGTTTCAAATCGTATTTTTTCAATTTAATTCCTGACATACCGGGTTTGTAAGCCTGACTGATGTAGTTGAAAAAATGCTGTACGCCAAAGCTCATTGAAGCTCCTGCACCTCGTGGATGCAGGTAATTATTTTTATCATCATTAGGAATTGAATGACCGTAATCAACTTCAATATTTTTAATATTTAATAATGACGCATCTGTGAAATAATAGTCAAGTACAGTTGAATTGATATAAGTACCGCTCATCCCCAATAAAAAATTTACTGTGCCACCAGCTGTTGTAATATTTTGTCTGTTTGTTAAAATTGTCTTGGCAAAAGTAAATCCGGCTTCGGCAAATACCAACGCCCCTGCACTGAATGCAGTTGAATTCCAAGGAATTTTATGCTGTGGACTATAATCACTACCCTCCCAAAGAAATTTAGCCAAATGATAAGGTACTTTTATTGCACTTAACTGACTGCGTAAAGAAAAATGAATTCCGAAAGCTGCTTCCTCATTGCGCCATACAGCAGATGGGCCTTTGAGCAACAAATTACCATAAGCATTCTTAGGTGTTTTATCATAATGGTCACTATAATCCTCATGACGCAACGGAGCAAATCTTGCAAACTTTCCTGTTGGAATGTCTGATGCCGGAAAGTAAATATAATCATTCTGAAAAAAAATATCTCCTGAAAGAATATTAAACTCGAAACGATATGGCATAGTTGCAATGGAAGCAGGATTCATTTCAATACCCATATTTCCTGCAAAATTACTGTGTGCAATGCCATTCATTTCCTGCGCGAAAGTTAGATTTACACTACAAGAAAAAATGAATAAACATGCCAATAGAAACTGCCTATTCAGCACATTAATCTTAAAAAAAGTTTGCAACATACTTTCCGGTTTCACTTTCTGAATTGCTGCAAAATTAAATATTGCATTTCTTAATCAACGTTAAAAATTAATAAGTAGTGAGCCTAAAGTTGGATTATTTCTGCATTTTTGCAGCATGAAGAAATTTTATTTTCTTATTCTATCAATTTTTGTTGTTACATCGTCATGCAAGGAGAAGAACAAGCTAAGCGATTTAGACTGGATAATCGGAAAATGGGAAGGCATTGCAAGAAATGGTAATATATTCTATGAAGAATGGAAAAAACAATCAGACACTGCATTTATCAATAACAACTACCACTTTGAGGGTGAAAAACAGGTTTTTGGCGGAACTTCCAAAATTGTTTTAAGAAACAACCATCTTTATTACATCAATGACAGCGACAGCCTTAAAATTCTGCAATGGGAGGCCGAAGGGCACAATTCTACTTCCATGACTTTTTATAATGAAAAAATCACACCCTATAACCGCATAACTTTTTCACTGTCAGAACAGAATACATGGGATGCCAAGCTTATGGGAAAGAAAGACACAGTAAAATATTCTTTAAAAAGGAAAATAATGCCTTATTAAACTGAATATTTTTTTATCCTAAGTTTCATCAGAAATGAGTTAAATTCTGCACTTTTGCACTTCTGAATTTTAAAATTATATCTCAAATATTATATCAATGAAAAAGATTTTTCTGCTACTTTTTATCTGTATCTTAACCTATTCAGCAGGTTATAGCCAAAGCTGTTTTACAATTAACAGTATTCTTGTAGATGCCTGCGGGAATCCTGAGGGTGAAAATGAAATGGTTCGTTTTACCGTAGGTGCTTCTCCATTACAGGTAAGCTCATTAAATGTTTCATGGCCATCAACCAACCTTAATTTTCTTGGCATTTGCCAGAATGCAAACACAGCACAAAAAGTAGCCGATTTGAATGCTACTATTCAATCATGTGGTTATCTGCTTGAACCATCAAATGATATTTTGCCACAAAACAGTAAAGTAATTTTAGTCACCAGTGAAAACTTTAATACTACCTTCAATTCTTTTGCAAATCTGACAGATACGATGTATGTCATTTTTCAATGCGCAGGAAATACACAAGGACATTTCAGAAATTATTCAGCAACAGTTACAACACCACGTATATTAACAATGAACTTTGGTGCTGTTTGTAGTCAAACTGTACAATATTTTCCAAATCAATTAGTAAATCAATTCGGACAATTAGATACAGCCGCACAAGATGGCTCTAGTGTAGGATTTGATTCTTTAGGAAATCCAACATATTATAACAATGGCTGTCAGGCTCCGATTATTTCTTTAACTGCTACATTACAAAGTAGTGCTACAACAGTTTGCTCCGGCAATTCAGTTACTTTAACAGCAAGTAATCTTACAGGAAATTATTCAGGATATTTCTGGAGTGGTGGCAATGGCACTTTGAGTACTCCTAACAATCTTGTCACAACCTACCAAACCAATGCAACATTTACAGGCACAGACACCATACAGTTTTCCATGCTCGGCCAATGCAATGACACTATTACAAGTAACATTTACTTAATTGTTCAGAATGGTCAGCCTGCATCAATCACAGGTCCTTCTACTGTTTGTACAGGAGACAGCATAACACTGACTGCATCATCAGGAACAGCATACCAATGGAGTAACGGTGCCACAACTCAATCTATTACCGTTTTAACTCCCGGAACTTATACAGTAACAGTGACAGGAACATGCGAACACCTACAGCAACAGCAACAATAACAGGTGGCACTGCACCTAATATTACTGTTACACCGGGAACAAATGTCAGCATTTGTGCAGGTCAGTCGGTTACTTTAGCAGCTTCAGGTGCATCAAGTTATCAATGGTCAACCGGAGCAACAACATCATCTATTTCTGTAAATACAGCAGGAACCTATACTGTAAGCTCAACAAATGCCTGCGGAACATCATCAGTGACTATCAATGTGACACAAACTACAACACCTGTTGTAAATATAACCTCAAATAGCGGAACAGAAATTTGTCCGGGACAAAGTCTCACACTTACAGCATCAGGTGCAAGCACCTATGTTTGGTCAGGTGGGCAAACAACTCCGTCAATCACGATTAATACTGCAGGAACTTATACAGTTACCGGAACCAGCTCTTGTGGTACTGCATCAAACACAATCACCATCACTGCAGGCACAGCACCTTCAATATCTGTTTCACCGGGTACATCGGTAAATATTTGTAGCGGACAGTCTGCAACACTAACTGCATCAGGAGTTGCAACCTATCTTTGGTCAACGGGTGCATCTACTGCATCCATAAATGTTAGTACTGCAGGAAACTATACTGTAACATCATCTAATGCTTGTGGCGCTGACACTGTTGTTGTGAATGTTACTGTCACCAACACACCATCAGTTTCTGTTACTTCTTCTGCAACGGTAATCTGCCCCGGACAAAGTGCTACTCTGACTGCTTCAGGTGCTTCATCCTATTCATGGTCAGGCGGACAGACAGGAAGCTCTATAACGGTCAGCACTGCAGGAATATATACTGTAACCGGCACATCAACTTGTGGAACTGCCAGTGCGACTTACAATCTTGCACAAGGATCTGTACCAACAGCAGTAATTTCTTCACCATCAACAGTGCTCTGCAACAACAGCATGTTGACATTAACAGCAACAGGCGGTGATAATTACCTCTGGAGCAATGGCACAACGACATCAACAACAACTGTCAACACACCGGGCATTTACGCAGTTACTGCAACAAATAGCTGTGGCAGCGATACAGCCAATTTTACAATTACAGCAACAAACATTGATGCAGCATTTGCAGCAAATGTTTATAGTGGCCAAGCTCCTCTGACAGTAGATTTTACCAACAATAGTTTAAACTACACCGCATCATCATGGGCCTTTGGCGATGGAAACACTTCTACAAACAACAATGCATCTAACATTTTTAATTATGGTGGCACGTTCAACGTAGTGTTAACCGTAACAGACAATGCAGGTTGTACAGACACTGCATCTGCTATTATCGAAGTGATTGACGACTCATTAATAATTCCAAATGTTATCACACCAAATAATGATGGAAAGAATGATGTATTCACTTACAGCAGTACTGCTATTAAAAGTGCAGAAACAACAATCTTTAACCGATGGGGCAAAAAGGTAACATCTTATTCAGACTGGAAGAATGGCTGGGATGCAAAAGATAATCATGCCGGAGTCTATTATTATGAGATAGAAATCCAATTGCACAATGGAACTTCTAAAAAATACCATGGAGCAATCAACGTAATTAAATAAACTATTTGACGTTTTTGAAAAATATATTTCTTTGATAAAAATGCTGATTACGGTCAGCATTTTTTGTTTAAAAAAACGGTGAGTAAATTTTCACAAAACTTACCAATTTACTACAAAAAAATCTTAGCCCACAAACTATATTTGCTTTTCCATTAAAACACAATTAATGAAATTTTCCGCAAACGTTTCTATTCTGCTTTTATGTATGGCTACAGTTAGTCAAACTTGGGCACAACCACAGGTAAATATTATTGAATATGCTAATGGCATTTATGGCAAGACATCGGATCTTGCAACCAATGGTGATGGCAGAATGTATGCAGCAACTCAACTAGGATACATTTATATAATTAACCCCGGAGGTGTGACAGATACCATTCCTTTTTAGACATCAACAGTAAAGTAACCCCAACATCATTAAGTAATACAGGTGAACAGGGATTATTAGGTCTTGCCTTTAGCCCAAATTACACCACAGACAGTAGTTTTTACGTTTACTATACCAACAAAACTGGTAATGGCAACAGTGTGCTAGCCCGATACAAAAGAAGTGCTGATCCAAATGTTGCCGATACTGTAAGTGCAGAAATTTTATTTGCATTGGCGCAGCCTTATACGAATCATAATGGTGGCTGCCTGAAATTTGGTAATGACGGATATTTGTATCTTGCTCTTGGTGATGGTGGTGATGTTGGCGATCCGGGTAACAGAACGCAGAATATGAATATGTATTTTGGTAAAATTTTAAGGATAGATGTTTTACAGCCTGGAGCATATACCATTCCATCAACCAATCCTTTTTTGGAGTTATGAATGTTAAGAATGAAATATGGGCAAGTGGATTCCGTAATCCATGGAAATTCAGTTTTGACAGACTTACACATGACATGTGGATTGGCGATGTAGGTCAGGATATATGGGAGGAAATAGATTTTCAACAGGCTAATTCAACAGGTGGCGAAAATTACGGATGGCGCTGCTACGAAGGTTTAGTTACTTACAATACAAGTGTAGGGGTGCATAGGAAATTATATTTCACCTGTCCACGTATATAGCCATGCATCTACCGGTGGATGTTCTGTTACAGGCGGATTTGTATATCGTGGCACTGCCTACCCTGCTCTTTATGGATATTATTTCTTTGCCGATTTCTGTAATGGAACAATATATGCTTTAGACCCTAACAACGGCAATGCCGTTACCGTTGCAGGAACATTTCCCGGACGTGCATTCAGCACCTTTGGTGAAGATGATAATGGTGAATTGTATATTGCAGACTTAGTGAATCAGAAGGTGTATCAGGTTACAGACACAACTACTTCTATTTCTGAATATGGTAATGATGTAAATAATGTTGACATGTCTTTCAATCAAAATGAGCAATCACTTCAAATGAATTTAACTTCAAAAAGCAACAATCAGGCAACCCTTTATCTTTATGATTTAAAAGGCACTTTAATTACAGCTTGGAAGTTGAGTTTAAAATCAGGTAACAACACATTCAAACTACCTATTAATCTTACCTCAGGAATTTATTTAAGCAACATTAATAGTGTCAACGCCTCGCTCAACATTAAGATACCGGTAATAAAATAAGCTTACTACTTTTTGATTACTTCAGGTAGAGGTGTTCCTGCAGGTATGAATTTTAATGAGCTGGTGTTTACACAGTGTCTGGTGTTTTTAGCTGTAAATCCTTCGCCTAAAAAAACATGACCTAAATGCCCGTCACAATTACTGCAAACAATTTCTGTGCGCATACCATCTGCATCAGGAATTCGTTTTACAGAGCCTTTTATTTCATCATCAAAACTGGGCCAACCACAATGCGCCTCAAACTTATCAGCGCTTCTATAAAGTGGCGCATTACACCTGCGACAAATATAAGTGCCTACATCTTTTTTAAGATAATAATCACCGGTAAAAGGCCTGTCCGTTACTTTAAACAACAACACTTTCTCCTCCTGAGGTGTCAATTTATTGTATTCCATTTTTCTGCTGTTTTGCGCAATGCTTAGCTGCCACATTCCCATTAAGGTAACTAAGGCAATATTAAATATTCTGATTTTCATTGACAAAATTTATTTGATACCTCCACGCTATCAATATGTACAAACACATTTACAGAAACAAAGTTAATACCTGCTATCAGATTCATTAAAAAGCTATATTTTAGCAGCAAATTAAAGCATCAATTATGAATTTTGATTTAATCATTATAGGAAGTGGCCCCGGAGGGTATGTAGCAGCTATCAGAGCATCGCAGTTAGGACTTAAAACAGCAATTATTGAAAAAGAAAACCTAGGTGGTATTTGCCTGAACTGGGGTTGTATTCCTACTAAGGCATTGCTCAAAAGTGCAAGTGTTTTTGAATACCTGAACCATGCTTCTGACTATGGTATTACTGTTGAAGGTGGCAAAGCCGACTTTAATGCTGTTATCAAAAGAAGTCGTGGCGTTGCAGATGGCATGAGCAAGGGCGTTCAGTTTCTGATGAAAAAAAATAAAATAGAAGTCATCAATGGTTTTGGAAAAGTAAAGCCCGGAAAAAGTGTAGAAGTAACAGCAACCGATGGCAGCAAAAAAACATATACAGCAGCGCATATTATTCTTGCAACAGGAGCACGTTCGCGCGAGTTGCCTAACCTGAAGCAAGATGGCAAAAACATTATTGGCTATCGCGAAGCAATGAGCCTGCCCGAACAACCAAAGTCAATGGTGGTAGTGGGTTCAGGTGCTATTGGAGTAGAGTTTGCCTACTTCTATAATGCTATGGGCACAAAAGTTACTGTGGTAGAATTTATGCCTAACATTGTTCCTGTTGAGGACGAAGAAGTGAGCAAGCAATTAGAACGCTCTTTGAAAAAAGTTGGTATTGAAATCATGACAAACAGTTCTGTAGAATCGGTTACAGTAAGTGGCGGAACGTGCAGTGTAAAAATTAAATCTGCAAAAGGTGAGTCAGTTATTACCTGCGAAAAAGTACTTTCTGCAGTAGGCATAACAACAAATATTGAAAACATAGGTCTTGAAGAGTGTGGCATCATTACCGATAAAGGTAAGGTTGTTGTAAACGATTTTTATCAGACCAACATACCTGGCATTTACGCAATAGGTGATATTGTAAAAGGTCAGGCATTGGCACATGTGGCTTCTGCAGAAGGAATTATTTGTGTTGAAAAAATTGCAGGCCATCATCCACAACCACTCGATTACAACAATATTCCGGGATGTACTTATTGCACTCCTGAAATTGCTTCTGTAGGTATGACAGAAAAAGCTGCTAAAGATGCAGGCATAGGAATAAAAGTTGGTAAGTTCCCATTCAGTGCTTCAGGAAAAGCTAAAGCCGGTGGACAAAGTGATGGTTTCGTTAAGCTTATTTTTGACGAAAAATATGGTGAGTTGCTTGGTGCACATTTAATAGGTGCAAACGTTACTGAAATGATAGCAGAGTTGGTTCTGGCACGAAAATTAGAAACAACAGGTCATGAAATTATCAAGGCTGTACATCCGCATCCTACAATGAGCGAGGCTATTATGGAAGCTGCTGCTGCCGCCTATAATGAAGTGATACATTTATAGGATTGCCCTTTGCTTGTTGTAACCCTACAACAATTTCGCAATTTTTAATTAGCTATAGGTGTGTTTTTCATTCTTATAAGATAACTACACCTCCCCTTTCCTGCTTACGCTGTAAATGTTAAATTTGCAGCATAAAGGTTATTCTGATATGCAGGAGTCAAAAATTTATACCCCGAAACATAAAATCCGTATTGTAACTGCCGCTTCGCTGTTTGATGGGCACGATGCTGCCATCAACATCATGCGCAGAATCATTCAGTCAAGTGGTGCTGAGGTTATTCACCTTGGCCACGACAGAAGTGCACAAGAGGTAGTGGAATGTGCCATTCAGGAAGATGCCAATGCTATTGCCATGACAAGTTATCAGGGCGGACACATGGAATATTTTAAGTACATGTATGACTTGCTGAAAGAAAGAGGCTGTGGGCATATAAAAATATTTGGTGGCGGTGGTGGCACAATACTTCCAGAAGAAATAAGCGAACTTCAGGACTATGGTATTGCCCGCATCTATCATCCTGATGACGGACGTGCTATGGGCTTGCAAGGCATGATTAACGATATGCTCCAAAAATGCGACTTTGCCACAGGAGTAAATTTAAATGGCGAAATAAAAGAGCTGACAAAGAAAAATTCAAAAGCCATTGCAAGGCTCATTTCTTGTGCAGAAAATAATCAATCGGAATTTGAAAAACTATATCCTGAAATTACTTCTTCCCTCTCTAATAAAACCAAAAACAGTCCTGTATTAGGAATTACAGGAACAGGAGGCGCAGGCAAATCATCTATTGTTGATGAATTGGTAAGAAGATTTTTGTTGGAGTTTAAAGATAAATATATTGCCATCATTTCCATTGACCCCAGTAAACGCAAAACAGGTGGTGCATTACTTGGCGACCGTATCAGAATGAACAGTATTCGCAATCCACGTGTGTATATGCGCTCGTTGGCAACTCGTCAAAGTAATCTTGCATTGAGTCGTTATGTTCAGGAAGCATTAGATATTGTAAAAGCCGCACAGTTTGATTTAATTATCCTTGAAACATCAGGTATTGGACAAAGCGATACTGAGATTACCGAACATAGCAATGTGAGTTTATATGTAATGACTCCGGAATATGGTGCAGCAACACAGTTGGAAAAAATTGACATGCTTGATTTTGCCGACCTCATTGCACTAAACAAATTTGATAAACGCGGAGCATTAGATGCATTGCGCGATGTAAAAAAACAATACAAGCGCAATCATAAGTTGTTTGACATTGGTGATGAAAAAATTCCTGTCTTCGGAACAATAGCCTCTCAGTTTAACGATCCGGGTATGAATCAACTTTATAAGTCTGTGATGAATACCATTGCAGCAAAAACCGGAGCAGACTTAAAAAGCGACTATCACACCACAGAAGAGATGAGTGAAAAAGTGTTTATCATTCCTCCGCATCGTACACGCTATCTTTCTGAAATCTCAGAAAACAACAGACATTATGACCAGTGGGTTGAAGAACAATGTACACTTGCACAGAAGCTTTACTCGCTCTATGAAAGCATGCAAATAATAAAAGGAGCAGCTGCCGAAGAGCTGAAAAAACAATATGATATACTTGAAAGAAGTTTCGATGGCAACAACAAAAAACTATTGGAAGATTTTCCTGCTAAAACAGAAGAGTACAGTAAAGATTATTATGAATTTAAAGTACGTGATAAAGTTTTAAAAATAAAAACATTTGATGAATCACTTTCGCACAACAAAATACCTAAGGTAGCTTTTCCGAAATACAAAGCTTGGGGCGATTTGCTGAAATGGATTTTGCAGGAAAATGTTCCGGGTGAATTTCCGTTTACTGCAGGTGTATTCCGTTTTAAACGCGAAGGCGAAGACCCAACAAGAATGTTTGCCGGTGAAGGATGTCCTGAGCGTACCAACAAACGTTTCCATTATGTTTCATTAGGCATGCCTGCTAAACGGCTTAGCACTGCCTTCGATAGTGTGACACTCTATGGCAACGACCCTGACCATCGTCCTGATATTTATGGGAAAATAGGAAACAGTGGTGTAAGTGTATGTTGTCTTGATGATGCAAAAAAATTGTATAGCGGATTTAATCTTTGCGACCCTGCAACTTCTGTATCAATGACCATTAATGGTCCGGCTTCAATTATTGCAGCCTATTTTATGAATGCAGCTATTGATCAGCAATGCGAAATTTATATCAGACAAAACGGATTAGAAAAAGAAGTTGAGAAAAAAATTGCTGACGAATTTTCAAAAAATAAATCAAGCCAACCAAAATACAACTACGAAATTCCAGAAGGAAACAATTCGCTTGGCCTTATGCTTCTGGGAATAACCGGTGACAAAGTTCTTCCAAAAGATGTTTACGATAAAATAAAAACCGACACATTAAAGCAGGTTCGCGGAACTGTACAAGCAGATATTCTAAAAGAAGATCAGGCACAAAACACTTGCATCTTCTCTACAGAGTTTTCTCTTAGATTGATGGGCGACATGCAACAATATTTTATTGACAAAGCCATTCGTAATTTTTATTCTGTTTCCATAAGCGGCTACCACATTGCCGAAGCCGGTGCCAATCCAATTTCGCAACTTGCTTTTACATTGAGTAATGGTTTCACTTATGTGGAATATTATTTAAGTCGCGGCATGGACATCAATTCTTTTGCGCCTAACCTTTCATTCTTTTTCTCCAATGGCATAGACCCTGAATATTCTGTTATCGGACGTGTAGCAAGGCGTATTTGGGCTAAGGCTATGAAACTAAAATACAAGGCCAATGAACGTTCGCAGATGCTTAAATATCATATTCAAACATCGGGCAGAAGTTTGCATGCTCAGGAAATTGACTTCAACGATATCAGAACAACACTGCAGGCTCTGTATGCTATTTATGACAACTGCAACTCACTTCACACCAATGCTTATGATGAAGCCATCACCACTCCTACAGAAGAAAGTGTGCGCAGGGCAATGGCAATTCAACTTATCATCAACCGCGAATTGGGTCTTGCCAAAAACGAAAATCCTTTGCAAGGTTCATTTATAATTGAAGAGTTAACTGATTTGGTAGAGGAAGCAGTACTGTCGGAGTTTGACCGCATTACAGAACGTGGTGGTGTACTTGGCGCTATGGAAACAATGTATCAGCGTGGAAAAATTCAGGAAGAAAGTTTGTACTACGAATCGTTAAAACACACCGGTGCTTATCCGATTATTGGTGTCAATACATTTTTATCGAGCAAAGGCTCACCAACTATTTTACCTAAGGAAGTTATTCGCGCCACAGAGGAAGAAAAGCAACAGCAAATTGCTACTTTAAAAAATCTGCATGCACGTTATGCATCTACTGCACCTGAAATGCTGCACGACCTGCAACTCACTGCAATCCATAATCAAAATATGTTTGAAAAGCTGATGGAAGTAAGTAAGTATTGTTCCTTAGGACAAATTACCAATGCATTGTTTGAAGTTGGCGGACAGTATAGGAGGAATATGTAAATTACAATTTAGTAATTAATAGTAAAATCATTATTCGTGTCAACCAAAACAGTAACTTAAATTAATCTAAAACCTAATTAATATAAGTGAATCAAGACCCCAATGATGAACCTGCTTTAGCCTTGTTGGAGCGGATAAAGAAAATGAAGAATGGAAAAGGGAAGTATGGAAAGAATGAAGGTTAAATAAGAAAGTCTTTATTTAACCTTAATGACTACAAACTTAAATAGCAAAACTTTTATTTAACTTTGGCTAAAGATGCCAAAGGCATCCAACCTTTATAGAAAAACAAAACCAACAAACAACACGACTCCGAAGGGGTCGAACATAAACCATAAATAATGTCAACCTACTCGCAAATTTATATTCAAATTGTTTTTGCCGTAAAAGGAAGAGAAAGCCTTATTCTGCCACAATGGGAAGAGCGTTTACATAAATACATTACTGGCATTGTTCAAAACAAAGAACAAAAAATGCTTGCCATAAACGGCATGTCCGACCATTTGCATTTTCTTATCGGCATGAAACCATCTTGTTGTTTATCCGATTTGGTAAGAGAAATAAAAAAATCATCAAACGATTTTATCAAAGTTGAAAAGCTATCAAAATTCAAGTTTAGTTGGCAAGAAGGCTACGGTGCTTTTTCGTATAGCCATTCCCAGTTGAACGATGTTATTGCATACATCACCAATCAAAAGGAACATCACCGAAAGAAATCTTTTAAAGAAGAATATGTTGAATTTTTAAAGAAGTTTAATGTTGATTACAATGAAAAATATTTGTTTGAATGGATGGAATAGTTCGATGCCTACGGCATCGCGTTTTACAAACCGAATTAATGCTATAAAGCTATAATCCCTTTGGGGTTATTGATGTGAAAACAACGAAATATATGAGCAACGAAAATACATCAGCAATAGTAAGTAAGGTATGGAGTTTCTGTAATCCGCTAAGAGATATTGGCGTTGGTTATGGCGACTACTTAGAACAACTTACCTATTTGCTGTTTTTGAAAATGACTTATGAATTCAGCATCTCCCCCCTACAACAGAAAACTGCCAATCCCAACTGAAAACAATTGGGAAAGTTTGACTTCAAGGCGTGGTGATGAACTGGAATAATATCATACCAAAACCCTAAGTGTTTTGTCAAGGCAAAAAGGAGTGTTGGGGCAAATATTTGTTCAAAGTCAGAATAAGATTAAAGAACCTGCCATGCTTTACAAAATCATTGACATGATTGATAAAGAGCAGTGGGCAACATTGGGAGCAGACATAAAAGGAACCATTTATGAAGGTCTATTAGAGAATAACCCATAAGACACAAAAAGGGTGCAGGACAATATTTTACGCTGAAAAAGAATCCGCTGAAATTGGAAGACCTTCGGGACTTCATTACTTGCTACAATCCTGACAACCGACACAAAAGAAAGGAAACTTACAACTCAGACACAAATCCTGAAGGTCGTTGGAGAAAGTTCACTTATGATGAAATCATCAACCGTGACAAGACATCGCTTGACATTACTTGGATAAAAGATAAATCACTTGCCGACCTTGACAACTTACCCGACCCAGACGTTTTAGCAGGAGAAATAATTGAAAACCTTGAAGCTGGACTGGAAAGTTTCAGAGAAATAATGATTACAATAAATGGAAAGGACTAAAAATATCCTCTTGCTGATAGTTCCTAAATAAAAACAGCATTCTTCTTTTTCAATCTCCTACATCTTCTTCAATGCAAGTATTGAAAAATCAGAATCTATTTTTCTGATGGTATTTGTCAGCACACCAAGACCGGCAATTTCCATTTCAACTTTATCTCCTTCTTTAGGCCACTGTGGTTTATAGTCAGGATTATTGAATAACCCTGTGCCGTTCAACTCTAAGAAACATCCTGTGCCAACAGTACCGCTGCCAATTACATCACCGGGAAGAATGTTTACACCGTAGGCACAACGCTCAATAATTTCTGCAAATGTCCAATCCATACTTCCTACATTACCTTCCGACACCTGAATGTCATTGACCTTACAAGTCATTTTTAAATTGTAATTATTTCCTGTGTGTCCGCTTTTTGCAATGGTCTTATATGATGCAAGTTCATCAGGCGTTACTAAATACGGACCAATAACAGTAGAGAAATCTTTTCCTTTTGCAGGGTTAAGTTGAGTTTCATCTCTTCCATCTGCAATTTGCGCGCACTCATGTCGTTCATAATCATATAGCCGGCAATGTAGCTATCGGCATCTTTTGCTTTTACATTAATGCCTTTGCGACCAATGACAATTGCTGCCTCAAGTTCGAAGTCAAGTTGTTCAAAATGATCGGGCATGCAAAAAATATCTCCAGGGCCTTGTATAGCATTGTGATTGGTAAAATAAAAAATCGGATACTGATCAAATTCCGGAATCATCTCTACACGTCTGTTGCGCCTTGCTGCTTCAACATGTTGCCTGAACGCATAACCATCACGGCAAGAAGTTGGATTAGGCACCGGTGCCAATAAATTTACATTAGCTACTGAGAGTCCGTCAGCATCTGCATTGCCATCTGAAAGCCATTGATTCAACTCCATAGCAGCATCCATCATTAGTTGTTCGCCTGTTAAAAAATCACGCATATTGTCGGGCAACACAGTTTTTCCTCTGCGTTGTGACAATTCGCTAAGATTATAAACTTTATCACTAAGCAAGATTCCCAATGCCGTTTTATTCTGATTCTGATAGGTTACTAATTTCATATTTTACTACTTTATGGTGCCAAAATTATCATTCTGTATCGAAGATGCCTAATATAGCTTCTATTGTTGAAAACTGTTTTCATATTTCAATTCAAATTCATTCTTAGAACAGCTATAAAAATTTATTTTTGAAAAAAGTTTAAATCATGATCAGAAAAATTCTTGCAACACAGGCGCTTTTATTATGCAGTGCTAGTTTCTTATTTGCACAACATACCCTTGTTTTGAAAAGTGGCGAAAAAATGACAGGCACAGTGCAGCAGATTAAAGATGGCAATATCAGCTTTTTATTTAAAGGCAATCCCATGAATTTTAAAGTGAGTGAAGCCTCTGCCATATTTTTTGATGCAGCATCAGAAACAAAAGCAGACAACTCAGAGATGAGTGCCGATATGCGTGGTGTAAAATATGAAATGCCCGGACGTACCATCACCAAGCCGCCAAAGATTGAAAATCTTACTATGGAAAAAGGTGTTGTTGTAGTTGAGATTTCTATTGACAAATATGGCCATGTTACCAAGGCTAATCCAGGTGCAGAAGGCACAACCACTACAAGCAGCTATTTGTTAACTAAAGCAAAACAGGCAGCAGAAAGTGTAATGTTTAATAACTGCCCTAAATGTCCGTTAGATACCAAAGGCACTATTACACTTACCTTTTAACTTTGCCATAAGCAAAGAATAAGAAATTGCCTAAGGATAAAAAGTTAATTATTATTGCAGGGCCTACAGCTTCGGGCAAAACACAAATTGCCATTGAAGTTGCTAAACTGCATAGCACAGAAATTGTTTCTTTCGATTCGCGACAGATTTTTCGTGAAATGACTATCGGCACTGCCGTGCCAGATGCCCAACAAATGAATACAGTGAAACATCACTTCATTCATTCGCATTCTATTGCAGAAGATATGAATGCAAGTCGCTATGCCGATGAAGCAACTAACACCATCAATCAGTTGTTAGAAAAAAAAATGAAACAGTTGTTCTTACAGGCGGCACAGGTATGTATATGCATGCTGCTCTCTTCGGCCTCGACCCTACTCCAAATACCGATTATCAACTTAGAGCAAGTCTTGAAAAAGAGTGTGCTGAAAAAGGATTGGAGTATCTGGCTCATCAATTAAAAACTCTTGACGAAAAAAGCTATCATCAAATAGACATTCACAATCCACGCAGGGTCATTCGTGCATTAGAAATTATTTACAGCTCAGGCAAAACACGTTCATCTTTTATTGAAGATAAAAACAAAATATCTACTTACAACTTCACACTTTATGTTTTAAATCCCGACAGGCAATTACTTTATGATAACATAAATCAACGTGTGGATATGATGATTGAAAAGGATTGGTGGATGAAGCGAAACTACTTCTACCCTACCGGCATCTTACGGCATTGCACACTGTTGGCTACAAAGAATTATTTGAGTATTTCGATAGAAACATTACTCTTGACCAAGCCATCGAAAAAATAAAACAACATACACGCAACTATGCCAAAAGACAATTGACATGGTTCAGGCAGTATGATGATGCCGTTTGGATTACACCGGAAGAAATGAAAAAGAAAATCGAGAAAAAAAATCTTTAATAAGAACCGAAACGTTTTCTTAAGAACCACTCCATTGCAATTAACAACAAGCAGATCGCAAGTAAACTTTTCAGGCTTATCAATTCAATAAGTTTCTTATGATAATACGAAACAGGTTTCACCGTTTCGTTTTTCTGAACAGCATCAATCAACAAATTGATTTTATCGGGAGTCACCATAATGCCTCCTGTGTTTGATGAAATGGTATTGAGCAGTTGATGATTGGCAGTTGATTCAAAATTCTCCAGCAACAATGGCACAACAGAAAACTCTCCTGTTTCCTTATAAACTTTATCGCCCGCTTTTGTATCCGCACTGAAAGTATAGCGTCCCGGTGGCAACATTCCCGCATTCAACTGATAGGCATTGTTGCTTCTGTTAAAAGTGTATCGGAACTCTTTTTTCTCATCGTTATAAATATTCAGGCGCACCTCCGGTTCATTAATTAATTCTCCGGCTGCATTATAAAGCGTGGCATCAAACTCAATATTCTCACCTTCTGTATAGGAGCGCTTGTACTGTATCATAAAAGGCTCTTTTTTCTCTTTTGAAGTCAGGTACTGAACAGATTTTAAAATTAACTCATCAGTAACATCATGATTTCCTGAAAGTGCATATTCATTCAACTGCCAGCGCCACAAACCTTCCCCAAGTAAAACACCTGTTCGCATTGTTCCTGAAGTAGAAAAATACCACAGTGGCATTGACGATTGTATGCTTCCGATACGCTGCGCTAATAATGTATTGGTTTCTTTCTCTACTTTATAATTTCCAAAAGGCACAAATAATGGAGGTAGTTGCGACAATACTTTTTGCATATCGTCTGACAAACTAAACAATCCAAACTGATCGCTTACCTTAGCATATACTTCATTCATCTTTGCAACAGGCTGATTGATTGTTACACCCGTACCGGAATTGTTGAATGCAGCGACATTCATTTGCGCACCTGCAATGATAAAGTAAGGCACCTCTGCCGTTTTAATCTTTTGCAAAAGTGTTGTTGACTTTGCCGATGGAAGCTGATGCAGAATTACAAGATTGTAGTTGCTGAAATTTTCATCGGCTTGCTCCTGAAAAATAACTTTGGTTTCATACAGATTACTTTTATCAAGCACAGATTTTATTGCAGCAATATCAGGATGTGGCGATTGCGCCAGCAACAATATTTTCATTTTGCGTTCTGAAACGTCAACATAAATATCTGCTTCATTGTTGAGCAAATTCTTTTCACCATCCACTTCAGAAATGCGAATTTTATATTTATGAATACCTTTTCTATTGGCAGAAAGTATGACAGGTATTTTTGCGAAATAATTATTTCCTGATGCAGAAATCATTCTGCTGAAAAGTGTCAGTGAATCTTCTTTAATGGTGAGCGTAACTGCTGTTCCTGATGCCTGCCTCATGGTAACACCTACTTCAACAGGAAAATTATTTCCGAGAAAAGCCACTTTATTGTATGCAACATCTGATATTAACACATCACGGTTGATGGTTGTATCGCCAACAGCAATAGTATAAACAGGAACTTTTAATTTTTCTGCTGTATAAACAGGATTACTTCCCTTATTATAAATTCCATCGGACAACATAATTACAGCACCCAAATTTCGTCCGCCATAGAGTGACTTTAAATAATCGAACATCTCTGAAATGTTAGTACTCTTCTCAGAGAAATCATTATCAGTAACTTCATTGTCAACCTTACTGCCAAAAGAATATCTTCCGGCTTCATAATCGTTTTTAAATGCTGAAGTAAGTTTCTCTGCCAGTTGATTTAATGCAGATGCCGAAAAATGTGTTGAATCAAGCAATATGGACGAAGAGTTATCAAAAGCAATGGCAATAGCAGGTTTTTCAACTTCGCGTATGGCAGATTTAATAAATGGTGATAACAGCAGAAAAGCAATGATGGAAAAGGATAAAAATCTAAGAAAGAATAAAGTACGCCTCAGCCAAGGTGTTTCATTAAAGGGTGAATTACCACCATAAAGCCACCATGCACAGCCCAAGCCTGCCAGCAGACAAAGTAAAATATACCAATATGGTGTTGCAAGTATTATTTCCAAAACAAAACGATGAGGGGCAAATATAATAGTATTGGAATGATACTTATTTTAGCTGCGTGAGCATATTCATTGAAAATATACATAAAGCATATAACGGGCTAAAGGTTCTTCAAGGCATTTCACTTGAAATTAAAACCAATGAGTTGGTAGCCATCATAGGTCCATCGGGTGCCGGGAAGTCCACGCTGCTGCATATTATCGGCACAATTGACAAGCCGGATAGCGGAAAAGTGTTGCTCAACAATACAGATGCCTTAGCACTTTCTTCAAAGAAATTAGCTGCCTTCAGGAATAAGCATATTGGTTTTGTTTTTCAGTTTCATCATTTGTTGCCTGAATTTACTTCCGCAGAAAATGTTATGATTCCTGCTATGATTGCCGGGGAAAGTGAGTCGAGTGCTTTAAAGCGAAGCAATGCGTTGTTGATTCAGTTAGGGCTTGAACAGCGCATGCATCACAAACCATCACAGCTATCAGGTGGCGAACAACAGCGTGTTGCCGTTGCAAGGGCATTAATTAACAATCCTGATTTTATTCTTGCCGATGAACCTTCGGGAAACCTAGATTCAGGCAATGCAGAAGACTTACATAAACTGTTTTTGAAACTGCGAAACGATTATAAAAAAACCATTGTTATTGTGACGCATAACAATCAACTTGCAGAAATGGCCGACAGGACAATTACAATTCGTGATGGACTGCTTGCCCAATAAGTTTTTACAATGGACTTAAATAATTTATTCTGATTTCTTATAACTAATCTAACTTAGTTCAAAGTAGGATCATCAGGGAAATTTGCCAGCAAAGAATATTTGTTTTTCATGCTGCGCAATACCTGACTCCACAAAACTTCAGGCTCAGGATAGAATGTAAATTCCGCATTACCCTTACCAAGCATCCATGCATTGTGAAACAACTCGTCCTCTAACTGATTGGGTTTCCAACCGGAGTAGCCTGCATAAAATCTAATCTGATTAGGGCTGATTTGTTTTGTATTGATTAAAAATTTCAACTCATCATAATCACCACCTAAAAAAACTCCTTTTACACTTTCTTTCGAATCTTTAAGAAGATGGCCGACAGTATGCAGATAAAACAATGTATCTGTTTCTACCGGACCACCAAAGAATAAAGGTGCATTAAAGTGTGGGAAATCTTCTACTGCATCGTTAATTGTAACGTCTGTGAGTTTATTTAATATAAAGCCTAACGTGCCTTCTGTATCATGTTCGCTTAGTAAAATAACTGAGCGTTTAAAAAATGAGTCGGACTGTAAAGGTTCTGAAATTAACAGTGACCCTGTAGCTGCATGTTGATTGAAATCTTCCATAGAACACTAAATTAATTTGTTATATTTTACGTATCTGTCTGAAAAAGTTACTTGTTGTTAACAATCTCTTTTAATAAATCAGTTTGCTAAAAACATGCCACTGTCTTTTCAACATGCTGATAACAAGGCTACTTATGTTAAAGAAAGGATGAATAATACATATATCTTACATTTATAAATTTGCATTTCAAATGACATTAATCATGGATGATATACATAAAGTTTTAAAAAATGTGCGCAGTGACTATGAGGCAGACACGTTCGGCACACAAGAGGCTGATGACAATCCGATAGTACAATTCGAAAAGTGGTTTAGCCTTGCTGCACAGGCAAATTTACCTGACGTAAATGCCATGAATCTTGCAACATGTACAAAAAACGGCAGGCCATCATCAAGAATTGTTTTGTTGCGCGATGCAACAGAAGAAGGTTTTACTTTCTTTACCAATTACAACAGCAGAAAAGGAAATCAACTGATAGAAAATCCTTATGCAGCATTAAATTTTTTCTGGCCTGAATTGGCGAAACAAATTCGTGTTGAAGGCAAGGTTGAAAAAGTTGACACGAAAGTTTCTGACGAATATTTTTTATCACGCCCATTAGAAAGTCGTATTGGTGCATGGGCATCAGAGCAAAGTCAGATTATTGAGTCGCGTTTGGTACTTGAAAAAAAGTTTTTATCATTAAAAGAAAGTATGGGCAGCGAGGTAATGCGCCCTCCACACTGGGGAGGTTTTATTTTAAAACCCGATTATTTTGAATTCTGGCAAGGCAGGCAAAGCCGCCTCCACGACAGAGTAGCTTATACATTGAACAATAATCAATGGAGTAAGGCAACGCTGTCGCCTTGAATTTAGAGGTCGGACAATTTTTGAGTGATGATTAGCCGCAGTTGACTGGGGTGATGATCAGCCACGGCTGACAGGGGTGAAACGTGATGAAGTAATCTGATAATTCCGAATTGTTAGTTGAGAAATTTAAGGTAAAAAGTAAAAGTGACGGGGAATGAGAGGACTGTTGGGTAGAGTTTTCTTAAAGATTAATAAATGGATAAAAATCATCATACTTAAGTCAACAAAAAAAGCCCTGCAATGCAGAGCTTTTTTTAAATATTAATTATTTACATTTTACATATCATCATCGTCATCGTCTGATGAGCCGCTGAATAAATCATCGTTAAATGACACATCATCGTCCATCATTTCTTTCTCGTCCATCTTTGCATCATTATCATCCATATCCATTTCTACCTACCTAACTATTTCAATAATTTCTGTTTGGTATGTTACCACAGGCTGAATATCCTCAGGTTTTTCTTTTGGCATTGGCGCAGGTTTTTTCACTGCCGGTTTTGATACCACTTTTTTTATTACAACCTTAGGTGCCGCTTTCTTTTTGGTAGCAGCTTTTTTCTTTGGAGCTGCTTTCTTTTTAGTAGTAGCCTTTTTCTTTGGTGCTACTTTCTTTTTGGTGGCTGCCTTTTTCTTTGGTGCAGCCTTCTTTTTGGTAGCAGCCTTTTTCTTTGGTGCTGCTTTCTTTTTAGTAGCTGCCTTTTTCTTTGGCGCAGCCTTCTTTTTGGTAGCTGCCTTTTTCTTTGGTGCTGCTTTCTTTTTAGTAGCCTTCTTTTTTGCTACAGGTTTCTTTTTAGCTGCCTTTTTACCACTTGCTTTGCGGGCAGGTTTTGCTTTTTTCTTAGCAGCAGATTTTTTTGATTTTGATGCTTTTGCCATAGGTAAACAAGATTGATGGTGAGTATGTGTTCTATTTTTTGCGTAAATATACAGCAGGTTTTAATTGATGCAAGAACAAATCAAAAAATATTTTTCAATACCTGCCTGTTTCTAAGTTGCGCCTTTCTTTTAAAGATTTTATGGATATTTGATACCTGATTTTAAAATTCTAACATTGATTAAGTCCTTTAAACCAATGCTGCTGCTGCTTTTAATTTGCATAGGATGCAGCCAAAAGCCAATAGCAGACCTGATTCTTTTTAACGGTAAAATTTATACCGTTGACAGCACCTTTTCTACAGCACAAGCAATGGTGGTTTCTAATGGCAAGATAGTAGAAACCGGCACCAATGCATTGGCAGATAAGTATCAGTGCCAGCAGAAAATAGACCTTATGGGTAAAAGTGTTTATCCGGGCTTTATTGATGCTCACTGTCATTTTTATGGCTACAGCACAGACCTTTCCAAATGCCCGCTTTTTGGCACAAAATCATTTGATGAAGTAATACAAAAGGTAAAAGAATATGCCGCTACCAATAAGTTCAGTTGGATTTTAGGACGTGGATGGGATCAAAATGACTGGTCTGAGAATGAATTTCCCGACAAGTCTGTTTTGGATAGTTTGTTCCCAAATACACCGGTTTATCTGATGCGAATTGATGGTCATGCCGTTTTAGTCAACCAAAAAGCTTTGGATATTGCAGGTATAACCACTTCTACAAAGGTTCAGGGTGGTGAGATAATAACTAAAAACAACCACTTAACCGGACTGCTGATTGATAATGCTGTTGACATTGTAAAAGCACATATTCCTGAATTTACAGCTCAGATTAAAACGGAAGGACTTATAAAAGGCGAACAAAATTGTTTTGCCGTTGGTCTGACCTCTGTTACAGATGCCGGATTAAGAGTTTCTGACATTCGTTTACTCGACTCACTTCAAAAAGCCGGAACCCTTAGCATGAAAATTTATGCCATGGCAGAACTGACGAATGAGAGTAAAAAATACTGGTTCGAAAAAGGAAAATATAAAACTGAAAGACTTGAGGTAAGATCGTTTAAACTTTATGCCGATGGAGCACTTGGGTCAAGAGGTGCCTGCCTGTTGCAACCATACTCCGACCTTCCCGGACATTATGGGTTTATACTTCAAGACAAGGACTCCATTCAATTGGCAGCCAAAGAAGTAGTGGAGCATGGATTTCAGCTAAACACGCATTGTATTGGTGATTCTGCAAACCGATTTATGTTAAAAGTTTATGCCGCCAACCTAAAAACCAAAAATGATTTAAGATGGCGCATCGAACATTGTCAGGTTGTAAATCATGATGACTTAAAGTATTTTTCTGACTATTCCATAATACCAAGTGTTCAGCCAACACATGCCACAAGCGATATGTATTGGGCAGAAAAAAGACTTGGCAGCGAAAGAATACACGATGCCTATTCAAATAACGCCTTATTAAAAGAAACAGGTATGTTAGCCTTAGGCAGCGACTTTCCGGTTGAAGACATTAACCCGCTTTATGGATTTTATGCAGCTGTGGTTCGTAAAGATCAGAAAGGTTTTCCACCGGAAGGTTTTGAAACAGAAAATAAAATCAGTCGCGAAGAAGCATTGCGCGGCATGACCATTTGGGCAGCATATTCTATGTTTGAAGAGAATGAAAAGGGCTCTTTAGAAAAAGGCAAAGCAGCAGACTTTGTAATTATGAATGACGACCTGATGACTGCACCGGACAGTATATTATTTAAATTACCTATAGAAACAACTTATTCAAATGGCATTAAAGTTTATGAAAACAAAAAGTAAAATCATTTTCTTCCTCTTATTATTCTGTAGTGTTTCTGCCTTTGGGCAAAACCTGATATGGAACCCGACAGTAAAATTAAATGACCGTCCATACCCAAAATTTTTAGGCGTAAACAATGGCTATTTTTATGCTGCCGGCAGCAATATTAAAATGATTCAGGGTGCCAGCGACAGCATTTTTTTAGCAACAGCCTGGAAAAAGCTCAAATTAACTTTACTACGCTACGATGATAAATTTATTCTAAAAGATACTGCGGCTATAAGATTTTTGCAGTTTCCGGTGCGGGTATATGATGTTGTACTGAGCGATTCAACCATAAAAATATTTTATTCAAAAGGGGTTGGGAATCTGGAATTTTGCGCTGATGTTTTTGATTTAAAAGGATATTTTAAGCAAACAGTAGTTTTAATTGCAGGAAAAGATGTTGCAAAATATAATCAGAAGAATTTTTTCAGCTATAATACTTCCATCAATAACCGTTTCTTTACCATTACCACTAATGACAGTATTTATTGTTTCAGCAATCAGTTAGTCAGTGCATGGAAAACTTCTTTACCCAACAGTACATTTTTTGATGGAGCAGTAAATGATAGCGGCACTTTTTCAGGTATATTCCAAAGAGATAAAGAATATTTCATTGCAACTAGTGTTGAAGGAAAAATTATCACTCAAACAATTTCTGCTGAAAAGGAAGAATTATCCGATTTCAAAATTATTCATGAAGGCAACAGAATAATTGTGGTTTCATTATTTGGTTTCACTGACAATACTTTCAATCCTATTTATAACGATATTGCCAATGCAAACAAATTTAAAAGTAATGGTATAAGCATTTCGGAGTTCGACAACAACCTTCAACTTATTAAAACAAATAGCATAAAATTCTCTGAAGAAACATTACTCGAAACGGTTGACAACTTATTACTAAAGAACATTAAAGGCGTTGACTTTTTAAAAATTCAGCAAATGGATGTGATGAGTAATGGCAATATTATGCTACTTATTGAAAAGCAATTTGCCTCCTACACCAAACCTGCTGATGTGAATGGTAAAAAAGTTGCATCAATCGGTAGGGAGACTTCTGCAAACGAACTGCTTTTAATTTGTACCGATATGCAAGATAAAAATATGCAGACTGTTATTAAAAGAAAAGTAAGTGCAACAGAAAATTTCGAGTACGTTTGTAATGTTAAAGGTATTCCACATAAAGACGACTACTACCTTTATTTTTTAGATGGAAGAAATCCGGAAGAGTATCAGATGACGCAATCTATTTACAATTCTCAGCTCAGGAGAATTTACACTAAGGAAATGGATTTGGCTTCGGCAAAAAAACTTCTGCCTGATATGTCATCTATTACACGCCTAGATAAGAACAGGTTTATCCTGTATGCAAGACTGTTAAAGAAATTTTCTACTGCAGTTTTAGACTTCAAATAAAAATGTTTAGTAATAGGCAATAAAAAACCGCTCTCAATAATGAGAACGGTTTTCAATTTTCGGCCCTAACCGTGGGATATTACGCAGCATTGCAAGCTAAATACTGCACCACCTTGGTGGGTTAAAATTATTTTGCAGATTCGTCTGACTTAGTGTCGGTCTTAACATCAGATGCACCGGCACCAGCTTTTTTATGTGCGCAGCAACCTGCTTTTGCTTGTTTGTCGGCACATGATGCAGCTGAAGCTTCTGCTTTGTCAGCACAACATTTTTTCTTTTTGCTTTTCTTTTTGCAGCAATCTTTGTCTTTTTCTGCCTTACCATCACATGGCATGTCATGATTTGCTACAATACTGCTTTCAGTTACCTGAAGATCAGTAACTGTGTTTGCTTTGTTGCTGTTTGCATAAGCGTTAACAATCAGGAATAGTCCGAGTACGCTTAAAACTGAAAGTGCTTTTTTCATTTTTATTTATAATTTTCTGCTAAAATAGTATTTTAAGTTCTATAATACAACTGACCAAAGTCACTGTTGCGACTTTTTCATTAAATAACCATCTGTTAAATCACTTTTCTGCCTACCAGTCAGAGTGTTTTTTTAAAACACCATCCTTCAACACCGGAACTACAAGAGTTTGATTAGGTGTCAGGCAATACAATACGTCTTCATCAATTTTAAGCCTTTCCAATCGTGTACGATGTGAAGAGTCTTTTAAAAAATCGTACATGTCATGCTTTGCAAGGTTATAAAGATTCATGGCTGCAATAGCAGAATCACGATGCTCTGAAAGTTGAAAATGTGGAAGAAGTTTTTGCGATAATGCACCTGCAAACAGTGTGTCTTCAAGATTAAAAGTATTTTTCCATCCTGCACAAAGGCAAAGCACATCTTTATTCTGCTCAATAAGCCATGCAGCCAGTACATCAAGATTCAGAAATGAACCTGCAACAATTCCTGCTGAGCCATTGGCAATGTTAATTGCCTTAGTACCATTGGTAGTAGTTAGTGCAATATCACGACCAATTATTTTGTCTTCCATATAACTGAAAGGCGAATTACCAAGGTCAAATCCTTCTACCATTGAGCCCTGCCGCTCTGCTCCTATCAGATATCCTTTTTCTTTATATTGAAAACTTTCTTCCACAGTCATTACAGGTACAATGGAGCGTGCACCATATTGCAACGCCACACAAATACTACTCGTGGCACGCAAAATATCAATGGCAACTACTATAGATTCCTTTGTGTTGTACTGATAGAAAAGTGCCGGTGTTAAACAAACTTCAACTATAGGTTTGCCTGCTTCAGACATGGATTATTTTTTAATAAACGGAATCTTGACAACTGCGGCTTTAATCAGTTTTTCTCTGATTTTAATAAAAATCTCTGTTCCTTCGGCAGATTGATCTTTCGATACATAGCCCATTCCGATGGCTTTGTTTAATGTTGGCGACTGTGTTCCTGATGTAACACGACCAATCTTCTGACCTGATGCATTACAAATTTCGTAATCGTGTCTTGGAATTCCACGATCAATCATTTCAAAGCCTACCAATTTGTTTGCTATCCCCTGTTCTTTCTGTTGTTTTAATGCATCAGAGTTTGTAAAATTCTTTGTGAATTTAGTAATCCAGCCTAAGCCTGCTTCTAATGGTGATGTGTTGTCATCAATGTCATTTCCATAAAGGCAAAATCCCATTTCAAGTCGCAACGTATCACGCGAACCAAGACCTGCAGGTTTTATGTCGAATGGTTGACCCGCCTGCATAACGTCATTCCAGATTTTTTCTGCATACTGATTTTCGAAATACAATTCAAAACCACCTGCACCGGTGTAGCCTGTATTGGAGATAAGCACATTGTGACAACCTGCAAACTCTCCTTTGGCAAAATTGTAATATGGAATGTCGGCCAATGCTATGGATGTTAGTTTCTGTAATGTTTCCATTGCCTTAGGCCCCTGCACGGCAAGTAAAGAAGTTTTATCGGAGATGTCGTGCATTTCGACTTTTTTGTTGTTATGCTTTTGAAGCCAATTCCAGTCTTTTTCAATATTCGATGCATTAACAACTAACATGAATGTTTTTTCATCAATACAATACACTATTAAATCGTCAATTATTCCACCAGTTTCATTGGGGAAATAGCTGTACTGTGCTTTGCCGGCTGACAATTTGGAAGCATCATTGCTTGTCACACGCTGAAGAAGATCAAGTGCATCATCACCTTTTAAAATAAACTCTCCCATGTGAGAGACATCAAACATGCCAACTGCATTACGAACAGTTTCATGCTCGTCATTAATCCCCGTATATTGTACAGGCATCAGGTAGCCTGCAAAGGGCACCATTTTAGCGCCTGCCTTTTGATGTATAGCTGTTAAAGCTGTGTGTTTTAAGGTGGTATTCTCTTCCATACTATTTTAAAATGTGCGGCAAATCTACATGTTTTACTGCTTGTTCAATATGATTCATGTTATTTCAATATCAGGTTTTTATCTTTACACCAATTTCCACAACGGTTTTATATACAGATGAAACTACTAACTTCAGAACAATTCCGTATGGCCGATGCCTACACAATAAAAACTGAGCCTATAAGTTCTGTTGATTTAATGGAGAGAGCAGCTATTTGTTGCAGTGATGAAATAGCAAAGTTTACAGATGAAAAGACCATATTTGTATTCTCTGCGGACCCGGAAACAATGGAGGTGATGGACTTGCCATTGCCAGAATATTTACTGATGCAGGAAAAAATGTTTCTGTTTTACTTACAGACAATAGCAACAAGCTAAGTCCCGATGCAGAAGCAAATTTTCTGCGCTTGCAGAAAACTTCTGTTAAAATATTTTACCTCACTGATGCAAACCTACCTTTTAAAAATACAACTTTTTGGGTTGATGCAATTTTTGGGACAGGATTAAATAAGGCAGTAGAAAAAAATATTGCTGATTTAATTCACCAAGTGAATTCAACCAGAACTCCTGTAATTTCCATTGATTTACCCTCGGGTTTATTTGCCGACAAACATACGCCAACGAATGTTGCTGTTATTCATGCATCAACAACATTAACATTTCAGCGACTTAAACGAAGTATGCTTTATGCAGAAAACGCCCACAGGATTGGCGAAGTTAAAGTTCTTGATATTGGACTTGATGAACATTATATGGAATCATTACCTACAACTCAAGAACTGGTTGACAGGAGTTTGATAAATAAAATACTCAAGCCGAGAAAACGATTTTCACATAAAGGCAATTTTGGTCATGCTTTATTGATTGGCGGAAGCTATGGAAAAGCGGGTGCAATAATTCTATCAGCAAAAGCATGTGTTAAAAGTGGTGCAGGGTTGACAACAGTTCATACCGTAAAAACAACAGGAGCGACACTACAATCTGCAATTCCGGAAGCAATGTTGAGCACTTGTGAAGGTGACAAGGTATGTGACTTACCGGATTTAGCACCTTACAATGCAATTGCTGCAGGCCCCGGCTTGGGTATTAACGAACAAACCTCAAGCATGTTGAAACTACTTCTTCAAAAAGCAAAAAAAACATTGGTACTTGATGCTGATGCATTAAATATAATTTCACAAAATAAAAATCTGATAGACAATCTTCCGGAAAACACCATTCTTACTCCTCATAAAAAAGAATTTGAAAGACTATTCGGAACATTTGAGAATGATTTTCAAAGAAATGATTTTCAAATTGCTGCTTCAGTAAAACACAAAATCATTATTGTCTTAAAAGGTGCTTACACTTCTATTTCTACTCCTGAGGGAAAATGTTTCTTCAATACAACAGGCAATGCAGGGCTGGCAAAAGGCGGCAGTGGCGACACATTAACCGGCATTATTACTGCATTGCTTGCACAAGGCTTAAACGCAACCGATGCTGCAATTGCAGCAGTTTATATTCATGGTCTTGCAGCAGATTGTGCTGTTAAAAAAATTCACCCTTACTCTTTAACCGCAAGTGATGTAACAGAATTTCTTTCTGAAGCTTTTATACAGACGGTGTAATTACAGCAGGCTCAATCCAGTCGCCATTATCGCGAATCAATTCAATGAGTGCATCAACAGCAAGTGCGGCATCAATATTTCTGCGGACGACTTCTTTGCCTTTATAGAGTGTTATTTTTCCTGCACCGGAACCTACATAGCCATAATCTGCATCGGCCATTTCACCGGGACCATTTACAATACATCCCATAATACCTATCTTAATGCCTTTGAGATGATGTGTTCGTGCACGGATTTTAGCAGTGGTTTCCTGCAGGTCGAATAATGTTCGTCCGCATGAAGGGCAACTGATATATTCTGTTTTTGAAATGCGTGTTCGTGCAGCTTGTAAAATTCCAAATGCTGTTTGATTAATATCTGCCGGACTAACTAATTCTGAACAAAGCCAAACACCATCACCCATACCATCCAATAACAATGCACCTGCATCAGTGGAACAATGTAAACGAAATGTTTCTAAATCAGCTTTAGCATAATCACGCTTTATGATGACAGGTAAAGTATTTTTCTGCTGCATCATATCAACAAACACATTACGTAAATCCGGCATTGCATGATCGTTAGATGTTTTTAAGACAAGAACAGCATCAGAAAGTTTATCAACTTGCAACTGTTGTTTAAAAAAATCTTCAGTGTTTAATTCAATAAACTTTATGGCGGCAGTGCATTTTAATGCATCATTCAGCTCATTCACATTAAACAACGGATAAGTTCTTTCATCATCGGAATGTTGTAGCCACATTTTATTGTTGTAAATGACACCCAATGTTCCGGGCAATGCAAATGAAATATGTTGATTACCTACATAAATAAAATCACATGCCTGATCGCTGATATGCCATTTATCCAATGACTGTGAATAATTATATCCAACAGGAAATAATGAAGCAGGAGAAATATTTTGCTTGCCTGAAAAATCTGCAATCACAACCGGGACATGATTTCCTCCAACATTCAAAACAGCTTTTGTTAGTCGTTTGCTGTAACTGAATGGAGAATAAGGTAGTTTATGATGGTTAATAGGTTTTATTGTTTGGTGTGATGTGCGATTATTATAACGTGACACCAATTTTTGTGCAACAGGAATTTCAAGTTCCGGATCTTCGGTTAACGAAACTCTTATGGTATCGCCAATACCATCTTCGAGTAATGTGCCTATACCTGATGCTGATTTTATTCGTCCGTCTTCAGCCTCGCCTGCCTCTGTTACACCAAGATGCAAAGGAAAAAGAGCAGGCAAAGTGTTTTGCATATTATTCAAATCCATAAACTCTGCACGCATTTTAGCAATCAAAAGTCTATATGCCTGAACCATTACCTGAGGATTACTTGCTTTCATAGAAAGTACGATGCTATAATAACCTTCATCCATACAAATTCGCAAAAACTCAAGAGCAGACTCCACCATTCCCAAAGGTGTATCGCCATAACGACTCATAATACGATCGCTCAAAGAACCATGATTGGTACCAATGCGCATTGCAGTACCATACTCTTTACAAATCTTTACTAATGGAATAAACCGTTCGCGTATTCGCTCTAACTCTTCAGCATAAGTTACATCAGTATATTCAATAGTGTCGAACTTTTTCTTGTCAGCATAGTTGCCGGGATTCACCCTTACTTTCTCCACAATACGAGCTGCAGTTTCTGCGGCATTAGGTGTAAAATGGATATCGGCAATCAGAGGTGTTTTATAGCCTCTCTTGCGAAGTTCGTCTTTAATATTCTGAAGATTACGTGCCTCATTGATGCTTGGTGCAGTGATTCGCACAAATTCACAACCTGCCACAATCATCCTGATGCTTTGTTCAACTGTAGCCTTGGTGTCAAGAGTGTCTGTAGTGGTCATACTTTGAACACGAATGGGATGATTAGCTCCCATTGCTACATCGCCAATCTTTACCTCAAGTGTTTTTAGTCTTTGGTAAGAAGTAAGGCTGTTACAATATAGTTGGAAAATATTTTGATCTGTGAGGGCGCTATCCATTTTTAAAATAAATATTTAGTATGCAAATATCGGAATTGTATTTCTTTAGATTAGCATAACCGAGTAAAGACATTAAAGTTTTACCACCCGTTTTTGAAGCACCTTTTTGTCAGATTCCAGCAGCAGATAATAAGTGCCGGGTGCAAGATTTTTAGGATAAATTGTAAGTTGATCAAGAGCCTGCCTTTGCTTGCTGTGATAAACGACCTTACCAACAATATTCACTAATTTAATATCGTACTTTCTGTATAAAAAATCTTCAGAGTGAATGCATATCTGATCTGTGAAAGGATTCGGATAAAGGCTTACATAGTCTTTTTTGATTACTTCACTTTCACCAACAACAACTACAGAATCGCAGTCAACCAAGGTGTTGGGCTGATACAAACCTAATGTTGAATCGTTGTAACATCTAAAAGCAGTTATCTGAGGATCGCATAAATTGAATTGTGTAAGTAAAAAATTCAAACTGCCAATACCTTCAATAATAGGCCCTTCAAAAACAAATGGAATGTGAGATGAATCGGCATAAGAAATGTAAAATATTTTTCGGGGATGATTGTTGATATTAACCATGTTCACTGAGTCAACACGAATACGCACAGTGTCTGTAAGTGGTGCCGGTGGCGGTTGATTAATGGTGTTTGATACTATGTTCCATATATCACCCGGCTGTGCATTAAAATCGTAAAGCATGGTAAAGGTGTTGAGATTGTAGAGAAACGATAAACAGTATCGTTACTCTGATAAACAGGCAAATAATTAAAGCCAACACAAGTAAAAAGGAGCAATCTGTAGGTTAGTCATGTAATGCCATTAATGACAGTAGTTCCAGTTGCATTTACTTCAACAGGGCCGCAGGAATAAGGAAATGTAACTGTACATTGCGTGTAGTGCCACTGTGCACCAACAGGTGCAAACTGTGCTTTAGCTACAAAATGACTACAAGCTATAAGCAATACAAAAATTATCTTTTTCATTGCAGTGCTAAGATACTTAAAACAAAGTGACAAACAAATATTCAACCAACTACCTTTTCAAATATTTCGAGATAGTATTTTTTGTTTACATGAAGTGAATACTCTTTCTCAACCTTCATTCTTCCATTCATGCCAATTCGTTTTCTCTCTTCAAAATGATTTATCAGATATTCAATTTTTTCAATCCACTGTTCATCTGTTCTTACCAGAAACCCTGACTCGCCATCATCAATTATTCTGAAGTTTGTCCCGATTCCGGTTGCAATGGTTGGAATTCCCAAAGCCATATATTGCAATGCCTTGCCTCCACTCTTCCCATAAACCCATTGTTCATCAGGAAGTGGATATAGGCCAATATCAATTTTCTGAAGGTCTTTAACCTCTGTTGCCGATTGCCAGGGAATGGTTTCACAATCGAAGCCATTAAACTTAAACGTTGTGTCTCCTATTACCAGGATTCTGATATTACTGCGACCGGCAAATTTCCTCAACACTTCTTCCAACAAAAATAAATAACGGCTTGTACTGTGACTGCCACTCCATCCTATTGTTATAACATCATTGTTGCTGTATTTATTTGCAGGAAGATAAACATCTGTGTTGATAGCTACTGAAATATCAGTAATTGCATTGTTATACTTTCTGGCAAACTCCTCATTAGAAGGTGTTGAAACAACAATGTGCTTAGCCTTCTTCATCAGGAAAGTAATTTTTCTTGTACCTTTTAATATTTTAATAAACTTATTGGCTTTAGAAGAATGACCAAGAAAAACCATGTCATCAATATCATAAATCATATTAGGGTTTAGCAGCACAAAAAGCCATTCAAACAGCGGCAATCCGAATGGTGTTACCCACAAAAAAATATACACTGCATCATAACGCCATAACGTAAACAGTTGCAAAAAGCGTTTTATGTAGCCAAACAAAGTCCAGAATATTTTCTCTGGAACATTTCCGGGTTTATAAACAATGCTGTTAAAACGATAGGTCATGAAAGATGAAACATGTATATCATATCCTTCTTTTCTGAACAAATTCAGATACTGCTCATAACGCAAACGTTGCCCCGGTGCAGTATCTTCGGGATAAGGGCAAATCAGTAGAATTTTCTTCTTATTGTGGCTCATAAATTTTTGTTGCCTGCAAAAACAAGGTCAGCAAATTGTCTGCGAAAATAAAGATGATTTTGTAATTATTGTTTTTGCATTTTTTCATAAGCCTGTGCATATAGTTTAACTCCGCTTTCAAGTGCAAAAACCGGACGAGATTGTTCTCTGATATTCTCTCTTGGAACCTGAATCATTTCAATAGCTCTTTTTGCTACAGACTGCATTTCATCTTCTGTAAAACCATGAATTATTACACCTGTCTTTGTTTCATTAATGATACGCTCAACATCGCCAACACCACTGTTGCAAATCAATGGAACTCCTGCAGCAAGCATCTCCCCCATCTTTGTTGGCGAACTGCTTAGTTTTGAAAAGCAAGGTTTGATAAATGAAATTCCCAGATGCGCAATTGATAAATATTTTGGCACCTGCTGTCGCGTTGCACTCACTACCTTGATTAAATCTGTATTTATTCCCAATTTTTTTGCCGAATCGAAAACCATTGATGGAGGTTCAGGTGTCATAATAAACAGGCGGAAGGAATTATCCTGAAAATGCAACTGCTTAAACATAGCCATCATCTCATCAAACATATACCATGTTCCTATTGAACCGAGGTAACACAATATCTTGTTTGATGCTTCAAAACCTAGCTGCTTAACCAATGCCAAATCACGCGGTAAAGGTTTGAACAATTCATAATCTGAGCAACATGGAATAATAGAGAACTTGTTTATTTGCTCGTTGCTGACATTCATTTTTTTAATTTCGTTCAACCCTGCATGTGTGAGACTGACATTCAAGTCTGACTCATTAAAAAACTGCAGTTCTTTTTTCTTGAAATAATTATAAATGATTCTGTAAACTGGATTTTTAATATTCCACAAATCACCGTCAATGCGTTCATCGGGCCAGAAGCCTCGCATGTCAAAAATAAATTTGGTGCCAAACTTCTTTTTCATGTCCTGACCAATCATAGCAGAGAGATAGCTTCGACAATGCACTGCATCATACTTGTTTTCTTTGTGCAGACTGTATGCTTTTCTGTACATACGAACCACATCAATTACTGTTGATAATACAGGGGGTCTTTTTGTATATGGCAAAGGATACCATCCTATGTTTAAAGAATCAAGCAACTTTCTAATTTCTATTTCTTTAGCTTTAAACTTATCGGGCTTTTCGCAACTGATAATATCAAAATGATGACCATAACCTGTGAGTCCTTTCAGGTAGGGAATTACCTGCGACTGACCAAGATTATCTGTCATTCCATCATAAGAAATATAAAGTACATTCATAAAGCGTCCAAAAATATTGCATTTGAACCGAATTCAGATGCATTAACGAACGAAAGAATAAACACTACATGCTCATATCCTGCATACCTTCAGTATTTATTTTCTGATTTTTCCTCTTGAATAGTGAGGTATCGAATTTCCCAAAGCGATAGCTGAAGTTTAATCTGAAAATTTGTGCGTCTCGTTTGCGCCAGCTATCCTGTATATAAAAATCAGATTCTGAATGCACATCATTTACTCTTGTCTTGAAAATATCAGAAACATTTAGCGTAAGTGATGCTGCTTTATCTTTAAGAAAATCATAACGTAAACCAGCATCAACACCATAATTTGGTCTTATATAACCCTGTGCCGTACTTTGAGTGCCGCCACCCATTGGTCCCACGTCCTCCACTATTACTATTTAACTGTAATGCTGTTTTGGATTGATAATCACCTGAAATACTAACAGAAAAATTCTTAGGCAGTTTAACATTAAGGTTGAGTTTTGCAAACCAACTAAACTGTTCAACTTTTAGATTTGACTCAATGTTTTTTCCATTAATCACACTCTGATAAGCATTAATATTTGAAGTAATGTCGAGCCAACCTTTAATATTATTTTGTGCTGTTAATTCTAACCCATAAGCATAGCTTGTGTTTGCATTTCGGAAGGTGCTTACCAATACATTACGTCCCAAAATAGTATCCGTTTCATAGCTCAGATAACGGGTAATTACCCCATCAGTTTGTTTATAATAAACTGTTGCCATCAGTGTATTTTTACGACTCATAGTTTGCATGGCTGTCAATTCTACTGAATGTGTAAACTCAGGTTTCAATCCGGGGTTTCCTTTACTGATGTTTAAAGAATCGGAATAATCAGAATATGGAATTATCTGGAAAAAGTTAGGTCTGTTTATTCTGCGTGAATAATTTATCTGCAAATCAGTTTTACTACTCAGTTTATAACTTGCCGATGCACTTGGGAACAAACTAACAGGATAATTTGTGCTAAACTTCTGTCCTGTTTGTGTAAGTTCACCTTCATAGAACGAGCTTTCTGCCCTTAGTCCTGCCTGTAATGATAATTTTTCGAATGACTTACTGTAGGTTGCATAAGCTGCATAAACCTGATCTACATATTGATAATTTGCTGTCTGATTAGGAATTAAAATATATTGTTGTTGCGAGTCGTCAAAAATAAAATTCTGATTTACACTGCTGTAATCGCGCATAGCACCACGCAGTCCTGTTTCAATTTTCGACTTTTTATCAAGCGGGAAATCCATATCGGTTTGTGCTGTAACAAATGTGTTTTCACCTTCAATACTTTGCTTCTGCAAAATAGGATTGCCGTAAGCTTCGCCAGTGCCCAGATAATTTTGTGTACTGTAGTTTCCTCCCATATCACTCTTTACACTGTTGAAATTTATATCTGCAGTAAGTTCTTTACCTTCTTGCGGGAAAAGACGTTTATAGGCAACTGTGCCACCTGTATTTTTAAATTCACGTTTGCTTGAAGAATTTCTGTCTGACAAAGAAGAAGATGTATATCCCGGAAATAATGTATCCGTCTTTGTTTGTAAAAACTCCAATGGTTTAAAATATCCATTCATATAACTTCCCGAAACAGTTATGGTATTTCTGTTATCTAAAAAAATATCTGCTCCTGAACGAATAAATCCAAAATAGCCATTGCTGGAATTTTCATTACTTTGGCTTATAAAATTATTTGGAGTGGAGCCCAGTGTTTGTCTTTCTGTTAGTCCAGTTCCTTTTGATTTACGCTGATTGAGATTGCCGCTTAAAAACACATTTACTTTTCCTTCGCGCACATTAAAATCTCCCCCCAGATTTATTCTTCCTCTTGAATCTGCACCGGCACGAACCATTCCGTTATAGCCAATGCGTCTGTTCTTTTTCAAAACAATGTTTAATATACCGGCCATCCCTCCGCTGGCATCGTACTTTGCTGATGGATTTGTAATAATTTCAACTTCCTGAATGGCATCAGCAGGAATCTGATCTACAGTTAAAGTTGTTGGACGGCCATCTACAAATATTTGCGGTGCGGCATTCCGCAAGGTTACATTACCATCTATATCAACATTCACACTAGGAACTTGCTTTAGCACATCTTCTGCTGTACCTCCTGCTGCAATTGGATTTTTTTCAACATTAAAAACTTTCTTGTCGGGACGCAGTTCCAACACCGGAGCTGTACCATCAATCTGAACTTCCTGAAGTGCAACCACATTAGGTTCAAGCTTTATGTTACCTAAATCTTTATCTATAGCATTGAGTGCCTGTTGCCAATTATTTCCCTGACCACCACCTTGAGGCATTTTTATTTCAAATTTTACTTTTTGCTCATAAGGTTTATATCCCATTGCAGCAATTTTAAAAGTCAGTTCACCCATTACCGGCAACTGATCCAAACTAAAATCTCCATTGCCCTGCGTTAACTGTCCATTCAGAATATTTTCCTTTAATGTGCCCGTACTGTCCTTTTTAAAAACAGAAATCTGAACTGCAGCAAATTCAACAGGCTTATTGGTTTTGGAATCTACAACTTTTCCATAGAGCCGACCGGCATTCATACCGCGTTGCATCATCTGCTGCATTTGTGCTTGCGCTGTGTTTATACTTGGCAAACTCAACAAAACAAAAAACAAGCTTTTGTAATAATTCAAAAATTTACGCATCTTCTCTTCTTTATTTAATTCAATGGCAGCTATAAAACTACTTATAGTCAATTTAATTCTTTACTGTTCAATTCAATTGCAACAATAACACTTTTTTCCTCTTTAAAGTTTAAGCGGATTTAAAACTTATTTCATCAACTGAAAACTCATTTTAAAATCATTTACTCTCACTCAAACAATAGAAAAATTAACACCCATTAACACAGTTTTAAAAACAAATTAAAGGTCTATAAATAAACTTATTATTCAACTGACAATTTTCATGACTGTAGCGGCAATAATCTTCAGGTCTGTCATTAGGCTTGCTTCTTGAATATACTTTAGATTGAGTGCTAACTTATGTGGCATAATTTCCTGTACATAGGTCTGTTCAGGGTTTGCTGACTTCGCTAAAATTTCATTCTCATTGCTGTAATGAATGCTTGCAAAATCAGTAATTCCCGGTTTTACGCTTAATACCTTTAGTTGTTCATCGGAATAACGTGAAACATACTTGCGCACTTCCGGTCTTGGACCAACAAGACTCATATCGCCTTTCAACACATTAAACAATTGCGGTAATTCATCAAGTTTATACTTACGAAGTAAATACCCTGCATTGGTTATTCTTGGATCACGTCCACCCACAGTCAGCAATCCCTTTATGTCAGAGTCAGGGTGCATCGTTCTGAATTTAAAAATACCAAAATCTCTACCTCCCTTACCTACTCTTATTTGTTTGTAAATAATACTACCTCTGCTATCAATTTTAATCCATAATGCAATGAGCAATAGTATTGGCAAAAGAATAATTATTGCTATTAATGATACAATAATATCAAAGCATCGTTTAATCATGTCGCAAAGATAACTTCTGTATCTCTACCTACCTTGAATAAAAATTATATTTAAAAAATCCGGTTACTTGTTTAAAGTAATTCACCGGCAAGATTTGCCAACTCACTTCGTTCTCCTTTTTCCAAAGTTATGTGCGAATAGAGATGAGAATTTTTCATCTTATCAATTACATTGCTTAGTCCATTGCTATGTGCATCAAGATATGGTGTATCAATCTGAAACACATCACCTGTGAAAATTATTTTTGTTCCTTCACCAGCACGGGTAATGATAGTTTTAACTTCATGTGGTGTCAGATTTTGAGCTTCGTCAATAATAAAACAAATATTACTTAAGCTACGGCCACGTATATATGCCAATGGTGTGATGTGCAATTTTTCGTTCTCTACCATATCTGAAATTTTCTGATACTCTTTATCTGTTTCGCGATATTGACTTTGAATGTATTTAAGATTATCCCACAATGGCTCCATGTATGGATTAATCTTTGACTTTATATCTCCGGGCAAATAACCAATATCTTTATTGCTGAGCGGAACTATCGGACGCGCAAGATATATCTGACGGTAATTCATTTTTTGTTGCATTGCCGATGCTAATGCAATTAAAGTTTTACCTGTTCCGGCCACACCCTGAACCGTTACCAACAAAACATTCGGATTCATGACTGCATGCATGGCAAAAGCCTGTTCGGCATTACGAGGTTTTATACCATAAGCATGATCTTTATGAATACGTTCAATTCTATCGGTTATAGGATTATAAAACGCCAATGCAGAAGAGCCTTCTGCCTTACTTTTAAGAATATAATAATGATTGGCAACCGGGCGTGATTTTACCAAATCTTTCCACTTACAAAAACCGTCATGATACAATGCATCAATTAATTTTTTAGATACATTGTTCAACTCAGATTTACCGGTATAAAGTCCTTCAATATCTTTAATTTTTCCGGTCATATAATCTTCTGCCTGTAGGCCAAGCGATTTAGCTTTCAGTCGCAGATTAATATCTTTACTTACGAGAACAATATTTCGTTCATCGGTTTCATGCTTCAACGCCAGTGCTGCATTAATAATGTTATGGTCAGCTTTTTTCTCACCGAAAACTTTATTGGCATCTACACCATTTCCGCTTTCATCCATCAGCACCTTAAACTTTCCTTTGGTGGGGCCATTGAGTGGAATCCAATCGCCAAGTGATGCGCCCGAACTTAACTTATCGAGTGATCTGATAAACTCACGTGCTTCGAAATTGATTACGTCATTTCCCTTTTTAAAACGATCTATTTCTTCAAGTACCGTTATAGGGATGGCCACATTGTGTTCTTTAAAGTTAGTAATTGCGTTGTGGTCGAAAAGGATGCAAGAGGTATCGAGTACGAATACTTTGCGATCTTGTTTTTTTGCCATGCTAAAATTTGTTTGGTCTATGACAAATATATAGCCGGCATCACAGGTTGAAAACTTAAACCATTGCGTATATTACACAAAGGTTTGTTAATAACAGATAGCCTTGCCGCAATTCATTTTATCTCTGTAATAGCAGCAGTATTTTATAAAAGGTGTGGTAAATGATTTTTGCTTTTAACATTAAGAAACGGATACACAATTTTTGTAAGATACAATCCACATGCAGGTGCTGCATGCCCTGCCTTTCTTCTGTTGCGTGCAGCAATAATATTTTCAAAATCGTTGAGACTAATCTTTCCAATGCCAACATCAGTCATTGTACCAACTAATGCACGCACCATACCTCTTAAAAATCTGTCGGCAGTAATTTCAAACATTAACTTCCCTTTGCTTTCTGACCATTTAGCAAAAGTGATTTTACACAGACTTGTCTGACTCTGAGCACGTGATTTACAAAAACTATTAAAGTCTTCATGTTTTAAAAGTATATCAGCTGCTTTTTGCATGAGAGCAATATCAAATCTACGGTAATAACATCCTGAAAACTCCTCTAAAAATCCATTTTTATAAGTGTGGATATAATACTGATATGTACGGCTCACTGCATCATATCGGGCATGACAATCGCTATCAACAACATGCAGATTTAAAATTGTAATATCACCGGGCAAAATTCCGTTTAGTTGATAAAGAAAATTTCTATGGTCTTCAATAACAGGAGCATCAAAATGTGCAAAAAACTGTGTGGCATGAACACCTGTATCTGTACGACCGCAGCCAGTAGTTTCAATTGGTTTTAAAGCAGAGCCATTGATTAGCAGACCCAAGGCTTCGTTAATTTTCTGCTGTACAGCAGCTGCGTTCTTCTGTATCTGCCAGCCACTGAAATGCGTACCTCTAAAAAATAACTCAAGAAATATCGTTGCATAGCGTACAAAAATAAACTATCTGATTATGCTCTGAATAGTATATTTGCCAATTCTATTACTTAACACAAATTAACAATCTATTTCACATTCTTTTCACAGCTAAACTTTTAAACTTGCATCGCAAATAATCATCAATATTTATGTTTGATATCAGAGAAATAAACGAAAAAATCCAACGCGAAAGTGAATTCATTGACTTGCTGCAGTTAGAACTGAGCAAGGTTATTGTTGGACAGAAATACATGGTAGAAAGACTACTCATTGGCTTACTCTCCAACGGTCACTTATTACTTGAAGGTGTTCCCGGTCTTGCAAAACCTTAGCCATTAAATCACTTGCCTCTGCAATTGATGCACGTTTCAGCCGCATTCAGTTTACTCCTGATTTATTACCTGCCGATTTAGTAGGGACGCTAATGTATAATCAGAAAAAAGAAGAATTTGCAGTTCGTAAAGGACCCATTTTTGCAAATTTTATTCTTGCAGATGAAATAAACCGTGCCCCTGCAAAAGTGCAAAGTGCCTTGCTTGAAGCGATGCAGGAAAAACAAGTCACTATTGGTGATGAGACTTTTAAACTTGAAGAACCTTTCTTAGTACTTGCCACTCAGAATCCTATTGAACAGGAAGGAACCTATCCGCTACCCGAAGCACAATTAGATCGTTTTATGCTAAAGGTTGTAATAGGATATCCAACAAGAGAAGATGAGAAATTGATTATCCGTCAGAATTTATCACAGGAAAAAACAAACATCACGCCTATAATCCGCACTGCTGATATTCTTAAAGCAAGACAATTGGTTCGCGAAGTTTATATGGATGAGAAAATCGAAAAATATATTATTGATATAGTTTTTGCCACACGTTTTCCGAATGACAACAAACTCGGAAAAATTGCACAACTCATCAACTATGGAGGATCACCACGTGCAAGCATAAACCTTGCGCTTGCAGCAAAAACTTATGCATTTATAAAACGCAGAGGTTATGTTATTCCTGAAGATGTGCGTGCTATTTGTCATGATGTAATGCGTCATCGTATTGGCTTGACTTATGAAGCAGAAGCAGAAAATTACACAACTGATATGGTGATTAACGAAGTACTTAACGTGGTTGAAGTGCCTTAGAGATTAAAAACATTCAACAAATTTAATTCAACAGAATCAATAAACAATTGCCAACGCTTTGGATGCAACAGAACTGATAAAAAAAGTCCGGAAGATTGAGATCAAAACAAAAGGTCTCTCGAACCAGATTTTTTCGGGCGAATACCATTCGGCTTTCAAAGGTCGTGGCATGGCTTTTAGCGAGGTAAGAGAATATATTCCGGGTGATGATATCCGCTCTATTGACTGGAATGTTACTGCACGCTTGAATCATCCTTATGTGAAAGTTTTTGAAGAAGAACGCGAACTGAATGTAATGTTGGTGGTAGATGTGAGTGCATCAGGCAACTTTGGTACACAAAAACAATTTAAACGTGAATTGATTGCTGAAATTTGTGCAGTGCTTTCTTTCTCTGCAATACAAAACAATGACAAAATAGGTTTGATTTTATTCAGTGATAAGATTGAAAAATTTATTCCTCCTAACAAAGGTCGTTCACACATTTTGCGCATCATACGTGAGTTAATAAACTTTGAAGCTGAGAGTAAAGGCACATCAATTAGTGCTGGACTTCAGTTTTTAAGTAATGCTATAAAGAAAAAGAGTATTGCGTTTTTAATTTCCGACTTTTACGATAGTGCTGTCGGCAAGCCTAAAAGTATGCTTGAAGATTCTTTAAAAATTGCCAATCGTAAACATGATTTGGTTGTCTTAAAAATAAACGACTTGCGCGAATCAGAGTTGCCTGACATTGGATTAATTAATATTTATGATGCAGAAACCGGTCGCGAACAACTTATTGATACTTCAAGTGCTGTTGTCAGAAAGAATTATCAGAACCAGCGACAAATGCGCAATCGCCAGATCAATGGATTGTTAAGCAAAAGCGGCATTGATAAAATAGAATTATTTACAGGGCAGAACTATATTCAGCCATTGATGAAACTTTTTAAGAACAGAGTTAAAAAATGAAATTATTTATTAAAAAAATTCCTGCTCTGCTTATAAGTATTTTACTTTCCGCTAATTGTGTATTTGCACAGAGTGTAACTGCTGTTCTTCAACTTGACACCAACAGAATTGTTGCAGGGCAGCAAATAACAGCTAAGCTCCGTTTTACTGCACCTGCAGACTATCAAACAAAATGGGTTGCCATTCCGGATACTTTTAATGGCATTGATGTTATTTCGCGCTTGCCTATTGACACCTTACCCTCCGCCAACAAAAGTCTAATTACACGTGAGCAAAAATTTACACTTACTGCTTTTGATTCAGGATTTTTTGTAATAACTCCATTTGTATTCAGCTATAAAAAAACAGACGATACCACAAACTATACTGTAGAAACGCATGAAATTGCAATAGAACAATTAGAGCATCTTCAACAAGAAAAATTATGGCAACAAGGTAATTTCAAAATGTATTACACACAACTTTCAGATATAATGAGAGCATACATCAGCAACCGTTGGAATTTTGATGCCATGGAAAGTACCACTGATGAAATAATGCATAGCAACACTGCCTTGCAATTAAGCAATGACAATTTTAACAGACTGAAAAGCACATTAACGTTAAGTGATTTGGCAAAATTTGCAAAATACACACCGTTGAGTAATGAAAATGAACAAGCAATGACAGATGCTTTCATTTTTGTAAACGAAACCAAGGTTGTTCTGACCACAAAACCACAAGAACAGGTTAAGCCATAAAACATGAGTTTATTTGATAACATACAATTTGCCTATCCTCAGTTCTTCTGGTTGCTGTTGCTGATTCCGGCAATGTTGTTGTGGCAGTGGAAAGTTACTTCTGCAAAAAAAGTCAGGCTTAAACTTTCATCTGATGATGGATTTCAAAATTATCAACCAAGTTTCAGACAGCGATTGGTGTTCATGCCATTTGTATTCCGACTTCTCAGCGTTATCTGCATTATCATAGCTCTTGCACGTCCACAATCATCATCACAAGCACAGCAGGTTTCAACAGAAGGCATATCAATTGTTTTGGCAATGGACATATCGGGAAGTATGCTTGCAGAAGATTTTAAACCAAACAGAATTGAAGCTGCTAAAAAGTGGCTATTGATTTTATTGATCATCGTCCGAATGATTTAATTGGTTTGGTAATTTTCAGTGGGGAAAGTTTTACTCAATGTCCATTAACTTCAGACCATGCAGTATTAAAAAACTTGATGTCGAAAATTGAAAGTGGTATGCTGACAGATGGCACTGCTATTGGAGAAGGCTTGGCAACAGCTGTGAACCGTCTGAAAGATGCTAAGACAAAAAGTAAGGTTATTATTTTACTTACTGACGGTGTAAATAATGCAGGAGCCATTGCACCATTAACAGCAGGTGAAATAGCTAAAACTTTCGGCATCAGAGTCTATACCATTGGCGTTGGCACAGTTGGCATGGCACCCTATCCGTTTAAAACTGTTTTTGGAATACAATATCAGAATGTTCCTGTGCAGATTGATGAGGAAATCTGCAAGCAAATTTCTGATGCAACAGATGGAAAATATTTCCGTGCAACTAACAATAAAACTTTAAAAGAAATCTATTCTGAAATTGATAAACTCGAAAAAACAAAAGTTGAAGTAACTGAGTTCAGGCGTCATAGTGAAGAGTATTTCAATTATGCTCTGGCAGCAGGAATATTTTTTGCACTAGAACTACTATTGAAATATACCTGGTTAAGAAAACTTACATAAAAGATAAAGATTAAAGCGTAACAATGTTCCGATTTTCACATAGTTTTATTTTATATTGTCTGGCTCTGATACCGCTATTTATCATTCTATATATAAGTTTGGTTAACTGGCGAAAAAATCACTGAAAAAATTTGGAGATATGCATTTGGTCAGATTTCTCACTCCGGGAAAGGCATATACCAAGCCACTTAGAAAGTTTATTTTACTGATGACTGCGTTTCTATTTCTGGTAATTGGAATTGCTGGTCCTCAGGTAGGCACTAAATTAGAAACTGTTAAACGCAAAGGTGTTGATGTCATCATTGCGTTAGATGTGAGTAACAGCATGAATGCCGAGGACATTAAACCAAGCCGACTGGAGCGAGCGAAACAATCAATTTCAAGGTTAATTGATCAGATGCAAGGCGACAGAATCGGCTTAATCGTTTTTGCAGGTGAAGCTTATACACAACTGCCTATCACCACCGATTATGGTGCTGCTAAATTATTTCTTTCAACAGTTAATACCAACATTGTTCCAACGCAGGGAACTGCCATTGGAAAAGCTATTGACTTGGCTGTATCATCTTTCGGCAATGAAGATTCTTCGAAAAAAAACAAAGCCATCATTGTGATTACTGATGGAGAAAATCATGAGGATGATGCAGTGGCCGCAGCTAAAGAAGCATATAAAAACAACATTACTGTTCATACCATTGGCATGGGTTCTGTTAATGGTGCTCCTATTCCGGTTTATACAAATGGGCAACGCACAGGATTTATGCAGGACAATAATGGTCAGACTGTAATCACTAAAATAGATGAGCAAACCTTAGCAGAAATTGCACAGGCCGGAAATGGCAAATTTATCAGGGCAACAAATAGTGATGATGGGCTTAGCATTATAATGAAAGAAATCAATGCTATGCAAAAAAACGAATTTGGCAGTAAGATGTTTACAGACTATGCAGACCAATTTCAATATCTTTTGGGTGCTGCATTGTTTTTTCTTATCTTAGAGTTTCTGATTTCAGAAAAAAGAAGCAGATGGATGGAAGAATTAAATTTATTTGGCGATGGTGATGAAAAAAAGTAATATTCTTATCTTATTTTTTATTTCAATGAGTTTTGTAGCTATTGCACAAAATGAAAAACCATTGGTACGCGAGGGCAATAAGGAATATAAGAACGGAAAATTTGATCAGGCAGAATCAAGCTATCGTAAAGCCATCGAAAAATGGAAATTCTGTAGAAGGTCTTTATAATTTAGGCAATGCACTGTACAAACAAAACAAATTTGACGAAGCTGCAGGAGTTTATCAAAACCTGAACAATGAAAAACTTTCTACTGATGCCAAAGCTAAATCTCTTTACAACCTCGGTAACACATTGATGAAATCCGAAAAATATCAGGAAGGTGCGAATGCCTATAAAGAGGCTTTAAAGCTTAGTCCAAATGATAAAGATGCTTTATATAATTATTCTTATGCATTAGCTAAATTAAAACAACAACAACAGCAGCAAAACAAAATCAGGATAATAAAAAAAGATCAAAAGAATCAACAAAAAAAGCAACAGGATAAGCAACAACAAAAACAAGATCAACAAAAGCAGCAACAAGACCAACAAAAAGAACAGGATCAACAAAAACAGGATCAGAAAAAAGAGCAAGCACAGCAACCAAAAATTTCGAAAGAAGATGCAGAACGTATGCTTGAAGCACTGAAAAATGATGAAATGAATTTGCAGAAGAAATTAGCTAAGAAAGAAGGCACAAGAGTTAATATTGAAAAACAATGGTAGAAACAAAAGCTATAAAGATAAAACACAAGTCGTTATTCGCAGGCTTAGTGCTTCTATTGTTGTTTTTTACAACTAATATTTTTGCTGCAGAAATAACTTTCATAGCATCTGTAAACAAAAACCCTGTTGGCACCAATGAGCAATTCAGTATAACCTATACTTTAAACACACAAGGCAGTAATTTCCAAGCCCCGACTTTTAGAGATTTCAATGTGTTGAGCGGCCCTAATCAAAGCACGAGCATGCAATTTATAAACGGAAATATGTCGCAGTCCGTTTCATTCACCTATTATCTTACAGCCAACAGTGAAGGGACTTTTCGAATTGACCCTGCAACAATAACCGTTAACGGAGGAAAAGTAAAATCTAATACCCTTACAATAAATGTTGTTAAAAGTCAAAAAGCACAATCGGGTGCTCAACAACAAAAAAGCAATGATGCTGATGCAGGCATTAGCAGCAATAGTGTATTTTTAAGAGTGAGTGTAAACAAATCATCGGTTTACAGAGGTGAAGCACTGTTAGCGACATATAAATTATATACTAAAGTAAATTTGGTTAACTATAGTATTGATAAACTACCTGCACTAAATGGATTCTGGTCACAGGAATTAAAAATGCCACAGCAATTAGAACTCACTACTGAAAATTACAATGGTGAGATGTATAGAGTTGGAATTGTTAAAAAAGTATTGTTGTTTCCACAGCAATCAGGCACATTAACTATAGAGCCAATGGAAGGCAGTTGCATTGCCCGTATTCAAACACAGCGCAAACGTTCCAATAACCCATTCGACATTTTTAACGACCCATTTTTTAACGACCCGTTTTTCGGATCGGCACAAGATGTAAAAGTTAATGTTAAAAGCTTACCTGTAAAAATTACAGTAAAAGATCTTCCTCAGGAAAATGACAATGCATTTAAAGGGGCGATTGGATCATTTAGTTTGCAGGCAACGACTGATAATGATAAAGTTAAAGCTAATGATGCTATTAATTTAAAAATAAAAATATCCGGCAAAGGAAATTTAAAACTTATTGATGCACCTGAAGTTGAAGTGCCAACTGATTTTGAAAAGTATGATCCAAAAGTCAGCGATAATACAAATATTTCAGAAAGTGGTGTTTCGGGCAGCAAAACTTTTGAATATTTATTGATACCACGTCATGAAGGTGAATATACAATTGACCCAATAAAATTCACCTATTTCGATCTTGACAAGAAACAGTATGAACAGTTACAATCATCAGCATTTAAAATTACAGTTAAAGGAATTTCGGGAGATGCAAGTGCTGCACAATCAGTAGCGACATCTCAAAACAAGACAGACATTAAGCTTCTTGGCAAAGACATTTCATTCATTAAAACCGGAAAATTAACAACAAAACCGGCAACAACATTTTATCTGAGTGGTTTATACTATTTATTGGTTGCAATCCCATTTGCAGCACTTATTTTATTGATATTGTATATCAGAAAAAGAAATAGACTTGCCGGTGATGCAGAATACATGCGAAGTAGCAGAGCTACAAAAATGGCACATAAACGATTGTCAATTGCTAAAAAGATGATTGATGCAAAGAAAGATGACGCTTTCTACGAAGAAATATCCAAAGCTATATATGGATATGCTTCTGACAAACTAAATATTAATTTTTCTGAGATGACAAAAGAAAATCTAAGGCAAAAATTAATCAACAGAAATATTCCTGATGCTTTAACTGAAAGAATCATTGCAACAATTGACTTGTGCGAACTTGCCAGATACGCTCCACTCACACAAAACAATAACACACAAAGCATTTACACTGAAGCTGCTGCCATCATTACAGAACTCGAAAACTATTTAAACAAATAAAATATGAAAGCAAGATATATATTCATCTTACTATGCCTGTTGCTTTCGCAGAATATTTTTGCCGACTCAAAACATGATATAGTCTTTAATGAAGCTAACAACCTTTATTTAAAACAAAGTTATTTTCAGGCAATTGAAAAATATGAACAACTCGTTGCAGACAATACCATTTCATTTGAAGTTTATTATAATCTGGGTAATGCATATTACAAGACAGGCAACTTCACAAAAGCAATTTTAAATTACGAAAGAGCAAAAAAAATTAAACCTGACGATGCTGATGTCAACCTCAATTTAGCGATAGCTAATCAAAAAACAATTGACAAAATTGAACCAACACCAAAAGTATTTTACAATCAGTGGTGGGATAATTATATAGCCTCCTCCACGGCAGACTCATCGGCTGTCATTATGTTATTTTTTCTTTGGTTGTTTATTGCAGCAATAGCCATCATGATTATAATTAAAAGTGCTTCATTGAAAAAATTATGTTTTATCATCAGTTTAATTCTGGCTTGCTGCACTTTGTTTTTCTTTATCACAACACAAACACGCCAAAACATAAACGACTCATCTGTGGAAGCATTAATCATAAGCCAAAGCGCTTATATCAAAAGCGCGCCTGATGATAAAGGCACCAACTTGTTCCAATTACATGAAGGAACGAAAATTAATATTGTTGATGAATTGAGTTCTTGGAAAAAAATAAGAATCCCCAATGGGAATATTGGATGGATTAAGTCTAAAGATCTGGAAACAATTTAATCACCATTGCTGTCGCTCATACCAGCGATGAAGTACGATTAAGCACCAGATACGATTATATAAATAGTCTTCTCCGGAAAGAAATCGTTGAATTAACTTTTTTACAACTTCAAATTTCACTAATCCTGCATGTCGAATTGTTTTTTCATCAAGATAACGATTAAGCAAATATTTCCAATCAGCTTTTAACCATTTTGCAAGAGGAATAGAAAATCCTTTTTTGGGTCGCATAAATAATTCTTCAGGAACATAATTGGCAAGAATTTTTTTTAGTGGATATTTGTTTATTCCATTCTTGATTTTAATGTCACTGGAAACTGAGAAAACATATTCAGCAAAATTATTGTCTAAAAAAGGCACACGTGCTTCTATAGAATGAAACATAGTAGCTCTATCAACTTTGGTTAGCAAATCGTCCTGAAATGGAAATTTTAGCTCATAATTTGCCTGTCTTTCCTCTGGCAAACAACTGTCATTAATATTAAACAACTTTTCCAATTCTTCATTTCTTTGTGCAATATTCTTCAAGGTCTCTTTCCTTAATTCATCAGAAACCAATTCCACTATTTCTTTGTTACTGAACAAGTATTGTTCTTGTGAATAAATGTGTTCAGGCAAAAAATCGGAATGCTCATTAAAATCCAATAATTGTGCAACACGTTTACTGCGTGAGTTACCACAAGTAAGAATAGTTCGGATAGGACTTCTGAAAACGCTAAAAGGGAAAGCATTTAATCGCTTAGCCCAATTATGGGTACCATAGCCGAAAAACAATTCATCACCGCCTTCTCCTGACAACACTACCTTTACATGCTTTGAAGCAAGTTTTGAGACTAACATTGTAGGAATACCAGAGGTATCAGTATAAGGTTCATCATAAACTTCAAAAAAAGTTTCAATTAAATCAATTGCATCTTTAACAGAAACAACAAACTCATGATGATTTGTTCCAATGTGTTTTGCAATCACTCTTGCATGTTCTGATTCATTATGGCTTTGTTCAGCAAAACCAATTGAAATGTATTCAGTTTTTCATCAACGTTTCTTGCTGCTATTGCAGTAAGCAAACTTGAATCAACACCACCACTTAAAAAGACTCCATAAGGAACATCGCTGCGCAATTGAATCTTTACCGATTGTATCAGAAGTTTTTCAATGTTTTGAATTGCCTTTTTTTCATCGTGTTCAATTTCTCGTTGTGAACATTTTCTATTCATCACAAACGGATGAATCTCCAAACCGTTTCTGTAAATAGTCAAGAAATTTCCGCCTTCAACCTTAAATACTTTCTCATCCATCGTTAATGGTGCAACAACAAATCCAGTATGAAGAAAATATGCTACAGCCTGACTATTTACTTTTCTTTCAATACTATCAATTGCAAGAATTGCTTTAAGTTCAGATGCAAAACAAAAATTTCCTGATGAATCATGATAGTAATATAAAGGTTTTATCCCAAATCTATCGCTAAACAAAAATAATTTGTTGGCTTGTGTGTCATAAATGGCAATTGCAAACATGCCATTCAAATCTTTAACAAAATCAACACCTTTTATCTCAAACAATCTTAAAATAACTTCTGTGTCACTTGTAGTTTTAAAATCAGACAATTGACTGTCTTTATATTCAGACTCAATCTCTTTACGTAACTCTACATAATTATAGACCTCCCCATTATAAACCATCACATAACGCATGCAGGAAGAATACATAGGCTGTGATGCTCTATTGTCGAGATCAATTATTGATAACCTGCGATGTGCCAATCGGACAAAATTATCACTGTAAAATCCATCTCCATCTGGCCCACGATGCTTAATGGCAGCAGATGCCTTCCTGAAATCCTGCTCAGAAAAAAAATTGCTTACCGAAAAACTACCTGCTATTCCGCACATCAGCTGATAAATATTTTTGCTATTGCCTTATAAAAATGCATATCCGTATATGTTGAAGGGTACTTCAGAACCTTCATTAATTCTGTTAATCCCTTTCGGGTATAATTGGATGACAGATAAACATTACTTACAAAAAGCTGAAGATATTGTTGCATTTTGGCTTTAATATTTGTTGGAAGAGAAAAATTATCAATAAAATAATTTGTAGCAAATTTATTCCAATAAACAAACTGTTCAGTGGAAATCAGATTTACAGACCTATTAACATGTGAGTTTACAAAATTTGTAATGATACCTGATTTCAGAATTTTATATCTGAAACTGAACATACGAAAGAACAACAAATCCTCAGCCGTAAGAATATTGATATCAGGAAAAAGTAGTTCAGGATAATGCGACTTTTTATAACAAAACTGATTTAATGAAATAGGATTAGCTTCTGCAAAATCGCTCAAACTGAAAACTCTTTGATCTCTATAATAATTACAATTTGCATAGTCTCTTATTTTGCTTTCAACAACCAATTCAGTTGCAATGCCTGAAAAGGAAGGAAACTCCTGTACTAATTTATACATTGTTGAAAGATGATTCTCAAGATAATAATCATCAGAGTCAAGAAAGGCAATCCAATCACCGGAAGCTGCATTTATTCCATTGTTTCGGGCAGCACAACGACCTTTATTCTGATGTGAAATCAATTTAATACGCCTATCTATCTTTGAAACTTCCTTTAAAACTTGCAATGTATTATCAGTTGAACCATCATCAATACAAATTAGTTCAAAATCTTTAAAACTCTGATTAAGAACAGAGACAATTGAATCTTTAACCAAATCTGCACGATTGTACACCGGCATAATGACAGAAAAAAAGGGAGGCTTATCAGTCAACATAAATTTGTCCTTTCTTAACACCTCTTTTAAGTCCTACATAATAACATAGCATTTCTTTAAAAAAAACTCCGGCTCAATAAGTCGAAAAGCTTTCAACAAGCCCATGAACCCAATTTGCCAATTGATAAATAAAAGATAAAATCTAAGTCGGTGATCTTTAACTATATTTCTAATCAGATAACAAACAATTAATGTTTGCTGGTCGAAATATGCTTTAGTGTGTATCGGATACCTTAATGTACAAATATTTGTAAATCTGTTTATACGCACCATACCAGAACTACAAACCAATATCAACTCAAAGAGGGTATCAAAATGAGAATCCACTTTAAAATCGGGAAATACATTACTCTTCAATAAACTGCTATGAATCATCAACTGTGAAAGGCTTAACTGCTCCTTTAACTCAATCTTCTTAACATTGATTATATTATCTTCAGGACCTACAGATTTTATAGTGCTATAACCTCTCAGATAATTTAATGTTAAATATGCCTGGAAATCTTTAAAATGTAGCATAGCATCACGAAATGCCGACAAATGATATGGCAGCCACTCATCACCCGGCTTAAGAAGACAAATCCATCCTGCTTCAACAGTTCTTAAGATGCCAACCAATTCACTGACTTTCTCAAAAGGCGATTTTTGCACTACATGAAAAACAACTTTAAAATTACACTTCAGTTCATCAATCCTGCTACTTAGCTGTTCAACATCGCTATTAATATGAGCAACATGAAGAACAATATTTTTTCATATTGCGCCTTTACAAAGGAAACTTGCTTAACAAAATTCTTCGTCTCATCTCCATAAAACATGAAAACATGAAAAGTATGTTCATTAGCTATCACCTCAATCATACCCATAAAGTTTCTTAAGATGGCTAAAATACCTATCCATATTGAATTTCGTTTGCACTACTTTCAATCCATTTTCAACTAACCTATTTCTAAGACCGTCATCAGTCAACAATTTAACGACTGCATTATAAATATCGTCTGAATTCTTATAGTTACAAACAAGTGCGTTTTCATTATTCTTGATGAACTCTGCTGCTATTCCGGAAACAGTAAAAACAGAAGGAATTCCGTCTGCAAGTGCTTCTACATATACCTGACCAAAGGCTTCGTACTCCTTATACTCAGGTACGTGAACAAAAACATCAAATAATTTATATAATGCAAACAAATTGTACTCAAATCTGATTTCCCGAAAATTTTCTATTGGTATCTGCTCCAGACATTTTTTAATCTGCTTTGAATATGAACCATGACTGTTTGCCAATACAAGAAGTGCATTAGGATACTTTTTCAATAATTGTTTAAAGGCAGGAATGACATGCTGTATTCCTTTACTTTCTTCATAACGACTAATCATTCCAATTACAGGAAACCTATCTTTAGTATTATATTTCTCTCGAAGTGCCATTACTTCCGAAGTGGGAACTTTTGAAAATAATTCCATTTCAAATCCATGATGGATTAAATGTATTTTCTCAGGCTTCACTTTCTCTTTCTCAATCAATATATCATACACATTCTGACTTATGGCAACAATATCCGTAGCCAACCTGTTACAATAACGATCATAACGAACTGCTTTTGGATAAAATCTATGATGAAAATCGGAATGATGCCTCGTATAAATTCTTTTCTTAACATTGGCTAACCATGCTGCTGTGAGTCCTGCCAGATTAGCATCAAACAAATGTGTATGAACTGTTGTAATTTTTTCTTTTACCAGGTATTGATAAATCAACGCTACAGCACGAGGAATATCCCTCTTTGAATGATACTTAATAAACAAACATGGAATTTTTCTCATCCTCACATATTCTTCAATGTGCCACTGAGCAGGATTTAGAAAAATAAAATGCAAGTTAAGATTTTGTTTTAACGCACGTTCAATAATCCATTCATATTGTACAGCACGATCATGGAAAGACAATATAAAACAAACTTTTTCTTTCATTTTGCAATTTTCAAAATCTCATTTGCAAGAAGTTCTGCTTGTTTCTCTCTTGAAAATAATTGCTCCCACTCAGCAGGTTGCTCAGCTCTATATTTTCCACTCTGCCACAAATCATATATTTCACTTAATAATGATGCAAATTCTTCTGCACTATTAGCGATATAACCCCTTCCGGATTTACGAACTATGTTATCAATAACATCATTATCTCCGGGAGCTACTAAAATTTTTCTACCTGAACCTATATATTCAAAAATTTTTGTTGAGTAAATGCCTTTGTGATTTGACCAAGCAGGAATAAAAAGAACATGACTTTCAATATAATGCTTAAATACTTCCTTTCTACTTAATTTCTGCGTAATAATTGGTTTCAAATAATTGAGCTCAGACTTAACATACTGTGCAACACTTTCTATTGCACCTAACCCAATAAATTTTATTTCAAACTGACTTTTGTCCCTTAGTTTATCATAAAATATTTTCAGACCTTCAATCATTATTGAGATGTTCTGAATAGGATAAATGGTTCCAATGCTGGCAAAAATAAAACGTTTTGAAGGAGGATTTGTACTGTTAACCTGGTTAAACAACTTCATTTCATATCCGTTGGTAAGTTCTATACATTTACCATTATAGATTCTTTTAACTTGTTCAACTAGTGCCTGACTGACTGTTGTGACAAGTCTTGCCTCTTTCAACCACTTGCCAATATATTTTTCTTCTATAAAATTCGAAAAGGACTTCCGCATACTCAGTTCATTCTTTCCTGTAATAAGATTATTCCAGATGTCTCTGAAATCAACAACAAAAGGTAAATCAAATTCCTTGCCTAATTCACCTGCTAATCTGACAAGATTATGTGGTGGTGCAGAAACTAATATTAAATCCTGAGGGTTCTTCCTCAATAACTCCCTACAGTAGCCACCAAATGCTTTATAAGCATTGATTTCTGTATTAAAATTCCCTTGCAGAAATGTTTTTAAATGATAAAATTTACTGTAAAGTTTATTCTTATTTACAAGTGCAGGCTTGCCTGACTGATAAGGAAGATAGTGCACAGAAAAACGTTCATTCTTAACTACCTTAATTGGTTCTGTTGTCTCTTTAATAAAATCGAGCCAATGCCATTCATCACCCTTAAAATGTCTGGTAACGACAGTTAATTCAATGCCATCCTGATGGAATTCATTTGCCCAACTCATTATTCGAGGTGTAGCTACTGCATTTCCAGGATCAAAATAGTAAGTTATAAGCAGAACTTTCTTCACTTCAGCATTTAACAATTGCCATCAGTTGACCTCAAGTAATTCAACATCAAAAATGAGTGTTGATTTTGCAGGAATTACCGGTGGATAACCCTGCTCCCCATAACCAAGTTGATAAGGAATAATCAATCTGCATTGTGAGCCTGTTTTTAATAATGCAATACCTTGCTCCCATCCCTGAATCACTCTTCCTTCGCCTAAACGAAAACTAATTGGCTCACCTCTTTCTACTGAAGAATCAAACATACTTCCATCTTCAAGATATCCACTGTAATGCACAGCTACAGTTGCGCCTGAAACAGCAGTTTTACCTGTTCCTTCTTTAACCATAATATACTGAAGTCCCGAGGGTAATTTAACTGTATCCTTGCCTTGAACATTGTAAGGTGTTGGTACAATTTTGGGCGACACTCGCAACAACTCAACTTCAAAAATCAAAGTGGAGTTAGCAGGAATAGTTCCAACAGCACGACTGCCATAACCAGCATCAGGTGGTATTGTCAATACTGCCTTGTCACCTTGCTGAAGCATACTGAAAGCTTCATCCCATCCCTTTATTACTTGCCCTGTTCCAACATTAAACACAAAAGGCTCTCCTCTGTCAACAGAACTATCGAACTTAGTGCCATTCTGCAATTTACCTGTATAATGAACGGTGATTCTATCACCCGGTGATGGCTTAATTCCGTTTCCTTTTTCTTTAATTTCAATTTTAACTCCTGATTGTGTTGTCATAAAATTTGTTTGAGCATGATGTGTTTCTACAGACTGCTTACCTGCTTTGCAGGCAGTCATTATAGCAAGCAAACATAACATTAGTTTTTTCATGCTCGGCAGGATACTGCATTTTTTTCAAAATTGTAAAAATCATAGTGTATCCGGCCTTAATACAATTCAAAGTTTTTCACACTACAAGGTGAATTAGTTCAAGTTGCGTTTGGTAAGTAATGCCACACATTCAATGTGATCGGTCTGCGGAAACATATCTACCGGCTTTGCTTTTATCAATGTGTAATGATCCTTCATCAATGCAATATCACGAGCCATTGTTGATGGGTTGCAACTAACATAAACAACTCTTCCTGCCCCGCTATTACAAATTCTGCTCACCACATCAGGATGCATTCCTGCTCTAGGTGGGTCGGTAATTATCACATCAGGAAAACCATGCTCTTCAAAAAAAGTTGAGCTTAACGTTTCACGCATATCGCCAACAAAAAATTCTGTATTCTTAATTCCATTGCTCTTTGAATTTAATTTTGCCTGTTCGATAGATTCCTCAACACTTTCTATACCTAAAACCTTTTTACATTGCTTGGCCATAAAATTTGCAATAGTACCTGTTCCGGTGTATAAATCATAAACCAACTCATGCGGCAGTAATGTTGCGAATGATAATGCTGTATTGTACAATTCAATTGCCTGAACAGGATTGGTTTGAAAAAAATGTTTTAGGGATATCGTAAATTTCAAACCTCCCATATTCTCCGTTATAGTTTCTGCACCACTCCACAAAACTGGTTGCAGATCAAAAAATGTATCGTTCTTTTTTGGTTAATAAAATAATAAAGTGATGTTATTTCAGGAAACTCTTCTTTAATTGCATTAAGCATTCTACTTCGCTTTTCTTCATCGGCATCTGCAAACATTATAACTACCCTCCACTGTCCTGATGTAGTGTTTCTTACCAGCATATTTCGCAAATCACCATGTTGACTGATGCGGTTAAAAAAAGTATAGCCTTCCTTTAAAGCAAAGCTCTTTACAAAATTTCTGATACGATTTACAGGTTCCTGCATTAACAAACATTCATCTATATTTAAAACCTTATCAAAGCGTCCGGTAATATGGAATCCTAATGCAGGCTGAATCTGATATTCCTTATTCTGAAGTTTGTCAGATGTTAACCATTCTTTTTCAGAGAACGCAAAATCCAGTCTGTTTCTGTAATGATAAACTTCTGCCGAAGGCAATATTTCTTCCATTTCAGGATTCTCAATTCCAGCAATCCGAACTAAAGCATCTCTCACTTGTTTTGTTTTGAAAAACAGTTGCTGTTCATACTGCATGTTTTGTCGCTTACATCCACCACAAACACCAAAATGTTTGCATAACGGACTAGTACGATGATCCGAATATTTAAGATATTCAGAAACTGTAGCTTCAATAAATTTATTCTTTTTACGTTTTATATCAGCATTTATAATGTCTCCGGGCACAACATGATTTACAAAGATTACCCTACCATCCATGCGACCAAGTCCACGACCTTCGTCTGCAATATCCGTAATTTCAAGATTTTCAATTCTTTTTGTCATTGCGGCAAAAATATTACTATTAGTACAACTTCTTAGTGTGCATTTTTTGTCATTTCACCCAAATTAATATCCTGACAATGACGTATTTTACTATTTTTGCTATAATTAAGAAATTCCGTTTGATGCCGTTAAAACATCGTTTACTGTTATTCTTGCTCCTCATGATTGGTTTTGGTTACGATGCCAATGCAAAACATATTGCTGGTGGCGATTTTACTTACAGACGACTCAATGGGAATAACTTTGAAATTACACTTAAAATTTTTCGTGACTGCTCTGATTTTGTAGCTTTTGACAATGCTATTTTAATTGGTGTATTTAACAAAGGAACCAATACGCTTATCAATTCTTATACCGTTGCACTTACTGACTCAGGATCACTGACATTAACAGGGACTTCATGTCTGACTCCACCAACAGGTGTTTGTATGGACAAATGTACTTATGTAGATACTATTTCACTCCCCAACAACCCAAGTGGATATTATGTGTCGTGGGAACGTTGTTGTCGTAATAATGCTATCGTAAATCTAACTCGACCCGGTGATACAGGCATTGCATATTATATGGAAATTCCTGACCCGGCAATTATTGACAACTCTCCCAACTTTAATAACGACCCATTTCCATTTATGTGTCTAGGCCAGGATTTTGATTTCGACTATAGTGCCTATGACGTTGATGGCGACTTACTGACTTATAGTCTTGAAACACCTTTAGCCGGTGAGTTAGGTTATCCTTTAAGTTCAACTATTTCTCCTGTTTGGTCAAATCCTACTCCAGGACCTTATCAGGCAGTACAATGGCTTCCGGGATATTCAGTAGCTAACATTACAGGAAGTTTTCCGGCTTTGTCTTTGAATAGCAGCACAGGTCTAATGAAAGTAAAAGCAAACAAAGTAGGCTTTTATGCAATGGCTGTTGTAATTAAAGAATTCCGAAACGGAGTTCAGATTGGTCAAATAAGACGTGAAATAGAATTTACAGTAATAAACTGTGCTGCCAATGCAGCACCTCAAATCAGTTATCAGAACTCAACTGCTCCGCAAAGCGGATTAACGTTTACAATTTACGAAAAAAGACTCTTTATGTTTTACAGTTCGTGTTACGGATTCCGATTCAATTAAACTTTCATACAGCGGTGATATTTTTGCAGGTGGTAGTATTAGCCCACCTTATGCTGTAACATCTACAGCTTCAGGCAATGGCGTTGCAACAAGTTCATTTTGCTGGTACACATCATGCGATCAGGGTCGCACACAACCATACAGTGTAACATTCAAAGCAACAGATAATGGTTGCCCACAACCCTTTACATCTACTGACTCATTAAAGATTTATGTTCTTCCGGTTCCACAAATTACTGCACCACTCATCATTTGTATGAACACTGCCACAGAAGGAACTATTAAACTGACCTTCGCAGATACTTTTGCAATGCCAAGATTTATTGATCGTTATGTTGTTTTCAGAAGTGCTAATGGTGGCCCATTTATAAATATCGGAAATATTAACAATCCTACAAATCATTTTTACAATGATACATGATATTGAAAGTCCTGTAAGTAATGAATCATGCTCCATTTTGCTCACAGGGCAAAGTTTACCATTACAACATATTTTAAACTGGACACCTTATACAGAATGGCCAGGAGGTGTGAGTTATTATGCAATCTCAAGGCGGCCACAAAACAGTAGTGCTTTTATTGAAATAGCACAAGTATCATCAAACACTTTAACCTTTACCGACACACAAATTCCACAAGACAATGGTGTCTTTGTTTACTACGTTAAAGCAGTTTACGACACGCTAAATGTTTATTCTACCAGTAATGAAGTAACCTTAATTCAGGAACCATCAGTTTTTACTCCCAACTCATTTACTCCAAATGGCGATGGCTTGAATGAAACCTGGTCACCGGTATCGTCATTCATAAAAAATTATAATCTTAAAATTTTCAATCGTTGGGGCAATTTGATTTTTGAATCCAACGAATTTAATCGTCAATGGGATGGCAGCTATCAAGGTCAACCTGCACCGCTTGGTATTTATTTCTACGTTGTCACCTATATAGGTTTTCCTGACAACACTAAGTTCAACAAACGGGGCTCAGTGACTTTGTTACGCTAAAGGAGTTTTCAACAATAACATTTCAATGGCATTCTGTGTAACATTAGCCATTAATTTTGTAGCATCATTATGCAGGAAATTGAAAGTTTAAGTCCCAAAAAATATATAATCATAAAAGGTGCATCGGTTCACAACCTGAAAAAAGTAGATGTAGCCATAAGCAGAAATAGTTTTACAGTGATTACCGGATTATCAGGTTCAGGTAAATCGTCCTTAGCTTTCGATACATTGTATGCAGAAGGGCAAAGACGTTATGTAGAAAGCCTGTCAAGTTATGCAAGGCAATTTATGGGACGTTTAGATAAACCTGAGGTAGAATACATTAAAGGCATTGCCCCAGCGATTGCAATTGAACAAAAAGTAAAGACCAGGAATCCAAGATCAACTGTTGGCACTTCAACAGAAATTTACGATTATCTTAAATTACTATTTGCACGAATAGGAAAAACATACTCACCTGTAAGTGGTAAATTGGTAAAAAAGAATACTGTTGCTGATGTTGTAGATATCTTGAAAACACAAAATCAAAACAAGAGATTTATCATTGCAGCGCCTTTGCAATTTCATCCCGGAAGAACTTTACATGAAGAATTAAATGCATTAATGCAAAAAGGGTTTAGTCGGATTGTTGTTGACGATAAAATGTTGCGAATAGATGAGTATGCAGAACAAATAGAAAAAACAGATGCACAGCCTGCTGTTAAAACAAGAGGAAGAAAAAGAAAGTTGAACCTGTTGAACCAACAATCGATTCAAACATCTTTATAGTTGTTTCAAGAATAATTATCCCTGAAAATATCAATGAAGAATATGAATCTTCTACAGCAGATTCTGTTCAGACTGCATTTAATGAAGGTAGCGGGCGTTGCACTTTAATTGATATAACAGACGAAACGCTGCACTTTACCAACTTCAGTAATTACTTCGAAGAAGATAATATCCGTTTTGAAGAACCATCAACACACCTTTTTAGCTTTAATAATCCTTATGGAGCATGCAAGAATTGCGAGGGCTTTGGAAGTGTAATCGGCATTGATGAAAACTTAGTTATCCCAAACAAAACACTTTCAATTTTTGATGGTGCTGTAGCTTGTTGGCGAGGCGAAAAAATGAATGAATGGCAACAGGAATTTATTTTAAAAGCATACAAATTTAATTTCCCTGTACATCGTCCATATTACGAATTAAATGAAACGGACATCAAGTTATTATGGGAAGGTAATAAAACAATTAAAGGATTAAATGACTTTTTTAAATATGTAGAATCGCAATCCTTCAAAATTCAATACAGAGTTTTACTAAGCCGCTATCGTGGAAAAACAACTTGCCCAGAATGTAAGGGAACACGTTTACGTGCCGATGCCAATTATGTAAAGGTGAATAGTAAATCTATTACCGATATTGTTTTAATGCCGGTAAATGTCAGTGTTGAATTTTTTAATAACATTGTTTTAGACAGCTATGAACAAAAAGTTGCTGGGCGGTTATTAGTTGAAATAAAAAACAGATTGCAATATTTAAATGATGTTGGATTAGGATATCTGACATTGAACAGACTTTCAAAAACACTTTCCGGAGGCGAATCGCAACGCATAAATCTGGCAACATCATTAGGCAGCAGTTTGGTTGGAAGCATGTATATTCTGGATGAGCCAAGTATAGGGTTGCATCCTCGAGATACACAGCGTTTGATTTATGTTTTAAAATCACTTCAAAAGGCAGGTAATACGCTGATTGTTGTTGAACATGATGAAGAGATTATGCGCAATGCTGATGAACTTATTGACATAGGCCCCTTTGCAGGTACACATGGCGGCAAAATTGTTTTCCAAGGAAATTTTGAGCAATTAGAACATAGCACAGAAAGTGTAACAGCAAAATATCTTACCGGCAAAGAATTTATTCATGTGCCAAGTAAAAGACGAAACTGGACTAACAGCATTGAAATAACCGGTGCAAGTGAAAATAATTTAGCACACATTGACGCTAAATTTCCACTTGGTATTCTGACTGCTGTTACTGGTGTCAGTGGGTCAGGTAAATCAACCTTGGTAAAAAAAGTTCTTTATCCGGCACTTAAAAAAGTTTTAGGTGGCTATGATGATGAATCAGGGAAATTTGAAAAACTAACAGGCGACTTTACAACACTGAATGGTGTTGAAATTATTGATCAGGACCCGATAGGTAAATCATCAAGGAGTAATCCTGTTACCTATGTAAAGGCTTATGATGAAATCAGAGCATTGATAGTAAACACTCCTTTTGCAAGACAAAAAATGATGAAACCATCTTTATTTTCTTTTAATGTTGATGGTGGAAGATGTGAGATGTGTCAGGGTGAAGGTGTAGTAACCATTGAGATGCAGTTTATGGCAGACATACAGCTAAAATACAAAACTTGACAAGGTAAACGCTTTAAGAATGAAATATTAGCAATCACCTATCGGGAAAAAAATATTTTCGACATCCTATCAATGACGGTTGATGATGCCATTAGCTTTTTTTCTAAAGAAACTGATGAACGTTATATTCTTTTTACTAATAAAATAATTGCCAGACTACAACCACTTTCAGATGTTGGCTTAGGTTATATTTCTTTAGGACAATCCTCTAGTACTCTCAGTGGCGGAGAAGCGCAAAAAATTAAATTAGCATCGTATCTTGGCATTGGTCATGCAACAACAAAAACACTTTTTATTTTCGATGAACCGACTACAGGTTTGCACTTTCACGATATCAGAAAACTACTTGATGCATATACTGCATTAATTCGCAATGGCAATTCTATTTTGGTTATAGAACATAATATGGATGTTATTAAATGTGCTGATTGGGTTATTGATATGGGGCAGGGTGGTGGAAATGAAGGTGGTAAAATAGTTTTTGCAGGAACTCCTGAAGCTTTGAGTAATTGCAACGAATCTTATACAGGAAAATTTCTCTCAGAAAAATTAATTGCCCAACAAGAGCTATAACTTTACTTCTGTGCTTCTACATAGAGTGAAATACCGGGTAATGTCTCATCGAAAAAATTAAGATCACGCATAACAGGTGAGTAACTTTGTCCATAACCGGAACGATATATGTTATTAAATCCGGCTGCCTTTAATATTCTAATAAGCTTTTCCTCTGTAAACCAGTTAATGTGATTACCCGTATATTTCTTTTGCACTTCAATATCGCATAATGAAGTACAATAATCCAGAGCATCTTCAAAGGATTTCTCTTCAAACAATTTTTCTAATTCACTATCGGAGATACGATGTTTAGCACCATGTAGAGGAATTTCAGATGCCTGTGCTGCAAAATCTTCAAGAAAAATTTGTGCTATGCTTTCCTGACTTAAAGGTTGCCTGAGATTTACTCTTTTATAATTTTCAGGTTTACTGAACCATTCAATCCAAAAGAAAAAATGCCTGTCGTTTTCTTTATAAGCTCTGTATGATAATTTAATATCCTGCGTCACCACTCTAACTCTTCCTCCGGGTTTTAATACTCTGAAAGATTCGTTAAACAAATTCTGAACCGCTGAATTATTTACATGCTCAATGGTATGACTGGTATATACCAATTCTGCAGAATCTGTTTCAATTGGCAATGGCTCTAATGCAAATAAATCATAGTTAATGCCTTTTAATGTATTGTTTGTATTATCGGCATACCAATCATTCACATAATCAACATTGGTCCAATACTTATGATTAAATGGCCCTGCCCCTACGTTATAAAATCGCTTATACGCAAGACTATCATTATTAAATAAACTCTTATAAAGTTCTTCTTTATAATCAGTCTTAGGTATTTTAGTTACCATCAAACCAACTACACTTGCAACAGATTTTACAATATTTATAATCATAAGTATTTATTTAAATTGCAAAGTCGCTTTTTTAAAGCGACTTTGCAATTACCTCCAATAAATAAGACTATCTTATCTCAAGTTTTTGTCTGCTCGAGACAGAATTACTTTGCAATGAAACAATATATATACCTTTCACTAATTTATTAATCAAAATTGAATGTTCATTCAATCCTTTTGATGAAATTCCGCCTTCGCTAAGGACTTTCTTTCCAAGTATATCAAATACTTCTATTGAGTAGTTCTCTGCAGTTTCAGAATTAAAGGACAATTTAACCCAATCATTTGCCGGATTTGGAGCTAACAATACTGACTGTACAAGTTCTGATTCGTCAAAACCTTCACGGCAATTAAGTGTCATAGCATAGGTACGTGTGCCACTGTTTCCACATTGATTAACACCCATTACTGTTATAGTTCCATTATTTGTTCCAATGTCAGCTAAAATACTACTTGTATTTTGTCCTGATGTAATTGTTGAGGTACTTGGCAGTGCCCATGTATATGAATCAGCACCTACACTTCCGGCAGTTGAGAATGCAACACCGGTTTGGTTAGCACAGAAAACTGATGGATTTGCTACAATACTTGCTGGTCTTTCAGGAATAGCACGCACCTGGATGCAACGATATGTTCCGGTTCTACAAGCATTATTACCTGCAACACAAAGACTATATGTACCACTTCCCGGATTTTGGTAGTCCACTGTAACTGTATTTGTAAAATTTCCTAAAATTATTGAAGAGTTTGGTGGTAAAGTCCATTTATAACTTGTTGCATAATTGGAATTTCCTGCAGTATAAACTAACTGAGTTTTACAAGTTCCATACACTTGTCCACTTAAAGAAGTTGGAACTGATGGCATATCAATTACTGTTGTCAACTTTTTAACTGGTGTTGTAAAACAGATATTAGATGCAGTAACTGTTACATCACCGCCAGTGTATGTTGGACCAAAATCCACAACAATTGCATTAGTTGTTTGTCCACTAACCAAGGTTGCTCCGGCAGGAACAGTCCAATTATATGAAGTTGCGCCAACAACTGATGGTGCCATATAATTTACACCCGGTAAATTCTCACAAACTCGTGCAGGACCTGTGATTGTAGGTGTTGATACTTTATAGCGAGTCCAGGAACTGGCAGAATCCAAACTAGGGCCACACTCATTTACAGCATAAACAAAAACAGAGTATCCTGAGTTCACTGTTGAATCAAAAGCTAAAGTAACAGCATCAGTTCCTTGACCATTTAATATTTGTACGCCATCTGTATATGTCCATAAATAACTGGTTGCATCCATTTGTAATGGAACAGAATAAATTATTCCAGATGTACCGGGACAAGTTGTTGCCTGAACACCACTTATTGCACCCGGCTTGGCGGGACTTGCTTAATATCTAATGTAGCTGTATTTGATGTGATTGATGATCCACAATTATTGGATACAATAACATCATATTGATCGGCATCCGTGCTATCAGCACCTGTAATATATAATGTATCACTGTTTGCTCCGAAATTTTACCTCCATTACTTAATGGAGTACCATTTTACGCCACTGATATTGCAAGTTCATTCCTAAAGCTCCAACTGAAAACATTGCCTGTGTGCTATTACAAGTTTGAAAATCCTGAGGCTGTTCGCTTAAAGCAATATCTTTTGAAGTTAGTAAACAACGAGGACTTCCCGTTGCACACGCATTAGTGATAGTAACACAAATTTTACCTGAAATAAATGTATTTGGGTAATCAATATTAATATTATTTGTTCCTTGTCCTGTTAAAATAGTTCCCGGACCTGTTAATGTCCAATTGTATGAAATTGCAGTTGGGCTTGAAGGAACAGTATAACTTGTTATTCCATTACAAATTCCTGATGCAAGACCACTGATAGGTAGTGGTGTTTCCGGAGTTGCTCTGACACGCACACTTCTGTTAGAACTTGATCCACAGCCATTATTGGCTTTTACATAAATATCTGTGTAGTTATAGTTATTTGGAAAAGTTATCTGAACAGTATCATTGCCTTGCCCTACAAGTGTTACACCCGAGCCACAGTCCATGTATAAGAAGTTACAGGTACCCCGTTTGATGGACCGGTAGAATATGTCATAGTTCCGGAACAAACCTCTGTCGGACCGGTAATTGCTGTTGGTGTACCTGGAACCCCTGCATAAATTGTCATGCAGCGAAATCCACTCCAAGCACATCCGTTTCCTACACGTACACAAATATTTCCTCCATTAAACCCGGCATTATATTGCACAGTAATACTGTTGGTTCCTTGTCCGGTAAGAAGTGTTGCATTATTCGGAATAGTCCAATCGAAAACTCTGTTTACCTGATTGGTGACAGAATAAGTTTCAGTCACTCCCGGACAAGCAAAAATAGAACCTGAAATAGTTGATGCCCCTGATGGTGCACCTGCAGGTGTCAGCGCTTTGCAATATGGTGCTGAATTAACACAACCATTATAAGCAGTTACACAGAGGCTTCCAGGAGCAGAAAATAAAGGACCGTAATCTACTGTAACAACATTCGATGAAGTTGTGTAAGGATTTTGTCCGCTGATAGTTGCACCCGGAGGCAAGTTCCACGTATAGCTGATGGCATTAGTTACAGGTGTAAGGGTGTAGGTTAGCGACATTCCGGGGCATGCTTTAAAATCGCCTGTCATTCCGGAAAACGCTCCTAATGGAGGGCATTGTGCTGATGATAAATTAATGCTCATTACAGCAACAGTTACTAAAGTCAAAAAGACTTTACTCATTCTAATTAGTGTTGATTTTGCATTTTTCATAATAATATGCGGCTATTTGATTTGAATTGTTTACGCAATAAATTGGTTAAAGTTTTAGTGATGCATTTCTTTATGCAATCTTACCAATGCTTTAGTAATACAAAAATGCATTACAAAATAGGTTGATTTTATGAAAACTATCCACATAACAACCCATTTATCCACAATAAAATGTTTATTACATGGTTTTGTTTACTGTAATGTCAACTTAGTTTAGATTTAATTTAGCTCAATTAAATATTTTCTTTCACATAAAAAACAAAATGGCCAAACGCAAAAATTTACAGGCTGAAGCAAACACCATTGACACGGTCGAAGAGAAACCTGAAGTCAAAAGAAAAACTGTAAAACCTAAACCAGAAAAACTCAACTTAAAATGGTTAGCTAATGAACAGCTACATCAAATAATCGGACTATTTTGTATTCTGATAAGTATTTTTCTAACCATAGCTTTTATCTCTTATTTATTTACCTGGAAAATTGATTTTGATAAAGTTAAAAATGGCTGGTGGTCATTACTGACAGACCGTGATCTGAAAGTTGAAAACTGGCTTGGCAAAACAGGAGCTTTATCTGCAAATTCATTTTTTTACAATGCTTTTGGGTTAAGTAGTTTCTTATTTGTTTTTATATTGTTCTTATCCGGATTTAAATTGGTTTTCCGACATGCTTTACTACCATTTGGACGCACCATAAGAATTTCTCTATTTACACTGCTCTTTGTCTCAATTGCATGTGGATATATTTTTAAAAATACCAGTCTGTTTTTATTTACCGGTGGCACATTCGGATTTGAAACTTCTGAATGGCTACAATCCACAATAGGGAATGCCGGTACCGGATTATTACTTGGATTCACACTACTTACTTTCTCAATCATTACATTCAAGTTTAAATTGAAACTTCCAGCAATTGGTGAAAAAATATTCAACAGGAAGAGGAAGATGCTTTATTAACTGAAGAACAATCAGAAAATAAAATAAACACCATTTCAGATGAAATTACTAAAGAAGCAGAAGATTTAAAAAACAATGTTCCCGTTAGTTTTGAATTAGAACCTGATATGGACAAAGCCATTTCGGATTTAATGAATTCTGGTGATGAACAAAAAAAAGTACCTGATTCCAATAATCTTGAATTAGAATAGACAACAGCGAACTTCCCGATCAGGTTACTCTTGGAGAGTATGACCCAACACTTGATTTATCTTCATATCAATATCCTGTATTAGATTTACTTGAAAACTATCAAAGCAAATCGAAACTTACACACGAAGAGTTAAAAGCTGAGTTGGAAACCAATAAAAACAAAATTGTTGAAACACTTGGTCACTATAATATTGGTATTGAAAAAATCAAAGCAACAGTAGGACCTACAGTAACTCTATTTGAAATTGTGCCACAAGCCGGTGTACGTATTTCAAAAATCAAGAATCTTGAAGATGATATTGCTTTAAGTCTTTCAGCTTTGGGCATTCGTATCATTGCCCCTATTCCGGGCAAGGGAACTATTGGCATTGAAGTTCCTAATCAATCGCCTGAAGTAGTACCGATGAAAGCTGTTTTAGGCTCTGAGAAATTTATCAATTCCGATATGGACCTACCCATCGGACTTGGCAAAACCATATCGAACGAGGTATTTGTTACCGATTTAGCAAAAATGCCACACTTGCTCATGGCTGGTGCCACAGGTCAGGGTAAATCTGTTGGCTTAAATGCAATTCTGGTTTCCTTGCTTTACAAAAAGCATCCATCACAAATTAAATTTGTTTTGGTTGATCCTAAAAAAGTTGAACTTACTTTATTCAAAACTATTGAACGACATTTTTTAGCAAAACTTCCCGGTGAAGAAGAAGCCATCATAACCGATACACGTAAAGTGGTGAATACGCTTAACTCCTTATGTGTTGAAATGGATCAGCGGTATGAGTTACTTAAAGAGGCTCAGGTTCGTAACATCAGAGAATATAACACAAAATTTGTAGCAAGAAAACTCAACCCCAATAAAGGTCATCGCTTTCTGCCATTTATTGTTTTGGTTATTGATGAGTTTGCCGACCTGATTATGACAGCCAGCGTCCATCAGTAAATATCATCACCGGAACAATAAAAGCCAACTTCCCTGCACGTCTTGCTTTCCGGGTTTCATCAAAAATTGATAGCCGCACAATTTTAGATTGTGGTGGTGCCGATCAACTTATTGGAAAGGGAGACATGTTATTGTCGCTTGGTGCTGATGTGATTCGTTTGCAGTGTGCCTATGTTGAAACTTTTGAAGTTGAAAAAATTACAGATTTTATTGGTTCACAAAGAGGCTACCCCGATGCATTCCTGTTACCTGAATTTGTTGGCGACAACGAAAGCAACACAGGCGAAGTTGATTTAGCTGACCGTGATCCTTTGTTTGAAGATGCTGCACGTATGGTTGTGCAACATCAGCAAGGTTCTGCATCTTTATTGCAAAGAAGACTCAAACTTGGTTATAACCGTGCCGGCAGGTTGATTGATCAACTTGAAGCTGCTGGAATTATTGGTCCTTTTGAAGGTAGCAAAGCCAGAGAAGTAAAGTTTAAAGATCCTATAGAACTTGAAACATTACTTTCAAACCTGAAATAATTCTGTTTTTAATCCTCCTACATTATTATATTTGCAATTGTTCATGTGCATTTCACCTCGTTTTGCCTTGTGGCATTGTTTTTATTAATCACATTTAAAATTTAAGAAATGACAAAAAAATTGATGATATTCCTTGTACTGCTGACTCAAATTGCGTTTGCACAAAAAGACAGTCGCTCTCAGGAAATTCTTAAATCAGTTTCTGCTAAATACAAAACTTTCAAGTCGGTTTCTGCAACTTTCAGACTCAATATTGAGGACAAAAAAGCTAAAACCAATCAAACTCAAAATGGTTCGATTTTGATTAATGGCGACAAGTACAACCTGAGCATTACCGGACAGCAGATTATTTCTGACGGTCAAACATCATGGACCTACTTAAAAGATGCCAACGAAGTACAGGTTAACGATGCACAAAATAAAGCTGATGGCATCTCCCCTACCAATATTTTCTCTATTTATGAAAAAGGATTCGACTCACGTTTTTCAGAAGAGAAAAACGAAGGCGGCAAAGCCTATCAGTATATTGACCTAAAACCTCTTGAAAAAGGTAAGCCCTATTTTAAAATTCAATTAAAAATAAACAAAACTGAAAAAACAATTGCAGGAGCCACCGTTTTCAATAATAATGGAACTACAATTTCTTACACCATTGTTAAGTTTACACCAAACCCGACAGTTAAAGACAGCGATTTTAATTTTGATGCAAAAAAATATCCGGGTGTAGAGGTAGTTGACCTCAGATAAAGTATCCTCTTTTAAGGTAATTATTGGGCTTTGAACGAAGGATAAAAATCCTTACTTTTGCAGCCTTTTAAATCTCCTTATTTTTCTACATGATTCATCACGACACAGTTGCAGTTGGTGCCGGTACTGGCAGGATTAAGTTTGCCTATCATTTTGATAAGAATTTACCGGTTTTTGAAGCCCTTGACACTGTAGGTGGTTTGGTGCGGACAATTGAATATAAAAACTGCAAATTTGATTTAGCCCCACACTTATTACATTTACGCAACCCTTATGTAAGAGAGTTAGTATTTGACAAATTGGGTCTTGAAGTTGAAAATCATCGTAGAAAAGCTCACATCTATTACGATAAAACCATCATCCCCTACCCTTTTGAGCTCAATCTATTAAATCTGAGTGAGCAAACCAAAAAAGATTGTATTGAAGGACTTGACGAAGTAAAATCATATAATAAGGAAGAGGAAGCAGAAATCAGAAAAGGCTCTTACAGAGATTATGCATTGAAATGCTTCGGAAAAGGTATTGCCAATCATTACCTTCTACCTTCCAACAGAAAAATTTGGGACACCGAACCTTCTGAAATGACATGTGAGTTTATGTCGCATATTATTACTGCAGACAAAGAGCAAATCAGAAAAAATGCATTCGAAGACAACACAGACAGTTTTGGCTATAATGTAGAATTCTATTATCCTATACATAAAGGTATTCAGGATTTAGCAGACATTTTTGCTAGACAACTCACTAATATTAAATTCAATACTTCTGCAATATTTTTTAATACACGGAATAAAACAATTGAATTTTCTGATGGAAGTATTGTAAAATATAACAAAGCTGTTTCTACTGTTCCCCTACAAACTATCATATTAAACAGTGACAGAGATGACTTGAAAGCATTAGCCAAAGAATTGGTTTTCACCTCTGTTTATACAGTAAATTTAGTTATCAGAGGAACACTGCCTGACACACATTGGATGTATTTCCCCGATAAAGATCTTTCGTTCTACAGAATAAGCTTCCCTAAAAACTATTTCAAAAAATCAACACCTGCTGACGAACAAATTATTGCTGTTGAAGTTGGCAGTCGCAATCATAACCTGAGTATTGAAGAAATAGAACGCAAAGTTGTTGAAGAGATTAAACAAATGCCAATATTCAAAATTGACGAATTGGTATTTGTTCACTCGATTAAAATACCTGTGGCCTATTGTATATACGAACCAAAACGCCCTGCCATAATCAACAAACTGATGAGTGAACTGGAAGAAGCAGGAATTTATCAGTCAGGTCGCTATGGAAAATGGGAATATGCAGGCATGCAGGATGCAATTATGGACGGCAAAGTATTGTCGGAAAATTAAAATCATTATGACAGAAAATTGTTCAATAGTAATACCGGTATTTAACGAAGAAGAAATTCTTGAAAAAAGAATACACCTGCTCGTTGAGGATTTAAAAAAGCGTTTTAAAGATTTTGAAATTGTACTAACAGAAAACGGAAGCGTTGACAACACCAAATCTATCATCAGAACACTATCTGAAAAGTATGATATGGTTGTTGCAGAAATTGATGACGAAAAAGCAGACTATGGTCAGGCTTTGATTAACGGCATTAATCGGGCACGTTTTGAGTACATCACCATATTTGAGCTTGACTATTTAGATATGGTCTTTTTACAAAAATCAAATGAGTTGCTTAGCTCATACGATCTTGTTATTGGCTCAAAAAAACTTTCTGGCGATCTTGACAGAAGACCATTTAAAAGAAAACTTTTTACCTGGCTCTACAATACAGGGCTTAAAGTTGCATTTAGCTACAAGTTAACAGAAACTCATGGACTGAAAAGTTTTAAGAAAAGTAAATTAGCTCCAATCACTAATGGCTGTGTAACACGACATGCTGTTTGGTAAAAGTGAATTTTGCATAAGAGCTTCACGTGATAAAAATTTAAAAGTAACAGAGATTGGCTTATCAATGCCGATTGAAGAAATCAGAACTACCCGTATTAAAGCAATAAAAAGATTAAAGAAAACTATTGACGATATTTTGCTGTTACGCAGATCTATTAACTAATAAAATACGCTATGGCAGAAAATTATCATTATCACAGTTACACTCCATCAGATCTTGATGAAATACTTGCCTTATTTTCTCTTTCATTTAACGGACTAAAACTCTCATCAGAATATTATAAATGGCGTGTTCTAAATACTCCTGTAAATAAAAACCTGATTGATTTATTTAAAAATGACAATGGTAAAATAATAAGTCATTATGCAGTGTGTCCGGTAAAATCTTTTTACAAAGGCGAAACTTCACTAAGTGAACTTTCGCTCATCACAATGACACATCCTGAATTTAAATCATTAGGACTGTTTCCAAAACTTGCAGCAAAACTTTACGAGCGCTCCTTCAAGGAAGAGAATATTCAATTGGTTTATGGGTTTCCAAACACCAACTCGCATTACAGCTTTGTAAAAAAATTAGCTTGGAATGATGTATATATGATTCCAACAATGAAAAAAACATTTACAACTGCTGTTCAAGGTGATAAAACTTATACAGAGATTTTTAATGCCGACCAACGATTTGATCAGCTATGGGAGCAACACACACAGAAGGCAGATCGTTTTTATGCGAACGTCAGAAACAGCACATTTATAAACTGGCGTTTTTTTAATCGCCCTGATAAAAAATATCGCTTATTTGCATTTGAAAACAACAGTAATATACAAGGTTATTTTGTAATTAAGGAATATGCAAATGCATCAACAAAAGAAATTGATGTTGTTGATTTTCTTTTTACACATGATTTTGACACATCAGTATTCTTTAATTCCATAGCACAATTAGCAACAGAATTAGATGCTAAAACAGCAAACATGTGGATTCCCTACAATACTCCATTGTATAATCTTGCTGAAAAATCAGGCTATTTGCCGAAAGAACATATAACTTACTTAGGATATAAACCATTCAACCCAGGAAAAAATTTAGATGAGTTAAGAATACCAACAAACTGGTATTTGACAATGTGTGATTCTGATGTTTACTGATAGGTTACTATTGAATTTAAAATCAATGACAACATGAAAAATGTTTTAGTAGTAGGTGCACATCCTGATGATTTGGAATGGATGGCCGGTGGTACTGTTGCCAAAATCATTTCAGAGGGAGGTAAAGTCCATTTAATAACTTTAACCAATGGTACATGGAAAGATGCTTCCGGAAATTACTACCGTGATAAAGATATTGCTATCAGTGAAGCTAAAAAAGCTGCTTCTGTTTTAGGCTACTCAATAGAACATTTAGATGAACCTTGTCTTGATGTAAATTTCAGAGATGAATTAGTAGTTCAGGTATTAAACCGCATTGACAAAATAAATGCAGATACGATAATATGTCCATGGATTGACGATTTACATCACGATCATGAAATGACTGCACGTATTGCAGTGAGTGCAAGCAGGCGTGTGCCACGTGTACTCATGGGCATGTGCAACTGGTACGTGTTTCGTACACCATTTAGTCCTAACTTTTTGTTGACATCAGCGACACATATTCTAAAAGATGGCAGCATTAGAATGCTATGAATCAGAAATGAAACGCATTGGGAGCGACTTGGAGAAAATATCACGACAACATCACTTCAAATTATGGTCTGATGGTGAATGTAGAGCGCGCAGAAGGTTTTATCAGCTACAAATACAAATTGTAGTTCTGTTTATAATCAAATAATAATTTTCCAGTAATGCCGTTTTGGGAATAGATAAAGTTAACATCTTTAATCCCAAAATATTTCAATGTTTAAAATCAGGCATATATCCATTATTTTGTTTGCAATGTTCATTGCGTTCAATGCTTCAGCACAACGTAAAGTACGTAAACCTATAGGCTACGGTGCCAGTGCAATTTATAATTTTCAGGCCGAAGGTATTGGTGCAGATTTGCGTGTCAGAATTCCAACACCGGTAAATAACCTTTATGTAGTTCCTGAAATTTCATATTACCCTCCTTTTAATCGTTATCATGAATTGTATGCCGGTGGGGCTTTGCAATATGATATATTAAGAATCAGAAGTTATAATTTTTATTTACTTGGTGCTGCCTATTACAATTTCTGGATAAATGCAGATGACTATGCTCCTGAAGGAAAAAAGAAACACAATTTTGCTCCCGAAGCCGGTGGTGGCTTGGTGCGAAACAGAGGATGTTGGCGTCCATTTATTGAAAACCGCTATGACTTTAAATGGAAAGAAGATAATTTGCGAATAGGTATTTATTATTATCCCGGACAGTGTAGAAAAAATACAAGAAGAGAAAAATGTCCAACAGTTAAAGGAATTTAATCAAACTTTGTAATATGAAATCGAACAAGCTATTCATTTATCTTACTGCAATAATGCTTATTACAGTAGTTGCATGCAAAAAAGACCGTGTGCCACAGGATGATTATCAAAACATGGATTCATTCTACAGCGACCATGAAGAAGAAGAACAGGAATATACCATTGACACCAATGGAACTTGTCCATTAGTTTGTAAGAAAGGAACTAAAATTTGTGTCAACGGAGAAATGTTTGAGTTAAATGGTGGAGGCCAGGTTACTTATCCTTTTCAGCTAAAAGTAATAGAGTTGTATTCTATTAAAGATATGATTTTAAGAAGAATTCCTTCTGTGGCTTCAGGAAATCCACTTGAAACAAGTGCAGAAATAAGAGTGAGAGCATTTAAAAACGGAAATGAAATTTTTCTCAAACCCGGCAAAAAATATTTTCTTGAAACAGCTGCATTGCCATCTATAAATTCAGCCATGCAATCCTATTACGGTTATAGCAGCGGTAATAGTGCTAATAACTGGACCAATACTATTTCTAATTTTATTCCTGGTTTTGTTGATACACTATCGAGTATTTCTCCAACTTCTAACAGTTATGTAACAACACCTGCCACAACAGGTTGGTTTTCTCCTGCATTATTACATCAGGCAACATCAACAACAACTATTACATGTAGTGTCACCGGAACAAATACGCAAAACTTACAGGTATATGTTTCATTCAAAGGTTTTAAAGGTGTTATGCAAATTCAAAACCTGAGTGGCACAAACTTGCCTGTTGGCGAAAACGTAACATTGATAGTATTCGGTAAAAAACAAAACAATCAATACGTTTTAGATCAGCAGAGTTTTACAATTGCTGCCAATCAGCAAATTATTTTTAATCTTCAGGATGTTTCGGAAAATGACATTCTGAATGCTCTTGCAGCATTGTAAGTAAATTACGCCTTATCTCTTATAGTATTTTATCAATTCCTGAATTGAACTATTGCAGGAATCTCTAAACACCCGATTAATTTCTGACTGTAAAGCATGATAGTCAGAATAAGATAGAAACCAGGTGTTGTCGGGCAGTTTTTTATTTTGCAGATTCCACTCAAACCTTTGATCATTTTTCAATGGTAATTTCGGTATATGCAAAACAATTGATGCTATTTTTTGATATTTCAGACGTAGTTTCTCCTGATAGGTTAATGATATAAAAGCTGTATCACTATACAATGAGTCCAATTTAGATACTGAAGCAATTACATATTCTGAAAATATTCTGTTGTCATTGCGATGATTGATGTAATTTGTCATAACAATGCTGTCATCTTTAAATTTATGAGTCAGAAATTTTTTCAGCACCAATTTCACCAATAAAAGTCGCAAGGTTTTCATTGAATTCAACATTTCCTTTAATGTAAAGCGTTGTATGAGTCATCTCATGGATAATCAATTCTGCAAGCGAGCCAATATTCCTTCGCATCATTGAAGACATTACAGGATCACCAAACCAGCCAAGGGTACTCCATGCTGATACTGTTGACAAATCTGCATCAAAGCCGTTTTTCCTGAACAACATCAATTCATCAACTCCTTTTTGTTTCTGAAAAAATCCTTTATATGATAAAGACCCAAGAAATGGGAACTTCCATTTATATGGTACCATTTTAAATTCAGGAGCAGCGGTAAGCACCCACAATGCAGGTTTCCCTTGTTGATCATAATAAGTTTCGTAGTTGTTAGTTTCTGATAATCCTAAAGAATCAACAGCATATTTTTTTATTGCACGGATTAATATCAGTTTTGTTTTAACTGAATCGGGAGTTAATGGATTCTCTATTACTTCGCCAATAGGCTGTGCGTTGTAAATAATATTTAGCTGACCCTTTAGTTGATTAAACCCATAAACCAACCAATGGCGGTAATAAAATCCTGAAACTAATAAAATTAAAATGAGTGCCGGAACAAAAACCTTCCTGATCATCAGCTTAGAACTGCTCTACAAATCAGAAGCAGTATTCGTTCTTTTCAATTAAGCGTGCTGCAATTCTTCTTCTTGCTTCTTTAACATTGAATGACGGAACCTTGGTAAAGCGTTTTAATCCCATGAGCAACATTCTCTGTTCGTCACCTTCTGCAAAAGAATTAATTGCTTCTTTTCCTGCCAATGCAATTCTATCTGCTGCATCATTTACATAAACCCGCATCATATCAAGCTGAACACTGCAATTTTCTTCACCTTTTAAATTAACAAGTTTCTCTGTCCTCAATAAAATTGACTCTGAAATATAAATTGCAATTGCCATATCTGCAATGTTCATCAGAATCTCCTGCTCTTTAGCAAGTGTCATCATCAATTTTTGTACAGCAGAACCTGCAACTGCAAGTAACGCTTTTTTATAGTTAGAAATAAACTTTTTCTCTTGTGCGAATAGCGACATATCAGGCTCACTAAAATCAGGAATTGCCATAAGTTCTTTCTGAATATTCATTGCCGGTGTCATTAAGTCAATCTTACCTTTCATGGCACGTTTTAGAATCATATCAACAGTAAGGAGTCTGTTAATTTCATTTGTTCCTTCAAAAATTCTGTTGATGCGTGAATCTCTATATGATCTGTCCATCGGAAAATCTGCACTATAGCCATAACCACCATAAATCTGCACACCTTCATCTGCAACATAATCAAGTGCTTCAGAACCATCAACTTTAAGAATGGCACATTCAACAGCATATTCTTCGGCAGCCTGAAGTAATGCCTGAGAATATTCAATGCCTTCTGCAAGTTTTTGTTTTTCGAGCTCGTCTATCATAAATGCTGTACGATACAAAGCACTTTCACAAGCATAAATTCTGATTGCCTGTTGCGCAAGTTTATATCTGATGGCACCAAATTTTGCAATAGGCAATTTAAACTGCTCACGTGTGTTTGCATAGGAAACAGAGTGTGTACTTACATGTTTTGCGCCACCTAATGCTGCTGCACACAATTTCAAACGTCCAATATTTAAAATATTGAAAGCAATAAGATGTCCTTTGCCAATTTCGCCCAAAACATTTTCTATAGGCACTTTACAATCACTGAAAAAAACCTGTCTTGTACTTGAGCCTTTTATTCCCATCTTATGTTCTTCTTCGCCAAGTGATAGTCCCGGATAAGTTTTCTCTACAATAAAACCGGTGAACTTTTCGCCATCAACCTGTGCAAATACTACAAACAAATCTGCAAAGCCTGCATTGGTAATCCACATTTTTTGTCCGTTAAGGATATAATGCTTTCCATCAGAAGAAAGAATAGCTTTAGTTTTCGCTGCAAGCGCATCAGAACCGGAACCGGGTTCAGTTAAACAGTAAGATGCTTTCCACTGACCTGATGCTAATAGCGGTAAATATTTTTCTTTCTGCTTTTCATTTCCGAAATACATTATTGGCAATGTTCCGATACCTGTATGTGCTGCCATTGCAACAGAAAATGAATGACCTGCTCCTAAAGTTTCTGTCAGTAATGTGACTGTAATAAAATCTTTTCCAAATCCACCATATTGTTCCGGAACCGAAACACCAAGAAGTCCAAGTTCTCCTGCCTTATCTAACAATGATGGCATAAGTCCTGCTTCCATTGCATCAATACGATCGAGTACTGTATGTACTTCCTGTTTTAAAAAATCATTTGCTGTTTGCTCAATCATCAAATGCTCTTCGCTAAACTCTTCGGGTATAAAAGTGTTCTCTGCACTTGATTCTTTAATAATAAATTCTCCCCCCTTAACCGATTGGTTCTTTTCCTGAATTGCTGACATAATAAAAGTGGTTTTTTTAACGCAATAAAAATAAAAATATTAAACATAAATACCAGCCTTAAGGTTTCAATATTTCTAAAATACCGGAAATTAAATCTACTGAAAAACAAACAGATAATATTAAAGTGTAAGAATTATAACTTTTAATGCACTTTACCGTAAAACTTGCTAAAATCAACTTTTTAGTGGGAGGAAATAGTGCTTTAAATAAAATGTCAGGAATGTGGCTTACTGCCTTAGTGATTATTTTTTCGCTACATCAAAGTATTGCACAACTACCGGTTGCATCATTTGGCATCAGTCAGTCATCAGGTTGTGCACCTCTAACTGTTTCATTTAACAATACGAGTACCAATGCAACAAGCTATCATTGGGATTTTGGCAATGGTGCAGTTTCTGTTTTGAATAGTCCTGTAATTACTTTTACTACTGCAAGGAAATTATTATGTAAAACTCATCGCAACAAATTCTTCAGGCAGTGATTCTGTAATTTCTTCGCAACCTATACATATAGAAAACAAACCTGTTGTACAATTTACACTCAATAAATCTTCAGCATGTCAGGGTGAAATTATAAACTTTACCAATCAAAGTGCAATTTTTGACAGTTGTCAATGGGATTTTGGTGATGGTGTTACAAGCAATCAAACGAATCCTACACATATTTATGCAACAGCCGGAACTTATAATGTTACTTTAGTCTTGTTCAGGCTCAACTCAACATGCACACAAACACTGACGAAAAATAACATCATTATTATTAAGCCTATTCCAATTGTAACAGCAACGGTTGACACATTCAGCACATGTAATATCAATAAAATATTTCATTTTAATGCTGGTGCAAATACCACATCATCTTATCAATGGAATTTTGGCGATGGAGGAACTGCAACAGGCGCAATTGTTCAACATCAATATTCACAATCCGGAAACTATCAGGTTGCAGTTACTGCATCAGCCTCCGGTTGCTCATCTACCGTAAATCTATCTTCACCGATAACAGTACTTAACAATCCTATACCCATAATTACATCCAATATCACATCGGGTTGTAATCCGTTTAATGTTGTTTTATCAACTAATACTACAGGAACATCATCCCTTCTATGGACATCTACACTATCAACAGTTGGAGTATTATATAACAATGCAGGAAACTACAATCCTTATGTAACCGCAAACTATCCTAACGGCTGTTCAAGCCAGTCTGCACCATTAACAATAAATGTATTACAGTCTCCAGTCTCAACATTCACTACATCGAATACTTCAGGATGTAAACCATTGAGTATTTCATTTCAAACTACATCATGCACAGGATGTAGCTATCAATGGAGTTTTGGTGATGGCAATAGCTCAACACAATTAAATGGCATTCATAATTACACACAATCAGGGACATTCTATCCTGCGCTAACCGTTACTGCTGCAAACGGATGTACAGCTACATCAAATCTTCCCTATGGAATTACGGTCAACGGGCCTGAGGCAGATTTTCTTGCAGATAAAGTAACTGGATGTAATCCATTAACTGTAAACTTTGCAAATACAAGTACAGGTTCTACTTCATGGCTTTGGCAGTTTGGCACAGGAGATACTTCAACAGTAAACAGTCCAACCTATCTCTATCAAAATCAAGGCAGTTATAATGTGACTCTAATTGCTTCTGATGGCAATGGTTGTAAAGACACATTACGTAAACAAGGTTACATCAACCCCGGACCAAGTGTAAACAACTTCAGCAATCCGCAACCCGTATCAGGATGCGCACCACTTACTGTTTCATTAAGCGACTCATCAGGTGCAAACTCATGGCTTTGGGATTATGGTGATGGCAGTACTGCCACAGCACAAAATGTTTCTCATACATATACTACACCGGGAACATATACAGTAAGTCTGCAAACGCAAAGCAATGGCTCAACATGTTCTCAAACCATCAGCAATTTTGCCACGTATATTGTTGGTGGTGGTATAGCTAATTTTACATATAACCAAACACTTTGTCCGCCATTTATCGGAACATTTACAGACAGCAGTTTAAATGCTGTTTCATGGTTATGGAATTTTGGTGACGGACAAACATCAACACAACAAAATCCTGTTCACACCTACAACCAAACCGGTAGTTACAATGTTTCTTTAACCATCACTTCTGCAAATGGATGTACATCAACAAAGGTTGAACAATATGCAATGAACTTTTTAACCTTAGGTGCTGCACCTTCTGCCCATACATTAGATACCATTCCTCCTCTTGATGTTCAGTTTTCGGCCAACTCAGTAGGTGCAACATCATGGCTATGGACTTTTGGCGATGGAGATTCTTCAACACTTGAAAATCCTATGCACACCTATCAATCAACAGGCCCTTTCACAATAAGTCTGACGATTGCCAACGACAGTTGTAGTTATACCTACAGTTTCCCTCCTACTAACTTTGGAAGTGGAGGAACATTTTATGATGAAAACCATGATACGACACAATTCACCATGCATTATGATGGTTGCGCACCATTGACCATAAGTTTCAATAACCCATTTTTAAATGTTGTTGGCTCGTATTGGGATTTTGGTGATGGCAATACTTCGTCTCAACAAAATCCGGTACACACATACAACGTACCCGGCATTTACGATGTAATGCTCATTGCAAATTTATCTAATGCAAGTGTTGATACTATTTATCATTCACAGGCTGTAAAAGTGGCAGGAACACCGGTAACATTTATTGTTAATACAGTTAATACATGTAATGGCTCAAACATTCAGGCTTTACCATCAAATCTGAATCTGCAAAGCTATAATTGGGATTTTGGTGATAATCAGACCAGCACACAGGCATCACCGGTACATAGCTATGCCAATACCAGCAATTACATTATTTCTTTACAGGCACAAGATACTAGTGGATGTACTGTAATTCATTCCAAGAGTTTATATGCCAATGCTGATGCCAACGCTATTCTTTCCAATAAAAACAGAGCATGTGCATCAGACACTATTACCTTTTCAGTTCAAAACACAAACTATGTAAACTATACTTGGGACTTTGGTGATGGCACTTCGGCAACAGGAAATCCTATAGCTCACACATACTCTGATTCAGGATCTTATTCTGTTCAGGTTGTTATAACGGATATTAACGGTTGTACGCAAACAGTAAATGCTTCACAACAAATAACCATTGTAAAATCAGTGGCTGACTTCAACATCAATATGCTTTCCTCATCATGCACCATGGTGAATGTACAGTTAACAAATACCTCTACAGGCAGCACTTCTTATACATGGGATTTGGGGAGATGGAACTATGTCATCATTAACCGATGTAAATAAATATTACTACTATGGACCAAATCCACCCTACACTTATGATATTAAGCTAACTGCATACAACAATGGATGTGCAAGCACTAAAACATTAGCTCAGGCTGTTACCATACCAGATTTTGATGTTAAATTCAGTTATTCAAGAAGTCAAGGTTGCTTACCTATCACAATTAATGTAACTGATTCAAGCCTAAATGCTGTAGCATGGAAATGGTCTTGGGGCGATGGTGACACCACTTTTACTCAGGCTACACAACATACCTTTACCTCTTTACCAACAGATAAAATAAAGCTTTTTGCTAAAGATATTAATGGATGCGAAAAAAATTATGAGCTTGATAACATCCAACTTCCGGTAGCGGAATTTACGCAGTCAGATACAATAGGATGTAATCCAAAAACCATACAATTTACAGATTCAAGTAAAAATGCACATCAATGGTTATGGAAATTTGGTAACGGGTCAACATCAATAACTCCAAATCCAAGTATTAATTACAGTAGTACCGGCAATTTTATACCATCTTTAATAATTACAGATTCTTTTGGATGTAAAGATACTGTTGGTGGAAAAATAATCTCCATCACAGAGCCACAGGCTGATTTTAGTTATACAAAATCTTCAGGTTGTGTTCCGGTGATTGTTCAATTTCAAAATACATCTTCGGGTGCTGCAAACTATCTTTGGGATTTTGGAGATGGCAGTACATCAACACTCTTGAATCCAAATCATATCTACACAACAGGCGGAAACTACCAAGTTACACTTACAGTAACAGATGCATCGGGTTGCAGTAATACAAAAACATTGTCCAATGCTTTACACATACCAGGACCCTTAGCTTCATTTTCTCTTTCAAACAATCATGGTTGTCAACCTTTAACTATCAGCACTAACGACTCCTCTCAAAATGCACTTAGTCACTTTTGGAGTTTTGGAGATGGAGATACTTCTGTGGCAACTTCACCCATTCACACGTTCAATACTGCCGGTAGGTACTTAATAACATTGATTGTCAAGGATGCCAATGGATGTCAATCTGTTTATACACATCCTGATACAATTAAAGTTTACAACAAACCTGTTGCAGCATTTGCAATCAGCTACTCTACACTTTGTGTTGGAACTTCAATTTCTTTACTCAACCAATCTCAATCATCAAGTAGTTACAAATGGCAATTTGGAGATGGTACAGTATCGAATCAGTCAAATACAAGTCACCAATATCAGATTCCAGGGCAATTTAGCATTACATTAGTTGCTTCTAATGGTCATTGTTCGGATACAGCTAACAGCATCAATGCCGTTACCGTTATACCTTTCCCCATTGCCGATTTTGGAGGTTCGCCATTGATTGGTTGTGCACCGCTTTCTTCAAACATGGTCAACATCAGCTCATCACTACAGAACCCTGCATTTATATGGGATGGCGGCAATGGACTCACTTCATCAGCATTCAATCCGCAGTTTAATTAGCAAAATGCAGGATATTATACAGTGACATTAAAAGTCACTAATGAAGGCCTTTGCAGTGATAGTATTACTAAACTCAACTTCATAGCTGCACAAAACAATCAACCAATAACACCTTCAGAAATAAATTACCTCACCGTACTCGATAGCAATGCAATCAGAATATCATGGCAACCATCATCAGCTACCAATCTAAACAGATTTGAATTATACAGATCAACTGACGATAAAAATTACAATCTGATTTACACAGATACAAATACACACAACAGCACATTGAATCTGCAATTAGCATTTATTGACAATAATGTAACAACAAATCAGAATCGCTATTATTACAAACTTCAAACAATCAATAATTGCAACAATTCATATCCATTGGATAGTTCAATATCCCATGCATCAATTCTATTAACAACAGAGCCCGACACAATGTCAAACATGCTCTCATGGTTACCTTATATTGGTAAGACAATTTCACAATACTCGATTTACCGAAGTACTGATGGATTGAATTATGACCTGATAGATGAAATTGCAGGAACAGAAGATTTTTATATTGATTCTACAGCATATTGTCCTCAGGAATACAGTTATAAAGTTGAAGCACAATTAGACAGCAGCATATACACTTCTGAAAGCAATAATGATGCATCGGTACCAACAAGTTTTGTAAATCAGATAACCACATCAATCATTCGTTCAACTGTGGTTGACAACAACAGTATTTTAACAGAATGGCATGAAGGCAACCCATTTCCTGAGTTGGTTTACTATTATTTAATTTATAAATCATCAGACAAAGACCCGGGAAATTTTGTTCTGATAGATTCGGTAAACAACAGCACAAAATACTATCTTGACAGAGATGTGGATGTCAATGCTACAAATTATCAATACAAAATTGAAGTAGAAAATATATGTCAGCAAAGAACAGGTCTGACAGATTTATCAGGAAACATTCTTCTACAAGGCAAATTAGATGACATGAACAACAGCAGATTAGAATGGACTCCATACAAAGGCTGGAAAGAAGGTGTTGAACGCTATGAAATACAAAAACAAGATGAAAACGGTAATTGGAAAACCATAAAATCAGTAGATGGCAAAACCCATCACATGGAAGAAGAATAATTTTCAGAAGTTCAAACAAAATACTGCAACCTTTTTCTCTTTTCTGCATATAAACACTATAAACAATCGGCATGCAGAATAAAAAAATACTCATAACAGGATATAGCCAATGCGGTAAAAGTTCTATTGTGAACCGATTGGTGAATAACAGATTTCATCATTCCTATTCAGAAGATAGTCAATTATGCATTGCAAGAAAAGAGTTGGCTATAAATAAGAAAAAGATCAATTTTGTTATCTGGACAGCTCCAGGAAGTGTTTCGAATCTAAAATCGTTCAAGTCATATTATCTTGGAACAGATGCATTAATACATGTAGTTGATGTAAACAACCCATCAACATTTTCAGATCTTGATGCATGGATTAGTCATTATCAGAAATTTCTTCCAGGCACGCCTGTTTACTTAACTTGCAATAAAATTGAATCGAATATCAATCTTGACTGCAGTGATTTCTTTACACAGTTTGATTGCTACAGAACTTTTTTTACATCAGCAAAAAACAATTTCATGATTAATGAAATGTTTCAAACAATAGCGGCTGATTTACTGAATGAGCCATTCTTTCAAAAAATCAAAATTTACTGATATGAAAAACGTTCACAGCAAAAGCCAGATTATTATTTTTGATAACTATGGCAACATTCTTAAAAGCTGTGATACAATTTTTCAGGTAAGCGATTTGATAGGAAAAAACATCATGAAGCAATTTCCGCTGTTGAATTGCTATGAACCTGAAATTAGAAATCTTTCAAAAAGTAAAGAGCCATTTTTTGTTCCTTGCATAGCATTCTCTTTTGCTAACTTTAAAAGTATTTGCGACTTTGTTTTTATAAGACATGAAGAATTGAATGAGATCACCATATCCTGGATGATTTCTGACAATTATGTTCACTTTAAAGAACGGTTGAACAAACCGATTAATCTTCCTCAAACTAAATCTAAACCAATGGTTACAGAATTTGTCAACCGTTGGCATGGAAAATAGAAAGCATTTAAGCCTCAACTAATTCTTTCCCTTCCAGATAATATAAAAAAGTCTTCACATCCTTGAAGCCCGCATCCAGCAAAACTTCCTTGTAATTAGCTATTTGTTGCACATGAGAAGTTTCAATGGCTCCTGTCTTATAATCAGTAACCACAGCATTATCCCCTTCAATCATCAATCTGTCAGGTCTTAAAATATTACCTTCTGCATCTACCATTTCATGTTCATTATAAATTTTAAAATGCGGACTAACCCATTTTTTCTCAGAGAGAAAATTGCAAGTAGTTTGCACGCCATTCAGCAACTCATTTTTTTCGTCATCCGGTAATTGAAGATTACTTAAATGCTTCTCTATTGCTTTTAAATCAGATTCACTGCGAAAATCAGCCAGCAACTCATGAACTTTAATCCCTATTAAGCGGCTTTTACTTTGTTCAGCATACTTTTTAATTTTGAATCCGGTGCTTATCCTGTTTACACTTGTAAAATAATTTACCAGCTCCTTATTAGTAAAACTATCAGGTGTGTCGGATAGTTTCTTTCTCTTTTGCATATATTCTGAATCAACTCCCAAAGTGTAAACAGTATCACTTGCCTTTGTCAAAGTTGAACTAACAGTTTCAGCATTCATTACTGCCGACTTAATTAATGTATTAACTTTATTAATACCATCCTCACCTTCTTCTCCACTACCTGAAATCAAAATAAACAATTTATCTTCTGCTCTGGTACATGCAACATAAAGTGCATTTACTTCTTCCAATACTTTTTCACGGTTTTCAAGAATATAATCCTGACCAAAATATGTTTTCAATAATTTCTTTGAAGGTCTGACAGGAAATGCACCTAATTTATCGAAAGGTGAAATATCACTTCTGATCCAAATCAAACCTTTATTACTATTTAAATCCCAATCAGTATAAGGAATGATTACAATAGGAAATTGCAATCCTTTAGACTTATGAATGGTGATGATGGTAATAGCGTTTTCATCAGCAGGAACCTGCACTGAAATTTTACTTTGATTGGATTCAACATCCCACCAGTCAAGAAACTCTGCAGTAGTACTAATTCCTTTACTTGATTTTTCAAAAATCAAGTCTTCAAAGCATTGAAGATATGCATCAGGTTGCCTATTCAACCCAAACTTACTTATTACCTGTGCACAAAATTCAGTCAGCGAATACAGTTTAACATGCTTAACATACTTTTCGATATTTGTTTCAATTAGTTTAGTTTCCATTCGCAGATGTTTAGACACAAAATATAAAATGTGCTTTTCTGCTACCTGATTTTTATTATCAGCATTGAGTCTGAGACAATTTATCAAAAATCTGATTTGAGGCGCATGGCAAATCAACAATGAATCACGAGAATTAATATTATTATAACCGTTCAAAACCAAGAAGTCTGCCAACATGTTTCCCTTTACATTGGTTCTGACGAGCAATGCAATATCACCGGGCTTATATCCCTTTTCAATCTGACTTTGAATGTAACTTAGCGTATGTGATGCAACCACCTTATCAGCTTCACTAAAATATTCCGGATAATTTAGCTCAGGATACTCTTCTTTATCCAAATAAAGTTCAATTGACACAAAACCTTTTTCCTCACTGCGTTTTGCAACTTGATGCACTACATCTGCCTGATATGCTTTCTTCAGCAATTGTGATTGTTGTGAATCAGCAGATACAATTTCATTGATTGCACTAAAAAAAATATTATTAAACTCAACAACAGAAACAGACGAACGGAAATTAGAATCCAACCGGAATATATCAGTGCTATTTGCATGATTCTTTAGTGTACTTTCAACTTCATTTAAAAGCAGATTCATATCTCCTCCCCGCCAGCGGTAAATTGATTGCTTACCATCGCCAACAGTAAGAACCTGATGCTGCTCCGACAAACTATTTATCAGCAGTGGCAACAAATTTTTCCAATGTACTTGTGATGTATCCTGAAACTCATCTATCAAAAAATTTCTGTATTTGTTTCCTATTTTCATAAATGAAAGGTGTATCATTATTTCCGATAATGGAGTTTAAAATTTTACCCACATCACTCATAAGCAAAATCTGATGATCTTTGCGATAAATTTTCAACTGCCTAAACAGATATTTAAGAATTACGGCTTGATAAATATTTGCAGTAACAACTTCAGCAGATAACAATCGCTCAATGTTGGTTATATAATAATCAACAATTTGCCGTACTAAAGACAATAATTCACCATTCAGACTTACATCTTGTTTAAGAAAATCCTGGGCATTATCTGCAAAAACATCTTCACGATCAAGGATCTGCCATGTACGTTGACCTATAGTATTATCTTTAGGATGAACCTTTGCAGCAATTTTTACTATAAAAGAATGAAATCCACCTCTACCATAGTAAAAATCAATAGGCTCTACTCCTGCTGAATCTGCTATCTCCAAAAATTTCTTTGCCATTCCTGACAATTTGTTCCAGATAGCAGCGTACAAACTCTTTACTTCATTAATCCCTTCTGTGTCGGCAAGAACGTCAGTTTCAAAATTAACTTTAAGGTGATCTTTAAAAATTTCTTTTGCAATGCTCCTCAGTTCACCTTGCATATTCCAACTCTTATTACTATCCACTCTGTACATTGCAAAATCAATAAGCCAATTGGTAATGCCAACATCTGTTCCGGCAGCTAGCAAAATATTTTGAACCATAAAATCTATGGCTGGTTCTGTATTTAAATCAATCTCATATCTACCCGGCAACCTTGATTCATAAGCTATGGAACGGGTGATGTTCAGAAAAAAACTATCTATTGTACTGATGGAAATGTCAGCATAATGATGAATAGCATAATTCAACACCCTTGCTGCTGCTTGTTCAATATTAAATGATGTTCCTAATGAAGAGGCTAAATCTGATTTTAATTTTTCATTTCGACCGGTTGCCAATTGCCATAAAGCAAGGATTAGTCTTTCTTTCATTTCACCGGTTGCAGCATTGGTAAATGTAACTGCAAGAGTTCCTTTTAATGCTGCTGGCGATTTTAATACCAGCAACAAATATTCTTTAACAAGTGTGTATGTTTTACCTGACCCTGCGGACGATTGATATATTTTCAGATTTTCCAAAATGCCTTTTTTGAATTTTCAAATTTAAGTATTTGGGATGATTTTCTATGACGAATTCGAAATAGATTGAATAACATTTAGAACTAAATGTTTTCAAACATGAAAATAAAATAAGCTAACAGATTGGTATTTCAAAGATAACATCAACGATTTTCAGCTGATTAAATCAGATATAGAAAACACAATTTTCTAATCTATGAAACAGGTTTTTAATAAGAACAACTTCAATTCTTATTCTTTAAACCCAAATTTAAGAAGTGTTTGTGAATAGGCTCGCACCATTGTTTTGTCTAACCTGTTGTCAAGTTCATACTCTTCGGCAACAGCCTCGTTATGTACTCTTAACTCTTCACCCAAAGGAAACATTGCATTGATTGATGCACGCAGGCTATTTCTTTTCTCTACAAATTCTTTTGCAAGTAACTCCAAATCAACTGATGATTCGTTATTAGATTTTACAGATTGTCTGACTGCAGCAAGGCGTGATTGCGGATATTCTTCTTTGTACTGTGTTACATCCCACATGAGCATTTGTGATGTATAGTGGTCGCTCAATTTGTACTTCAACCTTGAATAAAAATAAGCTTCATAAGATCGCACAGCATGGTCATCTGCCTTAAGCATAAGTTTCAGACGGTCAACACCGGTTTTACCATAAGGAATAAAAAGTTTTATTCAATGAATCATTTAATGAAGCTAATGCCATCACATTTACTTTTTCCTTGATTAATGGGCGCTTCTGTTGTTTACAAAAACCTGAAAAGATTGTCCTCCTGTCATTTTAGCAATCTCTTCCCAACCGGGTAACTCACGTTGACGCATTTGTTTATCATTTTTAATACAATAAACTGTATGAATTTCAATATTACTTTTTAATGCAGTCTCACACTGAGCTCTGAAATCAAACCTTCCAAGGTTAACATATCCATTACCCATTACAAACATCATTTTAACAGCATCAGGCTTCTCACTCCATGACATATCATTAACTCCTGAACCTATAGCTGCACCCACAAACTGAATTCCATTCTCCACATAAGGTTGTATGTCGAACATTTTTTGTGAAAGCGCATCATAATCATCTGTTAAATCAGAAATGATTTTTATGTATCCGCTGCCATCATGGAAGGAATATCTGGAAAAGCCAATCAACCCTATTCTAATTACAGGTTTGGGAGTAAACATTTGCCACTGATTGATGATATCCCACATTTTATCTCTGAAATTATCGAGTAGTCCGTTGGTACTACCGCTTAGGTCCATACAAATTACCACATCAACCTGACGGGGCTTTGTACTTGCATTATTAACCGGTTGTGACTGGCCATCAGCCGAAACGAAAATCAGTAGTATAGTTAAAATACTAATGGTAATGATGGACTTTAAAGAGTTCATTGTGTATGATGTTGTTCCTTTTGTACGGAAATTGTGCATTAAAGTTATATTCATTTAAAAACTAAAATCGAAGAAAAATCGGCAGTTATTACAATGTATTTTTTTTCACTAAATACATCATCATATTGGCGGATTTTTCTATTTTTGGGTCGAGAACTTTAAAATTCATGCACCGCTTTTACCTGTTTATGGAAATAAGCCAGAAATCTTTTTGTAAAAATCTGAAAACCAGCTTATTCAGATTTTATTATTTAAGCTTATTCGCCCTGTTATTGTTGTTGAGTACAACAAAGAGTTTTGCACAGCCTGTACTTTCTGCTTCATTTTCAAACTATAACGGTTACAACATCAGTTGTAACGGTTTAAGTGATGGCCAAATAGATTTAACAATTACTGGTTCCGGCCCATTCAATATTCAATGGAGCAATGGAGCTACAACAGAAGATATTAGTGGAATAACAGCAGGTTCATATACAGTAACTGTGGTTGATGTTGCCAACGATACAACAATTGAAACATATTCACTTACAGAACCCGATGCAATTACCCGAAGCGCTGTTTCAATACAAGACGTAACATGTTTTGGATTGAATAATGGAAGTATAAACATTTCTGTTGATGGTGGTGTCCCAAACTATAGTTTTCAATGGTCTAATGGAAGTGGAACAGAAGATATTTCCGGTCTGATTGCAGGAGTTTATACTCTAACAATTACAGATTTGAATAATTGCACTGCAGTTTTTGCAAATGATACTGTACATGAGCCGGATGAAATAAAAGTTACAGCTACAGTCACAAATACTTCTTGTGGATTAATTAACGGAATGATTGATGCTTCAATTTCTGGCGGCATTTCTCCTTATGGATATTTATGGTCCAATTCAAACACAACTGAAGATCTCAACATACTTGCATCAGGTGTTTATACACTAACCGTTACTGATCAGAATTTATGCACAAAGGTTGATAGTTTTATTGTTGGCGCAAGTACTCAACCGGTAGTAGTACTCGACTCTGCTTTCAATGTAACTTGTTTTGGACAAAGTACAGGAAGAATTTATGTCCATGTAAATAGTGCCAACGGTCCTATTAACTACTTGTGGAGCAATGCTTCAGTGAGTCAGAATTTATTAAATATTCCTTTGGGGAATTATACAGTTACAATTACTGATTCCACAGGATGTCAGAGTTCACTTTCACATACAATCACCGAACCAACAGACATTGCAGTTACGCTAACTCCACACAATGCAACCTGTGCGCAAAGTAATGGTTGGATTAGTTCTGCTGTTACCGGTGGCACTTCGCCTTACACCTATCTGTGGAGCAACGGTGCTTCTACTTCGTCAATAACAGGACTGTTACCGGGAAATTATACTGTTACTGTTACCGATGCTGCACTTTGTACGAAAACAGCTTCACAAAATATTTCAACCATCAGTGGCCCTGTGGTGACTGTTGACTCTGTAAAAAATGCCCGTTGCTTCGGTCAGGCTAATGGTGCTGTTTATATTTCCGTTGCAGGAAACAATGGCCCTGTTACATATCTGTGGAGCAATGCTGCAATCACTCAGGACATCGTTAACATTGTTGCAGGCACCTATACCGTTACTGTTACTGATTCTTCCGGTTGTACAGCTACTAAAACTCAAGCCATCACACAGCCCATTGACATTGCAGTTACATTAACACCACACAATGCAACCTGTGCGCAAAGTAATGGATGGATAAGTTCTGCTGTTACCGGTGGAACTTCGCCTTACACCTATCTGTGGAGCAACGGTGCTTCTACTTCGTCAATAACAGGACTATTGCCGGGAAATTATACTGTAACTGTTACTGATGCTGCGCTCTGTACTAAAACTGCATCACAAAATATTACTACCATCAGTGGTCCTGTGGTAACTGTTGACTCTGTAAAAAATGCTCGCTGCTTTGGTCAGGCTAATGGTGCTGTTTATATTTCTGTTTCAGGAAACAATGGACCCGTTACATATCTGTGGAGCAATGCTGCAATTACTCAGGACATCGTTAACATAGTTGCAGGAACTTATACAGTTACCGTTACTGATTCTTCCGGTTGTACAGCTACAAAAACTCAAGCCATCACACAGCCCATTGACATTGCAGTTACATTAACACCACACAATGCTACCTGTGCGCAAAGTAATGGATGGATAAGTTCTGCTGTTACCGGTGGAACTTCGCCTTACACCTATCTCTGGAGCAATGGTGCTTCTACTTCGTCAATCACAGGACTGTTGCCTGGCAATTATACTGTGACTGTTACCGATGCTGCACTTTGTACGAAAACTGCATCACAAAATATTTCAACCATCAGTGGTCCTGTGGTGACTGTAGATTCTGTAAAAAATGCCCGTTGCTTTGGTCAGGCTAATGGTGCTGTTTATATTTCTATTTCAGGCAACAATGGACCTGTTACATATCTGTGGAGTAATGCTGCAATTACTCAGGACATTGTTAACATAGTTGCAGGAACTTATACTGTTACCGTTACTGATTCAACAGGATGTGTTGGAAATAAAACACAAGTTGTTTCGCAACCAACAAACATTGCCGTTACGCTAACTCCACACAATGCAACCTGTGCACAAAGTAATGGTTGGATTAGCTCTGCTGTTATCGGTGGAACTTCGCCTTACACCTATCTCTGGAGTAATGGTGCTTCTACTTCTTCAATAACAGGACTGTTGCCGGGAAATTATACTGTGACTGTTACCGATGCTGCGCTTTGTACTAAAACTGCATCACAAAATATTACTACCATCAGTGGCCCTGTGGTGACTGTTGACTCTGTAAAAAATGCCCGTTGCTTCGGTCAGGCTAATGGTGCTGTTTATATTTCTGTCTCAGGAAACAATGGCCCTGTTACATATCTGTGGAGCAATGCTGCAATCACTCAGGACATCGTTAACGTTGTTGCAGGTACTTATACAGTTACTGTTACTGATTCTTCCGGTTGTACAGCTACAAAAACACAAGTTGTTTCACAACCAACAGATATTGCAGTTACGCTAACTCCACACAATGCAACATGTGCGCAAAGTAATGGTTGGATAAGTTCTGCTGTTACCGGTGGAACTTCGCCTTATACTTATCTCTGGAGCAATGGTGCTTCTACTTCGTCAATAACAGGACTGTTGCCGGGAAATTATACTGTTACTGTTACTGATGCTGCACTTTGTACGAAAACAGCTTCACAAAATATTACTACCATCAGTGGCCCTGTGGTGACTGTTGACTCTGTAAAAAATGCCCGTTGCTTTGGTCAGGCTAATGGTGCTGTTTATATTTCTGTTTCAGGAAACAATGGCCCTGTTACATATCTGTGGAGCAATGCTGCAATCACTCAGGACATCGTTAACGTTGTTGCAGGAACTTATACCGTTACTGTTACTGATTCAACAGGATGTGTTGGAAATAAAACACAAGCCATTACTCAACCAACAAACATTGCCGTTACGCTAACTCCACACAATGCAACCTGTGCGCAAAGTAATGGTTGGATAAGTTCTGCTGTTTCCGGTGGCACTTCGCCTTACACCTATCTCTGGAGTAATGGTGCTTCTACTTCTTCAATTACAGGACTGTTGCCGGGAAATTATACTGTTACTGTTACTGATGCTGCACTGTGTACTAAAACTGCATCACAAAATATTACTACAATCAGTGGACCTGTGGTGACTGTTGACTCTGTAAAAAATGTCCGTTGCTTTGGTCAGGCTAATGGTGCTGTTTATATTTCTGTTTCAGGAAACAATGGACCTGTTACCTATTTATGGAGTAATGCTGCAATCACTCAGGACATCGTTAATGTTGTTGCAGGAACTTATACCGTTACTGTTACTGATTCAACAGGATGTGTTGGAAATAAAACTCAAGTTGTTTCGCAACCAACAAACATTGTTGTTACGTTAACTCCACACAATGCAACCTGTGCTCAAAGTAATGGTTGGATTAGTTCTGCTGTTACCGGTGGAACTTCGCCTTACACCTATCTGTGGAGCAACGGTGCTTCTACTTCCTCAATCACAGGACTGCTGCCTGGCAATTATACTGTGACTGTTACCGATGCTGCACTGTGTACTAAGACAGCATCACAAAATATTACAACTATCAGTGGTCCTGTGGTGACTGTTGACTCTGTTAAAAATGCTCGCTGTTTTGGTCAGGCTAATGGTGCTGTTTATATTTCCGTTTCAGGTAACAATGGACCTGTTACATATCTGTGGAGTAATGCTGCAATCACTCAGGACATCGTTAACGTTGTTGCAGGAACTTACACTGTCACGGTTACTGATTCAACAGGATGTGTTGGAAATAAAACTCAAGTTGTTTCGCAACCAACAGACATTGCAGTTACGCTAACTCCACACAATGCAACCTGTGCGCAAAGTAATGGTTGGATTAGCTCTGCTGTTACCGGTGGCACTTCTCCTTATACTTATCTCTGGAGCAATGGTGCTTCTACTTCTTCAATTACAGGACTGTTGCCGGGAAATTATACTGTGACTGTTACCGATGCTGCTCTTTGTACTAAGACTGCATCACAAAATATTTCAACCATCAGTGGCCCTGTGGTGACTGTTGACTCTGTTAAAAATGCTCGCTGCTTTGGTCAGGCTAATGGTGCAGTTTATATTTCTGTTTCAGGAAACAATGGACCTGTTATCTATTTATGGAGTAATGCTGCAATCACTCAGGACATCGTTAACATTGTTGCAGGAACTTATACCGTTACCGTTACTGATTCAACAGGATGTGTTGGAAATAAAACCCAAATAATAACACAGCCTTCGGCATTAACATTAATTGACACTATAGTACCGGCACGTTGTGGAAATGCAAATGGTAGTGCGGGAGTAAATGTCACAGGCGGCACTTCACCATATACCTATCTCTGGAATACAGGACAAAGTACAGCATCAATATCAGGATTAAACGGTGGTAGCTACACGGTTACTGTAACCGACAGTAAACTTTGTACTGCAAATCGCACACTTATTGTTAGCAATACACCTTCTTTGGTTATTTCTATTGACACTATCATACATGTAAAATGTTCAGGACAAAACACAGGTGCTATTAAAGTAAATGTTACAGGTGGCTCAGGACCTTTAACTTATACATGGACACCGACACAAATAGGCACTGATTCAATTTTTAGTCTGGCGGCCGGTACCTATAAATTAGTGGTTAGAGATACTGCAAATTGCAGAGACTCAATAAACGTGACAATAAATAGTCCTTCAGCAATTAACTCAGCCATTTACTCATTACCCGAAACATGTGGAATTAATAATGGTAAGGCTTGGGTGACTGTTTCAGGAGGAACACCGGGATATACTTTCTTATGGAATAACAGTTCAACCAATGACACCATTTCGAATTTAACAAAAGGCACTTATTCTGTCACTATAAAAGATGCAAACAACTGTAGTGTCAATAAAAACATATTGGTTGATTCACTTGGTGGACCGGCAATTACTGATTCAATAATTCATGTAAAATGTTTTGGAGAAAACACCGGAGCAATCTATACGACTGTTCATGGAGCCAATGGCCCCGTTAGTTATTTATGGTCTCCTGGTGGTCAAATCACACAAAACATAACCGGTCTGACAGCAGGCACTTATACTGTTACAGTTACAGACACCAATAGTTGCTCTTCAACCAAAAGTTTTATTATTAGCCAACCAACAAGTTTGAATATTTCTTTTACCTCAGTAACTGAAAAATGCAATCAGGCAAACGGTTCTGCCATTGCCGCAGTAATTGGAGGAACACTACCTTACTCCTACCAATGGAACAATGGTAATACTACAAATAACATCATCAATTTAACAACGGGATATTACACAATTACAATAACTGACGGAAATCTGTGTACAAAAAGAGATTCTGTTTTTATCGGAAATACAAATGGCCCATCAATATCAAATTTCAGTCGTAATTTAATAAAATGTCATAATGATAGCAGTGGTTCACTGACTGTTAATGTTACTGGCGGCACACCATTTTACAACTATCAATGGAGTGGATTCCCCGGTGTTAATAATGCAACACTACAGAATATACCTGCAGGAGTTTATACAGTAACTGTAACTGATGCTAATGGTTGTTCAGTAAATGCAACCGACAGTCTTCAGAATCCTCCTTTAATGACAATCACTCATACACTCTCCAATGCCTCTTGTAATTTAAATAACGGTATTGCACAGATTAATGTTTCCGGAGGTGCTGCACCGTACACTTACAGTTGGAGTAATGGAGTAACCGGAGTTGCAACTTTAAATAACTTATCTAATATTTTTTATACCGTAACTATCACAGACAATATTGGTTGTATTAAGACAGATACATTTACTATACAACGAACTCCCGCAACATTTGTACAGCTTACATCATTAAATAATGTTACTTGCTATGGACTTAGTAATGGAAGTATAACCATCACACCTTCAGGAGGCGATGGAAATTATACTTATCAATGGTCATACAACAATATACAAACTCAGAACTTAAATAACATTCCTGCAGGCTCGTATGATGTTACAGTGACTGATGGAACAGGATGTACTTACACAATGCCGGATATTCAGGTTTTCCAGCCAGATACTTTAATTGCACAAGTTATCACATTACCAACGGGCTGTACTTCACAAACAGGAAGTGCCAGTGTAAGTCAGACAGGTGGTACTCAACCTTACACCTATTTATGGTCAACAGGCGGCACCACACAAACTATTAATGGATTATCAAGTCAGATTGTAACTGTTACGGTGACTGATAATAATGGATGTACGACAACAACCTCCGGAATTATCAATGCATTATCAGCTCCTGTTATAAATATTTCCGGTATTCAAAACATCAATTGTTTTGGAGGTGGGAATGGTTTTATAAACACAACTGTAACAGGGGAAATCTACCATACAATTACCTCTGGAATAACGGCTCAACAACGTCAAATATCAGCAACCTTTCAGCAGGGACCTACACACTAACGGTGACGGACTCTGCGCAGTGCAGTACCATTATTACTCAAACTCTTACAGAAAATCCACAAATTCAGTTTGGATTAACTTTAATTGCAGGCCCATGTAACGGAGGAACTCCTGCAATCGCCATATCAGCACCTTCAGGTGGAGTATCGCCATTAAATATATTGTGGTCAGATGGCAGCACTTCCACATCTGCACAAGCTACGGCAGGAACAGTAATGACCTTAACAGTTACCGACAATGCAGGATGTAATAGAGATACTACATTCAGTATGTTATCAACCAACGGCCCGCAAATTTCAAGTATTCAAACGACAGACATCATTTGTTTTGGAGACAGTAGCGGCAGCGCAACAGTCAATATTACAGGAGGAACACCTCCAATAAGCATTCAATGGATAGGCACTTTACCGGTTCAAAATACTGCAACGGCTATAAATTTAAAAGCCGGAACTTATACCTGTATTGTAACAGACGTAAATGGTTGTTCAGCACAAAGTGTTGCAAATATCAATCACCTGAATACATTGATAACTCCAGTGCTTGCTATAACAAATGCAAGTTGTGGAAACAGCAACGGACAGATTGTTGTAACTGCAACCGGTGGTAGTGGTACCTATCAGTACAAACTTAATAATGGAGTCTATTCTGCAACAAATACATTTACTAACCTCGCAGCAGGATCTGATTCGGTTTTTGTTAAAGACAACAATGGCTGTGAAGTATTTGTTATTTCGACTATAAGTAATATACAAGGGCCGGTAATATCAGTTATTGACTCGGCTAATGTAAGCTGCTTTGGCAGCAATGATGGTTTCATTATTTTAAATGTTACCGGTGCAGCACAGCCTATAACCTATTCATGGTCTGATGGACCAACAACTTTAACAAGAAATAATCTTGGACCAGGCAACTATACATTTACAGCGCAGGACGCAAACAATTGTATATCGGTAAGAAACTTTATCATTACAGAACCTACAGCCATTACAATCAGTGAAATAATTCCAAATAAAAACGGTATTTACAATATAACTTGCAACACACTTGCTGACGGAGAAATTCAGGTCATTGCAAATGGAGGTGTTCCATTTACGTCAACAACTGCTTACAACTATCAATGGTCAATCAGTGGCGCTTCAGGAGCTAATGTGATAAATCTTACTGCAGGACCTTATACTGTAACTGTAACAGATTCTATGGGATGTTCTGTTACAAAATCATTCCTATTAACTGAGCCTCCTGCCTTAAATGCAGGCCCTGATTTTACACAATCTATTTGTGGTACTGATACAATTGTACTTACAGGAAATATCCCTACTTATGGATTTGGAAAATGGACTGTTCGTAGTGGAGGTGGACTAATTGCTGAACCGGATTCAATCACAACACAGATTACTGCAATTGCAAATGGGGTAAATGTTTTTGCATGGGTAGTCTATGACAATTTCTGTTCAGACACTGCATTATATGTCATCGACAAAAAAGAAAAAATTATAGCAGATGGTGGCATTGATCAAAATGTGTGCGACAATTTTGTATTCCTTGCAGCAGTACCACCACCTTCAGGTACTGGTGTATGGCAAAGCATCAATGGAAATAGTACTATTCAAAATCCATCATCACCTGCGACTAAGGTTGAAAATTTAAGTCCGGGTAAAAATATTTTTGTTTGGACAATAACAAATGGTTCATGTACTGCATCCGATACAGTAAAGATTGCCATTCTTCCTCCGGAAGAATGTTATACTGATGTTGTTATGCCAACTGGTTTTACACCGAATGAGGATGGTTATAACGATATATACGTTATCAGAGGATTAGATAATACAGATAATACTTTGACCATTTTTAACAGATGGGGCAATTTAGTTTATGAAAAGAAAAACTATAGTAACGACTGGGATGGTAAATCTAACAACAAACAAATTTTACCTGATGGAACTTACTATGCCATTTTACGGATACCTGCCAGAAACTTAGTCTTAAAAACATATATTGATTTAAGAAGATAAGCTTATGAAAAAATTATATTCATTAATAATTACACTCTTTATGTCAGGCTGGTTGTTTGGCCAACAAGCACCAATGACAACACAATATATGTTTAATACACTGCTGATAAATCCGGCTTATGCAGGAAGTAAACCATTCACCAGTGCAACAATGATGGTTAGAAAACAATGGGCAGGATTTAAAGGATCACCGACAACAGAAACTGCCAGTATCCATGGTGCGTTGGAAGATAAAAACGTTGGCTTAGGCTTGTATATAAGTAATGATCATGCAGGCATTACAAATCGCACAGAACTCTTTGGAAGTTATTCTTATACTATTGAATACGGAGAATCAAAACTTGCATTCGGTCTTCAGGCAGGTTTGAGTTATCTGAAATCCACACTATCTGATCTTGTTTATAACGACAACAACGACCCTGTATATGATAAGAATACTGTAAATAACGTGTTGCCAAATTTTGGCGCAGGTCTATATTATCACACCGACCTATTCTATGCAGGCATTTCTGCACCATTACTTTTAAGTTACGATCCACTAAAAACTTTGTCAGTTGAAATGACCGATGTACATCATATCAGAAGACACTATTTTCTAACAACCGGTTATGTTTTTTCATTAAGTGAGCAGGTGAAATTAAAACCTTCTGTTGTGCTAAAATATGTTAATGGTGCCCCACTACAGGATGACATTACTGCATAACTGCTTTTGAACAATATCATCTGGATAGGAACTTCATACCGCTCCAATGATGCACTTGCAATTATTGGAGAATATCAGCTATCTAAAAAACTACGCATTGGTTATTCCTTTGATTATTCGCTTACCATTCTCAGAAACCATTCGGCAGGATCGCATGAATTTATGCTTGGATACGACTTTGGTTATAACGTACCTAAAATTAAAACACCGCGTTATTTTTAATTATGATTAGAAAACGCAAGCCCTATTTATTATTTGTAGTTCTGATATTCACATCATGCTTATCTGTCAAACAAAGAACAGCAGACACCTATTATGAGCAGAACTTATATGACAAAGCGATTCCGTATTATCAGGAAGTTGCAAACAAAAAGTTTAATTTAGATATCCTCATTAAACTTGCAGATTGTTATCGCAATGTAAAGAACTATCCATTATCAGAACAGATTTATTCGAAGATAGTAACTTCAAATAGTGACCCGATATATCAATTTTATTATGCTGAAGCATTAATGCAAAATGGCAAATATGTTGAAGCCCGAAAATGGTTAAACAAATTTCTTGTTTTAAATCGTGCAGACAGCAGAGCGTTAAACTTATTAGCATCATGCGATTCTATTGAAATGCTATACAAGGACTCATTGCTCTTTGATGTTACAAGATTGCCTTTTAACGGAATTGATGAAAGCAATTTCTCACCCGAATTTTTTCATTCCGGAATTGTTTATGTAAGTAACAGAAATATTGATGCAAAAAGTTATAAGACAAATCCGGTAATTGATAATTACAATTTATTTTATGCACAACAAACTGAATTAGGTCACTGGATGGATCCGGTTCCTTTACGGGGCACAATTAATTCTATTTTTAATGAAGGGCCATGCACATTCAACACTGAATTTACTAAAGCTTACTTTACACGCAATGCCAATGAAGGGAAAAAAATTATTACTAATCAGCAAAGTGAAAATGTTTTAGAAATTTTTGAAGCTACAACCAAAGATGGTGAATGGAATATTTCAGGGCCTGTTAGTTTCAACAATAACAATTACAGTGTAGGGCATCCATCTATTTCACCCAGTGGCAACACAATGGTCTTTGTTTCTGATATGCCATGGGGTTATGGGGGTACGGATATTTATAAAGTACAATGGGTTAATAATACTTGGAGTAAACCGGTTAGTATTGGCAAGACAATTAATTCAAGTGGAAATGAAATGTTTCCTTACTTACTGACTGATTCAATACTTTACTTTTCAAGCAACGGTATGATTGGTGTTGGAGGTCTGGACATTTACCGAACAGAATTAACTGCTGATGGATGGACTGTACCAGAAAACCTAGGCTATCCGATTAACAGTCCAAGAGACGATTTTGGTTTGATTTGCGATAATGAAGAATTAAGTGGTTATTTCAGTAGTAACAGGCAACAAGGAAAAGACAATATTTTTTCATTTAAAAGAAATCCTCCGGTTTTAACGTTAAAAGGCAAATTGATTGACAAGTCAACAAACAAGTCTCTAAAAAACATCAATATTACGTTAACTGCTTCATCAATTGATACTGTTTTAACAACAGATAGCGAAGGCAATTTTTCTGCGCAATTAAAAACAATAAAGAATACAAACTTCGTGCTGAGGATAAAAGTTATTTTACAGCATCAGAAAAGATATCTACGTTTGGTTATAGAAAATCAGCAACACTGAATAAGGATTTAACTTTGGAAAAAGTGATTTTCAACAAGCCAGTTATATGGAGAGGCATTGCATTTGAAAAGGAAAATCAGATTTAACACCGTCAACTAAAACAGAATTAAATAAACTGTTTAACATTTTATTAGAGAATAAAAATATAAAAATTGAATTGAGCTGTCACACAGACTCAAGAGGCATAGAACGTGATAACCTGATATTATCACAGGCAAGAGCAGATAAAGCTGCTGCATATCTTATCAATAAAGGAATCTCAAAAGACAGAATTATTTCAGTTGGATTTGGATCCCAACGATTATTAAACAATTGTGTAAGGGGTGTATTATGTCTTGAAGAAGACCATCAGGTTAATATCAGAACTGAAATAAGATACAGTCCTTATCAGCGATAAGACTTAATAGACAGAACATATTTTTCTGCAAAGATGGTATCATATTAGGCATTTCCGCATTTTATCACGACTCGGCAGCAACTATTGCTATTGATGGTAAAATAATCTCAGCAGTACAGGAAGAACGCTTTTCAAGAATTAAAAAATGATGCCTCTTTTCCTGTCAATGCAATAAAATTTTGCTTGCTGCATTCCGGTTTAAAGTTAAATCAAATTGATCATATTGTATATTACGAAAAACCTTTTTTGAAGTTAGAGAGGTTATTGGAAACTTTTCTTGAAACAGCACCGAAAGGCTTGCAGCAATTTACACAGGCTGCACCAATATGGATAAAAGAAAAAGTTCTGATAAAAAATAAAATCAGAGAAAGTTTGCATTTGATAGATGAGAATTATTCAGCAAAAGAAATTCTATTCTGCGAGCATCATCTATCTCATGCTGCAAGTGCTTTCTTTACCTCTCCTTTTCCGGATGCAGCAATAATAACTACAGATGGTGTTGGAGAATGGTGCACTACTTCAATTATGAATGGCAAACTAAATTCTATTACCTCTATAAAAGAACTTAACTTTCCACATTCAATAGGATTATTATATAGTGCATTTACACAGTTCCTTGGTTTTAAAGTTAATTCAGGAGAATATAAAGTAATGGGCTTGGCACCTTATGGGAATAGGAATAGTGCGCAATATAAATTATACAAGAATAAAATCAGCGAATTAGTTGACCTGAAGACAGACGGTTCTGTATTTCTGAACATGAAATATTTTAATTACCTGACAGGGTTAAACATGATAAATGAAAACCTTTGGTCTGAGCTTTTTGAAATAAAACCACGCACTGCTGAATCAGAAATAAATTTAAATCATTGCAACTTAGCATTGGCAATTCAAACGATTACTGAAAATGTAATTTTAAATTTAGCAAAAGAAGCTAAACAAATTACAAATTCAGACAATTTATGTTTGGCAGGTGGAGTGGCATTAAATTGTGTTGCAGTTGGCAAACTCAACAAACAAAATATTTTCAGCCGCGTGCACTTGGATCAAGGAGTATTTTTGCAAACCCTGCAACACCGCAAATTCAACAAACATTAAATCAAAAAATTAAAAAGCGTGAATCATTCAGGCCCTTTGCTCCTGCAATGTTACTTGAAGATTACTTAGAATTTTATGAAGGAGGTAATGAAAATAGTTTTATGTCTATGACTGATTTCCTTAAAAAAGAAAAAAGACTTGGTGATGACTTTACTTCAGAAGAAACAGGAATAACTGAACAATTGCAAAAATCTAAAAGTGAAATTCAGGGAGTAACACATGTTGATTACAGTTCACGAATTCAGGTGGTATCTGAAACAGAAGATCCCTTGTTTTTTAAACTTCTTACAGAATATAAAAAGATAACAGGAAGAGGAATACTCATTAATACCAGTTTCAATCTAAGGGGACAACCAATTGTTTGCAGCCCTGATGATGCCTGCAAATGCTTTCTCGAAACAGATATTGATTTATTGGTAATAAATAACTTTATTGCCAGTAAAAACAACTAAGCCAAATTCGCTCTGAAATAAACAGCAGTTATTCTGCCTTTACAGCATCGCCAGATTTAATTTTCTCCTGAATCCATTGTGTTGTTACAGAACTTGGCCTTTCAATAGGCATACCTAAAGCACGATCCCATAAAAGTGAAGTCAGAACACCAATAGCTCTTGATACACCAAACAAAACAGTATAAAAATCATATTCCACCAAACCATAATGCATCAGCAAGATGCCTGAATGTGCATCAACGTTAGGCCATGGATTTTTAATCTTACCGGTAGCTTTTAAAATTTCCGGTGTAACATCATATAATAATTGAACTATTTTAAACAGTTCATCATCTGCCATATATTTCTTTGCAAAATCCTGCTGTGCCGTATAACGGGGATCGGTTTTACGCAGTACGGCATGTCCGTAACCGGGAACAACTTTTCCTTCTGCTAATGTTGTTTTAATAAACTCACCTAACTGCTCGCGCGATGGAACACCATTATACTTATCACGTAATTCAATAATCCAACGGGCAACCTCCTGTGCTGCTAAACCATGAAGCGGACCGGCAAGTCCATTCATACCTGCTGCCAATGAAAGATATGGATCACTTAATGCAGAGCCAACAAGATGTGTTGCATGTGCTGAAACATTTCCACCCTCATGATCGGCATGAATGGTAAGATATAATCGCATCAACTTCCTGAAATCAAGTTCTTCAAATCCTAGCATGTGAGCAAAATTTCCTGCCCAGTCTAGTTTAGGATCAGGCTCAATGTGTTTGCCATCTTTATAAGTTGAACGATAGATGTAAGCAGCAATTCGCGGAAGACGTGCAATAAGATTCATTACATCTTCGTACATAGGATCCCAATAATCCTTCTTATTCATTCCTTCGCGATACTTACGTGCAAAAACAGACTCCGTTTGCAAAGCCATAATTGCCATTGAAAATTGCGTCATTGGATGTGTCTTATCAGGCAACATATCCAACATGTCAAAAACATGTTTAGGCACGGTTGCTCTTTTCATCCATTCATTATTCACTTCAATAACATCCTTCAGTAATGGCATTTCGCCAGTGAGCAAGAGGTAAAAAATTCCTTCTGGCAATGGCTCAGGACCTTCTTTAGATACCGGCAGTTTTTCACGAAGTTCAGGAATAGAATATCCTCTGAAACGAATTCCTTCATTAGCATCAAGTTTACTGGTTTCAGTTACCATGCCTATCATTCCTTTCATTCCCTGATAAACCTGCTCTACTGTATATTGACCCAAAACAAAATTGCCGTGGGTTTTTACAATGTCTTTAATTGTACCTGCCATTGGCAAGGCTTTCTCTTTGAATTTTTCTTTTATGTTGTCCATACTTGTTGTATAACTGTTACTTAAACGTTTGTTACAAATTAAAGTTTACAGAGAAGTCCTTTGTTGAAGGATTTAACTCTACTCTTGATTTAGGTTTCTTGGTATTTTCATAACGAAGGTCTGATTCTGAAAACAACACTATTAATGTTGTAATAAAAATGGCAATAACTACAATCCATGCAAAAATGCGCAAATACTTTTTAATCTTCTTCTTAGGATCAGGTTTCTTTTTAATTCTAATTCGTTTCCGAACTCTGATTCTTTCTTTTTTTATTTCGCCATCTGACTCTTCCAATTCCATTTTCAAGTTGTTAATTCAGATTCTAAAGATACAGCCCCTTTTGGATTAAATCAAATTCCTGAAATTTTTTCCGGGAAATTCTGCAGCTCCACCCAGCATTTCTTCAATTCGCAGGAGTTGGTTGTACTTGGCAATCCTGTCAGAACGCGATGCCGAACCGGTTTTTATCTGTCCTGTATTTAATGCCACTGCCAAATCAGCAATAGTTGTATCTTCAGTTTCGCCTGAACGGTGGCTCATCACTGATGTATAGCTGTTGTTCTTCGCCATTTCAACAGCATTGATTGTTTCTGTTAAAGTTCCAATCTGATTCACTTTTACCAATATTGAGTTGGCAATATTTTCTTTTATTCCTCTTGCAAGCCTTTCAGTGTTTGTCACAAACAAATCGTCACCTACTAACTGCACTTTACTGCCTAATACATTGGTTAATTCTTTCCATCCTGCCCAATCGTCTTCTGCAAGTCCATCTTCAATACTAACAATCGGGTATTTATCGCACCATTGCTTCCAGTAGCTAACCATTTCTGAAGATGTCAGTTTTTCACCACTTGACTTTTTAAAATGATACACTTTATTTTCCGCATCATAAAATTCAGAAGCAGCAGCATCCATTGCAATCATAACATCATCACCGGGTTTGTAGCCTGCCTTTTCTATTGCTTCTATCACTGTTAATATTGCTTCTTCATTAGATTTAATGTCAGGTGCAAAACCGCCTTCATCACCAACGTTGGTAGAATATTTCTTAGCTTTTAAAACACTCTTCAGATTGTGAAATATTTCAACACCCATTCGTAGTGATTCAGAAAAACTTTCTGCTCCAACAGGCATAATCATAAATTCCTGAAAGTCTATACTGTTATCAGCATGAGATCCTCCATTTAAGATGTTCATCATTGGCACAGGCAATATACGTGCATTAACACCACCGATATAACGATATAGCGGATAGCCGGACTCACTTGCAGCTGCTCTTGCACATGCTAATGAAACACCCAAAATAGCATTGGCACCTATTGTAGCTTTATTAGGTGAACCATCTATATGAATCATTGCCGCATCAATACTGCGCTGATCAAAAACAGGATAACCATGCAGTTCTTTATTCAAAATGGCATTTACATTATTTACAGCTCTCATCACACTTTTGCCAAGATAAATCTTCTTATCATTATCACGCAACTCAACGGCTTCGTGTGCTCCGGTTGATGCACCTGAAGGTACAGCAGCCCTGCCCACTACACCATTGTCTGTATATACATCTACTTCAATAGTTGGATTTCCTCTTGAGTCGAGTATTTGTCTTGCTCTGATTTCAGCAATATTGCCCATAATATTTTACACTTTATAAAACGGCTGCAAAGTTAACGTAATGTGCCGTAAATTTATTTAATTTAGCGAAATAAATTTCAACCACATCTATAACACTAATAGCGCTATATGAAAGTGCTTAAAATTGCATTTGGATTATATGCAGCAATTGTATTTTTTATCACTTTGCTTTGTGTTTTCCCTCTATATTTTTTAGTATTTTTATTTTTCAGTGAAAAGAAATCTCCTGTTATAGCACATAACCTTTCTCGTATTTGGGCATTGATATTGTTCAAAAGTTTTTTTATTCGCTACAAGATAATCAATGGTGATTTTATTTCGGATAAAGGAACCTATGTATTTGTTGCCAACCATCGCTCTATGCTGGATATTCCACTCTATGCGCGTGCATGTAACAATACCTTCAGATTTTTATCTAAAGCCGAACTGACTAAAATCCGTTACTGGGTTATGTAATCCGAAATCTGTATGTCACTGTAAAACGAGGTGATAAAAAGACAGACAAAAAAGTATTGAGGCAATGCGTAAAACACTTGAGTCGGATATTTCAATATTTATTTGTCCTGAAGGCACTCGTAATTTTACAGATCAGATGTTGCTGCCATTTAAAGACGGTGCATTTCGTCTGGCTATTGCAACACAAACACCTTTGGCAGTACTCACAGTAATAAATACAGATGTATTGTTGTCACCTGAATCACCATTAGCTTTGAGTCCGGGTAAACTGGTAGCAGAATGGAGTAAACCTATTGACACCAAAGGAATGACTGATGATGATGTTGAATCACTAAAACAACAGACAGCAAAACTGATGCAAGAAATATTGACACGTCATTTAATGTCAACACAAAAATAATTTTTGTTTTTGTTGATTAATTTTAACTGCTTAGTGCTTCCACTTTCACATATTCATCGTGTAATTTCTTTTGTAAGTCTCCGGGCACAGGAGCAAATTCAGCAAATGATGTTTTTAACTTAGCCTTTCCTTGTGTGATGGATTTTAATGCAGTGCTGTAACCATCAAGTTCAAGCAAAGGAGTTTTTGCACGAATTACCTGTCTTCCATTTCGAGAGTCCATACCCATAATGATACTCCTTCTCGACTGCAGGTCACTCACTACATCGCCCATCATATCATCAGGCATTTCTACTTCAACATCATAAATAGGTTCTAAAAGTTGTGGCTGTGCATTGTGAAATGCTTCCCGAAATGCCATCATGCCTGCAATCTTAAATGATATATCATTTGAATCAACAGGATGCATTTTACCATCAAACACACTTACTCTTATATCACGCACAAACGATCCTGTTAACGGACCTTCCTGCATTTTTTCCATTACGCCTTTAAGAACTGAAGGTAAAAAGCGTGTATCAATAGCACCTCCTGTAATACAATTATTAAAAACTAATTTTCCACCCCAGGGTAATGCATGCTCTTCTTTATCACGAAGTGGATATTCTTTCATATCAGGCATACCATCATAGTAAGGTTCAATTTTTATGTGCACTTCACCAAATTGACCTGCTCCACCTGATTGTTTTTTATGTCTGTAAGTTGCAACTGCAGGTTTTTGAATTGTTTCGCGGAACGATATGCGTGGTTTTATAAACTCAACCTGCATTTTATATACATTTTCAATCCGCCATTTTGTTACTGCAAGATGTAAATCGCCTTGCGCATGTAAAATAACCTGCTTGAGTTCTTTAGAATATTCTACTACTAATGTAGGATCTTCAAGATGTAATTCACTCAGCACCTCGCCCAATTTTTCTTCATCGCTTTTGTTTTTTGCAATGAGTGCTACTCTGGATTTTGGTTCAGGAAATTGTATTGGTTCAATATTAATAGTTATACCTTTTCCGCAAAGCGTATGGTTTGTAAGTGTATTCTTCAATTTAAGAGTACATCCTAAATCGCCTGCCTTAAGTTTATCAGCTGAATTTCTACTCTTTCCATCCATGATAAACAACTGGGTCAATCTTTCGCTTGTATTTGTTTTGTGATTCATTAAATCCGTCCCTGCACTTACCTCTCCAGAAAGAACTTTAAAAAAGGTCAACTTACCCAAATGTGGCTCAATTATAGTTTTATAAAAAAACAAAACTGTTGGTCCTGTTGGATTACATGGAACTAAGGTTTTATCTTCAGCAATTTCTGCCGGCATGTCAATTGCCGAAGGTGCAACATTATCAATAAACCCCATCAGTCGTCCGCTGCCCATATCTTTCTTTGCCGATAAGCAGAAAACAGGAAAAATCTGATGTGCCATCATTCCTGCTTTCAATCCTTGTTTCATTTCATCTTCGTCAAGAGATCCTCGCTCAAAGTATAACTCCATCAGTTTTTCATCATTCTCAGCAGCTTTCTCCACCAATTCATTATGCAGCTTTTTTGCATACTCCATTTCTTCTGGTGGGATGGCAAGCTTCTCAGGTTTGCCGCCTGTGGCAGGAAAACGATACATGGTCATTTTCAATAAATCTATTATCGCATTAAATCCTATCCCTTGATTTAACGGATATTGCATAACGGTAATGGCATTGCCGAACTTCTGTTTTGCTTTTTCTACAGTTGCATTAAAATTGGCATGTTCAAGGTCAAGCTGATTGACTGCAAATATGGTTGGCTTCCGGTATTTATCCACGTAATCCCAAATAACCTCACTGCTTGCTTCAACACCATGTTGCGCATTTAATAACATGACGGCAGTATCACACACTCTCACAGCAGATATTACTTCTCCTATAAAATCATCTATTCCCGGTGTATCAATTATATTAATTTTATAATCACGCCATTCGGTGTGCATGGTTGTTTCATAAACAGAACTCTGTCGTTCATGTTCAATTTCATGATAATCTGAAACTGTGTTTTTTTCTTCTACAGAACCTCGTTTGGTTATTATGCCGGCTTCAAAGAGCATGGTTTCTGCAAGCGTTGTCTTACCGCTTTTTGCTGATCCGACAAGTGCAATATTCTTTATGTGTTTTTCGTCATAAGTTCTCATACAACCTTTGTTTAAAATGAGGTATGAAAATTAAGGAACAAAAACTGAACTTGCAAATAAATTAAGCTCCTGTCATCAAAATTTAATGGGGAGAAGTCACATTAGTGATAAATGATCTATTGCATGTTGCTTAAAAACCTGCAATGCTTGAATTTTAATAAACAATTACAGATAAATAAATTCGATTAATAACTATCTAAACTAATCGGACGCATTACACCAAACCACTTAAGTGTTCGCTCACCCAAGCCAGGTGCTTTTACATGAATCAGATAAACGCCACTGCTGATAGGTACATTCTTCTCATTCGTCAAGTCCCAGTCAATTGATGTGTCGTTGTTGCCACTGCCGGCCTCTGTGCCCTGACTCAACCCTAGGCATGCCATCTGTTGATGAACCTGAATTGCGGTTGAAACGTTTTACCAATACGCCATTCATTGTGTATATTGACACTGTACACTTTGCAGGCAGGTTCGTAATCTTTACCCGCATCATGTTCGTTGACTTATCCTACGATGAATAGGCATAATATGGATTGGGGACTACATTCACCAGCTTCAACGCACTCTTGGCTACATCTGAATTATCAAAACTTGGCTCCTTGCCTTCTGGAGTCAACCTTGTAATATGGATCGTGCCATTTACCGTTGGTGCCAATACCACGCCACCTGCCGATGTTATAGATGCATCAGGGAATGTGTTTGCATCCGTGGGTATGGTTATCGTCTGTCCCGGTGAATATGTTATGCTGTTGTTGTTAAACGCTGCTGTTACTGTGCCACTCACTACTGCATACGTTACACCTCTTGTCAATGGTGTGCCCGTACCGCTGTGGTTGATGTAGCTGCCTGCATCAAAGTTCGTGTTGAACGTTCTTGTACTGACGTGCTACCCGGATTCTTACCTTGGCATCTGTCTCTGATAAACTTCGCCAGGATTCAACGGGGTATGCTCACATACATAGTTCGCCAATGCATCTCTTCGCTCTGGAAGCTGATGTCGTTCTTGATTAAACTATTGAATTTATCACATGCATCGTAATTACCTATATCTCTTGCGCCCTGTGGTTCTTGAACCAAATACCCAGATGTAGTGCATTCCTCCAAACACCGGATTGCCATTGCCATCCAACAATGTTGATGTGGATTCCCGCATATCCTGACTGTTTTCTGTAGTAAACACCGAGTTCTCGCCATAGGCTATGTTCAGACGTTCGCCTGTCTCTATATTAATTGCATAGCCCGGAAACCAGCCCATGCCTTCATTGTCTATATAGTTCGGATCGTTTGGATCTGTTGATACTGCACCTCCGGGATTGTTTCCGCCATCTTTGTTTATTGATGCCGATCTGCGTTTCTGAAAACGTGGCGCATTGCCTATCGTTGCACTGGTTGGCTGTCCCATTTCTAATACTACCGCTCTTGTCCATTTTGACTTATCACTTGTAAACACTACGTCAACACTTGTGATTCCATTCGGACCACTCATAGTTAACTGATTGTCCTGATGTGCTGATGAGCGTGGACCCCAAATTGTGCATCTACTTTGTTTTGCCAATTTATACGGTGCCCAGGTGCCGCCTATCAAACCTTCGTAAACCTGATTGTTATCCGCTCCGCCTATATCGCTTGGGGCTGTACCACTGCGTATCCAGTCTCTGGCATCTGCAATACTTGTGTCTCTGTCGGCTACTCCGCCCAGCCATGCTGCGTCTGCATTAGCAAACGTTATACTCTGATCTAATAATCCGTTGTTGATGGCATCCGCATTGCCTGCTTCTATTACTGCATTGCTGATATCTGCCGTTAAACCCCACTCATATACCTTGCTTGCATCGCCTGCATCTACCGTTTGCAGTATCTGGCTGTTGGGCTGCTGCAATTCAAATGTAGCTGTATCTACTGAGTTTGTTGTTGTTTCTTTTACACTCCATTTGTCTGTTCCCGATACTCCCGTAAACTTCATCTCAAAATGGCCTTCTGTTACATACAATGGATCATATACCGTTACATTCAACGGGCCTTTACCTATTTCATACACCGGATTTGATACTACATACGGTGCATTGATTGCTTCTGCTGCTGATGCATCGGTCATGTCAATGAGTAATCCGCCATTGCCTGATCCTTCCAATCGTGTTACCTTCATGCCATCGCCTACCTCTGAGTTAAATACCAAGCCGTTATGCTCTACTTCAGGTGCATGAGGTATGGCCGACATTACCTTTATGTTGTTTCTGCCTACCTTAAATGGTTTCTGCTGTGTGAAGTTCGATGAGTTTGGTACTATGTATTCAAAGGGTTTGAAGTTGTTGTATGCATAGCTTACTACTACATAATAATATGCCTTATGATTTACCAAGGGCTTGTTGGTAAAGGCATCTTTGTCTATTACAAAGCTATGTTTCAATCCACTGTTTGTTCCTGTTAACTGATCTGGATTAAATGCCACTGTCAGTGGACGGTAGCCCGGTATCTCAGGTGCCCAGAAGTAATTAACTAAGTTTGTTACTGTATCTTTTATGTCAACCTGACTTATCAGGCGATAGTTGTCACCACTCATAACACTTGATGAGGAGGTCTTGGATGGATCAAATATATCTGAAGTATTTATGCTCGCATTTCTTTAACTGGAATATCAGGTATCCCTGAAACTTAAACTTGCGTTGCTCTTCATCAGGTTGTACCAATGTTGGGATAGATGGATCTAACTGTGAGTATTTTTCTATCCTATCATTATTGAAATTCTTTAATGAAAGAATAACTTTATTGTTTAGCTCTGTTATCTGTACATCCGGTGCATCAGGGCCGTCCAATGTCTTGAAACATACATCAAACAAGCCTTGTGCTTTGTTATCCTAAGCTTTAATAAATCTACTGATGCTAATGGACCGCCATTGTTCGTACGTGCCCACACCATACCTGTGGTAATATAGTTTACTGCCCCCGGTTGCAAAGTAAATTTTCCCGCTGACTGCAAAAACCTTCTGTCAAATGGTGTATTGTTTGCTGTTGCCTCTGTCCAGTTATTTCCCGGAAAATGCAGGATCTGTTGTGCCGGGAACATAAAGTTTGTTGGCGGTGTTGCAGCAGAAGGAGGTGTCTGACCGCTTGCGCCATCTCTTGACCAACGAAGAGCGTTTTTCCATGATCCGGTTAAATATTGATAATAGTCATCAAAAACCTGAGGGTTTCCATAAGGTGTAAAATCGTTATTATAATAACAAAATTGTGACATAATAATTTGTTCACCGGGTTCATCAACTACACCATCTCTGTCATTATCTATTCCATCATTAGGGTCTGCTAAAGGTCCTTGAAAAAAGTCTGCACCTACTGCTGTCGAAGTATATTGCGGTTGATGATCTGATACTTATAAAATGTCATGTTGTTAATCTCATCGTCTGTGCTGAAGGCAAATGCCTGTCTTTCTGAATTCAAGACCTATGGCTGCACTGTTTGTCTCTTTCTTGATGTTTCCTATATCATTAAATACCCACCACAAGGTCTGGTCTCCAAAAATATAATCATCACATGGCAATTTATTTGGATCGCTTGGTGCTGGATATTCTCCACTCAATAAATATCGTGGATAATCGCCACTGTCAGGAATATACAAGCCATCTCCGTTTACATCTTCAAATGGTGCCAGCGGTTGCAACTCGCCTCTTGACTGATCGCCATTGCCTACGGTACTCTCTGATGTCGCGTGGCTACTCCGGTTGACACAAAGTCGCGCACCTGCTGCTTGGTCACTGACCATATTCTGTCATACTGATTACAGATTGATACATCTGTACTCATATTTCCACCCTGAACACCAATTGGACCCGTAAAAAAATCGTTGGCGTCACTTTGTCTGTAAGTCTGTCCTGCAACTTTTAAGTTTCCTGTGGCATCATATCCGCCTATCCATACCGAGCCGGCAAACAACGATGTTTTGCCTGTACCTTTTATTATTCGTACTCTGCCTTTGAGTTAGCTCCATCTACCAGATTCCACCACATATCTCCCGCAGAAAATATTCTCGCTCTTACATTGTTAATCTGCAAATCTGTTTGTGCCGTGGGCTCATTACAGGGGGCTGTAATTCTCAAAGACGAATTTTTTACAACATTGCCTTTATGTACCGGCTTCTGACCTATATTCTCCTTCGCTGACGCTGAACCTACTGCAATTGCTGCTGCCAGAAAAACCGTTAAACAACTCTTATTAATCATTTTGTGCTTTGTTTTAAATATTTTAATTAAGTCTGAGATTAGAAGTTAAATGATAATCCTACACGTACTGTTCTTGGACGTGCATAATTATCTGGATTGTTGATTTTACTGCATACAAATCAGAATGCTAGTGGATCACCACCGGAAGCTTCAAGGCTTTCGAGGTAATCTTGACCTAAACTTGATCCCAAATAACCATCATCATCAGCGTTACCGGTATAACGATAAACACTGATAATATTCTTCTGATTTAAAAGGTTTTGTACCTGAACATATACATTTAAATAATATTTAGTCTTTTTATCTTTATCGAAATTCAAAGCAAAATCTTTATCAACTTTTAAATCAAAACGACTGTTCCATGGAAGACGTGCAGAGTTGATATCACCTTTGATTTTTGAGTTACCTTGTGTTTGAACACCAATACTATTTCCTTCAAAAGTCGGTGTATATTGACGTGAATAAGGAGTACCTGAACCGGCTTTAAATTCTAAACGTGCACCGGTGTTGGCAAAAATTTGTTTACCAAACAACACAGGACCGTTATAGTTCTTTCCTTCCTGATAACGATAGTCAAAAGACACTGTGATGTTATGTCTCTGATCGAAATCAAGTGGCAGAATTACTCTCAAGCCTGCCTGACTCTGTACTTAATAAATCTGCTCCTGAAACATCATTCGAACCTGTTCCGTCAGCAAACTGAAGGGTATAACTTGCACCAAGACGCACATTACCTGTTCTTCTCATATCATAACCTAAGGTTAAACCTTTAACAGTACCAAAATCAATATTATCAAAGGTAGTGTAACCGGAACCAGGATAAGAAAAGAAAATATTTCTCAATTGAAGCATTTGCTTTAATTCACGATAGAAAAGCTGAAATTGTGATTACCGAACTGCGACTCAATATCTGACGGAAACCTAATTCATAATTAACACTTTTCTCAGGTTTCAGATTAGGATTGCTTATCGTACTTCCTTGTTCAAAATTATAATAAGCCCATGGATCATTTCTTAAACGACCGGCTGGACGTTGTGTTAAAATTGAGTAGTTGGCAAAAAACTGTGCCTGATCGTTAATATCGAACTGGAACGCAACACGAGGCATAAATGTCAACTGTGGTTCATAATCTTTGAAAGTCTTACTTGCCTCATAGTTGCCACTCTTAATATCATCATCTTTATTTACCAGTAAAGGCAATACACGGGCAGAAGAACTTTGTCTTTCAAGAATACGTGGGTCAGTTAATGCATTACCATTTTTATCATACCACTGGTCTCCGCTTCTGTATCCTAATATATCGTTTGCTGTCAAAGTGTTTTTATCTACATTGAAATCTGATACATAGACTACATAATCATCACCAATGTTGTCTGGACGCTGAAAATTCAATTCACCAGCTGTATAAGCCTGATATAATAAGTAAGGATCTTTCATAACACGCTGATTGGCATCAAAACGATCTACACGTAAACCAACATTGAAGATAAGATCATTGATAGAGAAGTTATCCTGAATATAACCGGCAAGATAAATTGGCTGGAAGTACCGCAATATTACGTTGATAAACACCATTTGCATCTTTCTTAAAGAAATTATCGAATGTTGCAGAAGGGCTTAGTGTTTTTTGGCGATTTCCTTTGTAGTCATAACCATAATATAATGTTAATCCACTCGTACCTAATTCATCCGGTGAAAACATTGATAAACTGAAATTAGAAGGATCATAGTTAAACACGTCAACATAGTCGGTATTTGACAAACCTAATGTCTTACGAACATTCTCATAAAATCCAACCTGACCGGTTGTGTTTGTATAGGTATTTGGGTGATATATTGTATCATTAATTACATAACTTCCCGCCTCTGGATTAGCTTCGTTCAAATAGAAATTGGCATAGTTGTTCATGAAAGTCCATAATCCGGAAGGTGCAATATTAAATTGACGGTCAACACGTTGTTCGTACTCAAACCCTAATGAAATTGCATGATTCTTGATGTCTGCAGAAAACATTGCTGATGCTCTGTACTGATCTCTGTCAATATAGTTATAACCATCAATTGTACGACCGGTATTATACCACATACTATAAACAGTACCGGCTCGTTGTCCATTAATCAACCCACCACCTGCTCTGATCACAAAAGGATTACTGTAATATGCTGTGTTGGTGAACTGACTTGTGTTACCGGTTTCATAATATTCATTAACATGAGCTGCATAGTTTTCATCAAAGAATGAAAGGTATTGATTGGTATAAGCTGCTGTATTGTGATTGTTACCGGATGGTGTAAATACAGTTAAATATGGTAAATAACCCAATAATTCATTACCTGCAAAAACGGGTCTGCGCAAAGTATTAAAGCGTCCCCAATAACCATAATCAAATAAACGATCTTTATGTTGCTCAGATTGTACTAATTCAAATGCTTTACTGTAATCAAACTGTAAGCTATAATAAACATTTTTCAAGATTGATTTCGCACCATCTTTACCTTCTGTGTTAAAACGCTGAGTGAAGCGCAAATAACCACGGTAGTCATTGGTTATATGTCGGCTGTAATTCTTATAGTTAAATAATGAATATGTATAAGTATATTCACGGTAATCGTGATAGTCATAAGAACCACCAACTTTAATATTTATATTATTTGCCGGTTGAAAATCAATATTTCCACTCACTTTATATTCTCCTGAACGTGTATTGGGTTTGTATTTCATGGTTTCAATATCAGAACTATGTATAAATTCAGAACGTGCACGGGTTCCGTTTATAGTACCATTAACCATGTTAGGCATCAATGGATTATTCTCCAAATCAGTCAACACACTTCCTTTAACACGCTTGCTTCCAATTGCAGATGGATCAGGGTCTTTAATCCACTCTCCTTCAACACCAAGGAAAAAACCTACAACGGGAGTCTTATTTCCATCCTTATCTTTTTTCATATAGATAGGACCGGAAATATTACCACTTGCCAGATTATATCCGAATTTATCAGTCAACTCCGATGTTGCTAATTCAATTCCTCCTGTAAATTTTTTAGATGGTCCACGTGTTGTGATGCTGATGATACCACCTGTAGCATCACCATACTGTGCAGGTACACCACCTGTTATTACAGTAACCTGCTCTATTGCAGATTGAGGTAGCTGTGAACTTCCACGAACTTTAACTCCATCAATATAATAATCCGTTGCATCAGCACGAGAACCTCTAACGTTCAGGTCGTCACCTTCATCACGTTGAAATACGCCTGCTGCTGTTGCAGCCACAGAACGCACATCGCGTGTTGGAATTGCCTTTATTTCTTCCTGAGTAATGGTTGTTTGCACCGCAGGATTACCTTTATCAATCAAAGGAACTTTATAAGCAGTAACTTCAACAGCCGTGATATCAACTGCACCTTTACCCATTTTAACATCTGCGAAGGTTATTTTATCTACCGATACCAGTACCCCGGTTACTTCTGTAGTAGTATAACCAACAAAGGTGGCTTTTACAGAATAGGTACCGGCACCCAAAGGTTTAATGGTAAAATTTCCGTCAAAATCAGTTTGCGCACCGCCCATCTGTTGCCCATTCATTACAGCAATGACACTTGCAAAAGGTAATGGCTCGTTGGTGGTTTTGTCTAATACACGTCCTTTAATGGATCCTGATTGCGCCCATGCAGCACTACCGAAAATCAAGGTTAGTAAGCATGTTAAGTAAACGTTTCTAAGCATAGGTTGACCTATTTAAATTTCTGATTATTGTATTATAAATGTGAAGATTTTGTTAAAAATAATAGTGCGTAAAAGTATGAATAAAAAATTTAACTTCCAAATTGAATTTCAAAAATTGACATGATTATGGCGCAGCAATTTTATTATCAATACTTTGCCCATAAAGGTTTGTTGAATAAATCGCCAAAAACTATAGCCTTTTTTAATAGTTCCCTGTTTTTTAATAACATCATTGAAATACTTTTTCCAAATCTTCATTTCCCGGAACCTGAATTGAATTGGCGGTTAAAGCAGCACTTTGCATAGAAGAAATTTCCGGAATTGTAATTGGCTTTCTGACGCTATGTGGTAAAGAACTTTTAGGAAGGCTTCGTTTCTTTATTACAGGTCTTTCTTTAGTTGTCTTAACTACCACTGGTTCCTTAACAGGTGCAGGAGAAGTGGGTAGTGGTTGCTCAGTGGGTGGATAAATAACAGGTTTGCCAAAAACCCTTTTTCTATTCTCTTCGGCAATTTTCTTGTAGTTATTAATAACATACCAGGCTATGCCAATAATGATATAGATGATAATCTTAAATTCCATGAGGACAAATATATTTTTATATTTTGAATTACCCACAAAAAGATTTCTCAACAATCGTTAATAAGTTTTAATAGGTCAACGTTTGCTTTTTTTTAACTTCGCAAACTTATTTGAGAACCAATTAAAATCATTTACAGTTTATGCGTCTTTCCAGTCTGGAAATAAAAGGCTTTAAAAGTTTTGGAGACAGAGTAATCATACACTTCGATAAAGGAGTTACTTCTGTTGTTGGACCCAATGGATCAGGTAAATCAAATGTTGTAGATGCCATGAGATGGGTGTTGGGCGAACAAAAATGAGAATGCTGCGCTCAGAAAAGATGGAAAACATCATTTTTAACGGCACAAAAACACGTAAGCCTGCAAACCTTGCAGAAGTTAGTCTTACCTTTGTTAATGATAAAGGAATATTGCCTGTTGAATTTACAACCGTATGTGTTACCAGAAGACTATACCGTTCCGGTGACAGCGAATATTTATTGAATGGCGTAACATGCAGACTGAAAGACATTACCGATTTATTTCTGAATACAGGCATCGGCAGTGACACCTACTCTATCATAGAATTAAAAATGGTTGACGACATTATCAACGATCGTCATAATACCATTAAAATGTTGCTGGAAGAAGCTTCTGGAATCTCAAAATACAAAATTCGCAAAAAACAAACCCTTCAGAAATTAGAAGAAACCGATGCAGATCTGAACCGTGTTAACGATTTGCTTTTTGAAATTGAAAAAAGTCTGAAGCAATTGGAATATCAGGCAAAGAAGACTGAAAAATATTATCGCTTAAAGGAAGAATATAAAGTTGTTTCAACAGCGTTAGCCTGGTTTTTAATGCGCGAGTTTACATCTACCATAAAAGAGCTTACAGAAAAAGAACAAAAACAATCTGAAGAAAAAAATAACCTAGGCCAGCAGTTAGAAAATTTAGAGCAACAACTTAGTGAGATTAAAATTGTCAGTGAAGAGCGTCAACAAGCTTTGGGTGATGTACAGAAATTGCTCAACGAAAAACTTTTTCTTATCAATAAATATGAGAACGAGCATAAAGGGCGAATTGAAAAATTAAATTATCTTAATGAGAAGAAGCTGCAATTAGAAAAGCAAGGTTCCAGTGAACAAACACAGGCTTTAGAAATTGAGAAGCAGATAGCTCAAGCTGAAAATGAAAAAATTAGCGAAGAAGCTAAAACCAAGGAATTAGAAAATGAAATACAATCTCTAAAAAGCGAACTGGAATCATCACGCAAAAACTATGACCAATCTGTTGATGAACTCCGACAATTAAATCTCCATATATTGCAGGTTAGGCAATCTGTTAATGATCATGAAACATTTATTGCTGTAAGGCAAACACGCATCAACAGCCTGAACGATCAGATGAAGCGATTAGGTGAGCAGATAGATAAAGACAGAATATCACTTCAGAATCTTGAAGGAGAATTATCAATGCTTGCTGTAAAAAAAGATCAGGCAGAAAAAGAATCGCATGATAAAAAGCAATCCACACTTCAACTTGATTCTGAAATAACACAACATGAAAATGCCGTTAAAGAACTGCGCGAAAAACTAGCTGATGAACGAAGAAACTATGAAGTAAAAAATAACGAATATCAACTGACAAGAAATCTTGCCGAAAAAATGGAAGGCTTTCCTGAGTCAATTAAGTTCTTAAAGAAAAACAGCGATTCGTTTAAAGATATTCCATTACTAAGTGATATTATCAATTGCGATGAGCAATTTAAAGTTGCAATAGAAAATTATTTAGAACCTTTCCTGAGTCATTTTATTGTTCAGTCGAACGAGCAAGCATGGAACGGACTCAACAAACTAAGTTCAGAAGGTAAAGGTCGTGCACATTTTTTCATTTTAGATTCTTTTACAAATTATCATCAGGCATCAACTCATCAAATTGACGGTTGTATTGCTGCATCATCTGTAATTGAAAATGATGGACGCTATCATTCTCTGATGAATTACCTTTTAGCCAACGTATATATTGCACAAAACAGCGATGTAGCTACACAAGCAAATCAAAATGAAATTGAAGGAAAAATAATTCTTTCACCTGACGGTAAATTTTACAGACAACGTTATTCTATCAGTGGTGGTTCTGTAGGCAGTTATGATGGCAAACGAACAGGACGACTGAAACACCTTGAAAAGCTATCAGCAGAAATACAACAGCATCAACAACAAACAGAAGTATTCAAGATTGAATTGCAGCAAACTGAAGAGTTGTTATCAGCCGGTAAAACACAAGCCGCAGAAAACCGTAAAATAATTTCCCTTACAGATAGTGAACTTAGCAAGGCAGTATTAAACATAAATACCTTGTTAAGTAAAAAGATTTCATTACTTCTAATTGTGAGAGTAATGAAAAGAATCTCCAGAAATTGCAAGAAGAACTCCAGTTAACACAAGAGCAAAAAATAATGCTCCCGGGTTTAGCAGTATGTCGCTTGATGAGATGAAAATAAATCTGCAAAAACTTACCGATCAGCAAAGAGAAAAGCAAAACCAGTCAGGGCAATTACAAAAAATATCGCAGGAAGCCTCCAATGCATTCAATCAAAAAAACATCACTTTTCTTCAGCAACAGAACAAAGTACAAAACATCATTCGCGAAATTGGCTACAAAAACAATCAGGTAGTTTCTTTAAAGTCATCAGTAGAAAAAATCAAAACTGAAATAGAACAACTTCATGAGCAGATAAATGATACAGCACAGGCAGGTAACTCTTCTGAAACTGACTTAAAAACGCAGGTAGAAGAAAAAGTATTGCTTGAAAGTCGCTTAGGAGAAAGTGAGAAAAATTATTTTGAAGCAAAGGGCAAGATTGATCAGTTTGACAAACAAATTGCAGAAACCAGACGCAAGCGCGAGATGGCAGATGAGTTGATGCATGCTTTACACAATGAAGTTAGCGATGTGAATCTGAAAATGACTTCATTGAAAGAAAGATTGAGTGTAGAATTTTCACTTGAAGTTGAAGATATTGTGTCGCAGGAGGCTAATCCGGAATGGAATGAAGAAGATTTAAAGGCAAGGAATGAAAAATTAGGTGGTCAGTTGAAGAACTTCGGACCGATTAATCCAATGGCTCTTGATTCGTTTAAAGAAATTAAGGAACGTTATGATTTCATCATAAAAGAGCAGGATGATTTAAAAAGGCAAAAGACGCTTTACTGCAAACCATTGTAGAGATTGACAATTCTGCTAAAGAGAAATTCAGTGAAGTGTTTAATCAGGTTCGTAATAACTTTATCAATGTTTTCAGGTCATTGTTTACTGCTGATGACAATTGCGATATGATTTTGGCAGACACTAACAATCCTTTAGAATCAGATATTGAAATTATTGCACAACCTAAAGGCAAAAAGCCACTTTCAATTCAGCAACTTTCAGGAGGAGAAAGAACACTTACGGCAACAGCTTTGCTCTTTGGATTGTATTTAGTAAAGCCTGCACCTTTTTGTATCTTCGATGAGGTTGATGCGCCTCTTGACGATAATAACATTGATAAATTCAATAATATCATCAAGAAGTTTTCTAAAGATTCGCAGTTTATTATCATCACACACAATAAAAAGACAATGGCTGCAACGGATATTATTTATGGAATAACCATGAATGAGCCCGGAGTTACTGCAGTTGTTCCTGTTGATTTACGAGAGTATGATGAGACTTTAGTAGAGTAAACTGATAAAAAAAATTACTCGCGTCTGAAAGTTTCGCGCGCTGATTTCTTTTTGTTCTTCTTCATACGTTTGCGCACTTCCTTAGTCTGAATACTCATGTGGCGTTTACGCGCCTTCTCCTCTGCCCTGGCAACTTTCTTCTTTTCCATTTCCTTTTTCTTTTCAGCCTTTCGTTGCGCCTTGGTTGCTTTGCTTTGTGCAAACACAACAGATGTACTTATAACAAGCATCAACAACATCAGAAATCTATTCAGAAACTTTTTCATATTAACTAAACTTCAGTTTTAACGATTGTAGAACAATTATGTTGTAATTTTGGAAGATTAACTTCAAAGGTAATGCGTTTAAAGAATATAATTCTGATTTCAACTCTAATTTTTTTAATATCCGGCTGCCGTAAAAAAGACAATGGCATTGTGCCTTATGCTTATGTCAATGTAGTTTTTTATGCCAACGACCCACAATTAGTCCAACTGAATGCAGTTGGTAACTATATTTATTATCCGGCAGGATACAAGGGAATTATTATTTACAGACGCAGTATTAACGAATTTGTGGCATACGAGCGTGCCTGCACCTACGATGCAGAGAGCAGTTGCGAAGGTGTGACTGTAATGAACGATAATTTTACATTACGTGACAGTTGCTGTGGTTCAAAGTTTATGATTTATGATGGAAGCATTTCGCAAGGACCTGCTACACATGCATTGGTGCAGTATGCTACATTTTATGATGGCACAATACTGCGTATCACGAATTAATTGAAGGAATATTACTGATTTAAGTTTTTATAATTCCCTGCAAGTGTATTCAGGAAATTACGAAGTGGCTTTTCTGCCATCAACTTTAACATAGGATTCAAATCTGCATCAAAAGCAATTTTTAGTTTTGTTTTGCCGGCATCAACAGTTTGCATCTCATAATTCATCACAAAATCGAATGGTGCTTTTCCTTTACGTTCAACTCTAATATTCTGACCGGGATTTCTTTCTTTGATTTCCATGCCAAGACTTGCCATTCCTGCAATTGTAAAACTACAATCATCAGTTGTACTTTGCCAGTTTGTTACCTGTTCAGGCATTAATTGCTGAAGGTTGTTACAATTACTTAAAAATTCAAAAACTTCATTTGCAGGTTTGTCTATTACCCACTCATCACTTTCAATTCTTGTCATTCATTGATTATTTATTCCAGCTATCAGGATGCTCACGCCAATCCTTTAATGATTCTAACTGACTTTCGTTAATATACTTCGACTGCAATGCCTTTATAATCATCGCATCATAATTGCTTAATGAATACAATGGGCATTGAGCATTTTTAAAACTCTCTTTGGCAACATCAAAACCATAATTAAAAATGGACACCATTCCCTTAACAATGATGCCGCTGTTTCTTAAAGCTGCTACGGCATTCAGACTACTTTTACCTGTAGAAATTAAATCTTCAACAACAACTACAGAATGTATTTGCGAAATATCACCTTCAATTTGATTCTTAGCGCCATGCTGTTTAGGTTCAGGTCTGACATAAATGAATGGCAATCCCATACTTTCTGAAACCAAAGCTCCTTGTGCTATTGCACCTGTGGCCACTGCTGCAATAGCATCAGGGCGCCCATAATTACGTTCAATAGCCTTAACTAACTCCTGACGGATGTACGTTCTTATTCTTGGATTAGACAAAGCAACTCTGTTATCACAATATATTGGCGACTTCCACCCCGATGCCCATGTAAATGGTTCATCAGGCTGAAGTTTTATTGCTTTTATCTGCAATAAAAAATCCGCTATATTTGAAGCTGTGTCGTCTTTCATTCAGCACAAACCTAATAGTTATTTTTTAAAATAAAAAATCAGAGGTGATTAAAATATTTGCAGGCAATAAAACATTTCATTTTACAAACAATGCTGATGGTCTTTCTGAAGACGTGATAAAGTTTGAAAATAGCATTCATAAAGATGAACTTAAGAAGATTTTTTCTGATTCAAAAAGCATTGAAATTGTTTGTTTGTGCCACAATGCCGAATCAGGTGTAAGAGAATTTGCAAAAATGTTTAGAAACATTGATGCAGCCGGTGGTGTTGTTTATAATCACGAAAAAAAGCTGCTTCTAATCCACAGATTGGGCAAATGGGATTTGCCAAAAGGAAAAATGGAAGATGGAGAATCACCGGAAACTTCAGCCATGCGAGAGGTATGTGAGGAGACTGGGGTCTGTAATCTGGAAATTATTAAACCGCTACGAGACACCTTTCATATCTATCAACAAAATGGAGAATATATTTTAAAAAGAACTTATTGGTTTGAAATGATTACTTCGTCTGCAACAAATCTTTTACCACAAACAGAGGAAAACATTACGGAAGTTAAATGGATGACTAAAGAAGAAGTAAATGCAGCAATGCAATTTTCGTATGAATCTATACGATACTTATTAAGTCAAACTTAACACCAGGAAAAAATCTTCCATTTAAAAAACTCTTCTGTGATTGATTTAAACACAAAAGCCACAAATATGTTAGCCCTGATTTATTGTTACACTATTTGATTTTGATTCTACTCTGCCTGGATAAACTTTTAATGCTTCATTCAAACATATCATAGCATTTTTCAAATCATCCAAATTAAGTACATAGGCAATGCGCACTTCTTTCTTTCCCAATTCGGCATGACTATAAAAACCGGTAGCCGGTGCCAGCATTACTGTTTGCCCTGATATGAAAACTTTTCGAGCAACCACTGACAAAAAGCATCTGAATCATCAATAGGCAATTCGGTATACAATAAAATGCACCACTTGGTTTGGCACAAAATACACCCGGCATACTATTCAACTTATCCACAACAAAATTTCTTCTTGCCACGTACTCCGCCTTTACATTATCAAAATATTCCCTGAGGCGTATCTATAGCTGCCTCTGCTGCTATTTGTCCAAATGTAGGCGGGCTTAAACGTGCTTGTGCAAATTTCATAGCTGTCTCATCACTTTTTATTCTTAGAAATCATGGCACCGATTCGTGCACCGCAGGCACTATATCGCTTACTAATGGAGTCTAACAAAATAATATTTTCGTCCAATCCTTCAAGATGCATTATTGAAAAATAGCTGTTGTTATCATAACAAAATTCTCTATAAACTTCATCAGCAAAAAGATATAAATCGTGCTTCAAAGCAAGGTCGCGCAAACTTTGCAGTTCTTCTTTTGAATAAAGGTGGCCAGTAGGATTACTAGGGTTACAAATCATGATGGCTTTAGTTCGAGGTGTAATAACTTTTTCGAACTCATCATGTGATGGAAGTGCAAATCCGTTTCTAATAGATGAAAAAACAGGTACGACAGTAACTCCGGCTTGCGTGGAAAAACCATTATAATTGGCATAAAACGGTTCAGGAATAATAATCTCATCACCTTCATTCAAACAGGTCATCATGGCAATTTCAATTGCCTCTGATCCACCGGTTGTAATTAAAATATCTTCAAAATTAATATTGATATTATACTTCTTGTAATACGAAATCAACTTTCTTCGATATGATTCTATCCCAGCAGAATGGCTGTACTCTATAACTTTAAGGTCTATACTCCTGATTGCATCGAGCATTACTTTTGGGGATTCAATATCAGGCTGACCAATATTGAGGTGATATATTTTTTTTCCTTCTGCTTTGGCTTTATCGGCAAAAGGCACCAATTTTCTGATTGGTGAAGGAGGCATGTGTTTGCCTTTTTCTGAAATAGATGGCATGCAGTTTTTATATTAATTACATACAAAAAATAAGGGACGATTGAATTCAATCGTCCCTGCAAAATTATAATTAATCTAATTACCTTAGTTAATTCTTTGGTGCTTCTTGTGTAGCAGCTGCAGCCTCAATATTTCCTTTAATGTGAAAACAACAGGGCTTGTTTTTGCATTAGAAGTAATTGTAATAGTTTTATCCTGAAGACCCATCTTACCTGCTGAATTGAAAGTTACATGGATTTTTCCGGCTTCGCCCTTTTTAATTGGCTCTTTTGGCACTCAGGTACTGTACAGCCACAAGATCCTTGTGCATTAGTAATAATTAAAGGCTCTTTTCCTGTGTTCACAAAGTTAAAAGTGTAATTCACCTTGTCACCTTGTTTAATAGTACCATAATTGTACTCCAAAGTTTCAAACTTAAAGTCAGCCTGATTTTTGTTTTCAGCAGGAGCAACCTGAACTGCTGCTGCTTTTTCTTGTGCGAATGTAGCAGTTGCCATACCGATAGCTAATGCTGAAAGAAGAATTGTTTTTTTCATTTTTTTTGAAATTTGATTGTTGATTTGTGTGTTTAATATTTATTTTATGTGATTAATTACCAAATGGACTTGTGGTGGTCTCTTTTGGAGTCATTGTATTATCTTTTTTAACAGGAGTTCCACTTTCTGTTTGCTCCTTTGTTTCAACATTTCCTTTAATAGTCAACACTTTTTCTGCTGTTTTTCCATTAGAAGAAACTGTTACAGTCTTAGTAAATGGCCCTAATGGTTCTTTACCTGTATTTGTAAATTTAAACTCATAGGTACCATTACCACTATAAGGTATTGTACCGAAATCATGCGTTTCGCTTTCAAAGCTAATATCAGGTGCATTAGGATTAGCAGCAGGTGCTTTTTTTGTATCATCCTGTGCATTTACTGCAGTTGTTGCACATAAAATCAGTGCTGCAAAAAATAATTTCTTCATATTTTGATTTAATTTATTTGTGGTGTAAAGTTAAATTATTTTACTCTTTAACGACAAACAATGCGCCAAAGTTAGACTTAGGCTGTGAAAAAAGTATGAACGTTATAACTCCTTCTCCCATTTAGACACTACTGCCGTTGCCACTGCATTGCCTACAACATTGGTTGCCGACCGACCCATATCCAATATCTGATCAACTCCAAGTATCAACAACAATCCTGCTTCAGGAATATTAAATGACTCGAGCATTCCGGCAATAACAACCATACTCGCTCTTGGCACACCTGCCATTCCTTTGCTGGTAACAAGTAGCATCAGCAACATCATAATCTGCTGCTGAATATTCAAATCCATGCCATAAGCCTGAGCAATAAACTGCGTAGCAAATGCCATGTACATTATACTTCCATCAAGGTTGAAAGAATAGCCTAAGGGTAATACAAAACTAATTATGCGATTGCTGCAACCATATTTTTCCAATGCCTCAATAGTTTTAGGAAATGCCGATTCGGAACTTGCTGTCGAGAATGCCAACATGATAGGTTCGCGTATATGTTGTAAAAGTTTTATAAATGGTATTTTCAAAAAATAACAAATCGACCCCAATACAATCAACCCAAAGAAAAGCAGACCTCCATAGAAGGTTGCAATTAAATAGAGATAACCTGAAATAACACTGAGTCCCTGTTTTGCAACAACAGCAGCTACTGCACCAAACACACCATAAGGTGCAAACTTCATTACAAAGTTTGTAACCTTAAACATAATATGCGAAACTGCATCCATTGCATTAACAACCATTTTGGCTTTCTCGCCAACAGCCGCTGCTGCTAATCCAAAAAACAAAGCAAATACTACAATTGGTAAAATATCATTATTGGCCATTGCCTCTACAATACTTTTTGGAATAACATGGGTAATAAAATCTTTAGCATTGAGACCTTTTGCTGAAACTCCTGTAGATGCTGACTGTGCAGGTATCTGTAGATTCATAATCTTACCGGGTTCAAAAAAGTTTACCAAGAGTAATCCGAGAAGAAGCGCAAGAATAGTTGCAAACTGAAAATACAATATTGTCTTTAGGCCAATGCGTCCTACGCTCTTAAAATCGCCCACTTTAGCAACACCAACTACCAGCGTTGCAAAAACTAATGGAGCGATAATCATTTTAATCAAGCGAAGAAAAATATCACTCAATATGCTAATCCTTGAAGCAAATACATCAAGTTCGGCTGCAGTGTGTGAGATATTATACCAATGTCCCAGCAAAATTGCCAGCAACATACCAATAAATATCCGGGCTGTTAAACTAACTTTCACAATAAAAACTTATGAGGCAAATCTACTGCTCTGAATTGAAAAAACAAGTCTGTGATTTTTAGAGAATAAATTAATATTAACATCTTTAACGCTGATTAACTTTTACTTAACTCGAACCACTGTATGTAGTGATAGTTTTGCCGACAATTACTCCCGTATGTTGCACAAGGTCATTAATGTCCTTATTCTATTTGTTCTTTTTTTCAGGTGTAGCTAATGCCTCAGATAGTCTTAAACATTATAAAGCAACACGCATTTTTGAACCTATAAAAATTGATGGTCAGTTAACAGAATCTGCTTGGACAAACACCATTTCATTTAGCGATTTTGTGATGAACCGCCCGATTGAAGGTAGTGCACCGACACAAAAAACAGAAGTGCGTATTGTTTATGACAACACTGCAATTTATGTAGGCGCTATGCTTTATGACACAGCACCTGACAGCATTTTAAAAGAATTAGGGCAGACCCTTCCAGCAACAGTGGTTTTACAGACATCAATGCAGATTATTTCAGATTTGTTTTCGACCCCTACAATACACGGCAAGATGCTTATGATTTTGGAGTGTATGCCTCAGGCATTCAAGCTGACAGTCGCTATAGTGATTATTTGTTTGATGCTGTTTGGGAAAGTTCTGTAAAAATTACAGACAAAGGTTGGTGTGTAGAGATAAAAATCCCATACTCTGCAATTCGATTTCCTTCGAAACCTATTCAGGAATGGGCTTTTCAGATAACAAGAAATATAAGGCGCAACAGAGAATTTCAGCAATGGAGTCTTACACCATCAACAGCATCAAATGCTCAAAACTATTGGGGTGTACTCGATGGCATTGAAAACATTAAACCTCCGCTCAGGCTTTCACTAACACCATATATTAGTGTAGCCTACGAACATGAACCCGTTTCCGGTTCCAAAGCAAATCAGACTTACAGCTATCGTGGTGGAGCAGATATAAAATACGGACTCGATGAGCGTTTTACATTAGACATGACCTTGCTTCCTGATTTTGGACAAGTACAGTCTGACAATAAAAGAAAAACACTAAGCTACGAGGAAATAAACTATGATGAAAACCGTCCATTTTTTAAAGAGGGTACAGATATTTTTTCGAGAGACGATTTATTCTACAGTAGAAGAATTGGTCAAACACCATCAGGATATTTTGATGTGATGGCGAAATACGATGAAAGTGATATAAAATCAAATCCAACAGAATCGAAACTACTAAATGCAACAAAACTTTCCGGACGAACCAATGATGGAATTGGTCTTGGTTTTTTTAATGCTATAACTAATAACACCTATGCAACAATTAAAGACAAAAACACAGGGCTAACAGAAAAAATTCTGACTGAGCCACTTGCCAATTATAATGTTTTAGTAGCAGATAAGCAATGGAAAAGCAACTCATCGGTTTATCTGATAAATACCAATGTAACTCGAACAAAAAAATTCAGCGATTCAAATGTAACAGGAGGCGGATTTAAATTAGTGAATAAAAAAAATACCTATAGTTTAAGTGGCGGACTTGATTACAGTATTAATTTTATTACAGATCCTGAAGGAATAAATTCTGATAAAAAAACTGATGGGTTACGACATTATCTTGCTATAAAAAAAACCAGTGGAACAATTCGCTGGGGGCTTTCGCAGGTTGGTGTTAATCCTACTTATGACCCAACAGATTTTGGCTACTATGTTACACCAAACAGAATTAATTCCAATGCTAATATTACATTTTTCCGATTCAAGCCTTATGGTTCTGTACAGGAAGGTAATTGGCGTTTTGACCTAAACTATTCACAGCATTATAAAACAGGCTACATGAGAGAAATGTCTTTACAGACAAATCTTTTTATACTATTTAAATCGTACAATGCAATTTTTGGTGGTGGTGGATTTACCCCTGCAGCCGGACGTGAATATGATCCAAGACTAAATGGGCGTTATGTTAATGCGTTAAAATACTGGTTTGCATATATCGGAGTTAGTACAGATTACAGAAGGGCATTAGCATTAGATATGGAAATTAATATCAGTAACTTTATTAAAACCTATCTTTCCGAAGGCGGAAGCGCGGATGCTACCTTACGTTATCGCATTAATGACAAACTCACAGTTAATGCTTCTTCGAATACAATTTTGATCCCTATAATTTCGGTTTTACAAGTGAAACTGACCCGAATATTTACCTTTTTGGGTTAAGAAGAACCAATACCTATATAAACAGTCTTGCAGCACGATATATATTTAAAAATGATCTGTCGCTGTCAATTGTTGCACGGCATTACTGGTTTAATTACGCATATAGGAAATACTTTTTGCTGCAGGATGACGGTGGGCTTGCTGTCACAACCGATATTTACAACAACGAATTTGATGGCAGCTATAATTTTTTTAATGCTGACCTTTTGTTTTCATGGCGATTTGCTCCCGGCAGCACATTGACTTTTTCGTACAAAAACATTTTTGACAATGGTACTGATGGCAAACTTGAAACTGCATCATTCACTAAAAATCTTGATTATGTTTTTAAAAATCCGCATGTTCAAACATTTTCAATTAAAGTACTTTATTATCTCGATTATTTACAATTAAGAAAAATAATATTTCATCAGAAAACTAAATAATACATAGCAGCAATACTATATTTTCCCGCAACCATAACACACAAACAATGAAATTTATTCTAATTATCTTGGCAGGAATAACCCTGTTGACAAAACCTGTAATGGGTCAAACTATTCAGGCTAAAATCACAGACAATAATAACGAGCCGCTTACAGGTGCCATTGCAGAACTGCGACTCACTAAAGATTCAACCTTAAACAAAGTTGCAGTAGCTGACGCTACAGGAAAAGTAATTTTCGACCAGATAAAACCCGGTAGCTATTTTATAAAGACAACGTTTTTGGGATTCAACAATTATTTTAGTCCTGCATTTGAATTTACAGAAGGAGAAAACAAAGATTTTCGCACTATAAAACTTTCATCATCATCAACTAATCTTAAGCAAGCAACCATCACTGCATTTAAACCCTTGGTTGAAGTTAAAGCAGATAAAACTGTATTTAATGTAGAAAACAGTATTAACTCAACAGGAAGTACTGCACTTGAATTGCTTCAAAAAGCGCCCGGTGTTGTTGTAGATAATAACGATAACATTATTTTAAAAGGACGTGGTGGCGTGATGGTTCAGATTGATGGACGTGAGATTAGAATGACAGAAAGCGAACTTGCTGACTACCTTCGTTCTATTCAAAGTACAGATGTGGAAAGTATTGAAATTATTTCAAACCCATCATCCAAATATGATGCGCAAGGCACGGCCGGAATCATCAATATTAAACTAAAGAAAAACAAAAACTATGGCACCAACGGAAGTATAACAGCAGGTTATGCCGTTGGAACATATTCTAAATACAACACCTCACTTTCAGTCAACAACAGAACAAAAAAGTTTAATATTTACTCTACTTACAGTAATAATTGGGGTGACAGAAAAAACGAGTTCTATCTGTATCGCGAACAAAACCCGTTTACATTCAATCAATCATCAAAATCGAAACGTGGTGGCCTAAGTCATAATTACAAAGCCGGTGCAGATTATCAGATGAATGCTAAAAATAGTTTTGGCATTATGATAAATGGAAATTACAGCGACATAACCGGACATCAGAGAAACAGAAACTATATCAGCAATTTTTATTCAGGAGTAACAGACAGTATCCTTATTTCCAATCAACGTTATAACTCTATAAACAATAATTTCTATGCCAATCTAAATCATCATTACAAAGACACAACAGGAACAGAGTTGACAACAGACTTTGATTACGGCTACTACAACGGAACAAGAAACACGTATCAACCAAATGAATACACATTGCCTGATGGAATCACACCACTTTCTGCGACATATTACAAGTCAAATACACCAACAACTATCAATATCTTTACTTTAAAAACAGATTATTCGCAATCGTTTTTAAGGGCAAGTTAGGAGCCGGATATAAGGTTGCTTTGGTAAACACTGTCAACACATTTAATTTTTACAACATTGAAGGTGGTATTGCAACATTGGATTCTTCACGTAGCAATAAATTTGATTATACAGAAAATGTGAATGCCATTTATTTAAATTACCAACGCACATTCAATATGATTGATGTGCAAGTAGGTGTCCGCATGGAGAATACGAATAGTAATGGCAAATTAAAAACCTCTGCCACCGCAAATGATAAAGATGTGAAACGAAGCTATACTGACTTTTTCCCCAGCGCAGGCATCACCTACAATATCAACAAGGATAATTCTGCAGGATTAATTTACAGTTCGCGAATTGACAGACCAAATTATCAGGAGTTAAATCCGTTTGAATATAAGCTTGATGAATTAAGTTTCAGAAAAGGAAATCCATTTTTAAACCCACAATATTCAAATAAAATTGAACTTACACACACTTATAAATATATCATTACAACATCGGCCGGATATAGTCACACAAAAGACTTTTTTGCACAAATTACTGACACACTTGGCGAAGGAAAAAGCTATTTAATGCCTCGCAATCTGGCTACAGAAGATGTGTTGAGCATTAGTTTAAGTGCATCATTACAACCTTTCAAATGGTACAGTATTTATTTGAATGCAAGCGTTGACAATCAAAAATACAAAGCCGATTATGGAGGTAATAAAACCATCAATGCACAGTTTACCTCATTTAATTTATATGGTCAAAACACATTTAAGTTACCCTATCAGTTTACATTTGAACTTTCGGGATGGTACAACTCAGGAGGTGTTTGGGGTGGCTCATACAAAACAAAGGCACAGGGATCATTAGATGTGGGCCTACAGAAAAAATTATTGAAAGATCAGGCAACATTAAAAATTTCATATACCGACTTACTCCATACAGCTCCATGGGACAGTTACAACACTTATGCAGGCATTGTGAGTCGTGCATGGGGCAATTGGGAAAGCCAGCAACTCAGGGTGTCGTTTACCTGGCGATTTGGCAACAAACAAATGAAAAACATCAGACAACGAAGCAGTGGTAGTGAGCAGGAACAAAAAAGAATTGGAGGAGGCGATTAGCAAAGTCCTCCTTTTACAGAAAGAAAGTACACTTATTTTTCAAAGCCGGCTTTTATAGCAGGCTTTGTTCGTTTTGCACATAGCTAATTTCTTATTTTTGCATTCACACTTTTTAAAGCACATGTCAGAATTATCAAAAATATATAACCCACAGGAAACGGAATCCAAATGGTATGCACATTGGATGAAAGAAAAATTTTTAAATCGGTTCCTGATGAGCGTCCGCCCTACACTATTGTTATTCCTCCACCAAATGTAACCGGAGTGTTACACATGGGTCACATGTTGAATAATACCATACAGGATGTATTGATTCGCAGAGCACGCATGTTAGGTAAAAATGCATGCTGGGTTCCGGGAACAGATCATGCTTCTATTGCAACAGAAGCTAAGGTTGTGCAAATGTTGCGCGACAGAGGAATTAAAAAATCTGACCTTACAAGAGATGAGTTCTTAAAATATGCCTGGGAGTGGAAAGAAAAATATGGCGGAATTATTCTTGAGCAATTAAAAAAATTAGGTTGCAGTTGTGATTGGGATCGCACACGATTTACAATGGAAGACGATTTAAGTGAAGCGGTAATTGATGTATTTATTGACTTGTGCAACAAGGGTTACATTTATCGTGGGCTTCGCATGGTGAACTGGGATCCGGCAGGATTAACTGCAGTAAGTGATGAAGAGGTAATACATAAAGATGTTAACTCTAAACTTTACTATGTAAGATATAAAATTGATGGCACTGCTGATGAATGGATTACTATTGCAACAGTTCCGCCTGAAACAATTTTAGGCGACACTGCCGTTTGTGTACATCCGGAAGATGAACGTTACGCACATTTAAAAGGAAAATTCTGTATTATTCCAATTGTGAACAGAAGAGTGCCTATAATTTTTGATGACTATATTGATAAGGAATTTGGAACAGGTGCACTTAAAGTAACACCTGCACATGATATCAACGACTATAATCTTGGATTAAAACATAAGCTCGAAGTAATTGACACACTCACACCCGATGGCAAGATGAGTGAAGCAGCAGGGCATTATATTGGAGAGGACAGGTTTGTTGTAAGAAAAAAAATTGCAAAAGACCTTGAAGCAAGTGGTCATTTAGTTAAGACAGAAGATTATAAAAACAAAGTAGGATACAGCGAACGTACTGATGCAGTTATTGAACCTCGCCTGAGTTTACAATGGTTTGTGAATATGCCGGAAATCAGCAAGCCTGCATTAGAAGCAGTGGTTAATGGCAACATCAAACTTATTCCTGATAAATTTATCAGCACCTATCGCTACTGGATGGAGAATGTTAAAGACTGGTGTATATCACGTCAGCTATGGTGGGGACAACGTATTCCTGCATGGTATGATGAATCAGGAAACTTTGTGGTAGCCAAAACTTCGCAGGAGGCATTGGCGAAGTTTGCAGAAAAAAACATAAAAACAAATGCATCGGCAATAAAACAGGATGATGATGTTTTAGACACATGGTTTTCTTCATGGCTGTGGCCAATAAGTGTTTTTGATGGATTTAAAGATCCTGAGAATAAAGACATCAAATACTACTACCCTACCAACGATTTGGTGACAGCACCGGAAATTCTTTTCTTTTGGGTGGCACGAATGATTATTGCGGGATTAGAATATCGAAATGACATTCCTTTTGAGCGTGTTTATCTTACCGGAATTGTTCGTGATAAGTTAGGCAGAAAAATGAGTAAGTCATTAGGTAATTCACCCGACCCACTTGAGCTAATAGAAAAATATGGTGCAGATGGTGTTCGTGTAGGTATGTTGCTTTCTTCACCTGCCGGTAACGACCTATTATTTGATGAATCATACTGTGAGCAAGGGCGCAATTTTGCCAACAAAATGTGGAATGCATTTCGTCTGATAAAAACTGGCAGCCTGACACATCACTGCGTCAATCCGGAAACAGGAAGAATTGCAACAGCATGGATGAAATCAAAACTCAATGAACAATTAGCACTCATCAACGACAGTTATGATAAAATGCGCATCAGTGAAGTGCTTATGATTAAATACAAGTTGTTTTGGGATGATTTCTGTGCATGGTATTTAGAAATGATTAAACCCGCTTACGGAAGCGTAGCCGTTGATACAGAAACCTACAATACAACTATTGATATTTTTGAAAACCTGCTACAAATACTGCATCCATTTATGCCATTTTTAACAGAAGAGTTGTGGCATGAACTTAAAAACAGAAATAACAGAGATTGCATTATTGTAAGTACATGGCCAAAGCAATCATCACCGGATAATGCTATATTGGAAGGGATGACACATGCACAAAATATAATTTCTACTTTAAGAACTTTTCGAAACGAAAAAGGGATATCACCAAAAACTCAGTTACAGTTATTGACAAAAGATAAACATCAAACAACGTTTGATGACATCATACTTAAATTAGCCAATGTCAGTAGCATTGATAAAGCAGAAAGTTTTGATAAAGGATTTGCTTTTATGGCAGGCACACAGGAATATGCTATCCCTTTTGATCAGCATATTGATACTGCTGCAGAACGTCTCCGAATTGAAAAAGAAATTGCATACAACAAAGGCTTTCTTGATACGGTAATGAAAAAATTAGGTAATGCAAACTTTGTAAGCAAAGCCAAGCCTGAAGTAATTGCAAGTGAAGAGAAAAAGAAATCGGATGCAGAACAAAAAATAAAATCATTAGAGCAACAACTTAATATGATGAGCTAACTGAATATGGACAAGCCGGCAGAATGGGTCAAGGTATATACTACAACACAACCACACAAAGTAGAAATTGTGCGTGCTGTGTTAGAAGAGCATGATATTGAAAGTATGGTAATCAATAAAAATGATTCAAGTTATCCGGGATTAATTGGCAATATTGAAATATATGTACTCGATAAACTGGAAGTGCTTGCACGGTTTATTATAAAAGACAACGAACTTTGAATAACTTTTGGACAAGAGCATTTACGGGTGCTGTATTTGTAGCAGTGATGATTGCTGCCATTGAATTCAGCCCTTATACATTCATGATACTTTTCATGGTCATCAACCTGTTAAGCATCATTGAGTTTTACAAACTGTTTATCCGAAACGAACTTACGCCAAGAATTTTTTCAGGCATTGTACTAAGTGCGATTCTTTATGCGACCAGTGCATTGGTAGCTTCGGGGACGGCATCTGCGCAGTTATTGTTTATAAACATTCCTATGCTTTTCTTATTTTCATTTTTGAGTTATATCTCAAATCTGAAAAACCATTTGAAAATATAGCTTATACGTTGTTGGGTGTAGCTTATCTGACATTACCTCTTGCACTATTTAACTCTATGGCATTTTTACCCGGTGAAAATACAGGCTATCATAGTGGAATTATTATTGGCTATTTCTTAATTCTATGGGCAAGTGACACCGGAGCCTATCTTTCGGGAATGAAATTTGGAAAGCATAAACTTTTCGAGCGTCATTCTCCTAAAAAGACCTGGGAAGGCAGTATTGGCGGTTGTCTTGCTGCATTACTTTTAGGTTATACTAATTCTTTGTTTTTTACACAGCTTGCTTTATCAGAATGGCTGATTGTTGGTTTGCTTATTGTAATTACAGGAACTTTTGGCGATTTGATTGAAAGTATGCTGAAACGTAGCCTTAAAATCAAAGACTCAGGAAACATTCTTCCCGGGCATGGAGGTATGCTCGATCGCTTTGATGGACTATTTATTTCTATTCCATTTGTTTTTACTTACCTGGCTTTGATTGGGAAGGTATAATAAGTAACCTTTAATTAACTTCTCTTTTTAAATAACTAAGATGAAAACCTTCCATTACCTCTTTACAAACTTTATTCTTCTTTCAAGATAAGATTCATCAAAAGAAACAAAATAAATTCCTGAATTCAAGTCAGCTATCCCGATTTGCAAATTTTTTGAAAAATTAGAATTAAATTGCTTCACTAATTTTCCCATTATATCATACAACTTAATATTGGATGGAGGACTGGAGGTAAATTTCAATGAGATGACACCCTCAGCAGGATTAAGGTAAAAAATTGCTGTCTCTAATGGACTATTATCTTCCATGCCTGTGAGGTAGCTTAGCTTCAGAACATGTAAATTATTAACTGTTGATAAATAAAAAACTGAATCTTTTGCACAAATTGCATTTACCTGACCACTCACTGTACTATTAAACGAAGTCAAATATGTTGCAGAGGAAACTCCTATTTGAAATGCACTAACATCAGCAGATCCTACTTGAAATACAAATCCATTCTTATAAACTAAATCTCCACCGGAATTTCCACCTGAACCCTGAAAAAGAATTGATGGACTTGCTGGATTAGTAATGTCAACGACATCGAAACCCTGATTTGGTTTTGCCACAAATAATCTGTTATTTGGCAAATCAGCAAGAACTTCAGAATAAACACCATTCATATTTGACAACACATTTAAGTTTGAAGGATTTGAAATGTCAACTACCTTTAAACCTCCAGCTGTTCCAATATATGCATAATTACCTTTTATAGCAACACCAGAAGAAAAGTTTCCCATACCAATTCTGTCAATAACAATAGGTAAACTTTTATTGCTAATATCAATTGCATATAAAGTATCGTAACTTGTAGGCATAAAAGCATAATTACCTTTAACTGCTATCTGATAAGCTGTACCATTAATATCATAAGTTATTCCTACCTGAACCGGTGAATTAATTGATGAAATATCTGCAATCATAAAATAGCCTGTCATACCTCCGCCAAAAAACGCATAACTCCCATCCACTGTAATTGCCATTGGGAAGTTATTAGGAGATGCTAAGGTTGTAGTAGGAACTGGATTCGATGGGTTCGACACATCAATAAATTTGATGCCTGAAGTGGTGCTGGTGATAACTTTATCCTGATAATATTCAACTGCAAAATTGGCATTATTACTCCATTGACCAAGTTGGTAATTACCTGAGCTTGTAATTGCATACTAATTGCACAAGCCAAAAAAATAATAAAACTTATCTTTTTCATGATTTTGAAATTTTTATTCAACATTTAAAAATAAATTAAAATCAACTATGCTCACCTTTTCTTCTTTGAATTAAGATTAAAATCAATAGAGTATTTACCTCCGCCAAAAACTAAAATCAGTACATAAGAGATAAAATACATGAGTGCCAATTCAGGAACTTCTCCATTAGTAGCCATGACGAAAACTGCAACAAGCAGATTAAAAACCAATACAGATGCAGCCATACGTGTTTTTAGTCCGAGTATGATAAATATAGGACAAATCAGTTCAGCAAAAACTACCAGATAAAAAGAAAGCTTCATGCCAAGCCCAAACGGATCGGCAAATTGAATTTCTGTTCCACTAAATAATTTCTGTACTTTAGGATAGCCGTGACCATAAAGCATCAGCAATGAAACTCCTATTCTGAAAAACAGCAAAGTATATTCCTTTATGGCCATTCGATTTTTAATGCTAATTAAATGTGTCATGCCTATACTAATTTGTTTCTCCAAAAATAAAATTTTCCTTGGATTTCAATCAATACCACAAAAATCAGACACAATCGGCAATATTTCAACTCAGATTGAAGAATGAACTTGCGTTTTGAAAATCTATATATCAATAAAGTAAAAGGAAATAAAAAAGCTGCACTCTGTGCAGCTTAATCTTTTAGTAGCGGGGGCTGGATTCGAACCAACGACCTTTGGGTTATGAGCCCAACGAGCTACCCCTGCTCCACCCCGCATTGTTATTTTGAGGGTGCAAAAGTAATCACTTTGTCCTTATCTGCAAATATATTCCTCAATTATGCTCATTTATTTTCTTTCTGAGCATGTTTAATGCAGTATCCGCAGCTACCTGAATGATTCGCAGACGGTTTGTACCCAACATAAACTTTTTAGCAAAACAAGCATCGTGTGTAGCAACTCCAATCCATACAGTGCCAATCGGTTTTTCCAAACTTCCTCCACCAGGCCCTGCAATGCCTGTTGTACTCAATGCAAAATCTGTATTATAAGTTTTTCTTGCACCTATTGCCATTTCTATTGCAACCGCTTCACTGACGGCACCATATTCCTTCAATGATTGTTCGCTGACATGCAACTGACTCATTTTTGCTGCATTACTGTAACTCACTGTACCGCCCATAAAGTATGTTGAACTACCGGGGATTGAAGTAATAAGATGTGCCAAAAATCCGCCAGTACAACTTTCTGCAACTGAAAGAGTTTTTTGTTTCTCAGTTAAAAGTTTTCCTACAACAGATTGAATTGTGTCATCATCATAACCAAAAATATAAGGCGCAATTAATTCTTTGAGTTTATCAATCCTCAGGTTCATGTCTTGCTCCATGTGTTCAACACCTTTACCTGTAAGTCGTAAACGAACCATTCCTGCAGCAGGCAGATAGGCTAATTTTAAATGAGCAGGCAAGTCGTTTTCCCATGCTGCAATCCTATCTGACAAATCGCTCTCTCCTATACCTTGCGTAAGAATTGTTTTATGTACTAAAGGCATTGACTCATATAGCTGCCTTAATTTAGGAAGTACATCATTCTGCATCATTGCCTGCATCTCGAATGGCACACCCGGCATGCTCACAAAAACCTGCTCGCCATGATTGAACCACATTCCCGGAGCAGTTCCTTTCTTATTGTAAATTGGAATACATGCAGCAGGCAATTCGGCCTGCCGTTTGTTTGTTTCTGTAACTGCCTTACCTCTTGCATGAAAAATATTTTCAATATCACTATATGCCTGTTCGTTAAACACTAGTTGTGTATTAAAATATTTACATAACACATCCTTTGTTAAATCATCTTTTGTTGGCCCTAGTCCACCTGTAATGAGAATAATTTGTGCACGACTCATTGCAGCATTTAATGCATCAACAATTTCCTGCTCATTATCACCAATGGTGGTAATTTGTTTCAGCCAATAACCGGAAAGGCTTAGTTGCTGTCCAATCCATGTTGCATTGGTATTTACAATCTGTCCAATGAGTAGTTCGTCACCAATATTTATTAGCTCTACATTTGTCATCATAAAGTGAACTTTAAATTAATTAAGTATTTTAGCTGCATTAATTTCAGATTAAGTAAACAAACAATATTGATTGCAGACATATAATGGCAATATGTTTGAATTGAAAAACAAAATTCTAAAAAAATAGATTATGAAACGGTTTCTTTTAATTGCGCTTGTGTTATTAGGACAGCAAGCTTATGCACAGAAAAAGATTTTCAAAGCTACAAATACTACCCCTTCAAATCAAGGTGAAGGTTTGGCTAACAACGACATCATCAGTGGCCTCAGAGAAGCACTTAAAGTAGGCACAAACAACTCTACTGCTTCAGCATCAAAGCTTGATGGCTTTTATAAGAACCCGATGATAAAAATACCTTTCCCTCGTGAAATACGCGATGCAGAAAGCACTTTACGCAGCATGGGCATGGATAAAGAAGTTGACAAATTTGTTAAAACATTAAACCGTGCAGCAGAAGATGCAGCAAAATCGGCAGCACCAATTTTCATCAATTCTATTCAGCATATAACTATTAATGATGGACTTACCATATTAAGAGGTGGTAATGATGCAGCAACACAATTTTTAAAAACCACTTCAAATGCAGCGCTGATAGCAGCCTTCAAGCCAATAGTCCAAAATTCGCTTAACAAAGTAAAGATAACGCAGTACTGGAATCCATTGATGTCAACTTACAATAAAGTGCCATTTGTAAAAAAAGTAAATCCAGACCTGAATCAATACGTTACTGATAAAGCTATTGAAGGTCTTTTTAAACTCATTGCTGCAGAAGAGCTGAAAATCAGAAAAGATCCTGCTGCACGAATCAACGATATTCTTAAAAGTGTTTTTGGGTAAATCAACGGTTTGCCTATTGACGAAGTATTGTAATTTTACATCAATGCACAAGCCCGACAGTAATCGGGCTTGTACATTGCATAGACATTAAACTGAAGTGTTTGTTCTCCATCTTTACTTAAATGTACCTGCCTCCAATTGTTACTTTGATAAACTCATAAATGATTTTCCGTCATAACGACATAAACTTTCATCCCTATTTATAAACCAAACATTACCGTCCTTGTCTGATGCAATGCACCAAACGGTTTCATAACACAAACCGTCATTTTTAGTAAGGTTTTTATTTGTTTTCCCGTCATAGAAAGTCACACCTCCCTTCAAACCATTACTAAACCAAAGGTTTCCTTCTCTATCTTCTGTCATATAAAACCCAATCTTTAATTTCGTTCTTGCCAAATGGAAGAAATTCTTTTCCTTCATAGCAGTATATCATGTTATGACGAGGAGAGCCAAACCAAAGATTTCCTTTACTGTCTTCTAAAAGTGGTCTGACCCACATTTTGTCGTCTAGTTTGAAATGACTTACTATTTTGCCATCAAAACGAAAAAGCCCTTCACTGCCGCGACCACCAAACCAAACATTACCGTTTTTGTCTTGCAAGAAAGTTTCAATACCATTAATTTGAAAACCGGTATTGTTTACAATACCATCATTATTGGCAAATTGAGTGTATGTTTTGCCATTGTAACGATACACTCCATTTCCGGTTCCAATCCAAAGTGTTCCTGTTTTATCGAGTAAAAATCCTTGTACAAAATTGCTCTGCGGAAATGGTACACCAAAGTTGTTTGTTGTGGTTTTACGGTATGAATTACTATTAGTAATAGTTGTTATAGGTATATTAAAGAACTTTTTCCCATCGAAACAAGAAATTCCGTCTGCTGTGCCAAACCAAAGTATTCCTTCATTATCTTCTAAAATACAATACACAAAATTGCTACTCATTCCATCTTTTTCGGTATAGTTTATAAAAGATTTACCATCATAACGAAAAACGCCTTCCTTTTCTGAAACAAACCAAAAGTTTCCTGCTTTATCTTGTAGTAATGCACTACTTGATTTAGGATTTAATGCCCCTTCATTTGATTGCCCACTGCAAGAAGTAAAAACTGCTACTGTTACAATCAACACAAATAATATTAAAATCTGCTTCATAAATAAATATAAAACTCTTAACAGAGGTATCAATTGGTTAAACACAACAATTTAGTTATGTCTTCTGATGGGCGCAGGTAAAATTTAACGGATCAACGAAACACTTCCTGTATAATCGTAGTGTTTACCACTGTAAGTTGTTACTTTAAGTGCATACACATAAACACCTTGAGGGGAAAGATTTCCTTTTGAATCAATGCCATCCCAGGTTTTACTTAAATTATCTGTGGTATAAACCAACTGCCCCCAACGGTTATAGATATTCATTGTCAGGCTTTGTACATTGGTAGCATAACCCGGATCAAAAAACGTTTCGTTGCGTCCATCACCATTGGGTGTAAACGCATTTGGAATATAAAATGGGGTGATGAAAATTTCACGTGCTAATGAATCTATACAACCAGCAACATTGGTGACATAAAGTTTTGCATTATACTTTCCCGGATCAGCATAAAAGTGACTTACATTTTGCAAGGTAGATGTATCGCCATCACCAAAATCCCATGACCAGCTAACAGCATTTGCAGAGGCATCTCCAAATGCTACTTCGGAATTAAATAATGGTGCCTGATCGGGTGCTATTGTAAATGATGCTTGCGGCAAAGGAAATACTGTGATGTTTACATTTCTGATAGCTTCGCCTACACAATTCTTTGGCGAGGTTATGGTTAATGATACGGTATAACTTCCTGAACCTGAAAACTGATGTGTAGCATTCAGAGAATTATAAATTGTATTATCAATATTCCATTCAAAAACTGATCCTAACTGATATTGCGAAGTGTTGGTGAAATTAATAATTGGCAGTTCACAAGTCAGGCTGCTGTCGTTTGTAAAAGAAACTACAGGTACTGGATAAGCCTCAAAATTATGAATTGCAGAAGCTTTACATCCTGCTGTGGAAGTTACTGTACATACGTAGCTTCCGGAAGAATTAACTGCTATAGATTGCGAAGTTGCTCCTGTTGACCATAAATATGCTGCAAAATTTCCTGTAGTAAGTGTGGCAGTTATGCCATCGCACTCACCTGCAGAACCTGAAATCACAGGTTGTGGTAAAGGATTAACTACTACTCTTGCAACTCCTGAAACATTACCTGTACAATTTGCATCATTTATTTGTGTAAGCGTATAATCTGTTGTAGTACCGGGAGTCACTAAAATTTGTGCTGCTGAATTTTTAGTATTTAAAATTGCTGAGACACGCGAGCCATCACTATAACGAAAACGATAAGGTGCAGTTCCGGTAAACTGTATCTGTAAAGATGTAGATTGACCAATACAAATGGCTGTTGAACCTGAAATTATTGCAGTAGGTAATTGATTTATCGTCAATGCAAATGGTGCTGATGTTCCTGAACATCCATTAACATCTGTTACTGTTACAATATAGTTTGCACCATTTGAAACAGCAATTGAATCTGTAGTTGCTCCTGTTGACCATTGATATGCAGAATAATTTCCAGCTGATAAAGTAGTTTGTGTGCCACTGCAGATTGAATTATTTCCGGTGATTACGGGCGTTGGAAGATTCCACACTGTAACTGCCTGATTTGTTGAAGCTGTACATCCATTAGCATCAGTAACGGTCACAACATAATTTCCTTGAGCTGTTACTGTTATTGCATTAGATGTTGCAGAAGTATTCCATTGATACGAAGTAAAACTACCTCCGCCAGTAGTCAGCACTGAGGAATTACCTGAACAAAATGCAGAAGTACCTGAAATTATAGGAACAGGAAGTGGATTCACAACGACATTAAACGAAGTTGATGCAACACAACCATCTGTATTGGTTACCGTAACAGAATAAGTTCCTGACTGAGTTACTGATATAGTTTGTGATACAGCACCTGTTGACCATTGCCATGAGGCAAAACTACCTGCATCTAATACTGAATTTTGATTCTGGCAAATTGCTGCTGTTCCACTGATAACAGGAATAGGATTTTGGAAAGCAAGTAGGTTATAATTGGATGAGCCTACACATCCGTTCGCATCTGTAACTGTTACAGTGTAGTTTCCGGAAACATTAGTAGTAATTGATGGCGTTGTATTTCCATTTGACCATAGATAAGAAGCATAACTTCCTGCAAAAAGATTGGCACTAGCACCGGGGCAAATACCAGCCGGACCACTTATGGCCGGCACAGGTAATGCATTAACAGTAATAACTTTATTTGTTGTTGCAGTACATCCCGCTGCATTTGTAACGGTTACTGCGTAGTTGCCACCAGCGGTGACATTGATAGTTTGTGTAGTTGCTCCACCATTCCACAAATAATTTGTGTATCCACCGCCTGCATTGAGTGTTGAGTTACCTCCTGCACAAAATGAAGTCACACCGGTTATGGTTGGCGTTGGAATAGCATTAACTGCAAGATTAAATGACGCTGTTCCTGTGCAGCCATTGGCATCAGTAACTGTTACTGAATAATTTCCCGCAGTGTTTACATTAATTGTTGCCGTTGCTGCTCCTGTTGACCATGAATATCCTGCATAACTTCCTGCATTGATTGTACTGCTTTGCCCCTGACAAATACTGCTGTTACCCGTGATTGATGGAACAGGGTTTGTGTTGATAGTTGTTGTTGCAGATTTACTTCCTGTACAACCATTGGCATCGGTTACTGTTACTGTAAAAGTTGAAGCTGTGTTGACTGTAATATTGGATGTAGTTGCTCCATTTGACCACTGATAAGAAGCATAACTTCCGGGTACTGTAAGTGTAGTGTTTTTACCTGAACAGAATGCTAAAGTACCTGTTACAGATGGCACCGGTAATGCATTAACAGTAATAACTTTATTTGTTGTTGCAGTACATCCTGATGCATTTGTAACGGTTACTGCGTAGTTGCCACCAGCGGTGACATTGATAGTTTGTGTAGTTGCTCCTCCACTCCACAAATAGTTGGTGTATCCCCCGCCTGCATTGAGTGTTGAATTTTCTCCTGCACAAAATGAAGTCACACCGGTGATAGTTGGTGTTGGGTTGGCATTAACTGTAAGATTAAATGACGCAGTTCCCGTACAACCATTGGCATCAGTAACTGTTACAGAATAATTTCCTGCAGTGTTTACATTAATTGTTGCTGCAGTTGCACCTGTTGACCATGAATATCCTGCATAGCTACCTGCATTGATTGTACTGCTTTGCCCCTGACAAATACTACTGTTACCTATGATGGATGGAACAGGGTTTGTGTTGATAGTTGTTGTTGCAGATTTACTTCCTGTACAACCATTGGCATCGGTTACTGTTACTGTAAAAGTTGAAGCTGTGCTGACTGTAATATTAGATGTTGTTGCTCCATTTGACCATTGATATGTAGTATAACTTCCGGGTACTGTAAGTGTAGTGTTCTTACCTGCACAGAATGATAATGTACCTGTTACAGATGGCACAGGTAATGCATTAACAGTAATAACTTTATTTGTTGTTGCAGTACATCCCGCTGCATTTGCAACGGTTACTGCGTAGTTGCCACCAGCGGTGACATTGATAGTTTGTGTAGTTGCTCCTCCACTCCACAAATAGTTGGTGTATCCCCCGCCTGCATTGAGTGTTGAATTTCCTCCTGCACAAAATGAAGTCACACCGGTGATAGTTGGTGTTGGGTTGGCATTAACTGTAAGATTAAATGACGCAGTTCCTGTGCAACCATTGGCATCAGTAACTGTTACAGAATAATTTCCTGCAGTGTTTACATTAATTGTTGCTGCAGTTGCACCTGTTGACCATAAATATCCTGCATAACTTCCGGCATTGATTGTACTGCTTTGCCCCTGACAAATACTGTTGTTGCCTGTGATGGATGGAACAGGATTTGTGTTGGCAGTAACATTAACAGATGCAGTTGCAGTACATCCACCTGAATAGGTTACAGTAACAGTATATGTATTACTTGTACCAACAGAAACAGATTGTGTAGTTGCACCGGTTGACCATAGATAAGAAGCACCAGCTGTTGCTGTAAGTGTGGTATTACTTCCGGAGCAAATAGTTAACACTCCATTAATAGCAGCAACAGGTGCTGACTGTGTAACTACAACAGGTGTTGAAACAGCATAGCAATTACCAAACTGAGTGACGGTGACAGTATATGTTCCGGCTGCTGATACTACAATAGAATCTGAAGTTGCCCCATTACTCCACAAGTAACTACTTCCGGGATTAGCTTGTAAAACAACTGAACCTCCGGGACATAATGCAGTAGAACCTAATGGTGTGATGGTGGCTGTTGGTGTTACAAAAATTACTTTTACCTGTTTACTAGATGCAAAACATGCAGGCGAACTATTTAATACTGCATATTGATAAACACCTGATGGTGTAATATTAGCCTGTGTAACAACAATAGTTTGTGTAGTTTGACCATTGTTCCAATTATAACTGCCGGCTGGAGATGCAGTCAACACAACAGAATCGCCATCGCAGGCATAAACTGTATCGAGGTTTTGTATGATTTGAACTCCATTAGCTGCAATTCCTACATTGCCAATACTTGAAAAACTTTTTGCTTCTAAAAAGACTCCAGAATCAAAAACACCATCATTTACATCTGCAATTGCAAATTTCATGTGATAGGTCTGACATGGCATTACTTTTATTCCTGCTGATATTACAGTTGTGAAACCATCAAAAAAGTTGGCAGTACCTCCATTTGGAACATTATCTACAAAGTTTGCACAATGATTACATGGCCCGGTAGCTGCTCCGGCACTATTGCCATTATTTACATTATTTATTGAAACAGGAATTGAAGTACCCGGAATCAAGGCTAAGTTTTTAGGACTACCTGGTATGCCCGGTCCTGAAATATAGAAAGCAAAAACATCATTATATGCTGTGTTCACATAGTCGTTATACTCCTCAGAAGCAAAAACAAACTTAAATCCTACACTGTCTGCTGCAGGAGTAAAATCAAATTCAAGCACAGCAGCATCCTGTGTCAGGTTGGGCGATACAATTAAATTTAATTGTGCATCACCTGAACCACTCATATCACTACTATGAAAATCTGATGGTGGTGATGTAGGCATTTGACCCGTATTTCCGGTTGAGAGAAACACGCCTCTTGTAATTCCTAAATTACATCCACCTGTACACCTGAAAGTACCTTTAGAATTTGCATTACCGGTATAGGTAACATTTGCTACTGAAACACCTGTTCCTACAAGAGTATCAACAATAGCTGCTGCAGGATTTCCTGATGTTACAGTTAATTGCGCTTGCGTGCTTTGTCCTAGAAGTATGATATTTTATTTAATCATGCAAGTATTTAATGCGCATCCAGCCAATTAGAGCCAATTCCAATTTCTACCTCTAAAGGAACTTGGGTTTTAATGGCATGAATCATCTTTTCTCTGATAATAGGCTTTATTAAATCAACCTCATCTTGATGAGCATCAAAAACTAGTTCGTCATGCACCTGAAGCGTCATTTTAGTTTTAAGATTTTGTCTCTTAAATTCCTCATGAATTTGAATCATTGCCAGCTTAACCAAATCGGCAGCACTACCCTGTAAGGGTGAGTTAATTGCTTCGCGTTCGGCAAATCCACGAACAGTAAAATTTCTTGAATTTATATCCTTCAGATAACGTCTTCTGCCCATAAGTGTTTTAACATAACCATTATGACGGGCAAACTCTAATGTCTCGCTCATATAGTTACGAAGCTTAGGGTACTGAATAAAATAATTCTCTATCAATTCAGCAGCTTCCTTTCGTGGAATTCCCAAACGTTGCGATAAACCAAAAGCGGAAATAGCATAGATAATTCCGAAGTTGACCATCTTTGCTTTGCTACGCATCTCTTTAGTAACGTCAGCTAATGCAACATTATAAACACGTGCCGCTGTTGCCTGATGTATGTCAAGTCCCTGCCTGAATGCTTCAAGCATATTCTCATCTCCACTTATTTCTGCTGCTAATCTTAATTCAATCTGTGAATAATCTGCTGACAACAATATATGTTCGCTGTCACGTGCAATAAATGCTTTACGCACACGCTGTCCACGCTCTGTCCTGATGGGTATGTTCTGAAGATTGGGCCCAATAGAACTCAACCTTCCTGTTGAAGCAATAGTTTGATTGAAAGTAGTATGTACCCTGCCGGTTTTGACATTAACCATCTGAGGCAATGCATCAACATAAGTTGATTTTAATTTAGTAAGTTCACGGTATTCAAGAATCTTCTCGGCAATTGGATATTCAAGTGCCAATTTGCTCAACACTTCTTCATTGGTTGAATGTTGCCCCGTAGCAGTTTTCTTGTCAACAGGTAATTTCAAATGTCCAAATAATACATCTCCTAACTGACGTGGTGAATCTAAATTAAATTCCAAACCTGCAATTTCAAAAATAGCTGAACGATACTTCAGCATATCTTGTTCCAATTCTTTAGAATAAGCGTTCAAATAATCCACATCTATTTTAACACCTTCATATTCCATATCGGCCAATACAGGAATCAGTGGCAGTTCAATATCTTTTAAAACACCGTCAACCTCATGTTTTTCAACCATAGGTGCCAACACTTGTTTCAACTGAAATGTTATATCTGCATCTTCTGATGCATATTCAGCAATTTTATCAATAGGGACATCACGCATGCTCCCCTGATTCTTTCCCTTCTTGCCAATAAGTTCTTCAATATGCACAGGTGTGTAGCCAAGATAAGTCTCACTCAGATAATCCATGCCATGTTTCATATCAGGCTCAACTAAATAATGTGCAATCATGGTGTCATACAAAGGTGCTCTCACTTCAACACCATATCGTTTCAGCACAAGCATATCAAACTTTATATTTTGTCCTATTTTAATAATTGAAACATGTTCAAGTATAGGTTTAAATTTATGACAAATGTTTTTTGCTTTCTCAAAGTCTTCTGGACAAGGAATGTAATAGCCTGTTCCACTGTTGAACGAGAATGATAAACCTACAATACTTAATGAAAAATAATCTAAAGAAGATGTTTCTGTATCAAAACAAATTTCTTTTTGTTTTAATAATACTGCAACCAAACCATCAATAGCTTCATTATTCTCTACCAACGTATAATTATGTGGTGTGTTCTGAATATTCTTTCCTCTGACAACATCACTTTCACTTCTTACAATCTCATCATCAAATAAACTAGTTTGCACAGAAGCCGTTGTGGCTGTTTTTATCTCACGATTTACTGAAAAATCTTCTCCAAGAATTCTTTTACCCAAAGACCTGAATTCAAGCTCTGTAAAAAGCTGAGATAATTTTTCTTTGTCAGGCAAAGACATTAATAAATCATCATCATTGACTTCAACAGGAACATCAAGAATTATTGTGGCTAATTGTTTTGAAATTCTTGCCTGTTCAACATTACTGCGGATATTTTCACCCAACTTACCTTTAATGTTTTCTGCATTGGCAATCACATTCTCCATACTGCCATATTCTTTAATTAACTTTTTTGCAGTTTTCTCACCCACACTGGGTATGCCCGGTATATTGTCAACAGCATCGCCCCACATACCCAAAATATCAATTACCTGTTTTGGATTTTCCACTTCCCACTTCTCCTGAATTTCTTTCACTCCCAAAATTTCAATGTCGTTACCTAAACGTCCGGGCTTATAAATAAAAATATTGGGCGACACTAACTGCGCATAGTCCTTATCCGGTGTTACCATAAAAACAGTATAACCTTCTTCCTCTTTTGTTTGGCCACAGTTCCTATTATGTCATCAGCCTCATAACCATCATATTCCAAAATAGGAATATGAAATGCTTTGATAATTTCTTTGATATACGGAACTGATGTCTGTATATCCTCAGGCATTTCCTGTCTATTTGCCTTGTAAAAACTATGTTCGGCTGCACGAGTTGTTTCTGCCGCGGCATCAAACACTACGGCAATATGTGTTGGCTTTTCTCTTCTCATTAAATCAAAAAGCGTTGATGTAAATCCACTAACAGCAGACACATTCTGTCCCTTGCTCTTTACAAGCCGGGTTTTGCTAAATGCAAAATATGCCCTATAAATTAATACATATGCATCGAGTAAGAAAAGACGTTTGTCTTCATTCATATTTTTCAAGAAATAATTTTTCTGATTTTTTCAATTGTTAAATCAATTTCATGTGCAGTAGTATATTTTCCGAGGCTGAAACGCACAGAATTATAAGCCTCTTTTTCTGTCAACCCCATTGCAAGCAATACATGTGACGGTTGTGGCAATGCCGCAGTGCAAGCAGAACCTGCTGCAACGGCAACAGGTCTGATTTCTTTTATAAGGTCCTCGCTCTTTATTGCCTTGAATGTAAGATTGGATGTATTATTCAAACGATTCTTTATACTTCCATTTATCATCACACTTCCATCTGACTCTAATTGTTGCTCAAGTCTTGTGCGAAGTGACGATAATAAAATTCCATTGTCCCACATTTCTTTCTCTGCAATATGACATGCTTCACCAAGCCCTACAATTCCCGGGACATTTAATGTTCCGGAGCGCATACCACCTTCATGACCACCACCATGCAATTGTGCTTGAACAGAAACTCTTGGATTTTTCCGACTGATATAAACTGCACCTACACCCTTTGGCCCATACATTTTATGAGCGGACAAAACACAACAATCTATATTACTTTCTTTGACATCAAATAAAACTTTACCTGCAGCCTGAGTAGTGTCAGAAAAGAAAATCACATCATGGCCTCTGCATATATCACCCATCTCTGCGATTGGGAACAAAACTCCTGTTTCGTTATTGGCAAACATGGCAATTGCTAAAATGGTATCTGCACGCAAAGACTTTTTAAATAAATCAAGATCAGGTAAGCCATCTCGTTCAACAGGCAAAATTTCTACATCTGCGCCAATTGTTTGCAGATACTTACAGGTATCAAGAACAGCTTTATGTTCTGTTGCATAGGTGATGATGTGTTTCCCCTTTTTTGAATAACTTTCATAAACACCTTTAATAATCAGATTTACTCCTTCTGTGGCGCCTGATGTAAAATATAATTCTCGAGGCTCGCATCCGATAAGAGCACTCGTTTTTTCGCGGGCAATCTCAACTGCTTCTTTTGCTGTCCATCCAAAAGCATGTGTATTGCTTGCAGCATTACCAAATTTTTTTGAAAAACAAGGCAACATCTTTTCCAGCACACGTTCATCTACAGGTGTGGTAGCATTATAGTCTAAATAAATGGCTTCCATCTCAAGGTCAAAGAAAGAAAATATTTTGCCTATATCAGATGGAAATATAAGCTTAACTAAAAATGTATCTCTAAAACTACAGCATTAATCAGGTACACTTATCTCCCAGGTCAAAACTTAGTGTGACACTGTAGTTACCTTCAACGTTCATTCCCTTAAATTCAACTTAGCAAGTTTCTTCATAATGTACTCTCGCAACATGGTGTTGCGTGTGCCAATGCTTGAAACTTTTACCAAGCCATCTTCTGCAACAATAAATGAAACTTTAACATGATGAATATCGCAATGCACATCAGACTTATGATTCTCAGACTTTAACTGTATGGGTGAAGCATGTTGTTTAATTTCAGCCTGACCACCTGCAAACGAAAAACTAACAAAACAAAGTAGTGGAAGTATTGAATAAAGTATGCGGAACTTTCTCATGATTATAACTTTTAAGTTTAATATATGACGCCCATAACGAACAAAAGTTACCCAAATGTAGTATATTTTCCAATTGTTTAAAGAAATTTCTAAAAATTTTTAAAAGTATCAGTAAGTTTGACCCATAAGTGAATAATTAATTATAAAGTTAAATATTATGCGTCAGAAATTAAATCTGATAACTTTAGGAGTTAAAGATTTTCAAAAATCACTTGACTTTTATGAAAAAGGTCTTGGCTGGAAAAGGTCAGACAAAAGTATGGATGGCCTTGCATTGTTTCAACTTGGCGGTATTGTTCTGGCACTACATCCACTGAAAGACCTTGCTGATGATGCAACACTTACGTATCACTCATCGGAATTTTATGGGCTAACTATATCGCACAATACACATTCTGAAAAAGAAGTAGATTTCATAATGAAACAGGTTGCTTCAATTGGTGGCACAGTTGTTAAACCGGCACAAAAAGTATATTGGGGTGGCTATAGTGGTTATTTTAAAGATTTAGATGGCTATCTTTTTGAAGTTGCCTTCAATCCTTTTTGGGATTTGGATAACAATGATAATTTGCTTTTATAATCTTCTATCCAACGCTATTTTAAAAATTACAATTAGTGAAAAATACTTTTGCAGACAGGGTAATAACCTTCAATAAAAGTTTAATCTATTCAGGTAAATTGCCTCCGGGTTTTGATGTCCTTAATCCTTTTAATGACAATCCGGAAACTACTATTGTCATGCAGCAGTTTTATAAAGAATTTTATAACGACAATAAAAAGCGAAAATTCATTATCGGCATAAATCCAAGCAGGCATGGTGCAGGTGTTACCGGAGTACCATTCACAGACACAAAACGTTTGGAAAGTGTTTGTAAAATAAAAATGCAATCAGCACACACGCATGAAGTTTCTTCTGTATTTATGTACGATATGATTCAATCTTACGGTGGTGCAAAATCGTTCTATAGTGATTTTTATATCAACTCGCCTTTTCCATTAGCTATCGTTCGCAAGAAAAATCGCAACTGGCTTAATGCAAATTACTATGATGATGCAACTCTGTTTCTAATGCTTAAAGATTACATGATAGAAACTTTAAAAAAACATATCAATTTGGGTTTAATTACCTCTGAAGTTTTTATTTTAGGTAAGAAAAATGCTTTATTCATCAGTGAAATAAACAAAAAAGCTAATCTGTTTAAAAAAATGACAGTCTTAGATCATCCAAGGTTTATACAACAATATAAATCGAAAGAAAAATTAAATTACATCAATAAATATTTAAATGCATTTAGAAGTGCTGTATAAACTATCTTCCGTTTTTGTCAATGCATATTCTTGAATCAACAACTATCATGTTATGCTCATCTGCTTTTATTGGATTCAAATCCAGTTCGCTTATTTCAGGAGCAATATGTACAAGTGCAATACGCATCACAATTTCAATAAACTTTTCTTCATTCAAACCTTTTTTATTTCTATAGCCTTTGAAAAGCGGATAGGCTTTTAAAGATTCAACCATTGATTTTACTTCACCATAAGACATTGGTGCCAATGCAGAAGCTGTATCCTGAAGCAATTCTAAAAACACACCACCAAGTCCGCACAAAACTACATGTCCAAAATCTCCTTGTCTTACAGCACCACAATATAACTCCTCACCCTTAACCATCTCCTGAACCAAAACTGCAGATGCATCTGGAATTTTCATGAGTATTTCAAATGCATTTAATGCTTGTTCAATGCTATTAATATTTAACATCACACCATTGACTTCTGTTTTATGCACAGGTCCTATCACTTTCATGGCAACAGGAAATTTTATCTTGCTATTGACTTTCTCAAACTGACTCTTGTCTGAAATAATTAACTGTTCAGCCTGTGCTATACCGGCTGCAGCAAGTAACTCCTGATTTGTTTGAGCATCAAGATAGCCATTTTGGGCGGTATTGATGATAGAACGAACGGACACAATATCCATCTCAGGCAAAGTGGTTTTTTCAAAACGATATTTTGTAGATGTATATACATGAGCCAGTGCTTTTCCAAGATTTACCTCATCAGGAAAATTAACTCTGCGTTTTGACAAAAACTGCTTAATCTCCTTCTCCGCATTAATCAACGATGGCAATACAGGATAAATTGGTTTTGTACAAGCACTCATTTTTTTATCGAGTAACTCATACACATCTTTTACATTAAACAAACCGGGGCTGCCAAAAACTACAACCATAGCATCAACAACATCATAGCCTTCACAAAAATCAATAATCTCTCCAAGATGTTTTGCTGTTCCTGTTGCTAAAAAATCTATTGGATTATTTACAGACGATCCCGGATTAAGTTTTGACAACAATGTTGCTGCCTTATCAGAATCAAATTGCGGTACATTCAAGCCGTTTGAAGTTAGTGCATCGGTAAGCATTACAGCAGAACCTCCCGCATGGGTGATAATTGCAATATTTTCTCCTTTTAATTCCTTAGACTGAAAAACACTTCCTACTGCTATTAACTCATCTCTACTACTGCAATACACAATACCTGCTTTACGAAACAATGCACGGATAACATTATCTGCCGTGGCTAATGCACCGGTATGCGATGATGCAGCTCTGCCTCCTGCTTCTGAATAGCCTGATTTTATTGCAGCTATCCGACATCCCTTCTGAATGAGCGATGTTGTATGTTTTAAAAACTTAAACGGCTTTTTTACCTGCTCAAGATAAAGCAGCTGAACCTTTGGACTCTTATGCTCATCAAAATTTACATCAAGATATTCAAGAATTTCTTCAACACCTGTCTGTGCTGCATTGCCAATTGAATAAACATTAGAAAACCTTAATCCGGTAAGTAACGCAGACTCCATAATAAACACTGCAGTTGCACCGGAACTTGAAATTAACTCGCATCCCTGTGGATCATACTCCGGTACAGGAGTAGTGAAAACACCCTTATATTTTTCACTAATAATACCAACGCAATTGGGTCCTATTAAAGTGCCTCCTGCTTTATTCACCATATCAGTAAGCTCTTTTTCGAGTTCTATTCCACGCTCGCCCGCCTCAGAAAAACCAGCTGAAAAAACAATAAATGCTTTAGTACCCATCTTTAGCAAAGTCCTGACTGTTTCCAAGCATTGACTTGCAGGTATAGCAATAATTGCCAAGTCAACAGCTTTCAAATGATTTAGTTCGGAAACATAGGTTACTCCTTCAAAACTTACCGGTTTTGGATTTACTGCAAATATTTTTCCTTCAAATTTTCCATTAATAAGATTCTGCAATACCATGCCACCGGGCTTGGTAGTATTATCAGAAGCACCAATTACAGCAATACTTTTGGGCTGAATAAGTTGAGAAATAACCATTATCTAATTTCTATTTCAAAAGTTGCAAAACTACATTCATAAAATCTGTTGCAATATGACCCGAATCATATTTTAAAAATTTTCTCACAGAAGTGCTGCGATGTTGAATCAAAAACTCATTTGTGACAGGACTTTTACATTTAAAAACAAATAGAAACACTACTTTTGCAAGTATTTAAATACTTTTATTATGATAAACAACAAAATATCAGAAGAAATGGACATGCGTGTGCATGTGCCTATTGAAAGACATAAAAAACTGATTCAGCTTTTTAAAGAACTTCCCGTGGGTGAAAGTTTTATTTTTATTAATGATCATGATCCCATACCGCTTTATTATGAGTTTCGCTCAATCTACGGTGATGTAGTAGGTTGGGACTATTTAAACAAAGGTGGAAGAGAATGGAAAGTAAAAGTTACCAGAACTGAAGCTTCACAAGGAAGAGAATTTTCTGACATCTCAACCTTATTGGATTTACGAAAAGCTAATGTGTCTGAATGGAAACAAATAGTTTTTCATCGTTATGGTATGATGGAGCAAGGCAGTACTATGGAGATTATCGCTGCCGAAGACCCAAAAGAAATACATGGCATCTTTATTCAAAAGCTTGAAGGTAAGCATCGTTGGATTTACAAAAAACAAGAAGCTGGTGAAGTGGTTGTACACATTACAAAACTGAAAGTAGCGGTACTAGGCGATGATGGATTTTCTGTTGTTGAAGAATTTGACCTCAGACCATTTCCTCCGGCAACAAGACATGAAATGTTTTATGATGCCTTTGCTGCAATAAACCCAGGTGAAGCATTTGAATTTATAAACGATCATGACCCACTTCCACTCTACTATCAGATGGAAGCAGAAAGCGAAGTGCCTTTTAAATGGGAATACATTTTAAAAGGCCCTGAAGAATGGAAAGTAAGAGTCAGAAAAGTTAAAGAATAAAATTCTTAACCTTTCGTTTACATTCATGGCCAAATTGCCTGAAATTGTTCTATATTTTTGTAATTGCTGCAAGCCTTTGCATTAGACCATTTCAGGCAATATTATTTTCATGTTTATAGATAAAGAAACACAACGATTACATTTACGTCCACTCAACACAAATGATACATCATTCATTATTGAGTTGTTAAACACAAATGGATGGAAAGAATTTATCGGTGAAAGAAATATTAATAATCATGATGATGCATTAAAATATATTGAAAACATTTTGGCACATTCAGGTTATTACAATCATATAGTAGAACTAAAATCTTCCGGAAAACCTATCGGAATAATAACCTTATTGAATCGCGATAACCAGGAATTTCCTGACATCGGCTTTGCTTTCCTACCACAATATGAAGGTCAGGGCTATGCATTTGAAGCAAGCAGGTTTTACCTTGATATACTCATAAAAGTTAAAGTTTATGCTAAAATAATTGGTGTCACAAAACCTGACAATATTAAATCAATAAAACTATTGACTAAGTTGGGCTTAAAATATGAATATGACAATATAGAAAACGGCACATTGCTTTCAGTTTATTCATTAAAAACACCTGATTGAAAAAAATCAAACAATATAGTTGACCTGAAATACAATCAAAATAAAAAAATATTTCAATTTGATTAAACCTAATTTATTTTCTGCTGTCATAAGTACAAATCAATAAAAAATCAGAAAAATGAAAAAGGGTATTTTAATGTTAAGCCTTGCTGCCGGTATCAGTTTAATGGCGGCTTGTAAAAAAGATAAATCAGAAGATTTATTAGACGAACAAACTACACAACAAGTAACTGCTGATGATGATGCCAGAATAGCAGCATCAGATAATGAAGAACTTGATGACGCTAACCGCATTATAGCAATGCATCCACGCTTAAGAGGAATTAATTTTATGGGAATTTACAATGGTCTTGTTGTACCATGTAACACTACAATTGATACTTCTTTAATCAGTCAGGGAAAAGTTACTGTCACATTTAACGGACTCAATTGTAATGGCACACGCAACCGTACAGGAACAATGATTATCCAGCTTCATTACGATGCAAATACAAACACTGTTACACCATGGAGTAATGCCGGAAGTCAATTAACATTAACTCTTAACAATGTTGAAATCACCAATGTGAGCAGTGGCAAATCTATTACCATAAACTCTACGCGAACCATTACAAATGTAAATGGTGGCCTGATTGACAACTCACCTACATTCGCTACTCCAATTCTGCATCATGCAACAGGTAATACAATGGTTACTTCTGATAATGGAACTACAAGATCATGGGATTTTGACCGCAACACACTTATTGAAAGAACTAAGAATGTTACTACTATAACCATTACAGGTAATGCATCACAAGGTGGATATTCCAATGTATCTGTATGGGGTGTGAACCGTGCAGGAAACACTTTCTTTGTATCTACTGATACTCCTATTATTCTCAGTTCAGATTGTAATTATAATCCTGAGTGGTGTGAGAGTGCATCATGGTGTTGTTCGCGAACTGACTGTAACATTTGGTGTTGACCAGCAAGGAAATGCACAAACAAGTGGTTGTCCTTACGGATATAAACTCAACTGGACAAGTGCAAATGGTAAGGCACATCAGATAGTCAGAAGCTACTAAGTTAAAAGGTTGATTAAATAATAAAGGCATAAAACTATGCCAAAGGAGCTGCCTCAAAAAGGCAGCTTTTTTATTCAATAAATTCAGGTCTATTAAAAAATAAATCCTGTGATGTTTTTGATTCCAACATTGATTTTATGACTGATGATAAAGGTTCGTTGAAAACATTAGGATAATCCATTTCGCCAAGTTCTTCTCTGATAGGATAGGCTAACTTTTCTTCCTTGATTGAGAATTGCGAATCTATACCCGGTTTATTACCTCGTGGATCAACTCTAAACCAGCCATACTCTTTTAAATATACAGCATTTAAACCATGCAATGCATGTCCGCCTTCGAGGGTTTTGCCATTCCTTAAAACACGCTGATAGCAAAAGCCGGTTGGAATTCCCATTCCTCTTAATAGCGTAGCAAGCAGATGCGACTTTGCAAAACAAATTCCTTCTTTATTCAACAATACATCTTCTGCATTGATGGTGACAACAGGATTTTTGGTGTCGAATGAATGATGGATTTCATCACGTGCAATTTCAAAAGCAATTTTTGCACGCTCTTCATCGGTTGGTGCCTGCGACTGAATCTGATGAATTTGTTGTTGAACCAAAGGAGTATTAAACTGTATAGTTGGAATGACTTCCTTTAAATAATCTTCTAAATTGGAGGAGGAAAAGACTAATTTCATACCTAATTTTTGATAGTTTGAAAAACTTGAATGTCAAAAATGCTTTTATTGACAATTATGAAACATATTAAAGGGCAACAAGTTTTGAAATCAGCATGATTCTATTATCGAAAGGTATTGTTGCATTTGTAAATATTGTACTTTTAAAACTTCTTTCATACTCAATAATTTTCAATCTGCATTTAAAAATAAAATAATGAAAAACCTTTTTATTCTATTATCAACTATTTTCATTTCATTCAATGGAATTGCACAGCAGTCAGGTACTGCAAGAAGAATGTCTTACACCAGTGCAGGTGCTCCCATACCAAACTTTGTTATTGCAAAAACTGACGGAGGCACGTTTACTACCGACCAACTGATAAAAGGCAGACCTGTGATGATAATGATATTTAGTCCTGAATGTGACCACTGCGAACTCTTTTTAGATTCTTTGAAGACTATCAGAAGCAATTTTAAAACAACACAGGTTGTTTTGGTTGCAGAAGAAAGGCATAAAGACCAAATGCCAGCATTTGTGGCGCGTACTAAAACAAAAGACGATCCAATATTTGGCACTATCGGTACCAACCGTGGTGAATTAATTGCTGCTATTTACACCAATAAGATTCTACCACAAATTGTGTTTTATGATAACTATCATAAACTGATTAAAATTTTTGACGGACAGTATTTATTTAAAGATGTGGCCAAGTATATTAAGTAGTTTTTGATGTGATTGTGGAAGTTGTTGATCAGCCACAGCTGAGCCACGGCTGATAGATGTGAGGAGTGAAGGGTAATGAAGTGATTAGATAATCAGGTGATTTGAGAATAAGCGATTTAGGACTATTAAGAGAGATGGATATAGAATATTAAGTCCCACCTTGCCCCATTTACTTAATGCAGTCAGTCATGCAAAGATGTGATGAAAGATTACAAATGGTAAAAAAGTGCGATAAGAATATTTATTCTGAATAATATACCTCTACTTATGTCTTACTTTTCTATTATGCATTTTACTAACGAATCAGAAAAGAGTTTTGCTCCTGTATCGTTTAGGTGTGCAAAATCTGCAAATAGTTCAGTGTTGTTTACGAACACTGTGTCCTTTGAAAAATCAAAAAATGCAATATTGTTTTCTTTTGCAATTTCTTTTCCTATGCTGACAGAATAATCGGTGATGTCTGATTGAATAAAATATGGTGAGCAAACAATATAAAGTTTCACATTTGCGCGGGCACACTCTTGTATAAATGATTTGTATGCATCAATCTTAAGACTGTCAACTTCATAATTAGCAGAAATACTGTTTTTCGGTATAACACCATTCCATTTTCTAGTTAATGGGACGTAACCCTTATTGTCACTCTTTCTTTTTTTATTAAATTCGGCATTGCCCACAGCAATAGTAAACATTGTAGAATTGAAAGGGTATATTTGTGATAATAGTTTAAGACGTTCATATTTACTTCTCAAATTAATGATGGATCGCATTTCAGGATGTGTTTTGTAATACGGCAGTAATACTGATAACCTATCATAACTTTCTTGATTTTGTGCAAATTCTTTATTTACAAAATCCAATATAATAATTTTAGGCGTATATCTCTTTAATACTGCCTTAAGAACATCTAAATGATAAAACACATATTGCCCGTCACGCCCAACATTGTAGAATGAAAGGCCAATTTGATTCTCAAAAGCATCAGGCCTATAGTGATGGTTTGCCCTGGATGAGCCAAACACCAAAATATCAGCATTTGTTTTTTCAATAGAATACGTTGTTCGGTATTGCAAACCGCTTTGTTGTTTAAAGTAAAAATGCCTGAGAATATTTCCAATGGAAAAATCTAGAACAAAGAGCAACAGAAGAAATGCAATTAATTTAAAAAAGAAATACCAATAAGGATTTTTTCTGATTTTATGAATAAACGTCTCTAACATAATTTACTAAAATTGAAAGTATATAAATTGTCCTCCATCAAAAACACCAAACAATAAGATAATTACTATTAGTATAGCATAAGACAAATTTCTAACTATCCATCTCTTATTGTTAAAGAAGGAAAAATCACCTTTATAAAATTCCTGTTTCAACTACACAAACAGTAAAATAAATAATCCTAAAAAAGAAAATATCATAACGGATGGATTTTCTATGTAAAATGCACCCTTGATGTTGCCATTTTCTTAATGATTAAAAATGCATCTGTAACATGATTAGCCCTGAAAAATATCCACGCAAAACATGACAACAGGAATGTAATTGAAATTTGCAGAAAGCGGTTTAACCATGGTGATTTTTCGATACCTGTAAGATGATTCATTTTATTTCTGAATTTATGACTAACTAAAGCAAAAACCAAATAGAATCCGTTTAAGGCGCCCCATATAATATAAGTCCAATTTGCGCCATGCCATAAGCCACTGACAAGAAAAACTATAAATAAATTAAAGTACCACCTTGGAATAGAGACTCTGTTTCCTCCAAGATAAATATACAAATAGTCTTTAAACCAAGTTGATAAAGAAATGTGCCAGCGTTTCCAGAACTCAGAAATATTTCTTGCAAAATATGGTCTATTAAAATTAGTCATTAATTTAAATCCCATAACTCTTGCCGCACCAATTGCTATGTCTGAATAGCCTGAAAAATCACAATAAATCTGAACTGCAAAAAATATTGTAGCTAAAATTAAAGTTGATCCATTATGTTGCTCCGGGTTGTTGTAAACGGTATCAACATAAATTGCTAATCTGTCAGCAATGACAAGCTTTTTAAATATACCCCACAACATTAATTTAAGCCCATCTACTACTCTTGTATATTCAAAATCATATTTCTCTCTGAATTGATGAAGAAGGTTTTGTGGTCTTTCAATAGGTCCGGCAACTAGCTGTGGATAGAACATTACATACAAAGAATAAATACCAAAGTGGCGTTCCGGTTCCTGATGCCGCCGATAAACCTCTATTGTGTAGCTCATTGCCTGAAAAGTATGAAAAGAAAGGCCAATGGGTAATAGAATTGATAAATATGGAATAGGATTACTTAATCCAAAACCATGAAGTAAAAAAGAAAAGTTTTCATTTAAGAAATTATAATATTTGAAAACGGCAAGAACACCAATGTTAGCTACCAAACTAAATACCAGTAAAAGTTTTCTTCTTTTCCCTTCGGCATCTCTAATATATATTCCTGCAAAATAATCTATGACAATTGTAAATCCTAAAATAAGGATATATATTGGAACAAAAGCCATATAAAAATAACAACTGCTTACTAATAATAAAACCCATCTCTTACTATACGGTATCGCAAAGTAAAGCGAAGTGACAATGATGAAAAAAAACAAGAAATGTAATGAATTAAATAGCATATTTTATTTATTCTGATTTAATGTTATTGAACAGTTAAAGGGCTTTTTTGCAATTTAGCTTAATCTTAAACGGTTCAAAAAATTTTGCTCAAAAGTAAAAAAAGCACTTACCTGTAAATCTAAAAAATCAATCTTTAATTTGCAGTTTTTAAACCTGAAACTCAAAATAGCCGATTTTCAGGTTTTGCAAGTTAAAAGCTGAGGAGAAAGAATTTAGTTTAAACAACCTCACACCTCAAATGCTCAATGCAGCCCGTTAGTCGAGGTTAAGTGGGTGCCTTCCTAAGTATGGAAGGTTGGAAAGTTTTGAATGTTGAAATTTAGATAACACTGTCGGGGATGGTGCGACATGACAGGTCAAATAAGAAGGTTTGGAAGGTTTTGAATGTTTGAACGTTTTTAATGTTCCAATTTAGATTACACTATCAGGGGTGGTGCGACATGACAGGTGAAATTAAATTTTTAATTCTGTTTTATATTCTGTTTTAGGTTCTTTGACAAGAAATAATTCAAGTTCTTTTTGTCATTGAACCCACTAATTTTTTGTCTGTAAGTAGCAGCTGTTTTTGGGTTTTCAATTTCAAGCTTTCTGTTTTTGCTTATTGTCAAAAATTCTTCTTCTTGGTCAATTCCTAAAAATCGTCTGTTTGCCAAATTAGCTGCAATTCCTGTTGTTGAACTACCTGCAAATGGATCTAAAATCCAAGCATTTGGTTTTGTAGATGCCAAAATAAGTCGTGTCAAAACCGATAAAGGTTTTTGAGTTGGGTGTTTTCCACAAGATTTTTCCCAAGGAGCAATTGCGGGCAACTTCCAAACATCTTTCATTTGCTTGTCACCGTTGAGTTGTTTCATTAATTCGTAGTTGAAATAATGCGAAACTTTTTCACTTTTTCTTGCCCAAATGATTTGCTCGGTTGAATAAGTGAAATAACGACAAGAAAAATTGGGTGGTGGATTTGTCTTTTCCCAAGTCACAACATTCAGGATTTTAAAACCTAATTCATTAAGGATTTGTCCTACCGAAAAAATGTTGTGCATTGTTCCGCTAATCCATATTGTTGCATCATCTTTCATTTTGTCACGAACCAATGAAAACCAATTTCTATTGAAGTTGTTTATGAATTCAAACCCTTCGGATTTGTCCCATTTTCCTTTGTTTACACTAACAATTTGTCCGTTTTGGATTGACAACCCGTTGTTTGATAAAAAATAGGGTGGGTCGGCAAAAACCATATCAATCAATTAATGATTTCAATTGTTCTAGTTTTTCGAAAATATGGTTTTGGGGTTGATTTGACTCTTCAAAATGTTTTTGCTCATCTGAATACAGATAATTAATAACTTCTTTGATTAGTGAGCTTATTTTATCTGTCTTACTTTGGCTGTTAATATCGGTAAAATTCACTTCAGCAAAGTCATTATAGTCTAATACTATTTCTGCTTTTATATATTGCTCATTTACCTTTGAAAAAGCTTCTTGAATGTTCTCAGCCTGAACTTCTACTACTCGAGCAAGTAACTCTTGAATTTCAATTTTAAATGTCTCCATATTTAATCTTTTTGTATCTACCACGACCGACAAAATGAATAATTCCTTTATCTCGAAGTATTTGCAATTGTTGCCTTATTTTATCTTTAATAAAGTTGTTATTAGGATATTTCAATCTGAGTTTATACTCAAATTTATAGACTTCCTCTATGTTGAAATCATCAGTTTTTATTTCATCGACACACTTCATAATGTCTAAAATCCATCCCTTTGCATCACTAGATTTCTCTCTAAGAAATAGAGTTTTATTGAATGATTGGTTTACAACACTATGGGCAATTACCTTTGTGTTCTTAACTAAAAACACTTTTCCTGATTCCGCCACTTTAGAAATATCTATATTACACCCTACCCACCCTGCTCTCCTTGCTGTTGGAGCTAATGGTGGTCTTTTAATGATAATTTCTTCAGTAAAGAATTGTTTCGGAATAATCAAAAAGTCGTTAACACTCCAATTCTTTGAATATGTTAGAAAGAAAAAATTGGGATTGTTTTCAGAGTTTATTCTTTCAATCATTGTTGAATAAGCTCCGTCTGTAATTGTATTCGTGAGTTTCCCACCTTTGCTTTTTAATTCAAATTCTTCTGAACATTTTTTACAATAAAAATCAGCAACAGGTCTGTTGTTTTCAAATTCATTTAATGGTAAATCTCCACAACAAGGACAATATGAATTATTTAAAACCCAATTTTCTGTCAATAACCTTGCAATTTGAGAATTGCTTGTATAGCCGTGTGCTAAATTTGTATTAAAAGCCAAATTCATATTATGAGGCTGATTGCGTTAGGGATTGCAGTGGAATCCTTTTTGGGAGGAACGAGCAAAAGATATGAACGAAAAGCCCGACCGAAGGGAACGCCCAAATACAAAAGTTGAGGATTTGCATTGATACTTCTTTTTGCATCAACTCGTTGAATTAAAAAGTCAGCATATAAATCATCAAAGAAGTTATTGTTTGCATCTTTCCCCTTAACGTCTGAATTACTTAAAATCCAAGTATGATTTAATATGTCAAGTTTACTGCAAAAATCTTTTAAGCGAACTTGTTCGGAATCATTAAACTCGTCTTTTGCGTAAGAGTTGAAACTCGAAGTTTCGCTTACGGTTTATATGGCGGGTCGAAATAAAACAGCGTGTTGTTGTCAGCGAAATTCAGAGTTCCTTCATAGTCGCCACAAAGGATTTCCACTTTTTGCAATGCTTGACTTACTGCCAAAATATTTTCCTTGTCGCAAATGGTTGGTCGTTTGTAAGCACCCATTGGAACGTTATATTCGTTTTTGCGATTAACTCGGTAAAGTCCGTTGAAACAAGTCCGATTAAGAAAAATAAACAAAGCGGCTTGTCCGCTTTGTTCTTCTTTTCTTGTGTTGTAAAGCTCTCTTTTTGAGTAGTAATATTCCTTTTTTTCTTCGTCTTGTCCTTCAAGTCCGTGAAATTCGTTTTGCAAAATTTGAAGTATTGAAATCAGTTCATTTGGTCTTGAAGCTATTGTTTTGTAAGTGTTTATTAAGTCTCGGTTAATGTCGTTAATTACTGCTTTTTGTAAGTTTGGAAAGTTGTTTAACATCCAAAACAAAACAGCTCCACTTCCAACAAACGGTTCAATGTATGTGAATTTGTCATTAGAAATGTCTTTTGGCAAAGCCTTTTCAATGTCGTTAATGAGCTGTGTTTTGCCACCAGCCCACTTTAAAAACGGTTTTGCTATTCTGTCTGTCATTAGTCTTTTCTATTAGTTTTTTGCTTCAAGCAAATTTACAATTTTCATTCTTCTTATTCTTTGTCTCGGTCGGTTAATTGTCAACCGATTTTGTCTGCTCGGTCGCCTTTAAGGATTGTAAATAACTCACGAAAGTACGAAGTTCTAAACTTTATCAATGTAAAAAGTAATACAGCAATATATTTCAATAAATCATAGTTAAATAAAAATAATACAAAATCCTACCTTGTATTGTAATTGAGTTTAAAAGTTTGAATGTTGTTATAAATTAGACTGCCTTGATCTTTCCAATGATTTATTTGAATTATAAAATGTGAGTCTCAATTTAGTATTAGCCCACAAAAAAAGCTGCCTTTGTGGGACAGCTTTTTGTGATTTTTAGAGTTTGTTATGCATCTACTTTTGCATATTTAGCATTGCGTTCTATAAACTCTCTGCGCGGTGGCACTTCATCGCCCATGAGCATGCTGAAAACATGGTCGGCTTCGGCAGCACTTTCTATGGTGACCTGTCGCAAGGTGCGGCTTGAGGGGTCCATGGTGGTTGACCAAAGTTGTTCGGCATTCATTTCGCCAAGACCTTTGTAGCGCTGTATGTTTACGCTGCTTTCTTTTTCGCCAGCCAGTTCTTTGACGATGGCAATGCGCTCTTCGTCTGTCCAGCAGTAGCGCTCTTCTTTTCCTTTTTTTACGAGGTAGAGCGGTGGTGTTGCAATGTAGATGTAGCCCTGCTCTATGAGTTCTTTCATGTGGCGGAAGAAGAATGTGAGGATGAGTGTGGTGATGTGGCTACCGTCAACATCGGCATCGGTCATGATTACGATTTTGTGATAGCGCAGTTTGTCGAGTATGAGCGGGCGACCTTCTTGTTTGTCGTCACGATAGATGCCAAGGGCAGTGAAGATGTTTCTTATCTCTTCGTTTTCGTAGATTTTGTATTCCATTGCTTTTTCTACGTTGAGGATTTTTCCGCGTAGTGGAAGTATGGCTTGGAAATTTCTGTCGCGGCCTTGTTTGGCAGTTCCACCGGCAGAGTCTCCCTCGACAAGGAAGAGTTCACATCGTCCGGGGTCGCTCTCTGAGCAGTCGGCTAATTTGCCGGGTAGTCCTGTTCCAGTGAGTACGTTTTTGCGTTGCACCAGCTCGCGTGCTTTGCGTGCAGCATGGCGTGCCGTAGCAGCAAGTATTACTTTGTTGACAATAGCCTTTGCTTCGCGCGGATGCATTTCGAGGTAGTGGACAAGCATGTCGCCAACGGCCTGATCAACATAACCCATAACTTCGTTGTTACCAAGCTTTGTTTTTGTTTGTCCTTCGAACTGCGGCTCGGCAACTTTTACTGAGATAACGGCTGTTAGTCCTTCTCTGAAATCGTCACCATCAATATCGAATTTTAATTTGGCAAGCATGCCTTCTTTTTCAGCATAGGCTTTTTAATGTACGTGTAAGTGCACGTCTGAAACCGGAAAGGTGTGTGCCACCTTCATGTGTGTTGATGTTGTTTACATAAGAGTGGAGATTCTCTGCAAACGAAGTGTTGTATTGCATGGCCACTTCAATTGGAATTCCGAATTTATCACTCTCAAAAAACATACATTCAGGGATGAGCTTTTCGCGATTGGCATCAATGTATTCAACAAATTCGCGCAAGCCCAACTCACTTAAAAACTCGTCAGAGCGAACATTGCCTTGCTCGTCTTTTTCGCGCATGTCGGTTAATGTGATGCGGATGCCTTTGTTAAGGTAAGATAGTTCGCGCAGGCGTGAAGCTAATGTGTCGTAGTTGTAAATTGTTGTGATAAAAATTGTGTCATCAGGCTTGAAGGTTTGAATGGTGCCTCTGTAATCAGTAGTACCTATCTCTTTAACAGAATACAATGGTTTACCAATGCTGTATTCCTGCACATAAATTTTTCCGTTGCGGTGTACTTCTGTGCGCATGTGTGTGCTCAATGCATTTACGCACGATACTCCAACACCATGTAATCCACCGGAAACTTTATAAGAGTCCTTGTCGAATTTGCCACCGGCATGCAGCACTGTCATGGCTACTTCGAGTGCAGACTTTTTTTCTTTGCTGTGCATTTCGGTAGGAATACCTCTACCATCATCTTTAACTGTTATTGAGTTGTCTTCTCCAATGGTGACACTGATGTTTTTGCAATGTCCGGCAAGGGCTTCATCAATTGAATTGTCAACTACCTCATAAACCAAGTGGTGCAATCCTTTTACACCAACATCGCCAATGTACATGGCAGGGCGTTTCCTTACTGCCTCCAACCCCTCCAATACCTGAATGCTGTCGGCCGAATAAGTATTTTTTACTTCCATTTCAGCTAAATTTTCTACTGTTTGATCACTCATAACTTTTCGTAAACTGTCGTTTTTTATAATTGTTCAAATTTACAAAAAATAAAGGCTGCTTTCACATAAAAACGGTGTGGAAATGCACGTTTTTTTTAACAAAGTAAAGCAAGTTATTAACGCTGTTTTTAAGGCTTTTAATGTAAAAAAATCAGATGTTAATTACAAGTTTTTTTGTAGAAAAATTGATGCTTGCTTTATATTTTTTAAGGATATCGCAACCTATCACTCCATCAATCAATGGTAACTGCATTGTTTCGTAGGCAAGGTTAATGTGTGCAAGGTCGAGAATGATAGTTTTTCGTCTGCGCAAGACCAAATCGCCCAATATAAAATAATCGAATGTGGCATAGGCACTCATCATGTCGTTGGTGCCAAGTCCTGACGATTTAACTTCAGAAAGTTTTATTTTATTTTCAGGTAGAAAGCGTGCCGCCTGCTTTTTGTCTAATACCGTATGCGAAGCACCCGTATCAATTACCATTAATGCATCTATGTGGTTGATGGCAACAGTGCAAACGGGGTGATAACCGTTGCGCTCTAATTTTATTAACCTGAAATCTATTGTTGATTTTTGCATGGAACGAAAGTACATCAAACATTTCTGAAAGAAATTAATTACAGATTAAGTTCATTTAAGTTGAAGAATTAATTTTGCAAAACGGAAGTTGCAGGAATTTTTCTTATCTTTCCGTTCGCAAAGCACTGTATATGGCAATACTGAATTCGATAATGGGATGGATAATTAAAAAGCGTATGCATCAGATTGAGCTTTTTATGAAATATCCATGCGAGGTTCAGGAAGAGTTGCTTAGAAAACTTATTTCAACAGCAGAGCATACACAGTGGGGCGAACATTTCGACTATCAATCTATAGACAATTTTAAAACCTTTAGTGAGCGTGTGCCTGTTGTTACTTATGATCAGTTGCAGCCACAGGTGGAAAGAATCATGAAAGGCGAACAAAATATTCTGTGGCCAACAGAAATAAAATGGTTTGCCAAATCATCGGGAACAACTTCAAACAGAAGTAAGTTTATTCCGGTTAGCATGGAGTCGCTGGAAGAATGTCATTTTAAAGGCGGTAAAGACCTGCTTTCAATTTATTTTAACAACAACCATGATGCCTTACTATTCAACGGCAAACTGCTTTCTCTTGGTGGCAGCCACAGCATCAATGCATTTCATAACGAATCGTATTACGGTGATCTTTCTGCTATTCTGATTCAGAACCTTCCTTTCTGGGTACAGATAATGCGAACACCAGAAATGAATATTGCACTGATGGATAAATGGGATGAAAAAATTGAGCGCATGGCACAGGAGACAATTAAGGAGAATGTGACTAACATTTCAGGTGTGCCCAGTTGGACATTGGTGTTATTGAAACGTATTCTTGAAATTACAGGTAAGAAAACAATAGCAGAAGTGTGGCCTGGTTTAGAACTGTTTGTTCATGGTGCTGTAAATTTTACTCCATACAGAGAGCAGTTTAAACAGATTATCGGAAAACACATTCAGTATTTAGAAACCTATAATGCCTCCGAAGGATTTTTTGGTATTCAGGACAGAAACGATTCTGATGAAATGTTGCTTATGCTCGACTATGGAATTTACTATGAGTTTATTCCTCAAAAACACTGGCATGAGGAAAATCCAAAAACGTTGACACTCTCCGAAGTTCAAATCGGAGAACAATATGCATTGGTCATTACAACCAATGCCGGTCTGTGGCGTTATAAAATCGGAGACACCATTCAGTTTACATCTATCAGTCCTTACAGAATAAAAATCAGTGGGCGAACTGCACATTTTATTAATGCTTTTGGAGAAGAACTTGTGATTGACAATGCAGAAAAAGCAATTACAGAAGCGGGCAAAAGAACAGGAGCTACAGTGCGTGAATTTACTGCTGCACCAGTTTATTTTGGCAATAAAAATAATGGAGCACATGAGTGGCTTATTGAATTTTCGCATGAGCCTGAAAACTTAGATGAGTTTACAATGGCACTTGACGAAGAGCTTAAAAAAGTTAATTCCGATTATGAGGCAAAACGATTTAAGGACATCACGCTCAACAAACCTATTGTGCATAAAATGCCTGTGAATACGTTCTATAAATGGCTGGAAAAAATAAAAAATTGGGAGGACAGCATAAGGTGCCACGTCTTGCCAACCACAGAAAGTTTGTTGATGAAATATTAAACGTACAAAACAATCTGTCGTGAAATATATTGTAACACTATTCATCATTTTCATTTACTGCAACGCTTTTGCACAGCAGCAAAAAGTTAATGAAATCTGGAATGGTGCCGATGCTTTCAGCATGGATAATCTCGGCAACCTCTATATTATAAAAGAGAGTGTAGTTTTTAAAGCTGATACCGTAGGAAAAATTTTACTTACCTACAGCAATAACAATCAGGACAGGTTTACTTATGTTGATGCAATTGACCCATTGCGAATAATGCTTTTTGCTGATGAATTTTCTATCATCAGTTTTTTGGATAATAAATTAGCCTTGCAATCGGTAATTAATTTAAGAGAACAAAATTTCTATGACATAAAAGCTGTTTGCAATTCTACAGATGGGTTTTGGTGCTATGATCACTCACAACAACAAATCTTCAAATATAATTTTACACTTCAGAAAATTTCAGAAACACAACCGTTGGCATTATTAATAAACAATCCGCTAACGATAACGAGCATGTGTGCCAATGATAAATGGCTGGCATGTTTGAATAAGAATTCAGGAATTTTAATTTTTGACAGGCTGGGAAGCTATGTAAGAAGTATTGATTCAAAACATGCATCATGTATTATGCTACTCGAAAACATGTTGGTTTATGCAGAAAACAATGAACTGGTTTTTATTGACCTGAAGCTGAATTCAGAAACATCAAGACTGAAAACTGACATCAATATCATTAGCAGTATAAAATGGTTTCACAACCGTTTTTACCTGCTTGCCGACAATAAAATAGTACAGATAGACTACAAAAAAGATTAAAACTGTAGAATTATAAAGGCTATTACTTAAGTAACTGCTTTTGCCAATGAAATTTTTTTTACTTTAGCGCACTACTTTTTGAGAACTATATTATTTAAAACCAGATTGATTTAATTGTATGCATATTGCAATAGCGGGAAATATTGGATCCGGAAAAACTACACTCACTAGTTTATTGTCAAAACAGTTTAAATGGGAACCACATTACGAAGATGTAAATGACAATCTCTATCTGAACGACTTTTATGATGACATGCAACGCTGGTCGTTCAACCTTCAAATATATTTTCTGAACAGCCGCTTTCAGCAAATTTTAAAAATCAAGAAACACCCAAAAACAATTATTCAGGACAGAACAATATACGAAGACGCATATATTTTTGCTCCTAACCTTCATGCAATGGGGTTAATGACAACACGCGATTTTCAGAACTACCAACAGTTGTTTGAGTTGATGAACAGTTTTGTTTCACCACCTGATTTGATGATATATCTGCGTGGCACCGTTCCGGCTTTGGTAAAACAAATTGAAAAACGCGGACGACCTTATGAGAACAATATTCGCATAGATTATCTGAAACGTTTGAACGAACGTTATGAAGCATGGATATCAACTTATGAACTTGGCAAACTGCTGATTATTGATATTGATGAAATCAACTTTGCTGAAAACAAAGAGCATCTCGGAATGATTATCGAGCGTGTGCAAGCAGAACTCAGCGGTTTGTTCAGCAAATAAGCTCCCTTTATTTTTTTATTTATATTTGCCACCGGAAGTTCTTTCATTCATTTCAACCGGTAAAGGTTTCTTCTGTTTTAGACTGAAGATATAAAAGGGAATCACGTTAAAATCGTGAGCTGTAGCGCAACTGTAAGTAACGCATAATTTATCTCTGCTGAATCCACTGCAAAATTTGCAGGAAGGAATAGAGTTAAAAGTTACAAGCCAGGATATCTGTCTTTACTGAGGCTGTTTATTCAGCCGTTGACCATGCTTTCGCATTAAAAGCAGAAGTCTGTATTGATACAACTTTGAACCTAGGTTGTATTACTCCTCACTTTTTTATTTACTGCACTGCATGTAGAAATGCTTGACGAAAAACCAAGCAAAACATGTATAAAAATTATCTGCTGATTATTTTCTCTATTATCTGCACCAACATTCAGGCGCAGACAGATACTTTTCACATCAAGGTGGTTAATATTGAAGCATTGCGACAACAGGATGCTACTCCGGGATTAAAATTTGAAAAAATTGACAGCATCAGCCTGAAGCAATTCAATACGGAATCGTTAAGCGATCTTCTTTCTGCTGAAAGTGGTGTTCTTATTAAGAATTACGGACCTGGTTCGTTAGCTTCTTCTTCCATCAGAGGTGGAAATGCCAATCAGACTGCAGTAATCTGGAATGGATTTAACATCAACAATCCTATGCTAGGTCAAACCGATTTTTCCATTATCCCTGAATTTTTGCTGATAAAATAAGTATGCAATATGGTGGCGGCAGTGCACAATGGGAAGTGGCGCTGTAGGTGGTGCTGTTCTGCTCAATTCATCAACACAATTCAATAAAGGCTTTGACGCAGAAATAAATGTTGGTGCCGGTAGTTATGGATGGTTGCGACAATCTTTTAAAACTAACTACAGCAACAATAATTGGATTTTTAAACTTAAAGTATTTAATGAATATTCTCCAAATAATTTTCGTTTTCAAAATTCTATTACGCTTCAAAAGCAATTACAAAAACATGCAAGGACTCAAGGGCAAGGTTTGTTAGGTGAAGTTGTTTACAGATTGAATAAAAACGGCACACTAAGCATAGCTGCATGGCTCGATAATTACAACAGACAAATTCCTCCATTACTCAATCAGACATCTGTTGCCAAACAGAAAGATGACAATCTAAGAATTACTTCGCAATGGCGTCAGCAGTTGTCAAAGGGACAATTAGCTGTTCGGGTTGCATGGTTTAATCAGGGCATACATTATTCAGATAGTTTAAAGAACATGAATGCAACAAGCAGAGCAAAATCATTGCTGGCAGAAGCTGAGTATAAATTTCATCCGGGTAAGCACAGAGAAATACATGCAGGCATCACCAACAACTACACCACTGCAACAGCAGACGAATATAAAAAGCAAGCACAGCTAAACTCTTTTGCGCTTTTTATTGGTGAAACAGCACATTTCTTTAACAATAAAATTAAACCATCAGTATCATTCAGAAAAGAATTTAATGATAACAAGGAAGCACCATTTACCTGGTATGCCGGAGGAGAAATTGCATTGTATAAAAATATATCATTGAAATTAAACGCTGCAAGTGTCTATCGCAATCCAACTATAAATGATTTGTACTGGCAACCGGGTGGAAATAAAAATCTAAAACCCGAATCAGGAAAAACCGGTGATATTGGCCTTTGCCTTAATGAAATCAACCTTGCAAAAAACATTACTGCAAAGACTGAGATTACACTCTTTAACAGGAAAATGAAAAATCAGATTATATGGCTACCGGAAAATGGTTATTGGTCGGCACAAAATCTTGACAGAACAGAAAGCAAAGGAATTGAAACAAAAACTATTATTCGATACAGCAATAAAAAATGGTTCACAGCCTTAACCGTTTCAACAAATTATATTGAGGCTACCAATGAAAAAGCCCGCTTTGAAAATGATGCCTCTGTTGGCAAGCAATTAATTTATGTGCCCCTATACTCCAGTAATGGAAGTTTAGCAATAGGGTATGGAAAACTGATTGTAAAATATTCTGTTCAGTATTCCGGCTATCGTTACACAACTACAGACAATCTGGATTACTTAGAACCATTTTGGCTTCATGGGTTTTATGCTGCATGCAGTCTATCGGCACAAAAAACAAAATTTCAACTTTACTTAAAAATCAACAACCTGCTTGATGAGAACTATGAAGCAATTCGAAACCGTTCAATGCCCTTACGCTCATACAAAGCAGGAATTATTATTCAGATAAATTCAAAATCAAAATAAATATGAAAAGAGTTAGACTCATCATTGTAACAATGTCACTATTCCAAATAGTGTCTGTAAAACTGAATGCACAAACGGTTAGTGACTTCGAAAACCTGACTTTACCGGCAGATAGCTTCTTTAATGGCTCATCACAGCAAGGCGGAACAAGTTTCACATCAGGAAATGCAATTTTTCCTAACTTCTTCGACCCATCATTTAACTACTGGCTTTCGGGCTGGGCATACAGTAATGTTGCAGACAGCAGCACTGCAGGCTTCGGAAACATGTATGCCAGCGCATCATTGACAGGGTATAACGGCTCAGGCATTTACGCCCTTGGTCAGCAAAATGCAACCATAACACTTTCAGGCAATGCTTCAGGGAAAGTAGTTAATGGATTTTTTGTTACCAATGCTACTTATCCATATATCAGTATGAGAGATGGAGATGGTTTTTCAAAAAAATTCGGAGGGCCATCAGGAAATGATCCTGATTATTTTATTCTAACCATACACAATTGGTATAATGGAAATTTAAGTAGTGATAGTATTAATTTTTATCTTGCTGACTTTCGTTCTGCAAATAATGCGCAGGATTATATCATCAACGATTGGCAATGGGTAGATTTAACTGGACTTGGCAATACAGACAGTTTGCTTTTTACACTTTCTTCAAGCGATGTTGGAAGTTTTGGTATCAATACACCTTTATTCTATTGTATTGACAACTTCACCACAGCAGATTCACCGGTAGGAATTTCAGAAATTAAAAACAATGTAGTACAAGTATATCCAAATCCTGCATCTTCCTATATCTCATTAACTAAAAATATAGATGAAATTTTTATCACTGATGTTGAAGGTCGGGTTGTTATGGAATCACTCAAACTAAATGCAGGAGATAAAATATCTGTTTCACAACTAAAAGATGGATTATATTTTATCAATGCACACTACAACAACGAATCAACAAAATTTAAATTTGTAAAATGTTCGACTCATTAAAAACTGTATTGATTGCATTGGCTTGCCTGTTTTCATTAACTGAAAGTAATGGCCAGTTTGCACCACCTGCCAGTCAGCCGGGCACAACAGCTATTCATAAAGACAGCAGCATTATTGTTTCGTGGGCAACACAATGTAGTATTGTCAGAGGATGGCAGGACATTTCTAATCACAGTTTAGGTGTTTGCACAATAGGCGACAGCACATCTGCATTAGGTATGGCTGATGGCCTCGATGTAGTTAGCCTTGGTGATGGCGGCATGGCTACATTAACATTTGCAAATCCAATCATGAATGGTAGTGGATGGGATTTTGCAGTATTTGAGAACAGCTTTAGCGAAACATTTCTGGAACTTGCATTTGTTGAAGTGAGTAGTGATGGTGTAAACTTTTTCGTTTTCCTTCAGTGTCTTTAACGCAAGATACTGTGCAGGTTGGAAGCTTCGGAAGTATTGATGCAACACAAATTGATAATCTGGCAGGCAAGTACAGTGCATTTTATGGAACACCATTCGACTTAGATATAATGACAGGAATTTCAGGGCTTGACGTAAATCATATCACACATGTTAGAGTAATTGATGTGGTGGGAAGTATTGATGAATTGTATGCAACTTACGATTCGCAATTCAATAAAATTAATGACCCCTGGCCTACTCCATTTCCAAGTTCCGGATTCGACCTTGATGCAGTAGGAGTCATTCATCAAAATACAACATCAGTAAATTCGATTATAGAAAATCAGTTCAATCTCTCCTACCCCAATCCATTTAATAAAAACAATGTGATTAAATTAAATCTTACTAAGACTGAAGACCTAAGTATGACATTATATGACATTTCAGGAAAAGCTATTTATCAGTTTTTAGATGGAAAAATCAATGCCGGTGAACATCTTTTCAATCTTAGAAACTCTTTAATTGGTAATGGAATTTACTTTTTAAAATTATCATCTAAAGAGCATACAGAAACCTTTAAACTTATTGTTAATGATTAAGCAATCTGTATTTATATTTCTTGTTTGCTTTCTTATTTTTTCCTGTAAAAAAGACAAGCCTGAGACAATAATACAACCTTTAATTACTTCAAACAATAATGGAGTGGTGTATATTACCAATGAAGGAAATTTTCAGTTTGGAAATGCAGCAATCAGCCTGTATGATAAAGAATCAAAAAATATTATTGAAGACTATTACAAGCAGGTAAATCAAGTTCCTTTAGGTGATGTTTGCCAGAGTATGACTTACTTTAATAATAAGTTTTACATTGTAGTCAACAATTCTTCTAAAGTGATGGTAGTTAATGCTGCAACTTTTAAAATTGAAGCAACTATTTCAGGTTTTAATTCACCACGTTATTTTATTCCTGTCAGCAACAGCAAAGCTTATGTATCGGATTTATACGACAACAGACTGACCATTGTAAATCTTTCTACCAACACCATATCAGGTTATATTCCTGCAGTTGCAGGCACAGAACAAATGAAAATGGTTTATGGAAAAGTTTTTGTTTCATCACTCTTCACTGATAAGGTTTATGTCATCAATGCGATGACAGACATGCTGACGGATAGCATAACTTTAGCTTATTCGCCCAATTCTATCTGTGAAGATAAAAACGGCATATTATGGGTGCTGTGCAGTGGTGATTCGTTAAAACAAAAACCATCTGCATTGATACAGATGAATCCGTTAAATAATCAGGTTATTAAAAGTTTTGTTTTTACCGGCAACCATGCCCCCTGGCGTATGTGTATGAATCAGCAAAATGACACTCTTTATTTTCTTGATCGCCATGTATGGCAAATGAGCATCAGCGACACTACATTACCTTCAACACCATTCATCAATGGAAACGGAAAATTATTTTACACTTTGAGTGTTGATGCTTCGAATGGTGAAATTTATGTATCGGATGCAATAGACTATTTGCAACGTGGAAGTATTTATCGTTATTCTGCTTCAGGAAATTTGATAGATCAGTTTAAAGCAGGAATCATCCCCGGAGGATTTTGTTTTCGGTAAAATTTGATTCGGGATGACTAAGAAAAGTTGTGATCCCGATTGGATTCGAACCAATGACCTACTGCTTAGAAGGCAGTTGCTCTATCCAGCTGAGCTACGGGACCAAACAGCCGTAAACATAAAAGTCTAAAGCGGCAACCGCTTTAGACTCTCTTTTTTTGTCGGGGTGGCAGGATTCGAACCTGCGACCTCCTGCTCCCAAAGCAGGCGCGATAACCGGACTACGCTACATCCCGAAAATTTTTAAATTCGGTTACGACTCAAAGAACAACTTTCATGCGAAGAAACATTTTCTTCACCTTACACCTGATTTTCGCAAAACTTTTGCGGTGAGGGTGGGATTCGAACCCACGGTACAGGTTGCCCCGTACGACAGTTTAGCAAACTGTTCCTTTCTACCTCTCAGGCACCTCACCTTTTCAGATGGGCGGCAAAGGTAAAAAAAAGTATATGCAAACAAAACTATATGCTTTAATTTTATTTTTTTATGCCTCTTATATGCTAATATTGCCTTTATGAGAGTTGTCGGTATCAACATTTTATTCGCATTTTTGATTTTAATGGTCTCTTGCACAGACCACAAGCCGCAGAATTACACTGTGGCTGAGACAAACAGCACTTCAGGATTCATTGCTATTCCAGATGCAAAAGCATGGGATCCGGCTTGGAGTACAGAAAATAAAGTCGTGTATCAGGTACTTCAGGAGCCCGACAATCTGCACCCAACAAATGGTAAAACCCTGATGCGTAGTGAAGTTATGCTTTATACGCAAGGTGTACTGATTGGAACAGATTTTAAAACAAATTCTTTAAAACCCAATCTGCTTAGTAAACTACCTGTTTATGATGCCAACAAAAGTTCATATAACTTCCATTTAAGAAATGATGTTCAATGGGACAATGGTGAACACCTTACTGCCAATGATATTCTTTTTACTTTGAAAGTTTACAAAAGTGCACTTACACAGAATGATTTTTTCAAGCCTTACCTAGAAAATATGCTTGACTTTATTCCTGATGTAAATGATTCGCTTGCCTTCAGCATAAAAATTGCAAAACCCTATCTGCAGGACGTTGCCATCTGGGGTGACATTATTATTATGCAACAATCATTTCACGATCCAAAAAATATTCTTGCAAAATACTCCCTGACAACTTTAGCTACCGAAGATTTTCGAGCCAATGCACCGGCAGATGTTAAAAAATGGTTTGAAGAATTTAATTCCGAAGCAACAGGTTTTGACCTGAAAAAACTAAATGGGTTAGGGCCATATAAAGTTACTGCATGGGAACATGGTCAGTTTCTAACATTGGAGAAGAAAAACAATCATTGGACAGATCATTCCAAGGATTCATCAGAACATTCTTCTGTCGCAAAAATAATTTTCAAAATCAGCAGCGACCCAAATGTGAATGTTCTTGAATTTAAAAAGCAGCAATTTGATGCCAGCACAACACTTGCAACAAAATCATTACTCAAATTGCGTGAGGATACTTTATTCAACCATAATTACAATGCTCAGTTTACAAGTACATTCAACTATTCATTTGCCGCTTTTAATATGAAGCCAGATGGAAAGAAGCATAAAAAGTTATTTGATAATTTACAAGTAAGAAAAGCTATGGCAATGCTTTTTCCCTATGAACAAATAAACAGGGCATTGTATAAAGGCGAATACAAAAGACAGGCAGGACCGGTGTGCAGTCATAAATACAATTTCAATGAATCGCTTACACCCATTTTACAAAACTACAATGAAGCCACTAAACTCCTTGCCGATGCCGGTTGGAAAGATAGTGACAACGATGGTGTACTTGACAAAATGATTGATGGCATAAAAGAAGATTTTAAATTTGACATGAACATCTATGCCGGCATTCCCGATTGGAACGATCTTTCTTTAATGCTTGTTGCTGAATTAAAAAAAGCAGGTATAGTGATGAATATTGTTCCTCTTGAAGTACCTGTGTTTTTAGAGAAAGCGCGAACACATGATTTCGATATGCTTATGAGTGTGTGGACAACAAATGTTTCTCCTGATGATTTTACGCAGCTATGGCATTCGTCAAGCTGGCGCGAAAATGGTGACAACTATTCAGGATTTGGCAACAGTGCTTCAGATGCATTGATTGATTCAATAAAATTTACCATTGATGATTCTTTGCGGACTGCTTTGGACAAGCGTTTTCAGAAAATAGTGGTTGATGATATGGCGTATATTTTTCTTTTTAATTCACAACGCAGAATTGCAGTGCACAAACGATTCGGAAATGTAAATCTTTATTTTGAAAAACCCGGATTACTCATCAATACTTTTCGATTACTTTCACCGGTTAACAAAACTTCTGCAACAGGATAAATAAAATTCAGACTAAGGAAGATGCGGCATATCATTTTCAAATACTTTTTATTTTTTCTGTACTGTTGGTTTCATCGTTTATGCTATCTGTTTATTTGCCCGGTGATGCATTGGATTACATTCTCATACGAGAAGAAAAAACAAGTATTACTTCAACTAATTATGAGCACCAGAAAACATTACTTGCACAACGTCTAGGCTATGACAAGCCTTTATTTTATTTTTCTGTAATATCCTTAGCTGAATATGGATGGCAACAATATCTTCCTTCAGAGAAACAACAAAAAAGCTACAATCATTTGTTGCGAAATTTTGGTTGTGGTAGTGAAGTATTTATTTTTTACAAGAAAATTAATGCTGCAAGAACAGCAATTACAACATCATTCGCTTCAGCAACTGATACTGCAATCAGGCAAACTGCTTCTAATGCAGCAAATAGTTTATTTCAGATAGAAACTCAAGTAAAACTGAGCAAGAATGACAGTATTCTTGATTCTTTCAACAATTATGCAACTATACTTAAACTTAATTCACTCGCTAATTCTATTTTGCATTCCTATAATGCAATGCAAACTAAAAAATCATCATGGAAAAAATGGGTTCCTGCAGTTCAACTTAATGCACAAAATCGTTTTCATGACTGGTTTTTTGGAACAGACAAGAATAGTGGCATCATACATTTAAACTTAGGTCAATCACTCTATACCGGAAGAAGCATTGGCTCATTACTGAAAGAAAAAATATTCTGGTCATTGCTTCTGACTGTTCTGGCAATTATCATAGCATTTATTTCCGGCCTTTTAATTTCAATATGGTTGGCATATACAAAAAACAAAATTGCCAGCCGCATTATCAATATGATTACCGTACTTTTTTATTCTCTACCGGTCTATTTTGCAGGAACAGCCTTACTATATTTTTTCTCTAATCCTGATTTCTTACAAATATTTCCATCTTCAGGAGTTATGCCTATTGGAGGATATTCTTCAAGCGCAAGTTTTTCAGAAAAATTTATCGGCACCCTTCCCTATCTTATCCTTCCGCTAATTTGCTACACCTATTCCCTGTGGGCATTTGTTCAACGTACATCTGCCAGCCTAATTTCAGCTGAATTTAAAAAACCTTATGCCTTAATGGCGCAAGCAAAAGGGCTAACAAAAAAAGAAGTTGTTATCAAACACATTTTTCCAAATATCATATCGCCATTTGTAGCCTTGCTTGCAAATATGTTTCCAGCAGTTATTGGCGGTTCGGTAATTATTGAATCATTGTTTTCTATTCCGGGTATGGGACTTGAACTGATTCATGCTACTACGACAAGAAACTATCCTTTCATTTCTGCTGTTATTTTAATTACAGGACTAATTACAATTTTACTTTATCTGCTTAATGAATGGATTCAGCATTATGTTGACCCACGAACTAAAACTGTTCAGCCATGAGGAGGAAGTTGAAATTTCGTTTAGCAAAACTTTGGCTGCTGACAGTTGTACTCCTTGCATTGTTTGCTCCATTTATTGCTAATGAAAAACCATTTTTTGGAAATGACAATCTAACTTCTGACTATGATTTATCATTCGGAATTGAGAGCAAAGGCAATAATCAAATTCTGCGCCCTATACCCTACTCACCCGGTCAGCCAAGACAAAATGATATAGCGTTATTAAGTCCGTTTCAAAAAGTTATTATACAAACAATACAGGACAACAAATAGAATTACCTCTGCGGTTTCATCATTGGTTAGGTACAGATGCAATTGGTGCTGACGTTGCTGCAGGAATTGTTTTTGGTTTACGACACAGTTTAATTATTGCCTTGTTTTCAATGATTTTTAGTATTGTAATTTCATTGATTGCAGGTATCTGTTCAGGATATTTTGCTGACTCTGGAATTTATTTAAATAGAATAAAATTTGTTTCACTAATAATATTTCTGTTTCTGGTCTGGTTTTATGGCTTTTACACATTCTCAATGGAATGGCACAACCTGTTTCAGCAATTTAGCTTAATCAATTTAATAGACTTATCACCTTCCTTTATTCTATTTCTGCTTTTAACAATTGCTTTAATATTATTTTGGAAGTTATCTAATAAAAGAAAAATCAAAGCAACAAATCATATCCATCTCAATCCTGATTTTTGGATTTCATTGCTGACACAAGTCATGGTAGCCGTACCACAACTTATTATCATCATTGCACTCTCATCATTGTTTCAACCATCTATCATCACATTAATCATAATTTTCGGATCGGTGCTTTGGGTTGAACCATCACGCATGATCAGGGCAGAAGTACAGCGACTTCGTAGTGAAGGCTTTGTTGATGCTGCTATTGTTACCGGATTTTCATTCAGACAAATTGCTTTGAGGCATTTAATCCCCAATTTAATTCCTGTTGTAAAACCTGTATTCTTATATGGAATGGCAGCCGTTATTTTGAGTGAGTCAGGATTATCATTTATTGGATTAGGCGTAAATCCCGGAACCGTTACTTTAGGTGGACTGATGGCTCAGGCAAAAGAAAATATTGATGCCTGGTGGCTGATACTTTTTCCGGGCTCATGTATTTTCTTTACAATTTTGAGCTTGTCAGCCTTAAGCGAAAAAAATAAATCTTGACATTTTATCATGCTACCGTATATTCAACACGTACATGATAGATACTTCCAAGCATTTTCTTGAATAATTTTTTCAACTCAGTAATATCTCTGAAAGTAATATTACAGTTAGAAAATTGTCCGTGTGCAATTTGGTTATCTATAATATCTTCTACCAACTTATTGATACTTTCGGAATCATGCTTCTTAAGACTTCGTGATGCAGCTTCAACAGAATCCGCCATCATCAATACGGCAGTCTCTCTGCTGAAAGGTTTTGGGCCGGGATAATGAAATGCATTTTCATCAATAATCTTGTCAGGATAATTTTTAAGATACGACTCATAAAAATACTGTACACGTGAGGTTCCGTGATGTGTTCTTATAAAGTCAATAACCAGATCGGGAAGATTATACTTTCTGGCTTTTTCTATTCCTTTAATCACATGGCTGATGATGATACCCGCACTTTCATCAAAAGACAATTCATCGTGTGGATTTACTTGCGTAACCTGATTCTCGATAAAATAAAGCGGCATATCCATTTTACCAATGTCATGATACAATGCACCTACTCTGACCAACAATGCATTGCCACCGATTTTAAACATTGCAGATTCAGCAAGATTAGCAACCTGCAGTGAATGCTGAAATGTTCCGGGAGCTTTTATACTCAACTCATGTAACAATGGATTGTTACTGTCTGCAAGTTCTATCAAAGAAATATCAGAAGTCACTTTAAAAATACGCTCAAGGAAATATATTAATGGATAAGCAAAAAGTGTTAACAACACGTTAGCAAGCAACCAGAAAGAATTCTCCCAATTTACTTTAACCATATTTCCGGCATGAATAATTTCGAGGCTGGTATAACAAATAAAATAACCGATATAAACAAACAACACTGCCCAGAAAACATGAGAGCGGTTGCGCATATCTTTTATACTGAAAATAGTTATCATACCGGCACAGATTTGTGTAAACACAAAATCAAAACCGTTTGATGCAATTGATCCTAATATTAAAATTGTGATGATATAACCAAACAATGCAAGTCGTGTATCAAAAAATGTACGTAACACAATTGGCATAATACAGAGAGGAACAATATATAAACTCACAGCTTCAACTTTCAACGACCATGTGTATATAAATACATCAAAAACTACCATTAATAAAATAATACTTAGCCTTCTGTTTGACTGAAAAATATCTTTTCTTCTTTGCGCAAGAAATATCATCAATAAAGAAAGACACAATACAACCAATATTACTTGACCGATAAGTACATGTTTATTGGGACGAGCATATTCTTCAGTAATTGATTTCAGAGATTCCAACTCCTGATATTTTTCGCGTGTCACAACTTCACCTTTGGCAATAATTAAATCGCCCTTTTTAACCATTCCGCGCGTTTCAGAAACCGTACCAATCAATTCATCTTTAAAACGGTCTGTCATTACTTTATCAATGGTCAAATCATTACTCACCAAAGGGGCAAGTAAAGAAATAGCCTTGTCAGGAGCATCAATATGTTTTTCTTTAGCAATACGCGTCAGCTCATTAACGGCATCATCTTCAAAAATAAAATTGTTAGCAGGTATCAGGTCAACACCTTTTATTATTTTAGCTTGACCAAAGGAGACAGTACGTGCACTTTCGTCAGCTACACCATTCTTATAAAGTTCACTGGCAAGTATTGAAATTTCCTGCTTCAATAACTCTGCTTCATGTTTATCTATTTGATCAATACGTGCTATTGCCCGTTGCAAAACCTGTTCCTTAACGGCAGTATCACGTTCAAAAAACAGTGTTGCATTGAGAAGTAAAATTCTCTTCTCTGCATTCAGCGAATCTTTATTCTTCAGAACGGCAAAATCAAACGGTGCAATCAGATCTTTCTCTGTCCAGGGTTTAGATATAGAATAATCAAACTTATACCTTACCTGATGTGGCAACATTTTTATTATCAAAAATGCTGTAAGACAAAAGATAATAAATTTAAGAACTATCTCATGCTGATTGCTGATGTAAAGGAGCTTCTTTTTCATTGGCTGCTAAATTATTAAAAAGCAATGCAGCAGAAAAAATAAAAAGCAAGCCTGTAAGCCGGATTCTGTTATCTGAATACTTTTCAGCATTCAAATCCCCTATCATTTGTCTGTTTGCGGCATACCCTTCACGAAGATGTTCATTGCTGAACAAACGGCAACGAGCCATTGCCTGTTCGTGATTTATTTTGCCTTTCAACTCCTGAGGTTTACCTTGCATTTTCATTACTGAATATGCCCGTAAGCTCTTACCTCACGTTTTCACCTTTACCACCATGCAATACATTGCCGGTGGAATTATTTTCTCTGTGGCACTTTCTGTTATAGCTTCATCACTAAAACTACACCCTCCTTTAACAGGAGGCAGGATACTCTTTGTTGCCCGGACTTTCCTCTCTTAAACGAGTTAAGAGCGATAGAGCGGCTTGCCGATGCAAAAATACGGTTTATTATCCTTGATTCTTAGTTAAAATCAATAAACATGCAATAGTTGATTTTTTATACTTAATTACACCAAACCAAACTCTTGAGTTAAGTTTCGGTTAGCTATTTTAGCACAATGAGTAAAGTGGCATACATTAATGGCTTTTCAGCATACATTAAATTGGAGAAATCATTATCTGCCAATTCTAATGAAGCCTATATGCATGATGTGGAACTGCTTTATGAATTTCTTCAGGAAAAACACCCGGAAAAAAATGCTGAAAAGCTCACATTAGACCTCTTACAACAATTTATTCAGTGGATAAATGAACGGAATCTTAGCGCTCGTTCACAGGCAAGAATTATTTCAGGTATTAAAGCATTCTATAAATATCTCTTACTCGAAAATATTATTGCTGACGACCCGACAATATTCTTATAACCACCTAACCTTGGCAGAAAACTTCCTGAATTTTTAACTATTGAAGAAATTGACACCATGCTAAATGCTATTGATTTAAGTACAGCAGAAGGTCAGCGCAATAGCGCCATGTTAGAAACTCTTTATAGTTCGGGATTACGTGTCAGTGAACTTATTTCCCTAAAAAAATCTAATTCATTTTTCGACATTGGATTTTTAAAAATCACAGGTAAAGGAAATAAAGAACGGTTGGTTCCTATTGGCACTTCTGCAATTAAACATATCAATATTTATGAAGAGTCTATCAGAAGACAACTTAAAATCAAGACAGGCAATGATGATATTCTTTTTCTAAACAGGAGAGGTGCTCAGCTAACACGCGTTATGGTGTTTACCATCATCAAACAATTAGCAATTAAAATTCAACTCAAGAAAAAAATAAGCCCACATACTTTCAGACATAGTTTTGCTACACACCTTATTGAAGGTGGTGCCGATTTACGTGCTGTGCAGGAAATGCTCGGTCATGAAAGTATTACCACAACAGAAATTTACACACACCTTGACAGAGATTATCTTCGTCAGGAAATTATGCAACATCATCCACGTGCATGAGTGAAAAGAAACGACTTGTTATAGTTGGTGGTGGCGCTGCCGGTTTTTTTTCTGCTATCAATGCTGCACAACTTGCTCTGGGCTTAGAGGTAATAATTCTGGAAAAAACACATAAACTTTTGTCAAAAGTACGAATTTCAGGTGGTGGCCGCTGCAATGTGACTCATCAATGTTTTGACAACAAACTGTTGGCTGCAAATTATCCTCGAGGAAATAAAGAATTATTAAGTTGCTTTCATCAATTCAATGCAGCTGACACTATTGAGTGGTTCAGTCAACGAAATATCAAATTAAAAGCAGAACCTGATGGTAGAATGTTTCCTGACACTGACTCCTCAGAAACCATTATCAATTGTTTCTTGGAGGAAGCCAACAAGTCAGACATTACTATCAAAACAGGTGTAGCGCTGACTGCATATTCTCAAACAAAAGATGGTCAGTTTATTTTGCATCTTTCTGATAAAACTACTTTACATGCTACCTTTCTGCTTATTGCTTCAGGTGGGCATCCTGCAGCATCTTCGTATTCGTGGATTTCGAATACATCCAATCATACTATATTAAATCCTACTCCATCACTTTTCACTTTCAATATCCCAAATTCACCATTCAAAGGTCTTGAAGGTGTTGCCACAGAAGTTGTGTTAACATTACCGGGTTACAACAGAGCTGAGCAAGATTCTACTAATCACTCATTGGGGGCTGAGCGGTCCGGTAGTGTTGCGCATGTCTGCATGGGCTGCAGAATGGCTAAATCAAAAGAATTATCTTACTGAAGTAAGCATAAATTTTTTACCGGGATTTAATCATGATAAAGTCTTAGAAAAATTTACTGAAAGCAAAATTTATTATGCAAAGACTAATTTAGTAACTAATAAATTATTCTCCAATATACCGAACAGGCTCTGGGAGCGTTTAATTGATTGTGCAAACATTGATGCACAAATTCAATATGCTCAATTATCAAAAAAACAAATCAACACATTAGTAAATCTTTTGGTTGACTTTAGAATTAAAATGAGTGGCAAAACTACATTCAAAGAAGAGTTTGTAACCTGTGGTGGAGTTCACCTAACTGAAATCAACATGAAAACAATGGAAAGCAAAAAAATTCCTAATCTGTTTTTTGCTGGAGAAGTGATTAATGTCGATGGCATTACAGGTGGATTTAACTTTCAGGCTGCATGGTCAACAGCAATGATAGCAGCTCGTAATATTGCGTCAAAATGTAACAATAGCTAACTTTGCAAAGATGAATAAGTTGTTTTTATTTTCTATTACAATTGTCGCTTTGATAATTTTTACATCTTCTTGTAAAAACAAACCCAACGAACAAGATCAAAAGCAGGAACAACAAATAAATCCTGAAAAATTAAAAGAACAATTGCTAAAAGTCAATAAAGCACAGGTTTATTCTGAAGATGATCAGATTGAAGATTTTTTGAAACGTTATAAATATCCGGTTACAACAACTGAATCAGGGTTGAGATATTACATTTATAAAACAAATAAAGATATTATACAACGCACACAGCATTGTCGAAGTTGCTTACCAGGTCCATTTACTTGATGGCACAGTGTGTTACTCATCTGACAGTACCGGTAATTTAGTTTTTCAAATTGGTAAAACTGACCTCCCTGTTGGTTTACAAGAAGGCGTTCAACTAATGTCAAAAGGAGAAAAGGCCGTATTAATAACACCTTCAAAATTAGGATATGGTTTCACCGGTGATGGCGCAAACATTCCACCCAATGCTGTTTTATATTACGATGTTGAATTGATAAAAATTAAAAAATAAATGTTTAAACAAATCGCCTTTCTTTTAACTATCTTACTTATAATTTCATCCTGCGGTAAAAAATTCAATAAACTTGAATCCGGCCTTGAATATTGTATAATTGACACAAAGAAAAATGGCATTAATGCCAAGCCCGGTGACATTCTCAACTTAAATATGCTTTATAAAACTGAAAGTGACACAGTACTCTTTAACTCGAAAGCCATTTCTGATTCATTCAGACTCATTCTGAAAAAGCCACAATATTCAGGCGATATAAACGAAGGGCTTGCATTGATGCAACCTGGCGACAGTGCACAATTTAAAATTGACGCTGAAAAATTTTATAATGAATCACTCAAGCAATCTCTTCCACATTATATTAAACCGGGGAGCAAAATAATTTTTGAAGTACGATTGATTAAAATTACGCACCTCAAGGAGTATGAAAAAGAACTTTCATTAGCAAAAAAGAAAAAAAGAGATGAAGAGACAACTTTAGTAAACAACTATGTAATTGATCATAATCTTAAAGGAGAATTTCTTCCGACAGGAACTTTTTCTCTATAATTAAAGAAGGAAAAGGCCGTAGTGCAAATGCTGAAAACATTGTTGATGTTCTATACACAGGTAGCTTTCTTGATGGAACTGTTTTTGACAAGCGTTTAGATGTTCAGAATCCATTTCGCTGTAAAGTTGGAAGCAATGGACTTGTTGATGGCTGGAATGAAGCTTTGCAACGAATGAAAGAAGGAGGAAAAGTTGTAGTTGTACTTCCTTCTAACAGTGCCTATGGCGAAAAAGGTTATGGTCCAATTCCGCCTTACACACCAATTGTTTTTGAAATTGAGTTGCTAAAAGTTCTGAAATAAATATCAGATTTTTTTAATTTTTCACCACTCTTTGAATCCACTCTTTTTCCGGTAAATTCGCTTTTATAATATACATACCGCTTGGTTGCATTGTTAGATCAATGCTTGTCTGTTGTATTGAATTCACAATTTGAGATAGCACCTTTTCCCCGGTTATCGTAAATACTTCAATTGTACCAATTAGCACTTTGTCTGTTTCAAATACAAAAATTCCATTTGATGGATTGGGATAAACTGTAAAACTACTTGGAGTAATTTCTGATATACTAGTCGGAGCACAACTATAATAATAGAGATACCCATATTGACTTGCCCAAGTTTGAGATGTGCTACTCCATAACTGAGATAAATCGCTTAATTTATTGTTATTAGAATCATAAGTGTAAATATTCTTAGCGTTATTCTTCCACGATGAACTAACGTTATCCCACAACTGTGTAACAAGATTTATCAGATTCTGATTGGCATCATAAGAGTAGGTGCTCTTTGAACCATTTTTCCATGCATTGGCAGTATTATCCCATTGTTGATACACATAACTTATTAGTTTATTATTGGCATTATAACTGTAAGTCGATTTTATGCTATTCTTCCATGTTGATGAGCTATCCCATCGTTGAGTAAGATTGCTTGTCTGGTTGTTATGAGCATCATAGGTATAAGTTGATTTTGTGTAATTTTTCCATGCAGTGGTGCTTATATCCCATTGCTGGCTCAAATAATCAATCAGATTCAAATTGCTACTATATGTGTAGATACCTTTTGTCTTATTCTTCCATGCTGAAGTGTTATTATCCCATTGCTGTGATTGTTGGGCGGTCAAGATATTTCCCGAGTTATATGTATAACTGATTTTTGTAGAGTTTTTCCAAGCGGATGTATTGTTATCCCATAGTTGATACAGATAGTTCGTACGGTTGCTATTTCCATCATAACTGTATGTTGTAAGCGTACTGTTTTTCCATACAGAAGTATTGTTATCCCATTGTTGAAACAAAAAGCTTGTCACATTTTTGTTAGCATCATAAGTGTATGTATTTCTATTAAAGTTTTCCCACACTGTAGAGCCATTACTCAATTGCTGAGTCAACAGAATTGACAAATTATTCATAGCATCGTAAGTATAATATGCTCTTTGCTCCTCTGAGTTAACATAAAATGAGTAATAAAAACTATCAATCAAACAGTTAGTTGCTGCGCTCATATTACGATAATGAATATCTTCAAGAAGAATCTCCGGAATACAAATATTACTGCCTTCAGCTTGAAAAGGTAGCTCCATTTGCACTGCATGATTATGACTATGACTTGATTTACTTTGAGCTTGTACTGTTATATTGCCAGAAAAAAATACAACTGCAAACATGACTACAGATGAGGTAAATGTTTTCTTCATTTCCATTAAATATTTAAATAATACATGAGTTTTGAACTTCCTTTTATACTGACCTTCTAAAAAAAGGTTGCATTTACTTCTATTGTACACTTATTAAAAAACGAATTTATCGTTGACTAAGAATAATTTAACATTCTTCATACTCATGGATTGCAAGTGGAAAACTTAAAGAGATTTTACATGCCTGATATTTTTCAGTCATTTATATTTGCTACTGCTTTTTCGTTATAAACCGACATCATGAAACATTACTACTTTACTTTTATATTAATTATTTTTCTTTCACTCAATCATCCATTAAAAGCACAGGTACTTCCTCCACAATTTACTGATCAGCTTGTCAGCACAGGCTGGGACTTTGTAGAAGGTTATACTGAAGATTCAACAGGACAAAAATATGTTTGGGAAAAAGCAGGATTAGTTTGGGTTGTTGATACCAATGGCGTTAAAATACCACAACCTTTAATTGACATTAGTGAAGAAGTAGGTAATTGGCGCGATCATGGAATGAATGGTTTTGCAATTGACCCCAATTTCAGAACTAACGGTTACTTTTATTTATACTATGTTGTTGACAGGCACTATCTCCTACACTATGGCACAGGGAGCTATAGCCCAACAACAAATGAATATGATGCAGCTACTATTTGTCGCATAACAAGATATACAGCAAATTCCGCAACAAACTTTACAACAACAGTACCCGGAAGCAGACTCATTTTACTAGGTGAGACTAAGAAAACAGGAATCCCTGTTTTGTATGACACACATAGTGCTGGAACATTATTGTTCGCTACTGACGGAACATTGATTGTATCGGCCGGTGACGGTGCTTCGCCTGCTACAGCAGATAGCGGACAAGTTGCTTCTATTCTTAGTTACTGGGCGCAGGCATTAGCAGATAGTATCATCACACCACAACAAAATGTTGGTGCTTATCGGGCACAACTAATTCAATCCTTGAATGGAAAAATATTACGATTAGATCCTGCAACAGGTGATGGAATCCCTTCAAATCCATTTTATGACAGTACCGATGCACGTTCTCCTCAATCAAGAGTTTGGGCATTGGGGTTAAGAAATCCATTTCGTATTTCACTTAAACCGGGGACAGGAGAATCAGACCCCACAGCAGGTAACCCTGGAACATTTTATGTTGGTGATGTAGGTTGGCAATTTTGGGAAGACATTAATATCTGCAATAGCCCTGGAATGAATTTTGGATGGTAGGTATATCAAGGTTATGATTTAGATCCAAATTATTTTGCTGCAAAACAATTTAACTTCTTTGCACCAAATCCACTTTATGGTTCAGGTGGTTGCACACAGCCCTATTTTACTTTTCATGAATTGGTTAAAAATCCCACGGCTAATGGCATTGTAAGTTTTGACAACTCCTGTAATCCGGGACAACCAATTCCTGCAACAGTACATACTTTCATCCATGCACGACCTGTTATTGATTATTATCATGGAAATCGTTCACGAACAGGAATATTTACAGGAAACAATGCTTCTACAATAGACATTGATGATCCTTTATCACCGGTAGATGGCGTTCGTTTTGGAGGATTTGCTTCTGTTGCAGGACCACTTTATCAGGGAACTAAATTTCCTCTGGATTTGCAAGGAAGCTATTTTCATGCTGACTACGGTGGCGAATGGATTAAGCAATTTAAATTTAATGCAAACGACACTGCTACCTATGTAAGAGATTTTGCTTCAAATATGGGACCTGTAGTTTTTCTGACTGAAAATAAAAAGGATGGCTGTCTCAATTATGTAAAATATCCGGATCAAATTAGAAAAATATGTTATGTTGGTAATGTAAATAACATCCCGATAGCTGTTGCATTATCTGACACAACGTATGGTGCATCACCTTTAGTTGTTCAGTTTAATGGAAGTCAGTCACACGATCCGGAAAATGATTCTTTATCTTTCTTCTGGAGTTTTGGTGATGGCTTTACATCTACTCTGATAAGTCCACAACATACTTATAATAGTCCGGGCGGTGTTATTCACAGCTATTGGGCTGTATTAACCGTTACAGACACAGCTGGTAATTCTGCAAAAGATTCTGTTTTTATTTCAATAAATAATACACCTCCTGTTGTAAACATCACAAGTTTTAATGATGGTGACTTGTATTCCATGCTTCAGATTTCAACTTTGCCACTTCAGGCAACAGTGACAGATGCTGAACATGTACCTGGTCAACTACATTATAAATGGAATGTTTATTTTCATCACAACCAACACGAACATCCGGAACCTACTGACACAAACAAAATAACTTCTGCAACTATTTTACCTGCGGGCTGCGATGGTGAAATTTATTATTACCGCATCAGACTTACAGTTACTGATGATGGAGGGCTCAGCGGTTACAGTGAAAAAAGTGTTTATCCAAATTGCACGACTGATTGTAATGGTGTTTTTAATGGCACTGCTTTCATTGATTCATGCAACACTTGTGTTGGTGGCAACACAGGACTTCAACCTTGTACACAAGATTGTCATGGTGACTGGGGTGGTACTGCTTTCATTGATTCATGCAGCACATGCGTTGGTGGTAATACAGGGCTGCAACCATGCATACAAGATTGTCATGGTGATTGGGGTGGCACAGCTTTCATTGATTCATGTAGCACTTGTGTTGGTGGAAATACAGGACTACAACCTTGCACACAAGATTGTCATGGTGACTGGGGTGGTACTGCTTTCATTGATTCATGCAGCACATGCGTTGGTGGAAATACAGGACTACAACCATGCACACAAGATTGTCATGGCGATTGGGGTGGTACTGCTTTCATTGATTCATGCAGCACATGCGTTGGTGGTAATACAGGCTTGCAGCCATGCACACAAGATTGTCATGGTGATTGGGGTGGCACAGCTTTCATTGATTCATGTAGTACTTGTGTCGGAGGAAATACAGGTTTACAACCTTGCATACAAGATTGTCACGGTGATTGGGGTGGCACAGCTTTCATTGATTCATGTAGTACTTGTGTCGGAGGAAATACAGGTTTACAACCTTGCATACAAGATTGTCATGGTGATTGGGGTGGCACAGCTTACATTGATTCATGCAGCACTTGCGTTGGTGGTAACACAGGTCTTCAACCTTGCACACAAGATTGTCACGGTGATTGGGGTGGTACTGCATTTATAGATTCATGTAGCACATGTGTTGGTGGAAATACAGGGCTGCAACCTTGCACACAAGATTGTCATGGTGATTGGGGTGGCACTGCATTTATTGATTCATGTAGCACTTGTGTCGGAGGAAATACAGGTCTTCAACCATGCATACAAGATTGTCATGGTGATTGGGGTGGTACTGCTTTCATTGATTCATGCAATACTTGTGTTGGAGGAAATACAGGGCTGCAACCATGCATACAAGATTGTCATGGTGATTGGGGTGGTACAGCTTTCTTAGATTCATGTAGCACATGCGTTGGTGGAAATACAGGCTTGCAACCATGCACACAAGATTGTCATGGTGACTGGGGTGGTACTGCTTATTTGGATTCATGCAGCACATGCGTTGGTGGAAACACAGGTCTTCAACCTTGCACACAAGATTGTAATGGTGATTGGGGTGGCACAGCTTTCATTGATTCATGCAACACATGCGTTGGTGGAAATACAGGACTACAACCTTGCTCTCAAACTATAGATTGTTTTGGCACAATTGGTGGATCAGCATATATTGACTCCTGCGGTATTTGCGTTGGAGGATTAACTGGTCTTCAACCATGCATACAAGATTGTAATGGTGATTGGGGTGGTACTGCTTTCATTGATTCATGCAACACTTGTGTTGGAGGAAATACAGGCTTGCAACCATGCACACAAGATTGTCATGGTGACTGGGGAGGTACTGCTTTCATTGATTCATGCAGCACATGCGTTGGTGGTAATACAGGACTGCAACCATGCACACAAGATTGTCATGGCGACTGGGGTGGTACTGCTTTCATTGATTCATGCAACACTTGTGTTGGAGGAAATACAGGTCTTCAACCTTGCACACAAGATTGTCATGGTGACTGGGGTGGAACTGCATTCTTAGATTCATGCAACACTTGTGTCGGAGGAAATACAGGTCTTCAACCTTGCACACAAGATTGTCATGGTGATTGGGGTGGCACTGCTTACTTAGATTCATGCAGCACTTGCGTTGGAGGAAATACAGGTCTTCAACCATGCGTTCAAGATTGTCACGGTGATTGGGGTGGTACTGCTTACTTAGATTCATGTAGTACATGCGTTGGTGGAAATACAGGTCTTCAACCATGCACACAAGATTGTCATGGTGATTGGGGTGGAACTGCTTTCATTGATTCATGTAACACATGCGTTGGTGGTAACACAGGTCTTCAACCTTGCACACAAGATTGTCATGGTGATTGGGGTGGTACAGCTTTCTTAGATTCATGTAGTACTTGTGTCGGAGGAAATACAGGTTTACAACCATGCACACAAGATTGTCATGGTGATTGGGGTGGCACAGCTTTCATTGATTCATGTAGTACTTGTGTCGGAGGAAATACAGGCTTGCAACCATGCACTCAAGATTGTCATGGTGATTGGGGTGGTACTGCTTTCATTGATTCATGTAGCACATGTGTTGGTGGTAACACAGGACTACAACCTTGCATACAAGATTGTCATGGTGACTGGGGTGGAACTGCTTTCTTAGATTCATGCAGCACATGCGTTGGTGGTAACACAGGACTACAACCTTGCATACAAGATTGTCATGGTGACTGGGGTGGTACTGCTTTCTTAGATTCATGCAGCACATGTGTTGGAGGAAATACAGGATTGCAACCATGCATACAAGATTGTCATGGTGACTGGGGTGGTACAGCATTCTTAGATTCATGCAGCACTTGCGTTGGTGGAAACACAGGTTTGCAACCATGCACACAAGATTGTCACGGTGATTGGGGTGGTACTGCTTTCATTGATTCATGCAACGCATGCGTTGGTGGAAATACAGGTCTTCAACCATGCACACAAGATTGTCATGGTGATTGGGGTGGCACTGCCTATTTGGATTCTTGTGGAATATGTGTAGGTGGATACACAGGGCTTTGGGACTGCGACACTATCAATGCTATTAATATCATTACATGGTATAATGAAATAAACATTTACCCTAATCCACTCAGTGGAAATGATATCAATATTAAAGCAGGTAATTATCCTGGAAATATCTCGATTTCAATAACTGACTTAACCGGTAAATTAATTTTCACATCAGATTGTTATATGGAAAAAGGTAAGTGTTTGGTAAATATCAATCCAATGCCTGTGGATGGGCTTTATCTTTTCAAAATCCAATTTAATGGAACAATGAAAGTAGTGAAACGTCTCTCTATATTCGGACAGTAGCAGATTAATCTTCTACTTCTTCTGTTGCACTTACTCTGAACGAAAAGCTTTTGTGAACAACAAAACTTATCAGTCCTATACTCACTGCAGAAAAAGCACGTGCTATTGTAGGATACCAATCCATCTGACGAATAAGGAATTTCATCAGCAAATAATTCAAAAACAAGACACCAATAGCTACCAATACAAAACGCAAAAACTGATGATGTCCTTTTAAATCTGATTCTTTAAAGACTAAAGTTTTTGTAAGAAAAAAGTTCGTTAACAATCCGCATGAATAAGACAACATTAGAGAAACTGTTGGTGCAGAAAAAGTATAAAATGAAAAGACAATATCCTTCTTTTCGAACAAATAATTAAATGCCAAAAAATAAATTCCTACATCTACAATTGTTGCAGATGCTGCTGAGAAAAAGTACCGAACCACTTTCAGGTTCAGAACACGCATAGTGAATTTTATCATCAGGGCGCTAAAATAGGTTTTCCTGATTTGCTGTTAATCATTGTTGATAAACTATGAATTAATAATATTTTGCGGGCAACAGATAATTACATACATAATCTGACACACCATCTTCAAGCGAATAGAAAGGTTCTTTGTATCCGATTGCACTAAGTTTTTCCATTTTTGCCTCTGTAAAATACTGATATTTATCTCTAATGTCAATTGGCATATCAACAAACTGAATATTACACTCAATATCCATTGCCTTGAATGTACTTGATGCTAAATCATAAAAACTCCTTGCCTTTCCAGTACCAAGATTGTAAATACCGGAATTTTTACGATGATTCATCAGAAAGAAACAGACTGATGTAACGTCCTTCACATAGATAAAATCACGCAATTGCCAGCCATCTTTATACTCAGGGCGATGCGATTTAAATAATCGAATAACACCATCTTTTTGCACCTGATTAAATCCATGAAAAATAACTGATGCCATCCTGCCTTTATGAAATTCATTTGGCCCATATACATTAAAAAATTTTAACCCCGCCCAGAAATAAGGCTTTTCTTTTTGTTGCAGTGCCCACTTATCAAATTCGTTCTTTGAATCTCCATAAGGATTCAATGGTTTTAACTGATTGATTCTATTCTCATCATCATCATAGCCTGCTTCTCCCCACCATAAGTTGCAGCTGATGATGCATAAACAAGCAAAAGCCATATTCAACACACTTCTGCCAAACCTTTTTACTGTATTCAACATTTAACTCATCAAAAATCTTTTTGTTAAATTCTGTTGTATCGGTCCGCGCACCTATATGAAAAATAAACTGTGTAAGTTGATGATTTTCATCTAACCACTTGAAAAATTGCCTCCTATCTACTTTGCCTGTAAATTTTTTTCCTTCAAGATTTCTATTCTTATGTTCATTGCTGAAATCATCTACAAGAATCAAATCATTAAAATTCTCTTCGTTGAGTTTCTTTACCAGACAACTTCCAACAAATCCTGCTGCTCCTGTAACTACTATCATTTTCTAATTAACTAATTTTTTTAACTCATCTACAAATACAACTTCTGTATTTGGTAATAATCCGGCAATAGTGCCTTCTTCCATCATTCTTCTGATTGCCTTTTTTCCTATCTCTCCCAGCTCTAACGACCATTGATTAACATACAATGAAATATGTTGCTGTTGCACATTCTCATCCATCTCCTGTGCATGCTCTCTGATAAAATCAGCAGAAGCCTTCGGATATTTCATTGCATAAGCAATGCTATCATGCATTAATCTATTTAATTGAATTTTTACTTCCGGTGGCAGGCTCTTTTTACTGCAATACAACCCAACGGTAATGGGCATTTATATTTATTTTCCCAAAGTTCTCCCAAGTCAGCAATTTTTTCAATCCATGCTGATGATAAGTAAAACGACTCTCATGTATGATCAATCCCGCATCGGCTCTTTCATTCATCACTTCACTTTCAATATCTGAAAAAACCAATTCTTTTTTTATTTTTTGCATCCGGTGCAAACATTGTCAGCAATAAATTTGCTGTTGTATACTTCCCGGGAATAACAATTTTTACTTGTGATAATTCTTCCCATTTAAAATTATGCTTACTTACTAAAAGCGGTCCGCAATTATGTCCAAGTGCAGCTCCTGAAGTCAGCAATTCATACCTGTCTGCAACATGTGCAAAGGCGCTAAAACTCAATTTGGTAATATCTGCATCCTCTTTCATTGCTGACTGATTTAATTCTTCGACATCTGCCATCTTAATTTCAAACTGATGACCTTGAGTATCAATTAAACCTTCTACCCATGCATGAAACATAAAGGTGTCATTGGGACAGGGAGAAAATGCTAATTTAAGTGCATCTTTCATGCAACAAATTTACATAAAGCTTGTTTATTAATTTAGCCCACCATAAATATTCTCTGAATCATGTCATTCGTTCTGAAAACCAATCAGGCAGCCTACCTTCTCGACCCCGATAATGATAGCCTTGTGCTGAAACGCAAAGGAAAATGGAGTTCTGTATATTTAGGTTATCGTGTAGAAGATAAATTACCGGTGGTGATTAAAAAATTACACAACCCGAATGAAATGCAAACACAATTAAGGTTTCAGCGTGAAGCATTGATGGGCTTTAACTTTGATGGTGTACAGCATACACTCGATGCATGGAAAGATGAAAGCGGCTATTATATAATTAAAGAATTTATTGATGGTACTTTCATTGCGTCAACTGATGCAACATGACATAAAAAACAGAACACAATTCAGTATCAAATGTATTCTTGCCACACTCGATATTCTCGAAAAAATTCATAGCAGCGGAATTATTCATGCTGATTTACGACCTGATAATATTCTGATTCTTGTTAACAAAAGAGGTAATCCTGATTTACTCAACCCAAGTATTCGAATTATTGACTTCGGACTTTCCATCAATATGTCAGAGCCTGTTGCAACACAGCGGATACCTTTTTCACTTCTCTACTCACCACCTGAACAGTTATTAAATTTACCGGAACTCATAAATCCATCTACAGATTTATTCAGCCTTGGACTTACATTATATGAATCTGTGGCTAAGTATCCTCCGTTTTTTAATGAGAACCCGGAGATGATAATGCACATGCAGTTAAATACTGCAGTTGCAGAGCATACAAGAATACACCCTTTGCTTTTAGCTTTTATACGTAAAGCTACTTTCAAAAAACAACTCCGTCTTCCTCCATCACAATTATCAATTGATGAAATACGGCAAACAGTTGCTGAAGGTCAGCAAGACCGATTTACAGATTGCAATCAAATGAAAACAATTTTACAGGAAGTAGCACCAAATATTTCTGAAACTGAAAACAAGAGTTTTCTTAAAAGGCTATTTAATTGATTTTTTCATTCTGTTAAAAGAAATTAATGTAAGAATATATACATTTTTAACTTGAAGAAGGAATCAAATTTTACCGTCATTAGAATGTAAAATAGTTTTCAGCTAAAAATAATATGGAATGTTGCAGCGTCATACATCTAAAAGATAAAAGCAACATTATGGAATTCATTTATTCACAGCGGTGGTGCGAACTGGTGTTCGAAAACCGCAACAAAAATTATGGTGCATATCATTTAAGACAAAATGAATCAAGCCGCATTCTACACTCTTGGTTGATAGCCATTACAATTATTGCAACAGCAATATTTGGAATCGCGATATCAGGTGGTCCATCTGTTGAACTTATTCAGCAATACTCAGATAAAACTCAACAATCTGAAATAATTTATAACTTCAACAAGGTAACACCTCCTCCACTACCTTCTGCATCTACATCAATTGCAGTAAAGTCCAACGGTAACGGCATTCCCGTAGTGACTGATAGAAAAATTCAAACTATTGAACCTTTAATAACCACACCTGTTACTACCGTACCCACTCTTAATTCAACTGGTAGCGGCACTTCTATTGTTCCCTTTTCATCTGGCAGTGGCACTACAGATGCAGGAACTACAGTCACCACAACTTCAGATTTCACATTAATGCCTGAAGTATTTCCTGAATTTCCGGGAGGTGAAGAAGCCTTAATTCGTTACGTGCAAAAAAATATTATTTTTCCACATGACCTAATCAGGCGTGATATCAGTGGAACTGTTTATGTTGGATTTATAATTGACAAAAGTGGTCATGTCAGCAATATCAAAATTCTTAAAGGTATTGATAACGCACCTGAATTGTCAGTTGAAGCAATCAGAGTGCTTGAAAAATCTCCAGTTTGGAAACCGGGACTACAAGGAGGTAAACCTGTGGCAGTTGCATATACATTACCGGTGACATTTACTACCAAATAATTTACAATTCAGCAAAAATCAGCATAAAAAATATTCGTGTTTTTTAATAGGGGCTGTTGTTTTTTAGCAACGGCCTTTTTACTATGTTTGTCACCGAAAATGGGAACCTTATTTACAATCATTTTACTGATACTTGCAGGTATAGTTCTGTTGATTTTGGAGATATTGATTCTGCCGGGATTAATTGCAGGTATCATTGGTGCATTAATGATTTTGGGTGGCATCTGGTATTCCTTTCATGAACTGGGAAATACTGCAGGCACCATCGTTGCACTAAGTACACTTACTGTAACACTATCTACCATTTATCTTGCATTTCGTTACAATGTTTGGCGCAGGTTCAGCCTGCAACAATCAAGTGATTCTAAAATTGAGCGTGTTGATGAAATGGATATAAAATCCGGAGATCATGGAAAAACACTTTCTGCATTGAGACCTATGGGCACAGCAGTATTTCATAATAAAAAAGTAGAGGTGCAATCACTTGGCGAAATGATAGAAGCAAACGCTACAGTTGAAGTGATTGAAGTATTGGCAAACAAACTTATTGTAAAAAAAATATAAACTTAAAAATTAAAAAAAATGGCAAGTATTCCGTTACTCATTCTGGTTGTTGCAGGTATTATCCTGTTCTTTTTGTTCTTGTATTTTGTTCCTGTTAACCTTTGGATAACTGCAACATTCTCCGGTGTGAAAGTCAGCATCCTGAACTTAATCCTGATGCGTTTCAGAAAAGTACCACCAAGTGTAATTGTTAATGCTATGATTACTGCAACTAAAGCAGGTCTAAGTGTTACCATTCCTGATTTAGAAACACACTATCTGGCAGGAGGAAATGTAAATAATGTTATTAAAGCACTAATTTCTGCTGATAAAGCAAACATTCCCTTATCATTTAAAATGGCAGCAGCAATTGATCTGGCCGGTCGCGATGTTGCAGACGCTGTTCAGCTTTCTGTAAATCCACGAGTTATTGACACCCCTCCTGTTTCTGCTGTGGGCAAAAACGGAATTCAATTGGTAGTACGTGCTCGTGTTACCGTTCGCACCAACATCAATCAGTTAGTTGGTGGTGCAGGTGAGGAAACCATTCTTGCACGTGTTGGCGAAGGTATTGTAACTACTATTGGTTCGGCACATGACCATAAAAGTGTATTAGAAAATCCCGATCAGATTTCAAAAACTGTATTAAACAAAGGTCTTGATGCAGGCACGGCATTTGAAATTTTATCTATAGACATTGCCGATATTGATGTAGGTGAAAACATTGGAGCAAAACTTCAGATGGAACAGGCTTCTGCAGACTTAAAGGTAGCACAGGCAATGGCAGAAGAGCGCAGGGCTGCAGCCGTAGCTTTAGAACAGGAAATGATTGCCAAAGCACAAGAGGCAAGAGCCAAAGTTATTGAAGCCGAAGCACAAATTCCTATGGCTATGGCAGAAGCTTTTCGTAGTGGTAAATTAGGCATAATGGACTATTACAAAATGGAAAACATTCAGGCCGACACATCTATGCGTGAGTCAATCGGTAAGCCACCAAAAGGAAATTCATAATTTCTCTTTTGTAATAAGCTAATTTGGTTATCTTTGCGCCACTAAAAAAATGGTTCCGTAGCTTAACTGAATAGAGCATCTGACTACGGATCAGAAGGTTGGGGGTTTGAATCCCTCCGGGACCACTTAATATAAAGCGAATCAGTAATGGTTCGCTTTTCTGTTTTCTATTTATGGCTACTGAATGTACTGCAGTTAAGAAAATTAGAAATTTAAAATATGAGGAAATCTTACCATGAATGTTTGATATTCTTAAGGCAACTACCTACCCTAAATCATAGATCTCCATAATATCTTTCAACTCTTTTGGTAAATCAATTTTCAGGTCAATTAATTTGCCGGTTTGCATATCGAACACCCATCCATGTACTTGCAAATTGCGTTGCTTATATGCTTTTTGAACCGATGCAATTTTAATCAGATTAATGCATTGTTCCTGAACATTCAACTCCACTAAGCGATTATAACGATCGTTTTCATCAGGAATATTATTCAATTCTATTTTATGAATACGATATACATCACGAATATTTCTTAGCCATGGATTGAGTATGCCTAAATCCTGTGCCTGCATAGCAGCCTTTACTCCTCCACAAAAATAATGGCCACAGATTACGATGTGTTTCACTTTTAAAAAATTCACAGCATAATCTACAACAGCATTCATGTTTAAATCAATGCTGATAATCATATTTGAAACATTGCGATGTACAAATACTTCACCGGGCTGCGATCCCATTAACTCCTCTGCTGTTACCCTGCTGTCAGAACAACCTACAAATAAAACTTCAGGACTTTGACCTTTGCACAATTTTTCAAAATATTGCGCATCAGTGGCCAGTTTCCTATCAATCCATTTCTGATTATTTTCAAATATTTTTTTAAGTTCCATTGTACAAATTTAATAATAAAAAATATTGTTACCTCCTTGCTTGAATTTTAACAGCAATAAATCCAACTATCATTCTGGATAAACTAACGCATGAATTTGTCATCATATATTTCATTATACATTAAAAATAAAATATAGAAAACAATTATTGATTCAGCTTAGCATCAAACATTCTTACAGACTCCAACACTAATTGTTCACTATCTAAAAGCCTTTTGCATATTGATAAGCTCCTTCCGAATAAACCTTAAATTGCTCATTTGTCATTTTCGCAAGAGTGCATATTATATCCACAAACCTATTTTCTTCTTTTAAAGAAAACACCCACCCGGCAGAATGCTCTTCCAATTTATTCCATGGTGTTTGATCGCTTATAATTACAGGACATGCAGCAAGTAAAGATTCCGGTATAACCTGCCCAAAGTTTTCGCTGAAAGTTGGTAAAATAGAAACATTATAACTTTGAAATGTTTTTATAACCTCTTCAGCTTTCAATTCTCCACGGTAGCTACATTGAATGTTTTTTCCAAGTTTATTCATCTGATTCAAACATTCATTCCAATAAGATTCATCTTCTACCGGGCCATAAACATCAAAAATCACTTTCACATTTAAATCAACTTGTGATAAATAACGAAAGCAAGCTAAAAGATTTTTTTTGGGTGATATCCGTGAAATAAAAACCATTCGCAGCAAATTATTTTCCTTCTTTGCCGTTTTATATTCTGTTTGTGGCGGATTAAATAAATAGGGAGCAACATAAAATTCTCCTTCGCTTCCCAACACTTTCTCAAGGTCATTCTTTTCATATTCTGATGACAGATGCCACGAAATATCCGAATACAAATTAAGCAACTTAGCTGTTTTAAGATAAAGAGTCTTTTTAATATTCTTGAATTTAAGTGCTCCTAAACATAACATCCCCATTGGAGCAACCAATGTTAGGTGTTGAAGTTTACGCCACTTATTGATTATTAAAGGCAATAAACTAAAATAAAACGAAAATACCCCATTAATGTATAATAGGTCATGTGGCGTACTTTCAATCAATGATTTCATATTGAAAACACCAATCTTATCTTTTGAAAGATAAAATACTTCTACATTTTCAGTACGTTGAACCCAACAATCACTTTTAATTCCTTCAAGCTGTTTGGTGGAACCCAAGTCTGCGTTTCGTGTAATTATTTTAAAGCAATATCTGTCTTTCAGATGCTCTACTAATGCATCACAACAGGAAATTATACCTCCACCTTTGTATGCTGGTTTATACCAGTCAATAAACACAAGGATAACAGGTAATTTTTTTAGCATTTTTCTAATCTCTAAAACTAACCTACCAATGGTTATTTACATTTGGGTTAACAAAATACGAAAATAAAAATTTTATCTATTACATTTTAAAATTGTATAATCAAATTAGAGCATACAATTTCAAAAACTAACTACCTGTTAAAAGTAAAACACCTTTCAGACTTGGGTCTGAAAGGTGTTTGTTTAAATATGCTCTATCTAAATTTTACATATTAATAGGCTGCTCGCTGCTTGATTCTTTTGAAGCCATAAGCAAGTCATACTCTTCTTGTGAGCCAACAATCAAACGCTCATATTCACGTAACCCTGTTCCTGCAGGAATTAAATGACCAACGATAACGTTTTCTTTCAAGCCGTTCAGATAATCAACTTTTCCATTAATTGCTGCTTCATTAAGAACTTTAGTTGTTTCCTGGAATGATGCTGCCGATATCCAACTCTTAGTATGCAATGATGCCTGAGTGATACCCTGCAACAATGGTGATGATGTAGCAGGAATAGCATTACGTGCTTCAATCTCTTTTTGATCTTTGCGCTTAAGCATTGAGTTGTCGTCACGTAATTTACGTAATGTAATAATCTGACCTGGACGATATTCTGAATCACCGGGTTCTGTTACCACCATCTTATCCATAATCCAATCGTTCTCCTCCATAAACTCAATCTTGTTTACAGACTCTCTCTCGAGGAAGCGTGTATCTCCTGCATCTTCAATTACTACCTTACGCATCATCTGACGAACGATAACTTCAAAGTGCTTATCGTTAATCTTCACACCCTGCAAACGATACACTTCCTGCACCTCGTTTACTAAGTATTCCTGTACTTGCGATGGTCCTTTGATTGCAAGAATGTCGGATGGGCTGATTGCACCATCAGATAATGGAGCACCTGCACGGATAAAGTCGTTGTCCTGTACAAGAATGTGTTTTGATAACGGAACAAGATATTTCTTTACATCTCCTTCTTTAGATGTGATGATAATCTCACGGTTACCACGTTTAATTCCGCCATAAGCTACTACTCCGTCAATCTCACTTACTACAGCAGGATTCGATGGATTTCTTGCTTCAAACAATTCTGTTACACGTGGCAAACCACCGGTGATGTCACCAGTCTTACCACTTGCACGAACAATTTTCACCAATACATTTCCTGCCTTAATTTTCTGACCTTCATTCACCACAATGTGAGCACCAACAGGAATGTTATATGCTTTTACAACTTCTTTCTTGTCGTTAAGAATCTTAATAACAGGGTTCTTTGTTTTATCGCGGCTGTCAATGACAACTTTCTCTTTGTAACCTGTTTGCTCATCAGACTCTTCACGGAATGTAACACCTTCTTCAAGATGTTCATAGCCAATTTTACCATCAGCTTCGCAAATGATTACCGCATTGTATGGATCCCATTCGCAAATCACATCGCCTTTTTTCAAAGTGTCGCCATTTTTAACAAACAGATGTGATCCATAAGGAATGTTGTTCGTTGCTAATATTGCTTTAGTTGTTGGGTCAACAATTCGGAATTCACCCGAACGACCAACAACAACTTCATATTTATTATCGCCTTCTTTATAAGGCAGCGTACGCATTTCTTCAAGTTCGATAACACCACCAAACTTCGCCTCATGTCGTGACTCTGATGCACCTTTTTGTGCAACACCACCCACGTGGAAAGTACGAAGTGTAAGCTGTGTACCCGGTTCACCAATAGACTGTGCTGCAATAACACCAACAGCCTCACCTTTCTGAACCATACGTCCTGTAGCTAAGTTTCTGCCATAGCATTTAGCACATACACCTTGTTTCGATTCGCAGGTCAATACTGATCTGATTTCTACGGATTCTAATGGTGATTCTTCTATTTGTGTTGCAACGTCCTCTTTTATTTCATCACCTGCACGAACAACCAATTCACCGGTTAATGGGTGATAGATATCGTGACACGATACACGTCCAAGAATTCTGTCATATAATGTCTCAACAACTTCTTCCTGATTTTTCAATGCTGTTTCAGAAAGACCACGTAATGTTCCGCAATCAGGTTCTGTGATGATAACATCTTGTGCTACGTCAACAAGCCTTCTGGTCAGATAACCTGCATCGGCAGTCTTTAACGCTGTATCGGCAAGACCTTTACGCGCACCGTGTGTTGAGATAAAGTATTCAAGAATTGATAATCCTTCTTTAAAGTTTGAAAGAATCGGATTCTCGATAATCTCACCACCTGATGCACCTGACTTTTGCGGCTTTGCCATCAATCCCCTCATTCCGCCTAACTGACGAATCTGCTCTTTAGAACCACGCGCACCGGAATCAAGCATCATATACACTGCGTTGAAACCTTGTTTATCAGCAATTAATTGCTTCATCAACGTTTCTGTAATACGTGTATTGGTACGTGTCCAGATATCAATAATCTGATTGTAACGCTCGTTATTGGTAATGAATCCCATGTTGTAGCTGTTACGAACCTCTTCTACTTCTGACTGTGCTTTAGTAACCAATTCAGCTTTTGCACCAGGAATCAATACATCGTTAAGGTTGAAAGAAAGACCACCTTTAAATGCCATCTTAAATCCAAGATCTTTTATATCATCAAGGAAACGTGCTGTCTGCGCAATTCCACAGGTCTTCAATACCTGGCTGATGATATCACGCAATGCCTTTTTTGTAAGTACATCGTTAATATATCCTGCCTGACGTGGAACCACTTCGTTGAACAATATACGTCCAACAGTGGTTTCTATCACTCGTTTTACAATTTCATCATTTTCTTTGATGAATGTTTTTACTCTTATGTATGCATGTAAATCAACACGGCCTTCATTGAACGCAATGGTAACCTCTTCAGGAGAATAGAAAACAGAACCTTCTCCTTTTACTTTTTCTTTATCTGTTGATTTCTTACCCTTAGTCATGTAATACAAGCCAAGAACCATGTCCTGAGAAGGCACTGCAATAGGCGCACCATTGGCAGGGTTAAGAATATTATGGGGTGCAAGCATCAACAACTGAGCTTCCAAAATGGCAGCATTTCCCAAAGGAACGTGAACAGCCATCTGGTCACCGTCAAAATCCGCGTTGAATGCTGTACACACCAATGGATGTAACTGAATTGCTTTTCCTTCGATAAGTTTTGGCTGGAATGCCTGAATACCGAGACGGTGAAGTGTAGGGCGCGGTTAAGTAATACAGGATGTCCTTTTAATACGTTTTCAAGAATATCCCAAACTATAGCATCTTTACGATCTACAATTTTCTTAGCAGACTTAACTGTCTTTACAATTCCTCTTTCAATAAGTTTACGGATAATAAATGGCTTGAATAATTCTGCTGCCATATCTTTCGGTAATCCGCACTCATGCAATTTCATTTCAGGACCAACAACAATTACCGAACGTGCAGAATAATCAACACGTTTACCAAGAAGGTTCTGACGGAAACGTCCTTGTTTACCTTTTAATGAATCTGAAAGTGATTTTAATGCACGGTTTGATTCAGTTTTAACGGCATTCACTTTGCGTGAATTATCGAAAAGAGAATCTACTGCTTCCTGCAACATACGCTTTTCATTACGCAAAATCACATCAGGAGCTTTGATTTCAAGCAATCGCTTCAAACGGTTGTTACGAATAATTACACGTCTGTAAAGGTCATTCAGATCGGATGTTGCAAAACGTCCGCCATCCAATGGAACCAATGGACGAAGTTCCGGTGGAATAACAGGAACAACTTTTACTATCATCCACTCAGGACGGTTTTCAATATTCTGATTCGCATTACGGAAAGCTTCAACTACGTTGAGTCTCTTTAATGCTTCGTTCTTACGTTGCTGCGAAGTTTCATTGCTTGCCTGATGACGTAGTTTATAGGATAACTCATCAAGGTCGAGGCGTGAAAGCAGGTCATACAAAGCATCTGCTCCCATTCTTGCAATAAATTTATTCGGATCAGTATCGTCAAGATGCTGATTTTCTTTTGGAAGGTTGTCAAGAATATTCAGGTACTCTTCTTCGGTGAGGAAGTCAAGATAGTTTACACCATCCTGTGCTTTTATACCTGCCTGAATTACTACATAACGTTCGTAGTAAATAATCAGATCTAATTTCTTTGTAGGTAATCCTAATAGATAACCGATTTTATTAGGTAAAGAACGGAAATACCAGATGTGTGCAACAGGAACAACTAACTGTATGTGTCCCATGCGCTCACGTCTAACTTTCTTTTCTGTTACTTCTACACCGCAACGGTCACAAACAATTCCTTTATAACGGATACGCTTGTACTTGCCGCAATGACATTCCCAGTCTTTTACAGGACCGAAAATGCGTTCGCAAAACAAACCATCACGCTCTGGTTTATACGTGCGGTAGTTAATTGTTTCTGGTTTCAGCACTTCACCGCTTGACTGCTCCAGAATGTGTTCCGGTGAAGGTAAGCTGATGATGATGCGTGAAAAATTACTTTTTATTTTATTATCGCGTTTTGCTGCCATTTTGTTTTTGTTGAATAATTTTTATGATAGAAAAGTTATGTGCAGAGCAAAAACCCTGCACATGTTCTTTTAATCTAATGTTATTTTTAAACCTAATCCACGCAATTCATGCAGTAATACATTGAACGACTCAGGTACTCCCGGTGTAGGCATGTTATCTCCTTTAACAATTGCTTCATAAGCTTTAGCTCTTCCAACTACGTCATCAGACTTAACTGTCAACAATTCCTGAAGAATGTTTGATGCACCGAATGCTTCAAGTGCCCATACCTCCATCTCACCAAGACGCTGACCACCAAACTGTGCTTTACCACCTAAAGGCTGTTGCGTGATGAGTGAGTATGGTCCTATTGAACGGGCATGCATCTTATCATCAACCATGTGACCTAACTTAAGCATATAGATGATACCAACTGTTGCAGGCTGATCGAAGCGTTCTCCTGTGCCACCATCTGTAAGGTATGTAGCACCATATTTCGATAATCCTGCTTTATCTACATAATGTTCAATTTCATCTAATGTTGCTCCATCAAATATTGGTGTTGCAAACTTTACACCTAACTTTTGTCCTGCCCATCCAAGTACAGTTTCATAAATCTGACCAAGGTTCATACGGGAAGGTACACCAAGCGGATTAAGTACAATGTCAACAGGTGTTCCGTCTTCAAGGAAAGGCATTTCCTCTTCACGGACAATCTTAGCAACAATACCTTTATTACCATGACGGTATGCCATCTTATCACCTACTGTAAGTTTACGTTTTTTAGCAATGTAAACTTTTGCTAACTGCATAATACCTGCTGGCAGTTCATCACCAACCTGAATAGCAAACTTCTTACGTTTATAGGAACCTACCACATCATTTACTTTAATGTTGTAGTTGTGCAACAACTCTTTTATCTGATCATTACGATCTTTATCGGTTGTCCATTTTGATGGGTTGATGTTATTATAATCCAACTCCTGCAACATCTTCTGAGTAAACTTGCTGCCTTTCGGAATAACAAATTCTTTAAAGATATCCATCACACCTTGCGATGTTTTTCCATTAACGAGGATAAACAGTTTGTCAACCAATTTAGCTTTTATAGCTGATAGATCTCTTGCCTGCTCATCATCAAGTTTGGTTAACACTACTTTATCATCAGTCTTTGAGTTTTTATCTTTCACTGCACGTGAAAACAACTTCTTGTCAATTACAACACCTTTTACAGATGGTGGCAGTTTCAGTGATGCATCTTTAACATCACCGGCTTTATCACCAAAGATGGCACGAAGCAGTTTCTCTTCGGGTGAAGGATCTGTTTCTCCTTTTGGTGTGATTTTTCCGATAATGATATCTCCTTCTTTCACTTCTGCACCAACACGAATCAATCCGTTATCATCAAGGTCGCGGGTTGCTTCTTCACTAACGTTTGGAATATCTGCAGTAAGTTCTTCAAGACCACGCTTGGTGTCACGAACTTCAAGCGTATATTCATCAACGTGAAGAGAAGTGAAAATATCTTCGCGTACAACACGCTCAGAAATCACAATAGCATCTTCGAAGTTATTTCCTTTCCAGGGCATGAAAGCAACTTTAAGGTTACGTCCTAAGGCCAATTCACCGTCTTTGGTTGCATAACCTTCGCACAATACCTGTCCTGCTCTAACCTTCTCCCCTTTTCTAACAATAGGCTTAAGGTTAATACAAGTGCTTTGATTTGTCTTCTGGAATTTTATCAGATTATAAACTTCAATCTCATCACTAAAAGCTCAACAGTTTTTCATCTTCTGAAAGAATGCTGCGAACACGAATTTCATTGGCATCTACATATTCAACTACCCCATCATGTTGCGCATTGATGAGCACACGTGAGTCGCGCACCACCTGACCTTCAAGTCCTGTTCCAACAACAGGGGCTTCCGGGCGCATCAACGGCACAGCCTGCCGTTGCATGTTTGAACCCATCAGTGCACGGTTTGCATCATCATGTTCAAGGAAAGGAATCAATGATGCTGCAATAGATGCAATCTGATTAGGTGCTACGTCCATCAGGTGCAGATGCTCAGGATCTACTTCAGGGAAGTCACCTTCATAACGTGCTTTAACACGTGCATCAAGGAAGTTTCCTGTTGCATCAATATGTGCATTTGCCTGTGCAATTACTTTATTATCTTCTTCTTCTGCAGTTAAAAATACAGGAGGACGATTCAAATCCACTTTTCCGTTTTCGATTACACGATAAGGTGTTTCAATGAATCCAAGATTGTTGATTTTTGCGAAAACACAGAGTGAAGAAATCAAACCGATGTTTGGTCCTTCAGGTGTTTCAATGGTACACAAACGTCCGTAATGTGTATAGTGAACGTCACGTACCTCGAAACCTGCACGCTCGCGCGAAAGACCTCCGGGTCCAAGGGCAGAGAGCCTTCTTTTATGCGTAATCTCAGCCAACGGATTTGTTTGATCCATAAACTGTGACAACTGATTGGTTCCGAAGAATGAATTGATTACTGAAGACAATGTTTTTGCATTAATCAAATCAGCAGGCGTAAACACTTCGTTGTCGCGAACGTTCATACGCTCACGGATGGTACGCGCCATACGGGAAAAACCTACACCAAACTGAGAATATAATTGTTCGCCAACTGTACGTACACGTCTGTTTGATAAGTGATCAATATCATCCACATCAGCTTTAGAGTTGATAAGCTGAATGAGGTACTTTATGATTAAAATAATATCCTCTTTAGTAAGCACCTTCACATCTTCAGGTGTATTGAGGTTAAGTTTTTTATTGATACGGTAACGACCTACTTCACCTAAATCATATCTCTTATCAGAGAAGAAAAGTTTTTCGATGATACCACGTGCTGTTTCCTCATCCGGTGGTTCTGCATTACGCAACTGACGATAGATATGTTCAACCGCTTCTTTTTCAGAGTTGGAAGTATCTTTCTGCAGCGTGTTGTAAATAATTGCATAGTCAGCAGAGTTGCCATCTTCTTTATGAAGGATAATGGATTTTACTCCGGCTTCAATAATCAGGTCAATGTGATGATCTTCAAGGAAGGTTTCACGCTCAAGAATAATTTCATTACGCTCGATAGAAACTACTTCACCGGTATCTTCATCCACAAAATCTTCAACCCACGATTTAAGAACACGTGCAGCTAACTTACGGCCAACATGTGATTTTAATCCTGATTTGCTTACTTTAATCTCGTCAGCAAGTCCGAAAATTTCAAGAATCTGTTTATCGCTTTCAAAACCTATTGCACGGAACAATGTGGTAACCGGAAACTTCTTTTTACGGTCAATGTACGCATACATGACACTGTTAATGTCTGTTGCAAATTCAATCCACGATCCTTTGAAAGGAATTACACGTGCTGAATAAAGTTTTGTTCCGTTAGCATGACGGCTTTGTCGAAAAATACTCCCGGTGAACGGTGCAACTGCGAAACAATAACGCGTTCTGCACCATTAATCACAAAGGTTCCCTTTGGTGTCATGTACGGAATTGTACCTAAGTAAACATCCTGAACAATAGTTTCGAAATCCTCATGCTCAGGGTCGGTACAGTACAATTTTAATTTAGCTTTTAGAGGTACACTGTGTGTGAGTCCTCTTTCAAGACATTCCTGAATAGAATATCTTGGCGGGTCAATAAAATAATCGAGAAACTCAAGCACAAAATTATTTCGTGAATCCGTTATCGGAAAGTTTTCTGCGAATACTTTATAAAGACCTTCATTCTGACGGTTGTCAGATGTTGTTTCGATCTGGAAAAAATCCTGAAACGATTTCAACTGAATGTCGAGAAAGTCAGGATAATCAATTAAGTTTTTATTCTTAGAGAAGTTTATTCTTTTTGAACCGCCTTTATCTGGCGTTGATGTGATTGCAGCCAAGTGTATTTGTTTTTATATTGATTTCAATCCTTGTTGTACTAAAAGCCTGTGCAATTGCAGAGGCTGTAAAAGGGGTATAGGCCTTCCCCATTTGGAAAAGGCCTATGATTTTTTAAACCGAGGTATTACTTGATCTCAACTTCAGCTCCGGCTTCTTCAAGTTGTTGCTTGATAGAATTTGCTTCTTCCTTAGAAACACCTTCTTTAACCGGTTTTGGAGCGCCATCAACTAAGTCTTTAGCTTCTTTCAAGCCAAGTCCGCTCAATTCTTTTACCAGCTTTACTACTGCCAGTTTTGCATTACCACCTGACTTAAGAATTACATCAAAGATGTTTTTCTTCAGCAGCAGCTGCGCCACCGCCACCGCCACCGGTATCATAACTGGTGCTGCAGCAGCAGGCTCAATACCGTATTTGTCTTTTAGAATGGTTGAAAGTTCCTGAACTTCTTTTACTGTCAGGTTTACCAACTGTTCTGCGAATGCATTTAAATCTGCCATTTTATTTAATTTTAATTGTTTTAAATGTTTATTTGAATTGTACTATAGTTTAAGATTCAAAGGTGGAAGCTTAAGAACCTTTTCTCTTCTAATGTTTTTAATATACCTGCCAGTTTGCTGCCCCAGATGTAAGTTGTGAAACCACATTTTTAGCAGGTGACTGAAGTAATGCAATAACCTCTGCAATAAGTTCATTCTTAGATTTCAGATTTGCTAATACCTCTAACTGATTGTCGCCAACAAAGATTGATGAATCAATCCATGCAGCTTTTATTGCAGGAACGCTGTCTTTTGCTCTGAACTCTTTTATAAGTTTTGCAGGCACGTTTGATACTTCACTGAACATAATTGCCGAAGTACCTTTTAATGCAGGAATCAACGTATCATAAGCAGTTGGATCCAACTTTTGTAATGCCTTCTTGATGAGGTTATTTTTTGCTACACGCAGTTTTACATTTCTGCTGTAACAAAGTCTGCGCAGCTTAGATGTTTTATCACTGTTCAGGCTCTCTACATTAGTAATGTAGAAGTTTGGAAACTCGCTGAACTGTTGTGCCAGGCTATCTATTTCTATATTTTTTTCTTCTCTTGTCATTTGTTGAATAATTTATATATGATTATTGACCTGCAATTGATTTTGTATCCACCTTAACACCGGGACTCATTGTACTGCTCATTGAAACACTTCTCAGATAAGTACCTTTTGCTGATGATGGTTTTAATTTGATAATACTCTGAAGCAACTCATTGGCGTTTTCAAAAAGTTTGTTCGGCTCAAATGATACTTTACCAACTGATGCATGAATGATTCCTGTTTTGTCAACTTTAAAATCAATCTTACCGCCCTTAACTTCAGTCACAGCTTTACCTACATCAGTAGTAACAGTTCCTGTCTTTGGATTTGGCATAAGGTTACGAGGACCTAATACACGACCTAATTTACCTACCTTAGCCATTACCGCAGGCATGGTAATTACCACATCCATATCAACCCAACCTTGTTCGATTTTGGTGATATACTCATCCAATCCAACATAATCGGCACCGGCAGCTTTTGCTTCTGCTTCTTTGTCGGGTGTGCAAAGCACCAATACTTTTACAGTCTTTCCTGTTCCATGCGGCAGGGTAACGATGCCACGAACCATCTGATTTGCTTTACGTGGATCAACGCCTAATCTAATGCTCAGATCAACTGATGCATCAAACTTTGTAAACGTGATGTCTTTAACAATCTTAGAAGCATCCTGCAGTGTATATGATTTTTCACTGTCGTACTTCGCATTAACCAACTTCTGGTTTTTTGTCAGTTTTGCCATTTTATATAATTTGTGAAGTGATAACGTTCCGTTTATAAACCGAAACTCCTTCTGTTAATTTACTTTTTCAAATCATGCTGAACAACCTTTGTTGTCCGGCAGTAATTAATAAGGCTTTTGCCCTTCAATTGTAATACCAAGACTACGTGCAGTACCTGCAACCATGCTCATAGCAGATTCAATGGTAAAGCAATTTAAGTCAGGCATTTTATCTTCAGCAATAGCTTTTACTTGTTCCCACTTAACCGATCCAGCTTTTTTACGATTCGATTCAGCAGACCCAGTTTTAATCTTGGCTGCTTCCATCAATTGTATTGATACCGGTGGACGTTTGATTATAAATTCAAATGACTTATCGGTATATACAGTAATAATTACAGGTAACACTTTTCCGGCCTGATCCTGAGTGCGAGCATTGAACTGCTTACAAAACTCCATAATGTTAACACCCTTAGCACCTAATGCAGGACCAATCGGAGGGGCAGGATTTGCTGCTCCACCTTTTACTTGCAATTTAATGAGGGCTCCTATTTCTTTTGCCATGGTATTTTTTTGATTTTAATTACCGTTTGTTTTGTTCGGAGTTGGTGATAAGGAAGCTAAATCACTTACTCTTTTCAGCACAGCACGGCTTATTGATTTTTATTCTTTTTCTACTTGCATATAACTTAACTCAAGTGGTGTTTTTCTGCCGAAAATTTTCACCATAACCTTAAGTTTTTTCTTGTCTTCATGAACCTCTTCAATCACACCTGAGAAGCTGTTAAACGGACCATCAGTTACTTTCACTGTTTCTCCAACTACAAACGGAATATTCAACACTTCTTCCGAATCTGCCAGTTCATCAACTTTACCTAATATTCTGTTTACTTCCGACTGACGTAATGGTGCTGGTGCCTCGCCTTTAGAACCTAAAAAGCTGATAACGCCTGTTACATTTTCTATAATGTGAGGTATTTCTCCTACAAGATTGGCTTCAATCAACACATAACCGGGCAGATAACTTCTTTCTTTACTTATTTTTTTACCGTCTTTAATCTGATACACTTTTTCAGTTGGGATAAGCACCTGAGCAACATAATCAGAAAGGCCTAAACGACTTATTTCTGATTCTATATATTGCTTCACTTTCTTTTCCTTGCCGCTGATAGCACGAATCACATACCACTTCTTTCCTGTATCGGTCATCAGATTCACGATTAAAACATTTTATATAATATATTCATGATACCTTGTGAAAGGAAGTCCATGAAAAATATAATCAGTCCGATAATGAGCGAAGCAACAAGTACAATGATTGCACTATTTTGCAATTCGGCCCATGTTGGCCAGGTTACCTTGGTTGTTAATTCAAGATAAGATTCCCGTACGTATGCTCTGATTTTATTCATCAGTTTTATTGTTTAAACTGCTTTACCAGTTTCTGTTCTATTTTTAAAACAATACATATTGTCAAGTATTGCAATTTCTATTTTACCTTCAATCTTCCTCTGCACGAGTGGAGAGATTCGAACTCCCATCAACGGTTTTGGAGACCGCTATTCTACCCTTGAACTACACTCGTAATTTATGATAGATAATTAAACCGTTCTCCTGCGAAAGCCGTTGCTTCCGTGTATTGGTTTTCGCCAGCCCCGCATAACGGGGCTGACTGTTCCAATACAATTATTTAATTATCTCCGTAACCTGACCGGCACCTACAGTACGTCCATCTTCGCGGATAGCGAAACGAAGACCTGGATCCATAGCTACTGGCACGATCAATTTCACAGTGATGGTAACGTTATCACCAGGCATAACCATCTCACGTCCTTCAGGAAGTACGATTTCACCGGTTACATCAGTTGTACGTAAGTAGAACTGTGGACGGTATTTGTTATGGAATGGTGTGTGACGTCCACCTTCTTCTTTCTTAAGAACGTAGATTTCTGCTTTAAACTCAGTGTGTGGAGTAATTGAGCCTGGCTTTGCAACTACCATACCTCTGCGGATGTCAGTTTTTTCAATACCGCGTAACAACAAACCAACGTTATCACCTGCTTCACCTCTGTCAAGAATCTTGCGGAACATTTCCACACCTGTAACAGTTGAAGTAAGCTTTTTATCTTGCATACCGATAATTTCAACCGTATCGTTTGAGTTGATAACACCTCTTTCAATACGACCGGTAGCAACAGTTCCACGACCTGTAATTGAGAACACGTCTTCAACCGGCATAAGGAATGGAAGGTCAACCTGACGAGGAGGAATTGGAATGTAGGTATCTACTGCTGCCATCAATTCCATAATTTTATCTACCCATTTAGCATCAGCATTCAATCCACCTAATGCAGAACCACGAATGATTGGTGTGTTGTTACCATCAAATTCATAGAACGACAAAAGTTCGCGGATTTCCATTTCAACAAGGTCTAACAATTCAGGATCGTCAACCATGTCAACTTTATTCATAAAAACAACAATCTTAGGTACACCTACCTGACGTGCAAGCAGGATGTCGCCACGCGTTTGAGGCATTGGTCCATCAGTTGCAGCAACTACAAGAATGGCACCGTCCATCTGTGCAGCACCTGTTACCATGTTCTTTACATAGTCAGCGTGACCGGGACAGTCAACGTGTGCATAGTGACGGTTTTCTGTTTGGTACTCAACGTGCGAAGTATTGATAGTAATACCGCGTTCTTTTTCTTCAGGAGCGTTGTCGATAGAATCGAATGAACGCAATTCTGCCAGACCTTTATTTGCCAACACAGTTGTGATTGCAGCGGTCAAGGTGGTCTTTCCGTGGTCAACGTGACCAATAGTTCCAATATTTACGTGTGGTTTGGAACGATCAAATTTTTCTTTAGCCATTTTTTTATTTAATAAACAGGTTACTTAAATAATTGATTTGTGAGATATATATAATTAATAATTGTTAACTTTAAATTCATTTCAAAGTTGATTAATGTGCGTCTGTATTTTCTATCTCTATAATTCATAGTATTTGAACCGTTGACTCCCGATAGCTATCGGGGTTGAACTCACACCCATATTTTTTGGGGCACTCAAATCAACGCTCAAACTTCTTTGAGCCGTTGATGAGAATTGAACTCACGACCTCTTCCTTACCAAGGAAGTGCTCTACCACTGAGCTACAACGGCTTCTAAATTCCTTGTACATAATTCCCAATATTAGGTGAGCCATTATAACTTCAATTCGTAAGTTTCAACTCGAACCCAGACCTTTTGAGCGGAAGACGGTCCCGATAACTATCGGGATCGAACCCAGACCTTTTGAGCGGAAGACGGGCTCGAACCCGCCACCTATAGCTTGGAAGGCTATCGCTCTACCAAATGAGCTACTTCCGCTTGTTATTTGCCGGCTTCATTGGTGGGGAGTGGTGGATTCGAACCACCGAAGTCATAAGACAACAGATTTACAGTCTGTCCCATTTGGCCACTCTGGTAACTCCCCGATAATGTTCAGTTTTACCTTAGCCAATTGTTGACAAACTGAAAATGTATAAATAAAAAAGAGCCGATGGAGGGATTCGAACCCCCGACCCACTGATTACAAATCAGTAGCTCTGGCCAACTGAGCTACATCGGCCTCTTAAATATCAATGATTCCCAAACAAATTACTTATTTACTAATCTGCTTCAGAAGTTATTACGCCATTAATCCACGATGTCAATGAACACACTTTACCCTTCAAAAAAGGGAACGCAAAAATAGAAAAGGATTTTTTATTAGCAAATGGTTATTGAAAATATTTTTAATTGTCCTTGAAACTATTCAATCATCATCTTCAATCTATTGATAATGCATTAGTTAATAAAGTTATATTTCAACAATTTAAAAACTTATAACCAATAAAAAAATCAGTTGGAGGTCTATATAGATGTATTTCAATGACCGGAGGCTGCAATCGAAGCTCCTGTCAGCAAAATTTTATTAAAAATCACAGTCCTTCATTGGATCGGATAACCTTATCTCTTAACGACTGCTTATAGTACTCAAGTTTTCTATAAAGTGCATTATCAGATGTCGCTAAAATCTGAATGGCTAGCAAACGTGCATTCTGTGCGGCATTCAGGGCAACGGTAGCCACAGGAACTCCGTTTGGCATTTGCAATATTGAAAGAATAGAGTCCCATCCATCAATACTATTGCTCGACTTTACTGGAACACCAATGACAGGAAGTGCTGTTAATGATGCAACCATACCCGGAAGATGAGCTGCTCCCCCCGCCCCTGCTATGATGACACGAAAATCTTTGTCATAAGCTTCTTTTGAGAATTGTACCATTAACTCCGGTGTACGATGTGCCGAAACAATCTGAATATGATGTTCTACCTGAAAATCGGCAAGCACCTGTGCTGCCTGCTGCATGACTTCAAGGTCTGACTTGCTGCCCATAATAATTGCTACCTTCATAATAAACCGATTGAATTGGAATGCCACAAAATTACATTAAATAAAGCAGTGTATAAGTATTTTTATTCTTCTTGCTTTGCAAGGCAACTTCTTTCAATTTTGCCGCATGTTGCAACGTGTTAAATCACTTTTTTCCGGTGCCTATGGAGGCATTTCGCGCGATGTGTGGTTGCTTTCCGCAGTGATGCTCATAAACAGAAGCGGTACTATGGTAATCTTTTTCCTCTCAGTGTATCTGACAGAAAAACTAGGACTTACAGTGCAACAAACCGGTGTGGTGATGGCATGTTTTGGTGCAGGAAGTTTTACAGGTGCTTTTACCGGTGGTAAACTGACAGACATAATTGGCTACCGTCCTGTAATGCTCATTAGTTTATTTACAGGTGGTTGCTTATTTATGCTCATCCCTTTTATTCACTCCTATTTATATTTATGTATTTCATTCTTTTTTCTAAGTATTTTTAGTGAATCATATCGTCCGGCCAACATGACAGCAATTGCTTTTTATAGTAAGCCGGAAAACTACACACGCTCCATTTCAATAAACAGATTAGCTATAAACCTTGGTTTCTCAGTAGGGCCTGTTCTTGGTGGTTTTTTAGCTTCTATAAGTTACGATTATTTATTTTATACAAATGGATGTTTTTGTATTGCCGCTGCAACATTTACACTATTTATGCTGCATAATAAAAAGGTGCATCATGTGCTCGGCAAAAGCCAAACACAGCAAATTGCTTCTCCTTACAAAGACAAAATTTATCTTTATTTTATTGTAGCTGCTTTTATCTATGCACTTTGTTTCTTTCAGTTTTTTATAACCATGCCTTTATTTTATAAAGACATTCATCACCTGAGCGAAAGACAGATTGGTTTACTGATGATGTTTAACGGATTAATAGTTGCCGTTGTAGAAATGATTTTGGTTTATCGCATAGAAAAACGATGGAACCTTTACCGTACAATATCAATTGGCGGACTTCTGCTTGCAGCGACTTACCTTTGCCTTCCTTTTATTGGTGGTTTTGCAGCATTCACTTTTATTATTGTATTGGTTTCCTTTTCAGAAATGCTTGCAATGCCATTCATGAATTCTTATATGAATTTAAAAAGTTCTGTTGCCAGTCGCGGACAATATGCAGCATTATACTCTATGGCATGGAGTTCGGCACAAACAGCCTTGCCAATTCTTGCTACACAAACCATAGCCAACTTCGGTTACAATACGTTATGGATATTGATGGCCTGCCTACTCATCATCATGACTTACATAATCAGAATTGTTTCTCAAAAAATGAGAACGGTTGCTGCAAACTAATCTAAAGCCCGATTCAGGAAATGCAGCAATGGCATCAATGCTTTATAAGCTTTACCAATTTCTTTTATTCCTTTATCAGACGTGATTAATGAATCTGCCAATGGCATGGAGGCAATGTAACTTGTGTATCTAAGCAATGCTATTTCCGGATGGTCTTTTGGATAGTCTTTAGGTGCTTTTTTAAGCGCTATATCTTCCAATGTACCGAAATACTTTTTAAAGTTTTTATCATTCAAAATAGCTTTAAACTCTCCGGTATTGTAGTCAATTTCCTGCCTTATTTTTCGTAAAGTTTCCCTATCAGGCATCCACCGTCCACCGGCAAAAAACGACTTGTTGCCAAGCTGAATGTGCAGATAGGCTCCTGCAGTTTCTACTCTTTTACCTCCGGCATTGATAGCTGCACCCAGATTTGTTTTATAAGGTGTTTTATCGGGCGAAAAACGTATGTCGCGATAAATTCTGAAAACACAATCTTTGGGTTCAAGGCTTTTGAGCAAAACATCGTACTTCGCCAATTCCGTTAGCGTTTGTTTGAGGTAATTATTAAAATCTTCTTTAGCACCCTCGTACTTGTGATGATTTGCAGCAAACCACTCACGGTTGTTATTAACGGCAAGTGCCCGTAAGAATGACAGTGTTTGTTTACTTATCATACTTACGGGCACTTTGTCTTTTAAAAAATTATTTCTCTACAATAAATTTACCGTTTCCTAATGAAGCTCCCTCAACTTTTAAATCGAAATGATACAAACCATTGATTAAAGTATTTACAGGTAGGATAAAGATATTGGTTCCTGTACCTTTAAGTTCTGCTACTTTTTTCTGAATCAATGCACGTCCTGTAAAGTCATAAACATACAATACTGCATTTTCGAGATTCTGATTTCTGTCAACACTGAATACTACATATTCGTTAGCAGGAACAGGATAAACACTTATTGGTGTTGCAGGCAAACTCAAGTTTACAGCTACTTTCTCAAACGACTCAGACTTACCGTTAAAGTCTGTCTGTTTCAGTCTGTAGAAAGAAACCCCTCTGTAAGGTTTAGTATCAATAAATTTATAGTCGTGTTGTTGCGTTGAATTACCGGCACCTTTTACCGTACCCACTTTTTCGAAGTTACGGCCATCGCTGCTGCGTTCAACAGTAAAGAAATCGTTGTTTAATTCTGTAGCTGTTGTCCAGTTACAAACTACTTCCTGATCTTTATATGGTTTAGCTTCAAACGAAAGTAATTCTACAGGCAACGGTTGCAATTCTCTTACAACTGCCCATGTGTTTGTGAAGGTAGCTGCAGGAATAGAAACTGATGTTGCCGTTGGATTTGTCTGACCGATGATAAAAGGATAACCCCAATTAGTACTTGAACTATACACCTGTGCACGATAAGGAGACGAGCCTGCTGATGCATTCTCTGTTGGTGTCCAGTTTAATGTAAGGTCGCGGCTGCTAACTGTACCTGCATCATTTATCTGCCAGAAACGGTCAACCATATAGGGGCTGTTATCTGTAAATGGCGGTGCAAACCAGGTGTTCATATAAATATCTGACACGCCTGTTGGTATTGGTGTATTTGCAGGTATTGTTGTATAAGTTGTTAAGGTAACATCAGCATCGCCATTATTTACTTTATAGTCAACAGGAATGTATGTTCCTGCAGCGTTAGCAAACGGGAATGTAAATGTAGTTGGATAAGCCGCAGGTGTTCCAATTTTCCAACGGAAGTTGCCATAGTTTGGTGGATTTGATTCTGCAATTAATACACCAGTATTTCTAGTTAATGCTGTAGTTGAACCCGTATTACTCATTAAACTCAAAGAGCGGATTGCAGTTGGGGCAACACTATTAAGTTGTAATCTGCCTTGAGTTAGATTTAGTGTATCTGTAACCACTACATCTCTATTTAATCTAACCGCTATAAGAGCAGGCTTGCTTACCGACATTGCCATGAAAGTTGTGTTATTGGTACCATCAATATTTTGTGGGTTGGCACCATTAAAAGTAAAATCGCTCTGCCCTGCTGTAAATGTACCGGAGTTGTTCCAGTGACCACCTACATATAGTATAAATGTAGTGTATTTACGTTTGTATTTAAAAGTAAGGTTGGGGCGTTGTGATGTAGAACAGTTACCATCACCTGAATTTATGCTTAATGCACCATTAACCTTAAAAGATATCTGAGTTGCAGCAGTCATAGCACCGATAGTTGGTGTTGAAATGGTTATAGTTGAACCTGCAATTCCTGTAATTGTAGTGCCCGGTGCGAAAATACCAGCAGGAGTACTAGATAAAGCTAATCCTACAGAAAGGTGAGGTAAGCTTCCCTGAAGAAATCCACCAAGATTAAATGTAGTGACTCCGGCAGCATTTGCTGTACCCATTGCACGAATGGTAGGAGTAAAATCGCAAGATGCATTTGGGATAGGAGCAATTGCATAAAGTTGCATATAACGTCTTGTACCAGTTGTTGTAGTGTACCAGGTTTGCTGCCCACCACCTATGACGTGATCATAACATATATCTATTACCAAAGAATATCCAAGGTTAACAGGAATAGGTGTCAACAAACCAAATTTATACTGACCTGTTGCCGGAACACTTAGCGATGGATTGGTATAAACTAAATTCGGTGTGGTTCCAATTGCAAATGCAGCCAATGCATTGGTTCCTGCAGTTCCACCATAAGAAAATCCTCCACTGGTATAGTACCATCTGATGCTGAAGTTTGTATATGCGTTCGCTGGAGCTGTAAAATTTGACACCAATAGGAATATGGAATCAATTTCATCACCGGTAATCATGCCATAAGAACTTAACTCAGTGGAAGTATAAACTAACTGACAACGCTGTTTTAAAGCTGCTGCATTCAACGGATAATATGGTGGAATAGTAGGCAACAAATTACCTACTGAAATACGGGCAGTATCAGTAAATTGCGAGTTAACTCTAAGTACTGTTGCAGGGTCGTTAATAATTAATGAGTCGGCAACTGTCAGGCGGCCTGTTTTATAAACATTAACTGTTACCGTATCATTACCTTGTATTCTTAACTTTTTAGCATAAGCTAAAGTACCTTCTTTAATTACAGGACGGTGAGGGCTGCTACCTGGTATAAGTGCATCATCAGTTATCAATGGCGGATTTGCAGGACACCAGTTTAGTGGGTTAGCCCAATCATTATCAAAACCACCAAGCCACAATTTATTATAACCCAAGCCCGTAGCATGAGTTACATGTAGGAATTATAGTAACAGAATAATCTTCTGTTTCACCGTAGGTTCCATAAGCACAAGCATCTATATTTGAGTTTGCATAAACTTCACGCACACGTAAAGTTGTCGTACCTATATAGGCAGTTGTTGGCACTGTGAAAGTAGTTGTATAGGTACCATTAGCTGCCATATTAGGTGACATGGCAATTCTTTCTGTTGCTGTAGTAAATACACCATCGTGGTTAAAGTCAATAAAAGCTGCAATATAGTTTGAACTATACCATGTTCCTACTTTTAAACTAATGGTATAGGAAGTCATACCATTTGCCATTAACACAGTAGTTTTTCCCGGTACGGCAGGGAATTTTTCCGTAATCGGGCGGGTGGGCACTGAAAGGTGCCGGACCACCCCACCAAGGTGCAATATTAGGACCACAACAGTTTAATGCATTATTGATTACGGGATATCCAACCTCTCCATTAAGTATAACCTGTGCTACATAATCGTTGTTTGTATAGGAACCACCAAGCCATGATGTACCTACACCGTATGATGGTGTTGCACCACCACAATAGGCCACGTCAATTGGCCGGCAACCTGCCAAAGTTCCGGGCACAGGAGTTCCGGTCATAGGTATGCCACCTTTAGTAAGACGAATCATATTGTACTCACCGTCAACACAATTGCCCGGTGTGGATGTTCCAACGGGTTTAATATCATAAGTTACCCAAAAATAGTTTTTACCATTGTTGAGTCTGAAAGTGTTTACCGGAAAAAAAGAATAGTTTGTTGCACATAAGGTAGGGATAGTTGCACCAACCTGAATAGCATTGGCTACACCATTAAACACATCTGTTCCACCTGTCCACCACAATTTAGCATTTTGTGCATCGCCACAGGCATTGGTAGAGCCAATGTAGCTAAAGTTTAATGAGTCAACTGTGTAGTAGTTGTTAGCAGTTACATCATCACCGCCATCAATTACCACTTCAACACCATAAATTAAATTATTCAATGAGTTTTGAGGTACTGATGCAGTACCCTGAAAAGACATTTTTGTAGAAACATACGCCTGTGCCTTTGGGTAGGTATTGATAGAGATATCGTCAATATAAATATTTCCACCGCTAGCTGCAGTATGTCTGTTGGTAAAAACAAAAATCAGAAATCGCTGTGAGGCTACGGTAACAACAGGAATATTTGGAATTGTTACCTGATATTGAAACCATCCTGCAGCACCACTAATTGGATTAGTATTCCACCAACGGGGCACTGTATTTCCAAAGCCAAAAGGTGCAACCTGTTGAATTGCTAATCGAAGTGCCGCGCCATTGGTATTTCCGGGAGTATCATAAACAATTAAATTGGAGTCATTTAAATAAACGGTAACACTATCTAAAAATCCTGTATTTACAGCATCTCTATACATCCAGAAAGTTGCAGTAGTACCACCTACGGGCATATTGGTAAAATCCAATGCACGCGAAGAAATATATGCTTTCTCACCTGCTTGAGTCATATAACCGCAACGATAGCGTGCCATACCTGCACCACTGTGTGTTCCCGGAGGTGTTCCTACAGGGTTGGATGATACTGTAACACGCTCGCAATAGTTTTCTAAATCGGAACTTGTTCCGGAGTAACCTGTTCCCCATCCCAATGGCGGAAAAGTTGTACCATTAAAAGACTCATTAATGACAAGCTGACCTGATGAATTGCTGATACTGCATAAAAATGCAAGGGCAAAACAAACTGTAAATGAGTAAAACTTTTGCATGATTTGAATATTAATTTGAATGATTGGTTTTTATGTAATTATTTAAGAAGACAAATATACTCATCAACAAATTATTAACAAACAGTTATTCATCATTTTTCATTAGAAAGACGAAAACCTTAAACTTCTATCATAAAAGTAGTTATTCTGATAGAATTTACCCTACAACATGAGGTGCACTTCAAAGCAGATCTACAAACTACGTTTAGCCCGATTACTCACTTTTTCCTTCTCCCAATCTAACTGCTGCAATAATTTTGGTTTAATGTTAATGGTTACAATTTACTTTTGCAGACTTAATTCTGTTTATGTTAGAACTTTCAAAAATAAGAGAAAATCCTGATAATATTATCAAAAATCTTGCCATTAAAAACTTTTCTGCCTCTGAAATTGTAGCATTAATTCTACAATTGGATGAAAAAAGACGGCAGTTGCAAAAAGAAAACGATGCCTGTCTTGCGCAACAAAATAAAATGGCATCAGAGATTGGCATTGCCATGAAAGCAGGAAAAAAAGATGATGCAGAACAACTGAAAGAAAAAAATGCTGTATTAAAAGAAACATCTAAAAAACTTCAGGCAGAATTAGAAACTACAGAACATCTGCTGCAGGATGAGTTGGTAAAATTGCCAAATATTCCCTCTGAAAAAGTATCTCCCGGAAAATCTGCTGCCGACAATGACATTGTATTTACGGTGACGGGATTGCCGAAGTTAACAGCTAAAATTCCGCATTGGGAACTTTGCACAAAATACGACCTTATAGATTTTGAAACAGGTGTAAAACTAACCGGTGCAGGCTTTCCGGTTTATAGTGGCAAAGGTGCCAGACTGCAACGTGCATTAATCAACTTTTTTCTGGACAAAGCAGTTGCTGCAGGCTATCTTGAAGTGCAGCCCCTATATTGGTCAATCAGGATTCAGGATTCGGAACCGGTCAGTTGCCCGACAAAGAAGGTCAGATGTATTTTGTTACAGAAGATCAGTTTTATCTGATACCCACAGCAGAAGTGCCCATTACCAATATCTACAGAAATACGATTTTAAAAGAGAGTGATTTCCCACAAAAACTAACTGCCTATACTCCTTGTTTCAGGCGTGAAGCAGGCTCTTATGGTAAAGATGTACGTGGTTTAAACCGCTTACATCAATTCGATAAAGTAGAAATTGTGCGCATTGAGCATCCTGACAACAGTTACAAAGTGTTGGAGGAAATGAAAGACTATGTTTGTTCGCTGTTAGAACAATTAGAGTTGCCTTATCGCGTTTTAAAACTTTGTGGTGGTGATATGAGTTTTGCATCTGCACTTACTTATGACCTGGAAGTGTTTTCTGCTGCTCAGGAAAAATGGCTGGAAGTGAGTTCGGTTTCTAATTTTGAAAGTTTTCAGAGTAACAGACTAAAATTACGATTTAAAGGCAATGATGGTAAAACACAATTGACACATACATTAAACGGAAGTGCATTGGCATTGCCAAGAATTGTAGCCGCACTTTTAGAGAACAATTATAACGGACAGTACATTCATATACCCAAAGCCATACAGCACTACACAGGATTTGACCGCATAGATTAAACATGTTTACAACAAGATTATTTCTGCTTTTAAAAAATCAGCATTTTTAATAATGCCTGTAATGTTGCTGAGTTTGTTTACTTCAGCACAGGGATTAAATAATCTTGATCTGGCACGTCAATATGAATCAACCGGTGAGTTTGATAAAGCAGCAGTGTATTATGAAAAGCAATACAACATTGACCCCTTTGGCACTTATGAGCCTTATCTGAAATGTCTGAAACAAATTAAAGACTATAAAGAAGCAGAAAAGCTTATTAAAAAACAGGCCAAACGTGGTGCAGGTGCAGGAAAATACAATGTTGACTTGGGCTTGTTGTATGAATTGGAAGGCGACAATGAAAAAGCAAAAAAGCAATTTGAAACAGCCATAAAAAACCTTCACCCTGACGTAGGTGACATTTACGCAGTTGCCAACAGTTTTATCATGAATGGCAAACCTGACTTAGCATTGGAAACTTTTCTGAAAGGAAGAAGTTTAGTGCCTGACAACAACTTTGGTTTTGATATTGCAGAGTTGTATGGCCGCAAAGGCGAAACACAGAAAATGATTGATGAATACTTAGACATCATGACTGAAAACACCATGTTTCAGGCTAATGTACAATCCGTATTGCAATACAAACTAAGTCAGGATAGTGATTCAAATCTTGCTAATCTGTTGCGGCTGTCATTACTTCGCAAAATTCAACGTGAGCCATCACAACTCATTTACAGTGAGTTTTTGTATTGGCTCTTTATGCAGGAAAAAGATTTTGAATCGGCTTATATTCAAGCCAAAGCTTTGGATAAAAAAACCGGTGACACGGGCAACAGAATTTATTCTTTAGGCGAAATATGTATTTCGAACCAGGCATGGACTGTTGCAGAAAAATGTTTTGATTACATAGTTGCAAAAGGAAGCAATCATCCGCTTTATATCAGAGCAAAAATTGCCATGCTTAGTGCAGCCTTTGAAAAAACAACAGATAGTCATTACACGCAAACAGAACTGTTGGCATTAGAAAAACAATTTACGGAAGCACTGCAGGAGTTGGGTAAAAATTCAATTACTGCACCACTGATGGTTAAACATGCACAATTAGAAGCTTTTTATCTTGATAAAGTTGCCGAAGGACGTAAAATTCTTGAAGAGGTAATTGCCATGCCTGCACTATCGCCAAACTATATTGCAGAGGTAAAATTAGAATTGGGCGACATAATGATTTTAGATAGCGACTTATGGGAAGCATCGCTCACCTACTCGCAGGTTGACAAAGATTTTAAACACGATGCCATTGGTCGCGAAGCTAAATTCCGCAATGCACGACTATCTTATTATCTGGGAGAATTTGAATGGGCAGAAGCACAATTAAGTGTGTTGAAACAAGCTACTTCGCAACTGATTTCGAACGATGCACTTGACCTTGCACTGCTAATTTCTGATAACATTGGTGACGACTCTATAACAGAGCCTCTGCAGATTTATTCACGTGCAGAATTACTTGCATTTCAGCATAAAAATGATCTTGCATTGCAAACATTAGACAGCATTCTCGTGCTTTATCCGGGAAGAAAAATTACTGCCAACGTATGGTTTAAACAAGCTGGAATTTATTTGACAAAAGGAGATTTTGAAAAAGCCATTACGCTTTATAGCGACATTGTAAAAAATTATGCTGATGGAGTATTGGCCGATGATGCTTTGTTCAGAATTGGCGGCATTTATGAAAACAATCTGAAGGACACTGAGAAGGCAAAAAGCACTTATGAGCAGTTTATAGACAAATATCCTTCAAGCGTATTCATTGCTGAAGCACGAAGGCATTACAGATTACTCAGAGGTGACAAAATAAACTGACTTTGTTACAAAACTTACATTCCACAATGCTTTGATTTTGTTATTTTGTGCCACATTTAAAACCGGGCTTTAATCCGGTGAAGTTAAATTTGACTATGCAACAAGGTTTGAGAATTATTTTAACTGCCATCATATTATTTTTCGGCACAGGCAGTAATGCGCAGATTTTTGAAGGTGCCAAGTGGAGTTTCAGAGTTGAACAGACAGACAGTTGTGAAGCTACGCTGATATTAAAAGCTGTAACGGTAGATAAATTTCATATCTATTCTCAAACCATCAATGGTGCTGATGGGCCTATACCCACAAGTTTTACTTTTAATCATTCTCCTGAATACACTACAGTTGGCAAAGTAAAAGAAGGTCATGCCGAAGAAGTATATGATCAGCAGTTTCAGATGAAACTGAAATTTTTTCATGGTGAAACAGAGTTTAAGCAGAAAATAAAAATCAACACAAGAAAAAAATTCAGCATTACAGGTTTTGTAACCTTTATGGCTTGTGATGATGAAAAATGTCTGCCACCAACAGATGTTGACTTTAAATTTGATTTGAATGATGGCAAGAAAAAATCGTGTGCTACAACTGAACTTGCAATTCCTGTAAACAATACAACACCTGTGGTTACAGACACTGCACAGGCAGTGATGCCACCGGAACATATTGATTCAGCAACGGCAGCAGCACAAAACGACAGTGTATTTACAGAAGTAGCACAAGTATCAGAACTTGAACCGGGCTGCGGTGATGGCTCAACATCAACTGCCACAGATAAAAGCATGCTCGGAATTTTTATTGCAGGATTTTTAGGTGGCTTTTTAGCTTTACTTACACCTTGCGTTTTTCCGATGATACCTATGACAGTAAGTTTTTTTACAAAGCGCAGTGGTTCACGTCAGAAGGGGTTGATGAATGCATTAATCTACTCTATTTCTATCATTATTATTTATGTAGGTCTTGGATTTTTAGTCACGGTTACATTAGGTAGTGATGCACTCAACGATACGGCAAGCAATGTCTTTTTTAATATGACATTTTTTATTGTGTTCCTGATTTTTGCTTTTCATTCTTTGGTGCATGTGAAATTGTATTACCAAGCTGGTTAGTTAACAAAGCCGACAGCGCCTCCGACCGTGGCGGATTGATAGGAATTTTCTTTATGGCATTTACTTTGACATTGGTTTCATTCTCATGTACAGGACCAATTATCGGCACACTGTTAGTAGAAGCTGCACACAATGGAAGTTATTTAGGTCCAATTATAGGAATGACAGGATTTGCTTTGGCACTTGCATTGCCATTTGGACTTTTCTCTGCATTTCCGGGGTGGTTAAACTCCATGCCTAAATCAGGTGGATGGCTTAATACTGTAAAAGTTACACTCGGTTTTATTGAATTGGCATTGGCATTTAAATTTTTATCGAATGTTGACCTCGCTTATCACTGGGAATTTTTGAAGCGTGAAATTTTTATTGCCATCTGGGTAATCATTTTTGGTATGCTTGGCTTTTATTTATTAGGCAAATTAAAATTTTCGCATGACAGCGATGTAAAACATATCACTGTACCCCGACTGATGTTTGCCATCATATCATTAACATTTACATTGTATCTGATTCCGGGAATATGGGGCGCACCATTAAGAATGATCAGCGGCTTTCCTCCACCTGAATTTTATAAAGAATGGGTAACAGAAAAATCAAGCAATCATTGTCCACATAACTTAAACTGCTATCATGATTACGATGCAGGTATGGCATACGCTAAAACTGTAGGCAAGCCGGTGATGGTTGATTTTACAGGATGGAGTTGTGTTAACTGCCGTAAAATGGAAGACAATGTGTGGAGTGATCCTGAAGTGCTGAAAAGGCTTTCGGATAAATATGCGCCATTTCACTTTATGTTGATGACAAGGAGCAACTACCGGAAGACAAACAATATGTTTCTGCAACAACAGGTAAAAAAATAAGAACTATCGGTAATAAATGGAGCGATTTACAAACCAATGTTTACAAAACTAACTCGCAGCCTTACTATGTTTTATTAGATCATCAGGGAAAAATTCTTGCTGAACCACGTGGTTATACACCTGACATAAAAACCTACACTAAATATCTTGATGAAGGTTTATGCCGTTTCGAAAATCGGAAAAAATAAATAAGATTGTTGCTTATCTAAAGTTATGTTCTGCTAAAAACAACTTAACTCTTTTGTGCTTCGTCAGCGTACTTGCTTGGACACTTCAACAAAATATCAGAAGCAATAAACTCTTCGCCTTTCATTTTACCAATAATTACAATCTGCTCTGACTTATCAAAGTCTTGCGGCTTGGCTTTGTTGAGCAACACTTTTCTTTCATTGCCATTGTTATCATAAAGATAAAAAGTAAAAAGATTGGCATTCTTTTCAGGATGGTATTCATAAGGCTTATCGCGGTTAAGTTTACCAACCACATGAAATACCTTACCTTCATGTGATGAGGCCTCAGTGAAATTGGCATAGGTGCCGGAGTCGCTCACTGTGCTGATAATAGCAGCAAATGCAACTGCAATGAGCACCATTGCTATGATATAAGATTTTTTCATGTCTGTTTTTTAATTTTTATTCTTCAATTTATCTTCTGTCTTTTTCAATTTCCTGTCAATACTGATTAAGTAAATAAACAATACTGTTAACACCACAGCAAGCACTGCAACTACCACATAAATCTTTCCATTGCTGCGGAAAGTTTCGTCAAGTCGACTTTCTGTTTGTGCAAACACATTTGTTGCAACCAACATTAAAACAGAAAAAAGTATTTTTAGTTTTCGTGAGAATTCCATAATTTTTTAATTCTTATTCGAATAGATGTTATCCATACGCCAAGCAATGTCCATCCGATAATTGCAGGATAAAAAACCAGTCGCATCTGATTGTCAAGATCATATTGTCCAAAAGCAGGGTTGCCACCATTGCCGGGATGAAGTGAATCTGTCATGCGTGGCAGGATGTATATGAAAGCCATCATCAGTGGGAATGCAAAAACTAAATATACTGCACTGAGTTTGGCACGTTTGGTTTCGTCTTCTGTTGATTGTCTGAGAATAAAATAAGCTGCATACATGAGCATGGCAGCAGCAGCACCATTGAGTTTGGTATCGTTAACCCAAAAAGCACCCCAAGTGAAACGTGCCCAAATCATTCCGGTAATTAAACCTGCAATACCAAACACCATTCCTGTAATGGCATACTGTTCGGCTTTTAGATCATACTGAATCTTTCCTCCTGATAAATAGCGTATGCTGTAAACAATTGTTACTACCATGTGAATAATCATGGCAAACCACATAGTTACATGGAAATATAAATTTCTGATAGACTCATTAAGGATAGGCAACTCAGGTACAGGCATAAGGAAGCCTGCAAAAAGTGTAAAATAGAGCAATGCTACACAAGCAATTTTCCAGACATTATGCATGATGAAAAAAGAACTTTAATGTCAACATGAAGATAATTATTCGCGCCAAAGGTAGGGAAATAAAATGTAGGCTAAAGAAGGTACGAGTAAATTCAAAGCTGTTAGCATGGTTAGGTATTTTAAATTCACTGAAAAATCAATACCGTCAATAGCATTTTTAGAAAGATGAATTAAAACAATCAGCAAAGGCAATAAAACAGGAAAACCTAAAATTGCCATGAGGCTTGACTGATGCCCTGCACGGGATGCAATGGCGGAAATCATAGTCAGCACAGATGAAATTCCAAAGCACCCTAATAAAACAGTAAGGATAAACATGCCTATGTCCTGCACAGGATTACCCAGTAAAATTCCATAGATAAAAAAAGTGATGATGCCGAAAAGAAACAACATCAAACCATTATAAATTATCTTTCCTAAAATTACGGCATAAGGATTCAGAAATGAATAATAGAATAACTGAAGACCACGCGATTCTGCCATGAAGCTTTTGCAAGTGCATTTACAGCCATAAACAAAATAAGCAGCCAGAACAAAGCATTCCAAGCCGAAACATCTACAATTTTCTTAAAACTGAGATAACTGATATAAACACCTGATAGAATAAAAACCATAAGACCGGCCATAGCGGCTCGGTTGCGCCACTCTAATTTCCATTCTTTGTAAATTATTAAACCTATCTGATTAAACATGGCACAAAGTTGAGAAAAACAAGCCTTAAAATGAAGAAAACGACCATAAATGTTTAATTGAAAGTCAGTAGTAAACAACAAAATGATGAAAAAAATTTATTGAAAAGATAATTCGAAATAAATTCAAATTTTGTTTTTGAATTTGCTGCACGAATTTGATTTTTTTTTAGATTTACCGTCTCAATTTTTATTTGAAAATTATAAAATCATTATTAATGAAAAAAGTTTTACTAACATTATTAGCCGCAACAACAATTATTTCGGCTAATGCACAAAGAAAAGCCGGCATCAATATCAAAGAGCAGCCGACAATGACACAACGTCAATGCGGAACCGGTGAACTTCCATTGGAATATGAAACATGGATGGCCGCTAAAATGAAAGAGCCGAATGCAAATAAAATGCAGGTGGTTTACAACATTCCTGTTGTTGTTCACGTAATTCATAATGGAACCAATGTGGGTGTAAACCAAAACATCAGCGATGCACAAATTAATTCTCAGATTGCAGTTTTGAATGAAGATTACCGCAGACAAAATCCTGACACCACATCAACTCCTTCTGTGTTTGGTGCGGTAGCTGCAGATTGCGAAATCAACTTCTGTTTGGCACAACGTGATCCAAGTGGTAATCCTACAAATGGAATTGATCGTATTAACAGAAATACACAAGGCTGGACTGCACCTCCATATACAAAAACCTATATTGACGGCACCATAAAACCGGCAACCATTTGGGATCCTACACAATACTTAAATATTTGGGTTGTTCCTGATTATTCCGCTTCAGGGAATCAATTGCTTTACCATGCTACATTTCCTTTAAACAGTACATTAACAGGTTTGACAGGAAGTTACGGTACGGCCACCAATGATGGTGTAGTAGTTTGGTATAAATCTTTTGGTCGTGTTGGTACCTTAGATGCTTTATACAATAAAGGCCGTACAGCAACGCATGAAATAGGTCACTGGTTAGGTCTGCGTCATATTTGGGGCGATGCTAATTGTGGAAATGACTATGTATCTGACACGCCAACACAACAAACTGCAAATTATGGTGGACAAAATCCGCCTTATCCATGTCCTTCTTTTCCATTAGTAACATGTAATAATGGTCCAAATGGAGATATGTGGATGAACTATATGGACTACTGTTATGACAAATGTCTGAATATGTTTACTGCAGGACAAAAATCAAGAATGCAAATTGCAATGGCTAACGGAACATACCGTGCACCCTTAGCAACATCACTAGGTTGCAGCGCACCTTCAGCTGGACCAACAGCACAATTTACTGCAAATACAACAACTATTGCTCCCGGTGGCAGTGTAAACTTTACTGATCAAAGCAGCAATTCACCAACATCGTGGTCATGGTCATTCCCAGGTGGAACTCCATCATCCTCAACAGCACAAAATCCAAGTAATATAGTTTATGCGACTGCAGGAACTTATAATGTTTCTTTAACTGCAACTAATTCAAATGGAAGCAATACACTTACAAAGAACAACTACATTGTAGTTACAGCAGGTGGTACTTCTACATGCGACACTATTTCAAATTTTGACTTAGTAGGCGATACAGCTACTGTTTATTTAGCCGGCACTACACCAGCAAATGGATATGTTTCAGGACAAAACACCTATTCAGATCAAGCAAAAGCAGACAAATACTCCAACACAACACCTAATACAACTGTAGATGGTGCGTTGATTTACTTTGGTGTTGGTACATCATCAGGTACAGGACAAACGGCAAGTGCTCGAGTTTGGGATGCAACCGGAACCGGTGGTATGCCCGGAACTGCAATTGGAAGCGTAAATGTTACTTACGATCAGATTGCTGCAGATGCAGCAGGTACTTTACCAACTATTATTGATTTTAATCCGAATGTAAGTATTGGCGTTGGTAATTATTACGTTGGTGTACATTTCACATATAATGCAGGTGATACCTTAGCTATTTACACCAGCAGAGATGGAAATACCATTCCGGGCACAGCTTATGAACAATTTAGTACAGGCACTTGGTATGCTTATTCTGACGCCACTAACTCATGGGATTTAAATGTAGCACATGCAATATTTCCGATAGTATGTACTTCAACAGGAATAAGAGAAGTTATGACACCGAGCAACAATTTAGTGGTGTTCCCAAATCCATCACAAGGAGAATTTACATTGATTGTACCGCAAAGCGACCTGAAAGAAAATGTTTTGGTACGTGTAATTGATGTTAAAGGTGCTGTTGTGATGCACAAAGAATTAACACCATCCGGAAACGGAACCTATCGTTTAAAACTTGATGCTCCGGCTAAAGGCATTTACATGCTTGAGGTGCAGACAGTAAACGGTTTGAAAAAACAACGTATATCTGTGAATTAAAAAACATAAGTAATGATAAAAAAAGCTGCTTCACAAGAGCAGCTTTTTTTATTGCTGCTTGATTTTGAACATTGAGTTTAAAAGTTGTTTTTATTAAGTTTGTGAGTAATAAAAATAAAATCCAATGAGCACCTCCAGACGAGAATTTTTACGCACAACTTCAATAGCCGGATTTGGCACATTACTAATTCCTAATTCTTTATTTGCCTTATCTACACTTGCATTTAAAGGCAAAAAAGTAAAAATAGGCTTAATAGGTGTTGGCCTCAGAGGTCAGAGTAATTTAGAAATTCTGGCAAAAAGAGATGATGTAGAAATTATTGCATTTGCCGATCCGCAATCCATCATGCTTTCCGCAGCACAAAAATATTATCGAAAAATAACAAGCCAACTGCAAAGGAATTTTCAAATGGAGAATATGATTACCGCAATCTGTTGAATGATACCGGTATTGATGCTGTTTTAATTTCTACTCCGTGGGAGTGGCATAAAGTGCAAGGTGTAGAAGCCTTGTATGCCAAGAAAATAGTAGGAATGGAAGTTGGCGGTGCCCTAAACCTGAATGAATGTTGGGAATATGTAAAAACACATGAGGCAACAGGCACACCTTTGTTTGCTATGGAAAATGTTTGTTATCGCAGAGATGTGATGGCTATTTTAAATATGGTCAGAAAAGGAATTTTTGGAGAATTGCTTCATGGCGAAGGTGGCTATAAACATGACTTGAGAGGCGTGTTGTTTAATGATGGTATTACACCTTACAATTCAGGAGTAGAATTCGGAACTAAAGGTTACAGTGAAGCAAGGTGGAGGACAGAACATTACATAAAAAGAAATGGAGAGTTATACCCCACACATGGCTTAGGCCCTGTAGCAATGATGATGGACATTAACCGTGGTAATAGATTACTGCGGCTTTCATCTTTTGCATCTAAAGCAAGAGGCTTACATGATTATATTGTAAATCATCCAAAGGGTGGAGAAAACCATCCTAATGCAAAGATTGTATTTAAAGAGGGTGATGTGGTAACAACACAAATTGCCTGCGAAAATGGTGAAACAATTTTATTGACACATGACACCAGTCTTCAACGACCTTATAATTTAGGTTTTAAAGTTCAGGGAACAAAAGGACTTTGGGAAGATTTTGGATGGGGTGATTTTGACCAGGGGCATATTTACTTTGAGAGCTTAATGAACCATTCGCACAAATGGGACAATTCAGAAAAATGGTTAAAAGAATATGATCATCCTTTATGGAAACGATACGAACATCTTGCCGAAGGCGCAGGGCATGGAGGCATGGATTGGTTTCTGATACATACATTCATTGAATGCATTAAAAATAATGTGGAATTTCCAATGGATGTGTATGACTTGGCAACATGGTATTCTTATTACACCATTAAGTGAAAAATCAATTGCGCAAGGAGGCAAGGTGATGAACATTCCTGACTTTACCAAAGGCAAATGGAAAACCAGAAAGCCTGTGTTTGGCTTTAGTGATGAATATTAATTTATTTCAAAACCCAATCAAAGTAGCGCAAATTGTATCTTTTCAACTAACGGTATTACCATTTACGAAGTAGCCTTCTGTAAAATAACTTACCTTAAGAAATCTCCTTATTTATAGCAAATTATCAATCCAAAACCCGGAGCATGTAGTTTTTTTAATTCTGTCTTCCTGAAACCAACTTTACTTGTGTAAATATCAATTTCTGACTTGGAATAAGTTTTTCCTCCTGCCTCATGTAGTAAATTTAAAGCCATATAAGAAGTGGTTGCCTTCGACATCTGAGAGTTTCCTCCAATACCTTTAATCTGATCAAGAATAATAAAAATGCCTCCTGCATTCAGTGAATCAAATACCTTCTTTGCTAATATTTCATTCTCTGAAGGATTGAAACCGTGAATAATATTAAATGCGAGAATAACATCAACACCCATTGGAATATCGTCTTTCATAAAATCTGCAGGAAGAAAAGAAACATTTCCTGAAGCATTATACTTGGCAATACATTCGTCAGCATATTTCTTTACCGGAGGCAAATCAACAATAGTTGCTTTAAGACTTGGATTTCGTTTACAGAGTTCAATACTGTATAAGCCATGCAAGCCGCCCAGGTCAAGGAGTTTTGTTGCAGACTTTGAAACCGGAATTTTGCCCACTACTTCTTTATAATTCGTTTTAGAAATATCAATCATTGCTCTCGAAAACAACTCCCAATCATAATCTGTCATACTCAATAAATCAGCCTTAGCACTTTTACCCAATCGAATAGTTTCGTCTAAGCTTAAATAACCTTTATACAAATTATCACAGAACAAAATAAAATACCTGAAATTATCAGGAGATTGCGTTGACAAATTCTTAAACCCTCTTTTTGTGAAAGCATACTGAGAACCCTTCTTCTGAACATATCCTAAAGCATCTAAACAATCAAGAGTCAACTCTGCTCCTACCTCACTCACACTTGCTTCTTTTGCAATTTGTCTCACTTCTTTAAAGTCTGTAGAGAGTTGATCTGCAATTTTCAGCTTTATAGCACTTCCTAACGCCAGAGACAGCCCTACGGAAAAGGATGCATCAGCAAAGGGATGCGGAATGATGTCGTTTGACAAAAGTATTTTTTCAATGAGTGAGAATTTATAAATCATGATTTAGCTGTTTAGAAAAAGTTAACAGCAAAATTCAAAAAGAAATAAAAATAAAAATTGTACAATTCGGACATTCCATGTGCTTAATAAATATGTCCAGGCAAATCTGTCTTTGCTTCTCTGTATTGGCGGGGCGTCATGTCAGTAAATGATTTAAACTGATGAATAAAATGTGATTGGTCGTAATACCCTGCCTGCATGCCCAATGCTGTGAGGTTTTGTTTTGATTGGTGAAGCAGATTTAAGCAATTAAGATACTTTCTGTAATGAATAAATTGTTCTGTGCTCATCCCCAACCAATCATTCGAGAACCTGCTTAGTTGGCGTTCTGACAAACCTATTTCTTTACTTAACTTTTTTACTGTGAGATTATTATAACAAATACAACTTGTTAACTTTTCAGCACGGCTTGTTGCATACTTAATTTGATTAAAAGAAACTGTGTTTCTAATCCACGATAAAATAATTTTAACCTGTTGACTAAATTCCTCCTCTCCATTTAAATCATTAGCAAGGTTACTGAGTTGTTTACAAATATCATTTCCATCGCAAACAATGTTATTCAACTCAAAAGACGGAATTTTAAAAAAGTAATCGCAGCCCGATACTGTTCAATTGTACTCCCAGAAATTTTTGTTGTTTGGTTTTAGTAAGTTCGAATGGCTTAAAATTAATTCCATTTACAAAGACATCAGGTAGTGATTTTTCAATTTTATATGAAGGACTGAAGTAGTTGATTTTATCAGAAAAATTAAAAATAATTTCAACTGTACCTTTGGGAAGGATAATTTCTTTTCTTTCCTGAATATCATATTCTGAAAGTCGCCAAATACATTTTATGAATGTCTTTTCGACTTCATTGTTTGGAATATAAATATTACTGGACTTTGTCACTTTAATTTGAATGAATTATCATTAACATAAGTATTCAAATAAGAACATTTAAAATTTCATTTTAAAACTCAAAAGTAATAAGAAAACTTCCTCATAAATCACCATTCTGAATACTTTTATGCGGTATTCTGATTCTATTACAACTACTATCAACTCAATGGCGATATCAGTTTCTGATAAAATAATTTTTGTGACACACTGATTCACACCATACTTTCATATAATAAGTGCGTTCTGTTTTTATATTTGCAATAAATTATCAGGTAATGATTAAACAATTTTTGGTTTTAATATTTGCATTTTTTGTCAGTGCAGCATTTGCACAAAAACAAACCTATACTTCAACTTCGTCAAGAGCTGTGAAAAATATTGAACAGGCTTTAAAATATTATGATTCGAGGCAGACAGCCAAAGCAATTTCCGAAACAGAAAATGCCATTAAAGCTGATCCGAATTTTATTGAAGCATACATGCTTCTTGGCGATTTGCAAGCCGACAACAATAACATACCTGCCGCTATTGAAGCTTATAAAAAAGCTGTTGCAATAAACCCTCGTTTTTTCCCAAACAATTTTTATGCATTAGGAAGGTATGAATTGGAATCAGGAAGATATGATGATGCATTGGTTCACTTCAATGAATTTGTGAAAATGGAAACTGCAAAACCTGACAAGAAAGAAGAAGCAAAAAACCTGATAGCATCCTGTGAATTTGCAAAAGATGCACTGCAACATCCTGTACCTTTTTCACCGGTAAATGCAGGTGCAGGTATAAATTCAGATATGGATGAATATTTTCCTTCTATTACAGTAGATAGTAAACGAATGTTATTTACACGAAAGATTAAGAGCGATATTTACGAATGACAGGAAGATTTTTATATAAGCACTTTGCAGCAGGACAGCAGTTGGGGTAAGGCAAAAAATGTGGGTGCACCGGTAAATACAGAGTTAAATGAAGGAGCACCATCATACAGTGCTGATGGCCAACTGATATTTTTTACGGCATGTGACCGACCTGAAAGTAAAGGTTCATGTGATATTTATTACTCCAGAAAATTTGGTGATGTATGGGGAAAGCCAATCAATCTTGGCTCGCCAGTGAACACAGGTGCATGGGAATCGCAACCTTCTTTTTCGAGTGATGGCAAGACCTTATACTTTGTTCGTGGCAGCAACAGCCGCACCAACGATCAGGACATTTTTATGAGTGAGGTGAGTGAAAAAGGATGGAGTACACCGGTGAAACTAAACAACAACATCAACACAGCAGGAAAAGAAGAAGCCGTATTTATTCACCCGGATAATCAAACGTTATATTTTGTTTCTGACGGATGGCCGGGCATGGGAGGCTCAGATATCTTTATGAGTAAACGCCAGGCTGATGGTCAGTGGGGCAAAGCAGTAAACTTAGGATATCCAATAAATACATTTGCCAATGAAGCAGGATTGATTGTAAGTCCTTCGGGCGATAAAGCCTATTTCAGCAGCAACAGAGAAGGTGGATTAGGAGGTTTGGATATTTACAGTTTCGACTTGTATGATAAAATTAAACCAGACCCTGTGAGTTATGCAATAGGATATGTGTATGATGATGAAACAAAAAAACCTGCCGATGCAAAATTTGAAATCATTGATATTGAATCGGGCAAGACAGTTGTAGAATCTTATTCTGACAAAAACACAGGAGAGTTTATGGTGACCTTGCCTTATGGAAAAAATTATATGCTTAATGTGTCGAAGCGAAAATATCTTTTCTACTCCGATCATTTTGAAATGGATAAACCATCGGATATTAAAATGCAAAGCAGTTGATAGTAAGACTTAAACCCGTGAAAGATGGCAGCACCATGGCTTTGAATAATATTTTCTTTGACACCAATTCTGCAGAACTAAAACCTGAATCAAAAACAGAGTTAAATAAACTGGTGAGTTTTATTAAAAGTAATGCCATTGCAAAACTTGAAATTGGAGGGCATACTGATAATGTAGGTGATGACAAAGCAAACATGCTGTTGTCTGACAAGCGAGCAAAATCGGTTTGTGATTATCTTATTACATCAGGCATTGAAGCATCGCGATTGATTTCCAGGGGTTATGGAGAAACAAAACCTGTGTCAGATAATACAACTGAGGAAGGAAAGGCAAAAAACAGAAGAACAGAAATCACTATATTATCAGTTCATTAATTTTTTTGCATACAAAATTTTTCTGTTAAATACGTGTTGAAAATTATTTAAAAATATTTTCGGAGAAGGGGGCGTGGCAATTGACTAAATTTGCTGCATGGAAGAAAATGTGGAAGCAGGCAGGAGTGCAAAAAAGAAAGTAGCTCCCAAGTCGTTAACAAATCAACAGATTGCATTAGGATTAGGCAAAATTCCACCACAGGCTGTGGATATGGAAGAAGCAGTATTAGGCGCATTAATGCTTGAAAAAAATGCACTCACTGCTGTTATAGATATTTTACATACAGAAGCTTTCTATAAAGAAGCGCATCAGAAGATATTTAAAGTCATACATGATCTTTTTAATAAAGCTGAGCCCATAGATATTCTAACAGTAACTCATGCGCTAAAAAAAGCAGGCGATTTAGAATTAGTAGGTGGTGCATTTTATATTACACAGTTGACCAACAGAATTGCTTCTGCGGCTAACATTGAATATCATGCGCGGATTATCCTTCAAAAATTTATTCAGCGTGAGTTGATTCGTATTTCGAGTGAAACTATAAAGAGTGCTTATGAAGACACATCAGATGTTTTGAAGATGCTGGACGATGCAGAGAAAAATTTATTTTCAATTGCAGAAGGAAACATTCGCAGAAATTACGAAAACATGAATTCTCTTATTACCAAAGCCATTAGGGAAATAGAAATTGCATCAAAACAAACACAAGGCATTACAGGAGTAGAAAGTGGCTTTACTGACTTAGATCGTATAACAGCAGGATGGCAAAAATCTGATTTGATAATTGTTGCTGCAAGACCGGGTATGGGAAAAACAGCCTTTACCCTATCGTTAGCAGCCAATGCCGCATTACAATTCAACAGACCGGTTGCGTTTTTCTCATTGGAGATGTCAAGTGTTCAGTTGGTAAACCGTTTGCTTTCTTCACAGGCAGAAATAACTTCAGAAGCCATCAGAAAAGGGCAACTTGCAGAACATCAATGGCAACAGCTAAACAGCAAAATCGCTCCGCTTTCTGATGCACCTATTTTTATTGATGATACCCCGGCATTATCGGTTTTTGAACTTCGTGCCAAGTGCAGAAGACTTGTTGCAGAAAAGAAAGTACAACTCATCATTATTGATTATATGCAATTGATGGTGGCAGGAACAGACAATCGTAATGGAAACCGTGAGCAGGAAATCAGTACCATTTCGCGTTCATTAAAAGCTATAGCTAAAGAATTAGAAGTTCCGATAATTTGTTTGTCGCAGTTGAGTCGTGAAGTAGAAAAGCGCGGAACAGCTTCTAAGCGCCCGCAATTGAGCGACCTTCGTGAGTCAGGAGCTATTGAGCAGGATGCTGATATGGTAATGTTTATTTACCGCCCGGAATATTATGGTATGGATGTAGATGATGAAGGCCATTCAACAAAAAAATACTGCAGAAATTATTATTGCCAAAAACAGAAATGGTTCTTTAAATACCGTTAAACTCACCTTTATTGGTCAATATACTAAGTTTAAAGACCGTGAGCTAGAAAATCAGACACCACAAGATAAAGCAATATATGGCTATACTGATGAAAGCAATAAGGTTAGAATACCTAATCCGAATGTTGAAGCAGAGAATCGTTACACACGTGGTTCAAAAATGAACGACATGCCTGACGAAGATCCTTTTTAGTCTGACTTAATTTTCTAATTGACTCTTTACAATTTCCAAACCTTGCTGCAAGGTGTGAGGCTGAAAGTTTAATTCACGTTTTGCTTTATCAATATTAAAACCTGTTAGCAAAGGACGTTTTGCAGGTTGATTGAGTTGAGCAGTAGTGATGGGATGAATATATTTTTTATCCAGCTGAAAAAAATCTGCTGTACGGTTTACCATTTCAAGAATGCTCATAGTTTCACTGCCGGATACATGATATATTCCTGTTGCGCGTTTTAATGCAGCCTGCAGGCAGGCATCAGCAAGATCTTCGGCAAGTGTAGGTGAGCGCATCTGATCGCTGATGACATTGATATTTTTTTGCTGACGCAGTGAGTTTATTGTCCAGATAACAACATTACTTCTTTGCTTGTCATCCACTACTCCATAAATGATGATTGTACGTAAAATAGCAGAATCTATTTCTGCTTGCTGCACAACTTTTTCCGATTCAAATTTACTGCGGGCATAATGACTCAACGGATTGGGGGCATCTTCTTCGCTGTAGTTGCCCTTTTTCACCATCAAAAACAAAATCGGTACTCAGATGAATAAAATGTATGTCATGAAGTTGACACAGTTCAGTCATTGTCCTGACTGCTTCTACATTCATCTTCCAGCAATTTTCCTGATCTTTTTCGCAGGCATCAACATTGGTCATTGCAGCAGTGTTGATGATACAATGCGGCTTAAAATTCTCAACAATGGCAGTTACTTCATCAGCATTGGTAATATCCATTGAAACATAGTCATAGCCTGCTTTTGTATGCAAACGGTTTTCACCTTTAGAAGTTGCAAGCAGTTGTATGTCGCTATGCTTTATAGCTGCATAAACAATTTTCTGCCCCAGCAATCCATTACTTCCTGTCAATAAAATACGCAGCATGACATTGCAAAATTAAAACGTGAGCGATGCTCCCAATGATGGCATTATTGGCAATTGATTTACCACATTGTGTCTGATGCGATCAACATAAAACACATTTTTACGATTATAAACATTGACAACACTTGCCACCACTTCCAGCTCACTGTGTCGGGCAAGATAGAAAATTTTCTTGATTGAAATATCGAGACGATGATAGGTCGGTAATCGCGACTCATTTAATGGTCCGTAGAGCACACCCATTTCGCCATTGTTCTGAGTATAGTCAGTAGCAAGTCCATCCTGAAAATTGAGATAAGGATAAAATCCCTGATTTAAAGTTACAGGAAAACCTGATCCGAAATTCCAGCGGGCATCAACTTCCCAGTCGAGTTTTTTACCTAACTTATAAGAGCCGATGATATTGATATTATGTCGTCTGTCGAAATGTGGAGCATATTCGTAGTTGCCTGTATTGCGTGTGCTGAATCCCAAAGAATAAACGAGCCATGCATACATTCTTCTGTATTCATATTTCAAAACAACGTCAACACCTTGTGTAAATCCTTTTTCGATGATAAAACTTTTCTTAACGGAGTCGGGCTTGTCGAAGTTGTTTGCAGTGTCATCATAAACCTTGTCGCGGTTGATATTGGTAAGCTGATTAAAATCTTTAATGTAGCCTTCGATGTTAATATCAAAATGTTTGCTGATATCATATTCAACACCAACAACTGCATGACGTGCAAGCTGCAGTTTTTTCTTAACGGATTTTCCATCAAACTCAGAAGGTAAATCATCAGGTGCAGAAAGGAAACCATAGAAAAAGTTTACCACATCGCGGTCGCTGTTGGCAGCAATAAGATTTTGAGCATACAGTCCACCGGCAGCTTTAAGTCTGATGTTGTCGCTCAGGTTGTATTTAATTCCAAGGCGAGGTTCAGGAGAAAATTCAGAGATGGATGCATAATACTGCAAGCGAACGGAAGGATCAATGATGAGTTTATTGATGATTTTTTTGTAGCGAAAGAAGATTCCGATTTCAGTAGTGTTTTCTGTCTGATTGATTTGTCTCTTGGCATAATTAAAATATTCGAAATCGGTTTTGAAGCCTTGCACTTCAATACCATAATTAATTTCGTCATTATTTAAAAAGTAAAGCCAGTTAAAGCCCATGTTAAATCCATTCACTAAGCTGGAGCGTGGTTTTTCTTCGGCTTCTGTAAGCTTAATTTTATAGCTGGAGAAAGCGAGGTTACCACGCAGCAATACTTTTGATGCACCGGGCACCAACACAAAGTTCATTCCACCACCGGAAGAACTCCAGTCGTATTTTGCTACCTTGCTGTAATTTACTTTATCTTGAAAATTAAATCCGAAAAAGCTAACCTTACTTCCGCTTGCACTGTTGACAACCACTTTTCCATAAATATCATTGAAAGAATACGGCAAGCCGTCATCGGAAGCATATTTGTAAATACTTTTTGAAGTCTGGTCGAGGTAGGAATTTTTTACTGAAAGAATGAAAGACGCTGTTCCGTCATTTTCGTCTTTAGCTTTCTTTATCGGACCTTCTAACAAAACTTTAGAAAGGAATGTGCCTGCAGAAACTTTTCCGCCAATACGTTTTTTATTTCCATCGCGTGTGGTGATGTCCATCACTGATGAAATGCGTCCACCATATTGCGCACCAAAACCTGCAGTATAAACATCGGTATTTTTTAAAATGTCTGTATCAAACACACTAAACAAGCCAATGCTATGAAACGGATTGTAGATGACCATACCATCGAGCAACACTTTGTTTTGTACAGGAGTTCCTCCGCGGATATACAATTGCCCTCCCTGATCGCCACTGCTTACAACACCGGGCACTACCTGCATGTACTGTACCAAATCACCTTCGGCACCAAGACTTGGCAGAGATTTAATTTCCTGAGGTGTTACAGACTCTACTGCAATTTTAACTTCTGTTTTTTTTGTTTGTCTCTCTGCCGATACCTCAACCTGTTTCAACTCCACATTTTTTTTCTTCATCACTAATTTACGGTTTTCCATTTCATCGGCAACAAGATCAACATCTGCAAAAGCAGTGTCGTAGCCTAATGTTGTTGCCATTACGCGGTATTTTCCTGGAGGAATTTTCACCATGGAATAATAACCGTTAATGTCTGTAAAAGAGGCAAAGGTTGTTCCCTTCAGAAAAACACTTGCAAAGGGAACAGGCTCACCATTTTCTGCAGCATAAACAAACCCTTTGATGGTGGCTGTTTGTGCATTTACCAGAGAAACGGCAAGCATACAGAAAGCAGCTAAAAAAAATCTTTTTATCGTCATAAAAACTATTTACTTAATTCTAAAATTACATTAAACTCTTCTTTTTTAAGTGGCATTACCGACAGGCGGCCTATGCGCACCAATGCAATATCTTTCAACCGTGCATCATCTTTTACCTGTGCCAATGTTACAGGCTTCTTCAATGCTTTGAATGGTGTCAACTCCACACCTACCCAACGTGTATCGTCAGCAGTGGGATCGGTATATGCTGTCTTTTCAACTTTAGCAATACCCATAACGGCAAGGCCTTCATTGCTGTGATAAAACAAAACCTGATCGCCTTTTTTCATGGCAAGTAAATGCAGCCGTGCAGCGTTGTTGCGCACACCGTCCCAAAATGTTTTTCCATCGGCAACAAACTGCTCCCACGAATATTTAAACGGCTCTGATTTTACCAGCCAAAACTGCATACTATTTTTAAAGTCGGACAAAGAAATAAAAATAATCGAATACGGATTTGTTAATTATCCTTAAATAAACCCTTTGCCAAATGCTCAATTACGGATGGGTAATGCTCATATTCAAGACGATGAATACGTGACGCTATACGCTCTGCCGTGTCGTCAGGTAGCACAGGCATACTTTTCTGAAAAATAATTTCACCCTCGTCAAAGCGGCTGTTTACGTAGTGAATGGTTATGCCCGTTTCTGCAACACCTGCCTGCAACACTGCCTCATGAACGTTGTGACCATACATGCCTTTGCCTCCGAAAAGTGGCAGCAATGCAGGATGAATATTTATCATGCGATGCTGAAAAGTTGAAACAACTTCGGCAGGCATCAGCTTTAGGTATCCGGCAAGCACAACCAAATCAATGCTATGTTGCTTTAACAAATCAAGCATCAGACTAGCATCGCTAACAGTTTTTTTGTCCATAAAAAGACAAGGAATGTTTAACTTCTGTGCGCGTACTATCACACCTGCCGTTGCCACATTGGTGAGAATCAATGCCACTTCTGCATATTCATTGTTCTTAAAATAAGCAGCAATATTTTCGGCATTGGTGCCCGACCCCGATGCTAATATGGCTATTCGCTTTTTGTTCATTGCACAATTATGAGCGTGTAAAAATAGCATTCTGTAAATGATAGGCTTAGATATTTTTTTGGCATTATTACAATCATTCATTTGGTTATTATATAGCCTGTATATTAAATTTGTAGTAAATTCATTAAACCACATAACATGTATTTCTGCACCAACATAAAACTACTTCGCAAACGCAAAAAGCGTACACAGGAAGTAGCATCACTTGCCTTAGGATTTTCGCGCTCTACATTAAACAGCTATGAGAATGGCGCTATTGCCAACCCTACAGTTGAGGCACTGATAAATTTCTCTAATTATTTTAAAATTTCTATAGACACCTTGCTGCGTGTTGACATGAGTAAACTCAGCGACTTGCAACTGCGCGAACTGGAGTTAGGCTACGACTCCTATGTGCGTGGCACAAAGCTTAGGGTTCTTGCAACAACGGTTGACAGCAGAAACCGCGAAAACATTGAGTTGGTGCCTGTGAAAGCTAAAGCCGGATATACTGCAGGCTACAACGACCCGGAGTTTATACGCAACCTACCTACATTTCAACTGCCCTTCCTTTCGCACGACAGAAAATACCGCACCTTTCAGATTAGTGGCGACAGCATGCTGCCCATACCGGACAAATCGTTTGTTACGGCAGAGTTTGTAGAAAACTGGATGGAGATAAAAGATGGCAATGCCTACATCATACTCACACACGATGATGGCATAGTGTTTAAAGTAGTTTACAATCACATCAGCAGCAATAAAAAATTATTGCTTAAATCATTGAATCCTGCCTACAAACCTTATGAGGTAAAAATTAATGATGTAAAAGAAGTGTGGCGATTTGTAAACTACATCAGCAATGAAATGCCTGATACGGGATTGCAAAATCCAAAACTATCGAACACGGTTGCACGCATCCAAAATGAAATGAATAAAATCAAAGACCTGCTGGGTGTGCAGGATGTTAGTAAAGAGTAGTTTTTTGAGAGAGAGGAAAGAACGGCTTAGCCAATAAAAATCACTTCGTAGTTTCACTATTCATCTCCTTACCCATCTTTTCATACTCCACATCATTGGGCTCCCATAGTTCAATTTTATTTCCTTCCGGATCCAGTATGTGAACAAATTTACCGTAATCGTAGGTTTCTATTTCATCAACAACATTTACTCCTGAGTTACGTAACCCGGCAACAAGTGCCTCAATGTTTTCAACTCTGTAGTTAATCATAAATTCCTTTGATGAAGGTTCAAAATATTTTGTTTTATCATCAAACGGGCTCCATGTTGTAAAACCTTTTTTAGAGTTATCGGCTCCCTGAAACCACTCGAAAACCGCTCCGTAAGGATTGGTTTTTAATCCAAGATTTTGCTTATACCATTCACGCATTTTATTAGGGTCTTTACACTTAAAAAAAACACCTCCAATACCTGTTACCTTTTTCATAATTCTTTGATTTGTTTTTCAGAATAAAATTTTTCAATCTAATACAATCAACAACTTGCTCACGACCTGAAATTAACATATTGTAATGGCAACTCCACAGGTTTGTTTTTTACTTCGGCAATAACCTGTTGCAAGTCATCAATTTTTTTGCCTGTAACGCGCACCTGCTCATCCATGATAGATGCCTGCACCTTCATCCCTGTTTCTTTAATATATTTCACAATGGGTTTTGGCAGTTTCCTTATCAATTCCTTTTTTTATTTTCACATCTTTACGAACCATATTGCCGGAGGCATACTGCTCTTTGCCAAAATCGAAACATTTCGGGTCAACCCCTTGCTTCATGCTTCGGCTGATGATGATGTCGCGAATAGCATCCATACGCATCTGATCTTCAGTAACAATTTTTAACTGCATTTCCTTCTTGTCTAAATCAATTTCTGTCTTAGAACCATGAAAATCGTAGCGGTTAACAATTTCCTTCTTTGCCACATTAATGGCATTGTCTAATTTCTGAATGTCTATTTCATTAACGATATCAAATGATGGCATGACTGACTATTTTATGTTCATGCAAAAGTTGTAATAATTCGTGAATAATCTGATTATGACGCTATTTTTTTTCTACTTTTGAATGTCCTTTCAGGGTCATGACTCAATATCAGAAAATGAAAATCAACAACATCAGCCATGTTTTAAGACATGCCATGCTTTGCCTTATCGTATTTGCAACTGCCAATACTACTCATGCACAGAACTACAGCAAGTACACTTCGCCTAAGGTGTTTGTCAATAGTCAGGCTTTTAAAAATCCCTGGTCAGGTGGCATCAACTCTCCACTTTACAGCACCATTGATTTAAACAATGATGGCATCAAGGATTTGTTTATGTTCGATAAACAATTTGGTGCAGCCTATCCGGGCTCCTATAAAATCAGAACTTTTATCAATCAGGGAACAGCAGGACAGGTTGATTATATCTATGCTCCATTTTACGAGCGTTTTTTTCCACAAAATCTGCATGACTGGGTAATATTGGTTGACTATGATTGCGATGGTAATGAAGATATTTTTACTTACTCCTACTCAGGTGGTATGGAAGTTTATCATAATGATGTTACTCCCGGAAATAATCTTTCTTTCAGTTTAACATACCCTCTTGTTCATAGTTTATTTTTAGGTGGTGCTTATGCTAACTTGTACGTGAGCAATGTTAACATTCCTGTTTTGCATGATGTAAATGGTGATGGTGATTTGGATGTTTTAACTTTCACATTGCTTGGTGGCACAATTGAGTATCACGAAAATTATGCAAAAGAACTTTATAACCGTTGCGACACTTTAGTCTATCGGCAGGTGCGACAGTGTTATGCACAAGTAGGTTTAAGTGCCGTTTCCAATACAGCTATTCTTGATTTTAATAATTGTTTCTTTCTGGCACCGCCACCACTACCCGATTCACTGATAAAAACACCACGTCACAATGGCTCCTGCATGATAGGATATGATCAGGATGGTGATGGTGACCTTGACTTGATAAATGGTGATATTCTTGGCAACAACCTGCTTTATCTTGAAAACAGCGGCATTCCGGGAGTGAGTGATTCCATTCACCTGCAGGACACACTTTTTCCATCGTATAATGTTCCTGCAGTTTATAAAACATTCCCTGCGCCTTTTTATTTTCATGCCGTTAATGATGGTGCAAAAGATTTAATTGTTTCTAGTTGTACAGAATATCTGACAGAAGATTATCAAAACTCATGGTTCTATAAAATGTTGGATCAAACACCAACAATCAGTTTCAGTTTGTAAAAAACGTTTTCTTACTGATGAAATGATTGACGTAGGTTCAGGTGCATACGTACGCTTTTTTGATGTTGACAATGACGGAAAAAAAGATTTGATAATAGGCAACTTCGGATACTTTACTCAAGATTCGGCAAGCGGTCATTATGAATCTGCATTATCTTATTATCATAACATCACTACAGGTGCACTACCTGAATTTGAATTTGTGACTGACGACTTCAACAACCTGCGTTCATTAGGGAGAACCGGATTAAATGCAACATTTGGAGACCTAAACGGTGATGGTCATGATGATATGATTTTAGGTGATAAAGATGGTATTTTGCACTACTATTTGAACAATGGTACAACACCTGCAACATTCACTCTTGCGCCTAATGGTTTTAACTTTCAGAACATTGATGTAGGAACAAACAGCTTTCCTTTTTTAGCTGATATTAATAATGATGGACTCTTAGATCTTATCATCGGTGAACGATATGGGTATATTTATTATTATCAGAATACGGGCTCATCAACCAATCCTACATTTACCTATGTTACCAATAAAGTAGGCAATGTATTTGTTGGAAATGCACAATCGTTTTATGGATTCAGCTATCCACATTTTTATAAAGAAAACGGTGTGTCGAAGCTTTTGGTTTCAAATGAAAACGGATACATTCAAAAATACGATAACATTGATGGCAACCTTGGCGGCACATTTAATCAGGTTTCAACAAGTATGTTTTCAGTATTCGAACCTTATCAGACTTCATTCGATATGGCCGACCTTAACGGTGACGGCATGGACGAAGTGATTACTGGATGCTATGCAGGTGGCCTTTCAATTTATTCAAAAAACCTGCCGGTAGGCATTGCAGAAAACCTGCATCCTGAAAAAGAAATTACAGTCTATCCTAATCCTGCAAAAGATCATATTGTTTTTGAGTTGAATAAAAACAACCCGCATAACGGCAAATATCAACTATCCGATATTTCAGGCAAGGTAGTAATGGAAGGCTCTTTTCAAAGTTATATTAATAACATAAGTCTTGAGGGATTAACTAAAGGTATTTATGTTCTTCAAGTAACTGAGAGCAATCACTTCAGTTCACATAAGATTGTTAAATTTTAATATGAGAAATTTTTGTGTTTTTCTATTTTCTTTACTGCTTATTAATACAACAGCATTTTCGCAGGCTTTCGTAAAATACACATCGCCAATTGTAATTAAAAATGGTCAACCGCTTCGCAATGCATGGGCAGGAGGTTTTAACTCTGCCATGTTTCAGGCTATTGACATGAACAATGATGGCAAAAAAGATTTGTTTGCCTTTGAAAAACAATCGGAGTCAACCTATCCCGGTGTTTTTAAGATAAGAACTTTTATCAATTATGGCAGTGCAGGGGATATTGACTATCGCTATGATCCTTTTTACGAAAAACTTTTTCCGCAAAACATGACAAACTTTTGCCTTCTTGTTGATTATGATGGCGATGGTCGCGAAGATATTTTTACTTACAATCGTTCAGTTTCAGGTTTTGATGTATATCACAACGACTCTAACACAACAGGAATATTGACATTTAGTTTACAATATCAAGGATTGCAAACTTGTTATCTGAATGCCGGTGGCAATTGCTTTACAACAAGTCTTTATGTAGCACCGGTAAATCAACCTGTATTATTTGACATCAACAACGATGGAGACCTTGATGTATTGACATTTCAGATTTCGGCAAACTTTATTGAGTATCATGAAAACATGGCAAAAGAATTATTCAACAGAACAGATACACTTGTTTTGTCTGAAGTCAATTCAAAATGGGGACACATGTCGCTAAGCAGTAATGCCAACAGTGCCATACTTGGTTTACCAAGAATTCCTTTAACAAGTGGTAATGCTGATGTTTTATCCAATCGTCATTCAGGAACATGTATGATTGCATTTGATGATGATGGTGATGGTGATGCAGATTTGCTGAATGGTGATTTATTAGGAGACAACTTACTTTATCTGCATAATGGCGCTTCAAATAATGCTTCAGACAGTATTGACTGGCAGGATACATCATTTCCGTCAAATGGCGGCCCGGTAAATTACGTAACATTTCCAAGTGCCTACTTGCTAGATGCAGATAATGACGGCATAACAGATATGATTGTTTCGTCCTGCACAGAGTCGCAATCAGAAAATCTGAATAACAACTGGTATTATCATAATGCAGGAAGCAATACTTCTCCCGATTTTCAATATGTGAAAAATAAATTTCTTACAGATGAAATGATTGATGTAGGCACTGCTTCAATGCCTGTATTTTTTGATGTTGATGCTGATGGAAAAACAGATATTGTTATTGGCAACAAAGGTTATTTTATCACACAAAGTGGACCTGCACACGATGAAGCTGCATTATCCTGGTATAAAATACTTGCACAGGACAGTGTCCTGAGTTTACACTGGTGTCAAACAACTTTGGTTCTTTTCAGCAATATAATTACAAAAACATTTATCCTGCCTTTGGCGACCTTGATGGTGATGGTGATGCCGATTTATTACTTGGCAATGAAGACGGCACTTTTCATTACTATACCAACACAGCAGGCGCAGGAAACATTCCTCAATATACTTTAACAACAGGCGGATTTAATTTTCAGAATTTAGATGTAGGTAGCAACAGTACCCCACAACTTTATGACATCAACAATGATGGACTCTTAGATTTAATTTCAGGCGAATTATTCGGTAAGATAAGTTACTTCCAGAATACCGGAACCGTTAATACACCAATTTTTACTCTCATAACACCTACATTCGGCAACATCAATGTTACCAACACAGCACAGACATTTTATGGCTACAGCGTACCACATTTATTTTCTGACAATGGAACTTTAAAGCTTCTTGTTGGTTCAGAAAGTGGAGATTTGTTTTTATACGACAGCATCAACACAACTGCAGGAAGCACTTTTCATCTGATTAGTAATAATGCATACTTAATTCATGAACCACCTCGTGCTGCACCCGCAATGGCCGACCTGAATAATGATAGCTCTCCTGAAATAATTGTAGGCAATCAGGCAGGTGGATTATCGTTCTATTCAAATTCATTGCCGGGATGTCCACTTGCTATTAATAATGTCTTGTCAGATTATCAGGTTAATGTTTATCCCAATCCTGCTAACTCACATCTGATAATTGATACTGATGATGCCAATGGCTTGAAAAAACAAATTACCCTTACTGATTTATCAGGAAGAATTATTCATTCACAAAACACTTTTTCTCGTAGCACGTTATTAAATACAGAAAAATTTGCAAATGGCATTTACTTAATAACTATTGCTGCACAATCCAATAATATTACAAAAAAAATAATCATCCGTCATGACTAAGAGATTTTTTCTATTTACAACACTGATGGCATTTTCGCTGTCGTTCACATCTTGCACATGGGACAAAATGGATGAGGTGGCACCACCAACCGATAGTTGCTCGCAATATCCACCGGAAATTACTGCCATCATCAGCAACAAATGTGCAACAGCAGGATGCCACAACACGCTTTCTAATTCTGCTGCAAGCGGACTAAATCTCACCAATTGGGCTTCTATGATTAAAGGTAATGATGCAGGTGCTGTAGTGATTCCGGGCAATGCAGATTACAGTACATTATTTTCTTTCTGCAATATCTATTCTGATTTAGGATTTACAGGAAATGAACCAAAGATGCCATACAATGAAACATCACTTTCTCACAGCGAAGTGTCAACCATAAAAAACTGGATAATCAATGGAGCAAAAAATGCATGTGGTCAGGATATTTTTCCGCAAGACGACAACAGAAAAAAAGTTTACATCTCCAATCAGGCTTGCGATCAGGTTGCAGTTCTTGATGAATCATCAGGATTATTGATGAAATGGTTTGATGTAGGAAATATTGCAGGCTTCACTGAAGCACCACACATGATCAGACTTACACCGGATGAAAAATATTTTCTGATTGCTTTTTTTAGTTCAGGAATCATACAACGCTACAGAACTTCTGATGACAGCTTTGTAGATCAGGTTGATTTCAGTAATGGTATGCCCGGGCAGTGGGGCACCTTGGTTATTTCACCGGACAGTAAACGTGCTTATAGTGTTGACTGGAGTGCATCAGGCAGGATTGCAGTGTTGAATCTTGAAAATTTTCCGATGACATCATTCACCTCCTTACCTATCATAAATTTAGCCTACCCGCATGGTATGGCTTTTAACAGCACAGGAGATAAACTTTATATCACCAATCAAAATGGAAGCACTTATTATGTTGTGGATACTATCGGAAGCCCATCAGATTTTCCGCAATGGCTCAGTAATATTCAGACTTATTCTTATGGAGGCGGACTCAACGGCCATGAAATAATTTTCTCTCCTGATTATTCAAAATATTTTATTTCATGCGATGCCACCAATGAAGTGCGTGTTTTTGATGCCAACACGCATACATTGCTTGCAAATATTCCGGTAGGCACCTTACCACAGGAGTTTTCTTTATCATTGAAGAAACCCTATTTATTTGTTACATGTACTGAGGATATCATTAATGGAAAACGCGGTTCTGTTGCAGTGATAGATTACAATAATTTAACTTTAATCAAAAAGATACATACAGGAACGCAGCCACATGGTGTTGCTGTTGATGATGACAAAGGTGTTGTTTATGTAGCAAACAGAAATGTTGATGCAAATGGTGAAGCACCACATCATAGTGGCGCATGCGCAGGACGTAATGGAAATTTAACTCAGATAGACATGAACACGCTTGAGTTGGTTCCGGGATATAAATGCGAGTTGGGTGTAAATCCATACTCCGTTGCTTACAAGAAATAATCAAAAAACTTCTTCTATATTAAATCCTAAAGATTTCATCTGCTCAAAATAATCTGGGAACGATTTTGAGACACCGGAAATATCATCTAGAAAAAGCTCACCTGTCTTTAATGCTAATGGTGCAAAAGCCATTACCAACCGGTGATCGTTGTAGGTTTTTAAAATACGCTTTGAAGGTTTGAGGTTTGATTCTTCAAGGATTTTCAATTTTGAACCACCACAGAAATCTGTTTTGATGTTTAACTTATATGCCTCTCTTTGAAAGGCAGAAACACGGTCAGATTCTTTAATAATTAAATTATGTAGATGTAGTAAATCAGCTTTGCAATTTTGTCCACCACAAACAGTTGCCATACTTAATACAATATCGGGAAAATGTAAAAAACTCTGTGTAAAATAATCAGGCACCATTTTCTTTTGTTTCCTTAGAATAATTTTATCCTTCTCAACATAAGTATCTACGCCAAATGGCTTTATCATTTCGACAATAATTTTATCACCTTGCTTACTCTGAATATTCAGATTTTTAATTGTAATGTCTGCATCATCAGCCAATGCAACAGTTTCAAAAAAATATGAGGCAGCGCTCCAGTCACCACCGGCAGAAAGTATGCTATTGTTATATCTTCCATTTATCTGAATTCGATTCTCTGTTATCAGCACATTTACGCCTGCCTGATGCATCAAATACGCAGTAAGTTCAATATATGGCAATGAACTTGAAATGCCATTCAGTTCAATAGTAAAATCTTTACCAAACAAAGGAGCAATCATCATCAAGGCACTGATGTGCTGAGAAGACTTCTCTGCTGATGTCTGAACTACTTCAGGAAAGTTCAGTTTTGCCGCCCGAACTCTGATCGGAAGAAAACCTTCTTCTTCTAAATAAGAAATCTCTGCTCCTATCTGCCTGAGCAAATCAACAGAATCACTCATTGGGCGTTGCCGAAGTCGAGGACTTCCTGTAATTACAGCGGTTTTATTCTTAACAACACAGTAAGCCATAAGAAACCGGGCTGTAGTTCCGCCATCTGCTGCATCTAATATCTGTTCTTCTGAAAAAAGCAGTTCTTGCAACTTAACTGTATCTGATGCATGACAATCACTATTCTGTTTAATTCCTCTAAGAGCATTAATGATAGCAACTCGCCCTGCTTCACTCTTTGAAACAGGAACAACAATTTCTCCTACAACACTTCTGTCAGTTTTTGAAATTCTATACGCCATAACCTGAATCCTTTTTAGAAAACCAAACCAATGCCTCTTCAATCATTGCAATCTGAACAGCGATATCAACAATACCTTTACCAATAGACTCAAGCAATGTGAAACGTATTTGCCCTTGTTTGTTTTTCTTATCAGCCATCATAAATGGCAACAATTTTTCTACAACAATATCTTTTTCATCAAACTTAAACAGTGATTGAATAAAGTCAGTGATTTGCTTTAGCTCAGCATCTGAAATAAAGCCCATTTTGTTAGAGATGTAAGATTCAACAATTATCCCGGCAGCAACTGCCTTACCATGTGAAATATCTTGTTGTTGCGAATAATATAACGACTCTATTGCATGAGCTATAGTGTGGCCAAAGTTGAGCAACTTACGTTCCTTCTTTTCAAATGGATCTATTGCAACAATACTTAGTTTTATTGCAATAGCCTTTCCAATGCTTTGTAACTTTTCAAAACTGCATTGCTCTGAAAGTACTTTATAAAATTCTTGATCGGCAACAAGTGCATGTTTTATCATTTCTGCATAGCCATTGACTTTTTCATCTTGTGAAAGCGACTCTAAAAAATCTGTATCTACATAAACATATCTTGGCAAAACAATACTCCCACTTTGATTTTTATAGCCATCAATATTTACACCATTCTTACCTCCAATAGCAGCATCAACCATTGCCAGCAAGGTTGTAGGAACATGAATAAAATCAACTCCTCTTTTAAACAGAGAAGCCGCAAAGCCTCCTAAATCCGTAATTACACCTCCACCCAGATTTATAATCACAGTATGCTTATCAGCCTGTTGTTGTAAAAGAAACTTCCAGAATCCCGTTACCGTTTCAATTGTTTTAAAAGATTCTCCTTGTTGTATGCAATATAAAGAAGCAGATTTTGTTTGCGGAAACAATGTCTGCAACAAATGCAAACAGTGCTGTTGAGTATTCGTATCACAAAGCACATATATTTTTCTCTTTTGATTATTACAATCCTGTAAAAAATCAATCAACTCCTGTTTTCTACCTTGGGTCAGGACGTAACTACTATCAGCAAAATTAATCACCCATCTAATGTTTTTCTGCTTTTGATGAGGCTCTGAGTTCCGGTTTTGTCATCTGCTTATCCTGTTGCGCAATTGACTCTTCATGTATCAGGCTATATAATCTTAAAATAAAATCTGGTGTGAGTTGGTTTCGTAACCCTGTTTCAGTTCTTGTTCTGAGAATTTCCTTAAAACGATCTAACTGCAGAATAGCCATATTATTCTGATCCTTATACTGCCCTATTTTTCGTGCCACTTCCATTCTACCCGCTATCTTTTCAATGATTTCACTATCCAATTCATCAATCAGATCGCGTAAATCGTGCAGCTTACTTAGTTCAACAGGATCCTTTGCCGTAGGTTGTCTTACAATAATCTGCTTTCTTAAACGACTAAAATCTTCAGGTGTGATTTGCTGCATTGCATCACTCAATGCCTTTACAGGATTTAAATGCACTTCTACCATCACACCATCATACTGTAAATCGAATGCAATTTGTGTCAGTGTTGGCACCATATTAGCATCACCGCTAATATGACTTGGGTCGCAAATAATGGGAACGTTGGGCAACAAGCGTCTGAGTTCAATGGCTAATTCCCAATTGGGCTTATTTCTATATGTACTGTTTTCGAAACTAGAAAAACCACGATGAATAGAAGCAATTCTACTAATTCCATTTTGCATAAAACGTTCGATGGCACCCATCCACAATTTTACATCAGGGTTGACGGGATTCTTTACAAACACAGGAATATCTACACCTTTTAAAGCATCAGCAATTTCCTGAATTAAAAATGGATTTACAGTTGTACGTGCGCCAATCCAAAACATATCAATGCCGGCAGCAAGTGCCTGCTCCACATGTTTGGCGCTTGCCACTTCGGTAATAACCGGTAGGCCGGAAACATCTCCTGCTGCTCTGATCCATTTCAATGCAGGAGCGCCAAAGCCTTCAAAGGCACCGGGTCGGGTGCGAGGTTTCCAAGCACCGGCACGCAAAATATGTGCACCGCTAATCTTTAGCCTGATAGCTAATTCAGTCAGATGCTCCTCATCTTCGGCACTGCATGGACCTGCAATCCACAATGGGTCGGCAAGAGTGTTCAGTGAGTTATGAAACTTATTAAACATTAGTGCAAAGATAAAGAACACATTTCAAGTGCAGAAAGCAGCATTGCTATGCAATAGTGTATTGGAATATTCAGCGGGATTAAAATTACAGAAGTTAAATTTATTACTTTTGCAGCCCATAATGCCCGGGTGGCGAAATTGGTAGACGCACCATCTTGAGGGGGTGGCGCCAATAGGTGTACGAGTTCGAATCTCGTCCCGGGCACTTAAACTAATTGCTGAAAAAATATTTGCCCGGGTGGTGAAATTGGTAGACACGCAGGTCTCAGAAGCCTGTGGGGTAAAACCTGTAGGAGTTCGAGTCTCCTCTCGGGCACATTTTTATAGAGCCACCCTATTTATGCACTAGCTTATTTTTACTAAACCTGAATTACTAAAAAGGACAATAAACCCTACAAAAATAAATTTGAATAAGATATAAATAAACGTTTTCTGATTTTGTAATTTCGAATGACAATTCATGACAGAATTACATTATTAATCTATAAACACAATAATAATTATCTCAACTAATATGCCTAAAGTGCTATTTTTCAAATCTGGTTTGTCTAGGGTGAACTAAGAACAAAGGCTATCAAAATTTCTATAGAACAAGATAAAATCAAGACAAGAAACTTTGGTGATGTGGTCATGACAAAACATTTCTAATCACAGAAATACATGGGGATGCAAGACAGATCCTCCACCTGCTGAATAACAATTCTATGCTTACATTCAGCTGATGAGTACCAATAAAAGAACAATATTTATGTCAGAGTTTTACTGCAAAAATTATCAAGAATCAAAATCTCAAATCGGCAAGAAGTTGAAAAACATTGGTACAGAAAAATTTGTCTTATTACTATAAATCAAAGCTACTTTAAGATAGTTAAACTCTGCTATTTTCACACTAAGACTACCAAGAGATAATTCGTTCAACAACTTAACGTAAAAAAGTATTCCTCAAAGTGTAGTTGAAAAACTATATGTCACACGATGAACTATTTTTGGTATGTGAGTAGAGATTACCCGAAAACAAACTAACCTAAGTTATATTGTACATTAGAACTTACTGTGCGAATTTTACTCATTTACTGTCAATAATTTAATCTGATTAGTTATGCGTAAATTCTATTCTTTCTTATCAATTCTATTTTGTTTAAACAACTTTGCTCATTCACAAATAATCCAAACAGAGTCACCTGCTAAAATCACACCCCGTGAAATCAACGTGGCATCATCATCCATTTTCGACATGATGGGAGTAAGCTCCTCACAAATTTCAAAAACTTCAGACGTAAAAGATTTAAAAGTAGATTGGTCATTCAAATCCTGGAAGTTAAATCCGAACATTGCAGTACAAGGTCAGCCAGTATGGGAAATTATTTATAACCGCAGAGATTTAAGTAAATATCGTTCGGCTAGTTATGTGATGCGAACCCTAGCATCAACAGATATTTCTGCAGGAACCGTACAGGCAGAAAATAATGATAGACGAATTGGAGGAGCTATAAAGTTTAATCTATACCGGAAATATGATGCCTTAAGAAGTGAGGTTTATTATAAAGACATTGAGCAAAAATATAATACTCAGTTTGAAGATTGGCAGCAAAGGATGATACTATTAAAAAGTACAATTGATACAACCACAGATATTGGCAAACGATCTGACCTAAAAATGCAAATTTCACTTCTGGAAAACGAAGCTGCATTATTAAATCAATCCAGAAAAAACGAAATTACTTCGCGAGCAACAGAATTTAATGCTGAAAATTGGAATAGTTCGTTTGTAGATGTTGCGGCTGGGAAAATATGGACTTATTCAACTGATAGTGCTGGCACATTAAAATCTGTACGAATAAACCGACAATCAGGATGGGCAATGTGGACTAATGCCGGATATGGAATAGGGAGCAAAATACTTATTACAGGCCTATTCAGAGTATCATTTTATGATGAACAATTAAATTTCTTAATCAAGGATTTAGACACAGGGAATGAAATTACAGCAACTTCATTAGTAAGCAATAAAATTTACTCCTATGGAATAAATTTTAGGTATGGTACACCATCTATCAATTTTTTCTCAGAACTTTTATTGGAGAAACGGCAATTAAAAACCGTAAAAGACGCCTTCAATAAAAGTGATTTTGTCGGTGAAGGCAACTTTGAAATCATTGAAGGCACATTAAAATGGACAGCCCTTTCACCATTTACAATTTCTTTTGGCGGTGAATGGCGAATCAGTAAAAATTTACTACTAAACTTCGGGATGCGTATGGAATATGAGAAAAACTGGAAAAGAAAAACATTTCAACCAATTGCAGGAATATCATGTCTGATGCGATGATATAAAAACTAACTTAAGTTCTATAGCACTATTTAAAAAAGGGCTGAACATTTGCAATAGTTCATAACAATCAAATTAAAACATATTAAGATGAAACAAATAAGAAAAAAACATTTCTCAGTAAAGTTGTTTACCTCTGTAATGGCTTTTATACTGCTAATGAATCATACTACATCCGCCCAAATAGACTGTAGTTCTGCATCTGGAATTTTAGCATTAATGGCAGCACCTGTTGCAATTAACACTGTTGACCCTGATGATTTCCCATTAAATCCGTCCTTAATTGTTAGCTGTACTACTAAAGTATTCAAAACTCCACCTGCTAGTATTTCATCCATATGTACTAATGCCATTAAGATGTATGTTTTTTACTCTACTACACAGTCCGATCTTTCTAGTTTGCCAAATTTAGCATCAAGCCAGCTTGCCGCAGTTTTAAAAAAACCCAACTTTAAAGCAACTATAACATCGACATCTAATCAAAATGAAAAAAAAGTAAGTGTCACCTTTCCTAACAACAAGTTTATTGCAGGACAAAGAGTATATTACAGATATGGCAAATTAATTGACCACCCTACAGACATGGACCCAATGACATGGAGTCCTATTCTAAATTTTATTACACCTCAACATATAGTAAATTTACCATCCGCTTGTATCAATCCTGACTTAAAGCCAGCACCGGAAAATATGAATGAAATAATATTATTTAAAATTATCGGAGGAAGTTGGGCTGACGCAGCCGGTCACACATACCAACAAATTTCAGGAGAATGGTGTAAATCTTTTTTTAACACATCTGGGGTTATCATAGAACCGATAACAGGAAACGACCCAAGCATTGGACCTATGCGTCAAAAAACAATATCTCTCCCACCTATAAACTGGGGTGTGAGCGAAACAAATAACCGCCCTATACAGAATTCCTTTACAAATCAGTTGACACGATCAGGTGAAAACACAATACTGGCAACATTTAATATATCTTCCATGACCGCAAATTCCACCCAAATGGGGCCTCCCTTTACCAACAGAGGAACAAGAACGGTTTACTTATTTGAACAGCAGAATAAAGCCTGCGCTGTACGTACATTTGACGCTGTTCATGGAAATCTGAACATAACAGAAAATAATTATATTGTAAAAGTGGACTCAGGCAATACAATAACAGAGTGTACAGACAGTTCAAATGACAATATTAAAACTTACAGTCATGGAGGGGGCAACACAGTCGTGTTTCCAAGTAATTAATTAAAATTAACTCAATGAAACAGGTAATGAGAAATCATTACCTGTTATTTTTTCAATTACATTCGCATTACAAAAATGCGAATCACTCATATTTGTTTCTTCATATTTACTTGTCTGATATTAAGCCGTAACGGATATACTAAGTCTAATGTAGGTGAGTCAAACCTGATATCTGATGACTTGAAAGAACCCTATTTTCGTTGCAGCTTATTCTATGATTCAAGTTTAACACTACACTTCAATCAAGTTGCTGATCAGAATTTCTTTCCAAAATTACAATCCGATGTAAAGATTAATATACCTTATACTATTAAGGATAAATCTATAAAAGGCATCTGGATATATTCAGAATGGAAGAATAATTCAGCACATAAAACTACCAGATACTTTTATATAGGAGCCTTCCCTTCATCATCAATCTACCTATTTAATGAATCGTTAGGGGATCTAGAATATTATTATCTGAAAAACGTAGTAACAAAAAGCAATTCCTTTATCTTTCCATTAACCTTTATGCCTAATTCTTCATATAAGCTATGGATAAATATATCTGGACACTACAAGCCATTTAACAAACTTTTGTTATTTATAAACACAGAAAGCTCCTCCAAAACCGAAGATGTTCTTTTTAAATTAATGCAAGGCGATAAACTCACTTACAAATATTATCATTTACCATTAAATGTTTTATTAGGCGTCTTAATTTGTATGATGTTGTTTTCCATTGTCTATTTTACACTTAATCACAAAAAAGTTTTCATATACTATTTCCTTTATTTACTTTTTACTTTTTTATACTTTTTTATACGTCATCACGACAATTCTGTTACCTCCTACTACTCTTTTCAATTAGAACCCTTTCGAGATATTACCTGGCAAACTTTATCTTATCTGTTTTATTTTTTTTTCGCAATAAGTTTCGTAGATTATAAAAACATTTCTCCAATACTTTACAAAACCATACAGGTAATAATCTACCTAATCATCACGTATTTGATTTTTGATATTTTTTTATATCAAAATCATTTCTTCGAAATTCGAAATAAAGCCTATAACATTTTCAGAATCACAATGGCCCCAATTGCAATAATCATAATTCTTAGTGCTTTTTTAATAAAAAGTCCTCTGTCAAAAATTTTAGCGACAGGGAGTTTACTTATGGTAAGCGGTGCTACGGTAACCATGATTCTATCATTATTTTATTATCCATCAGCAAATCCATTTATTAATTACCATATGTTATATATGCAATTAGGTATAATATTGGAAGTAATTTGTTTTACACTAGGATTAAGCTATATGTCAAAGATACAATTTAAGGAAAAAATAATAATAGAGAGCCAATTGAATAAAATAAAAGAAAACTATGAAATTGATAGACTGCAAACTATAATCAACACACAGGATAATGAAAGAAAAAGAGTAGCCTCAGAATTACATGATGATTTAGGTGCAGGTCTTTCAACCATACGATTACTGAGCGAACTAGCTCTTCAAAAGACCGAGGGAAAAACTGAAATAAAACGAATCAGTGAGTTATCAAATGAACTTGTTGACTCAATGCGACAAATAATCTGGAGCATGAATCCTGAAAGCAGCAGTTTATCAGACTTTATTCATTATTTAAAGCGATATACGATGGAAATTATAGAATTAAACGGAAAAATATTTAATTTTAAATTAAATCAAGAGATTTCTGATTATACACTTAGTCCTGAGCAAAAAAGAAATTTATTTCTCATAATAAAAGAAACTTTGCACAACAGCATTAAGCATTCTAAATCTAACGAAATCATTCTTATATACGACTATATTGAAAAAAGGCATCACCTAACTATCAAAGACAATGGTATCGGATTTTCTCCCGATGATATTAATTACAAAAACGGGAATGGTTTAATTAACATTCAAAAAAGAGCAATGCAAATAGGCTGTTCTGTATTTGTAACTTCAGAAATTACTAAAGGAACTATCACAAGAATCGAATTTAGTTAACAAAAGTTATATCTAATTTACCCCTCAAATAATTAATATTGCAACATGATTAAGGTATGCATTGTTGAGGACATACATGAAATAAGAGACGGATTTAAGAGTGTCTTGGATCTTTCAGGTGAGTTCAAATGTTGTGGCACATTTGGCAATGCTGAAGATGCTATTGATAAAATTCCTGAGTTAAATCCAGAAATTGTGATAATGGACATCAATCTACCTGGTATAAATGGAATAGAAGCAATTAAGTATTTAATAAAAAACAACTGTAACCAATTGTTTCTAATTTTTACCGTTTATGATGATGATACAATAATATTTGATGCGTTGCAAGCAGGTGCAAGTGGGTATCTACTAAAAAAAACAACACCTGCACAATTTCTGGAAGCAGTTAAAGAGATGTACGATGGAGGTTCACCGATGAGTCCAATTATAGCACGAAAAGTGATAAATTCATTTAAACCTGGGCAAAAAACAAATGCCATTTTAAGTGTACGTGAATCTGAAATTCTAACATTACTTGCAAAGGGACTGTTATATAAAGAAATATCAGAACAACTTTTCATTAGTACCGGAACAGTAAAACAGCATATTCATAAAATTTATGAAAAGCTTCATGTTCAGAATAGAACTGAAGCAATTAATAAGTTTTTGAACAAATGAAAGTAGAACGTATTTCAAAACCTGAGCCGATTAGAACTTGCGTATAATTTTCTATTAAATTATAAAAAATTAAATACCCCCCAAAGTCTGCTGTAATTTATGTAAGACGGCAGCCGTTAAGTAAACAACTTTACGCACGTTTAGTAAAAAAATCTTACAAGATAACTTTGAGCACTTCACGCAAGTAATATATGGCACTACCCCAACAGTGTCTGCTTACAAGCATCTAAAATCTGAAATGCTTTTTCCCTGGAAGATGATTCTGCATAGGTTCTGAGAACAGGCTCTGTTCCGCTGGCACGGATCATCAGCCATTCGCTGTTGGTATTGTCGAAGAAATATTTAAATCCGTCAAGGTCATCAACACGTTGTACTTTGTAATTGCCAAACTGTGCGTATTTATTCTGAAGGCAGTTTGCAAGAATTTTTTGTTTAACTTCTTCTTTGATATGAAGATCGTTTCGTTCGAAAGAAAATGGACCGGTTATTTCATATACTTCTTTAATAAGTTCATTCAGTGATTTTCCTGACTTAGCCATAAACTCCCAAATTACCAATCCCATCCAAATACCATCACGTTCCGGAATATGTCCTTTAATGGCAATACCACCGGACTCTTCTCCACCTAACAATACATCTTCATGAATCATTATTTCGCAGATGTATTTGAAACCAATCTTCACTACGTCAATGGGCAGACCGTAATGCTTACATAGCGTCTGCACTTTAGGTGTGGTAGAAAATGCCGTACAAACTTTTCCACTCATTCCTTTGTACTTATGCAGGTAATGAATAAGCAGCAGAATGATGTGATGTGAGTCAACAAAATTTCCTTTATCATCATAAAGTCCTATACGGTCGGCATCGCCATCAGTAACTAATCCGCAACCAATATCACCTCTCTTCTTTATCAACTCCGAAAACTCTGTCAGGTTTTTATGAATTGGCTCCGGTGCCTGACCATGAAATCCGGGATTATGGTCGCAATGCAACAAGGTAATTTCAGGAAATAATTTTTTCATCACATTCTGCCCAGCACCATACATGGCATCATAAGCCCAGTTAATTCCACTCTTTTTTATAGCGTCAAGGTCAAAGTTTTCTTTAACCTTGTTGATATACATTGTTTCAAGGTCAACTATCTGTAGCAATCCTTTCGCAGTAAAATCTTCCAAAGACAATTTTAAAGTGTCTATGGTTGAAGCATCTTTTATCATATCTTCAATTTCCGAAACCTGTGCAGGTAATAACGGTCCGCCATAAGAACCTTTCAATTTAAATCCATTGTACGATGGTGGATTGTGACTTGCTGTTAGAATAATTCCCAAGTCGGCTTTGTAATGTAATGTACCTAGCGAAACCATGGGCGTTGAAACAAAATCCGGTGCCAACATCACTTTAATTCCGTTTGCACATAAAACTTTTGTAGTAGTCTCAGCAAAGAGATTTCCTGCAAAACGACAATCGTTGCCTACAACTACTGAAGGGTTACCACCCTTTGCCTTTAGCCACAGTGCTGTAGCTTCTGCGACACGTGTAACATTTTCTACTGTAAAGTCCTGTGCAATGATTGCACGCCATCCATCGGTACCGAATTTAATTTTTGTTGCCATAAATTTTTATAATGTTCAATAATATTTTACAAATTCTGTTAGTTGATTCCAGTGATACTCACGAAGTGCTTTTAGATAAACAAAAGCCTGTCTTAGTGCAATATCCTGTGAATTAATTTTTGTTATTGTGAAATTAAATTTTTTATCAAGCAAGGCAAGGACTAATTTCTGACCATTGATTTCTAAATCCATCATAGTCATTTCAGAAAGTGGAATACTATTTAATGCAGAATCATTAACATAAAAACGGATACTCTTAGGTTCATAAGAAATTCGTCCACTACTTTTCTTCCATACCTCATTCACTTCAATTGAATTAACCCTAAGTCTTTGTTTGCCGCTAACAAAATTTTGCACCTTATCACCACCCAAATTAAAAAACTCTTCTTTGTTGGTCAATAAGTAATTCTCTACTGCATTAAAAAAAACTACTGCTATTGTTCGATAACAAAGTATCTCCTCCGGGCTTTCTGTCAACTAAATAAACAATGTTCTTAGACTCTTCATTACTAAAATCTGATGGTGGAACAGTAAATCGGGATCTTCCCATAAAACCTCTTAATGTCTTCTGAGACTCATCTGCACTCTGAATTACTTTATTATTAAACTGCACCAAACTGAAATTAAATTTTTTTGCTGTGAGATAAAATGCAGGTGTTTCGCCATAGTTACCATTAGCATTTACTTCCGCTGGTTTCTCATTCAAATAGCGAGCTAAATCGACATAGTCAACATAACCGTAGGATACTTCCTGATTGCGGCTGTCGCGGTTTGAAAAACTTATTCCTATGGTTTTGGTTTGAATTTCTCGTTTAGCTTCAGTCCAACTTTCATATACATAAATAACATCCTCATCTTTAAATGAAGTTGATGATGCTTGTTCAATTTCCTGTAACGATGCAGCTGTAATTTGAATTTCTTTAGATGGTGAGTCCCACAATTTAATTTTGTTCTGCTGTATAAGTTGATAGGTTATTTTGGTAATCTGTTCAACTAAATTAAACCCAAGTGAATCGGGTTGCTCACTACGCTTTACACGAAGTAGTGCAGCCACCTGATCGGCAGAAACATCAGCAGCAATAAAAAGTGCTGCAACAACAATTAAAAACCCTTTTCTCATTTTATTGGCGTAAAAATACCGTTTTACAGTGAATTAATTCCGAATGTTACGTCTGTTTAATTCAGCCTGATAGCGTCTGGCATTGAGCAGGTGCGTATTATAATCCTTTGCAAAAGCATGAAAACCACTCATATCTTCACGAGCGCAGAAATACATATACTGATGACTTTCAGCATTGAGAACAGCATCAATGCTTGAAATATCAGGTAAACAAATTGGACCCGGAGGCAGTCCAAAATATTTATAAGTATTATAAGGCGAATCAATAGTCTTATATTCATTCAGCACACGTTTAATCGAAAAATCACCTAAAGCAAAAACAAGTGTTGGGTCTGCCTCCAATTTCCAGTTTTGTCTGAGCCTGTTAAGATAAACTCCTGCCACACGAGGTTTTTCTGCATTTTGCTTTGTCTCTGACTGAACAATAGATGCCAATATGCTCACCTGCACAGGGGTCAATTCTTGCTTTGCCGCTTTTTGTTTTCGTATCTCTGTCCAAAAGTTATCGTATTCTTTCTTCATACGTTTGAAAAAATCAGCAGCATCAGTATTCCAGTACATTTCATAAGTGTTGGGAATAAACAGACATAAAACATTTTCACTATTTAACGATTCGGATTTTAAGAGTACACTGTCGTTAAGCATACCAATTAATTGTAAACTGTCTGCTTCAATCTGATGACTTATACGAGAGGCAAGGTCTGACTTGGTCCTGATATTATTAAAGGTAAGTTTAATGGGAACCTGCTTTCCAGAGCGCAATAATTGCAACAACTGCCTGTTGTTCATATTGTCAGTTATCTCATAGCGCCCGGGAATTACACGTTCTGTATAATTCATTTTTTCTGCCAGCCATTTGAATGATTCTGCATTGATTAAAATTTGTTGCGATGTCAACTCATCTACAACCTGATTAAAATTACTTCCTGTTCTGATATATAAAAAAGATTTATTGTCTTTAATCTTTACATTGGGAGCAAATACTCTTTGATAAAAGATATATGCAACAAAAGCACCTGCTAATAAAAGTAAAGTTAAAATTAAAAAAAGTATTTTTTTCATTTATGTTGATTTCAGTTGGTTTAATAGTTGTCGTGCGCCTTCATTCCTGGGATTGATTTTCAAGATACGCTGCACAAACTTAACAGCCTCTCCGTCTCTATTCATAAAATGCATTAGCCCTGCCATGTTCATTAATGCAGGTTCGTAATCGGGATTAAGTGCCAATGCTCTGCTATAATATGTCAATGCTTGTTGTGGGTCATTTTTTTCAGAGAGGAAAATAAAACCAAGGTTTGTCAATGCTGAAACATGTTTTGGATACTCTTTTAGAATAAACTCATATATTTTCTGAGCCTCTTTAGCATTACCTGCAATAGAAAGTGCAGTAGCATATTTATTTAAAATATCGAGATGGTATGGGGCTAATACTGCGGCACGTTGATAATAAGGCAATGCTGCTTCAATATTTCCAATTGCCTGAAAAGATGCACCTATCCGATAGGCCGTCCAGGCATGTGTGTTAGAATACGATTTTTTATTCAACATCTTCAACATATCAGGCATTGCCGAAGTCAGTGCAACAACTTTTGCAAAATCATTCTTCAGAAAATATATCTGTACTAATTCATTAAAGTTTTCTTTGAGAGACATATTTCCTGCATCTGAAAAACAATTTAGTGCAGAGTCGAGTACACTTATATCATAACCATATCTCTCAAAATAAGCAATAAAGGCTCTTCCCCTACTCTGCTTGTCTGCCGTGGGATTGTTGACACAATAAATTCCCTTAAACACTTTATGTTCATTCTCTTTGTTGTCTTTTGATGGAATACTTATCTTATGATCGTGTATGCTGACATGCGGAATATCTGATGTGCCTGAAAATGTCATGTGACAGCTAATGCAATTATCATTTGATTTTTCTCTAACACTTAACTTCTCCGTGCACAAACTATTTTCTGTATGATGACAATTTTTGCAAACTGCATTGAAATGATCGTCATTAGTTTGCCGCACACTGACATGCGGATTGTGACAGGTAATACAGGTTAATGCATTCTTTCCCGGTCTTAATTCAGATGATTGATGATTAGCATGATTTTTATTCGCTGTTTCTATATAACATCTGCTTTGTTTAAGCCTTTCGGCATGCGATGCCATGATATGTGCATTACCATTACCCTCATAAACAGGAACAAACACATTCATCACATCACTCAGTTTCATGCCCGGTTTAAAATCGAAAAATGATTTGTTGTTATTCAATACAGCATTACCTTGCAGATGACAACGCATACATACATCAAACTGTAGGTCAACAGATAATTTGGCAGGGTTCACAATAGAAAAATCTATTGATTTAGCGGTATCAACCAATATACCGGCCTGTTTTTGCTGAACATGATATTCGCCCGGGCCATGACAACGCTCGCAGTTAATGCCACTCTCTATTTTATTGTATTTATTTTCTGAACCCAAAACAAAATCAGGATAACTGTTATGACAACTCATACATTCCAAACCGATTATTCGTGAAAAACGTGTGTTGTTGCCGTCTTCAAATCCGGGAGGCAAATGCCACTCACCTCTTTGTGTATAAAAAGTTGCAGGCGCCTGATTCAAATAACCGTTGGTGTTGATGATATGTGAGTTGGTATGCTGACCCGACCCTATAATATAACTAATAACTTCATTGTGCTTATAAACAGTATCGCCATTTTCAAGTCTGAATTCTAGCAAGTGCAATGAATCGTTCTGCCAGTAGGGATGGTAGTAAAAGTTTTCATACTTATCATAAATTACTGCATGACTAAATTTAGCTGATGTTTTCTGTTTGGAAGCAACATCAAATGATTTGCCCATGCCCGTTTGCATAAACGTATTGTAAATATCGGCATGGCATGAACGGCAGGTTTCTTTGCCAACATATTTTACTGTATCGTTCAGACTTGCATAGGATGAAAGCAATGGCAGTGTTTGCTTTTGTTGCGTAGTGCAAAAATTCAACAATAACACTATCATTAAAAGAATGGAAAAAGAAATGAGTTTTTGCCTCATAAACACAAATAAAAACCAAAAATCATCAGCAATAAACCATTAACAAATTTATTTATCAGCAATAATTTTCAAATGTGCCAGGTGATGATTTCCATGCCATGCATAAAGCCCAACTGCGCCTTTCAGGCTATGTGTTTTTTGTTGAATGGGATGAAAAAAGTTTTTTCAAAATCTTGTTCGGTCATATTATTGATAAGATTTATCCATCTCTGATGCAATGCATGAAGTAGTTGAATAGAAATCACCGGTGATGATTGAGTCACATCAGGAAGGTTAGCCCATGCTTTTTCATCATAGGCTTTAATTGTAGGATTTTCTTCAGTCAATGCCCACTTAAAACGGATAAAACAATTTATATGGCTATCAGCTAAGTGATGCACCAACTGTAAGGCTGTCCACCCTTCCTGTCTGTACGTTTGCGACCAATGATGCGATTTAAAACTATCTGTTAACTGTTGCACCTTTTTTGGCAAACCGGCAATATCATTTTTCCAGCTATCAAACTGCGACTTAGTAATATTTTCGGGCAACTGAAATTTTCCTATCGGATAACGTAGTTCTTCCATAATTTGTCTTATTTTAATCTTGATTTAGCATTATTGAATATTCTGACAAAAGTCTGAAAACAGAAGCATCTTTCATTTGTAAAAATATGTCTTCAAAACTTTAAAAAACCATGGTATGAAGGCTTAAAAAAGCTATTTTTGCCGCCCAATGGAAAATATCAGAAATTTTTGCATCATTGCCCATATTGATCATGGCAAAAGCACCCTTGCAGACCGTCTGCTTGAATATACCAATACTGTAAGCAAGCAGCAGATGCAGGCACAGGTGCTTGATGATATGGATCTGGAACGCGAACGCGGCATCACCATAAAGAGCCATGCCATTCAAATGGACTATACTTTAGATGGGAAAAAGTATGTACTGAATCTGATAGATACGCCCGGCCACGTTGACTTTTCTTATGAAGTATCAAGAAGTATTGCTGCCTGCGAAGGTGCATTATTAATTGTTGATGCTGCACAGGGTATTCAGGCGCAAACCATCAGTAATCTTTATTTAGCGCTTGAACACGACCTTACAATTATCCCTGTTTTAAACAAAATTGACCTTCCGAGTGCAGAGCCTGAATTGGTGAAAGATCAGATAGTAGATTTGTTAGGTTGCAGACGTGAAGAGATTATGGCAGCCAGTGGAAAAACAGGTATGGGCGTTCATGATATTTTGCGTGAAATTGTACATCGTATTCCTGCACCAAAAGGCAATCCAAAAGCTCCTCTTAAAGCACTAATTTTTGACTCTGTTTTTAATTCGTTTCGCGGCATTATTGCTTACTTTAAAGTTATTTAAGGCGAAATGAAATCGGGTGATAAAGTAAAATTTGTTGCTACCAACAGTAATTATATAGCTGAAGAAATTGGTATTCTGAAACTTGATAAGATACCTGCAAAGACTATAGGCACAGGTAATGTTGGCTATATCATTACAGGAATAAAAGATGCCAAAGAAGTAAAAGTTGGTGATACCATCACAACTTTGGAAAACCCATGTTCAGAAGCTATTTCCGGTTTTGAAGATGTTAAGCCTATGGTATTTGCCGGAATATATCCTGTAGATACTGAAGACTATGAGGAGTTGCGCTCATCAATGGAAAAACTTCAGTTGAATGATGCCTCATTGGTTTTTGAACCCGAATCGTCAGCAGCATTAGGCTTCGGTTTCCGTTGTGGCTTTTTAGGAATGCTTCACATGGAGATTATTCAGGAAAGATTGGAGCGCGAGTTTAACATGACAGTGATTACAACCGTTCCTAACGTTTCTTATGTATCGTATCTTACCAATGGTGATGTGTATGAAATTCACAACCCAAGCGACTTTCCGGATCCCAGTAAGATGGATCATATTGAAGAGCCTTATATTAAAGCACAGATTATTACCAAGGCAGAATATATTGGTGCCATCATGACTTTATGTATTAACAAACGTGGTGTCATTATAGGTCAAAACTACCTTACAACAGACCGTGTGGAGCTGATGTTTGAAATGCCCTTGGCAGAAATTGTTTTTGATTTTTATGACAAGTTGAAATCTGTTTCAAAAGGATATGCTTCGTTTGATTATCATCCAATAGGATACAAAACCAGTGATTTGGTAAAGCTCGATATCAGACTTAATGGCGAACCTGTTGATGCACTTTCTGCATTGATTCACCGCGACCACTCATATACATTCGGCAAAAAGATTTGCGAAAAATTAAAAGAGCTGATTACCCGTCAGCAATTTGAAATTATAATTCAGGCAAGTATAGGTGCTAAAATTATTGCACGCGAAACAGTAAAAGCTATCAGGAAAGACGTTACCGCAAAATGTTATGGTGGTGATATTTCCAGAAAGCGTAAACTCCTAGAAAAGCAGAAAGAGGGAAAGAAACGTATGCGTCAGGTAGGTAGTGTAGAAATTCCACAGCAGGCTTTCTTAGCTGTTTTAAAACTTGACTAATTTCCTTTTCTAAACATTCAGAAAATTACTTTACAAGGAATCAGGAAGTTTTTCTTTATCCCCTTTCTGAATGCTTTTCTTATCCGGCATAGTGCCGAAAATATAATCCCACATAGGGTTTGAAACACTGAAAGCTGAATTGTCTGAACGGTAGTGATGCAGGCTATGATGTTTCCAAAGTATGCTTAAAAATTTCGTGGCTGCCTGTAACGATGAACAGCATAATGAATGATAAGATAGACTGAATAGCCACTTACAAATCCGGAGAACAGCGCACTACCATAATTTCCAAATAGCCATTTGTACAATAAAAAAAACAGCACTGCCAATGTTAGCGACATGAATGGTGGCATAGCTAAACGGTCTTTATCTTTTGGGAAGTGGTGATGCACGCCATGAATCTTGTACTTCAGCAATTCCTGACCCGGTGTGCTGGCATTGAAATGAAAAACAAAACGATGTATCAGATATTCAACAAGTGTAAATGCAAATAAGCCGGCAACAAAAAGTGCAACGATGATGAATACATTTATCTTTAAACTTAGATAACAATATAACGCAGTTGCAACTCCGACAAGCAAAAATAAAATTACCGGAAAATAAAAAGTTGTACGTGTCAGTCTTTCAAGTAAACGGTTCTGAAATAATGTGGCAGAACCCTTGTTTGATATTTTCCTGTTCTCCATACACTATTGTTTTAATTACCTACTCTTTCCTTGCCGCTTCTATATAGCCTATTATCCTGTAGGCGAGTTTTGCTAATGTATATTCTGATAAAATATTTCCCTTAGTGGGGTGAGCATTCAACAATATCAAAGCCGATAATGTTTTTCTCTTTGGCAGTTTTTTTAAGAAGTTCTAATGTTTCATTCCAAAATAAGCCATTTGGCTCTGCAGTTCCAACAGCCGGTATTACAGATGGATCAAAGCCATCTGCATCAATGGTCACATAAACGTTTTCACTTAAATCTTTCACTGCTTTATCAATCCACTTCGCATCTTTTCTGATGTTGTGCGCATAATAAGTATGCAGTCGTTTTGACTTTTTTATTAATTGTGCTTCTTCAATACACTGTGCTCTTATACCTGCCTGCACTATATTCAATCCCAGATCGAAAATTCTTTTCATAACACTGGCATGAGAATATATATTGTTGTGATAAGATTCGCGCAAGTCACTATGGGCATCAATCTGAAGCACTGAAACATTTTTAAATTTCTGAATATGTGCTTTCACAAATCCTAAAGTAACCGTATGCTCTGCACCAAGTGAAACCACAAACTTATTGTCGTTAAGCAGCGCAAGCGTTTCCTTCTCAATATAATCAACTGCTTTTTTATTGGTCTTGTTTTTAAAATCAAGAGCTTTAAGTGTTGCTATGCCGCATGTTTTATATGTTTCTGCATCTAACTCTTCGTCATACAATTCCACATACTGCGAAGCCTTTACAATAGCAGCCGGCCCTTTGTCGGAGCCTGCCAGATAGGAACTTGTATGTTCGTAAGGCACTTGCTGAATAACATATTTGGAAGATTCATAGTTGTAATACTTTTCATCTTCAATACCCAAAAAATTGTGCTTGGTTGACAGGGCTTTCATATTCTATTATCCAAGCTTTTCTTTTACCAATTGTGCAGCCTCCTTTAATAAAATTGCTGAGAACACTTTTAGTCCCGACTGATCAATTATCTTTTTTGCTTCTTCGGCATTGGTGCCCTGCAAGCGAACAATAATCGGAACAGGAATCTGTCCTATATTATTATAAGCGTCAACAATTCCCTGAGCCACTCTATCGCATCTCACAATACCTCCAAAAATATTTACCAATATAGCTTTTACATTTGGGTCTTTCAGAATGATACGGAATGCCTGTTCTACACGGGCTGCATTTGCAGTTCCTCCAATATCAAGAAAGTTTGCCGGTTCGCCACCTGCTAATTTAATAATGTCCATAGTTGCCATGGCAAGGCCTGCACCATTCACCATACAGCCTACATTACCATCTAACTTTACATAATTTAAATCATGCTCGCTGGCTTCAACTTCTGTTGCATCTTCTTCTGACTTATCGCGCATGGCAGCATAATCTGCATGACGGAACAAAGCATTTTCATCGAGGTTAACTTTGGCGTCAACAGCTATAATTTTATTGTCCGATGTTTTTAATACAGGATTAATTTCAAACAACGATGCATCACAGCTTTCATACGCTTTATATAATGCAGTAACAAAACGCACCATCTCTTTATAAGCATTACCACTTACACCAAGGTTGAATGCAATTCTTCTTGCCTGCAAAGGCTGAAGTCCTACTGCAGGATCAATTTCTTCTTTGAATATTTTCTCAGGTGTTTTTGCTGCCACCTCTTCAATATCCATCCCTCCTTCAGTGGAGTACATGATTATGTTTTTACCTGCCTGACGATTTAGTAAAACACTCATATAAAACTCTGCGGTTTTTGTTTCACCGGGATAATAAACATCCTGTGCAATTAGTACCTTATGCACTTTTTTACCTTGCGGACCGGTTTGTGGTGTCACCAACTGCATGCCGATAATTGCATTGGCTTTTTCTTTTACTTCATCTATTGACTTGGCTAGCTTTACACCTCCACCTTTACCACGACCACCTGCATGTATCTGTGCTTTAACTACCCAAAAGTTTGTTCCTGTTTGATTTTGAAGTTCTTTAGCTGCTACTACTGCCTGATCGGCTGTTTCTGCTACAATTCCTTCCTGAATGGCTACACCAAAAGATTTTAAAATGGATTTGCCCTGATATTCGTGAATGTTCATTATGAAAAATTTTCACAAAAATAAACTTAAACATCAAAATGATGCCTTGTTGTTAAATAAAAAGATTTGAACTTATGAAATCAGCCGTTATATTGGCTTACAAAAAAATAGATAAAAATCGCAATCAGGATTATGCTTAACCCCAATTCCTGAAGAAAACTCAAATCTTTCCAGATAAAATTATCATCTAATCGCTTCATCTCCCAATGAATTGTGGTGTAAAGAAACAAAGTTTTATCTATTTTGCAAAATATTTTAACAATTTAAAAAAAATCCTAAAAGTCAATTTGCATGTCAGAGTATTTTTATACTTTTGAAACTTGTAAAATCACAAATATTCCTTAAAATCAAAAAGTAATGAAAAGACTGTTTACTACACTAAGTCTTGGATTAGCAACGATGGTAGGCTTTGCCCAATCGAATTGTTATTTCTCAGAAGACATGGAAACAATTGACTCAGTTACATCAACTCCTACCAATGCCTGGTTCAAAACACACGCCTTAGCGTGTCGGGTGTAGCCTGCGACTCAGCACAAGTCTTCAATGGCACTGATGCTATTCTTGAAACCGATCCAATAGATTTGACAGGTTTCTTCTTTGTAAGCGTAACCTTCCAGCATATTTGCCGGATTGACTTTTTTGATGCAGCCAACGTGGATGTGTCAATTGACGGAGGTGTGACATGGACAACTTTAGGTCCAGCAGAATTTGATTCAACATTAGTTGATTACCCTGCGTTTTTTGGCCAAGCGTACTTTTCTTCTGCAACAACTTTGGACTGGGATCCGGGAGTACCCGGAACAATGGCCTCAAACAGTATGTGGCACTTAGCACGCTTTAACCTGTCACAATGGGGTGGCGTATCTGACTTCAGAATGCGTTTCCGTCTATCAGACGTGAATGGTGGCGGTGCAGGCGGTTATCCCGGTTGGTTTATTGATGACATCTGTATTCAGGCTGCTGTTTGCGAGCTAAACCCTCCAACAATAGCGTTTAACAGTGGTTATCCACAGGGAACCATTTATAACCTTGGACCTTATAATGTACAGTCACATATTACTGATGCTTCAGGCATAATGAGTGCTACTTTAACTTATACAATAAATAATAACCCTCCTGTAAGTGTACTCATGACAGACCTTGGTAATGGCGACTACTTAGGACAAATTCCTGCTGTAAATGATGGTGATTCCATTTGCTACTCAATCACAGCAGTGGATAACTCAGGCTGTGCCAACTCTGCAGTTTTCCCTACATCAGGATGTATAACCTTCTATGCATCGCAAGGAATTACCTTCCCGTTTTGTGACAACTTTGATTTGCAAAATTTATGGACGGACTCACTTGGCACTGCAGGTTCAACACCATGGCAAAGAGGGCAATCAACCGTTTGGCCTGGCTCTGCACATTCTGCACCCAATATATGGGAGGTTGGTTTAGATCAACAATATGTTGGAAGTTGTCTTTCTTATTTATATTCACCTACATTCTCATTCTTAGGGGTATTTAATGCACAGATTGAGTTATGGATAAATTCAAATTGTGAAAATTTCTGGGACGGTGTTCGGTTAGAATATACTACAGATAATGGCGCTACCTGGAATGTACTTGGGACTAATAACACAACTTTCCCTACAGGGCAAAACTGGTATAATGATGGTCAATTAAACTCGAGTCAGACGTATGCATGGACAGGCACAAGTCAGGTCATAGCAGGTACACCGGGCTGGTTTAAAGCCATGCATACTTTGAGTATGTTAGATAACCAAACCAGTGTGATGTTCCGTTTTGTATTTACCTCTGATGCATCAGTACAAGCAGATGGTTTTGCAATTGATGACGTTTGTATTTTTGTTCCACCACCACAAGATGCAGGTGTACAGTTAATATCTCAACCTCCTGTACAGGCTCCTGCCGGTCTTTGTATTCCTGTAGAAGTAACTATTACCAACTTTGGTAGTCAACCAATAACTTCTACTCCGGTTACTTATGTTGCAAGTACAGGTGCAACTCAAACAGCAACCTGGTCAGGTAACCTTGCTCCCGGAGCATCAACAGTATTTACTATTACACCTTGCTTTACCATTCCTTCAGGACCATTTTCAATGTGTGCCTATACTTCATTACCAAATGATGGATTACCATTTAATGATACTACTTGTATCAGTAGCACGGGTATTCCTGTACTTACATTAACATCCTGTGATGATTTTGAAAATGGTAACGTTGGTTGGCTATCAACACCAACAGGTGGTTCTAATGAATGGCAATTAGGTACACCGGCATTTGGTGCTACCACTGGTGCTTATTCAGGAGTAAATGCATGGGACATTAACCTTAATACAGGATATGTACAAAATGAAATTGATACCTTATATACACCAATTTATGATATAACAGGTTTATCAGCAAGTAACCTTACAATGTCATTCTTCAGTAATTACAGTACAGCAAATACTGATGGTTTCTGGGTTGAATACACAATTGATGGTACAAACTGGAGTGTATTAGGTACAATGGGCGATCCAAATGCTTCAAACTGGTACACCACTGCCAATCTTGATTTTACCAATAATCCTGCATTCAATAATAATTCTTCAGGCTGGAAAAAATCTACTTACTTCCTGAATAACCTGCTAATTACTTCACCAACTACAATTCGTTTCAGATTTATATTCTATGCAACGACATTTGGTACGGGTGGTGTTGGTGTGTCTCTTGACAACTTCTGTGTTAGCATACCTTGTTCACCTGATGCAGGTGTAACTGCAGTAACTTCATATAATTCATCAATTGGAAACACATTAATGCAAGGTTCTCAGGATTCTGTTCAGGTTACTATTCATAACTATGGAACAGCAGCCCTTACAAGCTTAAATATTACTTATGCTGTCAATGGAACACCGGTGCTTCCACCTTATGCATGGACAGGCAACCTTGCTCCTAATGGTAATGCTACTATTATATTACCAACACCATATACAACACCTGGTGGACAATATACTATTACTGCATGGACTGACTTATCGGGTGACTGTAATTCCGCAAATGATACTTTAGCAGGTGCAGCAGTTGGAGTTCCGGTAATTGTTGTTGACTTTAACAATTCTTATTGTGATGATTTTGAAAATGGAAACATAGGATGGTCAACTAAGAACAATAGCACAACACCGGGTTCTGACTGGCAATTCGGAACACCGACATTCGGAACAACAAATTCGGCTTATAGCGGAGTAAACTGTTGGGATATTAACCTGAATAGTGTTTATGGTGCCAATGCCAACTCAGAACTTTATACTCCAATATTTGACCTAACCAATGCAGTAGATGCCACCATTAGTTTCTGGCAAAATGTTGCATCAGAGAGCAATTGGGATGGTACACGCATGGAATATCGTATTGGCAATGGAGCATGGACAATTCTCGGAACACCATGCGATACTTTAACTATGGGTCAATTTAATTGGTACAACGAAAATCAATTGAACTCTAGTCAGCAATATGCATGGACTCAAGGCTTAGCTACTTGTCCATTACCAACAGGATGGATACGTAGTATGCGTAAGTTAGATCCTATATTCAACAATCAACCAATGGTTCAGTTCCGCTATATCTTTACTTCAGATGGTTCTGTTCAGACAAATGGTTATTCTATTGACGACTTCTGTGTTACAGTACCGGTTCCTTTAACTGTAACTCCTGTAGCTGTTTCAACTGCAAATCCAGGTCCTCCATTTATTTTCCCTGGACAGAGTATGCCATTTAAGTCTAAGATTTATAACGATGGTACTTCTGCTGTAAACAACTTCGTTACTACATTAAGTGTTGATGGAAATATTATCTCTAACGATACTGTTACATTAACAACACCATTAAATCCAAACACCAACATTAATTACACTTATGTTAACGGTTGGATTGCATCTCCAGGCTTCCATAATGTATGTGTTTCTACCTACTTCCCAAATCAGTCTGCAGATTTAAAACCAATTGGTGATACCATCTGCTATTCTGTTCAGGTGTTTGACTCTGCCACTGTTGGTGCAGGTGCATCTTCAAAATGTTATGATTTTGAAAGCGGCTATCGTTGGGTAACTTTAAATTCAACATCTTATTCTGCAAATTCAAGCTGGGATTTAGGAACATCTGTTAAGTTAGGTGGAAATCACAGTCCTGTAAATTCATGGTTTACTAGCCTTGCAGGCCAATATCCAAATCGTGATACTTCTGCATTGTTCTCACCTGTATTTACTTTAACCGGTGGATTGACATACAACATCAATTTCTGGCATAGTTTTATGACAGAAAGAAATGAAGATGGCGGAACATTTGAATACTCTACTAACTTAGGTGCAACATGGACTCAGTTAGGTGACGATCATGATCCAAACTGGATGAATACATACAGCATCACTGCATTAGGACCTGTTCCTCCTGTACATCCGGGATGGTCAGGCAACAGCGGTGGTTGGGGTCAGGTAGGACATGATATTTGCTTGCCTACTGCAGGACCACAACAAGTTATCTTCAGATGGAGATTTAATTCTGACTTCAGTGTTCGTGATGAAGGTTGGGCAATTGATGATGTATGTTTAGAGGTAAAAACTCCGATTACATTATGTACTACCGGTTTGACAGATCTGAACAACACGTTTGATATGATACAGAATACACCGAATCCATTTAGTGATTACTCTGTAATTACATTCAACTTATCAGACAACGGAAGTACACAACTTGACATTGTTGATGTTACAGGCAAAGTTCTTATGACGCCTGTTAACGCAAATCTTTCTGCAGGTACTTACAACATTACTGTAAGTGCAGAAAATCTGGCTAGTGGTGTTTATTTTTATGTATTGAAGCACAACGACCGTCAATTAGTTAAAAAGATGGTTATTGCTAAATAATTTTAAATACAATTAAAAAAAAGAGGCTGTCTCCAAAGGACAGCCTCTTTTTTTTCTCTCATCACACAGTATAATTTTAATTTTTCATTTCTTTGCAACCCGTTCAAACGAACATCTTTAATCAGGGGATGTAGCTCAGTTGGCTAGAGCGCTTGCATGGCATGCAAGAGGTCGTGGGTTCGAGTCCCATCTTCTCCACAATTAAAAATTATCCCGTTACATGCGGGATTTTTTATTTCTTTCAATAGAAAATTAGCCTTAAAGTTAAGTTTGTTCAAACTATCGCAGCCAATGATTTGTTTAATTTTGCAGTATGGAAGAAAAAGCTAAAGAGCGATTATATAAAAAGCCCGAATGGTTAAAAGTAAAACTACCTATTGGCGAAGAATACAGAAAAGTTCGAGGCATTGTTGACAACAACAAACTGCACACAATATGTGAAAGTGGCAATTGCCCAAACATGGGTGAATGTTGGGGAGCAGGTACTGCTACATTTATGATTCTTGGAAACATCTGTACACGTTCTTGCAAATTTTGTGCTGTTGCAACTGGGAAACCTTTAGCAGTTGATAAACTGAACCGCAACGTGTTGCAGAATCCGTTAAGTTGATGAAAGTAAAACATTGTGTAATCACCAGTGTTGACCGTGATGATTTGAAAGATGGCGGTTCTGAAATTTGGGCAGAAACCATCAGAAAGGTTAGAGAAATTTCAGAAGGAACAACAATGGAAACATTGGTTCCGGACTTTGCCGGAAAATGGGAAAATTTAGAGCGAGTGATGCAGGAAAGACCTGAGATTATGTCGCACAATTTGGAGACAGTAAGAAGACTTACAAAAGAAGTACGTGTTCAGGCAAAATACGACAGAAGTCTTGAAGCCTTAAAACGAATCAATGCTTTTGGATTAAGAACAAAATCAGGTGTGATGTTAGGTTTAGGCGAAACACGTGATGAAGTTTTAGAAACTATGAATGACTTATATCAAAACGGAGTTCATATTTTAACTTTAGGACAATACCTTCAACCAACCAAGGAACATTTACCTATTGCAGAATTTGTTAATCCTGCTGTTTTTAAAGAATACAAACAAATAGGCCTTGAAATGGGTTTTAAATATGTTGAAAGCGGGCTTAGTACGCTCCAGCTATCATGCAGAAAGACATTTAACTTTTGATGTTTAATTATAATAAATTATGACACGTGTTGCAATAAACGGCTTTGGAAGAATTGGCCGTACAGTTTTAAAAAAATTACTTCTGAATAAAAACCTGACTATTGTAGGCATCAATGATTTGACAGACCCAAAAACGTTAGCTCATTTATTTAAATACGATAGTATCCATGGCAAGTTTGATGGAACTGTTACTTCTGCAGAAAAAGCAATCATCATCAATAATCAAACTATTCCTGTTTATGCAGAAAAAGATCCTGCAATGTTGCCATGGAAAGATTTACAGGTAGATGTAGTGATTGAATCAACAGGGCGTTTCACAAAGCTGAATTGGCAGAAGCCCATATAAAAGCAGGCGCACGAAAAGTAATAATTTCTGCACCCGGATCAGGAAATTTAAAGTCTGTTGTGTTGGGCGTGAATGAAAACATACTTGACGGAAGTGAGAAAATAATTTCCAATGCAAGTTGCACCACAAACAATGCAGCACCAATGATAAAAATACTTCAGGACAATTGGGGAGTAGAAAGTGCTTACATTACTACAGTGCATGCTTACACAGGCGATCAAAATATACACGATGCTCCACATAAAGATTTACGAAGGGCACGTGCTGCTGCACAATCCATTATTCCCACAACAACAGGTGCTGCTAAGGCAGTGACAGAAATTTTTCCTGACCTTAAAGGTATGATTGGTGGTGCAGGAATCAGAGTTCCGGTAATAGATGGTTCAATAACAGATATCACCTGCATTCTTAAACACGATGCCACTGTTGAAGCTATAAATCAAAAATTTTTGGAAGCATCGCAAGGCTCTATGAAAGGCATTATTGAATACACAACCGACCCAATAGTGTCTGTTGACATTATCGGCAATACACATTCATGCATTTTTGATTCAATGCTCACATCTGTACTTGGTAAAATGGTTAAAGTTGTTGGCTGGTACGATAATGAAATGGGCTACAGCACACGTTTAGCTGAACTGACAGCATTAGTTGGCAAGCAATAAACAATATGCACTTTGCATCAACTGTTCTTATGATAAAGCCAACTTCTTTTGGTTTTAACATAGAAACAAGCAAAGACAATGTCTTTCAGAAACAAAATAACAGATTAAGCAATCAGCAAATACAGCTTGAAGCTGAAAAGGAAAGTCGTTTGTTAAGAGATAAATTAATTGATAGCAACATCAATGTGATTTATGCCTATGAAAACTGCGAACATAACACACCTGATGCTGTGTTTCCGAACAATTGGTTTAGTACTCATGATAATGATACTTTGGTACTTTATCCAATGCTTGCTGCTAACAGAAGAAACGAACGGAATGCTGCACTTATAAATTATTTAAAGAATTCTTTTCAAATTAAAGAGGTCGTTGACATGACTCCATTCGAAAATGAAAATAAATTTTTAGAAGGAACAGGCAGCTTAGTATTTGATCACAAAAACAAAATTTGTTTTGCTTCAATCTCAGAAAGAACAAATACTGAGTTGGCAAATAATATCAACAAAAAATTAGGTTATCAAACAATAATACTGAATTACACTGATGAAAACAACACACCAGTCTATCATACTAATGTATGTATGTGCATTGGTAACGGTTTTGTTATTGCAGCAATTGATAATCTGAAATCAAAATCAGAACGTACTGCACTGTTTGAATATTTTGAAACTAATAATCTGAACCCCATTCTGATTTCACAACAACAGGTGTATTCTTTCTGTGGCAATGCTTTACAACTTCAAACTAATACTGAACGCCCAGTACTTACAATGTCAACTACTGCATTTAATGCATTTTCAACAGAACAAATAAAAACTATTGAAAAACATTCAGACATCCTATACTCCTCCATTGATACTATTGAATCAATTGGTGGTGGTAGTGTACGTTGCATGCTGGCAGAAATTTTTCTTAACCCTAAAAGCTGATTCTAATGTGGCTTGTAGTATCGTTGCAAGTCCAAAACACAATCGTTCAGCATTTTTGCATCAGGTTTAACATTTAATTCATTCAATTGCATATCTGTAACCGTCATTGAACCATTAAAATTAACTGTATTAATCTGATTTTTCTGCAAATCAATAAATGCAAAATGCTCCTTACTTCCGGCAACAAAAACCCGTTGTTCTGTTGTATCAAACAAATTATTACCGAATGAATAATCCGAAACTAAATTTCTGCACTTTAATACATCTTGCATTAGTGTAGGGACTAAATCATAATGGGATGTAAACCTACTTATTGCTTCAGCATTTTTTCCTTACCATGATATTATACAAGGAACCTGAAGTTGGTATTTGGAAAAATTGCTGGTATGTCCCCAATAATTTTCTTGTTTTCATTAAACTCCTGTCCATGATCTGAGGTAATTACAACAATGGTATTCTCCAACAAATTCTTTTCTTCAAGTTTAGACAATACTTGTTGAATCAATGAATCACAAAACCAAACTGTATTTTTATAACTGTTATAAAATGGAACAGGATCAAAATCATTGTTAAGCACGGTATGATCTACATTTTCCCAATAAGGTTTAAAAGGGTGAGGCAACCAGTAAGGTAAATTATAATTGTGTGGTGAGTCATAAAACAAAAAACCAAAAAATGGTTTTTGAAAAGCAGATGTATTCATCCACTCAATAAAGTCTTTGGTTATATTTTCATCACGCTCTGTAAAATTTTTCCCGGAGTGTGTGTACGCAAGTTATTAATTTTTGAAAAAACAGTCTTATCAAACTCAGGACTTACCAAGGCTGCACTAGCAAGAATCTTCATTTCATAATTTCTTTTCTGTAACTCATCCAAAAAAACCGGGCTGATTCTGTTAATCAGAAAATCTTCCCAATATAAAGACGGTATTCCATAAAACATAGAAAAGATGCCGCCACGAGTTCCATTGCTTCCGCTGTAGTGCCGGTTAAATAGGATTTTTCCTTCTGAGAAACGAAAAATATTTGGGGTTACTTCATTATTAAAAGTTTCAAACTGCCAGGCATCCATTAAAATAAATAATATGTTAGGATATTTAGTTACAGTATCAAATGTTAGTGGTCTTAATGGATATTGAATTGCTTTGTCATTTCCATCTTGCAAATTTTCCCATTCTTGTTTTTGATTATCAGCTGCAACTCCAAGTTTACTGAGAAGTTTATTGGCACGCAATGGAAAATACAATGGAAAATAAAGTGATGATTGTTGAATTGAGCGATAAGAAGTTGCATAAGCCCATGCATGAAGCAGATGGCTGCCTATTAAAAGTCCAACTAACAAAGAAGCAATTTGATTTCCTCCTCTCAGTTTGTCTGTTTCAAATAAACTCCATATAATTCGTGCAAGCAAATAAACAATTGCGGTGAGTAAAACTACAAATGCAGCTACCTTTAAGTACATTAAAAAATCAAAAACGAAAATTTCTGAGAAAGCACCGCCAAAAACCATATCCAAAACAAAACCATTGATATGAAACCTGTAAAGGTCATAGACAAAAGTATCTAAAATGAATAGTAATAAAGAAACTGAACCAATTACTACAGCACACCAAATTAAAACCTGTTTCCTCTTAAAAAGTAATGCTACAGGAACAAACAGTAAACCATAAATTAAAAATGACAATGCAGAACAATGACTAAGTACCGTTGCAGCCCGATATATTATAGTTAACCAATCTCCACCTGTTGATACATAATTTAAGTAACGAAACGACACTACTATTGCAAGAATTGAAATAGCCAGAAAAAACCAAGCGCCAAATTTTAAAGCATTAAATTTTTTCATGGAAAATCACCTATGCTTCAAATTTCTTTAAAGAAAGTTTACTTCCATCCCATTCTGCATAAGTAAAGTATGAAAGCCAATCGCCCAAATTAATATAGTGGCTATCGCCTATTTGTTTATCAATTGGCAGATGCCTATGTCCAAATATATAATAATCAAAATGTTTTGATTTTTCAGTTTCGATAATATACTGAACCAAAAATTCTTTATCATCACCTAAATACTTAGCATCATGATGCCCGGTATGTTGTCTGCTTTTACGGCTCCAGAAGTTGGCTAAAGAAATTCCAAAATTTGGATGCAACCGGGCAAACAGCCATTGACAAAACTTATTGGCAAAGACTTTTTTGATGAACTTATATCCATGATCACCGGGTCCTAAGCCATCACCGTGACCGATTAAGAACTTTTTGTTATCAAATACAAATTCTTCCGGCTGACGGTAAAGTTTAATACCCAATTCTTTTGGCAAATAATCAAACATCCACATATCATGATTGCCTGTAAACAGATAGATTGGTATTCCTTTGTCGGCTATTTCTGCCAATTTTCCTAAAATTCTTACATATCCTTTTGGCACAACATGACGGTATTCAAACCAAAAATCAAATACATCACCAAGGATAAAAAGGATTGAAACATCAGCCTTAATTGTATCTAACCATTGGCAGATTTTACGCTCTCTCACCAAACTCTCTTCACTTGTTGGTGCTCCGAGATGAAAGTCACTAATAAAATAAATTTTTTTATCTGTGCTGCTCAAGTTTCAAAAAATAATTTGCTGCTAATTTCTGTAATAAATATCAAACTACAAGGTAAACGGCTTAAATGATTATAAAACTATCAACATTAAGCCTAAAACATTACACACCTTACAAAAGTAATTGCTTTGGTCTAACTATAACCTTTTGGTAAAGTTGGGCGTATATAAGCACTGTTAAAATCATTTTAATATGAAAAAACTTGTATTCATGGTATTGTTGATGCTGACAAAAGTTGCCTTCTGTCAGGAAAACATTAACGGACAAAAATTAAAGGACTATGTTTTTGGAGTTCCGCAGATGGATTTGGTAAAACAACTTCCTGATTTTAAAAATAGTCTTAAAACAATTAATGGTCTTGAGTTTCATGGTTTCTGTGAAAGTCAGCATTTACTAATGGTACGAATGCCAGAAAGTTCTATGGATGCTTTTTCAGAGCTTATGGACAAAATGGAATTAAGTTTTAACGTAAAAAAACAAGCTTCATTTCAGATAGCAGAAAAAGTTTGTAATGCAAAAGAAGAAATCTTATACAGTAAATCTATAAATCAATGAGTATGAAGACTACAATCAAATACTTAACTTTATTTTTCGCATTGATTACAATCAATGTTATTAATGTAAGTGCTCAATGTAATGTTGGCACATTAGCCGGCACTATTACTCCTACAATTAATTGGCAAACTGTTGCTGTTGATGGTAGAGATTATCAGAATTTTGCTGCAACTGCAGGTTATAAATACATTTTTTCATTTTGTGCTGCTGATGGTGGAAGTACATCAAGAAATACTGAAATTACAATTAACGACAATGCAGGGGTAATCATTCCTGGTGCCTATAATAATGACTTTTGTGGTTCAGCCTCTTACTTAGAATGGACATGTGTCACAACCGGCACTTATCGTGTTTTGACCACAAGAAGGACTTGTGCTACTCAGAGCAACTTAGGTACAATGGCATATCGCTTAGATTTTAGTTATAATTGTCCTGCAGGTTTAGGTACCGGTTATACAAGTGTAGCTTCTTTACCTTATACCATGGCATCAGGCACCACATGTTCACAAAAGAATGATGTTAATGCAATCCGTATGGAAGCATGTGGTACAGCCAATTATTATGAAGGCGAAGATATGGTATGGTCCTTTACTCCTGCAACTACAGGTACAGTTACAGTATCATTTAATTCAGGCGCAAGCAATACTACTCTCTCTATATTTGATGCATGCCCGTTAAAAGGAAATGGTGCAGGCTGTGTAGTAAATCAGCAGGGCAACGGGAATAAGTCAGTTTCATTTTGTGCAACTGCCGGTACAACTTATTATGCAGTAATAGACTGTCGTACTTCTACTGGTTGTTTTGCATTTACAAACTTTACTATTAGTCGCTCCTGTTGTAAATTACAATTTAGGCAATGGCGTTACCAATGTTGCCAGTTTACCATTTATTGCAAACAACCAATCAACATGTGGTAATGGTAACGATCTGACTTCAGGTAATACACCTGCATGTGGAAATGGTTTATACAAAGCACAGGATGATAATGTTTATGTTTTTACTCCGGCAACATCTGGTGACATATCCATTAGATTAACCTCAACGGCAAATAATACAGGATTATTTCTTTATGATGGAAGTCCTGTTCCTGCACCTTGTGGCGGTAGCACAGGAGTTTGCGTTGCTTCACAAACCGGCAATGATGATAAAACACTTTGTGTTACAGTTACAGCCGGAACAACCTATTATTTAGTAGTTGATTCGCGCACTGCATGTTTTGCTTTTAAGTTAAGAATTTCTGCCCCTTCAACTGATTATTCCGGACGAACTTGTGCCAGCCCGGCTGTCATTGCATCTTTACCATATAACAAGTATGATGAAACACCTGCATGTTTTGGAGATGACTATAATAATTTAAGTGTTTCTTCTTGTGGAACAACTTATGAATCAGGAGAAGATAAAGTTTATAGTTATACAACAACATCAGCACGATGTATTTCAATAACCATTTCCGGTGCCAGCACAAACAACATTGGCTATCAGGTTTACAATGGTTGTCCCGATGCACCAGGCACAACATGTATAGGAAATTTAGGTGGTGCTACAAGCGGATTTATTTCAGGTAGTGTAACACTTCCTGCAGCAGGAACATATTACATTATTGTTGATACATGGGCAGACCCAATGAATGCTGATTATAAAATAGCAATTGCCAGCATCAGTTCTGTTTATAATGATTTGCCTTGTAATGCACAAAGCATGGAATTAGGATTGTATTACACAGGTAATACACATTGTGCCGATGGCAGTGGCGAACCGGCAGCTCCGGGTTGTTGGTCAGCACCAAATACTGTAAATAGCGTTTGGTATAGTTTTATTGCACCTGCTTCAGGAAATGTAAGAGTTCGTACTAGCCCCGGAACTATAAGAAGAACACAAATTGCTGCTTACAGTGGTGTTTGTGGTTCAGGTATGGCATTAGTAGCGTGTAACCTTAACGCACCTGGATGTGGCGTAGCTGTTCCAAATACCCCTACAACAATGTCTGAATTATCGTTAGCAGGATTAATTCCCGGAAATACTTATTATGTAGTAGTTGATGGCGAAAATTATTCTACAGGCACATTCAGTATTATTGCTATTGACGGTGCAGGCACAATGCCTGACATAGAAGGTCAGGAATGTAGTACTCCAATTATTGTTTGTAATCCAAATACTCAGGTTGGCGACCCGGGATTTCAGTTATTCGGGAACCGATGTGATTTCCCTGGTGCAGGAACCAACTGTCTTACACGAGCAGAACGTGGCTCTGCTTGGTATCAGATTAACATTGCTTCAGCAGGAAATCTTGAATTTAACTTAATTCCGAATGACTGGGTGGGTGCGCCAAGTACAGCATGTACAGATTATGACTTTGCTGTATGGAAAATTGCAGGTACCGGTGCTACAACATGTGCAGGAATTGCTGCTGGTGCTACACCTGTAAAATGTAATTATAGTCCTCTTGGAATTACTGGTTTATACAGTGGTTCCAATGGAACTGCACCACCGGCTTACCCCGGTTTTGGGGGAGCATATCAATCAAGACTTAGTGTAGCTGCAGGTGAAGTATATATTTTAGTTGTAAGTAATTATTCGAATAGTATTTCAGGGTTTACCTTAAATTTCCCTGCTTCTGCTCCTGTAGATTATACTGCAGGGGGAACAACAGCCTATTGGACTGGAGCAGAAAGCAATGATTGGTTTACTGCTGCTAACTGGGGTGGATGTAATATTCCAAGTTGTACCGTAGATGCTGTCATACCACTTTCATCTGCAAATCAACCTTATATTGGAACAGCAGGTGCCACTTGTAAAGACCTTAAACTTGAACCGGGTGGAACTCTAATAATGGACAACAATCAGTTCCTCTCTATTTGTGGAAATGTGCAGAATAATGGAGAATTAAATATTGCAACAGGATCAGGGTTTCTTTTCGGAAATGGTAGCGTAAATCAAACTTTAAATGGAAACTTGGTTTCTCCAAACAGATTCTCGCATATCACTGTAAACAAAACAGGTGGAAAAGTTGACTTACTTCAAAATATAGAAATGCAGGGAAGTTTGGCATTAATTGGTCCTAGCTCAAGATTTGATGCCATCAACAAGACTGTTACATTGAAAGGAAGCTTATCAAATTCTGCCGGTCAGTTTAATATGGGAAATAATGGAAACTTAGTATTAACCGGTACTAGTACACAAAACATCAGCAACAATGATACGCTGACCAATGTGATTGTAAACAAAAGCGGAAACACTGTAGTTCTTATCCGTGATATGAAGATAGGACCTACCGGAAGTTTAAGTCTAATAGCATCAAAAATACAAACCACTTCTGCAAACGAAGTTTATGTAATGAATGATGCTGCATCTGCAGTTAGTGCAGGTTCGAGTAGTTCCTATATTGAAGGTAATCTCAGACGAAATGTTCCTACAATTGTTTCGCCAAGAGTTTATGACTTCCCTGTTGGAAATGCAACAAAAGGATATCAACGTTTAAACTTGAATTTATATAATGGAATAAGTCCGGCAGTAGGAAGTATTCAAGCCTCATTCTCCGACTATTTAACAGACATTTGGGGACTAGGATTAGATGCACCTTGTCTAATGAACTACAATGACACCATGTTAAACAATGGCTATTGGACATTAACACCTGCAAATACAGCAAATGGCGAAGCTAATATTACCTTATACAATCGTACATATACAAATGCCAAAACAAATTATGGTGTTGGTATCAATCCAAATGGTGCAGGATGGATGATTCCACCTGTAATTAGTGGCGGATGCGTAACTCCTCCTGTAACAGCTGTATTAAGAAATGGTGTAGGGTTGAGTTTCACTAGCGGACAAAGCATATTAGTGGGTACAGCACAAGGTAAGGTATCGCCATTACCTGTAGAATTACTTTCATTCGAAGCAACAGCTGGTAAACAAAGTATTTTCCTGACTTGGTCAACAGCTAGTGAGAAAAATAATGCAGGATTCTATTTGGAGAGAAGTACTGATGGCAACAACTTCGACAATATCACCTGGGTTGATGGACATGGAACTACCAATCAGGTAAACAATTATAGTTACGAAGATAAAAATGTTAAAGAGGGTGTTCTATACTACTACCGATTGAAGCAGATTGATTATGACGGTAAGTTTGAATATAGTTTTGTAAAAACTGCTATGATTGGTGACTTGAAAAATGTTATACTGAGTGCTGCACCTAATCCATATCGTGGTAGCACAAAAATTAATTACTCAATTCCAACTGATGGCAGTGTTGTAATTCTAATTACTGATATGACAGGTAGAATATTGAAAAATATTGATGCAGGAATGCAAACTAAAGGCAGCTACAGCATTCCGTTCAGTGCTATTGCTGATGGACATCCTTCGGGAGTTTATAATGTAACACTATTCTTCAATGATAAACCGTATAGATTGAAAATTTCGGAATACAGATAAAAATCTCAGCGCATTTTGCGTAGCAAGACAGGATTCAGTTTGTTAATATTAAAAACAAACCGGATCCTGTCTGCTAGTTTTATATCATTCAAGTCATAGTAATCTCTTACTTCCTTTGAAACAATCAGTGGCCAATAAATCTCAAATGCATCATGAACTATACTTAACATGATACCGGCATCGTAACGAACTACCGTTGCACCAGGACTTACTTTGTTTGCATTATAAAATGTAATTCCATCAGCAAATAATCTCAAGCCTGATACCGGTGTTTTAACTGAAACATTTAATGCAGCAAGCCAATGATCTGTACGGACAGGATAATATGCTGCCATTGCACCATCTGCTCTTTGCATTTGATGCGCCCAGAATCCATCGTATTCATTCCTGCCAAACCACAAACCTGAATAAGAATAATCATCAGTACCGCGCCATGCACTTGAACGGAAATTAGCTTCTCCTCCATAATCAGAATTATCTAAAAATGTTCCTGCAAAAAAACGCAATGACAAATCTTTTTTTCTCCGCGTTAATGTTATTTCCTTTTTCCATGTTCCTGTTAACTTAGCATAGTGACCTCCTTTTTCGAGAATAAATGACAATGAACCGGGGTCTGTTTTACTGTAATTAAAACTTGCAAACTCAAGTTGTGTAATATTGATTTCATTGGTTGCTGACGAATTATTTTGTGTACTGAATGTTTGGTTTATATAATGATGAATAATGTTTACGTACTTTTCTGAATATGGCTTATACTGTGACTTACGGATTCTAAAACTCAATGATGCAGGAACAGAAAAGTATCCTTTAAAGATACTTCTATTTTCAGATAACCCCTCATCAAATAGTGTAGGTGATATCTTAGCAATTATTCTGTCAAACCAACCATTGTAAATATTAAACTGATAACTTGCAGTTGCAACACCTGCAACAGATTTTGATTTGAATGCATACATTGGTACAATTCCAAATTCAAATTTTTTACTCAACAATGAATAGTTATGCAGAATAACGCCTGCCATCCATCCGTTGTAATTATTATATGCAACAGCAGGCAGATAAAACAACTGTGTCCTTTCAGGATTTTCGAGCATTGTTAAAAAACGAAGTTGTAATGGTTTCCATTTTCTAAACACACCTTTTGTTTTCATTGAATTATTAAATGGATTTAAATCCAAACTTTGATCATAAGTATCTAACACAATTTTATCTGCACCTGAAACAGAACTTGACAACTTGAATTTGCCGTCAAAAACTCCTGTCCATTGCGAGGCAATTAACTTTTCTTTATTGTAAAAAGACACATTAACAGGCATAGCAAGATTTCCTCTATTCTTTAGCAATACATCAGTCCCTCCTGAATCAGTATTCACTTTACAGATTTTAGCATCTGATTTCGAATTACTATCAATCATTCCGTTAAAAAACCAACCTAACGATTTTCCGGAAGTAGTCTCAAACACATTTTGAATTGCTGCTTCATCAGGGTGTCTGAACTTCCAAGTATTAAAATAAGTCTGCATACAGGAATCATATTTCTCATGCCCTAAAAAATCTCTGAGTTGTGAAAAACATAAAGGTATTTTAGAATAAATATCAGCACCATAGTTTAGATTCGAAAAATACTCACTTGTAAGTCCACTACTTTGGTCATCATTGGTTCTGGCTGTGAGTAAATAGCTAATCTTATTAAACCCCGCAAACGACATTTTATCTGCACCAAAAGTCTTTGCAATTTTTAATGGCACTCCAGTCAACTGATATGCTGCAGCACTTTCCCTTGCATAATACTGTATCATATACAATTGCTCATAAAACGAATTTATACCTTCATCCATCCAAGGCAACTTTCTTTCATTGCTTGCAAGTATGCCATAAAACCAATTATGCCCCACTTCATGGGCAATACTTTGATTCAAGACCATACTATTACCAGTACTCCCAATTACCGTTATTGTTGGATATTCCATTCCTCCGCCTGCGGCAATTGTTCCATCAACAGCAGTACAAACACCATAAGGATATTCTCCAACATATTTAGAATAAAACAAAACTGCTTCAGCAACATAATCAGCAGCACGATGCCAGACATAAGAATTAGCAGGTGTATAATATGCACGACATTCCACCTCATGTCCGGAAGCTAACTTTATAACTTTTGATACAATACGGAATCGCTTATCTGCAAACCAGGCAAAATCATGCACGCTGTCAAGTGCAAAACGAATTGACTTACTTGAACTTTCTGATTCAGGAAAAGTATTTTGTTTATCAAAATTAATTTGATTGCTTTCTGTCTTTATTTTTTTATTAATAAACTCAACTTCTGAAGGAGTTTTTAAATAGCCTGAAGCTGCTACAACATAATTTGCAGGCACAGTTATATCCACCAGAAAAGAACCGAACTCAGAATAAAATTCTCCCTGAGATAAATAAGGCATAGTATGCCATCCATCTTTATCATAAACTGCGGGCTTAGGATACCATTGCGAAATCATGTAAGACTGTCCAACATGACCAAGTCTTGAAAACTTTGCATCAGGAATTTTTATTCTGAATGGTGTTGTAATTAAGATTGTGTCGTTAGGCAATAATGGTTTATTCAGAACAATTTTACATATATCAATATTAATGGAATCATAAACTAATGACACAACTTTATCATCAACTCTAAAATTCAGACTATCAATAAATCCTCTTTGCTCATCATTTGCAAAATACAGACTCATATTCCCCTGACTTACCAATTGCTTACACAATGCAGTACTCCTGTCTTTATAAGCATTCGGCCAAAGGTGAAAAAACAGCTCACGTAAAGTATCTTGCGAATTATTACGATAAATCAATTCTTCGAATCCGAAAGAAAATTTTTCTTATCATCCAATGAAACTGAGATTTTATAATCTACACGTTGCTGGAAATAAGGTTTTTCACCAATTGCAATCTTAACAATACAAACAAAACCAAAAACAAGTAAAACTATTCTTCTCATCACTCAATTAGATTTATACAAACATTCAAGGACTTCATTTCGCCTTATCAATAACACCACTCCGGCAACAGCAATTATTGTTGCAATTACAGATGCTAAAGTAAATTTTTCTTTATAGAAATAACGGGCTATTAATGCTGCCACAACAGGTACTAATGAAAAAATTGTTTGTGCAACTGTGGCTTCAAGTACAGCAATTGTATAAAGCGACATACAGACACCAAAAACAGGTCCGAAAAAAGTTCCTACTGCTGCATATTTTAGCCCTGCACTATTTGATTTTAGTGGTCGCAAAACCTCCTTCCATTTTCTAAATATTGTAGTTATCAAAATTAAAGTTGCCAACGAAACAACCATTCTGACAAATGTTGCATTAATTGGATGAATAAATTTCCCTTCCTGTTCTAATACAACAAAACCTTTCTTGGCAAGTACCAATCCAACTCCCTGACAAAAAGCTGCAAGAACACCAAACAAAACACCTTTAACGTCACTTCCATACCTGCCTTCTTCTGCTGACAGGTTTTCACTTTTTGAAATAGAAATAAATATTACTCCTGCCATGGTGAGAAATATTCCTATTACACCAATAAAATTAATACGTTCGTCAACAAAAAAATAAGATGTTACTAATGCTGCTGCCGGTGAAAGTGTAGAAAAAATACTTCCTATCCTGGCTCCCATTATTGCATAGAGTCCAAAATAAAAATAGTCACCTAATGCTAACCCAACAACACCTGAAAGTCCAAACCAAATCCAAGCCTGAACATACTGCTCATTGAAAAGATTGATAAACTCTGAATGATTTATTAATAATGCTGTTGCGAAAAGTAAAGCTACAGCAAGAAATAATCTGAAATGATTAAGTGAATTTACTCCAAGTTTTCGGCTGGCTTCTGTAAATGGAAAAATACCGATAGACCAGGAAAGTGTTGTAATAAGTGCAAAGAACAATCCCATATAACTATCTGCTTCCAAACAATGCTGAACCTATTCGAATCATATTACTTCCTTCATCTAATGCAATTTTATAATCGGATGTCATGCCCATACTTAATACCGGAGACTCATTTCTGTCAAATGCATCGGAAAGTGATTTATACAATCCATACAACTGCTTGAACTCAGAACGCACTTGCATAGTATCATCGGTATTAGTTGCCATCCCCATCAATCCATTAAAACTAATATTGTTGTATTGTTCAAACACCCCTTCATCAACCAACATTTGCACTTCAACTTCAGAGAACCCAAACTTTGCTTCTTCTTTTGCAATATGTACCTGTAAAAGCACTTTAATTACTCTGTTATTTGATGCAGCATGTTTATTTAATTCATTTAAAAGTTTTCTACTATCAACCGTTTGTACAGTATGAATAAATGGTGCAATCTGTTTTACTTTATTGCGTTGTAGATTGCCGATAAAATGCCATTGAATATTTTTCGGTAAGACAGGCACCTTCTCCACCAGTTCCTGCACATAATTCTCGCCAAAAAGCATTTGTCCATTTTGAATGGCAGCCTCAATATCTGTAACAGGTTTAGTTTTGGTAACTGCAATAAGGTTGGCTTTATAAGGCAACAACTCTTCACATATTTTTTTGTATTTCTCTGTATTAAACATCTGAGTCAGATAATCAACGGTAAAATTCGTAATTTATCTGAGACTCATTTATAGTTTAGAAAAATCTTTCTACAAAAATAAGCAAGCCACACCCATTGGCATAGCTTGCTCTCAGAAAGTAAAACCGGTATTCCGGATAAACTACAATGCAGGTGCTTGTATATTTAAAATTCCATACATTTGATACATTAAATTTATCGAAATGAAAAAACTCTTAGGTCTTTTTCTGTTAACAGTGTTAACCACCTTTCAAACATTTGCACAAGGCGATTTTTTAAAAGACAGTCTTGACAACTACATTAATCGTGAAATGCAACGATGGCAAATACCAGGTGTTGCCATTGCCATTGTAAAAGATGGAAAGGTAATCACCACGAAAGGCTATGGATTGAGAGAAACAGGGAAACCGGACAAGGTAGATGAGTTTACTTTATTTCAAATTGCCAGCAATACGAAGGCTTTTACAGGAACTGCATTGGCACTCTTAGATTATCAAAAGCGGATTTCATTAGATGATAAAGTAACTAAATATCTCCCCTGGTTTCAACTTAAAGATCCATGTGCAACAGAAATGGTTACAATTAAAGATATCCTCTGCCATAGAATTGGTTTTTATACCTTTCAAAGTGATTTTTTGAATTGGGATTGCAATATGACAACTGATGCATTAATAAAAAATATGAGAAATGTTCAGCCCGTAAATGAGTTTCGTGCCAAGTATGGATATTGTAATATGGGCTATGTAACAGCAGGCGAGGTTATCAAAGCAGTTACTGATACTTCATGGCAGGATTTTTTCGATTATCATTTTTTTAAACCGTTACAAATGAATCGCAGCAGTGTATTTCATCAAAAAATTGTAACAGATGCGAATGCGGCAAAACCATATACACTAGTTGACAACAAATTAGTTTTATTGGACTATGCAAACATTGACAACATTGGTGCCTGCGCATCAATAAACTCATGCGTTAACGATATCTCACATTGGATAATGATGCAATTAAACAAAGGTAAATATGAAAACAAAGAAGTGATTCCTTCTGCAGTGATTAACACTACTCAAAATTCTTATATGATTGTAAGAGAGACGGGCTCTGCACGTATGCCTTCAAATCACTTTCAAAATTACGGCCTTGGATGGAAGTCAGAAGATATGTATGGTTACAAAATTGTATCGCATGATGGCGGTGCCAATGGCTTTGTGACCAACACCACTTTATTACCTGAACTGAATGCAGGTTTTGTGATTCTGACTAATACTGATGCTAATTGGTTTTACGGAGCATTACGTCAGCAACTGATTAATTATTTTGCAAATCAAGCATACACAAATGTTAGCGAAAACTACTACGGCATTTATTCAAAAAACAACATTACTGAGTCGGAAGAAATACAGAATTTAAAAAAGCAGGCCAATGCAGGAGTTCGTCTTAATGTTGCAGATGTTGCATTGGTTGGAAAATATTCCAATGAGGTATATGGAGAAATAGAAATCAAAAAAGAAAAATCAGGCCTTACAATGTGTTTTTCACATCATCCAAAATTACGTGGTGCACTTAAACCACTCTCTGAAAAGTCATTACTCTGTACTTTTAACGACCCTACCTATGGTATTCACTCTTTTCCCTTTGAAGTTGTTAATGGGAAGGTAAATAATATCACAGTTAAAGTAAATGATTTTATTGACTATCAGTATTACAAGTGTACCAAACAAAATAATTAAAGTACATAAAAGGTAAGTTTACCATTTCCTGAACGAGAAATCAAATAGGTTTTCCCCTGAAATGTTTTAACAGCAAAATCCGCTGCAGGAATTACCTGTGGTACTATTTTTAAATCACCTCTGTAAATTGTAATATTTTCAGATCCTTTAAGGATACATAAAATTTCATTTCCTGTATTAAAAAGTTGCATGTTGTTAAACTCAACTTTACTTAAATCTACATTTTCAACTGCTTTGAATGTGTAATCCAATATATTCAATTCCCTACCTTTAATAGTGTACCAAATTCTTGCTGTACCTGAACCACATGTTTCCGCAAAATCAAAAGTACTGTCGCTTGATGCAATTTTATAAGTACCATCTATATTCCAAACAACAATTTTTCCATCATTATTCAGCATAAAGAGTGATGGCACAGAGTCATTGACCCATTGCATTGAATTTACTCTAAATTCAGTTGACGGCTTCGATAAAATCAGTTTTCCATCTGTTGAATATAGTCTTAACTTATCGCCATCCATTATGTAAACAAACCTACCTAATGCATCAATTGATGCATTAAATAAGTTGCCTTCAAATTGAACTGTATTCCAATTTTGTGAAGGTCTGCTGCCCGGATCAAACGCATACATTAAGTTATTCTCACCTGCTACAAAAAGAACATTAGTATTTGGTGATGCTACAATACCATAACGTGAATGAACAGGCAATTTAAACGGATAATGTGCCGGCATAACACCATTTTGATTAAACATATACATGCTGTCGTTAGTATTACAAATAAATTGTATCATACCTGACTGGTCATTTATAGTTTGAGAAATTTCTCCGTTAATAAATCCGCTTATAGTTGTTTTCCAACTTACATTACCACTGCCATCCAGACAGATTAAACTTTTTGTTGAATCCTGAAACAAGATTGAAATGCCATTGTCGCTGGTAAAAATATATGGTCCGCAGTGTATTGCAGAATCTGTAAAAAACGACCACTTTGGCTCAGACAATTTTTGTTGTTTTTGTTGCTGTATAACAATTCTAAAGTTACAGTCAACTTTCCCGGAAATACCCGGTTGAATGTAATAATAAAAACTACTGAACTTATACATCAGATCTGATGCCGCCAATGCTTTTAATGTATTACTGTTTGCAACAGATTGAAAATATGAATTAAGATTAGTTGGTCTTAAGAATAAAGCATAAGACAAGCTTTCAGATAAAACTGACTTATTCTGCTGATACACTTCATTCTTATTAAGCATTTCATTATCTTCAACATCATCAATAAACCCACGTAACTGACTTGGCTTATTAGCAAATATTACAAAACCGTTATGAGTTGTAAAATAATTTTTTCTGATAACATTAAAAGCATTTCCAAACATTGCCGGTAAGAGTCCATCACAATTTAAAAAGCGTATTTCATGATTACGAAATTTCTCTACAGCAATAACGTCTTTATTTTTTGAAAGCTTTTTGCTTAGTGCCAGTAATTGAGTCAATGACTTTTTCTGATCCTTTAGCTGCAATATTGCCACTGAATTATTCTCAAGCAATGAAGTTGGATTACCATTAATGGCAATAGCTCCAATTTCTCCAACTATAGTCGAAAAATCTTTTCTTATTTCCACCCTAAGCTTTGTTTCTGTTACAGATACTTGCTTTATATAGTTGATGATTACTTCATTATCTGCATTCCTTCTTTGATTTTTATCACTCCAAATTAGAGCATCTTTAAAGGAAAAAATCTGTAATGCAGAAACATCATCAGGCAGCACTGACCACAACAAATCAGTTGAAGAACGCACATTTCCAAAATCTGCAATTTGTTGTGTTGAATCTGATACAAGCACTGAGCCATTGGCATTTATTGAATTGCCATCAAATGTCAGATTATGAAAATACCATTCTGTCCATTTTTCAAGATTATTTAACTCAATAACATTGTCTGAACTTATTGCAACACTAAAAAGTTTTTCAATGCAGGATAATTGAGACCAAGTATTGTTCCTGATGAAACAGCTATTTCTTTGTACAGCTTTTGTGCCGAAACATTACCACCAAAGGGCTTACCTGTTGCCTGTTGCCTGATAGCATCTTCAACCAAACCTGCGTTAAAGCTTCCAATAAAAATGCCATTGGCAAAAGCAAATGTAAATGATGAACTAAAATTACTAAACTGAAGTTCGTAAATGCTGACACCGGCAAATGTTCTTGATTTGTTTTCGCTCAGCTGACCCGTTAATGCCTTTTGTAATGCATCAATATTTAATTCCTTACGTGAAGGAACAAGATAAAGCAGTTCTGCATTACGTGCTCCTGTAGCTAAAACTGCAATGGTTGTTTGTGGTGACTCAAGCAAATCGGCAACATCAAACATACTTGTTGTGTTACTCAGCAAAGTGTGCATCTCTTTTTTAAACCGATACATTACTGTTAATGAATCCCGTTCATTCCACAACCCTACTTTTTCTAAAGAAGCATACAAATCGCCCATACTACCTCTGATTACTATGGCAGCATCACTAGGCAATGCATCTTCTGTAGCTGAAAATTTTTCCCTATAGGCAGAAAAATAATAATAGCCTACAGCCATCAGGCCTATGATGACAATTGAAATTATGGAAGAAACTACAATCCTGTTCACAAATAAAACTTGTGAGTCAAAACTATAGCTTCACTACTCGGAGAAACATTAGTAGTGTTTAATGTTATTTACAAGATAATGTTAATTGACAACAAGCACTGTTTACAATCTTCCGGATTTAATTTCTTCAACAACACCCGGATCGAGAAGTGTTGTAGTATCGCCAAGATTATTTAATTCTCCTTCAGCAATTTTGCGTAATATTCTTCGCATAATTTTTCCGCTGCGTGTTTTAGGAAGTCCTGAAACAAACTGAATCTTATCAGGCTTAGCAATGGCACCAATAATTCTTGACACTGTCTGAATTACATCTTGCCTTGTGTGTTCCTCATCAACATGCATTCCGTTGAAAATAACAAAGGCATAAATACCCTGCCCTTTTATATCATGTGGAAAACCTACTACTGCACTTTCAACAACTCCCTGATGCATGTTAATTGCATTCTCTACTTCGGCAGTGCCTATACGGTGACCACTGACATTAAGCACATCATCAACACGTCCTGTAATTCTGTAGTTACCATCTTTATCGCGCAGACAGCCATCACCTGTAAAGTACATGTTTTTATAAGTCGAAAAATAAGTCTGACGGCAACGTTCATGATCACCATAAGTGGTACGAATCATTCCAGGCCATGCCTGCTTAATACATAAATTACCGCTGACACCATTATCAATAAGTTCATTGCCGGTTTCATCAACAAGACATGGAAGCACACCGGGCATCGGCAATGTGGCATAAGTAGGTTTGTGAGGCGTTATGCCTGCAAGATTCGAAATCATTATGCCACCGGTTTCAGTTTGCCACCAGGTATCAACAATTGGACATTTACTTTTGCCTACATTCTCATAGTACCAATACCAAGCCTCTTCATTGATTGGCTCACCAACAGTACCAAGCACTTTAAGTGAACTTAAATCTTTCCCTTCGAGATAAGAAGTTCCATAAGCCATTAAGCTTCTAATAGCAGTAGGTGCTGTATATAAAATATCTACTTTGTGTTTCTGCGTAATATCCCAAAAACGACCTGCATCAGGAAATGTCGGGATTCCTTCAAACATCATGGTTGTTGCTCCTGCACTTAAAGGGCCATAGAGCAGATAACTATGTCCTGTAATCCAACCTATGTCAGCAGTACAGAAATAAATTTGTCCGGGTTTGTATTGAAACACATTGACAAAAGTGTAGTTTGTCCACACCATATATCCGGCTACTGTATGTACTACTCCTTTAGGCTTTCCTGTTGAACCTGAAGTATAAAGTATAAACAACACATCTTCAGCGTCCATCACTTCGGCAATGCAGTCAGGGTTGCCTTGTGTTTCAACAATTTTTATTTCATCTTCCCACCATACATCTCTGCCTTTAATCATACTGACAGGAGTATGTGTGCGTGTGCACACGATTACACGTTGTACAAACGGACAACTTTCAAGTGCATCGTCAATGATTGCTTTCAACGGAATATCCTTTGCACCACGAAAAGCTCCATCGCAGGTAACAATAAAACGGGCATCGGCATCCTGTAAGCGGTCGGCAATAGAACGTGCAGAAAAGCCCCCAAAAATTACAGAATGAATTGCGCCAATTCGTGCACATGCAAGAACTGCAATAGCCAGTTCAGGAATCATGCCCATATAGATACAAACACGGTCGCCTTTTTTTACGCCATTATTTTTTAGAACATTAGCGAATTGTTTTACTTTAAACAGCAGCTCTTTGTAAGTTAAAACACGATGATGTTCTGTAGGGTCATTGGGCTCCCAGATAATAGCAGGTTGTGATGCTAATTTTTCAATGTGCCTGTCAAGACAGTTTTCAGTAATATTAAGTTTTGCTCCTGCAAACCATTTCACTTCTGCTTTTTCAAAATCAGCATCTAAAACTTTATCCCATGCTTTCTGCCATGTAAAATACTGTGCAATGTTTGCCCAAAATTTTTCAGGATTTTCTATACTATTTCGATAAACGCTAGTGTATTGTTCTGCTGATGTTATCTGATATGGATACATTTGAATAAAACTTTAAAAAATCACAGCCACGAATATAATACAAATTGGAACTTGAGGTTCAATTCAATTGATGAATCACTTAAAAGTAAAATGACAAATTTTGTGATGTACCGATTAAATCATCAATAACATACAGCATGTTATAATATATTTATCATCTTTTCCTGTCGTGACAAAAACCTGCCTACAGGAGTATTGTATGGAATATTGTATTTATCAAAAACTAATAAAACTTCATTAAGTCCTTCAGGACTGACGGCAACAAGCAAACCGCCATTGGTCTGAGGATCGCAGGAAATAAAAAGTTGTTCTGAGTTGAGTTCACTACACTGTGCAGCAATGGACGAATACACTTTCGTTGTCATATCAGGGTAAATGAATTTTGAAATGTAGTCTTTTGCGCCATCCATCACCGGTAATTTGTCAAAATAAACTTCGACAGATAAGTTGCCGGGTGTGCACATGTCTTTAAGGTGTCCTGCAAGTCCAAAACCTGTAACGTCTGTCATGGCATTTACGCACTTCACCCTTCCTAATTCTTTTCCAACAGTATTTACTGTTGTCATTTGTTTCATAGCTTGCTCAAGATGACTTTCGCTAATGACACCACGCTTTAAAGCAGCTGTTATGATACCTGCACCTATGGGTTTGGTGAGCAGTAAGTAATCACCCTCTTTTGCTGTTGAATTTCGTTTAACATTTTCAGTCGGTATGATGCCTGTAACGGCCAATCCAAACATTGGCTCAAGACTATCTACACTGTGTCCACCTGCAAGAGGGATACCTGAATCATTACAAACTTTTTCTGCACCGGCTTTTATTTCTTTAGCAACAGACAGTGGTATTTTATTTATTGGGAAACCAAGAATGGCAACTGCCATCACAGGTGTTCCGCCCATAGCATATACATCACTAATTGCATTGGCAGCAGCAATGGAGCCAAAAAGAAAAGGGTCATCAACAATAGGCATAAAAAAATCAACAGTACTAATGACAGATGTACCATTACCTAAATCAAAAACTGCTGCATCGTCCGATTCGGCATTGCCAACTAATAATTGTTTGAATACCACCGACTCCTTATCATGAATAATCTCAGATAATTTTTCAGGTGCTATTTTACATCCGCATCCACCCTGCCGGCTAAACTGCGTGAGTTTCACTACTTCACTCATAACACAACTTGTTTTGAAAGTTTAATCATTTCATTTGCAATCACTGCCTTATCCAATCCTTCAGCATCTACTTTAATAATTTCATTTTTCTCACGCTTATCATGGCTATGCTGATAGGTTTTATCATAATATTCCATAACTATACTACACCACAATTTTAAATCTTTTTGTTCAAGTGCCTCTAATGCTGTTTTAAGCCTTAGTCCCCCCAATCTTTTTGAAATCTTCATTGTACTCTCAGACAATAAATCAACATTAAATTTACCATAACTTTCAAGAGTACGTTCAATTCTAACAGCTACACTAACATCCAATTCAAAACATATTGCCTCTCGCATTTGATCAAAAAAATTAATCGGCAAAGCACATTTTCCAATTTTAATACTTTCGTTTTCAATCCATGTAAACTGATTTAATGGAGCCTTATGCCACTGCAATGCCAATTGGTTTTCAAAATGCTCTGTTGAAGGTTGCGCAGGCATTCCTAATGCACCAAAAGCCGACCCTTTATGATGAGCCAATTTTTCAAGATCAATTACAAATTGACCTTGGCTTTGTAAATGATATAACATTTCTGTTTTTCCTGCACCTGTTTTGCCACCAACAATAATCATTGGTTTTTTTACTAGAAACTGAGAAAGTACCCATTGGCGGAATGCTTTATAACCACCTTTAAGAATAGTAACTTTTAAACCTGCAGTGGATAATACCCAAGCCATAACCGAACTACGCAGTCCGCCACGCCAGCAATATAGCGTAACATTTTTACTGGGAGCTAATGTGTTTGCCTGACGAACAAATTCAGCAAACTGTGGCCCTATCAACTCAAAGCCCTTCAAAACAGCAGCATCTTTACCTTCCTGTTTATAGATGGTTCCAATTACTGCACGTTGCTCATTAGTCATTAATGGAAATGAAACCGCTCCCGGAAAATGTGCATGCTCATACTCTGCAGGACTACGTGTGTCAAGCAATACTTCATGCGATGCATGATTAATTACAAACTGGTCAATTGGGATTACTGAGATCAAGGGTGGAGTGATACTATGGAATGGAAAACTTAACCTTTTTGGTAAAAATAAACTTTCTGACCTTTAACTCTCCTCTAAGGCTGATTTTTTTATTGTCTTTCTTAAAAAGTTGTGTTATTCCCAGAATACCCAATTGTGGCAATGCTGTAAGTTTAGGTTGCACTGAAAAAGGCATATCAACTTGCTGATTGGCTGCTAACCTTGTCTTTCTGTCAACACCAATTCCTGCTATGGAACTGTCGGCAAGAAACAATTCTGCTTTCATTGATTTTAAAGTTACCCCAAATGTATTGGGATTACGGATGCCTACATCAAACTGTATTCGTGTGTCTTTAGTGATATCGCTTAATCTTAATTTACTTACTCCGGTAACCTGAGGCATCTTGAGGTTAAGACAGCTACTTGAAGTTAACATTACAACTGCTAAGATAAATGTAATTGCTTTCATACAGAAATTTTAAAATAAACGCCAAAAGATAAAAATAATGTAAAAAATATGGAGTTATTTATAAAGATGATTAAAATGAACTTGCAAATTAAACAATTTATTTATTTTTGACCGCTAGAATAACAACCATTATCTATCTGAACCAACAGCATGAACGAATCTAAACGATTAGTTAAAGGAGAGAAAAAACTATTTGGTGTATGCAGTGGCATTGCCAATTATTTTGAAGCCGACCCTACATTAATTCGCTTGCTTTTTGTTATTGCAGTTTTTGGATTTGGAACAGGTGTGTTGTTATACATCATACTTGCGATAATTATGCCCGAAAAGTAATATTTTATGATTTCTGAAAAAACAATACACCCAACCGTAATATTCATGAATTCAAAAATAAAGCGGCAAATTGTCAAGTTTTCATTATACTTGCCCTCCATTTTGACAAATAATTAAACATAGATAATCAAATTTAAAACTTAAATTAAAAACGAACATGAGTTCATCTAACAATTCAGGCGGTGGTTTCAAATCCATCTTTGCAGCAATAGTAATTCCGGCAGCAATCTTGGTTGCCATCCTAATTTATGCTTATATATTAGGTAATCCGGCAAACTTTATGGAAAACGACCCGAATAATCATCCACAGAATTATCTGGGAATTATTCATAAAGGAGGTGTAATTGTGCCTATTCTGATTAGCTTATTATTAATTGTAATCACCATTTCTATTGAGCGTATGATGACTATTGGTGCTTCAAAAGGCAAATCATCTGTTGACTCATTCGTAGGCAAAATAAGAAGTTTGCTAAGCAATGGCGATTTAAATACAGCCATTGCAGAATGCGACAAACAAAAAGGTTCTATTGCCAATGTAGTAAAAGCAGGCATTGAGTCTTATCGCAAAATGCAGGGCGAAACTTCTTTGGATAAAGAGCGCAAAACAGCAGCTATCCAGAAAGAGTTAGATGAAGCCACAACTTTAGAGTTACCAATGCTTTCAAAAAATCTGGTTATCATCTCTACAGTAGCATCTGTAGCTACATTGATGGGACTATTAGGAACGGTTATCGGTATGATCAGGGCGTTTGCTGCTCTTGCACAAGCCGGTGCACCTGATGCCATAGCGCTTGCAACCGGTATTTCTGAGGCCTTGATTAATACGGCACTTGGAGTAGGAACGTCAGCTTTAGCAATCATCATGTACAACTATTTCACTAATAAGATTGATTCGTTAACTTATGGAATAGATGAGGCAAGCTATAGCATTGTTCAATCGTTTACAGCAAACACTAAATAAATTAGCGTAATTAATTATCAGCATTAGATAATGCCAAAAATTAAAATACCCAAAAAGAGTCCATCGTTAGACATGACACCCATGGTGGATCTGGCGTTTTTGCTGGTTACATTCTTTATGTTAACTACCAAATTCCGTCCGGACGAACCGGTCATTGTTGACACACCGGCATCTGTTTCAACAAAAATTTTACCTGAAAATACATTGCAGGTAACAATTGATTCAGCTGGTAGTGTGTTTTTAATATTGAAGGACAAAATGTGCGCAGAAACCTGATGACAAGAATCAGTGAGAAATACAAGTTCCAGCTTACAGAAGCGGATCTGAAAAAATTCTCCTTGATGTCAACATTTGGAATGCCTGCCGAAAAAATAAAAGCCTATCTTGAAGCACCCGATTCCGAGCGCAAAAAGATGGATAAGGCCACAGGCGGAATTCCGATAGATACTCTCAATAATCAACTTGCCGACTGGATAGTTTTTGGCTGGACAGCAGCCATAACTGATGAAGCTTATGAAGCCCGTAAACAAGCAGGCAATGAACTGCGGTTTGCCATAAAAGGTGACGGCAGGGTTGATTATACTTACATTAAACGTGTGATTGAAATTTTCAGCAAAACAAAATCAACCGTTTTAATTTGATAACAAATTTACAAGCAACACCAGTAGAACAATAAGAAAAAATGGCTGAAGTAAATACCGACCAGGGTGGTGGTAAAGAGAAAGGCGGGAAACATAGTAAGGTTCGCGCCAAGAAAGCCTCCACTCACATTGACATGACACCTATGGTGGATCTGGCGTTTCTGCTACTCACCTTTTTTATGCTTACTACCACTTTCAGCAAACCAAAAACGGTTGAAATTAATATGCCGTTAAAAGATGGTGAGCCAACGAAAGTTAATAATGCAATAACTGTACTATTGAGTGATAAAGACAGAGTGTTTTGGTACTTCGGTGAATTTAAACCCGGAGAAACACAACTGAACAAATCTGATTTTTCTGATAATGGTATTCGCAAAATATTATTAGACAAAAATGCTGTTGCACATGCAGAAGTAAAAAAGCTTGAAGATGAATTGAAAAGTCGTCAGATAGCAGACTCTACATATAAGCGATTGGCAGTAGAAGCCAAATCACAAAAAAGCGCATTGATGGTTCTGATTAAAACAGACGATAAAGCAAAATACAGAAATGTGATAGACATACTTGACGAACTGAGCATTGCCAGTGTGGGTAAATATGCAGTAGTAGATATGATGAAGGATGAATATGATTTAATTCAAAAAATGAACTAATCATGGCAACAAGTTTTTTTAATAACTGGGACGATCCAACATTTGCCAAACGAAATGAGTTGGTATTTGATGGAAGAAATAAAAGCTATGGCGCATATTTAATACGCCAACTTTATAGCAAGCGCATTAATGTAGCATTTATTATTGCAGCCGCAGGACTAATTTTATTTATCAGTATGCCGTTAATTCTGGAGCTGATGGGTGATAAAGCCACAGAAAATGTAGCACAACAAGAAGTTGAAGTTACATTATCTGAGCCACCACCGGTTGATCCTGCAGAGCCACCACCGCCACCTCCACCACCTCCGCCACCCGTTGTTCAAACTATCAAGTTTACACCTCCGGTAGTAGTTGACAAACCTGTTGAGGAAGAGCAACCACCACCACAAGAAAAACTTTCAGAAACGAATGTTGGTGTTGTTACGCAAGAAGGTGATCCAAATGCAACAGAATTACCACCGGAACCCGTTGTGGCCGATCCAAGCGAAGGTAAAATTTTTACCATCGTTGAAGAGATGCCGCAATTCCCCGGAGGAGGCGAAGCTGCACTGATAAAATATCTTCAGAACAATATTAAATATCCTGCTATGGCACGTGAGAATGGTATTGAAGGTATTGTGTATGTTACATTCGTGGTTGATAAAGATGGCAAGGTTAAGGACGCTAAAATACTTCGCGGTAAAGGTGCAGGCTTAGACGATGAAGCTTTACGTGTAGTACGTGCTATGCCGGACTGGAAACCCGGTAAACAAAATGGAAGGAGCGTAGCAGTACAGTATAACCTACCGGTAAACTTTAAATTGCAATAACTCTTTGTCGGTGTGATCCGCAAAGTTGGTCTATACTTTAATTTACTCATGATTGCAGGTTATGCAGTCATGGGTTTTTTTTTGATATTTGCAGATAATCTTACTTTTATTAATCAGCCACAACAACAATGGTTGGGCGGAATATTAATTGTGTATGCAATTTATCGTGGCTACAGAAGCTATCGTTCAAGTCAAAAAGAAAAAGAACCACTTGATGAAAGTTAAAAATATTTTTCTCCTACTCCTATCAACTGCAATTACGCTGCAATTAGTTTCCTGTGGTGGAGATGCCTTTAAACCCGATTTGAGTGATACGCCCACATCAGGAAATTAAAAATAGTTTCTGACGAAAGTTTCGAGCCTCTCATGAACAGTCAGGCTGAAACGTTTATGTCACTCTATAAAAATGCTAAAATTGAAATAAGCTATAAGACAGAAGCAGATGCAATTAATTATCTGATGAACGACTCGGTGAAAGTTATTATTGCAGGAAAAGACCTTACTCCGGAACAACATCAATATTTTAAAGATCATAAAGTGCTGGCACGCTCAACTAAAATTGCTGTTGATGCCCTTGCATTAATTATCAATAAAGAAAACATAGATTCACTGCTGACATTATCACAATTTGAATCCATAATAACAGGAAAAACAAATAACTGGAACGCTATAAATAATAAAAATAACTTGGGTGAAGTAGCTGTAGTGTTTGACAAGAGTGGCTCAAGTAATGTACGTTTTCTGAAAGAAAAATTTTTACACAATGGAAATTTTCCTGCCAATTGTTATGCACTCAACTCAAACAAAGAGGTTATGGATTACGTTATTAATAAAAAGAATGCAATTGGTATTATTGGTGTTAGTTGGATAAGCGACAGCAATGATTCCACTGCAATGACTTTTCTGAATCAGATTAAAGTTGTTGCACTTAAAAATGATACATCAACAGAATATACAGATTATTATCAACCTTATCAGGCATATATAGCATTGAAGCAATATCCGTTAACCAGAGATGTATTTTTGATTAACCGCCAGTCAAGAAACGGACTTGGCACCGGCTTTGCATCATTTGTTGCAGGCGATCAGGGGCAGCGTCTTGTAAGATTAAAAGGACTGCTGCCAGCTACGATGCCGGTTAGAATTGTAAGAACAGGAAATTGACAGAACTAAATTATAATTACCAATTTTAATAGAATGAAAAAAAAGTTTTTTTAAGCCTGATGTTCGCACAGGCTGTACATGCACAAACACTTAAAGAGGCTATTGCAATGACAGATAATGAGCAATATGAAATTTCCGGTGACATGTTTAAATCATTATTGCAGAAAGAGCCTGCCAATGGCACCAATTGGTTTTATTATGGCGAAAATTATTTTAAAAGTGACAACTTAGATTCTGCTGCTATTGCCTACTCAAAAGGATTGCAGGCAGAACCCGGCAATCCAATAAATTTAGTAGGGACAGGAAAAATAAAATTAGAGAAAGGTCTTAACAGTGAAGCACGTGCCGATTTCGATAAAGCATTAACAATGTCAGGCTCTAAAACATCGTTGGTGCAAAGCGAAGTCGCAGAAAGTTTTATCAGAACAAAAAATAAAGACCTTAGCTACGCAATTAAATTACTAAACAATGCCATTGCCGTTGATTCAAAAAATGCTGAATTGTACATCCTTTTAGGCGATGCCTATTCCGAACAAAACAATGGCACATTGGCTGCAGAAAATTACAACCGTGCATTGGACTTAGATAAAAAAGCTGTAAAAGCTATTGTTCAAAAAGGGGTATTGTATAAACGCTCTACAAACTATGAAGGTGCTGCAGCAGAATTTCAATCAGCCATAAAACTGAATCCTGATTTTGCACCCTCATATCGCGAACTTGCTGAAACATATTTTAAAATGCGTAAGTTGGAAGATGCTAAACAATCTTACAGAAAATATTTAGAGTTGAGTAAGAATAACAGTATGGCAAGAATGCGTTATGCATCCTTTCTGTTTATGAGTGGTGATTATGCAGATGCACAAACGGAAATTAATCAACTGTCTTCAATTGATTCATCGAATATTGGTATGCTTCGTCTGTCCTCATATAATGCATTTGAGATGAATGATATTCCAAAAGCAAAAATGCTGATGGAAAAAATCATGAACACTACTATAGAAAACCAACGCACTGCAATGGACTATGAATACAATGGAAAAATATTACTTAAAGAAGGTAATGACTCATTAGCTGCTGAAAATTTTGAAAAGTCATATCAGATTGACACTACCAAGACAGAAATTCTTCAGGACATGGGTAGTATGTATATGAAATTAAAAAATACAGCGAAGCTGTTAATGCCTACGAGCGAAGAGTAAACAATGGTAAAGGCTTAACTTCTACCGACTATTTTAACCTTGCAAGAGCATATTATTTTAACAAAGACTATACACATGCAGATACCATGTTTGCAAAAGTTATTGAACTGTTGCCAACATGGCCTAATGGTATTTTATGGCGCGCACAAACCAATGCGCAACTCGACCCCGACTCTAAAGAAGGTAAAGCAAAACCTTACTATGAGAAATACATTGAAGTAGCTCTAACAGATACTGCCAATTCAGATAAATATAAAACCGGACTTATTGAGTCGTATAAATATCTTGGTAGTTACTATTATCTGATAGATAAAAAACCTGATGAGTGCAGATCATACTGGAAAAAAGTACTTGAAATTGCTCCTGACGATAAACAGGCAAAGCAGGTTATGGACGGATTGAATCAGAAGAAGTAAGTTATTTCGATAATAACATTTGGCCACCAATCGAACAGTAAATGTGAATTTACTGTTCGATGTCGTTTTAACCAATTACATCAATCTATACACAGGATAAATCATATATGATTTCTCAAAGTACGGTGACAGTCTGTACAGCATATTCAACTGCATGTAATGATTGTTCTTTAAAGTTGAATCTGATTTAATTGCATCATTCAAACTATCCATCAATGCAGGATTCTCCTGAATCATCTTTTGAGCAATATCTTCAAAAACATAATCGCTAAACCATTCTTTTTGTTGTAAGATACCATCAAAAAATCCCCATGCAAAAAATGCATCTGTGCCTTGAGGTTCCAAAGTTTCAACAATATAACGATTGGCAAGTTGATTAACTTTAATCAATCTATCACCTTTAAAAAATTTCACCTTACGGACTTGCTTTTCTACTGTAACACTCGAATGAAGATAATGTCCTTCATAAGGTTTTGAAGCAGTTTTATATTGACCGATTTTATAACACTCAACTTCTATGATAGTATCTGCTGTTATGATTTGCATTTTTACACCATTCAACTTCAATCTTTCAATCACACGGTTCCAACATTGTGGAATGATATAGGCAATAGGTCGCTTTATTTCTACTTGTGGTTTGAAATTATTCTGATATGGAATAAATTTTGAGTAAGGTTTGCTTTTATCATAACTCAGTCTTTGAAGCCCTGTAATTTTACTTGTACTGTAAACAGCAGTGTAGCCATCAAAACGGATACTGTCTTTTGAAAGTGTATCAAGTTGCCATTGAACTGGAAATTCATGAGTTGCTTTCGTAAAATTAATTGCCTCAGCACGTTTTTGTAAAATTTCTGCTGCATTACGGGCTGCATATTGCCGAAGTGTTTCCATAAATGTAATAGTTGCCTTTACTCTGACAGAATATGGCTTGAGCATGTGCGTTTCAGAAATAAAACCAATAGTATTAAACAATGCAGTATAGCCACTGGCATATCGAGGTGTTTCCAAAAATCCCTCTAAACCTGAATCGGGAGTGTCCTTAATTGATCGAGGTTCTGATAATTACCTCTGAAACCATATTCCAATGGGCCATCCTGGTTGACGCGACTGCAACAACCTCTGTTCAGTGCACCATCAATGTTATAGATAGGAATTATACAAATAACAACATTTTTATATTCTTCAGAACTTATCTTACTCAGCACATTTTTTGCAAAAATCATTGAAGCATCAATGCCATCAGGCTCACCGGGATGAATACCGTTATTGATTAACCATATTAATCTCTTTTTCTGATGTAACGAAACAGGATTAAAGTCGCCATCAGAAGAAATTACAAACAAATGTAATGGCTTACCGACATCAGTAGTTCCTTCTGTAAAAAGTTTGGCCTGAGGGAACTGTTTATCCAACTTCTTATAATATTCAATTACTTCATGCCATTGTGGTGTACGGTTGTGTAAATAATAATCTGTTACATCTTGTGATAAACAAACATTGTCTAAAAATAAAAACAACAATAAAAACCTAAACATATACATCAGCGATATATTTCTGTTACCGGTTGTTCATCATAACAATAATATCCGCGATACATCCCTTCTGAATTAAACACTAATTGTGGAGTACCGTTACTATCAACTGCAATCAAACCACCCTCCCCTCCGGTTTTAACAAGTTTATCATTCACTACCAACTGACATGCTTCTTTTAGAGAAAGACCTTTATATTCCATCAGGCAATGAATATCATAAGCCACAACTGAACGAATAAAATATTCACCATGACCTGTACAACTCACCGCACAAGTATTGTTATTAGCAAAAGTACCTGCACCAATAATTGGGGTATCGCCAATGCATGCATATCGTTTATTAGTCATACCTCCGGTAGAAGTGGCAGCAGCAAGATTTCCCTCAATATCTTTTGCAACTGCGCCTACTGTTCCAAATTTCTTTTCACTGCTGTGATCAAGCTTTGTGGTATCAGACCCTTTCACTTCTTGCCACTGCTGATACCTAAAGTCATCAAAAAAATATTGGTCATCACAAAATGTCAACTGTTGTGCCCTTGCAAGTTCTTCTGCACCGTTGCCATGCAAAAAGACAAAGTCAGTATGTTCCATCACTGCTTTTGCAAGTAAAATAGGATTCATAACATTTCGAACTCCTGCAACTGCACCTGCCATTCCATCTTTACCATTCATTACAGATGCATCCATTTCATGTTTGCCTTCATAGGTAAAAACACTACCTCTGCCTGCATTAAACAAAAAGGCGTGTTCTCCAATTCAATTACAGCTTGTGTAACAGCATCTAAGGCGCTTCCTCTTGCTTCCAACACTTTGTATCCTGCTGTTAATGCAGTTTGCAATGCTTGTTTGTATGCCGTTTCTTTCTGAGGTGTCATGGTAGATGGGCTGATTGTGCCTGCACCGCCATGAATTGCTATTGTGAATTTTTTCATTTGCTGAAAATATTATTTCCAAAGGTTCATCAATTCAAGATTCACCTGCTTACCAAAAAATATTTTAGTGCTATGTTCGAATGATTGGGTGAAATCTGAAACATAAAATCTATTGGTATTTTTCCGTTCTAAACTAATTAAAGATTCTGCCTCCAATATTTTTTTCAATTTTGAAGCAACTACTTCAGCAGAGTCAAACAACAACTTTTGATTGAAAAAATGATTTATCTCCTTCTTGATTAGTGGATAATGTGTACATGCAAGTACCAATCCATCAATGGACTTAAATGGCTCGTATGAGAGATATTCTTCCAATACAGCAGAAGAAATATTATCATTATAAAATCCCTCTTCAATCATTGAAGCAAGCAATGGTGTGGCTAAAGGATGAAAAAGCAATTGCGGTTTTCGTCTTGAAAATTTTTCCTGATAAGTACCTGATGCAATTGTTGTTTTGGTTGCAATGATACCTACACTTTTTATATCATCATCAGCAATAACTGCCTCAATCATTGGGTCAATGACATTGATAACCGGAACACTTCCTTTATAGCGATCGCGCAATAAAGAATATGCTGCGGCTGATGCTGTGTTGCAGGCAATGACTATGGCTTTACATTTTTGTTCGTGCAACAAAAATTCTGTAATTCTTTCTGCATAACTGCCAATTAACTCAACCGATTTATCACCATAAGGAACGTGAGCAGTATCGCCAAAATAAATAAGTTGTTCTTGTGGCAACAGTCTGCCTATTGCTGCAGCAACAGTAAGTCCGCCAATGCCGGAATCGAAAATACCTATTGGTTGATTAACTGTCATGCCGCTTCCTTGTATTTTATTTAATCTGCTCAAGCAAATCAAGCAGTTCGTTTAAGCTGTTTGAAGTCACTAATTTTACTCTGAAATCGCGAAAATGATCCATCCCTTTAAAATAGTTTGTATAGTGCCTTCTCATTTCAAGAATACCAACAATGGGGCCTTTCCATTCAACGGACTTTATCAGATGTGTTCGGCATACTTCTACTCTTTCTGCAATACCGGGTGTGGCAATGGCGCAGTTACCGGCAAGATATTCTTTAATCTGATTAAAAATCCAAGGGTAACCAATACTGGCTCTGCCAATCATTATGCCATCAACTCCATATCGGTTTTTCATTTCCAATGCTTTCTGTGGTGAGTCAACATCTCCATTACCGAAAACAGGAATTGTCAGTCGTGGATTATTCTTCAACTCTCCAACAAGGCTCCAGTCGGCACTGCCTTTATACATTTGTGAGCGTGTTCGTGCATGAACAGTTAATGCTTTTATCCCTATATCCTGAAGCCGTTCTGCAACTTCAAGAATATTTTTTGTTTTATCATCCCATCCTAATCTTGTTTTTACAGTAACAGGAAGTTTAACTGCATCAACAATTGCCTTTGTCATGCTCACCATTTTTGGAATATCCTGCAGCAATGCTGCACCTGCACCTTTACATGCCACTTGCTTTACCGGGCATCCGTAATTAATATCAATCAAATCGGGATGTGCCTGCTCTGCAATGATGGCAGCTTGTTTCATTGACTCTACATCAGAACCAAAAATCTGAATACCGATTGGTCTTTCATATTCAAATATATCCAGCTTGTGTGTACTCTTTGCTGCATGACGAATAAGTCCTTCGGAGCTGATAAACTCTGTGTACATTAAATCAGCACCATGTTGTTTGCATACAAAGCGAAAAGGCGGGTCGCTCACATCCTCCATAGGAGCAAGTAACAATGGAAACTCACCTAATTTAACGGAACCAATTTTCACCATAGTCTTATCTGCAACAATTGTAAGGATGCTTACTTTCGTGCAAAATTAATAAAGATGATAAAAGGCAAATGGCAACATAGTGATCCTTTATTGAAAATGTTACTTTTTTGCGGCATTGTGATGATGTGTTTTGGCCTGATTTCGGTGCTAAATATACCCTTGGTTAAGATTTTTTTCGGCAAAAGTTTACCGGAGGTGATGAGCGGCTTCAGTAGTGGTGATACAACCTACATCAATGCCATGAAGTTTATTCAGATATTTTCACAATTGGGACTCATGCTTGTTCCAGCCTGGTTATGTGGCTGGCTTTTTTCTGACAATGTGATTCAGTTTTTTCAATTTAAAAAAATTAATTTTATTCAAATCACTATTGTCATTGTTGTTACAATATGTTTATCGCCTTTAATTAATTTATTGCTTGACTGGAATAGTCATCTTCAGTTACCTGCTTCATTAGCTGCGATTGAAGAAATGATGCGCAACATGGAAACAGAAGCAGAAAAACTGACTGAATCTTTTTTAGTAATGCATACAAATTTTGATTTGATCATTAACCTTTTGATGATTGCATTGCTTCCTGCAATTGGAGAAGAATTATTATTTCGAGGTGTTTTACAAAAGCTCATCCAGCAGACAACAAAAAACAAACATTGGGCTGTAATTATAACTGGATTTATTTTCAGCGCCATTCACATGCAGTTTTTTGGGTTCTTGCCCAGGTTTATGCTAGGTATATTTTTAGGCTATCTTTTGGTGTGGACAGGCTCTATTTGGGCACCCATACTGGCTCACTTTATTAACAATGGTTCGGCTGTTCTACTCAGTTATTATGAACAAAAAAATGCCATCAATATTGATGAGGAAAAGTTAGGGATCAGAGAAGGTGAATACTGGATGGTCTTTGCATCTGTTATTATAACAGTATCAGCATGTTACATGCTTTATAGAAGTAAGCAAAAATACTCCTGAATTGTTGTAGTAATTACTCTATATTGTCACTTATTACATGAGTGCTGTTGAAGTTCCCACAGGTGTAAGTTATTAACAATTTATTGTTAGCTTTACGCTTCATTTAAAAGGTATTTCCAAATTGCCGAAAATTATTGCTTTTTGCGTATTGTATTTTGTTGCAAACGTTACGCTGGCACAGGATATTTTTATGTCCAATGGTGTGGTGAGTGGTTGCAGCGGAACTTTCTATGACAGCGGTGGTGACTCAACCAACTACAGTAATAATGAAAATTTCGTTTATACCATTTGCAGTGATCAGCCCGGCAAATGTGTGCAGCTAAGTTTTCAGTCATTTGCAATTGAAAAAGATTTTGATTTTCTTTTTATCTATAATGGCCCTTCTACTTCATCTCCACTTTTAGGTACATTTACAGGAACCAACTCTCCCGGTACAATTACAGCAACATCAGGTTGTTTAACAATTAGATTTTCTTCTGATTACACTGTTAACAGAGGTGGATGGAAAGCATACGTTAATTGTATTAATTGTCCTGTTAATGGTTGTCCCACATGTAACGGTGGTGCTCCTCCGCCAAACGATGCTTGTTCAGGTGCAGAATCTTGGATTATTGCCACAACCTGCGGCATGCCCCAACGGCATTGGCGCAGTTAATCTTACAAATACATCTAACCTTTGTGCAACCGCAGAAATACCCTATCAGTCACTACAGGGTTGTAAACCAATTGGCAGTATGTCAAATCCGGCTACTGATGTTTGGTACAAATTCAGTCTGACGGCACCTGTACTTGATATAACCATCAATGGTTTAATAACACCACAGGTTGGATTATATTCCGGAACAGGATGCGGAAATTTAGTTCCACGTGGTTGCGCTATTGGCGGTGGTGGTTATTTGCATACCACTTTTGGTGGTCTGGCAGCAGGCACCTATTATCTTCAGGTCAGTGGTGGCAACATCAATGATCAGTGTAATTTTTCTTTATCACTTCAAAACAATTTCGACTGTAGTGGTTGTGTAATGCAAAGTGAACTGACGGTTTCACCTCCACCTTCTAATGGATTTTATCTTTCAGGGCAACAAGTAACATTTTGTTTGAATGTTACTGATTTCAATCCCACCTCTGCAAACTGGCTTCATGGCATTGTACCTAAATTTGGTCCGGGATGGGACACCACGACAATAATTGCATTGCCACCGGCATCGTGTTCCAACAATGGATTCTGGTCATGGTATTCAAATCCAATAATTTCATCAGCCAACAACAAACCTTATGGTCCGGGATTTTTTTATGAAACTTCTGCAGGTAATAGCAGCAATACTCAAGATAATAATCCCGGAAATAATTTCGGTGATAACCTTGGACAAAATTGTAATCTCAATTTTTGCTGGAAGATAAATACACTACCACAATCATTATGCAACTTTGGCACCAACCTGAATGTATTTATTGAAACCTATACCGATGGAGAAAGTGGCTCGTGGACATCTGCTGCCTGTGCCAACGATCCTGTTCACGATTTATATGCAACCCTTGCATGTTGTATTCCACCGGTGGTGGCAATTACGCAACCTGTTTGCTTTGGTACGCAAGGTTCTGCAATAGGTACTGCACAAGGTTCAGGCCCGTGGACATTTATATGGAAAAATTCTTCCGGAGTAATCATTCAGCAAAATGGCCCGGTGAATGGAATTGATTTAATCAGTAACCTGAATCCCGGAACTTATCAACTCATAACAGAAGATGTTAATGGTTGTCAAAGTACGGTAAGCTTTGCAGTAACACAGCCTCAACCACTAACTGCCACCTTAGCTGTTTCAGCAACAAAATGTGGATTGGTAAATGGCTCAATAAATATAACAGCATCAGGAGGAACTGCACCATATAGTTACAGCATTAACAATGGCGTTTCGTTTCAAGGTAGTCCGCAATTTTCTAATTTGAATTCAGGAAATTTTATAATTACAATTAAAGATGCGCATAATTGTACAGTATCAGTTCCTGCTGCTGTTAACGGCAGCACAGTACCGGTGATTAATAGTCTTACATCACAAAATGTAACATGCTATAATGGTGCAGATGGTGAAGTAACAGTTACAGCTTCAAGTGGAATAGCACCTTATGTTTATGAACTAAAAAAGAGCGGGCTTACACTTTCACAAAGTTCAAGCATCATTCAAAATGTTCCTGCCGGAACTTATCAGCTAACTGTAACAGATGTGAACGGCTGCAAATCAGACACGACAGTAACATTGACACAACCACCACAGATAAATATGGTGAGTGTGATTACACCTTCAGGATGTAATCTCAATGACGGGACAATAGAATTAACTATTACAAGTAGTTTTTCAGGAACATTACTTTATAGTATTGATAATGGAACTAACTATCAGACAGGAAACTTATTCAGCAACCTTAGTCCAGGAGTTTATAATGTAGTAGTTGAAGATGGTAACGGTTGTATGATAAAAGATACAGCCATTGTAAACACTATAAATGCACCTAATATTGATAGTGTAAAATCACAATCCCTAACTTGTTATCGTACGCAAGATGGTGCAATAAATATTTTTGGTTCAGGTGGTATAGGTACATTGGCTTATAGCATCAATAATGGCTCAACATATTCGGCAACAAACTCCTTTAATACACTTATAGCAAAAACATATACAGTAGTTATTAAAGACAACAATAATTGCAGAGTATATCAATTAGCAGCAGTAAAAGAACCTCCACCATTAATAATCAGAGGTGATATAATTGCAACAAGCTGCGGACTTAATAATGGTTCAGTCAACCTACATACTGACAATGGCATTTTACCTTTAGAGTATTCAACAGATGGTGGTTTGACATGGTCAACAAATTACTATTATGGACAACTTCCAACAGGAACTATCACCTTTACAGTACGTGATGCAAATGGGTGCACATCTACAAGACCTTATCAAATTGCAGCATCAACTGCACCTTCTTTTGATAATGTTTCTGTTCAATCTTTAAAATGTTTCAACACCAATACAGGAAGTATAACTCTGAATTCGATTAATGGTATCCCTCCAATTACATATAGTATTGACAGTGGTGCCACCTATCAACCAACAAATCAGTTTCAAAATCTTATTTCAGGAAATTTTTATTTGTCAATTAAAGATAATAAAGGATGCAGAGCCGATACTTTGGTACAATTATCACAACCTATTCCATTGTCATTTACCTCTGCAGTAACCAATACAATATGCAGTTATCCAAATGGCACTATTGATATCACTGGCAATGGAGGAACTATACCATATACCTACAGTATTGATGGTGGTGCTACATTTAATGGAAATTCAAATAATCTAAATCTTAATCCCGGAAGCTATAAAATTGTAGTACGTGATATAAACAACTGCGAAGAGGCCAGCACCGTTAGTATAATTGATGAACCGGGACCAAGAATAACAGGACATAATTTTACACCACAAATTTGTGATAATGCAGCTAATGCTACAGTTACAATAAATGCAATTAGTGGAACAGGCACATTATTTTATAGTGCTGACAGCGGACTAACTTACAGCATTGCAAACAACATTAACAATCTCATTGGAGGAAGTTGCACGTTGATTGTTCGTGATGCCAACCTTTGTACTGATACAGTTGCATTCAATATTCCTATCTTACATTCGCCACAGATAGACAACAATGCTACTACCAACCCAATATGTTTTGGAAGTAATGATGGAGCTATTCAGATAGTTGCATCAGGTGGAAATGGAAATCTAAATTATAGTATTGATAACGGAGTTAATTTTTTTACTAATTCAACTTTTAATCAACTAAATGCAGGAACATATTATTTGACTGTTGAAGACTCAAATCTTTGTCAGGCAAAAGATACTGTCCTACTTACACAACCACCATTACTTACAGCACAAACCATAGTAAGTAATGAAACTTGCAGTAACCAAAATGGCGTGGTTTCAATTATTGCAGGTGGTGGTACTCCCACATATTATTTTGAACTAAGCAATAACACAACAGCAACTGATACCTTTTTTACACAGTTAGGTGCAGGTAATTATTCAATTATCACAACAGATTTTAATGGTTGCACTACACAATCTGCCTTTCAGATAAACAATCTTGATAAACCGGCAATCAGTCAAACTGCCTTAACCAATCTTAGTTGTTATCAATCAAACGATGGTGTTATTCAACTTGCAGCAGCAGGAAACGGAACGATGCAATATAGTCTTGATGGAATAATTTTTCAAAATTCAAATATTTTTAATCAACTATCGGCAGGAAGCTATACAATTACTGTTCGTGATACTAATGGATGTACTGCCGACACAACCATATTATTGACCGAACCCAATGCAATTACTGCCAACATACAAACAACCTCTTCAAATTGTACACTAAGCAATGGCTCTTTAACAATTAATGCTTCCGGTGGCTCAGGTAATTTATCTTATTCACTTAATGGTGGTGTGTTTAGCTCGCAAACCATATTCAGCAATTTGTCCTCAGGAAATCAAAACTTAATTATTCAGGATGCAAACAATTGCCAGGCGGCATTTGTAGCATCAATTAATACAATTAACGGTGCAGTGATTCATAATATTTCTACTGTTGATATAAAATGCCACGGTCAGCAAACAGGTGAAATTACAATTGCTGCCTCAGGAGGAACTGGTCCACTAACATATAGTATTAACAATGGCGTTTCATCTGTTTCGAGTAATCACTTTACAATGCTAGCAGCAGGAAATTACAACATCATTCTTACTGATAGTGTTGGCTGTATTACTTCATCAAATATTACATTAAACGAACCTGATTCAATTATAATTCAGCAAGCAGTTACAGCAGCTACCTGCAATCAGAATAATGGTTCTTTTCAAATAGTCGTTAATGGTGGCACAGGAATACTTCAACTTTCATTAGATAGCATCAACTTTAGCTCTGGCACAATTTTTAACAACCTTATAGCAGGAATTTATCAGCTACATGTTACTGATGCCAATCAATGTTATGCAACCAAATTAATTTCTGTTCCAAATCAGGCTGCACCTGTACTTACTAATCTTAGTAAAGGTGATGTTACATGCTTTGGTGACAGCACTGGTTTTATTTCATTATCGGCTAGTGGCGGAACAGGATTGCTGAATTATAGTATTGACAATGGTGTAACCTATCAGGCATTGCCGAACTTCAACAATCTTCCTACCGGCTCTTATCATATAAAAATCTCAGATCAGAATTTTTGTTCAACCGATACAATAATTCAATTAACATCACCTGATGATATTACAGCGACATTAACCATCACCAATGCTAACTGTCAGCAAAGCAATGGCAGCATAACTGTTAATGCACAAGGCGGAAACGGAACATTATTATTCAGTCTAAATGGCGGCCCATTCAGTCAGCAGACATATTTTGGTTCGCTACCGGCAGGAACACAACAGTTGCAAGTAAAGGATGCTATGTTGTGCAGTAAAAATATTCCTGCACAAATAAACACCATTAGCGGTCCGTCATTAGATACTGTAATAACACAAAATCTAAATTGCTTTGGTATTAACAGCGGCACCATTTCAATTCTGGCATCAGGTGGAACCGGTTCATTAAATTACAGCATAAACAATCAGCCTTTCATAAACACTTCCAATTATAATCAGCTATCTGCAGGCACCTATCATATATCGGTAACTGACAGTGCAGGATGTTTAGTATCCGGACTTGTACAATTAACAACACCGTCTGCTATTCAGGTCACGCCAACTGTTTCAAATCCTGCATGCGGACAAAACAATGGTTCACTTAATTTACAATTAGCCGGAGGCACCGGAACATTACTTACTTCATTGAATGGATCTCCTTATAACAACATTACAAATTACCCGAATCTTTATGCAGGAAGTTATACCATTAAAATTAAAGATGCTAATAATTGTGAAGTACAGCGTGCAGTTTCACTAAGCAACATTCTTGCACCAAAGCTTATTGGATCTGTATTAAAACAGGTTAAATGTTTTAATGCCAACGATGGTGAAATAAAAATTTTGGCAAGTGGAGGAACAGGTGTTTTAACTTACAGTATTGACAATGGGATAACCACACAAATATCAAACACATTTAGCAACTTAAATGCAGGCACGTACTCCGCCTCTGTAATAGATCAGAACAATTGCAGAAGCGATACAACCATTACTTTATTGCAGCCTGACTCTTTACAACTGTTATTAAACATTACTCCTGAAACATGTTCAGCCGGTAATGGAAGTATTACTGTTTCATCAACAGGAGGCACTTCTCCATATTTATTTTCATCAGACAGCGGACAAACATTTTATAATGTAGCAGGATTTGCACAGCTCGACAGCAATATTTATTACATAATAGTTAAAGATTCCAAGAACTGTCGCACTTTAAATCAGGTTAATATTACAAACCTAACTGGGCCTCAAATCGTTTCTTTAACAACAACGAATGTTTCATGCTATGGTTTGCAAGACGGTGCAGTGCAAATTGCAACTGCAGGTGGCAATGGCACATTAAGTTTTTCAACAAATAATTTTATTACACAACAGACAGACACTTTCTTTAATGCTTTACTTCCGGGTAACTATACTGTTTATGTAAGTGATACTAACAATTGCAAAAGCAATCATTTCTTTTCTATAAGTCAGCCTACGGTTGTACAAAGTAACATTGTCTCAACACAACCTACCTGTTTCGGATACAATAATGGCTCACTCATTGTAACAGCAAATGGTGGAACACCACCATATAATATTCTGTGGTCGTCAGGAAGCACTGACTTCAATCTTTCAGGTATTGCATCCGGGCAATATTCGTTTATTATAACAGATGCACATAACTGCAACAAATCGGACAGCATATATTTATCAAGTCCAACAGTTTTAGCTGCAAATCACACCACACAAAACGGAACATGTTCAGGCAATGCAAATGGCTCTGCATTAGTGTCTGTAACAGGTGGCACACCACCCTATCAATATAACTGGTCGCCAATTGCAGGAAACACCAACTACGCCAATGCCCTACCCGCTGGCATATACACTGTTGATGTTACTGATAAAAATAATTGTACTCTGACTGAACAAATTCAAATTTCTACACCTGCACCAATTGCAAATACTTTTGCAAAAAATGATGTTTCATGCTTTGGAGGAAGCAATGGAATGATAACAGCAAATGCCTTAGGGGGAACTGCACCTTACAGCTATTTGTGGAGCTATCAGCAACAAACAAATGATACCATCCTAAACCTGCCTGTAGGCAGCTATTCAGTGACCATCACAGATGCCAACGGTTGCGATAATTTTTTTACAGAACAAATTTCTTCACCACAACAGATTAAACCTAATTCAATAATTAACAATGTTTCATGTAATGGATTCAATGATGCATCTGTTACACTAAACGTTCAGGGAGGTGTTGCTCCTTATAGTTATCAATGGAACAATGGAGTTACACAATCATTAAATACGAATCTTGCAGCAGGAATTTATGTAGTTACTGTTACAGATGCAAATAACTGCAACAGAGTTAAAGCGTTTACAATAACTGAACCACTGCCAATTTTACTTTCAATTTATCCTGTGGACACTATCTGTATTGGTCAGCAGGTATTGTTAAATGCAATAGCATCTGGTGGGACAGGAACCTACAATTGGCTTTGGAATAACCAAGCCGCTGCATCAACAATTTCAGTCACTCCATCAGTAACAACAAACTATTTTGTTTCTGTTACAGACAGCAACAACTGCCCATCTAAAACTGATAGTATTTTAGTAATTGTATTTCCTCCGTTAGGAATTACTGCAACAGGGTATGATACAATTTGCGCAGGACAGTCTGCTGTTCTGTCATCAATTGCTAATGGTGGAAATGGTGGACCGTATAGTTATCTCTGGTCAAATGGAAGTGATAGCGCAACTGTAAATGTGTCACCATCGGTTACAACAACATATACTGTAAGCATTACAGACAACTGTACGCAAATGCCGGCAACAGCAATGGTACCGGTTGTGGTAAACGAAACACCCTCACTTGATGTTTCTCCGATGACTGAGCAGGGTTGTATGCCATTGGAAGTGCAATTCCTCAATAGCTCCACCTATCCACAGGGGACAATATTTACCTGGAATTTTGGCGATGGTCAAACAACTGACTCCATTACACCATTACATATTTACAACGCTGACGGCATTTACACAGTAAGCGTTCAGGCAATAACTCCTGATAATTGTGTAAGCAATATTATCATTTCGAATCCAATTGAAGTTTATCCGTTGCCGGTTGCCTCATTCAACATAAGCCCTGAAAGTATTTCTATTTTACATCCTGAAATAAATATTTCTGACAGTAGTTTGCTTGGCTCCATCTGGTTTTATGATTTTGGAGACGGACAAACTTCAACTTTGCAAAATCCTAATCACATCTATCAGGATACCGGAAGGTTTACCGTCATTCAAATTGTAGAAAGTGAGTTTGGCTGTCGCGACACTTCAAAAAGAGAGGCTATTGTTGAAGGTGTTTTTACTGTTTATATCCCAAATGCATTTACGCCAAATAATGATGGCAGTAACGATTATTTCTTTGCCAACGGTTACGGCATTACCGAACTGACAATGCAGATATTTAACCGTTGGGGAAATAAAGTTTTTGAAACGCCATCAGTAACCGGCCGATGGAATGGCATTGACACTTCAGGTAAAATTTGTCCGCAAGGTGTTTATGTTTATACGGCCAAAATCAAAGATCAGTTTGGCATATATCACACCTACAATGGTCAGGTTACGTTAATCAGATAGACGCTTGCCCTAAAAGCAATACAGGATTTTCTAAGAATCCTTTTACAGTCTGCAAAAACTTAGCTCCTGTAACACCATCAACTACACGATGATCGCAGCTAAGCGTAACACGCATCACATTTCCTGCAATAACACTACCATCTTTCACAACTGGAACAGCTTTAATTGCACCTACTGCAAGTATGCAGGCATCTGGTGGATTGATAATTGCTGTGAACTCTTCAATATCAAACATGCCCAGATTAGCAATTGTAAAAGTATTTCCTTCCCAGTCTGCAGGTTGTAGTTTTTTATCCTTTGCTTTCTGCGCATAAGTTTTCACTTCGGCATTAATCTGTGAAAGTGTTTTTGAATCTGCAAAACGTACAACAGGCACAAGTAAGCCTTCATCAACTGCCACTGCAACACCAATATGGATGTGATGATTGGTTCTGATAGTATCGCCCAACCAAGATGAGTTTACTTTAGGATGCTGTTGCAATGCAGCGGCACATGCTTTAATCACAAAATCATTGAATGAAACTTTGCTTCCTGTGGCTGCATTAATAGCCTCGCGCGCATCCATACATCTTGACATTTCGATATCTAATGTAAGATAAAAATGTGGTGCAGTAAATTTACTTTCGCTTAATCTTCGTGCAATGGTTTTACGCATTTGCGAAACAGGTGTTTCTTCAAAAGACTCCTGTGTGCGTATTGCCGAAGTATAACTTCCTGCAACAACATTGCCTTGTTTAAACCATTCCACATCACGTTTCACAATCCTGCCATTATCTCCACTACCTTTTATCATTGTTAGATCAAGACCTTTCTGCCCTGCAAGTGATCGTGCTAATGGTGATGCTTTTACTCTACTATCAGATTCTGATGCTACTACTGGTTGAGTAACAGGTTTTGCTTCTACTTTTGGTGCCGCAACAGTTTTTACCGGAGTTTCAGCAACAACCTTCGCTGCAGGTTTTGCCTCAGTCTTTTCCGGCACAGCAGCTGTTGCCGTTTTTGCTTTTGACTCAGCTTCAAGCAATGGCTTAAAATCTTCACCCGGCTTACCTAATATTGCTAATATACTATCAACAGGCGCAGCTTTTCCTTCTTCAACACCAATATAAAGTAATGTTCCGTTTTGATAACTTTCAAACTCCATAGTGGCTTTATCGGTTTCAATCTCTGCAACCAATTCGCCAGACTTTATCTGGTCACCAATTTTTTTATGCCATTTAGCAACAACGCCTTCTGTCATGGTGTCGCTCATTTTGGGCATTCTAACTATTTCTGCCATGTTTGATTTTACTTGTAATGCTTGTTAATTAATCTTCAATAATGTAAGGATAATCGGATTGCTCATAGACATCTTTATACAGTTCATCTACATCAGGAAATGGTGATTCTTCTGCAAAGGTCACACTGTCTTCAACAATATCGTGAACTTTTTTGTCAATCGCATCTATCTCTTCCTGTGTTGCAAGTTTATTTTTCTGTATTACTTTCAGTACTTCTTCTATGGGATCTTGTGCTTTATATTTTTCCAGCTCTTCCTTACTTCTGTATTTTGCAGGATCACTCATAGAGTGTCCTTTATAACGATACGTATTCATCTCTAACAAATACGGACCATTTCCTTTTCTGCAATGACTTACTGCTTTATCCATAGCCTCATGCACAGTTTCTACCATCATACCATCAACAGGTTCGCTGGGCATATTAAATGCAGTACCTAATTCATATAAATCGGTAACATTACTGGTTCGTTCTACAGAAGTACCCATAGCATAATTATTATTCTCGATAATAAAAACTACCGGTAGTTTCCATGTCATTGCCATATTCAATGCTTCATGAAATGCACCTTGACGCACTGCACCATCACCCATATAACATAAAGTCACACTATCTGTACCTTTATATTTTTCGGCAAATGCAATGCCAGCACCTAATGGAATTTGTCCGCCAACAATACCGTGTCCGCCAAAAAAACGATTTGCAGCATCAAACAAGTGCATACTTCCACCCTTACCTTTACTGCATCCGGTAGCTTTAGCAAACAGCTCTGCCATGACTGCTCTTGCCGAAGTTCCTTTTCCTAAAGCATGTGCATGATCACGATATGCTGTAATCATATTGTCGGTAGGTTTGATAACTGACATTGCCCCCGCAACAACAGCTTCCTGTCCAATATACAAATGACAAAATCCTTTTATCTTTTGCATACCATATAACTGTCCTGAACGTTCTTCGAACCTGCGCATGAGCAACATTTGTTCATACCAAAAAAGATAGGTTTCCTTTGTAAATTTCTGTTTAGCCATATTCTTTATAATGCTACAAAAATAGTTAAATACTGTTTGCCTATTTCCCTGATAGTTGATCTGAATTAAACGAAAAAGGCAATAGGGCTTTTATACTGTCGAGTACAATTATTTTGTTCTCAGAACCATACATGATAAATTTAATGTCCTGATGATAAAGGTGTTCATACTCTGCCATTACCTGACGGCATGCTCCACAAGGGCTTGCCATCACAGGCTCTTCCTGACTTCCGGGCATAGCTGTTACAGCAATTGCTATAATTTTAACACCGGGATACTGAACAGCTGATGCAAAAACAGCCACTCTCTCTGCACACAGGCCGGAAGGATATGCAGCATTTTCCTGATTTGAGCCTTTAATTATTTCTCCATTTGCTAACAACACCGCTGCTCCTACGTGAAAATCAGAGTAAGGCGCATAAGCTGTCTCTGCCGCTTCATGTGCTTCCAACATCAGACTTTTATAATCTGCCGGCAATTCGTTTAACGAATTGTATTCCTCGTAACTGCTTGTTAACTGAATTTTCTGCATCATAAATATTTTCTAATCAGATGGCTAAATTAAGCAATCGCTGAAATTAAAAGCTGTCATTTTATTGGTTTGAAAGTAACCTAAAAAATCAGGTCTAAAAAAATCATCATCTTGGTTTTAAACTACTGTTTTATGATGTACAGATTTCCTCTCTGTAAGAAACCACATAAATGCCATCCAGATTATTGGAAATATAGCCATTCGATAGCGACTGCATCCAACAACTCCGGTGAACACTACCATATAAATTACAAACAGCAATAGAAGTAAACGGAACAGAATAGCTATTTTATGTGCAAATAAAAATCTGACTAATACTACCACCATAATCAGGTTAAAGACACTAGCCAAAATCAGAAACAGCAATAAAAAAGGATTAAATGTTTTAAGATAACTGAACACACCTTGCCATCCTTGCTCCTCATACTTCTGCTTCCACCCTTCTGTTTGCACATAATCCGGATTCACAAAAAATGCCATAAGGTCAAACCTGCCATGATCAATAAAAAAGTTAGCCATACCCTTTAATTGCATCATCACAAAACGTGCCTTATTCTCTTTAATCAGAAACAAACTTTCTTTATTAATATACTTACAATAACTTTTAAAATCAGGTTGCTTATTGTCTTCACTAAGCAAAGAATCAATCTTTTGCTGTGCACTTATATCTCCTTTATCTCCCACTGCCAGATAGGCACCATATTCAGAGATAAACTTTTCATTTACGCTGCTGTAATGAAAATACCCGGTCTTGGAATAGTTAATTGTTGAAATTGTGGCTACAGTCAATAATGGAATCAGTGATATATAAACATTGCTCAACTTATAAATGCCCTTTGTATAAAACAACAGTGCTATGACTGGAACTATCAAACAAAAGGCATAAAAAACCGGCTTTGTTAAAATAGCCAACGATATAAAAATACAGAAATACAAAAATGAATCAGGCCTTCTTACCGATTGAATAAAGAACAAAAATCCGCTGATAATCAAAAACTGAAACAAGACATCAGCCATTATCATGTTTGCATAAATAAATTGTGTCGGAAACAGCAATAAGGGTAATATTACCAACCATTGATTGGCAATCCGCTTTCCGGTCAGCAGCCAAAACATAAAGGCTGTAAGTATAAGCACTGCAATGCTCATTAAATTCTGCAATGCCAGTAAAAAGAAATTATTTGATGAAACTATATGCACTAAAAAAATAAAGAAGCCATATAACGGAGGCCTTCGGCTTTCTAAAAAGTCATCGTGTGGTGTTGATGAACTACCAGCATACCATGAAGCATGTTCGCGTATGTTTTCTGCCTGATTTAAATATTCTGTACTGTCAACAGAAAAGGCTATGTTGCCATTTCGCAAAGCCAGAAGAAAAAATATGAGATGAATCACAGCCAAAGCCCAAAGAAGAAATGTGTTCTTCTTCAACCATAATGAAAAATAACCGGCAAGGGCTTTCATAGGTCTTTAAAAGGTTGCCTTACTTTAAGAGATACATTTTTCCCCATCCCTTTCTAAAGTATTTGTCAGCAGTGGTATTCCGATGCTCAATATCATCACCATCAAGTTGTGTTATTACTCTGTAAAGATAAACACCTTTTGCCAACTGATCACCAAATTCGTCTTTTCCATCCCATGCATATTCTGTAATGTTTCGACCAATGTGAATGTTTCCCAATTGCTGTTGTGTTATTTCTTTCACCACTTTGCCACTGATATTATAGATCTGAATTTTAAAATAGGTAGGCACTTCCGATCCAGTGAGTGTAAACACAAACTGTGTTCGTGTTGTAAATGGATTTGGATAGTTGAACACATTGGTAATGCTACTCTTATTAATTACCTCAAAAGAAATTCGAAAATCGTTGCTGCCGCTAAGGTTACCACTTTCATCTCTTGCCTGAGCACGAAGTTCGTAAATGCCGTCAACGTTGAAAATCGGATTGTACTCTATCTTAAATGTATTATCAGGAAGTTGCGCAGGTGTCCAACGTAGTAATTTCTCTGACAATGCTGAATTCGCTGATGTCTCAAAATAAATCTGACTCTCTACACCATCAGGACTTTTTACATACACTTTAAATTTTGAAGTGTCATTTAAAGCCAAATACCTGTTTTCATCTTTTAGTTTAATGAGTATTTGCGGCTTTGCAGAAACAATGTCGCCATTAAGAATATGTTGTCCATCAAAGGTAACATCGAGAATTGGATTTGTCACATCACGGTTTACATTAAAATCTATTCTTGCATAATTATTGAAATGATATTGCTCCGGTTGATCATTTCGCGGATTTACCTCCATCCACAATGAGTTTAATCCCGGATAAGCTGCTGTGCTGAACTTTACCGCAGCATTCAATGTGTCGCCATGTAACAAAGGATGAAAGCGTGTAGAAGTTATATTTCGTCTTATATTATCTTTATCAAACAGATAGTAATCCACAAGCAGATCACTCATATCAGAAAGACTTACATTCTCTACAGGCATTTTCCAATGAATGGTATCGCCTTGTGAAACACTATTTGATTGAAAAGAAGAACCTACAGGATTCAACACAGCTTCCGGAACTTCCTGATAATAGATTTGCCAACGATTGAGTTGCGGTGGTGTACGATAAACAGAATCTTCCATGTATGCACGCAAATAAATTCGCGGATAAATAAACGGATTAATATTCAGAATAAAATCTATCTGCGATGGCTGAATAGCGCTGTACAAAACATGTTCTGAATTTAATGTATCTACACCAACAATATCAAGTGCCAGCGTATCTGTATTGATAGCTTCCACACTGTTGTTTGCCCAATGCAAACTGTTCCATTGAATGGCAGGACCAATAATCTCTGACATCATATAGCCTTTATACCAATTTCCACCGAGCATTGTTGTGAATGTAATATTCTTTGTACTGTCTGTAGCTGCAACAACTGTTTGTGCCGTACCCGGAAATCCTTTTTTGAAAAAGAAAATAAAATGTTTAGTATCAGGAATTGTATCTACGTTATTAATTCCCTGTTGCGATAATGCAAAGCGAAACTGCCCTGACCATGACTTGCTCATAAAATGCTCAGTCACGCTGTATAATACCACATAGTTTCCTGTTGGAATACGATTGATAAAATTCGCAAGGCTGTCGAGATTGCGATATACAGTGTTGCCACCAACGCTATATGCAGAGTCTGTTGCAAAAGCAAAAAATCCCTGACTGCCATTTACTGTTGCCTGACAAGAATCGTAATAAGGAGGTTGATTGATGTTACCAAATTTTCCTGCAAAATCAAGTGTACTCCAGTTTTGTAAAGAAATAGAATCAAGTACCACTGCGTAAATAGCACGATAATTACAGCCACCTGTTGCAATCAACTGATTATTGAGTTGCACATTGTCAGAGGTAATTCCTTGTCCGGGCACATCCCATGCAGATACACGCAACTCTGCTTGTGTGTTTTCATATTCCCACTTACGTTGTGGTTTATCATAAACAATGTTGGTGTAGCTGTCATTTTTAAATTGAAAAAAATGTGCCTGACTCCAACCTGTTTTCTGTGGAATATAAATAAAAGAACTTTCTTTCCATTTAAATGTTGTTGGATAAAGTGATGGGTCAAGGCTTACACGCCAATAATAAACTCTGCCACTGTCGCATGTAAAGGTAATGGTATTTAACAATGCCTCCTGTTTGTGTAAACGTTTTGAATCTTAGAAAAGGTGAATTAAATGCATCGGTTGTATCTAATTCAAAACGATAAGTTTTTTGTGCAGCATAAATATTATCTGTTGTTGCTTTCAAGATTACCGAAGGGTCAGGAACAATAGCATACTTAAATGGATACACAGGAGTGATATCAGTAGAAATTATTTGCAAAGGCACATTAAGCACTCTGTTATTAAATTCATTACACTCGGTAATAGCACCTGCATAGTCAACAAACACATCAAAATAATTCAGCCCTGTTCCTTTATTCACGTCAACATTCATAGTCAGTTGCAAAGTGTCTCTGTATGGTATATAAGGAATCAATGTATCCATAACTGATGTGCTGTTATCAGGAAATTTTCGTACCACATGCACTGAAACAGAATCTTTCGTGGCTTTACCAAAATTACTTATTGCAATATTCATTTTGAAATCGGCAAGTTCAGATGTTACTTCTGTAGGCTGAAATGTTATTGATGGCTGCGAAACTGCATAGTCGGGTTGCAATGAAGGTGCTAATCTCAATCCGGGATCACCATGCCACAGCATACCCAAGGCAGTAGATTTATAAACCATTCCATTATTTCCATAATAAGTCTGTATCATAGAATCCAATGCATGTTTTATTGCCATGCCTACGGGTTTATCATAATCTCTGTATGCCACATTACGGTATAGTTGTACAGAATATTCTCCCAACTCCTGAATATTTCCCAGTCGGGGTTTTGCTAAAAATCCTACTGATCCTTTTTGTGGAAGCAGAACAAAATCTTCGTTCAGCAATCTTGAAGGCGAATAAATATCGCCCACATTACAAGATTGTGCAAAAACTACAGGGTAGCGTCCGGCATTATGCCAGTTCTGTGGAATATCGGTTGCAATGTCAAAAGTTGACCCTGCGGCATGTCCAAAAAATGTCATAATGCTGACACCACTGTCAATACGTGCTTGTAATTCTATTGCCTGAATATACTCTATTGGGTCAGTAGATATTTTATAATAATTTGTAACCGTACAACCCATTGATGTATCTCTGATGGCTGCCTCGTTCTGATCCATAAAAGCTTTGATGCTCTGTTGTTCGAAGCCATTGTTTCCTCCAATAAAATGCAAAACATGTTTCAACCAATCATCAGGACAGTTTTGTCTTGCAGCTTCATGTGCCTGGGCTTTCTCAAGGTAGTTGGTAACATCAGTTATATTCTGTGCAGCTATTCGGCCTGTTGCAAGCCGGGGCACAAAGGTTGTGTCAACAATTTTATTGCTGAACATATAGTCTGAAGGCGGATTACCATAGGTAGGCACCAAACAAAGTTGATCGGCTGTTGGACTTACTCTAACCTCTTCAGGATATACTGCCTTACCTAACAACAATAAATAATCAGGTTTATTATTAAATGCAGTGATAGAAAAACGGCAGAAGTTTTTTATTGCTAACGGATGCTTGTAAATTCCATAAGCAAACTGATCGTACAATTCATCAATATCAACAAGCAAAGGATTAAATCCTGTCTGTGCTCTGAAGTCACGATAATTCACTGCTTCGCTCCATAGTTTTTTATGCGAGACAATTAAATAATCGTACTGCGGCTGATTGTAACTGTAGTTGGTAAAACGTGCAAACTTCTGTGGATCGGGATCACTATTTTCGGGAGACAAATAAAAATCGGAAGTAGAAAAATAGTATGCTGATGCCGGAGCAAGCAGGCAATTCTTTCTCCACCATTAACGGGAATTAAAGCCTGAAGTAAATTTCCTGTTCTAACTGTTGTTACTTTAGAAACAGTATCACCTGCAATTATATAAATGAAACGTGTTGAATTGTCGCTGTTCAGAAAATCTGTGAAATCTACTCTTGCTTTACTACCACCATTGCTGACGGAGAAAAACTGAAAAGGTTCCAATTCTCCGTTAAAAGAATTTGCATGAGGATACTGAAGTTTAAAATAGGTAACAGACATAAGGTTTGTTCCACCTGAATTTGCTACGCCACTAAACACCAAACTGTTTGAAAGTGGTAATGATGCTGCAGGTATGTTAAAATTATAGTCATGTCGCCCGTAGCCAAAAATTGTATTATCAGTAAAAATAGTGTTGCCATTGAACTCAACATTAAATGTATGAAAATGGCCATCATAGTTGGCATTAACCATTCTAACATCCGCACTGGGGATTGGCGCAGTAGCAAATGTAGAAACATTGGGAAGTGAAAAATTATCTGCTGGTGCAGCTGCAGAAAAGGTGTTACCCGAAAATCCTTCAGGACCATTGTATGATGGATCAATATCACCCTGCGAATCACCTTTCAGATATTTTGAGGTATAGTTTCTTCTGAAAGTTTTGGTAACATAATTTTCCGGCATGTAAAGAGAGAAATTTACATCAGTCTCCATAATCATTCGTTTCACCGGTGTGCCGGGTAATATAGCTGCTGTAAGAAAGTAAACTGCCGTATCACAAAACAAACTATAGTCGGGATTCAACTGGTCAGACGGATCATCATACAACTCCTGATCGGCTGCACCATTATTTGGCTTACCATAAAACTCAATAAAATCTGTTGGGTCGAATGAATTATCCTGAGCACCTTCAACATAAATATATTGCTCATGACCGTTATTGAAAATCTGAAACTGGTTAGGGTTCATTCCAACAGGAAAACCTGCCTGCTGCAACAAGCTGTAATCTATCCGGTAAATACCCTGCTTCCAAACTTTAATTTTAAAATACTGTTGTGCAGAATAAGGTGATGCTCCGTTAAAATTAATCCAACTGTTCGAAAACTGAGCGAAACTTAAAACAGGAAGAAGAAATAAAACAATTATTACGTAAAGTTTTCTCATGTCTTTTTCAGTTTGTTGACCGTCAATCGCAATGAAAATACATTTGAATAAAGATAATTACTATTTCCAATGTTAGTTAGTGCATAATCAATAGACAGATTACGCAACTTTATTCCAACACCAATATTCGGCTGAACAGTTGTTGTCTTCTTTCCATCAATGTCAGTTACCTGCTGAAAGTTACTCACGCCTGCACGCACATAAACAAGATTATTATAACCGCCTTCAATACCAACTCTTGGGTCTATGCTTGCAAAATTTGTCTTCACCAATGTATTTCTTTTACCATCGAAGGTTGTCTCTAAGTCTAATGCAGGTGTGATGGTAAACTTCTTAATATTAAACTGTCGTGAAACACCAAGAATTAATCGTGGTAATGTCAGTTCCAAACCATTTTCCGGAATTTCATTGCCTGTTTGAATAAACACTTCTTTGGTACGATCGTTCAAAGTATAGCTCCATGCATTAAAGGTTGAAGTAACATCTTTCAACATTGCACCTGTGCGCCAATTGCCTGCCTGATATTGAATGCCTGCATCAAGTCCAAATCCCCAGGCCTTTGCGAAGTCGCCAACTTTGCGATGTATAATTTTAAAATTAGCTCCGTAATCTAATCCGCTAATGGCACTCTTACTGGCATAAGAAACCAGAAATGCATAGTCGGCAGCAGAAAATCCTGTAACACGATTGTAGTCAATATTTCCATCGTTATCTTTCAGATCAATGGTGTTGGCAATATCGTCAATGCCAAAACGAAGTACAGAGAATCCAATGCGTCTCATAGTGTCAATTGGTGCTGTCAACGCCAAGTAATCGTACTTGGCAATGCCTGCAAAGTATTCATTATGCATAAAAGATACCTGAATGTCGCCACGAGAATGCACCAATCCTGCAGGATTCCAATAGCCTGCTGTTACATCATTTACCTGCGAAACCTGCGCACCGCCCATGCCCAATGCCCTGCCTCCAACGCCAAGATTTAAAAATTCATTACTGTACTTAGGGGCAGTTTGCGCTACGGAAGCAATACTTAAAATCAAACAACACCATGTGAGGGTTACTATTTTCATAAACTGATGATTTGGATACCTATACCAAACGATAAATGACTAATTTTATTTTTTTCTTTGCCAAACATGTCTGTATTTAAAAATCCTTTTAATATTTACACCAAATTTATAGTAATCCATCCAATAAAAAGCATGTCAGGATGTAATTTTCTAACATTTAAATCATAACAAAAAACCGATGGCATTGAAGAATATGATCCCCAACTTTATTACCTGCCTGAACCTACTGTGTGGTTGTATTGGTATTGTTTTATGTTTTACAGGCCATATAACAGGAGGCAGTTGGATGATTTTGCTTGCAGCGGTTTTTGATTTTTCAGATGGTTTTGCTGCACGCATGTTAAAGGCGCAGTCAGCAATCGGAAAAGACCTTGACTCTTTGGCAGATGTTATAACTTTTGGACTTTTACCCTCAATAGTTATGATGCAGTTGTTTATTACTGTAAATCCTTTTATGCATACCAATGCCGGACTACCTTTTCCGCAGATGCTTTTGCCTTGGGCACCCTTGCTATTAGCTGTTTTTTCTGCTTTGCGGTTAGCAAAATTCAACAATGACACCCGTCAGACAAACAGTTTTATCGGTCTGCCAACTCCTGCCAATGCCATGGCTATTGCTGCATTTCCGACCTTGGTTCAGAATTATTTGGTGAACAACACTACGGGCAACAGCAGCCTGATGGAAAACAGCATTTATCAACTTTTCCTCCACCCTACATTTTATATTTTGTTTATTATTTTCATGTCGTGGTTGTTGGTAGCAGAGATTCCGCTGTTCTCATTAAAATTCAAAAACTTTACTTTACGCGACAACCTTTTCCCTTACATATTAATTGCTGCCGCAGTTCTGTTGTTTATATTTTTAAGATAGGTGCATTGCCTTTGGTGATCATATTGTATGTACTTTTGTCGGTGATAAAAAATAGTGTAGCCACCTCTAAATAAAGATAGAAATGAAATTCTTAGCGCATATCAAAGTCATGCCACATAAAGCACTGTTAGACCCGCAAGGCAAAACTGTTAGTGCAAGTATGAACAATATCAATCTTCCTACAATCTCCAATGTTCGCATAGGAAAACATATTACCTGCGAGGTAGATGCAGCCAATCAGAACGAGGCAAAATCTATGGTTGATGAAGCATGCAAAAATTACTTGCCAATCCGATTATGGAATATTACGAATTTGAGCTATCAGAAGGTTGATACAAAAACACCAAAAGCAACACTTTGGTTGCTTTTGACAAATAAATATATTTTTCTGAATTTGTAAACTATCAGGCAACTTTCAAATTGCCGAGGTTTGATTTCTCAACCTTTTCGCGTGCATAATCGAGTGACACCACATGGTCTTTTTTATTCTTGACCTGCGGCAATTCATACATCAGGTCAAGCATGATGGTTTCGCAGATAGAACGTAGTCCACGTGCACCTAACTTAAACTCAATTGCCTTGTCAACAATAAAATCAAGCACTTCATTTTCGAAAGTCAGTTGAATACCTTCGGGTTCAAACAACTTCTGATATTGTTTGATAAGGGCATTTTTTGGCTCAGTGAGAATACTTCTTAATGCTGCCCGGTCTAATGGTTGCAGATATGAAATTGCAGGAAGTCGCCCTATCAGTTCAGGAATAAGCCCATACTTTTTAAAGTCTGCAGGGGAAACATATTGATATAAATTACCTTTATCAAAAGCATCCTGATTACGATGTGCACTATATCCGATAGACTGAGATTGCAACCTGCGTTCAATAATTTTTTCAATACCATCAAATGCACCTCCACAGATAAACAGAATATTCTGAGTGTTAACCGGAATCATTTTCTGGTCGGGATGTTTACGTCCTCCCTGAGGCGGAACATTGATGATGGTGCTTTCGAGCATCTTCAACAACGCCTGTTGCACACCTTCACCACTAACATCACGTGTAATGGATGGATTATCACTCTTGCGGGAAATTTTATCTATCTCATCAATATAAACAATACCGTGCTCTGCAGCAGCTACATTATAATCGGCAGCCTGCAACAATCTTGTTAATACGCTTTCAACATCTTCGCCTACATATCCGGCCTCTGTTAATACAGTAGCATCGGCAATACAAAAAAGGAACTTTTAAAATTTTTGCAATAGTCCGTGCAAGTAAAGTTTTTCCTGTTCCGGTTTCGCCCACCATTATGATATTCGATTTTTCAATCTCTACATCATGATCTTTTTTAGTAGTACCTGTAATTCTTTTAAAGTGATTGTAAACTGCAACACTCATCACCTTCTTTGCATAATCCTGACCAATAACATAATCGTCAAGATGCTTTTTTATCTCTGCAGGTTTAAGCAGCGTAAAAGTAGAACTGATTTTTGACTTTTGCTGATCTGTTGACTCCTGCGAAATAATTTCTACTGCCTGAGTAACACATTGATCACAGATGTGACCGTTAAGTCCTGCAATGAGAACCTGTGTAGCACTTTTATCTCTGCCACAGAAAGAACATTTTACTTCGTTTTGCTTTTTCACTTTATCACACTACGTTTTTAAAAATTATTGTGTGGCTTTATTTCTTACCAACACTTCATCAATCATTCCATAATCTTTTGCCTCACCTGCTGTCATCCAGTAGTCGCGGTCAGAGTCTTTCCAAACAGTATCATAATCTTTACCGCTGTGCGAAGCTATAATCTCATAAAGTTCTTTCTTCAATTTCTGAATTTCGCGAGCTGTAATTTCAATATCAGAAGCCTGTCCTTCGGCACCGCCCATTGGCTGATGAATCATCACCCTTGCATGTTTCAATGCTGTGCGCTTTCCTTTTGTTCCTGCACACAACAACACTGCTGCCATTGATGCTGCCATACCAGTACAGATTGTTGCCACATCAGGATTTATATATTGCATAGTGTCGTAAATACCTAAACCTGCATAAACAGAACCTCCCGGACTGTTCATATAAATCTGAATATCTTTTTTTGCATCTGTTGATTCAAGAAACAGCAACTGTGCTTGTACAATGTTGGCTACATAATCATTAATAGGCACACCTAAAAAAATGATTCTGTCCATCATCAGTCTTGAAAAAACATCCATACTGGCAACATTCATCTGTCGTTCTTCAATGATTGTTGGCGAAATATAACCTTCTGCACGAACAGCAGATTCAATGTAATGACCTACTGCAAGGCTGTTGATGCCATGATGCTTTGTTGCATATTTAAAAAATTCGTTCTTATAATTCATATTGATTCCGGTTGATTATTTATTAATGTTTATGTTCTCTAACGATGGTAACAAAATCATCGTAGCTTACTTCTTTAACGTCTTTGCTTACATTTTGGTTCAGATAATCGAAAACTTTTCTGCTTTTTACAGCTTCGTCAGCTTTATTTCTGTTTTCTTCGGTTTGAAGATAACGTTTTGCAAAATCAGCAATCATATCTGGACCTAACTGATACTGCCCGAACTGCTGCATAATAACAGCTGTAGCATATTCAGCCATTTCATGCTCATCGGCAGTCAACTGAAGGTCGTTAATCAGCTTACCTTCTATCATCTTCCATTTCATCTGTCGTGAATAGGCCGGATAGTCCTGCTCTATTTGTTCAGGAGTAAGAGGTTTCTCGTTAACCTCCATAATCCAGCGCTTTAAAAAGTCGTCAGGCAATGAAATATTCAAATGGTGGAGCAGTGCATCTTCAACATCATGGTTGAATTTATGCATTGACTCACGTGCAAACATTGCTGCAATATCTTCTTTTACTTTACTGCGGAAATCTTCAACTGAAGTTATTTCGCCTTCGCCAAAAACTTTATCAAAAAGCTCCTGACCTACTTCTATTTTCTCAACTTTATTTATTGATGCAATCTTGTATTTAAACTGAGAAGTAATTTGTTGTGCTGTTTCCTTTTCAACGCGCAACATATAGGCAACTTCCGTTACATCCTGCATAGCTTTCATCAGGTCAAGTGTCACTTCATCATCTTTCTTTAAACCAATAAGTTTTGCTTTTGAAGCTTCGTCTTTTACAAGATTAACAGCCAATGTAGTAGTACTGCGAATGCCATTTTCTTTTTCCTCACCGTTTTCATTCAGCTCAATAAATTCACCATACAGAATTGAACTTTCTTCAGATGTTTCAGGATTTGAAAAATTCCCATGCTTACGTTGTAAATCTTCTATATAGGTGTCAACACGTTTTTCATCAACTTCAATCTGATAATAATGTACAGCAGGCAGCGAAGGCAAATCGAGGTTAATAGCAGGAGCCTGACCTATTTCAAATAAAAATTCAAAATCGCTAGGGTTTTCAAAATTATTCTGATGATCTACTTCCTTTGGCAATGGCTCACCAAGAACGGCAATATTATTTTCGCGAAAAAACTCATAGAGTGATTTGCTAACGATTTTATTTATCTCATCGGCAAGAAAAGATTTACCATACATTTTCTTAATCATTCCTTCGGGAACATGTCCGGGTCTGAAACCGGGCATTGAAGCAGATTTCTTAAATTTTTTAATAGCACTGTCCACATCCGTTTTATAATCTTCGGGCGTCAGTTTTATTCTGATGAGTGAGTTTAACGGGGCTACGTCTTCTTTTTGGATATTCATATTACAAGTTATTACATAAAATAAGCTGAAGCTGTACAGCTTCAGCTTTATCAGTTGCGTGCGCATGGAGGGACTCGAACCCCCACGGGTTTCCCCGCCAGATCCTAAGTCTGGTGCGGCTACCAATTACGCCACATGCGCTGGGAAATTTCATCTACAGCTTTTATTTTTCAATAATGCCGTTTATAAAACGCGTGCAAAACTACATTTTTTTTTGAACTTTTCTGAAATAAAAAAAACCTTTCTTTTTTTACTACCGAAATTATTGGGAGCTGTTTTTAAATGCTTCCCTGCATTCTGAAATCTTTGCGAAAACAAAAAAATCAAAAACCGATTTAGATTGCAAATTGTGAATAAAAACTCCACCTAAAAATCAGCAGAGATGTGGATTGCATGAATTTTTTGGCAAGGTTGTTGCCTACTACAAAATCACCCAATCAAGTATAACTTTTAAAAACCAATTTGCCATGCGCCAGTTGAAGATTACAAATATGATTACCATTCGCGAAAACGAATGTCTGAAACGCTACCTTAACGAAATTTCACAGGAAAATTTATTAACCCCAAACGAAGAGGACGAACTTGCAAGACGCATAAAACAGGCGATCAGCAGGCTATGAACAAACTCGTTAAATCTAACCTTCGATTTGTAGTTAGCGTTGCCAAACAATATCAAAATCAAGGGTTGACATTAGAAGACCTCATTAATGAAGGCAACATCGGACTGATAAAAGCAGCTCAACGTTTCGATTCTACAAAAGGTTTTAAATTTATCTCGTATGCCGTATGGTGGATTCGTCAGACCATCATGATTGCCTTAGTAGAAAAAGTACGGTTGGTTCGTCTTCCTTTCAATCAGGTTTCTCAGTTTTCGAGAATAAAAAAATTACAGAGTGAATTTGAACAGACTAATGGCCGTGAAATGAGTTTACAGGAACTGGCCGAAGCCATGAAAACATCACCGCAGGCAGTAAAAGAAGCAATGGCGGTAAATATGTTTCCGGTTTCGCTGGATTCTCCTGTTAGCAATGACGATGACTCTTCCTCCATGCATGAATTATACAGTGACCCCTCTAACCAACCCGTAGATTTTAACCTGAGCAATGAGTCGGTAAAGCACGATTTAATGATAACTTTAAAACAGCTGAAACCCCGCGAACGTCAGGTTGTAAAAATGTATTTTGGCATTGAATGTGATGATCAATATTCTGTAGAACAGATTGCCGACAGGCTTGACATTACCCGGGAAAGAGTACGTCAGGTTAAAGATAAAGCCATAAAAAAACTTAAAAACAAAAAAACCGCAGAAATCCTGAAAGCACACTTGTGCTGAGCTTAAAAAAGTGAGTCCAATTTAGTAACATTCAAGTTGTAGCGCAACCCTGCTGAGAGGGTTGCGCTTTTTTTTATCCTACCCTTTAACCATCAACATGTTAGGCAGTTGTTGACAACATTCGTTTTTATTTTTCAAAGCAATTAAAATTAATGCTACTTTCGCGCCTTGAAAAATCAGTTTTCAGAACGAATAAAAAGTATAATTCATGAATAAAGGTAAAATAACTCAGGTAATCGGTCCTGTTGTTGACGTATCATTTGAAGGCGAAAACACCAAACTTCCTAATATTATGGAGGCTTTGGAAATTAAACGCCCTGACGGAACAAGTGTAATTTTAGAGTGCCAGCAGCATATTGGCGAAGACACCGTTCGTGCCATCTCTATGGATGCCACCGATGGTTTGGTAAGAGGTATGGAAGTAGTTGCTACAGGCGATGCCATTAAAATGCCAACAGGCGATGCCATTAAAGGACGTTTATTTAATGTTGTTGGTGATGCAGTTGACGGCATGAAAGCGGTTTCAAAAGAAAAAGGCTTGCCTATTCACCGTGAGGCACCAAAATTTGAAGACCTTTCTACTGCCTCTGAAGTACTTTTTACAGGTATTAAAGTAATTGACCTTTTGGAGCCATACAGTAAGGGTGGAAAAATTGGTTTGTTCGGTGGTGCAGGTGTAGGTAAAACCGTATTAATTATGGAATTGGTAAACAACATTGCCAAAGCATATAGCGGACTTTCTGTATTTGCCGGTGTTGGTGAGCGTACACGTGAGGGTAATGACTTATTGCGTGAGTTTATTGAATCTGGCGTTATCAATTATGGTGACGATTTTAAACATAGTATGGAACAAGGCGGATGGGATTTGAGTAAGGTTGACTACAACAAACTTACCGACTCAAAAGCAACACTTGTTTTCGGACAGATGAATGAGCCTCCCGGAGCGCGTGCACGTGTAGCCCTGTCGGGACTTACTGTTGCCGAGCATTTCCGCGATGGTGATGGCACAGGTAGTGGCCGCGACATCCTTTTCTTTATTGACAACATTTTCCGTTTCACGCAGGCAGGTTCAGAAGTATCGGCACTTTTAGGTCGTATGCCTTCTGCCGTAGGTTATCAGCCTACACTTGCCACAGAAATGGGACTCATGCAAGAGCGTATTACTTCAACAAAAAGAGGATCTATCACATCAGTACAGGCCGTATATGTACCTGCTGATGACTTGACTGACCCAGCTCCTGCTACAACATTTGCCCACCTTGATGCAACAACGGTATTGAGCCGTAAAATTGCAGAGCTTGGAATTTATCCTGCTGTAGATCCATTGGATTCTACCTCTCGAATTCTTACAGAAGAAGTTGTGGGTAAAGAGCATTATGAAACTGCACAAAAAGTAAAACAGTTGTTACAACGCTACAAAGAACTTCAGGACATCATTGCCATTCTTGGTATGGACGAGTTGAGTGACGAAGATAAAATGGCTGTTCACCGTGCAAGAAGGGTACAGCGATTCCTATCACAGCCGTTCCACGTTGCCGAGCAGTTTACAGGATTAAAAGGTGTTCTTGTGCCTATTGAAGAAACTATCAAAGGCTTTAACATGATTATGAATGGCGAAGTTGATGAGTATCCTGAAGCAGCATTTAACCTTGTTGGTACTATTGACGATGCTATTGAAAAAGGCAAAAAACTGTTAGCTGAAGCAAAATAATTTAAATTAGATAATTGCGAAAGTGAGGTTATGTCATGTCATTCTCAAATTCGTACAAATTCGTAAATAAATGTTTTTAGAAATTATTACTCCCGATAAAAAAGTGTTTGAAGGCGAAGTAACGTCTGTCTCTGTTCCCGGTGCTGACGGTAAATTTCAGATGCTTAACAACCACGCTCCTATTATTTCAACACTTGGCAAAGGCAAGGTTAAAGTAAAGACAGCAAAAGAAACGCTTGAGTTTAATGTAAAAGGTGGAGTGGTAGAGATGCTTAAAAACAAAGTTGTTGTTTTAGATGAATCAGTGTAGATTAAAAATACAAATTATAAAAAAAGCTACCTCACAAGGGTAGCTTTTTTTGTGGGGTTGAGTTGTAAAGTACGCTATTACACTAACTATTGTAAAGCATTAAAACATGCTAATCATTTTAAAATTCCAATATAAAATTGGTCAAAATTTTAAATTCATTGAATGCTTGAAAACTGCCGGCAAATGCTTACTTACAATCTTAGGTAACGGTTTGACCTTTGATAGTTTCTTGATATAGCTCACTTTTTACATAAGAATAGAACAAAATCAATCATTTTTGAGCTTAAAACCAATCATAAATGAGCTTAAAGCATAAAGATAATTATTAAGAAACGCCTACCAAATAACATTTTTAGTAGAAATAATGGAAGAAGTTCTTCAAAAGATATTTTTGAATAATCAGGCATTAAAGTCAAATATGATTCTTTTAGGCGCAATTTTATAAAATTGTTATCTACTAATTATTTACTTACTAAAGGTTATGCTAAGTGTATAAAACAAATTATTTCTCTAATACTTGAATTAATTAAAGCTCACATCCACACTTATCTTGATATGTTGTTTGTTTATCTTTAAGCCAAAAACAAATAAATACCTAAGTACAAAAACTATAATAATGCGACTATCAAACAACATAGATAAATTTGGAACTGCCGGACTTTTCCTGACAGCTATATTTTCTCCCTGTTGTTTTCCACTATTTGCATTTACAGCATCAGCACTTGGGCTCGGTAGTTTTGAGTTGTTTGGCGGGTGGACGATGTGGATTTTTCAGGCAATGGTTTTAATTTCTGTGAGCGGACTTTATTTCTCATATCGTAAACATCATTGTCTGTATCCCTTGTTGACTGCAATCATAAGCGGACTCTTAATATTTTACGCATATTATATTAACGACAGCGATTATTGGATAAATCTACTTTACATTGGCATGTTCGGACTTTTACTGGCAACAGTATGGAACTACAAAAGAAATAAAATGCATGGAACTTGTAATACTTGCATAACTTATAACGGCAAAACAGTAGAAACACAATCCACACTGACTTGTCCAAACTGCGGACATAAAAAAACTGAAACTATGCCAACTGATGCATGTGTTTATTTTTATGAATGTGAAAATTGTAAAACAAGATTAAAGCCCTTACAAGGCGATTGTTGTGTTTATTGCAGCTACGGTACAGTTAAATGTCCACCATACAGGCAGGAGAGAATTGTTGTTAATATACATGAGTTTATTAAACATCCTCTAGTTTTCATTGATGAAAAATCACAAACATGCAATTGTTACAACTTTATTATTTTCAAAAAACATTTGCTGAGCTATTTTAAATAATTATTCGGCTCATATATTTCGTATATTTGAGCCGAATAATTTAATGAATCGGCTCATTTCAACATATAACTGGCAACACAAAAACTGGCCATCTTTCGACTACAATACTGAAGTTGTATCTGAAATCACACCAATGATTTCAAATTACATTGGTGAAATGTCAGGAATAATGCAAAGCCTGACTGATAAAGATCAGACAGAAACTCTTATTCGATTAATAACAACAGAAGCAATTAGCACTTCGGCAATAGAAGGAGAGATATTAAACAAACAGGATTTAATGTCTTCTATTAAGAACAATTTAGGGGTTAACACAAAAGCTGAGTCAGTAAAAGACAAAAAAGCGAAAGCCATTGCAGAGCTAATGATTAGCGTAAGAAATGAATACAGCAATAAATTAACAATAACATCAATAAAGAAATGGCATAAACTCTTATTTTTAAATTCTCAAGCAATCAATGCAGGTAAATGGCGTTCAGGCAAAGAACCTATGCAGGTTGTTTCAGGTAGAATAGGCAAAGAAATCGTACACTTTGAAGCTCCACCATCTGAAAGAGTAGCTAAAGAAATGAAACTTTTACTGAATGGTACAATGCATATAAGATTACAGACAATATGACAAATGCCATTGTAAAATCAGCTATTACACATTTATATTTTGAAAGCATCCACCCTTTTGAAGATGGCAATGGCAGAATAGGAAGAGCAATTGCTGAAAAATGTTTTTCACAATCATTAGGCAGGCCGGTTTATTTAAGTTTGTCAAGTATAATTGAGCGAAATAAAAAGCAATATTATTTGGCATTAAAGGAAGCTCAAGGCTCACTGCACATCAACAACTGGATTGTTTACTTCGCAAACATCATATTACAATCACAAAAAGAAGCAATTAGAACTGCACAATTTGCTCTTAAAAAAATTATTTTTCTTAATAATCATGCTTTAAACCTAAATGAACGTGAACAGAAAGTGGTGAATAAAATGCTTGAAGCCGGATGGGATGGCTTTGAAGGTGGTATGACAGCAAAAAAGTATATGAAAATAACAAAATCTTCAAAAGCTACTGCCACACGTGACTTACAACATTTAACTGAACTTGGTGTGTTTAATTCGAAAGGAAATGGAAGAAATATTCATTATGAACTGACAATCTAAGCCAATCTCATTTCTTTACTCAAAGACTCAATAAATCAAAAAGGTTCCAATTAAATAAACCTACAGCTTTCCAAACCTTTTAACTTTCTAAACCTTCTAAACTTACGTCAATAAAAAAACCGGCAGCTAAAAATCAACTACCGGCTTTACTAATTTTAATTTTAATTAAAAGTTGAGATTAATACCAACTTTAAAGAATGAAATATCATAACCCAACTCGGCAAAGGCGCCAAAGTTTTCTACGAAATTATATTTAGCACCAACAAACAACCCTGTTGTTGGATATACATTATTTCGTTTGTCATCGTAATAATGGTCGTTTCTGGTTCTGATACGCGCTCCCAACAATACACCACCATAAGGATCAAATTTATTGTTCTTATCTGCCAATAATGTAAGGTGATAGGTACCGCGAACACCAATTATAACACTGTTGTCGGTGTATTTATCACCATTATAATATTTATAGTAGCGGTTTTTTATTCCGATTATTCCACCAATACCTATAGTACCGGGACCTACTTCTGCAATAGTTCCATGATCATAATGTAAATTTATTGATGGAAGCACTGTCCAACTGCTTCCATAATACACACTTCCGTAATCGTAATAGTCGCCAAAGCCTATTGACAAGCCAATAGTGTTTGAGCCTTTAACAAAAGGTGGGTCACCACCCTGAGCTTTTGTTGTTGTTGCCATTGTTGTCATTCCTGCTGCAATCAAGGCAGCGCAAATCAGTTTTTTCATTTTTCTATTTTCTTTGTTTTATGGCACAAACTTAAATAGAAGTTTGATTACTTAAATTACCTTTCAATGAATTTATTAACCATAAAAAATAAAAAAGCCGGCATTTTTGCCGACTTAAAAAACTATTAACAGAATTTTTTTAATGGAACTTACCTGATGTTTCGCTGACATCGGATAATTGCAGCTTAAATCCTGAACGGTTAAACTCGCCCATGCTTACCTTTACCTGATCGCTCACAAATAAATCGGTTGACAAATTTACTTGTTGCACAGGACTGTCCTTTTTAATCGTTAAGCTGCGTATGGTTTTTTCTTTTGGGAATGTGGCAAACTGCCCCATCTCCTGAGGTGTTGTTGACAGATAATAAACATAACTTGCGCCTGAATTAAATTGTCTTTCTGCCGTTAAAATATTCCCCTCGTTTAAACCGGAATTAATTCCTTTTGGATGGCCTATACCCAATGTTGCCATGTCCGCAAGGCTAAACCTACCCTGTCCTGTTACACTGTAGGTAGCGCACCACAATTTTGCATTGCGCTCAACAGACAATAATCTACCTGCAAGGGATTTCACCCAACTTATTTCCTTTCAGAAAAACTTCCTTCTCGGGTTTTATGGCTACATTACACAATTCAACCTGCGCTTTATCTGTCTGCATCCAACGAACCTGCGGATTTTCAAAACCCATCATATTAATAAATGAACCATCGTCATCAGCATTGTTCAACATAACTTTTCCGCCAAGTAACATAACATCGCCATAAAGATTTAAAGTTGTGCGTGCACCTGGCGTGCTATTGTTTGCAACATCATAAACACTACCTGCCTGAACCATAAAGTTGCCACCTACATTGAGAACTAATTTACTGTTAACCTCTCTTACACCTTCAAACCTTCCTCCGGAAACAATAAAATTTCCTTTAACGGACATAATGCTTACGCCTTCTGTATATAAAGAACCCTTTCCGGTATTACGCAGTTCGAGGTTTCCATATACATTTCTGAATGCCTGCCCAATATTGGCATCAACACCTGCCTGTGCATCAAACATTACATTACCCCAAGCTATATCTTTTCCAAAAGAATGGTTACTATACTTCATAAATACTACTTGTGATGAATTTGATAATTGTGCATTATCAGAAGCAAAACTGCCTGAGCTGTTTTGAATATAATTTGAGCCATCTTTTAAAATTAAATGCACAATATTGCCTGCCCCATTTTCATTTTCATTGAGTTGGAAAATGGCACCTTGCTCTACACAAACTTCCTTTAATCCATAATGCTTATCGCCATTCAACTTTCCTTTGCTCTCTACTACAGCATAGGAAGATGTGTCACTTTCACTCAATGTAAACTCATGTCCGCCCTGAATAAAAAAGCATGTGTTTGGAGAAATAGTTGCAGGCGCTGAACCTTTACCATCGCGTTGTGTATTCCACAAGGAAAGGTCGTTGAAATTACCTGAACGCACAGAAAAAAGTGCTGTATTATTTTTTATTTTTTACTTCCGGTGCTGATGCAAGCAATGGTAACAAAGGAGAACCATTTACAGTTAGCGCAGTAAGCTCTGCATCAATTACCGCAGTGGGCATTGCCGAAGCCTTAATATCTGTACTTATCCACAAATAATTTAAACCCGGTGAAAGCATACTGTTAATATCTATTCGCACATTGCCATCAGAAGGTGCTACCGACTGATAAAGTTGTGTGAGTCCTGAAAAATGCTTTTGTCTGTCCGGATGACCAGACTTTTATATTTTCGACCTGCTTGAAATATGGCTGTGTTGTTCCCTTTAATGAAAAAGTTATTGAGTTAAGTTTAACCGCAGTTTTATATCCTTTTACGTCAATCAAAATTCCGATTATAGGATTGTTAATACTTCCACGGTAAACAGCATCGGTATTCTGAAAAACTTCTGCATTAATAACCTGCATGCCACTATAAGCCGCTTTCGATATTTCGCGTTTCGAAATATTAAAAACTATGAGTAACAGCACCACAAGGCCCGACAGGGAAGCTGCTCCAATATACATGGCCATACGCAGGTTGGTGCGCATAGACGGAGTTTGACTAAGTAATTTTTTCGCTTAAACATGATTAGAATATTAACATCTTAACCTGACCTTATACTGTATATAATTAAATAGGTTTCAATAGCATAAACTCATAATTGCCTGAATGCAGGTTATATGAATGTGGAAAAAATCAGGCTCTCAGGCAGTTATAAAATTTTAACTTTGTCGCCTTATTAATCAGAATATTATAGAAAATGAGTTTGAAAAAATCATGTTTATCTCCGGCATGCCCGGTTTGTACCAATTAGTTGCACAAAGCCGTAATGGTTTTATTGCAGAATCGCTTGCTGATAAAAAACGATTGCATGTCAGCAACAACCAACAAGTAAGTATGCTTTCCGACATCAGTATTTTTACTACTGCTGATGATGTTAAATTGGCAGAAGTTTTCAGAAAGATGACTGCATTAGATGAGAAATTGACTAAGATAGATTTGAATGCAGATGGGTCGGTAATTTTATCGTCATTTGAAAAAATTCTACCTGAGTTTGATAAAGACAGGGTTTATACATCAGACATAAAAAAGGTGTTTAAGTGGTTTAACTTACTTAAAGACAAAATTGATTTAGCAGCAAAAGAAGAAACCGCAGACGATGCAGCTACAGAAAATACTGCTCCTGCTGAAGCAGAGAAAACAGAAATTGTTGAAGAAACTGAAGCAAAGCCAAAAGCAAAGCGCAAAACAAAAAAAGCAGAAAACGATAAAGCCTGATTTATGTCTCTGACAACAGAAAATATTGGAAAGGCAAACCGCCATTTTCTTAAAAGTGATTTTAGTGTAACATCGTGGGATGATTTAAAACCGTACTATGAAAACCTGATTTCGCGCACCATAAACTCAAAGGAAGATTTAATTGAATGGCTGCAGGACAGAAGCGAATTAGAATCGGCATTGCAGGAGAATTTGGCGTGGCGTTATATCAGAATGAGCTGCGACAATACGAATGAAAAACTACAACAGGATTATAATTATTATGTTAGAGAAATAGACCCGAACATTTCTCCGGAAGACAATAAGTTGAATGAAAAATTTATTGCCAGTCCTTTTTCAGAGTTGCTTTCTGAAACAGACTACAGAAACTATCTACGCAATGTAAAGCAACGTATTTCTTTATTCAGAAAAGAAAATATTCCACTGCTTGCAGAGCTAGCAGAAAAGCAACAAATATTCGGTCAGATTTCGGGAGCGCAAACCAGCACTTATAACAATCAGGAACTTACTTTACAACAAGCATCGGTATGGTTAAAAAATACTGACAGAAGTATTCGTGAGACTGTTTACAAAAAAATTACTGCCAGACGATTAGAAGACAAAAAGCAGTTAGATGACTTATACACCAATTTAATTCAGCTTCGGCATCAGGTGGCACTCAATGCAGGCTTCAAAAATTTCAGAGATTATTCCTTTGCAGCATTAGAGCGATTTGACTACAGCGTTGAAGATTGTTACCGGTTTCATGAAAGTATAGAATCGGAAATAAAACCTGTTATCAATCAGATTGAAGAATACAGAAAAACTAAAATTGGGTGTTGCGCGTTTAATGCCTTGGGATTTGGCTGTTGACCCTACAGGAAAACCTCCAATAAAGCCTTTCAATAGCACGCAGGAGATGGTTGAGAAAACTATTTCATGTTTAAAAGAAATTGATTCGGAGTTTGCCAATTGCATCACACTGCTTGATGAGATGAATCGTTTTGATTTGGATTCGCGAAAAGGCAAATCACCAGGGGGATACAACTATCCTTTGTACGAAACAGGTGTTCCATTTATTTTCATGAACAGCACAGGACAGTTGCGCGATCTGGTGACAATGGTACATGAAAGCGGACATGCAGTACATGCAGTGCTGGCACACAATCTTCCATTTCATGAAATGCGAAGCTGCCCTTCTGAAGTTGCAGAACTTGCTTCTATGTCCATGGAGTTACTTACAATGGAGCATTGGCATCATTTTATTTCTGATGAAAAAGAATTGAAACGTGCCAAACTTGAACATCTTACCAGCCTAATTGACATTGTGCCGGGGATAGCCATTGTAGATGCATTTCAACAGTGGGTATATATGCATCCTGAACATAGTGTGGCGGAACGCGAACAGGAGTTTGTAAACCTATACAACCGTTTTAGTGGTAGTGTTGTTGACTGGCAGGGCAATGAAAAAGTAAAAGAAAATTTGTGGCAGAAACAGATTCACATTTTTGATTCACCTTTCTATTACATTGAATATGGAATGGCACAATTAGGCGCTATTGCATTATGGAAGAATTATAAAACTGATGCTACTACTACTATCAGCAATTACAAAAAAGCATTGTCACTTGGTTATACAAAATCAATTGGTGAAATTTATGCTGCTGCCGGTGTACGCTTTGATTTTTCTGCAACATACATTAAGGAACTTTCGCAGTTCGTACAATCAGAAATTGATGCTCTTCAGAAGTAAGATTTTAGAGCTGATTTTTTCTTAAAATTCCTTTGGATAGATTACCGTTCCTGATATATTTCTTAGTCCGCCTTGCTCCAGTTCAATTGCCATAAAAGCATTTGAAGGAACATCAAATGGTGCTTTAATATTCCATTTAATTGCAGGTTGAAAACCAAATTTAGGATAATAGTGTTCATGACCGAGTACTATTACAGACCTAAACTTTAAACCTTTAGCTACAGCTAATCCTTCACTGATAAGTTGCCCACCGATGCCTGTTTTCTGAAATTCAGGCAACACTGCCATAGGTGCGAATGCTAAACTTTCATTGAGGTTTCCAGAATCATCTTTTATCGCAATCTTAGTAAATAAAATATGTCCGACAATTTTATTGTTGATAGTAGCTACAATAGAAAGTTCAGGAATAAAAACATCGGTATTGCTTCTCAATGCATCCACCAATTTAGCCTCATACTCCTGACCGAAGGCAACTTGATTTAATTTAAAAACATCTAAATAATCATCAGGTGTTTCTTGGCGAATGGTTATCTCATTACTCATGGTTTCATTTGTATATAATAGCTACTAACCTTCACATATACATATCTCTTCAAAAATATGTAAAAAGCAGATTCCAATAAGTTTTTGAATTTTTATGCTTCAACCACTCCACAACTCTTTCTTACCTTCGCCCACCCTTTATTTTTGCACTATCAATTTCACAAGACTTCGACATTAAAATGCAGGTAAAATCCACATACCTCAACATCTGGCAGATTGCCTACCCCATTATGCTGGCATCGGTAGCACAAATGCTTGTCGGGTTAACAGATACTGCATTTCTTGCACGTGTTGGTGAAGTGGAGCTTGGCGCTTCTGCCATTGCCGGAGTATTTTATTTTGTTTTAGTCATGCTAGGCATGGCCTTGTCAATAGGCAGTCAGATTCTGATGTCACGAAAAGCAGGAGAAAACGACAGGCTTGCTATCGGAAATTATTTTGACCACAGCGTTGTGATTTTATTAGTGCTTGCTGTCTTATTGTTCTTCATTATGTTTTTTGCTGCTCCTGCATTTTTTAATCTGGTGTTGAGTTCAAAAGATGTTGCCGATGCTTCAATAACCTACATACACAACAGAAGTTTTGGAATATTTTTTATTCTTTTAGTCAATTGCTTTCGGGCATACTATACCAGCATTAGTGCAACACGATTTATTACTTACAGTGCCTTAGTGCTTACAGTATCAAACTTTATTCTCGATTATGTGCTCATCTTTGGAAAATTGGGTTTCGAGGCTCAGGGTATAGCCGGTGCTGCACGTGCATCTGCCATTGCAGAAGTGCTGGCATGTATATATCTTTTCTTTATCACATTTTATCATAAAGAGAACAGCAGCTTTGGACTGTTTCGCTTTGATAATATAAACATGACACGCATAAACGAGATTATTTTTATTTCAATACCTGTTTTTTTCCAGAACCTGCTATCTATGGGCGCTTGGTTTTTATTCTTTGTATTTATAGAAAGGCTTGGCCAGCATGAGTTAGCCGTTTCAAACGTTGTGCGCAGCGCCTACATGGTTTTGATGACACCCATCTGGGGCTATGCTTCTGCTGCCAACAGCATGGTGAGTAACCTAATAGGACAAAACAAGCAAGATGAAGTAATTCCACTGATAAAAAAAATTATAGTGCTGAGTTTAGCTTCTTCAACCATAATCTTACTTATCAATCTTTTTGATTTCAAATTATTGCTGCGCATAATTTCTTCTGATATGATGTTGTTGCATGATGCAACACCTTCCTACATCGTTACCTGGTGTGCCATGTTTTTTTTCAGTGTCAGTATGGTGCTGCTCAGTGCCATCAGTGGTACAGGTAAAACTAACGTAGCATTTATAATAGAAGTAATAAACATTGCTATTTACATTACTTATGCTTTTATCGCTGCCGTAGTGTTAAAAGCACAGCTTCATGTAGTGTGGTATGTAGAAATTCTATATTGGGTAATTATGGGATTATGTTCATGGCTATATTTACGAACAAATAAATGGAGAAAATAAAACACGTTTTGTTGCTATTACTTATTTACATGCTGACTTCCTGCAAATCTGCAAAGCAGGAAACCGTAAATCAAAATCTTGAAACAGTAACAGTGACTGACATGAGAAACTTAGATGGATGTGGTTTTCTTTTAAAAACTGTGGATCAGAAAATGTTGATACCCGATAATCTGGATGCTTCATTTCAAAAAAATAATTTAAAACTTGAAATCAGCTATAAAAAAACGCAGGTCATGACTACCTGTATGGCAGGACAAACCATAACCCTCTTATATTGCCGAAAAGCAAAATAGTTATCTTAGCATCAATGAATGACTTAAAAATACTTTTTTCCGGAACACCTGATTTTGCTGTTGAATCACTGAAAATTTTATTTGAAAACGGTTATAATATTTGTGGTGTGATAACTGCACCCGATAAACCTGCAGGTCGTGGCATGCAAATGCAACAGTCGGCAGTAAAAAAATATGCACAGTCAAAAGGCTTACTCATACTTCAACCTGAAAAATTGAAAGATGCAGCATTTCTTTCGCAGGTGGCATCCTTAAAAGCCGATTTGCATATAGTAGTTGCATTCAGGATGATGCCGGAACAACTGTGGAGTATGCCACGCTTAGGGACGTTAAACCTTCATGCATCTTTGCTACCACAATACAGAGGTGCAGCACCTATAAACCGCGCCATCATGAATGGTGAAACCACAACAGGCGTAACTACTTTTTTTCTGAAACATGAAATTGATACCGGTGACATTATACTTTCTGATAAAGTTGATATTGGAACTACTGAAATAGCAGGCGAACTGCATGACAGACTTATGCACATTGGTGCAGCCTTGGTTCTGAAAACCGTTCAGCAAATAGAAAAAGGAAATCTTTCCACTACGCCACAAAACAGCATAGCATCAACAATAAAACATGCCCCTAAAATTTTTAAAAACGACTGTATAATAAATTGGTCGGATAAAACTTCAACAGTTTTTAATCAGATACGCGGCCTGTCGCCCTATCCCGGTGCTTTTACTTTGCTTGAAGATAAGAACGGAAAAACACTTACTTTAAAAATCTATATAGCATCAGTTGTAGAAAACAAAGAATTATTGGAGGCGGGTAAAATAATTTCTGACAACAAGAGTTTTTTAAACTTAGCCACCTCTGATGGTGTAATTTCAATTAAAGAGTTGCAGCTTGAAGGCAAAAAAAGAATGAATGTGGAAGATTTTCTGAGGGGATTTTCCATTAACGATTACACTGTTAAAAAATAAATCCTGCTCTTAATTTTTGTGCCGGCTGAAATACCAATTTTGCAAGGCAGAAAATGAAACGAATTGTAGTATTAACAGGTGCAGGCATCAGTGCTGAAAGTGGTATAAAAACCTTTCGCGACAGCAATGGTTTGTGGGAAGAACATCGCATTGAAGATGTGGCTACACCGCAGGCATGGCAGCGCAATCCAAAGCTAGTAACAGAATTCTACAATCAAAGACGCAGGCAGGTGATGGAGGCACAACCCAACAAAGCACATTTGGCTTTAGTTGACTTGGAAAAACACTATCAGGTTGTGGTAATTACACAAAATGTGGACGACCTGCATGAGCGTGCCGGCTCAAAACATATCATTCATTTGCATGGAGAAATTTTAAAAATGCGCAGTGAAGAAGATCCAACAATGATTTATCAATCCAATGGATGGGAAATGAATTGGGATAGCACTAACGAAAGACGGTCACCGACTTCGTCCGCACATAGTTTGGTTTGGTGAGATGGTACCTAAAATGGATGAAGCCATATTTCAGACCATGAAGGCAGACATTCTTTTAGTAATAGGAACATCGCTGGAAGTTTATCCTGCAGCAGGTCTTATTGATTACACATCACAAACCTGCGAAAAATATATTATTGACCCCAAAGCCCGGGAGTTGAATCATATTCACAATCTAACAGTAATTCAGAATACAGCAGGAGAGGGCGTGCCTGCACTTGTAAACAAATTAATTAAAAAATGTTTAGCGAAGCGTTTATGCAAACCGACCTATACAGTTGGGTCGTTCTTCCGGTATTGATTTTCCTTTGCAGGATGTGTGATGTAACATTAGCAACATTGCGCAACATATTTCTTTCAAGAGGGGTAAGAAAAATTATTCCCGTAATTGGATTTGTAGAAGTACTCATCTGGCTGCTGGCAGTAAGTTCAATTATTAAAAACCTGCATAATATAATGTGCTACATTGCATTTGCCGGAGGCTATTCAATGGGAATTTTAGTGGGAATCAGTATTGAAAAACGATTGGCATTAGGTACACAAATTATCAGGGTTATTACAAGCAGGCAAAGCCAAAAGCTATTAGAAGCCCTACGTGCGCAAAATCTGGGAGTAACTGAGATTGATGGAATGGGTTCGCAGGGGCCGGTAAAAATTTTATTGATTGTAGCTAAAAGAAAAAATATTGCTACAATATTAGAGATTGTCAATGAACATCATGGCAGTTCGTTTTTTACTGTTGAAGATGTACGCTCTGTAGAACAAGGCATATTTCCGATAAAGGCCGGTGAAGGAAAAATTCAATACCTGAGAAGAATATTCCCGACATTTAAACCCGGACGTTAAAAAAATAATTTTTGTTTTAAGTTTGATTGTTGTACCTTTGAAAGGAGTTAAAGAGGTGCTTTTATGTCAACGAATAAAACCGATTCCAAAGAAAGATCAATCAGAGTTTCAAGGATTGAAAGAATACATCCTTACAGAACAATATTGTTTTTCGGCATACTGATAAGTTCATTGTTATTTCTAACATTATCATTTTTGTTTTTGATAACACAAAACGAAAACAACAATATGCCGCCTGCATTGCCTAAAGTTTTTACACTAAGTACAATCCTATTATTGTTTGGAAGCTACACTATTTCTAAAGCCGTTAGTGCTTTCAGAAAAGATTCGTTCGATAAATTATTAAGAGCAACCATTTTAACAACCATCATCACATCACTGTTTCTTGTGACTCAGATTATCGGATTACATGCCATGCAAAAAACAGGATACTATACCAATATGCCTTTTAATTCCCATTATTTTTTCGGCATTATTGCATTGCACATGGTTCATGCATTAGCAACGGTTGCATACCTTATTTTTATCACCTACAATGCTTTTCATCAGTCGCATGATGTTATTGATTCACTATTATTTTTCAGCGATCAGGGCAATTACTAAAACTAAACAGCGCAATGGTGTTCAGCCATTTTGTAAACTTCAGTTGGCTTGCTATTTTCTTATGTTTCTTTTTCGTTTTAATGATTCACAAAGTCATGCAGTAAAATTAGTACTGCTGCTAACTTTATTTCTATCATGCAAAAAAGAAAAATTAGATTTAGTCTTTGAGGAAATATCTACACCAACAAATTTTAATCTTAACAATCTTTTTATTTTAAACGATAGCATTGCATTTGTCTGTGGCGGACAAACAGGCAATGGCATCATACTTCGTTCGTCAGATGGTGGACTGTCGTGGCAAATATTGAATAACCAATTTGAATATAACCTGCACAGCATATTTTTTATAGACAATCAACATGGATTTTGCGGAGGAGATTCCACGCATGTTTATCAAACTAATGATGGCGGCATCAATTGGCAATTGCATTTTGACTGGGAAGGAATACCTTTTCAATACAACTCCCCGCTGCACAGTGCATATTTTGTAAACAAAGACACAGGATTTTTTGCCGGAGGAAAAAATTTTGACCGTGGCATTATTTATTCAACTACTGATGGCGGTGAGCATTGGAATGTTGCCGGCTTTGAACATGAACTTCGGTGTATCACTCCTACTGCAGCAGGCATTCTATCCGGTGGATATGGCACAATGCTTTTAAGCAAACAAAACTTTGAATTCGCAACCTTGGATTGTGACAGATCTTTCTATACGGGTTTTGCTTTTAGCAATTCATCAGAAGGAGTTGCCTGTAGTTACAATGGTGCTTTATACCATACAAGTGATGGCGGAAATACATTTAGTTTAACAGATAAAAAGAATCAAACATTTGGAAAAAGAGAGCATTTTTTATGCATTGATGCGCGTAAAAACAAAATTATTACAAGCGGATTGAGTGGATTTACAGCAATAAGTATTGATGGAGGCGAAAACTATGATTCGGGCTACAGCCTGAATAACTCCAGAATAAATGCTATTAAATTTTTAAACGACACTATTGCTATTGCCACTTCTGATAACGGTAAAATTTTCAGAATTCACCTCTGATATTGATTGACATAATCGGCAATTTATTATTACTTTGCTTTAAATAGCTACAAGCATTTTTAAAACTCACAAAAATTTAAATACTATGTGGTGGATTTATGCAATACTTTCTGCATTGTTTGCTTCTCTTACAGCAATATTTGCAAAATTAGGTGTGGCAAACATCAATTCAAATCTTGCAACAGGCATAAGAACAATTGTTGTTTTAGTAATGATTTGGATAATAATTTTACTGAAGGGTGAAACAAAAGGAATAAACACCCTTTCAAAACAAAACATCATTTTTCTGATTCTCTCCGGTATTGCTACAGGCTTATCGTGGTTGTTTTATTTTAAAGCTTTGCAAACAGGCAATGTGTCGCAGGTTGCACCGGTTGACAAATTGAGTATTGCCCTTACAATTATTCTGGCAATGATATTTTTAGGCGAAACATTAACAATAAAAACTGCAATTGGTGCAAGTCTGATTATTGCAGGCACTTTAGTTATGGTATTAAATTAAGTTCCTGATTTTCACATTAACGAACTAAAGAGATTTCTTTGACATCGTACAAATGCTTTTCTCCATTTTCTCTTTCAACAATCAACAAACCCATTGATGACAACCCTCTTATTTTACCCTGAAATTGCCCGTCTGCATCTTTAAACAATGCTGACTCATTCAGCTTATAAAGATTGGTTAGATATAACTGATCAATTTCAGCAAACTTTTTTTGTTGCAACTTCTGATAATACACCTCAATATTTTCATGCAATTTCACAGCGTTAATCTGAGTATCAGCCTTAACACCGGAATCCATAAATACAGAAGTAGCTGTAGTTAGCTCCTTCTCAAACAATTGTTGATTGAAATTAATTCCGACTCCGATAATTGATGCATAAATTTCTGAACCACGTAAAATATTTTCAATAAGAATTCCTGCAACTTTTTTACCTTCAATCAGGATATCATTTGGCCATTTAATCTGCACCTTATTTGAATAATCGGCCAACAAATCGTATGTTGCCAGAGCCATACATTTACTCAACATAAAAGCCTCAGTTGCCTTTAAAAACTCCGGATAAACTACAATACTCATCAGCAGGTTTTTGCCGGCCTCACTATGCCAGCTACTACCCCGATGTCCACGCCCTTTGGTCTGATAATCAGCAGTGACAACAGAGCCTTCGGGCAGCTTTTCTGACATGAGCTTTTCATGTAAAAAACTGTTTGTGGACTCAGTCTCATGGAGATTAAACCAGATAGAATTTTTAAACATGACAGCAAACATAGTTACTTTCCTTATTTTTCTTACTTTGTATCTGACTCAAATCAATAATTTTTACAATTTGGCAAAAAGAACGAATCCTGCAAAGGATAAAGATGAAACTACGCCTGTGAAAGCAGCCACGCTAAAAAAAACCAAGGCAAGGCAACCCAAGCGTAAATTAAAAGATAATACAGAGAAATTACTCACCGTAATTGTTGACAGTATAGAGGATAAAAAAGGAGAGCATATCGTTGTCCTAAATCTGAAGGAATTAAATAATGCTATGGCAGATTATTTTATCATCTGTCAGGCATCAAACAAAACACAGGTTGAGGCAATAGTTAGAAATATAGAAGAAAAAGTAGAGAAAAAGTTAAAAGAAACGGCAGCACACATTGAAGGGAAGCAGAATGCAGAATGGATACTATTGGATTACTTTAATGTGATAGTACATGTATTTTTGGCAGATAAAAGAGACTTTTATTCGCTCGAAAAGCTGTGGGCAGACGCACCCTTGGTAAAATTTGCAGCCCAATAATAAACAAAACTGCCATTTTGCCGTTTGCATGATTGTTGATTACAAGAAAAACTAAAGATTGAATAAAAAAGATGTCAGAAGAGAATAAAAGCGGAGACAAGAAGAAATCACCATTTGGCAAAATGCCAAAACCTCCCGGGAAGGGATTTAATTTTTCATGGATTTATGCCATTGTATTCCTGTTGATTTTTGTCATTTGGGTATTAGGTCTTGGCGATAAACCCAAACTGACCAACATGAATGAGTTTGAAAAAACCATGCTAGCCACTCATGATGTAGAAAAAATTGAAATCGTTAACCGCGAACGTGTAGAGATAACCATTAAAAAAGACAAGCTAAACCAGGAGAAATATAAAGCTGTTAGTCACAAACCTTTGGCAATGGCTACAACCCTCGCATTACTACATGCCCATTGGCGATGTCGGCAACTTTGAATCAAAATTAGAAGCCATCCAGAAAGACTTCCCTGAGAATGAAAGAATACAACCTGAATACAACAACAACGACCGCTCTATTCTTGAAGTGTTATTTTGGAATTTATTGCCGTTTATCATCATTGCCGTAATCTGGATTTTTATCATGCGCAGAATGGGTGGCGGTGGTGCCGGCAGTCAGATTTTCAACATCGGAAAATCTAAGGCACAGCTATTTGATAAAGACTTGAATGTAAAAGTCACGTTTAATGATGTTGCCGGGCTTGAAGAAGCCAAGGTGGAAGTAATGGAGATTGTTGACTTCCTTAAAAATCCTAAAAAATACACACAACTTGGAGGTAAAATTCCAAGAGGTGCCTTGTTGGTTGGCCCTCCGGGAACCGGTAAAACGTTATTGGCAAAAGCTGTTGCCGGTGAAGCACAAGTGCCTTTCTTTTCACTTTCAGGATCAGACTTTGTAGAGATGTTTGTGGGTGTAGGCGCATCGCGTGTGCGCGATTTATTCCGTCAGGCAAAAGAAAAAGCACCAAGTATAATTTTTATTGATGAGATTGATGCAATAGGTCGCGCCCGAGGCAAAGCCCCATCTTTCAGTGCTAATGACGAACGCGAAAGTACACTCAACCAATTATTGACGGAGATGGATGGTTTTGGCAGCAATACCGGAGTTATTATTCGTGCTGCAACCAACCGTGCCGATATTTTAGAGAGATCATTGCTTCGCCCGGGTCGTTTTTACAGACAGATATATGTAGAACTTCCTGACCTTACAGGACGCGAAGAGATTTTTAAAGTGCATACAAAAACACTGAAAATTGATCACACCGTTGATATAAAATTTCTTGCCCGCCAGACTCCAGGATTCTCCGGTGCCGATATTGCCAACCTTTGTAATGAGGCTGCTCTTATTGCTGCACGTAAAAATAAAACAGCAATTGGAAAAGATGATTTTCTTTCTGCAGTTGACAGAATTATTGGTGGTCTTGAAAAGAAAAATAAAATCATCACCAAACACGAAAAAAGTGTTATAGCCTATCATGAATCCGGACATGCAACCGTAAGCTGGTTGTTGGAACATGCACATCCGCTGGTAAAAGTTACTATTGTGCCAAGAGGTAATTCTTTAGGTGCAGCATGGTATCTGCCCGAAGAAAGGCAGCTTACCAACAAAGAGCAGATTTTTGATGAGATATGTGCGGCTTTAGGTGGTCGTGCTGCAGAAGAGGTGATATTTGGAACCATAAGCACCGGTGCACTTTCTGATTTGGAAAAAATTACCAAACAGGCTTATGCCAGTGTAAGCATATTTGGGCTAAACGAGAGAATCGGAAACATCAGCTACTATGATTCTTCCGGTCAGCAAGACTATTCATTCAGCAAGCCATACAGTGAAAAAACTGCAGAGATTATTGATGAAGAAGTGAAAAAGCTGATTGACTTAGCATATCAGCGTACAAAAAAACTGTTGGTTGATAACAAAGAAAAATTAGACAAACTAGCGCACAGACTGCTTGAAAAAGAAGTGATTTTCAAAGAAGATTTAGAGGAAATTTTTGGTCATCGTCCATGGGGCGAATCAGAAAAAGCCACCTTCAATTCATTTATTACAGATGGTGAGCCTGAACCGGAGAAAACTGTTCCTCCTGCTGTTGACAGTCCGCCTCCATCAAATATTCCGGAAGGATCTATTCAGGTATAATTTATGGACGAAAGTACCAACAGAGAAAAGGTTCTAAAAAAGGTACGTAGTGCATTAATTGCAAAGACGCCTAATCCGTATCCTAATCTGGATATGGACAAGGTTGTTTATAATTCCACATCCTATTCACCGGAAATACAGTTTGCCGAAAACTTTACACAACAAGGTGGTCAGTTTGTTTTATGCAATGGTCGCGTAGAGCTAATGGAAACTATACTTGGTGTTTGCGATGCCAATGATTTTACTGAGGTTGTTTGTGTTGACCGTAACCTTTCAGCCTTCTTTGATGAATTTGAATTTCCACATCAAAGTGTGTTTTCCGAAGAAGATGATACCGATGTTCAGGTGGTGATTATTCCTTGTGAATGTTTGGTTGTACGTAATGGACTTATTGTTTTATCCGAAGATAACATTTACCAAAAGGCATTACTTCGGGCAACACAGCATTTAGTCATCATAGCACATACACAGCAACTAATTCCTGATATAACTGAAGCATTGGCTTATGTACGCTCCCAAAATGACAATAATTTACCTTCTGAATTGCATTTTGCCACCCCAAACTTTTTAAATCAGAGCCATACTGAAGTTGAAACTAATACCCTTGTAAAAAACATAACTGTTATTCTTATTCAGCCTTACGATAGTGAGTTATGATACTTTTATTTGAAAACTTCATTCTTCAGGTTTATAAACCCAACTATTTATTCATCAACAATCTACAATTCAAGATAAATTAAAAATAAATGACAAATATCAATGGTAACTTCAATTGTATTAACGTAATTTGTGTTTCACATATCTTTGATATTAATCAGCCCCAACATTATATCATAAATAATTAAAATCCATGAGTCATTCTGATTTACATCGTTTTCATATCCCCGTTATGGGTCTTGCCTTTACGGTTGACACCCCTGTCAAGGTAGCTCGTTATGGAATTTCTTCAGTTGTTTCCATTATTGAGCATAACATGCTTGAAGTTATGCGTGAGTTTTATTACAAACAAAACGGAAAAGACTTTACGGCAATAACTAAAAAGGACGAAGATTATCGCGCAAAAAGAATCACCTCTTACCTCAACATAATAAACGAAATTGTTTTAAAACAAATTACTGATTTACGCAATGAGTCGTTTGAAACAGGTAAAGAAATCAATAAATATTTTGAAATGTTACCTGATACCTCTGAAGCAAAGCTTCTTTACAGGAAGATGCAGGCTAGCACAAATCAGGTAGAGAAAGAACAATTACAACAGGAGTTGCGCAAGTTTATAAAGAGTGGTGCTATTGATGTAAACATCATGACTAAGGTTGACCGAAGTAACTACGATGCAAACGGACAACCTTTAGCACAAGAATTTTCTGATGCGCAGACAGCTCTTCGTGGTTTTGCCAACAGCAACCTTTCGTCTTCTATGGTTTTTTCTGCAGGACTTAATCCACGTTTATATTCCTATTGCGAAAAGTTTGATGATTTCTTTCCTGATGAAACAGGATTTGTTAAAAAGAAAATTACACTAAAAGTAAGCGACTTCAGATCGGCACAAGTACAAGGACGATTCTTTGCGAAAAAAGGAATATGGATTTCTGAATTCAGAGTAGAATCAGGACTTAATTGCGGTGGTCATGCATTTGCTACCGATGGATTATTATTAGGTCCTATTCTGGAAGAGTTTAAGCTAAACAAAAATGCATTGTATGAAGAGTTGTTCAACACTTGTCAGACTGCTTTGGCACAGAAAAACAGACCACAGTATAAGGAAAAACCTAAGATGAAAGTTACTGTTCAGGGGGAATTGGTACATCTCAGGAAAACGACTTTCTTTATCAACACTATGAAGTTGACCTTACAGGATGGGGAAGTCCGTTTTTATTAGTTCCGGAAGCTACCAATGTTGATCAGGAAACATTAGGATTATTAGCAACTGCAAGTAAAGATGATTATTATCTGAGTGATGCATCACCTCTTGGTGTGCCGTTTAACAATTTCAGAAAATCATCTGCTGAAAGACAGCGCAAAGAACGCATTGCTAAAAACAGACCCGGTAGTGCATGTTATAAAATTTCTGGCATTCAATACAGAGTATGGTGGAGAACCAATATGTACTGCATCCAGAAAGTATCAACATCTTAAGCTACAGGAACTAAAACAGAATAATGTAGAGCCATCACAAAAAACAAATTGACGATTTGCTTATTAAAGATTGCTTATGCGAGGGATTGGCTTCACCTGTAATGCTGGTAAATAATGTACCCGTTCCACATAATCTGAACGCAGTAACTATTTGTCCGGGACCAAATCTGGCTTATTTTTCAGGAACCTTTACCCTGCAAGAAATGATTAACCATATCTATGGACGAGCAAATGTTTTGAACTCATTATACCGTTCACACATGTTTGTAAATGAGCTCAAACTCTATATTGATTATCTTAAAAAAGACATTCAAAAAAATGCTGCAACACTAAACGACAAAAAAGAAAAGCAATTGCAGTTATTCAAAGAAAATCTTTCAAAAGGTATTGAATATTACAGGCATCTTGCTGTTAAACTCAAACAAGAAACAAAACAATCGATAGAAAACTTTAAAAACGATTTAATGGAATGTGAGCTAAATCTAAAGATGCTTCAAATAAATTCTCCTGTACCTGCTTTGTAGGTTCAACTAATAATAATATTTAAATCAAAAAAGCAGTTTCACTATTAAGATGTGAAACTGCTTTTTTGATTTACTCATTATCTGAATAAATAAAATTTAATTCTTCCTGACAATCACCTTTTGTGTCTGGCTAAAATTATCTGTTGTAATAGTCAGAAAATAAACACCTGCACCAAGCAATTGTGTACCTATCATTTTCTGATGGCTTCCTGTGCTTTGAATACCTTGCATTTCATTCATAACTTCAACGCCTTTTATATCGGTAAGTTTAATGGAAACTTGTCCGGGTTTAGTCAGAGAATAACTAATTACAAAATATTTCTCGGCAGGATTTGGTGCAACAGAAAAATTACTCAACAATTCAGTAGAAGATATACCTACGCTTCGCAATGAATCAATATACACAACAGATGCAACAGTTTCTGTTCCTAAAACATCAGTAGTGTTTATCTGTAATACCGGAATTTTTTCATTGTTGGCAATCCATTTGTACTCTACAGCCTTAGGCCTGTCCATTGAATAACCAAAACCTAATGTATCGGCATATAATGTATCATGTGCATACAATTCTGTTTTAATACGTAGGGCATTGAAACTTCCATAAGGAGTAATAACTGTTCCCCAACCATCAACATGATTGACACGTTTTTGTTCAAAACCATAATATCCTAATCCACTTAAAGAAAATTCCAAGCTGCCTGACAGGAGTCAACATCATTAAAAGCAATCGGAAAATTATACAATATATCTTTACTGCTATAAGCAATTGGTGTCTGAAATCCGCTAATAGTTATGCCTAAGCCTTGTTGTTTATAGTCACCGCTACCTTTGTAATAAAAACTGTATGGATCACTCAATGTAATTGGCAATCCGGGAACCGTTGGTAATGTACCTGCAGCCACTGCAATATTAGAACGGTTACTGTTAAAACCAACATTAGCAAAATATACAGAGTATGTTCCTCCTGTTGAAGCTACACTTAAAAACTCAAGGGTGTCCTGACTTTGTGCAATCATTGAACTAAAATCCCATGTTTGATTTGCTCCTGTTGTAGTAAAATCAATCGGTATGGTTGCATCAGCATTGCTGACAAGAATGTTATCACCTGCACCGGCAAAATCACTTTGCGTGAGGGTAATTTGAGCATGGGCGCAAAAAGCCGATGCTAAGGCAATCATGGTTGTGTAAATTTGTTTCATTTATATGCTTGTTTAAATTGTTATCCGTTTTCTACCCATGATTTATAATAATCAGGAATAATAATATTCATTGCTTCTTTTGTAAGCCAAAGAGGTTTAAAAGTATCTATCATCACAGCCAACTCTTTAGTTTCTTTAGCACCAAGTGATTTTTCAACTGTTCCGGGATGTGGTCCGTGGGGAATACCAGCAGGATGTAATGTAATTTGTCCTTTTGTAACATTCTTTCTGCTCATAAAATCGCCATCAACATAGTATAGCATTTCATCAGAATCAATATTGGAATGATTATAAGGAACAGGAATTGAAAGCGGATGATAGTCAAACAAACGAGGTACAAATGAGCAAACAACAAAATTGTGTGCCTCAAAAGTCTGATGTATAGGCGGTGGTAAATGTATTCTTCCTGTTATAGGTTCAAAATCATGAATAGAAAAAATGTAAGGGTAGCAGTATCCATCCCATCCAATAGCATCAAACGGATGTGTAGCATATACAAAAGGATAAACAATGCTCTCCTTTTTAATCATAACGAGAAACTCTCCCTTTTCATCAAAGGTCTTCAGATTTTGTGGTCTGCGAAAATCGCGCTCGCAAAAAGGACTGTGTTCTTCAAATTGTCCATACTCATTTCTATATCTGCGTGGAGTTTGAATAGCACTAAAAGAATCCACTACCAGTAATCTGTTGTTCTCTGTATTAAAATGCAGTTGAAAAATAGTTCCTCTCGGAATAACAATATAATCGCCATATCCAAAGTCCATGCTTCCATAAATAGAGTGAAATGTTCCGCTACCTTCATGCACAAAAATCAATTCATCAGCATCGGCATTTTTTAAAAAATAATCTTTAGTTGACTTACGGGGAGCAGCTAATGCTATCTGCAAATCGTTATTTACCAAAACAGGTTTCTTACTTTTTATGTAATCATCCTCAGGCTGTACATTAAAGCCCTGAAAGCTTTGATGTAACAACGAACGCTTCATTGCAATTTCGGGCTCGCGCGAAAAAGGCTCTCCGGCACTTTTAATCATTGTTGGCGGATGGCAATGATAGATGAGTGAATACATATTGCTGAAGCCATGTGTAGAAAACAACTCTTCTGCATAAAGTCCACCATCAGGCTTGCGGAACTGAGTATGTCTTTTGTGAGGGATTTTTCCCTGTGAATAGTATTGGGGCATGATGTAAGAATGTAATCATGCAAAGTTAAAGTAATTCGCGCAAGAAACCTGCTGTCTTAAAACAATATGTTTCAGTCTGATTTTCAACAGTTGCATGTTAACACTAACCATTAACACTACCGATAAACAGGCGATTTTTAGCTTAACCTTGTAAAATAAAATACAATTTACCCGGTTATTGAATATGAATATGTTAAGCAAAAGCATTGCAGTTGTTTTAATCAGCATTCTTGCATTTTCGCAAGACGTGCTGGCGCAACGCATGAAGACTGAGGACTATATCAGTCGCTATAAAGAAGATGCTATTAAGGATATGATAAAGACAGGAGTTCCTGCTTGTATAACTTTAGCACAAGGCATATTGGAGAGTGAAAGCGGCAACAGCAAATTAGCCATTGAAGCCAACAATCATTTCGGTATTAAATGTCATAAAGAATGGCAAGGCAAAGAATTTCATCAGGATGATGATGCAGCGAATGAATGTTTCAGAAAATACAATGATGTATTGGAATCGTTTGATGACCATTCGGATTTTTTTAAGGTCAAGACCACGTTATGCATCTTTGTTTGAACTTAAACCTACAGATTACAAAGGATGGGCACATGGTTTGAAAAAGCAGGATATGCTACTAATCCGAATTATGCACATAAACTCATTGATTTAATAGAGCGTTTCAATCTTGAAGACATCAACAACGAAGCCATTGCAAGAATGAATGGCAAACCAATTCCGGAACAGCCAACGCTGGCACGTATTGTAAATCTGCCTAAAGGATCGCCATCTTCAAAAGAAGTTGAGAAAACTACTGTTATAAATATCACACCTCCATCATATTACTCAGAAATCAATAATGTAAAATACATAGTTTCAAAAAGAGGCGATACATGGTTGAGTTTAGCCAAGCAAAATGAAATGATGCTTTGGCAGATGCTAAAATATAATGATGCATCAAAAGATGATGTACTTAAAGAAGGCACCATTGTTTACATCAAACCAAAAAGAAACTCTGCACAACAGGATTATCATGTTGTAAAACAAGGAGAGACCATGCGTGATATATCACAACTATATGCTATTAAGTTAAATAAACTTTACAAGAAAAATCAATTAGAACCGGGAACTGCACTTGAACCGGGTATGAGAATAAAACTCAATAACTAAAAACAACAACCACCAGACTGCCGGGCTAAACGAATGTTTGGTCCGGCATGTTTTTTAAATATGAAAGTTGCAATTTTTTTAACCTGTATTTTTACTTTAATAATCAGTAATGCTTATTCACAGCAGACGGCAATACCATTAAGCCCGCTTACAATTCCATTAATTCAGAAAGGAAACTATGGCGAAGTAAGAAGTAATCATTTTCATTCCGGTCTTGATTTTTCTACACAAACAAAAATCGGATTTCCCGTAATAGCAAGTTTTGATGGATATGTCTCACGAATAAAAACTTCTGAGAACGGATATGGTAAAGCAGTTTACATTGATCATCCCAACGGGCTTACAACTGTATATGCACATCTGCATCGTTATGGGAGAACTATTGAACAATTAGTCTTTGCCGAGCAGGAGAAACAAAAAAAATACAGTATCGAATTGTTTCCTGAAAGAAATAAAATCACCGTCAGACAAGGCGACACAATTGGCTGGTCAGGAAACTCAGGTGGTTCATCCGGTCCGCATCTTCATTATGAAATACGTAATACAAAAAGCGAAAAACCTTTAAACCCTATCAACTACTTTCCTCAGATTAAAGACAGCATTCCACCGCTGCTTAAATCAATTACAATCTATTCTATTAAGGAAGATTTTTTGAGCATTTTTCCATGGCATGAAATTAAACCTGTTGAAACGTCTCGAGGGAATTATAGCTATACTGAATTAATATCGGCATCCGGTGAAATTGGAATAGGATTTTCAGGCTATGATCAGGCTAACGATGACAATGCAATTTTGGGAATTGATGAAGCAGAACTATATGCCAATGAAAAATTAATTTATGCTCGAAAAATGAGTAACTTTTCTTTTGATGAAACACGAAATGCAAACGGACTCATTGACTATGCAAAAGGTCAGCGAACAGGAAGCATTACCGAACGCTGTTACAAACTTCCTGGAGTAAAGTTCAGTCAGTATATTTTTCTTAAAAATAGTGGTGTTGTTGATTTAGAGAATGACAGTATAATAAATTTCAGACTAATGTTGCGTGACGGTGTAGGAAATATTTCACGCTGTGTCTTTACAGTAGCTTATAGCAACAATGCCAAGCCTAAAAATACAGTTGTAAAAAAAGGAGAATTGTTGGAATATAATAAGGCAAACAAAATTCAATCTGACCGTTATAAACTAATGTTACCTGCAGGAGCATTATTTCGTGACTTCTATTGTGATGCCATAATTCGCAGAGGAAACAAATCATTTATTGCTCCGCAAATAACAATTGGAAACACATCAGAAGGATTGAAAAAGAATATAACTCTAAAAATAAAATCTGATCTTGAAGGCGATTCGCTCAATTACAAAACCATAATGGTAAAAATTGCTTCAAACGGAACAGCATCACCCGTATCCGGAATTTATAAAGATGGTTGGTATTCAGCAAGCATCAGCAGTTTTGGCACTTACTCACTTATGGTTGACAGCATTAGTCCTGTCATAGAAAATATTTCAACTTCATTCGACTCAGTTTATAATTGTCCGGTTCTTGAAATTAAAGTATCAGACAATTTTTCGGGAATTAAGAATTATTCCTGTATGATTAACAATAAATGGCACTTATCTGAATATGACAGAAAGAATGGCACTATCTATGTTTTATTAAACCAATTTGCAGAGAGTAAATTTAATATTAAAATTGACCTTAGTGATATGTGCAATAACACAACAACATTGTCAAAGGAAATTATTTTATCTAAGAAATAAAATCTTAAATCTCGCTTAGCTTAAAAGTGGAATTTACACCCACACCTTTTTCTGTTTCCAAAAGATTACAACACTCATTAGTTGGGTCATGCTCTAAAAACAAATTAAGCTTATTGTGCACAGCATATTTCAAAAATGCTTTTTTCTCTTCTAATGTAACAAGTGGCCTTGTGTCGTATGCCATAACGTAAGGCAATGGAACATGTGCAGCAGAAGGCAATAAATCAGCCATAAATATCAATTTTTCATTCTTATATGGAATCAAAGGCAAGGTCATGCCATCAGTATGGCCCCTAGCAACAACAAGGTCTATGTCTGAATGGAAATTGTTCTTTTTAAGTATTTCAAATCCGTTTGACATATCTGATGTACCTTCAAAAAACTTTAATTGTCCGCTATCTTTTATTGGCAGAATATTTTCTTTTAAAAAGCTTGCCTTCTCTCTTGCATTTGGTTCCGTTGCCCACTTCCAATGGTCGGCATGACACCAATAAGTTGCGTTTTTAAATGCAGGTAAAAATCCATCTCTTGATGAATTCCATTTAATACTTCCTCCGCAATGGTCGAAATGAAGATGTGTCAGAAATATATCAGTGATATCATCAGAATGAAAACCTGCTTTTGACAAGGATTTTTCTAATGTGCTGTCACCATGAAGATAATAGTGAGAAAAAAACTTTTGGCTTTGCTTATCGCCCATACCATTGTCAATTAATATCAGTCTCTTCCCATCTTCAATCAACAGACATCGCAATGCCCATGTGCACATATTATTATCGTCTGATGGATTTAATTTTTGCCAAATAGATTTCGGCACTACACCAAACATAGCACCACCATCTAATTTAAAAAAACCTGTATCAATTGTCTGAAGTTTCATTCTTTAAAATTTTATCTTTATACTGAAGTAAAAACATATACATACCTGCAATAAGAAAAGGGAGTATTGGAGCTTTAAACCGTAAAATAGAAGCTTCAAGTGCACAAGTAAATCCAACAAGACTATAAAAGGAAATAAGAAACAACAGAAAAGCAAAATGATAAAGAGCATATTTATTCTTTTTATCAAATGCAGCATAAATATTCATCAACACCATAATAAGCACAAAGATATTTTCTATTGCAGCAGCTTTCCATCGCAAACCTGCATTAGTATAAAACCAGGGCACAGTAATTACCTGATAAAAAGCTTCGGGTGTATTCCTAAGAATACTACTGTACTTTGCCGCAATAACCGGAGGTTGAATGTAGCTTTCTGCTTTCTCATAAATAGAATTCTTCATTGAACTTTGTTGTACCAAGGCTATTGTACCAGCGGCATTTCGTCCTAAAACTTTATCATGCACTACCACAGCAAGTACAATGTACAATGCGAAAACACCAAGTATCACCAATCGCGACATCCATATGGAACGCAAATTCAACTTTGAAATAGTGATATATGCGATAATTGCCGGGGTAAAAAAGAAAATAAAATGAGGTTTAATCAGCCAAAGTAATAAGAATAGAATAAAACAATAAATTTTCATTCGCAAAGACACTCCAAACTGTGTAAGACTGAAAAAGAACAAACCTGATATTGCAATCAATAGAGTTTCTTTTAAAATTCCTGAACTAAAAAAAACTACAGAAGGAAAAAGCATAAGCAGCAGAAAAAGACTAAAGCCGTTTGATCGTGTTATATGAATGGTGGCTTTATAAATTGCTGCCAGTCCACAAAAAGATAAAAAACTAAAAATAATAGAGTGGACCAGAATATTTGAAAAAGCAAAAATGTGTATGATGGAACATAACTTAATCATGGTTTCTCCATCATTCCACATTGGCAGATTTTTCCAATTCAGGAAATGATGATAGGCCTCGCTATTTGAACTATCATAAATCCCAAACATCAGCTTCAAATATGCATAAGGATTTTCAACTCCATAGTCAAGAAATGTTTTACCTGCTTCGTAAAAAAAATACCCATCATCACCACTGTAAATTTTTTCTGCATTAAAAGTGATGATAATACCTGCAAATGCTTTAATGATAAAAAGAATGCAAACAAAAGCACGCGATACCCCTTTAAGTTCAAAGAATCTGTGATTACCAATTAAAAGGCAAATTAATAAGATGTAAACTAAAGGGATAAGAAATACTTCCATCTTATGTTTGCTTAGATTTAGTCATGTATCTGCTTCCTAATTTTTCAATATCTGTCAAATATATCAATAGAAAGAATAGAAATGGCAAGGCTTGAATTTTATATCTGACAATTGCACCCATAACAGGTGTTACTAAGCCTATTAGCTCAAACAAAGAAAGTGTATAAAACACTGCAACCCAAAACAATGGATATGCCTGCTTATGTATTTTAAAATTCAATAATACCAAAATCATCATGAGTCCAAAAATAAATTTTCAAATCCTGCCAACAGAATGAATAAGTTTTTACTCTCAAATGGATAGGGTCTGAAAAAAGAGTGTAGCAATGCTTGCGGTGTATTTACAATTGCATTCCACTCTGATGGTGCTAAATAATTTATAGCTATAGTACTGTTTGCATGATAATCATTTGCCAAGTCAACAAATTCGGCCTGCTTGTTTGACAACAATTCCATCAAACCAAAGCCCGGCATAATTAAATTAAGATTAATTAATATCAAATAATAAACTGAAACAATCGAAACAAAAATCAACAAAGTCTTTTTTCTGTAAACTGAAGTAATAAGATATGCTGCAAAGAGTGGCAACAGCAATATAAAATTGTGAAATTTAATCATCATAAGAAAAAGTAAAAAAAACAAAGCACCAAAAATTGTTGCAGATTTTCTCTCCTGAATCAACCGATTCAAAAAGTAAAGAGCCATTCCTGTTGCAAACAATATCAGTGAATCTTTCAACAATCCAGACCCCCAAAATAAAACTGAAGGAATAAAAAATACTCCGGCAAACAAAACTCTCCTGAGTTCCGGCAGTGCTTTTACAAAAAGTTTGAGCAATGCAGTGAGTCCGACAAATGACAAGAAACAATAAAACACTGCATGTACATGATAATAGCCCAAACTGATGAAACGCATCAACGCATTCAATCTAATCTGAAAACGATAGTCATTAAACAGAACTACTTTATTGAACCAATTGTGCATGGTATCATAATATGGCATCAGGTAACTTGCCTGATCATTAATACCAAAAATTGCCTGCAGAAACCAAAGTGGGTGCTCAAAAGCAAGGTCATATAATATCTTACTATCATCAAAAAACTTAAAGGTATCTGCCGTCAGTCTGTCTGTATAATATTTTGAATAGATTACCCCTAATAAAATGGCAAAAATTATTTTAACAAGAAACGCTGCTTTAAGCCACCATACCGGAATTCCTTCGATCCTGAAAAATGCCGATTTATGAATGACAAAAACAAATAACGCTATGTATCCAATGCTAAGAACCGCTTCCAAAGTAAGGTTGTTTGAAAATTTTCATACAATACAATAACCTGTTTATTACATCAATAGGCTACCTTTGCGCAAAGTAACATAAAAGTATTCTGAAACGAATTTATACTTTAAAAATAAAGAATGGAAAGTTTGAAAGAAACAACGGTTGAAACAGCAAAAAAATTAGGTCTTTTACCGGAAGAGTTTGATAAAATCTGCTCACTAATGGGTCGTAAGCCTAATTTTAATGAATTGAGTATTTACTCTGTGATGTGGAGTGAACATTGCTCTTATAAAAATTCTATTACCTGGCTGAAAACTTTGCCACGCGAAGGACCTCACATGTTAGCCAAAGCAGGAGAAGAAAATGCAGGTCTTGTTGATATTGGCGACAATCTTGCCTGTGCATTTAAAATTGAATCTCACAACCACCCTTCGGCTATTGAACCCTATCAGGGAGCTGCAACTGGTGTTGGTGGAATTAACCGCGATATTTTTACTATGGGGGCAAGACCTATTGCACAGCTTAACTCTTTGCGTTTTGGCAACCTGAATAATGAGCGCACGAAAATGCTTATGCGTGGTGTCGTTAAAGGAATTGGTGACTATGGAAATGCATTTGGTGTTCCAACAGTTGGTGGCGAAGTTTATTTTGAAGATTGTTACAATACAAACATTTTAGTTAATGCTATGAGTGTGGGTATAGTTGAACATGGCAAAACTGTTAAAGCAATTTCAGAAGGCGAAGGCAACAGTGTTTATATTGTTGGCTCAGCAACAGGAAAAGACGGAATACATGGTGCAACGTTTGCATCGGGCGACCTGCATGAAGATTCGCATGAGGATTTACCATCTGTGCAGGTAGGCGATCCATTTCAGGAAAAACTTTTATTAGAGGCAACACTTGAAGTCATTGCAACCGGTGCAGTTGTAGGAATGCAGGATATGGGTGCTGCAGGAATTATTTGTTCTACCTCAGAAATGTCTGCCAAAGGAAATCATGGCATGATTATACACCTTGACAAAGTTCCTACGCGCCAAAAAAACATGGAGCCTTGGGAAATTTTACTTTCCGAGTCGCAGGAAAGAATGCTCATTGTTGCAGAAAAAGGTAAAGAACATTTAATTAATGCGGTTTTTGAAAAATGGGATTTAAACTGCACATGCATTGGCGAAGTAGTTAAAGGCGAGCAATTGAAATTCTATATGAATGAGACGTTGGTTGCAGATGTTAATGCAGAATCATTAGTATTAGGTGGCGGTGCACCTGTCTATAAAAGAGATTATAAAGAGCCTGCATACTTCAAACAAAACAAAGCATTTAACATTGCTAATGTAAAAGTTCCTACTGATCTTACTGCTGTTGCCGAACAATTAGCATCGCATCCGAATATTTGTAGCAGACGATGGGTTTACACACAATATGACAGTATGGTGGGCACAATTAATATGAGTACAAACAAACCATCTGATGCTGCAATTGTAAATATTAAAAATTCTAAAAAAGCACTTGCAGTTTCTGTTGATTGTAATGCAAGATATGTTTTTGCAGATCCTGAACAAGGCTGCGCTATTGCAGTTGCAGAAGCAGCACGCAATATTGTTTGTACAGGAGGAGAGCCTTCTGCCGTTACCAATTGCCTGAACTTTGGCAACCCATATAATCCTGAAGTTTACTGGCAGTTTGTGCATAGCATAAAAGGTATGTCAAAAGCATGCGAAAAATTTCAAACTCCGGTGACAGGTGGTAATGTTAGTTTTTATAACCAGTCAAAAATCGGAAATGACGATGTACCCGTTTACCCTACTCCAACTATTGGCATGATTGGAATTATCAGTGATAAAAACAAAGCTGCAACATTGGCATTTTCAAATGCAGGTGATCAGATATTTCTGATTGGCACTTCTAAAAACTGTATTGCTTCATCACAATATCTTGTCAGCACACATGGTATCAACAACAGCCCTGCGCCTGAATTTAATCTCGATGAAGAATATGATGTTCAACAACTCATCAAGCAGTTAATCAAAACAGGATATGTACAATCTGTACATGATGTTTCTGATGGTGGATTATTTATTACTTTACTTGAATCTGCAATGATAAAGGGTCTGGGTTTTGAAATTAACTCTGATGAGGATATAAGAAAAGATGCATTTCTTTTTGGAGAATCACAGAGTCGGGTTGTAGTTAGTGTTTCTGAAGAACAAATGGACGAATTTAGCAGCTTAGTAGCTGATTCAGGCGTGGACTTCACCAACCTGGGTGTTGTGACACATGGTGAAATAATTGTTGACGAAGTTAAATTTGGCAACATCAGCGAATATTCAAAACTCTATCAGGAAAAACTTGAAAGTGAGATGGCTTACTAAAAGTATTCTTTTCAATTATGTACATTCCTGAATATTTTCGAAATACGAATTTTAACCAACAAGTTGACTTTATTAAAGAAAACAGTTTTGGAATTTTAATAACTCATTCAGCAACTGAAATGTTTGCTACCCACATTCCAATGACACCTTTAGTAACAAACAGCAATCTTGTATTACATGGGCATATATCTAAAGAAAATCCACAATGCAGTACTTTAATTAATGCTGGTGAAACACTAACAATTTTTAGTGGTCCGCATTGCTACATTTCATCCTCATGGTATAGTCACGAAAATGTTTCTACATGGAATTATCAGGCTATACATTGTTATGGGAAATTAAAAATTCAAACGGAATTAGAACTGTTGCAAAGTCTGATACAACTTACCGACCATTACGAATCTAAAGAAGAGAAACCTAAATTTTTTGAAAAGATTGACCCGAAAGTAATCAGAGATAATCTGATCGGAATAATTGGATTTGAGATTACAGTTTCAAGAATTGACGCAAAGGATAAATTGTCGCAAAACAGAAACAAAAAGGATTACGAAAATATTGTTTCACATCTCTGCAAACGCAATGATTCCATGTCTGATGCCATTGCCGAAGCCATGATTAAAAATGCTGACAATGCAAACAAATAACACCGAATTCGGCTAACTGAAAAAATTGCCCCCTTTTCTTTACCTTCGCAGGAAATTTTTAAAGTGCATAAAGCAGGATTTATTGCTATAGTAGGAAAACCTAATGCAGGAAAATCAACCCTATTGAACACACTTTTAGGGCAGGATTTGAGTATTGTTACCCATAAAGCTCAGACCACACGTCACCGCATAAAAGGTGTGATAACACAGCCTGATTATCAATTGGTGTTTTCTGATACACCGGGCATTATCACCCCTGGATATCAATTACATCAACGAATGATGACCTTTGTTCAGAGTGCATTTACAGATGCCGATGTAATTTTATTGGTGTATGATGCTACCGGAAATGATATGGATGCCGAAAAGTTCAGAACACTGCTGCCTGCCGGAAAAAAGTTAGTTGTAGCACTGAATAAAATTGATTTAAGTAATCAGGAAGAACTTGAAAAAATAGTTCAAAAAATCGAGCAACAACTTAGCCCTGATGCCATAGTACCTATTTCAGCTAAAGAAAAATTTGGTGGAGAAGTTTTGATTAAAACCTTATTGCAATTTATTCCTGAGGCACCTCCTTATTTTGACAAAGACACACTGACTGACAGGAATGAAAGATTTTTTGCTGCCGAAATAATTCGTGAGAAAATTTTCCTTCAATATGATAAAGAAATACCCTATAGTGTTGAAGTAAGTATTGAAGAATTTAAAGACACCCCTAAGCTGGCAAAAATCAAGAGTTATATTTTTGTTGAAAGAGAATCGCAGAAAGCAATTTTATTAGGAAAAAATGGCTTGGCTATAAAAAAGTTGGGGACTGACAGCAGAAAGAAAATAGAAGAGATGACTGGCAAAAAAGTATTTCTCGAACTGACGGTAAAGATTAGAGAAGACTGGAGAAATAACGAGCAACAGCTGAACAAATTCGGCTACAACGAATAACAAAGAAAAATGAGCAACATTATTGCTATTGTAGGCAGACCCAATGTAGGGAAATCAACACTGTTCAACAGGTTGACAGAAAGTATGGACGCCATTGTACATGATGAATCGGGTGTAACACGCGACAGACACTACGGTACAGGTGAATGGACAGGGAGAAGTTTTTCTGTGATTGATACAGGAGGCTATGTATCGGGCTCAGAAGATATTTTTGAATCTGAAATAAGAAAACAAGTCAAGCTGGCAATCGAAGAAGCAGACATCATCCTTTTTGTTACAGATGCGCGCGAAGGCCTGAATGATTTTGATGAGGATATTGCACAATTACTTCGCAATAGTAATAAGAAAACATTTTTAGTAGTTAACAAAGTTGATTCCCCTAAACAACTGAATGATGCAGTTGAGTTTTATGCATTAGGTCTTGGTGATTATTATTGCATATCATCATCAAACGGTAGTGGCACTGGCGAACTACTAGATGCCGTAGTTAAAGTTTTTAAGCCTGATGATGAGGAAGAAGATGAGTTGCCAAGAATCACAATTATTGGTCAGCCTAATGTCGGCAAATCTTCTTTAATGAATATGCTTACCGGTGTGGAACGCAGTATCGTTACACCTATTGCAGGAACTACCAGAAATAGTATAAATATTCGTTATTCAAATTTTGGTTTTGATTTTATTTTAGTTGACACTGCAGGATTGAGAAGGAAAGCCAAAGTGAAAGAAGATTTGGAATTCTACTCTGTAATGCGCAGCATAAGAGCCATTGAGCAAAGTGATGTGTGTCTGTTTATGATAGATGCAGAAAAAGGATTCACAGCACAGGATGCAAATATTTTTCACCTCATTCAAACCAATCACAAGGGTGTTGTGTTCTTAGTCAACAAATGGGATTTAATTGACAAAGAAAACCATTCAACAAAGAAATTTACAGAAGAAATAAAAGCTGTCATTGCTACATTTACTGATGTACCAATAATCTTTACTTCGGTACTAAACAAGCAACGTATTTTTAAAGCACTTGAAACTGCTATTGATGTTTTCAAAAACAGAACGCAACATATTCCGACATCGCAGCTTAACAAAAAAATACTACCTTTCATAGAAAATTATCCTCCACCGTCCGTCAAAGGTAAACTCATCAATATTAAGTATATTACTCAGGTGCCCGGACCATATCCACGTTTTGTCTTTTTTAGTAGCAATCCGCAATACATACAAACTTCGTACAGAAGGTTTCTTGAAAATAAACTTCGCGAAAATTTCAATCTGAGTGGTGTTCCTGTTGCAATTTCTTTTAGAAGTAAGGACAGTGGCAAGGAAGTCTGAAAACAGAAAATCATGAATCATCATGAGCTCAAACTGTATTTAGACGATTTATTTCTGCGATACAACAGAAGTGATTTTATTGCTGATGATCCAATTTCTATCCCTCATAAGTTCTCTGACAGTGGTGATATTGAAATCAGCGCCTTTCTGACCTCTCTTATCTCATGGGGGCAGCGAAAAACCATTCTGAAAAATGCGCAAACACTTATGGAAATGATGGATCATACTCCAAAATCATTTATCATAAATGCATCAAACAACGATTATATCCCTTTTAAAAAATTTGTGCACCGCACTTATAATGGAGAAGATTGTATCTACATTATTAAAGCTATTAAAAATATTTATGCTGAATACGGATCGTTAGGAAATTGCTTAACATCTTTTGTAAGCAACAATCCCATGCCTGTAGCTATGAGTTTATTCAGGCAGAAACTATTCTCCCAACCCTGCCAACCACGCACCACCAAGCATTTAGGCGACCCATTAAAAAATTCAAGTTGCAAAAGATTCAATATGTTTCTACGTTGGATGATAAGGAAAGACCGTGCCGGTGTTGACTTTGGAATTTGGGAAATATCACCCTCATTACTTTATTGTCCTTTAGATGTACATACCGGTCGAACAGCACGACTACTTGGGCTGCTGAAAAGACAGCAAGATGATTGGAAAGCCGTTGAAGAACTGACTATAAATCTTCGACAATTTGATAAAAGCGACCCTGCAAAATACGACTTTGCACTTTTTGGTGCAGGTGTCAATGGGTTGTTAAAATAAGCTCTGGATATCAGTCGTTTTTATTGAGCAAAAACCAATTTAAAAAACAATCTTTCTAACGTGTATTTAATAAAAACTGCTTTCAAAATAAATGTTAAAAAAATAGTGAATACTTACTCTTATAGCATGTATGCTGCTCTATTAATCTGTTAACTTTGTTCAATCATTTCATGACTTAAAATTTATATGAACAAACTAAAAATAGGAATTCTTTTTGGCGGCTCATCACGCGAACGCGAGGTGTCCTTTGCCGGAGGCAGAACCGTATATGACAACCTCGACAAAACACTATTTGAACCTATTCCTCTTTTTGTTGACAGTTTTGGCAACCTACTGATTCTCGACTGGCAATTTATATACAAGGGTAGCATTCGTGATTTTTATCCTCCATCAGAATTTTTACCCGAAACAACACGTGGTTTTCAGATTTATGCAGAAAATCTTGGAACGCTCACTCATCAGGAACAAATAAGACTAACGATGAAGTTAGGAACGCGCATAGAGTTTGCGCAGTTACATGATGTAATTGATTTTGCATTCTTATGTCTGCATGGCTCTGATGGCGAAGATGGACGCATACAAGGAATGTTGGAATATTACCGAATCCCTTACTCAGGTTCAGGTATTCTTTCTTCTGCAATAGGAATGAATAAAGTTATTCAGAAAGAACTGATGAAAAAATCAGGTTTTAATGTTCCTGAAGTTGCTGTAATAAAACGAATAGAATGGCTTGCGTCACCAAACCGAAAATCTTTTATTAAAAATTTAAAATCTGTTGGATTTCCTTGTGTAGTTAAAGCTGCTAATCAGGGTTCGAGTATCGGAATATCAGTATTGAAGAATAATGATGTAGAAGAATTTATACAAGCTGTCAACAAATCATTTTTTATCCGCGAAATCACTCGGACAGAATGGAACAGCATGACTTTTGATACAAAAACAGAATGGATAAAGAAAGTATCTGATATTCGCGAGGGTATTGGTTTACCAGCAAAAATTAATGATAGAACAATCTATCACCCGGAAGAATTATTGGGAGTTCTGATACAACTTTTTGGCGAAATGGAAGACGTTGTTTCTATTGCTGCTATTGAAGCTGAAACAGAAGTTATTATTGAATCATTCATTTCAGGAAAAGAGTTTTCATGCATCGTAATTACAAATGAAAACGAAAAGCCTGTTGCATTACCGCCAACAGAAATACGCAAAGGCAATGAGTTGTTTGACTACCGAGCTAAATACCTGCCCGGTTTATCAAGAAAAGTAACACCTATTCACCTGCCCGAAGTACAAATTGAAACAATAAGAAGAGAGTGTGAACGTCTGTTTACGTCATTAAACTTTAGTGTTTATGCCCGAATAGATGGTTTTATTACAGAGAATGTTACAATATTTTTGAATGATCCGAATACAACATCAGGAATGATGCCCAGTAGCTTTTTCTTTCATCAGGCTGCAGAAATCGGTCTCAACCCTTCTCAGTTTATCAGCTACATTATTTCAACATCACTTCAGGCGCGTCTCTTAGAAATGAAATCATTTCGTACGGTACCACAACTGATAAAAAACCTGCATGGGCTTCTCAGCAAAAAAGCCAAATCGCAATCTGAAAAGATAAAAGTTGGTGTCATAATGGGTGGCTATAGCAGTGAAAGACACATTAGTGTTGAGAGCGGACGAAATGTTTATGAAAAATTATCTTCAACAGAAAAGTACGAACCCATTCCTTATTTTCTTGCCGGTAACGAACAGTCTTATTCACTTTACAGGATTCCAATAAACCTGATGCTAAAAGATAATGCTGACGATATCAGAGAAAAAATTCTCAATTACAATCAGCATCCTGTTATTAAAAAAATAATTGACCAATGTGGTCAGGTAACACAAACGTTTGCAAATGCGGCCAATATAAATCCTCCTGAAAAAACATCGTTTGAAGAGCTGGCGCAACAAGTAAAAATTGTTTTCATTGCTTTACATGGTCGTCCGGGTGAAGATGGTGAATTACAATTACAACTTAATAAAGTTGGTTTACCATTCAATGGCTCAAGGGCTGAATCTTCTAAAATCACTATTGATAAATTTCAAACAAATGAGTTGCTGGCACAAAATGGATTTAAAGTTGCACAACATTATAAACTCACAGAGGAAGAATGGCGTAATAATCCATCTGCGATAGAAGAAAAAATTCAAAAAGAATTTGGATTCCCTATTATTGCTAAACCGGTTGATGATGGATGCAGTAGTGCAGTAAAAATTATCCGAAATGAAAATCAGTTACATGCCTATGCCGAATTAATTTTTCGCGAAGATGAAACATTAAACACTGCTGCAGCTGAACTACTGAAGATAAAAGACAAAGAAGAGTTTCCACGAAAAAGATATTTCCTTATTGAAACACTTATCAGTGGTGAAAACACTAAACATTTTTTAGAAATCACAGGTGGCATGCTCACATCCTATGATGAGGCCGGAAATATACATTACGAAATTTTTGAACCCAGCGAAACATTACATGAAGGTGATGTACTTTCGCTTGAAGAAAAATTTTTAGCCGGTGAAGGACAAAATATCACTCCAGCACGTTACAGCAAACATGCAATGGAAAACAGACTGATTTCTGATATAATCAGAAAAGAACTTTTGCGTGCAGCACGACTGTTAAATATTGAAGGCTATGCACGAATTGATGCATTTGTTCGTATTACAATCGACAATAAAGTTGAAGTTGTTTTTATAGAAGTGAATTCATTGCCCGGCATGACACCGGCAACTTGCATTTTCCATCAGGCTGCAATAAATCAGTATAAGCCTTATGAGTTTATTGAAAAAATACTTGAATTCGGATTTAAAAGAAATCAGTTATCCCTGACGAAATAAAATAATGAAAGAACTAATTCGATTTCTTAAGTCGCGCATTTTCTGGATTAATGCTTTGGTGATTATTATCGTAATCATCATGTCAATAGGTTTGGTTTACAAATGGCTTGACAGTTTTACAGATCATGGCAACTCAGTTTCTGTGCCTGATTTAAAAGGCATGAACATTAAAAAGGTTGATGATTTTTTAAAGACTAAAAACTTGTCATTTAAAATTGCTGATTCATCGGTTTACCTTTTAGATCAAAAACCGGGAACTATAGTTGAGCAAGATCCGCAACCAAATGAAAAAGTAAAACAAGGTCGTACTATCTATCTTACAATAACTCGCAGTAGTGCACCAATGGTGAAAGTTCCGGCACTGAAAGATGTTTCCTTACGACAGGCGGAAGCCATTCTTGCTGCATCAGGACTTAGAATGGGTGAGCAGATTTTCAAACCTGATCTTGCAAAAAATGCAGTGCTCTCCATGATGATAAATGGAAAAGATTTAAAAGCAGGAACAGATGTACCTAAAGGTTCTGCCATTGATTTGATTGTTGGTGATGGATTAGGAAATACAGTAGTCACTGTTCCATCTCTTATTGGCCTAACTTATGACGAAGCATTATTCGTGCTAAAAGGATCATCATTAAACATTGGTTCATTATTTTTTGATGGTGTGATTAAAGATACGCTTAATGCAAAAATCTATGATCAGAACCCTGCACCTGATAACAACACCATCAATCAGGGTGAAGCCATAGATTTATATTTGAGACCTTGATTCTTTTATGATTCAACTAAAATCACAAGAGGTAATTAATGCCCCTGGCAGAAATTCAAGTGTAGATATTTTCAGATCATTTGCGATACTAAGTGTTGTTATTTATCATTACAACAGGCAGCTTCCTTTTGGCTATCTTGGCGTTGATTTATTTTTTGTGATCTCCGGATTACTGATAGGTAATATTCTTATTGGCTATTTAAAAAAAGGGGAGAAAATAAATTTTTTCAAATTTATTATTCAACGAGGGTTTAAAATTTGGCCATCTTATTTTTCGTATCTGTTTATAGGATCAATCATAGCAAACGTTTTATATCATACCCTTGCCCCCGACATGATAATTCCGGCAGATAAATATTTACGTTATATTCTCTTCTATGTTAATTATACCGGTAATGAAGTATGGAGTTTTGGGCATTTGTGGTCGCTCTGTGTAGAAGAACATTTTTATATCATGCTACCACTGCTATTGATTCTAATTCAAAGATTCTTCCCCGACAAAAAAATGTTGGTGACTGCAATCTTATTGGTAATTACAGCAGGAGTTATATTTAAGTTTCTTGTCATGGCTTTTACCAATAGTAAAGATACCTATTCTGCCACACATAACCGCATAGATGCTTTAGGATGGGGTGTGATGCTGAGTATTATTCTCAATTTTTATCCTAAGTTAATAGTAAAACAAAGCACACAAATCACAATGCTGATTGCAGGAATCATTCTTTTTAGTTTACTTCTGTACACATATAGTGCTTATGAATGGATTACCTTCAGGAAATGCGTGTTTCATTCTGCTATACCCTTTTGTTTTTTTCTGATGCTTGCAGCTACTTATCACTGGAATATGTCAGGATTAAATTGGTTGAGATTTATTGCATACTACAGTTACAACTGGTATTTGTGGCATCCACTTTGGGTAACCTGGTTTAACAAAAAAATCGGAACAGGTTTGATGGCACATCTGGTGTTTCTTATTTTTACTTTTCTGACAGCAATGGCATTTACTATTTTTATAGAGGAATTTTTCATGGGTAAAAGAAATAAGTTTATCAGTAAATGGTTTGGCGAAAGAAAAATTCAGGTTAAAACCTTGTAATATTTTCTCACTTAAAAATATTTCTCCGTACTATATTCCAGTCGTTAATCATATTGTAATCACGGGTATAAAGCACATTTAATCTGTCGCGGAAATATTCATTGTCTGATGGTGTGTTTAATCCATCTGATGGCGTATAAACACCAACTTTAGCATGTGTTGACGTTAAACTCTTAATATTGGTTGCTACCCATGTTTTCTTTCAAAAGTACAGCAATGCTATTTACAAAAACATTTTGATTTTTCTTGAATAATAGCCAAAGAAAAGGATAGCAGAATAATATTCCGAAAGCACTGAAAATATCAAAAAATCTTTTTTTTCTTCTATTGGAAGGACTGTGTAATGTATTTACATCAACAAGATAAAGATCACCATTATCATTTATTGAATTACTACCAATGATAAACAAACTTTCTGGAGGAGCAATCTTATACTCAACCTGCCTGTTACGCAGCGCCCCCATATTCTCGATTATCTGCTGCGAGCTTAATGAGTGAGAACTGAAAATTACTTCATCAACCTGATAAATAGTAATGATTTCATTTAATTGTGTCAATGTTCCAAGTCTGAAATTCTTCAATTCTCCGTCCTGAGTGACTCCTGAATCAACATATCCTACAAAAGTTGTATTTGACCCTGATAATTGTAGCAATGATAAAATTCTTTTTGCATCAACAGCATCTGCAACAACAATCAATTTCTTTTTGACATCTGCTGCCAAAGCAAATCCTTTAATACCTGCTGCATTTAACGTATATCGGATTAACGCAGTTATCAGACATGCCCAGGCTGTATTCATTAAAATGAGCGCTCTTGAAAAACGGTAGGTCTCGTTCAACAGAGCATACACAACTAAAATAAAAATTGTGCCTGACAGAATTCCTCTTACAACTCTGGAAATACGCAGTGGTTTATCATAACCACCATTCAGATAAGCAGCAAAAATCCAGACTAAAACATATCCGGGCACAACTAAAAGCATGTAATGCTCCGGATAATGCAATTGTTTGACATAAAGTTCCCAATATGTTTTAATAATGGTATAACCTCCATATATAAATGCTGCATCAATAATTGGTAACAACAAAATACTAAAAAGGCGATTCATCAATGCAATACCTGCTCTTAGGTAGATGGCAATATTTATCAGAAATGAAAAAAATGCAGCATTGCTCTGCGAAAAATGTTTCTGAGCAAAAATGCTCATTGCCTTATAAAACACTACTACATAATTTACACTGCTCTTCTTGGTACTCTCTCCTTTGTAGTGTATGATTTTTGTTTCAGGGAAATAATAATTTTTATAGCCGGCTTTTGTTATTCTGTATGACAAGTCAATATCTTCACCATACATAAAAAATGTCTCGTCAAGTAATCCTATTTTATCCAACACAGATTTTCTCAACAACATAAATGCACCACTGAAAGACATCAACTTCATTGGTCTTATTCTTGTCGAGGAAACCTAAATGATACTGACCAAATAATTTTGATTTTGGAAACAATGCAGACAGCCCGAAGATTTTATAGAATGCCACTGCAGGTGTCGGAAGTCCTCTTTTGGATTCAGGCAAAAATTTTCCGTTTCCGTCAATCATGTGCACTCCAAGTCCGCCTGCCTGTGGATGATTGTCCATAAAGTCAACCACCTTTTTAAATGTATCCTCCTCTACAACAGTGTCCGGATTAAGAAGTAGCAAATACTCACCTTTGCTTTGTACAATAGCCTGATTGTTTGCTTTTGAAAAACCGGTGTTTATTTTATTTTCAATTACGTTTACAAATGGAAATTTATCCCGAACCATCTGACATGATCCGTCAACAGAATTGTTGTCAACCACAAAAACTTCTGCATCAATATTACTAATAGCCTTACCAACAGAAATGAGGCATTGCTCAAGAAAGTACTTTACATTGTAGTTGACGATGACAACGGATAGCTTCAATGCAACAGAATTTTTGGGTTACGTTGTTGTGTTAGATATTTCTTTTTCCACAATATAACGATTGCGGTCTTTATCATTGCGAGCAATCATCTCTGCAAGAAATCCTGCAAGAAAAAGTTGTGTTCCCAGAATCATACTTGTCAGCAATAAATAAAATGATGGGCGCTGTGTTAATCGTGTTGCAGGGATATCATTATAAACGCAATAAAGTTTTGAAACACCAAGATAACAAGCACCTATAAGTCCCAGAATAAACATAAGAGAACCTAAAGTACCGAATAAATGCATGGGGCGTTTACCAAAACGTGAAACAAATGTGATGGAAAGCAAATCAAGAAATCCATTAACAAATCTTTCTAATCCAAATTTTGTAGTACCAAATTTTCTGGCTCTGTGTTCAACAACCTTCTCACCGATTTTTGTAAAGCCAACCCACTTTGCAATTACAGGAATATAACGATGCATCTCACCGTATATTTCAATATTCTTAATCACATTATGATGATATGCTTTAAGCCCACAATTAAAATCGTGCAGATTATCAATCCCGGAAACCATACGGGTGACACCATTAAAAAATTTGCTGGGAATAGTTTTTGAAATCGGATCGTGACGTTTCTTTTTCCATCCACTCACCAAATCGTATTCATCTTCAACAATCATTTTATAAAGTCCGGGAATTTCGTCAGGACTGTCTTGTAGGTCGGCATCCATTGTAATTACTACATGACCTTGTGCCATTTCAAAACCTTTATGTAGTGCAGCAGACTTGCCATAGTTTCTTTTAAACTTCACACCTTTTATTTCAGGTATTTGTTTATTTAGGTCTTCAATCACCTGCCATGAGTGATCTTTGCTACCATCATCAACCATAATCACTTCATAGCTAAACTTGTGTTGCTTCATAACACGGTCAATCCATGCTGCCAATTCAGGTAGAGACTCATCCTCATTAAACAACGGAATAACTACTGAAATATCTATTCTGTATGATGACTGCATTTTATTCGAGAATTTGAGGCTTGTTACGTTTATACACTGCGGCAATGATAAGTGAAAGTATAATTCCGCTGAGTAGCTTATTATAAAAATCGTTCATTGCAATTGACTGAAGACTTATATTATTGTAGGCATCAACAGCCTGATCATACATTTTATCACTGAGCATTGATTTAAACTGTCCTTCCATAAGTTCAAGTTGTGCAAGAGAATCAGTTTTAAAACGCTCTACCAATGTACTGTCGAATAAGGTGCAGAAAATATAAATCAACAATGCTGAAAGAATTCCACCAAAAAGAGCAGTAATCAATCCTGTACGGAAACCTTCACCATAAGAGATAAAACCCTCACCCTCATGTGTCCGGTAACTTTTTACTGCAACAGCAATTACAACTGCAGGTATCCATGCACCGAGCCACGATGCATTGCCAAGCGGATTATTTCCCGTAAGATAAATAATCAAAAACATAGCAAAACTTGATGCCCCTAATATTCCTCCATAATGTAATCCGTATCGAAACATAATTTATGATTGCAAAGGTATAAAACCTGCTGTGTTTATTTGTTTATTGAAAGGTATGATTTACTATCTTTGCACCGGGTAAGTCTTATACGACCAGCTCCCTCGAACCTCCCCAGGGCAGGAATGCAGCAAGGATAAGTGGTCGTAGCGGTGCGATATAACTAGCTTACCCATTTTTATTTTAAACTATCTGTTGGAAGCAAATTTTCTGCAGGCCACCAATTTATCGTACCTTTCTGTTTGCGGGCGATGATATACCAAAATCCAATAGTTGTTTTCTGTTTCATAGTGATTGCCTTCAAGCCAGCTTTCATCTCCAAAAGAAGTTCCGTCTTTTAAAAACACATACATATAATTGTAGTAGCCTTGTTTTAAAAACAATGTTGCTGTGTAAGCTTTCAGGTCTTCATCATAACGAAGCATGTTCTGACTCGTAAAACCCCAGTCGGTGAGAGCCCCAAAAATATAAATGTTGCCATCTTTAACTTCGTCTTTATATTCAAGGCGGAAACGAACGGTTGCATAATCGGCATCACGCTCAGGATGGCTGCCACTGTAGTTTTTTATTTCAAACTTTCCGTCAATATCATAGTCGGTTGTATAACGACTGAAATAACGAACCTTATCAGGGAAAAGCAACACATTGGTTCCGGTATCAAAATGATCTATTCGCTCTACACTTTCTGTTTCATACTTTAATGAGCGAATATCAAAGCGTCTGAACTCATTACTGCCATTAAAAGTATTTTCTTCATCATAATTATATTCCAGCAAGTTATCTTTAATAAAAATCGGCTTCAGATTCTCAACAGCATTATCCCATCTGAAATTCTGAAGAATTTTAACTTTTAAATCACCAAAGGATTGGCGATGGTATATCTTGTAGTTGACAATGAAAAATCAACTTCCTGTTTCTGTTGTCTGTATTCAGCCAATGTTGCTGCATGCACGGTAGCGTCAACATCAATCAGGTTTTCATACACTAAAAATCTTCTTGTAAATGCAACACTGTCAGGGTCGTTATTCAAATAAACTTTCAGCAAATAATTTCCTGATATCAGTGGTTTAATCTGTTCGTTTGGAAATTTTAATGAGTAATGAGTGTAAGGTTGCAAGGTGTTAAACGAAAAAGCATAATCAGCAATACGGTCTTCGTAGAAGCTAAACAAATATGTTGAGCGCGTAATGTCTGAAGGCTTCCATAGTGCATCGCAATGAATGATGGTGTACCAGTAATCTTTATAATCGCCTTCAAGGTCGTCAAACTGGAGTAAAAGCTGCGCTCCACTGTTGAGTTCAATCACAGGTTCATTCATCGGGAACTGGGCATTTTCCAGTTGTATCGTTTTAATATTACTTCTGTACGTAAAGTTATCGTACCTGAAATAATTGTCTTTAAAATATTCTTGCTTTTCCTGACCAAACACATTAGAGTTAGACCACAAAAAGAAAAGTATCAGATAAAAAATAAAATGTTTCATAAGCACATCATTCACTCATTTCCATCCATTGCATGTAGCTGTCTTCCCACAATGAATGTATCTTATTATACTGTTTTTCAGATTCATCAAACTCCTTCTGTAACAGTTTGATTTTAGCTGTGTCATTATAATTACTTTCATTGCCCAACTGCTCCATCAAATCATTGCGTTGCTTCTTTGCTGCTGCCAACTCTGCTTCCAATTTTTTAACCTCCTTCTCTAAATTCAACAACTGTTTTTTCTGATCGGGCTTGCCTGCACCTTTGGTGCAACAGGTTTGGCTGCAACTTGTTTTTCTTCTGTTCGTTTTTCAGATTTTTTCGTTCTGCCCAATGCTCATACTCTTCATAAGTTCCGGGATATTCTTTAAGCTGATTGTTCTCGATAAACCATATTTTATTGGCAATCTGTTCAACAAAAAAACGATCGTGTGAAACCACTACAAAAGAGCCTTCGTAATCCAACAACACATCAGTAAGAATTTCTACACTTTGCATGTCGAGGTGGTTGGTAGGCTCATCTAATAACAGAAAATTTGCTTTGCTGAGAATTAACTTCGCTAATGCCACACGTGCTTTCTCACCTCCTGAAAGTACTCGAATTTTCTTAAAAACATCGTCACGATTAAAAAGAAATGCACCCAGAATACTTCTGATACGTTGATCGGTTTCTAACGGAGCAAAAATCTGCAGTTCGCGCATCAAATCGTTCTCAATATTCAAACTTTCTAACTGATGCTGTGCATAGAAAGATGTCTTTACATTGTAGCCTTCCTTGATTTCGCCATCTGCTTTTTCTGTGCCGGCAATCATGCGCAATAAGGTTGACTTACCTTTTCCGTTAGCACCTATAAGTGCAATTTTATCACCTCTTTCAATTGTAAAATGACTGTTTTTAAAAATATCCAGATCACCATAATTTTTATTCAGATGATGTCCTTCAAAAACTACCTTGCCGGGCTGTGTCTCTACTTGTAAACTTAATCTCATGGTTGATGCAGGGCCGGAAACTGCTTCAACTTTTTCCATACGGTCGAGCATTTTCATTCTGGACTGAGCCATCTTTGCCTTGCTGGCTTTTGCTTTAAAGCGGTCAATTAATTTCTGTTGCTCTTTAATATACTTTTCCTGATTCTCGAATTTACGCTGCTGCAATTCATCACGCATAGTTTTCTGTTCGAGATAGTTGGTGAAATTACCCGGATAAAGATTAATTTTTTCATTAGCAACTTCCGCAATCATATTGATAGTGCGGTCAAGAAAATATCTGTCGTGCGAAACAAGAATAAAGGTACCATCATAATCCTGCAGATATTTTTCAAGCCATTGTATGGAAGGTAAATCGAGGTGATTGGTTGGCTCATCAAGCATTAACAGACTTGGTTTCTTCAACAGCATTCGTGCAAGCATTACGCGCATACGCCATCCTCCGGAAAATTCTTTCAACGGACGTTGCAAATCAATAGTACTGAAACCTAAACCTTCTAAAATTGATTCCGCCCGATGTGTGATGTTGTAACCATCAAGAGATTCGAATTCACTCTGAAGAAAAAACAGTTCGTTCAATAGCTCTTCGCCATGTTCTGTTTCAAGTTGTTTTAAAATTTTTTCAATCTTTTGATGCAGAATATTTTCTCTTTCAAAAACTTCAAGTGCCACATCAAGAATACTTTTGTCTGATTCGTATGAAAGTAAATCCTGATTTAAAAAACCTACAGTAAGATCTTTTCTTCCTGTAATCTCACCCCCGGTTAAAGTATATTCTCCATTAATAATCCGCAGTAATGTTGATTTACCTGTGCCATTAGCGCCTATGAGTCCTATTTTCTGATTGGGTTTAATGTGCCAGAATGCATCATGATAAAGATATCTTCCTCCAAAATCAAAACTTATATTATTTAAAACTAACATGCTGCAAAAATATAAAACCGTTTTACTATTCTATCTAAATATCTATTCATAATTACTCTTAAAAACTATTCCTTAATTGTTAAATGTTTGATGCAATCTTATCTGAAAAAAATCTGATAATTTAATTTGCTGAAAAATTTTAAATCAGACGATTATGTCACAGTGAAAATGAACCTCAGCAACAGTTTCAGATTTCTCTGCGATCGAGTTTTTCGAACTCACTGTTATTGCTGATATATTCAGGCACTATTTCTTTCATCTTCGAAACCAATGCCATATTGTTTTGGGTCTTAAACAGGTTGGTAAGGTTTTCAATATCGCTTGCAATCTGATCGAATTTATATTTCCGCACTTTGGCAATTAAAATTTTAGGATGATGTGTTGCTATGGTGTTCTCTTGTTTATTCAACAACTCTTCAAACAACTTTTCCCCGGGTCTTAAACCTGTATATTGAATTTTAATATCCTTCTCAGGTTCTAATCCACTCAGGCGAATCATCTTCTTTGCAAGCTCAGCAATCTTAACGGGTTTACCCATATCGAATATAAAAATTTCGCCACCCTTTCCCATTTTGCAAGCTTCAAGCACAAGCTGACAAGCCTCAGGAATGGTCATAAAAAAACGGGTAATATTTTCATCTGTCACTGTTACAGGCATGCCGTTTTCTATCTGCTTCTTAAATCGTGGAATCACTGATCCTGCTGAACCAAGAACATTGCCGAATCGTGTTGTGATAAATTGTGTTTCGGAAATCTCGCTGAGCGATTGAATATAAATTTCTGCAACACGTTTTGATGCACCCATAACGTTTGTGGGATTAACAGCCTTATCTGTCGAAATCATCACAAACTTCTGCACTCCAAATTCAACAGACAGGTCTGCAAGAATTTTAGTACCTTTAACGTTGGTCAGAATTGCTTCTGAAGGATTCACTTCCATAACAGGCACATGCTTATAGGCTGCTGCATGAAATACAATTTCAGGTTTGAAATAATCAAACACCCTGCGCATACGGTCAATGTTGCGGATGTCAGCAATCACACTTTCGCAATTGCCTGCATGTTTAATTTCCTGTATGGAAAGTTCAAGCTCATAAAGTGGCGACTCTGCAATGTCGAGAAGAACCACTTTTGCGGGGTTGTATAAAATTACCTGTCGCGCAATTTCAGAGCCAATAGATCCTGCTGCTCCGGTGATGAGAATAGTTTTTCCGTTTAGCTGATTACGGATTTCCTTTACATCAAGATTTATAGGATCACGCTCAAGCAAGTCTTCAATGTTTACTTCCTTGATTTGAGAAAAACTCAGTTTGCCGTTTATCCAGTTTCCGGCACGTGGAGCACGCTGAACTTTTGTATCGTACTTTACACAAATTTCAATTAATTCATTGATGCGCTTAGTGTCAACATCCTTATCTGCAATAATCAGGCTCGATATTTTATTGGCTCGAAGCAAGTCTTCCAAATCGGTCTTTGTATAAAAAACCGGTATGCCTTCAAGCTTTCTTTTACGGAGTTTTGGCTTATCATCAATAAATCCAAGAACCTTAAAATTTATTCCTGCATCTTGTTCCAAAGCATGTTTCACAACCATTCCTTCTTCACCTGCACCCATAATAAGCACATCGGTTTTATTACCCTTCTTTCTTGTCCACTCCACGTGTGCACTTTTTACAATCACACGCATTGATGCCAATGCAAGCATACTCAGAAAAAAGTCTATCATCAGAATAGAGTAAGGCGTAAAATAACGTCCATAAATTCTGAATGAAATAAGGTTAAAGATGCATAACAAAACTGTTCCCGACAGCAAGGTTAAAAATATTCGTTGCGAATCTTTGTAGCTTGTATAGCGGATTATACCGGTATGCGTTCTTGATATTAAAAAACTAACCAATCTTACACTTAAAACTGTTGCAAACGCTGTGGGCAAGAGTTGAATTTCTACATCAGGGATAGTAAATTTAAAACGCAAATCATAAGCCAGATACAATGACAAAGTGCATAATAACAAATCTATTACTAAGACTACCCAACGTGGTGCTGTACGCTCAAAAAGAAACATTCCTCAGGCTTTACAAAATTTAAAATTGAACGCAAAAATAGTACTTTTATTAGCGCTTTATCACTGTAAATGCTTTGAATATCAATATTTCATAAATATTAACAAGTTTAACGGTCTGTAGCCTTTGATGTCTATATTTTCAATACAGAAGTATTAACCACCTTGCATTAGTAATCCACTGATAATTAAAGCAGTAACTTAAAATAATTTTTACTGCGGAATTGTTATAGAATAAGAAAAAGTGCTATATTTGCAGCCCGTTTGATAAAAACTTTATTATAAAATGAAAAGCGAAATACATCCAAAGAACTACCGCATGGTAGTATTTAAAGATATCAGTTGCGATTATGCGTTCCTAACGCGTTCATGTGTTGATACAAAAGACACCATTAAGTGGGAAGATGGAAATGAATATCCATTGGTAAAACTTGAGATTTCGAATATGTCGCATCCTTACTACACCGGTAAGATGAAACTGATTGACACTGCAGGACGTGTGGATAAATTCCGTAACCGTTATGCTAAATCAACTGCAAAAAAAGCAGCTAAAACAACTGAGAAATAATTTTAGAAATTTTCAGAAAAGATCCTCTGCAGCTTGCAGGGGATTTTTTTTGACATAACCCCGGAAATTTACCGCATTTTATAATTACGTAATTTTGTAAAGTGATTACCGACAAAAAATCAGATGCCTGGATAAGTGTAGTTGACGAATCCATCAATACCGATGTTTCGCGCATAATGAATCTATTTATTCAATGCAGCAGCAACTTTTTTTCTGCAGTGTTGATAGATACAGACCGGAACAAGTTTGTAGCACTCTTCGACTATCGTTTTCCATATCCTCTGAGCAATGATGATCTGACAGAAAAAATTCTTCAGATTTTTGATCAGAACAAACCACTTTTAGATAATCACTATGATAGTGTTGTGCTTTCATTTTGCGGATTTAACAATACCCTTGTTCCTGATGTGTTTTTTGATGCCGACCGTTTAGATGAGTTTTACTATGCCAACCATCAGCACGAATCTACAGAGACAACAAATAAATTACTGTTCGATAACCTAAGACGTATTTCTGCAAGGAATATCTATTCTGTGCCTGAATCGCTGTTTGACTTTTTTAATTCATGGTATTCAAACCTAAGCGTTTTTCATGGTGCAACTCCATTGATTGAAGGTGTGCTTACCTTACATAAAAATACCTCAGAAAAGACAGTAACCGTCAATATTCAAAACACCTATTTTGAGATGGTTGTCAATCAGGGTGGAAATTTGCTTTACTACAACAAGTTTAACTTTCAGTCAACAGAAGACTTTGTTTATTTTCTTGTTTTCGTTTATGAGCAGCTTGAAATGAATCCCGAGTCGCAGGTTTTGAATATTGCAGGAACAGCAGAAAAAAATTCAGCATTAATAGTGTTGGCGTCAAAATATATCCGCCACATTCAGTTTGTGCAACGACCTTCGTTTGCTTTTTACAGCTATGGATTTGATGAAGTAGCAGCACATTATCATTTCAGTCTATATAATCAGTTTTTGTGCGTATAATCAGCGGACGATTGCGGGGAAAAAAAATTACAGCTCCCGATAATTTACCGGTTCGTCCTACTACTGATTTTGCCAAAACAGGATTGTTTAATATTCTTTCTAACCATTTGAATTTTTCCACAGTAAGTGCACTCGACTTGTTTACAGGAACAGGAAATATTTCTTACGAACTGATTTCGCGTGGTGTAAAAAATGTAACAGCAGTAGACGCAGACAAACGATGCATTGCATTTGTTCAAAAAATATTTAATGATATACATGCTGAGAATGCAGAGGCTATACAATCTGATGCATTGGAATTTTTAGAGCAATGTAGCAGAACTTTTGACTTAATTTTTGCAGACCCGCCATTTAATTCAAATCCGATACAGGATATTGTAGAAATTGTATTCAGAAAAAAATTATTAACCTCACAAGGACTTTTAATTATAGAACACAGCAGCGAAATGCAGGCTCCCAAATCCGACAATTTACTTGAAACACGAACTTATGGTGCTGTTGCATTCAGTATATTCGTAGCTGAAAAATAACATCAATGATGAAAACTGCAGTATTCCCCGGATCGTTTGACCCCATTCACAACGGGCACTTGGAGATTGTACAACGTATGTTGCCCTTATTCGATAAAATAATTATTGCCATAGGAATAAATCCCGACAAAAAATATTTGTTCAGCTTAGAACAACGTTTAAACTGGCTGGAGCAGGTTTTTAAAAACGAATCAAAAATCAACATTACAAGCTATCATGGGCTTACAGCAGAATTCTGCAAACAGCAGCAGGCACAATACATGATTCGCGGACTCCGCAACAGCAGCGATTTTGAATTTGAAAAAGCCATTGCACAGATGAATAAAAACTTGGTGGCATAGAAACAGTATTTGTTATATCAAGTCCTGAAAATGCACCACTTTCATCAACCATATTGCGCGACATTATTATCAATGGCGGCAGTGTGGAAGGTTTGGTTCCTGTGAAGATTGAAAATCAGAAAAAATAAATTATTTTTTTAGTAGGCACTATTGCCTCTGCAAGTCAAAACAAGGTTTTCTATATTATTTTAGATGCATAAGCGGTTTGACAAATACACTTAGCGAACTTTGAATGCGACTGGAAATTGTAAGAGTTAAAGGGCGCGAGCGGAAATGATGCTTGCGGCTATAAAGGGGGAATTCATGTCTTTTGAGTTTAGTAAATCTGTTTAATTGATGTTACGAAACACGTTTGCCTAAATAATCTTTACCATTGTATAAGAACACACGTGGAATTTTCTTTGCTTTCTCACGATATAGCTCATCCCAAGGTCTATCTTCCATTTGTTCAATAATTTTAATTGCTTGAGGAAAATACTCAAGAGTTTCGGTTACATCACCATAAGCGAAAATGAACGCTTGTCCGATTGCATTAAAAATACCATACACATGAATGCTGTTTTTGTTTTTTACTTCTGCCGATAAAACAATGTTATCATATTGGTCAATCACTTCAACTGCTGTTGAATCATAATTTCTTTTGTAGAAATTATTCTTGTTAACCGTCCATTCATTGTCATCAATTTCACAAACCATTTTGCCGGCCTTATCAAATATTTTAGTTGAAATAAAAAGTTTACCACCTTTCAATTTGATAATAACTGGAACAGTATTTCCAACTTGCAAACATTTTGGAGTTTCAACACCCGCTTCAAATTGACTTTTCTTAAATGCACATGTCATACCCCCAATTTTCAATTCAACCATTTCTTCAGGTAGTTGTGCTGCTTGTGAATGCGGTGCTGGTTTGCTTTCTGGTGCTACAATTTCACCTTGCATTGCGTTTTCACGCTGCGCTGCTTCTTTCTCCTTTCGGGCTTTCTCTTTCGTAAAATAATCTTTGGCATAATTTGCAATTAAAATTAACCCACCACAAACAAAAATTGTAATTGTCGCCCACTTAATATATTTTTCTTCCATTGTCGTTATGAATTAGCACTAAAGTAAAGTTTATTAGAATTCCAAAAGTTGAAAGTTAGCAGGATGCCATTTGCGCATAACACAGCCTTTCCGATAACTATCGGAATTAAAACTAATCAGTAGCTCAAAAGTAAAAAGAAAAATGATTCAAGGAGGCAATAAGCAAAGAATCAGGTTGTATTAAAATTAATTGTTTGTGTTAAATCACGCTGTCAGGGGCGGTGCGACCTGACCCTTAGGTTTGTGAAATCAAAAAAATGTAAATGCACATTATATCATTAATAATTATTTGGTATTTTTATCCGTGATTTAATAACAATAGACATAGCTTTATTGAAAATGGTTTTTTCACCGTCTGACGTTATCGGTACTAAATGACGGCAGTGAGAACTTTCAGCTTTCGGAATTCTAATGAGTATTTCTTTCGAGTGAACTCAAACAATTGTATCACTAATGAACAAAATAATATAAAACAGACTTTGAAAAACGTAACCACTTTAATCTGTACTTTCTTGCTATTGTCAAGCAGTGCTTTTGCTCAAACAAGCTATCCTAAAGGCGGATACAAATCCTTTGAAGAATTTCAAAATAAGCAACCTTCTATTCCATTTGTATTTGAAATAACCAGAAGAACAAAAGGTGACATTAAAATGAATGGTGGTGTTGATTATAAAGTTACAAGTGATTCGATTAGTAAATCCACCATCAAGAGGGATATTTATGCAATTTCAAGTGGTGACACATTATACATGAATTGTTTTACGCACAAAGTTCAATTTTGGTATGCAAAAGTTTTAGTAGAAGGAAAATATATTGCATTTGAAGGCGGCATTCCAATGGACAAAAATAGTGGTGTTGTTGCAGCAGGTGTTGCATTTGGTAGCTTGGGAGGAGGGATTGCCGGTGCGCATGCAGCAATGCTGCGATATTTATATATAATGGAAGCTGCTGTTGGAAAAATTAAACAGTTTGACAGTAAATATTTAATTACTCTGCTTGAGTCTTTTCCTGATTTAAAAAATCAATACTTAAATGAGCCAAAACAGGCAGATGAAGAAACTTTGTTGAAATATCTTAGACTGATTAATTCTAATTGACAACTTTACTGCCGTTAACAGTAATAATTTAACCTGACAAGGCGCATAGCCCCTGTAAGTCAAATCAAGGCTTTATTCTATTTTAGATGCATAACCGGTTTGACAAATACACTTAGCGAACTTTGAATGCGACTGGAAGTCGTAAGAGTTAAAGGGCACGAGCGGAAAGGACGCTCGCGGCTACAAAGGGGTAAATTTTACTTTTATTGATTTTACGAGTGTAAAAATAATAAAAAATTACTCTTGTTTTGTATTCGAGTGTAAAAATTACTCTTAATTGAAATTTCAGTCTATATTTTCGGAATTGCTCTGATGGTCTTATCCCTTATTATAGCCAGTGGTTCTTCTCGTCTTTCTTTGCAAACCATTGTCCGTATTGAGTTTCTGTGTCATTGAGTGTCGGGTTTTCCAGTTGAGTATTTTATTTTACGCTTTCACTACTTCTTTCCCTGCCTTGCCGGCAGGCGATTCAAAAAATACTTTGGCAAATTATTTTATAGTCTTTCAATAATGTCTTAAAAGTTATGAGCGGAAATGACGCTTGCGCCTATAAGGTTTAATGGCACGAACGTGAATGACGCTCGCGCCTACAAGGCTTGCTTTCTCTATTAAAAGCTTTGGGTTTGGGGTGGGGCTGCGCGGCTTTTAATTGTGAAAGCAAATATGATGGCGATTGGAATATAGTCATAAGAAACATTTACTGCTTTACAAGTTTTCGCGTACATGAATTGTTGCAATTAGTAATTCTTAAAAAATAAATACCATTTGGTTGAGCTGATAAATCAATTTTGCATGAATTATTTTTTGTAGTAGTACAGGAAATATTTTTAGACAAAATATTGTACACTTCAATAACTGTTGCTAAATTATTTGAAGTTGAAAATTTTATGTTGTAAATTCCTTTGCTTGGATTTGGATATATATTTATTGTGTTGTTAGCATTAATGTTTTCAATGTCTGTGGTACTCGTGAAATTACTTGTAACTGTATTTGTAACTATGCCTGAATTGAAATCAAAATAAATAAATGCTTTATTTTTTATTTGTGTACCAAACGGCAGGTTTGCAAGAGGTTTAATCCTATACTGAATAAAACCAACACTTGCATTCGGGTTGCTTGTGCTGTCGGGCAATTGAATGTTTGTGAAGCGAAATGTAGCCACATTGTTTTTTAACGAACTTATGTTGGAGTGACTGTAATTAATAATTTCAAATGTGCTTGGGTCTAAGTTGCTATCTAAAGTGTCAAGTATTCTAATGTTTTGTGCTGCTGCTGTTCCTAAGTTTTGAAAACGAATTGTATAAACAAGGTAACCATTGTAAAGCGGATTTACTGTTTCCGGATATACTTCTTTGGCGTTTGGGTCGTAGGAATTAGTAACTGGATAACAAAAAGAATAATGGTTATTGGTAGTATCAAAATCTCCAATGTTTGGTGTAACATCTATTGAAACGCAAATGGTATCGCCAATTTGTGCAGTTGTATCGGTAGTAAACCAAATAGAAAATGAATAGAGATTTACTAACCCGTAATCAAGGATGTTATATGTAAATACGTTATTAGTAATGTTAGATGGTGTTAATGCGCTAATCGGAATGCTGTCATAAGTCAAATTACCTGTGACACTAATTGTTACAGTGCCGCTTACTCCATTGGCGCAATTTAAATTGTACCAATGGCTTAAATCTCCTCCCGAAACTGATAACTTGTGTGGTAGTGAAGGAAAAACTCTTCCGCTCGTATATGCGCTTTTTATTCCTACATCAAACTGTGGTTTGCAACTGATATTAAAATTTATGTCTTTGGCAACTGGAGCAATGTATGTTAGTGTGAAAATAGAATCTACATAAGGAGAAAAGCAATTGGAAATATAAAGTTTATTCGTTGTATCAATTGCAACTTTATAGGTTGATGTATCTAAAATATAATTGTAAATCCCATTGCTTTGTGTATAAAATGTGGAATACAAATTTCCATTTGTATCAAGTAAATGAATAGGTATATTTCTAATAGGAATATCGGTGCTATCCCAAATGCAAGGATTGTTTGTATCAGAATAAGTCTTTCCGAACACACCTTTAAAACTTAAGCATCCATTCGGATTATTAATAGAATCTCCTTCAGCACACAGCGCATAATTTAAATAGCCTGTTCCGTTCATCGCATTTATGTAATTCGGCAAACAGGAAATCGGGTTATTGGATATGTTGAAGTAATAACTTGTAGTACCAATATTGGGGGGTAAAATTGGAAGACATGATAGCAGATTGTTGTTACACCTTAATCCATACAATGTACTTGGAAGTGTTGGCAGACTTGTAAGTAAGTTATTATTACAATGTAAATAATCCAATGCTGGCAGTGCTGGGAGATTGCTTAGTTGATTATTCTCGCAAAATAAATTTTTTAATGAGGAAGGTAAGGCAGGTAAACTTGTTAATTGGTTTGCAGAACAGGCCAGTGAGACTAATCCTAATGGAAAGGCAGGTAAACTTGTTAATTGGTTTGCATAACAGTCCAGTGAGACTAATCCTAATGGAAGCGATGGAAGAGAAGTTAATGAATTATTTGCACAGGATAAAGCCAACAAGGTGGCGGGTAATGGTGGTAATGAACCGAGGGATTAGTAATACAATTTAAAACTATTAAGTTAGGAAGTGGGGGAAGGCTTGTTATTCCATTTTCCCAGCATTCTAAATGTTTTAATGTTGAAGGTAGAGTTGGTAAAGAAGAAAGATTCCCCATTGTACAATATAAATAAACTAAGCCATTAGGTAAAGGTGGAAGTGATGCAAGTGGGCCATTAGCACACGCTAAGTATTTTAAGGAGTCAGGGAGATTTGGTAAAGTAGTAAGTGGATTACCGTGACATTCCAAAGTATCTAATTCTTTGAAATATTGAATGCCGTCTAAATTGCTAATTGAACTATGAGGACAATACAATCTAGTTGCAGTAAGAATGCCATTGCATGTGGTGTCCATTTGATTTCCATTCATGCAGGTTGGAAAATAAAATTGAAGTAGGTTTACAAAATTGGTATCGGATATTGTTACCCACTGCCCAAAACTGGTTATAGGATGTAATGTTAATCCGATAAGAAAAATAAGTTTCAGTATTGGTTTTTTCATTACATATATTGTTTGTCAAAAGTACTAAAGTTAATTTGGAAACAAATATATAGATTGAAAACGGTATTTGTGCGGTGGGGTAAAATAAAATGTGATGTACGCCAAATAAAAAAATAAAAAATGACGTACTTCTCTTTTTATTTTACAGAAGGGATAGCCAAAACGGCTTTGCCGGCTTTTGGAGTGATACTATTTCAAGTTTGCAGAATGTTTCATCGGAGCGACACGGATTGCGTATAACGTCAGTCTTTCCGATAACTTTCGGAATTAAAACTATTCATTAGCTCAAAAGTAAAAAGAAAAATGATTTAAGAAGGCAATAGCAGTTAATTAGGCTATATTAAAATTAATTGTTTGTGTTAAATCACACTGTCAGGGGCGGTGCGAAATGACAGGTGAAATTAAATTGCTGTTTTCTTTTTATTCTTTTCCATTCTTTTGTCTTGATACAAAAGAATCAAAAAATCAAGACTGCTTGAAAAAAGCTACAAAAGTCTGCTTGCCCACGAAAACAAAAACTTATTACAGCGCTGCACGCTGTAACTTCGGACAGCTTGTTTTCTTTTTACTTTCCCTCACGACTTTTGCTTTACGCAATTCTTCAAGAGGTCGTATGGTTAGAGTTTGAAAGTTGTAAAGTTTTAAAAGTTTAGAAGGTTGAAATTTTCTAAAATGTCACTGATGAAAAATGTGGATGAAGAAAATAAAATGTTGTTTAAATAACTCTGAAAAGACCTTAGCAACCTGTCCGGTGTAATTAAATGTTTTCTATTTTCAGAAAAAACGTATCATCCCTTCAATGCTTCTATTATTTCAAATTCCCTTTAAATGTGGGAGACTTTGAAAGTATATAAGTACAGAAAAAAACATGAAAGCGATAGCTTTAAATATTACAAGTATGTAACCCAAGCAAAAAAGGCTACTCAATAGAGCAGCCTTTTTGTTTTTAAGAATTATTCTCTTCTTTTTCTTTTTTGACTTTGGTGGTGGTGGTGACGACTTGGAAATATTTGCCTTTAGCAAATGAGCTTCCTTGTCAAAAACCACTTCTATGTTATCACCTTCCTGCAATTCTGCTTTTATGATTTCCTCTGCAAGCATGTCTTCAACATATTTTTGAATTGCTCGCTTGAGCGGACGCGCCCATAGTTTACATCATTTCCTTTATCTGCAAGAAAATCTTTAGCCTCATCATTAAGTTTAAGTTTATAACCTAAGCCTGCAATGCGCGAATAAAGTTTCTCCAATTCAATATCAATAATTTTAATAATATCTTCTTTGCTGAGCGAATTAAATATTACTACATCATCAATACGATTAAGGAATTCAGGTGCAAAAGCTTTCTTTAAAGCATTTTCTATAACACCTCTGGCATGCTCGTCCATTTGTGCATTCTTGGCACCCGTAGCAAAACCTACTCCCGTACCAAAATCTTTTAACTGACGCGAGCCAATGTTACTTGTCATGATGATGATGGTGTTTTTAAAATCAACCTTACGACCTAATGAGTCGGTAAGCTGTCCATCATCCAATGTTTGTAATAATAAGTTGAACACATCCGGATGTGCTTTCTCAATTTCATCGAGCAAAACAACAGAATATGGCTTGCGTCTTACCTTCTCTGTAAGCTGCCCGCCTTCTTCATATCCAACATATCCGGGAGGCGCACCAATGAGTCGCGATACAGCAAATTTCTCCATGTATTCGCTCATATCAATACGGATTAATGCATCTTCAGTATCGAATAAATAAGTGGCAAGTACTTTGGCCAATTCTGTTTTACCCACACCTGTAGGGCCTAAGAAAATGAATGAGCCGATAGGCTTGTTAGGGTCTTTTAATCCTGCACGATTACGCTGAATGGCACGAACAACTTTTTTAATTGCTTCATCCTGACCAATCACTTTACCTTTTAATTCTTCCGGCATACGAATGAGTCGTGCTGTTTCTGCCTGTGCCACACGCTGCAATGGAATACCACTCATCATGGAAACTACTTCTGCAACATCTTCATCTGTTACGGCATAGCGTTGATTTTTTGTCTCCTCTTCCCATTGCTTTTTAGCCGCTTCAAGTTGGTCTATCAATTGTTTTTCGGAATCGCGCAGGCGTGCTGCCTCTTCGTATTTCTGACTGCGCACAACCCTGTTCTTCTCTGATTTTATCTCTGAAATTTTTCCTTCCAACTCAACAATATTTTCAGGCACATGAATGTTTGAAAGATGCACTCGTGAACCTGCTTCGTCTAATGCATCTATTGCCTTGTCAGGCAGAAAACGATCGGTAATGTATCTGTTAGTAAGCGTTACACATGCTTTCAATGCCTCCGGAGTATAATTTACATGGTGATGCTCCTCATAACGGTCTTTAATATTATTGAGAATTTCTACTGTCTCGTCAACAGAAGTAGGATCAATAATAACTTTCTGAAAACGTCTGTCTAAGGCCCCGTCTTTTTCAATATACTGACGGTATTCATCTAATGTTGTTGCACCGATACATTGTATTTCGCCACGAGCCAATGCAGGTTTAAACATGTTGGAAGCATCAAGCGAACCGCTGGCACCACCGGCACCAATGATGGTATGTATTTCATCAATAAACAAAATTACATCGGGCGATTTTTCCAACTCATTCATCACTGCTTTCATCCGCTCTTCAAACTGACCGCGATATTTTGTTCCTGCAACTAATGATGCTAAATCAAGTGTTACAATTCTCTTATTGAAAAGCACTCTGGAAACCTTGCGTTGAATGATGCGCAAGGCAAGACCCTCGGCAATGGCAGATTTTCCTACACCGGGTTCACCAATAAGAATCGGATTATTTTTCTTTCTGCGTGACAGAATTTGCGAAACTCTTTCAATCTCTTTGCTTCGTCCTACAATAGGGTCTAACTTTCCTTCTTCGGCTGCCTTAGTCAAATCGCGACCAAAGTTATCGAGTACGGGAGTTTTTGATTTGGCATCACCGGTTTTTTTCGATGTGGAACCACTGCCCAACCCCGGACCTTCATCATCGTCCTTGTTATAGGGATCATCAGATGGCGATTGTGGTGCTTCTGACTTGAAATTAGACTTGAAGGTTTCTGTTCTTCGCGCATAATTTCATAGTTGATACCATACTGATTTAATATTTGTGTAGCAATATTGTCTTCGTCCTTTAGAATTGAAAGCAACAAATGTTCTGTGCCGATAATATCGCTTTTAAATATTTTAGCTTCAAGATAGGTAATTTTTAAGGCTTTTTCTGCCTGCTTAGTAAGTGGAATATTATTAAGGTTGCTGACGTTATTAACACTTCCTTTAACGGCATTCTCAACTGACTTGCGTAATTCAACCAAGTTTACATTGAGCGATTTTAAAAACTTTATGGCCATGCCTTCGCCTTCACGGATAAGACCCAGCAACAAATGCTCTGTGCCGATATAATCATGACTTAATCGTAGGGCTTCTTCTCTACTGTAGGTTATCACATCCTTTACTCTGGGGCTAAATTTTGCTTCCATATTCTGTGTATTTATTCAATTTTAACGGTAAAAATCCGAAATAGTTTTCTTTTACTTCTGATGCAATTTTATTAATTGTGAACAACAAACTTAACAATATTTTTTGTTTTTGCATTGTTAGTAAATCTTCATAACATTTTAAGGGGTTTTCATCATAAAATATGCCAATAAAACATTACCTTCGCAGACATGACAAAACAAGCAAAAAGAGGTATTTTAATATGACATGTTTACCCTTGCCAATTTAAGCTTTTTCACACGTAATTTCAAATAAATTTCAGAATAAATATTGTATTAACACACTATGTCAGAAGGAGAAAAAATAGTTCGCATTAACATTGAAGAAGAAATGAAAACAGCCTACATTGATTATTCAATGTCGGTAATTGTGTCACGTGCATTACCCGATGTGCGCGATGGCTTTAAACCCGTTCACCGCAGGGTACTTTACGGAATGCTCGATTTAGGAGTATTATCCAACCGTCCTTATAAAAAATCAGCCAGAATTGTCGGTGAGGTTTTAGGTAAGTACCACCCACATGGCGATGCCTCTGTTTACGACACTATGGTGCGTATGGCACAGGAATGGAGTCTGCGCTATCCTTTGGTTGACGGACAAGGAAACTTTGGTAGTATAGATGGCGACAGCCCTGCTGCAATGCGTTACACTGAAGCGCGTCTGAAAAAAATTGCAGAAGAGATGTTGGCAGATATTGATAAAGATACTGTTGATTTTAAACTAAACTTTGACGACACATTACAGGAGCCAACTGTATTACCTGCAAAAATTCCAAATCTTTTGGTTAATGGTGCTGCAGGTATTGCTGTGGGTATGGCAACCAACATGCCTCCACACAATTTAACAGAGGTGTGTAATGCAGTAATTGCCTATATTGACAACAGAGATATTACTGTTGAAGAAATGCTTCAGTTTGTAAAAGCACCTGATTTTCCTACAGGAGGAATTATTTACGGATATTCCGGTGTTAAAGAAGCTTTGCTTACAGGCAGAGGTCGTGTGGTGATGCGTGCAAAGGCAAATATTGAAACACTTGACAATGGACGCGAACGCATTATCGTTACAGAAATTCCGTACATGATCAACAAGGCTGAAATGATTAAGAAAACAGCCGACCTTGTTAATGATAAAAAAATTGAAGGCATTACTGACATCCGCGATGAAAGCGGACGTGATGGTATGCGCATTGTGTATGAGATAAAACGCGATGCAATGGCCAGCGTAGTACTGAACAATCTTTACAAACATACACCTCTGCAAACATCTTTTGGCGTAAACAATATTGCATTGGTAAATGGTCGTCCGTTGTTGCTCAACCTCAAAGACCTTATCCATTACTATGTAGAACATCGCCATGATGTGCTGGTACGTAAAACAAAATTTGAATTAGCCGAAGCAGAAAAGCGTGCTCACATTTTAGAAGGCTTACTCATTGCTCTCGATCATTTAGACGAAGTTATTGCATTGATTCGTGCTTCGCAGACACCTGATGAAGCCCGCACCGGATTGATTGAAAAATTTGCACTCTCCGAAATTCAGGCAAAAGCTATTTTGGACATGCGCTTACAGCGTTTGACAGGTCTTGAGCGCGACAAGATTAAAGAAGAGTATGCAGAATTGATGAAACTTATTGACTATCTGAAAAAAGTATTGGGCAGCGAAGAGTTGCGTATGCTTTTATTGAAAAAAGAAGTTGCAGAAATTTTAGAAAAATATGGTGATGAACGCAGAACAGAAATAGTTTACGCTGCAGACGACATCAGCATGGAAGACATGATTGAAGACGAAGCTGTTGTTGTTACCATTTCTCACATGGGTTACATCAAACGCACACCGCTGACAGAGTACCGCACACAAAACCGTGGTGGTCGTGGTTCAATTGGCAGCAGCACACGTGATGAAGATTTTGTAGAGCATTTATTTGTAGCAACCAATCACAACTACATTCTGCTGTTTACTCAAAAAGGACGCTGTTTCTGGCTGAAGACTTATGAAATTCCTGAGGGCAACAAGCAATTTAAAGGACGTGCTATCCAAAACTTAATCAGCATTGAACCTGATGACAAAGTGTTTGCTTTCATCAATGTTAAGACATTGGAAGACGAAGAGTATATCAACAACAATTACATTGTAATGTGTACCCGTCAGGGAGTGATAAAGAAAACACCGCTTGAGGCCTACTCACGTGTACGTCAGAATGGTATAAATGCCATCGTGATAAATGATGGTGATGAATTGATTGAAGCAAAACTTACCAATGGCAACAATGAAATTTTACTTGCTGTTAAGTCCGGTCGTGCTATTCGATTTAATGAGAACACCGTTCGTACTGTGGGTCGTAATTCTATTGGTGTAAGAGGTGTTTCTCTTGATCATGCTAAAGATGAAGTGATAGGCATGGTTTGTATAAAAAATGCAACGGAAGAAACCATCTTAGTAGTTAGTGAAAAAGGTTATGGAAAACGCAGCGACCTGGAAGATTATCGTGTAACAAACCGTGGCGGTAAAGGTGTTAAGACCATGAACATTACCGAAAAAACAGGCGACCTCATTGCCATAAAGAGTGTTAAAGAAGATGATGATCTGATGATCATCAACAAATCCGGCATAACAATTCGTATGGAGGTAAAAGATCTTCGCGTTATGGGACGAAACACACAGGGCGTAAAGCTTATTCGATTGGATGATGATGACTCCATTGCATCGGTTGCAAAAATTGATATGGAAATTACAGGTAACGGTAATCAAAAGGAGAACGGCAACGATACAGAAGAAAATCCGACTATTGAGAATGGCGAACAAAACAATAATCAAACAGAAGAAAACAATAATCCAGAATAATTATTAATCAAACAATTTAGCAAAATGAAAAGAATACTAACAGTTGCATTTATCAGTTTAACTCTTGGTGGATTTGCACAGCGTGCACAGGTACAATCGGCTTACAGCTATCTTAAATACGAACAGTTAGACAAAGCCAAAGAGTGTATTGACATTGCCGTAAACAACGAGAACACCATGAACTATGACAAAGCATGGTACTATCGCGGACTGATTTATCAGGCACTTTATAAGAATGAAAAATTCGCTAATCTGTCAAACGATCCGCTTAACGAAGCTTTACGTTCTTACAATAAAGCTTTAGAGCTGAACCCAAAATTTGAATATGCTGACGATATTTCAGAAAAGAAAAAAATATTAGCTCAGCAATTTGCCGACATGGGTTATGTAAATTACAATCTGAAAAACTATGCAGGTGCATTGACAGCTTATGAAGGAGTAGTTTCTATCATGCCTAATGACACATCATCATATTTCAATGCAGCATTGTGTGCAGAGCGTGCAGGCAATGCGGCTAAAGCAAAACAGTACTACAACAAATTAGATGAGATGCAATATAAAGATGCAAAAATGTATCACAGCTATGCACAACTGTATCTTTCCGAAGGCGACACAGCAAAAGCACTTGAAGTATTGTCACGTGGATTATCACGCTTCCCTGAAGAGAAATCAATTCTTATTACACAGACGAACATTTATATCAGCTCAGGAAAAAATGCTGAAGCACTTAGCGCCATAAATATGGCAATAGAAAAAGATCCTACCAATGCCAAACTTTATTTTGCAAAAGGTACATTAGTAGAGAAGACTGAAAAGAGTAAAGATGCCGCCATTGCTGCCTACAAAAAAGCAATTGAGCTTAAAGCAGATTATTTTGATGCCTATTACAACTTGGGTGCACTCTATTTTAACGATGGTGCGCATTTAGCCAATGAAGCTAATAGCATCAAAGACAATAATCAATATGCAAAAGCTAAGGCAGTATTTGAAGCAAAGTTTAAAGAAGCAAAACCTTATCTTGAAAAAGCATGGGAGTTGAATCCAAAGATCAGAGTACAATGGCTTCTCTGAAACAACTTTATGCCACTATCAATGACACAGTAAACTACGCAAAGGTGAAAGCAGCATTAGATGCAGAAACAAAATAAAATTTTTGAACACATAAAAAAAGCCCCGCAATGCGGGGCTTTTTTGCTTTTATCTCTTACTTGCATTATCCTATTTTCCCTTCTTCGTTTTCACTTCCTTAGGTTTAGGTTTGTAGGCTGATTCATATTTTTGAATCCACTCTTTAACCGTCATTTTTTTCATCAACTCACCAATGAGCTTGTATGGAATATCGTCCATCTTCTTAAAACGAACACAGCTTTTTCCCATATCCAATTTTTGATTGCTGTGTTTTGGAAATTCGCTTACAAACCATTTTAGCAAAACAGGGTCGGAATACATACCCATGTGATAAAAATTTATAGATTGCTTCTGTGAAGCTATTCCTGCAAAAGGCAAAGGCTCAACAGGTTTGCAATGATAGCCATCAGGATAAATTGAATGTGGCACAACATAACCTAACCCACCATAACTGATTGCAGCCTCAAAACCTTTTGGTAAATTTTTTAATATTACCTGATGCAGTTTTTGAAAAACTTCCTTCCTGTCTTCCTGTACGTTTGACAAAATTTCATCTACACTTTTGCACTAGCTTTCATTCCTTATCTTTTTTAAAACAGTTTCAAAAATTACAATTTATCCACCTCAAACAAAATACTGAAGTAAACCATTCTGCCAACTTTGGGTCCGCCATAAATTTCATAGTGCTTATTGTTGAACAAGTTCATTGCACCCAGCTTAAAAGTTGTGCCTGCCTCCTTCAGATGATAATTAACTTGCGCATCAACCATATCGTACGAAGGAATTTCGCCTGTAAATTGTGGTGAGCCTTCATACCTAAAACCCTGAACCCATTTGTAGTTCACATTAAAACCAACACCTTTTATATCGCGCCCGTTGAAACCAATATTGTATTTATTCTCCGGTGTGTTGAAGGCAGGAATCAATGGATCATCAGTGCCCTTTTTGTTCAGTTTATTCCAAGAGTAATTTCCAGTAAGCGCAAAATATTTTCCGATATAATAATTCAATCCGACAGAAACTCCCTGTGTAGTAACTTCACTTTGTGCATTTGAAGCCACACGTACTACACGATTAAAAACCAAATCGTAAATAGTACCACCAAAAGTGTTTACAGAAAAGTGTCGGCATCAACACCTATCTGATATCCGATAAAATCACGATACCATGAATAATATCCATTCAAATCAACATATAAACGGTTAAACAGTGTTGCACGATAACCAGCTTCAATGGTTTTAACTTTTTCCGGTCTTACAGGATCAATGTTAAAGAAGTTCAAAAATTTAAATGATGACTTGCTGCTATCATAAAACTCAGTTACCGATTCGGGAGTTAAAAGGTTGGTGTAGCCATTGATGTTTCCAAGCAGAGTAGCCCTTCCTACCTGATAAAATAAATATTGATCTGTAAGTGTAGGATTTCTTACAGCAGATGAAAACGAAACTCTGATGACATGATTGTTATTTGGTGTATAAACAACAGAACCTGCAGGAGAAACTAACAGTTTAAAATTTTGATTTTTATCAAAACGTACCGTAGCGTTGAGTTTTAATTTGTCTTTCAGAATTTTCTTTTCCAATCCTGCATAAACACCAAATTCATAAACAGAAAGTTTATTGCGTAAAGTATCTATTGATAATGTATCGTTGTTTGCTGAAATATTATAATGCACATAACTGGTATCAGAAAAAATTGTTCCGTCAGAATTAGGTTTGTAAAGACGATAGTTTCCTCCTACTACACCATCAACCCATTTGTTTGGATAACGATATTCACCTTGTATGTGATAAAGTTTGGACTTATCATAAAAACGTGATCCCCCTTCTGAATATGACTTACGTGATGTGATGGCATTAAAAGCAGAATCGAAACGGGCAGTTCCCGGCTCGAAGAATGCCAGGTTTTGATTTTGAGGATTTCCAACACCACTGGCATAGGCCTGTGCCTGCTGATGATAATGCACCAATGAATCATAATAGTTGTTTAACAAGAATGGATTCACAGATTGAAGCCATTGAACATAAGCAGGACCAAAACCTGGAGGTGGCGGAAAACCTGGCAGCTTTCTGATGTAACTCATGTTATAATTTCCATTCCAGAAATTCTCATAGTCATTTTTCCAATGACCATCACTCTTTGCACTACGCTGTAATAATAGTGCTGTAAAATATGCATCATAAGACTGTCCTGCATCTTCAGAAGTGCTGTAAGCTCTTATAAACCATTTATCTTTTTCTCTGACCTCAACTCTGTTTTGTAAAAATTTAATATTCTTCAGACTGTAGCGATTATCGCCCTGATAAATTGTTGTACCTGTACCATAATTAGCAGAAGTAATAGCTTCTATCTTTGGTGTAATCATATAATGCAAAGCAAGACCTGCCTTGGTGTTGTTACTGTTGTAGTCAACCAAATCTTCTTTTTTGTAGCCTTTTCGGTTAAAAGACATCAGTCCGGGAAATGCACCCGGAAAATTTCTATAGTCTGTTCCATTAATATCTTCATCGCCATAAACATTTACTGCATCATAGCCGCCCGGGTTATAGCTTGTATTACGTGATTGTTCTGTTGGCGAATAGTTATCGGCTTTCCAGTCTAAAGCAGTGAAGCGATAAAAGTTGAGTTTATATGCAAACTTATTTTCACCTTTCTTATTCTTAAAAACCTGAGCAAAACGCAATGCAAATTCATTGAGTTTTCTGTCACCAATTTTTACCATAAACTGCAAGCCCGGTGATTCAAAAGGGCTGCGTGTTGTCATAGCTATAACACCATTAAAAGCATTGTAATATAGTAGGCAGAACTTGCCCCTACAATCAGATCAACTTTTTGCACATCAAGTTCGCTGCTGCCAAGAAAATTACCCAATGAAAAATTCAATCCCGGAGATTGATTATCTACACCATCAATTAACTGTAACGAACGCACTGGCGAGCTGCTGTTAAATCCTCTTGTATTAATAATTTTAAATCCAAGACTGGCACTTGTCAAATCAACTCCTTTCAACTGCCCCAAGCCTTCGTAAAAACTGGCAGCAGGTGTTTCTTTAATGGCAATATAATCGAGTGCTTCAACAGTAATTGGCGATTCTTTTTGTTTCTCGGAAATGCGGCTGCCTGTTACGGTAACATTTTTAAGCAACACCTCATTTTTTTTCAATTTAATAGTAAGAGGTGATATATTGTTGATTGTAATTTCCTGATTGATAAAACCAACAAAAGAAGCCACTAAAACCAAAGGAAAACTACGTGTGGTTTCAAACGAAAACTTGCCGTCAATATCTGTAGCTGCGCCCTCTGTTGTTCCTTTGATGACGATTGTAGCACCTATCAATGTTTCGCCACTGCTGCCGTCTTTTATAACACCGGATATCACATTTTGTGCAATAGAAACATAACCGGAAATAAAAAGTAAAAAGGCTGTAAAAAATATCCTCATAAACTTGGTTTTATTTGGGGTAAAAGTAAAATACCGAAACCGAATAAACAATAGTACAACAATGTCTGATTCGGGCATTATATATTTTTGAAAATATTACATTTGCCATCCTATTAATGAGGATAAGAAGTATGGCTAATCCGCTGACACTGGCAGAGCTTGAATCAATTGCATTTAACAGGAAACCTGTAACGGTTGATGATGAAATCATCAAATCAATCAATCAGTCATTTGATTTTTTAGTTAGGTTTTCAAAAGATAAAATCATCTATGGCATCAATACGGGTTTTGGCCCTATGGTGCAGTACAAGGTTGAAAATCACGAATTAAATCAGTTACAATATAATCTGATACGCAGTCACAGCAGTGGCACAGGTGCAGTACTCAATGAAGTATATGCAAGGGCTGTTGTGGCAGCACGTCTTAATAATTTTCTTCAGGCACATTCAGGTGTAAGCCCCGAAGTAATTTCATTGCTCACCACAATGCTGAATGAAAATATTGTTCCTGAAATTTATGAGCATGGTGGCGTTGGTGCCAGTGGCGATTTGGTTCAGCTTGCACACCTTGGACTAAATCTGATAGGCGAAGGTTATGTTCATTATAATGGTAAGCGTCAAAAAACAGCAGATGTTTTTAAGAAGTTAAACATAAAACCATTAACACTACAACTGCGTGATGGCTTAGGCATTATCAATGGCACATCGTGCATGACAGGCATTGCAGCCATCAACCTTGTTTATGCAAAGCGACTTACTCGCTGGATGATATCTTTATCGGCAGTGATCAACGAAATTATTGAATCGTTTGATGATTCTTTTTCTGCTGAACTCAATCACGTTAAGCTACACAACGGACAACGTGAGGTTGCTCAACAAATGCGCGAATTTTTGAAGGGAAGTAAATTGGTGCGTAGCAGAAAAGAGCCTTCTCTGATCATGCCGAACTGAGCCGTACAGAATTCAAAAACAAAATTCAGGAATATTATTCCATTCGCTGTGTACCACAAATCATAGGACCTATTTATGATACCTGCATGGCTGCTATTGCCGTTACTGAAAACGAATTAAATTCAACCAACGACAATCCTGTAGTCATGCCCGAAGCAGACAATGTGTTTCATGGCGGCAACTTTCATGGTGATTATATTTCTCTTGAAATGGATAAACTTAAACTTGCCATTTCTAAGCTTTCTGTACTTGCCGAACGTCAGCTAAACTTTTTATTGAACAAAAAACTCAACAGAAAATTTCCTCCATTTCTGAACAAGAAAAAACTAGGATTTAATTTTGGGTTGCAGGGCATGCAGTTTCTTGCAACGAGTACTACAGCAGAAAATCAGTCGCTCAGCAACTCTGTTTATGTTCACAGCATTTCAAACAACAACGACAATCAGGACGTGGTGAGTATGGGAACCAACAGCGCCATCATTGCCAGAAAAGTAATTGATAACAGCTATGAAGTTGTTGCTGTGCTAACACTTGCTGTATGTCAGGCAATAGACTTGTTAAGTACTGAAGAATCTCAAAAACTTTGCAAAAACACTTTGTCACTGCATGGTTTAATCCGTAAGCAGGTTGCCGTAGTTGAAGATGATGTTCCACAGTTTGAAAACATCAGAAAAGTTATTGATATTTTAAAAGAAAACGAACTTTAAATCATGAATTGCGCTTTAGTAACCGGAGCATCAAGAGGACTTGGCAAAGCCATTGCACTTCAGCTTGCAGCAGATCATAAGCTGCACATTCTCATCAACTATGCATCAAACAAACAAGCTGCTGAAGAAACATTGACAACAATTAAAAATGCCGGAGGTAGTGGTGAGTTGCTGCCATTTAATGTTCAGTATAATGAAACAGTAAATGCTGCTCTTGACCATTGGCATAAAGAGAATTAAAATAAATTTATCAGTGTATTGGTAAACAATGCAGGCATCACCCGTGATGGTCTTTTTATGTGGATGCCAGAAAAAGATTGGGATGATGTTTTAAATATTTCACTCAAAGGATTTTATAATGTTACCCGAAACGTTGTGAACCCAATGCTTCGCAAACGCGCAGGCCGTATTGTCAATATTGTTTCACTCTCAGGATTGAAAGGAAATGCCGGACAAACAAATTATGCGGCTGCCAAAGGTGCTATTGTTGCTGCAACAAAATCACTTGCTTTTGAGGTTGCTAAAAGAAAAATCACTGTCAACGCTGTTGCGCCTGGATTTATCAAGAGTGATATGACAGAGGGACTTAATGAAAAAGAATTAAGTAAATTAGTTCCGATGGAACGTTTTGGCACACCTGAAGAAGTAGCACATGTTGTCAGCTTTCTGGCATCAGACAAAGCCTCTTATATTACAGGCGAAATCATCAACATTAACGGAGGTATTTATTCCTGATTTATGCAAAGAGTAGTCATCACAGGTATCGGTATTTATTCATGTATCGGCAAGAACCTTGCAGAAGTTACAGAGTCGTTACGTCAGGGAAAGAGTGGAATTATCTTTGATCAGGAAAGAAAAGATTTAGGATTCCGTTCTGCATTGACAGGTTTTGTAGAAACACCTGACCTTAAAGATTTTCTTCACAGACGTGACCGTTTGGGTATGCACCAACCGGCAATGTATGCATTCATGTCAACACGCGAAGCACTTGCTATGGCAAAGCTCGATACAGACTATATGGAAAAAAATGAAACAGGAATCATTTTTGGCAATGACAGCACAGCAGGTTCTGTAGTAGAAACTATTGACAAGGCAAGAAAAAAGAAAGACAATACTTTAATAGGCAGTGGCGATATTTTTCAAAACATGAACTGCACGGTAAACATGAACCTTGCCACTATTTATAAGCTTAAAGGAATAAATTTTACACTTAGTGCAGCTTGCGCAAGTGGATCACATGCCATTGGTATGGGTTACCTGTTGATACGTCAAGGATTACAGGAGCGTGTTATCTGCGGTGGTGCACAAGAAATAAATCCACCTGCTATGACCAGCTTCGATGGGCTTGGCACATTCAGCAGTCGTGAGAATGAACCACAAAAAGCATCGCGTCCATTTGATAAAAGCCGTGACGGACTAATTCCTTCAGGTGGTGCTGCCACTGTAATTTTAGAGTCGCTTGAATCGGCACAGAAAAGAGGTGCTACCATACTTGCTGAAGTAACAGGCTATGGATTTTCATCCAATGGCGATCATATTTCAAATCCTGATTTTAATGGGCAAGAACGCTCATTAAACATGGCAATGAAGTTAGCAGGAATTAATGCATCAAATATTGACTACGTAAATGCCCATGCTACCTCAACACCTGCAGGCGATGGCATTGAAGCAAAAGTGATCTCACATGTTTTAGGAAACAAAGTTCCTGTAAGCTCTACCAAATCAATGACAGGACATGAGTGTTGGATGGCAGGTGCCAGCGAGGTAGTATATTCTATGCTGATGATGCAGAATGATTTTGTGGCTCCAAACATTAATTTTGAAGAGCCTGATGAAGATACTAAAGCCATCAACATCATCACTTCTTCAATGGAACATCGTATCAACTGTTTTCTTTCTAATTCATTTGGGTTTGGTGGTACAAACAGTGCCTTGATTATACAGCGATTTAAAAGCTAACAGCAATTTTCCCAAAACCACTATTTTATTTTACGCGGGCAGCATAATTCGCAATTCTAATTTTACATTTGTAACATGAGCGTTGGTGACAAACTGCATGAGATTTTAATAAAATACTGGGGGCATAGTCGTTTCAGACCACTGCAGCAGGAAATTATTGAATCTGTAGTTGGTGGCCATGACACTTTAGCGCTTATGCCAACGGGAGGCGGTAAATCTATCTGTTTTCAGGTGCCGGGAATTTATCTCGATGGAATATGTGTTGTGATTTCACCTTTGATTTCACTTATGAAAGATCAGGTGGATAACCTGCGTGCCAGAGGAATTAAAGCGTCTGCTGTAGTTTCAGGAATGAGCAAGACAGAAATTGAAATTGCCTTTGACAATTGCATATTCGGAAAGTCGAAATTTTTATATCTGTCACCTGAACGTTTAACTAGCAGTCTGGCCTTGACAAAATTACGAGAGATAAAAATAAATCTCATTGCCGTTGATGAAGCACATTGTATTTCGCAATGGGGTTATGATTTTCGCCCATCCTATCTGCGTATTGCTGAATTAAGAGAAGAGTTTCCTGAAGTTCCTGTAATTGCACTCACTGCCTCTGCAACAAAGTCTGTAAGGAATGATATTATCGAAAAACTCCATTTCAAAAATCACAATTTTTTTCAGAAAAGTTTTGAGCGCAAAAATCTGAGCTATATTGTTGAATACAACAAAGACAAACTAACACGTACTGCTGAAATTTTAAAATCGGTTAAAGGAAGTGCTGTTGTTTATGTTAACAGCAGAGGTAAAACAAAAGACATAACAACTTATCTGAACAGCCAGGGCATCAATGCAGATTTTTATCATGCAGGGCTATCTACAGCCGATAGAAACAAAAAACAAATTGACTGGATGCAGAATAAAATACAAGCTATTGTAGCTACCAATGCATTCGGCATGGGTATAGACAAAGCTGATGTGCGTACGGTTATACATGCAGATTTACCTGATAGTCCTGAAGCATATTATCAGGAGGCTGGTCGTGCAGGACGTGATGAAAAAAATGCTTTTGCTGTTTTAATTTACAACAGTGCCGACAAAGCAGACTTAGAATTGCGTTTTCAAAATGCATTTCCCGAAATAAAACTTATCAGACTTATATATCATGCTCTGGGAAATTATCTGAAAGTTGCTTTAGGCAGTGGTGAAAACATCAGTTTCAATTTTGATGTTTCTGATTTTGCGTCAACTTATAACTTCAATCCTTTGGTAACTATTAATGCATTAAAAATTTTAGCCGAAGCAGGTTATATTCATCTCTCTGATGCAGTTTATATTCCATCAAGATTAAAATTTACAGTAGGCCAAGCAGAACTATACAACTTTCAGGTGCAGCATCCGGAGTCTGACAAGGTTATTAAAACAATACTTCGTTCGTATGGTGGTAGCTTCGATAATTTTATCAGAATCAACGAGGCAGAGTTAGCAAAAAGATTAAACATTGCGCAAGATGCACTAATAAGGCATTTGTTCTTTTTACAAAAAAATGAGTTGATAGAATATCTACAACAGACAGATAAGCCTCAGCTAACCTATTTAATGGCAAGGGTGAAACAGGAAACCGTTGTTCCTGATATAAAATTATTAGAGTTTCGCAAACAACGTTTTAATGAGAGAGTGAATGCCATGCTACATTATGCAGATAGCCTAACATCATGTCGTAGTATGATGTTGCTAAATTATTTTGGCGAAACTACAAATACACGTTGTGGCACCTGCGACTATTGCAGAAAAAGAAATAAAATTGAACTCAACGACCTGACCTTTGAGAAACAAAATGCAGAAATAAAAGATTTTATTCAACAACAAACTTTAAGATACGATGAACTGCTTGAAAAATTTTCTGCAAGTAAAAAAGAACAGTATGTTCAATCCCTGCAATGGCTGATTGACTCAGGAAAAATAATTATTTCGGAAAGCGATATACTTTTGTGGCATGAGTAAGTTGCTTCAATCTTTTTATTTACAGGAAAGTGCTGTTAAAGTTGCAAGACAGTTATTAGGCAAAGAACTTTGTACCAAGATAAACGGAAAACTAACTTCAGGAATTATTACAGAAACAGAAGCCTATATGGGTATTGACGACAAAGCTTCGCATGCATGGAACAACAGACGCACACAACGAACTGAAATCATGTATTGTCAAGGTGGTGTTGCCTATGTTTACCTTTGCTATGGTATTCATTCACTTTTTAATGTTGTTACAAACATTCAAGATGTTCCACATGCAGTACTTATAAGAAGCATCTTTCCAAAAAGAGGTTTTGAACTCATTAAAAAAAGAAGACCTGTCAACAAACCATTAAAACAAATTGCATCAGGGCCGGGAATGGTTTCACAAGCATTGGGAATTGATTGCAGCATGACAGGTACATCTCTACTTGGAAATAAAATATGGATTGAAAACAATGACCTGCAACTCACAGAAAAACAAATTACCACAACTGTCCGCATTGGCGTTGACTATGCAGGCAATGATGCCATGCTGCCCTATCGTTTTTTAATAAATCCTGAAATACTAAATTGATGAAAAACATATTTATCAGAATCAGAAAAATATTGTGGAAGATCATTAAATGGTTTTTAATTTTAAGTATTGCAGGAGTAATTCTGTTTCGTTTTGTTCCCATACCTTTTACTCCATTGATGATTATCCGATTTGTGGAACAGGTTTTTGATTCTGAACGTGACATACAGTTCAAGAAAGACTGGGAGCCTATATCAAACATTTCACCATTGTTGGTAAAAGCAGTAATCACCAGCGAAGACCAGCGCTTTAACGAACACTTTGGCTTAGACATGGAGGCAATTCAAAAAGCTGCGCAATACAATGAAAAACATAAAAACAAAAAACGTGGCGCCAGCACCATTTCACAACAAACCGCAAAAAATGTTTTTCTTTTTCCATCGCGCACATGGCTTCGTAAAGGTTTTGAAGTTTACTTTACTTTTCTCATTGAAATATTCTGGAGTAAGGAACGCATCATGGAAGTTTATTTGAATGTAATTGAATTGGGCAATGGTGTTTATGGTGCAGAGGCTGCATCGGAATATTATTTTAATAAACCGGCAAGTCAGTTAAGTGTACATCAGGCAGCATCGCTGGCAGCCATTCTTCCACTACCTTTAAAATGGTCGCCTGTAAAACCGAATGCGCGTGTGGTGCGAAGGACTGAATGGATTAAACGATATATGAAATATGCAGAGGGGTTGGAAAGCGTGAATGGTGAGAAGTGATGAGGTGATAAAGTTGAATTAGATGATCAGCCTCGGCTGACAGGTTTGAAGAATTTGGGAATTGTCTATTTTGAGATTTGTTGATTACAAGTATTGAATGTAGAGGATATTTAAAGGTTAAGAGTTTATGGAATTAGTAAACAGAAACTACATTAGATGAAAATAAGATGGTTATGTTAAGTGACACTTAAATACTTTTTATAAAGTAAACTGAAAGAAAAACAAAAATAATCAGGTCAGTCCACAAGGCAAATTTTTCATTTATTCCTGAAGTTTTATTAAATCCATGTTGTATGGCAGCAAATCCAAAGTAAAGTCCGCTTGCAAATGCGCTTACAGTTCGCCACTCCGGTTTAAAGATTGAAACAACAGCAACAAGTCCGAAACATAAGTTGGCAAAGCCTAACTCACGAAGTATTGGAAAACTATCGGAACTATCAAGGTGAAAAATTTCTTTTGCTGTAAATTCAGGATTTATGACTTGTTTAGTTCCTGCTAAAAACAAACGAAGACCGACAGCAGAAAAGATAAACCACTTACCGAACAGATTAAACGAAAGCACAGTGTTGGTGAAGAAATGTTCCGTTACAAAACATATTGCAGGCAAAATAAATGTCAGCACGCTGACACTTATTATGTAAAACCAATTCGGTTTGTTTTCTATGTGATTAATGATAGTCATTGAAACTATAAAGGTAATATTTTATTTTTAAACTATACAGATAAAAATGGAGAAGGTTTTAAAATCAGTTTTCGGACAATGCACTCAGAAAACACACAATCAGGGACTGCTTTAGCTTAATTTTTTACGTAGCTCAAACAAAATATATACTCCCATTTCAGAGTGCCCCTGCTCTATTTCAACAAACCCTTTTTGTCTGTAAAAGAAACTGCTTTTTGGTTCTTTATTTCGCATTTCAACCTGACAGGCAGCCCAAATTTATCAAGCACCGCATTTAACAATTTAGTTCCAACTTTTTGATCTTGAAAACTTTTGTCAACATACAAATGATGAATAAAATTATCAGCTACCCAAACAGATATAAATCCAATTACTTTTTCATCAATCATAGCTACTAGAACATACTCACCTTCGGTTTCTTTTTCAAAATCAGACAATTTAAATTGAGAAGTATCAACCCAAGAAAATGTAGAGCGTCTTGTTTCTAAAAAAATATCTTGCAATTTATTGATATCTTCCTTTCTGCTTTCAATAATTTTAATAATGAACATATTTAAAAAATAACTGCCAGAGATGTTGGTCATCATAAGAAGCCGGAGCCGATATGACTATGAGTTATGATTGTATTTACTACATTGTCATTTTAGTTTCATCACTTGTTCTAATAGTGGTGGGAGTCCACTTGGATTAATTTGGTCATTGTTCCAAAACTCATTACGCAACTAACAAAATTATTTCTCACCGGTGTGGCAACAAAATATACTGTCAATGTTTTACCTCCACTCATGCCAACTAAAACTGAAGTTGCACCTTTAAAATCATAGATAATCTTTCTTGCGTTGGTTTCATTTCCTTCAAAAATTACTGCAACAGTTGTATCTGAAACAATCTTGCCCTTATTTCCTGCTTTGATAAAAGCTATCTGATTATTTACACTTAGTGAAGCATCTTCTAATGTTTTATGAACACTCCAATTCATTTGTCCCCAGGAAGGACACTGCACATTGTTTATTCCCATCCATCTGCATCCACTTCCTAATGGTATTTTTCTGCCTGCAAAATTTATATCGCCAATGTTTAAAGTCGCATAAACACTTTCCGGTATTGCATTATCATATACTAATTGAACAAACTCTTTTTCCAACTCCCTGTCTGTTTTATTCATTGCAATAAATGAAATACCAATGACCTTGTCATCAGAGTTTTTGAAAAAGTAATAATTCATATTTATTGTAATTCCTGATTCTGTCTTTGATTTAGAAACATAAAAGTTTGAAAATCCTAAAGTGCTGTCAGTAGAAATAATTTCCTTTTCCTTTATAGCCAAATTCTTGAATTTCTTAGAAATACTTTTAGGTGTCAAGTCGGCTGGTACTTTTTGAGTTGTGATTTCAATGCCATCAACATTAAAAAAATCAATGCCATTGTTTGAAATTCCGTTTAGCCGAGCAAACAAACTGTCATGGTCTTGTCCGAAAGTGAAACATGAAGATAGAAAAAATATTACTATAAATATTTGTATTTTTTGCATCATTTTGTCATTGTGAAAGTATAAACAGGTCTTCCTTTTTCATCAGTAGTTTTAATCCAATTGTCTTTATTTTTAGGATCATTAAATGATAGACTGTCTGTTTGAAAGATAATAAACTTTTTAAACCAAGCTGTGGGAGAAGCATCCTTTTTAAAGTTTGTTCTTCTTGCAACGACACTGTCATTCGGAAATACCATAAATGGTAAAGTCATTTCATAAGGTCCCATTTGACTTTGTTTTATGATGCTGGCTTTAAAGTTAAGTGTCTTATCTGTAGTGTTTTTTACGTAAAAAGTAGTCAATGGATAATTTGTCATACAGCTTACAGAGAACAAAACTAAAATAATTATAACCAAGTTACGCATTCGTTTAAAGTGAATTAGAAATCCAAACGTTTGATATAAGCACTGCTGCCAATTACTTATAACTATTGTTTACATCAAAAGTAAAAAGAAATGTGATTAGAATATTGAGAGTTGAAAGTTGAAAATGTAAAATGCAAAAGTGAAAAGTGATTTGATAATTATGAATGTAGAATTCAGAGTTTAGAATTGTTGATCAGTCACGGTCAGCCACGGCTGAAAAGCGTGAAAAATGACAGTCTGAAAATGCTTTAACAAGCCCTGATGTTTACCTGTATGGTTTTTGTGCGTGAGCGGTGCCGTGCACCGGGGAAACAGCAGGAATAGATTTTGCAGATGTTACTGCAGTTTGAGCTCCAAAAAATTATTTAAATAATTACGATTTTAAAAATATCGTTCAGAAAAAAAGTACCCGGAGTGGTCCGCCACATCCACCACAGGCGGAGGCGAACCCACATAAATGTTTTTAAAATAAAATTACTTCGAAAAAAGTACCCGGAGTGGTCCGCCACTGGAGGAGAACCCACATAAATGTTTTTAAAATAAAATTACTTAGAAAAAAGTACCCGGAGTGGTCCGCCACATCCACCGCAGGCGGAGGAGAACCCACACAAATGTTTTTAAAAAAATTACTTTGAAAAAAGTACCCGGGGCGGGAATCGAACCCGCACGGACGTATAAGGTCCACAGGATTTTAAGTCCTGCGTGTCTACCAGTTCCACCACCCGGGTAAAAAGGAACTTCAAAAAAAAAGTTACCGAAAATAAACAGCTACAGGTTTAACAGAGGCCAACCGTTAGCTACATGTGTGGCGGTAACTTTGTTGAGAGCGGAAGACGGGGTTCGAACCCGCGACCTCAAGCTTGGGAAGCTCGCGCTCTACCAACTGAGCTACTTCCGCATAATTGCTTGATATTTCAATACTTAAATTCCCGACTTCGTTAGAAGGGATTGCAAAATTATAAAAATAAAATAAGAACAAATTTTTTACTTTTTATTTTTTGAAAGCAGCGTTTTTATCTCGTTGAGTTTAAAGAGCGCCTCTACGGGTGTGAGGGTGTTGACATCGGTTTTGAGTATTTCGTCTCTTATTTGTTCCAATAAAGGGTCGTCAAGCTGGAAGAAGCTTAGCTGCATGGCGTCTTTGTCGGCCTGATGTCCGGCATTGCGCAGCAATTCTGTGTTGCTGTGTGCTTTTTCGAGAAGGGCTAGCATTTTTTCGGCCTTGTTGATGACATGTGGCGGCATACCTGCCATTCGTGCTACGTGAATACCAAAACTATGTTCGCTGCCACCTGGCACTAATTTGCGCAGGAAAAGTATTTTATTGCCTGCTTCTTTTATTGCCACATTGTAGTTTTTAATCCTGTTGTAGGAGTTGGTCATTTCATTGAGCTCGTGATAATGTGTGGCAAACAGTGTTTTGGCACGTGCATTTTTGGATTCGTGGATATAGTCGGCAATGGACCATGCAATAGAAATGCCATCATAGGTGCTTGTGCCGCGACCAATTTCGTCTAACAGCACCAAGCTACGCTGTGTAATGTTGTTGAGGATGCTGGCAGTTTCATTCATTTCGACCATAAAGGTTGATTCGCCAGAAGAGATGTTGTCGCTTGCTCCTACTCTGGTAAAGAGTTTGTCAACCCAGCCAATTTCTGCACTCTTGGCAGGGACAAAACTGCCCGTTTGCGCCATGAGTACAATGAGTGCCGTTTGCCTGAGCAAGGCCGACTTACCGGACATGTTGGGGCCGGTGATCATGATAATCTGCTGCGTTTGCTGGTCTAAAAAAATAGAGTTTGGAATATAGGCTTCGCCCGGAGGCATTTGTTTTTCGAGCACAGGATGGCGGCCTTCTGTGATAGAAAGAACAAGGCTGTCGTTTACAACAGGGCGTGTGTAATTATTTTCGATGGCAACGTTTGCAAAAGACAATAGGCAGTCGAGCTGCGACAAAACAGATGCATTGACCTGCAAGGGCTGAATGTAGTTTTGTGTAAAGCTGATGAGCTCCTGAAAAATTTCATTTTCTATGGTTGAAATTTTTTCTTCAGCACCCAGAATTTTGTCTTCGTATTCTTTGAGTTCGGGAGTGATGTAGCGCTCGGCATTTACGAGGGTTTGTTTTCTTATCCAGCTTTCGGGCACCTTGCTTTTATGTGCATTGGTGACTTCAATGTAATAGCCAAACACATTGTTGAAGGCAATTTTGAGAGAGGAAATTCCGGTTTGTTCAACTTCACGCTGTTGTATTTTCAGCAGATAATCTTTGCCTGAAAATGCTACTTGTCTTAAGTCGTCAAGCTGCTGACTGAATCCTTTTGCAATGAAACCTCCCTTTGATGCAAGTGGTGGTGCATCTTCAATTAGCGCATCCTGAATTTTTTGAATGAGTAGGTTACAGGGATTTAGCTGTTCTGACAAAACATTAAACGTACTGTTCCCGGCAGTAGCAAGGTTGTCTTTTACAGGTTGAATCTGAGATAATGCACGTTTGAGTTGCACCATTTCGCGTGGTGAAATTCTGCGGAGTGCAATTTTAGAAAGCATTCTTTCTATATCGCCAACATGACGCAGAGATGTTGCTATCTGCCCTCTTAATGTTTCATCTAAGGTGAAAGCGGCTACAGCATCGTGCCTCTCATGAATGGTTTGAATGTCTTTTAGAGGTAGGAGTATCCATCGTTTGAGTAGCCGCGACCCCATGGGTGTGACAGTTCTGTCAATAACATCAACTAAGGTGCGTGCATTTTCATGTGGCGAGGCAACAAGTTCAAGATTGCGGATCGTAAATTTATCGAGCCAGACATATTGTTCTTCGTCAATGCGTGCAATGCCTGTGATGTGCGACAGCGTTTGCTGCTGCATTTGTCCGAAATAATGCAAGGCAACACCACATGCCACAATCATTTCGTCCATTTCGTGAATACCGAAACCTTTAAGTGAATTGGTCTGAAAGTGTTTGAGTAAAACTTCTTCTGCATATTCTTTCTGAAAAGCCCATTGATCGAGTGTGTAGATATAGAAGCCATCGCCAAAGCGTGCAATAAAATCTTTTTGCATGGATTTCTGCAACACAACTTCGCTGGGTTTAAAATTCTGAAGCAGCTTTTCTATATATGCATCTTTACCACGTGCAGTAAAAAATGTTCCTGTCGAAACATCTGCAAAAGCTACACCTGAAACATCTTCTGTAAGATGAACTACTGCAAGAAAATTATTGTGTGTGTTTTCAAGAATTTTTTCATTGTAGGTAACACCGGGAGAAACCAATTCTGTTACGCCTCTTTTAACAATGGTCTTTGTTGTCTTTGGATCTTCTAACTGATCGCAGATGGCAACACGCTGCCCGGCACGAACCAATTTAGGCAAATAGGTATCGAGCGCATGATAGGGGAAGCCTGCAAGCTCCATTTCTGATGCTGCACCATTGGAACGTTTGGTGAGGACAATACCCAGAATTTTTGATGTCTTTACAGCATCTTCACTAAAAGTTTCGTAAAAATCGCCTACACGAAAGAGTAATAATGCATCAGGATACTTTGCCTTTATGGCATTGTATTGCTGCATGAGCGGAGTTTCGCTTTTATTTTTTTCTTTTGTCTTCAATTGTAAAAAATGAAAAAGTTAACCGGCAGCGAAATGGGTCGCACTTCGACAGAAGGGTTTAAGCAAATACAAAAAATTCCTGTTGTCATTATTCTTGAAAATATAAGAAGCTACTTAATACAGGCTCTGTTTTCAGAACCTGTGATGCCTTTCCGGTAGAAAAATTACTCTCACGGGCATCACGGCACAACCACCACACAAAGACACTTTAAAACCCGCATTGGGCGCTACACAGTCCGTACTCTGGCAATATTATTCTGATATTAAAGTCTGTATCCCTGAACTTAAACCAAATGGTTATAAAATTTTTGCAGCAGAGCAAACAAGTCAAAGTATAGCTATGCCTGATTTTAAACCTGAAAAAGATGAAAAGTTAGCTGTTGTTTTTGGTAATGAAGTTGATGGTGTGAGCAATGAAACAATAGCAATGTGTGATGGGGCAATAGAACTGCCGCAACATGGCACCAAACATTCCTTGAACATTGCAGTGTGTGCAGGCATAATGATATATGACCTGTTTCAGAAAATGAAAGCATAAAAAAAGCCGGACTAAAGTCCGGCCTTTCCTTTAAATATTATTCAGGTTATTTTGCTACTTCAAAATCAACCCTTCTGTTCATGCGCTTGTTGCCTTTGGCAAGTTGTTCTTTCTTACCCAATGATGTGGCAGTAAGTCTTGAGGCATCAATACCATAAACTTTTACAAGGTGATTTATAGCAGCTTCTGCACGTTTCATACCTAATTTATCATTGTATTGTTCAGAGGCATCAACATCGCAATTACCAACAACACTCAGTTTCAGCTTAGGATTTTTTATCATCACACGTGCAACTGTATTTAAGCGGTCGTTGTAAACAGATTTGATAGCTGACTGGTCAACATCAAAGAATATTGAAGGTAACCAACCTGTAGCGCTGTTAGAAGTGATACCATCATTTCCATAAGATCCGGCAGGTGCAATAGTCATACCCTGGAAGTTTACTAAGTTTCCTTTAGGAGTGTTTGGTTCCATATCACGACTGTCAGGAACACCATCGCCATCAGTATCAACCTCTAAACCACTGGCATCAACTTTAGCTCCTTTATTTGAATAAGGGTCAGAGTCCACATTATCAGGAACACCATCACCATCGCTATCTAAGGCAGTACCATCACCATAAACTTTAACGCCTTCAGGAGTTGAGTTGTCTTTGTCGAACAAATCAGAAACACCGTCTTTATCTTTATCACCAGACATTACATCTATTCTGTCTTTCATATCAGAAAGATCATTATAAACTACTTCCATTGGGTTAACCCATTCCATCATTGCTTGTTTTTTGCCGAATGTATAGTTAACACCTAACTGGAAAAACGACCAGTTGTCACTCTCTGTTTTAGAGTCATATACCTGATCTACTTTATCGTTAAGAGTTTTGTTAAATGTGGCAAGTAAACCAACATCAAAACGCTTGATCTGATATTTAAATCCTAAACTTAAAGGTAAAAATCCTTCAGCTACAGAGCCTTTCTTTACATAAACAGTTCCATTGTCAAGATCAGTAACTTTTGGAGCATAGCTAAATATACCCAAACCAATTTCACCATAAAAGTGCAAACGCTTGTTACGTTGTAAAAAGCTGATGTTACCTATGGTATAATTTAAGTTAAGACTTGCCTGATATATAGGTGACTTAAACTTAATGTTCCTGGTAATTTGCGGGCTGGTAACAGCATTTGGAACACGGAAAGTTGTCTTGTTCTTTTTCCGCTCAAGTTTGTGTAATTACCACGAACGTTTACCTGCACAGAGTGGCTTATCTGATAGCCTACTTTAAGTCCGAATACAGGGTCTTGGATGTTATTCAGGATACTGTTATTGTTTCCGGTTTTTCGTTGAGGTCGCCCTGAAACCAGTTTAATCCTACAGTTAGTCCTGCTGACCATTTGTCAAAATCCTTGTTCTTAGGAAGGCCGTATCTGGCCGATTCCTGAGCGAACGCAAATTGCGTAGCAGAGATTAAAAAAGTTGAAACGAGTAAGGTTTTTACTTTCATCGTATAGAGTGGTTTAATATTTTACAAAATTTTGTGGTGCAAGTATAACACAATGGTTTTAAATAATAAAATTAAATATGAAGTAAATAAACAGATTTATTGACAGTGCTTGTAAATCAGAACCTAAAACCTGTCTTTTCTATAGTTTCTACAATTTTTTGAAAATCGCTTCTTTTTCGCACAAAATCAAGTCCTTCCGTATTGATTATTAGGATATTGGAAGCTGTGTTGGACTTTTTCATAAAACGACTATATGCATTATTGATTTTGAGTAGATAATCGTCCTTCATATTCTGCTCGTACTCACGCCCACGTTTTTTAATATTTTTTTGGAGCGAAGGTATTTCCTTTTGCAAATACACAATTAATTGCGGCAGAGGCAATCCTACATTGAGCATCTGAAAAAACTGTTCAAAAAGCCCATATTCATTTTTTTTAAGATTCGACTTGGCAAATAGCAGTGTTTTTTGAAACATATAATCAGACACAATAGGAAAAGGCAGTGTGTTTTTGTTGAAAAATGTTTTCAATTGCTTATACCGCGCAGCCATAAATGACATTTCAAGCGGGAAGGCAAATTTTTCAGGACTATCATAAAACTGCTGTAAAAAAGTATTTTCTGCGAACTCTTCTAATATAAGATGATAATTAAACTCTTCGGCAATCATCTTGGCTAATGAAGTTTTGCCGGCCCCAATGTTTCCTTCAATAGTTAAAAATCTATTTCTGTACATATAAAGGATATTTAGAGACTTTCAAATCATCTTTGCATTCAACTGTACAATTCAGAAATACTTTTTTTAAAAACAGGATGAATAAAATCAGAAATAAGTTCTGCAAGAGGCTCGAGCACAAAACGCCTTTCATGCAAATGTTTATGTGGAACTGTCAATTCCGGTGTACAGATAATTTCATTATTGAAAAAAAGTATGTCAAGATCTATGCTGCGTGGTTCCCACTGATGCTTGCGTGTTCGTCCCTGAGATTTTTCAAAGGTCAATAAAACATCAAGCAATTCGTGTGCAGTAAATGCATTATAAATGCTGAATGCCTGATTCAGAAAAGGCGGCTGGTTCTGATTACCCCAGGGTGCTGATTCATACACTGATGATGATGCCATTTTTTTTGTTGACAACCTTTGAAGAAACAATGCTGCCTCAGTCAGATTATGTAGTCTGTTACCTAAATTACTGCCTGCAAGTATAATTGCAGTATTCTGATGCAAAGCCATTTTGATTTTTATAGCTTTGCAAAGCTAAATTTTCAAACTCACACAAGTCCATTTAAAATGAAACAATTTCTGAAATATGTTTTGGCCACACTCACAGGCCTGATTCTTTTCTGTCTTTTAACATTCTTTTTATTTGCTGTTATGCTTGGCAGTGCCTTTAAAAAGAAGTTGTAGAAGTTAAAAGCAACTCTGTATTAAAAATAGAATTCAAAATGCCCATTGCAGAACGTAGCGACAACAACCCATTTCGCAATCTGAATTTAAGCACGTTGAAGGCAAGTAAAAAACCAGGACTAAATGATATTGTTGCCAATATAGAAAAAGCTGAAAAGGATGATAACATTAAAGGTATTCTCCTTAATCTGAATTATTTTGAAGCCGGCTATGCTACTACAACAGAAATCAGAAATGCATTAGTGAAATTTAAAAAAGGAAAACAAAGAGCAGGTTGCCACTTTTATCAACTCTATATGGGAAACTATAAGTAGTGAAATTGCAGAATCGCGCAAAATAAGTCGCGAAGAATTAGAACAAATTGCTGACAGTTTATCTGCAGAAAATGCAAAAGATGCACTTAGGTTAAAGTTAGTTGATCAATTATGTTATAAAGATGAGTTGGAAAAAATTCTTGCAGAAAAATCAGGTGTGAATGATGATGATATCAACTACATCAGCCTGAACAAATACAATGAAGCTGTTGTTAAGTCGGATAAAAAATTCACCACTGACCGCATTGCCGTAGTTTATGCAGTGGGTGACATTGTAAGCGGTAGTGGCGAAGCCGACCAAGTAGGTTCTGATAGAATAGCAGAAGCAATAAAAAAAGCTCGATTAGATGATAAAGTAAAGGCAATTGTTTTAAGAGTTAATTCTCCCGGAGGCAGTGCATTGGCCTCTGATGTGATATGGCGAGAAACTAAATTAGCTAAGGAGAAAAAACCATTTATTGTAAGTATGGGTAACCTTGCGGCATCAGGTGGCTACTACATCAGTTGTTTGGCCGATACCATTGTTGCGCAACCTACCACCATTACTGGCTCTATTGGTGTTTTTGGATTATTATTTAATGCACAAAAACTGCTCAACAACAAATTAGGATTAACATTTGATACTTATAAAACCGGACCTTATGCCGACCTTGGTATGCCAACAAGACCACTTGAGCCTGCTGAGAGAAACATTCTTCAGCGCAGTGTTGAAGATGTTTACAGCACTTTTATAGGACGTGTTGCCGAAGGTAGAAAAATGGAAACGGTTATGGTGGATAGTATAGGACAAGGACGTGTGTGGAGTGCTACCGATGCAAAGAGAATTGGTTTGGTTGATATTTATGGCGGATTGAATGATGCTGTTACTCTTGCAGCAAAAAAAGCCGGATTGGATAACTACAGAATAAAAGAACTTCCTGAACAAAAAGATCCAATACAGGAAATACTTGAAGATATGAAAGGTGAATCTGAAAGTATGATGATGCCCGACTACATGAAAGAAAGCATGAAGCTGATGAAATATCTCAAGCAAATTTCAGAACAAGACAAAATTCAGGCAAGAATGCCATTTGGCATTGCTGTTGAATAAAAAGCAGCAATCATTTTATTGTAGTCAAAAAAAACATTGACTGCTGTAAAACTACTTACTTGTGAGCGATTTTATTTTATCAAATAAATCTTCATGGGTAAACGGTTTGCTCACATAGGCATTCATTCCTACTGCAAAACATTTGTCAATTTCTTCTGATATTACATTAGCTGTCATTGCCATTATAGGCACACCATTTAACGGTGACGGCATTTGCGTACGAATAAACTGAGTTGTTTCATAGCCATCCATTTCAGGCATGTGAATGTCGAGAATTACTAAATCATAATTACCTGACGTGAGTTTTTCTATAGCTTGCACACCATTATCAACAATATCCAATGTAAGATCAGGAATAACCATACGTAAAGTATCTTCTGCTACCATCTGATTAAACTGATTGTCTTCAGCAAGCAGAATCCTTAATCCTTTACGGATTTCTACACTTGAACTTACCTTGTCTTTTGTTTCAGTTGCCAATTCATTTGTTGCTACCAATGGCAATTTCATAATAAAAGAAGAACCTTTTCCTTGCGTACTTTCAACAACTAATTCACCATGCATCAACTCTATCAGTTGTTTGCTGATAGCAAGCCCAAGGCCGGTACCACCAAATTTTCTTGTTGTATCAGAGCTTTCCTGTGTAAAACTTTCAAAAATGTGCTGTATTTTATCTTGAGCAATACCAATACCGGTATCAACTACGCTAATGCTGACACCGTTAGGAACATCAGCTATTGAAGCAACTCTAATTGTTACAGATCCTTTTTCGGTAAACTTAATAGCATTACCTGTAAGATTAATCAACACCTGTGTTATCCGCACAGGGTCACCAATATAATTATCAGAAAGTGTTGAACAATAATCCACATTAAAGGCAAGACCTTTTTCTTCAGCTTTCACTTTAAGCGACTCATAAACATGGTTCACATTTTCATGTAGGTTAAACGGAATTTCCTCAATGGTAAACTTGCCCGATTCAATTTTTGAAATATCAAGAATATCGTTGATGATGACCAAAAGATTGTCGGCACTTGTTTTTATGATGCCAATATACTTTGACTGTTTATCATCAAGGTTTGATTTATGTAACAGATTTACCGTTCCTATAATTGCATTCATTGGCGTCCTGATTTCATGACTCATGTTTGCAAGAAACTGCTGCTTGAGTCTTTTTGATTCTTCGGCCTTGTCTTTTTCCAGTACTGCAATTTCCTTCTCAATAATAGTTTGTTGTAATGCCTCCTGTGCCTTTTGACCTTTTTTAATTATTTCAATTTCGCTCAAACCTTTACGTAAAGTAGTGTCAAGGTCGGTCATGTCTATAGGTTTGGTAATAAAATCAAATGCTCCACTGTTCATCGCTTTACGGATATTGTCCATATCGCCATAAGCTGAAATCACAACTGCTTTAGGTTGAATCTTGTTTTCTTTAATTTGATTCAGTAAGGTCAATCCATCCATTACAGGCATGTTGATGTCTGTAAAAATCAAATCAATATCAACATCATCTTTCAGCTTTTGTAATGCTTCTTCACCATTGTGTGCAAAATCAAATTGCAATTCATTGTTCCTAATCTGCGAACGAAACCGTTGCTTGACTAAAAGTTCAAGATCAGGCTCATCATCAACTACCAATATTTTTTTTGCCATAACTAAATTGTTATCACTCTTGCCATTTTTCTTTTAAGATCTTCAAAGTCAACAGGCTTAGTTACAAAATCATCTACACCTTTCGCCTTAGCTTCATTATAATTCTTATCATCACCATAAGCTGACACCATAATAATTCGCATTGCAGGAAATTCAGCCTTTACTTTTTCAACCAACTGAAGTCCGTTCATGCCCGGCATATTTATATCCGACAATACCAATAAAACATCCATAGGGTTAATGTTGTGAAGATAGTTTAAAGCGTCTTCACCACTAAATGCAAAGTGAAGATCAATATGTTTCTCTTTGATTTCACGTCTGAATTTTAGCCTGAACAACAGTTCAACATCACGTTCATCATCTACTATCAGAATTTTTGTTTGCATGATATTTTTATTATAGTTGGGGTAATTCAATAACAAACTCAGACCCTATACCTTTCTGCACATTCACACTTAGCATACCATAATGACCTTTGGTGATGATATCATAACTTAATGATAAACCCAATCCAGTTCCTTCACCGGTAGGCTTAGTTGTAAAGAATGGTTGGAAGATTTTATCAACGATATCATCAGGAATTCCACCACCATTATCACTGATACTAATATAAACTTTGTTTGCAGCTTTCCATGTTCTAAGTCGAACTTCAGGATGAAATGCTTTATCAGATTTTTTACGTAGTTGATTTACAGCATAAAATGCATTGTTAAAAATATTGAGTAACACGCGACTGATATCCTGCTGAACTATGCTGAGCTTTGGCAATGAGGCATCCAACTCAATCATATTCTTACACCCAAAATTACTATCGTTTGCTCGAAGGCTTGTATAGGCAAGGTTCATTACATCCTCTGCAAGTTTGTTGATGTCTGTTAAAACTTTCTCTGCTGTTTGCGAACGGCTGTGCATGAGCATACTCTTCACTATACGCTCTGCACGTTTACCATGCTCATTAATTTTTTCGAGATTGGTTTTTATATCATGAGAAATAGACTTCCATTCTTCTTTGTCATCAGTAGCATTCAACTCATCAATAAGATCTTGAGATAACTCCGAAAAATTGTTAACGAAGTTAAGTGGATTTTGAATTTCATGAGCAATACCTGCAGTAAGTTGACCTAAAGAAGCCATTTTCTCTGCATGTATCAGTTGCGATTGTGTGTCTTTAAGTTCCTTTAATGCGCGCTCAATTTCTAATGACTTCTGTTCTGATTTTTCTTTTTCTTCTCGCAATTCTGCTGTGCGCTCTTGTACTTTCTGTTCCAAAATTTCATATTGTTTCATCAGCGTTCGTGTACGCCAACGAATGTAAGTTATGGTTAAACCTACGAAAGTAAGACCGGATAAAATATAGAACCACCAGGTTTTCCAAAACGGTGGTTTGATGATGATGATAATATATGTTCCATCCTGATTCCAGATTCCATCGTTGTTACATGCTTTAACTCTGAACTTATACGTGCCGGGGTCAAGATCTGTATATTGGCGATCGCGTTTACTGCCACAATATGTCCACGTCTTTTCAAGTCCTTCAAGCATGTAGGCATATTGATTTTTTTCCGGTAGAATGTAATTTAAAGCTGCATATTCAAATGAAAAAAAGTTTTGATTGTAAGTTAACTCTATCATATTTTTGGACATGATAATCGTGTCCATGAAATAAGGTTTTTCAAAAAGATAAAATTTTGTGATAACTACAGGAGGTATGTAAGGATTATCGCGAATAGCTGATGGCAAGAAACGATTAATTCCACTGATGCCCCCAAAGTAAATTTTGCCATCTGCAGTTTGTGCAAATGCACCCGGATTGAAGCGATTAAAAACACCATCTTGCTCATCATAAATTCTCATGGTGAGAATAGAATCTGAAGGAGCCAGTTTCATTTTGCAGATTTGATTTCCTGTAGTAAACCAGATATTTTTTTCTGCATCTGAAACAATATTCGTCACATTATTATTGGGAACACCATTGGTTTCAGTCAATGCAGTAAAACTTTTTGTGGCATAATTAAAAATATTTATTCCACCACTGTATGTGCCAACAAGCAATTGCTGATTTGAAAAACTGTATATTGAGTTGACATAATTACTGCTAATTGTGGTATTGCTTCCGGGCTTTGATTCAAATGCTGTTATGGTATTTGCAGAAATGTTCAACAAACATAATCCACCACCATAGGTGCCAATAAACAAATTTCCATTGCCATCATATTTTAAAGCCGTTATTATATTATTCGTTAAACCTTTGCCATCTTCTTTACGGATACTTGAAATCTTATCCGTTTGTCTATTAAGTACGCAAAGCCCACCACCGTAGGTGCCAATATAAATATTTCCATTTTCATCTTCGGCAAGCGATCTGATATTACTATTGGTCAAACCGTCTGCTATCCGATAGCTACGCACAACTCCTGACTGTGGGTTGATGGACGTTAAACCATTATAAGTTCCAACCCAAACAATACCATTTCTATCTTTGATTAAACAGAACACACTGTTGTCTGCAAGTCCGTTTGCAGCATTATATACTTGTTTGATTGTGCCTGTTGATTCTTTAACAACCACACCTGTTCCCAAAACACCCATCCACAAATTATTCCCCTCAGGCAGAAAACAAAAAACATTCTTATTGGGAGTCGCATTACTCAATGGATCATCCGGCAGTGGCAACTCTGTTTTAAAACGCATCAGGTCTTCCTTGTAATAATCAAGACCATTGTCTGTTCCAATCCAGATTATGCCTGCCTTATCACGATATATTGTCCAAATGCTATTGCTGCTGATAGAAAATGGATCTGTCTTACTATGTGTAAATGAAGAATAAGTTGAAGCATCGCTGTTAAAAATTATCAAACCTCCTCCTATAGTTCCGGCAATAATACTTCCATCAAGATCCTTATTGATTCCGAAAACGGAGTTGTTTGCATACTTGCCCAGATTGGTGTAATGAGTAAAAGAACGATTGTCTGTTCGCATAGCACTCATGCCACTGTTTAGAGTTCCGATCCAAATTTTATTTTGAAAATCGGCATAAAGACAGGTAATGCTGTTTTCTAAAGGAGAATTTGGATTTGCCGGGTCATGATCAATGATAGTAAAGATACCGGGTTGATTTCTATCTGCAATTGCAAGACCATTATCTGTACCTAAATACAATACACCATTCTTATCTTTTACAATAGCTGTAATATTATTACTGCATATTGAATTTGGATTTGACTTATCGGATTTAAAATTCTGCCATTTTCCGGTTGAAGGATTAAAAAGGTTAATGCCGCCACCGGCAGTTCCAATCCAAAGAACACCAGAGGCATCTTCTTCCATACAGGTTATCTGATTGCTGCTGATTGAATTTCCTTTGGTGTTTGTTCTGAAACTTCCGAAATGTTCAGTTTCAATATCGAAAAAGCTTAGTCCATCATCTGTACCTATCCACAACTTTCCTTTACTGTCTTCAAACAAACAACGAATGCCATTGCTCGAAACAGAAGTTTCATCAGATGGGTTGTGCTTATAAACATCAATTTTATAGCCATTGTATCTGTTCAGTCCGTCTTCAGTACCAATCCAGATAAATCCAATTTTATCCTGAATGATACAAGTAATTCTATTGTGCGAAAGTCCGTTTACAGTGTTGAGATGCCTGAACACATCACTCTTTTGTGCAAAAGCATTGATGGCTATTAGAAGAAATAACCAAAAAAGGCGGGTGACTTTTTGAATTGCTTTTGAAGGCATGGGTTCAAAAGTAAGATTTATTGTTTAATTCCCGTGCCATGACAAACTTTACATGTTGCCCATGCTGCAGGTTTCACTACTTCAGACACTGTGTAGGTAACAAAATTTCGGGGACCTAAACCATTACTGATATCTTTAACAACTGAGCGGTTTCGCTTAACCTCCGCTTGAAGAATTTTTCCCTTTCCATTACAGGCAGGGCATGGAATTTTAGCAACAGTTGGCTCAGAAACTTTAGGCTCTTCTTTTTTATCCTCAGGTTTCTTTGCCTCGGTTTTATTTTCTTCCGGCACTGGTTTCACATTTTCCTTGTCAATGACTTTCGATTCTCCTACTGCCCTACCATTTTCATACATTGTAACAGTCTCTTCACCCGACTCATCAATATAAGTTCCTTCACCATTAAAAACGTTATTTAGAAAAGTTCCTTTATAACGATCTCCTGTGGCATAAGCATAAACACCACCTCCACTGTATAATCCATCTCTGAATTCTCCTGTATAGACATCACCATTAGAATAATAACATGTTCCCTGACCATTAAACAAATCATTTCTGAACTGACCTATATATGTACTTCCATCAGCAAACGTGAAAACACCCAAGCCATTGTAAACGTCATTCACAAAATCGCCACTATAACGACTACTGTCATTATAATAATAAGTACCCTTACCTGATTTTTTTGAATTTACAAAATCACCTTCATACCAATCGCCATTTGCATATCTCCAGGTGCCTTTACCCTGTACCATGTCATCTACAAACTGACCGGTGTATGTACTTCCATCGTTGAAAGTAAATGTTCCACTGCCATGTTTGCTTCCTTCAAAAAAATCACCAATATATTGATTGCCGCTGTTGTAAATATAAATACCGCGACCATGAAACTGATCGTTTACAAAATCACCTGTATAACTATTTCCATTTCTGTAATTGTAGTTACCTTTACCATTTAACCTGCCTTGTGTAAAATCTCCTTCATAGCGATTTCCGTTTCTGTAATTCATTACACCTTTACCATCTGGGCTACCATTTTTAAAAGCACCTTCATAACGATTACCATTCTTATACAGGTAAACGCCTGTGCCATTTACGCAGTCTCCACTTTGACAACCTACAATATTTGTTGCACGGTTTAATGTGTCTGACTGCGAAAAAACAGTCAATGGCATTAACACGAAAAATAAATTATACAACAGATTTCTTAACATCTCCATTACTTTGTTTTAGATCAGGTGGTGCATTTAGCGGCAAAGAAATTGTAAAAACCGTTCCAACACCTTGTTCTGACTCAAATTTTAACTTACCCCCATGTTGTTTTTCTATTATGTCGAAACTTACTGATAACCCCAATCCCGTACCCTTCCCTGTTGGTTTGGATGTAAAGAAAGGATTATAAATTTTATCTTTGATGGTATCCGGTATCCCAGTTCCATTATCAGTAATTGTAATTTCCAGAAACTGGCCGGCAACATGTGTTGTAACACTAACCTGTGGTTTATACTTAACTTCTTCTTTATTAGCATTTGATTTTACAGCACGCTCATGTACAGCATAAAAGGCATTATTGATAAGATTTATAATTACTCTACGCAACTCCTGGGGTAAAACTTTAACTGGAGGTGCTGTTGCATCAAAATCTTTTTCAATATGACAATAAAAATCTGCCTCTGTTGATTTCTTGCCATGAAAGGCTAATGCTAATGATTCGTCAACAAGAAGGTTAATATCTGACAATTCTTTTTCTGCTGTTTTGTTTCTACTATGCAACAACATACCTTTTACAATAGAAGAAACCCTTCCTCCATGATGATTAATTCGTTTGAGATTCGACTTCAACTCATCAAGTAAAGTTTCATCTTTACTTTTCAGATAATCATCAATCATATCCATACTTAAAGTAGAAAAGTTATTTACAAAATTCAACGGGTTTTGAATTTCATGTGCAATACCTGCAGTAAGCTGACCTAAAGAAGCCATCTTCTCAGACTGCACCAATTGTTCCTGTGTTTGTTTTAGCTGCTCATGTGCCTGCCGCAATTCCTGATGAGCCTGCCTGAGTTGCTCTAATGACTTTCTTTTAAGCCTATAGCGGTTAATCAAAAATACTATTCCCAAGACTATCAATCCGGAAATACCTAAAAGAATATTTCTAAATTCCTTTTGCCTGCTGATTTGCAGTTCTTTTTTAGCAAGTTCGGCTTCTTGCTTTAATTTTTCTCCTGCAATTTTATCCAGCTCAAGTTCTTTCAGTTTCTTTTGTGCTTCGGCAAGTGTTAATTCTTCTAAAGCCTTCTCCTTATTCTGACGTTCGATGTCAAGCGTAGTTAACTGTTGACTAAGTTCATATTCCTGCCGCGAAACCATATTGTTTTCGTTGTTGGCCGACTGACTTAATAAAAACAGAATTTTTTCTTTTTCTGCCTGCAATGCTGCTGTTTCCTTAACAACAGTTTCATTAGCTTTTAATTTCCTATATAACTCATGATAGCGATCTGCCTTTTCAAAATCGTTATTAAAACTGCTGATGGTTACAATTTTAAGATAGGTGTCTTTTAGCAACTTCTGCAAAAGGACATTATCTCTAAAATCCAAACTTTGTCTGAAATAGGATACAGCTTTTAAATAATCGTCACGCTTTAAATTACATAAACCTAAATTTCGGGTAGCCAATGCCTGAAATGTTTTATTGTTCAACTTCGTGGCATACTTCAATTGTTGTAAATAATTAGCAGATGAATTATTGAAATTTTTTGCAACAAGATTAATATCACCCATTCTTTCGTACAGATAATATTGTTGAAGTAAAAAATTATTGGCTGAAAAATATTGTAATGCATTGCCGAGTAATGGCTTTGCTGAAACTGTATCTGCATGTTGAAGAAAAATTAAACCTGCCATTGCCTGAACATAGGCCCTAATTTGTGTTGAGTTGGCTAAATCTTTTTCGAGTAATTCTTTATAAATAGAAAATGCCTGTTCATGCCTACCTGCAACATCAAGTGCAAATGCATATTGCGCCATAGTTGGCGCAGCTTCCTTACTCAGTGGCTTATGATTTACTGCTATTTGTAAAAATTTTAATGCCTGAAGAAAATCACCATTGAGTAGATTGTAGTATCCGGCATTATTGGCATTTTGGAAAATTTCCTGCTGACGGTTGCTCTTGATTGCATCGCCTAACATTCTTTCCGCAGACTTTAATGCAATAGGGTCAGCAGTTATAGTTATAAAAAAAGGTCTTGAAAAAACAGGTAAATCATTTCTGTCAAAAACTGAATAAAGATGCTTTGCATCACCCCTAACAAATGTGCCAATGAGACAAAAGATAAAAATTAAAACTTGCTTCTTCATCACCGAGACGAATGCCAAATGTATTCAATTTTTATCAATTGACGATGTAACTTTCAATCTTATTGTCTAAGCTTAAGTCCAAACCGGAATGAATAAAACGGGCTTGCCTTGCCGTCATAGCTGCAAACAAAATCAGCTCGTATTACTCCGAGCTTTTCTAATCCTACAGTAAGTTCATAATAGCTTTTCATTTCACTAACTTTCAGGAAGTGGAAGCCTACAACTTCATTGAGTTTCAACTTTCTGATTAAAGGAATTTTATTGGTAATAAAACGATTCAGATTGTATTCTGCATGAATTGCAAAAGCACTTTTCATATTCGAATATTTGTAATAATCTAAATAAGCAAAATCTTCAGCCTTAAAATCTGAGACGATAGTTTTGTTACCCGCAAAATGAAAAAAGTCGGGAAATTCAACATCTTTTCGATTAACAAAACGATAATACCTGCAATTGTAAACTACATAACCTAACATTCCAAAATCTATCTGATGATTGAAGCCTGCATCAAATGAAAGATAATCAGTCTTACTGTTTATTACATTGCCAAAAGCTTTATTGATGTTCACAAAAAATACCGGCCACCCTGATTCTTCTCTCACTTTTCCATCAGGCACTCTAATGAACTTCGTAAATGGTGAGTAGGTTAATGATAGATGTGTGTTAAAGTAATGATGAGGTCGAAAATTTTTTATATCCTTATCAGGATTAATGGGATTATTGGAAGTATATTCTCTGTTTTTAAAATTCTTCCAAGTATAATCCGTGGTGTTTTTCAATGTATTTCTTCAGTATATTCAATTTCTGCAGTTGCATTAAACCCATTAAACCATTCTCTACCATATGCTATTTTAAAAATTGCTTTTCGTAAATTTTTAAATAATTACGTTCATACCATAGCGTATAAAGCATGTTGACTAAAGGTTTAACAGGGCTTGTGCTGTTTAATTCATTAACAGCAGTACCGCCTTCAACAGAAATTGTATTATCACTAAAGCGGTTAAACAAATATTTAAAACCAGCATTTGCATTCCAATGTGTATTGCTAAAACCATAACGTGTATTGGTAAAAAACAGTCAGGCGTTTTCGGTTTGGCAAACGTTTAACAAACTCTGTGTTCAAGGCAACATTCCAGCCTTCCACTGTATTAAATGAAAATGTATTGGCAATTGGCTTTATAGTATAAGTCATTTCCCGGTAACTGTGTCTGTAGGAATATCCGGCAAGCAAAAAATTAAAGAACGAAAACTTATTATTTATTCTATCCATACTATCTTTATACTGTTTACTCTCTCTAATGATAGCCAAACTGTCTTTCTTAAAATAATCTGAAGTTTCATCTATCGTAAGTGGTATAGGTCTTACAGTATCCCAATATGCAGAATCCTTCTTATTGGCATCAGGACTGATTTTTAAAATTTCTGCTGAAAAGGTTTTTTTTGGAAAACCGGGATTTATTTTAAAGTCAGAAAAGTAGCCTATATAATTTCCGCCTCCCTGGAAACCAAGAATCCTGAAACTGAAATCAAATAAATTTGTCACAGGCATCCAAACATTATTTTCTACAGGGACAAAAGACTGCCTTATTCTGAGTGTATCTAAAAACTCAATACCTGCATCGCGTGTAAGGAAAAGATCAACAAACTGAAATCGCCATAAATCATCTGCAATATAAATAACACCTCTGAACACCGGATCGTTCTGTCTTCTGGGGATTACCTCAATTTTATGAATAAGTCTGTCGTTCTCTACAACTGAACCAATTAATTTATAACGATAATAAAACAAAGCATCGCCCGCAACTGGTGAGACAAATCCTTTGGAAGAAATGCCTTCTGACATAACCCTGTTTTCATAAAAATTAAATTGCATATCAGATGCTTTATTAAAGCTGAATGCCCTATTATTACCACTTATGCGCGAAGAAATCATCTCTTCACGAATCTTATTCGGTTTTTCGAAACTGTATTTTGAAACCGATTCACTTAAATAAAATATGCCTGTTGTTGAGTCAACCACTCCACCAAAATCTACAACCTTACCAAGAAATTTTTCAGGATACTTATTTAATTTCTGTACACCTTTGATATAAACATTGCACGAATATGCATCAACTTCGTTCAGATAACTTTTCCTTTTAGCAATTGTTTTTCTGATATATTCATAGGCTGGGTCTTCTTTATTGTTTGTAACAGCAACCTCCTTTAACGAATAAAGCTCATCTGTAAGTTCTATCTCTATTTGTTGTTTACCTGCACCAACTTCAATCTGTTTGCTGAATTGCTTATAGCCCAGGTTCTGACAATAAAGAGTGTACTTACCGGGAACTAATTCAATTTCAAAAATACCGTCACTACTTGTTGTCGTCCCAACAAAACCGGGTTTCACATATACATTGGCATAAGCTACAGGTTTATGATTTTTATCCTTCACTACTCCTGATACAATACCCTGAGAAAACACTGTCGTACTAAAAATACTGCCTAACAGAACCAGGTAAAAAAATTTACGCATCACAACAATTAATTCTTAATTTCAGGATGCTAATGTAAAACTTTAAATTTGGGTTTCAGACAGCTTCCGGAACTTTGCTTCTCTGAATGCGGAAGAATGACTTAAGCATGTGTTTCATAATAGCCATAAAACGAATTCTACGGAACGGAAAACGCCAGTCCGCTATTAAAGCCTTTGAAAGAAAATAAATACCATCTTTATTTTTTCCTTCCAGCATGAGGTGCAATGCTATAAAAGAAAAACATTCACATTGAATCTGATTAAATCGTTTACCAACATATTGCATAAAATGTTGATCAGCTTGAAGATGATCTAAGAGAAACATGTTTCTGTTAATCATCTTTATAATATCGTGCGAAGCCATACTACGTTGTTCATGGTCAATTACTACACTGGTAATTTCCGGCACATAATGTATTTTGAACCGTGAGGACAAGGCTAGCCACAAAGCATAATCTTCAGTGCCTGAAAGAAGACGGCTTTCACAAAATGGAAACTTTTCAGCAATATCTTTTCTGATTACTACAGAATTACAACTTAAAATATTACCTTTTTTTATGAGCATTTCACCGATATTATCAGAATCTGCTTTCAGGACATCTAAATCCTGTCCATCAAGTGTTTGATAAACGTAATTAAGGTGAAAAATTTCAGGGTTATCAAACTTCGCAATATAATTCAGTGCAGTAGAAATATGATTATTATAAGCTAAATCATCTGAATCAAAAAAATTAATAAACCTACCTTTAGCAATTGATGCTCCATAGTTACGTGCAAATCCACGCTCGCTGTTTACAATTCTATGGTAGGTTACCTTTGGATGTTTATAGGTTGAAAAATATTCCTCTGTCTTATCGGTACTACCATCATCAACAATCAAAATTTCAAAATCATCTGACTGTTGATTCAGCAATGACTCAATCGTTTTTACAACAAAATTCAACCTATTATAAGTTGGGACTACTACAGAAATGGAAACCATGAGAAAAAGTATTGCAAAACTACAGTACAATAACTGAAAACAAACATTTCTTAAAAAAAAATTATCCGCTAAATGTTAACCGGCTAAAAATTGCAGCAAACAGATTTTACCTATTTTTGAAACCGTTAAGATATGAACCATAGACCAACAGAATTTACAGAGCGAAAAAAAGGCGCTATTGAAGTCATTTGCGGCAGCATGTTTAGTGGTAAGACAGAGGAGTTGATTCGCAGACTAAAACGAGCGCGCATTGCCAAGCTTAAGGTTGAAATATTTAAACCTTCTGTTGATCAACGCTATCATGAAAGCAACATTGTTTCGCACGATTCAAACTATATTCCATCATCCCCTGTCCAATCATCCTCTCAAATTCTTTTACTCACAAACGATGTTGATGTTGTAGGCATTGACGAAGCGCAATTTTTTGATTTGGAACTGCCTAACGTTTGCCTTAAACTGGCACATCAGGGAATCAGGGTAATTATTGCAGGTTTAGATATGGACTTTAAAGGCGAACCTTTCGGACCTATTCCAAGACTTATGGCAATAGCAGACTTTGTTACAAAGGTTCATGCCATCTGTATGGATTGTGGCGACCTTGCCTTATTTTCTTATCGTACCGTACCCGATGAATCACTCATTGTTCTGGGTGAAAAAGAAAGCTACATTCCTTTGTGCAGAACTTGTTATCATAAAAGGTAATTGTTACCAATTTGATGCACTATCAAAGCTTAATTTTGTAGGCTATTCAATTTAAAAATATGTACACCATTACAGAGGCAGCGTCAATATTAAAAGGAACGCTGGTTTTGAATGTAAACGATAATCAGACTTTCCGTTATCTGCTAACAGACAGCCGCCAAAGCGGTGTGGTGGTGAGTCACTTTTTTTGCAATTAAAGGCGACCGCCATGATGGTCATTTATTTATTAATGATCTTATCAGAAAAGGAGTAAAAAACTTTGTTGTTAGCGATACACACACTTCACAAAACAAAGAAGCTAATTTTATTGTGGTGGAAAACACACTTGACGCACTACAACAACTTGCCTCGTTTCATCGGAATAAATTTAATCTGAAAACAATAGGAATAACTGGAAGCAATGGAAAAACAATTATCAAGGAATGGCTTTATCAATTATTGCAACCAGATTTTAGTATTGTCCGCAGCCCAAAAAGTTTTAATTCTCAAACGGGCGTACCATTATCTGTTTGGCAAATAAACAATGAGCATAACCTCGGAATTTTTGAAGCAGGCATTTCTATACCTGGTGAAATGCAAAAGTTGGAAAAAATTATTCAGCCTGAAATTGGAATTTTCAGTAATGTCGGTGAAGCACACAGCGAAAACTTTTCTTCACTTGATGTTAAAATTCAGGAAAAATTATTGTTATTTCAACATTGCAAAACCCTGATATACTGCAAAGACTATTCAGGAATTCACAATGCTGTAATACAATCTGGATATCTTGAAAACGGACTAAAATGTTTTAGCTGGTCGCGAAGAATAAAATCCGATTTACAGATTGGCAGAATAGAAAAGCAAAATAACAGCAGCACAATTCAGGGTATTTTTCAACAGAAGTTTATAAGGATTGAAATACCTTTTACTGATGATGCTTCTATTGAAAATGCTATTCATTGCTGGGCAATGTTGCTCTTTTTGGAAATTGAACAAGAAACGATTGCTGAAAGGATGATGTTACTGAGTCCTGTTGCCATGCGATTAGAGATGAAACAGGGTATCAATAATTGTTCAATAATTAATGACAGCTATAATTCTGATTTAGGTTCGTTGCAGGTTGCCTTAGATTTTTTAAATCGCTTTCAGCAGCAAAACAATACAGGAGCAATTAATTCAGGCTTACGCAAAACCGTTATCCTTTCAGACATTCTTCAGAGTGGGCGAAATGAAGATCAACTTTATGGTGAAGTGGCGGAAATGATTCACTCTAAAAAAGTTGACAGACTTATTGGAATTGGCCCTGCAATATCACGTCATACAGATTTATTTAAAACAGAAAAGTTTTTTTTTCTACAACAGAAAAATTCATTGAACAGTATTCTCCAGGCTCATTTATTAATGAAGTTATATTATTAAAAGGCGCAAGGGTTTATGGATTTGAACAGATTTCAAGATTGTTACAGCAAAAAGGTCATGAAACAGTTTTGGAAATAAATCTGACTTCAATGATTCATAATTATAACTTCTACAAAGCAAAGCTCAAACCGGAAACAAAAATAATGTGTATGGTTAAAGCTTTTGCATACGGTAGTGGCAGTTACGAAGTTGCCAATACACTGCAATTTCACAGAGTGGACTATCTGGCTGTTGCCTATGCTGATGAAGGTATTGAACTCAGAAAAAATGGTATTACTGTTCCAATTATGGTTATGAATCCGCAGGAACAGTCTTTCGATAAAATGATTGAATATCATTTGGAGCCTGAGATATATAGTTTCAGAATCATGAGCAAGTTTAGTGAATCTGTTAAACGAATCCGGACTTACAATCAAAGCCCATTTCCTATTCATCTAAAAATGGATACAGGCATGCACAGGCTTGGCTTTGAAGAAGACGATTTGAATGAACTCGTTGTACGTTTAAAAAACAGTAAACACCTTAAGGTAGAATCTATTTTTACACATCTGGCAGGAACTGATGAAGCAGCACTCGACTTTTTTACACAAGAACAGTTTCAGCGATTCAAAGACATGTCTGATGCTATAAAAAAACACCTTCAGCACAATGTGTTGGAGCATGTTCTGAATTCATCAGGCATCAGTCGCTTTCCTGAAATGCAACTGAGCATGGTGCGTCTTGGCATTGGTCTTCATGGCATAGGCACACCTTCTGAGCAACGTCAATTATTAAATGTTGCTTCATTGAAGTCAACCATTTCACAAATAAGAAGTGTAAAAAAGGAGAAAGTGTTGGTTACAACAGAAAGGCAATATTGGATAGCGATAAAATAATCGCAACCATAGGCATTGGTTATGCCGATGGCATAAACCGGAAAATGGGAAATGGAAAGGTTAGCTTTTTAGTGAATGGCAAACTTGCCCCAACAGTTGGCAACATCTGCATGGACATGTGTATGCTTGACATTACAAACTGTCAGGCACGCGAAGGTGATGAAGTAATTATTTTTGGCAACGGTTTGCCCGTTGCCGAACTTGCTGCAAAGACAGAAACCATTCCTTACGAAATTTTATCAGTGATTTCGCAACGTGTCAAACGAATATATTTTCAGGAATAATTAACCTTTCGATAATTCTATTACAGTAATTTCCGGAAGGATACCTACCCTACCCGGATAACCAAGAAAACCAAGTCCGCGATTTACATACAAATGCTGACCATTTACATCATCATACAAATCAGCCCACTCTTTATAAACGTACTGAACAGGGCTCCATTTAATTTTTAATGCAGGAATCTCAACACCAAACTGAAATCCATGAGTATGCCCTGCTAAAGTTAAATCAATCTGTGGATAATTTTCAGTTACTTCTCCATGCCAATGCGAAGGATCGTGCGTAAGTAAAATATTAACGGGAGCAAATTCCATTCCCTGAACTGCTTTTGGCAGGCTACCATACTTTGGAAAACGCATGTGTGTACTCCAATTCTGTACTCCAATTAATCCCAACTTATCATTGCCTTCAGAAATAAATGCATGTTCATCAAGCATCAGTTTCCAACCCATTTCCTTATGGATATTTTTCAGTTGCTCCAAATTTTTAACTTTAGCTTCTCTGCTTGGCCATTGCACATAGTCGCCATAATCGTGATTACCTAAAATAGAAAAAACACCATGTTTTGCATTGAGCTTTGACAATGTATCAATAAAAGGCACTGCCTCATCAGAGCGGTCATTCACCAAGTCACCGGTAAAAAAAATCACATCCCCTTTTAATGTGTTAATCATTGAAACAGCTTTTTCAATATGTTTTGTATCGAAAAAGCTGCCGGTATGAATATCAGAAATCTGCACAATTCTAAAGCCTTCAAATGTTGAAGGTAATTTTGGAAACTTAATTTTCCTCCGTTTGACCTGATAATTATACTTACCATCTCCCATGCCATACAAGAGAGAAATAAATGGAATTGATGAAATTACAAATGCCATTCGCACTAAAAACTGCGATCTCGATACAACAATCTTCTCTTCAGGATTTACAATTTGTGGAGAATCATAAAATCGCTGATATAAACCTGAAAATCCCCATCTGACTAATCTGGTAAGATCGTCAATCAACAGAAACAAAACAACAAAGAGTTTTGTTATTAAAATTATCATAACAGCAGCAAAGAGATAAACTCTCACTGCCTTTGGCCATGTATGCCAATCTGTAATCAGTCCGGCTATAAATACTGAAAATGTAAACACTGTAAAAAACCAATAAATACCTGAAATCAATCTTGACATTGAGGGAGTCAAATCCTTAATCAATACCTTTATACCCTGAAAAACATAAAGGTCTATCAGAAAAACAATTAATAAAAAAATCAATACTCTTCGCAACATAAAAACGCACAAATGTAAGTGAAACTATTCATCAATACATTTCTATCAATTAAACTTTTCTATATATAATTCACAATGAAAGATACAGCACAACCAACAAACAAACTCATACATGAAGACAGTCTGTATCTGCAGCAGCATGCCCATAATCCTGTACATTGGCTACCTTGGTCCGTTGATGCATTTGAAAAAGCAAAGACTGAAAATAAGTTACTTATAATCAGCATTGGTTATTCAAGCTGTCATTGGTGTCATGTGATGGAGAAAGAAAGTTTTGAAAATACAACTATTGCTGAAGTGATGAATGAAAACTTTATATGCATTAAAGTTGATCGTGAAGAAAGACCTGATATAGATGCAGTTTATATGACAGCCGTTCAATGGATGAAAGGACAAGGTGGCTGGCCACTAAACTGTATTGCCTTACCTGACGGCAGGGCAATCTATGGCGGCACCTACTTCAATCCACAACAATGGTTGCAGGTGCTTGAACAATTGTCAATGATGTATGAACAAGATAATTCAAAATTTCTGGAATATGCTTCTTCATTGCAGGAAGGCATGTTACAATTAGAAAAAATTGAAACAACAAATACTAAACCTGATTTTGATATTTTAAAAAATTCAATATCAAAATGGTCTTCACTCTTTGACAAAATATATGGCGGCCTTCAACGAGCACCAAAATTTGCAATGCCTGTTAACCTGAATTTCCTAATGCAATATGGTCATGTTTGTAATGATGTTGAAGTGCAAAATCACGTCAGATTAACATTGAACAAAATGTACAACGGAGGTATTTTCGATCAGCTTGATGGAGGATTTGCACGTTATTCTACTGACAGTCGTTGGGAAATTCCGCACTTTGAAAAAATGCTATATGACAATGCCCAGCTAATAAGTGTCTATGCACAAGCATTCAGAGCATATAATAACATTTCTTTTAAAAATGCTGCTGAAGAAACAATAAACTTCCTGAACGAAAAAATGAATGACAAAAAAGGATTTTATTATTCAGCAATAGATGCTGACAGCGAAGGTGAAGAAGGGAAATTTTATTTCTGGACAAAGGCAGAAATCAGAGCAACAATAAATCAACTGCATTTAGAAAACATATCAAAAGAAAATGCTTTTATTATTGCATGCCATTACTTTTCAATTCCAGATTCAAAAAAGAAAATGATGAAATAGTTCTGCAATGTAACACTGCCATATTCAATGACAGTAGTGTTCAAATGATTGAACCCAATCAACAGAAAGAACTCATTGATAAAATAAAATCAGCCATGAAAATGGCAAGAAGTGAACGCATTCATCCGGTTTGCGATAAAAAACTTATCACTTCATGGAATGCCATGATGATATCGGCATTAGCAGATGCAGCATTATATTTTAATATTAAAGAATATGAATTGCAGGCAATAACCACCTTCAACTATTTGGAACAAAACCTGTTTATAGAAGAAGGACGACTACTTCATAGCTCCGGAACAAAACAAAACAGCAATCTTCATTTAGAGGATTATGCACTTCTCACTCAAGCATGCATTAAACTATTTGAGTGCAAATGGGACTTTCAGTGGATTGAGAAAGCAATTTCTTTAACGGGCTACGCTATTCAATATTTTAGTCACGATGATAATGTTTTATTTTATGACTATACAGCAAACGATTCTGTTCTGCAATTCAGAAAAACTGAGCTTCAGGATAATGTTATTCCCTGTGCAAATTCAGTAATGGCGAACAATTTATTCTTACTTTCAAAATACCTCAACAATGAAAATTATTTGTTGCGATCAAAAAAATGCTTGAAAAAGTAATTGATCAAATTCCAAATTATGGATTTGGTTATGCAAACTAGGTATTACTATTACAAAGAATAAATCAACCATTCTATGAAGTAGCTTTTGGTGGTTACAATGCTTTAAAAATAAAAATAAACTTAATGAGTATTTTCTACCAATGAAAATCACTGCACCAATAATTCTAAAAGATAAAATTGAATTTACTGCTGATAAAAATGAAACTGATGACTTGATTTATGTATGCAGAAACCACTCGTGTTTACTTCCAACATCAGATATTATTAAAGTTGCGCAAACTATTTCTGACCAACAATGAAGCAAAACGTATTCTTACTTTGTGTAATTTTAAATATTACAATAACGGGGTGTCAGATTTTTAAAATTAACAAATCAGACAAACATGGAAACCGGCAAGGACATTGGGAGCATTATTGGAATGATGAGGGACCATTCAACGAAAGGGGAAATACAAACACGGCTTAGAGGTAAAAAAATGGAAATATTACGATTTAAATGGCAAACTGATAAAACAAGAAAAATACAGTAAGAAAAGAGATGTCATTAATATAAAAACATATTATGACAACAAAAAAATAAAGTCTAATGGTAAGGCATTTTTAATCAATGAAAACGATAGCATACTACATTTTTACTGGCAGGGACCATGGAACTACTACTCACCTACAGGTGTGTTAGAAAAAACAGAATGGTATGAAAAAGGGAAAATAAAAAAGGCTGTCACGTACCCATAACAGCCTTTAAAACTCTAAATATATGTCATGAAATTACAAGCTCCATTTTGAAATGCGGAATATTAGCTTCATAGAATAGCTCGCTAACAACTTTAAATCCTGCTTTTTCATAGAATCTAACAGTGGTAGTTTGTGCATGCAAGTAAACTTTCTTACCTATTGGCTTTACATCGTTTAACAACCTGTTAACCAACATACGGCCTAAACCTGAATTTCTGTGCTCTTTTAGAACGCTGAATCTTTCAAGCTTAATTCCCTCATCAGTATGACGCCATCTGGCAGTACCTGCAGGAATATTTTTAACGTAAGCCAAATAATGTTGGCTTTCATGCTCAAATGTATCGAACTCAATCATTGGGTCTATATGTTGTTCAAGAACGAACACCCTTCGTCTGATCTCATGGATGAGTTCTGCAATATGCTTCTCGGAATAATTAATCGGAAACACATCCATTGCGGCATTGGGCTGTGAGAGATTTTCAAATGTAGTTGCGGTCATATTTAAAGTTTCTTCGGCCATAAAAATAGAAATTAATTCTTAACTAATTTTTTGATTATATTATTAAAGGAACCCCTGATGCTTAGCATGTAAATTCCTGTATTAAGTTGTGGACAATCCATTTCAATTTCTTGTATGTTGTTGCTTATGTTTTGCACTTTTCGTGCCACTGTTTGTCCGTTTTCATTAAATAGAAAAATCTCTATTTTATCATTGTAAGAAGATTGTATTTTTATAACTGTTTTATGGTCACTGAAAGAATAGTATAATATTCTTATCGGGTCGGAACCACAGCCTTTTACTGCTATTGTCTTCAGCTCATTTCTCTTTCCATCATAGTCAATTTGAGCTAACCTGTAATAGGTAACCTCCGAATATGGTGCTTCATCCTTAGTTTCATAATTCATTAATGTATTGGTCGTACCTGCACCTTTAATGGATGTAAGGTTTTCCCATTTTTTTCCATCTCTGCTTCGCTCTAAAATAAAGATATCATTATTGAGCTGTGTGGCAACAGACCATTTTAATATCACACTCTGACTCTGGCAATTGGCGCCAAAACTTAATATTTCTACAGGCAAAGGACTTGACTGACTGCTTAGTGTCCACCATGAATTTAATCCGGTAATTCCGTTAACGTCTGTTTCGAATGGTGATGGATTGGATTGCGAACCTTTAAATGATTCCCATGCATCGTTACCTATCCATCGCTGAGCACGAGGTGTTGATATTACCCCTTTTTCAATAGGTGCATAAGTGAATCTCAAATTAGCATTAGGATTTCCAACCGCTCTAACATACCAATAGCGATCAATTGTTTGTAAACTATTGTCAGCACCGGAAATTGAACGGACATGTGTTACCCCGGAGGAAATGGTGTATTATCAGGCAAACTCCTGTATGTTGCCAATGAAACCCAATCACATCCACTTGAACATTGATATTTGAATGGTATATAAGTTGTGCTGTTAAAACCAAATGGAATTTCATAATTAACACTCTGTTGTGATGAAAGATGAATTCTTGCACTACCGTCAATAGTTTCACTTCTGATATAACCTGAAGCATGTAAAATCTGACAGCCATTTTCTAACACAATTGAAAGTCCATTTGTATTTGCGATATGATCCGCATTAAGATTCAATTCACCGGAAGTAAGCATTAATCCAGAGCGAACAAAAACCACACTGTCGGCTTCGGGCTTTACGAAGTTAATATTGTTTACTCCGGCAAAGTTAATTTGTAGTTTGCCATATTTATTTGAAACTGCATTGACTATACCATTTGGAATACCTGTGATGTTCTGATTTTGGGTTCCATTATATTCAATAATGCTTTGAGCATCGAGCCAAAAATTCATTCTGTTATTACCTGCAATGAGTGTATTTATTGTTGATGCCGCAGAAGTTGAATAAAAACCATTTGGATTCATTGTTTTAATTTTACCGGTTGCACCAACTGAAAGTTGCGAATAGTAATTTCCTTGTTGACGTGCCATAATTCTCTGTAATCCCATATCAAGCACACCATTAATTGTAAACACATTATTTACTGCCGGTGCTGATGAAACATGTGAAGCTATCAGCAATGGTTGAATGGATGATTTCACATCAAGTGTTGTTAAAGACCCTACAACCATTTCTACCTGTTGTAAATCGTGTGTTGAAGTTGCTCGTTGAAATGTGGAAATTCCATTCTTATTAAACAAAATTTTTCCAAATACCGTGTTTGTTGTAAGATGATTGGCATGAGTAATAATTCCATTTCCTGAAAGTAAAATACTATCAGAGTTTAAGATTAATACATTTTGACTTATATTTGATGACCCTTGTGCATTATCGAAGCGCAAAACTCCGTTGCTCTGACTAAAATTTCCTTGTACAAATACACTATCAGAAAGTGATGTATTACCGGTGCTTGCGTGAAAATTAAAAGTACCACCAGATTGTAAATATTGTCCTCCAATATTAAGCTTTGCAGCCGCATCCTGATAAGTCAGATTCTGTGTGCCTCCAGTTTGAATTAAATTATTTTGAATATTGTAATCAACATTACCTTCATTAACAGAATAATAAAACTGGCCGCCCGTCTGAGTCATGTTTCCATTAATTAATACTGATATATCATGCTGCTGTGATCCTAAAGAAGTTGAGCCGCCAATTGCATTATTACCTCCCTGAATTTCAAAATCACCATTTATTACAATATTTTCTTCTCCACGTCCAACATTACTCGCAAAAATTGCACTGCTGTTTCCACTGATTTTTAAATCACCATTAATAACTAAATTGAGTTCAGGATTATTCCACCAGCCTGTATTGCTAATAAGAACAAATCTGTCACTTGAATTTTGAAAATTAATATTTACGTCTGATCCTATTGTTATAGAAACTGTTTTTCCATCGGTGATATAACTGTCAAAAACTTTGAATGTTCCTCCGGAAAAATTAAGGCTGTCAATAAAAAACAGAACATGCTGCATAATTACCAGGGAATGGATGAAAAACGACTCCAAAATTTGAATTCACTTGATTAAATATTCCGCTTGAAATAAAACTAACCGGGCCACGATTCCATGAAACATTAAACATGCCTCCGTTTAAGCTACAATTACCATCTATCACAAATTTTACTGAGTCCGTTCCATAGGGATAAAACTGCGACACTAATTGTGTTGACGACCCACTTACATTTAAATTTCCTGAAATATGAGTATTTAACTTTCCACTTGTGAAAGCCAATCCGACATTTCCATTTGAAACAGAAAAATCTTTTAGCACATCAATTCGTTGTAATGCATTATTGGTAAAATTATTACTGAAAACAAATAAGCTGCTTGCTGTATAACTAAAACTCCCATTAATATTAAAATTTGTTGAGCCATCAGAACCCTGAAGATAACAACTCTCTGTTCCGCTTATTGAAAAATTATTGGTAGTAAAATCAAGATTTATTGTATTATAATCTGCTAGTCGAAACCAGTTACCGGCTGTCAGATTACAATAAGTATTCCCTGCAACCTGAATAACGCCATTACCATCAACATATCTGAAGAAATCAACTTTCCCTTTTACAACATTCAAATCTCCTCCAATACTAACAGTAGCATTAAATGCATTATAGCCTGTTGTACCTTCAACTGCACTAAAATCATGGCTTAGATAAACACTACCTGCATTATTCCACAACAAAGTACCATACGTTCTAAACATCAATGCTGTTATTGCATTGCTTTTACTGCTATCGGTAAACGACAGTGTATTTAATGTCAGGTTTCTATTAGCACCTTGTGCGAAAATAATTGCACCTGTTTTATATATGCTTACATGATTAAGATTTAAAAGTGTTGACATACCTGTACCATCATCCATCACAACCTGACCATTCGTTACTGATACATTTCCCTTTATTTTTGATGGAGCAAACAGTCCATCCTGTTGCCATACTGCATTATAGTTTAATATAAGATTACCGACTGTCGAACTGACACCGGACATAAAAGGCACAGTGGCTGCACTCCAGTTATTAACTTCTATGGTAGCATTGTCATCAATAGCTTCTGTTCCATTAAATATTGTTGTTGCTGCATTTGAACTATTGTTGTGTACGTACCAAGCATTTGCCTCAATGGTGAGATTACTGTTAACTGTTACAGGTAAATTAGCAGTGAGTTTTGCTCCTGATTTTATTATTAGTGAAGCTAAGGAAGGTGTCACTACATCTACATTAATCTGATGATAGATTATTACATTATCAGTACATAACGGTATCTTGCCACCTTGCCATGTTGCCGGATTGCTCCATGCTCCATTTGCTACAGAAGTTACTATCTGCCCTGTACCGGCACTTGACAATGTACCGTGATTAATTCCTGCGCCTGCTACATCACCTGCTATTGTAGCTGTGCCACCCCCAGGGGATTTACGCAGTATATTCCCGGATACATTACTTGTTGATGCACGAGCATAAATATTGGAAATTATTAATTCGTCAGCCTTTGGGATTCCACTGACAGAAATTGTTACTGTTATGGTTGTTAATGTTACAGCAATTGATGCTGTTGTAATATTTCTTGATGCTAAAAAAGAAACATTTCCTGATCCGGGCTGAAACATAAATCCGGTAGGTGCACTTAGGATTAAGGTTTTATTCGACTGAATAGCAAAATCGCCATTGGCACCTTCGGTAATAACAATATTACCAATGGGAAGAAATGCCGATGGTGTGACATTTAGGCAATTACCACTTGTTGCTGGCGAAACGGTTACTGCGGCATTAACACTGACATTTACAAAAAACAACATCAGGATTAAATAACTAATTCGGGACATAACTGTAGTTTTATCCCGTTTTCTACGATAAAATTCAAAAAATGTTCCGAAAAAATGCTGTAAAAACTACTCTGAAAATTTATGAACTAATGTAACTTTTCTCTTTTCAGCAGATAAGCTAATAAAACCTGATGATAACCTTCATGGATGTCTGCCTGAACAAAATCAATTTTATATTGCGCACATTTATGTACAAGCATGGATTTGTATTCTTTCATAGCTTCAATATACTTTTCTCTCACCAAGTTACTGTGCACTTTTATCTCTTCTCCGGTTTCAACATCAACAAAGCGGTATGGTCTGTTTTCGAACTGAAAGTCAAGTTCATGTTTTTTATCAGTAACATGAAACAGAATCACTTCATGCTTATTGTGTTTTAAATGTTGAAGCGATTTAAACAAAGCTTCATTGCTATCTATGTTTTCAAACATATCACTGAAAATAATTATCAGTGAGCGTTTGTGAATACTCTCTGCTAACTGATGTAGTGCATCTGCAGTTGCAGTTTTACGGTTTCCGTCAGTTTTGTTTTCTAATAATTTTTCGAGATGAGCAAAAACAAGTTTGTGATGAGCTGTACTGGATTTTGCCTGAGTTTGTACATCAATCTGCTCTGAAAAAACTGTCAGCCCTATTGCATCACGCTGTTGCTTCATCATGTATAAAATTGCAGCAGCGCTATAAACAGAAAATGTAATTTTATTCTGTAAACTCTTTCCACCTTTCACTTCAGGATAGTGCATAGAGGCGGAGTTATCTATTACAATATGGCAGCGTAGATTGGTCTCCTCTTCAAATCGCTTGACAAAAAGTTTGTCTGTTCTTCCAAAAAGCTTCCAATCAATATGTCTTGTTGACTCACCTGTGTTATAGAGTCTGTGTTCTGCAAACTCTACGCTAAAACCATGAAAAGGGCTTTTATGCAAACCGGTAATAAATCCCTCTACCACCTGCTTGGCAAGCAATTCCAGATGTGAGAGGGATTGAACTTCCTGATGATTAACCGGCAAAATATTGTTCTATAAAATTAAAACTACACTAATTGTGTATCAATTTTTTGGCAAGAATATTTTTTGGAGCTGCACCTACCTGCTTATCCACAACCTGTCCATTCTTGAAAAATAAAATTGTTGGAATGTTTCTAACGCCAAATTGCATTGTAACATTAGGATTGCTGTCCACATCAATTTTTCCGATTACTGCTTTTCCTTCGTAATCTTTTGCCAATTCCTCAACAATTGGTCCTACCATACGGCATGGTCCACACCATTCAGCCCAAAAGTCAACCAATACAGGTTTGTCTGATTTCATTACAACTTCCTCAAAGTTGCTGTCTGTAATTTCTATTGCCATAATTATGCTATGTTTTTTATTTGATATTTCAGAACAATAATAGTGGTTTAAAGTTTTATGATTTTTAAAGATATTGATATTTTTTCATTTTTTTAAGTCTCGAGCTAATTTTTCGCCCATCAATAGCTAAAACTCATTGCTTTTGTAACTTAAGTTACTATTTAATGAGACTTACACGCTCTGAAATTGAGTTCAGTTCCTTAAACAATTCTTTATTGTATTCTAATTTCAGCTGATTTGACTCCACATCAATACTCAGATTTTGATCATTGTCACGAATACTGAATTTGACAGTTAGTTTGCCCTTACTATTTTTCGAAATCTCTTTTAACTTTTTTATATTCATCTCATTGATTGACTCCGAACGAAATGAAATCATTATTCCCTTTGCCATTTTGTTTGCCACCTCATCCAGAAAATGAACTGAATTAATTTTTAATTCAAACTCCTTCTCATTATAAAATTTCGTCTGTACCCTTGCTTTGATAAAAACAAAAGCATCGTTATTCAGTAGGTGTTTGAATTTGGCATACTCTTCAGAAAAAACAGCAAACTCAAAAGAAGCATTATAATCTTCAATAGTAAAACTGCCAAAAGGTTTACCTGTCTTGCTGACTCTATGATTGGCATTGGTGATAATGCCGGCAAAATTTACATCCCGGTTATTAAGTAGTTTGAGTTCGTTAAGTTGTTCGACAGAGATATTACAAAAAGTTTTTATTTCTTCTTTATAATCATCAAGTGGATGACCGGAAAGATAAATTCCGATTATTTCTTTCTCCTTTTTTAATTGTTCCAGATTACTAAAATGTTCTGTCGGAATAATTTTAGGCTTAGATGCATCAACACCACCTAAATCGCCAAACAAGGTGTGTTGAGTGCTGCTTTTTGATTCCTGATTAGCACTTCCAAATCGAATAATTTTTTCTAACTGCGTTTGATTATCCTTTGGGTCAATTGCAAAATACTGCGCTCTGTGAAATGATGTATCAAAATCCAATGCACCTGCAAGCGCTAAATTTTCAAAACACTTTTTATTTGCAGCTCTCAGATTCACCCTACTTACTAAATCATAAACATCTGTAAATACTCCACCCTTTTTTCGCTCACTTAATAAGCTTTCTGCAGCGGCTTCGCCAACACCTTTTATTGCAGCTAAGCCAAATCGAATTTCACCTTTTTTATTTACACTAAACTGTAATTCACTTTCATTCACATCAGGGCCTAATACAGGAATATTCATTCTCCTGCATTCGTCCATAAAGAATGTAATTTTATCTAAGTTGTTCAGGTTGTTGGTGAGGACGGCAGCCATATATTCACTCGGATAATTTGCTTTGAGGTAGGCTGTCTGAAATGCAACAAAGGCATAACATGTAGAGTGCGATTTATTAAATGCATAGCTGGCAAAAGCTTCCCAGTCTGTCCATATTTTTTCGAGTATCTTTTCATCATGGTACTTATTGCTTTTTGCACCTTCCATAAATTTACTCTTCATTTTATTGAGCACTTCAATCTGCTTTTTACCCATAGCTTTACGAAGTGTGTCGGCATCGCCTTTTGTAAAATTGCCTAACTTTTGTGAAAGTAACATCACCTGCTCCTGATAAACAGTAATGCCATAGGTTTCTTTCAGGTGTTCTTCCATTTCCGGAAGATCATAGGTAACTTTTTCTTTTCCGTGTTTACGTGCAATGTAATTTGGAATATACTCCATTGGTCCAGGACGATAAAGCGCATTCATGGCAATGAGGTCTTCAAGCATATCGGGCTTGAGATCTTTCAGATGCTTCTGCATGCCTGCACTTTCAAACTGAAAAGTACCATTGGTTTCTCCGCGCTGATAAAGCTCAAGAGTACGAATGTCATTCAGCGGTATTTCATCAAGATTAATTTTTACACCATGATTTTTTTCTATCAGCCTGACGGCATCACGCAAAATGGTTAGGGTTTTTAATCCTAAGAAGTCCATTTTTATAACTCCGGCATCTTCAATTATTTTTCCTTCGAACTGCGTAATCAGCAAGTCTGTTTCTTTTGAAGTAGAAACAGGAATAATATCCGTAAGGTCTGTTGGCGCAATGATAATTCCTGCTGCATGAATACCTGTATTGCGCACACTACCTTCAAGTACCATAGCTTCTTTCAATACTGATGATTGTAATGATGTTCCTTCTTCAAGAATTGAACGTAGTGATTTGACTCTCTCTAATTCATCAGCACTTAAATTTTCTTTTGTCTTCAGACTTTTTTCGCCATCAATAGGTGCTGTCAGCAAACGACCCAATGAAATTCCCGGACGATCAGGCACCAGTTTGGCTAATGCATTAGAATCAGGCAACGGTAAATCAAGCACTCGTGCCACATCTTTAATACTCATTTTCGCAGCCATTGTGCCGTAAGTAATAATTTGTGCTACCTGATTTTTTCCGTACTTGTCAACTACATAATCTATTACCTTCTGCCGACCTTCATCATCAAAATCAGTATCTATATCAGGCATTGATTTTCTGTCTGGATTTAAAAAACGTTCAAACAGTAAATTATACTTAATAGGATCAATGTTGGTGATGCCAATACAATAGGCAACTGCAGAGCCTGCTGCACTACCTCTGCCGGGTCCGACCAACACACCAATATTTTTGCCATGATTAATAAAATCAGCGACAATTAAAAAGTAGCCGGCAAAACCCATTGTTTTTACTGTAAACAATTCAAAGTTTATGCGCTCTTCAATATCAGGGGTGATTTCGCTATAACGTTTGCGCGACCTTCCCATGCAAGATGTTTCAGATAATCATCCTGACTTTCGAAGCCTTTGGAATCTGATAGTGTGGTAAAAGAATATCCTGCTTCAGTTTTAATGGCTCAATTTTATCTACAATTTCATTGGTATTGTCAATTGCTTCAGGTCTGTCACTAAAAAGTTGTTGCATTTCTGATGTGTCTTTAAAATAAAACTCATCGTTATAAAAAGCAAATCTCTTATCGCGTGCAGATGTATCTTCATCGCCATCTTTAAATTTTTCTGTGCTTTGTTTCTCACCGGTGTTGATGCAAAGCAAAATGTCGTGTGCATTATAGTCTTCACGATTTACATAATGAGAATCGTTTGATGCAATAATTTTCACATTGTGTTTTAATGCAAACCCAATAAGAACTTCATTAACTGTATTCTGTTCCGGAATATCATGACGTTGTAACTCTACATAATAATCTTCTCCAAAAATATCGAGCCACCATAAAAATTCTTTTTCTCCTTCGGCCTCACCTTTGCGTAAAATTGTTTTAGGCACACTTGCACCCAGGCAACATGTTGTTGCAATAAGGCCTTCGTGATATTTAAGCACCAATTCTTTATCAATACGTGGATACTTTCCATACAAACCTTCCATATAACCTAGCGAGGTTAACTTGACAAGGTTTTTATATCCAATAGTATTTTTTGCAAGAAATAACTGATGATAACGTACATCTTTATCGTCTTTGGTAAAGCTTCGTTTATGACGATTTTCTACCAGATAAAATTCGCAACCTACAATAGGTTTAATTAAATTGGGGTTTTCGCTAGTATTGTATTTTGCAGCTTCGGCAACAAAATTAAATACACCAAACATGTTTCCGTGATCGGTAATTGCCAAAGCTGGCATATTATCTTTTACTGCTTTTTTATAAAGCGACTTAATATCTGCTGCACCATCGAGCAAAGAGAACTGTGTATGATTATGTAAATGAGAGAAACGAGGCATGAAAAAACTGAGTATGAATTTTGAATCCAATAACCGGTTTGGCTATTGTGGCATGTAAAATTAATAAAACGATTCAAAAATTCTTTGTTTGTTAATAACAAAAACCCATGTGACTTTCAGAGATGTGCATGCCCTAAAATGAAAAAGCAACCGATGTTGGCACATACCGGTTGCTTTTATTTGAGGTTCACTTTTGTTTTAGACCATAAGCAAATGAAGATTATTGTTATGCCTTAAACATTTCAATAGCCATGCCAATAATATTGTGTTGTAAGAAAGATGTAAGAAGAAATGAAATTCAACTATGCAGGTTTGCTTTCTTTGACCAATTCAGAATAAAATTTTCTGCTTTTCAGGTCGTAACAATTACCTTTTGTGAGTACATGAACAATCAGATTTTCAATGCTTATGGGCACACCATCCTGAAGGTCGGCAATATTGTTGTGGCGAATCTGATGCCCGTCAATTAATATAACCAATCCCGAACCTATAATTTCGAGCAAATGACCTTCAGTGAGCAGTACTCCTGTATCTTCTCCAAGACCGATACCAATACAACTTGGGTTACTTGCTACTGCCTGTGCAAGTCGGCCAAATCGCCCACGTTTATCGAAATGAGAATCAATAATAACATCGCCCATCAATGCAAGTCCTGTAGTAATTTTCACCTCACCTTTAATTAAAGCACCTGAACTGCTACCCTGATAAATCATGGTATTACTCATAGCCATAGCACCGGCACTGGTACCTGCAATTACAAAATTTTCATGTTGATATCTGTGCTGTATAATCTCAAGAATCTCTGTTCCGCCAAAAATGGTACTGAGTCGTAATTGATTTCCTCCCGTCATCATTACCCCATCACACTTTTTTATTCTTTCAATATATTCTGATTTTGTTGCATCTTCTCTGTTGCGAATGTCCATCACATTTACATTAGTACATCCTAACTTACCGAATGCATCAATGTAGTTTTCACCAACTTCAACAGGGATGCTGCTGGCACTGGTGATGACTTCAATCTTAGCATTTTTTCCTCCCATTTCCTGACAGATGCGGCTAAGAATTTGTAAAGCAAAAAAGTTTAAGTTATTCTTCTGTTCAAAATTAGGTTCGGACTCTGTTCCTTTATCTTCATTGCCACCAATGGCAATAAGTTTTCCTTTTGGTTTATTCATTTATTGATTTGAGTTATCCCCCGCCCCAAAAAATGGTATTAAAAAATTTGAAAGTCAAAAGTATATATTTATCACTAAAAAGTAAAGGGTTGTTTCCCCTTAAAAATTAACTTTTTAACAATTTTTTGTCTAAAAAGCCTATTTATACCTTCGAAGAAAGTTATTTTTATTCATAATAAGCTACTCCTGTAATTCTTGCCAGTTCTATACGTGCCAGACAAAGTTGATATTCAAGATTTAACTTAGACAATTCAGCACGTTGTCTGTTTGCCAAAGCATTTAATACATCGGTATAAGTTACCAGTCCATTACGATAGCGCGACTGCGCTAATTCCACAGCAGTACGCGACTGCAATACCTGTCTGTTTGCGTTTACAATTTGTGCTTCAAGTGTTGATATATCACTCCTGACATTGCTTACATCTTTTCTGAATGTGCTACTAACATTCTCTTGCGATTGTTGCAGTTGCTTCAAATAAAGTTTTGAAAGTTTTATACTATTTCTTGCTTTATTACCGTAAAAAATGGGAGCCGAAATACTTAATCCTGCTTGTGTACCAAAAATCATTTTTTCAATATCCGGTTGATATCCATTTCTATAACCCATACCTGCATTAACACTAACCACAGGAAAAAGATTTGACCGATTCATCTTAATATCAAACTGCTGTGCTTTAAGTTTACTATCAATTATTTTGTATTCAAAACTTGATTGAATCTGACTTGTGGTATCATCACCTATGTACCATTGTGGAAAATCAAATTTTTCCGGTAAGACTATTGCTGTGTCATTGGTTGTGTATTGTAAAAGCGCTATTTGTTTTGTCAATAAATTCTGAAGTGATAACTTTCGGTTTTCTTCTTCGCTAATGGCACTACCGGTGGTTATTGAATCAAGTACTAATGCATCACCATTTCTCAACCTACTAATAACAACACTCTGATAAGAATGCATGGCATGTAACACTGTATCTTCGATTGCTACAGCCTTTGAAAGATAAGCCATACTGTAATAAACAGAAGCTATCTGTGCTGCAAGTTGTGACTTACTAAGTTCTATATTAAGTTTACTCTGTTCCAATTCCTCATTAGATTTTTTTACAAAAAACCAGGCGCGTCCGAAATCTATCACCGGATAAGTAAATCCCGCTGTTGCCGCATAATTATTGTACGGCTGAAACTGCATAGCTCTCGTCACACCGGGAGCAACAGGAAAGGAAACGCTACTTACAGGATCAATATAATTATATCCTGCATTGAGCATAACATTTGGGTAATAAGCCGACTTGGCTATTTCCAATTTTTCTTTTCCTGCCTGCAAACCCAACTCTGCTTCTTTTAACTTAGGGAAGTAGGCAATTGATTTTTGAATCAATGATTTTAAATCACTGTTGATGTTTGGCTGAGCTTTTACTATTGTTGGTATCAAACCAGCCAGCACTGTTATAATCATTTTCCTTGTCAACATATTTTTATTTTAATGAGCTTCTTCAGCAACTTTTGCAAGTGTAGCTGCCGATTGTTTTTTTGTATCTAAAAGAAATATAAATGGCATGGCACAAATGAGGAATACACTAATCAATAAAAAGCCATCTAAATATGCATGAAGATAACTCTGCTTTGTTAAAGTGCCTTCGAGAATCTGATAACCTGCCTGTGTTGCCTGCTGCGGAGAGTAGCCCTTACTCATTGTAAAAGCTGCAACTTGATTCAGTCTTTCCGTAGTTTCAGGATCATAAGCTGTTAAATTAGCTACCAAATCAGTTCTGTGTATTACTACACGTTGTGCGACATAAGTATTCATAATAGCAATACCAAACGATCCACCTAATTGCCGCAACATGTTGGTTAATGAAATTGCATAAGGCATTTTCTGAGGAGAAATTCCAATGACAGCCTGATTGATTAAAGGTACCATAAGGAATGAAGTTCCAACACCACGCATTATCTGAGGTACAATAAACCACTGGCGTGAAGAATCTAGATTGGCTAATGATGAAAAGTAACCATGCAAAATAAAAATTACAAATCCAGTCATTACAAAATAAATTGGCCTTATGCCGCTACTTAAACCTTTACCGATAAAAGGCATCATACAAATTGCTGCAATTGCTCCGGGCACAATACCAAGTCCTGCTTCCATTGGCGTATATCCTAATACACGTTGAACAAGAACAGGAAAGATAAAAACAGAGCCAAACAGCCCGAAGCCACAGACAAAGGTTAAGACATTACTGGCAAACAAATTCCTGTTTTGAATGATTCGTAAATCTATAGCAGGATGAGGATGACGTAGTTCATGCCAGATAAAAAATCCAATTCCGAAAACGGAAAGAATACTAAGGTAAACAATGTCACTACTGTTAAACCAATCCTCTGTTTGTCCGCGTTCAAGAACATACTGCAAAGAACTAACACCAATTGCCAACAACAGAATTCCTGTATAGTCTATATGAATTTCCTTTCTATTGATGTTGATTTCTTCAGGTCTGCGGTCAATATAAAGCCAGGTAAGTAATACTGCAACAATGCCAAAGGGGATGTTTATAAAAAATATCAATGGCCAACTTGAATGTTCCATAATATAACCACCAAGCGTAGGGCCAATTGTTGGACCAAGTACAATTCCCATTCCGAACATGGCAGATGCCATAGCACGCTTTTCCGGTTGATAAGCATCAAACAAAATACTTTGTGATGTTGACAACAATGCACCACCGCCAATACCCTGAACAAAACGCCATGCTATTAATTCAATAAGTGAGTCAGATTCGCCACAGAGGTAGGAAGCAACAGTAAAAATTACCATGCTTGCCAGATAATAATTCTTTCTTCCGAAATACTTTGCTAAAAAACCTGTTAGTGGAATGATGATGACATTTGCAATAGCATAAGCAGTAATTAACCAGGAAGTATCTTCGATTGTAGCACCCAGACTACCGCTTATGTCTGTCAGGCCTACATTGACAATAGAGGTGTCAATCAACTCCATTATGGCTGCTGAAATAGTAGTCAGAACAATGACTGTTCTTTTAAAACCTGATGGGTATGAGGTAGGCTCTGTCATTTTTTCACTTCAACGGTAACACTCATTCCTGCACGAAGAAGATTTTTATACTCATTAAAATTCTCTATCTCAATTTTTACAGGAACACGCTGCGTCACTTTCACAAAATTTCCTGTAGCATTGTCAGGAGGTAATAGTGCAAAGCGAGCTCCGGTAGCTTCACTTAATGATGCTATACGCCCAGTAATTTTTTTATCAGGAAATCCATCAACTATAAGATTAGCTTCACCGCCTTCTTTTAAACTTTTAAGTTGTGTTTCTTTAAAATTTGCAATCACCCAAAATTTTTCGTTGTTAACTATTGTAAACAAAATTTGTCCTGCTTGTAAAAACTGTCCTGTATTGATGTTGCATTTACCTGTTTTACCGGTTGCAGGTGCTGAAATATTACAATATGAAAGTCTGAGTTTTGCCTGATCCAACATTGCCTTTCTAGTTTCCTTTAGCGCATCGGCACGCTTCACCATTGCTTGTGCTGTTGCCTGTTGTGCCACTGCAACTTTTATCTGATCAGAAGTTACATCTAATGCTTTCTGCATGGCCTCCATGTTAGTCCTGCTATCATCTATTTGTTTTTGTGTAATACTCCCATCATTATATAGTGCTTTATCGCGATTAAAATCTGATATTGCCTTATCTGTTTTAATCTTTTGCAAATCTCTGTTGGTTTTTGCTACCTGCAGTGCTGCTTCTGCATTCTTCTTGCCTGCTTCTGCATTCAACAATTCTGCTTCTGCACTTTGCACATCTGCTTCTGCTTGTTGTACTGCTAATACAAATTCTCTTGAATCAATACTTACTAATGGCATACCTTCTTTAACCTGACTAAAGTCTGCAACATTCAGACTGTCAACATAACCACTGACGCGACTGATAACAGGAACACCGGCAGCTTCAATTTGTGCATTGTCCGTGATCTCATACCTGAGGTTATGAATCAGATTTTTAACGCCTAAAAAAAAACAGCTACAGCAATTACTATAATAGCAATGACAAATAGCGGACTGATTTTCTTTTTATCCTGTTCCGGAGTTTCCATATTTTTTTGAATTGGGCGCCAAAAGTAAACATTGTTGACTATATAGTCAAGTGTGTTGACTTTTTTTTATTTTTGCACCATGGCAGGAAAGAAAAAAGATATTACCCAACATGCAAGGTTTAATATCGGACGCTTAATTTCTATATATAAGCGCGCATTTGACGAATGGGCTACGGCAGGACTTGCAGAACGGGGTTATCCTCAGTTTAAAATATCATATTTTGCAGTGTTGATGAATATTAATGAAAACGGTAAGACAAACAAAGAAATTGCTGCTGCCGCCAAAGTCAGTAAGCAGGCCATGAGCAGAATTGTAAAAGAACTAGTAGAAATGAAACTGATTCAGGTTACAACGCATCCTGAGGATAACCGCAGTGCTTTACTTAAACTTACTGCTAAAGGTCGTGACATGGTTAATGAAACAAAAGATGTAATGCTACAATTAGAATCACATTATGAAAAAGCTATCGGCAAAAAGGCATTTTTGAATTACAAAGAAACAACTGCCAGACTCATAAACCTTCATTGGCCGGAATTTAATCCATATCATTAATCTGAATTACGGTTAAAGTTCAATATGTAAGTATTTCTCTTAAGTAATAAGTCAAATAATTCATCGTTCTCGGTAAAACGATGTTTATATGAACAGGCAAGCCATTTGTCTTATTGCATTGATAGCTTATGCAACAACCACTTCTGCACAGGAATTGGTTGACTGGCAAGAGAAACGTTTAACCTGGGATGATTTTGAAAAAAGAAATCTGCCACATAGCCGAACAGGTGCAATTACGTCAAGTGGTATTTACTTCAGCTATATGGAGAACGCTGCCGGATTAGACATTATAGTAAAAGCACAAATGGATAAAAGCAGATCGTGGGTAAATACTCATTCCATGCACGATGAAGTTCTGTCGCATGAACAAATGCATTTTGACATTTCTGAAATTCATGCGCGATTATTACGTCAGTATTTTGCATTAAACAATAAGAAAACTGCGCGTCACAATCCTGAAAGCATTTATAAAAAATACATCAATAGGCTTAGGCGTATGCAGGACGATTATGACAGACAAACCAATCATGGCAACGACATGTATATGCAAATGAAGTGGGAGGAAAAAATAAAAACTATGCTGTTAGATTTAGAACAATATTCCGGTCAGGAAATGGCGTGGAGGTAGTAATAGTAGTTGTTAAGTGTTTTTAAATTATATAATTTCAAATAACGTGAAATTGAATTCATAAATTTAACTTCTTGCTTAAAGCCAATTCTCTATGCTTATTCAACTCAGTGGTATTGAACACAGATTTAAATTTTTTACTTCTTAAACCACTATGTAAAACTTTATCTCCTGTCCATAAACCACCTTTAAGGTATTTTGACAATGCGACAAAAGCAGCATCATCAATATCTATTTTCTCTACAATTGCTTGCGTAGTTAACCATATTTTACTAGGGATTAACTTCTCATTAATAAAATTTATTTTAGAAAAAACTTGGAATCGTGATTCATCAAGCTCCTGTTCAGTCAATTTTGAGATTCGTTTTAATTTGGCCCAATGTTTCTCTATCTCGCTTCTCATATAATCACAACTGTAAAATTCATAAACACCCTCTGAGTTAAACAACAATTCACCAATCAACCCATTCGTGTTCAGTAACACATTAAAAATAATATTAGTATCAACAACAATTTTAATAACACGAATTTTGCTCTTTTGAGGCATTTACATTCGTTTCATTTGATTAATTTGCTTCGGTTCCTTTTCCACCAACCTTTCTTTGCCTCCTTTGCTAATTTATCAACTTCAGATTGTTTTGCTTTTGACTTTGAAGTGGCTTCTTTATAGGTTAGAAAATCAATTAAGCGTTGCAGACCTTCGGTATCAACGTTTGAAGGTAACCTAATAATAATTTCTTTGTTTGTTCGCTCGATTAGCATTTCATCTCTGATTTTCAATTTCAAAGATAAATAATAATTTGAAATAATGTGCTGTCAGAAAAACTGAAAACCTAAGTTATCAACTTCCGCAAGCCAAACAGTCATCTTTATTATCAATGCTACAACTGATTTCTTACTAGCCTCTTCCTTACTTACCGTTTGTGTGGTAGCTACAATATTATGGTTGCTGTGTCCTTCAACGGTAAATTTAATTGCATCGGTAGCTGCTTTAGTTCGCAGATAGTACATGCCTGTTTTTAATCCCTTTTTCCAGGCATAAAAATGCATACTGCTTAGTTTGGCAAAATTGGGGTCTTGTATGAAAAGATTTAATGATTGACTTTGATCAATAAATGCACCACGGTCGGCAGCCATGTCAATTACTGCACGTTGCTTTATTTCCCAAACTGTTTTGTAAATTTCTTTAATATTCTCAGGAATTTCAGCAATGTCCTGAACAGAGCCATTGGCTGCAACAATTTTATTTTTTATTTCGCTGTTCCACAGATTCAACTTTACCAAATCGCGAAGCAAATGTTTGTTCACAACAATAAACTCACCACTCAACACCCTGCGTGTGTAAATGTTGCTGGTGTAGGGTTCAAAACATTCGTTGTTACCCAAAATTTGTGACGTACTTGCCGTTGGCATAGGTGCTAAAAGCAAACTATTATAAACACCATGTTTTAAAATTTCTTCGCGCAGCACATCCCACTCCCAACGGTCAGTTGGTCTTACATTCCACATATCAAACTGAAATTCACCTTTAGAAATTGGTGAACCTTCATAGCTGCTGTAAGGTCCATTTATCTTAGCAAGATCTTTAGATGCTGTTAGAGCCGCATAATAAATTGTTTCAAATATTTCGCGATTCAGCAAACGTGCTTCTTCACTCTCAAAAGGGTAACCCAATAAAATAAACGCATCAGCAAGACCTTGCACACCCAGGCCTATAGGTCTATGGCGAAGATTGCTGTTGCGCGCTTCAGGAACAGGATAATAATTTATGTCAATAATCTTATTCAGATTTTTTGTAGCAACGTATGTTATATCAAACAATTTCTGATGATCAAATGCACCATTGTTTACAAAACGTGGTAATGCTATTGATGCCAGATTACAAACAGCTACTTCATCAGGTGCAGTGTACTCAATGATTTCTGTACACAGGTTGGAGCTTTTTATTGTACCCAGATTTTTCTGATTACTCTTCTCATTGCATGCATCTTTATACAACATGTATGGTGTGCCCGTCTCAACTTGAGATTCAAGAATAGCACTCCACAGTTCGCGTGCTTTTATTGTCTTACGCTGACGACCTTCGCTTTCATACTTTGTGTAAAGCATTTCAAACTCTGCACCGTAGGTGTCGGCAAGACCCGGACACTCATTCGGGCAAAACAGACTCCACTCACCTTCTGCCTCCACACGTTTCATAAACAAATCTGGAATCCACATGGCGTAGAACAAATCACGTGCACGTAATTCTTCCTTACCATGATTTTTTTTCAGGTCTAGAAATTCAAAAATATCTGCATGCCAGGGCTCAAGATAAATTGCAAATGAACCTTTTCTTTTTCCACCACCCTGATCTACATAACGGGCAGTGTCATTAAAAACACGCAGCATTGGAACAATACCATTGGATGTTCCGTTTGTACCTCTGATGTAAGAACCTGTTGCACGAACATTATGTATACTCAGACCAATACCACCGGCACTCTGTGAAATGAGTGCAGTTTGTTTAAGTGTGTCATAGATTCCATCAATACTGTCACCTTTCATCGTAAGCAAAAAGCAACTTGAAAGTTGTGGCTTTGGTGTACCTGCATTAAATAAAGTTGGTGTAGCATGTGTAAACCAACGCTCACTCATCAGGTTGTAGGTTTCAATTGCCCCATCTATATCTTCTTTATGAATACCAACACTCACACGCATGAGCATGTGCTGCGGACGTTCAACAACTTTTCCGTTTAATTTTAGCAGATAGGATTTCTCCAATGTTTTGAAACCAAAAAAATCATATCCAAAATCACGATCATAAATAATAGTACTGTCAAGAAGCTCTGCATTTTTTTCTATCACAGCCCAAACATCATCAGCAAGTAATGGTGCTTGTTTTCCTGTCTTGGGATCAATGTAGGTGTATAAATCTTTCATGGTTTCGCTGAAAGATTTTTTTGTGTTCTTATGCAGGTTTGAAATGGCAATACGTGAAGCCAGCAAAGCATAGTCAGGATGCTTCACCGTCATGGTTGCAGCTACTTCTGCAGCAAGGTTGTCAAGTTCTGAAGTTGTAACACCATCATAAACACCTTCAATTACACGTTGTGCAACATTGAGTGAACTTACATGATGCGGATCAAGTCCATAACACAGTTTTTGAATTCTTGCTGTGATCTTATCAAACTTTACCGACTCTTTTTTGCCGTCTCTTTTAATTACGTACATGTGATTTTTCTTGTTAGGTGGTTGTGTTAAATTGTTTGTAGATTATTGTTATTTCAGGTAGCATAAATTAACAGATAAAAAAGCCGGCAGAAAAAAATATTTTCTACCGGCTTTCAACAGTTGGTTGTTAAAAGTCTTCGTCAAACCTGATTTTCTGTGACTCCTGTGACTGAGCCACTCCTGCCTTTTTATATTCGCCTACACGCTTCTCAAAAAAGTTGGTTTTACCTTGTAATGAGATCATTTCCATAAAATCGAAAGGATTGGCAGCATTGTAAATTTTTGAATAGCCTAAAGAAACTAATAACCTGTCGGCCACAAATTCAATATACTGACACATAAGTCTGGCATTCATACCTATCAGAGAAACCGGTAATGCATCGGTAACAAATTCATGTTCGCAGTTAACAGCATCTTTTATAATTGTATGCACTTGCTCTTGTGTCATTTTATTTTGAAGCATACTATATAATAAGCATGCAAAATCGCAATGCAGACCTTCATCACGCGAAATCAATTCATTAGAGAATGTAAGTCCGGGCATTAACCCTCTTTTCTTCAACCAGAAAATAGAACAAAAACTACCGGAGAAGAAAATGCCTTCAACTGCAGCAAATGCAACTAACCTTTCAGCAAAGCTTCCATTCTGAATCCAACGTAATGCCCAGTCGGCTTTTTTCTTTACGCAAGGAACTGTTTCGATGGCATTAAATAAATAATGCTTCTCTTTAGGGTCCTTTATATAGGCGTCAATCAATAAGGAGTATGTTTCGGAGTGAATGTTCTCCATCATTATCTGAAATCCATAGAAACAACGTGCTTCAGGAATCTGAACCTCACTCATAAAATTTACGGCAAGGTTTTCGTTCACAATGCCATCGCTTGCAGCAAAAAATGCAAGCACATGTTTTATAAAATGTCGTTCATCGTCATTGAGTTTATTTTCCCAGTCAACCAAATCGGGGTGCAGGTCAATCTCTTCTGCTGTCCAGAAACTTTGTTCATGTTTTTTATACATCTCCCAAACCTTCGGATAGTTGATTGGCAACAGCACAAAGCGTTCTTTGTTTTCTCTTAAAAGTAATTCGTCTTGCATCATATTTTTTATTGGTAAAAAAGTTCCTCCACAGACTATTTTTTCATAATCTGCTATTTATTTTTAATCGTAAATGAATTATTAATCTGAAATCTAAGGGTGGTAATACCGCTTGCAATTCCGTTTACAAATCAAGTTAAAAATAACATTGAACAGTGCTTGAATTTTTAAACAATCAAACACACTTTTGAACAAAAAACACGTTGAAAATTTTTTTGTTTGATTTTATTTGCAGAATTAACTTTTTTGATTTTTACTCTATAAATGACAGCTAATATTTTATCTGAATTAACCAAATATTTTATGAAGCAAAAGATAAAAGCGACATTTAAAGGTATAATGCAATCAATGTCAGCAAAGTTGAACTAATCAACAGTTGTTCATTTCTACAGCGTAGTTATTTTACTACTTCGTGCTCGAAATTAAAATTGCCTGCACTAACTGAATAAGCCATTAACTTGCCATCATCAGAATAAGTTGTTTCAATATTTACCCGTCTAAAAGTAAGCCGGTTAACTATCTTGCCAAAAACTGCAAGTGTTTTCAGTTTGCCTTTCTCAACGGGTAGTCCGGCAATATCTTCTGTAAATGAATTAAACTTTTGAAGGGCAATGTCTTTTATGATATCCTGCTTTTTTTCAGATTGGATATCTGTGTTTCTCATCACCAATGTATATGAGTTTTCCATATTAGCTGCAGGCACTATTTCAGGATTAACTGATGAAGTTAGTGTAGCCTCCTTGGTTTTTATCAATGCAATTTCAATTGATGGGTTCTTCCAACTTTCTTTTATTTCTAATTTTTGATTGTGGTGTTTTATAATTCCAACCGGTTCAGTACTATTTTTATTTGATGACAAAGCAATTGTATTCTTAGCATCAGGCTTAACATCAACTTTTATTGTTGGTTTATTATGTTGTACGGGATTACTAACAGATTTATGTTCGGCCTGTTGATGATTATCAGGTGTATTTCTGTTTGCAAAAAACAACACCATTGCAACAACACATGCAGCAGCAGCATAACGAAGCCATGGCAATAAAACCACATTGCCGACTTTCTTCTTTAACTTATTCTTACCCCGAAAAACAACACTCTCATCAGCATGTAACTTTATCTGTGCAAATAAACTATGCTCTGCCTTTAAATCAGCAAAATCATTTATCCATTGTTGATATTGCTCTAATTCCGCTGGCGAAATTTCATTCTCTAAAAAACGAACAGCCATTTCATCAAAGACTTCTTTAGAAGGCTTTGTTTTTTTTAAACTTTTCTTAAAAGCAAACTCAACCGTGTCAACAGGCAATGTTACCTGCTCAAATAAGCTAAACTCATTTTTTAAGTCAGGGTTTTCTTCGAGAAAAAGCAACATTTCGGCAACCTGATCGGGGCTGAGTTGTCCGTCAGCATAATCAATAAACCAAACCTCATAGTTGCTTCTGTTAATCATCTCTATATTACATTACTCATGCTACCGATAAACTCCTTTAATGCTACTCTACCTCTGTAAATATAAACCTTCACCTGCGATTCGCTAAGTCCTGTTATCTCTCCAATTTCTTTATAATCATAACCTTCATAGTCGCGCAATAAAATCACTGACTTTTGTATGGAAGGCAATTTATCCAATGCTAGTTTCAACACATTTTTTAAGTCAGAATAATGTTTGCTGTGCGAAGGCTCCTCATGATACTCATTTAATAATTCCTGACGGCTCGATTTTCTGATTCTGTCAATCATAGTATGATGTGCAGTGGTAAACAAATAAGATTTTGCCTTTTCATATTGAACATTTTCATGATTGCGCCAGCATTTTTCAAAGGTATCCTGCACCACATCACGCGCATCATCCTCATCTTTTATATTATACAGGATAAAACGGTAAATGCCGTCAGCATATTGATCCACACAGGTATTGTACTCCAATGCTGTCACAAATAGTTTCGTGTTTAAGTATAAGACGCACTACTGCCGGTAAAGTTACAGGGATTTTCTAATAATTAAGAATTCAGAGTGAAGAATTGAGAATTAAAAGAATATATCAATATTGGGTTGAAGTTGCCTGCAATCACTACTTTTGAAGAATGAACCGAATACTCCTTTTGTTTTTACTGACATTATCTAATAGTACTATGAATGCACAGAATACATTAAACGGCATTTACCGCTTGCATGGCATTCATGATATGGCAGCGGCCTTTCAGTTTCTTCCAGACAACACATTTGAGTTTTTTTATTCTTATGGAGCTGTTGACCGCAAAGCAAAAGGAACTTACACCTTTGATGGCGATACCATAAAATTAAGCAGTGATAAAATTGGTGGTGCAGATTTTGAAATTACAGAACAACGCATCAGTGGAAAGACCTATAAAGTTGTTGTCCGTGATGAAAACCAATATCTGACACAAAAGGTAAGGGCTATTGTTACCTTTGGCAATCTGACTAAAGAATATGAAGCCAATGAAGATGGCGTGATAAACATTGACACAAAAAATTGCGAAAAAATATTTTTGGTGCATGAGTTGTATCCCGATGTGGCAAGTACTATAAAAGATGAGTTGAATGCCAATACCTACTTTGAAGTGCGACTTAAACCCTCTTTAGAAGATGTTAGCTTTAAAGGAATTAACCTTTTTAAAGACGGAGAAAATTTTAAATGTCTGCCAAACTATTTTCTGCCTTTTTCAGATATACTTTTTGTTAAGGAAGAATAAATTCTTAAATGCTTTATTCAGCATTTCTTAACTTTTTCTTTTGATTATGGTTTAGTTTTTTAAGCAACTTTGTCTGCTTTAATTTTTAAATCCATAAGAAATGAGAATTTTACTTGTAATCCTAACAGCAACAGCAGGTGTTTTAGCACTAACATCATGCAAACAAACACCAAAGCAAGAAAACACAACACCTGTAGCCAAGACAACACCAGAAGTTGAAATTGTAGCAGATCGCTTTGCCGATATTCAAATGCTGCGATATACTATTCCCGGCTTTGAAGAACTCAGTTTAAAACAAAAACAATTAGCTTACTATCTATATATGGCAGGAATGTCGGGGCGCGATATTTTTTATGATCAGAAAAACCGCCACAACCTTCAGATAAGAAAAACCATAGAAACAATTCTTGAAACCTATCAGGGTGATAAGAACGAAGATAATTACAAAAAGTTTGTGGTTTATGCTAAACGCTTTTTCTTCAGTAATGGCATTCACCATCATTACTCCACAGATAAAATGACACCTGAATTTGATCAGGCATTTTTAGATACTTTAATTTCAAAAAGTGATTACAGCAAAATGCCCAACGAAGGAAAAAATATTGAAGAGTATATTGCCTATCTAAAGCCTCTTTTATTTGATCCAAAAATTGATACAAAAGGAGTATCACTTGCTGCTGATGCCGATAATGTTAAAGCCTCATCAAGTAATCTTTATGAAGGTGTTACTCAAAAAGAAGTTGAGCAGTTTTATAAAAGCAAAATACAACCCGGTGTAAAAGAACAACCTTCATGGGGATTAAACTCAAAAGTGGTGAAAGTGAATGGAAAGGTAGAAGAGCAGGTTTGGAAATCGGGTGGTATGTATGGTGCTGCTATTGATAAAATTATTTACTGGCTCGAAAAAGCTGTTACCGTTGCAGAAAACGATGCACAAAAAGCTACTCTTGAAGCATTAGTTAAGTTTTACAAAACCGGAAACCTGAAAGATTATGATGATTATTGTGTGTTGTGGGTAAAAGATACTGAAAGCCGCATTGACATTGCCAATGGATTTATTGAAGTTTATCTCGACCCAATGCATAAGAAAGGCGCTTACGAATCGGTGCTTAGTCTTAAAGATCTGGAAGCTACAAAACGAATTGCTGCAATTGGAAAAGAAGCGCAATGGTTTGAAGACCACTCACCAATTTTACCGGAGCATAAAAAGAAAAGTGTTACAGGTATTTCAGCAAAAGTTATTACCGTTATTAATGAAAGTGGTGATGCTGCGCCATCAACTCCTATTGGAATAAATCTTCCTAATCAGGAATGGATTCGTGAAAAAGTAGGCTCTAAGTCTGTTTCATTAGGAAATATTGTAGCTTCTTATAATTATGCCCGAGCCAAAAGTCCGATGATTGACGAGTTTGGAGAAAATCCTCAAGTGAAAGAACGTGTTAAAAAATATGGAGCTTTAGCCGGTGATCTTCATACCGATATGCATGAAGTAATTGGTCATGCTTCAGGAAAAATAAATGATGGTGTTGCAGGTACAGATGTAACATTAAAAAATTATGCAAGCACATTGGAAGAAGCTCGTGCCGACTTGGTTGCACTATATTATATCACCGACAAGAAATTAGTTGATATTGGTGTAATGCCATCTATTGAAGTAGGAAAAGCAGAATATGATTCATACATTTTAAACGGATTGATGACACAGCTTAACAGAATAAATCCCGGAGACAATCTTGAAGAATCGCACATGCGCAACCGTCAGCTTGTAGCATCATGGGTTTATGAGAAAGGTAAAGAAGCAAATGTTATTGAACGCATCACACGTAATGGTAAAACTTATTTCAAAATAAATGATTACGATAAACTAAGAACCTTGTTTGGTGAGTTACTAAAAGAAATACAGCGAATTAAATCTGAAGGTGATTATACATCAGGAAAAAATTTAGTGGAAAATTTTGGTGTAAAAGTTGATCAGGATTTGCTGAAAGAAGTTCACAAAAGATATGAAGCATTGAACATTGCGCCTTACATGGGCTTTATTCAACCTAAGTTAGTTCCTGTTATGCAGGGTGACAGCATTATAGATGTGAAAGTAGAATACAACAATGATTTTCTACCTCAAATGCTTGAATACGGAAAAGAATTTTCCTTTCTGCCAATAAAAAATTAAAGATTGCTGATTTGTTGATCAGAGCATTGTTCAATTAAAAAACGAAGGGTATCTACACCATCGGCATAATCACTTGCCGATGGTTGTTGCCCTTGTCCGAATTTTATTTCTTTTCCGGTAATATTTTCGTCAGAAATAATGCACTGAATTTTATCTGCATTGACTTCAAGAGACTGTTGCAAAACTTTATGGTTGCTATAAGTTTCGTAATGAAGTACAGAAACCGGAGAAGCAATATTTTCCTGCTGAACTAAATGCACAAAGTTATTAGTAAGAAAAGGCACATTCTCCATCAGATAAATTGCACGGTAATAATCGTAGTTGTTCAGATATTTGTTGTGTAATAACAGTTCATTGCCATAAGGTTCAATTGCATTAAAGAATTTTTCGAAATTGTAATTCTCAGGCACCATTAACTTTGATACATTGCGGCAACCTAAACCAAAATAGGAGAAGATATCATCGCCTAAAGCAAACAATTGTTCCTTGGTTTCATTTCCATTCAACACCGCTACACTATTTCTGTTTTTCCTTATAACATGTGGCACTTTACTGAAATAATAATGGAAATAGCGGGCTGTATTATCAGAACCTGTGGCAATAACGGCATCGGGCTTTTGTAGTTTGTCCACAAAAGAAATCCGCTTTCCCAGCTCTGTATTTTCACTTTTAATAATATCTGTAATCCATTCCATTAAAATCCTGTCAGATGATGAGAGTTTAATCTGAATTTTGTTGCCTGAAACTAAAACAGTCATCAAATCGTGAAAACCCACGGCAGGGATATTTCCCGCCATCACCACACCAATATTTTTTGGCAGATGTTCAGAAATGCTGTAACAGCTAATCCATTGTTGTAGCGAATCCGGTTGCAACATAATAGTTATTGCCTCTAATGCTTTAATCTGATTTTGCACTGTAAACCAAGGGTTATTGACTTTGGCACTAACAATAATATCTCCAAGTTGTCCATTGGGATATTGTTCACATTGTTCCTTAATTCTTTGTCCAACACGGATAAAGGTATTAATGATATTTTCTGTCTGTGACATAAAACTTTTTTTAAGAATTTCAGTAAAACAAGTTCAAACCAACTTTTTAGCATAAAAACTTGTTTGTAAAATAAATTTATATTTGCACCAACACTTCAAATAAAAACACAAAATTATGGCTATTATAATTACTGACGAATGTATCAACTGCGGAGCCTGCGAACCCGAATGCCCCAATAACGCTATTTACGAAGGCGGAGCAGAATGGCGTTTCTCTGATGGTACTACTGTAAAAGGAATGTTTAACAAAATGGATGGCACTGCCATTGATGCCGATACAGCACAAGCACCTGTTAATTTAGATCATTACTATATTGTACCAGATAAATGCACGGAATGTGTTGGCTTTCATGACGAACCACAGTGTGCTTCGGTGTGCCCGGTTGACTGCTGTGTGGATGATGAAAATGTCAGAGAATCGAAAGATGAGTTACTTGCGAAAAAATCACGCATGCACCAATAATATTTGATTGAAATTTGTTTAAAATCTGCTGCACGCTTTTAAATATGTAGCAGATTTTTTCGTTTTATACATCATGTTCAGAACAGCTATTACTTCTCTTATCTTGTTTTTTGTCGCAGGCAACACTTTTGCACAACTACAGTTGTTTGCAGACAGTGTCATTAAAGGCAGTAGCGATTCCGTAAGGCAGCAATATCAGTTAAAGCTGACCGATGCCATGAATAAATTTCTTGCTACCGAACAATCATTCAACACTTCCTTCGATACCATACCTTCAATATCAACAGTAACATCACCTGATGGACTCATCAGATTTTATCAGTGGGTGCAACCCAATATGGAAGCCAAAACCTACAGCATCTATGGCATGATGCAGGTAAAAGACAAAAAAGCCAAAACCATAAAAACATATACACTTACAGATGGTGCTATGGATAAATACACAGCGTCAGACAAAATTTTAAATGCCGACAATTATTTTGCCGCAATTTATTACAGCATCATCCCATTAAAAGAAAACAAAAAAACCATCTACACCCTCCTCGGCTGGCGCGGTGTTGACAACAGAACTACTGTCAAAACAATTGATGTGCTGCATTTTCAAAAAAACAAACCCGTTTTTGGCAAAAAACTTTTTAAAGCTCCTGCCAACATGCTTCCAGTTATGAGTGCTGAAAAATGTATGCGTGTAATTTTTCAATACAATGCACAGGCAGTCATGAGTTTAAAGTATTATTCAAAAGGAAGAAAAATTGTTTTCGACCATTTAAGTCCGCCTAAAGCTACTTTAAAAGGTGCTGAAGAAACCTATGGGCCCGATTTTACTTATGATGCTTTTATCTGGAAAAAAGGCAAATGGCAGGGCAAAAGTGATGTGGACATCAGAAATAGCCATAACACTGATGGTCAGAAAATTACACCTGTAAAAGATTCTGAGCTGCGGAAGTAGTTTATTGGCTTTAAAGAGCTAATTTTGCCCTCCGAAATATCAGATAAAAAACAATTTAATATATTAACTATGCGTAAACATAATTTTGGTGCCGGCCCGGGGGTATTACCTGAAGCTGCAATAAAGAAAACACAAGAATCACTTTTTGATTTTAACAACAGCGGAATGGGTGTGATGGAAATTTCGCATCGCAGTAAAGATTTTGATGCTGTTCTTCAAAAAGCTAAGTCGCTGGTAAAAGAATTACTTCACGTGCCCGACACACATGAAGTGCTTTTCTTACAAGGAGGTGCAAGTACACAGTTTGCCATGGTACCAATGAACTTTCTTAAAAAGAAAGCTGCATATATTGATCAGGGTGCATGGAGTAACAAAGCTATTAAAGAAGCTAAACTCTTTGGCGAAGTTGAAGTCATTGCATCAAGTAAAGACAAAAATTACTCCTATCAACCAAAAGGATACACTATTCCTGCCGACTGCGACTATCTGCATATCTGTAGCAATGAAACCATCCACGGCACTCAGGTAAAAAATTTCCCTGCAAGCCCTATTCCGGTAATCTGCGATATGAGCAGCGATATTTTTTCACGTCCTGTTGATGTTTCAAAGTTTGACATGATTTATGCTGGTGCACAAAAAAATATGGGCCCTTCAGGAGTAACACTTGTCATCATTAAAAAAGACATTGTTGGTAAATCCGAAAAAGTGATGCCAACTATGCTCAACTATAAAACGCATCTTGAAAACGATTCATTGTATAACACTCCTCCTGTAATTGCCATTCTTGTTTGTATGCATGTATTGGAATGGTTGAAATCAATTGGTGGTGTTGAAGCAATGCAAAAAATAAATCAACAGAAGTTTGATATGTTTTATAATGAAGTTGACAGCAATCCATTATTTACAGGGACAGCAGCACCGGAAGATCGTTCTCCAATGAATGCTTGTTTTCTATTAAAAGATGCATCTATGGACGAAGCTTTCTTAGCAAAAGCAAAAGAAGCCGGCATTGTAGGTATTAAAGGTCATCGTAGTGTAGGTGGTTTTCGTGCCAGTATGTACAATGCACTTCCTGTTGAAAGTGTAAAAGTATTGGTGCAGGTGATGAAAGATTTTGCAAAAGCTAACGGTTAAATAAAAAAATATTCAGTTATGATTAAAATACTGCCAATGATGGCATTGATGCTGCAGGAAAAAAAAATATTTGATTCAGCAGGATTTTCAGTTTCTACAGATAAAGTACCTCAGGAAAAACTTGCGGAAGCATTAAAGAATTTTGATGCTATATTAGTAAGAAGTGCTACAACTGTTCGCACAGATGTTATTGATGCATGTCCAAACCTTAAAGTAATTGGTCGTGCCGGTGTAGGTATGGATAATATTGATGTAAAGTATGCCCGCGACAAAGGACTTGCAGTAATCAATACCCCGGCAGCATCATCACAATCGGTTGCGGAATTGGTTTTTGCACATTTATTTACAGGAGTACGTATGCTGCATGATGCCAACCGCAATATGCCTGCCTGCGCTACTAAAGAAACATTCGATAAGCTAAAAAAATCTTACTCTGCAGGAATAGAATTAAAAGGGAAAACAATAGGCATTATCGGTGCCGGACAAATTGGTAAGTGCGTAGCTGCCATAGCCGTTGGTTTGGGAATGAATGTTTTGTTTCACAGACTGAACAACGAAGATGTGGGAGTAGCTATGGATTTTCATCCTGCCTTAGGACAGAACAAAATAACACTCACTTTTAAATGTGTTTCGTTTACACAACTCCTTATTGAAAGTGATTTTATAACTATGCATGTGCCTTTTCCAAAAGGAAGTGCACCGGTTATCGGCAAGAAAGAACTTGACCTGATGAAAAATGGTGTAGGCATTGTTAACACTGCCCGTGGTGGTGTAATTTCAGAAGCCGATTTAATTGATGCACTCAACTCAGGGAAAGTAGCTTTTGCAGGAATAGATGTTTTTGAAGGCGAACCATTAATTAACCAAACACTTTGCGCACATCCCAAAGTAACTTTGTCACCACACATTGGTGGTTCAACCAAAGAAGCACAGGAGCGCATAGGCATTGAACTTGCTGAAAAAGTTGTTGAATATTTTACTAAAAAATAAAATCAGAATTAAAATTTACCAAAACGTATGGCAATATTAAAACCATTCAAAGGAATAAGACCAAAAAAAGAATTAGTAAAGCGGATTGCTTGCCGCCCTTATGATGTACTTGATGAAAAAGAAGCACGTGCAGAAACCAAAGGTGATAAAATTTCTTTCTATCATGTCATAAAACCTGAAATTGATTTTCCGGATGACTTCGATCATTATGCCCCTGAAATTTATAAAAAGGGCAAAGAAAATTTCGAAGCCATGTTTAAAGAAGGTGTGTTTTTTCAGGACAGCAAAGACTGCTACTACATTTATGCACAAAGCATGGACGGTAGTAAACAATATGGCATTGTTGGCTGTGCAGCCGTTGACGATTATGTGAATGATGTTATCAAGAAACATGAGCTTACACGTCCTGATAAAGAAGAAGACCGTAAAAATCACGTGCGTGTTTCAGGGTTAAATTATGAGCCTGTGTTTTTTGCATATCCTCAAGTTAGAAAATTAGATGAGTTGGTTGAACACATTACCTCTGCTGCACCTGAATATGATTTTGTAACTGACGATCATATCGGACATCAGTTTTGGATTGTGGATAATGATTCCGACATAAACATAATCACAGAAGAATTTGCAAAACTTAAAAACACTTATGTGGCTGACGGACATCACCGCACAGCTGCTGCAGCATTGGTTGGTAAAGAAAGACGCGAAAAAAATCCTGCACACACAGGCAAAGAAGAATACAACTTTTTTCTGGCAGTGCATTTTCCCGACAATCAATTAAAAATAATGGATTACAACAGGGTCATCAAAGACCTGAACGGTATGAATTCAAATCAGTTTATTGACAAACTGAAAGAAAATTTTGTTGTTGAAGAAAAAGGAAGTGACGAATATCGTCCTGCTGCCTTACATGAATTCAGCATGTATCTTGAAGGAAAATGGTATAAATTAAATGCTAAACCGGGCACCTTCAACGACAAAGATCCAATTGGTGTTTTGGACGTAACTATTTTGTCCGACAAAGTATTAGCACCTATGTTAAACATCACAGACCTTCGCAAAGACAAAAGAATTGATTTTGTTGGAGGACTTCGTGGTCTCGGTGAATTAAAGAGAAGAGTTGATAATGGAGAGATGAAGGTAGCCTTTGCACTTTATCCTGTTACAATGCAGCAACTTATTGATATTGCTGACAATAATCTTATTATGCCACCAAAAGTTACCTGGTTTGAGCCAAAACTTCGTAGTGGCCTCGTACTGCATTCATTAGACTAATTTTCTTACAGTCAAGTATTTAACAACCTGCTGTTGACTGTCTGCCTGACAGGTACTGCAGGTTGTTTCATATTTTTTACCTTTGACCTCAATTTGAGAGAACCAATAGAAGCTTATGATGCATGACGATGACTATGAAGGATTTGATGATCAAAGCGAAAATTTAGGTAACAGCGTTCAGCGTTTTGAAGAAATGCTGCGCAATCATGAAACCTATTTTTTGATGCCGATTCGCTGATAAAAATTACTGACTTTTATTTAGAGAAGTTTGACTATGATAAGGCTATGGAAGTCATAAAATATGGTCAGAACCTTCACCCCGATAATTATGCTTTTAAAGCAAAAGAAGCATACATTACTCATTTACAAGGCAACTCAGAAGAGGCGCTTGAAATGATTGATCAGCTACTTACCGTTAACCCCAAGAACGAAGACCTTTATCTTATAAAAGGTCTTATATATAATGCATTGGGTATGTTTCAGGAAGGACGTAAAACTTTCAAAGACCTGTTGTCATTTACAGAGTTTAAAGAAGATGTTTACTTTCATGTTGCACAAACATACTTGCAGACATTCGATTATCACGGTGCCATACATTATTTTAAAAATTGTCTTTTCGAAAACAAAAAAAACGAAGTTGCTGCTGACGAGCTGAGCGAATGTTTCGACCGTGCAGGAAGAGCTTCAGAAGGCATCACCTATTTTCAGGCATTAATTGATCAGGACCCTTACAATGCATTGTTCTGGTTTCACCTGGGACAAATGTATCAGTGTTGTGTTGAATATGAAAAAGCCATCAATGCATACGACTATTGTATTCTGATTGACGAAAACATGGACGATGCTTACATACAAAGCGGGCAGTGCCACATGTTGTCAGGTAACTACGAAAAAGCGATTCAGTCTTTCAAACAAAGTTTTGAATATAACACACCTGAGGCATTTGTTTATGACAGTATAGCACAGTGTTATTTTGAAATGGGAAACCATGAAGAGTCGCGTAGTTATTTTAAGAAGGCTGTAAAAAGTAATCCATCTTTTCACAGTTCATGGTATGGCATTGGCATGACATTGTCGGAAGAAGAACGCTGGTACGAAGCTATTCACTACCTTAAAAAAGCAATTGAACTAAACGGTGATATAAGTGATTATTGGTTTTTACTCGGTGATTGCGAACGTGAATTAGGCAACTTTGAAGAAGCTGATGAAGCTTATAGAAAAGTGATTGAAATGGACCCTGATTTTTTGGATATCTGGTATGAATATCCCGAATTTTTGATGGAACAAAACCGTACTGATGAAGCACTGCAATATGCATATCTTGCCGTAAAATATTTTCCAAATGACATTGCAGTACATCTGCGATACATCATTTTACAATACAGAAACGGAAACATAAAAGCTGCATATAGCTTGTTGTCGGCTGCCGCTAAAGGCGAAGACGATCTCAGGGAAATTATTGAAGAAATTTATCCTGAACTTTTGAATGACTCTAACATTCAGAAAATTTTAGAACAAAACAATTAGTGGCAATGAATTTTGAATTGAGTCAAATGCCTTCACGAAGTACAAAACCTCGTGAGAATGGCTTAACTATGGTGATGGATAAGGGCCTTAGCCTTCGTGAAACAGAAGATTTTATTTCCTCCTCAGGCGAATTTACCGATTTGGTAAAATTAGGTTTCGGCAGTAGTCTCATTACTCCGAATCTGGATAAAAAACTCGCTCTTTATAAAGAAGCCGGAATACCGGTTTATTTTGGCGGGACTTTGTTAGAAGCTTTTCTTATCAGAGATGAGTTCGACAAGTACCTGAAAGTATTATCAAAATACAAAATGGAATATGCTGAAATATCAGATGGCTCCATCGTAATTCCACATAAAATAAAATGCGATTACATTAAAAAACTTGCTAAACATGTAACAGTAATTTCCGAAGTAGGCTCAAAAGAAGAAGGAATTATTATTCGTCCTAACATTTGGATTCAAATGATGGAACGTGAACTTGAAGCCGGTGTTTGGAAAGTAATTGCAGAAGCACGCGAAAGTGGTACAGTGGGTATTTATCGTCCTAATGGAAAAGCACACGTAATGCTTATCAATAAGATAATCTCAAGAGTGCCTGCCGATAAAATAATCTGGGAAACACCACAAAAATCGCAACAGGTTTATTTCATTAAGCAGTTTGGCACCAATGTGAATTTAGGCAACATTGCTCCCAGCGAAGTTATTGCTCTTGAATCGTTGCGTTTAGGGTTAAGAAGTGACACTTTTTTCCATTTTCTTGATAAAGAATCTATCAATAGATTTACCAATTAAACTTATTGCTTTTCAGGCATAATCGTGCCTTGTAAAGTTGTACTTTTGCAGCCGCCCAAAAGGGTATAATTTCATATTTCCATTTCCTTTACATTCATTGACTGCAAGTACAAATATAAATTTAAAAAAACTGCTGATTATTATTCTATTGGCAGGGTTCGTTGCTAAGATTGCTATCGGATTTCATCTTAAAGATTCCTTTTTGAATCGTGGCAATTCAAAAACCAATCTTAATGCACTTGCATGTAACCTTTACGTTAACGGTGAATACAGTCTTGTTCAGGGAATTCCTTCTGTTGACTATGAACCTTTGTATCCTGCATTAATGAGTATCAGTTATGCAATTACAGGATATAACTGGTTAGGTCTGACCATCCTTCAGGCTGTATTGCATCTCATCACCTCTCTTCTGCTATTTAAAATCGGCACCAGACTTTTTCACCCCATTGCAGGATTTTTTGCAGCATGTTATCATGCTTTTTATCCATATCTGTTTACATATTCGTTTTCTATCTACGACACTACACTTTTTGTTTTTTTACTTGTATTGACTATTGAATTATTACTCACAGAAAAACTTTCATCAAAAAGACTTGTACTTGCCGGAATTATAATCGGTCTTGCATTTTTAACACGAGCAACAATCATAACTTTTCTTCCCGGCTTATTTCTCTATGTATTCTATCGCTACTTCAAATCACAAAATGTAACAGCAGCATTTATCAGTTGCTCATTAATTGTTGCAGGATGTCTATTGGCAATGGCACCCTGGTTGGTTAGAAATTATTCACTAACAGGAAAATTATTAATCAGCACACATGGTTCATTCGGTATGTGGCAAGGCAACAATCCTTTGTCATTTGAATATCTAAAAGCTAACAAATCACTAGACGAAATTTATCGTTTAAACCCACCGTTGCCAATATATGCACAGTATCCACTTGCAGCACGCACACCTGATGAGGCCGTAAAAGTATCTGCAGCCTATCAACAAGAAGCTGTAAATTGGATAAAAAACAATTTCCCTGAATTTGTTTCTATGGGTTGGCTAAAAGCAGAAAAACTCTGGAGTTGGAATCGTAACCCTGATAGTAAAAGCGTGAAATTCGGAAGCAATGAAGGACGAAAATCTGTTTACCTGATTTCATATCTGCCTATATTACTACTCTTTCCATTTGGATTGATATTATTGTTTAAAAAACATCCGGTTGAGGCATTTACGTTGTTATTGATTTTACTTGCCTTCACCGGTGCACATGCAATTGCTATTGGATTCACCAGAGCACGCATACCTATTGATTTTTTTCTGATGTTATGCAGTGGCATAACCATAACCTGGTTGCTGCAACGCTTTTTTCCATCTCTTTATCTTAAATTTAAATCATCATGAGTGACAAAAAATATACTGTAATTTTTCTGGGCAAACTGCCTCCTCCCTACATTGGCCCATCTGTTGCCTGCGAAATTATTCTCAACTCAAAACTTAAAGACGAATTTAATCTGATTCATCTTGACCTTTCTGATAAACGTGACATCAATACATTAGCAAAACTCGATTTAACGAATTTTTATTTAGCATTTAAACAATATTTTCTGTTGTTCTGGTATTGTATTCGCTATCGCCCAAATCTTGTTTATGTTCCTGCAGGACAAACCAATGTTGGCTATACACGTGATGCAGGATATATTCTTATCGCAAAGCTTTTTGGCATTAAAGTACTTACACATCTTCGCGGTGGATATTTTCTGAACTGGTATAATGAAAGTGGAAAAACGATGAAATCATTCATTCGTTTTGTACATAAAAAAGTAAACGGACAGATTGTGCTTGGCAACAACCTGCGTAAACTATTTAACTGGATTGTACCTGACGAAAAAATATTTGTTATTCCCAATGGTGGAAATTTTCCGGTAAACTACAATGAGCGAAACAACAATAAGGTTAAAGTACTTTTTCTTGGTAACTATGTGCGCACCAAAGGAGTATTGGAAGCATTGTACGCAGCACCATTAGTATATGAAAAAATAAAAACGTAGAATTTGTATTTGCCGGTGAATGGCGTGAAGCAGATGTAAAAACAGATTTTAAAAAATTTTTACAACAACATCCTGAACTGCCTGTGATAAATCACGGGCCTGTTAAAGGTGATAAAAAGTTCAGCATCCTGAACGAAGCCGATATTTTTGTTTTCCCTACATACTATCGCAATGAAGGTCATCCATGGGTTACTGTTGAAGCTATGGCTGCCGGACTGCCTGTAATTTCTACAGACCATGCAGCAATCTCCGAAAGCGTACATGATGGAAAAAATGGTTATCTGGTAGAAAAGAAAAATATTCAGCAATTAGCCGAAAAAATAATTATTTTGGCAAACGATAAAGATTTGAGAAATAAAATGGGAGCAGAAAGCAGACGCATCTATTTAGAAAATCTGACAGAAGAAAAAATGGTTGAACGGATGGGTCATGCATTCAGAAGTGTAATTGAGAATTAAATATTATTGAATTGAAAAAAGTATTAGTAACAGGCGGAGCAGGTTTTATTGGCAGCAATTTATGTGATGCTCTTTTAACTAATGATTTATACGAAGTGCATTGCCTTGATGTGTTTGATGATTTTTACAATCCTGCTGTAAAAAGAAATAATATTTCGGAAGCATTAAAGAGTAAAAACTTTTTTTGCATGAAGGTGATATTCGTGATACTGACTTTCTCGAAAAACTATTTCAACAACCGTTCGACATTATAGTTCATCTGGCTGCACGTGCCGGAGTTAGACCGAGTATTGAAAAACCTTTGCTTTATGAAGATGTAAATATCAAAGGAACTGTAAACTTATTGGAGAAGGCAAAAGAAAAAAATATCAAACAGTTTGTTTTTGCAGGCAGTAGTAGTGTCTATGGCATCAACCCAAACACACCATGGAGCGAAAATGATTTTGTATTGAAACCTATTTCTCCTTATGCATCAACAAAAGTCTCATGCGAACTTACCGGGCATACTTATGCTCATTTGTATGGTATCAGGTTTATATCTCTGCGTTTCTTTACGGTGTTTGGTCCTCGTCAACGGCCTGACTTAGCTATACATAAATTTTTTAAGCTGATACGTCAGGGTACACCAATTCCATTCTTTGGCAATGGTGAAACTAGCCGCGACTATACTTTTGTAGGCGACATCGTGAATGGTATAATTGCAGCCATGCATTATGATAAAAGCAATTACGAAATCATAAATCTTGGTAATAACAGAACTATCAATCTGAATATGCTGATTGCAGCAATAGAAAAAAGAAGCAGGCAAAAAAGCATTACTTGAAAAATTACCTGATCAACCAGGCGATGTACCTCATACATTTGCCGACATAAGTAAAGCAAAAGAATTACTTAACTATAGTCCTGCTACAACATTAGAAGAAGGATTAATAGCATTCAGAAAGTGGTTCGATCAAAATCATTCCACATAAACAATCTAAACTGCAAAAAATGGAACAGTTAACACAAAATCTGAAAGATGGAAAAATGCAGTTGCTTGAAGTGCCGTTTCCGGTTCTTTCATCAGGGCAGGTTTTAGTACGCAATCATTATTCGCTGATTAGTGCAGGTACTGAAGGCAAAACCGTAAAAGATGCACGACTGAGTTATATCGGTAAGGCAAGAGCAAGAAAAGAAGAAGTAAAAAAAGTGATTGATGCTGCAAAAACATTCGGCATTTTAAACACTTATAAAATGGTGATGAATAAATTAGATGCACCATCATCATTAGGTTACAGCACAGCAGGCGAAATTATTGCTGTTGCACCTGATGTTACTGAATTCAGAGTTGGTGATTTGGTAGCTTGTGGTGGCAACAGTGCAGTTCATGCAGAAGTTATTGCTGTCCCTGTAAATCTTTGTGTTAAGTTAAACGATAAAATTGCCCTTCAACATGCATGCTTTACAACTTTAGGTTCAATAGCACTTCAGGGGATAAGACAAGCCGACCTTCGTTTAGGTGAAAATTGTGTAGTCATCGGGCTTGGTCTGGTTGGACAACTTACCGTTCAGATGCTTAAAGCCGGTGGCATAAAAACTATCGGAATAGATATTGACCAACGTATGGTTGACCTTGCTTTGCATACTGATATTGATGCTGCATTTACCCGTAACAGTGAAGATCTTGAAAGTTCAATTAACAATATTACTAACGGCTACGGCACTGACGCAGTAATCATCACTGCCGGCACTGACTCACTCGATCCTGTTGATCTGGCAGGAGCCTTATGTCGCAGAAAAGGCAAAGTAGTTATTGTGGGAGCAGTACCAACAGGGTTTAAACGACCAAACTATTTTAAAAAAGAATTAGACCTGCGCATGAGTTGCTCTTATGGTCCGGGGCGTTACGATACTGAATACGAAGAAGGAGGAATTGACTATCCTTACGACTATGTACGCTGGACAGAGAACAGAAACATGGCTGCTTTTGTTGATTTAATTGCAACCGGTAAAATCCATCTTTCAAATTTGCTTACTCATACATTTGATTTTAAAGAAGCACCTGCAGCATACGATCTTATTATGAACAAAACCGAGCCTTTTGTTGGAATGGTTTTGAAATATGATACGAATAAGCCGCTGCAACAAAAAGTCAATCTTTCCAACCCTTTTTATACTAAGAGTGATGTGGTTGCAGGTATGATTGGTGCAGGTTCTTTCGGACAAAATTTTTTATTACCTGCTTTAAAGAATACTCCTGCAAAGCTCAGTGGTATAGTTACAGCACGTCCCAATAATGCACGAAACATTGCAGACAAAAATCAATTTTCTTTTGCATCAGGTAATGCTCAGGACATTTTCAGCAATGGTGATATCAATACAGTTTTTATTGCAACACGTCACGAAACACATGCAGGTTATGTTATGCAGGCATTACAGGCAGGGAAAAATGTATTTGTTGAAAAACCTCTTTGCTTAACAGAGGAAGAATTGGTTCAGATACAACATGAATTTACCAAGCAAAATTGCAGGGTAATGGTTGGCTTCAACAGAAGGTTTGCTCCAATGATTCAAACCATTAAAAAAACTTTCTCTTCCGGAAATCCAATTGCAATTAATTACAGAATCAATGCAGGTGTAATCCCTGCCGATCATTGGGTACATGATTTAAAAGTTGGAGGTGGACGAATTGTTGGTGAAGCCTGTCACTTTATTGATTTATGTATGTTTCTTGCCGGATCAAAACTTACCACTATAAGTGCAGTTGCATTGAATGATGCACAAAAACTAAACGATACCGTTTGCTTTAACCTGCAATTTGAAAATGGCAGTACCGCTTCGGTAAGTTATTTCAGCAATGGCAATAAAAACATCAACAAAGAATATCTTGAAGTATTCGGTTCTGGCATTGTCGCAGTTCTTGATGATTTTAAAACACTGACTGTATTCGGTAAATCAGAAAAAAAATACACAGGCAATCAGGATAAAGGTCATCAGAATGAAGTTAAAGCTTTTGTTGAAAGTATTGTTCAGGGAAAACCTGCACCAATACCTTTTGAAGAAACTGTTTTGAGCACACTGGCAACATTCCGAGCATTACAAAGCATTGCCTCCAATGGAGAAAGAATAATTCTTTAATTCAATGGATGCATCCAAAACCCTTGAGGCGGCAACATCACGATTACGAAAATATATCGAGTCACATCACTACAAGGGATACGACCCTTACGATGCATTAAAATCTCCATTTTTTAAATTACCCTTGCTGAATAAAAATAAGTTAATTCGCTTTGGCGCACAACAACTTGTTAAAAGATCGCCACTCAATTTACGACCACTACTTTTTGTTCCGAAAGGGCTGAATCCTGTTACTCTTGGCCTTTGCATTCAGGCTTACGCACAACTGATTAATGTTAATCAGCAAGAAAAAAATATACTCAACCAAAATATTGCTAAACTTATTGATGAGCTTGAAAAACTTATTCCAAAAGGATTTCATGGTGCATGTTGGGGATATGATTTTGACTGGGAAGCACGTTATGCCAACATACCTGCCTATCAGCCAACAGTTGTTGCGACCGGAATAATTACCAATGCACTTTTTATAGCCTGGCAACAAACAGGAAATCAAAAAGCATTTCTACTTTGCAAAAGTGCAGCAGACTTTGTGATGAAAGATTTAAATCGTACTGTCGATGCCAATGGTCATTTTTGTTTTTCTTATTCACCATTCGATAAACAGGTAGGTTTTAATGCAAGCATGAAAGGCTCTCGTTTGTTGGCTCAGGTTTATTCAGTAACAAAAGATGAATCCCTAAAAAAAGCAGCAGCAGATTCTGTTGCCTTTGTCATGAAACATCAACGTGCAGATGGTGCATGGATTTACTCAACCAGCGATGCAGGAACATGGATTGACAACTATCACACCGGTTATGTTTTAGATTGTTTGCATGAATATGTTTTACACTGTGACGACAAGACTTATGATGAAAACCTAAAAGCAGGAAAAAAATTTTACATCAACCACTTTTTTCTTGAAGGTCGTATCCCGAAATTCTACAACAACAATGTTTTCCGGTTGACTGTACAGCGTCAGCACAATCACTTCTGACATTAACACGATTTAACGAACAGACCCTTGCATTTAAAGTTGCTGAATACATGCTGGAAAAAATGCAGCATCAAAAAGGTTATTTTTATTTCAGAAAATATAAAAATTATACAGAAAAGACATCTTTTATGCGTTGGAGTAATGCCTGGATGTTTGCCGGACTGACTGCTGTTTTACAAAGCCTGAGCGCCAATAGGCAATAAGGCATTTGTCCATAGCAGTTTTCAGCATTAACAAATCCATGGCTTGGTTATACCCTTGCCAACCACTGTTTTAGCATTATTTTTTAGTTGAATAGTATTTATTGGTTGAGTTTGTATATCACAGTCTCATTTGTACATTTGCACACATTGCACCAAGTCCGGAATTTATTGAGTAACAAATGAAGTTTACCGCCAAACAAATAGCAGACCTCCTCAAAGGCACTGTAGAGGGAAATCACGATGCCGAAGTAAATGCTTTGTCTAAAATCGAAGAAGGCAAGCCCGGAACTTTATCCTTTTTATCAAACCCAAAATACACACCATACATTTACGACACCAAGGCATCTGTTGTCATAGTAAATAAAGATTTTGTGGCTGAAAATGCAATTAGTGCAACACTCATCAGAGTTGAAGATGCCTATAAAAGCTTCGCCTCGCTGCTTGAAATATACAATCAGATTGTTAACGATAAAAAATGCATATATTGGCAAGAATGCAGTTATTGGTAAAACGTAAAAATTTATCCGTGCTATATTGGTGATCATGTAATTATCGGTGACAACACAACTTTATTTCCCGGTGTTAGAGTTTATTCTTTTTGTCAGATAGGCATGCATTGCAATATCCATGCAGGTGTAATTATTGGTGCAGATGGTTTTGGATTTGCTCCTAACGAAAACAACAACTATAAAAAAGTTCCACAGATAGGTAATGTCGTTATTCACGACCATGTAGAAATTGGTGCAGGAACAACTATTGATCGTGCTACATTAGGCTCAACTGTCATACACAAAGGTGTTAAGTTAGACAACCTGATACAAATTGCACATAATGTAGAAATTGGCGAAAACACAGTTATTGCTGCACAAACAGGAGTGGCAGGTTCAACCAAAATAGGAAAGAACTGTATGATTGGCGGACAGGTAGGTATCATAGGACACTTATCTATTGCTGATGGCGTAAAAATTGCTGCACAATCCGGCATCGGAACCAGCATCACAACACCTAACGAAATTGTTCAAGGTTCTCCTGCATTTAACATAAGCGACTACAAACGCACCTACGTTGTGTTTAAAAAGTTACCACAATTAGAAAGAAAAATTAACGAGTTAGAAAAAAAGACAGGTAGTCTAAACCCTGCTGAAAATAAATCATGAGTGTAAAACAAGTTACTTTAAAAGAAGAAATAACTGTAGAAGGTCCGGGGTTGCACACCGGTGTAAATGCCAGACTTACATTGAAGCCTGCACCTGAAAATCATGGATACAAGTTTAAAAGAACTGATGTAAACGGCCAACCAATTATTGATGCCGATGTGGACAATGTTGTGGATACGTCACGCGGAACAACTTTAAGTGCAAACGGTGTAAAGGTGAGTACAACAGAACATGTTTTAGCTGCATTGGTAGGCATGGAAGTAGATAATGTGCTTATTGAAATTGATGGCCCTGAAGTACCTATTCTTGACGGCAGTGCGTTTCCATTTGTAAATGCCATTCAAAAGGCCGGCTTGCGTGAGCAAGAAGCAACACGTAGTTATTTTGTTATTACAGAAAACCTCACCTATGAAGAGCCTGCCCGCAATGTTGAAATGCTTGCTGTGCCAAGCCCCGACTATCGTATTACGGTAATGGTTGACTACAACTCACCTGTGTTGGGAACACAACATGCACAAATGCATAAAATTACTGAGTTTAAAGATGAGATTTCCAAAATGCAGAACATTTGTATTCCTGCATGAACTTGAAATGCTGCTTAAACATGATTTAATAAAAGGTGGCGACCTGAATAATGCAATTGTAATTGTTGACCGCGAAATAAAACAGGATAAGTTAGACGAGTTGGCAACCTTATTCAAGAAACCAAAAGTTGAGATAAAACATAAAGGCATTCTAAATAATATTGAACTGCATTTTCAGAATGAGCCTGCACGGCATAAACTGTTAGATATTGTTGGTGACTTTGCATTACTTGGTGTGCATCTGAAAGGACATATTCTTGCTGCGCGTCCGGGGCATGCTGCCAACGTTGCTTTCGCAAAACAGTTTAAAGAAATTATCAGAAAAGATAAAAACCGTTTAAAGGCACCCATCATTGATGCAAATAAACCTGCACTATTCGACATTAGCAGAATTGAATCTTTCCTGCCACATCGTTTTCCGTTTTTGATGATTGACAAAATCACTGAACTGACTGAAACAGGTGTTGTAGGTGTAAAAAATGTAACTGCCAACGAATGGTTTTTCCAGGGCCACTTTCCGGGTAATCCTGTAATGCCCGGTGTGTTGCTAATTGAAGCTATGGCACAAACAGGTGGTATTCTTGTACTCAATACTGTTCCTGATCCTGGAAATTACTGGACATACTTTTTAAAAATAGAATCAGCACGTTTTAAGAATATGGTTAAGCCGGGCGATACTGTTGTCTTTAAGCTTGATTTAATTTCACCTATCAGACGTGGCCTTTGCCACATGGGCGGACAGGCATTTGTAGGCGACAAAGTTGTTATGGAAGCAGAAATGATGGCTCAAATTGTAAAAAAATCATGATTTCACCTCTTGCAGTAGTAAGCCCTAAAGCAAAAATCGGTAACAATGTAACCATTGAACCTTTTACCATGGTTTACGATGATGTTGTTATCGGTGACAACACATGGATAGCTTCAAACGTAACGATTTATGATGGTGCAAGAATCGGCAGCAACTGTCGCATTTTTCCTGGTGCAGTAATTTCTGCCATTCCTCAGGATTTAAAATATAAAGGCGAACAGACAACAGCAGAAATTGGTGACAACACTACCATTCGTGAGTTTGTTACCATGAATAAAGGAACAACAGACAAAATGAAAACCACATTGGGCAGTAACTGCTTAGTGATGGCTTATGCACACATTGCACACGATTGTCAGTTGGGAAATCATATTATCATGGCAAACAACGTTACGCTTGCAGGACATGTATTAATTGATGACTGGGCAATATTAGAAGGCTTGGTTGCAGTGCAACAGTTTGTACATATTGGTGCACATAGTTTTATTGCAGGAGGATCGTTAGTGCGGAAAAATGTTCCGCCATTTACTAAGGCGGCACGCGAACCACTTTCATATATTGGCATAAACAATATCGGACTCAGACGCAGAGGTTTTTCTAATGAAGATGTAAATCACATTCAGGATATCTATCGCATATTGTTTGTTCAGAACAGTAACGTTAAAAAAGCACTTGCCGAAATTGAAAAAGAAATTCCTGAAAGTGCATTGCGAAGCCAGATTGTTGAATTTATTCATAATTCGCCTAAAGGTTTGATGCGTGGATTTACTCCATCAGACAGCGATGATGAATAATTGAACAACAAAAAATCACATCGTGTTTACTGTTAACTTAACTGAAGCCGGAAAAAAATTCAAACAACACTGGATTTTCAGAAAATGTACTGCTGCTTTTTCTTCTGGTGATGTTATTGGCATAACAGGCAAAAACGGCTCTGGCAAATCAACTTTACTTCAGGTTATTTCGGGCTATGTATCACCTAATGAAGGAAAAATTGAGTGGCATGAACATGATAAAAAAATAGAGGCCGACTCTGTCTATCGTTATTTTTCAATAGCCTCACCCTACTTAATGCTTATTGAAGATTTTACTTTAGAGGAAATGATCCGCTATTATTTCCGTTTTAAAAACCTACGGCCAGCATTTAATATTTCTTCTATCATTACTGAATCCGGCCTGGAAGCACATAGAAATAAATTGTTGAGTGAATTTTCTTCTGGCATGAAACAGCGAACCAAGTTACTGCTTGCCATTGCATCAGACACGCCACTTTTACTTTTAGATGAACCTTGCACCAACCTCGACAAACAAAACATTGCATGGTATCAGCAATTTTTAAGAACACATTCAGATGGCAGATTGATTTTTATCTGTTCAAACCACATTGATGACGAATTGTTTTTGTGCAATAAGTGGCTTTCCGTTGAAGATTTCAAAATCTGAACTGCAAAACATAGCTTGTATCGTTTATTCTTTCATGCGTTCTAAAGATTGAATTTTTTTTCTTTAAAAAATCTTTCTCTCTGAAAAATCTGTTTGTCACAAAAAAAGGGTATCAAAAAAACCAATTACTTTTCTGAATTTCTTACATCTTAAACAGAAATTCATTTTTTATCCCATTCCGGCAAAGTGCAGATATAAATTGCCTGCAAATTCTTATGACTATGATGAACAACGATCCAATTATCACCTATGATCACACCAAGGAAGAAAACTCATTCCGCTCGCATTACTTTAAGAAATCTTTTTTTGGACGAAAAAATACAATGCTGCTGTTTTTTGCTGAAGAATTGCTGATTCTTGGCTTTATGGCCTACTTAGTCTATTTGGTGTTTGTGTAAAAATTTGTTTTGGAAATTAAGACTTCTGGAACAATTGAAAATCTGTTATGCTATGTAGTAAATTTGTTTTTACTGATAAAAAATAACAACGAATCAGGCAAAGCTTTTTAGAAAAAAAAGTAAAAAGTTTTAGAATATAAATATATAAATAGTAGCCGTTACTCAAAAAAGTGTAACGGCTACATTGTTTTATTTCTTTCATTATAACAATTTATCTCGAATTTTTATTTCTTATACGAATCAAAATTGTTTTCGTACTCTAAACTTTCCTATAACCGTTCCCTGTGTACTTGTGACTGTATTCAAATTTATTATATCGGCTTGACCGGAATAGGTTCCTTCGAAGTAATCACCTGGAATTAATGCGTTCGAATGTAATTCTATTATTCCGCCAGGTAATAAATTTATTGCATAATCAACTTGAGGAGTTTGTAATTGAAAATCAACTTGAGTTGAATTGATTATAGGTTGTGTACCTGCAAGAGTGTCTTTTAAACTGATACCATAATAATAACAACTGCCATAAGGTTGGAGAATTCCCCCCAACTCAAGTTCATGAGAATATATTGAGGTATCTGAAGGTAAATCAGAAGTCATAAATAAAGCATTAGTAAAAATAAAAGTCTGATTATTAAATCCTGCACCATTTATTGTAATTAAATTTGTAGTGTCATTAGCATAAGTACAAAGTTGAATTGAACCTAAATTTATTATTGTCCCCATATTACTGATTGCATTTAATGTATCGTAATGTTCAAAGTTGTTCAGTGAAGAGACATATATAACTATTGGTATTTGTGATGGCACATTAATTGAAAATTGTCCACTGCCTGTATAAATTAAATTTAATAAATTAGCATTTAAATTTAATACGGCAACATATCCCGCAACATTTACTCCTGCGCAATTCTGCAATGTTCCTGTAATTGAAGAAGGACAAGGCAATGAAATATCAGGTACTGTATAAGTCTGGCCAGGAGCAATTGGTGTGATGTTGACAGGTGCACTTGAAAAGACTCCTGAGTTATGACTTAATAAAACTTGCAACACGTAACTTATATTTGCAGGTACCCAACTTTGATAGACACCATTATTATCTGTTAACATATCAAACCAATTATCTAATGTTACCACAACATTTGGCATGGGATTACCGTTACAATCAATTATCCTTCCTTTAATAGTAGCTCTTTCACCTGGAAAATCGCAGTTCCAAAAACTGAAATGTTTAACTTGCCCGGTATAGGCACTCCCTACCTTTGCTGCACCTCCTTCTTCAATCCACAAGGATGTTGTTTCATCAAAATACCATAATGGAATAGTAGCAGGGGCCTTTAATATTTGTGAAGGAGCAATAGGCATTGAGATTGTTGCCGGTTTACCTGCAGCAAGTTGTAAAGGCAAATTATTGGTTGATGTAAGTTCTGCCATCATCATACCAAATGAATACAAACTTACAATCTTACCAGTTGTATCTTTTGCAAGCATATCTCCACCAGGCATCATCATACTAAAGTCCGTATCATCAGGTGAAAGATGTTTCAGATATATATTAACTGTTCCTGTATAAGCAGTTCCATTAGCAGTGGTAAAAGAATTTGGTTGAAATTCTATTGTTGCACCATTAGGTAGTGAAACAGTTCCTCCATTAACTCCTGAAACTGTTTTGTTAGGCACGTTATTTAACAACATCAATTTAACGTACTGTCCGCTTGAATCTGTTGGACGAAAAACATAGTTTCGTTTAGTAAAACCTGATTTAGAAAAACTAATAACACAACGGTTTTTGTCAACAATAACTTTACTTAGTAAAAAAATTCCTTTATCATTTGTAGTTGCTATATAACCATTTGTAGAAACAGTTACCCCACTAAGTGCTTGCCCCATTTCATTTAGTACATATCCACTAATAGTGGTGCGAATTTGTTCTGACGTTTGTTGAACATTAGGAATAACATCATCCGAATCATTTTTGCGACAGGCTACAAATAGTAAAACCGTTAAATGAAACAATAACACTAAACAGATAATTGATTTTTTCATGACTATCATTTTAATCTAAGTAAAATGTAACATAGCTTTTATTGATGAACAACTCCATTCAATAAATATAACACTTTCACTATTTCCTGATTCTTTTAAACAAAATCAGCAGGAATAATTACTTGACTACACAAATCTATACTTCGTTGCCTCTCAGCTAAAAGCTTCTTTATGAATAAAAGCTTGAAACTCGTTGCGCAACTCTTTAAAATATCTTTCGAAAGAACCAAGCTTTTCGCGCTCACTCTGATGTGCAGCTGCAAGATTTGTCACCGGATTTGAAGAATGTGCTTCAATTTTATTTTCATGCTGTTTAAAATCATGACGCATAATATCTAATATGTCGCGCTGCAGAATAAATTGATTCTGGTAATGCTCAACATGTGGCATGTTGTACTGATTTCTATCGGCCATCACTGCTGAGGCAAGATCGGTTTTCATCCTGTCTATCTCTGCACGATAGAAGTTAATTTTACCTTGCCACTCTTTGTGTTCGGCAAGCATTTCCTCAAGTTGTTCAATGGTGTGCATGTTATTAAGATTTAGAGTGAACGATATAATGGCGGTTTATCTATACAACACACTTCTTTGGAATGAGAAGCCACAAGAAAGAAAAATATCTTGCCTGAAAAGAATAATGATGAAAAATAAATACTGTAACTATAATTTTTCATTCTAAAGCAGACTAAATTTTTCCTAAAAGTAATACTTTTTATCATTAAACAAGCATATTGTTCAAAAACTTCTCAAAACGTTGGCAGATTCATGTGTTTTTTAGGCTTATCAACAGAATAAGAATCTTCAATATCGGAAGGACTTGTTTTTAATATGCTATACATGGTCTAATTGTATTTATAATGGCTGCTGAAATCGTTTTTCTTTCACATAAAAAGCACAAGTCTTTCCGATTCAGATATATTTTTCTCAGAGGAGAATTCACAAAAACGTGCTTAAATCTTTAACTCAGGATGATAAAATCTTACATATGTGATTTAGCTGCGCTTTTCAAACAATTAAACCACATTCGGGAAAGCAATTTGCAATTCACTGTACAAATAATAAATAATATGAAAAGAATTGCAGAAATTGCCTTAATGTCTATGTGTGTGTTGGGTGTGTGTAAATCCACCTTTGTAAATGCACAAAGCAACATTGCAGAGCGCAAGTACAGGGTCATTGCCTACAAGCAGGGAGCCAATGAAATCACCAGTATGTCTAACGAAACTACGGTGACACCTAATATGGCTATTTATGTGCCTAACTCCTTTACTCCTAATGGCGATGGTATAAACGAAACATTTGGTGCTTATAGCGAAGGTGTTAAAGACTTTACCATGCAGGTTTATGACCGCTGGGGAGCCATGATTTTTGAATCTAATGACATCAGCAAGCGCTGGGATGGTATGTATAAAGGCCAGATAGCCCAACAGGGAAGCTATGTATATAAAATACAGGCAAAAGCTATAAACGGCAGAATATTGACTAAGAAGGGAACCGTAAACCTTATTATGTAATATCAAAGAAGGCAGATCATAATGTTTCACTATAAAAACAAAGAACATTGTCAATCATACTACTAAAATATCTCATCAGGCACTTCGACAAAAAGGGAATAGTAGTTTCGCAAATACATAAGCTGAAAACTAAAATTGCCTTGCTTGGTTTGTGATTCCTGTAAAGTTGCTACTTTAGGGCAAACTTTCGGGCTACATGAAGCATATCGCAAAATTATTATGGCTTACTTTTTTTATTCCTCTTTTATCGTCAACAGCCTCGGCACAGGATACTGAAGAAGAAACATCACGCTGGCAGATAGGTCTAACAGCAGGCATAAACATTCCATTGAGTGATTTTGCCGACAAGTTAGATGAGAACTTTAAATCCGGCTATGCCATGCTTGGCGCTACCTCGCGACTGCGAACTTCTTACCACCCAAACAGCAAACTATATATTGCTGCCGATTATGTGTGGTTCTACAACCCTTCTGATGCAAAAACATTGCTGAACAGTCTTGTTGAAACAAACCCTTCGGGACCACGATACAAGACAACTACTTATCCATGGAAAGTCAACAGTTTGCTTTTAGGACTTGGCACGACATTAAATTTTAACGAACAAACAGATGCCACATTAAGAGGGATGCTTGGTTTTGCTAATGGCAAATATTCTAAGCGTATATATCAATCTTTTGATGGTGTAAAAACATTACAGGTTACAGAAAATGCTTCTTCTGTTATAGATATAGCACTCAACTTAGGCTTTGAAGTAAAATACTCTTTTCATAAAAACGTTGGAGTTATGTTTGCTGGCGACTATTTCCGTACAGAATTTAACTACGATGATGTGTATTTAATTTATTCCGAAAACGGAGAAAAAAGGTCAACCGGTGCTTACTCACAACCTGTTGATGTTTTTCAATTTTCAGCCGGAATTTTTACCAAATTTTAATGGGCGAAAGTTCGCTTTTTTTGGGTGAAAGTCATTTTTTGATGGCGAAGGTTGAGTTATTAACAGGTGTTAATAACACTATGCGCTGATTATCATCATTTTAACGTACTGAAGTCGAAAAGGTCTTTTTTGGGTGAAAATTCGATTTATTTTTGGACGCGTTAACCAATTCTTCTATTCCGTTTAACAACAAAATTTATTAATGCGAAAAAACTTCGGTTAATCGCAGGGGGCTTATTATGTTTAATTTCTAATTACCATTTCACATGATTAAATCAAATTTAATCTCAATTACAAGGAGCATTGTTGCAGTGTTCTTGTTAGCAGTACCAACTTGTTTGGTTGCTCAAAATTATCAGCCAAAGTCGTATTATACTTTCGAAGGCTCCTCGCCAATGAAAGATTCGATGGGCAATTTTAATCTTGATCCGAACTATTATCAGTCAAGTTATCAAATACTTACCAATACTTCAGGTGGTGTTGGCAAGTATATGAAATTGGACTCAAGCAGTACCATCATCAGAGGTGGTGTACTTGCCATTGATTCTGCCATAACATTTGAGTTTATTTTTAAACCGGGCATGAACTTTGGCACAACAGTATTTGCCAAGAGAATGGATGGCGCACTTGAATTGCGCATGACCTATCCGGCAATTAACTTCATGACAGAAGTAAAAGCTGCTAATGGCTCACCAATTTATGATGATTTTGAAATTGATCTTAACGGCATTGGCCGTGCATCATACAGTTATTATGTTGATGACAACTGGCATCATATTGTATTTAAGTATAATGCTAAAGCCGGTATTAAAGAGGTTTGGGTTGACGGACAATTACCTGCAGGATTTTCAAAAACCATAGCAGGTGGTAGTTTCTCACAGAGTGGCAACAGAGATTACATGTTGAACTCACAATCGGATTACTATAAGTTGCAGGGTGCAATTGATGAGATTGCAGTTTACCACAACTCACTTGGTGGCAATTCTATTTATGCTCACTATTTGAATTTTATGGCGGGCAAACACTATTCATTTGCAAACCCAACGGTTGTTGCACCTTCGCCAAGTCCGGTAACTGCAGGAATCAACATCAATGATTTTGCACCCGGACATCCATCGCCATCTCTTACTCCAATTGAGCAATTGAAAAACTTTCCAACACCAAGATATAAGCCAGGACATACATTATTTCCAAACAATCCGTTTGTAGGCTACTATTATCTTTCAGGATATCAGACTTATGAAACTGTTTATTCAAAAGCTGTAGCAAACAGTGTTACACTGCAGACAGATTTTGCAAAAAACTTTAACTACACCATTATGGCTGCCGAAAATACCGGTGCCTATAGTGATTACTCAAACTCAACTACTTTTTCACATGCATGGATTAATCTAGCAAACAGCTATCCACAATATAAAGTATCTGCATTATCATATTGGCCACAATTGCGCCCGACAGATGCAGGTTATAAAAGCAATAGTCCTTATGCAACTTGTGGATGTTTACCCGATAAGTATTATTTAAAAAATAGTTCCGGACAATATCTGAATCCTAATGGAGGAACAGGCTCTACAAAATATCTGAGTCCTGCAGGTGCACCGGACTCATTGGTAAAAGATGGACTTACTCAGAAATTTTACATGCAACAATTACTTGCAAAATTGAGCAGACCTATAGATTATATATTAGATAATGGTGAAGTCGTTCCTTTTTTATATTACACCAACGTTATGCAATCTGATCCAAGTGTTGTTTCAGATAAAAATTCATCAGGGCTTGATTGGTTCACTTATGAAGGTCGCAGAGCAGCAACAAAAATAAATGCTTATCGCGATCAGTTCATGGGCTTAAGCGGTTTATCGAATACAAAATTTGCTTATTATCAGTTAGACGGTCAGCCGACATGGAATCTGAAATGGTCTGAAGTACGCACAGTGAATACAGCCATGAATGGTTCACACTATGCAACCGGTGATATTTATATGCGTTGGCCATCTAACTGGCGCTATTGGAGTGGTGCATGGAAAGGATGACAATGGGTTGTTGAATCAAGAAGAGAGCAATTATTAGCGGGAGACAAATATTTTTCACCTGCTGTTTCACCGGGATGGGACAATGACGAAACACAAAACGTTCGTCCTGCACAATGGTTAGGCTTTCTTAAAGCTGTTTCAATGACAGGTGCAGAATTTTTCACAACAGGTTATTTCGTAACGTCTCAACCTTATCAGAATCCAAAAAATTATATCTGGCAATTGGTTATTCCTCCTTATGCACAAGCAATCACAAGCCGTTACGAGGACTTATTCAGAAACGGATATCTGATGTCGGGCGATGTGCCTAACAGTACAACAAGTCCAACTTACATGGCTTACTCTTTCAACACTGGCGACCCCGGAAAATTAGTTGTTGTACGTAAACACAATTCACAAAATAAATATGCCATCACAGGTTCATCACAACCAATGTCTAATATGGCAGGTGCTGCACCTGATGAAGCTGTTGCACAAATTAATTTAGATGGCAGTAGAATTAAATTTAAAATCAGAAGACAAGGTAGTACATATATTTATGATAACACCAACACTTCTGCACCAATATTCTATCAGTTAGATGGATGGCATGAAAATACTTATCCATATTATTGGTCAAAAGATTTTAAATTTGAAGCAGAGTTAAATGACAACAGCAACAGTAATGTATATCTGAAAACAACCCGTCCTGCAGGAGCAGCAGCAGGCGACTTTACAGATTTCACCACTGCTGTAGGTTTTAATTCTGTAAGTGATTTAACTTACAACTTCCAGCCAAGATCTACAACAGACTATACGTATTATGTTTGGGTTAGAGCACGTTCTAAAAACTCACAAACTACAGGAATGACAATTTCCTTAGATGGTAGCAACAGCAAACAAATTGGTTGTATTACAGATGCTAATTGGCAATGGTATAAATATGATGTAGACTCAGGCGCAGTAATTTCATTCACCTCTGTAACATCATTAGCAGATCACATTTTAAAAATTACACCAACCAATACTAATCTTGAGATTGACCAGATTCATTTGTCAACCAGCAGCAATGCTATTTATACAAGCCCTGCACCCTGTTCAGGTGTTGCAGTGCCAACAATCAGTGCAAGCGGACCTGTTGCGTTCTGTGCAGGAGGAAATGTAAATCTTATTGCCAGTAATGGTCTCTCTTATCTATGGAGCAATGGTTCAACAGATCCATATATTAATGTAACCAGTGCAGGTTCGTATGTTGTTACTGTTACAACTGCTGCAGGAACAGCAACATCAGCACCTGTTACAGTGACAGTTTATGCACAACCAAATGCAACAATCACTGCAAATGGCTCAACTTCTTTTTGTGTTGGCGGAAGTGTTACTCTCACTGCAAGCAGCGGCTCAACATATTTGTGGAGCAGTGGTGCAACTACACAGTCAATTACAGCTATTGGAGGCGGAAACTACAATGTTATAGTAACAAACTCTAATGGTTGTTCTGCAATGTCTGCATCAACAGCAGTAACAGTTAAGCCAGTTCCTACTGCCACAATTTCACCAAGTGGTCCAACTACTTTTGCTGCCGGTGGAAGTGTTACATTAACTTCTTCTTCAGCAGGTACCGGTGGAAGTTACAAATGGTCACCGGGTGGTATGACAACACAAGCAGTTACAGTTAGCACAACCGGAAACTATGTTGTAACTGTTACTAACAACAGTGGTTGTTCTGCAACATCATCACCATTATCAGTTACTGTAACTTCTACAGCACCAACACCAAAAATTACAGCTAACGGACCAACAACTTTCTGTCAGGGTGGAAGCGTAGTATTAACTTGCAGTGCAGCAAATTCATATCTGTGGAGTAATGGTGCAACAACACAATCTATTACTGTTACCACAGCAGGAAGTTATACATGTACAGCAACAACAGCAGGAGGTTCCGCAACAGCAGCAGCAGTTAATGTAATAGTAACAACACCTACTCAGGCAACTATTACAGCATCAGGAAGTACTTCGTTCTGTAGTGGAGGTAGTGTAACGTTAACAGCAAGCACAGGAACTTCATATATGTGGAGTACAGGTGCAACTTCTAATGCAATTACTACGTCATCTCCGGGTACATATACAGTAACGATTACAAACAATGGTTGTCAGTCAACAACAAATAAAGTAGTAACTGTTTATGCCTTGCCAACTGCAACAATTACAGCAAATGGTTCAACAAACTTACAGCAAGGTGGAAGTGTTCAACTTACCGCCTCAAGTGCCGGTAGTGGTGGAAGTTATCTATGGAGTACAGGTGCAACAACACAATCAATCACTGTTTCAACAGCAGGAAATTATACAGTTAAAGTAACAAACAGCAATGGTTGTAGTAATACATCAGCACCCATGACTGTAACAGTAAATTCATCGTTTCAACCTACAATAACTGTCAGCGGTTCATTGAGCTTTTGTTCCGGTGGTAACGTAAAATTAACAGCAACTAAAGGTTCCTCTTATTTATGGAGTACAGGGGCAACAACGCGTAAAATTACAGTTACCACAGCCGGAAGTTATGCTGTAACGGTAACACAATTTACAACAGGTTATGTAGGAACATCATCAGTTGTAAATGTCAATGTAATGCCTGCACCTTCAGCAACTATTACCGCAAGTGGCAGCACCACAATCTGTCAGGGATCAAGTGTTACGTTAACCTCAAGCAATGGTGCTAATTACCTTTGGAGTAATGGCTCTACATCACAATCTATTTCTGCATCTACTGCCGGCAATTATATTGTTACCGTAACAGGAAGTAATGGTTGTACTAAATCATCATCAGCTACTGCTGTTGTAGTTAACAATTGTGGTTCTTCTTGCCCAACACCCGGAAATTTACATGTAACAAACCTCAGACCAACGTCTGCAGAGATAAACTGGAATCTGACTTCTGCAAATAACTATTACATTAAAGTTGAAAATCTGAATACCGGATATGTTTATTATTCTAATGCATTATCAAGTGGTGTAAACTCAATTACCATTGGAGCATCACCATCAACTCCTTATCGTTGGTCCGTACGTGGATTGTGTGGCAGCACATACTCTTCATGGAGTGCTTACAATCAGTTTACAACTCCCGCAGCAAGAATGGGCGAAGGTAATAGTAATGAAGGTTTAAATATTACTCCATTAACTACACAAATGCCGTCAGAGTTAGAAGAACAACCACTTCGTATTGAATCGGATGATGCAAGCGTTACTTTCTTCCCTAATCCTGCAACTTCATTTGTAACATTTAATGTGACTGCATCTGAAAAGAACACAGCAACATTAACGCTGTTAGATTTGTCAGGACGCACATTAAATAAAGAAAGCTATCAATTTAACGAAGGACTAAACAACGGTAAAGTTGATGTGAGCAATTATGCAAGAGGTGTTTATATGATTCAATTAGTTTTTGATGGAAAAACTGTGATGAAAAAAGTTATTCTTGAATAATTGGTTTTTATTATCATAAGTGTTAAGAGCCGTTATCAGATTGATGACGGCTCTTTTTCATCTTAGACAATACCTGCTAAAAGAATGCGTTCATTAAAATGTTATCTTTGCCCAATGAAGTTTCGCACAATAGGTTTAATGATTTTTACATTGTTGTATTTTGGACAAAGTGCCAAAGCGCAGCAATCTGAAAATATTGTTGAAGACAACCTGCGAAATTACTACAGTCAGATTTTGGGCTATCAGGTTAAGGAAGTATTTAACACAAAGGTTTTTGATCTTATAGACACTTGGCTGAATACTCCATATAAATATGCCGGCAAAAACGAAAATGGAATTGACTGTTCCGGATTTGTTAACGTTATCATCAAAGCTGTTTATGGCAGTTCATTCGGTTGCAGCTCTGTTGACATGTATAACAATCTGCCACATGTTTCGCTTAAAAATTTAACTCCGGGTGATTTGGTATTTTTTAAAACCCGTGGACGAAGAATTTCACATGTAGGTATGTATTTGGGTCAGGACAAATTTGTACACTCCAGCACATCAAGTGGTGTTATTGTAAGTGACCTTAATGAACCTGACTATAAAAAAAGATTCGCCAAAAGGAGGAAGAATTTCCCTTGACGAATCTACTACTTCCGTGTCTAAATAAATTTTTATTCCGCTTCCATAAAAGGATATCGGTAATCTTTTGCCGGAACAAAAGTTTCTTTTATCGTTCGTGGTGATACCCACCGCAACAAATTTACCATAGCACCTGCCTTGTCATTAGTTCCTGAACCTCTGGCACCACCAAATGGCTGTTGGCCAACAACAGCACCTGTACATTTATCATTAATATAAAAGTTACCTGCAGAATTTACCAATGCTCGTGTTGCAACATCAACTGCATATCGGTCTTGAGAAATAATTGCTCCTGTTAGAGCATACTCGCTGGTGTTGTCAACTAAATGCAAAGTCTCTTCAAACTTATCATCCTCATAAACATACATAGTCAACACGGGGCCGAAAATTTCTTCACACATGGTTGTATATTTTGCATCGGATGTAAGGATAATGGTTGGCTCGATAAAATATCCTTTGCTCTTATCAAAGTTTCCACCTGCAATAATCTCTGCACTCTTACTCTTCTTTGCATTTTCAATGTAAGCAGAAATTTTATCGAATGATTTTTCGTCTATAACGGCATTTACGAAGTTGCGGAAATCTTCAACCGGTCCAAGTTTCATTGACTTTACTTCTTTAACCAGCTTGCTTTTGACCTCTTCAAAAATTGACTTCGGAATATAACAACGTGATGCAGCACTGCATTTCTGACCTTGATATTCAAAAGCTCCACGTGCCAATGCAGTCACTAATACATCAATATCTGCACTCTTGTGCGCTATAATAAAATCTTTCCCTCCTGTTTCGCCAACAATTCGGGGATATGACTTGTACAAAGGCATATTTTCTCCGATAGTTTTCCAGATTCCCTTAAAAACTTCTGTTGATCCTGTAAAATGAATTCCACCAAAATCAGCATGTTTAAAAATAACATCACCTGCATCGGGGCCTGAAACATAAACAAGATTGATTACTCCTGCAGGTAAACCGGCTTCAATCAACAATTGCATTACCACATTCGCTGCATAAATTTGTGTATTGGCAGGTTTCCAAACAACAGTGTTACCCATCATTGCCGGTGCTGTAGGCAAATTACCTGAAATGGCTGTGAAATTGAATGGCGTTAAAGCAAAAACAAATCCTTCGAGTGGACGCTGTTCAGTACGGTTCCATACACCCTTACCTACTACAGGTGGTTGTTGTGTATAAATTTCACGCATATATTGTACGTTGAAACGCAAAAAGTCAATCATCTCACATGCTGAATCAATTTCTGCCTGATAAGCATTTTTTGATTGTCCAAGCATGGTAGCAGCATTCATCTTATAGCGATAAGGGCCTGCAAGTAAGTCAGCTGCTTTTAGAAAAATTGCTGCACGTTGTTCCCAAGGCATTTCTGCCCATTGCTTTTTAGCCCCTAAGTGCTGCATCAATCGCTAACTGCACATGCTTCTTTTCTCCTTTATGAAACATGCCCAGAATATGTTGATGATCGTGCGGAGGGCGAAGCGCTGAAGTATTTCCTGTTCGTACCTCTTGCCCATCAATATACATGGGTATATCCATTTGTTTGGAACGGGCTTCTGCAAGTGCTGCCTTTAATGCCATTTTCTCCGGACTTCCAGGTGCATAATTTAACACCGGTTCATTATAACTGGAGGAATATTATAAACTGCGTTTGTCATACCTTAATTAATTTAATAATGTGCAAAGGTACGAAAATGAAAGAAGGGCTTTTGTATCCTTGGTTACATCAACAAAAAGTTTAAAAATCAAGCCAAACTTAAACTCCTGATTTCATTCTTTGTTAATGAAATAACCTCTGCCAACTGCTGAATCAATTCGTTCATTCCGGTAAGGTCGCCAAGTTTTCCTTTTTCTTCAATAATTCGGCAAACTTCAGATAACCTTTTTGCACCAATATTGAGAGCGCTTCCTTTTAATTTATGCGAAGCTTTATACATACCATCGGCATCATGCTCATTGAAAAATTTACTCATATCAGCATGTAAGTTATCCATCTGTTTAAGAAAAAGTTCAAATATATTTTTTACAAAAGAAGTATCATCTCCTACGGCCATTGCCTTAAGTCTTTCAATGGTTTGTTTGTCAATTAAAGGCTCATCATTTCGTGCAGCCTTACTTTTTAAAATCACGTCACCCCACTTTTCCAATAATGATTGTACAACTTCAATTCTGATTGGCTTAGTCGTGTAATCATTCATGCCTGCATCAAGACATTGCTTTTTATCATCTTCCAATGCAAAAGCTGTCATGGCAATAATAATGCTGTTGTTATTTAACTTACGCAATGCTGTCGTTGCTTCCATACCATCCATTTCAGGCATCTGCACATCCATAAAAATTAAATCATATTGCTTGGTAGCAACTTTTTCAATCACTAATTTACCATTCTCTACAACATCAGGTTTGTAACCCAATTTTTCCAACACTGTAACTGCAAGCGTTTGATTGATTGGATTATCTTCTGCTATCAGAATTTGCATCGGATATTTTAATGACACCTGACTATCGAAAACAGGAACAGCATCATCACCCCTGGCAAATGATGTTGCACTGTCAATAAACGACTTTGTTAATACTGAAGAAATTTTTATTGCATCAACTCCTGAAGGCAGTACAGCTTCAAAAAGTTTATTACCATAAATAATATCACCTCCTGAAAATCTTGCATTGAATGCAAATACAGGAATGTTTGAAGATCGTATTTGTTCTTTTAATTCTTCTGCAAAAAGTAGGTAATCCTGCATTTGTGCATCAAGAATTAAGGCATCGTAGTTTGCATCAGGAGAAAGCTCTTTCTTTGCTTGTTCCAGCAGGGTAACAGACTGATGTAATATATGCCAGTCATTAAACAAATCGCTCAGATGCAAATCAAAATCGGAGTTGGTCGAAAAAATCAAAATCTTTTTACCTCTTAAAATCCTGAGGTTAGAACGGACATTACGTGCAGCAGCTATTGGTGCGGGCTGCGTAATAACTGTAAAATAAAATTCTGAACCGGCACCGGGTTCACTCATCAACTCAATAGTGCCGCCCATTAAAGCAACTAACTTGGCACTGATAGTGAGACCAAGTCCGGTACCACCAAACTTTCTGTAAGTTGAAGTATCTGCCTGTTGAAATGACTGAAATAATCTTTGTCTTTGTTCTTCGCTAATGCCGGCACCGGTGTCTTTTACAGAAAACTTGATGTTAAGTTTTTCTGATACAGAAGGAATAAGTTGTGCCGTAATGAGAATATGTCCTTTCTCTGTAAACTTTATGGCATTACCTACCAAATTAACCAGCACTTGTTTTAAACGCATACTGTCACCCATGACATAAGCAGGTATGGTGTTTTCAATATTATAGAATAATTCAAGTCTCTTACCCAGTGCGCGATAATAGAGTAAATCAAACGTCTCTTCAATAACTTTCTTCAGTTCAAATGGCTCATATTCGAGTTCCATCTTATCTGACTCAATCTTAGAAAAATCGAGAACATCATTGATAATACTAAGCATATTCTCACTGCTCAGTTGCAATGTACTCACATACTCTCTTTGTTTGTCATTAAGTGTTGTCATGCGAAGTAACTCAAGCATTCCAACGATGCCATTAAGCGGTGTACGGATTTCGTGACTCATTGTGGCAAGAAACTGAGATTTGGCAGCAGTGGCTGTTTCAGCAGTTTCTTTAGCTTTCACCAATTCATTTTCAAAATGAACTCTTTGTGTAACATCACGACCAAACAAAGAAACTCCTGTAACAATGCCATTTTCGTCAACAACCGGTTGTAACGAAAATTCAAAATAACTCTCAGTTCCGTTATGGCTAATTTCGTCATTGTAAGTTACCCTTTTTCCCTCATAACATCACTATGACGATGCGACCATTGCATTTGATCTTCCTCTTTCATTGCAGCACGAAAATCATCGCCAACATTCAACATCTTTCCCATTACAGCATTTAAATAATGCTGACAAGAATGATTGATTACTGTGATTAGATGATTCATGTCTGTTGAAAGAATCAAATCCTTGGTATTCTCAATAACAGCGCTCACATTGGCACGTGCATTTGTTAACTCTTGTTGCAACAGGATTGATTCAGTAATATCTTCTGCATAAATTCTCACCTCATCTTTACCATTACTACTGAAGAAAGATTTAAGAAAATGAACTTTACCATCCTTATGTATAAATCTAACAGTAGCATTTGCTCTCTCTTTTTTGCGGCATTCTGTAATCAGTTGTTGCCATCGCAAAGTATCGGCAGGATGAATGAGTTGAACTACAGGAATACGCCCAAGTTCCATTTCATCATAACCAACTGTACTGATAAATGAAGGGCTGAAAGAAATTAACTCATTTCCTGAATCAATTACTAATTGACTCCATCCGTCATCGGGCAATATTACTTCAGAGCTAACTGACTCAACAGGCTGCAAGTTTTTAATTGGTGTCCAATAATAAACCGGAATATCATCTAACGTTCCTGTCTGCATTTGCAATGCAAAAGGATCCTGCTCATTAATTTTCAGCACCGAAAAATTATGTAGCGGCTTATTCTCAAGAATAAAATTCTGAAACAAATGTTGAAGTACACCAATGTCAACGGTAATAAAATCTTCTGCTTCTTTACTCAGGTCAATAATTTTCCCATCGGTTGTTGTAACAAAATATTGTCCGGGAAGTGAAATGGATTCTTTTTCTGTTTTCTTTTCGCGTTCAGCAAATACCAACAACTCTTCCTTTTCATTTTGTCTGATGGTTAACAAAACTTTCAATTGCTGAAAAGTTTCTGCCATTATCCCATTAAAGTTTCCTGCTTTTGACTTTGCAAAAAGTTCTGTGTCAGAAAAGTCATCTAATTTAAAAACAGTACGAATATCCATTTCGGCTTGTGAATCTATACCGAGTAAATTCTGTGCTTCGCGATTGCAATACAATAATCCCAAATTATCTCTACCGAAAATCATTGCTGCAAAAGGAAGTTTCTCAAGATTATTTTCTAAGGATTTTTCACCGTCCTTACTCATTCCCTGTCTGCGAAGGCTAAACCATTGATAAAGAAAACTCAACACCATTGCAATAACAATAATAAAAAATAGTCTTACCGGATCAGAACTTCCTGAAGTGCCCGAAATGAGAATATATTCTAATGAACCAAGCACAATTACATTGTACAGCAAAAGATAAATGACGTTGCGGATATGCAGGTTAGAAAATAAAATGACAGTTACTAGTAAAAATTCAGGATGACCTGAAAACTTATTCCTGAAAAGAAAAAACATCAGGTGAATAGTAAGTAATAAAAACATTCCGGAAAGTTGTTCTCCCGAATACTTTTTCGCAACAGGAAGAAAAAAACTGACTGCAAGCAATGCTAAAGGAACAAGTGCCATCCATGTCAGGGGTAGCAGCACATCAATAACTTTTTCACTAAAAAAAATACCGAACAGCAAATAACACAATGCTATAACTGCAAACAGTATGCGGTTATACAATACTTCCGAATCAATGCCAGCGGTGTCTGTATTCTGTTTATTTCCGGTAGAAGCCATCATTTCTTATACGCAAAAATAGGTATTTGGTTAACCTTGAAATTGATTTTTTTAATGTTGATTGAATTGTTACAATTACTTAATATTATTTTGCCATAATCTTACATTTGCCGTCATGGCTGCAAGCTTGAAAGTATTGGGATTGATGTCGGGCACATCGTTAGACGGGCTTGACCTTGCATTGGTCAATATTACAGAAGCAAATGATGGCTTACATTATGAAATCGTTGCTGCAGAGACTATTGAATATGACCAAAAACGAAGAGATGAATTAGCTAATGCTAATTTACTTTCTGGCGAAAAACTTTTTGAGTTACATCACAAATTTGGTGTTTTTTTAGGAGAAAGTTCTTTAAATTTTTTACAAAAACATCAACTTTCTTGCGACTTAATTGCATCACATGGTCACACAGTTTTTCATCAACCTGCAAATGGTTTTACTACACAAATTGGTCACGGTGCTGATATTGCTGCAATTGCTGGAATAACCACCGTTTGTGATTTCAGAAGTTTAGATGTTGCATCAGGCGGACAAGGTGCGCCTTTAGTACCTATAGGTGATGAATTGTTTTTTGGCATGTATGATTATTGTCTTAACCTTGGAGGTATTGCAAACATTTCATGCAAGGTGAAAAACAGCCGGATTGCATTTGACATTTGTCCTGTAAATATGGCGTTAAACTACCTTGCCAATAGCGGTGGACTAAAGTATGATGCAGAAGGAAAACTTGCTGCTGCAGGGAAATTAAATACAACACTTTTTGATAAACTTAATGCATTAGAATTTTATCGCAAACCTTATCCACGTTCTTTAGGTGCTGAGTGGTTTAATGAATATTTTCTTCCGATAATAAACTCTTCAACCGGTACACTGAATGATAAGCTGCACACCATCACACAGCACATTGCCTATCAAATCAGCCAAGCGTTAACCCTTGCAGGAAATAACCCAAATACTACTGCATTAATCACAGGCGGTGGAGCCAAGAACAAATTTCTAATTCAAAAAATTCAGGAAAAAACAACTGTAAAAATTATTGTTCCTGATGTTAAAATAATTGACTTTAAAGAAGCATTGATATTTGCTCTTTTAGGCTATTTGAGAATAAACAACAATAAAAACACACTTGCCTCTGTAACAGGAGCAAAAAAAGATTCTGTTGGTGGTGCCGTTTACCTAATGACTTAAATCACAAACTTTAGTTTAGGATCTTATGCCTTAAGGCTATTCATCTTCATCATACCGGAAAAAATCTTCATCAGAATCATCATCCTCTTCTTTGAGGATTTTGTTCTTCCAGTTTTTTTCTTCACGATGGTTAGCCATCTTTTGCTTTTTTGCATGATGGCCGTCCGTCTCCCAATGGTCTTTTATGGACTTTTTTTGTTCAAATCTTTGATTTCTCATGTCATTGAAAATAAAAATTAGAATAATAAACTATTTTACTTCAAAAGTGTTGGTGAGGTTTCAATAACAGAAGAATTTTATTAGAATTTTAAGCGGAAAATCTTAATATTTTCGTGCAAATTTTTAAAACATAATGCTGTATTTACTAAAGAAATTTGAAGAGAAGCGTCCTGAAATTGTATTTGAATGGAGTGATGCTGAAACAGGCGCTGAAGGGTGGCTTGTAATAAATAGCTTGCGCAATGGCTCTGCCGGTGGCGGAACAAGAATGCGCAAAGGATGCGACAAAAGAGAAGTTGAATCGCTTGCCAAAACAATGGAAGTGAAGTTTACTGTATCCGGTCCACCAATAGGAGGAGCTAAATCCGGTATTAACTTCGACCCTGCTGACCCCAGAAAAAATCAGGTTCTTGAACGTTGGTTTAAAGTATAAAGCCATTGCTGAAAACATATTACGGAACCGGTGGCGATTTGAATGTTGACGAAATACATGATGTTATTCCAATTTGTAATAAACTTGGAATACTTCATCCGCAGGAAGGTACTGCAGTTGGTCACTTTAACGATGGCGAAACAAATATTAAAAACCGTATCAGCAATTTGCAGCAAGGCGTTTCATTGGTATTGAAAGACGCTTCGCTATCGCCTGATTTGAGCCATAAATACAGAGTTGCCGATATGATTACCGGTTATGGTGTTGCATCGGCCGTAAAATATTACTATGAGTTATGGGGTGGAAAAATTTCTGAGAAAAGAGCTGCCATTCAGGGATGGGGCAATGTTGCTGCCGCTGCAGGATTTTATCTTGCACAAATGGGCGTAAAAATTGTAGGAATCATTGACAGAGATGGCGGACTGATAAACGAAAACGGCTATACGTTTGAAGAAATAAAAACATTATTCAACAACCGTCAGGGAAACAAGCTGGTGGCAGATAACATGCTTTCTCCTCAACAAATGGCAGAAAAAGTGTGGAACCTTGATGCAGAAATATTTATTCCGGGTGCTGCATCTCGATTGGTTACTCAGGAGCAAATGCAATCGCTCATCAACAAAAAACTTGAAGTAATTTCCTGTGGTGCCAATGTACCTTTTGCTGATAAAGAGATTTTCTTCGTACCCCATTGGATTGTATTGTGACAAACATGTAAGTGTAATTCCCGATTTTATTGCTAACTGTGGAATGGCAAGAGTGTTTGCTTATCTGCATAATGCAAATGCCGTTATTGATGACAGACTGATTTTTGATGATGCAGCCACCACCATTAAAAATGCATTGCAGGAAGTGATTGCTACCCATAAAGATAAAAAAGGTATTGCCTCTGCTGCTTTCGAAATAGCTCTTAAAAAACTGTTGTAATGCTTATAGATGTTCTGCATCAAAGAATATTAGGAAACACCATAGAAGACTACCTATGGTTTGCAGGACTTATTCTGGCAGGACTTGTCTTCAAGAATCTTATTTCAAGAATTCTTACTTTTTTACTCTTCAATGTTCTGAAAAAATATTTCAAAACCATTGGTGTAAATAAGTTTGTTGAGCTGACACAGAAACCATTTTCAGCAACACTTTTTCTAATCATCATATACATTGCATGCAGGTATGTGCATTTTCCTGATGAATGGAAACTAGCTTCAGAAAGTGAGTTTGGTGTAAGAATGACAATAAAATTAATTTTTCAGATTGTCACTGTATTTTTTATCACCTGGACAATACTCAGAGTGATAGATTACATTGGATTGGTAATGCGCGAGCGTGCCAACAAAACCGAATCAAAAATGGACGATTTATTTGTTCCGTTTTTTGCATCATCAATGAAAGCAATAACTGTAATCATTAGTTTATTTTTTATTCTTGGTGCAGTTTTCAAACTCAATGTTGCCAGCATCATTGCCGGTTTAGGAATTGGAGGATTAGCCATAGCTTTAGCTTCTAAAGACACATTAGAAAACCTATTGGGGTCATTTTTGATTTTTATGGACAAACCTTTTGTGGTTGGTGATTTGGTAAAGACTGACAGTCTTCGTGGCCATATTGAAGAAGTTGGTTTCCGTTCCACTAAAGTACGCACTATTGAAAAAACTTTAGTAATTGTTCCGAATAAAAAAATGATGGATGCAGAATTAGAAAATCAAACCGAAAGAACATTTTACCGGCATCGTTTTGTAATAGGCTTGGTATATTCTACAACAGCTGATCAGATTCAGAATATTATTCAGCAAATATTGAATATGCTCAATGAACACCCTTTAGTTAACGAAAATCCAAATGTATTCTTTACCAACTTTGGGGCAAGTGCATTAGAAATTGAAGTCATTTATTTTGTGAAAACACAAGAGTTGAGCGACTTTGAAAACACTAGGCAGGAAGTCAATTTTGGGGTAATGAAAATAGTAGCTGAAAATAAAAGTGATTTTGCTTTTCCAAGTACTTCAGTTTATATTGAAAAGGAAGTGAAAAAGTTTTTGCAATGAAACAGTGAATGATGTTAAAAAAGAGAAGCGGTTCTAAAAGAACCGCTTCTCTTTTTTAAAAGTCTAAAAATTTACTACTTCAAATTTTTTCCAATAAATGCAGCTAAATCTTTTCCTGCTTTAGCATAAGACTCAGATATACGTGTGCCGGTATCATAATCATAGCCACCGAAAGTACGACCGGGAAATCTCAAACCTTGCATTTTACAAATTGGTTTATCAGGATTGGCTGTTTCATACACAGTAATTTCAAGATTAATGGATGCATTTTTTCTGGTAACATAAACATTAAAACCGGGCTCTGTAAAAGTTGTGCTAACCTTCATTGTATATTTTGCATCAGGAAAATCACCTATTAACATTGGAGATTTTTTATTGAATAGCTCTACAAAACTTGGTTCAAATCTGTTTTTACGATCTGCCACCCAGCTTTTTGCCCAACTATCTCCACGTCCGGGTTCTTTTGCATTATACTCTCTGGTTTTTTTAGCAACGTACTCTTCTTCCTTTGCAAAAGAGCCTACGCCCATATTACTATAATCATAGACAACATTCAGTTTAGTTTCTCCTTTTAATCCTGCTAAACTACCGTCAAGGATTTTAATTTTCTGTGCAGAAGCTGTACTTACAACGGCTGCAATAAAAAGTAACGATGCAATTTGTTTTTTCATAATTTATTATTTTAAACAAAGGTAAAACGTTCTTGATGAAATTTGAATGTTAAATATTCTTAATTTAAGCATCAGTCTTCTTATTCATTCATCTGTGTTCATATTGCTCAGTTTATTTTACTCTTTCAAATTAAGTCAATTAAACCTCATGTAAGTTTCTCTAATGATTTTACTATATTACCGTAAATGCGTTGTTCTATATTTTCGTTTGACGGTTTTACAAAAGTTTTCCCTGTAATATTTTCAAACAATTCAATATATCGATCCGATACCATCTGTACAATTTCATCAGACATTTCTGGAACTGTTTGTCCCGCTAATCCCTGAAAATTATTTTCAATAAGCCATTGTCTCAAAAATTCTTTTGACAATTGCTTTTGAGGTTGCTTTCTTTTTTGCCTTTCTGCATAACCATCTGCATAAAAATATCGTGACGAATCGGGCGTGTGAATTTCATCAATAAGATAAACCTTGCCTTGATGAACACCAAACTCATATTTGGTATCTACTAAAATCAACCCACGCTGTGCAGCCATCTCCGACCCTCTTCTAAACAACTGTTTTGTATAGGATTCTGCCTGTTCATAAATTGCAGCATCCACAATTCCCTGTTTAATTATTTCTTCCTTGCTTATATCCTGATCGTGACCATGCGCAGCTTTAGTAGTAGGCGTAATTATCGGCTCAGGCAAGGCATCACTTTCATTCAAACCATCGGGTAATTTAACGCCACATAACATTCTTTTTCCCTGTTTGTATTCGCGCCAGGCATGACCGGAAAGATATCCTCTGATAACCATTTCTACTCTTAAAGGCTGACATGGAATACCTATAGACACCTGAACATCGGGTGTATCAACAATCCAATTGGGCACTAAATCGGCAGTTGCCTGCATAAAATGTGCTGCAATCTGATTTAAAACTGCTCCTTTATATGGAATTGGCCTTGGCAAAACCACATCAAATGCCGAAACACGGTCTGTAACGACCATCACAAGCCATTTGTTATCAATAGAATAGACATCTCTGACCTTACCCTTATAAAAAGCCGTTTGTCCTTGAAATTTAAAATTTGTTGATGATAAAGCCTGCATACAGCACAATTTGTGGCCGTAAAATTATTCTTATTTTTAGACCATTAAAATTATTTTATCAGGAGTGCGACTTTTTGAAGAAAAAACGCACTTACATTACATTAAATGGATGAGCGGTCAGGAGAAAATTTCGGGAAAACAGAAAGCCTTCACAGATGCCTATCAGCAATTACATGAAAAGCTGGTTCGCTTTGTGCAGTCTATGGTTTATAACCGGGAGGATGTAAAAGATATTGTTGCAGAGACAATGTTGGTAGCTTATGAAAAGTTTGAAACCATTCGCCATAAAGATGCATTATTGAGTTATTTGTTTACCGTTTCAAGCAGGTTGGTTTATAAGCTTCAGGATAAAAAAAAGCAAATCTATACAGCCTTTGACCCGGAACAAGCTGAACAAGTGAGTGATGATCATGCCGGTGCCGATAGCAAAGTTCAGTTAAAAGAATTGTATAATGCCTTAGATCAATTGCCGCTAAAACAGAAAGAAGCCATAGTGTTGTTTGAAATCTCAGGGCTATCGTTAGCAGAAATACAGCAGATTCAGGGAGATAGTCTTTCTGCTGTGAAAAGCAGAATTGCCCGGGCACGCGAGTCACTTAAAAAAATATTAGAAGAAGAAATTGTATAATTGTAAATTACTTTTTTCACCATGGAAAATAATAAGATGAATAAATTGTTTGATGCAGCAAGAAATGCAGATCCTGTAGTCTCGCTGGATGAAAGTTTAGAACAATTTAACAAAGAAGTTGAAAAGGAATTTATTTTTTAGTTCAGAATCAAGGTCAACAAAAAACACAGCCAACTCAGGAAAATACAGAGCAAACAACTCAACCTGCATTACAGGCAACAGAAACACAGCCTGATGCTGCTATTCAACAACCTCAGGCAACTGAAGAAAACTTAACAGAAACACCTTCAGTTAAAACAGAAATCACCAATCCTGCCCCATTAAATAACAAAGTTACACATGCTGCCAGTGCAAATGATGCATACATTGTTGAAACACAAACTGTGAATATTAATAATGATAATGGTGCATTTAAAATTTCAATTAGCGGTGATGATGTTGAACGAATTGTCTTAAATGGTAAAGAGGTAGAGAAATCCGACTGGTCAAAATATCAGGATGAAGTAGCGGAAGCTATGGCGGCAAAAAGCTCAATGGGAATAAACAAAGAAAATGCTGCAAACAAAAAGTTTGTTGATTATATGTTTACGACCTTAAAAGAAAATGGCCTCATAAAAAATAATCTTGCTGTAATTAAACTCAGTAACGACATGCTGCTGATAGAAGGGCAAGAGGCAGACTCTGCCATTCATCAACAATTATTGAAAGAGTACAAAAAAATAACCGGCAAGGACATAGGCTTACGTACACTTTACTTCAACTGATTACTTTTAACTGCGATTGAATTTTTTGTGCATTTAAAATTGCCTCGTCAACAGTAGCTGCCGTTACAGTTACATGTCCCATTTTACGATAAGGTTTAGTGATTTTCTTACCATATAAATGAATGTGCACATCACCTGCATTTAATGCATCTTGCACACCTGAATAAATCGCCCTACCATTAGAATCTTTATCACCTAACAGGTTAATCATTGCTGCAGGCAAAATAGTTGATGAGTTACCAAGTGGTAAATTAAGAATTGCTCTTAAATGTTGCTCGAATTGCGAAGTATGATTTGCTTCTATGGTATGATGTCCGCTATTGTGTGGTCGTGGTGCAATTTCATTAATCAGCACTTGTCCATCTTTTGTAACAAACATTTCTACAGCAAGCAGCCCAACCATGTTCAGTTTACTGATTAAATCTTCTGCAATCGAAACTGCTTTCTGTTGTATGACGGCTGAAGTTTTTGATGGAGAAAAAAGTAATTCAACCAAATTGGCTTCTGCATTAAACTGCATTTCAACTACTGGAAATGATTTTATTTCTCCCGAATTATTTCTTGCTGTAATTACAGCAATTTCTGCTTCAATAACTACTTTATTCTCAATTACACTTGGTGCCTGAAACAACTGACTCATGCCATCTGCATCTTTAACAACCAAAACACCTTTACCATCATAACCACCTTTGCGCAGTTTTTGAACAAATGGAAACTCCGGCTTTATCTGTTCCGGTTTTTCTACTAAATAAAATGGCGCTGTAGGTAAATTATTCTTCTGATAAAATTCTTTCTGAAGTCCTTTATCCTGAACCATTTCAAGAATATGTGGTTGAGGATACACCTTTTTCCCAACTTTTCCAGTTCGTATAATGCTTCTATGTTTACATGTTCAATTTCAATGGTAATAATATCACAATCATTACCAAAGGCCATGACAGCCTGATAATCGCGAAAATCGCCATGCTCAAATGTTTTACACATATAGCGGCAAGGTGCAGCCTCATCAGGATCAAGTATATGAATAGAAAGATTGTAATCTGCCGCTTTTTGCAATAACATTCTGCCAAGCTGGCCACCACCTAAAACACCTATAACTATATTGGGATTGAACGCATTCATAATTAACGCTATTTATTAAACAAAAATAAAGAACCTGTGGCAATGAAAACAAATTAAGCTAAGAAGAGAAACCCCGTCAGTAATAGGGAATTTATTTTTACTTTAGCCGCACCCAAAAAAGTGGCAATGAGCGAAGTTACCATACTTGATAAAACATTCACAATCATGATTCCGCGAAAGCAAATCGAAACCAGAATTCTGGAAATTGCACGCGACCTGAATGCTGAATACAAAGACAAAAACCCTGTATTTATTGGTGTGCTTAACGGTGCCTTTCTTTTTATGGCCGATCTATTCCGTAACATTGAGACTCCATGCGAAATTTCTTTTATCAGAGTATCATCATATAGCGGCACAGAATCTACCGGGCAGATGAAAAATGTAGTTGGTCTTTCAGGGAATATAAACAACAGGCATGTTATTATTGTTGAAGATATAGTTGATACAGGCGAGACAGTTTCATATCTGATGCAGGAAATAGCAAAACATCAACCGGCATCGGTTAAATTGGCAACATTACTTTTTAAACCACAGGCATTAAAGAAAAAAGTTACAGTTGACTATGCAGGGTTTGAAATTCCACCTGCATTTGTTGTAGGCTATGGCTTAGACTATGATGGCTACGGACGAAATCTTCAGGATATTTATGTTCTAAAATCATAATATCGAATAAAACGAAATGAGAAATTCATCACCAAACCCTCTTTAATTTATTTTTTATCATGCTCAACATTGTATTATTTGGTCCTCCGGGTGCAGGCAAAGGAACACAGTCAGAAAAACTTATTCAGCAATATGGCCTCATACATTTATCAACAGGCGATTTGTTGCGAAACGAAATTGCCGGACAAACTAAATTGGGTCTTGAAGCAAAAAAACTGATGGACCAGGGTGTATTAGTTCCCGATGAAGTAGTTATAGGAATGATAGAATCAAAACTTGATGCCAACCCAACTGCCAAAGGATTTATTTTTGATGGCTTCCCTCGCACAACGGCACAGGCAGCAGCACTCGATAATTTATTAAAGCAAAAAAACACTTCAATTAAAATGATGCTTGCATTAGAAGTAACGGAAGCTGAATTATCGAAGCGACTATTGCTACGTGGCAAAGATTCCGGTCGCCCTGATGATCAGAATCCTGAAATAATTAAAAAGCGAATTAACGAATACAACAATAAGACTGCACCTGTAGCAGAATACTACCGTATGCAAAAAAAATATTACGGCATAAACGGCATTGGAAGTATTGACGAAATTTTTAGTCTGTTGTGTAAAGCAATAGATAAGTAACACTTATATCAAACAAAATACAAAATGAAATTTTTTATAGACACAGCCAATCTGGCACAAATAAAAGAAGCAAATGACTTAGGCGTACTTGATGGTGTAACAACCAACCCATCACTGATGGCTAAGGAAGGAATAAAAAGTAACGCTGCAGTGATGAAACATTATGTTGACATCTGTAATATTGTAAAAGGCGACATCAGTGCAGAAGTTATTGCCACCAACTATGACGGCATTGTTGCCGAAGGCGAAGAATTAGCTAAGTTGCACGAGCAGATAATTGTTAAAGTACCGATGATAAAAGATGGAATAAAAGCCATTCACTATTTTACTTCAAAAGGAATAAAGACCAATTGCACTTTAGTTTTTTCAGCGGGACAGGCATTGCTTGCAGCCAAGGCAGGTGCCACCTATGTTTCGCCATTTATTGGCCGCTTGGATGATGTGAGTACCGATGGTTTACAACTGATTAGTGAAATCCGTCAGATTTACGACAACTATGGTTTTCAGACACAGATTCTTGCTGCCAGCATACGCCATGCCATGCACATCATCAACTGTGCAAAGTTAGGCGCTGATGTAGCCACATGCCCATTAAATGCTATTACCGATTTATTGAAACATCCATTGACAGACATCGGACTTGAAAAGTTTCTTGCTGATGCAAAGAAGTTTGTGTAATAACTTTCATTGAAATGAAAAAAAACAAAGAAGTTGTTGCTAAAAAAAGTAGCACCAAAACTGTCAATAAACCATCAAGAGAAACTACTTTAATAAAACTTGAGAATTTTTTACAGAAAAATGAAACTATAATATTTTTTTCATTATTGCTTGTATCATTGATTTTTTCAGTTTTACTCTTCGACATAAAGATGAGTGAAGGAAATGACGACTCTGATTATATTGAAGGTGCATTTAAGCTTACCAAAGATTTTAGTAGTTATTACAGTACTAAAGCGCCACTCTACCCGATTTTTTTAAGCTTGCCGGTTGGCATTTGGGGTATTAACTTACCTATTCTCAAATCACTTTCTATTTTATTTAGTTTGTTGAATTTAACTGCAATGTATTATGCATTTCGCAAACTAATACCTTACACTATATTGTTTGCAGTTTTAATTTTTACCGGAATTAATAGCTACTTCTTATACTTTGCCAGCCAAACCTACTCCGAGGCTTTCTTTTGCTTTTTACAAGCATTGCTATTTATTGTTATACGGCCTATTCTTAGTGCCTCTAAAGAAGATAACATACCCATTGCTAAATATTTGGTTTTTGGAATTATTCTTACTTTGTTGTCACTAACAAAAAATATAACTGTAGGTGCAATTGCTGCAGTAGCATTATATTTTGTCCTCAATCGCGATTTTAAAAAATTAGCTTATGCCTTTGGTTCTTTTGTTGTAGTGCGTGGCATTTTTGAAGTTATTAAATCATTTATCTGGGGTTCACAAAATCAATTCAGTAATCAGTATCAGATTTTAATTCAGAAAGACCCTTACAATGCATCAAAAGGGGTAGATGATTTTGGCGGATTTGTTGACAGACTTTTTTCTAATACAAGTATTTATATTGGTAAAAGGCTTTATCAGATTTTGGGATTTGTTTCACCGGACAATACCAAAACCAATGCAGGTCTAGTGTTGATTACATTTGTTTTTGTTGGCATTGGTTTGTATTTCATTTTCAAGAATAAAAACAAAATCATGCAATTTACATTTCTGTATGTATTGTTGATGGCAGGATTGACCTTCTTTGTTTTACAAACCTCATGGGATCAACCAAGAATGGTTTTAGTTTACGTGCCATTTATTCTGATGATTATTTTTTATGGACTATACTATGCTTTTCAAAACACTCCCGCACTACGCAGTTCAATTTTTCTTATTGTTAGTATCATTATAATAATGAGTAGTCTGATGAAAACTGTTGATAAGTCTGTAACCAATTTACCGATATTAAAAAAGAATATGGGTGGTGATATTTATTACGGATATACCGAAGATTGGACAAACTTTTTAAAATTAAGTCGTTATTGCGGTGACAGTCTCCCTGAATCTGCTTATGTTGTTTCACGAAAAGCACCTATGTCATTTATCTATTCCAAAGGCAAATCATTTTATCCGATATATACAGTACCAAGCACTGACCCTGACTCTGTTCTTGCATTGTTAAAAGAAAATAAAGTAACGCATGTGTTAATTGCAAGTTTAAGGCGAAATCCAAAAAAGAATGACGGCTATGTCATCAACACATTGCATAGAATGATGGGGCCTGTTGGACAAAAATATCCTGATAAATTAAAATTAGTGAAGCAGGTTGGAACTAGGTGAGCCTTCTTACCTATATGAAATAAAATATTGATGAGTGATAGAATTTCAAACGAATTAGAACACGGCAAAAAACTACTTGAGGGTGGTGCAGAAGCAATATGGAACTGGGACAGTCCTGCGGGAAAGGTTAGAGCTGACAGACGTGCAGATTTAATAGCCAAATATTCACTCGCAGATAAAAAGCAGCACAGTATTAGAAATAGGTTGTGGAACAGGACTTTTTTCAGGCAAATTTTATCAGCGTACAGGTGCTAAAATTATTGCAACTGACCTTTCACCTGAATTACTAAATGTTGCAAAAGAGAAATATCCCGCAGTAGAGTTTGTGTTGGCAGATGCCATGAAACTACAATTTGATGCAAATACATTTGATGTAGTATTCGGAAGTTCAGTATTACATCACTTAGAATTTGAACGATCGCTGAATGAAATTTTAAGAGTATTAAAACCGGGCTACTGTATGGTTTCTTGAGCCTAACATGATTAATCCGCAGATTTTTGTTCAGAAAAATATTCCATTCATTAAAAAATGGCTTGGTGATTCACCGGATGAAACTGCTATCAACCGATGGAACTTTAGTAAGTTGCTTGAACAAAAAGGATTTAATCAGATTAATATTTTTCCTTATGATTTTTTACATCCTGTAGTGCCATCATTTTTAATTTCATTGGTGAGTGGTATTGGTCAGGTAGTTGAAAAAATACCTATTGCTAAAGAAATTGCAGGTTCTGTAATTATAGTTGCAGAAAAACCTCGTTAATTAATCAAAACTTTTTTAGCTGTTATTGATCTCCCCTGAATCAATTGAACAGTATAAATTCCACTATTCAATGGAGCTGTGGCAATTTGCTTTCTTGAATTATCTACTGAAATTCTAAATACTTCTTTCCCCTGCAAATCAAATACTGTTAAAATGCCTTCTCCTTTTAATTGAGATGTAAAGTCTATTTTCAATGTGCTCTTTTGGGAAGAAATTAAAAATGTTTCTTGTAAATTAACTTCAGCAAATCCAACAGGTGATAAACAAACCTCAACTGCATCTATAAAATTTCCTAAAGTTGGTACATTATAAAAATTAGAGACTGATATAAAACTGATTCTATATTGTCCTGTAGCAGGTACAGTATATTGTTCTGTATAATAGCCCCATACTAAATCATCGTCTGCATAATATCCTAAAATTACAGGTGTATTATTTTGAAAAGAAACTGAAACCCCAAGTGTATCAATGCCGACACGAGCACGATGTGCAAAATGCAATGTTATTACATCTCCTGCTGTTAAATAAACATCCTGATAAATACTGGCAACCTCATTTGCATTTATTTCTAAAAATTGATTACCGGAAAATGAAGGCACACCATTAAATCCGAGATCCCAAAACTCCAAGATACTGTCACTTGCAGTAGTTTTCCAACATTCAATTGTCTTATAATTGACAAGGTGTGGTGATGAAATAACAGTTGGATTTTCAAAATCACCATCACATAACAAATCACAATTTTGTGCAAATGTCATGTTACAGGAAAAAACAATGATGGCAAAACAATAAGTAATAGTCTTCATAAAGGATAACTGATTTTCAAAATTACACCATTATATGTACAAAAACAATATGTATTACAACAAATTTTTCATACTCCCTTATGAAGGTGGTTCCTTTCCTGTTTCCGATAACTGAATAAACTTAATACAAATAGTAATAAAGTCAAATGTGACAAAAATTTACTCATTGAAATATTTTTAGTTGCATTATAATTTTATTTGCCCTATGTTTGAGTTCGTCAAAACATGCTTATGAAGCCAACAATACTGGCCATTCTTCTTTTCTGTTTCAGCAGTGTATCTGCTCAAACCTATCTTACATCAGGAGGTGCACGCGCCTCTGCAATGAGCGATGCTGCTGTTACTTTTAATGATGTATTCGCTGCATTCAACAATCAGGCTTGTCTGTCAATGTTAGAAAAACCTGAAGCAGGCTTGGCTATTCAAAACCGCTTTGGCATGAAAGAACTCAACACATTATCTGCGGCTTTTGCTTTGCCTCTAGCATCTAACAAAGGTGTGTTTGCATTGAGTGTAAACCGTTATGGATACAAACTTTTTAATCAGAATAAAATCGGCCTTGCTTTTGCAAAAAAACTAAGTCCTGTTTTCAGTGCCGGTGTTCAGGTTGATTATCTTAACACGCACATTGACGAAGGTTATGGAAACAAATCATCCTTCACCATTGAAGGTGGTGTGCTTGCAGAGTTTAACAAACTAAAAGCAGGTGTACACATTTTTAATCCACTGCATGTAAAACTTACCGATTATGATGATGAGCGAATTCCTGTAATCATCAAGGCAGGTATCAGCTATTCCTTTTCCGAAAAAGTTCTGGCAGCAGCAGAAATTTTTAAATCAATTGACAGAAAAGAAACTTATAAAATTGCACTGGAATATCATCCTGTTAAGGCATTGTATGTTCGTGGTGGCGTGAGTACAGAACCAGTTCAGCTTACATTTGGTTTCGGATTAAAATTTTCACAATTTTATGCTGACTTTACTTCAGGTTATTTTGAACCTTTAGGTTACAGTCCGGGGTTGGCTTTGCGTTATGCTTTTTAATTATGAAAACAATTCAACTGTTTTTTATTTCAGTATTATTCTGCAACATTACACTTGCACAGGTGGTGCCACCACAAGATGACAGTAAGATTGAAGAGAAAGTTGAAAACATTGCCAATACAGCAGATGAGTCTGCTGACCTGACTGAACTGACAGAGCAACTTCAGCAATTAGCTGCCAACCCAATAAATCTGAATAAAGCTACACGTGAAGATTTGTTGCAGACGGGATTGTTTAGCGAAGTGCAGGCAGATGCTATTATTGAACACCGTGAAATTTCAGGAAAATTTATTTCGCTTTACGAACTTCAGGCAATAGACTTTCTTTCGTTAGAAGACATTGAAGAAATTTTACCTTATGTGACAGTTGGAAATACAGAAGACATAAAAGCAACCTTAAAAAAAATATTTACTGATGGCAACAGCAGACTTATTGTTCGTGGCCAACGTTATCTCGAAAAACAAAAAGGCTTTCGCGACAGCACAGCAACAGACAAAGTTCATCCTGCCTATCCCGGCAGCCCATGGAAACTTTATACACAATATCAGTATCGCTACAAACAAAGATTCAGTTTTAATTTAACAGCAGAAAAAGATCAGGGAGAAGAATTTTTTAAAGGCTCACAAAGAAATGGTTTTGATTATTACTCTGCACATTTAGCTATTCGTGATTTCGGAATTATAAAACGTGCTGTTATTGGTGATTATGATTTATTTTATGGGCAAGGATTAACATTATGTACAGGTTTGTCATTCGGTAAGTCGCCCGATGTTGCTGCTGTACGTAAATTTTCTACAGGTATTAGGCCTTATACTTCTCTAAACGAATCCAGTTTTAAAAGAGGTGTAGCAGTTTCTGTTGGTAAACGAAATTGGAATGCCGATGCTTTTTATAGTAACAGAAAATTAGATGCAAACCTGAATAGCATTTTAGATACCACGCTTGAGCAACAAGATATTTTTACTTCGTTTATCGAATCAGGCTATCATCGCACCAAAAGCGAACTTGAAAACAAAAATACCATTCGCGAACAAATGTATGGTGTCAATGCAGGTTACAATACACGTAATTTCACAGCAGGATTAACAGCAGTTCATGCAGGTTACGACAGACCTTTGCAACGCTCGTTTCAACTTTACAATCGTTTTGACTTCAGTGGAAAACAATTTACCAAAGTGGGCATTGACTACAGTTGGTTGTATCGCAACATCAATTTCTTCGGAGAATTTTCAAGAAGTGATAATGGTGCAATTGCTTATGTTAATGGTGCCATCATCAGTTTAGGAACCACCGTTAGTGTTTCTGTAGTGAACAGAAACTATCCTCGTGACTTTAATTTTCTCTATGCAAGCGGATTTGGTGAATCAAGTACTACAAGGAATGAAAAAGGAACTTATGCAGGTATTGTAATCAGACCAAATCGCTACTGGGGTTTTAATGGGTATTTAGATCGTTTTACATTTCCATGGCTCCGTTTTGGTGCCGATGCACCTTCTAAAGGTTATGAATATTTATGGCAGGTGTCATGGAATCCGTCAAGGCAATTTGAAATTTATTTCCGAAACAGGCGCACACAAAAAGAAGAAAACAGCAGTGCAGCAGCAGTTGCAGATTATCTTGTGTTTAAAAGGCAGGATAACTATCGTTTCAACCTTACTTACAAAATTTCTAAAGCTGTTGCTATCAGAAATCGTATTGAATGGGTCAGAATTAATTATGAAGAAAAGCCCAATGAAAAAGGATTTATGATTTATCAGGATATTTTATTTAAACCGCTTAGCTCGCCTATTTCAGGCTCTGTGCGCTATGGATTATTTGATACAGACAGCTACGATTCGAGGATTTATGCTTTTGAAAACGACATTCTCTATTCTTATTCTATTCCATCATTCTATAACCGTGGGTTTCGGTATTATGTAACACTTCGCTATAAAGTTACCAAAGGTGTAGATGTTTGGTTCCGTTTTGCACAGACTGTTTACACCAATCAAAAAACATTTGGCTCAGGGCTTGATGAAATAAATAATAATAAAAGAAGTGAAATAAAGTTACAGGTAAGGTATCAGTTTTAGTATTTTTGCAGTGATGAGGATTTGGGGTTTGAAATTATTGGTTTTAATATGGGTAGTATTTACCGGATATTGGTTGCTGCCATTGAAAAAGCCTAAAGCATATCGCCAAGATAGCGAGCCTAATACTATTTTAGCAACACAGCAATTTTGCGAACCGGAATGTGCCGATATTATCATTAAAAAAGGTGAGTTAATTATCCCTGATAGCTTAAAAAAAATGTATCCCGAATTACGAAAAGATGTTGCTCTTCTCGTAGGAAGTTCACCTTTTAAGAAGTCAAAGAGTGCACTCATGTTTTCATACGACTTTGTCTTGTCCGGCCATGTAGAGCGTGTTGGTTTTACACAGCAGGAAGGTTTTGTTCCGGTTTTTCATGTTGAAGAATGGTTTCCTACACAATATATTGCAAGGTTCTGGAAGCTTACGCATAACAGTGAGTTGCTGTATCTGATAAATCTTAATATCGGACTGCCGTTGTTGTTATTTTATTTTTTCAAGCAAGGTTCATCACTCAACAAGTTTTTCTAAACTGTCAGATTTTCTTACAATGAATTTATGCTGACGATTTAGCATCAAGAAAAACAGCGCCTTCATTTTTATTAACAAATCCAAATAAGAGGCTGCAATAAGTTAATTTTGCAGGTTATTACTATATGCAAACAGAGCACGAGAGCATTGAAATTTACGGAGCAAGGGAACATAATCTCAAAAATATAGACCTCGTTTTACCGCGCGAAAAACTGATTGTCTTTACAGGACTCAGCGGCAGTGGTAAGTCGTCATTGGCATTCGACACTATTTACGCTGAAGGACAAAGACGCTATATGGAAAGTTTCAGTGCCTATGCAAGACAATTTCTTGGCAGCCTGGAACGCCCTGATGTAGATAAAATAAACGGCCTCTCTCCTGTTATCAGCATTGAACAAAAAACTACCAATCAGAATCCGCGCTCAACAGTAGGAACGGTTACTGAAATTTATGATTTCATGCGTTTGCTTTTTGCACGTGCCGGTGAAGCTTTCTCCTACATGACGGGTGAAAAAATGGTGAGACTGAGTGATGATCAGATTGTAGAAATAATTCTTCGTGATTTTGACAAGAAAAATATTGTTGTGCTTGCTCCTGTTGTCAAAGCACGTAAAGGACATTACCGCGAACTGTTTGAACAAATAAGAGTATCAGGTTTTATCCGTGTGCGAATTGATGGTGTGATTACTGAGATAAAAAAAGGTATGCAAACCGACCGCTACAAAACTCATGACATTGAAATTGTAGTGGACAAAATTGAAATTAACGAAACGGCATCAAAAAGACTTTATGACACCGTAAAAACTGCCATGCGTTTTGGCAAGAATACATTGATGATTATTGCTGATGATCAAAAAAGAGTTCGCTTTTTCAGTCGTAATCTGATGTGTCCTACTTCAGGAATCTCTTATGATGAACCTGCACCAAACACATTTTCTTTTAACTCTCCTTACGGTGCCTGTCCACGTTGCAACGGACTTGGCACAATACCAGAAGCAGATTTAGCTTCCATCATTCCCGACAATAAAAAATCAATCCGCAAAGGTGGAATTTTGCCTTTAGGTGAATATAAAAACAACTGGATATTTGGTGAGTTGGAATACATTGGCAGAAGGTTTGGCTTCAACCTGAACACACCAATTCATGATATTCCGCATGAAGCACTGAACATAATATTGTACGGCACAGATGATGTTTCACTCAATGCAACTCCGGGCAGCAGTCATGGAATTACTTTTGAAGGTATCGTAAACTTTATCGTCAATCAGATGGAAGAAAATGCATCTTACTCCATCAAAAAGTGGGCGTTGAATTTTATGCAAACTATTATTTGCCCAGAATGTGAAGGCACAAGATTGAAAAAAGAATCACTTGCATTTAAACTCAACAATAAAAATATATCTGAACTTTCTTTGATGGACCTTGGTGAGTTGCAGCAATGGTTTCAACAGCTACCTGCTTCACTGAGTGAAAAACAAAATATCATAGCTACAGAAGTACTTAAAGAAATTGTAAAGCGTTTAGGTTTTCTGCTTGATGTAGGACTTGATTACATTACCTTAAACCGTAGCACAAGAAGTTTGTCCGGTGGTGAATCGCAGCGTATTCGTTTAGCTACACAAATTGGTTCGCAATTAGTAGGTGTGTTATATATTCTTGACGAACCTTCTATAGGACTGCATCAGCGCGATAATGAACGACTGATAAAAGCATTGAAAGACCTTCGCGATATCGGCAATACCGTCATCGTTGTTGAGCATGACAGAGAAACTATTGAAGCTGCCGATTATGTTGTTGACCTTGGCCCCGGTGCAGGTATTAACGGTGGTGACATTGTAGCAATAGGTAAGCCTGAAGAGCTAAAGTATCAGCAATCACTCACAGCAAATTATATGAGTGGTGGCATTAAGATGCCTTCTTCAAAAAACAGAAAGGGCAATGGAAAAAAATTAACCATTGCAGGTGCTAAAGGAAACAATCTAAAAAATGTGACTGCACTTTTTCCTTTAGGAACATTAATTTGCGTTACAGGTGTTTCAGGAAGCGGCAAGTCAACCTTGGTTAATGAAACTATTTATCCTGCATTGAACAAACATTTTTATAACAGCACGCAAAAACCATTGCCTTATGAAAAAATAAATGGATTGAGTCATATTGATAAAGTTATTGAGATTGACCAATCGCCAATTGGCCGTACACCACGTAGTAATCCTGCTACATACACAGGAGTTTTTACTGACATAAGAAATTTGTTTTCACAATTGCCCGAAGCAAAAATAAGAGGTTATGCCCCGGGAGTTTTTTCATTCAACGTTAGTGGTGGCCGGTGTGATACTTGTCTGGGTGCTGGCTTGAAAATTATACAGATGAACTTTTTGCCTGATGTGCACGTACATTGTGAGACTTGCAACGGCAAACGCTACAAACGCGAAATACTTGAAGTTCGTTATCGTGGTAAATCTATCAGCGATGTATTGAATCTGAGTATCAATGAAGCTGTTGATTTTTTCAGCAACATTCCCGCTATCTTGCATAAAATTAAAACGTTGCAAGACGTTGGTTTAGGTTACATAACATTAGGGCAATCATCAACTACCCTATCAGGTGGTGAAGCACAACGCGTGAAGTTAGCATCGGAACTTTCAAAAAAAGATACAGGCAATACTTTTTATATTCTTGATGAGCCAACAACAGGCCTGCATTTTGAAGATGTAAGAATTTTACTTTTGGTTTTACAGCAATTGGTTGACAAAGGCAACACCGTTGTAGTTATTGAACATAACATGGATATTATTAAAGCTGCTGATTATATTATTGATCTTGGTCCTGAAGGAGGAATGAGAGGTGGAAATATTGTTGCAGAGGGCACACCATTACAAATCAGTAAAAACGCCAACAGCATTACAGGAACTTTTTTGAAAAAAGAAATGGAATGGCACAATAAAGTCAGTGCGGAAGTCTGATTTTATTTTTTACTTAATCACTGTACTTTTAAAAAACGTTCCTTACCTGAAATATCTTTTACTATTTCAACTTGGGTAAACCCTTTCTCTGTAAAACACTGTGCTACCTGAAATGCATAATCAGGATTAAGCTCTAAAAAAACATAGCCTTTGTCATTTAATATATTCGTTGCAAGAGATGCTATTGCAATATAAAATTCAAGCGGATTTTCCTTTACAAATAAAGCTGTATGAGGCTCCCACTGCAATACATTGGGATGCATTTGAGTAGCTTCTTGTTGCGTAATGTAAGGCGGATTAGAAACAATTAAATCTACTTTAGTTTGAATCGTTTTGCTGCTTGGCACAAATAGAGATTCGTTGATGAATGAAACAGAAGCTCTTAAACTCTCAGCATTCTTTCTTGCCATTTCAAGTGCATTTTCTGAAATATCTGTTGCAATGACTGTTGCCTGTGCAAATAATAATGACAACTCAATAGCTATGCAACCGGAGCCTGTACCTATTTCAATTATTGACCCAATATGTGATGACTTCAGATTTTGCTTGATAAGCAGAATTAACTCTTCAGTTTCCGGTCGTGGAATAAGTACGCTTGAGTTAACTTTATAGATATGATTACAGAACCATGCCTGACCTAAAATATATTGTACTGGCTCGTAATTTCGTAAACGCTCCAGGTACTGACGAAGTAAGGTTTCCTGTGACACATTAACATTTTCATGAGTATTTGATTTGTAGTTTAAGCCGAAAACATGTTCCATAACTAACTTGGTAATGGCGCTACTTTCACCTTTGTCATAGATTAATTCAACATCTGTCTGAAAAACATTAATAACTTCCTTTCTTGTCATTGTTGCAAAGCTAAATAAACGCATCATTTATTTTAATTTTGCAGCAACAAATGGTTATGACCTTTGACGAAACAATAATGAATCGTTGTCTTGAACTAGCCAAGAAGGCCTTAGGACAAACTATGCCTAATCCTATGGTGGGCAGTGTTCTTGTTTTTGAAAATAAAATTATTGGTGAAGGTTATCATCATCGCGCAGGAGAAGCACATGCAGAAGTCAATGCAATAAACAGTGTAGAAAATAAAAACCTTATTCCTCTTTCAACGCTTTATGTTTCATTAGAGCCATGTTCGCATTACGGCAAAACGTCACCTTGCTGTGAGCGTATTGTTCAGGAAGGAATTAAGAAAGTTGTTGTTGGCACCCTCGATACTACAGCAAAAGTAAATGGCAAAGGCATAAGTTATCTTCAGCAAAATAATGTTGAAGTCGCTACACCAATGCTCAATGATGCATGTCGTTTTTTAAACAGAAGGTTTTTTACTTTTCATGAAAAACAAAGACCTTATGTCATTTTAAAATGGGCAGAAAGTGCTGATGGCTTTATTGCACCTGAAAATGCGCAGCAACAATACGCTATAAGTAACACCTATAGCAAAACATTATCTCATAAATGGCGAACAGAAGAGCAGGCTATATTGGTAGGAACAAAAACAGCTATCTTAGACAACCCACAATTGAACCCCAGACTTTGGAAAGGAAGTACTCCAATTAGAGTTGTCATTGATAAAAACTTAGATGTGCCCGCGACACATCACTTGCTCGATGGTTCTGTAAAGACAATTTTAATAAATCAGAAAAAGAAAACAGAGCGAATAACATTGACTATATAAAAATAAACTTTCAGGAAAATCCAGCAACTCAAATTCTGAAAGTATTATATCAGCAAAACATCCAATCAGTAATAATTGAAGGCGGAGCAAAAACACTGCAATACTTTATTCAAAGCAATTTATGGGATGAAGCAAGAGTGTTTACTGCAACTAAACAATTAATCAGCGGAATAAAAGCACCTGTATTTTTAATTTCACCTTCCGAAATCACAAACATTGAAGACGATACATTAAAAATATTTTACAACGTATGACAGTTACTGTTTTCATGGCTGTACTGTTTGCCTCACTCCTCTTTGTCATACTTAAACTATTCGATCGTTTTAAAGTCAGCAACATTCACGGACTAACATTTAATTATTTTACGGCCGGTATTTGTTATACCTTATATTCAAAACAAACCTACAGTTCAATTTCAGGGTTTGCAGCAAGCTATTTCCCCTATTACCTTCTGAGTGGGAGTTTGTTTATTGGTGTATTTTACCTTACTGCTTTATCTTCACAAAAGAATGGTGTTGCTTCAACAACTATTGCCAGCAAAATGTCTTTAGTTATACCTGCACTGCTGGCTGTTTTCCTGTACAATGAAACTTTTTCTTTTCTGAAAACTATCGGCCTATTAATGGCGCTATCAGCAGTATATTTATCAGCAAGAGGCAGTAACAATGAATCATCAGAATCCGGATGGACATTACCATTATTGGTATTTGCAGGTGCCGGTCTTGTTGATTCTTCAATAAAATACACACAACATGTTTTTACAGACAATGCAGGCAGTAGTGGCTTCTTCACATTAGTATTTTTTTCTGCTGCAATAATTGGCAGTTGTGTTCTTTTCTTCAGTAAAATATGCCCAAAGAAGGAAGCCTTTTCCGAAATATCATAGCAGGAATTATTTTAGGTATCTTTAATTTCATTTCTCTTTATTATATGGTTGCTGCACTTCAGGAATTTCATGAGGACAGTGGTAAAGCATTTATTTTAATTAACTCAGGTGTTGTATTGTTAAACTTTTTACTTTCAATTATTTTATTTCAAGAAAAGAAAAATACACAAAGTTGGGTTGGTGTTGCACTTGCAGTCGTAGCAATTATTATATTGTCGCAATAAATGTTTGAAACGAGCTATAAAACAATCGTTGGTTATTCTGAAGGCGTTTTCAGAGATAAAGGCAGCAGGTTTCTAGCTTTTGCCTACTATGTTGAAAAGGAAAGTGAATGTAAGTCTGTTCTTGAACAAATAAAAAAAGAACATCCAAAAGCCAATCATCATTGTTATGCTTATCGTTTAGGACCTTATAAAAATATTTTTCGCTGGAATGATGACAGAGAGCCTTCCAACACTGCCGGTCGTCCTATTTATGCAGTAATCCAATCCAATGACTTAACAAATATTCTTATTGTTGTTGTCCGCTATTTTGGTGGTACTTTACTTGGTGTGCCCGGCTTGATACAAGCTTACAGAAGTGCTGCAGAAGCAACAATAGAACAAAATACAATTATTGAAAAAGATATTGAAGAGGAGTTCGAACTTCAAATGTCGTTTGAAGAAATGGCAGAGGTGATGAAAATAGTAAAACAACATAAAGCAACGTTTACACAAACCTCTACTGCAAACACTTTAACTTTAGTAGTAAAAGCAAAAAAAACTTTTTCTGATCAGTTTCTAAAAGCAATAAACGGAAATTATCTTTTGAAAGATAAAGTTAAGATAAGAGCAATCTCTTGATTTTAATACAAATCATATTTCAGCAAGCGGCACTCAATAGTTCCATTGTAGAATGGAATGCGTGCTGAAGTTCGCAGTCCCACCTTTTTAGCAAGATTAAGATCGCCCGTAAAGATAAAACCTGTCTTTCCTTTACATTGCTGCTTGAAAAAATCTCCAATTGATTTATAAAGAGCTTCCAAATCTATATTCTCACCCAACCGTTCACCATAAGGCGGATTAATTACTATTACACCGTTGCCATCAGGAATTGAGGTTTCTGTAAAATCACATTTAGTCATTTCAATAAAAGCATCAACACCGGCACGTTCTGCATTTTCGCGTGTGGCTTTTATTGCATATCCATTATTATCCGATGCAATGATTGCAGGCATGTTTTCAAAATTACTTTTCAATGCAAGTTCGCTACGAAGCAACTCAAATTTTTTCTTATTAAAATCGAATAAGTGCATGTATCCAAAATTTGATCTTGACAATAGTGGCAATTTATTTCCGGCCATCATTGCTGCTTCAATTGCAAAGGTGCCACTACCACACATGGGGTTAATAAATGTACATTTTTTATCCCACGCTGTTGCTTTGATAATTGCTGCTGCCAGATTTTCTTGCACCGGTGCTTTAAATGGATTCTGACGGTAACCATGTTTATTTAATTGCTCACCGGAGGTGTCGAGATATACCCATGCCTTATTTTCCTGCCAATGCAGATGAATAACCACTTCACTACGTAATGGTCCTGAGTCGGGGCGTATATTATAATGACTTTGAAAAAAATCAACCACTGCATCTTTACAAAGCTGATTCAGAAACATACTGTTGTTTATTGACGGATGATTAGTTTGCGAAGTAATGGTGATGTACTTTTTTTCTGAAAAATAATCAGACCATCTGATGCGGCTAAGTTTATTATAAAGTTGCTTCTGATCTGTTGCAGTAAATTTATCAACTAGCCAAAGTACCCTGCTGGCTGTGGTGAGTTGAAAGTTTAGCTCCATACACTTTTCAAAGGGTGCTTTAATAAATAACCCTGTATAGTTTTCCTCAAAAGGCATGTAACCTAAGTCATCCAATTCCTGCTTTAACCAGGGTACAACATGTGGCGCACAACTGATAAAAAACGTCTCCTGACCTTTCATTGAAAATTTATTTTGCCGCAAAGGTAGGTTTTAGTATCATCAGCATAGGTAAAGTTTAACATGTGATGTTAAAAACGTTGCTTAAAATATTAAACATTTCATTTCTGCGTTGTAATATTGTATTCGCTCTGGCTTAACTTTGCACTAATGACAGAAAATCAAAAACCAAACAATCAGGAGTTGCATGCCATGATTAGTCTTCTTGACGATGAAGATGAAACGGTTTATGAATCGCTTCTGAATCATTTTTTGGAGATAGGCAAACCTGCTATTCCATTGTTAGAAGAAAAATGGAGTCAGTCACTTGATGCCCTGTTACAATCGCGAATTGAAAACATTGTACATAAAATTCAGTTTGAATCTGTAAAATCAGAATTAAAAAACTGGAAAGAACATAACCAAAAAAACTTACTTGCCGGTTTAATAACTGTTGCACGTTATCAATATCCCGACTTAGACGAGGACGCCATCAGAGCATTTTTTAGCGAAGTAAGAAGACGTGTTTGGGATGATCTTCAACCTAACGACACGCCTTTAGAACAAGTCAGAATTCTGAATCAGGTTCTATTCGTAGAATTTGGTTTTAATGGCAACACAGCCAATTTTCACTCACCTCAGAACTCATTTATCAATACAGTTATTGAAAGCAAAAGAGGCAATCCTATTTTACTGAGCGTAATTTATTCTATCGTTGCTCAGGATCTTGACATTCCCATTTATGGTGTAAACCTACCGGAGCATTTTGTATTGTGTTATCAAACATTAAATAAAGATAAATTTGCTGAGTATGCTTTTCCGGAAGAAAATATTTTGTTTTTTATCAATGCGTTCAGCAGAGGCTCTGTATTCGGTAAAAATGAAATTGATCTATACCTGAAAAAATTAAGACTTCAGCCTGATAAAAAATTTATTACACCTTGCAGTAATACAGATATCGTCAGACGAATATTACACAATTTAAATTTTTCATTCAACAAATCGGGTCTGACAGAGAAATCAAATGAAATAGAAACTCTTCTCTCTTTATTAGAAATATAAAAACCGCTTCCTGCCAGTAGGAAGCGGTTAATTCAAATAATATGTATTTACAATAAACCTATTCAATTACAATATATATCTTCAGTTTGCGCAGAAACTATTTATTACGAAGGAATATTACATTTTAAATCAGATGTTTTACCATTAAAAAATCATTTTGGTCTTCATCATCCATCTTAAATATCAGATTGCCTTTCTTAACAAATCCATGTTTTTCATAAAAACGTATTGCTCTATTATTCTTTTCCCACACAGACAACCAAATTGCATCCTGCTTCAACTCTTCAGCAATCTTATAGCAATGATTCAACATGACTTCGGAAACGCCACTGCCATGCCATTGTTTCAACAAATAAAGTCTGCTCAACTCCACGCCATTTAAATCACTATTTTGATGTGGGTTTACAAATTGTAATTTTATATAGCCGGAAAGTTGTTGTTGATCGTAAACAAGATAATAAATTATTCTATCATCTGATAACTCCTTACACATTTGCGAAGTGCTGAACCATTTATCTATATAACGTTGTATCGTTTCCTGCTTATTGTAAGCACCATAAGTATCATAAAAAGTAGTTGCAGCTATCACTGATAATGCTGTTGTATCATTCAAATTTGCCTTTAATATTTTTATTCTATCATTCATCATTAAAGTATAAGGCAAAATAAGGGGCAGTGCTTTCGCACTGCCCCTTAGCAATTTATTTAACCAAAAATCACTCCACTACCACTCTCACCTGATTGTTGCTGCCATTGGTTTGTACATTCAACATGTACGCTCCTTTAGCTACCTTGCTCAGATCTAGTTGTAATGTGTTTTGTCCTGCTGCATTGGCATGTGTCTGTGTCATTACTACACGGCCGCTAAGGTCTAGCACTGTTACCTGTGCTGTGCCCTTCTCTGCTGTGTATTCTACATTCAACACGCCTGCTGTTGGGTTTGGATATACATTTAACTGATTGGCTTTTGCCATCTCACCTTCTTTACATCCTATGGTCACTGCAAAAGCTTTGGAGCCTGCTCCGCAACTGTTTGTCGCTGTTACTACTACCGAGCCATTGCCTGTGCCCCAATCCAACGTTAGTGCATTGGAGTTTCCTCCACCTGCTACATAACTTGCCGTTGGTGCCGATGGATAGCCCCATGATAATGTATAAGAACCTGTTGTGTTACCTAAGTCTGCTGTAAACTCTATGCCCTGTGTATTGGCACACCAGCTTGCAGGTATGGCTGTTAATGCAATCGGTGAGTTTGAGCTTTCCCTTCAGTGGTGTACATCTTGCTGCACTTGTGCCACAACTGTTGCTCGCTGTTACACACAACTGACCTGTTGTTAATGCTCCATAAGTAACACTTACGGAACTGTTGCCATTACCTATTACTGTGCCGGGTGCTGTCCAATTATACGTAACGCCTGGAGATGATGGTACTGTGTAGTTCACACTCTGATTACACAATCCATTGGTGATGCCACTGATGCTTGTCGGTACTGATGGCAAGCCTTGAGCTACCGTTCTGCACTTAGGTGTTGAGGTTACTCCACAGATGCTTGTAACACTTACACAGATGTTGCCACCTGCTGTAAACGTTGGACCAAACGTGGCTGTGATGCTGTTTGTTGATGAACTGCCGGTAGCTCCTGCCGGTAACGTCCAGTTGTAGCTCGCTGCTCCTGTACATGGTAGTACATTAAAGGTCTGTACCTCGTTTGGACATGATGACAATGGACCAGTGATAGCATTCAATGCTGAGGCCGACTTACTTATGGCTATACACTTATACGCTGTAGTATAGCATGGTGTCTTGGCTGCTACGCATAACGTGCCTCCATTCCAGCTTGGGCCAAAGAACACTACTGCTGAGGTGCCACTGGGCACTACTGTGGCATTGCCTGTTATCATCCACTGATAACTTGTGGCATCTGTTACAGGGGCTATCGTATATGTTCCATTAGTGCTGGCACACATTGTTGTTGCTCCGGTAATCTCCTTTGGGGTGCTTATCTGATATCTAACCTTCTGGATCTTACGCAGTGATGCTCCGCAGCCATTGGCTGCCTGTACTCCTACATTTACAAACGATGTTGTTGATGAACTGAACGTTATCTGCACACTTGGTGTTGTTGTTGTATATGGCGACTGGTTCATCGGATTACCATTAAAGAAGGTACCGAATGGGCCATCCCAGATATACTTCGTTGCACCGGGAACTGCAGGTATGCTTAAGTTTGCCGTAGTACCCGGACAGGCATAGGCTGGCATGCCTATAATCGTTGGTGTTACAACTACCGATTGTGATGGTGGTGCCGTGCTTATCGCTGTTAAATTACCCGTTATCTGTGCCTGACAGGCATTGCCATCTGCAGCATAAATAATACTTGACCCTGTAGGCAAATTATTCATCACTCCTGTTGCGTTAAAGTTCACAAAATCTGACGTGAAGCTATAGGGTGCTAAGCCTCCTGATCCTGATACGTAAATAATACCATCACTGCCGCCTAAACAACTTACATTCTGTACTGAATCTATTGTTATCGTTGGATTTGGGTTTACACTCAGGCTGGTGCTTGCACTTGCCGTACAGCCATACTGATTCGTTACTATTACTGAATAGGTGCCACTATAGGCTGCGCTTGGGCTGTTGATAGATGGATTTTGTAAGGCGCTGCTAAAGCTATTGAGATACGTCCATGAATAGGTGTTGCCCGTTAACTGACCGGGATCTACATTGTCTGCCGACAAGAAGATGTCACTGCCCTCACACACATCGCCTCCTGAACTTGCTATAGGCATAGGTGGTGGTGATACTGTAAATGACCATACGCTACATGAGGTTCCTCCGCCCGGCATTTGTGGTACTATCATCCAGTAATACTGTGTTCCACTAGTTACGTTAGCAACATAAGTTAAACCCGGCTGATTTGGAGATACAACTGTTGTTGGAGGATTGTTTGTGCCGAAATACACGTCATAACCTGTAGCTGCAGGTAAAGATGGCCAGCTTAACTGAACTGTATTGGTAATGGCATCAGGACATGCACTTCCTGCATCTGCAGGATAAGTTGGTGCAAAAATACATACCGGTGGTGTAATATTCAGACTATAGTCTTCTACTTCACCATAAGATGTAATACCACATGGGTTCATTGCACCGGAATAATTTCCGCGAACTCTCATTCTTGTTACTCCTGTAACTGCATTTCCGGGAATAGTTATACTTCCTGTAAATGCTACACCAGATGCACCGCCTGAAAGATTAAACTGCTCACCTGCATCTGCAAAGGATCCGTTCTGATTAAAGTCAATCCAAACTGTTGCCTGATCACTTGAGAAATAGTTTGTAATCATTACAGAAGCTGTATAAGATTGACCAGCCTGAACATTCGTTGAAATTGCTGTGAAATCCTGATACTGCAGTGCAACACCAGAACATGTTGATGTGTTATTGATTGTGTTAAATGTTACATTACTCACATACTCATTACCTGTTCCACAACCATCTATAGAAGCTCCTGCTACACAATAACAACTGGCAACAGAATTCATTGTTACACCAACAGGTGTAGAAGTAGTAGAAATACTTGTATAAGAACAACTAACAATACACTGATACCAGGAGGCAACCGATTGTGTTGCAGTATAGGTATTTGCGTTTGTACCCACATTTGTCCATGGTCCGCTGGCACCAACTGTAGATACCTGCCATTGATAAGATAAACCTAATGCGATATTATTATTCTGCAAACTCAAATCCAAGTTCTCATTTGCACATACAGAAGTAGCTGATGCTATTGTATTACCCGGTGCAGGCGTTGAACACTGTGGAGCTGCAATAATATCAATCAGATAATCTTCTACTTCACCACTTACAGAGTTGTCAGAACATGAATTGATTGCAACTGATACATTACCGGTTCTAACACGCATCAGGTGTTGACCAGCTGTAGCAGTTAAAGGAATGGTAATATTTCCTGTAAGTTGATTATTGGTTGTTGAAGCTCCTGCAATACTTGACAACACCAATTCACCGGCATCGTCAAAACTTCCGTTGTCATTATAATCAATCCAAACACCATACCATTGATAGTATGAGCCGGGATTGTTTGGTGCAGAAGCAGAGAAAGCATAGGTATTACCTTGTTGCGCTGTTGCCAACTGGGTTGGGAAGAAGCTATAGAATGGTGTTGTATATGGTACTGCACTAAAACAACCACTGGTATTGTTTATACCTGCAAAAGTTACATTGTTGATATACAAACCAAGAGCACAACCATCACTACCGGTTGTGGGATTGGTGCAGTAACATGCAGTTGTTGATGTTGCTAATACCGGAGTTGAAATTCCGGTGTTACCACTACAAGTTACAAGACAACGATAATATGTTGTTGCTGTTTGTGTTGCTGTTTGTGTTGCAGCTGTACCCAAATTTACCGGAGTGGTAAATGCAACATCAACTGCTGACTGCCATTGATAAGTTACACCTGTACCCGGAGTAGCGTTCTGCAAACTCAGGTTAATTGTTGTAGATGAACAAACAAGTGCTTTATCAGATAATGTAGCACCCGGTGCCGGTGTACCGCTACAAGGAGGTGCAGGATTAACTACAATATTATAATCCTCTACTTCACCAAGATAACCATCATCCGAACAAGAATTGGCATCAATGTTTGTATTTAATGGATTTGTTGATCTAACTCTCATACGGTGTGTACCTAATGGAGCAGTCATTGGAATAACAATATTTCCCTGAGTAAAGTTAGTTGCAGTACTGATGAAACCTGAAGTGTAAACCATTTCACCTGCATCATCAAAGCTACCATTGTCATTGTAGTCAATATAAACTTTATACAATTGGAATGATGCGCCACCGGCTGTTGCAGAAATTGTTACCTGATAACTTCCTGTTCTGTTAACCGTTGCTGTTTGTGATGAATAATAATTATAATATGGAGGCGTATTATCGCAGACAGTAGTGTTATTAATACCTGCAAATGTTACATTTCCAATATAATCATAATAAGTACACATATTGTAGCCTGAATTGTAGCTATATACAGGAGTTTCACAATAACAAACCGTTTGGTTAACCAATAATGCAGTAGAGTTTCCTGATTGCCCTGAATTGGTACATGTAACAACACACATGTAATAAGTAGCTGCTGACTGATTAACTGTCAATGTTGAAGTTGTTACACCTGTAGAAGACCAGGTAACACCATCAGGAGAAGTTAACCAATTAAATGTTAATCCTACATCGGTCATTGGATTTTGCAGACTTAAAACTAAAGGATTAACCAAACATGCAGGATTTACACTTGCAACAGTTAAACCCGGTGCAGGTGCCCCGCTACATGGTACAGGTTGAATAACATTAACCAAATAATCTTCTGTTTCGCCCCATCCATAGGAACCACAAGGCGTAATGCTTGAGGCAGAAGTTGTTTCAACTGTAATTACACGCATTCCTGTAGTTCCGGCAACAGCAGTCATCGGGATTAAAATATTTCCGGTTTCTGTGTGTGGACCACTTGTATATGTTGGAGAAACATAAACTTCTTCTCCGGCATCGGCATAAGAACCATTTTGATTCCAGTCAATGTAAATTTTGGTCATGTTACTGTAGTTGCTTCCGCAAGTACCTATCTGAACAGAGAAAGGTACGGTTGAACCCTTGATAACATTAGGTGCAGCCGGTGCTCCTGTGCCACTGGCATAGTTTGCATAACGCTGGTTCACAGAGCCGACACCGGGACCGGTACTTGAACATGTTGAAGTGTTATTTAATGTTCCGAATGTTACGTTAAATATATCTTCATCGCCTGTATATGTAGCAATAGATGCACAATAACAATTGTAGAATGAATTCAATAAAACCTGTACCGGAGTTGAAGTTGTACTTAATCCACTGTTTGTACAAGTAACAACACATTGATACCATGTTGTTGCAGAAAATCCAGTTACATTGTAAGTCTGTGTTGTAACTCCTGTTGAAGAATAAGTAATTCCATCAGGTGAACTCTGCCAGTCAAATGTCAAGCCGCCATCGGTATAGACAGGGTTTGTTGCAAGATCAACATTACCACCTGAACATACTCCGCTTACTGATGCTGTAGTTGCTGATGCTGCAGGTGTTCCTGTACAAGCATTTGCTGCTAATAAAGTTATTAAATAATCTTCTGCTTCACCATAAGTGCTATTGGCTGCTCCACATACTTGCGAACTTGATGGCCCTGGTGAAGTATCACTTGAACGTATTCTCATTCTGGTAGTACCGGTTAAAGCAGTTACCGGCACAATAAAATTAAAACTTCCAGTGGTTAGTGAACCAACATTACCAGAAACGCCAATAGTTTCTGATGCATCAAAATTACCATCCTGATTATAATCAATCCAACCTCTTATATAACAAGATGAATAAGTACCACCGGCAACATTCATTGTATAATTTGCACCAGCTACAAGTGAACATGTTGTATTTCCTGATTGCGGATAGACTGTAAAGTAAGGTGAAGGTGCTCCTGTTGTTGGATTATTTAAGGTTCTTGTTGGAATTGCCACTAATGAAATATAATCTCCAAATCCAGTGCCAGAAGAATAAGTTGGGTCACAATAGCAACTATAAAATGGATTCATACTAACTTGAACAGGAGTGGAGGTTGTACTTAATCCACTGTTTGTACAAGTAACAACACATTGATACCAGGTAGATGCAACTTGTGTGGTAGAATAAGTTGGTAATGTACCACCTGTACTTGTCCATGTAACACCATCAGGTGAGTTTTGCCAATCATAAGTTACCCCTGAGCCCATAGTTAGATTTTGCAGTGATAATGATATTGTTTGACCAACACAAGCAGATGTAGGATTAGAATTTGTATTACCCGGAGTTGGGGTTCCTGAACAAGGAGAGCCGGCTGTATAAGACATTTGTGTCAATGGACGTCTGTTTCCACCATATGATACTGTACTTAAAGCAGTGCTACCCGATTGAGCTGAACCACTTGCTGCACCAATTGCTGCAGGTGTTATTAATGGACCCGTATAATATTGCCAGTTAAATGCACCACTTGCATAAGGTGATCCTCCTGAAGGGATTAATACCCATCGTACAGAAACAATTAATGATTGACCTGTGTACGCAAAAGGTGAATTGAAAGTAAAAGTTTTCCAACCACCGGAACCGGGATTTGTGTTATTCCAGGTTTGCGCAACTACTTGCGTTGCTGTACCTGTTATTGTGGACCAAGAAGTGCCTGAGGTTTGATCTGTTGCACTGCTGTTTTGTATCCAGATTTCAAAATTTCCAGTATGCGCACCACTTAATGTAGCTGCTGCATTTAAATTAAACTGGATGTCATTAATAAAACTTCCGCTTACTATACCTGCTGCCGCTATTTCCGAAGCACTATAGATATAGCTGTACATTGAATAATGAAATGTACTAGATGCAGATGACCTATAAACAGGTCCATAGAAGTAACTACTTGCTGATACAGTAGTAGGACCTACCGCTACTGTTGTTTGCGCTTGTGCGCCCGTAGTCCATATTCCAAGCAGGAACATGAAACACATAATCCACCTCCAGAATGAAGCAGACTTTGCTTTACTGTTGTACTGTGTTTTTGTCATGATAATTTGATTTTTGGTTTAACTTATGTTTTGATTTTGTTTTCTGATTTTCAAAAACTAATTCTGCCGTTGTTGTGAAAAATAATTACAAATTGTAGTTAGCACTCGTCTTTTTAACAGCATATAAGTTTGGTTTTCGCCTTCAATATTATTCATCATTTTTTAATATTCCAAATTATTTTTAAAATAAAATCTTCTGTTATATATTATAAATATCACTTTATTATTGATTATCAATGTTTTAATTAGCACGTAACATTTCTAATAATTCTGTAATATTTATTAATAAAAACAGCAAGATGTAACGCTTTTTAACATCAATTGATTAAATTTTTGGTAAGTGCGATTTTTAATTTCTTATAGTAATTTATAAATAAAAAAATGGAAGAAGCCTTTCGACTTCTCCCCTTTAATTTTCTGACAATCTTTTTAAATTGTCAATCTTTAAACTTTTACTCCACTACCACTCTCACCTGATTGTTGCTGCCATTGGTTTGTACATTCAGCATGTATGCGCCTTTAGCTACCTTGCTCAGGTCAAGTTGCAATGTGTTTTGTCCTGCTGCATTGGCATGTGTCTGTGTCATTACTACACGGCCACTCAAGTCAAGCACTGTTACTTGTGCTGTGCCTTTCTCTGCTGTGTATTCTACATTCAACACACCTGCTGTTGGATTTGGATATACATTCAGACTATTAGCCGTAGCCAATTGTCCTTCTCTACAACCTATTGTAGCTACATAAGCCTTAGAACCGGCTCCGCAACTGTTAGTTGCAGTAACGGTAATGTTTCCGTTTCCTGTTCCCCAATCAAGGATTAACTGTCCAGTGTTTCCACCTCCTGAAACATAATTTGCTACAGGCATTGATGGATATGTCCATGACAAGGTATAAGAACCGGCTGTGTTGCTTACATTGGCATTAAACTCTACGCCAGATGTGTTTGCACACCAGCTTGCAGGTGATGTTGTAATTGCTATTGGTGAGTTTGGTGCTCCTTTAATAGCTACACAACGTGCAGCACTTGTGCCACAACCTGTGCTTGCTGTTACGCATACCTGACCTGTAGTGAATGAACCATAAGCAATGCTTACTGCATTATTACCATTTCCGGTAATTGTTCCGGGTGCTGTCCAGTTATAAGTTGTTCCGGGGCTAAATGGTGTGCTGTAGCTGATACTTTGACCACACAAACCATTTGTTGCTCCTGTTATACTGGCAGGTACTGATGGAACTCCAGGTGCTACCGTTCTGCACTTGGTTGCTGATGTAACACCGCAAATGCTTGTTACATTCACACAAATATTGCCTAAGTTGTTATAGTTCGGTGCAAAAGTTACCTGAATAGAATTTGTTCCTGCTCCACCTGAAATACTGGAGTTTGCAGGTACTGTCCATGCATAGCTTGCTGCGCCTGATGATGCAGGTACACTAAAGGTCAATACATCATTTGGACATGCTGACAATGGGCCACTGATGGTATTTAATGGTGATGCAGAAGTTCCAATAACAAGACACTTAGATGGTGATGTGTAGCATGGTGTTTGTGCTCTTACACACAGTGTACCACCAGCCCATGCAGGACCAAAGTTTACTGTAACACTGGTACCGGTGCCAATTACTGAGGCATCGCCTGTAATAGTCCACAGATATGATGTTGCTCCATCTACCGGTCCTGTTGTATAGGTTCCTGAAGTGCTTGCACATGTTGTTGTTACTCCGCTTACTGCTGCAGGAGTGCTAACAATACCACGCAGCCACTCACTCTTACGCGCTGAACTTCCACATGCATTACCTGCCTGTACGCCTATTCTATAACCTGAGCCGTTTGGATTACCAAATACAACATTTACTGTTGGTGCTAAAGAAGAATAAGGTGATGGAAAACCATCGAATGTTGTTCCTGTAGGGCCATCCCATGTATAGAATGTTGCATTGGCAACTGCAGGAATACTTAATGTAGCTGCTGTAGCATTGCAGGCATAAGCAGGTAATCCAACAATTGGAATTGTTACTGCCTGTGCTGGTATGCCTGTATTAACAGTAATGGTAATAAAGACACACATGGTGTTGCCACAAACACCCTCTGCACGTACAAAATAATTTGTAGTAACAGAAGGAGAAACGGTTATACTGCTGCCTGAACCTACAGGTGTGCCTCCACAAGAACCACTGTACCATTGCCACTGGGCTCCGGTACCTAATGTACCACCACCAACAGATAAGGTTACATTGCCTCCTGCACAAATGTTATCAAACGGTGCATTGCTGGTGGCTGATCCGGGGTCTGTTGAAGGAACGTTGATTACAACGTTAGCAGTTGCCTGCGATGTACATCCCTGAGCTGAAGTAACTGTTACTGTATAGGGACCTGAAGCCGTGAAAGTGTTGGCATCTGTATTTGGTGTTAAACCACCACTCCACAAATAGGTGCTGCCGCCTGTAGCTGTTAAGTTAACAGCGCTGCAGCCTGTTTGCGAGCCACTGATGCCTGCAGTAACTGTATTTACCTGTGTTACTAAAATGCCCCAGTTGTTGTTTGTTCCACTATAACCATCAAACTGAAAGTAATAGGTCTGTCCTGCATTTAAACAAACAGGTGCTATATATGAATTGAATGGTGAATTTAAGGAATCATCATTAGCTGCAAACATCGTAAAGCCTCCAAATGGCGAGCATGAAGATGCATTCCACAAAGCAAACTGTGTATCCCAAAGCGTGCGTGATGGATCCAAACGGAATGAGTACTGTCCACTTGCAGGTGGTGTAAAAGTAAACCATACTGTATTACTCAATGTTGAGTTACACCATCCGTTTTGCACGCTGCAACCAGCTGCAGGAGGTGCAACCTCACCTGTTTCTACAGTGGCACCCACATTGGTATATGGGCCATTAACACCTACATTTAAAGTATTTGCAGAACATACATTATTTCCTGCAACTGTTACTACCAGGGTAACACAATTAGAAGGTGCACTGCATCCTGCATTGGTTAGCATACAACGGATGTAGAATGTGCCACCTGCACTTGAATTTAGCAATACATTATCTGCAGTTGCAGCCGGAATATTACTAAAACCTGTTGCACAGCTTGCCGTAGACGATTGCCATTGGAATGTTGTTCCAACCGGATAACCTGTAACAGAAAAAGTACCGTTCTGATAGGTAACTAACGTTGCAGGACCTGTTGCCGTGCCACTTGGTGAAGCATTTACCCCTAAGGTTACTTCATTTGACAATGCATCCATGCTGCTATTAGTACAGGTTACTTTACAAACTATATATTCTGTTCCTGCAGTTGCAGGAGAATAAGAATAAGTAGTTGTAGTAGCACCACTAATATCTGTATAAGGGCCACCCGGTGTTGTTGATGTTTGCCATTGGTATGTGATTCCAAGTCCGGAAGAATAACCAGTTAGAACAAGGTTGGTTGCATTATTCTGACATACAGGGTTAACAGAGGAACTTGCTGTGCCGGGTGTAGGTGTACCGGCACAAGGTACGCTAGAAGTAATATCTAATTGCATTTGTGCAACATTTGTTGCTGCTCCATTTCTCGTACCTGCAGGGGGTGATGCAGGAAGAACATCTACATTATCCCTGTAAAAATAAATCCCCCTATTTGCTCCTGGCGCATAACCTGCCCAATTAGGACTGCTACCATATGCATCAACATTTTCATCAACTGCAACAACTAAATTACTTGTTCCATCCCATAAAAAAGGAGTACTCAAAGTCAGTTCCATCCATACATTTGCAGTTAAACTTGATGGAATTGAAGCATTGAAAACCGTTGTCATGCTTCCAGGCATAATCCAATCAGTAGTAGAAGTAAAGGTAGTTTTAGTTGTATTACCCATATAAATCACCCAGTCTTTCCAATTTGCAGTGCTTGCAACATTGTTTTTAGGCTTGAAACGAATTTTGGTAATCAATCCAGATCCACCACCCCAGCCACCTGAGGTAATGTCAGAGGCATAAATAATTTGTTGCGTGTAGCTAAAGTCATAAAAGTAATAAAGTACTAATAAGTACTTGTGCCTGTTCCGCTACCAATGGTAACAGTAGTTTGCGCCTGTGCGCCCGTTGTCCACAGCATAATTAAAGCTGTCAGACAAAGAAATAGTCTTGTTAAAGACGTTCGTTTTTTTGTTTGATTTTTAGTTATCATCTGTTATAATTTAATTGGTTAATATTTTATTTACATTAAAAAAATTTATGAAAATTTCGTTTCAATTTTTGGCGGGTCAATATAGCCGCCATTATAAAATGCACTTTGCAGTAAATATTTTTTTACTGCTGTGTTTTGCTGTCTGTGCGTTTTAATACTTTTTGTTGCAAGCAGGTTTTTGCCTTTTGTTTGCTGCTGCACCATTTCTATAAAAGATACTGTTTGCAAACGCGCCTGCACTTCGTTAATAAGGGCAAAGCGGTTGGGTCGTTTTTTGTTGTGGAAGTTTTGTGTAAAAGAAAAAGCCATGCGGCTTACCAAAAAAACTACGGCAAACAACAAAGGCACATTCAGCAACAACTTTATATATGCTGCTACACTGCCAATTGCCCTTGGGCTGCGGCTGTAATAAGGAGTGTTTTGTGAAGCATGAATGTTCATGCAATTCGGTTTTGGTTATTCTGTTGCGTTTACTTCTAAGAAAAGACTTCTTACTTCTTTTCGTTTTCAAATATAGTATGAAATTTTAATTAAGCAACTTTTTTATTTCATCGGCATTCAATAATTTATAGCCAAAAATTTTAATTGGCTGATTTTGTGTGATATAAAGTTTTAAAGAAAAGTTTGGCATAGTGGCTGTACCCGCGAAGCTCCTGCTTCGTGGGCCTTATGTATAGAAGCTGTGCTTCGAACAGCAATGAACTCCGTACCCGCGAAGCTCCTGCTTCGTGGGCCTTATGTATAGAAGCTATGCTTCGAACAGCAATGAACAACACCGTACCCGCAAAGCCCCTGCTTCGTGGGCCTTATGTATAGAAGCTGTGCTTCGAACAGCATGACTCGTCCTAAAAAAAGTTTACAGTTTGATTAATTAATCCTGATATAAGTTTACAGTTCATTTTTAGTCCTGAATTGGGTTTACAATAGTAGGAATTTTTCGATAATAATTCTTCCATAATCTTTCTGTTTTAATTTTACTTTTTGAATGATGAATGCTGTTTGGTGTAAAGTTACTGATGCTCATGTGAGGTCTTTCGTTGTTATATAGATCCACTACAGCTTTTAGTAAACCCTTTGCATCTTTGAGGTTATCAACATCATAAGTTTCTAAATACTCTTCTTTAATAATTCCGTTTATTCTTTCAGCTACAGCATTTTCTAAAGGGTCGCCATTTTCAGTCATGCTTATTTTTATATTGTAGTCCTGCAATAGCTTTACATAAGCATGGCTGCAATATTGAATGCCTCTGTCGCTGTGATGGATGAGATTCAAATGACTCTTTGCCCCAAAGCAGAAAGAGCCATTTGCAAGGCTTGCATACTTTCAATAGTCTCCATTGTTTCGGCTACCTGATAGCCAACAATCTTATGTGAGTAAGCATCGGTAATAAAACTGATGTAAAGATGTTCTCCAGTGCTTATCTTCCAATAGGTAATATCACTCACCCAAAGCTGATTGGGTGCTGTAGGAACAAACTCACGAATGAGATTTGGATACTTCCGCAACCAGTGAAAAGAGTTAGTTGTTTGTATTCTCCGCTTTCGTTTTCTCACCAATAAATGATTTGCTGAAAGCATGTTAAACAAGGCATCTCTACCTATTTTTATTTGGTGTTCTAGTATAAATGGTTGCAGCATTTCATACAGTTTTCGTGTGCCCATTCTACGATGGTTTTTACGAATTTCCTTTACCCTTTGTATTATCAAATCTTCTTCCAGGGTAGTTGAAACTCCTTCCCAGTTGTTTTGATAATAAGCCTGTCTGGTGATACCAAACCATCCACATAACTTGGCTAATCCTATGTGTGCAAAGTTGTTTTTCATTGCTTCTATGGTTTGGTATTGAGCTTTTTTCTGATTGGAATTTTAAACTCCTTTTCTGCAATATCTACCATCGTGGAAAAGGCAATTGCTTTTAATTCTGCATCCTTTAATTGCTTTTCTAATTCAGCTATTCGCTTCTTTAATTGCAGGTTTTCAAAAGATTCATCTCCTACTTTAACCTCCCGATAGCTATCGGGATTATCAGACTTAATTCTCTTTTGTGCCATCGAATATAAATTTGATACAATGTTAGGTCTTCTTGTTTTAATTCCGGTGTTATACCCTAACTGCCGCATCCATCTAAGAAGCTGTCCGTGCTCTTCAACTTCACCTGTGTATTTTTCCCAAATTTCCACTTTGGTGCATTGGGCTGAAATTAACTCCTGAATGATCTTGTGTTTTTCTTCTACGGTAAAATACTTACCCGCTTTTTGAATGATTTTTTTATCCATGTTTTACACTTTTTAGTGTAAACCTATTTCAGGACAAGACAGCATTGAACAACACCGTACCCGCAAAGCCCCTGCTTCGTACTTTGTGTTTAGAAGCTGTGCTTCGAACAGCAATGAACTGTACCCGTGAAGCTCCTGCTTCGTGCTTTGTGTATAGAAGCTGTGCTTTGAACACCAATGAACAACATTATAAATAAAATTACAACATTTGTATAAACATAAATATATAATGTCAGAAACATATAAAACATTTCCTGGAGGGTTATACTTTGTAACTTTTACCACTGTGGGCTGGTTAGATATATTTACAAGAAGAGTTTATCAGGATATACTAATTAATAGTCTAATCTACTGCCAACAAGACAAAGGCTTGCAACTGTATTGTTATTGTGTAATGCCAAGTCATGTTCACATTATTGCCAAAAGGAAAGAAGGAATATTGAATGACCTGATACGTGATATGAAAGCCTTTTCGTCAAAAAAACTTATGGATGCCATAGAAGAAAATATGCTTGAAAGCAGACGTGAGTGGCTAATTAAAGAATTTAAATATTATGGTAAAATATCACCCCATAAACAATACAGGCAGTTTTGGCAACATAACAATCATGCATTTGAATTATATAGCAACAGGATAATAGATCAAAAAATAAATTACATACATAACAACCCGGTGGAAGCCGGTTTTGTAGATGAACCGCATTTGTGGCGGTTAAGTAGCGCTAATGAGAACAGCCCCGTTAAAGTGTTGAGCATGTAATGCAAAGCACAGCTTTTAGGTACTTAACACCATGTAATGCAAAGCACAGCTTTTATGCATTTATCCCACGAAGCAGGAGCTTCGCGGGTACGGGGGTGTATATTAAAAAAAAAGAGGCTGCCTCAAAAAATTGAGACAGCCTCACGTTTCAAAATCAATTTACTTAGCGCTTTCTTCTTTTTTCTCTACTTTTTTAGCGTGGCTCTTGTGCGCAGCAGGTTTTTTTGTTTCGTGCTTTGCAGGTGTAGCTTCTTTTTTCTCCATCTTCTCTTCTTTCACTTCTTTTTTCTGTGCCGCTGTTTCATGTGTTGCGGCAGGTGCAGCCTGATGTGTCGTAGTAGCTGCAGGTTTTGCATTAGTTTGCGCATTGGCAAAGGCAGTGCCTCCTATTATAAGGGCAGCTGCGGCAATCATTACTTTTTTCATTTTATTTATTTTTTTGTTTTGAAATGATGGGTCAAATGTTCAATTGCCAACATGATGTTGATATGAAAATTTGCACATCTTCATTTTTGTGATAATCAGACTTCATAATCCCGTCATCCATGAAGTTAATGTTTAACAATCACAAGAATTGATATTATCCAAGCTAAGATTAAAACAACAAGAGGTCTGCAAATAAAATACAGACCTCTGTTATACAAACACAAATAATCAGTTACTCAAACTAATTTTTTTAGTTAAACCCGGCAACAACAATTTTATAATCGAAGTTGGGCAAACGTTTCCACACCATTACAAAGTTTTTAGTTACGGTATTATTTTCTGTATTCATTGTAAGCGTTCCGGTTTCGTAAATGAATTTGCCTGTACCATTCATTTCATCAACATTAATTTCCATTTTTTTTCTGGCAGTAATTTTATTCCAGAAATCAGACAGTGCCTTTCGGCCGGTTACCTTATTTCCATTCATGTAGATGGTGGCATCATCATCAAAGAACTCGCTCACCTTTAGTAAATCTGTATGCTGAAATGATGTAGCCATTTCATCATTGAGTTGCAGCAACTGTTGTTGTGCCTGATCGCTTATTTCATTTTTCTGAACCACCTGTGCGCGCATTGTCGCAGTGAGTGCAAGGCATAGCCCTGCCAATAACATAATTCGCTTCATAATATTTGATTTAAAATTTAGTTGATATTGATTGATAAAGGAATTAACCTTTATGTGTAGGACGAATACTATCCTGAATTGTTACAGCGTTGTAGAGGAATTTATTTATCGGTTGACTTAATATGTACACCATCTTTTCCGATGTTGATATTTACATCTTTATCACCACTCTTTGCCTCCTTACCCTTGATGCGCACACCATTGTTATCAATACTGATGTCCACATTTTCGGGATTATGAATATCGGTGCTGTCGCCTTTCTGAAATTCAAAATCAGTACATATCAAACCATTCTCTGTCATCTTCGAGGTATGTCCGCCCATATCGCCATGCCAGGTGTCGGTTACGTTTGGAATATCTCTGATAATTTCTTCCATACTTTCATCCAGAAAAATGCTGCTGCCAACAGGAACTTTCAAAACCAAATCAACACGCTGATTACGAAACTTGGTTCCTTTGGCAATGGAAAATGATTGCTGAACATGAGTAAAGAATCTTTCTGTTCGAAGTTATAAATGATGCCTCGTGCACTTTCAACGGCAAGATTCTCTGTTGTTCCGTTTGCAGAAAACACTCTGACCAATTCAAACTTATCTGATGGCGATTTCTGAACAGTAAACTGCACATCGTCTGAATTAAACTCAAAGCTACTTCCTGTAGTGATGCTATAGTTACGACCACTGCGATGAAAAAATTTACTGTTATCTTCTTCATCATATTTAGGGTCGTCCATCAACTTTAAATACATAGTTGGCGAAGGCGGTGTTATCAACGCAACAGTATTACGCACCTTACCATCGAAGGCAAAATCGCGTGCAATATTTAATCCTGTGAAGAAGGCAATAACTATACCTGCCATAAACAACATGCCTGCAGCAACATTTAAAAAGCGGTTGTTGTATTTTATTCTGAAAATCCATTTAATAAGCAAGGTCATTAACCAAATGGCCGGAACACCGATGAGTAGCAACACTGATAAAGATACCCACCACTGTTGCGAGCTTGACAGAAACTGATCGGATATGTAGATTGGAATAGTGAGTCCGCTAACACCAAGCATTGCCAAAATAAACAAGCCAATTCCAATCAACATCATAAGTCCTGCAAATGCTAATATGGCATGATGGCATAAACAACAAACTTGAAAAGTCCCTTAATTAAATCGCCAAGAGTATCAAATACTCCTGATACTGCAGAAGGTTGTTTGGTGGAACCGCGCGATTCTGTTTCGCGTCTGATGCTTGAAATATTTACAGGGTCGCCACGCATTTCGAGTTTCTGAGTTGGTGTAATGGCTTTGGGCATAACTATTGCCAGAATGATGTAAACCCCAATTCCACTTCCCGCAAAAAATACACTAATGATAAAGAGCAAGCGCATCCACACTGCGTCAATGCCCAAACGGTGGCCAATGCCGGAACAAACACCTGCAATAACTTTATCGTCAGTATCGCGATACAGCCTGCGTCTGAAGAAATGATCGGACTGATTGTTTTGTTCACTGCTTGCTGATGCATTGTTTGCTGATGCTTCTTCTGTTGCACCAAAATCTTCAGGTCGTCCCATAATGCCGATTGCCTGGTTCACATCATCAGCAGTAACAACCTGCCTTGCTGTGCCTAAGTTTTGCTGGAATATTTCAGCTATACGGCTTTCAATGTCCTGAATAATTTCATCGCGTCCATCACTGATGGTAAAATGGTTGCGGATAGCCTGCAGATAACTGCCAAGCATGTCATAGGCGTTTTCTTCTATATGGAAAACTATGCCTCCGATGTTTACTGTTACTGTCTTGTTCATTCTTCAGTTGAGTTTTGGTAGGTCTGGCTGACAGCGTCAACCAGTTCATCCCATGTTTTTTTTAATTCTTTTAAATGTTCCTTTCCCAATGGAGTTAGTTTGTAGTACTTGCGGGGAGGTCCTGCATTGCTTTCGATCCAGGTGTAGGATAACAAACCTGAATTTTTTAATCGTGTCAGCAATGGATAAAGTGTTCCCTCCACCACAATGAGTCTGGCTTCTTTCATTTTTTCGATGATATCGCTGGGATAAACTTCTCCTTTTGATATGATGGATAAAATGCAGAACTCCAAAACTCCTTTGCGCATTTGCGACTGTGTGTTTTCGAGATTACCCACGTTCTTTAGATTTTTGATTGTTTAATTATATTCTTTTACTAAATGACTATGCAAAGATATATTGATTAAACAGTACCATGCAACACATAGTACTAAAATATTTTATATTTTATTGATTTTCAGGTTATTTATTTTTTATTAGGGTAATGTTAGGGCTAAAGCCCTTGGGCTTGGCAGAGGCTTCCTATCGCCTCACTCTAAAGAGTGAGGTGAGTTGGGATGATAGGAGTGTTCGCTAGCCTCACCATGAAGGGTGAGGTGAAAAAGAAAAGCCGGAACAGGATACTCCTGTTCCGGCTTATATAAGTTGTAATCAAACACTAATCAGGTCTGTCGTGCAAAAACTTATTGCCTTTGCTAAGGCCCGGAGTTTTATCCTGCTCATTATTGAGTGAGTAGCGCGAATAGTTTGTATCCCCTGACGACAGTACGTTCTGCAGTTTTACATTCTTACGCATATATGCAGGCTCTTTTTCCATTTCGTTTAACGCCTGCGGATTCAATGTTCTGCTGTTGAGTGAGCTTTTCATAGTCTCGATTCTTTCGCGTGTGCGTCTATAAATATCGCTATTAGGCTCTCTGCTTTCCTGCGATGGCACTTCGGGCAACGACTCCTGCGACTTCGGCAATTCGCTAACCGTTGGCTCCTCTGTTAATGTAGCTTCGGGTGCTGTTATTTCCTCATCCTGAGAAATCACATTCGGAAATCCGGTGAACTCAAATTCCATAGTACTTTTATCAGCAACAACCTCCTCCGGTGTATTGTCTTTTTCAAAAAATGCTGTTGATGTAACAGGTATATCCTGCTCTAATGTAATAAGAACAGGTTCATTCATTACAGGCTCTTCCTCTACAGTTGTTTCACTCACTTCGTTAACCACAGAAGTTGGTGTTTCATCATAGATGTTTAAAACAACTTTCTCCGGTTGTTTCACTTTTTCTTCCTTAGTTTTTTCCTTATCGGCATTAAAGCCTGTGGCAATGATGGTAACTGAAATTTTATCGCCTAAAGAATCATCGGTACCAACGCCCATAATGATCTCTGCTGTCTGCCCGGCTTTTTGCTGAATATAATCTGTTATATCGCCCATTTCATCCATAGTAATTTCTTCTTTACCGCTGGTGATGTTCAGGAGAATATGACGTGCCCCCTCAATGTTGTTATCGTTGAGTAATGGTGAGTCGAGAGCAAGTTCTGCTGCACGAATAGCTCTGCCTTCGCCAGAAGACTGTGCAGCACCCATAATGGCAACACCACTGTCGCGCATAACAGTCTGCACATCTGCAAAGTCAACATTAATGTGCAAGGTAACACTGATAACTTCTGCAATACTCTTAGCAGCAGTAGCTAACACATTATCTGCATAACCAAATGCTGTATTCAACTTTAAGTTGCCATGAATTTCGCGCAGCTTATCATTACAGATAATCAGCAATGTATCAACACTGTTTTTCAGCTCTTCAATACCGGCATCTATGTTGTTTTCTCTTGCGACCTTCAAATGCAAAAGGCACAGTTACAATTCCTACAGTGAGGATACCCATTTCGCGGGCTACACCTGCAATGATAGGTGCAGCACCGGTTCCGGTTCCGCCACCCATGCCAGCAGTGATAAAAACCATCTTGGTATTATCACTAAGAATTGCTTTCAGCTCTTCAATATTTTCGATGGTAGATTGTTTGCCGACTTCGGGAATAGATCCGGCACCACGTCCTTCTGTAAGACTTGGCCCGAGTTGTATTTTGCGTGGCACAGGGCTCATCTCCAAAGCTTGTGCATCGGTGTTGCAAACTACAAAATCAACTCCTTTGATTCCGAGTTTGTACATGTGGTTTACAGCATTGCTTCCCCCACCGCCTACACCAATAACCTTTATGATTGATGGCAGCTCCTTTGGCATAAATTCATAGTTCATCATCTTAATTTATTTTTTGTTGGTTATGAAAATTTTTAACTTAAATTATTTTATCGTCAGAGTCGTCAGTAAATATTTTTTTGGTAGAATCAAAAATTCCGCTGAACCAAGATCCTTTATGTTGTACACGTGGTTCAGAAGTGTTTTTTGTCCTGATTTTCTGTGTTTATCCAAATCCTGAAAACCTTTAATCACTAATCCTACACCGGTTGCATAAATCGGGCTTTTGGTTTCTTCGGCACTTTTTGCCAAGTGCTCGTTTGGATAGCCCAATCGTGTATCCATGCCGGTAATATATTCCATCAACTGTGTGATGTGTCGTAGTTGTGCACCACCACCGGTGACAACGATACCTGCAATTAGTTTTTTCTCGAAACCGGAAGTTTTGATTTCATAATAAACCTGCTCAATAATTTCTTCAACACGTGCCTGAATAATGCTTGCAAGATTTTTTACAGAAATTTCTTTTGGTTCACGACCGCGTAATCCGGGTATTGAAACAATCTCATTGTCTTTCATCTGACTTGATAATGCAGAGCCAAATTTTATTTTTAATAATTCTGCCTGATTGCGGATAATGTGGCAACCTTCTTTTATATCTTCTGTAATTACATTTCCACCAAATGGAATTACAGCAGTGTGCCGAATAATGTTGTCCTGAAAAATGGCAACATCTGTAGTTCCACCACCAATATCAACTAACACAATACCTGCTTCTTCTTCTTCCTCGCTGAGAACAGCCTCTGCACTTGCCAAAGGTTCAAGAATTAAATCTGCAGGTGTGAGTCCTGCTTTAGTCACACACTTGTGGATATTGTTTGCTGCTGTAACAAGTCCTGTAATGATATGACAGTTGGCTTCAAGTCTGATGCCTGACATACCTATCGGATCTTTTATTCCCTGCTCATTGTCAACAATAAATTCCTGTGGAATAACATGAATAATTTCTTCGCCCGGAGGCATTGCCAATTTATACATGTCGTCAATTAATGCATCAATATCACGCTGGCTGATTTCATCATCTGTGCTGCTGCGTGTTATCATACCTCTATGCTGAAGGCTTTTGATATGCTGACCTGCAATACCAACATGCACAGATTTTATATTGCCTCCACACTTATGTTCTTCTTCGGCAACGGCTTGCTTAATACTGCCCACAGTCTTTTCGATATTAGCAACAACACCTCTTGTAACACCAACAGATTCTGCTCTTCCAGTGCCTACAATTTCAATTTTCCCAAACTCGTTTCTGCGACCTACAATGGCTGCAATTTTTGTAGTGCCTATATCAAGACCTACTATTACTTCATTACCTGTTACCTGCTCTGCCACTTATTGTTAGTTTTATGATAGTTTAACATTTTTCTTTTTGCATACTACCTGACCTTTAAATTTCAGGTTGATGGACTCATACTGATCCCAGCCTGTTGCCGGAAATCCCTGACGGTATAAATTGAGAAGAAGATTCAGTTTCTCATCAAGATTTGATATGTTGCCAAGCAAAATATAATTATTTCCCAGACGAGGTATCAATTCAATTTCCCCGTTCTCATCTACATAAATCTGCTCAAACATTGCATCCCACGATGAATCGCGCTTTAGTTGTTCTGCCAACAAAAAAACCTGGCTCAGCATAGGTAGTTTTCCTACAGAATCATCAGGCAAAGGCAAGGAATTTATATCCAAACCAAGCTTCTGTTGCACTAAGCCTTCAGCAATCTGACCGCTTGCAACCATCACAGGCTCGGAATATTTTTCAGATAATGGCATAAATTTTCCCTGATTGTCTATATAAAAATTTTCTCCTTTTGAATTGATTATCCGTACTATCGGTGTTCGTTGCTGCACGTCAATATGTACCCATCCATCAATGGTTGAATATACCTCAGCTTTTAAAACGTGAGGGTTTGCATCAATGATTTTTTCCAACATAAAAGTGTTAATATCAGTCACCTTATTACCAATGATTTTTTTGCCTTTGGAACGAACAATTTCCATGATGTCGCTGCGGTCAATAAACCCCTTTACATTTTCATCTTCGATGTTCACAACAACACCTTTACAAACAAGATCGTGGTTTCGTTTTGTTGCAAAACTCATCAGAGTTAGAACAGTGGCGGCAACCAAAACATAGCCGGCAATTAATAAAACTGAACGCAGTTTGTCGCTAATCTTAAAATTGGTTTTCATTGTTTATGGTTTTTAAATTCGTGAACTGAATATTTTTTTTCAAGCAATTGCTGAATGGGCGTTACCAACGTATCAATATCACCGGCACCTAAGGTAATGAGCACTTCAGGTTCACGCTTATTGATGTAATCCAAAACATCTGTCTTGTTTAAGAATATTTTATTAGCATTTTTAATTTTATTCATCAGCCATGACGAAGTTATTCCTTCCAACGGTAATTCGCGGGCAGGATAAATATCAAGAAGTATTATTTCATCAAGTAAGGCCAGACTTGCGGCAAACTCATCAGCAAAATCACGTGTACGTGAAAATAAATGCGGCTGAAAGATGCCTGTAATTTTTTTTCCTTCAAACAATTCGTGTGCTGACATGATAGCAGCGCGCAGTTCTTCAGGATGATGTGCATAGTCATCAATGAAAGTACAATTAGCATCAGAGAACCGGATGTCGAATCTGCGTTTTACACCTTTATAACTTTGCAGCGCCATTCGTACCGATTCTTCTTTAACACCAACTTTCATTGCAAGAGCAATAGCTGCAACAGCATTTTCAACATTATGACGGCCGGGAAGTCCTAAAGAAAGATCTTCAATAATACCATCAGGCGAATGAAAATTAAAACAATAACGATGATTACGGATTGAAATCTTATCTGCAAAATAATCGGCCTGTGAATCTGCAGCATAGAACTTCGTTAATGCCTTAACCGGTTGTAGTTGCAATCCGTTTCGTAAAACAAGCAATCCTTTTTCGTCAACCTGAGAGGCAAACTGCTGATAGGTTTTCTTTAACTCTTCGCCACTGCCGTAAATATCAAGATGGTCGGCATCCATACTTGTAATGGCAGCAGCAAAAGGAAATAAGGTAAGAAACGAACGGTCAAATTCATCTGCTTCAACCACATTAATAACTTCATGTTCACTGACAGGAAGAATAATGTTGCTGTTATAATTTCTTGCTATTCCCCCAAGAAAAGCAGCCACATTAATATTTGCTGTTTTAAGAATATGGGCCAAAATACTTGAAGTAGTGGTCTTGCCATGTGTGCCTGCTACGGCAAGTGTTTTATGCATTGAAGTGATGACACCTAAAACCTGTGAGCGTTTTACAACAGTAAACTCCTGCTGACTGAAAAAATTAAGTTCTGAATGATCTTTAGGTATTGCAGGTGTGTAAACAACCAGAATATTACTCTTTCTGTTTGCCTCCATAAATGCTAAAGGTATAGCTTGTACATCATCATTAAAATGCACGTCTATATTTTCGCCTTTTAACTCCTCAGTTAATGCTGTTTGAGTTTTGTCATAACCGGCAACTTGTTTGCCGATAGCTTTAAAATAACGTGCAAGCGCACTCATTCCAATGCCGCCTATGCCGATAAAATAAACATGTGTTATATTCTCAAATTTCATGAGCCTGCAGTTACATGTTTAAGGTTTTGTGCTGCATGTTGCGTAGCCATTGCAATAACTTCGTCAGCAATTTTTTGTGCTGCATGAGGCAGTGCCATTGCTGCAGCGTTGGTAGAAAGTTGTTTCAAACGATCGGCATCATTAATAATGTTCAATGCTGTATCAGCTAAGTGTTGCAATGCATCGGTATCTTTTACTAAAACCGCTGCGTCTCTTTTCACCATGGCTTCAATATTTTTGTCTGATGATCTTCTGCTGCAGTAGGCAATGGAACCATAACAGAAGGTTTACCTGTCAAAGTAAGTTCAGAAACTGTGCTTGCCCCTGCACGCGACACCACTAAGTTTGCAGCAGCATAGGCAAAATCCATTCTTGCAATAAAATCAAAAACACGTGCTTGCCCATAGCCTACTTCCGCAACAGCACGCTGTGCCTCTTCATAAAACAGTTTGCCCGTTTGCCATATCAGTTGCACTCCAGCAGCTTTCAGCTTTTCTAATCCGGCAAGAATACTTTTATTGATAGAACGCGCGCCCTGACTGCCACCAACAATGAGCAAAGTTTTTTGTGAAGGATTAAAACTAAAAAAAGACATTGCCTCATCAAACTTTCCATCAAGCATCAGCACATTTTCTCTAACCGGATTTCCGGTGAGAATTATTTTTGATGCAGGGAAATATTTATCCATGCCTTCATAGGCAACACATATTTTCTGAACACGTTTGGCAAGAATTTTATTGGTGATACCTGGATAGGAATTCTGCTCCTGAATGAGACAAGGAATTTTTTTTAATGATGCAGCGTAAAGTAAAGGTCCGCTGGCATAACCACCTACACCTACAGCTGCATTTGGTTTAAACTCCTTTAAAATATGCATAGCCTTACTGATGCTTGACAACACCTTGAACGGAAATGACAGGTTGTCTATTGTCAGCTCTCGTTTTATTCCGCTTATCCAAAGTCCTTCAATTTTATAACCGGCAGCAGGAACTTTTTCCATTTCCATTCGGCCTTTAGCACCAACAAAAAGTATTTCAGCCTGAGGTCTTGCACTTTTAATTGCATTGGCAATGGCAAGTGCAGGAAAAATATGTCCTCCTGTACCTCCTCCGCTGATGATAACTTTTATGTCAGGCTGCTGCATGTACTACTCCTGTTTTTAACTCTTCCTGCTCAATATTCCGGCTGACACTAAGAATAATACCAACGGCAATGCTGGTAAACCAAATAGATGTTCCGCCCATACTCAACATCGGCAATGGCTGCCCCGTTACCGGAAAAAGATTTACTGCAACTGCCATATTTATCATAGCCTGGAATACTATAGGCTGAATGCACAGCCTATTGCAAGCAATGTTGCAAAAGCAAATGGACTCTTTCGAACAATGACGACAGCCCGATAAAACAGCAACAGATAAAGAACAACTATTACCAAACCACCAACAAAACCATACTCCTCTATTATTATTGCAAAAATAAAATCGGAATAAGGATGTGGAAGAAAATTTCTTTGCGTACTCTGTCCGGGTCCTTTACCAAAAACACCACCTGAGGCAATTGCAATTTTTGCCTGTTGTGTCTGATAGTTTCCCTGGTCATTTCCATTGCTGAAATTTTCAATCCGTTTTTTCCATGTACCAATTCTCCCTTCGTATCCTGAAAATGAGGCAACCAATAAAAACAAACCCAGCCCTGCAATACCGATACCTACAAGAGAAAGTATATACTTGAAATTTATACGACCGAAAAACATCAGCACAAGACAGGTGGTAAACAATACTGCTGCGGTAGAAAAGTTAGCCGGAAGAATTAATCCACAGATGATACAAACAGGAAGAATTACAGGAAGAAAAGCAGACTTAAAGTCTTTGATGTTATCCTGTTTTTTAGAAAGCGATCGTGCTACATACAACAACAATGCAATCTTAGCTAAGTCAGATGTCTGAAACGAAAGATTGATTACGGGCAGTGTCAGCCAACGTGATGCTTCGTTAAGGTTAGTACCTGTAAGAAGTGTAAGAAACAAAAGTGGAATAGCAAGAAAAATTGCTATGCGTGAAACTTTTGCATAGAAAGTATATTTTACAAGATGTGTAAAATACATTATACCAAAACCAAGAAAAACAATAATACCATGCTTAAATAAATAATACTCTGTATTACCTTCCTGATACTTATATGCCAAAGTGCCTGTGGAACTATAAACGGCCATAAGTGACATTAACGAAAGCAGTATTACCACAATCCAGATGATGCGGTCGCCTTTAAAATATGTTTCTATCCAATTCATTTTTTTTGAATTAAATCTTAAAGTGCTTTTACAGCAGCTTTAAACTGACGACCACGATCCTCGTAATTTTTAAACAAATCGAAACTTGCGCAGCATGGTGACAACAATACTACATCACCTTTTTTGCCTTTCTGATAGGCAACGCTTACTGCTTCCTGCGCAGACAAAGTATCAGTAATATCGCTTACAATACTTCCGAATGCTTCATGTATTTTTTTATTGTCTTTACCAAGACAAACAATAGCTTTCACTTTCTCTTTTACAAGATCGTTCAGCATTTCGTACTCATTACCTTTATCAACACCGCCCAGAATCCAAACAACAGGTTTCTGCATGCTTTCGAGAGCAAACCATGCACTGTTAACGTTTGTTGCCTTTGAATCGTTGATAAAGTCAATACCGTGTACGGTATTTACGAACTCCATCCGATGTTCTGCATTGCGAAAATCTGCAAAGCTTTCGCGGATAGACTCCTTGCGAATGTCGAGTATGCGTGCTGCAACTCCGGCAGCCATACTGTTGTAGAGGTTGTGTTTGCCCTGTAAGGCTAGTTCGAAAATAGACATAGTAAATAAGTTGTTGTGTATGTTCAGATATAAGTTATTGTCATTTACAAAAGCACTCATGCCTTCATCCTGCCTGATTGAAAAAGGATAGCACGTTGCCAAAGGATTTCTTTTCAGAACTTCTGTTTTTACAACTGCATCATCGAAGCAATAGATAAATGCATCTTCGGCAGTTTGATTCTGTATGATTCTGAATTTAGCGTCAATATAATTTTGTATTGAATACTCGTAACGGTCAAGATGATCGGGCGTGATGTTGAGCAACACAGCAATATCAGCTTTGAAGGAATACATATCATCTAACTGAAAGCTGCTTAACTCAAGCACATAATGATCAAAATTTTCTTCTGCAACCTGCCAGGCAAAACTCTTACCTATATTTCCGGCAAGACCTACATTAACACCTGCCTTTTTAAGAATATGATAGGTCAGTAAAGTTGTTGTTGACTTGCCATTGGTGCCTGTGATGGCAATCATTTTAGCATTGGTAAACCTTGAAGCAAATTCAATCTCTGAAACTATATTGATGTTTGCACTCTTAATTTTTTGAATCACTGCTGCCTTATCAGGAATACCGGGGCTTTTAACTACCTCATCTGCATTAAGAATCAGACTGTCGGTATGGCAACCTTCTTCAAACTGAATATTCCGCTCTGTCAGATGTGTTTTGTAATTGTCGGCAATACGCGATAGGTCTGATACAAAAACATCATAGCCTTGCTTCTGCGCAAGTATGGCTGCGCCTACTCCGCTTTCGGCAGCACCCAAAATAACTATGCGTTTGTTTTTTGACATTTACCTATCGCAGTTTTAATGTTACCAGACTGATTACAGCCAGCATGATTCCAACAATCCAGAAACGGGTTACAATTTTAGATTCATGATATCCAAGTTTCTGATAGTGGTGATGCAGTGGCGACATTTTAAAAATGCGTCTGCCTTCACCAAATTTTTTCTTTGTGTATTTAAAATAACTTACCTGCATCACTACAGAAAGATTCTCAATGAGAAAAACACCGCAGATAACAGGAATCATCAATTCTTTTCTGATAGCAATAGCAAACACTGCAATAATGCCACCTAAGGCAAGGCTTCCTGTGTCGCCCATAAACACCTGTGCAGGATAGGCGTTGAACCATAAAAATCCTATACATGCCCCAACAAATGCCGACATAAAAACAAGCAACTCACCTGCATTTGGAATGTACATAATGTTAAGGTAGTTGGCAAAAACCGTGTTACCGGATACGTAAGCAAAAACTGCAAGTGCCAAACCAATAATGCCTGAGCTGCCGGCAGCAAGTCCGTCAATACCATCAGTGATGTTTGCACCATTTGAAACTGCTGTAACAATAATAATTACAACAGGAATAAAAATAAGCCATGCAAGATTTTTATATCCATCACCCAACCATCCAAGTAAAGAGGCATAATCAAACTCATTATTCTTGAAAAACGGAATTGTTGTTTTTGTTGATTTAATATTTGTGGTTGAAAACAAAACTCCTTCCTGACTTTGAAGATCATCAACTAAAGTATTGTCATGATGCCAGGTAACTGCAGAACGAACTGCTTTTTCGCGAACAACTACATGATCATTAAAATACAAAACACTGCCAACGATGAGACCAAGACCTATTTGTCCGAGAACTTTAAACTTTCCTGCAAGACCCTTTTTATCTTTCTTAAATACTTTAATATAGTCGTCAAGAAAACCAATTGCACCCAGCCATACTGTTGAAATCAACATCAGAATGATGTAAACATTAAGCAGTTTAGCAAACAAAATTGTTGGAATAAGAATAGCCGAAAGAATAATGAGACCACCCATTGTAGGTGTGCCTTGCTTTTGCACTTGTCCGTCAAGTCCAAGATCACGAATGGTTTCGCCAACTTGTTTTTTATGCAGATAAGCAATTATTGTTCGTCCGAGAATAAAAGAAAACAACAATGAAAACATAATTGCCAATGCTGCTCGGAAGGAGATGTATTTAAACACTCCCATTCCGGGCAAATTTGTATGTTGATCTAAATATTCAAAGAGATAGTATAGCATCAGGCGTGTAGGTTATTAAAGTTTTCCTGTAATATTTTTTTATCGTCAAAAGGGTGTTTCACTCCTTTAATTTCCTGATAGGTTTCATGGCCTTTTCCTGCAATGAGGATAATATCTCCTGCAGCAGCAAGGTTGCATGCCACACGAATGGCTTCATTGCGATCGGTTATTGCCATCACTTTAGATGATAAATGTGCGGGCACACCGGCACGCATCTGTTCAATGATTGCTTGGGGGTCTTCGTTTCGCGGATTGTCAGAAGTAAGAATAACCTTATCACTCATCTCGCAGGCAATGTGAGCCATAACAGGGCGTTTTGCTGTATCACGATTTCCACCGCAACCAACTACTGTAATTACTTTCGCATCTCGTGTTCTGATCTCGTGGATGTTAGAAAGTACATCATTCAAGGCATCGGGTGTATGTGCATAATCAACAATGCCAGTAATACCGGAACCGGAAACAACATAATCGAATCTGCCATTGACAGATTCGAGCATACTCAATGCAGTAAGCACTCGCTGCTTATCCAATCCTAATGAAACAGCAGTTGCATAAATTGCTAAAAGATTATAGGCATTGAATGCACCAATAAGTTTACACAACACTTCTGTATTATCAATCTGCAGCAACAGACCACTAAAATTATTTTCAATGATTCTGCATCTGAAATCGGCAATACCATGCAGACCATAAGTTTTTTTGGCAGCATGTGTATTCTGAACCATCACCATTCCGTTTTTGTCATCGGCATTAGTCAATGCAAATGCACTTTCAGGAAGACCGTCAAAAAATTTCTTTTTTGCTTTCAGATATTCTTCAAAAGTTTTGTGATAGTCAAGATGATCGTGTGTGATATTGGTAAAAACACCACCGGCAAATTCTAATGCTCCTATTCTGTTTTGTACCACAGCATGTGAGCTGACTTCCATAAAGCAGTACTCACATTCTTCCAACACCATCATGCTTAATAGCTGATTGAGTTTTATTGGATCGGGTGTTGTATGTGTTGCAGGAATAACAGTATCGTTAACTCTGTTTTCTACAGTAGAAATTAATCCGCAACGAATATTCAGTTGGCGGAATAATTTATAGAGCAATGTGGCTGTAGTTGTTTTACCATTAGTTCCGGTAATTCCAACTAATTTTAGAGAAGAAGAAGGATGGTGATAAAAGTTTGCACACACTTCAGAAAGTGCCAGATAGGTATTTTTTACTTTTATATAATTGATACCTGCCTGAATGAGATCTGGCATAACTTCGCATAAAACTGAAGTAGCGCCTTTTTCTATGGCTTCTAAAATAAAAGCATGCCCATCAACATTGGTACCGCGAAGTGCAACATACATTTCTCCGGGTTTAATTACGCGTGAGTTAATGCATATTCCATATACAGCTACATTGGTATTTCCAATGACCTCCTCTGTTCCAGCTTTGTATAAAACTTCTTTCAGTAACTGCATCAACTTAACTCTATTGTTATTACCTGACCTCTATAAATTCTTGTTCCCGCCTGTAATGATTGCTTCACCACAGCACCACGTCCAACTACTTTAACCTGCAATCCATTTGTTTCGAGCATATAAATTGCATCACGCAAACCCATTCCTTCAACATTTGGAACAGTATTATCTTTAATGCTAACAGGCTTCAATGCTGCAACAGCTTCTCTCTTATCAACTGATGACCATTTTGATGCAGTGCCAACAGTTTTTACATCAACACCAACATTGTTACATGCAGCGATTGTTGCTTTAGTCAGACCTGCTTTTACCTTTGGTAATTCTGCTATTTGCACATCAAGTCCTTTGTGCATATCGAGATTGGTTGCATAAACTTTATCTGCAATATCTTTGAATACGGGTAATGCTACCTCGCCACCATAGTAACCTGCCGTTGAAGGGTTATACACTACTACAATACATGAATATGCAGGCTTGTCAGCAGGAAAATAACCACAGAACGATGCCTGATATCTTACTCTTCCACTCTTATAACCACCTTTATTATTTGCCATTTGTGCAGTACCTGTTTTACCGGCAACGGCATATACGCAGTCTTTCAACTTGCGTCCGGTACCATTCTGAACTACACCTTCGAGAAGTTCTCTTGCTTTTGCTATTGTTGATTTTGAGCAAATAGAATCTGCAATAACCTGTGTCTTATATTCTTTAACAGCATGTCCACGGTAGCGAATTTCTTTTACGAAAAGGGGCTTTACCATTCTGCCATTATTGGCAACAGCATTATAGAAAGTAAGTGTGTGCAATGGTGTTACCATGGTTTCATAACCAATAGACATATAAGGCAATGAAATTTTGCTCCACTCCTTACTTGTAGTTGACTTAATAAGCGGAGTAGCCTCTCCTGCAATCTGAATATTGAGTTTATCTCCAAAATGCATTTTATGTACACGGTCAATAAATGCCTGTTGATTTTTCCGGTAATACTTCTGAATGAGTTTAGAAACGCCCACATTTGATGATTCTTCAAATGCATGTTTTGCAGTTATCTTATTCAATCCCTCATGCGAGTCGCGCATAATCAGTCCGGGAGCAAAACTTGTTCTTCCACCTGTGGCATCTATGGTATCTTCAAGGTCAATATAACCATCTTCTATTCCGGCCATCATACTCACTAATTTAAAAGTGGAGCCGGGTTCTGTGGCATAGCCTATAGCATAATTAAAATCTTCTCGATAATAACCGGAGTCAGCTTTTTTCAGATTTACAATTGCTTTTATCTCTCCGGTAGCAACTTCCATCAGTATGGCACATCCTGCATCAGCATCGTTCTTCACCAACTGATTGTAGAGTGATTGTTGTGCAACATCCTGTATGTTCAAATCTATTGATGTATAAATATCACAGCCATCTTTTGCTTCAACTTCATCTTCTGCATTGAGCGGTTTCCAAATGTTACCCGATATTTTTTGCATCAGGCGCTTGCCACTTTCTCCTCTCAAACTTTGGTCGAAGGCGCCTTCAAGGCCAACAGGTTGAACATTTCCAATTTTAAAACCAATTGTTCTGGAAGCAAGTTCCTTGAAAGGTTTCTGACGCATATTTTTTTGTTCAACAATGAGACCACCTTTATAACGGCCTTTGTTAAAAATCGGAAACGTCTTTACTTTTTTCAGTTCAGCATAGCTTACATTACGTTTAACAAGCAAATAGCGTTCGCCATCGCGTCTGCCTTCGCGAAGCATTCTCTTGTACTGATCTTTTGTTTTATCCTGAAACAATGCAGCAAGGTTTAAAGCCAGTGAGTCAATACCTGCATTAAATATTTTATCTGTAATACTTTCTGCCTTCATATCCATACGTAAATCATACAAAGGCACTGATGTGGCTAACAAACTTCCATCGGCACTAAAAATATTTCCTCTTGATGGCTCAATGGTTTTATAGGCTAAGGTTAAACTGTCGGAGCGTTGTTTCCAATAATCACCCTCAACATACTGCAACTGAAAAACACGACCCATAATAGCCATGGCAAAAAGAAAAATCAAGGCATAAACAAAATATACTCTCAGTAAAATATCTTTCTTAATATCTGCCATGCGCTCTTAGTCTTTTGCTGTTTTAAGTACTATTTTCTTTGGCGGAACTGTCAGTTGCTTAATGCCCATAGGAAGCACTTCTTTTGCTACTTGCGACTGACGGCTTTTAAACATCAACTCAGACTTTACTGAAATATATTCAGATCGCAGCTCTTTAATATCGCGTGATGTGCGGTCAATTTCGCGAATGGTCTTCTCTGCAACATAGCTGTTTGCAATATAAACCAATGCCAGTCCCATTAAGAAAAAAGCAAATGGAAGCATACGCAGCAACATATTTTTATCAATCAGCCCAATAACATTAAGCATAGAAAGGAACTTACGTGCAGTCTTTATTTTACTGCCGTTCGGCTTTTCTTTTTCCTTTTTTTCCTCTGTATTTCTTATTGTGTTCATGTTACTTTATTCTTTCAGCTACTCTTAATCGTGCACTTCTTGAGCGCGGGTTATTGGTTTTTTCCTCTTCACTAGCCTCTATCGGTTTTTTATTTATTGCAGTAAATGTTTTTGAAATGATGTTGCCAAACACATCTTGCTCTACTGCACCTTGCACATTTCCTGAAGCGATAAAATTTTTTACCAGTCTGTCTTCAAGAGAATGATAGCTCATCACACAAAGACGACCTTCTGCTTTTATTAAATCCGGCAATTGTTGCAGCAACAATTCCAACTCTTTCAATTCCTGATTAACTTCAATTCGTAATGCCTGAAACAATCTTGCATAAAAACCATTCTCATCACTCTTAGGCACTATGTGTGAAACACATTTTCTAAGATCGGCTGTGGTTGCAATAGCTGAATGCTGACGATAAGCAACTATCTCCCTAGCAACGGTAGCTGCATTACGCACTTCACCATAAAGAGAAAACATGTTCTGCAATTCTTTTGCAGTATATGTTTTAAGAATTGTTGCAGCAGTAATTTGCTGACGTACATCCATGCGCATATCAAGTGTACTATCGAAGCGAAAAGCAAAACCACGCTGCGGTTCATCAAACTGATGTGAAGACACACCAAGGTCGGCAAGCACGCCATCTACAGAAGATATGCCTATGCTGTTCAGCTCGGTGGTTATATTTGAAAAACTGCTGTGAATCACAATCAGATTTTTATTGGTGGTTAAACTATTTTTTATTGCATCGGCATCTCTGTCGAATGCAATCACTTTTCCTGTTGTCAATAAAGAGGCTATTGCCTTTGAATGTCCCCCGCCCCCATAAGTAACATCAACATAAACTCCATCTGCTTTAATCTTCAACCCTTCAATACACTCGGTAACATGACAGGAATGTGATATGCCTTACTGTCCATTTTCAGGCAATTTGCCGCCAAGTCGCTCTTCCATCAACCGCTCTAAATTGTCGCTGTTATCTTTAATATATTTATGATAAGCACGCTTATCCCAAATTTCAATTCTATCGTTTGCACCACTCAGCACAATATCTTTTTTAATTCCTGCATAAGTCAGATGATCTTTCACAATTAAAAATCGTCCGTTATTATCTAACTCCACGCTGCGCACACCGTAATAAAAAAGTGTAATCAACTCCTGATTGGCTTTTAAGAATGTATTCAGCTTACCTACATGTTGCGATATTTCATTCCATGTCTGAAGCGGAAAAAAACTCTAATGATTTTCTGAAAACATTCTGCTTAATGATAAATCCTTCTTCCAAAACTTTCTCTAATGTTTTTCTGTAAGGAGAAGGCAGCATGACACGACCTTTCGCATCAACGGTGCTTTCGTAAACTCCAAACAGATTTATCATTATTAAATGGTGCGTTAAAAAATTCTTGTGCGAATGTAAAAATAAATTTCCCACCTACCCCCACTTTTTACCAAATTTGTTGAAAACTTTCCCCTTTCTGCAATTTTCCTCCCACCTGAACATTTTTATTTGGGATTTTATAGGCTACGATAGAATTTAAGCAGTGCTTAATTTTGTGTCCTTAAAAAATGCTATACGACAGAGAGAAAATTTATGACTGAGCAGAAAAAAAAGTTTATTGATGTCAGCGAGGTGATACGAAGCAAGAACCCGCAACTGTATCGTCTGCTGCCGGGATTTATCATTAACTACATCAAACGCATTGTTCACGAAACTGGAGTAAAGGCATTGATGGAGGAGCATGGACATAAAACATCGTTTGAGTTTGTAGATGCCATTATTGAAAATTTCGGAGTAAAAGTTGAAGTTTATGGTCAGGAGAATATCATAAAAACCGGCCGTTGTATTTACGCCTCCAATCATCCTATTGGTGGACTTGATGCCATGGCATTGCTACAGGTATTGGGTCACTACAGGCGCGACATGAAATTTATTGTCAACGACATTTTATTGCAACTAAACAACCTTAAAGATTTATTTATCGGTGTCAACAAGCATGGCAAAAACAGCTCACAGTCTATTGCAGATATTGATGCTTTATATGCTTCGGAAATGGCAACATTGATTTTTCCTGCAGGATTGGTATCGCGCAAACAAGGAAAAGAAATCAAAGACCTGCAATGGAAAAAAAGTTTTGTAGTGAAAGCAAAAAAATACAACAGTCCTATTGTGCCGGTTTATATTGATGGACGAAACTCAGAATGGTTCTACAATTTAGCCAACTTCAGAAAGCGAATTGGTATTGCAGCAAACATTGAAATGCTTTACCTGATGGATGAAATGTATTTTCAGCGTGGCAGAACCATCTCCATCACATTCGGAAAACCTATTCTCCCACAAAGCTTTTCAGGAACTGATGACGGAAAAACTGCAGAGAAAATCAAGGAGCATGTTTATGAGCTAAAAAATAACCGACAATCTTTTTTTCATGAATAAGAAAACAGAAAGCCTGCGGACTACTGAAAAAACTTCGCATTACAATCATCTCGAAAGATGAGTTTTACAGTATTGCTGAATAACATCAATAAGGAAGACCATACTGTTCCGCGACAGATCAAAAAAAATATTGGGGCAATTGAAAAAATGCAAAAAAGTCATTACTGACAGAATGAAAAAAGGTGGACGTTTATTTTATATTGGTGCCGGCACCAGTGGCAGATTAGGAATTGTTGATGCTTCTGAGTGTCCACCAACCTATGGTATTGCGCATGGAAAAGTTATTGGACTTATTGCCGGAGGTGATGCTGCCATTCGCAAGGCTGTTGAGTTTGCAGAAGATGATTATTCAGGGGGATGGAATGATCTTAAAAAATATAAAATAAATAAAAAAGATGTTGTAGTAGGCATTGCAGCTTCGGGAACTACGCCCTATGTAGTAGGTGCTCTTGAACAATGCCGCAAGAAAAATATTGCTACAGGATGCATTGTTTGTAATAGCGGCTCTCCTGTTGCCATGCATGCTGATTATCCTATAGAAATTATTACAGGAAATCAATTTGTAACCGGCAGCACTCGCATGAAAGCAGGAACTGCACAGAAGCTAGTTCTGAATATGATAAGTACGGCAGTGATGATAAAACTTGGTCATGTTAAAGGCAATAAAATGGTTGACATGCAGCTTACCAATAATAAATTAGTCAGCCGTGGCATCAGAATGATAATGGATGAACTTGGCGTACCCGAAAAAAAAGCTACTCTGATGCTGAAAAAATACGGCAGCGTGCGGGCAGCAATAAAAAATCATAAATCATAAACTGTTGTAGTTTGAATTTGTCTGTTGTAATTTTGCATTTTATTATCAAACAATGCAGGATATACAGCCTTTTTACAACTGGGTAGATCTATACTCATCTGCAGAAGATGAGTTGAGTCCTTTTTATGGAAGGGTTTACAGTGAGTTTGAATACAGCAATACCATTTACAACTATTTTATCCATCCGCAGTGGGATGACTTTGGCTCGCCAACGCTTTATATAAAAATTATTTATTGCGACTATGAAAAGTCATTTGCCATTATTGAATTGATGGGCGAATGGAACGATGCCATCAATAATGACATCATGACCTTAAAAAGAGATGTTATAGAAAATCTGATGGAGCATGGTATAAGCCATTTTATTCTTATTGGTGAAAACGTACTCAACTTTCACAATTCAGACGATTGTTACTATCAGGAATGGTTTGAAGAAGTGAATGAAACAGGATGGATTGCTGCTGTCAATTTCAGAGATCATGTTTTGTCTGAAATGCAACGTGCCAATATTGATTACTATTTATTGTTTGGCGGTGAACTTGATAATCTTAACTGGCGCACCTACAGGCCTTCGCAACTAATGGCTAAAATAGATTCTATTATCAGGCATCGTATAGGATAAAAACCTATTTTACTTTTTCTACTTTGTAAACAAAAAAAGGTGTCTCGCCCTGCCATGCATAATTGCGTACAATCTCACGGTAATAAACTTTAATCACACGCCCTTCGCTGACACGAAGACTGTCAATAGCAGCCTTATCATCTTCGTCAACAGAAAAATGCCAGAGGTTATTTACAACAGAATTGCTTTCGGCATTCATACCACCAAGATTTAGTTCACCTTCATAAGTTTTAAAAACATAACCCTGACGTGAAAATTTTACTAAGTAGCCTGTTTGTGTTCCTTCGGAATAGGTATAACTTCCTGCAAGAAAATACAATGCTGTTCCGATTATGGCAAGAACAACTACCCATATAAAAAACTTTTTAAAACGGCTCATACTTTTTTATTTATTTGATTGAACACAACATCTATTGCTGCTGCAAGTTTATGATCTTTTTCTGTAACCACACTTCCTGCATCGTGTGTGTTTAACTTAATAGTGACTTTATTATAAACATTGCTCCAGTCGGGATGATGATTCATTTTCTCAGCAATAAAAGCTACATGTGTCATAAATGCAAATGCTTGTTTAAAATCATTAAAAATAAATGTTCGTTCCAATGAATTATTTACTTCTTGCCACATACATTTTTTTTGTAAAAGTAGTACTTCATTGCTAAACACAAATAAATTATTCCAGTGAAGTTAGTTCAAACTTTACAGCATTGAATAATCCTTTATCGCCAATTTTAAAATGTGGAATTACCAATAAAGCCATAAATGATAGTGTCATAAAAGGTGCTCTTAGTGCAGATCCCATTTGTTTTGCCATACTATCAATACTTGCATAATCGCGACCAATTTCTTCGCAACTTTTATCACTCATCAGTCCTGCTACAGGCAAGGCTATAACTTTTTTGTCTGTTCCTGATACAGCACTCAGTCCTCCACCCGATTGCATAAGTAAATTTACAGCATCAACAATATCAGCATCACTAACACCGGTGACAATTATATTGTGCGAGTCATGTGCAACGGTTGATGCAATAGCTCCTAACTTTAATCCAAAATTTTTAATAAATCCTACAACAGGCTTTTGTTTGCTATAACGGTTAACGACTGCAATTTTAAGAATATCGTTTTCCGGATTGCTAACCCACAGTCCGTCTTTTCTAATGGCTTTGCCTGAATGCAGTTGGTAATTAACTGCCCATCCAATGCTTCTATAACTTTAACCGATTCAGAATTTTTTTTCACTTCAATATCCTGAACCGAAACATCCCATGCATTAAAATTATTTATTGGAGCATGACTACGGTTTGTCAATGTTGTTTGGCCATCATTGGCAACACATTCTCCATTTATCCATGTTTGCGAGACTAAAAACACTTCCGGGTTATTGATAACGATAAATCTGCCGGATCACCAACACGAAGTAATCCTACGGATAAACTATAATGCAACACAGGATTAACACAAGCACATTGCAAAACATCAAAAAGATTGTGTCCTTTATTGAGAGCGCGGACAACTAACTGATTCAGGTGTCCATGAAGCAATTCATCAGGATGTTTATCATCGCTACACAACATAGTCATTGCTGTATGTGAAGTAATGAGCGTATGCAGGGCTTCAAAATTCCGTGCAGCAGAGCCTTCACGTATCAGAATTTTCATTCCTCCATTTACCTTATCCAATGCTTCTTCAAGCGTAAAACATTCATGGTCGGTAGATATGCCTGCAACAATATACTTTCGGGCATCATCACCTCTTAAACCGGGTGCATGACCATCAATCACTTTATTCAGTCTGTGAGCCGACTCAATTTTTTCATCACCTCTATATCGCCAAAAAGTACACCGGGGTAGTTCATCATTTCGCTCAGATAGCGAATATCGGGTCGTGCAAGAAGTTGTGCCACATCTTCGGCATTAAGCACTGCACCTGCTGTTTCAAAAGTGGTGGCAGGCACGCATGATGGTGCACCAAAATTAAATTTCAACTTGGCATCTTTTGCATTCTCAATCATATATTCCACACCTTTGAGGCCACAATCATTGGCAATTTCATGCGGGTCGCCAACAGTTGCTACGGTGCCATGAAGCAGGGCTACTTTAGCAAATTCATAAGGCACATGCATGCTGCTTTCAATATGTATATGGGCATCGGTAAAACCGGGTAGTAAATATTGGTCATAAACAGCATTGTCCTCTGTAATTTCTGTAATTATTCCCTTGCTAAAGTGAACAGTTCCGGGGAAAATCCTTCGGTTAAAAATGTCAATAATATTTCCGCTTGTGGTCATACGTCAGGTTCCGACAATAAATTATTTTGTATTTTAAATAAATGATATTCAAATTAGTTTACATTTGCAGCATTAATTCACAAATTTAATTCTTTATTTAATGAAAACCGGAAAAGTAAAATTCTACAACAACTCCAAAGGATTTGGATTTATCGTTGAAGATGAAGGTGGTCGTGACCTATTTGTTCATCAGACAGGATTAATTGACCGCATCGCGGACAATGACCTTGTTACCTATGAAGTAGTTCAAGGCAAAAAAGGCTTAAATGCCGTAAATGTTAAAAAGCAACAGTAATAATCACATAGATTTACTTGTAATTTTTTAATGTTATTCCCCGGTTGTAATTCAGCCGGGGATTTTATTTTTTGCACATTTACCCGTATTTTTCAGCCATGTAATTAATTTAATTTTTTCAGAGGCAGGAGTGAGTTATTTTCAGAAAGACATAGAGTTTGTAAAGACAGTTGGTCCGCAACGTGCAGCTGTGCTTCGTAAGGAGTTAGAGATTCATAATGTTTCTGACCTTTTGTATCACTTTCCGTTTCGCTATGTTGACCGTTCAAAATTTTACACCATTGCACAACTGAATGACGACCTGCCTTATGTGCAGATTAAAGGTGTGATTACTTCACTAACAGCTTTTGGCAACAAACGAACTACACGCCTGCAAGCTGTTTTTAAAGATGAAAGCGGTAGCATGGATTTGGTTTGGTTTCAGGGAATAACATGGATTCGTGATTCCATAAAAGCCGGAACGAGTTATGTTGTTTTTGGCAAGCCTGCTTTATTTAACAGCAAGTGGAGTATTATCCATCCTGAAATAGAAGAGTTTGAAAAATTTACTGCACAACCTTTCAAAGGGTTTCAACCGTTTTATTACTCCACAGAAAAATCGAAAGTAAAAGGTATAGACAGCAAAGGCATCATGCGAATTATGCGCATGGCACTTAAAGACCTTCCTCCTACTATTGAAGAAACTTTATCACCACAACTGATAAAGACTTTTAATCTGATGCCACGGCATGATGCATTGATTCAGATTCACTTTCCTGAAAATGAGGACTTACTTCGTAAAGCCCGCTTCCGTTTGAAATTTGAAGAGTTGTTTTATATTCAACTTAAATTATTGCTGAACAAGCAAAACAGAACTGCTACTCAAAACGGCCGAATGTTTACAGAAGTTGGCTACCTCTTCAACACCTTCTTTAATGAACATCTTCCTTTTGAACTGACACAGGCACAAAAACGGGTACTGAAAGAAATCAGAAAAGATACCATCAGCGGAAAACAAATGAACCGCCTGTTGCAAGGTGATGTTGGCAGTGGCAAAACCGTTATTGCGCTTTTTGCAATGCTATTGGCATTAGACAACAAACAGCAGGCCTGCCTGATGGCACCAACAGAAATTTTAGCTGCACAACATTTTCAAACCATAACATCATTGCTTAGTAGTTTACCCGTGAATGTTGAATTGCTTACAGGCTCATTACCGGAATCGAAAAAGAAAGCTGTTATAGAAAGAATTTCATCTAACGAAACGCACATTCTCATTGGTACACATGCATTGATAGAAGACAGAGTAAAATTCAACGACCTTGGCATAGTAATCATTGATGAGCAACATCGTTTTGGTGTGGAGCAACGTGCCAAACTCTGGATGCGGCAACAACCTCCACATGTGCTGGTGATGACAGCCACACCCATTCCGCGCACTTTAGCCATGACACTTTATGGCGACCTTGATGTTTCAATAATTGATGAACTTCCTGCAGGAAGAAAGCCAATAAAAACCATGCATCTTTTTGAATCATCACGACTTCGGGTTATTGGATTTATGAAAGAGCAAATAAAACTTGGCCGACAGATTTATATTGTTTTTCCATTGATTGAAGAATCAGAAAAATTAGACTTGCAAAACCTGATGGCCGGCTACGACAGTATTCAAAGAGATTTTCCATTGCCTGAGTATTTTGTGAGCATGGTACATGGAAAGATGAAGGCAAAAGATAAAGAACAGGAGATGGAGCGATTTGTAAATGGCAAAACACATATCATGATTGCTACAACGGTTATAGAAGTTGGTGTTAATGTACCTAATGCCACTGTTATGATTATTGAAAATGCAGAACGTTTTGGATTGTCGCAGTTGCATCAGTTGCGTGGTCGTGTAGGCAGAGGTGCAGAGCAGTCTTTTTGTATATTAATGTCGGGAAATAAACTCTCTGCCGATGCGCGCGAAAGATTGAAAACAATGGTGCAAACCAATGATGGATTTGAAATTGCAGGAACCGATTTAAAGTTACGTGGTCCTGGCGATATTACAGGAACACAGCAAAGCGGACTACTGAACCTGAAAATTGCAGAGTTGGCAAAAGATGGTGCCATCTTAGAACATGCAAGAAATGCAGTCATCAATATTTTGAATGATGACCCACTGTTGAACTCAGAAGAAAATAAAATATTTTATCGTCATTTGCATCAGTTGCGAGAGCAACCTAACTGGAGTAAGGTGAGTTAGCCTGGCACTTACCGAATTGATAATCTATGAAGCCACTCATTTTATTTAAATATCCCCGTAACCGCGAATTTGTACTTCGTGGCCAGTGTGTCATAAAGCTGTGCTGTACAAAGTGAACAATAAATTATTTTTACACAATAAAAATAAAGGAAACGGTATGGTTTCAGAAGTAAAACTTCTTTGCACAAAAACCTGCGAAGTACAAGATATTCTGGGAGAAAAGACCGATATTCATTATTTCCGTCAAATAAAAAAATAACAAATGCACGATGGTGGGAATATTTATTCGCACTAACATTTATTAAATAACCAACTAATAGAATAATAAATTGAAAAAAATGAAATTTATAAAGTATTTGTTTTGCTGTTTGATAATTGTTCATATAACAATTGCTAAAGCAGAGGACTCAATAGCCAATAAAAAAAATAGTTCTCAAAATAGCCCCTATTAATTTTGTTGATCAAATATCACATCAATCAGCTATGATTGGAACAGAATACTGGTTGGGTAGATATGGTTTTGAAATTAGTTTTGCGCCAATATTCGGAAGAGATTATTTTAATGGATATGGTGGCACTGGGTTTAAATCATCTGTTGAGGTAAAAGATGCTTTAGTATGAAAGGTAAAAGGCTATTTTATTTAGGCACTAAGTTGTTTTACAATAAAATAAATTATGCTTCTAAAAATCTGTTTGAAAATAAAATTACTTCTGAAGAATATGAAGAAAAATACTTTATCAGAAAATCAGTTTATGGGGCAAATATCACGTCTGAAGTAGAATGGAGGTTATTTCCAAAAATCATTTTAAATATCAATGCAGGTATAGGTTTAAGAGTTAAAAATGTTAGACATTATCAACGATTGCGACCAGAAGATAATTTTTATAGTGTTGATGTTTTAGCAGAAAACGTCAGGGATAAAAAAGGAAATTATGTTCTTCCTGATATGGCAATTGGCATTAAAATCGGGTACGTTATTGATAGAATAAAAAAGGTTCAAGATAATTGATAACATTATTCATGTTCCAAAACATCTCCCTCGTACCCTCCCCATACCCACGAAGTTGCACTTCTTGGGCAGTGTGACATAAAGCTGTGCTTTACAAAGTGAACAATAAATTATATTTACGCAATAAAAATAAAGGAAACGGTATGATTTCAGAAGTAAAACTTCTTTGCACAAAAACCCACGAAGTGCAACTTCGCGGGTACGGAATAATTTAATTCCTGGATGGCATGGATCACCGTATATTATTACAGATTATGATACTCCTTTAAAAATGTATGGGCACAATAAGTTTAATGCTTTTTATTCTTTGTATTGATGAAAACTGAGATTTTAAGAAGGCAAATTTTTATTCTATTGATACCCGTTTTCATTATGGGATGCTTTACTTCACATAAAAGGTTTAACTTATTTTTCGAGAATAAGACTGACTCACTTAGTATAAAATTAAAAATAAAAGGAATCTACTATTTGGCAAATGAACCAATAGATAGATGTATTCCAACTGCATATATATTCCTTTTTAATAATGGTATGGCATATATTAGAAATACTGGTCAGAATAATCGCTTTTGGGTTAAAAATGAGTTTGGATTTGATAAAGACAAGCCATGGTTGACAAGACCTTTAGATAAACCATTTATTTACAAGATAGACTCTGTATTTTGGCAAAATCCTGATTCAATTCTTGTGAATACAATAAAAAGGACTTTGAAAATTTCTCCTTTCAATAAAGAGTGGTGGGGAACTTACAGTATAAAAAATAATACAATTAAAATAGAATATTTTTCAAAAACGAATCAGGAAAGTATAATTCATAATCGGTATTTAATTGAATTAAGCGGCTATTTAAAAAACGATTCGACAATTATAATAACCAACAGAATTTGTGGTAAGTGGTATCATTGTTATCAATGTAAATCAGATCTTAAAAATAATTTGAATAGTTATACACCACCTGTGCAATACAATTTTTACTCAACCGATTTCAAACCCGATAGCACACAGGCTTGGTTCTTAAAAAAACATTGGTATAAAAAGGCTTGCATCAGAGCAGAAAATAAAAAACCCCGTACCCGCGAAGTTGCTCTTCTTGGGCAGTGTGACATAAAGCTGTGCTTTACAAAGTGAACAATAAATTATATTTACACAATAAAAAATAAAGGAAACAGTATGCTTTCAGAAGTAAAACTTCGTTACACTAAAACCTACGAAGTACGGGAGTATAGTAGTTCTTTGGTACAAGATAGAACTCAAAATTGGGTGCATAAAAATGGTTTTTTTTATTTACCCTTTGGGAAGGCTCCGTATTATAAAGATTATAGCCAATTTAAATCTGGCATGTATTTTTATGGCGGATATAATAATCCATACTCTTTATGGCGAAAATAAGAAATTTTATTACTATCTTAACATTATTAGGGTTGCTATTGGGTTGTCAACCCACAAGCCGCGTATTTAAAGATGCCTTTTCTTGTTATAAAGACACTAGCATGAAAATTCCGATTAAACTAAAGGGCTACTATTCACAGCTTGAGCATATTGAAACTAATGTGGGCTATCCACCTAATGTAAAAAAAGTAGTGGATACTATTGCCAGAAATGTGGTATTTTATGAAGATGGAGTATTTTTATATTCTTTCTATGGTGAACAATTTAAAGGAAACAATCCAATAGGCTACAAGGGTGGTGTTGCACTATGGGGGGGTTATTCCATTTTCAATGACACACTAAAAGGTTTTTTTATGACAGGACCAGACAGCAGGCCAAACAGACCTTGGGGTTATGTATGGTTTAAGATAATTGATAAAAATACAATTAGAAAAATATGCTTCAAATGGCAAGAACCTATAACTGCTGCCGATGTATTTGAATTTAAAAATACAAGAGCAAAAAATATATCGAATGCAACTTTTATTCCGTCTGATTCTTTACCGAACCCAAACCTTTCGTGGATTAAGAATAAAAAATGGTTCTGGTGCGATGAACAACAATTTAAACTTTGGAAAAAAGCACAAAAGGAAAAGTAAGTACTATTTATTTTAGGTTCTCAATTAAAATTTAACTCCCGTACCTGCGAAGTTGTACTTCGTGGGCAGCGTGGACTACTGAACCTGAAAATTGAAGAGTTGGCAAAAGATGGAGCCATTTTAGAACATGCAAGAAATGCAGTCATCAATATTTTGAATGATGACCCACTGTTGAACTCAGAAGAAAATAAAATATTCTATCGTCATTTACATCAGTTGTAAGAGCAAAAAAACCGGAGTAAGGTCAGTTAACCTGTTTTGTCATGAACATATTTCATCATTTCGGGCGAATGAACTGATGAAGCTGAATCCATATTGACATGATTCCATTTTGACTTAGATTTATTGCTTTGGCGCAACACGCATGCCGGGCGTGAAGCAATAATATATGCCAGAACAAAACAGACTACAGCTCCTCCTAAAAGTAATATGTCTAATGCATGCATAACGGTTTATTTCTTTGTTGGTGTTGGTTATACTTATACACCTGCATAAGAGTTACCCAAAACCTGAAGATTATTCCGTAAACCTTACATCATTCAAACAAAAAAACATTTCTCTTTGAATAACTAAGATACCAATCAGCAAACCCGGTTCTCTGTTTTTAATGGTTAACCGATAATGGACAATCTTCTTTTTGCGGCAATTTAATAAACCATTTTAGCATTGTCAACTATTTTCTTACTTCCTTAGTGAATATTTGCTGTTATTTCAGCCATTTGGATACAAAATTTATAGAAATTACCTTTGTGCTATTAACTTTTATTCTGTATGAGAAGGGAGATTACGAATCAAGAAATGCCTAATTAGCAATTGGCAACAATGACAAATACCATCAAATTTGTAATCTTGAGAATAAAGACACAAACATAAAGAATTAATCAGACAACATTCTCCTGCACATTCGGAGGATTTTTATTTCATGTCAATTTTAAAAATAATGTCAAAAGAAATTTTATTAATAGACACCTTTCATGAAACATTTATTCCCAAGCTTACAGCTATGGGATTTCATTGTACAGAAGGATATGAATGGAGTCTTGAGCAGATACAACAATCTATAGGCAAGTATGAGGGTATTGCAATCAGAAGTCGCATACCTTTAAACAAAGACCTGCTGCAACATGCAACTAACTTAAAGTTTATTGCCCGCGGTGGTGCAGGCATGGAAAATATTGATGTTGCTTATGCTGTTTCAAAGAACATTAAATGTCTGAATGCACCCGAAGCTAATCGTGATGCTGTGGGCGAACATGCATTAATGATGTTACTTGCTCTTCTGAATAAACTAATGAAGTCTGATAAAGAAGTACGTAATGGCATCTGGCTGAGAGAAGAAAACCGTGGAACAGAATTACAGGGCAAAACTGTAGGCATCATTGGTTTTGGTAATATGGGTAGTGCCTTTGCAAAAAAATTAGCAGGCTTTGAGGTGAACATTGTTGCTTGCGATCCATACAAAAAAATTGACACTGCTGAATATCCTTTTATAAAACAAGTTTCTGTTGAACAACTGCAACAGGAATCAGACATTATAAGTCTGCACGTACCATTGACAGCAGAAACTAAATACATGATTAACGATACATTTATCAATTTGTGTAAAAAAGAAATTTACATCATCAATACTGCACGAGGAAAATGTGTGAACACTGCCGACCTTGTTAAACATCTCAAAACAGGAAAGGTGAAAGGTGCATGTCTTGATGTGCATGAATACGAAACTTCATCATTTGAAAAGTTAGAAACACTGCCTGAACCTTTTGGCTATATGATAAAATCCGATAAAACTATTCTCACACCACATATTGCAGGATGGACACATGAATCGAACAGAAAAATTGCAGAAGTTTTGGTTAAGAAAATAGAGCAGTTATCATGAAAAAAGTTTCTGTTGTCAGAAAGAATAAAATACTGATATTCAGGAAAACCAACTATTAAATTCATAAAATTACCCTTTGATTTGATATATTTGCACTGTAAAAAAAGCAAAGATTGTGACATTAATTAAATCTATTTCAGGCATCAGGGGAACTATTGGCGGTAAATCCGGAGAGTCACTCACCCCTGTTGATGTAGTAAAATTTTCTGCTGCTTACGCCACATGGCTTGCAGCACAGTTCCCTGCAAAAACAAAATGCAAAGTTGTTTTAGGTCGTGATGCACGCATCAGCGGACCAATGATACATAACTTAGTTTGTGGCACACTCGCTGCCATGGGAATTGATGTGATAGATGTGGGCCTTTCAACCACACCAACAGTTGAAATGGCTGTTACATTTCATCAGGCACATGGCGGAATCATTCTAACTGCAAGTCATAATCCAAAACAATGGAATGCACTGAAGTTGTTAAACAGCAAAGGCGAATTTATTTCTGCTGCCGATGGCGAAACACTTCTTAAAATTGCAGAGCAGGAATCGTTTGAGTTTGCCAATGTAAATCAGTTGGGAACAGTGACAACAGATGCACATGCCATTGACAAACACATTGCAGCAATTCTTGCATTGCCATTAGTTGATGTAAAAGCCATAGCATCTAAAAAATTCAAAATTGTTATTGATTGCGTTAATTCATCTGGCGGCATTGCATTGCCACCATTATTAAAAGCATTAGGTGTTGAAGAAGTGATAGAACTTTACTGCACACCGGATGGACAGTTTCCACACAATCCTGAGCCATTACCCGAACACCTTACAGAACTGAGCAAGACAGTAAAAAAATCAAAAGCACATTTAGGAATTTCTGTTGACCCTGATGTAGATCGTCTTGCATTGGTTTGCGAAGATGGTGAAATGTTTGGCGAAGAATATACCTTGGTGGCAGTAGCAGACTACGTTCTGAAAAACAAAAAAGGTAATACAGTAAGTAATCTTTCGTCAACACGTGCGCTGCGCGATGTGACTGAAAAAGCCGGTGGAAGCCACTATGCATCTGCCGTTGGCGAAGTTAACGTGGTGGAAATGATGAAAGCCAAAAATGCTGTTATTGGCGGTGAAGGAAATGGTGGAGTTATCTACCCCGACATTCATTATGGCCGTGATGCACTGGCAGGCATTGCACTTTTTCTGACGCATCTTGCTAAATACGGAAACACTGTTTCTATGCTTCGCTCCTCTTATCCTGATTATTTTATTTCTAAAAACAAGATTGAACTTACTCCTGAAATAAATGTTGACGGAGTATTAGAATCTATTCAGGAGAAGTATAAAAAGCATAAAATAAATACTATTGACGGAGTAAAAATAGAATTTGATAAAGAGTGGGTTCACCTTCGTAAATCAAATACTGAACCCATCATCCGCATTTATGCAGAAAGTGACAGCATCACTACTGCCAACAATCTTGCTGAAAAAATTATTTCAGATATCAAAGAGTTAATAAGCCACCCTGCAAAAGTCTGACCCCCATCACACTTAATCAAACACACAAACAATGAAAGTTTATTTTGACAATGCTGCAACAACTCCACTAAGACAGGAAGTTATTGAAGCCATGTTGCCTGTTATGCAAAAGATTTATGGCAATCCATCATCCATCCATTCTTTTGGTAGAGAAATGCGATCGGCAATTGAGAAAGCACGTAAAACAATTGCTACATTATTAAAAGTAGCACCATCTGAAATATTTTTTACTTCCGGTGGAACAGAGGCAAACAATATGGCCATTCGTTGCACCATACACGATCATAAAATTACCCATGCTATTTCGTCACCCATCGAGCACCATGCAGTTACGCATACGCTGGAAGATTTAGAAAAAGAGGGTATCAAACTTAGTTGGGTAAAGCTTAACGATAAAGGTGAAGCCGACTATGAGCATCTCGAAGAATTACTAAAAAACAATCCACGTTCTTTTGTATCGCTCATGCATGCAAACAATGAGTTGGGCACCGTTAACGACATTGACCGCATTGGCGAACTCTGCAAACAATACAATGCAATTTTTCATTGTGATACAGTTCAAACTATGGGACATTTTCCTTATGACATGTCTCAAAAAAATATTGACTTTTTCACTTGTGCAGCCCATAAGTTTCACGGGCCTAAAGGTGTAGGATTTATTTACATCAACCATAAATTAAAAATACATCCACTGATTACAGGTGGTGCACAAGAACGCAATATGCGTGGCGGAACAGAAAATGCCTATGGTATTATAGGATTAGCAAAAGCTCTTGAACTTGCTTATGCAGAATTAGAAGAAGACCGTAAACATATTCAGGGATTAAAAGAATACATGAAACAACGTTTGCAGGAAGAAATTCCTGGAGTAGCTTTTAATGGTGATGTTAGTGCAAGAAGTTTGTTTACAGTATTAAATGTTTCTTTTCCGCCATACGAAGGTAAGGACATGTTGCTTTTTAACCTTGATATATCAGGAATTGCAGCATCTGGCGGCAGTGCCTGTTCGTCAGGCAGTGAGATTGGCTCACATGTATTACGTGGAATCAATGCCGACCCTGAAAGACCTGCTGTACGATTTTCATTTTCGCGCTACAACACAAAGGCTGAAGTTGATTTCTGTATGGATAAACTGAAAGCATTGTTTGCAGTTACTGCTGTTGTGAAATAAATTTTCTCTTATGAATCTTGTCTGCCTACCCGAAGAAGTTGAACGGTTGGCATCGCTGCGTGAACAAGAAACGCTTGATTATTTCAAGTCAATAAAAAAGAAATACAAATCAGCAGTTATTGATAAGGCTGTACACCTATTGTATGCTGAAATTGCACCAAAGATAGATTGTACGGCCTGTGCTAACTGCTGCAAAAAACAAAGTCCTGTTTTTACAGAGGAAGAAATAAGACCTATTCTGAATCATTCAGGCATTAGTGAACACGAAAATCTTAACGAATTGCTTGAACATGATGAAATAAATCATCATTACATTCTCAGAAAAAATCCTTGTTTTTTACTCAATAAAAATTTGTGCTCCGTTTACACCCTGAGGCCTTCATCATGTTCAGAATACCCACACCTGAACCGTCCTTTTTTTATCTATCGGAATAAAAGTAATATGAGCAATTATAAAATTTGCCCAATAGTGTATAATGTTGTTGAGGCATTAAAAAATTCGCTTAGCTAAAAGAAAGATTAAAAACTTATTCAAACTTCCAGCCTTCGGGATAAACAGTGCGTGTATGCTTTTTTGTTTTGGCTACAGAGCGAAGAATAGCAAACCTTGATGTATTCCCTTTTAGAGAACGCAGTGTTTTAATATCTTCAAGTAACGAAACCTGACTGTCATTTTGCGGTTTGAACAGATTCATGCAGAAATATGTATTCAACATTTTATTGCAGTGTTTATTTTCTCCATGCAATTTAAAAGCCGCTGAATACAGAAATATGTTAAGTTGGGTGAATACCTGAAAACGAAAGGTAAACCACTGCAATTTTTCAGTTGAAGAAGACACCTAGAAATTTACTATTCCTGCATCGGCCTGCTTATACATGTTTTCAGAAATAGAAGTATTCAGGTCGCGAAAAAAATAAATGCCACCCCAGGCATAAACGACCTTACTATAAAGCACCGTTTTATTGCCCTTAGTAACCCAAACATTGTAAACAGTTTTTCTGTCTTCGGCCAATTGTTCACGTCTTACTGAAACATTTTCAGGAGGCTCAGGTGCTGTATGAACTACTACTTCTTTTGGTTTTTCAGGTGCAGCAGTTTCTGGAGTTTTAATAACTACCGGTTGTGGTTTAGCTGGTTCTGCTGCAGGTGGTTGGTCAGCACCTTTTGTCAAGCCAATTTTATTTTTAATTGCATCATTCCCTGCTGTGTGTTCAATGTCTGCCTTTTGATCTGCGCCCTTTTCAATGTCTATATTACCTTCCGGCTCATCACTTCCTCCGCCTTGTGTAGGCTTTAGTGGTTGGTCTTGTCCACCCGTAGCGGCAGCGCTTTTATTAGAATTTTTCGACTCATTCTTCGTATCATCATTCTTGCCTTTTTCTTTTACAGCAACCGGTTCTTCCTGTGGTGCAGTCTTGGTTTTTTCTTTCTGAGGTTTTACTTCTTCTGCCTTAGGTTTGTTGGCAACAATTGTGCTGTCTTTGGCAGGTTTGGGCGGATTCTTTTTAAACTCTTTCTCTGCTTTTTTCAAATCATCTTCTGCCTTTTGAATTGCCGATTGAATTGACTTGGTATAATCAGTATCATAATCAAACTCATCATACTTTTTCGAATAAGTAATTTTTGCAACAGGCTGATTAAACACTACAATATTTACGCCCTCATACTGCTTCATCAACACTACTGTAAAAGGATAGGACTCAAAACCCTGCTCAACTCTTTCTTCATCGGCACCGGTTGTGTTAATATTTATTTTTTTGGTGATGTATCCGGGCTTGTTAAAAGACAAGATATAATCTGCCCCTATTTCAAGATTTAAAGTATATGACGACTGCCCTGGAAGAGTTTCAATAGACTGACCATCACGCTGCAAAACCATATAGGCAGCACCCAAACTTCCACCTCCGTCAATCTTAAACTTGGCATTGATGGTTAATGTTTTCTTTGTCTGCGCAGTGGAAACACCATGTATAAACATGAAGATAGTGAGAAAAACCCCTAAAGGAACTAAATGAATTCTTTTCCCAATGCCAAACATTTGTAATTTTATTCCGTTAAAAAGTTTCAATGCCGATACAAAATTAGTTAATAGTTTAAACGATAGTCCTAATTTCCAAAATAAGAATGTTGGTGGTTTACGATAGAATCAATAAAGAGTTTAGCAAAAGAAGAAAGTTTTTTCTGTTGCTGCTGATGCTTAGTGTTTTTTCACCCGCACTCAGAGCACAGGAAAACATCACCGTACAACAAACGCTCGACTATATCAATCAGAAATTTGCAGGCAAATATGTAGTTTCTATCAACTATGGCGTTTTAATAGCCACTTATTTTGATGGCGAAACAAAATACAGAGAAGATCAGGCAGCTATTAAAGACCTTGATGCCACTAAGGTTTACTACAATTCAAAAGCAGGAATGTTGCTGATTAACTGCACCAACCCACAAAAAAAATGTGTCACCCGTGAGTTTCTGGGAAAAAGACTTTTCTACAGCCGCATTAGTTTTCCGGTTTCTTATGGACAAAAAACCAACGATGGCTTGGTAAAAGCATTTCAACATTTAATACATTTGATTAATGATAAAAATTATGAAAATTCAGAACCATTTGAATAATGTAAAAATATTGTTCATTGTATTGTTATCTGCCTTTTGTGTACAGGCAAATGCACAGGTTGACTCTGCTGATTTTAAAATGCGCATTGACTCACTGATGAATCAGGGGAAAATAAAATTTAATAATGGTAAATTTCAGGAAGCATTGTTAGACTACACCTATGTGGCAAACATGGATGTAGCCAACGTAAATGCAATTTTACAACAAGGATTTTGTAACACTATCTTAAAAAAATATACTGAAGCTATTGGCAACTTTACTGATGTAATTTTTTATGAACCCAATCATGAGTGGGCTTATGTTTCAAGAGGCAGTGCATATAATAAAATTGAAAAGTATGATAAAGCCATAGTAGATTTTAATAAAGCATTAGAGCTGAAACCTGAAGATGCAGAAGCCTACAACAACAGAGGCTTTGCTAAAAAAATGCTTGGTGACATTAAAGGTGCTTGCGAAGACTGGAACAAATCAAAAAATTAGGAAACGAAGAAGCTAAAATCATTCTTAAAAATAATTACTGTAAATGATCAAGGTGCGTGAGTTTGTTTTTTTAATACTGATTGGTGCAGTGGTGCTTTTATCTGCTTTCAAAATACAGCAGGATGGAAAAGATTACGGGCAGTGCTTACAAAAAGTAAATAAAAAATTTGGTGCAGAAACATTATCATGTCCTGCATCAACAAAGCCTTATAAAGTTTGGTTTGTAAATACGTGTAGCGATACCCTTGCCGTTAAATTAGCCGTTCAGGAAAAATCAAAACGCTGGCGGACTTTTACAAGAACACAACTTTTACCCGGAGATACAATATCAGGCTATGCCTGCACAGGCGTAGGAAAATATCTTTACTATACAAAGCAATACAAAGACAACTCTGTGGATTTACCTTCTGATGAAGTAATTGATAATAGTAATAAGGAATAAAAATTTTTACTTTTTGAATTCTACAACAATCAATTCCCCATAATCTTCGAGTACTTGGTTCCGTTTGCAGGATCAATTTCGTTTAGCAGATTGCTGACTTTTACTTTCTGATCGGGATAGGCTCCTGAATAAATATTTACAATCTCATCTGCTTTAGCATAAAACAAAGTTTGTAATAACAACGAACCCGGCTTTTCTTTATGTACGGACATTAACAAATCAAGGCTTTCAGAAATTTGCGAAAATCCATCATCTTTCTTTTTTGCCATCACGTCAAGGCCTTTCAGATGATACTGATAAAACATTTCATGGTAAGGTTTAAAAATAGGATTAGTCATATTTTCAGAGAGCCAGTAGCGATTTTTTGTGCCTTCAAAAGCACGCCATCCTGCTTCGCGTGCATTCTGCATATTGTTTACAATAGTTTGTGCTTTGGCAAAATAAGGCGCTCCTCCATATAATGAAAAGCTGTCATAGTCCACACCAAGAATAATGTTTGCATAAAAAGCAAGTACTGCTGTCAGATTTGGATTGCTTCCATTCTCGCTGAACTCTAGAGGCTGATATTCGATATACTTAAACTGAAAATTATCGTCATTAAAATTTAAAGTCGGTGAATTATATGATGTCTGAAAAACAGGTCGTCTTGAAGTTATCTGAATGCTTCCTTTATACTCATCGTTTGAAACACGCTCATTTATTGTTATTGTAACAGAACATTCTATTCTTTCCTGATTAAGATATTTATCAGAAGTCCATTTGGTGTTATTCATAAATTCAAAAATAGACTGCTGTAGTGTTTCAAACACTTTTTTATCTACGTTCTGAATCTGTGGTGCCATTACATTAACCTGGCAATTGAGTTCTTGTGCATGCACAGTATGCAAACTCATTATGATTATTACTAAACAGAAAAATTTCTTCATTGCACTAAAGTAATTATTTTCTCAACAATGTCGGATGCAACTGCATCTTTCGATTTTTTTTCAAATGGTGTTGTCACCAGGTTTTTATCAATGATGGTGATGCGGTTAAAGTCTGAACCGAAAACCTGATTCGATTCTTCCAACTTATTAAGAACGATAAAATCGAGGTTTTTATTTTTCAGTTTTCGCTCGGCATTCTGCTTTTCATCATTCGTTTCTAAGGCAAAGCCTACCAAAATCTGACCTTCTTTTTTCAGCTTACCCATTTCTGCTGCAATGTCCTCTGTTGGCACTAACTGAACACTTAACCCCTCATTATTTTTCTTCTTTATTTTTTGATCAGAAATGCCTTCGGGTCTAAAATCTGCAACAGCAGCAGCCATAACCATTATGCTGGCATCGGGTTGTGCCTGTTTACATGCTTTCAACATTTCGGCCGCAGAAGTTATATGAACTATCTTTATTGACTTATTCAAATTTCCTAAACTAACTGACGGGCCTGAGATAAGAATTACTGATGCGCCTTTAGCAGCTAAACAGTTTGCAATGGCAACACCCATTTTCCCTGAGGAATGATTTCCAATAAACCGAACCGGATCCAATGCTTCCTGTGTTGGGCCTGTGGTGACAACTGCAATTTTGTTTCTTAAAGGTAACGATGGATTAAAATAATTGATTACTTCCTGCACAATATCTTCAGGCTCTGTCATGCGACCTTTACCTGTAAGTCCGCTGGCTAATTCGCCACTCTCCGGACCGATAATTTTAATATTGTTTTTGGCAATAATCTCAAGGTTTTTTTGTGTTGAAGGATGTTTAAACATATCCACATCCATTGCAGGTGCTACCATAACTGTATTGCGGCAAGACAGAAAAACTGCAGTCAGTAAATTGTCGCAAATGCCATTGGCAAACTTTGCAAGTGTGTTGGCTGATAGTGGAGCTACCAGAAAAATATCGCACCATAAACCTAATTCAACATGGTTATTCCAGGTAGAATTATCTTCTGAAGTAAATGTTTGAAGTGTTTCGTTTTTTGAAACGGTAGAAAGAACAAGAGGTGAAACAAAATCTTTAGCAGCAGCAGTAACAATTACTTTAACTGTTGCTCCTTGCTGCACCAATTGTCGCACTAATTCAGGTGTTTTGTAAGCTGCAATGCTTCCTGTAACACCCAGCAGGATTTTTTTTCCCTGCAACATGATTTTAATTTTCTGCGCTGTCTTTGTTTTCTTCTTTTGCAGGACTACGGAAATAGATTTTATCATCTAAAAAGTCCTGAATGGCAACCAATGTTGGCTTTGGCAGACGCTCGTAATATTTAGAGATTTCAATCTGCTCACGGTTTTCAAAAACCTCATCCAAAGTATCTGTTGAAGAGGCAAACTCGCTTAGTTTATCGTGTAATTCTTCGCGGGTTTCGGCAGCAATATGATTGGCACGTTTTGCAATAATGGCAAGACTTTCATAGATGTTTTCAGTCTTCTTTTCAAAGTCAACCACATCGCGGGTTACTGTTGTTTGTGCTACGTTTCTGCTATTCATTGTTTTAATTCAATTTACAGTATGATAATCTTTTAATTTTTCTTCGGCTGCCGACAATATACGGCTGGCTTCTTTTTTATATTCCGTTGCAGGAAATATCTCAATCAGCTTATTGTAATGATCTATAGTACTCTTGTAACGCTCTTCTTTTTTCGATTCTATGCTGTTTTGGGCATAGAGATAAGCCGATTTAAGCGACAAAAATAAACATTCTTCCTGATATTTGGTAGTCGGGAAGTCCTTCACCACGTTTTCAAAGGCAACGATAGCCGATTTATACTCTTCCATTTTGTAGTAAAGCATTGCATTATCGAAGCTTTACTTCGAGTTTACTTCTTAGCTCATCAATATACTTATTACATTCGGCAACACGCTGGCTTGTTGGATATTTATTGATAAATAACTGAAACTGTCTGATGGCATCGAGGCTACTCTGCTGATCGAGGCTTGAAGGCGGAGAGTCCAAGTAATAGCAATAAGCATTATAAAACAAAGCATCTTCAGCTTTGGCACTCATTGGAAATGTTTGTGCAAAATTGTTAAAGTGATAAGCTGCGCTGGTATAATCACCGGTGTAGAAATAGCTTAAACAATAATAGTGATAAGAGCTTTCAGCCTTATCGGTTCCTTTAAGCACAACTATTAACTCTTCAAAAAGCTGTAATGCATTAAAATATTTTTTGTTTTCGAAATATTTTACTGCAGCATCATACTTCATGTTCATATCGCCACTTTTACGAATGCGATTAAACTTACTGCATGAGCCTAAGGTCAGCAGCAATGCCATTAAAAGAAAATAAACCGACAGACGATTTTTCATAAGTGTGCAAAAGTAACCAAAACACTAATACAATGATGTGTTTTTAAGAAACCCTTTTAGCTGATAATCAATTATTAAACAATTATTCATTTAACGAATGTTTTCTGTAATTTTAGACCCTTTATTTAAAATTCATAAAATCAAATCAATCTATGTTAAAACGATTTCTCTTTATTATGTTGTTGTGTACTACAACAATGGCTATGGCGCAAACAGACTATCGCCTGATGTTTTTAGGTAAAGCTGTTTTGCCGGCAGAAAACCTAAACTCTTTTATCCAGGAAAAAGTATCAGAAAACGATGTTTATAATGGTTATTACTACCGAATCATACAGTTTTATACTGTACCTACTCAAGCAGAAAAAGCTGTAATGGAAACTGCAGGAATTAAGCTGTTGGAGTACTTGCCAAAGAATGCTTTTAATGCAGCAATTCCAATTAGTTTTAACAAACAATTGCTCTCAGGATTTAATGTCAGAAGTGTAACAAATCAATCTTCTGAACAGAAACTTTCTATCAGCATGTTAGGTGATTATCCTAAATACGCTGTTCCTTCTGCAGGAATGGTTGATGTGAGACTTCAGTTTCAGAAAAACATTTCAATACAACAAGCACAACAGATTGCCGCTACCTATGGCAAAATTTTAAGTTCAACTGAAATAAATAATATGGTTGAGGTGCGCATGCAGCAACAATCTGTTGCCACTATTTCACAACAGCCTTGGTTGTTTTTTATAGATTTAACCTCGCCACCATCTGTTAAAGATGATTTGGAAGGACGTAGTCTGCACCGCAGCAATGTCATCAACAACGACTTGTTGATGGGACGTAAATACAATGGAAGCGGAGTAGCCGCAGCACTTGCCGATGATGGATTTGTTGGCCCACACATTGATTTTACCGGAAGGATTACCAATTACACAACAACAGTTGGTCCTTCGCATGGTGACATGACAGGCGGAATTCTTGCAGGTGCAGGCAATTTAAATCCTGCATATCCGGGTATGGCCAATGGAGTTCAACTGCATGTTTTTGATATTGGAAGCTACCCACAAATTATTGATGCAGTTGCCAACTATAACAATCTTGGAACAGTGGTTGCTTCAACCAGCTATTCGCAGGGATGTAATGAATATACTACCGACACACAATTTGGCGATCAGACTATTCATGACAATGGACAACTTGAATTTGTTTTCTCTGCAGGAAATAACAATGGTACCAATTGTGGCTATGGTGCCGGAGGTAATTGGGGAAATATTACAGGAGGTTACAAGCAGGGAAAAAATGTAATTGCTGTAGCCAATCTTGATGCTTTGGAGGTTATTGATCCTTCAAGCAGTATTGGTCCCGCTTCTGACGGCAGAGTAAAACCGGATATTGCTGCCAATGGCCGCGACCAAATGTCAACAGATGAAAATAATACTTATCAGGTTGGTGGTGGCACCTCTGCAGCCTGCCCGGGCATTGCAGGTATCTGCACACAACTTATTCAAGCTTATAAGCAAATTAATTCTGCTACCGATGCACCTACTGCTTTAATTAAAGCTTGCTTGCTCAATGGTGCTGAAGATATCGGAAACCCTGGCCCTGATTACAAATATGGTTGGGGAAGAGTAAATGCACTGCGTGCTGTTACTACTATTGAAGATGCACGTTATTTTACTGACAGTATTAATCAGAGTGACTCATTGACTTATTCTATTAACGTTCCTGCAGGTACTTCGCAAATGCGTGTCATGGTTTACTGGCATGATGTAGGTGGCTCACCGGCATCATCTACTTATTTAGTTAACGACATTGACATGCAAGTAACCGACCCATCAAATGCAGTATGGAATCCATGGGTTCTTGATCCTACTCCCAATGCCGCTAATCTGAATGCACCTGCAACAAGAGGCATTGACCATCTGAACAACATGGAACAAGTTACATTAGACAACCCTGCAGCAGGTAACTATGTTGTTTCACTCAAAGGATTTGCTATTCCACAAGGACCACAGACTTATTATGTAGTTTATGAGTTCAGAAATGATGACATCACTGTTACCTATCCTATGGGTGGCGAAGGTTTTGTTCCCGGTCGCCCTGAAATTATCCGCTGGGATGCCCTGAAAGGTCTTGGCTCATTTGATGTAGAATATACTACTGACAATGGAACTACATGGAATAATATTGCCACTGTAAATCAGAATACATTACAATATTCGTGGAATGTGCCTAATAATATTGCAACAACAGGTGATGCCCGTGTTCGTGTTACAAGAGGAAGTGTTTCTGGATTGTCTGACACAACATTTACCATTGTTGGCATTCCACAAAATTTAAATGTGATTTACTCATGTCCTGATTCAATTAAAATTGGATGGGCAGCCGTAAGTAATGCTGCTTGGTATGAAGTGAGTATGTTAGGTACAATGTATATGGACTCTGTTGCCACAACAACCAACACCGATTATATTTTTACAAACCTTATAGCATCAAACTCTTATTGGTTTAGCGTAAGGGCAGTGATGGCTAACGGCAATAAAGGGCGCAGGGCTAATGCCATTAAAAAACAACTTGGCATTTTCAATTGTCCAAACATTCCTCCATCTGTGCAGTTTAATGCAAACTTCAATGTAGGTTGTACAAGCAAAACTTTCACTTTTACAGATCAAAGCTCTAATGCACCGTCAAGTTGGAATTGGACATTTAATCCTAATACCGTTACATTTGTAGGTGGAACTTCTGCAACATCACAAAATCCACAAGTACAGTTTAATACACCCGGCACTTACGATGTAACTTTTAGATGCTACCAATGGAATTGGCACTTCAAGTTCAACACAAACTGCAATGATTAATATTCTTGCTCCTTCTTTACCACCAATGACACAAGATTTTCAGGCTACAGTTTTCCCTCCGGCAAACTGGTCTATTGATTCATCAAACGCTAATTATACATGGTTAAAATCAGCTCTCATTACAGGATCAGCAGGCACTTCTACTTATGCTGCACGATTCAACAATTACTCATATAATAGTTCAGGATCAGAAGATGGTTTAATTAGTTATGAAGTAAGTTTATCCAATGCAGCAGCAGCATTACTGACATTTGATGTAGCGTATGCACAATATTCAAGTGTTTATAATGATGGTTTGCGAGTTGACATTTCAACAGACTGCGGAAATACATGGGTTCCTTCAGGTTACTTAAAAACCGGAGTGGCTCTTGCTACTACGGGTACCACAACCAGCAACTTTGCTCCAAATGCTGCCAATCAATGGCGCAATGATTCTGTTTCATTGAATGCATACCTTGGTCAGGATGTTTCGATAAAATTTGTAAACATCAACGATTTTGGCAACTCTATGTACGTTGACAATGTAAATCTTGATGTTACTACAGGATTAAATCAATTGGACAATAATGTTGGAACGGTAAATATTTCTCCGAATCCATCAGACGGGAAATTTATTATTTACAGTAAGCAAACATCACATGAGTCATATACACTTACTGTTTATGACATTAACGGAAAAGTTATAGCTGAAGATGTATTCCCGGCTAACAACAAAAGTCATGCTGTTGATATCAGCAATTTTTCCAAAGGTGTTTATTTTATAAAAGTTGAAGGAGAAAAATCTGTTCAGCGTTTGAAAGTTATTTCCAGATAAGGATAACTCAATGATTTATAAAACCGGTTGATACTATCAGCCGGTTTTTTATTTAACACTATATTGTACTGAAAAGCCAAAACACAAATAATTATCAAATCTATTCGTTAATAAAAAAAAGCGATTATTCATTCTGCCAGACTTTAATTTCATTTTTTTGCGTTTAAAATCTATCAAATAAAATTTAAGACAATCTTTTAAAAATAATGAACAAAAACAATTACTGCGTAATAATGGCCGGGAGGCATAGGAAGCCGTTTTTGGCCAATGAGCAGAAATGCTTTTCCGAAACAATTTCTTGACATTTTAGGAACAGGACAAACACTTTTACAACAAACGTTTAATCGTTTTACTAAAATTTGTCCTATAGAAAATATCTATATTGTAACCAATGAATCGTATATTGATTTAGTAAAGAAAAATCTGCCACAACTACCGGTAGAAAATATTCTGGGCGAGCCACTCAGACGAAATACAGCACCATGTGTTTCGTATGCTGCATTTAAAATTGCTGCAAAAAAATCCTGATGCCAATATAGTTGTCGCCCCGTCAGACCATATCATCACAAAGGAAGATGCTTTTATTGAGGCCATTAACAAAGGTCTTACTTTCACTGCACAGAATGACTGCCTGCTTACCTTGGGTATTACACCAAGCAGACCGGATACAGGCTATGGCTACATTCAGTTTGTAGATGAAAAACACAATGAAATAAATAAAATATTCAAGGTTAAAACTTTTACTGAAAAGCCAAATCTGGAAATGGCTCGCTTTTTTCTGCAATCGGGTGAGTTTGTCTGGAATGCAGGAATATTTTTATGGAACCTTAAGTCAATATTAAAAGCCTTAAAAGAACATCTGCCCGAGATGTATCATCTTTTTGAAGAAGGTAATTCCATTTACAACAGCAAAGGTGAAGATGCATTTATTAAAACAGCCTATTCGCAATGTACCAACATCAGCATTGACTTTGGTGTAATGGAGAAAGCGAAAAATGTTTTTGTGATGAGTGCTGATTTTGGATGGAGTGATTTAGGTACTTATGGTTCACTTTATGAGCACATAACACACGATGCTAATAAAAATGCAGTGGTTGGGAAAAATGTGATGTTGTACGATACTAAAAACTGCATTGTAAATATGCCACATGATAAACTGGTTGTTCTACAAGGCTTGTCCGATTACATTGTTGTTGAAGCAGAAAATATTTTATTGGTTTGCAGAAAGCAGGACGAACAACAAATACGTCAGTTTGTGAATGATGTAAAGAGTGCTAAAGGCGAAAAGTTTGTTTGATATAATATCTCATTTAGTTTAAGCGAACATCAATCCGTCACCATCAATTTAGGTTAATTTTTAGCATTTATGCCTAACTTTACTCGATAAATGATGCGATTCTCAAACTAAATTTAATCATTCTTAGCTTTTTTAAGAAATTTGTTGTTACTTTGCAAACTATTTACAAAACAGTTATATTATAGTAAGCAAATCAAGTTAACTACGGATTAACTTCTCTTTAAGAAGAGGGTAAATAACTCTACATGAACCCTTAAATCCGTCAGATAAAAATCCCATATTATTTAATGTCATTTTCAAATTTAAATCTCATTACTCCCCTATTGGAAGTCTTAAACGAGTTGAAATATAGTAAGCCAACTCCTGTTCAGGAACAATCCATCCCAATAGTATTAGCCGGTCGCGACATTTTTGGCTGCGCCCAAACAGGTACAGGAAAAACAGCAGCCTTTGCCTTACCTATTCTTCAACATATTTCCCTTAAAAAGCAAAAAACCAGGAAATCACATCAAAGCTTTGGTACTTGCGCCAACTCGTGAACTTGCCTTACAAATCGGTCAAAGTTTTTCCGAATATGGTGTAAACTCCCTTACAGAAATGTTGTACTTTTTGGAGGAGTATCGCAAGTAAACCAAACGAATGCCTTAAAAAATGGAGTTGATATATTAATTGCAACTCCCGGCCGTTTGCTCGATTTAATGAATCAGGGGTTCATAGATTTAAAACATATAGAGTATTTTGTTTTAGATGAAGCAGACAGAATGTTAGACATGGGATTTATCAATGATATAAAAAAGATAATTGCAAAGCTTCCTCAACAAAAGCAAACTTTGTTTTTCTCTGCAACTGCGGCACCGGAAATCATGCAATTAGCCAACACATTGTTGAAAAATCCGGCTAAGGTCAATGTTACTCCTATTTCTACACCGGCTGAACAGGTAAAGCAGTTAGTCTATCATGTAAAAAAAGAAAATAAACGCTCCTTGTTACGTCATGTATTAGAGTCCAATAAAATTAATCATGCCTTAGTTTTTACAAGAACAAAACGTGGTGCAGACAGGGTGGTAAAAGATTTAAATAAAAACGGTATAAAAGCAGAGGCTATTCATGGCGACAAGTCTCAAGGCGCAAGGGAGCGGGCTTTGAATGGTTTCAAAAAAAGATCAATACAAATTTTGGTAGCAACAGATATTGCATCACGTGGTATTGATGTGGACAGACTGATCCATGTTATTAATTTTGAAATTCCTGAACAGGCCGAAACTTATGTTCATCGTATTGGCCGCACAGGTCGTGCCGGTGAATCGGGTATAGCTTTATCCTTTTGCACAGATGATGAAAAGCCATATCTGAATGATATAAATAAATTAATCAAACAAAACATTGATGTTGTAAAAACACATCCATATAAATAATTCAAACTAAAGTAAAATTAAATTCAACAAACAATGCAAAATGGTACAGTAAAGTTCTTTAATGAAACCAAAGGTTTTGGCTTCATTAAAGCAGAAAACGGAGAAGAAATTTTTGTTCACTCTTCAGGTTTAAAAGAACAAATTCGCGAAAACGACAATGTTGTTTACGAAGTACAACAAGGAAAAAAAGGTTTAAATGCAGTAAATGTAAGATTAGCCTAAAATTCCAAATTGTAAAAAAGTAAAAAGGCTATTTCAATTTATGAGATAGCCTTTTCTTATGCAGCAGAACCTGATATAATACTGATAAAAGAGTACCCTCAGCGTTCGTTACAAGATAATATTTCGTCTTGACTCTTTATAAAATTTATTTTACTGTTTGGACACGCCTTATTTTGAACATCATATTCCTTTCAATTCGCAATAAATAATATAAATGATCTTATTAATGAGTGTATTTACGAAACCAGCTTTTTATTTTCATCTGAATAACGCCAAAGAAAGCTTCTTTAAAAATACCGCTGCTCATTTTTGATTTACCTTCTGTTCGATCGGTAAAAATTATAGGAACTTCGATAATTCGGAAGCCGCTGCACCAGGCAGCAAATTTCATTTCTATCTGAAATGCATACCCCATAAATTTAATCTTTGACAAATCCAGTGTTTCAAGCACTTTACGCCTGTAACATTTAAATCCTGCTGTGGCATCACGAACAGGCATGCGTGTAATCAGTCGCACATAAACACTTGCATAGTATGACATGATAACTCTGCCAATAGGCCAGTTTACAACATTCACACCATTGATATATCTTGAACCTACTGCCACATCGGCACCACCATTTTTACAGGCATCGAGCAATCGTTGCAAGTCGGCAGGATTGTGAGAGAAATCGGCATCCATTTCAAAAATATACTGATAGTTGCGCTCTAATGCCCACTTGAAACCATGAATATATGCAGTGCCTAAACCCATTTTTCCTTGTCGCTGAATCAAATGTAATGAATCAGGAAACTGTGGCATAAGTTGTTTCACCAAATCGGCAGTACCGTCTGATGAATTGTCATCAATAACCAATACATGAAAAGTATTCAACAGATTAAAAACAGCTTTAATAATCTTCTGAATATTTTCTTTCTCGTTATATGTCGGTATGATAACTAATGATTCGATCACACAATTTTATTTGAGTTCAAAACTATTATTCTCTGAAATGAGTAATTCTAACAATATGTTAATTGATAAAACTATTCATCAATTATTTACCTGTACTGCCAAAACCACCAGCACCACGATTGGTTTCTGACAACTCCAGTGTTTCTTTCCACACTACTTGTTGATGTGCTGCCACAACCATTTGCGCTATTCTTTCGCCATTATTTATTGTAAATGCCACCGATGACAGATTTACCAAAATAACTTTTATCTCTCCACGATAGTCGGCATCAATAGTACCCGGAGTGTTTAATACGGTAACACCATGCTTTGCTGCAAGTCCACTTCTTGGGCGTATTTGTGCTTCAAAACCTTGAGGTAATTCAATATAAATTCCTGTTGGTATTAAAGCACGTTCTAATGGCTTAAGTTCTACGGCTTCTTTCAGATCAGCTCTAAGGTCCATGCCTGCCGCACTGTTGCTTTCATAAGCAGGAAGCGGATGCGATGATTTATTTATAATCTTTACTTCTGTTTTGTTTTGCATTTTTATTCTTTCACTATTTGCAAAAATATTGATTCTTGTCAAATATACACTCAGTTTCTTCTTCCAATTGTATTCTGTTGTGATTCTACTTTTTGCTTTTTTACCAGCAGATCTTTATTCATTCTGAATACAACAAACGGAAAAACAAAGAGTAAAATTATATTTACAATCCATTTAACAGAACCAGGTAAATCAAGTTGATGTTGCAGATAGGCAGAAAGTGAAAACAGCATTAGAGATAGCAAAACATAAAACACATCGTTCTTAACTTTATAGGGAATAGGATAATGTTTCTGTCCGGTGATGAAAGATACAATCATCATTGCAAAATAAGTTATGAATGTTGCCCATGCTGCACCCATATATCCAAACGAAGGTATAAGACCAAACAATAGAATAATAGTCAACACTGCTCCGAAAATTGAAAAATAGGCTCCGTAGCGGGTTTTTTCTGTGAGTTTATACCACATACTTAAATTGTAAAATACACCAAGACAAAGATTCGCCAGCAAGAGCACAGGAACCACATCAATACCCGACCTGAATTGTTCGCCAATAAAAAGTTTAATGACGTCAATAAATAACATTACACCTAAAAAAATAAATGAGCATGTGATAACAAACCATGTCATTACTTTAGCGTAAGTTTCTTTTTTGTCTTCTTTATCGTGCTGCGCAAAGAAAAATGGCTCGGCAGCATATCGAAATGTCTGCACAAACAATGTCATGATGATGCGAAGTTTGTAACAAGCGCTGTAAATTCCTAAATCGCGCAAAGCATGATTGGCATCCGGAGCTAAATATTTATAAACAGCACGGTCGAATGTTTCGTTAACCATACCTGCAAATCCTGCAATAAGTAAAGGAAATGCATAATAAATCATTCGTTTTATTAAAGCGCTGTCGAGGTGCCAGGTTAGATTACTGAATTGCCGGTAGAGTAATAACATGGTAAAACCACTGGCTATAACGTTTGAGATAAACACATACCCCACACCCACTGTTGGAGAATAAAAAGTCACTGCGAGTTGAGATAACAGACCATCATTTCCTTTAATCCAAATTGGGCAGCCAATAAGAAAAATAAATTCAAGCCTATATTAATCACTATTCCTGCAATCTTTAACAAAGCAAACTGTAATGCTTTGCCTTGTTGTCGCAGTCTTGCAAATGGAATGGCAGTGATGGCATCAAAACCTATAATCAATGCAAGCCAGATGATGTAGTTTCCTTTTCCCGGATACTCAATAGTTGCAGCCAATGGCGATGAGAAAAATATCATCAGCAACACCAGAATTGTTGTTGTATAAGAAACTAAGGAAATACAATTTTCATAAACCTTATTTTTATTTTCTTCTTTCTGCATGAAATTAAAAAAAGCTGTTTCCATGCCGTAGGTAAACAGTATCAGAAGAAATGCTGAATAGGAATAAAGCTCGGAAACCACACCATATTCTGCCGGAGAAAAAATGCGGGTATAAATAGGAACGAGTAAATAATTAAGCATACGCCCAACAATGCTACTCAGACCATAAAGTACCGTTTGACCGGCTAACTTTTTTATTCCACTCATGAATCGGCTAAAGTAGCCGTTTTATAATTTACTTTCACTTACTACAGAATTTGAAATGGTTCATTGTGAATGACAGAAATTTCTCTGACAACAACCTGCCTGACTAAAGACATGGGTGAGCCTTTATGACACCATGCTACCAATTCGTTTAACTGCAATTCGCTGCCTGTTGCTTCAACATAAACCGAACCGTCAGAGCGGTTACGAACAAAACCGCAAAGGTTCAATCTACGACCTGTCTGTTGTGTAAATTTTCTAAAAAACACACCTTGCACTTTACCTGTAATTTCAATTGCTACAGTCTTTATCATTCAGCTATTAAACAATGAATTGCAATGTTAAGAAATTTGTTTGCTTCAAAGATTTTTAGCTTATCCGCAAAATAATACTATTCACCTACAATTTTAAAACTTTTACCTATTAGACAAAAAGCGAATTATCAAACATTTTAGTTTTGGCACGTTAACTTATAAACCATAAATCATATAGTATGAAACGTTCAGTAGTAATCATTGGTATTTTACTTGTTGTTGCATTTATAATATACCGATTGTTTGCAGGCACCTACAACAGCATGGTGACTGCCGATGAAAATGTTAAAGGAAAATGGGCACAGGTAGAGAACCAATACCAACAACGAATGGACCTTATTCCAAACTTAGTAAATACAGTTAAAGGTGCTGCAGAATTTGAAAAAGGCACTTTAACAGCAGTTGTTGAAGCACGTGCATCGGCAACACAAGTAAAAGTTGATCCTGATAAACTGACACCTGAAAATATTCAGAAGTTTCAGGAAGCACAAGGGCAGTTAAGCACAGCATTAGGTCGCTTACTTATGGTGACTGAAAATTATCCGGTACTGAAAGCCAATCAGAACTTTCTTGAATTGCAGGCAACACTTGAAGGAACAGAAAGAAGAATTGCTGTGGCACGTAAAGATTTTAACGAGGCTGCACAACAGTTTAACACCTACATACGTAAGTTTCCTCAAACATTGCTTGCCGGCATGTTTGGGTTTTCACCAAAAGGTTATTTTCAATCTGATAAAGGCGCTAATAAAGCCCCTGAGGTTAAGTTTTAATTATGGCCAACGCTGCCGATTATTTTTCTGATGAACAACAATTGTTGTTGAAAAATGCAATAGCAAGAGCAGAAAAACATACATCCGGAGAAATCAGAATTTTTATTGACAGCAAGGTAAAGAGTGAAATTATTGACCGTGCAGCCGAAGTTTTTGAAAACCTGAAGATGCATGAAACCAAACTTCACAATGGCGTGCTTATTTATGTAGCCATTGAAAACAGACAGTTTGCCATTATTGGTGATAGTGGTATTCACGAATATGTAAGTCAGGTTTTTTGGGATAAGGTTAAAGAGGAAATGATTCCATTCTTTAAGAGAAAAGATTATACCGGTGGCTTGTTGCATGCTATCGAAGAAACAGGTCAGAAATTAAAAAAGTATTTTCCTGTTGCTAAGAATGATTCAGACGAACTTTCCAATGAAGTGGTTTTTAGCGATTAAAAAACACGTACGTCCTCTTATATTATGGATGTTATTGTTGCTTCAGATTGCAACAATTGGTAATGCACAACAAATTCCACCTCAAAGTAATCCACCACGCTTAGTCAACGACTATGCAGGAGTTTTGAATGATGCTGATGAAAATCTTTTAGAGCAAAAACTTGTACAATTTAACGACAGCACTTCTACACAAATTGCTATTGTACTGATTCGCAGTACCGGTGAATATCCTGTGGATGATTATGCTATAGCTCTTTTCAGAGATTGGAAAATTGGTCAGAAGAATAAAGATAATGGTGTGCTGATTTTAGCTGCTATGGAAGACAGGCGCATGACCATCATTACAGGTTACGGTGTTGAAGGAGCATTACCTGACGCTATTTGTAAAAGAATTATTGAGCTTACGCTGAAGCCTGCATTCAAATCACAACAGTATTACAACGGACTTGATGCTGCAGTAACAGAAATTATGCAGCGAACAAAAAGGCGAATATGTTTCTGATGGCAAAAATGCAAAGAACAATTCACCTGCATGGGCACCCATACTTTTTGTGTTTTTAATTTTCGGTGTAGTAATGCTGATGAAAGTTTTTTTCTGTCAGGCGCTATGCTCAGCTCAACAATTTAAGTTTCTGGACAGCCTGGATGCTTTTGAATGCAGCGAGTAACAGACGTAACTCATCAGGAGGTGGTGGAGTTTGGGGAGGCGGTGGCAGCAGTTGGGGCGGTGGCAGTAGCGGAGGAGGATTTGGAGGCTTCGGTGGCGGCAGCACCGGAGGTGGTGGCGCCACCGGTGGCTGGTAAATGCTATTTACAACTTCAACTTTTCGATAATGCTGCTTTCCGCATTAAGCAATGTTCAATTGCTAATCACAAAAATTACAGTGGCTCAAAATGCGCTGTAAAATGCCGTAGGAATTGTGGCTCTTTAACAATCTTTAGTCCTTTAACCTTATCTTTTGTACGCACTATTTCATCAAAAATTTCAATCACATAGTCTATGTGACTTTGTGTATAAACTCTTCTTGGAACAGCAAGCCGCACCAATTCCATAGGTGCCGGAATCAGCTTACCATTTGAATCATACTTTCCGAACATTACAGATCCTATTTCAACACTGCGTAAACCCCCAATACGGTACAATTCACATACCAAGGCTTGTCCCGGATATTCATGTGGTGGTATGTGAGGATATAAACTTTTGGCATCAACATAAACAGCATGCCCACCGACAGGATAAATAATATTCACTCCTTTGGATTTAATATTCTCGCCCAAATATCTTGTGCTTACAATACGATAATTCAAATAACCCGGATCAAACACTTCCTGCAATCCAACTGCTATGGCTTCCATATCGCGTCCGGCAAGTCCGCCATAGGTGGCAAAACCTTCAGTTATAATCAACAATTGTTTACACGATTCAGCCAAATCAGCATCTTTCACTGCTAAAAATCCACCCATATTTACTAATGCATCTTTCTTTGCACTCATAACAGCAGCATCACCCAAACACATCATTTCTTCTGCAATCTGTCTGTAGGTTTTATTTTCATATCCCGCTTCGTTATGATGAATATAATAACTGTTCTCAGCAACACGGCAGCAGTCAATAACAAACAACACTTTGTTTTTACGACAAATATCTGCAACAGCCTTGGCATTCTCCATGCTCACAGGTTGTCCTCCTCCACTATTGTTGGTAACGGTTAATATTACTGCACCAATATTAGCTGCACCTTTTCTGCAATAGTTTTTCAAGTAAAACTATATCCATATTTCCTTTAAAAGGAAAATCTGATGCAAAGTCAAGCCCTTCCTTCACAGGAATGTCTATTGCTTCGGCACCGCTAAACTCAATATTGGCACGTGTAGTATCAAAGTGTGTATTACTGATAAACGTTTTACCCTTGCCACCAAGCTTTCCATAAAGAATTCTCTCTGCTGCCCTACCCTGATGTGTAGGTAACACAAAAGGCATTCCCGTAAGGCTTTGCACTTCTTTTTCAAAACGCAGCCAACTACTTGCACCTGCATACGATTCATCGCCATTCATCATTGCCGACCATTGGTCAGAACTCATGGCAGAAGTACCACTGTCAGTCAGAAAATCTATAAGTACCTGATTGCTGTTAAGTAGAAATGGATTGTAATGTGCCTGCTTCAGATAACCTACTCTTTGTTCCTCTGTGCTGAGGTGAATGGGTTCTACCATTTTAATTCTGAAAGGCTCGATAATTGTCTTGAATTTCATATTAGAATTTGAAAGATGCGAAGAACCAAATAGATTTTCTATTGCTTAATGATTAGATTAAATTTTGCTAATGATTATAATCATTTGTTTTTTACTTGTGTGTTAGCAAAAGTACCAATTGCCTATAATTCAAACGCTTTGTTTGATGTACTTTGTTGATAATAAAAATAGTGAACATGGGTTGTTAACAACGTCTGATAAATATTAGTCAAATCCTTATGAAAGAATTTTTTTTGTCTATATTATTGCTTGCCTTAAACAAATAAGAAATATAAAATATGTTGATTGAAACCATTACAACCGAGAGTCAGATGACCACCTACGAATATGACAGCGTATTGAAAGCAAGTCTAGAATATTTTGAAGGCGATGAGCTTGCTGCTACAACATGGATGAATAAATACGCCATGAAAAACAAAGAAGGGAAATTTGTAGAACGAACACCACATGATATGCATTTGCGTATGGCTCGTGAATTTGCAAGAGTTGAAGCAAAATATAATCTGCTGAACGATGGCAGCAGAACTTCGCATCTGTCGGAATACGGAAAAAAACGCGAGCAACTAACTACTGAAAAAATCACAGCGTTATTCGATCGCTTTCGTTATGTTATTCCACAAGGCAGTGTAATGTCTGCTCTGGGCAATCCTTTTATGATTGCATCATTATCAAATTGTATTGTTCTTCCTGAATTACACGATTCTTATGGTGGAATATTTTTTGCCGACCAGCAACTTGCACAATTATATAAGCGCAGATGTGGTGCGGGCTTAGACCTTTCTACTATAAGACCTGAAGGTATGCGTGTTTCCAATGCAGCAGGTACTACTACAGGTGCTGTATCTTTTATGGAGCGTTTTTCAAACACCACGCGCGAAGTTGCTCAACTCGGACGCAGAGGTGCCTTGATGCTTACACTAGATATTGCTCATCCTGATGTAGAAAAATTCATTACCGTAAAACAAGACCTGAGTAAAGTTACAGGTGCCAATATTTCAGTGAAATTATCGGATGAGTTTATGGTTGCCGTTAATGAGAATACTGATTTTAACCTGAGATTCCCTGTTGATTCCACTGATCCTTATATTCAGAAAAAAGTTAATGCCCGCGAATTATGGAAAACCATCATTGCCTGTGCGCATCGTACTGCCGAACCGGGAATTATTTTCTGGGACAGACAACATCATTATTCTACATCTTCCGTTTATCCGGGATTTAAAAACGTGTCAACAAACCCTTGCTCTGAAATTGCAATGCAGGGTGGCGACAGTTGCAGATTAATTGCAATCAACTTATTGAGTTTTGTAGATCATCCATTTACACAAAAGGCTAAGTTTAACTTCACACGTTTTTATGAAGTAACTTATGAGTCACAAAGACTCATGGATGGTTTGGTAGATTTAGAGTTAGAGGCTATTGAACGTATTCTTCAGAAAATAGAATCAGACCCTGAGCCTGACTACATTAAAGAAGTAGAAATGCGTACATGGATAACATTGTATGAAGCAGGTAAAAAAGGAAGACGTACAGGACTTGGATTTACAGCTTTAGCCGATGCACTTGCTGCCATGAACATTGCCTTTGACTCCGACAATGCACTTAGCATTGTAGAAATGATGATGAAAGAAAAATGTCGTGCAGAATTTGATTCAAGTATTGATATGGCCATAGAACGTGGAACGTTTGAAGGTTTTGATACTGCAATAGAAGATCAGTCGGAGTTTGTAAATATGATGAAAGCAGAATTGCCGGATATTTACAACAGAATGATGAAGTACGGAAGAAGAAATATTTCTATCAGCACAGTTGCTCCTACAGGAACATTAAGTCTGTTATCACAAACATCATCGGGTATTGAGCCTGTGTTTATGCTCAGTTACAAACGCAGAAGAAAAGTTAATGCCGAAGACAGCAAGGCTAAAACAAGTTTTGTAGATCAGTCCGGTGATGCCTGGCAGGAGTTTGAAGTGTATCATCACGGATTAAAAAAATGGATGACTGCAAACAATAGCACCGACTACAGTAAAAGTCCTTATGCAGGAAGCACAGCCAATGAAATTGACTGGAAAAAAAGAATAAAAATGCAGGCAGTAGTACAGAAATATACTACACATTCTATCAGTTCCACTATTAATTTACCTGAAAATGTTTCAGCAGAAACTGTTGGCGAAATTTATATGCAGGCATGGAGTGCCGGATTAAAAGGTATTACTGTTTACAGAGAAGGTTCGCGCAGTGGAGTGTTGGTAAAAAAAGAAGAGAAAAAAGCTGAACCTGTAATAACAGAATCGAGTGCACCAAAACGACCTGAAATTCTTGCTGCAAAAGTTATACGCTTTATGAATGCAGATGAAAAATGGATTGCATACATCGGTATATTAGACAATAAACCTTATGAAATTTTTACCGGTAAGGCAGAAGATGCATTCAGTATTCCTGCATGGGTTTCTTCAGGATGGATTATCAAGAGTAAAAATGGACATGGCAAATCGAGATACGATTTTCAGTTTAATGACAAAGAAGGATTTAAGGTAACTATTGAAGGGCTATCGCGCTCGTTCGATAAAGAATTCTGGAACTATGCCAAACTTATCAGCGGTGTATTGCGACATGGAATGCCGATACCGCAAGTAGTTAACCTGGTGGAAAATTTGCATCTTTATTCCGACAGCATTAACACGTGGAAAAATGGTGTAATGCGTGCATTGAAACAATTTATTCCTGATGGTACAAAAGTTAATGATAAGGTGTGTGCAGAGTGTGGCGACAAGGAAGGATTGTATTTTGAAGAGGGTTGTATTAAATGCAAAAGCTGCGGACACAGTAAGTGCGGATAACACTTCTTTCTTAATAAAATAGTAATTAAAATTGCACTGCTATTAAATCATTCAACAAAAAAATGATTTAATAGCAGTTTTTTATTGTCTCCTTCAGAGATTTAATTTTATATCAATATTCTGAAAAAACAGTTAAGAAAAAATCATCGTTTGCTACTGTGTCCCACCCAATGAATCAGTTTTCTGAAACTATCGAAATAGAGTGTTGTCATCAGTATAAAGCTCATCAACCAAATTATAAAAAGGTTTACATACCATGTATGAATTTTCATTCCAAAGAAATTTTTCTCATAAACATACAATGGAGACCGAAACCATGTTGTTGGGTCTGGTTGCATATAGACAGGCTGAAATCGCTGCACAATACTATTGCCATCCTGAACAAGAATGGTAAAGTCATTTTTATTTAAAACAAGATCATTCAAAGCATTATTCGTGTATTTTTCTTTTTGCTTGTTCAACATCGCTACAGATGAATGCTTCAGTTCTTTCTTTACAAAACTATCCTTGGCAGCAGATGCATTGTTATACTTTTCTATGTAGTAATTACGAAGTATATCTGTCAGAGGTTTAATTTGTGATGCAATTTCTGATGCATTTGCCTTTGTAAAATCAATTGCAGTTTTAAAATTTTTATTAACTAAAGCTTCTTTGTGCAATTCATTAGTAATAAGCTCAACATCTACTTTCGGATTTTTAGATTTGTTTTTAGAAACACCTTCGGCAATATCATTCAACTTCTGCAGCCAGAAATCTTTCTTGTAAGTAGCTTCGCTCATTTGTCTGTCCACATTAAAGAAATATTTTTGATAAGGATTATTACTGAATTGATTTACTGCTAATGCTTCAAAAGCCCATCGCGAAGCCATCAATTCACCTATTAACGGCACATGTCTTTGCGAAGTCAGGTGCGGGTTCAGGTCTTCAAACTTTACCATCACACCACTTAAAATAATTTGCGGAATAATCAGAAATGGAATGAGGATATAAATTGTAACAGCACTGTCGAACATGGATGAAACATTCAGGCCAAGCATATTGGCAAAGCACGAAACGGAGAAAAGCATTATCCAATAATCAAAGGTCATGCTTTGAATTCCAAAAATAAGATTACCGATAATGACAAAAGAAAATGTCTGTATGGCAGAAATTAAAAACATCACCATCATCTTTGAAGACAGATAACTGCTTCTGCTGAGATTAAGAAACTTTTCGCGCTTCAACATCTTTCTGTCGCGGATAATCTCCTCGGCACTTACAGTGAGTCCCATAAAAATGGCAACTATAACTGCCATGAATAAAAATGCTACAAGGTTTTTATTCTCGCTAAAAACATAACTGCCATCAGGATTAAAATACCTGAGAAACCATGCAAGAATAATGGCCAGCACCGGTGCTTCAAGAAAAGTAATAAGCATGTACTGCTTATTTTTAAACTTAGAAAGCATATCGCGTGTCATATAAACCTTTAGTTGCTGCAACCAACCGGGCTTTTGATTTGCACTACCCTGAACGGGTTGTCGCTGATTCGATTTACTAGAATTACTATTATGTTCCTTAAACAGTTGATACCAATCTGCAGGAGTTAGCTTTCGTTGTTGTGTAGGAAAGCCAAACTCATCCATTACTTTCGATTCCAGAATTGAAAAAATCTGTTCAGGGTTAATATTGCCGCATGTGCCACATTCGCTATAATCGGCATCAGCAAAAGATGCACGTTGTTTAAAATAAAGAAGTGAGTCAACAGGATTACCGAAGTATGCAGGGTAGCCACCAATATCGAGAACAAAAAGTTTATCGAACATTTTAAAAATATCGCTCGATGGCTGATGTATAACTACAAAAACAAGTTTGCCGTGATTGGCAAGTTGCTTTAACAAGTCCATCACATTTTCTGAGTCGAGAGAAGAAAGTCCTGAAGTGGGTTCATCAACAAAAAGTACTTCAGGTCGCCTTATTAACTCTAATGCAATGTTGAGTCGCTTGCGCTGACCACCACTGATAGATGTGCTGAGTGCATTGCCAACACGCAGATGACTTGCTTCGCTTAAGCCGACATTTAGTAAAAGTGCCTTTACACGTTCATCAATTTCACTATCGGTTAAATTTCCAAAACAAAGTTTTGCATTATAAAATAAATTCTGATAGACTGTTAACTCTTCTATCAGCAAATCGTCTTGCGGCACATAGCCTATCATACCCTCAAGCAGATGTGACTCCCGATGCAGATCTATTCCATTAACAGTAACTTTTCCTTGTGTTGGTCTATTGTTTCCATTTAAGATATTGAGTAATGTAGATTTTCCTGCGCCACTTCCACCCATAATACCAACAAGATTTCCTGATGTTGCACTAAAGGCAACATCATTAAGCCCGCGTTTACCATTTGAAAAATCGTAATACACATGTTGTACATCAAAATGCAATAAACTCTGTTGCTTAAAATTTGAAAACAGTCTGATAATATCTGTGTAATAGATTGTGTTTACCTTTGAACCTCTGATGACTGAGCCTGCAGAAAAAACATAACATAAATCGTCATTGAGTGGTAGTCCATTCAATGTAAAAGATTCATCACCGTGATATCGCACAAAAAGCAATCCGGCATTTTTAAGAAATAAAAACCGGAAAACACCATTTAACCCTGATATAATTTGAGTTTTAGTATTCAAACTGCTGTTATCATCTTGTGAAGACAACACTAAATATTTAGGAGTATCTGAATACTTCTCTTCTGCATTATTACAAGCCAATTCAATGCATAACTGAACATCATCGGGTGCAATATGAAAAACCTCAGCAACTGTATAAAGAAACTCTTTTTCCTGACTGTCAATAATTTTTTCAGAGGTAAAAACGAATTCAATCAGCCGCATTAAAACAATATGCTTTTGGCGGGTATCAAGTTCTGCATTAATGTCTGTACAAATGCGCAGCACTTTAACCGAGTTTACTGAAAGTCGTTTTTTCAACTTTCCTTCTGTTGCCTTACCTCTGATATTTTCAAGATACTCGTCAAACAATCCAAGGTACTTTAAAACATAAGCACGGCTGATTTGCTGTCGCAAAAAAGACTCAACTATACTTCTGCCTTCGAGAGAAAATTTTTCGGCATTTGCCAGAATGGCAAAAAGGTGCATCAAGGCATCTAATAATTTATGACTCATTTACCTTTTCGATTTAATGTAGCGTTGCGAATATACAAATATCATTAAGCCACCGAATATCGGCAATTGAACAATCCTATAAAATAAAATTTTAAAGTGTTTCAGGCTTACTACATTCTACCATTGTTGGTGGATGTGAATGTTTATGACAATCGGCATTAATATTCATAAAAGCTCCTCTGTAAATAAGAAACAATGCTAATGCAGCAGATATCCAAGGTGTGGCTTTGGTTACATAACGAGAGAATGAAAAACTACACCACGATGCTGCATAGGAAACAAGAAGCATAATTGGAAAAGTTCCCAAACCAAACAATGCCATATACAGAACACTGTTTAAAACACTGCCTGAATTGATGGCTCCTGCCGTTGCCACATATACAAATCCACATGGAAGAAACCCATTAATGACACCAATACCAAAATGATGCAAGGCTGTTTTACCTGAAAAAGTTTTCTTAACACTCCTCTGAAAGGAATATTCATTTTTGATGATACACTAAGAACTTTTTTTCTGGTTGAAGGGATTAAAGTAAATATTGCAACTAACAACAAAATAATTCCTGTAATAATGCTCAGTTGTTTCTGAAATCCATTTAAAACAAAAGCAGCACCCAGCAATCCAAACAACATTCCAATAAACATATAGGTTATCATTCTGCCGATGTTGTAAAACAGTCTGCCAAAAAATGCAGCTCTGCGATTATCTAACTTATTTGCCGGAAGCATTAAGGCAATAGGGCCACACATTCCTACACAGTGAAAGCTACCAAGAAAACCCAGTAGCAAAGCTGCATAATAGAAAGTGTATTCGTTCATTATGGAATAAATATTTTCTTCTCGTAAAAATACTCTTTACTGTCAACATTCCAGCTAACATTAACTTTCCATTGACCATGAGTTAATTGAGGAATAGTGGCACTATAAAATCCTGTATCGTTAACCTGAAATGAAGTATTAAAATCCTTTGTTGCATCATCAGGCTTATAAAACTGAATAGTACCATTTGCATTTGGTATATTTCTGCCTAATGTCAACATTAGCTGACCGGAATTAATATTATACTTAACATCAGCATTTTCGTTTAATGCATTTTTTTCTGCATCAATTCTTTGCTGATAAGCCACTGCTTTCTCGTAGTATTTATCTGTCACCAATTCGTTTTTTTGTTTGGAAGCAACATAAACAAATACCAATATTGATGAGGCAAAAATTATTAAAACCAATGCAATACCATGTCCCCAGTTGAATTTCATTTCAATTAATTATTTGGGCCTAAGAATGAAGTTTCATAGCGATCTATTTTTTCTCCTTCTGACCAGATTTCAAAAACTACTTTTGTTTTTGTCTTTTTAATTTCAGACTTAGGCAAAATCAGAAAGAAAGTACTCTGCGCCACAGATTGTTCTTTAAGATGTGTAATACCATTACCAACCCATTTGATTTCTCCCTTTGGTTCAACAATTTTTAATTCAATTGGCATATTACCAAAAGTTTTATTTATCAAGGCAATGTTATAAAGATTGCTGATATGGCTTTCATCCGGTTTTTGATACAATAATCCCGATGCACGTAAAATTGTTGTTTCAATATTTGATCGTCTGGCTAATAAAACTACAAGTGCCGAGAACAAAACTAACAGAACCACACAATAGCCGATAATGCGCGAATTGATTTTAAACTTAGCATTATTCTTAATAGCATTCTCACTCGTATATCTGATGAGTCCACGTGGCTTCTGGATTTTATCCATAATGTCATCACAGGCATCCATACATGCAGTGCAGTTTACACATTCAAGCTGTGTGCCATTGCGGATATCAATACCTGTAGGGCAAACCTGAACACATTGATTGCAGTCAATACAATCGCCATGTTCTTCATTGTCTTTGCTAAGTTTTCCTCTTGGTTCACCTCTTTTATAGTCATAAGCAATTACTACAGTGTTGGGGTCAAGCATTACACCCTGTAAACGGCCATAAGGGCAAACAACAATACAAACCTGTTCACGAAAGCGTGCATACACGCCATAAAATACTCCTGCAAAAATTACTGTTGCAAACAATCCGCCAATGTGGTCAAAAGGATTATCGGTAATGATTTTTTTCCATTCATCAAATCCGATAATATACATCAGGAAAGTATTGGAGATAAGAAAGGCAATGAAAAAGAATACAAGATGTTTTGTTGTCTTGATTCTGATCTTTTCTGCATCCCAGGCTCGTTTATCGAGTGCTTTCTGTTTCATAAAATCGCCTTCGATTAAATACTCGATTTTGCGAAACACCATTTCCATAAAAACAGTTTGAGGGCAAGTCCATCCACACCAAAGCCTTCCGAACAAAGCTGTAAACAATGCAATAAACACCACAAAGGTGAGCATGGCCAATACAAACAAATAAAAGTCCTGTGGAAAAAAAGCAATTCCGAACAATACAAACTTGAGCTCTACAACATTGAGCAGAAAAAATGGATGGCCATTAATCTTTATCAACGGTAATGCAAAGAAAATAATCAGAAACACAATGCTTACCCATGTTCGTGCATTATAATATCTGCCTTTGGGTTTTTTAGGATAAATCCATGCACGCTTGCCATCTTCAGTAACAGTGGCTATGCTGTCTCTGAACGACTCATCAATATGCTCCATTTTATTCTCCACCATAAAAAAGAGATTTAATACTATTTTTTTACTGCCTCTGCAGTAGTTGCAACAGCAGCACTGTCTGTTGCAGTTGCACCTGCAGCAGGTTCATCTTTCCACTCATCACCCTGTGGCTCTTTAGGCGCAGCAGGCTTTGTCCCATGAAGTGTCATAATAAAAGAGGTAACTTCCTGAATTTGTTTTGGTGAAAGTTGTGCCTGCCAGCTAATCATTCCCTTTGCAGGAACACCATAAGTAATGGTTTTAAAAATATTCTTTACGCCTCCGCCATGCAGCCAATAACTATCCGTAAGGTTTGGTCCAACCATTCCGCCACCATCAGCCATGTGACAAGCTGAGCAATTCTTTTCATAAATATCTTTTCCCTTTGCAATTTCTGCTGCATCAACCAACACAGTCACATTTTCTTCTGTAATATTCTCTGCTGAATTTTTCATTCGTTCTTCCTTCTGTTTTGCTGCAACAGCAAGTTCATCTGCATATTCTTCGGCTTGCAATTTTCCTGTGCCGGTAACATGATATGCCAACATATAAATCACAGCAGCAATAATGGTTATATAAAATCCCCATTTCCACCATGGCGGCAGGTTGTTGTCAAGTTCCTGAATGCCGTCATAATCATGATCTAAAAGAATATCCTGTTCTTTAGCAACAGGAACGCTATCCACTAAGCGCAGATATACTTTACGCATAAATGTTTCACGGTTTTTCACTCCTGAAACTGCTCCTGCTTCTGCTGTTTGCTTCTCATCATCAAATGCATGTGGTGCAATCATCCTGATAAGTTTCATGTTGGTTTTGAACAACACAACTATCGTCACAACTAAAATAAAAACGATAAATGCAATCAGATAAGTATTTGTATGCAATAGCCAGTCCGGAGGTTGTATAGCTGTAACCTTTGTTGCTTCTGCAGGTGCTGCTTCTTCTGCTGCAAATGCAGAACCTGATACAAACATTATAAAGCAAAACGATGTTATTTTTTTCAGTAGTTTAAGACTGCTTCTATATAATGCCAATATTGTGGCAAGTAAAATAATTACTACAAATGCAATGAGATAAGTATTTGCATTCATTAACCAATCCGGAGGCTGAGCGGCTGCAACTTTTGTTGTTTCTGTTGCCTGTGTATCACCGGCCCATGCAGATAATGAGATGAACATTATCAAACATATTAAATTAATTATCTTTTTCATTACTTCAGATTTTAATCGTTTGTTTCTTCTAGTGGCAGCTTACTTATAGACTCAAAGTCTTCTTTCTTTGATTTCAAAACCCAAACACCAACAAGGGTAAAAAAAACAAAGAAAATAACGAAGGAAAATACAGGATAGATACTGATATCCTTTATTGTTGATAATACTTCTTTATACATATTCTTCTTTATTTTTAATTAACTGAGGCTGTAGTTTTTTCTGCTTTGATATCAACACCTAATCGTTGCAGGTATGCTATTAAAGCTACAATTTCTTTATTACCCATTACTTTGATTCCATCTTTTTCAAGATTAGATGCAATACTGTTTGCCTGCTTCATCAGATCTTTGTTTGCCTGTGCATCATAACCTTCAGGATAGGGCACACCTAACTTTTGCATAGCACGAATTTTTGCTGCAGTAGTGGTGGTATCTAAATCATCATCAATCATAAATGCATAGGATGGCATAATACTTCCGGGTGACATGGTTTGCGGATCGAGCATGTGATTGTAGTGCCATGAGTTTGGATATTTCCCTCCTTCACGATGCAGGTCAGGGCCGGTTCGCTTACTACCCCATTGAAACGGATGATCATAGACAAATTCACCAGGCTTGGAATATTCACCATAGCGTTCAGTTTCATAGCGGAACGGTCGCACCATCTGTGAGTGGCATGTATAACATCCTTCTCGCACATAAATATCACGTCCCTGTAATTCAAGTGGTGTGTATGGTTTAACGCTTGCTATTGTTGGTACGTTTGACTTCACCATAAAAGTTGGAATAATTTCAACCATTCCTCCTATGAGAATTACAATAAGACTTCCGATAAGCATCTGAGCAGGTCTGCGTTCTATCCAACGATGCCAGTGGTCATCATGAGCAACATAATTTTTTTCTAATGCCGGTGCTTCTGCATCTTCATTAGCAACCATTTTTCCAGCACGTGCAGTTTTAATAAGGTTATAAACCATCACCAAAGAACCAAGCAGATAAAGTGATCCGCCTAAAGCACGTAGTTTATACATTGGCACCACCTGCACTACTGTTTCAAGGAAATTTGGATAACGCAACACACCATCTTCAGTAAATTCTTTCCACATGAAATGTTGTGTAATACCTGCCCAGTAAAGTGGAATTGCATAGAAGACAATGCCAAGTGTCCCAAGCCAGAAATGTATTCCCGCTAATTTTTTAGAATATAAACTTGTGTTGAATAATTTTGGAATCAGCCAATAAAGAATTCCGAAAGTCAGAAATCCGTTCCATCCAAGTGCGCCAATGTGTACGTGTGCAATTGTCCAATCGGTAAAGTGACTGATGGCATTGACAGATTTTAAAGAAAGCATAGGCCCTTCGAATGTTGCCATACCATAAGCAGTTACTGCAACAACATAAAATTTAAGTTCCGGATTATCGCGTACTCTGTCCCATGCACCGCGCAGTGTCAGCAATCCGTTTATCATACCACCCCATGATGGAGCAAGTAACATTATTGAAAACACAACACCTAAGGATTGTGCCCAATCGGGCAATGCAGTATAAAGCAAGTGGTGTGGTCCTGCCCATATATAAAGAAATATTAATGACCAAAAGTGAATGATTGAAAGACGATAGGAATATACGGGACGGTTAGCAGCTTTAGGAAGAAAATAATACATCAATCCCAGATAAGGTGTTGTAAGAAAAAATGCAACTGCATTGTGTCCATACCACCATTGCACTAATGCATCCTGTACTCCAGCATAAAGTGAGTAGCTTTTAAATAATGTTACAGGAATAGCAAGAGAGTTTACAATGTGCAACACAGCAACAGTAACAACTGTTGCTATATAAAACCATATAGCTACATACAAATGCCGTTCACGTCTGCGAACTAAAGTGCCAAACATGTTTATGCCAAATATTACCCAAACTATGGCAATTGCAATATCAAGTGGCCATTCTAATTCTGCATATTCTTTGCTGGCTGTAATTCCTAATGGAAGGGTAATTGCTGCACCTACAATGATTAATTGCCAACCCCAAAAGTGAATATAGCTTAACACATCACTGTACATTCTTGCTTTGAGTAAACGTTGCAACGAATAATAAATTCCCATAAACATTCCATTACCCACAAAAGCAAAAATGATTGCATTGGTGTGTAATGGTCTGATACGACCAAAAGTTGTGTGTGCATCAAAATTTAATGCAGGAAAAGGAAGTTGGAAAGCGGCTAACAGGCCTACAAGCATGCCCACAATAGCCCATATTACTGTAGCCCAAGCAAACATGGCAACAATCTTGTTGTCGTAGCGAAACTTTTCTATTGTCATAATTTTAGTTATCTGTTATGTTTGAATTTGATTTATCTGATGTTAAAGTTTTGTCATTGTCAAAAAGTATGCGCACAGAAGGCGAGTAATCATCATCATACTGCCCGCTGCGAACGGCCCAAAAAAGAGAAACCAAGAAGCCTGCTGCCACCACCAGGCTAGCTCCAATAAGTATAATAAGTACACTCATAAAAAACGGTCACAAACCTACTCCGCCTAAAGTAGTTATTATATGACAGCAATTAAGTAACAATATGATATAAATCAGTTTTTGCTTACAACTTATTGTTTTTGAATACCCCCAAATGCTATTCAAGCTTTTTCAGTTCTAAAAAAAACTGTGTTTGGTTGCATAAATTTAAAGGGGAACAGAAAAAAGCATCAATTTTCAACTACTTGCGCCCAAAATCCGCAGGATTTTCACCCCAGATTTGCGTTTCCCACTTGAGCAGTTTGTTTGCATAAATATTATTCTTCAACCATTCTTCTGCACGGTCAATTAATTCAAACAATTCCTCATTTCGACCCGTTGAAGCTAATTTTGTATTTGCTTTTTTCGTCTTTACCCATTTCAAAGCTGTCATGCTATCGGAATAAATGGGTAGATTAATGTGATGTCGTTTGCAATAAGCCAAAGCATGCACAATAGCCAAAAACTCCATAATGTTGTTTGTGCCATCAGCATAAGTACTTTAAGAAAAAGTTGTTTACCTGTTTTTACATCTACCCTCTCTGTACTCACTTTCCAATGTTTTAGTATTCCATGCACCATCAACTGCAATACTTTCTTTTATTGGTTTTGATGACGATTTTTCTACTTGAAATAAATGTTGTGATTCACTTTTTTTCTGAAACCCCGACAATCCTTTTTGGAATGCGGTAAGTGCTGCATTTTCTGTTTCAAAACTTTTATACAAAGCTCCTGCAAAACCATCTATCTGTCTCTTACAATCATCCCACGAATGATAAACTCCGGGCATTACCCCTTTCCAAACAACATAGAATTTTTTTTTAGCCATGAGTTTATATTCCGAGATTACTTCTGAAAAGTTTTACTGCAATAGCTAGCAAAATAAAACCAAATACTTTTCTAACGATTGCTATTCCTGTTGGCCCAAGAAGCCTTTCAATAAATCCAAGATTCTTCAGACAGAGATAAACCCAAATCATATTTAGTAATACTCCAATAATAATGGTAAGCATATCATACTGACTGCGTAAAGAAAGTAGTGTAGTCATGGTGCCACTACCTGCAATAAGTGGAAATGCAATTGGAACAATACTTGCCGATGCCGGCATTTCATCTTTATAAAGCTTTACACCAAGAATCATTTCTAAGGCAAGAAAAAAAAGTATGAATGAGCCTGCAATAGCAAAAGACGAGACATCAAGTCCTATCAATGACAGAATATTTTCTCCTACAAAGAGAAAAACAATCATAATCATCAATGCTACCAACGATGTTTTTTCGGGGTGAATGGTACCTACACTTTTTCTGATACCGATTATTACAGGCACAGAGCCAATGATGTCTATTACCGAGAATAATATCATTGAAACGGTAATAATTTCTTTTATCTGAATATTCATAAATTATATGTTAGGGGTATTATGTTTAATCAGATGTGTATGGCTCTGTTTGCAGTAGCTGCAAGACAAGCTTCTTTAAAACTCTCTGTAAATGTTGGATGTGCATGACAAATACGTGCAATGTCTTCTGCCGATGCACGATACTCCATAGCCACAACAGCTTCGGCAATCATGTCTGCCGCACGTGGGCCAATAATATGTACACCAAGAATTTCATCAGTAGTGCTATCAGCCAACACCTTCACAAAACCATCCGTGTCCATACTTGCTCTGGCTCTGCCACTGGCTTTGAATGGAAAGTTTCCTGTTTTATATTTCACTCCCGATTCTTTAAGTTCTTCTTCTGTGTAACCAACAGATGCTACTTCAGGCCATGTGTAAACTACTCCGGGAATAAGTCTGTAATTGATGTGCGGCTGTTGACCTGCCAGTTGTTCTGCCACAAACACGCCTTCTTCTTCTGCCTTATGTGCAAGCATAGCACCTTTAATTACATCGCCAATGGCGTAAATGCCAGGCACGTTGGTTTGTAATTTTTCATCCGTAATAATTCTACCCCTTTCATCAAGTGCAACACCTGCTTTGTCAAGGCCTAATTTTTCTGTGTATGGCTTTCGACCTACTGAAACCAGACAATAATCTCCTATGATATTAACCTTTTCACCACTGCTGCTTTCTCCAACGACTTCAACTTGTTTAGCTGATGATTTTACCCATTGTACTTTATGCCCAAGTAAAAAAGTAAATCCTTCCTTACTCAACACTTTCTGTAATTCTTTTCCTAATGCACGATCCATTGTTGGAATAATAGCATTCATATATTCAATAACAGTAACCTTTGCTCCTAATCGTGCATAAACCGAGCCCAATTCAAGACCAATTACTCCTCCACCAATAACTACTAAATGACCGGGAATAGTTTTTAGCTCTAACGCTTCTGTTGATGTGATGATACGTTTCTTATCTATCTCTATTCCGGGTAATGATGATGGTTTAGACCCTGTTGCTATTATAAAATTTGTTGCTCCTACTCTGTTTGACTTACCACCAGCATCAACTACATCCAATTGTTTTGAATCCACAAAGGTTGCATGACCTGTCAATACAGTTACTTTATTTTTTTTCATCAGAAAGCTAATGCCATCGCAAGTTTGTTTCACAACCTGAGCCTTGCGCTTAATCATCTGCTCCATATCGGCTTTGATATCTTTGATTTTTATGCCATGCTCACTGAATTTATTTACAGCATTAAAATAATGCTCTGATGAATCGAGCAAAGCTTTAGAAGGAATACATCCAACATTCAGACAAGTGCCGCCAAGAGTATCATACTTTTCTACCAGCGCTGTTTTAAAACCGAGTTGTGCACAGCGAATCGCTGCCACATAGCCTCCGGGTCCTGAGCCAATAATTGCCACATCAAAATTTTCCATTCCATTAAAATTTATGTGGCAAAATTCCGAAAAAAACTTACTGATTTTTTCTTTTTCCGAAAAACGTAATAACAATAACCGGCAATACCAATATTGAAGCTATCAGACCCGGATAATCGCCATACTGTGCAAAAAATGTTAATTTATCGTTCTTGTTGATGGTCTGCCGCACAACGGCATCATGCCAGTAAGGCGTTTGTTGAAATGCATCACCACGCTGATTAATAAAGCCGCTGATTCCGGTATTTGCCGAACGGCCTATACTTCTTCGCAAAGAAACTGCCTGTAACCGCGCATAGTTAAAATGCTGACGGTAGCCCGGAGTGTTGCCCCACCAACCATCATTAGTGATAATTGCAATCCACTGCGCACCTTTGCGGACATACTTGGCAAGATAACCTCCGTAAATTGATTCATAACAAATAACAGGAGCTATAATCATTTTATCTTTTGTAGTAAACACAGTTGGCTCATCCTGAATACCCAGACTTCCTGCAGTGCCTCCCATATCTATTGAAAGTTTTTCGAGAAAGCCGAAAATTTTTGGATAAGGCATTTTCTCTACACCCGAACCAACTTCGACTTATGAAAAATCTGTGCAGGCTTTCCATCTTCAAAAAGTAAAGCTGTGTTATAGGAATCATAATAACCATCCTGATCTTTAAATTTTCTAGCTGTTGAAGATGGCTTTTGTCCATTCAGATAAGCACGGTTTGTTGATGCACCAATGATTAAAGTAGCCCGTGGGTTAACCTGGAGATACTTTCTGATCAACTTCACTTCCGGATATAACTCCAACTCATCTTCCCAAACGGAATTGGCAATTGCAGTTTCAGGGGCAAGTATTACATCTGACGAATCGTTCAACTCCAGATTAGCCAAACGCAATACAGGAATTAATTGCTCTTCGTTACTCATCCCCGAAAATTTCTCACCATAAGGGTCAATGTTTGGTTGTGTTGCAATTACATTAACAGGATTTTCCGTTTCCTTATAAGTGTAGTAGCGCAGCAATGAAATCAACCCCGGAAAAGCTATTGCAACAGTTGCATACAGCACGCTGCGTTTCAATTTATCTGCTGATGCAACAAAAATTCTTGTAATTAAAATATTCACCAACAAAACCCAAACTGTGCCTCCTAACACTCCTGTATATTCATACCATTGAATCCATTGTGGTTTTGTTGCAAATACATTACCCAATGTCAGCCATGGCCAACTTAACTCCCAGTTCAGATGCAGGTATTCAAAAGCAACCCAAAAAATTATTAATGCTGTATAGCCCCACACATGTCCTTTTCTCTTTTTAACAATATGAAAAGCATAAAACACACATGTCATAAATAATGAATTGCAGAAAATAGCAAACAGGCCTCCACCAAAACTGGCATTGCAAACCCACCATGTTGTTAAAGCATTCCATCCGAGCATGGTTAAATACGTCCAGCCAAACAACCCGAATTTTTTCTGTTCTTTTTTCTGATGACTGTACTCTTCCAAAAGCAGCAATGGCACCCATGCAATAAAAATAAGTGGTGTTAAGCCGCGCTCGGGCCAGCCTAACGAAAGCATCACTGCCGAAAGCAATGATAAAATCAACTTTTTCTTTACCTGCATAGAAAGGAATTACTGCAAATAAAAACAATTTACATCACAATCATTTTTTCAATCAATAACCAATACTTTTAAAATCAATTGTTCTGAATTCAGTTCAAATAACCTGCTATCTTTGTGCTATATAAACTTATATATGTCAGAAATTATTCGTCAGCATTTTGAAGAAGCAAAAAAGTACTTGAAACTTTTTTATCGGTCGATAAAAATATTGCAGCCGTAACAAAAGCCGGTGAATTGATGACTGCCTCTCTCGCAGCAGGAGGCAAAATTATATCGTGCGGCAATGGTGGCAGCATGTGCGATGCCATGCACTTTGCCGAAGAATTGGCTGGGCGTTATCGTAACGACAGAAAACCTATTGCAGCAATCAGTATCTCTGATCCATCCTATATGAGTTGTGTGGGTAATGATTATGGTTTTAATTATGTTTTTTCAAGATTTGTTGAAGGAGTTGGCAACAAAGGTGATGTTTTATTAGCCATAAGCACAAGTGGCAACTCTGCCAATGTTTTGGAAGCAGCAAAAGTGGCGCAAGCAAAAAATATTATTGTTGTTGCATTGACAGGTAAAGATGGCGGAGCATTAAAAAATCATTGTGATGTTGAAATTCGTGTTCCACATTCCGGCTTTGCCGACAGAACACAAGAAATTCATATTAAAATTATTCATGCCCTGATTGATTATATTGAGCAGCATGGCAAAAACAGATAGCAACAAACCTTTTAATCTTATTCTGAAAAATATTTCAAGATATATTTCTCTTTCAGAAGAAGAAGAAGCAATATTTACATCATTACTAAGTGCCCGCATAGTCAGACGCAAGCAATTTGTTATGCAGGCAGGCGAAGTGTTTACTGCATCATGCTTTGTCAATTCTGGTTGTTTGCGTGCTTATAATATTGATAAAAGCGGAACAGAACATATTTTACAATTTGCACCACCGGGATGGTGGATTGGCGATTTCTATAGTAGCATAACTGGCCGGCCTGGAATTTTATTTATTGACGCCATTGATGAAAGTGAAATTGTTGTACTCACAAAAGAAAACCGTGATTTACTTTTTGATAAAATCCCCAAGTTTGAACGTTTTTTCAGAATACTGATTGAGAACAGCATGGCAAGTCAGCAAGAGCGAATACTCGATAAACTCTCTCTGAGTGCAGAAGAACGATTCGAAAAGTTTTGTCTGAAGTATCCTGCTTTGGTTTCCTGTTTACCACAGAAATATATAGCTTCCTATATTGGTGTCACACCGGAATTTTTCAGTAAGATGCGTGCACGCATGACTAAAAACTGACACCAAAACTTACTCACACATATTAACTTAACCTACATTAAGTTGCTTTATTAATTCAGGTTATTGCTGAAAGAATAAGGTCGCTCTACTTTTGTACCATAAATTTTAAAGATATGGAAAATAAAGTAATTCACAGAGCAGAAAACAGAGGAAATGCAGACCATGGTTGGTTAAAAGCAAAACATTCATTCAGTTTTGCAAGCTACTATAATCCCAATCAAATGCACTTTGGCGTGTTGCGTGTACTCAATGACGATCATGTTGAACCAGGAATGGGCTTTGGCACACATCCACACGACAACATGGAAATTATTACCATTCCTTTAGCTGGTGCGCTTGAACATAAAGACAACATGAACAATCATGGCATCATAAAATATGGCGAAGTGCAGGTGATGAGTGCAGGCTCAGGTGTTACACACAGTGAGTTTAATGCAAGTAAAACAGATGCGGTAAAGTTGTTTCAGATATGGCTTTATCCCGATAAAGAAAATGTAAAACCCCGCTACGATCAGCTATCACTCAATGTCAATGACAGAAAAAATAAACTGCAAACTATTGTTTCACCCGATACAGAAAAAGAGGGATTGTGGATACACCAACAGGCATGGCTCAGTATGGGCAACTTCGATAAAAACAAAAGCACCTCATATAAAATAAAAAAAGAAGGTAACGGTGTATATGCTATGGTAGTGAAAGGCGAATTTGAAATAAACCACAATTTGTTGCATGAGCGCGATGCCATAGGGTTATGGAATACCTCTGAAATAAACTTTATCGCTAAAACCGAAGATGCAGAAATATTACTGATGGATATTCCAATGCAACTCAATTAAACAATACAATTAACAATTTAAAAAAATAAAATTATGACAACACTCACAAAGACAACATGGGGCATAGATCAGGCACACTCTGAAATTACATTCAAAGTAAAACATCTGATGATATCGAATGTAAAAGGAAACTTTGCAAAGTTTGAAGGTACAGTACAATCTGAAGACAGCAATTTTGATAATGCAAATATCAATTTCAGTATGGATGCATCAAGCATTACCACAGGCGACACACAACGTGATACACACTTAAAGAGCGGTGACTTTTTTGATGCAGAAAAACATCCTTCTATTTCATTCAAGTCAGAGAATTTTTCAAAAACCGGTGACGACACTTACGCACTTAATGGCCAACTTACAATGAAAGGTATTTCTAAACCTGTAAAATTGATTGCAGAGTTTGGTGGTATGATGAAAGACCCATGGGGTCAGGAAAAGGCTGGATTTACATTATCCGGAAAAATTAACCGTAAAGACTGGGGACTGAACTGGAACACAGCTTTAGAAACCGGTGGTGTATTGGTTAGCGAAGAAGTGAAGATTGCTGCAGAAATTCAGTTGGTGAAGAAGTAAAATATTTGATAGTTTGGTTCAGGAGGCTGTCTCAAAAAATATTTTTGAGATACTTTTTTTGTTATACAGTTATGAAATAATGATAATGAAACTATGTAGAATGTAGAATTCAGAATTATTAATTTCACAGGCTTTGTTTGATGTGTGGCATGTTTAGGTCTGCGAAAAGTAACGATTGCTTGAGGATATTTGTATTTTAAACAATTCTTTTCTCCTCTGCTCACCCTCAATCCCTGAAGGGCACAAGCCCGCAATTTTCAATACGCACCAAAATTCACCCGCCCGCTAGTTAATGCTGTTGTTAATAATTATTCTTTGGCTACAAAAATCATTTTACTATTTTTGGACATTAAATGTCAAGTCAAATCATATCAAGTTGAAAAATATAGCAGAAATAATCAGAGAATTAAGAGAGCAAAACGGACTATTGCTTCGACAGGTTGCTGCGGAAATAGAAATTGACCAGGCTCTTTTAAGCAAAATTGAACGTGGTGAACGAATGCCGACAAAAGATCAGGTTATTCGTCTGGCTAAATTTTATAAAGTTGACCTGAATGAATTTTTGATCGCGTTCATCAGCGACAAACTCGTTTACGAACTGCAAAACGAAGAAGTAGCGCTAAAAGCTATGCAAGTACTGAAAAGAAAATTAACTATATCGCTAAAAAGAAAAATGGCAGATAAAAAACTCATAGAAAAATTGCTGATGAGTTGCCGAGCCATTGCGCTGACCGGCTTGGGGTGAATTATGCCCAATCGGTAAATCAGGAACATAAAAAAACAAACGGACAATTTTTCACTCCTATTGAAATAGCCGGACTGATGGGGACATTTGCAGAAGTAAGCGAAAGTTCTCTTAGAATACTTGACCCCGGTTGCGGAACGGCTATTCTGACTTGTGCATTAATCGAATCTATAGTTCAGAACAATAGCAAATTGCAGGAGATTGACTTGATTGTGTACGAAACAGACAAAGCTTTAATTCCTTATACAAAAGAGTCATTAGATTATTTAAGAAGTTGGTTAAATGCGAAAAATATTGAATTAAAATTCTCTATTCATACAGATGATTTCATTCTTGAAAACGCAGGTTGTTTAACAGATAATGGCAACTTGTTTTCACAGACAATTAATCCGTTCGATATTATTGTTTCAAATCCTCCCTACTTCAAACTACCTATTGACGACAAAAGAGCGATTGCTGCAAAAGCAGTTGTTAATGGACATCCGAATATTTACGCCATTTTTATGGCTATTTCCGCAAGGCTACTAAAAGAAAATGGGCAACTAATATTCATAACTCCGAGAAGCTACGCTTCTGGCAGTTACTTCAAATTATTCCGGGAGTATTTTTTCAAAATAATTGAAATTGACAACGTGCATTTGTTTGTTTCCCGAAAAGACACATTCAACAGAGATAAGGTATTGCAGGAAACCGTTATCATAAAAGGAACGCGTAAAGAAAAAACAAATCCAAAGCACAAAGTACATGTTTATTCATCGCATGGATTAAAGGATATTGATTCTCCAATAATCAAATCTTTCGCACAAAAGGAATTGATTGACCTGAGCTCAAATGAAAAAATATTGTACTTACCAACGAGTGATTCAGATGAAGCTATTTTGAATGTTTTTAAAAATTGGAGCGGCAACCTGAATAAATACAATATTCAGATTTCAACCGGCCCCGTTGTTGCATTCAGGTCAAAAGATCATATACACGATACATATCAAAACGGAACAGTATTATTAGCTCCATTGTTTTGGCTTCACAATGTACAGCAAATGGCTTTGGATTGGCCCATGCCAAAGCCCGAAAAAGGACAATATGTAAGAGTACATGATGAATCAAAATCCATTCTTATTCCGAATAAAAACTATGTTCTATTGAGACGTTTCAGTGCTAAGGATGACAAAAGCAGATTGGTTGCAGCCCCATACTTCTGCAATTTCATTGAAGCAGAATATATCGGTGTAGAAAACAAAGTAAATTACATCTATCGTCCGAAAGGACATTTAGAGCGAAATGAGGTGATTGGGCTTTGTGCTTTACTGAACAGCAGTTTATTCGATTCGTATTTCAGAATATTCAACGGCAACGTGAATGTAAGCGCTACCGAACTCAGGGAAATTCCCCTTCCTCCACTTGAAACAATAAAAGAAATTGGAAATAGCGTTATTCTTTCTAATGATTTTTCAGTAGATAAAGCCAACAAAATAGTAAATGAACAATTTGAATTTACATTAGCAACAATATGAGCAAACTTGACGAAGCAAAAAAGATACTCAAAGAATTAGGGTTGCCAACAGCACAGCAAAATGAAATATCGGCATACACGTTATTGGCACTCTGCGGAATTAAGCCTCGTAATAGTTGGAGTAAAGCGACTCGCAAAAGTTTAAAAGTTACAAAAGGTATTATGGCTTTCGTTCTCGATGTGCATAAAAAAGAATACGCACCGAATACAAGAGAGACATTCAGAAGGCAGGTTTTACATCAATTCGTTCAGGCTCGTATTGCAGATTACAATCCGGACAATCCAAAACTACCGGTAAATAGTCCGAATGCTCATTATGCAATTAACAAAGAAGCATTAGAAGCTATTCAAAATTTTGGAACTAAAGATTGGAAGAAAGCAGTTGAAAAATTCAAATCAGAAGCCGGGGAATTAGCGAAACGATATAAAAAAGAAAGAAAACAAAATCTGATTCCGGTAAAACTAAGCAATGGCAAAACGATTAAACTTTCGTCAGGAAAGCACAACGAAGTTCAGGCTGCAATCGTGCATAATTTTGCTGCAAGATTTGCTAATGGTGGTTCGATACTCTATTTAGGCGATACAGCAAAAAAGGATTTGTTCGTTGATGAAAAGAAGTTGAAAGAATTAGGAATACCGATTGACCAGCACAGTAAATTGCCAGATGTTGTGATTTATGACGAAAAGAAAAACTGGTTATTCCTGATTGAAGCCGTTACTTCACATGGCCCTGTTTCTCCGAAACGAATTGTTGAACTTGAAGAATTTCTGAAAGGCTGTAAAGCCGGAAAAATTTATGTAACAGCATTTCCTGATTTCACTGAATTTAAAAAGCACTCCAATAATATTGCTTGGGAAACAGAAGTATGGCTGGCAGACACGCCTGACCACATGATTCATTTCAATGGTGATAGATTTATGGGTATAGATAAAAGAAAGTCAATGGCTGAAACGCAGAATCAAATTGCTAATAAGTATAGCGAAAAAATGGATTTAGCTTGGTCAGAGTTCTAAAACAACAACTTTGATAAAGCCGAAGCTATTTACAATACATTATCAATTGAATTTCACAAATCCTTAGGTTCTTATTTTTTATTAGGTCTCTAAGTAGTCGTGAGCGTCCTTTCCGCTCGTGCCTTTTATCCTTGGGGCCTCCGGCCGTCCAATAGCTATCGGACTTCATAGTTCAGCCAGCTTTAAATCGGTAAATTGATCAGCACTGCTATACACATAAAAATATGGCTCTGTAACTATTCATGCTTCTACAGGATTGTTGTGTATGTAATTTACTTTTTGATCAATAAATTTATTACTGTATAAATCGAAGGCATGATTATTCTGTTGCTAAAATGATATTTAACATTGTGCGTATTTTTTTTTGCCATAAAACTCAAACATATAAAGCAATCATTCATGCCTGCTTTCCGTGAGGCTTTCTTCAATCATCTTAATAATTTACTTTGATGTGTAACTCTTAAAGTCGCGTAACACATCACTTACATTCACATTGTCTTCCGTTTTTGCAATTAAATGAATGTGTGATGGCATAATGCAATAAGCAAACACTTTTAGTTTTTTCTTGTCAATGCAGTAATTTAAATTCATAACTATCTCATCGCAGTAAATGGCTCTTGTAAAAACATCAATCCAACCAACTGTGGTTAATGTAACAAACTATAACCCGTCAGGAAATATCTTTTGTTTTTCGCCATGCACCGGCAAAATAAGTTTTATAGTTTGCAAGATGCAAACAAAATAAACGGCACGAGCGGAAAAAACGCTCGCGCCTACGGTATGAAATAATGATAATGAAACTATGCAGAACCTATAATTCTGAATTATCAAACTTGTCAGCTGTGGCTGATTATCAAATTATCTCATTATCTAATTAACTTTATTACCCTTATCAGCTGTGGTTGATTATCTCGCTTTACCCAATCACTCAAAAAACACCCTTTGCAAATGCCATCCATTAACCATACTTTAGTCAACAGATTTTAATAACCTTTTTATGATGAATAGAATTTTACTTTTAATGCTTGCCGTTATTTCTTACGGACAAAGCTTTACGCAATGTCTTGACCCTTATTATCCGAGAATCTACCAAACCTATGTTGAAAGAGATATAAGTTACGGAAGCGACACTGCCTATAACAATACAGTGGCTAATCTTCAAATGAACATCTGGAAACCCATAGGCGACAACAACACAGCACGCCCTATAATTTTATGGATTCATGGCGGAGGTTTTTTTACCGGAAACAAAAATGATATGGATGTTATTGCACAGGCTTATGCTGAAAGAGGTTATGTTTCTGCAACCATGTCATATCGCTTAGGATTTTATGGAAACCTGTTTTTTGGTGCACCATTTACATTCGACTCAAGCGAAGTTATCAGAGCAGCATACCGTGCTGTACAAGATGCACATGGAGCCATGCGATTTCTTAAAGCACGTGCAGCAATTGACTCAAGCAATATTAATCTTGCATTTGTGGGTGGTGCCAGTGCAGGCTCCATCACCGCCATGCATTTTACCTATGTTGACAAACAAAGCGAGGCTCCGATAAATGGTGGGGCAATAGGTGATGTAACTACGCTCTTTGGCAATGTTCAAAGAAATGATTTAGGTTCTATTTTCGGAAGGTTGAATCTTAATGGACAAAGTAGCAATGTGCTTGCAGCAGTAAATCTCTTTGGCGCTTTGTTAGATACATCATTTATTGAATCCAATACAGACCCGGCACTTTTCTCATACCATCAGACAGGCGATGGCACTGTTGGCTGCGGCTATATGCCGGGGCTTTGGAATCAACCTATGAATGTGTCTCAAAACTATCCGCATCTTTTTGGCTCTTGTGTGATAAATGACAGAATGAATAACCTTGGTTTTTCAAGTCAGCACTATCAGGCATTACTCTACAACGGCAATGTACACGGCATTCATGATGATGCGCTGATTGATACTCTTGTTGCACGTTTTTTAAGTGATATTCTTTGCGAAAATATTTTAAGCACCAACACTGTTGATATGCCTGATATTGACGTTTATCCCAATCCTGCAAAAGGACAAATCAATATCAGCATACCCGGAAAAACTTTTACTTGCAGTTTGTTTGATGTTCAGGGAAGAAATATCATTCCTTCAAATTCTCTGTTGCATGATTACATAACTCTAAATACCGAAGGTATTTCAAAAGGAATGTATCTGCTCAATATTATTACCGACAAGCAATTGATTTCTAAACGCATCATCATAGAATAAATATGTCGGAAACAATTACCCCCATTCAAATCCGCTTTTCAGACATAGACTGGATGGGTCATGTAAACAATGCCGTTTATCTAAGCTATATTGAAAAAGCAAGAATTGATTTTAGTGAACGTCTGCCATTAAACATCAACTGGCGCGAAACAGGATTTATTCTTGCACAGACACAAATCAACTACCGGCACCCTGCATTGCTGAATGATAATTTATCTGTCAGAACATGGTGCACTCGTGTAGGAACAAAGAGTTTTGACCTTGGCTTTGAAGTTTTTAAAACTACTGATAACAATAAAATTATTCTGGCAGATGGGCTTACTGTTTTAGTTTGCTACAATTACCGTCTTTCTGTCAGCGAAAACATTCCTGAAGAATGGAAAAAACTACTCTTAAAAAAATAATGGGGTTTCGGCTGTGGCATTGCCGCAGTACAGGATTTAAAAAACTAAATTGGCTATTATTTCTTTCACAAATATTGTTACCAATCTTTGTAGCCAGTTTTTTAATCTCAGGTTGCAAAAAAAAGTCCGATGATAGTCCGTCACCTTTTTTAGGTATCACTGTTTATAATGACTTCAAAACACATCCGGACACTTTTATTTTTAAAGCTGAATCAACAATTCCTTGTAACTATAAATGGAATTTTGCCGATGGCAGCACAGAAGTTTCTGGCGATAGCGTAATGCACATATTTGATTATGGATTTTATAATGTTGTCTTAAAAGGCGAAACTGCAGAGGGTAAAACAGCTACAACAATAAAAGGCATCAACGCATCACCTTACACAAAAGCTAACATTGTCAGTCTAAGTCTAAATAGCTGGCCTGTTCATAAATCAGATGGAACGACATGGGATAGTGATGGTTCTGCAGCCGATATTTACTGTCAGATTTGGAATGGAAATACTTATGTCAGTACAACAGTGAGCACCAATGCACCACAAGGCACAGCAAATTTTAATTTTATTACACCCTTTGCCATTACGCAGTTCGACAAGTCAATTATTATTAAAGTATTCAACTACAACTTCAGTCCGGAAACTGATGATTTAATGGAAACAGTAGTGATAGAAAAAACCTTACTCCGCTTATGACTAATCAACTTCCTTATGCTGGCCAGCAATTGTTTAACGGAGGTCAAACCAATGGTGCATTAAATTTTATATGGCAATAAATCAACATTGATTTTAATGGAAAAAAACAACCCTAAAGTTTTACGCGCCTGGACATTTTATGACTGGGCAAACTCAGTTTATTCACTAAGTATTACCACTGCTATTTTTCCTATTTACTACAACAGCATTACCAGTGCCAACGGTAGCGATCAGGTAACATTTCTCGGTCGCACTTTCACAAACACAGCACTTTACTCTTATGCCCTATCTTTTTCTTTTTTAGTGATAGCATTTCTTTCACCGCTGCTTAGTGGCATTGCAGATTATAAAGGAAATAAAAAGTTTTTTATGAGGCTGTTTTGTTTTCTTGGCTCTACATCTTGTGCATCACTTTATTTTTTTAAAGACCTTGCAAATCTCGATATAGGAATCATTTCTTTTATTCTTGCCAGCATTGGCTGGGCCGGAAGTATTGTCTTCTACAATGCTTTTTTACCAGAAATTGCAACTGCCGACATGCAGGATAAAGTGAGTGCACAGGGGTTTGCATTAGGCTATATTGGCAGCTCTCTTTTACTGATTTTTAATCTGGCAATGATATTAAATCCATCATGGTTTGGAATTACCAACTCAGGCATGGCTTCACGAATTTCTTTTTTAATGACAGGCGTTTGGTGGTTTGGATTTTCACTTTTCACATTTAAATATCTTCCTGAAAAAACCAGTACGCATAACACAAATGAACAACTACTGACAAAAGGTTTTAATGAATTAATAAAAGTGCTTAAACAACTTCAGTCGTTGCCAATGCTAAAACGATTTTTGATTTCATTCTTCTTTTACAACATGGGTGTGCAAACCGTTATGTATGTTGCCAGTTTGTTTGGCACCAAGGAACTGCACATGCGCGATGATGAATTAATCATCACTGTTCTCATTATTCAGTTTGTTGCCATTGCCGGTGCCTATCTGTTTGCATTTCTTTCATCAAAGGCAGGAAACATTAAAGCCTTGCTGATTGCAGTAACCATTTGGATTGGCATTTGCTGGGCTGCATATTTTGTGGCTACATCGGTGCAGTTTTTTGTATTAGCATTTGCTGTTGGTATGATTATGGGCGGCATTCAGTCACTATCGCGTTCCACTTATAGTAAAATGCTACCGAAAACACAGGACCATGCCTCGTATTTCAGCTTTTATGATGTTTGTGATAAAATTGGTTTGGTATTGGGAACAGTAGCTTACGGATATATTGAAGAACTTACAGGTTCCATGCGTAATTCAATTTTAGTTTTGATGACTTTTTTTGTAGTGGGACTTTTTTCATTACTTAGCATCAGAAATTTCAGATTACAAAACACCTGATTTTTTTATCGGATATTTGCAAATAAAGAATGATAGTTGATTTACTTATTCCCTGCTACATGGATCAGGTTTTTCCTGAAACAGCCAATAATGTTGTGAAAATTATTGAGAAACTTGGATGTGGCGTTAACTATAATGTAGAACAAACATGTTGCGGCAGAACAGCATTTGAAGAAGGTTATCAGAAAGAATGTAAAGCCGTTGGCGAGAAGTTGATTAAAGAGTTTCAGAATGAGCGATACATTGTTTGTCCCGGTGCTTACTGTTCGGGAATGATAAAAAATATTTACCCGCAGATGTTTCACAACTCAGCATTGCACAATGAATATAAAAGTGTTCAGAAAAATATTTATGAGTTTACAGATTTTTTAGTCAACATACTCAATGTAACCGATGTTGGTGCGCGGTTTAATGGAAAGGTTGTAATTCTTGATAGCTGTAAAGCCATTAATGAACTCACTGTAAAAGATTCTGTTCGCACCCTGCTCAGCAAAGTAAAAGGCCTTGAATGGATTGAAAGCACAGACAGTTGCTGCGGCTATTCTCCATCATTTACAGAAAAGTATGAAGCCATTTCAGTAGATATTGGTAAGAGAAAAATTCTGGAGTTAACACAAACAGGAGCTAATACAGTTATCTCTACTGACTATACCTGTCTGATGCATTTAAAAAGTATTGCAGACAATGAAGGATCATCATTGCAGTTTATGCATATTGCCGATATGCTTGCAAGCGGATGGTAATCGAATAACGATTTTTTTAGTGCCAATAAAAAAGGCCATCCCTTTAAGACAGCCTTTCTGAATTCACACTAACTCTTTATTTAAATTTTGTAGCCTTCAACAGAGAAAGTAGCTTTTACTTTATTACCTACTGTAGGCCCTGATTCGCCTACACCAAAGTCAATTCTGTCAAGATCTGCCTCGCCCACAAAAGTATGTGCATCTTTAGCTGCATATTCATTTGGCAATGCACCCATGTAGTTAAATCTAAGCTCTACAGGTTTTGTAATATTTTTAATCGTTAACTCACCTTTAGCAATATAACGAAATGCTGAGCCCTCTGCGGCTTTTTCAATTTTGTTTGATTTAAAAACTATTGAAGGGAATTTTTCAGCATCAAAAAAGTCGGAGCTTAAAAGATGATTGTTTCGCTTTGTATTTTTTGTGTCAATAGATTTTACATTCAACTGAACAAAAATTGAGCTTGTTGCCAAGTCATTAGTGATATTAATATAACCTGTATCTACTGCTAATGTTCCGTTTGCTGTTGTCAGAAAGTGCGATATACCAAACTGCATCCAGGAGTGGCTCACGTCAAGGCTAATTGCTCCTGTCATGGCTGCAAGATCCATTTCAGGTGTGCTATTTACTGTAGAAGTTACAACCGGAGCAACAATTTTAGCTTCGCTCTTGTTATTAAAAGAATCCTGAGTACCAATTGATGCAATGTGTGGTGCAATAATCAAAGAAACAATACTCATCAGTTTAATCAAAATATTCATTGATGGTCCTGATGTATCTTTAAATGGATCACCAACAGTGTCACCGGTAACAGATGCTTTATGTGGCTCAGAGCCTTTGTAATATGTCTGACCATTTATTTCAACACCCTTCTCGAAAGATTTTTTGCATTATCCCATGCACCACCGGCATTGCTCTGAAACATTCCCATCAACACACCGGAAACAGTTACACCTGCTAACACACCACCAAGCACTTCGGTCCGAAAATAAATCCAACTACAACAGGTACAATTAATGCTAATGCACCCGGAGCAATCATTTCTCTGATAGAAGCTTCTGTAGAGATAGCAACACATTTTTCGTACTCAGGCTTTGCTTTGTACTCCATGATGCCCGGAATTTCGCGAAACTGTCTGCGCACCTCTTCTACCATGCTCATTGCAGCACGACCTACGGCAGCAATAGCCAACGAAGAAAATATAAAAGGAATCATGGCACCAACAAACAAGCCTGCAAGCACGTTGGCTTTATAAATGTCAATATGCGAAATGCCTGCAACACCAACAAAGGCTGCAAACAATGCTAATGATGTCAATGCTGCCGATGCAATGGCAAACCCTTTTCCTGTTGCAGCAGTAGTGTTTCCTACAGCATCAAGATTATCTGTGCGCTGACGAACTTCTTTTGGAAGCTGACTCATTTCGGCAATGCCGCCTGCGTTGTCTGCAATAGGACCAAAGGCATCAATAGCCAACTGCATAGCTGTTGTTGCCATCATACCTGCTGCTGCTATGGCAACGCCATATAGACCTGCTAATGAATAGGAAAGAAAAATACCTCCTGCAAGAACAATCATAGGCACTGCAGTTGATTCCATACCTACTGCCAATCCACCAATAATGTTTGTGGCATGACCGGTTGAGCTCTGTTTAACGATTGATAAAACAGGTCGCTTTCCGATAGCAGTATAATATTCTGTGATGATGCTCATTAATGCTCCCACTACAAGACCAACCAATATGGCTAAATAAACATTCATAGGTGTGAACTCAAATCCACGGATAACTAATTTTTCAGGAAGTAAATAAGTCACGGCAAAATAACTGGCAATTGCTGTAAGTACAATTGACGACCAGTTACCCATGTTCAATGCATTCTGAACATTATCATTTTCACTTTTAATTCTCACAAACCATGTTCCTACAATTGAAAAAATAATTCCCATTCCTGCAATAAGCATTGGTAATAAAATAGGTGAAAGCCCGCCAAACTTATCAGCAGAAGCGTCAATCTCCTGACCTAATACCATTGTAGCAAGAATAGTTGCAACATAAGAACCGAATAAGTCGGCACCCATACCGGCAACATCACCAACATTGTCGCCAACGTTATCTGCAATTGTAGCGGGGTTACGCGGATCATCTTCAGGAATACCGGCTTCAACTTTTCCAACTAAGTCAGCACCTACATCGGCAGCTTTAGTATAAATACCTCCGCCAACACGAGCAAATAAAGCAATACTTTCTGCACCGAGAGAAAAACCTGCTAATACTTCAATAGCTTTTTTCATTTCAACACCGGTAATTGCTGCACCTGTGGGAACAAACAATTGATAGAATACAATAAATAACGAACCTAATCCTAGTACTGCAAGGCCTGCAACACCAAGTCCCATTACTGCACCTCCGGTGAAAGAAACTTTTAATGCTTTTGAAAGGCTGCTTCTTGCTGCCTGTGCTGTACGGACATTTGCTTTAGTGGCAATGTTCATTCCAATATAGCCTGCTACTGCAGAAAAAACTGCACCTATCACAAAGGCAACAGCTATTATCGGGCTTGAATGAACAGGATATTCTTCTGTGCCATGTAGTGTTCCTGAATAAGCCAATAGCAATCCTGCTATAACAACAAAATAGGATAATATTTTCCATTCTGCTTTTAAAAATGCCATGGCTCCATCTGCAATGTGACCTGCAAGTTCTTGCATGTTCTTTTCACCTGCATCCTGCTTACCTACCCACGAGGCTTTTATAAACATATAAACCAGGGCCAACAAACCCAACACCGGAACTACATAAACTATCTGACTCATAAAATACTACGGTTAAAATTTTTGAGGTTGCGAAAGTATAAAAAAACTTGATTAGTAGGCCCCTATTTCTGGCCTTAAAATCAACTTAAATTAAACCGGATTTTTATGTATGTAACTCGCTAACAACTAAACTGTTAGATTATGCCCATAACAAGTAGCAGATTACGATTGAGAATATTACTCCGGCCAGGTCGGCCAGAAGCATAACAGGAATAGCATAACGTGTATCTTTTACAGAAACAGAGCCAAAATACAAAGCAACAACATAAAATGTCGTTTCACTCGAGCCTTGCAAAACGCTCACTAACTTACCAATAAACGAATCAGGACCAAATGTGCGCATGGCATCTATCATAAATCCTCTTGCACCACCTGCACTGAAAGGTCGTAATAATGCTGTCGGTAAACCTTCTGCCCAACGTGTGTCCATGCCAGAAATTGCAATAAGATGTTTTACAGGATTAATGATTAAATCAAACGCACCACTTGTCCTGAGCATACTCACCGCAACAAGCATTCCTACCATGTAAGGAATAATACGAACTGCTGTTTCAAAACCTCCCTTCGCACCATCAACGAATGCATCAAAGAGATTTATTTTTTTATAAAGTCCTCCTGCAATAATTCCAAAAAACACCAATAAAATAGCACCATTGCTGAATGCATCAGAAAATTGATCTAATGCAAATGGTCGCAGGCTGCTTAAGAACCATACAAACAAACTTAATGTTAAACTCAGTCCGGCAACAGGTAACAACAATCCACGTTGGAACAAATTAATTTTTTGTTTGAGCGAGGTTACAATCATAGCTGTGAGAGTACAAACAAAAGTTGTAAGCATGAGCGGAATAAAAATCTCATTAGGATTGTGCGATCCATTAGCAGAACGAACAGCAATTATAGAAACAGGAATCAGTGTTAACCCTGATGCATGTAATGCCAGAAACATAATCTGTGCATCGCTTGCCCTGTCTTTGTTGGTATTAATTTCTTGCAAACTCTGCATAGCCTTAAGCCCAAAAGGTGTAGCCGCATTGTCGAGGCCAAGCATATTAGCAGAAAAGTTCATCACCATGTGTCCAAACGATGGATGATTTTTTGGCAACGAAGGAAAAAGCTTCGACAAAAACGGACTTATTAATCGGCTGATGATGTTGATGCCACCTGCACGTTCAGCAATATTGAGTAAGCCCATAAATAATGCCAGCGTACCTATAAGACCTATGGCAATAGTCACTGCAAATTTTCCTGTTTCAAAAATACCATCAATGTTTTTAGGAAGCCAGAGAAATACTTCATTGCTACCAACAATTTTTTGTCTGTTGCTGATAGCTGTCCATGCATTTCGAAGCGAATCTGTATTTACTTCAGATGTAAGAACAACATTAGCCTGAAGCAGATTGTTTGTTATATTTAATGTACTGTCAGTAATTAACTCCTCAGAATAAATCAATTTCGATTTGTCAGCAGTGAATTTGTTTTGAGTGTTAATATTCGCAAAACTGATTTTTGCAAGTTGATTATTTAATTGCTCGCGCAGATTATTCTTTAAATCAGCAGTGGTGATTATTACCTGAGCATCTGAGAATTTATCTGTCTTTACCCAATTGGCATTTTTTAATTTTGGTTCTTTGAGAACACTGTCAATTCCCTGACCAATGACATAATAAGATACTTTACTGAAACTTTCACCGGCAGCTAATTTTTTTTCAACCACCATGTCATTAAAAATATTTTTGTCACCTTGCATGTAACGATAGCCTGCTACTGCTACAGCAAATAAAATCATATACGACCAAATTCTGCTTAATGCCATGTGTTAAATTTCGGACTGAAAAATAAATGACTGTGATAAGTAATTTACATAAGGTGCTGAATAATATCCACAAATTATGTGTGAAAAGAAAAAGCGCCCTGTTTTACAGAACGCTTTGAGATGAAAACTGTCGGGGTGACTGGATTCGAACCAGCGACCACCAGCACCCCATGCTGATACGCTACCGGGCTGCGCTACACCCCGAACGGTGTTTTTTATAAGCATGCAAAAATAAAAAAATGTTGCAATTAATTTTATCTCTACTATGTAAACTCATAAAAACATTCTTCTGAATTTATAATCTAAACACTGGTAAACCATGCTGATTCGTACCTTAGCAGAAATTTTTTCACTCAAATGCAAACCATTATTCATAATGTCAGAATTGTAAACGACAACAAAATTTTCGATTCTGATATTTACTTCAAGAATGGCATCATTGAAAGAATTGACCCTTCGATAAATGTAAAACATAAGGTTGATGAAATAAAAGGTGATGGTTTAATACTTCTTCCAGGGATTATTGATGATCAGGTGCACTTTCGTGAACCCGGACTTACACATAAAGGCGATATTGCTTCCGAATCGGCAGCTGCAGTTGCAGGAGGCATAACTTCGTTTATGGATATGCCTAATACAGTACCAAACACATTGACACAAGAATTATTAGAAGAAAAATACCGGCTCGCTCAAAAAAAATCGTGGGCAAATTATTCTTTCTACATGGGTGCAGGCAACAACAACCTTGACGAAGTTCTTAAAACAAACAGAGAAAATGTTTGTGGCGTAAAAATTTTTATGGGATCTTCAACAGGTGATATGCTTGTGGACAATCCAACTACATTGGATAAAATATTTTCACAATCGCCAATGCTCATTGCAACACATTGCGAAGACGAACAGACAATCCGACAAAATACAGAGAAATACAAATCACTTTACGGAGATAAACTTAATGCATCACATCATCCTCTTATCCGCAGTGAAGAAGCTTGCTACCTGTCAAGTTCTTTTGCTGTGAATCTTGCAAAAAAGTATAACACCCGTTTGCACATTCTTCATATTTCAACGGCTCGCGAGACAGAACTATTCTCTAACAATGTTCCACTTAAAGATAAAAGAATAACCTCAGAGGCATGTATTCATCATCTTTGGTTTGATGATAACGATTATGCTTCAAAAGGTAATTTTATTAAATGGAATCCTGCAATAAAAACACAAGTTGACAAAGAAGCTATTTTAAACGCACTGCTCAGCGATAAAATTGATGTCATTGCAACTGATCATGCACCACACACTTTAGACGAAAAACAAATGCCCTATCTAAAAGCGCCTTCAGGTGGCATTGGTTCAACATGCGCTTGTTGCCATGCTGGAGCTTTTTCATCAGGGAAAAATTTCTTTGGAACAGATTGCAAATAAAATGTGTCATTCACCGGCTATATGTTTCAATATTAAAAACAGAGGTTTTATCCAAGAAGGTTTTGCTGCTGATGTATCATTAGTAAATTTGAATGAACCTTGGACTGTTGCCAAAAGCAACATCCTCTATAAATGTGGATGGTCGCCATTTGAAGGTACAACATTTCAATCGAAAGTAAAACATACTTTTGTAAACGGTGTTCACATTTACAATGATGGCCATCTCCAATTAAGCACCAACGGACAGCGATTATTATTTTCTTCTCATTAATATATGCAAGTGAAAAAATACTTTTTTCTTATTTCTATTCTGACTTTATCTATTGTATCCTGCACTCATAAAAATAAAGAAGTAATAATTCCTGAAGGTACACTGTCAAAAGACAGCATGATACAGATACTTGCCGACATTCATCTTGCTGAATCAGAGGCTACCTTGCATCCATATAATGATTCACTAGGCATCATTAACCTTCCTGCTTATTACAAATATATTTTTGAGCATCATAGAATTGATACTGCTGTATTTTCCCACAGCATGAACTTTTATCTTGCAAATCCTGAACTGATGAACACAGTTTATAGTGGCGTTATTGATGAACTGAGTAAACGCCATGCCCGTTATCAAAAAAATAACTAAGTACTCGAATTTTCCATATGGCGAATTGATGGTAAGTTTTTTACCCGCACAATTTTCAACACGTCCGACAACCTTTGCACCAATTTTAAATTCGGCCGCAATAGAAATTAATTCATCTGCTATGGCTACAGGACAATACACCTCGAGGCGATGACCCATGTTAAATACCTTATACATTTCTATCCAATTGGTTCCGGCTGCTTGCTGTATGTGACGAAAAAGAGCAGGAGTCGGAAATAAATTGTCTTTAATGATATGAAGATTATCAACAAAATGAAGCACCTTAGTTTGTCCTCCTCCACTGCAATGAATCATGCCGTGAATATTTTTTCTATACGATTCAAATATTTTCTTAACCAAGGGAGCATAAGTGCGCGTAGGCGATAGCACTGCCTTGGCTGCATGCATTTCAATTTTTCCATACCCGTCATCAAGTATAATGTTATCGGTTAATGCATACTTGCCGTTATAAACCACATCTTCAGGAAGTGAATTATCAAAAGTCTCAGGGTATTTTATGCCAACTGATTTATTGAACATATCATGTCTTGCCGAAGTGAGGCCATTACTACCCATTCCACTGTTGTATTCAGTCTCATAAGTTGCTTTCCCGAAAGAAGCAAAGCCAACAATAACGTCACCGGCAACAATATTTGCATTATCAACAACTTCACTTCTTTTCATTCTGCACATTACGGTGCTGTCAACAATAATGGTACGCACCAAGTCACCAACATCTGCAGTCTCACCTCCGGTGGTTGTAATATTAACTCCGTAATTTTTCAGCTCAGCAACCAAGTGTTCAGTGCCATTAATAATAGCCGCAATGACATCACCGGAAATCAGATTTTTATTTCTTCCTATTGTTGAGCTTAATAAAATATTATCTGTAGCACCGGCACAAAGAAGGTCGTCAATATTCATAATCAGCGCATCTTGCGCAATTCCTTTCCAGACAGAAATATCTCCTGTTTCCTTCCAATAAGCATAAGCTAATGACGACTTCGTGCCTGCACCATCAGCATGCATCAGCAAACAATAATCTTTGTCGTTACTTATATAGTCAGGAATGATTTTACAAAACGCCTTTGGAAAAAGACCCTTGTCAACATTTTTAATTGCTGCATGCACATCTTCTTTGTCTGCCGAAACACCACGTTGACTGTATTTATTCTGATCTATCATTTTCTGTTTTGTCTGCTTCTGCAAATTTAAAAAAGTGTGTGTTCAAAATGGCGGAGATTATTCTATTAGATATTATAAGCTCTTTTGAGATTCTGAATCCTAACTAACAAAAGAGGCTGTCTTTAACCAAGACAGCCTCTTTTTTATTTACAATTCAATCGGGCTTACTTAGCCTTTTTGGGTGTATAGTCTGTACTAAGAACTCTAAATTCTGTTCTACGGTTGTACTGATGAGCTTTTTCCTTCAGTTCTTCAGAAGTTAATCCTTTGATAAACTCTTCTGTTAACTTATCACCACGTTTGAATGGTAGATACTGCTCGTCATTCTCAACTTCTTTAGGATCTTTTTCTCCTCTTCCTTCCCAGCTCAAACGATCTTTGTCAACCTTTTTAGAAACCAAATAATTGTAAGCTGCTAAAGCACGTTTTTTAGACAGTGCCAAGTTGTAATTGTCATCGGCACGGAAGTCAGTGTGTGCAGTAAGTTTAATGGTAATAGTTGGGTTATCATCCAACACTTTAATTAATCCATCCAATGCTGCTTTTGACTCAGGACGTAATGAATACTTGTCGAGGTCATAGAAAATTTCAGGTAATGCAATTGGTTTTGAAGTTGACTTTAATGGGAAGTCAAAATTCTGTTCGAAGTCTTTTGATTCATCAAGACCTTTAGTTGTCAGTTCTTTAAATTGTGTCAGATAGCCTGTAAATGATGCTGAAACTTTATAGTCAACATCAGGTTTTAACTCATAGCGATATGTTCCCGCATCTTGTGTTTTAACAGAAAGCTGTGTTCCATCGCTACCAAAAAGTTCAACTGTTGCACCTGCAATTGCTTCTTTAGTGTCTGTATCATATACACGACCATAAACTGCAAAATTTGCAGGAGGTACTACGAACGAATAAATATCATCCTGTCCTTGTCCGCCATCGCGGTTTGAAGTCAAATAACCTGTAGTGGCAGAATTGAACATAAATCCGAAATCATCCCATGATGAGTTAATTGGATACTTTAAGTTAGTAACATTTGCCCATGCTCCATTTTCTGAAGTTGCAGAGAAAATATCAAGTCCACCCATGCCCATGTGACCATTTGATGAGAAATACAATTTTCCGTTTGGTGCAATATATGGGAACATTTCATCACCTACAGTATTAATAGAAGAGATGTTTACAGGCGTACCCCATGCTCCATTTTCATTTTTAGTCATCCAGATGTCTTTTCCACCTGCACCACCAGGCATATCTGATGCAAAATAAAGTGTGGTTCCATCTTCAGTAATTGAAGGTTGTCCACAAGTATAATTATCGCTATTAAATGGTAGCAACTCTGGTGTACCCCATTTAGCACCGTCATAAACGCTCTTGTAAATTTTACACTGTCCTTCTTTACCTTTTTCATCGCTCTTCTGGCAACGGGTAAAATACATTACGTTACCTTTTGCATCAAATGTCATAGCACCTTCTGATGCAGCAGTATTAATTGCTTCACTGATTGGTGTTGGGATGCTCCATTTTCCATTGTTATCTTGAGCAGATTTGAAGATGTCGTAGAACTTTTCGCCATACCATGCATCATTTTTATTTCCTGATGCTTCTGCTCTTGAAGATGTAAAATAAAGTGTATTTTTCTCTAAGTTTGATACTGCAACGGCAAAATCAAAATACTTTGTGTTTAATGCTGCAACGTTCTCAACTTTATACTTAGTTGGCTTATCTTTCCACTGCTGTGAAGTTTCTGATGATGTTGCTCCATCCTGACCACGGTTATCACCAGGTTCAAGTGCTTTAAATGCATTAAACTGTGCAACGGCTTCATCATAACGGCCATTGGTTTTTAATGCCTGTGCATATTTCAATACGGCATCAGGATTTTTACCATTGTCTTTAGCCGATTTCTCATACCAATTTAAAGCTTCTTTAGAGTTGCTCATTTTACTGTAACACTCTGCAGCTTTGTAGGCGATTTCCGCCTTTACCAACTTCGACTTTTGCTTGCCATAGGCTTTCCTGTAAAGATCTGCTGCAGGTGCATACTTACCTGCATTAAACGCCTTATCTGCCTTAGCAGTCTTGCTTTTCTTGGCTTTTGCCGCATCCATAGTGGTTACTGAAAAGATGCAGGCAATGGATAATAATAGTAATGATAACTTCTTCATAATAATTTTTATGGTGATAATATTCAGTTAGGCTTATCAGAGGCAAAGAAAAAAATAATTTCCTTCATATCAAAAACAATCGTCAGAAAAGATAAAACAAAATGTTTGGGGCAGGTAAAATCCTCAAAAACATTCGTTCCTTTCTGTGTTTTCCCCTCCTTATCGAGCTATAATCAATTTGTTACTTGTATAAATTTTATCGTTCAGTTTAAGTGAATAATAATAACAGCCGTTTGCGAGCATACTACCATTTTCTGCTGTTCCATCCCAGCTAAACTCCGTATAGCCGCTTAGTTTTTTACCTTCTACAATACTACAAACCTTTTTGCCAAGAACATTATAAATATCCAGATTTACTTTAGCCGGATCTTTAAGCAATAATCGGAATGTTGTGGTTGATGTTAATGGATTTGCTGATTGTGAGATAACAGCCTGTGCATTTGGAATTTCCTGCAAACCTACATTACAAGTAGCTACAACCAACCCTGAAGCAATTGCTGCATAGTTTGACGATGGATTAACAGACATTGGATTCGTTATTTGTATTAAACCATGCTGACAATTGCCTGTAAAAACAGAACCGGCTGCATTCATAAAATTCACATCAATACTATAAATAGTTGAGCCGGCCGGAATTAAACTTCCTGCGCCATCACGAAATGTCTGATAAGGATTAAAACAGATTTCCCAAACTCCGGTTTGTGTCTGGTACAACGGATATGCAAGTGGATTAATACTTCCCATAAAATAACCTGATATCGCACCGGGAGAGGTAATATTAGCTCCGGCATAGAGATAAACACCTGTAGTTGCATTTAATGGACTTGGACAAACAGTTGCGTTATAGGTCAATCTGAAAATCTGTGCCTGTGCAGCACCTGAAATTAAAAGTAAAACCGTTAGTAGCTTTTTAATCATAAAGAATTTGAAATTTTTGCAAAGATAATCAGATAATCGAATGTTATTAAGCGTTTTAAAACTTGATTTCAAAAAATGCAAAATAAGGATTTCTCCCAGCCCTTAACCTAAAAACAGAAAATAAACCGCATCTTTACTCCAACTTGGGAGCTTCTGGCAGTGTTTCCAGAATTTTATCTTTATCTAATGTCAGCAAATTGCTGTACGATTCGTTATTATATTTTACCTGAACACATTTTTCAAGTACATCAGTGACTTCTGCTACCTGACGATTCCCTGTACCGGGAAGGTTAAATGAAACTTTATCGCCTTTCTTGATAGTCATAATCTACTGCTGAAATCTTTTACGAATGTAACATAAGTTGGAAATAAACAAAAGCCGGAAAGTAACAATTGAGTATTTTAGCGATAAGATTAAGTTAAAAAGCATGACAATACTTTTTATATGACACAGTTTCACATTCAATTTTTGGCTATCTATTAACTGCAACTGTTACTTTTTACCACTTAATAACTGATTTAATGCTTAATTTGGCAGCATAATCAATATGAATAAACGCTTTTATTTACTAATCTTAGTTTTTCTTTTTACAAGATCTTTTTCTGCCAGGTCGCAATCATCTTTGTCAGAGAAAAGCCTTGGTATTGAAAACGATTTTTCTGTTGAAGTATTTAATACTGAAAGCGGTTTCCCACAAAACTCTGTAATTGATATTCTACAATCTTCAAATGGCTATTTATGGTTTTCTACTTTTAGTGGTGTAGTTCGTTATGACGGAGTAAAATTTACAGTGTTCAGCAATAATGAAACTAAAGGATTACTATCCAACACTGTATTAATTATTAAAGAAGATAAAAATAAAAACCTATGGCTGCTGGACGATGCCGGTCATCTTGTAAAGTATGATGGAAATACTTTTACCGGCTTTGAAAAATCATTTGGTAATATAAAAATATCTAATTTCTGTTTTTCTGAAGATGGAACACTCTATGTTTCCACAACAAACAATGAAATCTATACCGTAAACGGCAACATTCTCGATTTTAGTACACGCATCAATCAATACAACATTCGTTTAATTACAGCCGGTAAAAACAACAGTTTATTAATAGCCACAACAGGTGGTTTATTTGAGTTGAAAAATGGAACCATTCAACAGATAGAAAGTATTCCAAAAACCGAAGTTTTAAGTCTCTGCTACGACCGCGACAATTTTCTTGGGGTTGGAACAATAGCCGTAATTTATAAAGTAAGTGCGGCAAAAACTGAAATAATTAATCTTCCTGATGAATCCGAAGGTTATTCAAGGATTTTCGTTGACCGACAGAACAGAAAGTGGATTTTTGATGGCCCAGATGGTATATATCTTTTAGGTACAAATGATTTTAATCAGATCTCTGAAGAGTCTGGCTTATCATCCAACACTGTCAAATCTGTTTATCAGGATTCAGAAGACAATATTTGGGTGGGAACCAACAATGCAGGAGTAAACAAGCTTACTTATAAAATATTCAGAACATTTTCTGTTGAAGACGGATTGATTGCTGATGGTGTTGCGCCTATTGTTAAGTCAGCCAATGGTGCAGTTTATGTTGGCAACAATTGTGGTGGTATTAATAAAATTATTGAAGGAAAGATTATTAAAATTCCTGAGCCGAAAGAAAACACCTGTATTTGGTCAATGCTTGAAGATAAAGATGAGAACCTGTGGGTTGGAACTTATGGTGGAGGATTATTTAAATTTAAAAATGACAAAGAAATTTTCCATTTCAACAAAACAAACGGACTTTCTGATGATGTTGTTTTTGCATTATATCAGGACAGTAAGGGAATAATTTGGATTGGAACCGATAAAAGTATTTTCACTATTCAGCATGATACTTTAAGTCACTTTGCAAAAGATGTTATTAAAACCAAGGTGACATATTTTACCGAAGATTCAATTGGAAACATCTGGGCTGCAAGTAACAATGGCTTATATAAAATCAATTCTCAGAAAATTGATTTATTTACAACCTATCATGGGTTACCATCTAACTCTATAAGATCGCTTTATTTTGATGAGGAAAAAACTTTATGGATAGGCACAGTAAGAGGTGGTTTTTCAAGATTAAAAGCAGGGAAATTTGCGAGCTTTACCACAATACCTGAACTATCAACTTTAGATGTTTTTGCATTGCAGAAGACAATCAGCAAAACCTGTGGTTTACAACAAATAAAGGTATTTACAATGTAAAAAAATACGACCTCAACAATTTTGCTGACCAGAAATCAGCAACACTTTCTTTTAATTATTACGACAGAAAAGACGGATTAAAAACTACAGAATTTAATTCGGGGTTTCAACCCAATTATCTGAAAGAAGATCCCACACACTTTTGGTTTCCAACAATAAAGGGTGTTGCAATTCTAAATACAAGAAGAATTATCAAGAACGATTACATCCCACAAATAATAATTGAAAGCATTAAAGCAGATGATAAAGAATTTTCACCAATTGGGAATATTGATCTGCACCAAAAAATAAAAACGCTGGAAATAAATTATACAGCACCAAAATTCAACAACCCTCAAAAAGTATTTTTTCAATATAAGTTAGATGGTGTTGATGCCGACTGGAGAGCAGCAACTACAGAACGCACAGTGCGTTATTTTAATCTGAATCCCGGGAATTATACTTTTAAAATTAGGTTATACGGCATTTTTGGTACAGAAAAATCATTGAGTTTTTATGTGCCAATGCCATTTTACAAAAGTAACCTTTTCTTAGTCATTGTTTATATGACAGGCATTGCACTACTTGGTTTGATAGCTTACTTTAGAATTAAACATATACGCAATCAGGAAAAAAGAAAACAGAACTTAACAAACGCTTTGCTGAATTTGAATTAAAAGCACTTCAGGCACAAATGAATCCGCATTTTTTATTCAACTGTCTCAATACAATTAAATTTTTTATTACAACCAACAACCATACAGCAGCCAATAAATACTTAACAAAATTCTCGAAGTTGTTACGTATGTTTCTCGATCATTCCACTTCCGAGAGTATCACACTTGAAGAAGAAATAAATATGCTCAGACTTTATATTGAGCTGGAACAAATGCGTTTTGACGAAGGTTTTAACTTCCATTTACAGGTGGATGAGAAAATTGATTATAAAAACACTGAGATACCGGCTACCTTACTTCAGCCCTTTGTTGAAAACGCCATTAACCATGGATTGGTGAATTTAAACCGACAAGGCAATTTAACGCTTATCTTTGAGCAAAAAAACGGATGTATTCTTGGTATAATTGATGATGATGGCATTGGCAGAGTTGAAGCAGCGCGATTAAAAAATCAATCAACATCACAACATATATCAAGAGGAACACAGTTAATTGACGACAGAATTAAAACATTAAACAGCATACGCGAACAGCACATTGGCATTCAGATTATAGACAAAGAAGACGAACAACATAATTCAGCCGGAACACGTGTGATTGTTACCATACCGATTTAATACAAAACAAGATGTTACAGACATTAATAGTAGATGATGAAAAACGCGGCCGCGAGCTGCTTAAAATGATTCTTGCCACCAATTGCCCCGAGGTAAAAGTTACCGGTGAAGCATCAAATATAAAAGAAGCCTATCAGATGATTCTTCAGAATGAACCCGATCTGGTTTTATTGGATATTGAAATGCCTGGTGGCACAGGGTTCGACCTGCTCTCTAAGTTTGATGAGGTAAACTTTGATGTCATTTTTATCACAGCATTCGATCAATATGCCATTAAAGCAATAAAATTTTCTGCAATGGATTATATTCTGAAACCCGTTGACGAAGAAGAATTGATTAAAGCAATTAAACGTGCTGAAGAAAACCGAAACCGTAAAAACAATAAAGAAAAAGTAAACACCCTGATTTCAAATGTTCAGAAAAGCAGCAATCATCAGAAAATCGGACTGACATCGGGTGAAGGACTTGAGTTTATTGAAATAAAAAATATTTTACGTTGCGAAGCTGATGGAAAATATACTTCCGTTTTTCTTACTGATGGCAAAAAACTATTGGTAAGTAAAAACTTAAAAGAGTTTGAAGACCTACTCACAGAATACAACTTTTTCAGAATTCACCACTCACATTTAGTAAACCTCGACTGTATTAAAAAATACCAAAGTGGCCGTGGCGGCTATGTGGTGATGAGTGATGGCAGCACCATTACTGTTTCTCAACGAAAAAAGGACGACTTCTTAAGCAGTCTGAAGAAAATCTGATAAATAAGCTTTTGTCGAAAATACTGTTTGCTGCTTAGGTAACTTAGCCTTACTTTCGCAGCAAAATTGAGTTATAGTATGAAACACCTCTTTTTAGTTTTATGTATTGCTGCCACTGCATTTGTATCATGCAAGTCCGATCAGCAAAAGAAAACCATAGAACCTGAAATGGTAAACAACCCTGCAAGTGCAGAGCCTGAAAATGCAGACACTTCTCTTTTACCCAAATTTGATTTTGAAAGCGACAATCACGAATTTGGTTCTATTACCGAAGGCGAAATTGTATCCTACAATTTTAAATTTAAAAATTCCGGTAAAGCTCCGTTAATTATCACACAGGCAAGTGCCAGCTGTGGCTGCACCGTTCCTGAATACTCAAAAGACCCTATTGCTCCAGGGCAGGAAGGATTTATAAAAGTTACCTTTAATAGTGAAGGTAAACATGGCATGACAAGTAAGACAGTAACCTTACTTGCCAACACCGTTCCAAACACAAAAGTTTTAACCATTAGTGCAGATATTTCTAAAAAAGACAAATGATGTATTTAACCATTCTACTTCAGTCGCAGGGCAACATGGCCATGCAGCAATTCCTCATGTTAGGATTAATTATTGTAATCATGTATTTCTTTATGCTGCGACCACAGATGAAAAAAATGAAAGTCGAAAAGCAATTCAAAGAAAGTATTAATAAAGGTGATAAAGTAGTTACCATTGGTGGCGTGCATGGAAAAATTACTGAAGTTGGTGAAACTTTTTTTATGATTGAGATTGACAACAACGTAAAAATCAAAATTGATAAAACTGCCGTTTCTGCAGAAGCATCAAAGCAGTACCGCAAAACAGACGATAAAAAATAAAAAGCCTTACACTTGAATATTTTCAAAAATATCAGGTTAAAAGGCAATGCATCATTGCCCGTATTTTTTATTTGTGTTTTTGTGTCGCTTGTTTTCTGGATTTTATACTCATTGAACAAGAATTATGTATATCCTGTAACTTATACTGTTACTCTTCAGAATACACCATTCAGCAAGCAAGTCATCAGCGAAATACCTCAACAGGTAAATGTAACACTTCGTTCAAGAGGGTTTGAGTTGTTTTGGTATTTAATCAGAAACCGCGAAAGAAACTTAACAGTTGATCTGAAAAAATATTCTGTAAACAATGAAAAACTTGGTATCAGTTTACAAAGTGAATTCAGAAATCAGAATCAAAACCGTTTAAAAGAAATGGATGTTGTTACAACACTACCCGATTCAGTGTGGCTTTATCTTTCGTCTAAGTACATGAAAACGGTTCCCGTAGTTACGCAGTTCACATATTCCATAAAGAAAAACTTTGGGTTGTCAGGTAAAGTCAGCATTGCGCCCGACAGCATTACCATTTCCGGAGAAAAAAGTCAGCTTGACGGTGTGAATGAAATAAAAACTGTTGCTACAGATTACGACAATCTTGACCGTGACTTAAAGGCTACCCTATCATTAATTTCACCTGCCGGCAAAGTCAATTTATCGCAGAAAGAAATAAAGATTCACATTCCTGTTGAAGAATTTATCGAGAAAAAAATTCCTGTTGTTTTAAACTATTCTATTCACGGCAGTGGTAAGGTTATACTCATTCCTGAAAAAGCAGAACTCATCATTCAGGTGCCTTTAAAACGCTATGAACAACTTAGTGCTGACTCGTTTCAGGTAACGGTTTCTGCAAAAAGATATTTAAAAGAAGGTCAGTTGGCCGTTGAGTTAATCCACAAGCCACAAGGAATAAATGTTTCATCTATAGTTCCGTCAACAGTAAACTATTTTATTGAACGCTGATGAAAAAAATTGGCATAACCGGTGGCATAGGTTCGGGAAAAACCTTTGTAGCTAATATTTTTAAAACTTTAGGCATACCGGTTTATGATGCAGACACAGCAGCCAAACAATTAATGAACCATGAACCATTGCGCAGCCAACTCAAACAACTTTTTGGCAACAGTATTTATAACGAACATGATGAACTCAATATACTGTTTTGGCTTCGCTTATTTTTAATGATGAAAAAAGTTAGACGCTGTCAATGCCTTAGTGCATCCTGCAGTTGCAGGACATTTTAGTGAATGGTGCAATAATCAAAAGGCAGATTATATTCTAAAAGAAGCTGCAATAATGTTTGAGTCAGGCGCAAACAAAGAGTTAGATGCTGTAATTTGTGTTTCTGCACCTGAAACAGTAAGAATTGAACGCGCCATGAAACGCGATAACACATCAGCAGAAAAAATAAAAGCAATTATTGCCAAACAACTGAATGAAGAAGATCGCAACAAACGTTGTAACTATCTTATAAAAAATGATGGCACAGAGCCTTTACTGCCGCAGGTTCTGAAAATTCATGATTTGTTGAAGGCAAAATAAAAAGGCCGTCTGATGCAGACAGCCCTTTTACCTAACCTAAAACTAACCTGAAAAACTCCTTATTTTCTGTGTTACGGTATTTACAATAACGCAAATCAGATGCCACTATTTTAATTTTTTATGAATGATATATGAATGTTGCATAACTTTGACATTATTCTAAAAATGATGAAAGAGTATAAAGCATCCCGAATGTCGGAAGGGAATAAAGTTTTGCCCAACAAAATAAGAATAGACAATGATGGAATAACATTCAGAATACCGGGTGTATTTAGTGGTGAAGAAAAAACTATTCCTTTTTCAAGAATTTCATCTGTTGAAGTTAACACACCGTTAGTAGGGTTTTCTTCCATCACCATTAACACAACGGGCGAAGGTGCTATTGTAGCAACAGGCTTTTATAAAGAAGATGTGCTTGAAATAAAAAAAATTGTACTCGAAAAAATTAATGTTTTTCAGAATAAGATGTAAAAGTTATTTCGCCTCTGACTCTTTAACCTTACTCTGCGCTGTACTTTCTGCTTGTTGCAATGCAGCATTAAACGCTTTGTCATCTGACAATACAACACGATAAAAAGCATCGTTTCCAAACAACAACCTTCCTATGTTTGCTTTAAGCTGATTGGCAATTAGCTGTCTTGAAGCATGAATACTTTTTTCATCAGGTCTTACTTTATTATCAATAGCGTAAACAAAAAAGTCGCTGAGTAAACGCTGATCGGCAGAAAAGTTTTTTATGTATTCGTCAATACTTTTATATGTGTTGAGTTTATTTCTGTGCTTATCAGTATAGTCGTACGAAAAACGACTTACCAATCCTAACCCAAAAACAGAACGCGCAAACTCATTATCGGCAGTGGTGTCAATTGGAATAAACACATCGGGCATAATGCCTCCACCACCATAAACAATTTTACCACCGGGAGTGGTGTATTTTAATGAGTCGTTAAAGTGTGTGCTGTCTGCATTTACCATTTCGCCATGTTTAAACCGGTCATACACTTCTTCTTCGTAAGCCATGTAACCGTTCTTATAAGGTTTCTGTATGCTGCGCCCTGTAGGTGTATAATAACGTGCCACGGTAAGTCGCATAGCCGAACCATCGGGAAACAATGTTTGCTCCTGCACCAATCCTTTGCCGAAAGACCTGCGACCGATAATTTCTGCTCTGTCCCAATCCTGCAGAGCACCTGCAAGAATTTCTGATGCCGAAGCAGAGCCTTCATCTATCAGAACAAAAACTTTTCCTTTTTCAAAATCGCCTTTCTCTGTAGCATAATAATTTTTTCGTGGTCGCGCTTTCCCTTCTGTGTAAACAATCAACTTTTTATCTGGCAAAAATTCATCGGCAAGCATGGTTGCTGCATCAAGGTATCCACCGGGGTTTCCTCTTAAATCAAGAATAAGATTTTGCATTCCTTGCTTTTTCAATGCCTCCACAGCCTCCATAAACTCATCGTAGGTGGTGGCAGAGAATCTCGAAATTTTAATAAAGCCTGTGTTGGCATTTGCCATAAATGATGTTTCTATGCTGCGGATAGGAATTTTACCTCTTACAATGGTAAAGTCGAGCAATTTCTCTATACCACTACGTTTGACCTTCAAGGCAACCTTGGTTCCTTCCTGTCCGCGCAGATATTTAAACACGTCTTCGTTTTTAATGCCTATGCCTGCAACTTTTTTCTTATCTACTTCGACAATGCGGTCACCGGGGCGTAGTCCAATAGTTTCAGAAGGGCCACCTGCAATGGTTGACACTACCATAATAGTATCATACTGTATGTGAAACTCTATTCCTATGCCTTCAAAGTTTCCTTCCAGCGGCTCGTTAACCGATTTCAGTTCATCAGCAGGAATGTAGGAAGAATGTGGGTCAAGGTTTTGAAGTATTTGTGTAATGCTGCTGTTAACCAACTCCTGTTGATTGATGGTGTCAACATATTCCTGACGGATGTAGTTTACAACATCATTAATTTTGTTGAACCCTCCTGATGCACTGCGGCTGAACAAAATATTTGTGCCGCCTTTAAATGATGAGTTTAATGAAACACCAATGACAATGCCTACGGTAATCAATAAAGCATACCATAATGGTTGAAAGTTTTTTTTCTGATCAGACTGCATGAAAAGATATTATGTACCGGAAACAGTTCCGGGAGTATATTGTTGCACTTCTACATTAAATTTTCTTAAAAAATCAACTCCTTCATCAGATTTTATGCCTTTATACTGCGCATAGGAATTTAAGAAAATCACTTTTTTTATTCCTGAAGTAAACACCACCTTAGCACAGGCAAGGCATGGCGAAAGTGTTACATAGAGAGTAGCCCCTTCTACCGAAACCTGATTTTTTGCAGCATAAAGAATTGCATTTTGTTCGGCATGAATGGCTAAGGAGCAACCACCCTTGCTGTCGCGCGGGCAACCATCATCAGGCCACTCCGTATCGCAATTGTGTGTGCCCGCAGGCGGACCATTATATCCAAGAGAGATGATGCGCGTATCTTTGGTGAAGACCGCTCCCACCTGCATTTTAACACAGTGCGATTTTAAGGCAAGTGTCTTTGCCAGATCCATATAAATATCGTCAAAACCGGGTGAACCCATAGCTGATTATATTAAAAAGCTAAGCCCTCAGTGTGAGGGCTTGCTGGTACCCGGAGCCGGGATCGAACCGGCATGAGGTTTAGCTCACTGGTGTTTGAGACCAGCGCGTCTACCAATTCCGCCATCCGGGTAAATTCTATTCAAAAAACGAGGCTGCAAAAGTATTAATTTTACACAATCCATTTGACCTGAGCGAAATTTTTCCTTTCTTTGCAGCCCTTTCAGAATCCCCCCTTATCTATGGCAAGAGAAGTCAAATTGTTTTCCGGTGAAGCTACACGCTATCTGGCTGATAACATTGCACTTAGTTATGGTTTACCCCTTTGCGATGTCATTGTTTCGCATTTCAGCGATGGCGAGTTTTCTCCCTATTTTGACGAAACAGTGCGTGGTTGTGATGTATTTATCATTCAGTCAACCTTTGCCCCCACCAACAATTTGTTTGAATTGCTCATGCTTATTGATGCTGCCAAGCGTGCTTCTGCACACTACATCACTGCCGTAATTCCTTATTTTGGTTATGCCCGCAGCGACCGCAAAGACAAACCCAGAGTAGCCATTGCCAGTAAATTAGTAGCCAATCTGCTCACTGCTGCCGGTGTCACCCGTGTGATGACAATGGACTTGCATGCACCTCAGATTCAGGGATTTTTTGACATACCGGTTGACCACTTAGATGCCTCTTCAATCTTTGTTCCTTATATCAAAAACTTAAACCTGCCCAACCTGCTCATTGCAGCACCGGACATGGGCGGTGTTCATCGTGCCCGCGAGTATGCAAAATTCTTTAATGCAGAAATGGCCATCTGCGACAAACACCGCAAACGCGCCAACGAAGTGGCAAGCATGCAGGTTATTGGTGATGTTGCCGGAAAAGATGTAATCTTAGTTGACGACATTGTTGACACTGCCGGAACATTATCAAAAGCTGCCGAACTTTTAATAGAAAAAGGTGCCAGCTCTGTGCGTGCATTCTGCACACATGCTGTACTGTCGGGCAATGCTTACGAAACGATTGAAAACTCAAAACTTACTGAGTTAATTGTTACCGATACTATTCCATTGCGTAAAAAGTCAGCTAAAATAGTTCAGCTCTCAACAGCAGAGCTATTCTCTTATGCTATAAGAAGAGTGTATGAATACTCTTCAATAAGCAATCTGTTTGTTAAATCTTAAATTTATAAATTATATATTACAATGAAATCATTAACGATTAAAGGTACCAAAAGAGTAGGCCTTACCAAACAAGAGTTGAAAAAACTCCGTGCCGATGGTAAAGTACCATGCGTGTTATACGGTGGGAAAGACAATGTGCACTTCAGCACAACGGCACTTGAACTAAGAGACTTGGTTTATTCTCCAAGCGTTTACACGGTTAATCTCGATGTAAATGGAGAACAACATCAGGCTGTTATGCAGGATATTCAGTTTCATCCCGTAACTGACAAAATTCAGCACATTGACTTCTTATTACTTCAAAACAACAAGCCTGTTTCTATAGCAGTGCCTGTTACAGTTAAAGGAAGTGCAGAAGGGGTTAAACAAGGTGGAAAATTGATTCAGAAAATGCGCAAAATGCAAATCAGTGCATTGCCTGCAAATCTACCTGATGCTATTGAAATTGATGTTACAACATTAGGCATTGGTCAGGCAGTTAAAGTTGCTAATATTCAGCGCGACAACATTACATTACTTGATTCTCCAAACAACATTATTGTTGCAGTAAGAACAACAAGAAATGTGGTTGAAGAAACTCCTGCTGCGGCTGCCGCTGCTGCACCTGCTGCCGCTAAACCGGCTGCTGCTGCACCTGCTGCTAAACCGGCTAAATAATTTTTTTGTCAATCTATTGAAGCCGGGTATTCCAATATCCGGCTTCTTTGTTTAAAATAAATAATGTCTAAATTTTTAATTGCAGGTCTCGGTAATCCCGGAGTTGAATATGCCGGCACAAGGCACAATATTGGCTTTGGTGTTGTTGATTATATCGCTCAGCAACATGAATACAGTTTCAGCAGCGGACGCTATGCTCATGTTTGCGAATGGCGGCATCGCGGCAAACCTGTTTTTCTGATAAAGCCTACCACCTTTATGAACCTTAGTGGTAAAGCTGTTCAGTATTGGATGCAGGCCGAAAAAATTGCAATTGAAAATATTCTTGTCATCACAGATGATATTGCCTTGCCTTTTGGAACACTGCGCCTGCGTGCCAAAGGAAGCGATGGCGGTCACAACGGACTAAAAAGTATTCAGGAATCTCTGGCAAACACAAACTATGCCCGTCTGCGTTTTGGTGTTGGAAGCAACTTTGCCAAAGGTCGTCAGGTATGATTATGTTTTAGGAAATTGGGACACTGAAGAACTTGCTGTCATTCCTGAAAAATTAAAACTTGCAGAAGAGATTGTTAAAAGTTTTATCGGTCATGGTGTAAGCCGCACAATGAACGATTTTAATAAGCGATAACAGAAGTTTCTTATCGTATTCCAAATACATTTTTGCAGTAAACTATTGTTTTCAATCTTAATACAATACATTTGTTTCTTAAAATTATTCCAATCAAAATTCAATAAACACTTTTATAAATGGACAAATACCATTTAGCATTATCGGCAAAAACCAAAATTATTCTGAATTAAAATCTTGCTACTTTAACGTAACATTACTGAATGATTTATTCATTTAAATTCCATTTTATTCATTTTCAATGCTTATCTTTGCATAAATAATTTAAGAACATGATTAAACGCCTACTCACAATTGCATTTGCTGTACTTACCACCAATGTATTTTCACAGGTATTGGTATCGTACGATTTTACCGGATATGACGGATTAGTAACAAGCATCCCTGCCGGTTGGACTATCACCAACAACGACACAACGGCTGTCGGTAAAACTTTTTATAACACACCTACTTATTGTGGCATCTCCTGCAATTCGTATAAATTTAATGTAACAGGAGCTACTATTATTTCACCATCATTCAGTAATGCTACCCACTTAAAATTTTATATGAAAGGTAATGGCAATACACAACAGCCCAATCCTTTTAAAATTTACACTACCGCTGATGGCACAAACTGGAACAATATTCAAACCTACAATCCTGTTTCACAGACGGGAGCATTTTACACACTAAGTCTGAACACAACAGATATTCAGGTAAAATTTGAATACATAAAAGATTCACTTGGTTTTAATGTAGGGTTAGATGATATTACTATTTCAAACGGGCCTGTGGGAATAAGCAATATAGAGCAAGGCGTGTTAAACATTTATCCTACCGTTACAACAGGCAACATTAACCTTGAAAGCAGCAACGAAAGAAAAGCAATTTCAATTGCTGTTATCAATATGATTGGGAAAGAAGTAAAGCGTTTAAACTTTATTCAAAACAACGGCAAAACTATTTTAAACCTTTCTGAATTGCCTGATGGCGTTTATGTTTTAAAAATTAACATGAATGGTCAGGCTATTAATAAAAGAATTGTTATCAGACGATAATATTGTTTAACCAAAAATAGAAAGCCATTGTAATTAACACAATGGCTTTTTTATTTATATGTACTTCAATGCTTAGGGAATAATAAAAATCACTTCGCAATTTTTTCCAAAAACTTCAACAATATGCCCTGATAGTCATAAGGATTCACAGGCTTTATATGTGCCATAGCATACAGTAAAGAAATAGTTTCATCATCTTTAATTTTATACGCTTCGCACAACAATGCCATTTCAAGTAGTGCCTCACTATACTCCGAATGATTTACAGCCCTTTGTGCTTTTTGTAAAAATAAACTCACACACTCCTGTTCTGCTTGCATGCGATTACCTTTAAATTGTTTTTTTATCATTCCTGAAATTACAGAAGTAACCTCAACAATTTTTGCTTGATTTATTTTTTCTAAGGTAAGTGAAATATTACTTTCTGTAAATCGCAACAAAGTTTTTTCTTGTGTCCGGTAGTTTTGCTTGGATTTTATTTTGTGAAACTCCCGCTCAGCAATTTTTTTAAGTTCTTTATCAACAGGGCGAAAGCCGAACTTATAATAAAACCAAAATGCACCTGAAGAAATGCCATCAGGATTATCTAATCCATACTGATAGGGTTCTACTTCAAAATAGTCAACATCAAAAACTTTATGGAACACACGAAGCAACTGACAAAGTACATATCCCGATTCGCCACCACGAAACCATTCAAAAATATTGATGCCGAACAATGCCCGTTTACCAAACACCCAACTGCCTCCATAGGCACATGGAAATCCGTTCTTAAATAAAGTGTATCCGATATAAGACTCAAAAGGAAGTTGCCTGTCAGGTGTCATACCATAAATTGCGACAGAAATTCCTCTTTCCAACTCAAAGTACTGCAGTGTGTTTTCGTCCATGTACGTAACCGTATCCGTCTCTCGGTTAGTCAATACCATGGCATACTTTATTGTTTTTATCAATTCAACATGCTCATTCTCTGATAAACTTACAGCAGGATTAATTTCAGAATCTAAAACATTTTTATAATCAAACTTTTTTAAAATTTCTTCGTGATAGAAAGTTTTATTCCTGGTGAAGCGATTATAGGGTAATGAAAAAAATTTGTTTTGCGGTATTAAGTCGCATTGCAAACCTACACTGTCAAACAAATAATCTTTTACTTCAGGTTGGTATATTTTAGAAAATTCGTCTAATAGAAAGTTGAGGACTTCGTGTTGTTCAATACCGAGCGAGTGAAGCAAGTCTTCATTGCTGAGGCCCGCTGTTGTTTCAGATTTTTCTGCCGGATTTAAAGTCAGTTTCAACAACTCATTTAAATCTGTTTCTGAATTTACAAACTGCCGGAATTTTACTTTTAGCTCTTTCTGCTGCAATAACCATTGCAGAAAATCATGTGTAAACTGCACTGACATATTAGTGAAAGGCAATCCGCTGTTAATTAATTTATTTTTAAATGCAGCCGCTTTGTTTTTGATGATAGCAGCTACGGTGTTCAACTTTTTTAAGGCAAACACTTCTTGTTTCTCCGACTGAGGATAGGCTAATAAAAACATCAGTGCATGAAACACTTGTTCCATGCCCACAGTGTTTAACTGTGCAAATTTTCCATCTACCAACACTTTAATCATTTTATTGGGTAGTGTAATTAATTTATAATCCTGATTAGGCAAATTTCTATTCTTCATACCTTGACAAGATTAAGAAATTAATTGTTATTATGATGGCAACATGACAACAGTCACTTTAAAAAATTATTTTAAAATTTTATCAAGCTGCAGTTCAGAATTTGAAAAAATAATTTATTATTCAGCTAAGGATAACCAGTTGAAAGATTTTAAAAGTTTCGTAAGCTTACACCAACTAAGACATGAATTCAGCAGGACTGTCATCCTAAGTTAAATGCTATTTGTTTTAATAGAAATAAAATTGGATTTCATAGTTTAAGCTTAAAGAGAGTATCTTTGAGCCATAATGAATAGCTTTCTCAAATATATTGACACGACCAAATTAGATAAAAAGATAAAAGAAGAACGCTTTCCTTTTAGCCAACAATTATTTTGGGACTACCCTATAAAAGACATTGATTTAAAAATTCATCAACGTTTTATAATAGAGCGTGTACTAACACGAGGTTTTACCAATGATTTTTATATCCTTCAAAAAATATATTCAATAGATGAAATACAAGCTGCTTTACGCAAAAGCAAAGAATTAGACCCTAAAACGGCTCATTTCTGTAGTTGGTATTTTAATATTCCATTGCACGAGCTCCATGTATCATCCTTCTATCATTAATGAAGCAACTTATGCTACTTTAAAAAAAGTTTTTGAGGTAGATGATGTGAAAAAACACTTTGCACTTGCTGGTGGCACATCGCTTGCATTGCAATTAAAACACAGGCATTCTATTGATTTGGATATATTTTCAACGGTACCTTTTGATACTTACGTTTTTGAACGGGTACTTACAAATGAATCAGGCTTCATATTTGAACGAGTCAACAGCAACAAAAACATGTTGTTTGCCTATATCAATTCTATTAAGTGTGATTTTATTTACGAGCCATCTAAATTATTGCAGCCATTTTTAGTCAAAGATACTATCAGCTATTTTTCTATAGCAGACATTACTGCGATGAAAATGCACACTATCTGCGGAAGAAGGAAAAAGAAAGATTTCTTTGATGTATATGTATTGTTAGAGAATTTTGGATGGGAGCAAATGCTACAATGGTTTGTAAACAAGTACGATAAAAGTCAATTGTACTTTTTATATCGCAGCATTCATTATTTTGAAGATGCGAATGAAGATCCTGATATAACCGGAATTGCACCTTACACAAAAAACTGGGATGAAATAAAAGAGTTTCTTCACATTAGTTGCAAAATTTAATTGTAGCCGCCACAACAATTAACTAACAGATGCGAACCCCATGACCAAGATATAGCAAAATATTAAAATAATTGGTTCTTTTATTTTTCCACTCAACCAAGCCAAATCCCAAAAATCACCCTACATACTGATAAATGTCATATCAAAAAACAAGAATTTTTGACCTCTTTGCAAAAATATTTTGTCATGCCAATTTATCAACGTCAGGGAAAAACACCGCATAAAAGACATATTGTATTTCGTAAGAAAGATGGAAGCCTTTATCATGAAGAGCTTTTTGGTACAGAAGGATTCTCCGGTATTTCTTCCTTAGTTTATCATCTTAACCCACCTACCATGGTTAAGGAACATGGTAAGCCATATAGTGTTCGACCGGAAATTGCAGTTGAAGATAACTTGCAGGCAAGAAGTTTTTTAGGCTTTGAAGTAAAACCCGAAAACGATTATCTGAAGAGCAGAAAAGTTTTATTCGTGAATGATGCTATGCATATAGGGCTTGCATCACCAACAAAAGGTACAACAGATTACTTTTATAAAAATGCCGATGCCGATGAAATGCTTTTCGTTCACCGTGGAAGCGGAACTTTAAAAACATTATTCGGAACCATAGATTTTGAATATGGCGACTACCTTATTATTCCGCGTGGTATCATCTATCAGATAAATTTTACCACTGCCGACAATAAATTGTTGTTCATTGAATCGCATGCACCCATTGAAACACCTGCACGTTATCGCAATCAGTATGGTCAGTTTATGGAAAATTCGCCATTCTGCGAACGTGATTTTAAATTGCCCCATTCTCTCGAAACGCATGATGAAAGAGGTGACTTTCTAATAAACATTAAAAAACGCGGATTGATTTATCCATACATTTATGAAACACACCCGTTCGATGCAGTAGGCTTTGACGGATGTTTTTATCCCTATGGTATTTCAATCTTTAACTTTGAACCCATTACAGGACGCATACACATGCCTCCGCCTATACATCAGCAATTTCAGTCGAGTAACTTTGTAGTGTGCTCCTTTGTGCCGCGCCTTTATGATTATCATCCGCAGGCAATTCCTGCACCTTATCATCACAGTAACATGGACAGCGATGAGTTGCTTTATTATGTTGATGGTGATTTTATGAGTAGAAACAATATCAGACAAGGACAGATAACACTGCATCCGGGTGGACTATCACATGGCCCGCATCCGGGAGCTATTGAACGCAGTATTGGTAAAAAAGAAACCAATGAGTTGGCTGTAATGATTGATCCGTTTAATCCGGTAAAAATTACACAGGCAGCAACAGAAATTGAAATAGAAGAATATTATCAGTCGTGGCGCATGCACGAGTCTGAAACAATATAAAGAAGCAACATACCCCTGCTCCTGCTCTCTCATTTTTCACCTCCACCAAGGAGAGCAGAGCTTCGGGGGTATTTAAATCAAACAACCAATGGCAACAAATGATTTAACTACCGTAAAAAATTTCAACTATTCAGAAAACAAAAAAATATTTGAACAGGCACAGGATTTTCTTCCACTGTTGGGAACAGACTATGTAGAGTTTTATGTAGGCAATGCTAAACAGGCTGCGCATTATTATAAAACAGCTTTCGGTTTTCAGGATCTTGCCTATGCAGGACTTGAAACCGGTGTGCGCGACAGAACATCTTATGTGCTTCAACAAGGAAAAATTCGATTGGTACTAACTACACCTTTAACTTCTTCTAATCCCATTGCCGATCACATCAAAAAACATGGCGATGGTGTTAAAGTAATAGCGCTTTGGGTTGATGATGCAACTGATGCATTTGAACAAACGGTGAAACGTGGTGCTAAACCATATTTGTCACCCGAAGTTCTAAAAGACAAAGATGGTGAAGTAAGAAGGTCTGGTATTCATACCTATGGCGATACAATCCATATTTTTATCGAGCGAAAAAATTACAAAAGGCATTTTTCTTCCCGGATATGAAAAGTATCAATCGGACTACAACCCACCTTCAACAGGATTAAAGTATATTGATCACATGGTAGGCAATGTAGAGTTAGGTGGAATGAATGTGTGGAGTAAATTTTATGCTGAAGTAATGGGATTTTTTAATCTCATAACATTTGATGACAAAGATATTTCTACAGAATACACTGCTCTGATGAGTAAGGTAATGACCAATGGCAATTGTTATATTAAATTTCCGATTAACGAACCTGCCATCGGCAAAAAGAAATCGCAGGTAGAAGAGTATCTTGATTTTTATGAAGGTGCAGGCTGTCAGCATATAGCAGTAGCAACAGATGATATTGTTCACACTATTACAGAAATGCGCAAACGTGGTGTAGAATTTTTATATGTGCCGGGAAGCTATTACGACACCGTCAAAGAACGTGTAGGAATTATTGAAGAAGATTTGGAAGAACTGAAAAAATGGGGAATTATGGTTGACCGTGATGAGGAAGGTTATTTATTACAAATATTTACCAAACCTGTTGAAGACCGACCAACATTATTCTATGAAATTATACAGCGAAAAGGTGCCAAATCTTTTGGCAAAGGAAATTTTAAAGCCTTGTTTGAAAGTATAGAAGCAGAACAGGCAAGACGAGGAACATTATAATTTTTAAAGTTATGACAGAAGAAGAAAAAGAAAAACAGTTTCAGCAAAGAATTGATGCAGGTGAAAAAATAGAACCACGTGATTGGATGCCTGAAGCATATAAACAAACTTTATTCAGACAGATATCGCAACATGCACACTCGGAAATTATAGGTATGCAACCTGAGGGAAACTGGCTATTGCGTGCGCCCTCATTACGTGCAAAAAAAATTCTGCTTGCCAAAATACAGGACGAAGCCGGACATGGGCTTTATCTCTATTCAGCAGCCGAAACATTTGGTATTGACAGAACAGAGATGATTGCTATGCTACACTCAGGAAAGGCAAAGTATTCAAGTATTTTTAATTATCCAACATTAACCTGGGCCGACATGGGTGCAATTGGTTGGTTGGTTGATGGAGCAGCTATTGTAAATCAAACCATGCTGGCAAAGTGCAGCTACGTACTTTATTCGCGTGCAATGATTCGCATCTGTAAAGAAGAAGGATTTCATCAGCGCCAAGGCTATGAGATTATTGCAAAGATGATGAATGGAACAACAGCACAACGCAACATGGCACAAGATTCATTGAACCGTTGGTGGGAACCATCACTGATGATGTTTGGGCCACATGATTCTGAATCCACACATTCAAAAGATTCAATGAAGTGGAAAATAAAAGTTGAAAGTAATGACACACTTCGTCAGCGTTTTATTGACAGAACAGTTGAGCAGGCACACCACATCGGACTTACAATACCTGATAAAAACTTAAAGTACAACAAAACAACCATGCACTGGGAAACAAGTGAAATTAACTGGGATGAATTCTGGAGTGTGGTAAAAGGAAATGGCCCATGTAATTATCAGCGTATAAGTCATCATATCCATTATCATAATGAAGGAAAATGGGTTCGCGATTGTGCAACTGCATTTGAAAAAAGCAGAGAGAAAGAAAATTCTTCCATATCAATTTAAAAAATTAAAGAATGAAAAACGACAATCAGTTTCCTCAATGGGAAGTATTTATACAAACAAAAAACGGTGGACCTTTTGAACATCAGGGAAGCCTGCATGCAGCTGACAAAAAAATGGCTCTGCAGAATGCAAGAGATCTTTACACACGCAGAAATGAAGGACGTAGCATTTGGGTAGTGCCTACTGAATGTATAGCTGCAACTACTGCTGATGATGCTGCTGACTTTTTTGATCCGGCAAACGATAAAATCTATCGAACACCAAACTTTTATAAAATGCCGCAAGGAACAAAAAATCTGTAATCATGAAAACAAAAGACGCATTATATAACTATTGCCTGCGATTAGCCGACAGCAATATGATTCATGGCCAACGTTTGGCTGAATGGTGCAGCAGAGGACCTTTTTTAGAAGAAGATATTGCTTTATCAAATATGTCATTAGACATGTTTGGTCAGGCTGAAATGCTTTATGAATATGCATCATCATTATCGGAAGATGAACTTAGTGCTGACGATATTGCTTTCAGACGCAGTGAAAGAGAATATTTCAACTGCCTTTTGGTAGAACAGGAAAATGGCGACTTTGCACAAACGATGATGAAAGTGTTTTTGTATTCTGCATTTGCAAAACAACTTTATGAATCGTTGTTGAACAGCAATGATGAAACATTATCTGGTTTTGCTGCTAAAGCTATTAAGGAAGTAAAATATCATTTGCGACACAGCAGCGAATGGCTCATCAGATTCGGAAACGGAACTGATGAAAGTAAAATGCGTGTGCAGCAAGCTGTCACAAATTTGTGGCGGTTTACACAAGATATGTTTGAAATGAATGATGCAGACACTGCATTAATTGATAACGGTATCTCTTTTACAACGGATACGCTATTTGCGAAGTGGCAACTAAACGTAAATGAAATATTCGCTGCGGCAAATATTAACACTCCGGAAATAAACAACACCATAACAGGTGGCCACAATGGTATTCATACAGAACGCTTAGGTGTCATGCTTTGCGAAATGCAATATTTGCAGAGAGCCTATCCTGATGCTAAGTGGTAGAATAAAAAGTCATGTCATCAGTAAAAAATACTGAAAGCAGCAAGTCAACAGAATCATTAATCTGGGCATTATTGCATACTGTTCCTGATCCTGATATTCCTGTTATCAGCATTGTTGATTTAGGCATTGTCCGCAATGTTGAATGGAAAAACGAAAAAGCAATTATCTCAATTACGCCAAGTTATTCGGGCTGTCCTGCCATGTCTGTTTTTGTGGACGACATCAAACAGGTATTAAATGGTGCGGGGTTTCAGTCAGAAATAAAAACTATACTATCACCCGCTTGGACGACAGAATGGATAAGTCAGTCAGGACTTGACAAGATGAAAGCCCATGGAATTGCACCCCCTGAAGATGAAACCGGAATGGATAGTATATTTGCAATGCAAAAACCGGTTACCTGCCCCCGTTGCAACAGCAAACAAACTAAAATGCTGAATCGCTTTGGCTCAACACCATGCAAAGCACTTTGGTATTGCAACGAATGTAGTCAGCCGTTTGAGTATTTTAAATGTCATTAATGATGAATGAAACTGTTCGGGTAACTAAAATTTTTGTGTTTGACATGGCTCATGCCTTATTTGGCTACGATGGTCCATGTAAAAATATTCATGGTCACACCTATAAACTTTCTGTCACCTTAAAGGGAAAACCTGTTAATGACAATAGCAATCCGAAGGCTGGTATGGTCATTGATTTTTCAATATTGAAACAAATAGTACAGGAAAAAATTATCAAACAATTTGATCATGCCTTAGTACTCAACAACGATTCGCCACATAAGCTGCTTGACAAAGTACTTACACAACAGTTTGAAAAAATTATTTATTTAGATGTGCAGCCAACCTGCGAAAATCTGTTGTTGCATTTTAAGAAGCAACTTGCATCTCACTTTGCTGATAAAATAAAATTGGTTTATTTAAAATTAGAAGAAACTCCTACTTCTTATTCTGAGTGGTGTATTGACGACAACTGATAACTAAGCGGTGAATAAAAAATTTCAGTATCAACTTTTTAGAGTTGATTTATGAAACTGTAATGCCGCTTAATATTTTTTCAATTTTACCAAAAGCTTCATTGTCTTTAATGACATAATACTCTGCTCCTTTTTGTAAGGTTTGCATAGCCACACCATAGCGTTCCTGTCCCGAAAGAAAAATTACATGAATGTTTGGATTGTATTTCTTGATAGCTTTCAATATTTCCATACCATTAGATGCATCAGGATTTTTTGAATTCAGATAATAATCAAGAATAATAACATCGGGATTCTCTGCTACATGCTTCAAACAATCTTCGCCTGTGCCGAAAGTTAAAACCGTATGTGGTGTATGCTCACCAATTCTGTCACGAAGCATTTCCAGCATCATATTATCATCATCAACAATAAATATTTTTAAAGGTGTTGTTATCATTTTGTTTAGTGTCAAATGGAATACAAACCTACAATTTTTTTGTAATATCCAATTAAGCATTCTGAGTCCGGCTTGTAGGTTGCCAAACACCGCTTTTAACTCCTTTAATGTATCTGAACATACCCTTCAACATAGCAGCATTCATGACTAAGAAATGTGTATTTAATCTGAGCAATCCTATATGTATTTGAAACAAATTAAGTAGCCTGTCTGCCAGCAACAAAAGTAAACTTAATGATATGGCTGCAAAAACTCCCAGATACAAAACAGGATTTATATCAATAGACAACCACCAGGCCGCAATAGAAGAGAAATATAAAAGCAACATCAACACAGGGCCTTTCCATCTCAAAACTTTATGAGACATGAAACAAAATCCAATACCTCTGCCCTTAAAAATCATCTTGCTAAACTTTGCCAGATTCTGAAAATTTCCTGTGGCTATACGCGTTTTTCTCCTGAACTCTATCCAAAGATTATGCGATGCCTCCTCATAGACAATAGCTTTTAGGGAACTTACAGAATGATAACCCTGCTCCAGTACTTTCATGCAGACATAGAAATCATCAACCAGAAAGTTTGAAGGAATATCGCTGAATAAACTTTTCCTTATTGCATAACACCCACCGAAAGGGCCCATCATACTTCCCCATACTTCACCTTCGGCATATTTGGTTAAAACTTCTGTTTGAATGTACTGTTTCTCCTGAGATGAAATTCCGCTTTTCATCAATCCAATATTCACCATGTTGCTATCAACTAAGCCAACTTCTGCTACAGTAAATCTATGCATCATAGATGAAATTGCTTCAGCATCAAACATTACATTGGCATCAGTAATAATTAAAAACTCACCCTTACACTGTTTTACCAATTGATTGATGATTGCAGGTTTTCCTGTTCTGCTGTTGAATCGAATAAACTTTACTTGTGGATGATTATGTGCAAACTCTTTCACCAACATATCAGTACTATCATTGGAACAATCAGAGCCTACAATTATTTCTAATTTATCTGATGGGTAATTACTTTTAATAACACTTTCGAGCTTTTGAATGATGACCTTCTCTTCATTGTAAGCAGCCATCACAACGCTGACCATCGGCTTAAATAAATTATTGTCATCATCATCTTTAGACTTGTGCTTTAACATTAAAAGTAAACGCATGAGTAATGGAAACAGTACATAAGAATGTAAAAGTCCCAAAAGCGAAATCCAGAAAATAATGGCAACAACAGTATTCATCAATTGTGCAAAGGTCAACATTTTAACTTCAAATAGAGAAGATTTTACCTGTCTTTTTGTGGCTTTATATGAATAAAAAGAGGACTTTTGCAGCCTTAATTTTTGTTTACATGCGGTTTATTATTTCTTTCGTTATTCTTCTTACACATTACATTTCAGGTTATAGTCAGGAAAGACGTGGCCCCTTTGTTAAGACAGACCTTTTTACACTTGACCGCGACAGAGTGATTGACGGTGGAATTTTCACATACAGAATTGCAGTAGATGCCGATGAGATAATTGCATTCAATTCTTGTAACCAGCCTTATGTTTTTTTAATTAACAATCAGGGAACCATTCTTGAAGAAATTAAACTTCCTTACGAAGGTTGTTTGCGCAACATGGAGTTTGATGAGTTTGACAACCTGATGATGATGGACAATGAAGAAACACGAATCTTCAAATATGTTCGTAAGACAAAAAAAATAGAAGTCATTCCTTATAACAAACCCGAAGACTGGTATAAAAGTCTGAATCATTTTTATCGTTTTTTTGAAATTGCTTCAATTCTACTTACTATAACAATCCCGAATACTATCAGGATTTTTATAAAACACGCTTTCATTACTCATACAACCTGTGGTTAAACTATCAGGATGGTTACATCTATCAGTTTGCCTATAATTTTATCAAAAAAGTCGGTAACAGAAAAACCTATCTTGCATTAAAGCGTAGCGACCTTTGGTTCAGCGACAGACTTACAAATAAATGCAAACCGCTTTTAGTTGATCTGGAAAAAGAAACGGCAGTTTATTTTGATCGTTCACTGACTTTATATTTTGAAGATTTTAAAAACCACACTTTACAGACATGGCCTTTGGCAGAAGGACATGATGAGGCAGTGCAGTTGGACTATGCTACCAATATCAAACAAAAGAAAGTTTGGGGTGTAAGTACTTTTGATAATAAACATCTTACTATCGCTGTTTGGGAAATCAAATAATGAGCGTTATTCTTTTCTGAAATTTAAATAAAAAATCATTACCGACCCAATTGCTGCAGGCACTGCCAGATTAATCAGCCAGAGTGCAAATGATGCCATTAGAACTGCCTGATCATTCTGAATAAAGGGTGCTGCAACCATCAAAGCAACAGAACCTCTTATTGCAAACTCTGTCAGTGCAAGTGTTGGAACCAATGCCTGAATAAAAAAGATGAGTGCTATAATGACAATCATAGATGGAATAACCGGAATGCCGGAAACCAGAAATAGCAATATGTACTGAAAAGCAAAAACAGAATAGCGCAGCAGAGAAAGAAAAAGTATGTGCATCATTTCTCTGTAAGAATAATTTTCAAGATGCATGACATATTCAGGAAATCGCTGTCGAACAAAATTCAGCAAAGGCATTTTAAAAACAATTCTTATATAAGGAAAAGAAACAAAAAGTATCAATGCAAAAACAAATGATGCAACACGTGTGACGACTAAACTTTCATTCCACTGTACATAATGTTGTAATGACAAAGCCATTGCAGCAAGTCCACAACAAAGTGTAACAATGAGCTGACTGATATTTCCTGCAAAAGTTGAAAGCAGTGATGCTATGCGAACAGATGAAGGCAAAAAAAGCATTCTACCTGCATAGTCGCCAACACGGTTAGGTGTAAAAAAGCTAACAGTAGCCCCGGCAAAAACCGCACTTAGGCTTCGAACAAAACTAATTTTGGTGAGTCTATTTATTAAGACCTTCCACTTTATAGCTTCTATACTCCAATTCAACACCATCAATACAATAACAGATATGAGCAAGGAATAAGCACCTTCTGTATGCAGGCGAGTATTCACAAAATCGAAAAACGACACTTCATTCTCGCGGTGTATAATTTTATGAACAATGAACCAAAGAGAAAACAATGCAATTGTTGCTTTCAGAAAAAACTGTAGCACACTTTTAATCTTTATTTTTGAACTTTCCAAGCAATTGCAGATTATAGTGCAAGTTTAAAAAATAAGCGGTAATAGCGTTCATGTCAGAAAGCGAAAAAATAATTTTAGGAATAGATCCGGGCACTAATGTAATGGGATATGGAGTACTCCTTATTTCGGGAACAGAAATGAAATTAGAGACCGCAGGTATAATTCATCTCGAAAAATTTGACAACCATCCACTGAAATTAAAGCATATTTTTGAGAAAACATTACGCCTTATTGAAAGCTATTTGCCTGATGAAATGGCAATTGAAGCACCGTTCTTTGGCAAGAATGTACAATCTATGTTAAAGTTAGGTAGGGCACAAGGAGTTGCACTTGCCGCTGCATTATTCAAAAATATTCCTGTATTTGAATACAGCCCAAAAAAAATAAAACAATCTGTCACCGGCAATGGTAGTGCCACCAAGGAGCAGGTTGCTGCTATGCTTCAACAGTTGTTACACTTTGAAGAAATGCCAAAATATCTTGATGCTACCGATGGCCTGGCAGCTGCAGTATGTCATCACTTTCAGAAAAATACCGGGCAAAGTCAGTTTGCGGGAGGCAAAAGCAAAGGATGGCAAAAATTTATTTCTGATAATCCCGACAAATTAATCGGGTAGAGAAACTAAGTTTATCCTGACTATCTGAACAATGGAAATGCCTGTGGATTTACAGAGTGCATTAATTCATACACAGTATTAAACACATCTTCCGCATTAGGCTTCGAAAAATAATCTCCATCGCTTCCGTATGCCGGACGATGTTCTTTTGCAGCAAGAGTTACAGGCGGTGTTTCAAGAAACTCAAATGCTTTTTGATTTTCAATAACCTGTTGCATCATGTATGCAGTTGCACCACCGGGAACATCTTCATCAAAGAAAACAACCTTATTCGTTTTTTGAATAGATTCAGCGATGATATGATGAATGTCAAATGGTATGAGTGACTGTACATCTATCAACTCTACACTAATGCCACATTGCAGTTGTTTCATTGCATCCTGAGCAACCCTAACACATGAACCGTAAGTTACCAGAGTAACATCATTACCTTCTTCAAGAATTTCAGGCACACCGACAGGCACAGTAAAAGCACCTAGGTTCTCAGGGAGTTTTTCTTTTAGTCTGTAGCCATTCAATGGTTCTATCACCAATGCAGGATCATCACATTGCAATAGCAAATTATAAAATCCTGCTGCCTGTGTCATGTTGCGGGGGAACAAGCACAAGCATACCACGCAAAGCACCAAGAATAAACTGCATAGGTGAACCAGAATGCCAGATGCCCTCTAACCGATGTCCACGAGTACTAACAATGAGTGGTGCTTTCTGTCCTGCCTTGGTGCGATAACGCAAACAAGCTAAATCGTCTGATAAAATCTGTATTGCATAAGCCAAATAATCGAGATACTGAATTTCTGCAAGTGGTCGCAAGCCTCGCACAGCCATTCCTATTCCCTGTCCTGCAATTGTTGCCTCACGGATACCTACATCAAAAACACGATGCTCGCCATACTTGGCCTGCATGCCTGCAAAAGTTTGGTTAACGCCACCAATCGTTCCAACGTCTTCTCCAAAGGCAATGTATTCAGGATATTGACTAAAAAGTTTATCATGATTTGCAAGAAGTACTTCACGACCATCAACCATGTTTGCCTCTGCAGAATATACAGCCTTAACTTCGGCAATGCCCAATGCGCTGCCGTTACCTTCTGCATAAAGTTGTGAGCTGTAACGATCAAAATTCAACTGATGCCATTGGCGGTACCATTGCTTCAGTGCTTCTATCTCAGCACTATTATCAGCACGAAGCGTAAACAAAACTTGCTGTATAAAAACAGCAATATCTCTTCTTTCGCAATTGGTGATATTCTTAATCTCTTCAACTGCTTTATTCAGAAAAACACCATTTGAACTTTTGCTGATTGCTGCTTCTGCCAGTGAAAGTGCCTGTTGTTTTTCAGTATTAATTTCAGAAGTAAAACTATCCCATGCCTGCTTCTTTCCATCATTAACAAACTTTTTGGCTTCAGCATCTATAGCATCGAGTTCTTGTTCTGTTGCAATGGCAGACTGCACCATAAACTCACGCATTTTTCTGAGACAGTCAAATTCTTCTTCCCACAACAAGCGCTCTTTAGATTTGTAACGCTCATGCCATCCTGATGTAGAGTGACCTTGCGGATGTGTCATTTGCTGAATATGCACCATAACCGGCACATGCTCTGTACGTGCAATGTTAGCAGCCTGTTCGTAAGCATCACACAATTCTGCATAATCCCATCCCTTTGCTCTAATAATTTCGTAACCGGGTTTTTCTTGAGTACGAGCAAAACCTTGTAATGCTTCACTGATGCTTTGTTTTGTTGTCTGATATTTATTGGGCACAGAAATACCATAACCATCATCCCAAATGCTGATAACCATTGGCACCTGCAAAACACCTGCTGCATTGATGGTTTCAAAAAACAAACCTTCAGAAGTGCTGGCATCACCAATAGTTCCAAAAGCAACTTCATTACCATCAACAGAAAAGTTTTTAAACTTATCCGACTTAAGTTCCGGATTATTGCGATAGAATTTAGAAGCTAAAGCAAGTCCGAGCAATCGTGGCATTTGGCCTGCCGTTGGCGATATGTCGGCAGAAGAATTTTTTGATTGTGTCTGATTTTTCCAGCTACCATCATCATTCAGTAATCGTGTAGCATAGTGTCCATTCATGGCGCGACCTGCTGTTGCAGGCTCTGCCATTACAGAAGGATGCGCATAAAGCTGAGCAAAAAATTCCTGAACTGTGAGCAACCCTGCTGCCATCATAAATGTCTGATCGCGATAGTAACCGGAGCGGAAATCGCCATTTTGGAAAACCTTGGCCATAGCTATCTGAGCCACCTCTTTTCCATCGCCAAAAATGCCAAACTTTGCCTTGCCTGTCAGCACTTCTCTGCGTCCCAACAAACTGGTTTCTCGGCTGATACGCCCTAAACGATAGTCGTTTAGCACCACCTGTCTGAAATCTTCAAATGAAAGCTCTTTCTTCTGCATTATTTGGGTTTGGTCTGACATAATTCCGCTTTTTAATAGTTACAAAGGTAACGAATGTACTGAAATTCTGAAAGTGCCAACCATACAATTTTTGAATTTAAATGCCGTTTTTTTGAAGTCTTAAAAACACTACTTTAGCTTTTAAAATAACATAAAAATATGAAAACCTTTCTCTTAGCATCTGCACTATTTTTATCTACATCAACATTTGCCCAGGACAAACCCGAATTGGGAAATAACATTTTTTCTCTTACACCAATGGCTATTATTGGCAATGAGTCTATGGATAATAATACCGATGTAGCTGTGGGACTTAACTATGAGAGAATACTAAACGAAGGATTGGTGAGTATTAAAATCCCCGTTAACATTTCATTACGTAATTCGGGATTTTTTTACATCATGCCCACGATTAAACTCTACCCTACAAGACAAGGTGTGGTAAGGTATGCTGTAGGGCCACAGTTTTATATTGCCAGCGGACAAATTAATCATCATGATTACAATACTGTTTGGAATGGCAATCAATATATCACAGTTAATAACAAATATTCAGACAATCATACACAGTTGGGTTTTATGATTAATAACAGCCTGAATGTATCAATCGCTAAAACGCTATATATTGGTATGGAACTGGGATTAGGAATTAAATATTATGATTCCAACGAAGAAAATGAATATGAGAACTCGTTTGACACTACACCTGTAGAACCTAATGTGCAGTTTAGTTTTGCGATGGGATATCGGTTTTAGTCTTTTCTTTAAACACTTTGTCGGTTTCGGAACAAGATAGATTAAAGAATTTCAATTATTCTATTTATCTAAATCAAAAAAGACAAAATTATTTTGCAATGTTCAGCAATGCACTAAAATCAGGTTTACGAATTATTACATCAGCATGGTGATTTAACAATTCATCTTTAGAGCAAAAAGCTATTCCCAAGCCGGCTTCTTTTATCATACAAAGATCATTCATGCTGTCTCCAATGGCAATGCTATTTTCTTTTTGAATATCGTATTTTTCAAGTAATTTTTGTAATGCATTGGTTTTACACAAAACATGTTTACAACTACTGCTTTCATTATTCACAAACAGTGAGGGTATTTTAACCTCTCCAGTGCAAACACTTTTTGAAAACTCTAATTCATTAGAAAGTGAAAAATCCATTCGCAATTTATTTCTAACATGATTGGTTATACAATCATAACTGTCAGAAATAATTCCAACAACATAGCCACGTTTTTTCAATTTTGTGATAATCTTTTCTGTGTCATCAACAATGGAAATACCATCTGCTATAGCTATGAGTTCATCTATTGTCCTTCCCTTTAACAACTTCGCTATTCTTTTGGTAATTATGGTACTATCCGTTTCTGAAGAACGAATGTCCATTAGCTGCTTTTTAAACCCATACCTTTCCGCACAGGTATCAATAAATCTACCACGCAGAAGTGTGTTATCCATGTCAAATATCAATAACTTATTGAAAGTCTCCTGTTGCTTATTTAATGCGAATTCCATTTGTGAACGAATTTCACTCAGCACACCAAACTCTTCAAAATTATAATGTGGATTACCTGATGATGATGCTTTAATAATTATAGTTTGTGCAACTTCTTTACTCATTTTTCCTAAAGCTTGCCAGGGTTTACTTTTGTTTTCAATATAACCTATTTCTACTTCACTGATATTTACATGTATCAGATGCATATCAATCAGCAATCCAATATCTACACCATAATCATCACGAAAGTCCAATTGTTGAAGCAAGGATTTTTTACTGGCAATCATTCCGCTTAATGGCTGATTGAATCTTAATAAGTCTGGAAAAAAGATGCTTAACATTGGTTTTGCTACCAATTCTGTTACTCTTCCTGCATTTCGGTTAAATGACGATTTTACAAATCCGGCACCACTATGAATAATTGGATCTGTTAAAAGATTAATAGTGAAATGCGGATAAGGGTTGATATCTGCGTCTAAGAATACAATAATTTCATTTTTTGAAAACATGACACCTTCGCGCATAGATGCTCCTTTTCCTATTTTTGTACTGGTAATTACCCTTGCATCATTATCCTGTGCAATCCTTACAGTATTATCAATAGACTTGTCATCAACAACCAATACTTCTGATACCAATGAATTTTGTTTTGCAAATTTTATAACACTTGCAATATTCTCCTCTTCATTAAGTGTCGGTATAATAACTGTAATCATCTTTATTAAACAAATTTTTTAGTTTTTATGTTTATTTTTATTTTAGTTTTATAATAAAACTAATCTCATCTATCTGAACACGAATGTGCCGATTTGGTATTTGAAAAATACACTGAGGAAATCTGATGTAAAAATAAGTATAATTTAAAAACTATCTGAATAAGTTATATATCCGATTAAATAATTATACTTTACCTTCGCCCAGTCAATCTTAATATATGCTTTCAAAAGTTAAACTGATTAAAGTTTTTCTACGCTTATCGGCATTTATTTGTTTGTTTTTCAGCTCTGACTTTGCTGTTGCAAACAAAGTTGACACGCTTTCTTTTTTCGGATCTAAATCTCCAAAGCGCGATACTGTTTTCAGCATAAATGCATTAAGTAATTTTGAATGGAATGTTGAACAATACAATAAAAATGGCTTAACGAAAAAATATTATACCGATCAGGTTGATACTATTCAGATTCAAAACAAAATACCTGAAGGGCGTTCTACTGACTACTGTTTTTTATGTTGATAGTTCAATGTTAAATAAAGTTCAGGCACTTTTTTATAACACAAATGGATCTGTAAAAATTTCTATCAATAATGAAGTAGTGGCATTATGTGGCGTGTTTGATGGTAATAAACATTATACTGATGTGAAATCAGAGCAAAAAGATTATAAATATTTTATACTCAAAAAAAATAAAAATGTTTTACAAGTACAATATCTGCCCGCTCTGAAAAGGCATAATCTCAACATTAGACTTGGAGATGCAAAATGGGCTGCCGGTAATCTAAAAGATAAGAAGGATGGTGAAATCAGAAGTTATGCTGTGGCTACTTTCTATTTTTCTTTTGCCATAGTATTGATACTTTTTTACTTTTTTATCAAAAACCAGGAATATTTATTCTTTGGTCTTTACTGTTTAGCTACATTCTTGCAATATCTATCTGAAGTCCTGACACAAACACCAACAATTAAAGTTCTTTCTGCCTACTCGTTTTTAATTTCACTTGAACTGCTTGCCATTTTTATGGCTTTGGCCATTAACAAAATACATAAAACAAAAATTCCATTATTTTTAATGATTGCAGTTTTAATATTCAGCTTAATTTTTCCTGATGATTTTATTGTAACCATTAAATTCGTTAAGAATATTGAAATACCGGTTATCAGGTTTTTGAGTTATGTAATTTTTCTCTCTTACTCATTATTTTCTTTTGCATATCATTGGATACAAGGTTTCGGTCACAAAAACTGGGATGCAAAACTTTTAACTTATGGCACAGGGATAGGAATTTTACTTTTCTACTCCCTATTGGGTATGCAATGAATAAAAGTTTTGATCAACAAAACATTTCAGATAATATTTTAAATACACTTTTTACAATCAGTGCTGGTGTTTATCCCATAACTGTTGCTATTGTATTGGCAAGGCGCTATGGGAAAAATCAAACACAGTTAATAGAACAGGTTCAAACCATAAAAAAATTAGGCGAAGAAAATTTATTACAAGAAACCGAAAAGAAAAATATTTTGGCACAACAAAACATTTTGCTTGAAAACAAAGTAACTGAAAGAACCTTTGAACTTGAAGAGAAAAACAAAGAAATCCTTAACAAAAACAAAGAAATTACTGACAGTCTGATTTATGCAAAAAGAATTCAGGCCGCAGTCCTACCAAACTTAAATACTGTTTATAAAATACTTGACCAGTCATTTATTCTCTATCTGCCAAAAGATATTGTCAGTGGCGATTTTTATGAGTTCACACAAAAAGAAAACAAACATATTATTGCCGCAGCAGATTGTACCGGTCATGGTGTGGCAGGTGCTTTTATGAGTATTATCGGAAGCTCATTAATTAAATCTATCATCAACGAAAAAAATATTACTGCGCCATCGGGGATTTTAGATGCTTTGAACGAAGGTATTATCAATTCGCTTAAACAACATGAAAGCGAAACACATGATGGAATGGATATTTCTATCTGTTCTTTTGATACAAAAAATATGAGCTTAGAATTTGCCGGTGCCAACAGACCATTGTGGCTGATCAGAAATGATGAACTAATTGTTTATGCAGCAGACAAATTTCCGATTGGTGGACTACAGATAAAACACAACAATCAGTTTACAAATCACCAAATAAAAATACAGCCAAAGGATACCATTTATCTTTTTTCAGATGGCTATGCCGATCAGTTTGGTGGTGAACATGGTAAAAAATTGATGACTAAAAAACTAAAAGAAATTTTAGTTTCTATTCAGCACCTTAGCATGAATGAACAGAAAATATATTTACAGAATTACTTTAATGAGTGGAAAGGCAACAACGAACAAGTTGATGATGTTTTGATAATCGGTATCAGAATATAAAAATTCCTTTACCAAGAAAAACTGTTCTTACATTGTTTTTAATTCAGCCACCAATTCAGTCAATGCTTTTTTAGCATCACCAAACAACATGCTTGTCTTCGGATCGTAAACAGTAAATTATCAATTCCTGCATAGCCGGCATTCATTGATCGCTTGTTAACTATAATATGTTTGGCTTTATCAACTTCCAGAATAGGCATACCGTAAATTGGTGATGATGGATCTGTTTTAGCAGCAGGGTTTACAACGTCATTTGCACCAACAACCAACACTACATCTGTTTGTTCCAATTCAGGATTTATCTCTTCCATTTCCACCAACTTTCCATAATCAACATTACTTTCGGCAAGTAACACATTCATGTGTCCGGGCATACGACCTGCAACCGGTGAATAGCATATTTTACTTCAACACCACGTTCTTCAAGCAACATTTCCAGTTCGTGAATGATGTGTTGAGCTTGTGCAACTGCCAATCCATAACCGGGAACAATAACTACTTTCTTAGAGTAATTAAGTAAGACGGCTGCATCAGCAACAGACATATCTTTAATACTTCCTTTAACATCAGGTCCATCACCTGCTGAAGCACCACCACCGCCAAAGGCTCCAAAAATTACATTACTCAAAGGACGATTCATAGCCTTACACATCACAAGTGTCAACAAGGTTCCTGCCGAGCCAACAAGAATACCACCGGTAAGCATTACTTTATTATCGTAAAGGAAACCGCCAAATGCAGCTGCCAACCCTGTGAATGAGTTAAGCAATGAAATAACAACAGGCATATCGGCACCACCGATTGGAATGGTAAACAAAATTCCATATATCAATGCTGCTGCAAAAAGTAAATACAACAATGTTGCACTTGTGGTTCCACTAAAAATCATGTATGCACCAAAAGCAAATACACCTATCATGACTAATGTGTTAATGATGTTGTATGATGGTAAGCGAACAGGTTTGTTCATTGTACCATTCAACTTTAAAAATGCAATAACACTTCCTGAAAAAGACACGCTACCGATTATCAACCCAAGCACAATAGCAATTAAAGCACCGGTGTTTCCTGTATTATGATGAAACTCCATGAGACCAATAAGCGCTGCACAGGCACCACCCATACCATTGAACATAGAAACCAGTTCAGGCATTTTTGTCATCTGCACTTTTTTAGCAGTAAGCCAGCCAATGATTGTTCCGATAATGATTGCAGCAAAAATTAATGTGTAAATAAACCCTGGTGTTTCAACTTGTTCAAATGTTACACCGGTTGCAGTTTGTGTTTTGTTTACATGAATAAATATTGATGCAATTATTGCCAAGGTCATACCTACTGCGGCAATAAGATTACCGTTACGTGCAGTTTTGGCATTACCCATACGTTTAAGACCTATTATGAACGTAGCAGATGCTATGATGTATGTAATTGTACGAATGTTATATAATACTTCAGGTGTCATGCGCTGATATCTTTAATTCTTCTTTGTGGTTTTATTTTTTCTTAAACATTTCCAACATGCGGTCTGTTACAACAAATCCACCTACCACATTCAATGTACCTAACACTACTGCAAGAAAGCCTAATGCAAGTGCAACATAGTCGTTAGCGTCAACATTGAGCATTACAATTATGGCTCCTACAATAACTACTCCATGTATGGCATTTGCACCGGACATCAGAGGTGTGTGTAATACCGTAGGTACTCCGCCAATAACTTCTATACCCACAAATACAGAAAGAATTATAAAAAATATAATCTCCTGATGTGTTCCTATAAAATTAATTATCTCTGTCATGTTGTTTAATTATTAATTTTCTGAATAATTGAGTTGTTTTTTCTTTTGAGCTATTGAATTCTACTTTTGGGGAAATGATTTTGTGAATTTTATAATTGATGTTGAAAATATTTCAGTTCGCCTTTTTAATTCCTCTGCAAAATTGGTCTTTTTTTGTTTTTTTATTTAATGTTACTTCCATTCACAAAAAACTATACAATTTCCTAAATCATCAACTCCACAATTCTTTTATTCAAAAATTCTCTAACTTTTAACTATTAAGCTTCCTTTTGTTATCTCTTCTTCCATTTCCCACTTAAATCCGTCTTTAGTTGTTAGGTGAAGTAAAAATGTCTGAATATTCTTTGCATATAAATCACTTGCATTCATCGGCAACAAACTTGGTATGTTACTCTCTCCAATAATTGTTACACCATTTTTCTGAACGGTTTGATTTAACTCACTTCCGGTAACATTTCCTCCCTGCTCAACAGCCATATCTAAAATTACTGAACCGTTTTTCATACTCTTCACCATCTCTTCTGTAACTAACAATGGAGCTTTCTTACCCGGTATTAATGCAGTAGTAATTACAATGTCTGCTTCTTTGATATGTTTGGCTACTAATTCCTGTTGCCTCTTCAAAAACTCTTCTGAAACACCTTTCACATAACCACCTTCAATTTTTATACTGTCATCACCTTTTACTTCAATAAACTTTCCACCGAGTGACTGAACTTGTTCCTTAGTTTCAGGTCTGATGTCGCTAACTTCAACAACGGCACCCAAACGTTTTGCAGTAGCAATTGCCTGCAAGCCTGCTACACCTGCACCAAATATTACAACCTTTGAGGGTCGAATGGTTCCTGCAGCAGTAGTCATCATGGGTAAAATTTTACCTAATGTATCTGCACATAAAACAACAGCTTTATATCCCGCAAGGTTTGCCTGCGAACTTAGCGCATCCATTTTCTGCGCTCTTGAAATACGTGGAATAGCATCCATAGAAAACGCATTGATGCCTGCTTGCTTGCACGCTTCCACTAAATCTGCATTGGTAGCAGCCCACATAAATGAAATGAGTGTAGCACCCTTTTTCATCTGAGCAATTTCTGCAGGTTGCGGTGCATTAACCTTCAACACTACATCACTACCATATACCTGTGCCTTGTCGCCAAGTGTTGCACCTGCATTTTTATACTGGTCGTTAGTATAAAAGGAAGCCTCACCGGCACCTTCTTCAACAACAACATTGTAGCCGGAAGCTACTAAACTTTTAACAACATCAGGGGTTAGTGCTACTCGCCTTTCGCGATTTTTTAACTCCTTGGGTACGCCTAAAATCATGCCCTTAATTTTTTGATTAACAATTTATCAGAAAGCGGTGCAAAGAAAATAATTTTCGGCTTATATGCAATCTCTTATCATCCTTGTCCGTTGTTAATAAAACTCCCTGCCAAAGCAAAATAGTGAACATCATACTCAATAATTTTGGCACTAAGAACCTCTAAAAACGATATGGCTAAGTTTACACCACAGTATTTAAAAAAATTAGAAGAGCATTTATTGGAAAACGGCTACGATGTACGCTACGAAAAAGGCAACTTTAAAAATGGCTATTGTCTGCTGGAATCCAAAAAGTTAGTGATGGTAAATAAATTTTCTGCCATGGAAACACGATGCAGTGCACTACTTGAAATCATCAACCTTCTTGAATCGCAACAATTACTCAGCAACAAAAGGCAGGAGTTGTTTGCAGCAATGGAAAATCCCGAACCACAGGTAGTTACCATACCTCATTCATCAGAATCTGAACATTGAAAATAACTTTTTTGGGTACAGGCACTTCGCAAGGCGTTCCGGTAATAGCCTGCAATTGCAATGTATGCCAGAGTACTGATTTGCGCGACAAACGTTTGCGCACTTCCATTCATATTCAGCATAAGAACAGCAGTTTTGTCATTGACTCCGGCCCCGATTTCAGGCAGCAAATGTTGCGGGCGCAGATAAAAAACCTTACTGCATTAATTTTTACCCACGAGCATAAAGATCATGTTGCAGGTATGGACGACATCAGGGCATTCAACTATGTGTTGCAGAAAAAAATTGACATCTATGCTACTTTGCGTGTTCAGGAAGCGTTAGTTAGAGAGTTCCCCTATGTTTTTCATGACTTTAAATATCCGGGTGTGCCTGAAGTGAATATGATTACCATTGATGAGCACCCTTTTAATATTGAAGGACTGGAGTTTATTCCCATTGAAGTGCTGCATTACAAATTACCTGTCAATGCTTATAGGGTTGGTGATTTTACCTACATAACAGATGCTAACTTTATTTCAGAAAAAGAAAAAGAAAAAATAAAAGGCAGTCGTATTGTAGTTATCAATGCGCTAAGACGCGAAAAACATGTTTCTCATTTTAATCTTGAAGAAGCACTTGAGTTGATTAAAGAATTGAAGCCCGAAAAAGCCTACCTCACACACATCAGCCATCAGCTTGGAAAACACAGTGATGTAGAAAAGGAATTACCGCCAAATGTGTTTTTAGCTTACGATGGTTTTGAAATAGAAATGTCATAAGATTAAACCATAGGGCGTTTAAAACGTTATTGTCTTACTTTTGCACATAATTTGTTCACTATGCAGGTTACTATTGATTCCAATTCAGGCTTTTGCTTTGGTGTAGTTTATGCCATACAGCAGGCTGAAGAAGAGCTTGAAGTTAACGGTCACTTATATTGTCTTGGCGACATTGTACACAACAACATGGAAGTTGACAGACTTAAAGGTAAAGGTTTGGAAATTATCAATCATGAACAGTTGCAACAGTTGCACGATTGCAAAGTACTAATCAGAGCACATGGCGAACCACCATCAACATATCAAACGGCAATTAAAAACAATATTGAGCTTATTGATGCATCTTGTCCTGTTGTGCTGAAGTTACAAAATCGTGTCAGAGGCAGTTATGATGAAATTACAGATACGGGAAATGGTCAGGTGGTGATTTATGGCGAGAAAGGTCATGCAGAAGTGAATGGTTTGGTGGGCCAGACAGGTGGAAAAGCCATTGTAGTTAAAACAGAAGAAGATCTTGATCAGATAGATTTCAATAAACCGGTTCATTTTTTTTCTCAGACAACAAAAGCACACTTGGTTTTGAACAAATGCAAAAAACCATTCAGCAACGAATAGTAAAACAAAAAGGCTCGCTTGAAGAAACCGATTTTATTACCAACGACACTTTATGCCGTCAGGTTAGCAACCGCGAACCACAGATGCGCAGATTTTCATCACAACATGATGTTGTAGTTTTTGTAAGCGGAAAAAAAATCATCAAACGGAAAAGCTTTATACAGTGTCTGTAAAGCTACCAACGACAAAAGTTATTTTATTTCTTCGGCTGAAGAGTTGGATGCCACTTGGTTTCAAGGAATTAATTCTGTTGGTATTTGTGGAGCTACTTCAACACCACTATGGTTGATGAAGGATGTGAAAAATGCCATTGAAAAAATGACAGGCTAAAAGATTGGTTTAGTTTTTTTGAAAAGTAAACTAAAAAAAACGAGGCTGCTTCGTAACCAAAGCAGCCTTGTTAATTTTAAAATAATTAATTATTGTTTTATCAGCTTACGTTGCATATTGCCGTTTTCTGATTGTACGTTTAACATATAAACCCCAGGAGCAAGTTTAGAAACATCTAATGAATAGTTGTTCATGCCTGAGTTTACTTGGACATTTTGATTTACTACAAGTTTACCGGAGTAATCCATCAACGAAACTTTTATCAACTCTGTTGCTGCTGATTGATATGAAATGTTTACCAAATCATTTGCAGGATTAGGATACACATCCATTTGTTTTACTGTTTCAATTCCTGCTTCGCGGCAGTTGTCTAATACTACATCAAACACTTTTGTACCCGATCCACATGCATTAGTTGCCGTAATCATTACTGCACCGTTGCCTGTTGTCCAATCAAGAATTAATGAACTTGAGTTTCCACCACCTGAAATATAATTTGCAGATGCTGCAGGATATGTCCAGCTTAAAGTATAAGCACCTGTTACATTAGCAATATTGGCGTTAAACTCAACTCCTGCAGTGTTAGGACACCATGTACTTGGTGTTGCAGTAATTGAAGCAGGTGTATTAGGTGCACCTTTAACAGCAGTACAACGCGTGTTGCTTGTTCCGCAGCTATTGGTTGCACTCACACAAACCTGTCCTGTTGTTAAAGCACCAAAATCAATTGTTACCGCATTATTTCCATTGTTATTTACAGTTCCGGTGCTGTCCAGTTATAGCTGGTTACACCTGCCATTGTTGGTGTAGAAAATGGCATAGTTTGATTACACAAACCATTGGTACCACCTGTAATGCTTGCAGGTACAGAAGGCAATCCCGGAGAAACACTCTTACATTTTGTTGGTGCAACAACACCGCAGATGCTGGTTGCTGTCATACAAATATTTCCTGTGTTGTTATAACTTGGACCAAAATCAACAGTGATAGTATTGGTTCCCTGCCCACTGTTTATAGATGCATTGGCAGGAACAGTCCAGTTGTAAGTAGCCACACCGGGTGATGCTGTAATATTAAAGTTAAGCGATGAGTTTGGACATGCTTTAAATGTTCCACCAAGCACAGTACTTAAAACTGTTGCAGATGTTGAAATAGTCATGCATTTAGTAGCACTGGTAAAGCAACCTACTTTTGAAGCTACACAAAGTGTTCCACCTGTCCAGGTCGGACCGAAGTTTACTGTTGCTGTGTTAGTAGTTCCCGTCACAGTTGCATCTCCGCTAATAGACCACTCATACGATGTTGCACCTGCAACTGCAGTTGCTGTATAAGTATCAGATGTGCTGGCACAGGCAGTTTTAAGTCCGGTAATTGCAGCTGGAACAGAGGTTGCTCTTCTTATCATTACAGGACGATAAGCTGAAGTACCACATGCATTGGTTGCATCAACACGAATAACATAGGTTGAGTTAGCTGTTGCTCCAAACTGTACATCCATAGTATTATTTCCGTTAGCACTTAAAAAAGTAACACCGGTTACACCAACACCTAAATGCCAGTTATATGAATCGGCACCTGTGCTGTTTGTGCTAAGTGTGCAGCTTGCTGTTGGAGGACAAACATCAACAGGTGCACCTGCAATAACATCAGGTTGAGGAGGAATACTGGCAGCAACTGCAATAACAGTTGTATTATTTAAAGTGATATTGTTATTACAATAAGATGATGTGAGTTTAGTAACTGTAATTGTGCTGTTACCTCCTGAAGTTAAACCTGTTGCTGTAAACGAACCTGTACCTGCTGTAACCACTGCCATAGAAACTGTTAAATTACTTGCCGAAGGAAGGCTTCTGTCATAGGTAACGACATAATCGCCAACAGGCAATGTTGCTGCTGTTCCTGTTAAAGAAATTACTGAAGTACCTGCAGAAGCACAAATTGGTGTTGTACCACTTGTAGCAGTAAGGCTATAAGATACACAGGTATAGGTTACTTTTATCTGCCCCCTAAATCCATCACCACCTATTCTATCAGTATTACTAGCATTAGAGCGGCCACCGCCACCACCTGCTGAAAGTGCAGTTGCATCACTTCCATCACCGTTACTTGTTCTACCATTTGCACCGGTACCTCCACCACCTGTACCACCTGTACCACCTGTTGTTCCTGATGCATTGCCACCATTTCCTGTTGAACCGGCACCTCCGCCTCCGCCTCCTGAGCCACCACTGGCACCTGCTGCACCGGCACCCCCACTGTGTGTTCCTGCTGTTGAGGCACCTCCAGCACCGTATTGTGCCCAAAAATAACCTACTTTACCACCTTTACCACCATTAGCTGTCACTGAACCTCCAAACGATGAATTGCCCCCATTACCTCCATCAGCAGCAGAAACTCCTAAACCCCCTGCACCCACTGTAACGGAAATTGCACTTCCAGGAGTAACGACAACAGAAGTATTTTTTACATAAGCACCACCACCACCACCACCACCGGCACGATTCTGCCAATTGACACCATCAACCCCACCACCGGCACCACCACCGCCCCAGGCTTCTACCTGTACAGAGGTTACACCTGCCGGTACTGTAAATGTTCCGTTGGCTGTGTAGGTTTGTGTTTGTGCATCTATGCTGCCTGCGGCTAACATAAATGCTGCAATGAATGAAATTTTTAATTGAATTGCGATTCTTTTCATTTTGTAACTGTTTTTAAATGTTTAATTGATTGTTTTTTCAAAAATTAGTTCATGCAATTTAGGTATGCCCACATGCCCAATAAACATGTTTTGGGCGAACGACCCTAAAAATAGGGTGAATATTTAAAAAATAACAACCTAATAATTTACTAATTTTCAACAACTTATCTGTTAAAAAGACATGTAGTTTATATTCTACTCTTTTGGGTTAACCAAAACTGCTTTTTAGCCATAGTTTCAACATCAATTAAAATGAAAAACAACGCCCTGCGCATTAACGAAGTAAAAAATTAAAATAAGATTTCTTTTAAAACCAACAATAAAATAATGGTCTGCTAATTTTGTTACGTACTTTTTCATTTGAGTTTATATTTTCGAAATAAAAACCACAAAATATTGATGTATTGAAATTTATCTATTTTTGAACTCCTTAGTTTAGTATGCAACATTAAATCACACTACAAAATTTCAATATATGGATCGTTTTTTCGGAATCTTTGGTTTTCTGTTTATCCTCGGAATTGCCTACCTGATGTCTAACAACAAAAAGGCAATTAACTTAAGATTGGTGCTAAGTGGACTGGGGTTACAATTGATTCTTGCATTTTTTATTCTGAAAACAAGTGTAGGACAAATGATATTTCACAAAATAGCTGAATTTATTACTAAAATATTAGACTATGCATTGAGTGGTGGTGAATTTGTTTTTGGTGTATTAATCAAGAAAGAAATACTTGCAGAAATTTTTGGTCCTGCCAGCAGTTTTATTTTTATGTTTCAAATAATGCCAACCATAATTTTTGTCGCAGTGTTAGTGAGCATTGCTTATCATATTGGTTTGATGCAACGCATTGTTTCTGTTTTTGCTAAAGGGATGAAAGCAATTATGAACGTCAGTGGTGCCGAGGCATTAAGTAATGTTTCATCAGCATTTGTCGGACAGGTTGAAGCACAGATTTTAATTAAGCCCTACATCAGCAAAATGACTATGAGCGAACTGCTTGCATCAATGACAGGAAGTATGGCCTGTATTGCAGGTGGTGTTATGGCAGTTTACATCTCTATGGGTGTACCTGCAGAATATCTTCTTGCTGCCAGTATTATGGCTGCACCTGCTGCCTTGGTAATTTCTAAAATTGTTTATCCCGAAACAGAAGAGTCGGAAACAAAAGGAACCGTAAAACTGGAAGTAAAAAAAACACACAGCAATTTAATGGACGCCATCAGTCACGGTGCAAGTGATGGCTTAAAAGTTTCGTTGAATGTAATAGCCATGCTCATTGGTGTCATTGCATTAATAGCTTTGATAGATGCTACACTTGGTTTCTGTGGAAGGCATCTGGCAGATTGGGGCCTTAGCCTTTCTGCCATCAACATTGATTTGACAAAACTCAGTCTCAAAGAAATTCTGGGTGCTGTATTTTCAATTTTTGCATATCTGATGGGTGTACCATCTCAGGATGTGCATACAGCAGGTCAGCTGCTGGGAACAAAGCTTGCCGTGAATGAATTTGTTGCCTATGTTGACTTTACAGCAGCAATGAAAACAATGTCGCCAAAGGCAGTAACCATTTTAAGTATTGCACTTTGCGGGTTTGCAAACTTCAGCTCTGTGGCCATTCAGGTGGGTGGCATTGGCGAACTTGCTCCTTCACGGAGAGCCGATCTGGCAAAGCTAGGTTTAAAAGCATTGGTATGCGGAACATTAGCATCGTATCTTTCTGCAACATTAGCAGGTATTCTGATGTAACAACAAAGTTGTATTTCATTTGTTGTGATTATGGAAAAGCAATTGTGCCTGCATCTGTTTTAAAAACAGTAATTATGTTCAGACTTACTTCCATTCTTCTTCTTTTATCCATAACAGTCAAGGCACAACAAGCAGCACAAATTACAGGTGTAATTTCTGATAATGACAGCAAAGAACCATTACCGGGAGTGATGGTCAGCTATGGAATTAATGAACTAACACAAGCTGTTTTTACAGACGATAAAGGCAGTTTTAAAATAAGACCACTTGACCCGGGGAGTTATAATATTCGATTCTCGATGTTAGGTTATGAAACATTAAGTGCCACAGGTGTCAGAGTTTCTGACGGAGAAACTGTTGTATTAAACAGGACATTGAACTTCAGCAATACGCTACCCGTTGTTCGAAAAGAAGAATACAGAATTCCGCTGATGCCACGCAATCCGAACACACCATTAGTCATCAGCTATGAAGACATAAAATATGCCGTTGACAAACACATTAATGCATTGGCAGCTTCTACAGCAAAAGTTTTTCATACTGATGCCGGTGAGCCTATCAGTATGTCAGGTTCGCGATATGGTACTGTAAAATACATTGTTGATGGAGTAATTACAGACAGAGAACCTAAGCTTCCGGGTTGTGCTATTGAGCAAATGAGTATTTACAACAGCAGCATACCTGCATGCTATGGCGATGCCACAGGTGGTGTGATTGTTATTACTTCAAAAAGTTTTCGTTTCTGAAAATTTTATTCCTTTTGTTTTGAAATACCTGTAGTTTTAAACCGATGTAAAAGAAAAACCATCATACCAAACAATAAAAATGCTGTTGCCTGATGAACTACACCCAACCAAACCGGTACACCATAAAGTAAGGTGTAAACACCCAAGATAAATTGTATAAGTACTAAAACAGGTAATAACCAAATTGTATTTTGCACTTCAGGGTAGAGTAATTTATTCAACCTAGCAGTGTTTAAATTCTTTGCTGTGAAATATAGAACTAAAAAACAAAATCACTACTGCGTAAGCAACATAGCGATGAATAACCTGTACTACCGGCATGGCATCAAACATGGCAATAGCACCCAATTTTTGCAAACTCATTCCAACTGCATCAGAAATCCAGTTGTCATCCATTTTTGGAAATGAATTAAAAATTCTTCCGGCTTTGAGTCCGGCAACAAAAGCACCATAAATTATCTGAACACATAAAACAATCATAGTTATCCATGAAAGTTTGTACAATTTTTTCAGATGCAAATCATATTCTCTGCGTTTTGGAAAAATATAATCAAGTGCAACATAAAAAGTAGCTCCAAAAGTTATAAATGCAGAAATAAGGTGAATGGCCAAACGATAATGACTAACAGAAGTACGTTCTGTAAGTCCACTTTTCACCATAAACCATCCAAGAAAACCCTGTAGTCCACCGAGAAAAAACAACAACAGCATTTTTCGCAAGCGCTCATTATTAAACTGTTTATTAATCCAGAAAAACAAAAAAGGGAAAAAGAAAACCATTCCGATTACACGACCTAACAAACGATGGAAATATTCCCAAAAATAAATTTGCTTGAAATCATCTAAGCTAAAATTATAGTTAAGCAATTTATACTGTGGAATAGTTTTATAACTGTCAAACTCTTCTATCCATTCTTTCTCATTCAGTGGCGGTATGGTTCCATGAATGAGTTTCCATTCTGTAATAGACAGACCGCTACCTGTAAGTCTGGTAATACCACCGATAACAACCATTGCAGCAATAAGTAAACATCCTGTCAGCAACCAAATGATGATTGCCTTTCTGTATTTTAAATTACAAATTTCAGTACTCATTTTATGCTATCTCTTAAAACAAACTGAGCAGTATTTCGGCTTCGCTGCTCCAACAATATTTCTTTGCCTGATGTAATGGCATCATTAGTGTTTTGATAATAATGCCTTATAGTATAAAGCATCAGGTCTTCATTATATCTTATTTTATAATCTTTTGTAATGCTTCTATCAATGCAGGAATTTTGAAACTATCATTATCAACGCAAACAGAAAAACTGATGGCGGAATTCTGCATGAGGTTAATTTTTACACCATGTCCGGCAAACAAAGCAAAAATACGCGACAGATTATCTTCTGCAATAAAAGAAAAATCTTTAGCTGCAATACTGATGAGCACCTGATTGTTTTTAAAAATGTAAGAAGGTATCAGTGGTTTTGTCTGAACATTGGTGCGGATAGATGTACCATTAGCTTCGGGCTTGAGAAAAGATTTTACAAACAGTGGTATGTTTTTGTTCTCAAGAGGTTTTATTGTCTTGGGGTGAATGACTGTAGCACCATAATAAGCAAGCTCAATGGCATCATGATAAGACTTTTGCTTCGCGATAGGTATTGTCTGTCATCAGCACATCACGCACATCGAGCCAGATGTTTGAACAACCTTGCTGTTTCAAATATGCACTAACTATACATGTAGAAATCAACTCGCCAAGCGATACTATCTGATCGTAAACAAAATTATAAGTGTGCTGTGGTTTTTCGTCAAGCATCCAGTCGGCTTCAACAAAAAAATTATTTACTTTATCAAATACAGGATTTGCTTTTTCCGAAAACAATTCCTCCATAATTTGCTGATGATAATCTCTTACTTCTTTTAATGCTGCATGGGCATTACCTTTAGAAAAAAAATAATCGTTAACCACTTTTTCCAATGCATTGGTAGTTTTTCCCATTGCAGAAATTACAACAAGTAACTTCTCGCCTTTGAAACCTTTCAAAATTTCAACTGCATTTTTTACAGAATCAGCATCTTTTACCGATGCTCCGCCAAACTTAAAAACCTTCATTACAATAGCAGAAAAATAAAACAACAAAAATGCAAGATATCCTCTTATATTCCTGATATCAGAATAAAAAAATAAAAAAGTTATACCATAGTTTATGTACTTAACCTGTTATTCACTATGATTGTTCTAATTTAACACACTCAAAAATGGACATACTGATTTTAATTATATCTGCATTATTGCTTTTAGCGGGCATTGCAGGATGCATCCTTCCTGTGTTGCCGGGATTACCTATTGCATTTGGCGGACTGCTATTAGCCGACTGGCGTTTTGATTTCTTTACAGGACGTTTTCTGTGGATAATGTTTGCTATGGTAATTATCATTTCTATTCTGGATTATTATCTGCCTATCTGGACAGCTAAAAGATTTGGTGCTACACGTTATGGTGTAATTGGAAGTGTCATTGGTATGTTACTTGGAATTTTTCTTACTCCTGTGGGAATGATTATGGGAACAATTATTGGTGCCATCGTTGGTGATTTGCTTGCAGGAAAAAATACAAGAGATGCCTTGCGGTCGGGGTTGGCAACCGTAGGCGGAACTTTTATTTCAACAGGAATAAAATTAGTCGGTGCCGGAATTATGACATGGCATTTCATCAGGTCAACCATATCATATTATGCCGATTAGCAGTAGAATTTTATATTTGCAGAAACAAAACACAAATTTTGAAAGCAATAATTAAAGGTCAGGAAATTAATCTCAACTTCGATTCGAAGAAAAAAGTTTTAACAAAAAACAATCAGCAAGTTGAAGCCGACATCAAAAAAATATCAGAATCGTCATTAAGTATTCTACTGCAAAACAAATCGTATAAGGCTGAATTGCTGGAAGCAAATTACAATGAAAAGCAATTTAAAATAAGAGTTAACGGTAATGTTTATCAGGTTGCACTTAAAGATAAATATGATGAATTACTGCAGCAATTGGGTATGGATAAAATGTTTGCACAGAAAGTAAATGACCTAAAAGCACCTATGCCCGGTTTGGTACTTGATATTTTAGTTTCCGAAGGACAAGCTATTCAAAAAGGCGATAGCCTACTAATATTGGAAGCTATGAAAATGGAAAACAATCTTAAAGCTACCAATGATGCTGTTGTAAAAAAAATAAAAGTATTAAAGGGTGATAAAGTTGAAAAGAATACAGTATTGATTGAATTATCTTAATTATAAAGAAAATGAAAAACAGGAGAGATTTTATAAAAACTTCGGCATTGGCTGCAGGAACGCTGGCATTGTACGGAATTGGCAGCAAGGTTGCCATTGCATCAGAAACCAACGAAGACAACTTATTTAAATTGCCCGATTTGGAATATGGTTTTGAAGCATTAGAGCCATATATTGATACATTGACAATGGAAATACATTATACAAAGCATCATCAGGGATATGTAAACAATCTTAACAAAGCAGTTGTTGCAGAAAAATTACAAGGTGTGTCTTTAAATGATTTGTTAGGTAAAGTATCAAAACATTCTGTTGCAATTCGCAATAATGCAGGTGGACATTACAATCATTCTTTTTTCTGGAGGTTGATGCGTCCCGGTGGAGCAAAATCACCAAAGGGAGAATTAGCTGAGGCTATAATTAGAGAATTAAGTGGTACCGATAATTTACAAAAAGCATTTTCAGATGCTGCAAAAACAGATTTGGTTCCGGTTGGGCTTGGTTAATTAAATCAGCTGACGGCAAACTAAGCGTTACATCTACTCCAAATCAGGACAACACACTGATGGATATTGCCGAAGTTAAAGGTAAACCTATATTAGGAATTGATGTTTGGGAACATGCATACTATCTGCACTATCAGAATAAAAGAGCAGATTATATTAATGCCTGGTGGAATTTGATAAACTGGGATGTAGCACTTGAAAATTATAATTCCTGAGCATCAGTTTGCAGCTAAATCAGACTGCATTTCATCTTTTACAACCATCATCACCTGACGGTCAAAAATCATATCGCTGTCCGATTGCTTTGAATTAAAATATGCTGTTAATTTATCCTGACGGTCGAAAGGAAGTAACTGACGTATTTGACTTAACAAATAACTTCTTCTTTCTTGCAAAATCATTAGCTTAGTAAGCAACTGTTCGGGATTAATATTTTTTAATGAGTCCGGAAGTAAACGAGCATCTACATTTTTAAGATTACCGTTTCTTGATTTCAAATAATCAACCAAATCCCAATCACTCTGTTTTCCCTGAAAGCGATCGGAAATTTTATGATATAACAAATCTTCAAATGCAGAATGACGTGCATTAAGCACATTCTTCTCATTACTTACCATAGCCTTAAATTTATCACGGCCTTCTTTACCATAATAAATATAAGTTTTATTGAGTTCTGTTGCCAGCATCTGAAGACGGTTAAAATCTGTTACTGTTGCATAGTCAGGAAGACGTTTATGCACTTTAACATCAATTGACTTTCCACCGGTAATTTCAGAAATTTTATACCAGCCACTAATTTCTTTGGCACGTAATGAACTGTAGCAATACAATGAATTTACAGTTATTCCTTTTTCTTTGGCCAGATCACAAGATTCAACAACATCAAATGCGCCTAAAAACACTGAACCATTTCCTGTCAGAAAAATTTGTTTCACTGCATTTTTTTCATGCGACCAACTCAACATATCAAGCGAAGCACGTATTGCAGCACCAACATACTGATCGCCTTTTTCAATATTAGGCTTCAGTTTGTAAAGTTCTGTTGCTATAAAGTCAATGTTTGATGTAAATGGAGAAATAACTTTAACGAACTGATTTTTGCTGCCAAAACTTGGACGTGAATATCCAACAACTGCAAAACGAATATCAGCGTTAGGATAAAGTCGGGTAAGTTCATTATTCATTCCCCAGATGTTATCGCGAACATCATCTATCAGCCCATTGGTGCTTCCACTAAGGTCAAGTGTAAAGACAATGTCAACAGGTTGATTCTTAGCTGAAACCTCAGCCAGAGGTAGCAACCAAGCCACAAAGACGGCTATAATTGCCAGTTTTAATCTTAACAGGTTCATTGTTTATTGTGGATTTATTGTGGTTTATCAAAATTAGATATTTTTTTGTTTGGTGGTTTAGTCTCTAATATTGGTACTTTTGAACACTTTATTGTTTATGAACGAAACAAATATTCAGAAAATCAAGCATAAGTGGGGTGAACTTTTACGGCAATTGGAGATAACCTTTGGTGAAAAGCCCGATTTACAGGGTATGATTTTCCTAATTGGAGTACAAGAACTGGGAAAAGGATATCAGAACTTTACTAAGGAAGAAAAACAGGATTTGATGCATATAGCCACTTGCAAACTCCTTAGCTATGATGGTTATTATAAGTTTACAGGTGTTGATTCCGATGGCTGGCCACAGTATGAAAAAGCTAAAACAATGCCTCAAATGCCTTTAAAAGAGCAAGATTTATTGCTGAAAATCAACATTATCCGCTATTTTGAGGAAGATGGATATGAACTTGAAAAAAGCGAGGTTATTTGATGATTACCGTACGGTAAACAGTTTTTGATTGCTCCAAACGTACATAGTCTTTGCCGAGTTTGGGGCCTTTACTGGCTTCAATATTTAAAACTGCCTCCAACTTAAACTCAAAAGAGGCTTTACCATAACCATCAGTAACACCTTCCTGATAGACATTAGCCTGCACCCCTGTAGTTGGGTTTACAACAGCATCCTGTCTTAAAATTACAGTTGCACCTCTAACGGCTACTCCTGCACTATCAGTAATGGTAATGATAGCTTCGCAAGGTCCTTCTTTTTTACAGGAAAAAGTAAAAAGAACTGTCATTACTATCAATGAAGTTAAAACTAAATGAGTTTTACGTAAACTACTTTTCATGCGAATGGAAATTTATTATTCTTGTACCTGTTTTTACGAACGGTATCGTAAAATGTTTTATCAGCTCAAAAGTAATTAAAAATAGAAATGAAAAAAATCATCTGTATTATTGCAACAATCGTTCCCCTGATGGCACTGTCACAAACGGATAAAAGCCAGGCAAAACTTCAGGCGGAAAAAAAGTCAAAACAAAGAAACTATGGTGGAAATTACAACCAATTTAGGTACAATGCGATTTAAACTCTACAATGAAACGCCATTACACCGCGACAACTTCATTAAACTTGCCAATGAAGGTTTTTTCGACAGCACGTTGTTTCATCGTGTCATCAAAAATTTTATGATTCAGGGTGGCGACCCGCAGTCTAAGAATGCTGCTGCCGGTGCTATGTTGGGTAATGGTGGTCCGGGATACACTATTCCTGCTGAATTTAATACTGCATTATATCACAAAAAAGGTGCGTTGGCAGCTGCACGTCTTGGCGATCAGGTTAATCCGCAAAAAGCATCTTCCGGAAGTCAGTTTTATATTGTGCAGGGAAAACCTGCCGCAGACAATGAACTGACTATGATGGAAAATGCCAAACACATGAAATACACGCCTGAGCAGCGTAAAGAATATACATCCGTAGGCGGTACTCCATTTTTAGATATGGATTACACAGTTTTTGGCGAACTTGTTTCCGGTATGGATGTGCTTGATAAGATTGCAGCAGAAGCAACCAATCCTCAAAACAGACCTTTGCAAGATATTAGAATGACTGTTAAGGTGATAAAATAATTTCCGTTTAATTTCATTAAATAAAAAAATCAGGTTCGGTGAACCTGATTTTTTATTTTTAAGTATAAGTCAATAGCGCAATTAAAAATTATTTGCGTTATTCGTTACGGAACAATGGCGAAGAAACAATCATTCGGAAAAAGAATACTGTTAGTTACACTACTATTATGTGGCATAGCCGTTCTTGCATTTTTTACCGTAATCATTTAATCCGTTATGGCTATAAAGCATGGCGCCTTGAAAAAGATTGTTTAATAAAGAAACCGGTTCTGCAACAAAAATAAGTTTTCCAAAAGGCTACACTGTTCATGGTATTGATGTTTCACGTTGGCAGACAGATGTTGATTTTAGTAAACTAAAAGCAGCTGACTTAAATGGCGATACTATTAATTTCAGCTTTGCTTTTATAAAAGCTACAGAAGGAATTTTACTTGAAGACCCAACCTTTATTGATAACTGGGAGAGCGCACAAAAAAATAATATTATTCGTGGTGCTTATCATTATTTCCTTCCCAATGCTGATGTTTCATTACAAGCAAAAAATTTTATTTCAAGTGTAAAATTAAAAAGTGGTGATTTACCACCTGTAATTGATGTTGAAGAAAAAGGCCGTCTTACGAAAAAGGAATTGGTAAAAAAATTAAAACTTTTTATTGCCGTCATCGAAAAACAATATAAAGTAAAACCTATTCTATATTCCAATATCAGTTTTATTGAAGATTATTTGGCTGATGATTTTCCTGACTATAACTTTTGGATTGCACACTACTACGAAGACGAATTAAAAATTGAGAAGTCGGTAAAATGGCTTTTCTGGCAACACTCCGACCGCGTTTCTATTCCCGGTTCAAGTTCTTCTTATGATGCCAATGTGTTTAACGGAAGCAAAAAAGATTTAAAAAAATTGTTGATTAAGTAAATACACATAAGAGTATAAATTCCGATGCAAGCATAAAACCATTTCCTTTGCACATCAATCCTGATGCAATGAATCATCTCAAACAAAAAATAATTCTGGCTTCACGTTCACCACGCAGACAGCAGCTTTTGCAAATGATGGGTATTGAATTTGAAGTAAGAACAAAAGAAACTGTTGAAGATTATCCGGAACACTTGCAGAACGAACAGATAGTCTTATATCTTGCTTCAAAAAAAGCTATTGCTTTCGAAAATGAGATTCAGGAAAATGAATTACTCATCAGCGCAGATACCATTGTTGTACATCAGAACAAAGTGCTGAATAAACCGGCAGACTTTAACGAAGCTATTGAAATGCTCACTACTCTTAAAGGCAACATGCATGAAGTTTATACAGGCGTTTGCATTGCTTCCATTCACAAAAAAGAATTGCTCTATGACAGGAGTGAAGTTTATTTTCGCAACTACACTACAGAAGACATGCATTATTACATTAGTAATTTTAAGCCCTATGACAAAGCAGGATCTTACGGAATTCAGGATTGGTTTGGATTGACATGTATAGAAAAAATTAACGGATGTTTTTATAATGTTATGGGCTTGCCAACAAGAAAAGTTTATCAGCAATTAATAAATTTTTAGTTCATGCGAAAGGCTTATCTGCAAATGCACATCTCCATTTTGTTGTGGGGATTTACCGGAATATTCGGTAAGGCAATTGAGATGAATGCTATCATGATTGTATGGTACAGAATGATCATCAGTGCAGTGGCATTGATACCATTTATGGTAAAACACAAACAGTTTATACTGCCTGATAAAAAAAGATTAGCATCCATCATCATCACAGGTTTTGTAGTCTGTCTGCATTGGCTCACCTTCTATGCCTCCATAAAAGCTTCTAATGTGTCAATTGCACTTAGTTGTTTTGCTTCGGTTTCACTATTTTCTGCATTGCTGGAGCCATTGTTTTATCGCAAAAAAATAAATAAACAAAACATCATCTTAGCGTTGTTTGTACTTGTTGGCATCTATATCATTTTTGCTTTTCAGCAGTTATATGCCATGGGCATTGTTCTAGCATTAATCAGTGCATTGCTTGGTGCCCTTTTTACTATTCTGAATAAAATATTTGTCAGCAATGACGAGCCTGCACCGGTAACATTCATAGAATTAATCAGTGGATTTGTGTTTTTATCTGTTCTTCTTCCACTCATCCTTCCGGCTTTTAATGTTAGTTTTCAAATTCCATCAAAGATAGATTGGGTGTGGCTGTTGTTGCTGAGTGTAGTTTGCACCTCTATTGCCTTTACACTTTCATTGGAGGCATTAAAAAAAGTGAGTGCTTTTACCATGAACCTCTCAGTAAATTTAGAACCGCTTTACAGCATTGTTCTTGCAATAATTTTATTCAAAGAAAATGAATTGCTCAATAACGGTTTCTACATTGGCGCAGTCATTGTCATCAGTTCTGTTTTTATTCACAGTCTGATGCAATACCGGGTCAGAGATAAGTCAGTCACCGAGCAAGGCTAAAGCTTTGCGTAAAGAAACAAACATCTGTTCTATATCTTCCATACGGGCAGTCCCGATAGAAAGTCGAAACCAGTTTGAAGTTGTTGTTGCACCAAATGCAGAAAAGGGTACTAATGCTACCTTGGCATAGTTAATGAGAAACGATGTAATGTCGTTTGAATTATTTATACGTTTACCATCAGGCATCACCTTATTTAAAATATCAAACTGAACGGTGAGGTAAATGGCTGCTTGCGGGTCAATGGCATTGACAGGCAATCCATCATTTTTCATTTTTATAAAGCCATCATAAAATGCATTCAGTCTTTTTTCTACTTCAGATTTGTAATGACTTAAAAATACATCTACCTCTTTTTCTTGCGTCAGAAAATGTCCTGTTGCCACCTGCTCTGCCTTAGGCGACCATGCGCCTACATGCGAGAGAATAGATTTCATTTTATCAATAATTCCTACCGGACCAAATGCCCAGCCTACACGCAAACCTGTTGCAGAAAAAGCTTTGGAAAGACCATCAATATATATTGTGAAAGGTCGCATTTCAGGAAGCAGTGATACCGGGTCAACATGTTTTGTTTTACCAAAAGTCAAAGCCATATAAATCTGATCGTACATAAGATACAATGGCTTCTTACCTTCTCTTCTTTTGTTTTCCTGCAATATCAACTCACATATTTCCATTAACTGACTACTGCTAAAGACCGTACCTGTAGGATTTAGAGGAGAACAAAGTGCAACCAATGCTGCCGATGACAGATGTGATTTGAGTTCTGATGCAAGCGGCATAAAATTATTCTGTGGCTGTGTTTCTACAGCAACAGCTTCTGCCTGCGACAAATGACAATAGTGATTATTGTTCCATGATGGAATAGGGAAAACAACTCTCTCACCGGGGTTTACAACTGTTTTGTACAATGCATAAATAAGTGGTCGTGCCCCACCGGAAATTAAAATCTCATTGCTACTGTATTGTAATTTTTGCAATTTATTGATATAACCTGCAACAGCATTACGCAACTCTGGCTGGCCGTTGGCAACAGGATAATTGGTATATCCATTCTGATAGGCTTTAATAATTTCATTCTTTAGCGCATCGGGAATAGGAAAAACGGCAGGGTCATAATCGCCAATAGTCAGATTAAAAATCTTATTTCCTTTCTTAATTTGTTCGTTTACTTCGCCAGCGAGTTTTATGATTTCCGAACCAATTAAAGTTTCTGCCATATCAGAGGCAGTATATGCTCCTTTTTCTATTGTTGCATGCATCATTTCATTCAAAAATTTGCTCCGAAAGTATTCAGAAAATATGAGTTAACAATGCAAGTTTACTCATTTACCGGAATAATAAAATATCACCCTAAAAATGGGTTTGTTTTTTTATCTTTGCACACTTCTGAAAAAAAAAAATTCAATTAATAAAAATACCTTAGAGAATGGAATTTGCAGCTACAGAAAATCAGCAGATGATTGCACAAACGGTAAAAGATTTTGCCGAAAAACATATCAGACCCAATGTGATGACGTGGGATGAGGCGCAGGATTTTCCTGTTGATGTTTTTAAAAAGATGGGCGATATCGGGCTTATGGGACTATTAGTACCGGAGCAATATCAGGGTGCAGGTTTAGGTTATTTTGAATACGTTACTGCCATTGTAGAGGTAGCAAGAGTTTGCGGATCGGTAGGCTTGTCAATGGCTGCGCATAACTCATTATGTACAGGGCACATTTTAGCTTTTGGAAACGAAGAGCAGAAAAAGAAATGGTTACCTAAATTGGCTACCGGACAATGGATAGGTGCATGGGGACTAACAGAAGCCAATACTGGCAGCGATGCCATGCGCATGCAATGTGGCAAAGCAAGATGGCGACAGTTGGATAATTAATGGTGCAAAAAACTGGATTACTCATGGCAAAAGCGGTGATGTGGCAGTAGTGCTTGCACGCACCGGTGAATTGCTGGACTCCAATGGCATTACAGCATTTGTGGTGGAGCGCGGAACACCGGGATTTAAAGCAGGCAAAAAAGAAAATAAACTAGGAATGCGATGCAGCGAAACTGCTGAAATGATTTTTGAAGATTGCAGAATTCCGGCTTCAAATATTTTAGGTAAGGTTGGCGATGGATTTAAACAGGCAATGAAAATATTGGATGGCGGACGCATTTCTATTGCTGCACTATCATTAGGTATTGCAAAGGGTGCATTTGATGCATCTGTTAAATATGCAAAAGAAAGACAACAGTTCGGACAGCCCATTGCCAACTTTCAGGCAATAGGTTTTAAGTTGGCCGACATGGCAACAAAGATTGAAGCATCAGAACTTTTAATATTACAAGCGGCTGATTTAAAAAACCGTGGTGAAAAAGTTACCCGTCAGTCGGCTTATGCAAAATATTATGCTTCGGAAGTGGCTGTTTATGTAAGCACAGAAGCTGTGCAGATTTTTGGCGGCTATGGTTATACCAAAGATTTTCCGGTAGAGAAATTTTATCGCGACAGTAAACTTTGCACCATTGGAGAAGGCACTTCCGAAATTCAAAAATTAGTAATTGCCAGAGAACTGCTGAAGTAATAGGATTAAAGCACAAACAAAAAAGGCTGCTCAATTGAGCAGCCTTTTTTGTTTAGGTGATTTTCCTATCAGAACAACCAACCTAATTTTATTTTAGCAGTAACATTCGGACCAAAGCCTGAATCCTTTCCTTGTTTCATTGAAGGATTACTCTTTGTTGTAGTAGTTTGTCCTGCAGTAATAGTGCTTACACCATTAGCATCAGGCACAGACTCTACCCATGTATTTTTTACATCTAAGTAATCAGATTTCAAATCATCATATTTAGTACTGTAAAATCCAAAACCAAACTCAGCACCTAATGAAAGATTTTTGCTGAAATAGTAATCCATACCGGCAATCAGGTTTACACCAAATGTTTTGCTGCCTGATGAACCACTTAAAGATTTTGTTGTCCAAGGTGCAGAAACAATTACAGTTGTTGATGTAGTATCATAAAAAACCGGTGATGTATAATCTGTTGGCAATATGGTGTCGCGTGTGAATTTTGTTTTTGAACTGCTGAAAACAATTTCTGCTCCAATATAAGGTGATAACCTGTCTGTGCCTTCAAAATGTTTTTCTATACCCGGACGGAAACTAAACCCTGAAGTTTTGCTTACCAAATCTGCTTGTGGATTCATCCCTGTCGTTAATTGAATGTAGCCACCTCCACCTTCTGCATGAAACACAGTTGTTGTTGTTGGGAATGCAAGTGTATCATCTGCCTGCATAATAACATCAGTGCTTTTTGAACTGCTGATAGAAATACTCAGTCTTGCTGCAAGTTTTCCATCTTTTAAAAATCTGCGATAAGTGATTCCTTCGTTCAATGAAAGAGGTGTACTTCCAAAAGGTGCAAACAATAGTTGGAGGTTGTTTTCTCCACCTGCCTGTTTGTAAGGTTGAGCCTCAACGGCTGTCAGACACAGGAACATGCCTGTTGCTAATAACATTAGTCTTTTCATTTTATTTTTCAGTTTTTGTTTGGTGTAAAAGTATTCACTGCAAGTCCGATAATAAATTCTCATCCGATGAATTATAAACATGTCAATATGAATAACTCAGAAATGAAAATTCAAATCAGGGCGCTACAATTTGTTGCAGAGCAGGATACTCATTAATCCTTGATGTTTGATTAAAACCATTCTGTACAGCTTTATTAAAGTCTGTCATTGCCTTTTCGGGCTGCTTGTTGTTGGCATGATAAACTGCTGAAAGAAACCATGCCTCTGAATTATTCGGTTCAACTGTCTGATAGATTTGTAGAACTTTATCTGACTCCTGTGCATTTTCGTTTACCAATTGTTTGGCAAAAGAATAACAGGCAATGCCAATAAATCCCAACAGGCGGTTACTCATGGCTGCCATCATTTTGTCATTACTATTAGTAGCTGCAGTTTTTAAATCGGTAATTTCTTTTTGCCACCATGCCAGGTTTTGATTTGAAAAAGCATCGCGTAACATCTTCTGCATTTCCTTTTCCTGATACTGCATATTCTGACTTCGCATACGCCACTTACGTAGGTTATCGGAGTTTTCAATTTCTTTAAGTTTACTTTTTAGACTTGTTACATCTGTCAATCCATCAAAACACATAATTCCAAATTGTAACTGATCAAATTGTTTTCCGGGAGAAGATTTGTTTGCTGAATCGTTAATTTTCTTTAACCAGGTATGATAAAATTTTCTACAACAGAACTCTGCATCTGTAATTTATGCTGTTTAACCATTTGCATCAGTGTAAAGAGCGTGGCATCATACATATCGCTTGTGCCTTACCATTGATGTGTGCTGTCCGTTTCAATAAAAGCATGGTGTGTTACGTCAACAGATTTTTCTAATGCAACCATTTCATGGTAATTAAAATCATTTATACCTGCTACTGAAACCACACTCATGTTCTTATCAAACTTGCCATTTTCGAACAATGCACCAGAACAGGCTATCAATCCTGAAAAAAAATGTTGATTCATTGCAAGATTGCAAGCTACTTTACTACCCCCTGAAAATCCTGCAACAATTTGTTGTTGCGGATTAATCGGCAACCTGTTTTGACAATCAGAAAAAAGAATGTTGGCAATCTGTTGTGATTGTTCAAAAGGCATTCCGTTTTCAATACTGTTGCAACCAACCAATATCAGATTAAAAGTATTGGCAATTGATTTGTATTTTTCTAATGGCAAATTTCCATCGGCATGAGGATCGAAAAATAAATTATAGGAAGTAATGTTGTATCGCTATATTCGGATGGTGCATAAACAGAAAAAGATACATTACTGTTACTCTCTGAGTTGACGTTGGAAAGAAGTTTTCCGGGTTCTAATTTTATTTTGGTAAAATGTGTTTGCACTACTGTTGAAGAATCAACTTGTTGTACTGATTCTTTTTTCTCAGGTGTTGCACATGAGAAAAAAAGAAAACAAATGTTTAAAAAAAGCCAAAAAAGTATAACTCTATTTTTCATCCGTGTCTTTTTTAAACCAACCGGAATACATTACATAGTTATTAGCAATACGCTCATTCAAATCTTTAAAATGTTCAGGGCTTACTTCTTTTACTTTTTTTGCAGGCACTCCCGCATAGATACAACCTGATTCTACCACTGTGTTTTCCAGCACAACAGAACCTGCAGCAGTTATTGCATTTGTTTTAATGATTGCATGATCCATTACAATTGCACCCATACCAATCAGCACATTATCTTCAAGTGTACAGCCATGAACAATGGCATTGTGACCAATAGAAACATTATTTCCAATAACTGTTGGTGCTTTTTGATATGTGCAATGAATAATAGCACCATCCTGAATATTTACTTTATTGCCAATTGTTATTGAATGTACATCACCCCTAACAACGGCATTAAACCACACACTGCAATCATCACCCATCACCACCTGGCCAACTATTGTAGCATTTTCGGCAGCATAAAAATTCTTTCCGAATTTTGGTATAATGCCATTAACAGATTTTATCAGTGCCATGAATTATTTTTCTTCAAAACTACAATTACCATTCAATAAAATGAAATTGTCTGTTAACAAATTTTATTCTTCAATGATATTGCCTTCCCTTCCAATGATAGTGGTCAGACAAACTTAAAACACCAATAACAAAAGTATAAACAGGATACAACAACTGCATTAATATAAAAGCACCGGGATAAAATTTCTGATTAAGCTTTGATGCTGCATTCTGAATAAAAATAAAATCACAAATCCATTTTACTGCAATTGTAAATGCTGACACTAAACCAACGGGACTCATTACTGGAAAAAGTATTATTACAAGAAATGCAGCATACTGTACTAAAGAAAATAGAGTAATAAACAAACCGGTTGTTTTAATATAACCCTGTTTGTAATGTTTCACTTTAGATGCCCATCTAATTCGTTGACTTATCAATTCTGACAATCCGGTTTGAGCATCAGATGTTACTACAACTTTTCCGGAAACTAAAGCACGTATGCTTTGTTTATTCTTTGCAAACAACGACAGCATAAAAAATGTATCATCTCCTGAGGCTACATCATGTCGCATCTCTGTATTGTTCATTTGCAAATAAGCTTCTTTCTTAAAAACCAGATTGGCGCCATTGCACATTAATGGTTTTCCAATAGCTAATGAACCAAAAGTTAAAGCAGCTAAACCTAATGATTCTGTTTGTTGCATATTTGATAAGAAACCTTTTCCCTGTAAGACAACAGGCAATAGCATCATGTCCGGCTTTGATAAATTAAATTCATTGTTTATTGTTACAAGCCAATCCGGATTGAAAATGCAATCTGCATCAGTTGTAATTATCACTTCTGCTTTACACATTTTAACTCCCTCTGCTATAGCTGCCTTTTTACCTTTTGAATTTTGTAGTGAAACGACAGTACCATTTAGCTTGAATAAATCGAGTAACTGTGTTGCCATTGTTGCAGTTCCATCTTCAGAATGATCGTCAACAATAATAATTTCAAAATCAGATTTTTTATAGTTTAGTTCTGCCAACGAATGTAGTAATCGTTCTAAGTTGGCTTGTTCATTTCGAACAGCAATAACAATTGAAAAAAAATTATTGATTTGATACTGTTGAACCGTTTGTTTTTTATCAGCTATTGCATTAAAGCCAATCATCCATCTGAACGTCAGAAAAGCATACAATGCCGGAATGAGTAACAAAAAAAGCATAGGCAAATGTAAGGATAGGAAAAATTATATTGCCACTTTAAAATTTAGGCATAAAAAAAACCGCATTGCTGCGGTTTTAAATTTTTAAAAGGAATTTTATCCGTTGAGTGCTTCTGCACCTGCCACAATCTCAAGAATTTCGTTTGTGATAGCTGCCTGTCTGGCTTTGTTATATTGCAGACGAAGGTCTTTAATTAATTCCCCTGCATTGTCGGTGGCCTTATTCATGGCAGTCATTCGGGCACCATGTTCACTGGCATGAGAATCAAGCACTGCTTTAAACAATTGGGTTTTAACGGCAGTAGGCAATAAGTCGCTTACAATTGATTCTTTATTGGGTTCAAAAATATAATCACTAACTGTTTTGCTTTTTTCTTGCGTAGCAGGAGGAATTATCGGCAACAGTTGTTCTGTCTGCAATATTTGTACAGCAGCATTTTTAAACTGATTATAAACCAAAATCACTCTGTCCCACTTTTCTTTTGCAAACTCATCCATAATGCGTTCAGCGATTACAGCAGTGTTTGTAAAATTCAATGCATTGTACAGGCTGTTTTCATTACCGGCATAAACGTTTTGATTCTTTGCAAAAAAGTCACCTGACTTTCTTCCAATAGCAAGAACTTTTACTTTACCTTCTTTTAGTCTGTTTCTGATAGGTCTCATTAATCAATCTTGATGTTGCTTTTATTACAGATGAGTTAAATGCACCGGCAAGACCACGGTTTGAAGAAATAGAAACGATGAGAATATTATTTGCTGCGCGCACTTTGGTGAATGGGCTTCCGTCTGATGACAAACTTTGTGAAAGGTTTTCAAGTATCTCTCTAAGTTTGGCAGCATAAGGACGCATCTGCATAATTGCATCCTGTGCTCTGCGTAATTTAGCAGCAGAAACCATTTTCATTGCCTTGGTAATTTGCTGAGTAGAATTTACCGAAGCAATGCGCAGTCGTACTTCTTTTAAATTGGCCATTTTTTAATTAAGAATTATCAAGAAAATTTCGGAGCAAGGTCTGCAGCAACTTTTTCAAGTACAGAAGTTATGCTGTCATCAAATTCACCCTTTTTCAATCTATCAAGAATTGTTTTTTGTGTTGCTTCGAGAACGCTCAGATAATTAGTTTCAAACTCTCTTACTTTCTTAACATCAACATTACGTAACAAGCCTTTTGTTCCAAGATAAATTATGGCAACCTGCTGCTCAACACGCAATGGTGAGTACTGTCCTTGTTTAAGAATCTCAACGTTACGGGCACCTTTATCTATTACGTTTTTAGTAGCAGCATCAAGGTCAGAACCGAATTTTGCAAAAGCTTCCAACTCGCGGTACTGTGCCTGATCGAGTTTTAATGTTCCTGCAACTTTTTTCATTGATTTGATCTGGGCATTACCTCCAACACGTGATACAGAGATACCTACGTTGATGGCAGGACGCACACCACTGTTAAACAGGTTTGCCTCGAGGAATATCTGACCGTCAGTAATAGAAATTACGTTTGTTGGAATATATGCAGAGACGTCACCTGCCTGAGTTTCGATGATTGGAAGAGCTGTTAATGACCCGCCACCTTTTACTTTTCCTTTAAGTGAATCAGGTAGGTCGTTCATCTGCTGCGCTATGCTGTCTGATGCATTGATTTTTGCAGCACGCTCAAGCAGGCGGCTATGCAAATAAAATACGTCACCGGGATATGCTTCACGTCCGGGAGGTCTTCTTAACAACAAAGATACCTCACGATATGCAACCGCTTGTTTTGACAAATCATCATAAACAATCAATGCAGGGCGACCGGTATCACGGAAATATTCACCGATAGCAGCTCCTGCAAACGATGCATAGAACTGCATTGGTGCAGGATCTGAAGCTGATGCCGAAACAATAACTGTATATGGCATGGCTCCACGCTCTTCTAATGTTTTTACAATGTTTGCAACAGTAGAGCCTTTTTGTCCTATGGCAACATAGATACAAAATACAGGCTTGCCTGCTTCATAAAATTCTTTTGGTTGATGATAGTGTCAATACACACAGCTGTTTTTCCTGTCTGACGATCACCAATTACCAACTCACGCTGACCACGTCCGATTGGAATCATGGCATCAATTGCTTTAATACCGGTTTGCAATGGTTCGTTTACCGGCTGACGGAAAATTACACCCGGGGCCTTACGCTCCAAAGGCATTTCAAATGTTTCTCCTTTAATAGGACCTTTTCCATCAATTGGATTACCTAACGTATCAACAACACGACCCAACATGCCTTCACCAACATTTATTGATGCAATCAGTCCTGTACGTTTTGCTGTATCACCTTCTTTGATATCTGTTGCAGTACCAAGCAATACAGCACCAACGTTATCTTCTTCAAGGTTAAGTACTACACCTTTAAGTCCGTTTTCAAATTCAATCAATTCACCTGACTGAACATTGGTTAATCCATATATACGGGCAATACCATCACCAACCTGCAATACGGTACCAACTTCCTGTAGGTCGGAAGAAGTTTTAAATCCGGACAGTTGTTGTCTCAAAATTGCCGAAACCTCATCGGGTCTTATCTCTACCATTGTATTTGAATTTTAATTTTATAAAAGTTTTTTAATAATTTTTCTCGTAAAGGTTAATGTTTAATTCTCTGCGAATTTCGCGCAGTTTAGTTTCTATGCTTGTGTCAACCTGTTTATTATTCATCTTCAACACAAATCCACCAATCAAATCTTTATCTATTTCTTCAACCAATTCTACTTTACCTCTTGCCTCTGCAGAAACAATTTTCATTATTTCAGCACGCAAACTGTCATCTAACTTAAATGGTGTTGTAACAACTGCTGTAGCAATGCCCACATGAGCTTTGTAAAGATTGATAAACTGACGGGTAATCTCTTCAAGATATCCTTCTCTCCTTTTTGTAACAATGATGTTGATAAAAGCATAAGTAACATCAGATACTTTACCTTTAAAAATTGAAGAAAGAATATTTTGCTTTTTGTCTGTATTGATAATTGGATTACGGAGTAACAAGGCAAGTTCGCGGCTTGACGAAATAGTCGAAACCATCAACTCCATATCAGTATAAATTTTCTGCTCGGTTTTTTGTTCTATTGCCAATCCCAAAAGCGATTTGGCATAACGTCCGGCAACTTTTGTGTTCATTACAGTGCGATTAGTTCATTTTTACATCCTTGAGCAAATCGGCAACGAGGGCTTTTTGTTTTCCATCGTCAGCGAGTTGTTGCTTCATTATTTTCTCTGCAATTTCAACAGAAAGCAATGCCACCTGATTTTTTAAGTCAGTGATAGCAGCCATTTTTTCATTATGAATACCTTCGCGAGCAAGTATCAGTAAGCGATCGGCTTCTGCAGTTGCCTTATCACGAGCTTCGTTAATGATGTTATCCTTTGTTACACGTGCTTCTTTAAGAATTTTATCTCTTTCCTGACGTGCTTCTGCCAACAATTTTTCATTGTCAGCTTTCAGGTTTGCCATTTCATCTTTTGCTTTTATGGCTGCGTTCAAAGCATCTTCAATAGACTTATCACGTTCGTTGAGTGCATTAAGAATAGGCTTCCAAGCAAATTTTGTTAGCAGAAACAGGACGATAAGAAACGCTAATACCATCCAAAAAGTTAAACCGAATGCGGGTTTTACCAGTTCCATTTTATTTCTTTTTTTGTTTTAAATCTGATTTAAAATTTTCTGTACAGGCAACCAATCGTTACCTGCACAGAAAATACTGTAATGAATTACTTGAATACTACAAGTAGTCCAACTACCATTGCGAAGAAGGCAGCACCTTCAACAAGAGCAGCAGTAAGGATCATGTTTGCACGAATTTCGCCTGATGCTTCAGGTTGACGTGCAATAGCTTCTACTGCGCTGCCGCCAATGCGGCCAATACCTACACCTGCACCTAATGCTGCAAGACCGGCACCTAAAGCAGCCACACCGTAACCTATTCCAAGGTTGCCTGCTACTTCTAATAAGATGGTTGATAACATGTTATTTATTATTTAGAATTTAGAAATCAATTATATAATTAAAGCCTCCTCGACTTTTGCATCGTGATGTTCGGCATCATGATGATGTTCTTCAACTGCTGCACCAATGTAAATAGCCGACAATAATGTAAATACATAAGCCTGCAGAAATGCTACTAACAATTCAAGAAATGTCATAAATATCATGAATATTAAAGACACTACACCAACACCCATTCCCACACCTGCACTCATTTCGCCAAAAATAAAAATGAGGCTAACAAATGATAATGCAATGATGTGTCCTGCTGCCATGTTTGCAAAGAGTCGTATCATCAATACAAACGGACGAAGAAACAAACCCAGAATTTCAATCGGAGTCAGAAGAACAAGAACCCAAACCGGAACACCGGGCATTGCAAAAATGTGTACCCAGTAATTTTTATTGGCACTGAATACTGTAATTAATAATGTCATTACTGCCAGAGACATGGTAATGGCAATATTACCCGTGAGATTTGCACCACCTGGAATCAATGGGATTAATCCCAACATATTATTTATCCAGATAAAGAAAAATGCCGTAAGCAGATAAGGCATGTATTTCTGATATTTAGGGCCAATGGAAGATTTGGCTACATCGTCACGAACAAATACAATTAATGGTTCAATAAGTGACTGTAATCCTTTTGGTGCCTGATTAGGACGTGTTTTATAGGATTTTGCTACAGATGTAAATATCCAAATCATCAAAATAATACTTACGATAAGAGCGAAAACGTTTTTGGTAATGGAAAAGTCATATAGGTTGGCAGTAACAGATTCGTTGATTGTTGCATGATGCGCATCGGTTTCCTCCATTTCATCAACAGCAACAATCTTCTGTTCTTTCAGCATATAGCCATTATATGTACTGTGACCATGATGAAAACGTCCGGATGAAAATACAGATAATCCTCTATCTGACGAATAAACAATAATTGGTAATGGAATTTCTGTTTCACCCCACAAGTGCCATCCATGTGCATCAGAAATATGATCCATAATCATTTTTCCGGCATCAAACTCTGCAGATTCAACAGACTCATGTGTTGCAGTATTTAAAGAATCATGCGTTTCCTGTGCAAAAGAAATAAAAGGAACCAGCCAAAGCAGGATAGCGGATATGAGGATGCGTATATTCAGATTTTTCATTTGTAACATTAAGGCTTGTTGCCCCTTTTCAAAACGGCTGCAAAAGTAGAAAAGAATCCCTAAAAAGCAATTATAGTTGTGAAAAGTTATTGAACACCTTATTTAACTTAATTTCGGACAAATTTTTTATCAATGAAACTCGATATTCTGGCCTTTGGTGCCCATCCTGACGATGTTGAATTAGCCTGCTCCGGAACTCTTGCGAAACATCATAAAATGGGACATAAAACCGGTGTGGCTGACCTTACGGATGGTGAATTAGGTACACGCGGAACCCCTGAATTAAGAAGAACTGAGGCAATGAAAGCAGCAGAAATTATGGGTCTTGCAACCCGACACTTTTTCGGTTTCAGGGATGGTTTTTTCTTGAATGATGAACAGCACAGGATTAAAGTTATTGAAATATTACGTCATTTTCAGCCTGATATTGTTATTACTAATGCTCCTTCTGACCGCCACCCCGACCATGGGCGCGGCTGTAATTTGGTTACCGATGCCTGTTTTTTATCAGGACTTAGAAGAATCGGAACTACTTATGAAAACCACGAACAGCAACCCTGGCGACCTAAGTTGGTGCTCCATTACATTCAGGATCGCTATTTTAAACCGGATATTGTTGTAGATATTTCAAAGTTTTTTGATGCGAGAATGAATGCCATATTAGCTTATAAATCACAATTTCATGACCCTGAATCGGCAGAACCAAAAACGTATATATCCAGTCCGGAGTTTATTGATTCTTTAAAATCACGTCCTGCGGAATTTGGAAGACTCATTGGTGTTGATTATGCAGAAGGCTTTTTATTTAGCCGTATTACGGGCATTAATGATTTGAAAACTTTGATTTGAAAATTCAATTTTAAGAATAAAGAATTGAAGCGTAAGTTTAGCCAAAGATTATGATCTGATTTTTCTTGCATCTAAATCTATTATTGTAACCTTAATATTTAGAGCATTGGATTAAACAAGATAAGAGGGATAAGTATCAATCAAAATATATTCCAAACAAAAAAGGCAGCCATTTTACGCCTTTTTCAATGATATTACTTAGTGATTATTTCACTACGAAAAGTTTAGTAACTCTTGCACCTTCAGTTGTGATAGTGTAAAGATAAGAACCGGCAGCAATGTTCGAAACGTTAAGTTTCAAAGTCTGAATACCGCTCAATTTACCAAAATTATAGCTGGCAACATTCTGTCCCATCAAATTAGTAACTTCTACAGTTACATTTGATGAAGTGTTGAAGTTAGCAGGGATATTAAGAACATCGTTTGTTGGGTTTGGATATGCAACACCAACATCAACTTTGTTTATTTCTTTAACTGCAGTAACTGTAGTTAAAGGAGTAATTCTTAAAGGATCGATAACTTCAGTAAATGATGCATCATCAACCTGACCGCAAACATATTTATGTGTTACAGGTGTTCCAACGCTAGGAGTACCGGCAGTACCGTTTGACAATTCCTGATAAGTGATAGGAATAGTTGTTGTAGTACCATTTGTCTCAGAAAACATAGAAACGTTACCCATGATTACTGAAGACTCAGCTAATGAACCTGCTGTAAGATTCATAAGTGGTGTTTCAAGACCGCTTGTTAAGTCATAACCAATACACCATGCATCTGGCAATACGTTTTCTGAACCCGGATTAGCAATTGTATCAGTATCGAAATACAAATAGAAAAGTTTGTCACCTGCAACGTTTCTGCTTATTGCCGGACGTGTTCTTTCAGCAACTGTAGAACCTGCATTATCATCCCATACACCTTGATATGTTTGAGTTGTAGATAGGAATTTTGCAAACCAGCTTGTGCCACCATCATTAGTATAGATATCACAAACTCCAAATGCACCTGCACCTGCAAGATATTGTCCTGCAACAGGGTCAAGCATGAATATGTTACCAATTAAGTGTGGATTGTCGTTATTATCTAAAGCTAAATCAAATTCAAACAACATTGACCAAACATAACCTGTTTGTGGTGTACCTAAAATAGTATCCATGTTATTTAAGCTAACCATTGTTGGTCCACTCCAAGTAGCACCACCATCAGTAGTTTTAAAAACACATGGCATATAGGCATTCTGGCTATATGTAAAGTTAGGATCGCCATAGTGAGAAATAGTAACTAAGTAACCTGTTTGGTTGTTTGAAGACCATACACTTCTAACTTCGTTCTGGAACAAAGGTGTTCCATCGTTATGATCAAGATCTGCTAAAAAAGGAACTGCGATATTTGTGTAGTCATATTTGTTGGCAGCGCCATTCCATACACCTTTAGTCAGCCAAAGGTTTGTATTTCCATAAGCTTGTGAGCCTACTGCATCATCCTGAAAGTCAGAAACCCAAACGTTACCTACATTATCCGTTTCCATGCTGTTTGGAATATCACCCATGAAAGCACCCTGTACAAAGTCCTGAGTTTCCTGATTAGCATTGCTGCCATCTAATTTAGAAGTACAGTGTGATTGGCTAATCCAGCCACTTCCATTGGTGTTTGATCCAAAACCGGCAACCCATGCATTTGCAGGATCTGTATTACCGGCAGGATTGTAAATTGATCCTAATGGATAACGAGCATTATTGCTATTAACCGGTGAATAAGCAGGACCCTGATTGATGTTCCAGGTTGCTCCGCCATCAGTAGAAATATCCCAGAAAAGATCTCCTGAGCTTGTTCCAACACCACCAGATGGATTACCACGGTGAATGAATGCAATTGTATTGATTGCTGAATTGTATATCAGGTTAGAGCGACCACCATTAACAGCTGTGAAAGCGTTGGCTGAGCTACCTAAAGTGTTTTCGCAACCTGCAGTAAAAGTTGTACCTGCTGTACCATGTACACGCTGAGATACATTAAGCTTCACACCATTATCAATGGCCTCAAGCTTATTAGTTTTTTTCGTTGCTTCCTGAGCGTTCAGCGTAGCTGCAGCACCAAGAGCAAGTGTAATTAGTAAACCTTTTTCATTGTCTTAATAATTTATTTTTACATGATTAATTGCACAAAGATAACAACTTTTTTTTGTTTTCAAAATTTTAGAAACAATTTATTCTGATTATTGATTTCATCTTTACTGATATCAGACAATCTTCACTAAAAAAAACATATTCAAAATAACATTTGTGCGAATGTTTTTTGCATTATTTTTGCGCCTCGTTAAAGAAGGACTTATTTTAATTCTTCTTTTGATATGGTGAATGTAGCTCACCTGGTTAGAGCATCAGATTGTGGTTCTGAGGGTCGGGTTCGAGCCCCATCTTTCACCCTGATTTTTTAAATTGAAGTATTAAAGTAAAATTTTATCATGAAAATTTTACACTTCGGTAATTAGCCTTAAATTTTATGGAGTATAATACTAAACGTCCTGAGTTGATTATTTCGGAATATGGGCGCAACATTCAGAGAATGATTGACCATGCCATTCAACTCGAAAGTCAGGAAGAGCGGACAAAAGCAGCAAATGCTATTATTAATGCAATGGTTGTGCTGAATCCACAAATAAGAGAATACAATGATTACAAAATAAAACTTTGGGATCATCTGTTTATTATGTCTGATTATAAACTGCAATGCGATTCGCCTTATCCGATGCCTTCGCCCGAAAAAAGAAAACTTGCTCCTGAAAAAGTTCCATATCCTACCTACAATATTAAATTCAAACACTATGGCTCTATCATTTACAACATGATAGAAAAAACCTGTGAAATGGAAGATGGTACTCAGAAAGAACAGGTAATTTTGATGATTGCCAATTTCATGAAACAGTCGTATGTTAATTACAACCGCGACAATGTGAATGATGAAGTTATTTTTGAACATCTGCGTAAAATTTCTAATGGAAAACTTTCGCTGAAGGGAGAGGTAAGGTTAAGATATATTGCTGATGTTCGACCCATGAAGAATAATGGAGGTGGAAACAAGAAAAAGAAAAAGAAGAAATGGTCACAACATTAACAATGGCTAACAGTTTTGAAATTATAGGTGGACAACAGCTACATGGTGAAATAGAACCACAGGGAGCAAAAAATGAAGCATTACAGATTCTTTGTGCCGTATTGCTGACCGATGAGAAAGTTACCATTCACAACATTCCTGATATCAGAGATGTAAATAAACTGATAGACCTGCTTCGCAGTTTGGGTGTGACAGTAGAAAAACTAAAACATGGCAGCTATACTTTTCAGTCAGATAAAATAAATCTTGATTTTTTAAAGACTGATGATTTTATCCGTCAGGCAGGATCTTTAAGAGGCTCTATTATGATAGCCGGCCCATTGCTTTCGCGCTTTGGTATTGCCTGTGTGCCTAAACCCGGTGGCGATAAAATTGGTCGCAGACGTTTAGACACGCACTTTATAGGTTTTCAAAACCTGGGTGCTAAATTTGACTTTGATTCGCACACTAAAATATTCAGCGTTTCGGCTAAAAAACTAAAAGGTGCGTATATGCTTCTTGACGAAGCTTCTGTTACCGGAACTGCCAATATCATTATGGCTGCTGCCTTAGCTGAAGGCACTACAACCATTTATAATGCAGCCTGCGAACCTTACATACAACAACTCTGCAAGATGCTTGTCAGTATGGGAGCAAAAATATCAGGCATTGGTTCAAATCTGTTGAGCATAACCGGAGTTACCAAAATGACAGGGTGCACACATACCATGTTGCCCGATATGATTGAGGTAGGTAGTTTTATTGGTCTTGCAGCCATGACACAGTCTGAAATAACCATCAAAAACTGCAGTGTTGCCAATCTCGGTATTATTCCTTCTACATTTCAACGGCTTGGTATTAAACTGGAAATTAAAGGTGATGACATTTATGTGCCTGCACAAAAAAATTATGAGATAGACACTTTTATTGATGGTTCTATTCTGACTATTGCAGATGCCATTTGGCCGGGACTGACACCTGATTTGCTAAGCGTAATATTAGTAACAGCAACACAGGCAAACGGCACAGCACTCATCCATCAGAAAATGTTTGAAAGCCGTTTATTCTTTGTAGATAAACTGATTGATATGGGAGCACAGATTATTTTATGCGACCCACACCGTGCAACAGTGATTGGACTTAACCGCAAACATTCATTAAAAGGTATAGAAATGACATCGCCTGATATCAGAGCGGGTGTTGCCTTGCTCATAGCTGCACTTTCTGCTAAAGGCAAAAGTATTATCCATAATATTGAACAAATAGACCGTGGTTATGAAAGAATAGATGAACGATTGATAAAACTTGGTGCCCACATCAAAAGGATTTAAAACAATTTAATATTTTAGCGTTTAATAAAAATCAAATGAAGGCCTGCCACTGTGGTACGATAGTTGGCAGCCATAAACAAAATTAAAAATATGACAACTACACTTAAAGCAACATTCTTATCGCTGGCAATCATCGGCACTGCATTTTTTGCACAGGCACAAAAGCCGGTTGAAGGCATTGCCATTGGCAACAAAGCACGGAGCTGGCATTTACATCACCAGAAGGAAAAACTATTCCCCTTTCATCACTGAAAGGAAAAATTGTGCTAATAGATTTTGGGCATCATGGTAAGTACCCATGCCGTATGGAAAATCCTAATGTGGTAGCTGCCTATAATAAATATAAAGACAAAAAATTTAAAGGTGCCAAAGGTTTTACTGTTTATGGCGTATCGCTCGATCAGGATAAAAATCGTTGGATGAATGCTATTAAGCAAGACAAATTAGACTGGCCTAGCCATGTGAGTGATCTTGCAGGATGGAATAGTAAAGCAGCGCAAATTTATCGTGTTAACTCAATTCCTGCCAACTGGCTTATTGATGGAAACGGATATATTGTGGGTAGTAATTTAAGAGGGCCTGCTTTAGATGCAGCAATCGAAAAATTATTGGCACAATAAATAATATTTTATTATCGAAGAATGACAACAGCCGGAAATTCCGGCTGTTGTCATTTTACCTCCTGTTTGACAGTTGCAGCCGGGTAAAAGCTATCTTTGCCTGCCATTTTGACCCCAATTGTTAAATGGCAATGTTTTTGAAAATCAGCGATGAAATTGTTTAAGCGTAGAAAAATGAAAAAGGAAAACGAAATTATATCTAATGAAGAATCCTCAAACCCTGAGGAAATAATGCCGAAACAAGAAGTTATAGATGAAACTTCTGTAAGTGAGGAAATACAAAATCCTCTTGAACTATTGAAAGAAGAGTTGTCTGTTGCCAATGACAAATATCTGAGATTGTACAGCGACTTTGAGAATTACAAACGCAGATTAGCGAAAGAGCGTATTGAACTGATAAAAACTGCAGGTGCAGATGTGATTACATCACTGCTACCAATTATAGATGATTTTGAGCGTGCAATGAAAGCACAGGAAAATACTTCAGATGTAACTGCTTTAAAAGAAGGCATTCAATTAATTTTTCAGAAGCTTAACAACACCTTAACCCAACAAGGGTTGACAGCAATTGAATCAATAAACAAACCTTTTGATACCGACCTGCACGAAGCTATTACAAGCATTCCTGCCGATGATGATAAAAAATGATTGGTAGTTGATGAAATTGAAAAAGGCTATATGCTGAATGATAAAGTTGTGCGTCATGCCAAGGTAGTGGTGGGAAGTTAATAGAAAACAAAATGTCGAAGAGAGATTATTACGAAATATTAGGTGTTGGACGCAGTGCTTCGGAAGCTGAAATAAAAAAAGCTTACCGTCAGATGGCTATTAAATATCATCCTGACAAAAATCCGGGCAATAAAGAAGCCGAAGAAAAATTTAAAGAAGCTGCTGAGGCGTATGAAGTGCTGAGTAATGCAGAGAAAAAAGCCGCTACGATCAGTTTGGTCATCAGGCTATGGGCAACGGTGGTTATGGTGGCGGACAGCACATGAACATGGAAGATATCTTCAGTCAGTTTGGAGATATTTTTGGCGGACACAACCCTTTTGAGAGTTTCTTTGGTGGTGGTGGCGGACAGCGTGGAGCAAGAGTTAACCGTGGCTCAAACCTGCGTATTAAAGTAAAACTTACACTTCAGGAAATTGCCAACGGTGTTGAGAAGAAATTAAAGTAAGTAAGAAAGTTGCCTGCCATACCTGTCATGGTAGTGGTGCGCAGGGCAACAATGCATTTACAACATGCAGTGCCTGCAAAGGTTCGGGACAGGTGAGACGTGTTACGAATACTATTTTAGGGTCAGATGCAAACAGTTACTACCTGTAATGTTTGTGGTGGCGAAGGACAGGTTATTGCCAATACCTGCCGCACTTGTCATGGTACGGGTGTTGAGCAGGGAGAAGATATGATTACAGTACCCATTCCTGCAGGTGTTGCAGATGGTATGCAACTTAACGTTAGCGGAAAAGGTAATCTTGGCGAGCGCAATGGCATTGCCGGTGATTTGCTTATAGTGATAGAAGAGATTGAAGATCCAAAGCTGAAACGTGATGGTGATAATTTGCTGTTCGATTTATACATCACATTTATTGATGCTGCATTAGGCACTCAGGTTGAAATTCCAACTGTTGACGGTAAAGCGAAAATTAAAATTGATGCCGGCACACAAGGCGGCAAAGTGTTGCGATTGAAAGGAAAAGGACTACCAAGAGTAAACAGTTATCATAAAGGCGACCTGCTTGTGAATATTAACGTGTGGACACCACAGCAGCTTTCTGCAGAAGAAAGAAAGATGCTTGAGAAGCTACGCGACTCAGAAAATTTTAAACCTAATCCGGGTAAGGGTGATAAAAGCTTTTTCGAAAAAATGAAAGAGTTTTTTAATTAGGCATTGAGGTTGGAAGGTTGGATTTGATAATTTGATAATTTGAAAATGTGTTGATTTGATAATTTGATAATTTGAAAATGAGATAATCAGCCACGGCTGACAGGTTTGAAAATGGGAGTTTGGAAAGTTGGGAAGGTTTGATTTGATAATTTGAAAATTTGAAAATGAGATAATCAGCCACGGCTGACAGGTTTGAAAATGGGAGTTTGGAAAGTTTGGAAAGTTTGGAAGGTTGGGAAGTTTGGAAAGTTGGAAAGTTTGGAAAGTTGGTGTTTACATAGTTATTTAATGTTTTCAAGAAGCCTGCGCACACCCATAGCCATAAGAGGCTTTGCTTTTGCAAAATGCCTAAAGGGCGCTGACACACGATAAGCAATTAAACTGTAAACTTTATTTAGGAAAAGACACTGACATTTGCGGTGGTGAGGTTGGCATTTGCGGTGCTGAGGATGGCGTTTGCAGTGCTGAGGATGGCATTTGCGGTGCTGAGGATGACATTTGCGGTGCTGAGGTTGGCATTTGCAGTGCTGAGGTTGGCGTTTGCATTGCTGAGGCTGGCATTTGCGGTGCTGAGGTTGGCATTTGCGGTGCTGAGGTTGGAGTTTGCGGTGCTGAGGTTGGAGTTTGCGGTGCTGAGGCTGGCATTTGCGGTGCTGAGGTTGGAGTTTGCGGTGCTGAAGGTTTTTAATTTAGTTTGATTTTCAGCTATATATACACAAGGTTACACAACTTGCCATTTACCCGATTAATCAACAATAAGAGGGATCATGTTTTTCTTTTTCATACGAAGTAATATAAGGTAAAAAATGACGATAAATATTATTCCTATAAATGCTTCGGCAGATAGCATAAATTTACTTCCATATTTATCATGAGCCCAACCATTGAAAGTGGTCATATACACCACAGGCATATTGCCTAAAGATGACATTAAAGAAAATTTAGTTGCTGAATGGCTTTTGCCGATTACAAAAAGAAGAACGGCAGTGTATGCAGCATACATTAATCCCATACAAATCCATAAACAAGCACTCCTGAAATATATGCCGGTGGTGTGTAGGGCATAAAAGCCATGAGTACAGTTACCAATGCACAAATAACTCCAATGCCAAGATATGCATTCCAAATTCCCCAACGGTCTGAAATAAAACCTCCTGCTATGCAACCCACATCACTTACAATGCCCGATAAGATTCCGGTGACAAGAGCAACCGTATCTGCATCTGCTTTCCAGTCCTGAGCCACTGCTGACCATAGATTGGACATGGCACCGGTGCCAATGGGCATCAGTGTAAGAATCATTACAAATAAAGCCACGGGCAATTTTATCATAGAAAAAATGTTTATCCCCATTCCTTTAATCTCAAGAATAATTGATTTTTGTTTTTTGAAGGGAATATCTTTGATGAGAAACATTGTTAATGCAAACAAAACAGACACCATACATAAAACAATACCAGCAAGGGTAAGATTATAGTGTGTGGCAAGCCATATTCCTGCTCCACCTCCCAAACCTGAACCGGCAAGGCTACCACCCTGATGCTTCACCTTTTTTATTTTCGTGAATTTGTTTTGCCATAATCCCATTAAGAGGTAATAGAGCTATAGTGGCAGCTACTTGCGATATAAAGACAATTACTGAAAGCAATGTTTCTCCTTTTATTGTAAACGGAATTGAACAAATAAGCAATAATGAAGCAATGGAAGCTGACATGCCTAGCCAATACCATTTGTGTAAGCTAAGAGATAAATCTACTATTGGCCCCCAAACAAAACGCCATAGGTTTGCTGAAATTCCGATAGCAACGATACCTGCAGTTAGTGCAACTGAAAAGCCATTCTGTGTGAGCATAAATGGTAATGTGACCGTTACAAAGCCCTGGCTTATACCCATTGGCATGATTAGAAAAAATATATAAAATGGTTTTGTGTAGTGTTGGGGCATGTGGTTGAATTTTAAATTTTATTCAGTCTCTTAATTTTTGATTTCAGATATTAATTTTTGTGAGTCTATTAAGACAACAATAAAAGTGCAACATTAAAAATCAAGTGCTAATGAAATTAATTTCAACATTAGTTTATGCAACCCTAAAATTAGTTTTTGAACTATTTGATATTACATTTTAGTAAGTTAATAATTATTGCAACCACTTTATTCTACCACAAAAAAAGGCTGCCTTTGTGAGACAGCCTTTTTATTTGATTTATGCTTAGTGCAAAACCGTTATTGTATAATGAGTTTTTGTTTTGCCTGCATTGTGTTGCCTGCAATTTGCAACATGTAGATTCCTTTTGCAAGGTGTGAAACATCGGCAGAGAAGGTGTTGTTGCCAACTGCTACGTTGTATGTTTGCTGCATCACAACTTTACCACTAAGGTCGGTGATGATGCATTGAACAGCTTGCTGATTGCCAGCATTGAGGTTGATGTTAACTGTTCCGCTTGCAGGATTTGGATAGATGTTTAACGCTGCAACATCGTCCTGACCTTGCTGACGGCAACCTAGGTTTACAGTGTATGATTTAGCACCACTGCCACAGGCATTAGAAGCTGTAACCACTACAACACCGTTTGTATTTCCCCAATCAAGAATAAGTTGGTTTGTGTTTCCACCACCGCTATTGTAGGTTGCTGCTGCCGGAGTATAAGACCATGTTAATGTATAGGCACCGGTTGTGTTTGAAGTGTTGGCATTAAATTCAACACCGGTAGTGTTGGCGCAGATAACCGCTGGATTGCTTGTAAGTGCTACCGGAGAGTTGGGTGCACCTTTTACAGTTACACAACGATAGGCACTGCTACCGCAGCTATTGGATGCAGAAACGCAAACACTTCCTGTAGTTATATTGCTGAACTGAATGTTTACACTGTTTGAACCATTGTTGTTAATTGTGCCCGGTGCAGTCCAGTTATAAGTATTTCCGGCTTGCAATGGACAACTGAAGTTTCCACTTTGGTTACACAAACCATTTGTTCCGCCTGTGATTGAAGCAGGAACTGAAGGAAGACCCGGAGCAACAGTTTTACATTTAGGCGCTGTAGTTACACCACAAATGCTGGTAGCAGAAACACAAATATTTCCGACACCATTGTAACTTCCATTAAATGTTACCTGCACATTGTTTGTACCACTACCTAAAGTTACTGATGAGTTTGGAGGCGTTGTCCAGTTGTAGGTTTGAATGCCTGCAAGCGGAGCAACACTAAATGACACTACACCGTTTGGACATGCAGTAGCGCTGCCACTGATGGCACCAACTGCAGGAGTAGAAGAAGTAATAGCCATACATTTTGATGGGCTTGTGAAACAACCTACTTGTGATGAAACACAAAGTGTACCGCCTGTCCATGCCGGACCAAAGTTTACAGTTACGCTGTTGGTAGTTCCTGAAACTGTGGCATCGCCAGTGATAGACCATTGATAGGATTCTGCACCGGCAACGGCAGTACAAGTGTAAGTATCGCTGGTGGTGGCACAAGCTACTTTGTTTCCACTAACAGTAGCAGGTGTTGAAACTGATCTGCGTGTAAATGCAGAACGATAGCTGCTTGTTCCGCAGGCATTGCTTGCTTCAACACGAACAGAGTAGCTGCTGTTGGCTGTTACACCGTATTGCACATCCATTGAGTTGCTGCCATTGGCAGATAAAAATGTTATTCCTGTGTTGGCACCAACAACATACCAGTTGTAGCTATTGGCATTAGTTGAAGATGTTGTTAAAGTATAAGGACCTGCAGGAGGACAAACACTTGTTGGCGCTCCTGAAACAACTGCAGGTTGTGAAGGCACACCTGTTTGAATGGTAATTGTTACCTGATCGTTAACTGCACTACACAACACACTGCCTGTTGAAGTGAGTGTAAGCACTACACTGCCATTGCTGATGTCTGTTGTTCCGGGAACATAAGCAGCATTTAATGTTGTTGCATTTGGAGAGAAAGTTCCATCGCCAGCAGTTGTCCATGTTCCACCGGTAGCATCGCCACCGATTATACCATTTAATGCTGCACTGCCGCTGGAGCAAATAATATCATCGCTTCCTGCATTGGCAGTAGGTGCTGCTTCTACGGTTGCAGATACATTGTCTGTTACAGTACATCCATTATCATCAGTTACGGTTACTGTATAAGTTCCTGCAAGCGGATTGCTTACAGAAGGATTTTGTGTCATGTTGCTGTAGCCACCGGGACCTGACCACTCATAGCCGGTGATAGTTCCATCGGAACCACTTGCATTGGCATTAAGGTTAAGGTTGGTGCTTGAACAGATTGGTGCATTGCTTGATGCTGTTACGGTAAACAAATCGCAAACATCTAAGGTAGTAAGGTTAATGACATTGCTGTTGTCTGAAGTAGCTACACCATCAGTAGCACGAACACGGTAGTAGTAAGTTGTGATAGGATTCAGACCTGTTACATCATAATATAAACCTGCAACGCTTTGGTTTTCTAAAACAAAATCACCTTCGTAGCCGGTAGCAAATAAATCATCAATACGGTTGGTGCCGGTAGCTGCAACCGAACCACCACCAACAGAAGTATTGCTTGTCATAATCCAACGCAGATACACACTGCTTTGGTTGTCGCATGCTGCAGGTAAGGCAATATCTGTTAATACACCGCTAGTAAAATTATTAGCTACAGTAACTGAACTGCCTGTTACATCTGTCCATGTGCCACCACTGCCAATTTTGTATTGCACTTTAAAATCGCGAGGACCGGTATTTGAAGATTGTTGTTTGCTTGAAAATGCAAGGTTATAATATCCTGTTGCATCAAAACTTACTTCCCAATATTTGGTGCCGTTACCATTATCCCAATTGTTTATACTGGCACTTTTTGTTGAAGCTCCGTTAGTAGAAAACGTCATAGTGCCACCGGCAGTAGAAGAAATTGTTGCAGACAGGTTACTTAATATTCCACCATCGGCAGTAGCATCATCGGGATCATTTGGAAAATCCCAATACACCAAATCAGTTGTAACAGGAGCCAAAAATGTTGAAGAAGTAGAAACATCTAAAAAATAACCTGTGGCACCGGAAACACTGTTCCAGTTGGCACGGAAAGAATGAATGCCAATGTTGGTAGCTGCTGTTGCTACGGGTGCAGTAAAGGCATCTGTTGTGAATGATGCTTGTGCACCATAGCCTGTGCCTGCAGTGTTGGTTGCATAGGCACGATAGTAGTATGTTGTGTTGCCCGCAAGACCTGTTAGTGCAGAAGTGTAGGTGTTGCCACTGATGTTGCTGCTGCTAACCTGTGTGCCTGTTCCGGGAGTAAAGTTGTTTGTAGTGCTATATTCAATGCCATAGGCAGAAACGCTAGTACATCCGTTATCGGTAATAGTTCCTTCGCAGGTGGCAGTAGTTTGTGTGATGCCTGTTGCACTGCCTGTGGTGAGTGAAGGTGAAGTATTAATACCTGATGCAGATGAAACAGAACAACTGCCGGCAGATGCGCCACCACCGGTTACAGGAATAGAGCCTGCATAGCTTTGAACGAGCGTTGGCGAAAATTTAACATAAACAGTAGTGCTGCTTAATGTAGGTGCCGTATAGGGCAGATTGAGTGTTGAAGTATATGTTCCACCGGGAGTAAGGCAGTATGTAAATCCGCTTAATGTACCAACATCTACGCTTGAACCATCGAGGTCTGTACCGGAAACAGTAAATGTTTCGTAGTTTGTTGTAGTACCAATACAAACATTGCCGAATTGATTAGAGAGTGTGCCGACAGTGAGTACAGGGCTGCCACCATCAGGATCAACAGTTCCTCCAATTGCAAGATCATTACCTGTCAGCCTTCCTAGCGCAAAAGTGCCTGTTCCTGCAGATGCCCCATAACCATAAAGTCTAATAGTAATAGTTGTTGCATTACTTACGTTTTGTAAAGCAGAAATTACACTTAAATCTATTTGACTTTGCGCAGTTCCATTTGTTGGACTGGTTGTATAACTAATTGCAGAACCAATATTAATACCTGCTGTTGCAAAACCATCCAAACTATATTGCCATTGGAATGTGTTAGGACCTGTATTGGATCTTCTGAAATTAACATCTAATGTTGAAAGAGACACTTTGTAGCCAGATTTTGCATTAACTGAAAACTGCTGATATTCGTTGTTTGTAACTGCATTAGCAAAAGTTCCGCTTACGGTGTAATCGGTTGAAGCAAAAGCATTAGTAAGTCCAGAAGCATTAACACCGCTACCTCTTGAAACTGATGAACTGTTCAAATTAGCATCAAGTGTGGTGGCTGCAATGGTAGTTTCATTTCCTGCTGCTCCATTAAATTCCCATGCTAAAATCTGTGCATTGGCACCTAGGGTAAAAGTCAGCAAACAAAATGCTGCAAGGGCAATACTTTTTACACCCTTCGAAAAGAATAAATTTTTAAACATAATATTTGGTTTTAATGATTTACAAAATAAGTTCTTTGTTGCTATTGGCAACGTTGCAAAAATAAAACAACGGCTTTAATTGAAAAATTTAGTTTTTAACATTTTTTAAGTGCCGCAACATCACACTCTTATGCCCACAACCAATACATCGTCAACCTGTTCGTGATTGCCTTTCCATGAATTAAAAAGCTGTTCAAGCTGTTCTTTCTGTTTGTCCATAGGCAGGTGCTGCATAACCTGCAGGTATTGCTTAAACCTTTTACTCATCATTTTTTTACCCTGTTCGCCACCAAACTGATCGGAATAGCCATCAGAAAAAATATAAATGGTGTCGTTAGGCAATAAATCTATGCTGTGTGCAGTGTATTTGTTTTTATGGTCAACCTGCATGCCTCCAATCGGAAATTTATCGGGTTTAATTACTTTTATTTCTTCATTTCTGAAAAGCCAAAGCGGACGGTTGGCACCTGCAAAAAGCAATTTATTTTCTTTAAAATCTATGCTGCACAAGCCAATGTCCATGCCATCGTTAGAATCGCCCTGCCGTTGTTTCAAAGAGTTGATGATGCCTTCATTCAGTTCGTCTAAAATAACTGCAGGGTTGGTAATGTTTTTTTCGTTTACCAGATGGTTTATTAACGAAGTACCAATCATACTCATAAAAGCGCCTGCCACACCATGTCCGGTACAGTCGGCAGCAGCTACTATTACCTTGTCTTTGTTTTGCAATACACTGTAAAAATCTCCGCTTACAATATCTTTAGGTAAGTAAAGTATAAAGTGATTTTTCAGTAAAGCTGCAATGTTTTTTTGATTAGGTAAAACAGCAGCCTGAATGTGTCGTGCATAGTGGAGACTTTGCGTAATTTCTTTATTTTTTTCTTCTACGAGTAACTTTTGTTTTCGATGAGATGGTTGTCTTTTCGTTTACGCACAAAGCTTCTGTAGCTAACGGCAGCAAGGGCAAGCATCAATGCAAATCCGGCAATAAAACTGTTTCTGAGTAATTTTTGTTTCTGCACTTCCTGTTGTGCAACTTCATCTTTCTTTTCCTGAACAGCACGGGCAATGGCATCTTTTTTATCATACTCATATTGCATTTGTAACTGTACGGTTTTGAGTGTGTTTTCTTCATTAACAATGCTGTCGCGATAGCGGATAAACATTTGTAGTGTTGCAGTGCATCGCTGTATTTTCCCAAAGCGCTGTCACTATGACTGAGTCCTTCGTAACTGTTTTTTATAACTTCAACTTCGCCAATTTCTTTACCAATCTCCAATGCTTTCTGAAGCCATTCAGTTGCTGCCTGTGGTTGTTTCATCTGCACCATGACATTGCCGGTGTTGATGCTTGCAGCAGCAATTGAAGAAAGGTCGCCTGCCTCTTCAGCAATGCGTAGGGCATCAGTATTGTGTTGCAAGGCATTTTCATAGTCGCCCATTTCAAAATAGGCTGCACCCATATTGTTGAGGGCTGTTGTCATACCTACTTTATCACCGGTTTCTTCTGCTATTTTAAGTGCTTCGGTATAGTTCTTCAGCGCTTCGGTGTTGTTGCCTTGTGCCTGATAGACATTGCCTATGTTTCCATAGGATGAGGCAATACCTCTTTTGTTGCCCAAAGACAATCTTATGGCTAAGGCTGCACGATGATTTTTTAATGCTTCGTCATAATTTTTTTGAGCATTAAACACTACACCAATGTTGTTGTATGAAAGTGCAATGCCGTTTTTATCGCCAATGGCCTCTTTAATTTTTAAAGATGCAAAATGGTTCTTTAACGCTTCTGAAAAATTGCCAAGTGTTCTGTACACCAAACCCATATTGTTATAGCAAGCAGAAACACCGGACTTATCATCAATAGAGCTGAAAATATTTAATGCCCGTCCGTAGTAAACCAATGCATCGCTGTTGTTGCCCATATCATCGCAGGCACTGCCAATATTTTTTAGTGAAACAGCCATGCCTCTTTTCCAATTCAACTTTTGCGCTAAGTTTAATGCCTGCTGTGCATAATACAATTCGCTGTCATAAACAGCAGTCTGATAATAGACATAGCTAAGTTCGTTCAATGTATTTACTTTAGAAGTATCGTCAGCTTGTGTGCGAAGCAAATGTTGCAATGAATCTGATTCTGCCTGCTGTGCCCAAACGGAGACATTCAAACAAAACATGAAACATAAAACAAATGAAAGTAAACGCATAGGTGCAATTTCTGAAAGGTGGAAAGATAGAAATAATTTTTATGTGGCAATAAGCAGTGTTGTTTAAAACCAAGTTTGGATTTCATTTTTATCACATTACTTAAACATTACATTTGTCGCATAATATTGAACTATGAATCTGCTTTCTATACGAGAGGTTTCAAAAATTTATGCAAACCACAAAGCATTAGATTCGGTGAGTATTGAAATTCCCGAGTCGAGTGTGTTTGGACTTTTAGGACCAAACGGTGCAGGAAAAACCTCGCTCATACGCATCATCAATCAGATAACAGGCCTGATGGCGGCAGTATTTTATTTGGCGGACAAACACTGAACCCTTCGCACATTTCTGAAATTGGCTATCTGCCCGAAGAAAGAGGGTTGTATAAAAAAATGGAAGTGGGCGAGCAGGCTATTTATCTTGCGCGACTAAAAGGTTTGAGCCGTGCAGATGCTTTAAAAAAGTTGCGCTATTGGTTTGAAAAATTTGAACTGCAAAGCTGGTGGCGCAAAAAAGTTGAAGAGCTAAGCAAAGGTATGCAGCAAAAAGTTCAGTTTATTGTGACTATTCTGCATGAACCCAAACTGCTTATTCTTGATGAACCGTTTACCGGTTTTGATCCTATCAATGCCAACCTGATTAAAGATGAATTGCTGGGGCTGCGACAGAAAGGCGCTACCATTATTCTGTCAACACATCGCATGGAAAGTGTAGAAGAACTGTGTACACACATTGCACTGATTAATAAATCGAAAAAAATTCTTGATGGACAGGTAAAAGATGTGCGCAAACAATTTCGTTCTAATCTTTTTGAGATTGAATACAAAGGTACATCTGTAGGTTTTGCCAATGCACTATGGACAGGCTTTGAATTGGTTGAAACACGTGCACAAGACGACCATGCATTTGCAGTAATAAAAAACCTGAACAACAGCAGTACAAACGATTTGTTGCGACAACTGCTCAACGAAGTGGAAGTAGTTTCTTTCCGTGAGCGCATACCCACTATGAATGATATTTTTATTGAATCGGTACAAAATAACAAACCTGTAGAAGCATGAACATCATACTGCTGATTATACAACGTGAATATCTGACACGTGTAAAGAAAAAATCTTTTATAATAATGACCATATTAGATCCATTGCTTATGGGTGGACTCATTGCAGGATTTGCATACCTTTCCATGAATCAAGGAGACTCCATATCAATGATTCGTGTGGTGGACGAAACAGGAGTGCTTGCCGGTAAACTCAATAATTCAAAAACAGTAATTTTTACTAAAGACACCATGCCCATTCAAACGGCAAGGCATTTGTTTAATTCAAATACTGATTATGGTATCCTTTACTTACCTGCCAACGCCTTGCAGAAGCCTGATGCAACAGTGCTTTATACAGAGAAGCAACCTAACATTTCTGTAGTTGAATATTTGGAAAGTGAGTTGAGTAAGAAAATTGAAAACATGAAACTGACCGATGCAGGTATTCAAAAATCAACACTCGATTCTATAAAAACAGACATCAGTCTTCAGCAAAAACCCGTTGACCCGAGTGGAAAAGACAAATCATTTTCTGCAGGTGTTTCTGCCGGAATTGGCTTTGGTGCAGGACTGCTGATTTATATGTTTATTTTCATGTATGGCATACAGGTGATGCGTGGTGTGATAGAAGAAAAAACCAGCCGCATTGTTGAAGTTATCATATCATCAGTAAAACCATTTCAGTTGATGATGGGAAAAATTATAGGTATTGCATTGGTGGGATTGACGCAGTTTCTACTTTGGGTAGTTCTTACAATGGCAATTTCAGGTACTGCCACATCATTGATAGTAGGTAAAGATCAGAGTAAACTGATGGAGATGCAACAAAAACAAATAGTGCCAAATGCAAATATTCCGCAGGAAAAAATGCAACCTGCCAGTATGGATTTTATGAAAATATTTGAAGGATTTAACATCACAAAAATTCTATTGTGTTTTATATTTTATTTCTTAGGCGGATATTTACTTTACAGTGCCTTGTTTGCTGCCATTGGTGCTGCAGTGGATGCAGAAACAGACACGCAACAATTTATGTTGCCGATTACCATTCCACTCATATTTGCTTATGTAGTTTCGACTATTGTGATGACCAATCCCGAAAGTGAATTGGGCTATTGGTTTTCAATAATACCATTCACATCGCCCATTGTAATGATGGTGCGTATGCCATTTGACCCACCTATAATTGATATTGTAATTTCGATGGTGTTGTTAGTGGCAGGTTTTATTTTCACTACGTGGATAGCTGCAAAAATTTACCGTACAGGAATATTGATGTATGGCAAAAAGCCTACCTACAAAGAATTGTTTCGCTGGTTGTTTTATAAGTAATGTCAATGAACATTGCTGTAATTGACTGTGGCACCAACACCTTCCATCTGATTATTGCCGGTATTTCAGAAGGCAGTTTTAAAATTCTTTACCGCAAAAACTTAGCTGTAAAACTTGGCGAAGGCGGCATCAGCAATAATAAAATAGCACGTGCAGCCTTCGGTCGTGGCATTGACGCACTTAAAGAATTTGCTGCCGACATGAAACAATTTATCATTGAAAAACAATTGTGTTATGCAACTGAAGCCATACGCAGAGCAGCCAATGGAAAAGATTTTGTTGAAGAAGCAAAAAAACAATCAGGCATTACACTTGAAATTATTGATGGCTTGCGCGAAGCAGAACTGATATACTCAGGAGTAAGTCATGCTGTTCCTTTTGGAAAAGAAAAAGTACTGATAATGGATATTGGTGGAGGAAGTACAGAATTTGTAATTGCAGGAAACGGAAAAATGTTGTGGCGGAAAAGTTTTCCTTTGGGTGCTGCCCTGTTGTTAGATATGTTTAAACCATCAGACCCGATTCATGAAGTGCAGGAAAAAATAATTACTGAACATATCAACTCAGTTTTATTTCCACTTACAGAAGCATTAAAACAATATGGTCCGGTAAATACATTGGTAGGATCGGCAGGTTCTTTCGATACCTTTCTGGATTTATGTCTTCATTGTTTTCATAAAATAAAAGCAAACACTACCTGGTGGCCATTGGACTCAGAGGAATATTTTGATGTACATCAAATTTTGTTAACCTCAACCTTACAACAACGACTTGAAATGCCGGGAATGATTGCCATGCGTGCCGATATGATTGTTGTTGCATCTATGTTACTTCACTATGTTATTCACAAACACAATATGAATAAACTTTTAGTGAGTGCTTATGCATTAAAGGAAGGAATGCTTTATTTTGCAATGAATAAATAACAACAGCAAACTGACCGTAAACAAAAGAGCATGTCACGTATATTAATTATAGATGATGAGAAAAGCATCCGCCATTCGCTGAAAGAGATTCTTGAATACGAGAATTACAAAGTGGATGAAGCGCCCGATGGTATTGAAGGCATTAAGATGGCTGAGAAAGAAAAATATGATATTATTTTTTGTGACATAAAAATGCCACGCATGGATGGCATTGAAGTGTTGGAGAATTTACAAAATAAAGGTCCCAGAAACCAAGACACTGAAAAGAAAAATTTCGCGTACCAATGAAATGATTGGTGAAAGTGAAGGCATTCGTAAAATAAAAGACATGATTGACCGTGTGGCACCTACCGATGCACGCGTGATGATTACAGGAAGCAATGGAACAGGAAAAGAATTGGTGGCACGATGGATACATGAAAAGAGCAGCAGAAACAACATGCCACTGATAGAAGTTAATTGCGCAGCAATACCATCAGAGCTAATAGAAAGCGAATTGTTTGGTCATGAAAAAGGCGCATTTACCTCTGCCATAAAAAACACGAAGCGGAAAATTTGAACAAGCAAACGGTGGCACTATTTTTCTTGATGAGATTGGCGACATGAGCCTGTCGGCACAAGCCAAAGTGTTGAGAGCATTGCAGGAAAACAGAATTACAAGAGTAGGTGGCGAAAAAGATTTTCCGGTTGATGTACGTATTATTGCTGCTACCAACAAAGATTTAAAATCAGAAATAGAAAAAAATAATTTCAGAGAAGATTTATATCATCGTTTGAGTGTTATACTCATTCATGTGCCTGCATTGGACGACCGCAGAGAAGATATTCCGGTTCTGACAAATTATTTTCTGAAAGAAATTGCTGATGAATATAAAAGCCCTGCAAAAGAAATTGCTCCGGATGCAATAGAGCAGTTGCAGAAAAAAAACTGGACAGGAAATATTCGTGAGCTGCGTAATGTGGTAGAGCGTTTGGTAATTCTCGGTGGCAAAACCATCACTAAGGATGATGTTATAAACTATGTAGGCGTGAAATAATTCACGCCCACATAATTCATTTATCAATTCTGATTACAACCTACTTTGTCAACTCGACACAGGCTTTAGTACTACCAAGGTACTAGTGAAACACCAATAGTCCAGGGATGCAACTCCGGCCCCTTTCCACTCTTGAAAAGTTCTGACAGTGCATAGTTTGCAAATACAGTAAAATCACTGTAGCCTATGCGAACTGTTGCATCATAACGGAAGGGATCAATATTAAAATCATCAAAAGTTTTATCCTTCTCTTTTTTACCATCTTTATTGTAAACCTTTTTAGTATGTGAGCCCAATTTGTAACTAAACAACAAACCGGTAGTAATGTGAAAAGCTTTTTTAAGATTTGAACTTGTGTTGAAAGTAAGCAGAACTGGAACAGTGGCATAACTTACAGTAAGTTTATTCTTACGCAGGTTCATGGTGTCCTGAGTATAAAGCAATGCATTGGTATCAGGAATCAGGCTCATATTTTTCTGAAACGATAATTATTGTATGATAAACCAATACCTGTTGAAGCAATGACATAACGCTTAATCAGTTTTACATCGTACTCATAAAAGTTGATGTTTACTGCTAAGGACTTTTCAGGAATCATCTCTAAAAAATCATACCCATCAGGAGTATCGAATTTTGATTTACTGTTATAAAGTCCATTAAATCCCAATTCAAATCCCGACCAATAAGTACCGGATTTATTGCTTCCAGAAATTGTAATACTGTTTGAGTTCAGTTCCGATTCAATTGCAGAAGTTATAGGTTCAATTTTTCCGGAGCCTGCAATGGCCTGATTAATTGTTCTTGGCGAAGAAACATAATACAGATTTCCTGAGCCAGCAATGTTGGCTGATAATGAATCGCTAACCCAAACTGATGATGTGCCACTGCCGCTGACATTTACTTCTGCCCGATCAACATTTAATTTATGCGTAATAATTTTTCCTGAGCCGGCAAGATTTGCATTTAATGATTGTGCAGAACCTCCAAGAATTATTTTTCCTGAACCACGCATGTTTGCCTCAATGTGCTTTGCTTTTACATAGTTCATCTTAAATTTTCCACTACCTGAAATATCTATATTCAAGTCGTGCAATTCCATAGTATCTTCTGCAGAAATACTTCCCGAACCGGAAATATTTATCTTTTGCAAATCAGGACTTCTGACAATTATATTACTTCCTGCACCACTTAGCACAAGGGTTTTATTTTCAAGACTCCACTGTGTGGTGACATTATCTTCAGGCACTTCAATTGACCATGTACTGTCCAATTTATAAACTGCATTAAGCGATCCACGCAAGTCTATGTCTGTAAACTGATCTAAAGTTTTATGTTTTTGTGCATTTGCAAAAAGTGCAAACAACATTAAAAACAAGGTCAGACTAAATTGATTACATCTTTTCATATCCTTCATTTTATTGTATGACGCAGGCCTGTTACTAAAAGTTACAGCAGGTGCTTATATAACTAAACTACCTGCTGTAAAATTAAATTTCATTGTTATTTACTCCAGTACAACACGTTGCACTTTAACCTGATCGTTAGCAACAACTTTAACCAAATAAACTCCCTTTGGTTGATTCTCCAGATCGAAAGTTATTATTCCTGCATTAAAATTTGTTCTGTTTTGAACAGCCACACGCTGACCTAAAGGATTATAAACAGACACCTCTAACGGGCTTGCCGAAGTTAATGTAATATCTGCATTGATGATTCCTTTGGTTGGATTAGGATAAACTACTATATCAGCATAGCGCTCCTGATTGTTGATGCCAACAACGGCACCCGGAGCAGAAACAAAACGATAGCTGTAACGTGAGCCAAAATCTCTTTCGAAATTTCTTGCAATGCTATTGTTCAATCGCAGAATACGATGGTAACCTGTTCCCTGTGCTGAGTTTGCCCACCAGTATAAACCATCATCGCCACTATCTGTTATTTCATAACGATAACAACCGGGAGTTGCATGAATGGTGTCACGATAAATTGTGTTGGCAGCCATTGAGCCCGGTAGTCGTTGTACGATGATATTATTATTTTCATCATAAAGTTTATAGCCATTTTCCGTAGGATAGTTATTTGTTTTTACCAATAAGATAAATACAGTGTCCATCACTTCAGGAACATAGGCATTTGAATAAGCTGTATCATCATAAACATACTGATCTGCCGTATTGTTAACGTCAGCAATGTATGCTTTAAAAATTCTGTTGCCACTTGTATAGCTGATTAAACCGGGTAAGTCAACATCTGCTGTTGCAAATGTATTTATTGAGCCTGTCCAGTTGAATGTACTTTCGGGTTCGCCTACTAATCCATATTTTATTGTTGCAGAAGTTATTGCAGTTGAGCCATTGTTTTTTATTCTGATTTTTGGATTGTTGCAGGTAGGGTTGCTGCGCGAAAATTCAAACTTATCGGTAGGTGCAAGAATTTCATCTATGGCAGCATCTATATTGTTGTTCAATGGACCAAATTCAAAAAGCTGTCCTTCGATGACGTAATTAGCGGAAGGGCTTGTTACGTTATAGTTCTGCATATTCATGTCAATAATGTGCGTGCTTCCTCCGGCAACAGCAAAATTATTGACAGCAGGATAGACCCAGTTACCGGGACACCAATTTGCACGGTCGTAAACCCATGTGCCTCCTTGCGGATAAATAGGGTTTGTTCCACACAACCGCCAAACTTGCTTGGTATCTACCAATGAATTATCAAAATAAATAGTTCTTGTTTTTGAGCAAAATTCTGCACAATAATTGGCATCGGCACCATGTCCGGATTGGGTAACATTCAGTCTTAAATTTGCAGTATTAAAATTAAGCGTCACAGTGTCGGCACCGAGATAGTTTTCAATTGGATTGGATGCATTGCCATAAGGAAAACTGCCATGCCACAATCTTTTAAATGCAATAGGATTCATCACCGGAGTACCTTCTATCAATGCAAAATCAACACTAACGAGCCATCCGCGACCCACATTGGTTTCGTAGCCGGTGTGGATATATTCTATCTCTACAGAGTCGTGAAGGAATGATGCAAAATCTGTTACATCAAGCGTCCATGACGACTTGAATGTAGAGTTGAATGTATTGCCATAAGGTGTTATATAACGTGCCAGTTCAATATCCTGAGAGGGATTGTTCTGACCTCCTGTACGTCTGATGTAAATATAATCGAGATAATCCCATTCGCCACATGACATAGGGCTTGGGCAACGATGTGTTAAAGTTAAAATTATCTTACGATAGTTGGTGGATGCAGAAGGAAATACTACCCAATTTGGATAACCATTGCTACCTGTGTTGGGATTGGTTACTACAGTGTCATTGGTATGCGAGCTTACAAAGGTTGTGTCGCCAACAGATGCTGCACAAGTTAAAGTTGTTGCAACAGAAAATAATATCAGAAATAACTTCTTGACTAACATGTGAAATGATTTTGGTTGGTGAAAAAATGTATTACAATTACAGTGCAATTTTAATACAAAAAATCCGAATATTGGTTGTTGGAGTGCAAACATTTTTTAGAAACTGCACCAACAAATCGGTGTTAACAACAAATTGTCATCGTTATGTATATCTTTGCTTACTAAGCTTGCTGTTCTTATTTTTGTTTGCGTTAAAATTAATATGAAAAAATTCATTTCAGGTTTTTCAATTCTGTTTCTTTTCTGTAGTCTTCATGTATCAGGCGGTGGTTTTCAGATGCAACCACAAAGCCATAGTTCAGCAGGTATGGCCGGTGCAGTGATTGCATTGCAAACTGATGGGTCAGTTATATTTTACAATCCCGGTGGCATGGTTTTTCTTGAGAAAAGTAATGTCTTTGGTGGTATTTCTTATTCGCAGTCAAGAATGGCTTTCCGTAGTAACAACAGCGGATTGGTAAACCGTACAGAATCAAAAAATATGCTGCCGTTTTATGTAGGTGGCACCATAATGTTATCTGAAAAAATGGCTGCAGGTATTGTAGTCAATACGCCTTTTGGATACAACACAACCTGGAAAAGCGATTGGGAAGGGCGAAATATTATACTGTCAGCTAAGCTGAACACCATATTTATTCAACCTACATTCTCTTATAAAATTTCTGAAAAATTAGGAATTGGTGCAGGCTTTGTTTTTGCCAGTGCCAACTATAAATGGAATCGTGCGTTGATAGTTGCAGATGGAGCAGATGCACAACTTGATGGTAAGGCAACAGGCTTTGGTTTTAATGCAGGAATAAATTATGCCATCAATAAAAAATTAACTGCTGCACTTGCATACCGGTCAAAAGTTAAACTCAACTTTAAAAACACTGATGTTACCTTTAGTAATATTCCGGCATCGTTAACGAATCAATATCCTGCCTCAGCAAATGCCGCTGCAGAAATGCCGCTGCCTTCTGTTTTGTCAATTGGTTTCAGCTATGAAGTCATTAAAGGATTAAAACTTAGTTTTGAATCTAACCTCAACGGTTGGTCGTCATTCGATTCTCTGAATTATGAATTTGATGCACCAAACACAGCATTAAATCAAGAATTTCGTCAGGCACGCAAATACAGAGATGCATTAACACTTAGATTAGGTGCGAATTATAAAATCAGCGATAAAGTTACAGGTCGTGCAGGTATTGCCTTCGATCAGACTCCGGTAAAAGAAAACTACATGACCCCTGACATGCCCGATGGCGACAGATATGTTTTTGGTATTGGTGCATCATTTAACGTGAGTAAAACTTTTGTTATTGAAGGGTCATACAATTTTGAAACTAAGGCCGAGCGCGAAGGTGTAAATAAAGATACCGGATTGAATGGTGCATTCAATGCACTGTCGCATTGTTTTGGTGTTGGTGTCAACTATTCATTTTAATTAAATAATAAACCACAATATAAACGCATGAGCAATAATCATATTCTGAAAAGTTTACTTCTTGCAGTAATCATGATTGCAGGTTGCAAGCCTGAGTTGAAAGAGCTGAAGTTCGACAACAACAGTATTGACTTTTCGAAGTATGTTGCTATTGGCAGTTCTTACACAGCGGGCTATCAGAACAATGCATTGTTTGACATGGGGCAACAAAATAGTTTTGCAGCCATACTTGCCTCACAATTAAAAAAAGTTGGCGGTGGCGAGTTTCTGCAACCATTGGTTAGCGGAAATGATGGTGCAGGGTTCAACTTTTTTCTTCAGACCTATATTCCACAGACAAAACTTGGCTATGGCACAACATGCAGTTCTGCTCCGGGCTTCTCTACATTTCCATCCAACGTAACTGACATTGTCGCAGTAGAAACTTACATCGGCAACAATGCACCTTACAACAACATGGGTGTGCCGGGTATGAAATCGTCTGATTTAGACAATGCCAATTTTGGCTCTACAGATTTACTGCTTTCAAAAAATCCTTTCTACGCACGATTTGCTACCAACCCTGAAACATCAACAGTACTTACAGATGCAGTCAGACAACTACCCACGTTCTTTTCTTTTTGGGTTGGCTTTAACGACATTTATGATTGTGCAATGGCAGGCAGCAATCAGACATTGGCTACCATTACACCATTAGCTAATTTTCAAAATAACATCAATAATGCTCTTACATCACTCATTGCAGGAAATCGCAAAGGTGTAGTTGCAAATATTCCTGACCTACTCGACCTACCCTATTTTACTTCCATAGCCTACGATGCTCTGGTACTTACAGAACAACAGGCTCAGGATCTTAATGCATTATATGCTTCAAACAATCCACCGATAACTTTTCAGGCAGGTAACAATCCATTGGTAATTGCTGACCCATCTGCAGCATCAGGAAAAAGACAAATGAAGCCGGGTGAGTTAGTGCTGTTGCCGGTTACCCTTGACAGTATAAACTGTGCAGGTTGGGGCAGCAATACACAGAAGCCTCTTGGAAACAGATATGTGCTCACCACTTCAGAAATCAATACGCTTAGAAATACAATCACCGCCTACAACAATTATCTTAAAACAAAAGCTGATGAAAACAATTTAGCTTATGTTGATATGTATGCCTTCTTTAAAAAAATCAACAATGGTTTTCCGCACAATGGTGTAACTTACAGCAGCGAGTTTCTTAAAGGACAGTTTTTTTCTCTTGACGGCATTACGCCTACTGGAAGAGGCAGTGCACTTATTGCCAATGAATTTATAAAAGCTATTAACGAAAAATATCAGACACGCATTCCACAAACAGATGCAAATTCGTTTCCCGGAATTTTATTTCCGTAAGGTGTTTTCGATTAAAAATTAATTTTTTGTAAACTAAACTGTCTCTGATTTTACCAGCAAACTCCCTTCTGCTTTTAAAACATCAATATACTGGTCTTCTAATTTTTCAACTTGTTTTACATGGTTTGATGTTTTCATAAATTTAAACAACAACATTGTAAAAGCTATCAAGCAGGCAAAAACCAAAAACAGTTGTTGCCAGTCCATGTAAGGCTTCAGCCATCCCAGCAGTGCAGCACCCGTTGCAAACCCGGCATTAAATATTGTCATACAAAATGTAAATTGAATGGCAGAAACTCTTTTCCAGCACAGTTGCATGGCTAATGCAAGCACACCAATATTAATTAATGTTGCCAATATGCAAAAGGTAGTGATAAATCCAATTATCATATTAAGATGATGCCAAAAAGGAGCACCCATAACAAATAGAATAGCAATTACAATCATTAATATTAAACTACTTTGTATAAAACGTATAACACCCATTCGCTGAATTACAAGTGCGCCAACCAACATTCCGGATACACCTCCGATTAATCTGCACGATGAAAATATTTTTGAGAAATACACATTGGTCCAGCCAAGTTTCTGTATTGTAAAAATTGGCAGTAATGTATTGATAAAATATATTGCAGCCAGTGCAATAAAAACAGAAGACAACAACAAAATAGAATTACGCAACAAAACAACTTGCTTGAATGACTTAAACATCTTCTTCCAGCTTTCAACTACAAATTGTTTTGCCTCATCAGAAGTTTGGCCATGAGTCCAAGGAAGAAGTTTCTCTCCTTTACGTTCCCGCAACAAAAGTGGCACAAACATGACAACTAAAATTGGCACCGATAAAATTACAAAAGCACTTGCAAAACCATATTCATTGATGAGCCAACTTCCTAAAAAAAGTGACACAGAAGATCCAATTGTTTTGGAACCCCACATTAAACTATTGGCTCTTCCCTGCTGATCAACCGGAACAATGTCTATCACTAGGCTATCTGTAGCAATATCCTGAAACATAACAAAAACATGCATACATAGAACTACACAAATTATAACGAAAATATTATTCAGTGGCTCGGGCACAAAAGCAAGTGCAATTAGTCCTGACATAATTCCAAACTGACCAAACAACAACCAAGGTCTTCTGCGTCCCATAGGCAGATAGGTGTATTTTTCTATGATTGGAGCCAGCAATATTTTTAAACTAAACGGAATCATAATAGTTGCACTATATGCTGCAATTTCAACAGCACTCTTACCATTGAAAGCCAGCCATGCAGGGATAGCAAAAAGTGTCAGCCCCTCTGGAATGCCTTGTGAGAAATACAATAAAATGAAGGTAATATATCGAAGTTGCGCACTATCGGAAAGCGATGTTGCACTCTTGTCATCTGCAGAAATGACTTTCATAAAATTTAATTTAGATTGTTAGGTGTTGTAAAGTTAAAACAAAGATAATATGTCTATTGATTTAACTGCAAGCTAAAATACACAAACCAGTAATATAAAGTCAACGAACTACAATCTGTTTTTCAATACAGTCACATTTTGACTACTTTCCGGAATACGCTATCATTAACACTCAGAAAATAAATTCCCTTTTCAAAACTTCTGATGTCAATCTGAAAATACTTTTCTGTTACTATTTGGTTCATCACCTCTTTTCCGCTGATGTTAAAAATTTTAATTCGTGCAACTTTCACTCCTGTATTCCATTTAACATTAATAAAATCTGTTGTAGGATTTGGGTAAATATTTATTGCATAAGGATTTTCAGATATATCAAAACTTCCGGAAACAGAATTCAAATAGTGACTTAAATATGGCGTTAAATCTATTTCATGAATCTTTGCCTGAATGTTTATTGGTGTTTGTACAAGTTTTTCATTGGACAAATAATATTTTAATCCATTAACAGTTGCTATGCCTTCAGTCTGATGAAAAGGCAGATTAACATTGATAATTCTTTTATTACCACTAAAAAAATTGAATCCCTGATAATCATATAAAAGTAAAACAAAAGGTTGCATCACTGTTGAATAGCCTGAAAGTACAACTGCCCTACTATTTTGAATTTGGGTAGCACCGGTAACGAGTCCGTTCACATTATAGGATGAAATAAAATTTGCACTATAACTACCCGACTTGTTTGGAAGAGAATAAACAGAGCAATGATTGCTTATCCACTCTTTTGTAAACAAATAAATACTGTCGGCTGTTATTACAAAAGCTTCACAATCAAAATCGGTGCTGTTTATGGCAGTAGGATTAAAATTTGTTTGCGTTGAATAAGAAAAGTTTATTGTATCAACATTAGGATTGTTCTGCAGTAAAGAGTTTTTTTCGATTTTCAATATTTTCAAATCGGTTCTGTTTCCGCTGACATTATTTCCAAAATCACCTATATAAAAATAGTCATCATCCTGCGAAATTTCCTCCCAGTCAATATTAGGCTCGTTTAAAGGATAAGCTGTATAGTTATTAAAATTTCCGGTGTCAATTGCATATAAATTATTATCTGCATCATCATTCAGCGACCACAACATATTATTCCAAAAAGTTAATCCTGATGTTTCGTCTAATGCAATTGGCAATAAATTACTACTCAATGGAACAACATTGGCTGAGTTATAAATACAACTACCATCATTTGCAGTTGCATTGGCATTATAATTATTGGCTAACGAATCTGTACAACCATAAGTTTGTGCTTTCAGATTCATTCCTACAAACAAGAAAAAAATCAAATTAAAAAATGTTTTCATAAATGTGTTTACAATTCAAATAAATCACTTCTGTCAGAAGACAGCACTTGACTTCAATTTTGCCAATTAATATTTGATCATTTCACAGCTAAACGATAGCCTTGGCTTTCGTTCAGGTCAAAGATATTGCATTCATGAATACAAAAATATATATTGACCCAAGCTCAAATACCCACAGGATGCCATGTGGTTTTTACTTCCTGAAGTTCCATGATGCGATATGGACTTTCTTCAGCAATATTCTGAACTACTACTACGCGTTTAACATTACCTGCTGCATTGGTTTGTATGGTCTTCAATTCAGCACTGTTATCACCTGCATAAACAATGGCATTAACATCCATGTGTGACGAAAAGTGCGTATGCAATTCTTTACTAAAGCCCGTAAGAATATTTACAACACCACCGGGCACATCGCTTGCATTCAGTACTTCGGCAAAATCAATTGCAGTGAGTGGAAATTTTTCTGCTGCCAGAATAATTATTGAATTACCTCCTGCAAGTGAAGGTGCCATAAGAGAAACCAGATTTAATAAACCTTGTTCTGGCGATGCAATTGCTGTAACAACTCCTGTTGGCTCAGGAAAAGAAAAATTAAAATGTGATGATTCTACGGGATTCACACTTGAAAAAACCTGCTGATATTTATCGCACCATCCTGCATAATAAACAAGCATATCTACTGCTGCACTCACTTCCTTTTGTGCTGCCGTTTCACTCACACCTTGCAGACCTAAGGTTGACACAAATTGTAGTCTTCGTGTTTCCAGAGTTTCTGCAATGCGATACAAAATCTGACTTCTATTAAATGCCGATTTCTTTTGCCAGTCGCCTTGTGCTTTTCGTGCAACTACAACTGCATCTCTGAAATCTTTTCTTGATGCACGACAAATATTAGCAATTACCTTTCCGTTCTTATCATTAAGCTTATAATATCTTCCGCTCTCTGTTCGTGGAAATTTACCATCAATGTAAAGCTTATAAGTTTTTTGTACAGCTAACCTTATTTCGGTTTCTGCATGATGGCTGTGACCATTAAGTCCAACTGCTACTTTTTTTATTTTCTCTTTTTGTTTCGTCTCCATAATGTTAATGCGTTAAAATTATTTTAAATATGCACTAAGTCCATGCATGCCACCTTCGCGACCCATGCCGCTTTCTTTAAATCCTCCAAATGGCGAAGTAGGATCAAACTTATTATAAGTGTTGGTATAATACACCTGCTTTTATTTTTGAAGTAACTTTAAATACCTTACTGCCTTTATCAGACCATACGCCTCCACTTAAACCATAAGGTGTGTTGTTTGCTTTTTCAACTGCCTCTTCTACTGTTCTGAATGTTTGAATTGAAAGAACAGGCCCAAATATTTCTTCCTGAACAATTCTACTTGACTGTGCAACACCGGTAAATATTGTAGGCTTAAACCAAAAACCTTTTGACGGCAATGTGCAAGATGACTGATAACAGTCACCGCCTTCGTTAACACCTACTTTAACCAATGCTTTTATTTTATTCAATTGCTCGCGTGAGTTGATGGCACCTATATCGGTATTCTTATCTAATGGATCGCCAATGATGAGTGTTTCCATACGGTCTTTGAGTTTGCGCACAACTTCGTTGGCAACACTTTCCTGAACAAACAATCGTGAGCCTGCACAACAAACATGTCCCTGATTAAAAAATATTCCGTTAACAATGCCTTCAACAGCCTGATCAATGGCAGCATCTTCAAAAATGATGTTAGCTGCCTTGCCTCCAAGTTCAAGGGTGTATTTTTTTGTTGTTCCTGCTAATGCTTTCTGAATAATTTTTCCAACATCAGTAGAACCGGTAAAAGCTACTTTATCAATACCGGGATGATTAACAATAGCTGCTCCAGTGGCTCCTGCTCCTGTAACAATGTTCACTACACCGGGAGGAAGGTCGGCATCTCTGAAAATTTCTGCCAATTTTAATGCTGTAAGTGGAGTTGTTTCTGCAGGTTTTAGCACAACAGTATTTCCACAGGCAAGTGCAGGTGCAATTTTCCATGCTGCCATTAATATCGGAAAATTCCATGGGATAATTTGTCCGGCAACACCTAAAGGTTGTGCTGCCATTCCGGGTAATGCGTAATCAAGTTTATCAGCCCATCCTGCATAATAAAAAAAGTGTGCTGCTGCTAAAGGAACATCAATATCTCTGCTTTCGCGAATAGGCTTTCCACCATCTAAACTTTCAATAATGGCAAGTTCGCGGGCACGCTCCTGCATAATGCGGGCAATACGGTAAATATATTTCCCTCTCTCGCGTGCCGGCATTTTGCTCCACACTTTATCATAAGCTGTACGAGCTGCCTTTACTGCTGCATCTACATCGGCTTGCGATGCTTCTGCAACAGATGCTATTCGCGTCTCTTTTGCAGGGTTAATGGTGTCAAAATATTTTTGCTCTGTGGTGCAACAAATTTACCATTGATAAATAGATTGTATTTGTCTTCTAACACAATGTGATCCGGAGTTTCAGGTGCTGCTGAATACTGCCATGCCGTATCAAATTTCAACCTGGTATTTTGCTTTGCTGTTCGCTTTGCCATTTACGAAAATTTAAGATTCAAAGATAGAAAATTCATTTCTATTCAATCCCATTTCTGAAAATGATTTCCTTAAATTTAAAAATTACTAATCAATATCATTTCATGAAATCAAATATCCTGCTATGTTTGCAAGGATTGAAGAATCGTAAAACATCAAGTATAAGATGCGTATATTACTTACTGGGGCAAACGGATATATTGGCATGAGGCTGCTGCCTGTTTTGGTAGAAGCAGGACATGATGTTACCTGTGTGGTGAGAGATGCACTTCGCTTTAAACCATCGCCTGATTTACTTGATAAAATACATGTTATTGAATATGATTTTCTGGAACCTGAAAACGCCATTCAGCATTTTAACAACAAGCAATTTGATGTTGCGTATTATTTAATTCACTCATTAGGCGATACGGCCACAACGCTTAAAGAATATGAACTGCGCTGTGCAGGATGTTTTGTATTGGTAGCCACGCTCACGCAGGTTAAACAAATCATTTATCTGAGTGGCATCAGCAATGAAGATAACCTTTCCAAACACCTGACAGCACGCAAGGGGGTGAAAGATGTTTTTATAAATTCAGGCATTGCCTACACTATATTTGAAGCAGGTATTATTGTAGGCTCCGGTAGTATTTCTTTTGAAATCATCAGAGGATTAACAGAAAAAATTCCTGTTATGATTGTTCCACGTTGGCTGAAATCAAAATGCCAACCCATAGCCATCAGAAATGTGATGAACTACCTGCACCTTTCGCTGATGAATGAAAAAGCTTTTAACAGAGTTTTTGAAATTGGAGGACCCGATGTACTCACTTACCGTAAAATGTTGCTTGAATATGCAGCAGAAAGAGGATATAAAAGATTAATCATTACACTGCCTTTTGGTTTCATGGGCTTATCTGCAACATGGATTTATTTTTCTACACCTGCCAACTACACCATTGCAAAGCTTTTAGTTCAGAGCATGAAAAATGATGTGGTGTGTAAAGAAACTTCTGTTCGTGATGTTATTCCTCAGGAGTTATACACCTATCGCGAAGCAATACAAATGGCGTTTGCACGGATAGAACAAAACATGGTTATTTCAAGTTGGACCGATTCGGCATCGAGCAGTTTGAGTCGCTTAGATGTTAACCAACATATTGAAGTACCGTCAAACGGATGTTATAAAGACCGCAAGTGGGTTGAAATAGACAAAGACAAAGCTGATGAAGTAGCCAACCGCTTTTTTAATATTGGCGGACAAAATGGATGGTACTATACCGATACATTATGGAGAATGCGTGGAATAATTGACAAACTAATAGGTGGCGTTGGCATGAGTCGCGGACGAAGAAGTGATGTTGACATTGAACCGGGTGACACTCTTGACTTCTGGCGTGTACTGTTGGTTGACAGAAAAAATCACCGATTGTTATTGTATGCAGAAATGAAACTTCCGGGCGAAGCATGGTTAGAGTTCTCTATCATTCATAACAACAACCGTTGTATTCTGAAACAAACTGCTACTTTCAGACCCATTGGTATTATGGGCAGGAATTACTGGTATTCCATGTTGCCTTTTCATTTTTTATTTTCCGCAATATGATAAAACAAATTGCCGGTGATGGACAACATAAGATAAGGAATACCAAAATCTGATGTTTTTTCATGTTCTTTGTAAAACTATTTTACACAAGAAAGTTGAATGAAAAAGATATATCATCTTGCCAACTGCACCACCTGTCAGAGAATATTAACAGAGCTGAAACCCGGAAAAGATTTTATTTTACAGGATATAAAAAGTGAACCCATCACGGAACAGCAGCTTGATGCAATGCAAAAACTTGCAGGCAGCTATGAGGCGTTATTTAGCAGAGTAGCCATGAAATACCGTTCAATGGGACTCAATCAGATAAAACTTTCAGAGAAAGACTACAAAAAATACATTCTTGAAGAATATACTTTTCTGAAACGACCGGTTATCATCATAGACAAAGAAATTTTTATTGGAAACGCACCAAAAACAGTTGTAGCAGCTAAAGCTGCAATGCATAAAAAATAAAAATCAAACAAAAAATCACTAAGGCTTGAAAGCCACAACACGCGCTCACCTTTCTGTTCTTTTTGTTAACCTGCTTTATGCGGCAAACTTCAGCATTGCCAAACAGGTGATGCCTGAATTTATTAAACCTTTTGGATTTATTGTCATCAGAGTAATTCCGGCTACAGTTTTGTTTTTTCTTGCAGCATTTTTAATACCATCAGAAAAAATCAAAAAAAAAGACAGAAACACTATTCTTCTCTGTGCACTCTTTGGCGTTGCCATCAATCAACTTTTGTTTTTTAAAGGTCTTTCACTCACATCACCCATAAACGGTGCATTAATAATGACAACAAACCCTGTTTTGGTTTTACTGATGGCTGCCATAATACTTAAAGAACCTGTGGGATGGATAAAGTATATTGGAATTACCCTTGGTATTGCCGGTGCTATGTTACTCATACTTTTGGGTAAGAACTTCAATCTTCAGGGAGGAAACACAGAAGGTGATCTTTATATTTTCTTAAACTCTGTTTCATTTGCCATATTTATTATTTTGGTAAAACCACTCATGTTGCACTACCATCCTATAACTGTCATGAAATGGACATTCTTTTTTGGTGCCTTAATGGTTTTGCCTTTTGGATTTAATGAAGTAACAGCGGTAGCATGGAGCAGCCTGACTTTTAACTTATGGCTTTGCATACTCTTTGTTATTGTAGCCGTAACTTTTGTTGCTTATCTGATGAATGTGTTTGCATTGCGTCATCTCAGCCCTTCTGTAGTGAGTATCTACATTTATTTTCAGCCTGTTTTTGCTACACTAATTTCAATGGCTCTTGGCGAAGCCAGTCCGGGTTGGCTGCACTTAGCCTCTGCTGTTTTAATTTTTACAGGTGTCTATTTAGTAAGTAAGCAAAAAATTGCAGGTATAAATAATACTGAGAATAGCTGATGTTGCTGTTATCATTCTGATTACTTTAGCCAAAATTTTGTGAAGTATGATTCGTTCCATGACCGGCTATGGCAAAGCCTCCGGTGACTATAAGAGTAAGACTATCTCTGTTGAGATAAAATCGCTCAACAGTAAATTTTTTGATCTTAACATGCGCCTGCCACATCCTTACAAAGATAAAGAAATGGACCTGCGCAGCTTGTTATTAAAAGAAGCTGAAAGAGGAAAGATGGATGTGATGATTACTATGGAGTCCGATCTTGCTCAACAGGAAAATTTACTCAACCGTGAAATAATAAAATCATTGTTGACCGATTTAAAAGCAGTTAAAAAAGAATTCTCATTGCCCGATGACAACCTTTTGCAAATTGTAATGCAAATGCCTCAGGTAGTAAATACCGATTCTGATGACGCTGATGAAAATGAATGGAAATATATTTTTTCAATAATAAATCAGGCAATAGAAAAATTTAATCTTTTCCGTCAGCGCGAAGGACATAATCTGCAACAAGATATTTCGCAACGCATGAATCTTATTTTGCAATTACTTGAACAAATAACTCCTTTTGAGGAAGGGCGAATAAATGCAGTGCGCAGTAAACTAATCAGCTCATTAAAGTCTCTTGGCGGAAATATAGAAACAGACAAAAACCGTTTTGAACAAGAGTTGATTTATTATCTCGAAAAATTAGACATTACAGAAGAAAAAGTGAGACTTGCAGAGCATTGCCGCTATTTTTTATCTATGTTGAATGATGAAAATAATAATGGCAAAAAGTTAGGCTTTATTATGCAGGAAATTGGTCGTGAAATAAATACTATTGGCAGCAAAGCTAATGATGCAGACATACAACGCAAAGTTGTTGAGATGAAAGACGAAGCTGAAAAAATTAAAGAACAGCTCTCTAATATTTTATGACAAAACATTTTCTTTTCTGTGGCCCGAGTGGTAGTGGCAAAACAAGCATCGTACAACATCTGTTAACGAAGTTTGATTTTATGCAATTCAGTATTTCAGCAACTACACGCCCAAAGCGTGCTAATGAAACTGACGGAAAAGATTATTATTTTATGTCTATAGAAAATTTCAGAAAACATATTGACAGGAATGACTTTGTTGAATGGGAGCAAGTGTATGAAGGTCGTTACTATGGCACATTAAAATCAGAGGTTGAACGTATAGAAGCGCTTAACTGTTCAGTAGTTTTTGATGTTGATGTTGAAGGAGGATTAAAGATTAAAAAACATTTTGGCAAAAATTTACTTGCTGTTTTCATACGGCCGCCATCGGTTGAAGACCTTCGTCAAAGACTAACGGCACGCAATACAGAAACAGCAGAATCTCTTGAAATTCGCCTTAATAAATCCATTAAAGAATTGTCATACCAAGACCGTTTCGATAATGTTATTATCAATGGAGAATTGAATCAATCATGCAAAGAAGCCGAGGCATTAGTCAGCGCTTTTTTACAAAATTGAATTTTACTTTTTACCAGCAGGTTTTTATTTCCTTTCGAAAATGTTTTTTGTTTATTTGTATTCAAATTACTTACATGCACTTTATCAATTCATCTGCTTTTGCCAATCAACTTGATGAGCAAGACCTTTTAAATCCTTCAGGCAGAAATTTCTTTTCCGCAACATCAGAATAAAGATGTTATCTATTTCTGCGGCAACTCTCTTGGACTTCAACCCAAACAAACCCGCGACTATGTTTTGCAGGAGTTGAACGACTGGAAAGATTTTGGTGTTGAAGGACATTTTCAGGCAAAAAACCCATGGTATCCCTATCACGAATTTCTGAGAGATAATATGGCACTTATAGCAGGTGCACTACCGTCAGAAACCGTGGTTATGAATTCACTCACTGCCAATATTCATTTCATGTTGGTGTCGTTTTACAAACCAACAACAAAACGTTTTAAAATAATCTGTGAAGGGTCGGCATTTCCATCTGATCAGTATGCATTACAAACACAAGTAAAATTTCACGGCTTTAATCCTGATAATGCCATCATTGAGTTGCATCCGCGCACAGGTGAACATACCATCAGGCATGAAGATATTCTTGAAACAATTTCAAAGCATAAAGATGAGCTGGTCTTGGTTTTTTAGGTAACCCAAATTACTATACGGGGCAGGTTTTTGATATGGCAGGAATTACTCAGGCAGGACATGCTGCAGGAGCAATTGTAGGTTTCGATTTAGCTCATGGCATAGGTAATCTTGAATTGCATCTTCACGACTGGAATGTTGACTTTGCAGTATGGTGTAGTTACAAGTACCTCAATGCCGGACCCGGTGGTGTTGCAGGTGCTTATGTTCATCAACAACATTGTAACAACACCGATCTGATTCGATTTGCAGGTTGGTGGGGCAACGATCCACAAACACGTTTCACTATGCCGCATGATTTTATTCCTGTTAAAAGTGCCGATTCTTGGCAGTTGAGTAATGCCCCTGTGCTTCCAATGGCAGCATTGCGTGCCTCACTTGAAATTTTGCCGAAGCCGGAGTACAAAATCTGATAAAAAAACGCAAGCTGATGAATGACTTTCTGCGATTTATAATTGGTGACATTATCAGCAAGACAAATTCAGAAAAAAATATCATCATGATAACACCTGAAAATGAAAACGAACGTGCTGCACAGGTGAGTATGCTATGTAAACATAACGGCAAAAAATTCATGGCTACCTGACAGAGCAAGGCATTATTGCAGACTGGCGCGAGCCTGAAGTGTTACGCATTGCTCCTGTTCCGCTTTACAATTCATTTAACGACATTTATCAATTTGGCAAATGCCTGCACGAAGCTTTGCTTCTAAACAGATAACAACAATGAAAAAAATTTCAATCATAGGTGCCGGTCTTGTTGGTTCTTTGCTGGCATTATACCTAAATAAACGAGGATATAAAGTTACACTTCACGAGCGCAGACCTGATATGCGCAAAGTAAAAATCCCTGCAGGAAGAAGTATTAACCTTGCATTGAGCGACCGCGGCTGGCGAGGTTTGCAGGGAGTTGGTATTGATGATGCAATCCGTAAAATCGGAATACCGATGACACACCGCACCATGCATAGTGTTGATGGAAAAATAACCACACAACCCTACGGAAAAGACGGTCAGGGCATTTACGCAGTTTCAAGAGGAATTTTAAACTGTACCCTACTTGATCTTGCAGAAAAAGGTGGTGTTGAAATTCATTTTAATCAGAGATGTACGGGCTTAACACTTGCATCAGGCGAAATGCATTTCGAAAACTCAGAGAGTCATCAGAAAACAACCTTTGCCTCCGACTTGATTTTTGGTGCCGATGGTGCTTTTGCTGCTTCACGACTTCAGCTACAGCTATCAACAGAACAGTTCAACTATTCGCAGAGTTATCTGCAACACGGCTATAAAGAGCTGATGTTTGTTGCTAAAGCCGATGGCAGTCATCAACTCGAAAAAAACGCCCTTCACATCTGGCCTCGTGGCGGATATATGCTCATAGCACTACCTAATCTTGATGGAACATTTACCGTTACACTATTCTTTCCATTAAAAGGGAATCCTTCTTTTGAATCGCTTCACAACAAACAAGAAGTAAAAACTTTCTTTCAAAAAGTTTTTCCTGATGCTGTTCCATTACTACACGATCTTGAAGAAGATTTTTTTCACAATTCAACAGGTTCATTGGTGACTGTTAAGTGTGCACTATGGAGTTTTGATAACAAAGTTGTCCTTATCGGTGATGCAGCACATGCCATTGTGCCATTCTATGGTCAGGGAATGAACTGTGGTTTTGAAGATTGCAGTGTGTTGAACGACCTACTCAATCAATATGCTGACGACTGGCAGAAAGTAATACCCGAATACGAACGAATGAGAAAACCTGCTGCCGATGCCATTGGCGAACTTGCCGTTGACAATTTTATTGAGATGCGCGATTTAGTGGGCAAGCCTGAATTCTTATTACGCAAAAAAATTGAAGGATGGTTCAGCACAAAACATCCTGACAAATGGATTCCACTTTATACCATGGTTACATTCAGCCACATTCCTTATCATGAGGCACAGGCAAGAGGAAAAAGACAAGATGCTATTATGAATGAAATTATGAAAATGGCCGACATTGAAAACATCTGGAATAGCAGCGTTGTAGAAAAAAAGATTATTGATTTGTTAAAATAGTCAGGTAACAGTTTGGTCAACATTCTGTAAGTAGTTATTTATTTACCTTTACTGCAAATTCAATTTACAGATGTTTAACCTGCACCGGTTATTTCTTTCTATTTTCTTTTCAGGAATTTGTTTTAATGTCATTGGTCAGAATTCCAATAAAAAACCTGATCTCGACTCAAATGTAAATATCAAGGTCAATCTTGGCAATTTGCTATCGGATGATGAGGATGCTCAGGCAAATGCAGATTCTACCATTCAGGTATTTGAAAGAAATGAAAATCTGTTGGAGTTTACCAATAACTGGAAATTTAAACGTGGGGATGATACCTTATGGAAAGAACCCATATATGACGATTCTGTATGGGAGGAATATTCAGATACTATCAGAAGTAATCACATTAAAAATTATACTACGATAGTTTGGTACCGTATGCATTTTGATATTGACAGTAGTTTATTGAACCGTCCTCTTGCATTAATTTTACATTTATATGGTTCGGCAGCAGAGGTATATTTAGATGGCAGACTATTAAAAAAATATGGCACTGTTGCTTCTAATATTTCTGAAGAGGAAGCTGTTTTCAATACCAATCCACAACCCGTTGCTGTAGTATTTTCAAATTTAAATAATCACGTTCTTGCCATACGTTATTCAAATTTTCACAATTCCTCTGCCAGAATAAGCGGATTTAATATTGGTGAAAACTTTACAATCAAATTCAAAGACCTTAATAGTGAAATTGACGACAGCATTCAAACTATAAAAAATCATCGTTAATTCTTTTGTCGCAGCAGTTTTTCTCACATTAGCAATAGTTCACCTCATTATGTTTCTTTACTATAGGCAAAAAATCACTAACCTGTACTATAGTCTCTATTGCATTGGCATCTTTATTTTTACTTTCTACACCTATCATTTATTAACTTCATCAAATTATTCATCAATTGCTTTTATCTCTAAGTCACTTCAGTTTTTAGCACCGTTAATAGTGGTGCCCATTGTAGCGATGTTACACACCATATTTTATCATCATTTTCGAAGAAATTTATGGGTACTGCTTGGGCTTTATGCAGTAATGATTGTACTTTACTTATTGCCATTTCGCAAAATAGCCGCTATACTAATGGCTGTTATTATTATAACGTCATTTGTTGAAATATTCAGAGTAATCATTGTATCTGTAAGAAAGAAAAGAGATGGCGCCTGGATTTTTGCACTAACCTTACTCCTACCGGTATTCTTAGGAATAATTATCAGTATTTTACCTGACACAATAACTTTTTGGGGGATGAAATTTGAAGTCAAAACTTCTAACTTCATTTCTGTAAGTATGTTAATGGGTTTGCCATTTTCTGTAGCATTATATCTTGCACGCGACTTTGCACGCATGGGCAATACATTAACAAAGCAGATAGATGAAATAACTGAACTTTCGACCAGAACCATCAGGCAAGAACAAGAAAAAAAGCATTTGCTGGAAAATCAGAAAGCAATGCTTGAATCGGAAGTAAAGGAACGTACTCATGAAGTATTAGAACAAAAAAATGTAATTGAGATAAAAAATCGTGAAGTAACAGAAAGCCTCCACTATGCCAAACGCATTCAGGCTGCAATATTGCCCGACATAAAGAAAATAAACCAATCACTTAATGATTCATTTATACTTTATCTTCCAAAAGATATTGTAAGTGGTGATTTTTACAGTTTTGCTCAACGAGATGAAAAAATTATTGTAGCGGCAGCAGATTGCACAGGACATGGAGTTGCAGGTGCATTTATGAGTATGATTGGAACTGCATTGCTCAATCAGATTGTAAATGAAAAAGGCATTACAGAGCCATCTAAAATACTTACACAACTTAATGATGGCATTGTAACATCACTCAAACAACGCGAAAGCGAGATGAATGAAGGTATGGATATTGCGCTTTGTACAATAAACAACAAAAACAAAACCTTACAATATTCCGGTGCCAACCGACCGCTTTGGCTCATTCGAAAAAACGAATTTCAGTTTTATAAACCAAACAAAATACCCATTGGCGGACATCAGTACAATAAGGCTGACGGTTTTATGCAACATAACATCACACTTCAGCAAGGTGATGCTATCTACCTTTTTCTGATGGCTTTGTTGATCAGTTTGGTGGAGAATTTGGTAAAAAGTTTATGACAAAAAAGTTTCGTGAACTGTTATTATCCATTCAACATCTGAGTATGAATGAACAGAAAGAATATTTATTGAATACATTAATTAAATGGCAAGGAAAACATGATCAGGTTGATGACATTTTAGTAATTGGAATAAAAATACCCTAACTTATGCCAAGCAAAATATTATTAGTAGATGACGAGCCTTACATAGAAGATTTAGTCAGACAAAAATTCAGAAAGCAGATTAAAGAAAATCAATTTGAATTTGAATATGTGTCTAATGGTAAAATTGCATTAGAAAAATTAAAGAATGATGACAGCTATGACCTGATGCTTACAGACATCAACATGCCTGTGATGGATGGGTTGACTTTACTTGAAAAACTCAGAGAGAATAATATTCTTACTAAAGCTGTTGTTGTTTCTGCTTATGCCGATTTGAGCAATATCCGTACTGCAATGAATCGTGGTGCTTTTGATTTTATTACCAAACCAATTGACCTTGCCGACCTTGAAGCAACCATCAAAAAAACTGTTTTAGAGATGGAAATGCTTCGAAAAGGAATTGAAGCATCGCGCAACCTTGATGATGCATTGCTTCAGAAAGCCGAAGCACAACAAAAAGCATTGGATGCACTTTTAGAAAAAGAAAAATTAATACTTCAGCAAAACGAACTTCTCGAAACTCAGGTTCAACAACGAACTGCCGAACTGCAACAGCAAAAACTATTGGTAGAAGAAAAAAACAAAGAAATTCTTGACTCCATTCACTATGCAAGTTACTTGCAACGCGCTATCCTTCCCTCTGAAGAAACATTAGCATCCTTCTTTAAAGAAAGTTTTGTGCTGTATCAGCCTAAAGATATTGTTGCTGGTGATTTTTATTGGATTGAACCTGTTGAAGATGGGCACATCGTTATAGTAGCAGATTGTACCGGTCACGGTGTTGCAGGTGCATTGCTGAGTATGTTGGGAATATCGCTGCTCAATCATCTTGTCAGAGATAAAAATATTACCCGTCCTGCAGAATTGTTAAATCAGTTGCGAATTGAAGTTTCGCGTTCGCTTAATCAGGCAGAAACTCATGCTGCCGAAGGAATGGACATTGCCGTATGTCATATCAATTGCAGTGCCAAGCAAATTACATTTGCAGGAGCTTACCGTCCGCTTGTGTTCATTTCAGGCAATGAACTTAAAACACTTTCAGGGAATAAAATAGTTATTGGCGGCAACAACATTTTGCAACAACAGGAATTTATCAATCAAACCATTTCATTTGACGATGCAGGCACTGTATATCTTTTTACTGATGGCTATGCCGATCAGTTTGGAGGCGAGAAAAATAAAAAGCTCATGTCAGGCAAACTCAAAGAACTACTTCTTGAAAAACATAACTTACCCATGAAAGAGCAATTAACTTTCTTTACTGACTATTTAAAAAAGTGGCGCGGCAAAAACGATCAGGTTGACGATGTGTTGCTGCTGGGTTTTCGCTGTCAATAAATTAGTCCTAATTGACCGATGCCAATGCTGATGCCAATGAAACATCATCATGTGAAGCATCATAAATACATTTCCCGTCAGAAATAATTAAAATTTGCGGTGACTCATGATACACACCATAGTGATTTGCAATTTTATTACTCACCTCTCTGTAATTGAGTAAATCGAGATAATACACATCAAATTTTTTCTCCATATCATCAGAAAATTCTGACAAAAGAACTTTTTTAGAAAAAGTACTTACCGAACATCGGGTGCTATGCTTAAATATAATTTGCTTCTTATTTTTTGATAATGTGTCAATTTCATTCAATTGAGCTATGTTATCCAAAGTTTTGAAACCCATACTTGTAATATAAAATTTATTTTGAAAGATGCGAAGGTATTTAAATTTTAAGGTGCTACATTCTTATAACACAATCTCATTCATTGTGAGTGCAATACAAATCAACTAATTAAAAATAATTTTAACTATTGGTTTATTATTTCTTTCACAGTATTTTGCTGCAGATTTTTAAGTAACACTTTTAATTTATCTTTCCGAAAAAAACAATTAATACCAAATAAAATATATGAAAAAACTATTACTCGTAATTGCTAATTTTTGCTTTGTTTCTCTGGCAGAAGCTCAGGTTAAATTTCAAAAAGTTTATGGGAGTGTCAGTGACGAAGAAGCCTATTCCGTTAATTTAACAAGTGATGGCGGCTACATTATTGGCGGCTATACTTCCAATTTGGGAAACGGAGGCAAGGATGCTTTGGTTCTTAAAATTGATGCAACAGGAAATATGCAATGGACAAAATCATTTGGCAGCACCAACGATGATTATATTATGGATATTAAACAAACATTTAGTGGTGAATATTATGCTTGCGGTATTTATGACGATAATGGAAACGGCAATGAAAATATTTTTTGCTGTAAGCTGAATGCATCAGGTGATATTCAGTGGTTCAACAGTTTTAATATAAATTATACAGTACCGAATAAAAACTGGAGAATCCATTTAAAGCAGGCTATCGATAGTACGCTTCTTCTTGCATCAGTTGGCGGAACTGCAGGAAGCAATACTGTCCTTGCAAAGTTTAGTGTAGCAGGGACTATGCTTTGGCAGTCAAGTTTTGGAGGATATCTTTATGGCAGTGATGTTGCTGAACTTTCTAATGGCGATTTAATTTTAATTGGATCAGTAGGTGGCTTTGGTGCGGGCCTGATTGATGATTACATTATGAAAACAAGCTCGTCCGGAACATTAATCTGGTCGAAGGCTATTGGAGAAATTAACAATGATGGCAGCTACTCACTGAATATTTTACCAAACGATGGTTTCATAACTACAGGCAACACCTGGAATAATGCTATCGGACAATCTGATGCTAAGATTATAAAATATGACAGTGATGGTAATCTCATTTGGTCGAAAAACATTGGTGAATCCGGAAGACGCTTTATTTCTCAATCAGGTTGTTTAACACATGATAATGGTTTTGCAGCCGTAATATGTGATGTTGCACCAAGCAGCGCCAGCAAAATGACTATCGTAAAAATTGATTCAACAGGAAATATTCTCTGGAGCAAAAACTACGGAGGAGCAGATGAAGACAACTCCTTTGCTGTTAAAAACACAACTGATAACGGATTTATTATTGCCGGTTATGCAACAAGTTTTGGTGTTGGTGGTAAGGATATTTATATTGTAAAGACGGATAGCATTGGTAATTCAGGCTGTTCAACAACGCAATTCACAAATACACCATCAAGTGCAAATTGGCCGGGAATTGTAAATATATTTAGTCCAACAATCGGTTCACCTTTTCCTATATTAAATCAGATAATGGTTTCAACACCATCAATTGCTGCTGATGTTTTTATTTGTGGTGATACCACTGTCAGTATAAAAGAAAATAGCAATCTCATATATCAGCTTTCACCCAACCCTACAAACGGTCAGTTTACTATTTCGTTTGATAAACTAATTCCTACCGGTAAGGTTAACATTTATAATGCAGTTGGAGAAATTGTTGGTTGTGAAGTTATCAATAACGAATCACAAAAACTAATAAACCTGAGAAACATATCAGCCGGAGTTTACTTTGTAAACGTATTAAATGGTGAAGCAAGTTACCGTAAGAAATTAATTGTTACTCAAGAATAAAGTAACAATAGTTTACAGTAACAATCGTATATTCGCAAAGCACAAAGCTTATGTAAGCTTTTAAAATATAAAAACAGTGACTAAGCGAATAGTTAAGATACAAGGATTCATCATTGTTTTCTTAACCGTTGTTTTACCTGCTTTTAGTCAGTCTAATCCCAATCCAAGCACTTCTGTTGATGCTTTTATTCAGAGCGAAATGAATACACAACATTTCCCGGGTGTTTCAACCGTGATTGTTAAGGATGATAAAATTGTTTGGATTAACTCTTATGGATTTGCCGATGTTGCAAATACTATCCCCGTTAGCGACACAACTGTTTTTTTAATGGCATCTGTATCAAAAGTTTTTACAGGCACTGCTGCCATGCAGTTGTACGAAAACAATGTGATAAATCTTGATGGAGATGTCAATCAATATTTACCTTGGCTGTTACAAATACCCGGTTATCCCAACGACACTATTTCATTCCGCCAGCTGATGACACATACTTCATCCATACAGGATAACTGGGCGGCTATGGTTGGCTACTATGGTTATCCCGACCCTACAATAACTTTAGATGATTGTATGCAGCGCTATTTTTCTACCAGCGGAAGCGATTATAATGCATCAGCAAATTTTCTTGCAACTGCTCCCGGAAGTGTGTTTCAATACTCAAACATAGCAACAGCATTAAACGGATATTTGGTTGAACGCGCAAGTGGAATACCGTTTGATCAATATTGCAACATAAACATCTTTAACAAACTTTGCATGAATAAAACAAGATGGTATTATTCTAATTTTAATCCAAACGATGTTGCCATCCCATATCATTATTCAGGAAATAATTATGTTGCCTATCCGCAGTATGGTTTTGCCGATTATCCTGACGGGCAACTGCGAAGCAATGTTACTGACTTAGCCAATTTTATGATTGCCTATTTAAATGGTGGAACATTTGGTACAAATTCAATTTTATCGCCTGCATCCATCAATCAGATGTGGACAGTACAGTTTCCATCACTCAACACACGTCAGGGTTTAAACTGGTATAAAGAAGTGTTGTATTATAATGGTGGTTCTGCCTGGGTGTGGGGACATAATGGTGGCGAAAGTGGTGTTTCAACTGAAATATACCTCGACCCTGTAAACAAAATAGGGCTTTGTGTTTTAAGCAATGGCGAAGGCAACGGACTAAACATCTGTGATCAACTTTACAACTATGCACTTTCATTAAATGCATCATCGGGTTATTCCCCAGCCTGCCTGACAACAGGTATAGCTGAGACAACAACTGACATTAAAAGAAAGGTTATAAAAATTATAGATTTATTGGGACGTGAATCACCATTAAAAACAAACACCCCTTTAATAAAAATATTCAGTGATGGAAGTGCTGAAAAATTCTTTATCATTGATTGATGTATTCATTAAAATATAATTGTATTGAAAGTTTGATGTCTTAAAACAAATACTTTTACATTAAGAAAAAAGAATAATTTCATTTAATGAATATAAAATGCCGTTAAGTTATATATCAAATAAAGTAATTTCAAAAGGTGAAATTGTAAAAGGTCAGGAAATCAGAGAAGGAATTTTTCTTTTGATAAAAAGTGACTTCCCAAACTTCGATGCAAATAGTATTATTTCAATTGATGAATTGAATAAGTACAGAAGACTTTATCTGACCAAACTTGTTGAACAGGAAAAAGGCGAAATAGCTACGATTGATTTAGATGTAATGCAAGCCATTCGCGACAATTCTATTCTTTCTGAAAATATTCAGGATGAAATTGAAGCCAAACTCACAATGGGTCAAAAACTTGCTGATAAAATTGCTTCTTTTGGTGGAAGCTGGACATTTATTCTTTCGTTTTTCTTTTTTCTGCTTTTGTGGATAATCATAAACATTTGGTTACTTAAAAGTAAGCCATTTGACCCTTACCCATTTATCCTATTAAACTTAATACTTTCTTGTCTGGCAGCCATACAAGCACCTATAATAATGATGAGCCAAAACAGGCAGGAACAAAAAGACAGACAAAGAGGAGAGCATGACTATAAAATTAATCTTAAAGCAGAACTTGAAATAAAACTGCTAAGTGAAAAAATAGATCACTTATTAGTACATCAAAACAAAAAATTATTAGAAATACAGGAAGTGCAGATTGACTATCTGGAAGATTTAATGAAACAACTAAAAATCAATTATGTTAATATTAAAAAACAAGAATGATATAATGATTTAACATTGAAAAACACAACAGCACAATGAACAAACAGGTTGATACATCAAAAGGTCCGGGTGTTTACATACCACCGCCATTATTCTATGTTTTAATTTTTGTAGCTGCCGTATATATACAGAAGAAAGTTCCTATTCTTGATTCGGCATTGCATACATTAGTAATAAAATCACTCGGTATAATCCTTTTTATCACAGCGCTGTTTTTCCTGTTCAGAAGTTTAAGGCAGTTTTTTATTACCAAAAACACCATAATTCTGATTAAACCGGCATCTTCATTACAAACAACAGGCATTTTTGCCATTACAAGAAATCCGATGTATGTAGGATTAGCAATTGTTTATTTAGGCGTGACTATTTTCATTGGCAACTGGTGGAATATTATTCTGTTTCCTATACTAATTTTAATTGTTCAGGAATACATTATCAAACGCGAAGAATCATATTTGGCAATTGAATTCGAACAGGAATATGAAAATTATAAAAAGAAAGTAAGAAGGTGGTTGTAAAATTATTTTTATGAGAGGTTAATTTTATTGCAAAACAATAGAACTATCAAATACATTATAGTTTCATAGTCTCCCGCCCCTTCGCGGTGACTATGAAACGGATTCAAAACGTATTTACCCTTCAATGTTTTTTTTATTATTTCAAAGTCCTCTCAAATGAGGGAGACTTTGAAAGTAGGGAAAATAAACTTAGATTTGTCATCAGAGAAGTATTATTGTTGTTCAACCTCAAAGATAACTTTGAGTTACTTTATTACTACTCTATCTTTTTTATTTAGGACGATATTGTACAATAACAATAAAAAAACAAATTCAATGAAAAATTATGTAACCGTTTTTGCATTACTTATTCTTTCTGTAAAAGTGAACTCACAAACTGTTCAGCCCAATATTCCCACAGCTAACGACCGTGTAAATTGTATTGTACGATATAACAATACGATTTATATTGGAGGAGAATTTGATACAGTAGGAACGAGTGCCCGTCCATACCTTGCTGCAATTGATGCAAATACAGGCGCTATATTGCCATGGAATCCTGTACCCAATGCACAAGTTACGAAAATGATAATTTGTAATTCAAAATTGGTTGTTTTAGGAGATTTTTCAAGCATCTCAGGGAGTTTGATTGATCGTATAGCTGTTTATGATTTACAAAGCGGAAACTTACTAAACCTTAACTCTATCCCGTTAAATTTAATTGGAATTGGAAGATACGGTTTATATAATGCAGGAAATTTTGTTTATTTTACTGCAAGCGATATTTTTGGAAGTGTTGATGCGGTCAGACGATTTGATTTAAATACGCTATTATTGGATACTATATGGGTTAGCAGCAATTTTAATGTAAATAAATGTGAATTAATATCTTCAGGAAATTATATTTATGCAGCAGGATGGTTTAACCATTATTTAACTAATTCTACAATTAAAAACCTGTGCCGGTTTGATATGCTTACCGGAATCATTGATACTACTTTTTCCTTTAGCTTTAGCAATTCCGATTATTTGAATCAAATAGCGGCTCAGAATGGAAAATTATATGTATCAGGTAATTTCAGCGCTATTGATGGTTTGACAAGAAAAGGGATAGCTGAAATTGATACATCTGGTTTTGTTACCAGCAAAAATATATATTGCAGCAACTCCTTAATTGATGCACTTACCTTGCAGGGAAACACTTTATGGGTGGGGGGTAATTCCGTTGTATTAGGAGGATTAAACAGATACTGCATAGCCCAGATTGATATTTCAACCGGCATCGCCACTTGTTGGTTTACGCAAGCCCTACAAGGAAATGTTTATATGACCTCTATTTGGGCAAGTCATGATACCATTTATTCAGCACCAAATATTGAGGGGTTTAAGACATTTACAGGGAATCCAGGTTTTGTAAATATAGGCAATGACTCTGTATTATGTGCAGGAAGCTCTCTTATGCTAAATGCACCTAACGGATTAACCAATTACCTTTGGAATACAGGAGCTACTACTTCATCAATAACAGTAAACGCTCCGGGCAGTTATTGGTTTTCGGCCACCGGAAGTGGTGGCTGTATAGTAACGGGTTATAGAATACTTTCAGCATGCACTGGAATTGAGAATCAAATTTCTTTAGTGCCGATCCAGATACTTCCTACTATTTCCAATGGAATTTATTCTATTCAGTTTCCGTTGCAAAAAGTTTCAGGAATAATTAAATTACATGATTCAAGCGGAAATCTTGTTCGTACTTTTTCAACTTCTCCTCTCGAAAATGCAAAACAATTAAATATTTCATCGCTTGCTTCTGGGATATACTTTTGCAGCGTTGTTTGGGAAAGCAAAATATCTATCGTATTAAAGTTAGTAAAAGAATAAAGATGCTTACATTTTGCAATGTGGTTTATAATTGTGTGATAACGAGTGATGGGAAAAGGGTGAGTAGGAAGGTAGCGGTGATAAGGGAATAATTTCAATTAATGAGATTGGGCATGTGGATAGGGTGCGGAGGAGAAAAATTGTGTGGTGCATTTTTTGGTTGTGGGATGATTTGAGCGAAATGCAGCACTGACTCGTCCTGAAAAAAGTTTACAGTTTAATTAATTAATCCTGATATAAGTTTACAATTTATTTTTAGTCCTGAATTGGGTTTACAATAGTAGGAATTTTTCGTTAATAATTCTTCCATAATCTTTACTTTTGTAGTTTCATAGTCTCCCGCCCCTTCGTTGTGACTATGAAACGGATTCAAAGCATATTAACCATTCAATGTTTTTTTATTATTTCAAAGTATGTTTCGAAGGTTTGGAAAGTTGTAAAGTTTAGAAGGTTGAAATTTAAATCACACTGTCAAGGGCAGTGTTTTTGTAGTTTCATAGTCTCCCGCCCCTTCGCGGTGACTATGAAACGGATTCAAAAACGTATTAACCCTTCAATGTTTTTTTATTATTTCAAAGTATGTTTCGAAGGTTTGGAAAGTTTTGAATGTTTTGAGTGTTGAAATTTAAATCACACTGTCAGGGGCTGCGCAACCTGAAATTAAAAGCCCTGAACAGTGACCATCTTCCTATTCTTCAGGATGAAACCCGTGTGGAAATCTCACGCAGGAAAATTGCTGAAGTAAAAAATTTATTTAACGGCTGATTATTTTATCACCTGCACTTTTGCGAGGTAGGAGTTATCTCCATTTGTTATCTGCAAAAAATAAAATCCAGGCAAAACCTTTTCAATATTAATTTGCTGTTTGCCCGATAAATCATCTAATCTTCCGCTCTGAATTAACCGTCCTGTTGCATCCGTAATTAAAAATACCGCATTGACGTTTTGTTCAGCATCAAATTTAACAGAGAAATTTCCGTTGTTAGGATTTGGATACACTAAGTACTTTATATCGCCATCAGTGATTAAAACATTTTCAATCTGTGAAAAAGTATAGTCCCCATTAAAATCGGTTTGCTTTAAGCGATAGTATGATACACCTTTATATGGATTGTTGTCAGTAAAAGAATAATTGTGTTGAGTGTTTGTGGTTCCGCTACCATCCACCTTGCTAACTTCTTCAAAATTTATTCCGTCTTTGCTGCGAAACACCGTAAAAAATCATTGTTGATTTCGCTAGCTGTGCTCCAGTTGCAAACAACTTTTTTATTGTCTTTGGATTTTGCAGTAAACGAAAGCAACTCTATTGGTAAAGGATTTGATGCCAAAGCCAGTGCCCAGGCACCGTTAGTATTTACCCCCGGTACTAAAACACTTTGCACCGTAGGGTTTAACTGTCCTGGCAATGCAGCATCCCATCCTAAGTTAGTTGTATTCCATGATTGTGCTCTAATATTTATATTTCCACCTGCTGCATTTTCTGTTGCTGCATAAGTAAAAGTATAGGCTGCGGTTCCATTTCCTGTTTTGTCAACCTGCCAAAATCTGTCCACTGTATTTGCGCTGTTATCAGCACCAGATGCATCACGCACATGAGTCACCATTGTTGGTGACACTGGGTAGGGAGTATTCACAGGAACAGTAGCATACGTTGAAACAGTAACTTCACCTGCAACCCCAGTTGTGAGATTAAATGAATAAGGAATCTGCACTCCACCTGCATTACCAAATGGGATGGAATGAATACCTGTAGTGCTTGCAATTTTCCAGGTAACTTTACTACTGTGGTCAACATCTTCACTAAGAATATAACCTGTGGAAGTGGTAATTGCCGTGCCAATAGGATTGTTTACCGTTAGCGTGTTTGAATTTAAATCGAGAACAGCATTGTTACAGTTTAATACTCCTGTGGGTGTTGCATTTGCACCACCAACGGTTGTATTTAAATCAATTGTTTTTGTTCCATTAATTAGGCTAAGATTATTAAACACCGTTTGGTCAGTTCCTTGTATAGACTGATTTACTCCGTTCATAATGACGGTTCCCTGCGAAATCCCAAATCCATTGTTTCCTGAATTATTTACCCAGTTTCCAGTTAAATCAATTGTGCCCGAATTTGAAATCACCGTTCCAAAATTATTTTGCACAGTACCCTTAACTGTAATCTGTATTGAGTTGGAAATTAAAACATTATTGTTGGTTAAAAGTTGAGCAGGTGATTCATTGAAAACCAAAATCACCATCAACATGGAAATGAGAATGCATGTTAGATTCAACTTGGTGTTATATTTTTTCTTTTTCATTTATGCATCAATTTAAAGGCTGACAAAAGGGTTAAGCCAGTTTAATTTATTAAGTGGATGTTATTTTATCCAACGGTAAATTTTTGTTACAGGCAAATATCAAATGGTTTAAGGATGAAAAAAATACTACTTAAGTGTGAGTAATTATGGAGATACGATACCCAAAAATGTCCCTGTAACATTTACAATAAAACTGCCACTGCCATTGCCTTGTAATGCAAAGCCGGCATTGCCACCGGCTGCGGCTATGGCTGTGCCGCAGGAAAGGCCCACTCCGGTATTTCCATTAACACCGGGGCCGCCACCATTGCCACCACAACCTCCATTAAAACCAAGCGAAGAGCAACCACCACCTGCATTTCCTTGTGAGCAAGTGCCAAGGCCACCATTGGTTATGGTTCCATTAGCACCAGCCAATGAAGCAGGCGCAAGAGTACATACATTGCAAAGGCCACCGGATGCTCTGCCACCTGTGTTAGGACTTAACCCACCACCACCGGCTGGTATGCCGGCACCACCCCCACCACTGCCACCATTGCTGCGGCACCCTCCGCTGCCGCCACCGCCACCGCCACCGCCTGAGGCAATGGTGCCGTAGTTATAAACCGTAACCTGCACCCCGGCCGAAGTAACAATAGCATCCCCACCATCGGACCCTGCTGTTGCCGGTGCATCAACCCCGCAAACAGTAACATCCCTTTCTGAGCCACCATTGCCGCCTTTGCCACCACCTCCACGTATTTGGCCGTAGTTGTGTAATATTACTTTGGAACCTGCAGGTAAAGCGCCAAAGTTTAAAGCATCGCCACTCATAGCGCTTGCGCCCAAGGTAACACCTGCCTTAACCGTAACACAAAATGTTTTAGGCCCAACGGGCGAACCTGCTTGCGTATTAAAATTGTTGCCGTTAGAACTTGCAGTGTATTCAAAGTAATCCATACAAGGCTGGCATTGGCTGTTCCAAAAGCCGGGGACACCGGCACTGTTAGGGCGGGTGTCCCACCAGTTTATGCAATGCTCCGTTAAATTGTAAATCATTAAGCCTTCATCGGCTGCGGTAAGCGGCAGTATGGCATTGCGCTGTGCCGTAGTCATGCGTGGAAATAAAACACCTTTGGTGGTACTTTGTACATCTAAAGCCGCACGTGCTGCATGTACCAGGGCTTGCCCGGATCCACTAATTTCGCTGTGGATTTTTACCCCTCCGCCATTACTGTTGTCAATGCTTACCAGGTTATTGGTGCCACCCAAACTTGCACCACCCTGGTCGGTATAAAACTTTATGGGGCCGGCATTATTGGATATGCGTATGGTGCCCCCAGCTATTTGCTGGTACAAACCCAAGTCAGTAGCCAATATTGCTGTTGCTGCGCCTTTTTGAATAACTCCGTTTTGCACGGCAAGCCGGCCATTGATGTCTAAGTTTTGTATGGGTGCTGCTGAAATATGATTTATGCCAACAAAGGTGCCTAGTGGGTTAATTTGTAGGGGTTTATTGTTCCAACTTTGTGCGAGTGCAAATGTTGCACTTGCTCCAAAAGTTAAATCAGGGTTTGTATTACCGTTCCCAATTAATAAGTGATAGGTGTTTTGTGTGTTTACTGTGGTAACCACTGTATTATTGATATGAAACCTGCCAAACGGTGTGGCAGTACCTATGCCTACATATCCATCGTTAACGCCTCCCTTGTTGCCTGAAACAAAAAGAGAAGGTATTGGATTGGAACTTTCTGTTACCTGAAAGTCACCGGCACCGGTAAGGTCATAAGTAAAATCAAAAGCGGAATTTGTAATAGTGGTGTTTTCGGTTAATGCACCGCCAATAAGTATCCTTTGTTGTATAGTATTAAAGTAAAGCCCATTAGCTACCTTGCCGGTAATAAGGTCTTCAAATGTTTTCCAGCTTGCATTGCCTGTAGCATCACTCATTAATAATTTTCCCAGGCCTTGTGTCCCATCTTCTAACCGGTAACTGCCCTGCACATGCAGCTTTGCAGAAGGAAAAATGGTACCTATGCCCCAATCACCGGCTGAAGTTATACACCCTCGTGCTCCACCAAATGTACCAAACACTAAATCGGTATTATCTGTTGTACCTATAAAATCAGTGGCTGGATTGGTGAAAGCATTTCCTCTAGTGGTCCACCCCGTATTGTTAGAAAGCAATCTCATCCAAACAGAAGATATAGAATAATAAAATTCATTTGAACCACTGTCATATACCAATAGGCCGTCAGGAGGAGAAGAAATATTACTGCGCAGGGGTGAAGACATGCGAGGTATAAGTATGCCTTTATCGTTACTTTGTATATCAAGAATGGCATTAAATGCTGGAGAAAATGGCTGGTTGATGCCAATTCTGCCATCTTGTGTAATCCGCATCGCCTCAAAACCGTTAGTACGAAACACCAAAGGCGTAAAATCCGTTGTTCCAATAAAGTCAGTAACAGGATTGGTAGCTGTATTCCCATTTAGCTGCCAGCTATTATCCATGGGTTTCCAAATGCCATTGTCCGAATAATAGAAAGCATTCAATGTAATGTCGTAAACCATTAAGCCATTGGCAGGTGCGGGTATGGATAGCCGCTGAAAAGTCATCATCCGTGGTATGAGCAAACCTTTGGTAGTGCTGGTTAAATCAAGCAGGGCTGTGGCATCGGGCGTTGGATTGTTAATTCCCACGCCTTGTGCAAAGGCACTGTTTGTGTTTAAGAGTACAATACATATAAGTACACTAAATATTTTTACATGCATAATTGCCGGCAGTTGAGGTAACAAAAATATTTTGGGAGGTAGGCTTGGTCAATCCCATAATTCGGGGATATTAAAACAGCGCACGGACTTGCGGCCGTGCGCTGTTGCAGGGTTGTATTTAGTGTTTCAGAAGCTTGATATGCTTGGATTGGCTGCCGGATTCAATCGTTAGAAAATACATGCCTTTTGGCAGTTGTTGTAGTTGCTTTTTATAATCAGGCTCATGGGTGGTTTCTAAAATTACTGTACGGCCTGCGGCATCAAATAAAGTAAGGGTTGTAAGCTGGCCGGTTGTATTGCTAATGTTTATATAGTCGTTAAACGGATTGGGCGAAACCTTAATGTTGTTAAGGTTAGCAGCATTAGCAATTCCGGTGTTGGTTACCGTGTATGAATACGAATAATCGCAGCCTGAGGCAATGGTTACTGTAACACTATAAACCCCGTTTTGTGTAAATGTATAAGTGCTATCCGTTGCGCCATTAATAATATTGCCATTCAAATACCATTGGTAAGTAGTGCCTGTTAAATTGTAATTTGCACTTAGCGATGTAAAGTTTTGTGAAATAGTTGGAGCAGGGGTTGTGGTTAGGCTTGAAATATACCACATGCCACTAGTACCACCGGTTTGGCTTACTATGTATATTTCATCATCGTTTTCAACATGCAATACCAATGGCACACTGCTGCCTGATACATTATAATTATTGTTTCCAAAAAAAGTAACGCTGTTGGTCATTACCCCGTTTGTATCAAAAGTGTTTATTTGACGGTCAAGCCCTGCGGCATCGGCCATAACCAACAAATTGTTATTGCTAAGTATATTTACATCTCTTGCTCTGAATGGTGAGGTGGGCGCTGTATAGTTTACATATCCGTTGGTACCATAAGTTGTGTCTAAAGAACCATTGGTGTTGTACCGCGCAACCGTAATTTCAGTTTCTGCCGCGTTGTGGTGTGCAGACAGAATTTTATCATCGTTTTGTAACACAATATGGCAAGACTGATAGTTAGGTAAGATAACGTTATTATCAAGTAAAAAGCCATTGGTACCAAAAGTGGAATCTAACTGCCCAAGGGTATCGGTACACATAAACAATGGGCGCATATCATTGCCGCTACCTAACCATGCAGCAGTTACCGAAATTATTTTTTTATCGCTGCTGCGTTGCACACTCCTCCAGGAGCTCACAAGCGGAACATTTGATGGAATGGTATAATTTATAACACCGCTATTTCCAAATGATAAATCAACAGCACCAGTGCTGTCAAAGCGCATGATGTAATTACCGTTTTGAGCGAGATACTTCCCATCTGCCACTTCGGTAACGTGGGTAAATTCCCAACAAGCAGGGTTAACAATTACTTTAGTTGTACCCATGGTTCCAAAGGTGGTATCGGGCTGGCCGTTGTTTAAAAAGCGTGCTATATAAGGGTTATGCTGACTGCTGGCATTACTTGGTGCCTGCGTGCCCACTACTACTATTTTTCCATTTGCCTGCATTAGAAAATCTAAACCTGTGTTGCGGTCCTCAAAAGTGTAAGATACTGTGCCGTTTGTGCCAAAGGTAGAATCAATGTTACCGCAAACATCTACTCTGAACATAACAATGTGAAAGCAGTTGCATGCAAAATCATAAGAGTAACCGCAACTTATAACTTTTCCATCAGGCTGTACAATTACTTCTTTGGCTAATTCGCCCAGGGTTATTGCTGAATTGTCGCCTCCGTTAAAAAATCGGTTGTAAGTAAAATTTTGTGCTTGTAATGCAAAGCTGCTTAGCAGCATTAAGGTGAATAGCAATTTTTTCATTTGATTTTATTTATATAGTTTGACCTTGTTTGATGCAGCAAAAATGGGTTGTGGCAAGGCCGAAATCAATCCCCTAATTCGGGGATAATAAAAAAGCACACTGTTTTGGAGTGCGCTTTTACAAAGAGTTGAGTTAGTTTACTACGAAACTAATTTCTGGTTAATGGCTTTGGCTACAGCTTCTGTCATGCTGCCACGTGCAGTTTTTCGTAAATGTTTTTCATGTGCGAGCGCACGGTTTCGTAGGTAATGTTGCATTGCTCGGCAATCATTTTATAACTCATGCCTTTTACTAAGCACGCCAATATTTCTTTTTCGCGTGCAGAAAGGTTGTAGTTTTCTACAGTAGTTTCTTTTTTCTCATCGGGCTTGGGTTGTTGCAAAAAGCCCAGCACCTTACGCGCCACACTTGGGCTCATAGGGCTGCCACCCTGGTAAACTTCTATTATGCATTCTAAAATTTTTGAGGGCGGTGTGTTTTTTAAAATATAACCCGATGCACCTGCACATATAGCTGCAAAAACATTTTCATCGTTTTCAAAAGCTGTTTGCATCATCACATTCATTTTCGGGAAACGGTGCTTCACCATTTTTACCGCTTCAATTCCGTTAATGCCCGGCATTTCAATATCCATTAAAATAACATCAGGTTGTGTTCTTTCTATATCGCTAATAAGGTTATTGCAGTTTTCAAATATGCCTGCCATCTGAAAACCCGGGCTGCCATCAATTAGCACCGATAGCGAATCAAGCAATCTTTTATTATCGTCAAATATGGTTACACGTACTGCCATGTTGTGTTTTATTTAATGGTTCATTTTATTGAAACAAAAATAGGTTCAATTAATATATGGTGTCATCCCCAAATTCGGGCATAGGCTGTTTTATGTTAGCGGGAACTCCAGTTTGGTTTCTGTTCCGTTTGCCGAGCTTTTTACTTCTATAGTTCCATTTAAAACTGATGCACGCTCTTTTATGTTTTTTAAACCATTGCCGCCTGATGCGTTTTTAAGATGATTGTTTTTTGTGTCGAAACCTTTTCCATTATCGCTAACTAAAAGCAACAGGTTACTGCCATTTAAAGTAAATATAGCTTCAACATTTGTTGCACCCGAATGTTTTACACAGTTTGTAATAATTTCCTTAAAAATAAAAAATACATTTTGTCTTACCGGCATTAAAAAACCTTTTTCATATAATTCTTTACCCACTTCAAACTTCAGTTCAATTTCTTTTGCATTTAAAACGGATGAGGCAAATGACTCCATTCTATTAAAAAGTTTAAATCCATTATCGTTGACAGGGTTTATTGTCCATACAATATCACTCATGTTGTCCATGGTTTCGCGGGCATTAACTCCAATCTTGTCTATCAAAACATCAACCTTAGCCACATTATTTTCTTTGAGCGCACGTTTGGCTGCTTCGCCATACACACTCATGCTGCTCAGTACGGAACCAATGTCGTCATGTAGGTTCATGGCAATTCCTGTTCTGGTTTTTTCTATGGCCAAACGGGCTTCTGCTTCCTTTCTTACCAATTCATTTTTTTCTTCTGCCATTGTTTTTACCCTATATCCTAAAGCACTCGAAAAAATAATAATGTCTAACAGGCATCCTAACAGGTAAATCTCTATTCCATTTAAACCCAAAATAGTAGTTTGTGTTGACAAAGAAATAATGCTAACCAACCATGAGAAATCATAAACAAGAGACCCGATAATGATAGTGCGATGGAAAATGGAAGTACGTATGGTCCATGCAAAAATTAAGGCTATGGCAGCTATGCCTACAAGCGATAACCTTGTTACCATATAGGCTTGAATTGATTTTACTCCCGGGCCATATTCAAAAGCATTGTATAATTGATAACTGTAAAATAGAATACAGAAACCAAAAAAGATGTACATAACCGTACGTGCATTGCTTCTGCTGAAAGCAACATCAAGTGTAATAGCAGCAAATATTACATACACAGTAACCATTGCACCTTGCAACGTTTCTTCTGTTATATAATTCCACAAATTGCCGGTTGGTAAAAACGGATTGTAGTTACTGCTTAACAGTTTAAATAAAATGTAGGCAGAGAGGGTAAGTAAATGTATGCTGTAAAAAAGCAAAAACTTATCGCGCTGTTGTATATACAACACTAAATGATAAATGGCTGCAATGGTACTTGCGCCCAATACAAAAGTTTCAATAAAAAGAAGTTGTGTCATGCAAATAATTATTGACAACAAACTTCTGCGCCTGTTGCACAACTGCTCAAAACTAACGATTAACTTTTATAGTCAACAAATCAAGGCTAATTCGCACAGCAATATTTGCAGTGGCAACGGTAACAAACAAAACACTTTTGCAGTTTCAAAGTATCCCGCCCCTTCGCTGTGACTATGAAACGGATTCAAACCGTATTAACTCTTCAATGTTTTTTTATTATTTCAAAGTATGTTTCGAAGGTTTGGAAAGTTTGAAAGTTTTGAAGGTTGAAATTTAAATCACACTGTCAGGGGCTGCACAACCTGAAAGGTGAAATTACAATCCCCGTTTCATAGTCCCCCGATGAAAAATCGGTGAGACTATGAAACCACATAAATACATAGCAAATTTTGAATGCGACTGGAAGTCGTAAGAGCTAAATGGCACGAGCGGAACTGACGATCGCGCCTACAAGAGTCTTAGATGTTATCAGCCGTTTTTCTCTCGCGAGAAGTTGTCCCACTTCATTCTTTCACAACTTTTCCTTTCTTGCACAAACCATTTTTGTTTCGCACCTCGTAAAGATATAAACCCTTCGCAAGTTGTTCAGTGTTTACAGTTGTTGAGTTTGTAAATTTTTGTTGCAATAATTTTCTTGCTGCAACATCATAAAGGATAATTTCTGAAAACCCCCACGCTTTAATATTTAATATATCTGATAGAGGATTTGGATAGATTTTTATATTTGAATTTAAATTTTGTTCTTCAATACCCGTGCAAGGAGTGAGAATGAGGGAAACATCATCTATGTATATATAAGATGCATTATAACCTTGTGAATTATAAAGCAAAGTATCAATAGAAAAGTCATCTTTAAAATTTCCGATAATTAAATAATTTTCATTGCCTGTAGCTAAATAATCTCCCTGTACTAAAAGCCAGTTTGTTGTATCGGGATAATTTCCTGTTACATTGTTAATTTGTGGAATAAATGGTAATGGAGCATAATTATTAATATTAGAAACAACAGTATCTGAAAAATAAATTCCAATATCATCAGTTGTATATTTACCAATATCACCTAGACTGATATACATTTCAAAATGATAACAGGTATTACTTGTTAAAGTTGAAGTAATTTGAACTTCGATATATTCGCGATAATTAACTCCTAAATGTTCAAATAATAAGATTCCTGCGTAAGCAGAATCACTGTGAGGAACCTGATAACCAGTGAAACTACCAGGTACATTCATCGGGTAAAAGTCGTTGGCGCATGCATTATAGTAATCAGAGGTTCCAGAAACATTTTGGACATTGGTTGAAGGATTGAACCAAAATAAGGCCAAAGCAAGGTTAGCCGGAAAGTCTGGACATAACGAATACTGCTCAAAATCTCCATTAGGTACAAGATTCTGTGCATCACAAATTCTGCAAGTCAACATCAAAATGATAACGCAGATTTGTTTTCTCATTGTCGAACTGTTTGTATTAGCAACACTGTTTGTCTGAACCATGATTTGCCTGATTAATTTGATTTTAGGATGGGTTTATTATTGTGAACTCTTTTAAACTCTAAACTTTTACTTCCAAAGTTTATTAATAAGCCTATTTCCATGTTATATGCCTCAAGATAATTCATTGCCTGTGCCAAATGCACATCTTCCAATTTAATAATTGCTTTCAACTCAACCATCACAATTTCTTCAACAAAGAAATCTACTCTTCTTGTACCAATTATTTCATTACGGTAATGTACAGGCATTTCCATTTCTCTTTTAAAAAACAAATTTTCAAATGGCATTTCCAACTCCATCGCTCTTTGATAAATTACTTCCTGGAAACCATTTCCCAGCGTGGAATGAACTTTCATTGCCGAGGCAATTATTCGCCTGGTAACATCCTCATGCTTCATTTCAAATCTTTTGTTTAAAATCAAGTAATCTTCTAATCCTTTTAATCATGGTTCAGACAATTTTGTTTACCTCTCAAAGTCCGATAACTATCGGACCTTCTTTTTTTTATTTCTTTTAATCTTACTGTTATGCGCATGTTTTGCTGTGTCCACGAAGCTGTATAATTTCAATCTTTCACCAACTTTCCTTTCTTGCATAAACTACTCCCACACCGTACTTCGTAAAAATACATTCCCTTTGCAAGATGCCCTGTGTTTAGTGAAGCATTTTTCGTGAATGGGAGTTGAATAATTTTTCTAAAGGTTTCGTCATAAAGTATTACACAACAACTTTCGTTGACTTCGCATGATAAATATAATTTATCTGCAAACAGAGTTGGATATACTTTAATAACCTCTATGTTCTCTTGCTCAGTGATTCCTGTATAGACAGGTAAGGAAACATCCTCAATAAAAACATAAGTGCCTGATTCAAATGCGTTGGAATCTACTAATATTGGATAACTGTTAGAGTCATTTTGAAAATTACCAATGATAATATAATTTTCTCCTCCATGAGCAACATAATTGCCGCTAACCATTGACCAATTAATTGTATCGGGATAATTGCTGTTTATATTATTTATTTGGGGATTAAAAGGTAAGGGGTCATAGTTGATAGTGCTGGTATATAAAGTATCTGAAAAATATACTCCTATGTTACTGCAAGAATATTTGAATTGGTTTGCCAAATTGAAATACATTTCAAAATGATAAGAAGTGCCTGCAACCAATGGTGATATTAACTGCACACTAAAATATTCTCTGAAAGTAAGTTGATTATGCCAAAGCACTATTCCAACATATGCTACACCATTTCGTGCAAATTGGTAACCAGCCCAATTTGATGGGACGTCAACATCATTTAATAAAGTTGAACATCCGTTGTAGTAATCTGGTGTAGAACCCCAACCAAGATTTAAGGATGGGTTGAACCAATAGGATAACGTACTGAATGAGTTTCCAACATATGGGCAAGATGTGTGAATTTCAAAGCCGTCATTGGGAACAAGGTTTTGCCCGATGCAACTTCCACTGGTTAGTAATAATATGGCAAAGATTTTATTCACGGTATGTCGTTTTGAATTAGCAGTACAGTTTGTTCGGAGCGTTAAAATGGCTGATAACATTTATATTATCAACACTCACAATTCACAAGTTTATTCATTATGAAACAAATATACAAAATATTCGCAACTCATTGTGCGGATTATCGCAATTGTCAAAAGAAGGTTTAGAAAGTTGAAAAGTTTAGAATGTTAAAATTTTCTAAAATGTCACTGATGAAAATTGTGGATGAAGAAAATAAAATGTTGTTTAAATCACACTGTCAGAGGGGCAGCGTTACCTAAAAGATGAAATTATTCAGGGCGCTATTGATTAATTATTTCCACAAACTCTATCTGCTGATGGAGAAACAACACAACCGTGGACAGGATGGTGCCGGTGTTGCCAACATAAAATTTGATGCCGAACCCGGAACACGCTACATCAGCCGCTACCGTTCCAACGATAAACATGCTATTCAGGATATTTTTTCCAGAATATACAATAAGTTTAAAGCCGATGTTAATGATGATGTATCGAAGCTGAATGATACTGCATGGATGAAAAAACATCTAGCCTTCAGTGGCGAAGTGTGGATGGGGCATTTGCGCTATGGCACCTATGGTGGCAATGGCATTGAAGCCTGCCATCCTTTTCTGCGACAAAACAACTGGATGACACGCAACTTAGTTGTGGCCGGAAATTTTAATATGACCAATGTTGATGAGTTGTTTGAAAATCTGATTCGTATTGGTCAGCATCCAAAAGAAAAAGCCGACACGGTTACCGTAATGGAAAACATCGGTCACTACCTTGACGAAGAAAACGAAAGATTATACTATTCATTTAAAGAGAAAGGGCTTTCTAAACAAGATATCTCACCGCTCATTGCCGAGCATCTTGATGTGGAAAGCATTCTAAAACAGTCTTCAAAAAAATGGGATGGCGGCTATGTTATCTGCGGCATGATGGGTCATGGTGATGCTTTTGTGTTGCGCGATCCTGCAGGCATTCGTCCTGCATATATGTATGCCGATAATGAAGTGGTAGTTGTAGCCAGCGAGCGTCCTGCCATACAAACAGCATTTAATTTATCGTTCAGCGACATTACCGAAATAAAACCCGGTCATGCACTGATAATGAAAAAAAACGGGAACATTTCAATGCCTTGTATAAAAGAACCTGTTGAACGCAAATCATGCTCGTTTGAAAGAATATATTTTTCAAGAGGCAGCGATGCAGAAATTTATCAGGAACGAAAAGAATTAGGACGACTGCTCTGTAAAAGTATTCTGCCTGCTGTTGACAACGATTTAAGAAACACTGTTTTCTCCTTCATACCCAATACTGCAGAAGTTGCCTTCTATGGCATGATGCAGGGAATGGAAGACTATTTGCGTGAGGTAAAAAGAAAAAAATAAAATCTTTAGGAAAAGAAATTTCTGACGAAAAGCTCAATGAAATTCTTTCCATTAAACCCAGGTTTGAAAAAATAGCGATTAAAGATGCCAAGCTGCGCACCTTCATCACCAACGATGACGACCGCAGCGATATGGTGACACACGTTTATGATATTACTTACGGAACCATCAGAAAAGGCATTGACAATTTAGTGGTTATAGACGATAGCATTGTGCGTGGCACAACATTAAAAAATTCTATCATCAGAATGCTCGATCGTTTAGGTCCGAAGAAAATTATAATTGTTTCGTCAGCACCACAGATACGCTACCCCGATTGTTATGGAATTGACATGGCAAAAATCGGTGACCTGTGTGCATTCAAAGCAGCCATTGCATTGCTTGAAGAAAATAATATGGAGCATATTATTGAAGAAACCTACATGCATTGCAAGCAGCAACTTGAATTGGGTGTAAACGAAATGAAAAATTATGTGCGTGATTTATACAAGCCTTTCTCGCCTGAGCATCTTTCGGCAAAAATCACATCAATGTTAAAACCCGAAGACTGCAAAGCTGATGTAGAAATAATTTTTCAGAAAATAGAAGACCTGCACATTGCCTGCCCGCATAATAAAGGCGATTGGTATTTTACAGGAAACTATCCAACACCCGGTGGCAATAAAGTGGTGAGCAAAGCTTTCATTAACTACATGCAGGGAATCAATGCCCGAGCCTATTAAGAGGAAATTTAGTTTTCGGCATTAACTAAAATCACTAATCTTACCTGCTCAATTTTATTTCCGCTCACCTGCTCTACTGTTATTTTGTAACTGCCAATGGTAAACTGCTCTTTTACATGCGGAATGTCTTCAAGATGATTAAAAATTAGCCCTGCAAAAGTTGTATATAATTCCGACTCGGGTAGTTCAAGATTGTATTTCTGATTCAGATAATCAACCTCAAGTCGTCCGGCAAATAAAAATTCTGTTTCCGAAATTTTCTGTTCCAGATAAACATCAATGTCATGCTCATCATCAATTTCTCCAAAAATTTCTTCAATAATATCTTCAATAGTTACCATGCCTGAAGTTGTACCATATTCATCAACAACAATGGCAACACTACGATGGTTTGCAGTAAGATGTGTGAGCAACTCACGTGCGGGCAATGTCTCCGGAAAAATAGATACAGGCAACAGTACTGACATAATGCTCTCGGGATTCTTAAACATTTCATAGCTGTGTACAAAACCTATGATGTTATCTTTGGTGTCCTGATAAATCATTATTTTAGATAATCCCGTTTCAACAAATTTCTTTCTTAATGTCTCTACTGACTCCTTGCTGCTGAGCCGAAATAATTTCATTGCGTGGTATCATACACTGACGCACTTTCAGACTATCGAAATCGAGCGCATTCTGAAACATCTGAATTTCTTTACTGTGCTCGCTCTTACCTCCGGTATTTTCGCTTATCTCTTCAATAAAATTATCTAAGTCAACCCTGCCGAAGCCGGAAGTTTCTTCAACAAAATCTACTTTAAAAACATTACGCAACAGAAAATGGGCAAGTTTTAAAATTAACCAAACCAAAGGGAAAAGAAGAATATAGCTGATCCAGATAAATCCACTAAAAAAATTTAATGTGTCGTTTGGGTTTATGCTGAATAATATTTTAGGTAAAAACTCTCCTGCCAAAAGCAGAAAAAAAGTAGTTATTAATGTTTCGATTATCAATCGCCCTATTTCGCTATTGAGTTGCTGTGGTAGCCATTGTTGCAGATAAAGGATTGAGCAGTCCGCTCATATTGGTACCGTAAATCACCAATGAAATATTAAGCCCTACAAGTATAGTGCAGATAAAACGTGAAGGCAACTTGCTGAAATAAGATAAAATTTTGCCACTCCATTTGCCTTGCTTGCTGTCGAGCTCTATTTTAAATTTATTGCTTGACAGGTAGGCAATTTCTATCCCCGAATAAAATGCAACAAAAGCAAGTGATGCAAGTATGGCAGGAAGAAAGTCGGAAATCATTAACAGGAATTAAATCTATTTAGTGCTGCAAAAGTAATTATCGTGAAGCATTCTGCTTCTCCATGGCAATTCTTTGTTTTCGTCTTATCATAAAAAAGACAAACGCTATAATAGAGATAGCAAAAATAAATACAGCCTGATTGAGTCCTGCTGAAATCAGTTTATAGATTCCGGCACATAATGAACCTATGGCTATTACCAGCCACGATATCTCAAGTATTCTCAGTATTTTCATTTTTCTTCAGGTTAATAATGCCTTTAATATTAAATATTTTGTAGCGGCTGAAATCCTGGTTCGACTCAAACCCGTTGCCGTAAATAATTTCATCGGCAGTAATTATCTTAACAAATTCCGGTGAGGAAATAAGTCCGGTTTTTTCATCCCACTTTAAATATTCAGTCATTAATTTTTCTCCTTTAACATTCACCACCTCCACATTTTTTTTTGCTTCCATGTTTTTATTAAAATCATCACGCACGGCATAGTCGCTTGTCAGTGTGGAAGTCACCTTCAGGTTGTCATCAAAAAAATCAATCTTAACACCTTTAGGCATTTCAGTGATGGGCTTGGGTTGCAGATAGCGATTCATTTCACCGGCTGCAATGCGCACTTTTACTTTGCCCGAGTCGCTGTACAAAATTTCAAGCCCCTTAGCACTTTCAATAGGTTCAACAACGTTGCCTGTAACTAATTTCACTTGCTCTATATCATTTTCGCACGACATCATAAGCAAAGATATTATAAAAACCACAGGAACGAACCTAAATTTCATACGCCAAATTGTCTTAAATGGTGATCGAGGTGTTTGCATTGGAGCTTATCCCACTCTGCATCTGTCATTTTTCCAAAAAAAGGATGAGGTAGTTTTGTTACTCCTTTTGGTCCTGCAGACTGAAATTTCTGAATATAAGCTATCAGATTTTTCTTTTCTGTTTCAAACTGCGGACTCAGATGATTGGTTTTAAATTCTGCTGCCGTAGGCAGGTTTTCTTTAAATAGTTTATCATCCATGACCGACTTTTTTACTATACCTCCAAATAGTTTGGCCACTAAGCTGCGTTTAAGTTTCAACTCTTCAAACACCACTTTAAATGGTTGCTGGCAATGTAGCAACATCTGTTCTACCGACATAGTTCCCCAAAGAGCTCTTTGTCCAGGCTGAAGTGCTGCTATTCGTTCTATTATTCTATCATTATCTTGTTTATTAAAAAGGCTATTCATCAGTTGTTGTTTGCTTTTATAATATAGTTTTTCCTTTTTCTAATCAGAATTTTCTACGGCATAAAAATAAAGTAAAAAAATCAGTTATTGGCACCTTCCTGTTTTAATATAGAAACATGTCCGTTCAGCACTGTATTCGGGCTGTCAATTAACAAACAAAATGCTACGGCACGCCATATTTATTTATAATTGCAGAAAGAAAATTAGCATGAATATTTTACTGCTTGGATCAGGTGGACGCGAACATGCATTTGCGCAGAAATTGAGTGAGAGTGCATTGCTTAAACACTTATATATTATGCCGGGTAATGCAGGCACATTACAGTTGGGAACAAATATTTCAGGCAGCGTGAATGACTTCGACCACATCAAAAAAACTGTGCTTGAAAAGAAAATTGATATGGTAATTGTAATCTGAAGAGCCTTTTTGGTTAATGGCATCCATGATTTTTTCTTAATGACAGTCAGTTAAAATCTGTTCCTGTTATTGGTCCGGAAAGTTCCGGTGCCAGACTTGAAGGCAGTAAAGATTTTTCTAAAGCTTTTATGTTGCGGAATAATATTCCTACAGCACGTTATGAAACTTTTGAATCATCGCAACTGCAGCAGGGTTATGATTTTCTGAAAACACTATCTGCACCCTACGTACTAAAGGCTGATGGTTTGGCTGCCGGCAAAGGTGTTATTATTTGCGAAACAGAAACTGAGGCAAGAGAGCAATTGCATCATCTTCTCATCAATCAACCTTTTGGAAAGGCAGGAAACAAAGTAGTGATAGAAGAATTTCTGAAAGGTATTGAACTCTCTGTTTTTGTTTTGACTGATGGCAACAATTATTGTCTGCTGCCGGAAGCAAAAGATTATAAACGCATTGGCGACAATGACACCGGACTCAATACAGGTGGAATGGGATCAGTATCACCGGTTCCGTTTGCAGATGCTGCTTTTATGCAAAAAGTAGAAGATAAAATTATCAGACCAACCATAAATGGATTAAAGCATGAAAACATTTCATACACCGGATTTTTATTTATCGGACTGATGAATGTTAATAGCAATCCCTTTGTTATTGAATACAACTGCCGCATGGGCGACCCGGAAACAGAAGCCGTTTTTCCGAGAATAAAAACTGATTTTATTGAGTTGATGAATAGTGTAGCAAATAAAAAACTTCACGAGGTTCAGCTAAAAACAGATGACAGAACATCGTTTACTGTTATGATGGTTTCGGGTGGATACCCAGAAACTTATGAAAAAGGAAAAATTATTTCAGGGCTTGAAAAAGTTAAAGGGGTAAACGTGTTTCATGCAGGCACCATCATACATGATGGCAAAGTACTAACCAATGGCGGACGTGTACTTGCTGTAAATGCATTGGGTAAAAATCTGGCAGAAGCCCGCGAAAAAGTCTATGGGCAATTGACAGAAATTACCTACGAAAAAGCCTTTTACAGGAAGGATATTGGCAAGGATTTGATGTAATTTCCACCTGCTTTGTCATAAAAACAGAAAAGAAATATACTCCATCATATTAATAATCAATAGTTAAGGTCAAATACAGGCAGGTGAGTACTTTCTTAAAAATTTTCTATTGTATTGATTATTATGCCAATTATTTACTTACCTTTGCGCTCCCAAAACATTTTGTATTTATAATATGATTATTGTTCAAATTAAAGACAATGAGCCTTTGGATAAGGCTTTAAAGAAGTTTAAAAAGAAGTTTGAAAAAACAGGTGTTGTAAAACAACTGCGTTCACGTCAGGCATTTGAAAAACCATCAGTAGCCCGCAGAACAGAAGTAAAAAAAGCAATACACCGCACAAAACTTCAGCGCTTAGAGGCCGAAGGCGCAATGTAATTCTTAACAAAAGGCTTTTTATAATTCATCTTTTCTAAGCCTTGTTATGAACTGCACTTATTGAATATGCCTTTATATTTGGCATAAACAATAATATGCCTTACGCAAAGTTTCTTCGATTTCTTCAATACGAAAAACGTTTTTCGCAACATACATTAACTGCTTATGGTACCGACCTTAAGCAGTTTTTTGATTTTATGGGCCAGACCTATCAGGCTCAGAAACCCGAAGATATTACCCACTTTTTTATTCGCAGTTGGATAGTTTCTTTATTAGACCGGAAAATAGATTCACGAACCGTAAACCGGAAAATATCATCACTGAAAACTTATTTCAAATTTTTGATGCGCGAAAAAACCATCAGCCAAAATCCAATGCTGAAAATTGTTTCGCCAAAAACTGCCAAAAAACTACCTGTAATTGTTGACCGCCAAAAAATGGATCAGTTACTCGATGGTGTTGCATTTAAAGAAGGGTTTGAAGGTATTCGCGACAAGCTTATTATAAATATGTTTTATCAGACAGGTATGCGACTTGCCGAATTGATAGGACTAAAAGATAAAAACGTTGACCTCTACAATCTTACTTTAAAAGTTTTGGGTAAAAGAAATAAAGAGCGCATCATTCCCATCACACCGGAAATGAAAGAAGCTATAGTTGTATATCTAAATGAACGAAACAACATCATTGATGAAAAAATCAAGTCGGAATACTTTTTTATTAAAGGAGATGGTAACAAACTATACCCAAAATTCGTTTATAAGGTAGTTAATGTAATGCTCAGTCAGGTGACCACCAACAAAAAAAGAAGCCCGCATGTTTTGCGCCACACTTTTGCAACAGAAATGCTCAACAGCGGTGCGCAGATAAATGCCATCAAAGAAATTTTAGGACATAGTAGCCTTGCCGCTACTCAGGTCTATACACACAACACAATAGATAAACTGAAAAATATCTACAAACAGGCACATCCTAAGCTACCTGATTTCGTATATTTACTTTTTATAATTGAATAAACACATGCCCATCTGATATTTAAAACCACAAAACTCCGGCACAAGGGCAATGTTTGGGTTTTGTACTAAAAACAAAATAGAGTATGAAGATTAAAGTGCAGTCCATCCATTTTGATGCAGACAAAGACCTGATTCGTTTTGTAGAAGAAAAGGTTGACAAACTAAAACAGTTTTACGAGCACATTATAGACGGTGAAGTATTTTTACGTTTAGATAAAAACGTGACGCAGGAAAATAAAATTGCCGAAATAAAAATCAGCACACCGGGCAAAGTACTTTTTGCTAGCGAACAATGCGCCACCTTTGAGCAGGCTGCCGATAAATCTGTAGAAGCATTAAAGCGACAGATTACAAAACATAAAGAAAAACAAAGAGGTTCTTAAAAAAACAAATAGCATACAGCCGCTTCCGATAACGAAGCGGCTTTTTTGTTTTATAAATACACTACATCTGTTTTTAGAACTATCATGAAACACACTTTCAGTAATCATTTACCTAAAAACAATCTTGCATTTTCCGAAAATTTAATCGTAAAATATTTTTACTCATCAACACAAAAACTGAATTGGTTTTTTGTTTGCATTAACACAGATTTTGATCAAAACTTTTGCACACAATTACCATTTTAAGAATTTTTTTTGTGCTCAGGTTGTTGACATATTAACAAACACACTCCATTTCATTTTGCGCATCACTATAAAAAATCAATGCTTATTAAAAATATTTTTTTTAATGATTACAACAACAACTTTTATTTTCTCCTCTGAAAAATTGAAACAAAAAGTTTTTTATTTTTTTTCTTCGATTACTTTTTTTTCAAAAAAACTTTTCTTATATTCAAAAAAGCAGTTAACATTTTTCTGTTGAAAAATATTAAGTAGCATGGTTATCAAAAATAAAATTGTGGTGATATTTCGGAAACAATTTTAAAAAGCAAAAGCGAAAAAAATTTTTAGCATTTTTATGACAGATTTGTTTGACAAGATTAGTAAAAACCGTGGCCCGTTAGGTATGCATGCCAAAGAATCGCACGGCTATTTTACTTTTCCAAAACTTGAAGGTGAGATTTCGAACAGAATGATTTTTCGCAGTAAAGAAAAGTTAGTTTGGAGTTTAAATAATTATCTTGGATTGGCCAATCATCCGGAAGTTCGCAAAATTGATGGCGAAGCATCGGTGCATTACGGATTAGGAACACCAATGGGTGCCCGCATGATGAGTGGCGAAACCGACAGACATACATTATTAGAACAACAACTTGCCGCTTTCGAACAAAAAGAAGACGCTATATTATTAAACTACGGATATCAGGGAATGGTTAGTGCTATTGACTGCTTAGTTGACCGTCATGATATAATAGTATATGATTCCGAATCGCATGCCTGCATCATTGATGGTGTTCGCCTGCACATGGGAAAACGTTTTGTTTATCCACATAACGACATTGACAACCTAGTTAAGCAACTTGAGCGTGCTACCAAACTTGCAGAAGAAACCGGTGGTGCTATATTAGTAATTACAGAAGGTGTTTTTGGCATGAGTGGCGATCAGGGTAAGTTAAAAGAAATTGTAGCCCTGAAAAGTAAGTTCAACTTCAGACTTTTTGTTGATGATGCACACGGTTTTGGTACCATGGGAAAAACAGGTGCCGGAACAGGAGAAGAGCAAGGTGTTCAGGATGGAGTAGATATTTATTTTGGAACTTTTGCAAAATCAATGGCACTCATTGGTGGCTTTATTGCCAGCGATGCACAGATAATAGAATATTTTAAATACAACATGCGTTCGCAGATTTTTGCAAAAAGCCTGCCTATGCCGTTAGTAGAAGGTGCAATTAAAAGACTTGAGCTACTAAAAAATCAGCCACAGCTAAAAAACAATCTTTGGAAAATTGTTAATGCCCTGCAGAACGGACTCAAGCAAGCAGGATTTGATATTGGAAAAACACAATCACCGGTGACACCGGTTTATCTTAATGGAACTATTCCTGAAGCTACAAAACTTATATATGACTTGCGTGAGAACTATGATATTTTCTGCTCGATGGTTGTATATCCTGTAGTACCAAAAGGAATTATTATGCTTAGGTTAATACCTACAGCAGTTCATACATTAGAAGATGTAAAATATACAATTGAATCTTTCGGAAAAATAAAATCGAAATTATTAAACGGTGAATATAAGGCAGAGAAAATTGTTGACGTAAACTAAAAATGTAACTTATCAGCAAACTCTGAGTATAACAATATCAATAACCAATAAATAAATAATCATCATGATGAACAATTCAATGATTGAAAGCACTACAGGTGCTGAAATGGTAGAAGCTAAAAAAGCTGCTCCAAAAAAGAAAGCTGCAAAGAAAAAAGCGGCTACTAAAAAGAAAGCTGCAACTAAGAAAAAAGCAGCTCCAAAAAAGAAAGCCACTAAGAAAAAAGCGGCTACTAAAAAGAAAGCCACTAAGAAAAAAGCGGCTACTAAGAAAAAAGTAGTTTCTGCTAAGAAGGCTGCTCCAAAAAAGAAAGCTGCAACTAAGAAAAAAGCAGCTCCAAAAAGAAAGCAGCTACTAAGAAAAAAGCGGCTCCAAAAAAGAAAGCGGCTACTAAGAAGAAAGCTGCTGCTAAGAAGAAAAAATAATCTTCTGAAAATTATAAAAAAGCTCCTGCAAAGGGGCTTTTTTACTTTTAAGTCTGTCGCTAATCGTGCATAGGCACGTCAGACTCCTGAATAAGAAGCTGCCTGTAGAAAGTAAATATCTTAGACTTAGAAACAAAACCTGCATAAACACCCTTTTCCGTTACCGGAAAATTCCAGGCTTCATACTCTTCAAATTTTTCTAAAACACGTTCCATATCTTCATCTATATCTAAAACCAATGGTACTTTGCATCAGTTCTTTGACTCCTTTGTCATACTGTGACTGATCAAACATGATGCTCTTTACATCATCAAGTAATATGATTCCCTGTAAATGATTCATAGCATCAACCACAGGAAAAATATTGCGCCTGCTCTTACGAATAGCCTTGATTAAATCACCAAGAGTTGCATTAATATTAATTGTTTCTAAATCGGTTTCTAAATAATCTCTTAATTTCATTTTGCTGATTACCTGTTTGTCTTTACTCAGATTAATAAGTCCGCCTTTAAGTGCTAATTGTTTGGTATAAACAGAATGTGGCTCTACATATCGTGTAGCTAAATAAGTAATTGATGTGGTAATCATCAAAGGAACAAAAAGAGCATAGCCTCCTGTAATTTCTGCAATCAGAAAAATTGCTGTGAGCGGTGTTTGAAGTACTCCACTAAGCATTGATGCCATACCAATTACTGTAAAATTTATTTCATTCAACTCTGCCCAACCCATAATATTCACCACTCGCGAAAAAGTAAAACCCAGCATAGCACCTGTAAATAATGATGACCCGAACATACCTCCATTACCTCCACCAAAAACCGTAAATGATGTTGCTACTACTTTTAGAAAAAACATCAGCAGTGCTGCAAGAATTGGTAGCCACAAAGCATTAGCTTCAAAAAAGGTTATGTTTTTAAAAATTTCTGCAGATTGATTGTGCAATAACAACTGAACACTGTCATACCCTTCACCATAAAGCGGTGGAAATAAAAATATCAGCAGTCCAAGTAATGTTCCACCAATGAGTGCTTTTACAAATACATTGGTGATTTTTGAAAACAATGAGCTGATGAAAAAATATATCTTAATACAGTAAATAGAAATTATAGCTGCCAATGCAGCTAAAGCAAGGTAATAGAGTATGTGACTTGAATTCCATGTGTCGGTTATGAGAACAAAAGGCTGGCCGAGATTAAAATATCGTGATAAAAAAGCAGCAGTGGCACTTGATATCAATAGTGGTATGACAACAGGTACAGGCATATCAATGAGCAAAAGCTCGAGTGCAAACACCACACCTGCAATAGGTGCATTAAAAATTGCAGAAATTCCTGCTGCAGCACCACATGCCAGCAACAATGTTCTTTCTTTAGTAGAGAATTTTAATTTGCTTGCAATATTGCTTCCAATAGCTGAACCGGTAGATGCGATTGGTGCTTCAAGACCTGCTGAGCCACCAAAACCAACAGTAAAAATACTGCTAACCATCTGCGAAAACAGTTTGTGCCTGGCAACAACACTCGACTGCTTGGAAATGTTATAAATTACTGCCGTCATTCCCCTTCGTTCATTTTTAATTTTCATCAGTCTCCAGAATGTAACTGTTAGCAATATTCCTATTGCCGGCAAAATCAAAAACAACTGATGATAGCCCGAATCAAAAACCAAATGCTCTGCAATGTGCTCCATCAGCATTACACCTTTTTTTAATAAGGCTGCACATAAAGTAGTTAAAGCACCGATCAATACACTTACAAGAACCAAATATGTTCTTTTACCATAAACAGAAAAATTAATTGATGGAAATTTCATTCAATCAAAATACAAACATTAACTGAGCAAACAAATATAATTGAATTCAAATCAATGAAGATTTTAAAAACTGCTAACTATAAACAAAAGACTTCAATTCTACAACCATCAAAATCTTAAATAAAAATCTGTGAAAGGGAATGTTGTTTAAAACGATTTGCTGTTATACTCAATACAATAGCATTAAAGCAGGAGCTTATAAAGCAGATTTCTTTTTTGTTAACGGCATTTGATTTACATTTGAAGCATAGCCGCTTTTTATGTCACCAAATCAAGCATTAATAAAATCAAAACTTCCTAAAACCGGAAACAGCATTTTTAGTGTCATGTCTGCACTTGCCAACGAGTGTAATGCCATTAATCTTTCTCAGGGCTTTCCCGACTTTGCCATTTCGCCCGAACTGATTAGTCTGGTAAATAAGTATATGAAAAAAGGCATGAATCAATATGCACCCATGCCGGGCATCATGCCGCTGCGCGAAGAAATTGCTGCTAAAATAGAAGCCCGCTTTAGTGCAAAATATAATCCTGAAACAGAAATTACTATCACTGCAGGAGGAACACAAGCTATTTATACAGCCATAGCATCTGTAGTACGCGAAGGCGATGAGGTTATTATTTTTGATCCTGCTTATGATTCCTATGCACCTGCTGTTGTTCTTGCCGGTGGCGAACCGGTTCATGCAGAGTTAAAAATGCCCGACTTCCATATTGACTGGAATGAAGTGAAAAAACTCATGAACCAACGCACCAGAATGATTATGATTAACACACCACATAACCCTACAGGTGCTATTTTAAGTGTTAAAGATTTTCAGATGCTTGAAAAAATTACTGCAAAGACAGACATTTTTGTCTTGAGTGATGAAGTGTATGAGCATGTTATTTTTGATGGTTACGAACATCAGAGTGTAGCGCGTTTTCCAAAACTTGCCGAGCGCAGTTTTATCGTTTATTCTTTCGGAAAAACTTTTCATACCACAGGGTGGAAAATGGGATACTGCATTGCCCCGGCAAAACTTTCTGCCGAATTCAGAAAAGCACATCAGTTTATGGTTTTTAGTGCCAACACTCCCATTCAATATGCCTATGCAGAATTTATGAAGGATGCTAAAAACTATTCAGGTATTGAAAAATTTTATCAGGAAAAAAGAGACAATTTCTTAAAGCTGATTCAAGGCACTGCATTTAAGCCATTGGCCTGCTCAGGTTCGTACTTTCAATTGCTCGATTACAGTAAACTGAGTAATGAAAAAGATATGGACTATGCCGTAAAACTGACAAAAGACTATGGAGTGGCATCAATTCCGGTTTCGGCTTTTTACAGAAACGGCACAGACCACAAACTTTTGCGGTTTTGTTTTGCAAAATCTGAAGAAACACTTGAAAAAGCTGCTGAAAGGCTGCATAAGGTTGAAAAATAATACCTTTTCTGGAATTATAAAATATAACTTTGCCTGAACCAACAACATCATACCATGAAAGCGCTCTAAGAGTAACAACTGTTCAGACAAAGCTTCACTGGGAAAGTCAGGCAAAAACATTAAACATTTTACTACACTGCTTAAAAGTATTAAAGCAGGTAGCACAGACCTAATTGTGCTGCCCGAAATGTTTAGTACGGGCTTTAGCATGAATGCAAGCGTACTGGCAGAAAAAAATGATGGCCCTACCATGCAGTGGATGCAAAAAATGGCAGAAACAAAAAATGCTGTAGTTTGCGGAAGTCTTATTGTTGAAGAAGGTGGCAGATATTATAACCGCTTAGTATGGATGACTCCCGGTGGCGCTCATGCACATTACGATAAAAGGCATTTGTTTACTATGGCTGGTGAACAAAAATTTTATCATCCTGGAAACAAGAAATTAATTCTGCTTTATAAAGGATGGCGACTCTCAGTTTTTATTTGTTACGACCTGCGTTTTCCTGTGTGGATGCGTAATCAGAACGAATATGATTGTGCTATTGTTGTAGCTAACTGGCCTGAGAAACGCAGCTTTGCCTGGAAACAATTGTTGACGGCACGTGCCATAGAAAATCAATCGTTTGTTGTTGGTGTTAACCGCATTGGAAAAGATGGAAATGACATTACTTATTCCGGAGATACAGTAGTTCTCGATCCGTTTGGTAAAAAAATCAGCAAAACAAAATCTGCAACAGAAAATATAGAAACTGTAAAACTCGACTTTGATGTTTTGGAAAATGCAAGGCACATTTTTCCTGTGGGCAATGATGCCGATAGTTTTACCATTAAACTGTAATGGGAAAAATAGATTTTAAATGTCTTTTTTCAGAAGTGATATTGACCTACTCGCGCAGCTCGGGAAAAGGTGGACAAAATGTAAACAAGGTTTCTACCAAGGCTGAACTTGCCTTTGATATTGAAAACTCTGTATGTTTAGATGAGGAACAAAAAAAAGTTATTACGGAAAAACTTTGCCGAAGAATCAACGAAGATGGTTTCTTAAAACTTCAAAGCAGTGAGGCACGTAGCCAGTTAGGTAATAAAGAGCTGGTATTGAAAAAATTTCAAATGCTGATTGAAAAAGCTATGCATAGACCTGCAAAACGAATAAGTACAAAAATACCGGCACAGGTAAAAGAAGAACGACTGACTCAAAAACGCAGAACAGCAGAAATAAAAAAACTGCGACAGAAAAATGTGGATTGAACCTATCAGGTACACACTATATCATATTAAAACAAAGTTAGTTTGTTCCAGTTGGGAGAGCGATAATGCCGTACTTCACGTTCATCATATTTTCTACGTGTAGTCGTCATGCAAAATTTTAAACTACATGTATTCTATATTCATAAAAAATGTATTAACCCTTCAATGCTATTTTTATTATTTCAAAGTCCCCTGAAATGCGAGAGGCTTTGAAAGTAAGGAAAATGACGCTCGCGCCTACAAGGAAGATTATTTTTACAGCAGTGCATGTGATTATTGCGGCACCAAAGGTTTATTGGACTTACTGCTGCTTGAATGATAGATGGGCACAAGTCCGAAGACTTGCGCCAGAGGGTGAGTTGTAGCACTAAACTTCATTCGGAGAACTGAACTTCCACCTTGCACAAATGTGTCTGCGAAGCACGGAACCCCCGCTTTCGTTTAAGCCCTTGTTATGCGTATCACCCGACTTCTCGCAATGAAATAGTGTCTGTCCATTGTCTGCACAAACCTGTCCCACAAGGCGATTTACATTCAAGGCGATGTCTGTCCGAGTGAGCACTGTGCGGTTGGGTGATTTAATTTTATTTGAGGGGGTGGAGAAAAAATTTTCAAATTCTTCTTGGGTAGGGCAGACACACTCTTTTGCAAGTTTTGGTTTCAGCGTTGGCTTGTAGCGGCTTGCAAATGTGTGTGAATGCTGCGTTGGCATTTTCTTTAAAGCGATTTGTAGTTTGTTATTGAAATATTTTTGTCTGAAATAAATTCGTGAACATGTTTTAACTTTTCAATATCAAGTTCTCTGTCTTTATTCAAACTGGATTTACTGTCGGGGTCAAAACTACCGATGTGAAAAACCAATTCATAAGTTGAGTTTGTTTTGAAGTTTGCAATCCATTCTTTGATTGCACCCAACTCTTTGAATGTAGCAGTGAGAGAACTTTCAGGGCTGCTAACATTTACTGTCGTCTCTTTGTATTTTCTGAACCGAACTCTTTTTTGCAAACAAAACTCTGCAATAGAGTTGAAGGTTGCATTTTGAAAATGCCCTTTGTGAACATCAATGTAGTCAGGTGGTATTGAAAGTAATTGTTCAAACATATTCCATTGGCTTTGATATGTCGCTTCATCGTCTGCTTCTGAAACCTCTAAATGAAGTCCTAAACTGAAATTATTTTTAGCATACATTTTTTTATCTCGGCAATTTGATTTTGTTGGTCGGAAGTTACTTGATTTATCATGATTGAAATTGACGAAAGAAAATTTGATTGCAGCAATTCAATCATTCGCTGATTAAATATTTTGCTTAAACCAAAATCATCTGAGGTTAAAATCAAACTTGGCATTTGTCCTAAATCTTAATTGCTTAAATCCTGATACTGCGAATGATGTTATCCAAGTCAGTTGCCTCTTTGTTCTTGTGAATAGAAAGATAGATTTCTTTTGCTTCGTTCAAATATTTTAATCCACTTTTTATGTCTCTTTCAAGCAATGCGATGTCTGCTAAACCTTTTAAGTTTTTTGCAACCTCATCTTCTCTTGTGCTTTTTGTTGCATTGTATCCTTTATTGAATTCATCTTTCGCTTTTTGAAGTTTGTTCTGTTTCAAATAAATATTTCCTAACAGCGAATGAATCTTTACAATCCTATCGGGGTCATTTTTAAATACTGCTATTGCTTTTTCTGCAAGTGCTTCTGCCTCATTTAATTTTCCTAATTCAAACAGATATTTTGCTTCTGCTAAAAACAAACTGGCTTCCATTTCATTTTTACTGGTCAAATCCAAAATCTTTTCTGAATGTTCCTTTGCCTTTTGTAAATGGCTCAAGCATTCGGCTTGATGTCCTTTGTGTTTTTCAATTCCAGATAAATGTCGTTCACCTTTAGCAGCATAATAAAATAACTCGTTTGTAAGAGCTTTATCAATTCCACTCGTGATATTCTCAACCGCTTTATCGGGTTGTCCGATAATGTTGTAAGTCCAGCCAATATCATCTATCAGAGATGATACTTGTTCTTCAATGCGACTTTCCTTTCCTGCTGCATCTTCAACTCGTTCACCAATTTCAATTCGTTCATGATATTTTCCTTTGAGCCATAAATATCTGCTTAAAGCAGAACCAAGCCGCACTACATCTAAATACTTTTCCTTTTCGTAAAGTGTGTTTATTATATTCACCAATTCGGTAGAAAGAGGTAAAGGGGATTTTTGTTCAACGCCTTCATTAATCATTTTTATCACCAATAAAATGAGTGAAATAAAAATCGTTACAGCAAGAACAGCCAAGCCAGTGAGAACAGGATGTTCCTTTGTCATTTTAAAGTCCGTTACCATTGTCGCCACTGTAACCAATATTGAAATGCCAATGAATATTCCCCACGCAAATTTTCCAAGTTGGATTAGTGCTGATAAATAGGAATGTTTGTTTGTTTTGTTTTCGCTCATATATCAAAGTGTTTTTAGTTCGGAACTATCAAAGTTCACTCTTGTAATTTTCCATTTATTTTCTGCTACAGTTTCCACAAGTGATATTTTACCCAAATCAAGTAATACATGCCCTGACATATTTTGAGGGTATTTGTAATATCTTTTTGCAAACTCCAACAGCATGTATGTAATGGATGAACGATGTGCAGAGATAATTTTCAAACTCTCTGACTTGTCAGATATTATTTCACTCAATCTTCCCCAAACTCTTTTCTCAAAATCTTTTTGGGTTCTTTTCCTTCCGCTACAGTGAAGTCGTAAGCATTGAACAACCCGTTTCTGAATAGATAAAGTTGTTCTAAGAAATCGGGATTTGTTTTTAATCCTTCCTCTTCTGACTTGCCCGATAATGCTCCTGGCTTTGTAGAACGGAGAGCATCCTCAACACTTACAGTAGCATTTAATTTAGAAGCAATAATTTTTGCTGTTTCAATTGCTCTTGTAGAACTTGCTGCATAAACATTCTTGCAAGTCAAGTTTTTCTTTCTTTAAACTCCAATAAATCGTTGCCAAGATTTTCGCTTTGACTCATGCCTATTTCAGTCAACGGTTCTTTATCCTTGTAAGATGAGAACTGGTTGTTTACATTCTTTTCTGATTCGGTATGTCTGATAAAAACTATGTGCATTTAATATCTGAATTTAGGATTCTTCCTATGAACATACGGACGCTTATCTGTCTTTTGGTTAATCAAAATCTTTCTAAAAACAACCCAATACTCTGGAAAAAAATCTTTTGAAAATTCATTAATGAATTTCTTTGAATGAAGTTTTATCTTTTGATGTAAGGGCAATGTGTCAACCTTGTATTTTTTCTTTAGAAAGTCCAGAAGCGGTCTAATGATGTATTCCCCAAACTTATAGTCATACATAAAACTGTGCTTCCTTTGATAATTCCACTGCTCTCTGAAAATACATTTGAAGGGATAACTTTCAAATTTTGCCTTGATGTTATGTTCCTCCATGAATGTTAAGTCCTTGTCCATTGATTCTAAATCTCTCATGATAAATTTTACAGGAGCAAAATCTTTTGTAAAACCTATCAACAAATTTTGAGCATGCCACTCAGGTTGAATGCCTGAGTTTTTAATCAAGTTGAAGTAAAGCTCAATCATTGGGAAAATCAGTTGCTTTAAAACATAGTCAGTTGGGTTTGCTCCGATGAGATTAATGATTTGCTGCAATAGCGGCTTATCTCTTTTCGCCAGTATGTCTTTACCAAAAAGTGAAAAAACAGGAATTACATATTTCACTTCGTTGTAGTCAATCTTGTAAGCATCTTTCTCTCGCCAAACCATTCCCCACTCAACAGGTTTCTCGTTTACATGCCCCTGAAAAATTCTTGCACCAGTTTCACGCATCAAGGTTAATCTGCTGTCAAGTTTGTTTTGGTCTATCAAGGAAACAAGATGCTTTGAAATTTCAGGTCCCGCAACTCCAATTTTATTATCCAATTCTCTTGTTATTCGTCCGATAACATGTGTGTAATGAAGTTTGAAATAACCCTTGGTTGATGAATTAAAAAGCTCAACTGTTCTTCCGCTTGCGGTGGGAACTAATTTTATCTTCTTTGATTTTGTAAGTGAAACATTTTTTGCTTTAAATACCTTCTCTTTTTTCATGTCGGGATGAACAAGCAACCAATTTTTTCCTGTAACTTCTTCAAACTCTTTGAACGCTGGTATCTTGCCATAGTTTTTAAAACATTCTTCAGGTGCGACACAAATCAAAGGATGAAAAAAGGCGATAACCCAAAGGGTTTTGTTTCTTCGGAAGTAGTGTAACGATTTGTAAAACCACTTGGCGAACCACTGTTTACATACCGCTCCAAATAGGGAAGTTTTTCTATGCTCAGGTTTTCAAGTAACATTAGATAAAGAGATATTTTTCGTTCGCTAATGCTTTGCTTGTTAGCAGCATTATTTTGAAATGAAAATTGTCAATGAACCAAATAAAATCGTCAATCGTGATTTTTCTTTCTATGATTATTGCTATGTTCGGTGATGAAGCATCATCATTAAAAATTCCCCTTGCAAAAAAGTGGTCAATCTGTTTGTCTAAAAGTGCGATGCACTTTTTGACTGGCAATTCAACCATCCCTGCAACTTCATCAACTGGGAGTTTGAATGATTCTAAAGGGATTGACTTCTTAATGAAGTAAACTTCTTGAAATTCTTTGTTGATGCTGTTTGGTTTGTAATCAGAAACAGTAACTCTGATTCCAAGAGGAATTAAATCTTTAGAATCAATGTCAATTCCTGTTTCTTCTTTAAACTCACGAATGCCTCCCGAAATATCTTCTCCTGCTGTGTAATGCCCCGCTACTGCTGAATCAAGTTTGTTTGGAGCACTTTCCTTTTTGGCAGCTCGCTTTTGCATAAGGATACAATCCTCACCTGCTTCATTTCGGAAAATCACCCAACAGTGAAATGTTTTGTGCCACATTCCTTTTTGGTGAACTACTTTCCTGAGTTCCTTTCCTAAGTGAACTCCTTTTGAGTTGTAGATGTCTAAATATTCTTCTGCCATGTTTATATTTTTTAATTATGCTTTTGATTGTTTCCTTAATCCTGTTACTGCCGTTGCAATATCTTGTTTTGCTTTGTCATTGCTCCACTCTTGCCAAAATTTAATTGTCGCACTTTCAGGTTTAATTTTTGGTTCGTCAATAATTACTCTTGTTGGAAGCAATGAAGCATCACCTACTACAAGTGCTTCTCCAATGTCAAGTATCGGCAAAACATCAGTAAGTCCCGAAAGATTATCGGGCAAAAGTTTTTTGATTACCGCTTGGTCTTCTGCATTTGAAAGTCGCAATGCAATGAAGTTGTTACACTGACTTAAAACAGTTCGGTTTACTTCCGCAGGTCTTTGACTTATAACCGTCAAACTAACACCGTATTTTCTCCCTTCTTTTGCAATCCTTTCAAAACTCTTTAGCCCTAATTCTGCTGCTGCATCTTGATTTGTTCTTTCGGGAATATACAAGTGTGCTTCATCACACAGTAATGAAATGGGGTGCTGATTTTCTTTTGCTGTCCACTGCTGAACTGTAAATACAACTCTTGCAACTAATCCGATTACAAGAGGCAATACATCAGAAGGAACTTCTGAGAAGTCAATAATTTTTACTCCTGATTTTTCTTTGCTTAAAGCAGAACCGAACATCAAGCGTTCGCAAAGTGTGTTCATCCAATCAATCTGCAATTCATCTTCAGAAAGTTGAAACAGAAATCCTAAACGCTTGTCTTGACTTTTTGCTTCAAGCCGTTGAATAAATCTTGTAAGTTTTCCATGAAACGGTCCTTGCTTTTCAGTTCCCACTTTAGCACCAGCAACCATTTCTTCATCCATCCTCTGTAACTCATCCAAAACATTTTCCATTTTGTAAGGAATGGGGCTATCAATCGTAATGTGGTCTTTAAATATTTTATCTTTTATAGCATCCAAAAACTTTTGCTTCTCCGTAAAAACGGTTTTTGAAAAAAGCATTGCTTGATTCGGTGCGTTGCTATCGCTTCTGTCAAGAAGCATTGCAAGCATTTCCTCATAAGTGAGCATCCAGTAGGGCAACATCAAAACATTATTTGCAAGATTCCCTTTCTTACCTAAGTCAGATGGATTGGCAACACGCAAGTGTTGCACACCATCCATTTTAAAATCTTTTCCGCTGTATTCTCCGTGAATGTCAAACAAAATGCAATCAGCCATTGGTAGTTGTGCAATCTGTTCAAGGAACTTTGCAACACACCATGATTTACCTGAACCAGTGCTACCAACAATTACCGCATGTCTTTGGAAAAGTTTGTCTCCATCTAAAAATGCCTGTGCATGTTCGTCAATAGAATATTTTCCAATTGTCAGAGGGACTTTATAATTGTCAACACTTGAAATTGTTGTCATGAACTTGGTTATGTTTTCTCCGTCAATAGGAAAACATTGTGCTTCAATTTCAGGAACTGTGTCAAGGTTTCTCTTGAAAACATTTTCTTTCTGTCCGTGCTTATCATGAAGTGTTCCGATAAGATTTACTTTCAAAATATTTTCAGTGAAAAGAAACCCACCTAAACCCAAATCTTCTTCGGTTGGTTTTTCTTCGTCAGATGCTTTTCGTGTGATACGATTGATAATACCTATCAGATGTTGTCCCGCTTTTGAACTCTTGATAGCAACCAAATGATTGACATGCAACTTTCGCAGTTTATCAATTTCATCAACCTTGATAATTACAGTTGCAGTGTCTACACTGAACACTGTTCCAATTGCCGCATCGTTTTGAAAATTAAAAATTGCCATGTCTTACGATTTGATAAGTTTTAAATACTCTCCCAATGTCCAGTAGCTGACATCAGGAACAATTTGTTCACCAGCGAAGCTGGATGAATAAATTCTTGTATCCTTCTTGTTTGCTTCTTCAATCAAAATATACTGTTTGCATTTACTGTCAATGATTGATTCTTTCGTTTTTGGTGTAAGTTCCTTTGTGATTACAATAATTGGTTTGCCGCTTTTGATTTGTGTGAGAAGTTTTGGCTGAACATGAATGTCATTGAAACCATAACCAATACACAAATAAGAAACTGCCTTTTCAATTTCACTGTCCGCTTCTGTAAATATTGTTCTGAACGGTTCTAATTGCGTTTCCAAATATTTGGAAAGCCCAGGTGTTACGATAGATGGTTTGAAGTCAGTTGGAATAGTTTGTCGCAATGGCAAATGAAAATCAACTTCCTCTTTTGATTTGAACCAGTCCAATGAGCCGTGAACTTTCCAGATGTTAACTTGTCCGCTAAAGCCGTTCAACTTGGTCAAATCCTGTTGATGTATCAACTTGGAAAAATGTCCGAAATAGTTTTGCGTATAACCTGTGCAAATGAACGCATGTGATAAACTTGCTGCGTATTCAGCAAGTCGGTCGTAGTTTGTTGTGACGATTGAAAGTTTTCTCTGTGCAGCTGAAATGAGATGCCTTGTTATGTCAGCAAGCGGAAACTCAACTTTCTTGTTTAGAATTTTCTCGTATGCTTCAAGGTCATGTTTGTTTACTAATCGCCAAGTTTCAAAAATGATTTCTTTTAGAACATTTGGTCTGAGTTGTAATTGCAGCAAAGTCGTTTCTAAATCGCCAACCATGTCAAAGGTTGTTTTAAATTCTTCAAACTGTTTCTTGTCATCGGCATCGGCAAATGAAATTGACTTCTTCAAGTGGTCGCCAAGTGTCCACATGGAAGGAAGATGAAACGGAACAGATGCACCACTGCCTAGAATGATTAGCGGAACTCGGTTTGTCCAATCTTGAAGAAGTTTTAATAGTGCATCAAAGTCCATAATAATTACTTTGCAATTTTTGGTTCTTAAATATCAGCAAAAATATAATTCTGACTGCTGCTTTTTTAAAAGCCTTGGCAAAAAGCGGCTCTTTTGATTTTGCCTTTGCGTTGGGTTCGTGGGTTGCAGCAAAAGCAAATGACTCGTCCTAAAAAAAGTTTACAGTTTAATTAATTAATCCTGATATAAGTTTACAATTCATTTTTAGTCCTGAATTGGGTTTACAATAGTAGGAATTTTTCGATAATAATTTTTTCATAATCTTTCTGTTTTGATTGTTGTTTTTGAATGATGAATACTGTTTGGTGTAAAGTTACTGATACTCATGTGAGGTCTTTCGCTGTTGTATAGATCTACTACAGTCTTTAAAAATTGTTTCGCATCTTTGATGTTGTCAATATCATAAGTTTCTAAGTACCTTTGTAGTTTCATAATCTCCCGCCCCTTCGCAGTGACTATGAAACGGATTCAGAATATCCTATAATGACAACACATATTCTATACACAGAATTTATTCTTTATGTAAACAATCTGCAGGCAAGCACTGTATTCTATTCAAAACTCTTTAGAAAAATTCCGGATTTGAATGCATCAGGAATGACAGAGTTTATACTTTCTCCTAATTGCAAATTAGGGTTGATGCCTGATAATGGTATTGCAAAAATCATTTCTGAAAAAATGCCACATCCCAACAAAGGTACCGGAATTCCAAGATGTGAATTATACTTTTATGTTGACGATATTGAGGCTGAATATGCAAATGCCCTAAAATGTGGAGCAAAACTTATTAGCCCTATTGCAGACAGAGATTGGGGCGATAAAGTTTGCTATTTTGCAGATAATGATGGACACATTATTGCCTTTGCAGTGAAACAGAATTCTGCCAAATAAAAAAGAATAAGAAATTAAGAAATAGTTACTTAATCAAACTCACTTCTTTTCCAAACTGTCTTGCAAAGTTTCGCATTTTATCGGCCATATCTTTATTGTTAGTTGCATTCTGGAAAGTATCGGCCATGCTCATATACATTTCAAAAAAGAACTGTTGCATTTCTTCTACCATCATTTCCTGAGTCCATAAGTCAATGCGCATGGTAGTTTGATCTTTCTTATCAAACAAAGCAAGCATCATGGCTTTACATTCTTTGTCGCCTTGCATGCCGCTGTCTTCGGCATTCCAATGCAATGCCACAGGTTTGTTGTTGTCGTCTAAGCTTACAGTAAATCTTATCTCTGATTTTTTCATCTTTCTGATTGTTGTTATTTTAAATTTGAACTAAGGTTTATATCCTGATTTTTCGAGTATTCGCTGTGCATCTTTTTCTGCAAGCAACTCTTTTAATGTAACGTTGTTGTTCTTCATATAGGTGCTTACAATCTTCCATCCCAGCCACTGTGCTGTGCGTGCAGGTGCCCCTTCAGGAAAACCTTGTGTGGCATGTCCGTCTGCAATGTATTTCATGTATTCCATTTCGCGGGTAGAATAAAAAAGTTTGTTCTCTATAAAAAATGCCCACATCTGTTTGCTGTTGTTGCTGCACCACTCCAATTGCTTTTTGCTGTATCCAGTCAGAATAGTGTCTTGCACTTGTGGTGCCATAACTGAAGTAAAATACAATTGCTTGCCATAATAAATCATGCGGCTGAGGAAATCATTTTTTTCTGCATCCACATCATGTTCACTCTGATACCAGCCTTTTATCACATCACTCAAAATATAATCTTTTGAAAACCTTTGATAAGCATATTGAGGTATTCCTATTGATGGATAAAACTCACAATCGCTGCCTAAGTACATGTCGAGCCCAATACCAATGGTACTGTCTGCAGTTATAACAGCATAGTTAAATGCAGAAAGAAAAGTTACCAGATGTTTTACCGGTTGTATGCCGAACTCTTTTTTGTAATTGTTTAAAAATCCTTCTATTTCAGAGAACAATTTATCTTTATCGGCAGCAGAAAAAACTTTCTCAACCCGAGCATGAATGTCCTTTACATCTTTATCACCAACAAATTTTTGAAGATTTAATGCAAGTGCAGCACTGTCTGTTGGTGGCAGATGTATTATTCTATTTACAAACAGATTAAAGAAATAAGGATATTGCTGTTTCCATTGTTCAACTACTTGTGCACTGATACTATCGGCAGAAAACAACACTTCATCAAATTTTAAATGTGTGGTCATTGTGTCTTTAGCATGTTTATCTCCATGCGGGTCGTTCTGACAAGAAAAACCCAGCATAAGCACTGTTGATAGTAAAAGATAAACTGTTTGTCTGACTGTGGAAAATTTCATTAATTTTGCCTTGAATTAAAAAAACATAAAATAATGAGAGCAAAAGTATCACTAATTGCAATAGCCTTTGTAGCTGCTTTTCAATTTGCAAAAGCGCAGGACAACAAATTTAATTTCGGACTTAAAATTTCACCAACGGTAGCCTGGTTTAAAGCCAGCGATAATTTAGATAATGATGGTAGCAAAATAGGGTTTGCTTATGGACTGATTGCCGATATTAATTTTACCAACAACTATGCATTTGAAACCGGCATTGATGTTACCTACCGTGGTGGCAAATTGAAATATATGGACATCTATAAAATGAAAACCGTATTGCAATACATTGAACTTCCTTTAACCTTAAAGCTGAAAACCAATGAAATTGGTTATATGACTTACTTTGGTAAGGTGGGATTTACAACGGGTATCAATATCAGAACAGATGGTGATTTTAAAAAATCGGATATCAACCCATTGAACATGGCATTAGTTGCCGGTATTGGAACACAATATTCATTAGGTGGAAAAACAGCCTTACTTTTTGGTATAACTTTTAATAATGGTTTTCTTGATGTAGTTAAAGAAAAACATTCAAAAGCAACGTCAAACTTTTTAGCTGTTGATTTAGGTGTGATGTTTTAAATATTACAATAAGATTTTATAAAAAGCTGCCCTTTGTAGGCAGCTTTTTTTATTTGTGGCACTGTCATTTCTTGAAATGACCGTGCGGAAGATTAAATTACATTAAAAAGATATATCAGAAAGACGCTGTAACATTATTTATATAAATATACCTTTGCCTGATAATTTCGAAATATGCACATTGCACTTGCCCAACTCAACTTTCATGTGGGCAACTTTGAGAACAACACTTCAAAAATTATTGAGGCAATCAAACAAGCCGAAAAATCCGGTGCAGAACTGATTGTTTTTCCCGAACTGGCTATAACAGCATATCCTCCACTCGACTTTCTGGAGTTTGATGATTTCATCAACCGTTGTTATAACAGCATAGAAAAAATTGCAGCACACAGTCAGAATATTGCAGTCATTGTTGGTTGCCCATCGCGCAATGCCGTTCCCGAAGGGAAAAATCTCTTTAACACTGCATGGTTTTTGCATAAAGGCAAAGTTCAGGCTTTAGTTAACAAAGCACTATTGCCTACATATGATATTTTTTGATGAGTATCGCTATTTCGAGCCGGGCAGAAAATTTGAATGTATTGAGTTTAACGGAGAAAAAATTGCTTTAACTATTTGCGAAGATTTATGGAATGTGGAAGACGATCCACTCTACATTCATTCTCCTATGGAAGAGTTGATAAAAGAAAAACCTTCTTTAATCATCAATATTGCAGCTTCGCCATTTGATTACAAACATGCACATCAGCGAAAAGCAATTTTGCAGCGAAATGTAAATCAGTATAAAATTCCATTATTGTATGTGAACCATGTTGGCGCACAAACTGAAATTATCTTTGATGGTGGCTCATTAGCTTATGATGCTTCGGGTAAATTGGTGCATGAGGGGCCTTATTTTAAAGAAGAAATAATTTATCTGAATACAAAAAACACCACTCTTGTTGTTGAAAAGCAAACAGAAAAATATGAATTGATTTATCAGGCATTACTGATGGGGATAAGAGATTATTTTTCTAAGATGGGTTTTAAGAAAGCGATACTTGGCTTGTCAGGTGGTGTGGACAGTGCCATTGTTACAGTGTTGGCAGCCGATGCCTTGGGTGCAGAAAATATTTTGCCAGTTATGTTGCCTTCAGCTTTTTCAAGCGGACATTCAATATCAGACTCCGAACAACTTTGTCAAAACCTGAACATCAAGGTTGATAAAATGGAAATAAATCCATTGTATGAAACGTTTTTGAAAACACTTAAACCATTGTTTGGTGAAAAGCCTTTTGATGTTACTGAAGAAAACATTCAGGCACGCATACGCGGAACATTGCTGATGGCACTGAGTAATAAATTTGGCCCTATACTTTTAAACACAAGCAATAAAAGTGAACTTGCCGTTGGCTATGGAACTTTATATGGCGACATGTGTGGCGGGCTGAGTGTGATTGGCGATTTGTACAAAACAGAAGTTTATGAATTGTGCAGATACATCAACAGAAAAAAAGAAATCATTCCTGAAAATATTTTAAGTAAAGCTCCAAGTGCAGAATTACGTCCGGGGCAAAAGGACAGTGATTCTTTACCGCCTTATGATATTCTCGATAAAATTTTGTTTGAATATATAGAACTGCGTAAAGGCCCGAAAGAAATTATAAAAGGCGGATATGATGAAACTTTAGTAAACCGTATTTTGAGTATGGTTAACCGCAATGAGTATAAACGCAAACAGTTGTCGCCTGTATTGCGCATTTCATCTAAAGCGTTTGGCTTAGGCAGACGAATGCCTATTGTGGGAAAATATCTTTCTTAGTACTAATCTTCCGTAACCGGAACATTCTTTGTCAGCACGCCTGCATCTTCTGCAATAGTTACCGGAATGCCACCTTTAACACGTTGAGAAATATCAGCATCCCAACCGGTTCCAAACAAATAATAATCACCACATTTTAAACCTGTAATTTCAATAGTGCTTATAGCAGTATCGCTGTTAACAAAGTAAGCATCAAAATCAGAAGCATTTTCACCCGGAAAATCTTTGGTGTCGTATTTTATAAAAAGTGTATCAGGATATCCCACTTTTGGGCTTATAACCTTAGTGTGATGCAACAAAGTTGCCTTTATAGAATTATTTCCACCGGTACCGGCATTGCAACTGTCGTCTTTATGGCATGATGCAAGGAATACTGTCATTCCAAAAGTTAAAATGTATAATGCAATATTTTTCATGATGCTAAATTAAATGAGATTGTTATTGATCGGATAATGCTTTCATAAAATTCACCAAGTCTTCTTTTTCCTGTTGTGTAAGATTCAATGGCCTGATGAGAAAACTTTTATTAAAATTTGGCTTACCTCCTGAGTTATAATGTTCAACAACATCTTCAAGAGTAGCCACACTGCCATCGTGCATATAGGGTGCTGTGAGTGCAACATTGCGAAGTGATGGCACTTTAAACTCTCCCACATCATCATGCAAAGTTGTTATACGTGCTCTGCCGGAATCTGCATAAACTTCATAAAGTCCGTTATTCTTAAAGCTAAAATCCGTAAAATTAAATCCACCATGACAATGAAAACATTCTGCTCTCTCACCAAAAAATATATCCATACCTCTTTTTTCTGAAGCAGACAATGCATCGCTTTTTTTCTCATACTGAAACGCATCATACTTTGATTTGCCTGTAAAGAGTGTACGTTCAAAATTTGCAATGGCTCTTGTAAGTGTAAATGCTGATGGTCCGCTGTTATATGCTTTCCTGAACAATGATGGATATAAAGGATGGTTATTTAAACGTTCAACAACTTTCATGACATTAAAATCCATTTCCTCGTGCGCTTCAATTGGTGCAGAAACCTGTGTTTCCAATGTCGGTGAGCCACCATCCCAAAACATATTTGGCTGATAAGCCGTGTTGAGAATTGTCATTGAATTGCGTAATGTCTTTCGTCCTTCAATTCCTTCAGCGACTTTAAGTCCGTCAGTAAATTTTTATCAGCATGATGGCAACTGGAACAAGAAATGGTACTGTCGCGAGAGAGTATTGGGTCAAAAACAGAATTTTGCCTAAGGCAATTCTGTTTTTGTAGGTTGATTATCTTCCGGTATTGAAGGATAGGGAAATCCTAAAGGTACTTCCAATTCCAGTACTTCGTTTCCTGTGCCAATGGCATCATCTTTTCGGCATGATACAATGCTTACTATCCAAAAAACAATAACTGATAAAATAAAAATTTTTGATACTTGTATTTTAATCATGGTTCAATGGTGAAAGCAAGAAGCCAATTGCTGGCAATTCTGTCTGCTAAATCTCTACCCGGATTTGTATGTGTGATGCTTTCTGTTGCTAAATCAATACCACTAAACATTTTCAGGATATTAAATTTAAAGTTGACTGTGTTGATATTACCATGCACAGAAAAAATATGGTTGAAATTTATCACACGCACCAATGGATCGCTACCAATATCGTATGAAATTATTCCGTTTAGATTTCCTGTAGGAACACTATCTGTATCTACATTGCCTTCTACTTTCATAAAAATATATCCAAAGTTCCAACCCCAATGCATACTCACGGGTTGATAACTTAACGGATTTGATGCATCGTACAATGCAGGGTCGAGGTGATTGGTTGCAGAATCAATACCAACCATAAACCGCAAACCGGAATAATCACCAACAGGAATTTCACCAAGAGTATATTGCTCTTTTTCATTGTCAACCAACAGCACTTTTCCACTAAGCGGAAGTTCCAGACCATTTGCCTTTATTAAAACAATATTTGAAATATAATAACGCAGGTTGGTAATTTTAAAGGGTCGCCCTGATGTGTCATTATAAACCTGACTGTAAACTATTCTGTCGTTGCCAACAAACTGTCTGAAGTTAAAAGACAACTCACCAATGGTGTCGGTGTTGGGTATATTATTAGCATCTGAATCATCTTTCTTGCAAGAGCTAAAAGAGAAAATAAAACCAACAACAGCTAAACACAAAACAGACTTGATACTTTTCATGATAGAAAATATTAATACATCGAAGATAGTAAATTATTCAATGCTGTAAGCACCCTGCCAGTTGTTGGCAATTTTAACAGCAAGGGGCATATTATCCATTGTATGTGTACCAAACTCTGTACGTAAATCTACATTGTTCAGTACTTTTTTAAGGTCGAATAAAATACCAATCTCTAAACCGGCATCAGTAGTAATTTCAAAAGGAGAATTGCTAAAATCAATAGTACGCTTTAAATCATCAAAACCAATGTGATAAAAATAATCTGCCACCGGATTTCCTGTTGCAGCGACTGTTGAATCGAACTTGCCTACAAACTCCATAAAGATGTAGCCATTGTTCCAGCCCCAATGTATTGTTGGATTCTGATAACTCAAAGGATTTGATGCAGCATAACCTGCAGGGTCGTCATGATTAGTCACTGAGTCTAACCCCATTAAGAACCGAAAACCTTTATATTTTCCAACCGGAACATTTCCCAAACTGTATTCTTTTTGTGATGGACTTGCCAATAGCGCTTTATCGGTCAACGGAAATTCCGTTCCATCATCTTTAATCAAAACAATGTTGCTGATGTAATATCTGCAATCAGCAATATTAAATTTTCTTTCGGTGTTATCAGTAAAGATATCGGTGTAGTTGGCAGCAGTGTTTCCTACTAAGGTATGCAGATGAAACGATAACTCGCTTTCAGCAGGCTTGCTGTCTTTATCTTTCTTACAAGCAGTGAAAAATAAAGTTGAAACAGCAAGAGTAATTAAAATTCTTTTTTTCATTTTTAAAAATTATATATGATTTGAATTTTACAATGTCATTAAATTTTATCAACGATACTCACCAAAAACTTTTCTGAGTTTATCGGATATTTCTCCAAGTGTTGTATAGTGTTCAACACATTGAATAATGTAAGGCATAAGATTGGCATTATCCTTTGCAGCAGATTCTAAGTTGCTTAATGCCTGATTAACTTTTTCATTATTTCTCTCTGTGCGCAACTGTGCAAGTTTTTGTACTTGTACTTTTCTGATGGTGTCATCAACAGAAAAGATATCATCAAAAACCGGTTCTTCAACCTGAAATTTATTTACTCCCACAATTACTTTTTCTCCCGTTTGAATTGCATTTTGATAATTATATGACGACTCTGCAATTTCATTCTGAATATAGCCTGCTTCAATTGCTGCAACAGCGCCTCCCATATCATCAATTTTTCTGATGTAATCCCAAGCCTTAGCTTCTACTTCATCAGTTAATGATTCTATATAAAAAGAACCACCAAGCGGATCTACCGTTTGAGTTACACCACTTTCATAAGCAATAACCTGCTGTGTTCGCAATGCAATACGTGCAGCATTTTCAGTCGGTAATGATAATGCCTCATCAAAACCATTGGTGTGCAACGATTGTGTTCCACCAAGTACAGCACTCAATGCCTGCATGGTTACACGCATAATGTTGTTTTGTGGTTGTTGTGCTGTTAATGTACTGCCTCCGGTTTGTGTATGAAAACGCAGCATCATTGCTTTAGGGTCTGTAGCACCAAGCTCTTTTGTGATAGATGCCCACATTCTACGGGCTGCACGAAACTTGGCTATCTCTTCAAAAAAATTGTTGTGTGCATTGAAGAAAAAAGAAATACGTTTGGCAAAAACATTTATATCCAATCCTGCATCTATCGCTGCTTTAAGATAAGCCTTGCCATCAGCTAAGGTAAATGCCAACTCTTGCACAGCAGTGCTTCCTGCTTCACGAATATGATAACCGGAAACAGATATGGTATTCCACTTAGGAACTTCACGACTGCAGAAATCAAAAATATCTGTAATGATGCGCATGCTTGGTTTAGGCGGATAAATGTATGTGCCGCGTGCTGCATATTCTTTCAGAATATCGTTCTGTATTGTTCCTGATATTTTAGAGAGGTCTGCTCCTTGCTTCTTCGCCAAAGCAATGTACATGCTCAACAAAACAGCAGCCGTTGAATTGATGGTCATAGATGTTGTGATGTTCTGAAGCTGAATACCGTCAAACAATACTTCCATATCGCGCAATGAATCTATTGCCACACCGGACTTTCCTACTTCACCTTCTGAAAGCTCGTGATCGGAGTCGTAGCCAATTTGTGTAGGCAAATCAAAAGCAACTGATAAGCCTGTTGTGCCTTGTTTCAGCAAATAGTGATAGCGTTTATTAGATTCTTCTGCAGTAGAAAATCCTGCATACTGCCGCATTGTCCACAACTTGCTTCTATACATATCGGCTTGCACTCCACGTGTAAATGGAAACTTTGCAGGTAGTTCGTCCATTGGTTTGCATGATGTATAAACCTGTTTTACTTCAATGCCGGAATCGGTCTGTATGGGTTGGGTAATTTCTTTATCTGCCATTGTGCAAAGATGCTAAGAAAACTCTGTTTTTAGAAATGTAGTAAATTGTGGTTAACCTACAGGTTTATTCACTTTATTAAACTATTGCTCCGATTAATTTTTTATCTTAGCTCCTTTATGAAAGTGTTTTTCTTACTTGGAATTTGAATTATGAAGCTGCCTAAAGGTATATCTGATTTATTACATGAAACGGGGCAATTGTCGTCCTTTGTTGTTCGTTTTTTCAAAGAAGGATTTAAACCACGCTATGAATGGGAGGAACTTTTTAAACAAGCATTTATAAACGGCTATAAGTCGTTGCCACTAGTAGGTATTACAGCATTCATTATGGGTCTTGTACTTACCGTACAATCGCGACCCACATTAGCAGAATTTGGTGCAACATCATGGTTGCCGGCAATGATTGCTATTTCAATTGTACGGGAAATAGGGCCGGTAATAACTGCATTAATCTGCGCAGGTAAAATTGGCTCAAGCATTGGAGCTGAATTGGGTTCCATGAAGGTTACTGAACAGATTGACGCTATGGAAGTTTCTGGCACAAATCCTTTTAAATTTTTAGTTGTTACACGCGTTTTGAGTATTGCATTTATGTTACCCATACTTGTTATACTGGCTGATTTAATTGCTATTTACGCCTGCTATATTGGTGTTAATTTTAAAGATGTAGTAAGTTGGAAATTATTTTATAACAAGGTTTTCAATTCACTTGAGTACAGTGATTTTATTCCTGCATTAGTCAAATCATTCTTTTTTGGTTTAACCATCGGACTTGTAGGTTGTTTTAAAGGTTATAATTCTCAAAAGGAACAGAAGGAGTTGGACATGCTGCAAATTCTGCTGTAGTAGTAGCTTCATTAATTATTTTTATTCTTGACTTAATTGCTGTTCAGATTACTGATTTATTAGGCTTGAACTGATGATGGACAATACTAATATCATTCTGAAAATAGAAGGACTTTGTAAAGCATTTGGCAGTAATGTAGTTCTGAATAATTTTAATCTGGAATTAATTAAGGGAGAAAATATTGTTGTATTAGGAAAATCAGGCTCAGGAAAATCTGTACTGATAAAATGTATTGTTGGATTACTGAAACCTGACAAAGGTAATATTCATGTTTTTGACACAAACATGCTTGAATTAGATCAGGAGTCGCTAGATAAAATTCGTATTAAAATTGGATTTCTTTTTCAGAATAGTGCATTGTACGACTCAATGACAGTAAGAGAAAATCTTGAATTCCCAATGCGAAGACACTGGATTTCTTTAACTTCTTCTGAAGTAAAAAATCTAGTTGAAGAATCTTTGGATAATGTGGGGCTTCTTCATGCCATCAATATGATGCCTTCTGAATTATCAGGAGGTATGCGTAAACGAATTGGTATTGCTCGCACTTTGATTATGAAACCAAAACTCATTCTTTATGATGAACCTACAACAGGTCTCGACCCGATAACAAGTAGAGAAATTGTACAACTCATGCTCGACCTCCAAAAAAAGTATCATACTTCATCAGTAATCATTTCGCATGATATGTCAGTAGCAAAACTTACAGCTAACAAAATTATCGTTCTACTTGATGGCAGGAATTATGCGGAAGGAACGTATGATGAATTAAAAAAATCATCTGATAAAAATATTAATCAATTTTTTGAATTTGCATCATGAGTAATACTAAATCAAACAATATCAAATTAGGGTTCTTCGTAATGTCGGGACTAATAGTGTTGGTAATTACCCTCTATATGATTGGAAGCAAACGCAGTGTTTTCAGTAAAACAATTGAGATAAGTGCAGTATTTCATAACGTAAATGGACTAATGCCCGGACATAATGTACGTTATGGTGGTATTGATATTGGTACTGTTCAGAAAATCATTTTTGAAAGTGATTCAGCCATTACAGTAAAAATGATAATTGAAAAAAAGATGGCTCCTTATATTAAGAAAAATGCCATTGCCAGTATTGGAACAGATGGGTTGATGGGGAATAAACTTGTTAATATAAACTCGCTGCCTGCTCCATCTTCTCCAATTGAAAAAGGTGATGTATTATTGTCACTGCGTCCTGTCGAATCGGATGAGATGATAAGAACTCTAAATAAAACTAACGATAATCTGGCTGCGATTACATCTGATCTTAAAGGCTTAGTACAGCGTTTTAATAAGAATAACAATCTTATTACACTTATCTCCGATTCTGCTGTAGTTGAAAATTTAAGACAATCTATTCAGTCAATAAATTCGGCTACAAATAACATTGATAACTTTACAAAAGATATTAATAATATTACCAAGGATGTTCAAAATGGCAAAGGTGTATTGGGTAAACTTATTGCTGACAGTATTTCAGAAAATCAATTAGCAATCTTGCTTACTAACCTACAACAATTTTCCGATTCTTTAAATGAGGCAACAAATAACATCAATCAGTTTTCCGGCCTACTTGTCAATGGACAAGGTACTGTACAGGCTTTGCTTACTGACACTATCATGAAAAATGATTTTAATGAAACATTAAATCAGTTAAAGAAAAGTTCCTTTCTTCTTGAAGAAGATTTAAAAGCCTTACAAAAGAATTTTTTGTTTCGAAAATATTTCAGGCAAAAAGAAAAGAGGAAATAATCCATAGTAGGTGCGAGCGTCATTTCCGTTCGTGCCATTCATTTTGTTTGCATCTTGCAAACTATAAGCCTTACTTTACCGGTGTATGAGCAAAAAATACAAAATATTTCCTAACGGGTTATACTTTGTTTTATTAAACACAGTTGGTTGGATTGATGTTTTTACAAGAGCCACATTTTTATGTGCATAGCAGTGCTAATCAATTTACAGATTTAAAACTGGCTGAACTATGAAGTCCGATAGCTATCGGACGGCCGGAGGCCGCAAAGATAAAAGGCACGAGCGGAAATGACGCTCGCGCCTACTTAGGATTAAACACTACATCAATAACAACACAACTACATCATCTAAGAAAAATATTTTTTATACTATTAACCACCTTATGTTTGACTTTTTCAACAAGCTATGTACAGTGAGTAACCACAGGAGGTGCTAATGGTATTAACAAGAATCAAATTAATCTTGATTTTGCCAATGCTGTTATCTTTAAGTTTTTAAAATACATTCAATTTCGTATTGCAACACATGTCCTGTACGACCCTCTTTATAGTACAAGGCTTCAATTCCAAAATGATTTTACACTAGGTTTTGTGTTAGAAGGCAAAAAGAAAGTGAGTTATTGAAATAAAATACATAATTCGATTGGTTATAAATGATAAATTTTTTCTTCTATTTGTTTATCATTATAATCTTTGAAGAAGAAAATGTCTCATACTAGTTGGAATAAAAGAAAAATTACAAATCAAGCAAACCTATGTGCAGAGCGTTTCAACTCTTCCGGTGGTAGTGACTTAAAATATTCGTAAGTAATCTTTAATCCATCTTCGCGCGAAACTTTTGGTTCCCATCCCAATATTTCCCGTGCACGTGTTATGTCGGGCTGACGTTGCTTAGGATCGTCTTGCGGCAGTGGCTTGTAAATAATTTTTTGTGTTGTGCCTGTAAGCTTAATAATTTCTTCGGCAAATTGTTTGATAGTTATCTCTACCGGATTTCCTATGTTAACGGGTTGGGCATAGTCGCAGTGAAGCAAACGAAAAATACCTTCTACCAAATCGTCCACATAACAAAATGAACGCGACTGACTGCCATCACCAAAAACGGTAAGGTCTTCGCCACGCAAAGCCTGACCAACAAATGCAGGCAATCTTGACCATCATTAAGTCTCATGCGTGGGTATAGGTATTAAAAATTCGTACAATACGTGTTTCTAATTTATGATAGGTGTGATAGGCCATCGTAATGGCTTCCTGAAAACGCTTTGCTTCATCATACACACCACGCGGGCCAATTGGATTTACATTACCCCAATAGTCTTCGTTTTGCGGATGAACCAATGGGTCTCCATAAACTTCAGAAGTGCTTGCCACTAATATGCGTGCTTTCTTTGCTAATGCAAACCCAAGTAAGTTATGTGTACCTAATGAACCTACCTTTAGTGTTTGAATTGGAATTTTAAGATAATCTATAGGTGATGCAGGTGATGCAAAATGCAATATGTAATCAATCTTACCGGGCACGTGCACAAACTTAGAAACATCGTGATGATAAAAATCGAACTCACGCAGCTTAAAGAGATGTGCTATATTATTTAAATCGCCTGTAATTAGGTTGTCCATACCAACAACCTGATAACCTTCCTGAATAAAACGATCACACAGGTGTGATCCTAAAAACCAGGCTGCACCGGTAATTAAAATTCTTTTGTCATGGTTTTACCGTTTGGCGGCCAATGCTGTTATAATAATATCCCGCTTCCTGCATTTTTTGTGGTTCGTATAAATTACGTCCGTCAAAAATTACTTTGCTTTTCAAAGCTGAATGCATTTTGTCAAAATCAGGTGTTCTGAAGGCACTCCATTCTGTGGCTATCAACAAAGCATCAGCACCTTCTAATGCATGATACTCATCGTTAGCAAACTCAATTTTATCACCTATCAGTTTTTTCACATTATTCATTGCCTCAGGATCAAATGCTCTAATGGTTGCACCTGCTTTTGTAAGCATGTCAATAATATAAAGTGATGGTGCTTCGCGAATATCATCGGTATCGGGTTTAAATGCAAGTCCCCACAATGCAAATCGTTTTCCTTTTACATTACCACCATAATATTCCAATGCTTTTTCTGCAAGCAACATTTTTTGCTTGTTGTTTACGCTCATCACCGATTGCAGAATACTAAAATCATATCCATACTTGCCGGATGTGTGTTCTAATGCCTGCACATCTTTTGGGAAACAGCTTCCACCATAACCAATACCGGCAAATAAAAACCGCTTACCGATTCTGTCATCAGAGCCTATGCCAATGCGCACTGCATCAACATTAGCACCCACTTTTTCGCAGAGATTGGCAACCTCATTCATGAAAGTAATTTTTGTTGCCAGAAATGAGTTTGCTGCATACTTAGTTAACTCTGCACTGCGCTCGTCCATAAAATATATTGGATTGCCTTGACGAAGAAAAGGTGCATACAGTTCTCCCATAATTTTTTTTGCTTTCTCTGAACGTGTTCCAATAACAACACGATCGGGTTTCATAAAATCATCTACTGCAAAACCTTCGCGTAAAAATTCAGGATTAGAGATGACATCAAATTCGCCTTTGTAGTTTTTAGCAATAGCATCTCTCACTGCTTCTGCTGTACCAACAGGCACTGTACTCTTATTGATGATGATTTTATAACCATCTAGCATTTTTCCTAATTGGTCGGCAACACCCAGTACATAAGATAAATCTGCAGAGCCATCTTCACCGGGAGGCGTGGGTAATGCAAGAAATATAATTGATGAATGTTTAACTGCATCTGTAAGCTGCGTGGTAAACGACAAACGATTTTGTCTGATATTCCTCTCGAACAACACATCAAGATGAGGCTCATAGATAGGAATTTTTCCTTGTTTCATGCTATCAACTTTTGCCTGATCTATGTCCACACAAACTACATGATTGCCCATTTCGGCAAAACAGGTTCCGGTAACCAAACCTACATAACCTGTACCTACAACTCCAATGTTCATATTAAAATACTATACGGATAAAATTATTTTCTATTTACAAAATTCAAGTACTGCACGGGTAATATATTCCAACTGCTCCTCATCCAACTCTGTATGCATGGGTAATGACAGCACATTGGCACAAAGTTTTTCTGTTACCGGAAAATTTCCTTCCTTATAGCGATCATCTTTATAAGCCTTTTGCATGTGAAGCGGAATAGGATAATAAATCATAGCAGGAATTTCCTTCTCGGCTAAATAGTGACGCAACTCATCACGATTAACACCATCAAGAACTAAAGTGTATTGATGAAAAACGTGAGTAGAGTTTTTGCTTCTTTCCGGTGTTTTAATTTTTGTGCTACCTCTAAAAGCATTGTCATAATATGCCGCTGCTTTTTGTCGCGCTGCAGCATAACTGTCAAGATGTTTTAATTTTACTCTCAAAATAGCGGCCTGAATACTGTCAAGTCTTGAGTTAACACCAATTTCGTCATGCACATACTGAACAGACTGACCATGATTGGCAATCATTCTTATTTTTTTGGCAAGCTCTGCATCGTTGGTAAATATAGCACCGCCATCGCCCATGCATCCTAAATTCTTACTCGGAAAAAACGAAGTACAACCAATGGTTCCGATAGTTCCTGCTTTTTGTTTTCTGCCATCAGAAAAAGTGTAGTCTGCACCAATGGCTTGTGCCACATCTTCAATAACATAAAGATTATGTTTAGCAGCAATTTTCATAATGGGTTCCATATCGGCACATTGACCAAATAAATGTACCGGAACTATTGCTTTTGTCTTTGGTGTGATGGCCTTTTCAATGGCAACAGGATCTATGGAAAATGTTCCGGGAATAACCTCTACTAAAACAGGTTTTAATTTTAAAAGTGCAATAACCTCTGCAGTAGCTACATAAGTAAAACTTGCAGTAATAACTTCATCACCCGGTTGAAGATTAAGAGCCATCATGGCTATCTGCAATGCATCCGTACCGTTTGCACAATTTATTACATGACCAACATTTAAATATTTTTCTAACTCTGCCTGAAATGCCTTAACCTCCGGGCCGTTTATATAGGCTGATGATGTTACAGTGTCTGAAATAGCTTTATCTACTTCCGGTTTTATTTTTTGATATTGACTGATCAGGTCAACCATGTGGAGTTTTTTCATCACATTACAAATTTGAGGCAGCGAAGATACTATTTAGCTCTATTATTGCCTATTAACAGAAAGCTAAGGTTGTAAAAAAGTAGGGGCATTTTTTAAGTCGTTGTTGTAAAAGTGATTATTCTTGCTGACTTTAGCCCGCAGGCATGAATTTGATTATCAAAATAGCATCTCGTTATCTCATCGGCAAAAAGTCGCATAACATTGTCAACTTAGTCAGCCTTGTGTCTATTGCCGGTGTGTTTACAGGCACTATGGCATTGATTGTAGTGCTGAGTGTTTTTAACGGCTTTGGAAATCTGGTAATTTCACTTTACGACACCTTCGACCCTGACATTAAAATTACAGTCATAAAAGGAAAAACTTTTAACAGTGATGCTCTTAATCTGGAAAAAATCCGTGCTATTGACGGAATAAAATATGCAGCATTTACATTAGAAGAAAACTGCCTTGCCCGCTATGGTGAAAAACAGGATATAGTTACGTTGAAAGGCCTTGACAACGAACTGATGAAAAAAACAGGGTTGAACAAAGCTGTGGTTATCGGTTTACCGATTCTGGAAAATGGTGAACGAAACTTTGCCATTGTTGGTAGTGGAGTTGCTTATGCACTGTCGGTAAATGCAGATACAGGGAACGAGCCTCTAATGCTTTATCTTCCTGATAAAAACATTACTTCTCCCGGTGATTTTGAAAATGCATTGCGACAAATGAACATTTCAATTGGTGGAATATTTGCCATTCAGCAGGATTTTGACTCTAAATATATTCTGGCACCCATGTCCTTTGTTCAGGAATTTATTGCGGCCGAAGGAAAAGCATCGGCAATGGAAATTATGCTGAAACCCGGTGCTGATGAAACTACTGTGATTCAAAAATTAAAAGAAATTTCCGGTCATGACTTTACTGTTAAAAACCGTGCACAACAACATGAGTTTCTTTATAAAATTCTTAGTTCTGAGAAATGGGCTGTGTTTCTCATTCTGTCTTTCATCATGGTAATTGGCATCTTTAATATTCTGGGCACACTAACTATGCTTGTTATAGAGAAAAAGAAAGACATTATCATTCTTAAAAACTTGGGTGCCGGTTTTACAATGGTTAAAAAAATATTTTTTATGGAGGGACTTTTAATCACTTTTGTAGGTGTTGTTGGTGGCTTGTTGGCAGGTGGCATCATTTGTTTTCTGCAACAACATTTTCATCTTATCAAATTAGGCAATGCCGATTCTTTTGTTGTAGAAGCCTATCCGGTTCAAATGCAGGTAACCGATTTTGTAAGTGTGTTTTTAGTAGTTTTTTGTATCGGTGCTCTTGCTTCCTATTTTATTGCAGCACATTTAGTAAAAAAGCAATATGCAGAAACAGGGAAGTAATTGACAATTTTTAGATGACTTAAACAACGATAGAACATACTAATGAAAAAACATAAGCAACTATCAAATCTGTCAACCTTTGCTTTTATTATGGCTTTCTTGTTGACAAGTTGTTCATCAATAATTGGAACGAATAAACTCAAACAAGTTGACGAAAAAACAATTCTACATTATGCAAAAAAGTACAATATTAATTCAACAGAAAATTACGAATTAGATACTGCATATTTTACTTTTCTAAAGTCATTTGACACGAAGCTTTTCAAACAACAAATCAAAAACCATTACCCACCTCTTCAGGCACTTTACTACAACAAGACCGGACAACTTCAATCATTTCAAATAAACTGTTATGCAGGTGGATTTCCAAATCTAAAATGGAATAAAAATGGAATTATTAAAACATTTCCTCCAAAACAACAGGCACCATTAGACACTATTATTTCGTTAAAAACACAATTGAAATTTTTAAAACCCCTGTCAAATACAGAAAAATCAACCACAAATGATATTACTATATTGTTATTATTTATTGGAGTAAATTCATGGGCAGACAAAGCAAACGATTAATAGGATTTGTTCAGGACAATGTAAAACTTGCTACAGATAAAAGAGTAAAAATTATTTATGTAAACACCGACAATTTTTTTGCAGACAATTTAAAATAATAAATAACATGACAGCATGTGTGCAATATGTTTTATTAAAGCTTATTCATAAGATTTTACTTTTGAAATACAATTCAGTTTTTGTACAAAGTTGTCGCCATATCTTAAAATGCCAGATGTAATAAACCAAATTTTTTCAGGAGGAATTACAAGTACAACAAGAAAATGAACGGCTTAGTTAATTCTCAATTTTCCAATAATAAAATTTAGTTTTTAAAGGTCATTGAAATTTAAAAACACAAAAAAGGCTGCCTTTTTGAGACAGCCTTTTCCAAATAAAATATTTTAAGAAATTATTTCTTCGCTACACCTTCATGTGCATTTCCACCAAGGTCAATTACTATTGGTGTTGAAATACAGAGCGAAGAGTACGTTCCGATGATACGTCCTATGAGGAGTGCAAAAATGAAACCACGAATTACCTCGCCACCGAAAATAAAGATTACAATCAACACGAAGAATACAGTTAATGTAGTGTTGATGGTTCGGCTTAATGTGGCATTTAATGCTTCGTTAATCACATGTTTATCATCGGCAGTATGATGATGTCCTAGATATTCACGAATACGGTCGAACACTACAACCGATTCTGTCATGGTATAGCCCATAACTGTTAAGATAGCTGCAATAAAGTGCTGATCTATTTCAAGTGCTACGGGAATAACTCCTGACAGTAATGTAAAGAATGACAATACAATTAATACGTCATGGAATAAGGCAACTACGGCACCAAGTCCATACTGCCATTTTTTGAATCGGATAAAGATGTAAACGAACATCAGCGCACATGAAATCAATACAGCCCACACTGCGCTTTGTTTAATATCATCTGCAATAGTAGGTCCTACTTTTTGCGATGAAATGATATTCTTTGTTTTGAAAGTCTCAAAATCAGGAGCAGAACCATAAAGTGGTGTCAGTCCTTTATAAAGTTTATCAACGATAACATTTTCTACATTACTTGCCGTGTCGTGAATAAGATAGGCAGTAGTAATTTTGAAACGATCTGTTGTACCTACTGATTTTACTTCGGGTGCTTCAACCAACTGAGGCTCCAATGCCATACGAATATCTTCGGTAGAGATACTCTTATCCATCTGAATGGTGTAGGTGCGTCCACCTTCAAAGTCAACACCGTAATTCAACCCTTTTATTGCGAAAGAAACAATACCTGCAATAATTACAATTGAAGACAGGATGTAATACTTCTTTCTGTTGTCAACAAAGTTGAAGTGAATGTTTTTGTAAATGTTATTGGAGAATTCATTACCGAAAGAAATTGGTTTGTTCTTATCCAACATACCTTCAAAAATGAGTCTTGAAAGCAATACAGCAGAAAACAGTGATGTGAGTACTCCAATTACCAATGTAGTTGCAAAACCCTGTACCGGACCGGAACCGAAAATATAAAGTACGATACCGAGAATGAGAAAAGTAATGTTTGAGTCAAGGATAGAAGGCATGGCATGCTTGAACCCATCAGAAACAGCAAGTCTTATTCCCTTGCCTGCTTTTAACTCTTCTCTCACACGCTCGAAAATAAGGATGTTGGCATCCACAGAAAGACCTATGGTGAGGACGATACCTGCAATACCCGGAAGCGTAAGTACAGCACCTAAAGATGCAAGCACACCCATGATAAAGAATATGTTGGCAAACAATGCGATGTTAGCTACCCAACCTGCACGCATATAATAGAATCCCATGAACAACAGGATTACAACAAATGCACCTGCAAACGACATCCAACTGTTTTGAATTGCTTCTTCACCTAATGAAGGACCAACAATAGCTTCTTCAACAATTCGTGCAGGAGCAGGAAGTTTACCTGCCTTAAGAATGTTAGCCAAATCCTGTGCTTCAGAAATTTCGAAGTTACCTGTAATGGATGAACGGCCTCCTGCAATTTCGCCCTGTACATTAGGGAAAGAATAAACATAATTATCGAGAACAATAGCAATACTTTTTCCTACGTTTTCTCCTGTAAGTCTTTTCCATGTTTTAGCTCCTTCAGGATTCATTGACATAGAAATTTCTGGCGAGCTGTTAAACTGACCAAAGTCCTGACGTGCATCTGTAATTACAGAACCATCCATTGGTGCTTTTCCATCGCGGCTTTTTACTTTAATAGCTACTAACTCTAAAAATTTAGATTCTTTTGTTGGTGGTTTTGCTGTCCATAACAAACGCAAATCGCGTGGAAGAATATTTTTTATTTCAGGACGCTCTAAAATTTCACGCAGCTTACCTGTATCTTTAATAGCAGCATAACCTACTACAGGGCCTTTGCGATATTCGCTCTGATTTTGTGCATTGGTAAAGATCGCAGGTGTCAGCAATGCAAAGAGTGGATTTTCTTTAGAAAATTTTGCAAACTGAGACTGGAAGAAGTGTCTTTTGCAGCAGCAGTATCACTCTCTAACTTGCTGAGTAATGCCGGCTTTTTCATTGCTCCTGTATCTGCAGCAGCAGTTAAAGAATCACCGGTAGCTGCAACTGTTGTGTCTGATTTTGCAGTAGAGTCTGTTGGTGCAGGTGTTTCAAGTGCAGCAAGTTTTTTATTTACTGCTTCTAATTGCGGAAACACTTCAGCATTATCATACGTTTCCCAGAACTCTAATTGTGCAGTTCCTTGCAACAGTTTACGCACACGATCCGGCTCTTTTACTCGGGAAGCTCAATTAAAATACGTCCTCCGCCTAATTGCTGAATGTTTGGTTGTGTTACACCGAATTTATCAATACGTGTACGAAGAATGTTGTATGTGCGGCTGATAGCTGCATCTGCTTCTGACTGTATAACCTTAATTACTTCGGCATTGGTAGAGTTGAAATTTACTCTGTTCTGCAAGTCCATGGTGCTGTAAAGTGCAGCCAGTTTTGCTCCCGGATTGTTACGTTCAAAGGCTTCACCAAACAACTGTACTAAACCTTTCTGGCTTGTACGTTGTGCCTGATGTGCATCGTCTAAAGCTTTCACTAACATTGGATCGTTAGGATTGTTGGTATGTTACGAATCAAATCGGTAACGCTAACTTCCATCGTTACGTTCATACCACCTTTTAGGTCAAGACCCAGGTTGATTTCACGTTCCTTACATTCCTGATAGGTGTATTTCTTAAAGCCAAGATTATAAGCCGTTAACTGACTGATAGAGTCAATGTATGCTTTGTATGCTTCGGGGTTGCCATTAGTTGCCTCATGTGCCTTGCTTTCAATACGATTTGTTACGATGGTAAACGACAACTGAAACAGACAGATGATGGATACCAGAATGGCTAAAAATTTAATTGCGCCTTTACTTTGCATGAATAATTTATTTTTCGGTATTTTTTTAAGAGCGGCAAATATAAAGGTTTTTAACAAACCTAAGCACTAACCTACAGTGTTGTTTTTCAATACACTACCTATTTCTTTGTCTAGGTCTGACCACAAAATAGTTAATTAATTAAGTGCTCTGTTTCAGAATATTAGCACATGTAGAGCATTTTAAATGCATTGTAATACTTTTCTTTTTACTTTTTTATTGTTTACTCCTATTCATTTACATGAACTTTATCCCCCCGTACCTGCGAAGTTGCACTTCGTGAGTAGTGTGTCATAATGCTGTGCTTTACAAAGTGAACATTAAATTATATTTACACAATAAAAAATAAAGGAAACGGTATGGTTTCAGAAGTAAAACTTCTTTGCACAAAAACCCACGAAGTGCAACTTCGCGGGTATGGAGTATAGTAGTGATAATCAATTTACCGATTTAAAGCTGGTTGAACTATGAAGTCCGATAGCTATCGGACGGATAGAGGCCACAAGGATAAAAGCACGAGCGAAAGACGCTTGCGCCTACTTAGGGAAGTTTTACTTTTTTTATTGTTTACTCCTATTCATTTACATGAACTTTATCCTCCTCCACCACAGCATATCTGGTTTTATATTCAAGCAGATAAAGGCTGATGACATCAATGCTGTAAAAACCAAATTCCTGCACTACCTTTCCGGTAATGCGGTAGCATCCGCGTCCGCGAAAAGGATATTGTTTTACCACATCGGGAAAATGTGTAGTGTCTATCCATTGTCCTTTGCTGTCGAGAAAAGTACCGAATGCCATAGGCTGCCCATGCTTGGTTCGTGTTGGCTTGCGGGTAACAAAATAACCGGCAATGGAAATTATTTTTCCGCAGTATGCCGACAGTTCTGCAGCAGTATGAATCACTATTCCTTCCGTTACATTCGTTTTTTGTTTTATCAAATCAAATGGTGAGCACAGCGGAAATCCCAACAATTCTATTTCGTCCCACACATCATCAATTTTGCTGTAATGCAATTCCGGAAGGACAAAATGTTTGTGTTCGGCTTCAAACAACTGTTTTTCTGTATTTGTTTTTTTATCATGCCCCATTATTTCATGAATATCCCACAGCAGTTGTTGCTTGGTTCTTCCTGTAAAACGCAAAGCATTAACACGAATGAGCAGCCGCAATTGTTCGAGAGAAATTTCAACGCGCTGCATAAAATCTGCAAGCGAAATAAACTGCCCTTCTGCTGCTCTGGCTTTTAAAATATTTGTTACCGTCAACATTTCAAGTTCATGCACTAAATGAAAGCCTGCATAAATATTTTTCCCATAGAGCGATGTTTCATAAAAACTCTTATTAACGTCAGGTGCATGTATGGTGCCTCCACACATACGCGCTTCATGTACATAAAATTCAGCTGCGTAAAACCCACCACCGTTGTTTACACATGCCACCATATATTCAAGTGGAAAATAGGTCTTTAAAAACATGCACTGATAGCTCTCAACGGCATACGATGCCGAATGGCCTTTGCTGAAAGCATAGCCTGCAAACGATTCAATCTGCCGCCACACTTCTTCTGCTATCTTATCGGCATGTCCTTTCTTGCGGCAACCATTGAAAAAAGCATCTTTCACTTTTTCAAACTCTGCACGTCCCCGATATTTTCCACTCATGCCTCTGCGCAGCATGTCGGCTTCTGTGAGTGTAAGTCCGGCAAAATAATGTGCTACCTTAATCACATCTTCCTGATATACCATCACCCCAAAAGTTTCGCGCATCAACTCCTCCATCATCGGATGAATGTAGGTTCTGCGGCTCTCCTCATGAAAGCGCAAAATATATTCGCGCATCATGCCGCTTTGTGCCACCCCCGGACGGATGATTGAACTTGCTGCCACCAAATCGAGATAGGTTTTTGCACGTAGTTTTTTCAGTAACATGCGCATGGCAGGACTTTCTACATAAAAGCATCCCATAAGATTTGCCTGCTGCAGTTTTTGCCTGACGCCCTCATCTTCTTTAAACTTTTTTATGTCATGAATATCAACTTTTACCTGTCGGTTTTTTTCAATGACAGCAACAGCATCTTTAATTTTTCCCAGTCCGCGCTGCGACAAAATATCAAACTTATAAAGACCTACATCTTCTGCTTCGAGCATACTGAACTGCGTAAGCGGAAAACCTTTAGGCGGATTATCGAGAGCCGTATAATACGTCATGGGTTTTTCGGAAATGAGAATGCCTCCTGCATGAATGCTCAGGTGCGAAGGCACATCAATGATACGTTGTGCATATTGCAACACCAAATTACTGATGTGGTCGCGTTTGGTATTTCCATTTTCAAAAAAAGAATCTATCTCTGCCTTGGGCAATCCAAAAACTTTTCCCAACTCGCGAATGGCAGCATCTCTTTGAAATGTGCTATACGTTGCCAGCAGTGCCACATGTTCTTTACCAAAGGTGCTGCGGTTAAAGATGTAGTCAATCACATCATCGCGCTCGTTCCAACTGAAATCAATATCAAAATCGGGAGGGCTGGTGCGCTGCGGATTGATAAATCGTTCAAAATACAAGTCGAGGTCTATAGGGTCAACATCGGTACTGCGCAGCAGATAGGCTACCATGCTGTTGGCACCGCTGCCACGGCCTACATAAAAATAATTCTTGCTTCGTGCATAGCGAACAATATCGTGATTGATGAGAAAATAGGATGAGAAACCCAACTCACCTATCATCTGAATTTCTTTTTCAAAACGGTCAATGATGGTGTCGTCAGTATTCGGGTAACGATAACTTAAACCTTCATAACAAAGACTCATCAGTTTGTGATGATCGCGTTTGGCACTACCCAAAAAATATTTTTTGTTTTTGTTTTTTCCGAATTCAAAATCTATACAACAGGGTTCCAATAATTTCTCTGTGTTGTAAATCAGTTGTGGATATTCTCTGTAAATGCACTTCAACTCCTCCGGTGAATACATGATTTCATCTGCCGATGCCTGTCCGGAAACGGGCAGCTTGCTGAGTAGCGTATTGTAGCTGATGGCACGCAGCAGACGGTGTGAATTAAAATCTGTTTTGTTGCGAAAAGTTGCCGGTGCAAGAGCAACCAATTTATGTAACTTGCTTTTCCACTCCGAAAAGTTTAACTGAAAGAGCTCATTGGGTTTGATGCCTACAAATTCGTTTTCGTGCAACTGTTGTGGTGCCGACAACATTGGATAAACTATCCATGCCTGTTGGAATGCAGGAGCAATGTCTGAAAATTTTTCTCCGGAAATTAAATGCTCCGATAGAAATTTATTGAGCTCATGAAAGCCTTCGTTGCTTTTTGCAATACCAATAAATTTTTGTTCTACACCATTTCTGAAATCAATGCCTGCCACAGGGCGAACATTGTATCGCTGTGCTAAACGAAAAAAATCAAGTATGCCTGATGTGTTGTTGATATCTGTGAGTGCCAGCGACTGAATATTTTTTTGTGCGGCAATGCACAATAAATCGTCCGGACTAAGGACACCGTATTTTAGAGAGAAGTATGAGTGGCAACAGAGGTGCATGGCAATATGTTAAAACAACCAAATAGCTGTCACTCTACACATTTAATATGTTTATACTACAATCATTCGGTCGGTTGTAATATAAACATTAAGAAAAACTGTAACAAAACTTCTGAAAGAAAATAAATTTAAAAAATAGTGCAATTAATACTGAAGGACCCAGTTAATGCCAAATTTATCTTTAAAAGAGCCAATTATTACACCATAAAAATTCTTCTGAAGCAATTGTGTCTTCACTCCACCTGCAGAAAGTTGCTTATACAATCGCTTCAACTCCGGTTTGCTCCTGCATTCTAAGAGTAACGAAAAGCTCTTGTCAGGCGAATAAACTGCTTCATTACCCAGGTCTGTTCCGGCTAACTGAAAATATTCAGTCTGTAATAAAGCAGTCAGAATGTTCCTTTTTATATAAGTAGGAAGTGATTCTGACTGCGGCAATTCGCTAACCATTTGAAACCTCAGTCTTCCACCTAAGCACTTTTTATAAAATGTCATTGCTTTTCTGCAATCACCATTAAAATGGAGATACGCACATAATTGCATATACTAATTATGCTCGGTGTAATTTTTAAAATTATTCAGAATAGCCTGCCATCCTGCTCTTTGCATCTCAACAAGGTTTTCACTTTCGGCATCAAACACAACAACAACTTCTGTTTGGCTATCGTTATTCTTGAAATCAACTGAAGCAACTCTTCCTCCAAACTCATAAGAAAAATATTTCTCGGATTCAATCTGAGTATAAACGGCTTCAAAGTCGAAACCAAAGCTGCCATCCTTTGCTTCCATTCTTGCTTTGTAGGTTCCGCCAATACGCATATCGTTAGTAGCAGAAGGGCAATGCCAGCTAGGGTCAGCAAAATTCCAGTTAACAATATGATTGGGGTTTGTATAACAGTCCCACACTTTTTTTATTGGTGCATTTATAATAGCACTCACAGTAATTTTATTCATCTTCTTTGTTTTTTATCGTTTTGCCAACAATTACTTTTTTTCTACTAAGTCGGCAATGATAATTTTTTTCATTTTCATCAATGCTTTGAAAGCATATTCCTGCTTTGCTTTATTTTTATGATGTTCTAATTTAAAATATAGCTCGGGAGCAACTTGCCATGACAGACCATACTTATCTTTACACCATCCGCACGGACCTTCGCTGCCACCATTCTTTGTCAATGCCTTCCAATAATAGTCAATTTCTTTTTGGTCTTTACAGATGATAACAAAAGATACTGCTTCATTAAATTTGAATAATGGTCCTGCAGCAAGAATCTGCACATCCATTCCCAGAAAGTTGATGTATGCAATATCAAAATCGCCACTGGGTGTGCCTGAGTTTTTATATGCTTTATACGAAAGCATTTTGCCTTCTTTAAAAATTGAGAGATAATATTTAGCTGCCTTTTTAGCATCTTTTTCAATCCATAAGCATGGAGCTATTTTTTTCTTTGCCATAATTTTAATTTGTTTGTTATTTATCCGGGAAATTTACTCATATCCATATAGAATGGCTCCCAATTGTGTCCATCTAAATCTTCAATAAAATGTTGTTGCATAAAACCATAGTCGCTGGCAGCTGCATATTCTCTGCCTCCTACTTTACTGCATTTTCTGCAAACGACTTCATAGCATCAATACTTTCAAAAAAAAGTGCATTAGAAACGCCTACTGACTGTTTTGCATCAATAATTAGTTTGGATGTAAACTGCTTAAACTTATCATGAGTTAGAAGCATGACAAAATTGTGTCACTCCAAACCATACAGGCAGCAGTATGATCTGTAAACTGAGGATTGTTGGTGAAGCCTATAGCTTCATAAAAAGACATTGACCTCTTTAAATCCTTTACGGGAAGATTAATAAAAACTTGTTTTGACATAATGATAGTGTTTTGAAAATTGTTATTATATTGATTTATGTTTGTTTAAATTTAATAGCGAATAAACTAAGCATCCGGTATATTGGGTTCGACCAATCTTTTTAATTTATCTAATGAATCTTGCCAACCCAAATAACACATCTCTGAAGGAATGGCAACAGGAATTCCTGTTTGCGAAATATTAATTTCTGTACCACAGCTCTCTTTTTTAAAATGGACAGTAGTTATCATTTCTCCGGGAAGATTAGGGTCATCAAAGCGATCCGTTATTTTTATCAGGTCATTAAGCTTTATCTCTACAAACTCACCACCGAAAGAGTGACTAAAGCCTGTTGTAAAATTAATAAACGATATTTTATAACTGCCACCAACTTTAAAATCATATTGATGTGTTTTGGCCACAAATCCATAAGGAGGTAGCCATGCAGTATAAGCATCGGCATCAGAAAATGCTTTAAACACTTTCTCTGTAGGCGAAGCAAATACCCTGTGTAGATTTACATTATTTGTTTGCATAATTTTTTGCTTAATAGTGAATAATTGATTTAGTACTACAAAGATGAGTATTAAAGAAAGCAACAATAGGTGGCAGAAACGACAGTTTTAAGGTGTGATAATGACAAAATACTTTAACTTTACCAAATAAAAATTACCGGAATGTTAATTTCTGTTTATGTACCGTATCATGCAGCTATAGAAGCCATAACACCGGCATACAGATTATTTAAAACTGCCAATGATATTCTTATAGCCTCAGGTAAAAAACCTAAGTTTAAAGTTGAATATGTGGGCTTACAAAAAAGCATCAAAGCCAATGATGGCGAATACAGCATTCGTATTGATAGGCATATAAATAGTGTTAACGATTCTGACTTAATAATTATACCCGCGCTTTATGGTGATGTAAAACATTCCTTAAAGAAAAATGCAGCTGCCATTCCATGGCTACAAAAAATGCATCGTCAGGGTACGGAAGTTGCAAGTTTATGTATTGGTGCTTTTCTACTAACAGCATCAGGTTTGGTTGACGGCAAAAAAGTGTCAACACATTGGGCTTATTTTAATGAGTTTAAAGAACAGTTTGCAAATACAGAGGTAGTTGATGGCGCAATCATTACCGAAGAGCGTGGCATTTACAGCAGCGGTGGTGCAAACTCGCTGTGGAATCTGCTGTTTTATTTGTTGGAAAAATATTCAGACCGACACACTGCTATTCTTGCTTCAAAATACTTTGCTATTGATTTGGATCGAAACAGTCAGGCTTCCTTTGCCATATTCAATGGTCAGAAAAATCATCATGACACAGAAATTTTAAAAGCACAACAGTATATAGAAAAACACACTGATGCAAAACTAACTATAGACCAACTTGCAGACTATACAAAGATGAGCCGAAGAACTTTTGAGCGAAGATTTCTGAAGTCAACCAATCATTCGGTATTGGAATATATTCAACGAGTAAAAATTGAAACTGCAAAACGCAAGTTTGAAAGCAGCAGAAAAAATATTACTGAAGTAATGTTTGATGTGGGTTATACTGACACAAAAGCATTCAGAGATTTATTTAAAAAACATACAGGCATCACTCCGCTGGAATATAGGAACAAATACAGTAAGATATCTTTGAAAGGTTGATTGTTTTGTGTTGTTTAATCAGAAATGTTTTTATCAAACTCCATAGTAGGTACCTAAGTTTAATTATGAATATATATAATTAAAATTAAGACCGTAAAAGTAAATATGGAATTTTGCCTTTTCAAGGTATTATCGTTCTACAACTATTTTTTTAGCTTATTTACCGCCCTTTATCTCTTTAGGTGAATTACTCAATCCATTAAACGGATTGAATCCGCGCAATGAAAAGCTCATGGCAGCAGCACGGTGAATTTTATCTTCGCCAAAGCGCAGGCGCATACGGTCCATTGCCTGATAGAGGTTGATGATTTCTTCGCTGTCTTCAAACAAATTAATCTGATGTCCGCCACCTACCAGATGGCTGAACTTAATACCAATAAGCCTGATGAGCATTCTGCGGTTAAACAGCTTAGCAAACAGTTCTTTTACTTGCTTAATAATAATGTGGTCGCAACTTGTGTAGGCTATGCGGCACTGCATGGTATGTGTGTCGAAGTTGCTGTAACGGATTTTTACGCTTATACATGACGTTACCTTGTGTTCGCTGCGCAGGCGGAAGCATAGTTTTTCTGTCATAGCAATGAGGATGTGCTGCAGGCGTTGCACGTCAATAGTGTCCTGCTCAAAAGTTTCTTCGTGCTCATGCTCTTCTGCTCATGGTATGGCTCAACGGCTGTGGTGTCAATGCCGTTGGCTTTTTTCCAGATGGTAGTTCCGTTTTCGCCAAGCACACGCTCCATCAGTTCTACAGGCATTTCCTGAACGGTTTTTACTTTCTCTACACCCATGCTGCGCAGCAGTGTGTAGGTCTTTTCGCCTACCATAGGAATTTTTCGTACCGACAGCGGAGCTAAAAAAATTTTCTCTTCGCCACAGTCCACCTGCATCTGATTGTTGGGCTTTGCCTCATCGGTAGCAATTTTGCTTACGGTTTTGTTGGCACTCATACCAAAAGAAATAGGCAGCCCTGTTTCGCGGATGATGCGTTGCCTGAGTTCTGTAGCATGTTTATAACATCCAAAAAAACGATCCATGCCTGTTAGGTCTAAATAAAATTCATCAATACTGCTACGCTCATACAGCGGCACACTTTCGCAAATAATTTCATGCACCATATCGGAATGACTGCTGTAAGCATCATAATCGCCACGAACAATAATAGCTTCCGGGCACAGGCGTTTTGCCTGCTTAATGGGCATGGCAGAGTGCGCACCAAATTTTCTGGTTTCGTAGCTGCATGCAGCCACTACACCACGCTCGCCACCGCCAACAATTACCGGCTTATTGTTTAGCTCCGGATGCAGCAGCCGCGATACGGATACAAAAAAACAATCGAGGTCCATGTGTGCTATGACACGGTTAAGTTGCGCTGACATGATTATAATACAAACATTCTGATGGCTACAATATAAACCTTTCTGTCATTACTTTTTTCTGAAAACATATCTTTCTTTTTAAGTCACTACCTATTAGTCTTAAAAAAATTACAATCTGTTCGTTTAACAATCTATGCAGACTTGAAAAAACACTACATTTGAAACACAATGCAAAGAATTTTTCACATACTGTGGTGCTTTTGTTTTACATCATCACTGCAGGCACAGCAGATAGAATTAAAAACCATTCAATTGCCCGTTCAGGTAAGCATTCGCGCACTACAGACAGTAAACGACAGTGTGGTGTGGTTTGCAGCTAACAGAGGTGTTTTTGGTTTTACAAAAGATGGTGGCAGCAACTGGCATATAGACTCTATTGCCACTGATGGAAAATATTCTGAATTCAGGTCATTGGCGGCATTAAACGACTCAACGGTTTTGTTATTGAGCATTGATTCACCGGCATATCTATTGAGAACAAATAATTATGGTACATCATGGCAACATGTTTACAGCAATCACAGCAAGGGTATTTTTTTTGATAGTATGACATTTAAAGATTCGCTTCATGGCATTGCTATAAGCGATCCAATGGAAGGGTATTTTATGATTATTAAAACAACAGATGGCGGCAACAACTGGCAGGAGCTAAAAGTTACATCACCTGCAATAAAAGGTGAAGGTTGCTTTGCTGCAAGTAACACCAACATACAATGGCTGCAAAACAGCGTGATTTTTGCAACAGGAGGAAGCACATCAAGACTTTTTATTTCTGAAAATGATGGTGCATTTCTTCCACAAACCACACCTATGATTAGCGACAGCACCATGACAGGAATTTTTACTATGTATTTTGAAAACAAACTAAATGGCTATATTGGTGGAGGCAACTATTTGCAATCCGATACTACCACAACTTTGTACCAAACAAACAATGGTGGCAAGACATGGCAACCCATAAAACTTCCTGAGGGGGCTTTTGTGTCATGTGTTAAAACAATAAAAACTAAAAATGGCAACTACCTGATTACAACAGGCCATAACGGCACGTATGTGATTGACAGTCAGCACTACATTAAAGAAATTAAAAACGCAGATGGACTATCACTAGCATTTTACACCATCAGCATAGCACCTTCACAAAAAAAGGTCTGGATGGCCGGAAAGTCGGGAAAAATGGCCGTTTTAAAATTTTATTGAACATATTAGAATAAATGCCTACTTTTATATGCCGCTAAAACTCTGATACACCAAATTCAATCAATATGGAACTCACCATCATTGCTAAAGAAGATTTATCTGACTACCATTTTGTTCAACACGAAGTGTTATCGAATGAAATAGATCGTGCAAGGCGAAAAATTTTACTCGATGGTGCAATGGCATTAGGAAACGATTACAAACAAAAAGTGCGCATAGTATTTGAAACCACTGAAGGCACTTGTGCTGTAGAAACAACTGTTTGGGCTGTCACCAATGACCATGTGGAATTAAAGGCAGGAAAAGATATACCTATTCATGCCATTGCGGAGGTAGTCCTTTAATTTTAAAATTATTTTTATGAATGTTTATGGAATCATATTCCAGAAAGCATCCTACCATTAATCAGAAAGTAAAAATTATTTATGTGGCTCATCCGGAATAAGGATAAGAATGCGCTTAGCGATGAGGAGCTTGTGTTGCAATATCGCCAGCAAGGTGATAAACAAGCTGTGGGTATATTGTTTAACCGCTATTCGCATTTAGTATTTGGTGTGTGCATGAAGTATCTTAAAGATACTGACGACAGTAAAGATGCTGTGTTGCAGATTTTTGAGAAACTTTATGCCGATTTGTCAAAACATGACGTACAGAAGTTCTCGTACTGGATACATCGTGTGGCACAAAACTTTTGTCTGATGCAGTTGCGCAGCAGACAGGCAGCAAAAAACAGAGCAGACAATTACAGCCGAGATGAAATTGCTGCATCAACAGAATTTGAACCGGAAAACACCGACCGTGTTTATGAAAAAGAAACAGAATTGCTGATGCTTGAAGAAGCAATAAAAACATTAAACGAAGAACAAAGAATATGTATTGAATTGTTTTTCCTGAAAGAAAAATGCTATAATGAAATAACAGACCTAACAGGTTTTGATTTCAAGCAGGTGAAGAGTTTTATACAGAATGGGAAAAGGAATCTCAGAATTTATATGGAGAAAAATAATCATGTTAAGTCGTAAAATTGAAATATTCAAAACCTCTGACTGCGTTGACAAAGAACGTCTGACAAAATATGTGCAGGGAAAAATGACGGATGCCGAAAAGTATGCCGTTGAAAAACACCTGACAGACTGCGAGCTTTGTTCCGATGCAGCAGAAGGTCTTGCCTTGTTGACCTCTATGAAACCGCTTGATGAAACCATCAAGCAGGTATCGGATAAATATTCTTCTTCTGCAAAACAATCCCCATCTATAAACAGATGGTATTATGCCGCAGCATCTGTTGCAATTTTAATTGCTACAGGATGGATTATTTCTAACTATTCCTTCAAACATGAAAACACAGCAGAACAAATTAACGCACCTGCTGTACAACAAAAAATAAATACAGAAACACCTCAAACCAGCAGTGATACTAAGTTGAATGAATCTACCATTCAACCACCACCTCCTCCTGCAGAAGAAAGAATTCAACAAGCATCAAAAAACATAATTGCATCGCATAATGCAATGGTAGCAAAAGCAAGTAAAGAAGATAAAGCCTTTGCTGCAACAGAACCTGTTCAGAAAAATGAAGCAATTGCTGAGCCACAGTCAGCAGATGTTGGTGCACTCATAGTTACTGAGTCTGCATCGGCAGGTGCTGCTGTAGTTGATGCTGTAGTGCCGGTAACAAAAAATATTGAAGGACTAAAAGTGTATGACTATTCCCGTGAGTACAAACGTGAAAAGAACGTAGCAAAAGAAGACAACGGCATTCCTGCCCGTTATGAGTCGAGAAAGGATATGGAAAAATCCAAAACGCTTAACAACATGCAGTCTCGTACAATAGGATATCAAGATTTTTTAGCTGAAGCATTAGTTGATTACAACAATAAGAAATACTCCTCTGCAATTAATAAGTTGCAACTTTTGCTATCCGACAATCATAGCGATGTAAATGCCTTGTTTTATACGGCAATGTCATACAGCGAAAGTCAGCAGTATGATAAAGCACTTCACTTCCTCGACCGATTAGATGCACAGTCAAACAATACATTTAATCAGGAATCAGCGTGGCACAGAGCATTGCTGCTTTTGCAAAAAGGTGAGCAGGATAAAGCAAAAGAGTTATTACAAAAAATAATTTCCAGCAAAGGATTTTACGCTACACAGGCACAGCAAAAACTAAGTGAGATTAAGTAAAAAATTACTTGTTGGCTTTTTTCAGATACTGCTCAATAGCCATTGTCATACTTGGTGCCTGCGGAACAGGTGCTTCAACCTCTACTTTTAACTTAGCATCTTTTGCAGTCTGTGATGTGGTGACACCGAATGTTGCAATTCGGGTATTGCCTTGTTTGTATTTAGGAAAATTCTTCAACAGCGACTGAACTCCCGATGGGCTGAAGAACACAATCATATCAAACGTTTCAATATTCACATCAGATAAATCGCTACTTACCGTTCTGTACATTGCTGCAGTTATAAAATTCAGGTCACCGTCTTTTAATGTGTTAATGATGTCGGGATTCATTACTTCACTACAAGGAAGCAAAAACTTTTCTTTCTTATGTTTCTTCAACACATCTGTCAAATCGTTAATGCTGTTGTTGCCATAAAAAACTTTGCGCTTACGATATGTGATATATTTCTGGAGATAAAAAGCAGTTGACTCAGACACGCAGAAAAATTTTACTTCATCAAAATTTGTCATGCGCATTTCGGCAGCCATTCTGAAATAATGATCGGCAGCCTGGCGACTGGTTAAAATTACTGCCTGAAATTCTGCAACATTAACTCTGTCTTTGCGAAAATCTTTTGCAGGTATTCCTTCAATCTGAATAAAAGGACGAAAATCAATTTTTACATTGAACTTTTTTGCAAGGTCAAAGTATGGATTCTTTTCCGTTTCCGGCTTGGGTTGTGTTACGAGTATTGTCTTTACTTTCGAATTTCCGGCCATGCGTTTTTAATCACCTTGTTTAATTACTCCGATGCAAATTTTACTATCAATGCAATCGGTACAATTTCAAGGGTGCAAAAGTATAAAATTAAATAATACAAAGAATAACCCTGCACAGTACGGGAAATCAAAAATGCCCTGTACAATAAAAAAATAAATGCCAGAGAAAGAATTCCTAATACCAGATAGATGTAATTTATCAGACCCACACCGGATAAATATGCCATAAATGAAGTAATCAACACCAGCAGAACTCCTAGTAAATTATTGGTCAAAAAAATGGAAAAAATAAAAACTGCCACCGGTTTATCGAGATTAAAAATTGTGCCTATCAGTTTCAGCAACAACATTTTTACTGTAAAAAAAACTGCTGTCACGAAAGCAAAAAAGAAAAAACGAAACAATCCTTCATTTAAGATCGGATGATTCCAGTTGTAGCGCACACTGATCCAATAAAAAAACAAACCTGAGCTACAATAAAAAATTACATTTAGCAAAACTGAAGCACGTTGCACTAACAAATTTTCATCGCGCACCACCTGATTGGTTACTGCAAAACTATAAACAGCTTCGACCAATTGTCTGAAAATATTCTGATAAAAAACTTTTACTGTTGTAATGCCCACAATCAGAAAAAAAAGGACTATGGTAAACCAATCCGGAACTATCTTATTAAACAATTGTGGAGATGACGATTTTACTTCCAACTGCTGCTGTTTGAAATATGCCGATGATGAAATAAATTGTTGATCTGAATTGTTCAGTTCATCATTTTCCTCATCTGTAAAACGAAACAATCTAGACATATCTGCAACTGAAGAATCAATTGCAAGTTGAATACTATCGTTTGCTATTGGTTTTATTGTATCAACTACAGTGGTATTACCTTTTAAGCTGTCTGTTTTTAAAGAAAGTTTCTGCTTCGCAACTTTGTTGCTTACCTTCTCTGTCTTTGGCTGTTGTGCAGATTCTTCCTGTGTCCTTTTAAAAGGAGCAAATGGAAGTTTTCCGTTTCGGCTGCTGTCAGTAACAATGAGTTGTGGCAATGACATGGCGCCAAAGTTATTTATTTAGTTTGATGTAAATAGTGTTAATCATCAAAATGCTGCTAACAATTTATTCAATCGTATTACTTCTTTTACTATTCATAAAATGTGTTTTATATTCGCTGCCATATCAGCCCATCACAGCATGAATATTTTTTGGAAGTTTAAATCGTTTAATGACCTCACTGCACATGAACTGCATGATTTTTTACAACTCAGGCAGCAGGTTTTTATTGTGGAGCAAAATTGTCCTTATGGTGACATTGACAAAACCGATAAACTTTCTTTTCATCTGATGGCTATGGCAAATCAACAAGTTGTTGGTTATGCACGTATTATTCCTCCCGGTGTTTTGTATGATGAAGTTTCTGTTGGGCGCATCGTTACACATCAACAACTCAGACGAACAGGATTGGGAAAATTAGTGGTCGAAAAATCTTTAGATGAATGTAAAAGCTTATTCCCTAATAGTGCAATAAAAATTATGGCACAAAGTTATCTTCGTAAATTTTATGAGTCATTTGGGTTTGTTGTCATCAGCGAAGAATTTCTGGAAGATAACATTCCTCATATTTATATGATTAAAACAAAATAATTGAACAATGAAAAATATTTTATTTTTAATTCTAATACCATTTACCATGTTTGCTAAAAAACCGGAAGATGAAAGAGGGATATACGTTAAAGATCAACATTCATATTCCAATCCAGCAGAAATTGTTGTACAGCATCTTGACTTAAGCCTTAAAGCTGATTTCTCAACTAAAAAGTTAGTTGGCTTTGTGACTTTGCAAGTAAAAAATCTTACCAATGCCGATACTTTGCGTTTAGACACCTACAACCTGAAAATTGAAAGTGTAAAAATCAATGATGCTCCTGTTACATTTATTTTAAAACCTGCAGATGAAATTTTAGGCAGCGAACTTGCTATTCCTATAACAGCAAATACAAAAGAGGTTACCATTTATTATGAAACTTCTCCTGATGCACAAGCATTACAGTGGCTAAACCCGGAACAAACTGCAGGCAAAAAACATCCTTTTTTATATACACAATCGGAAGCTATTCTGGCTCGGAGCTGGATACCTTTGCAGGATACACCTGGAATAAAATTTACATGGACAGCAACCATTCATTGTCCTAAAGAACTTATGGCATTGATGAGTTGTCCACAAAATCCTAAACAAATTGGCAATGGCACCTATTCATTTAAAATGCCTTTTGCTGTACCTTCCTATCTTATGGCTTTAAGCATTGGCGACCTTGCTTACAAAGCCTACGACAACCGTTCCGGCATTTACGCAGAACCTGTTATGTTGGCCAAAGCTTTTCATGAGTTTACAGATTTGCCTGCTATGATTTCTTCGGCAGAACAATTGTATGGTAAATACCCATGGCTACAATATGATGTTTTGGTGCTGCCTCCTTCTTTTCCTTTTGGTGGAATGGAAAATCCATGTTTAACATTTGCAACACCTACCATCATTACAGGCGACCGTTCGTTAGTGAGTCTAATTGCACATGAGCTTGCACATTCGTGGAGTGGCAATTTAGTTACCAATGCAACATGGAATGACTTCTGGCTAAATGAAGGATTTACAGTTTACTTTGAATCGCGCATTATGGAAAAAATTTATGGTAAAGATTATGCTGACATGCTGAACTTACTTTCACAAAATGAACTGAAGCACACTGTTGCCGAAATGGGTGTTAACAATCCGGATACTAAACTTTTCTTGACCTTAAAGGTCGTGATCCTGATGATGGCATGGGTGATATTGCCTATGAAAAAGGGCGTTTTTTCTGATGGCATTAGAAGAAGCAGCCGTAGATATGTGGGATGCATTTTTAAAAAGTATTTTGAAGAACATCGCTTTCAAACCATGACAACAAAAGAATTTCTACATTATCTGGAGGTAAATCTTTTGCAGGAAAATCCGTTGATAAAACAAAAAGTAAATGTTGATGAATGGGTTTATGGAACCGGACTTCCTAAGAGTCTGCCTGTTATTAAAAGCAAATATTTTGATCAGGTTGAGAAAGCAGCAGCAGCATTTATCAAACAGCCAACAGTTATGCCAGATACTGCAGGATGGACAACGCATCATTACCTGCATTTTTTACGAACTATTGCTCCCGAAATGACCTACGAAAAAGCTGTTGCATTAGATAATCATTTTCATTTCACTCAGATTCAAAATTCAGAAATTGCATTTGATTGGTTTATGATAGCCTTTGCCTGTCACTACAAGCCTGCATATAAAGCATTAGAAAATTTTCTGAATACAGTAGGACGCAGAAAATTTATTGCACCACTTTATCGAAAAGCTGCAGCAGATGCAACATTACGACCTTGGATAGAACAAATTTATAAGTCGGCACGTCCGGGTTATCATGCAGTTGCTGTAAAAACTATTGACGAAATTTTTGAAGGAAAATAATTATCCTGAAATTTTCTCGATACTGAAAGGAAGTTTTACAATGGTCTGATAGTCATCACCGGCTTCCATAATGTCTTCATCATCTTCCTCATAAAGCCACTTTACATTTACTTTTCCTTTGCCTGAAGAATGAATGTTTTCAAGTTTCCTGAATAAGTCGAGCAAACATTTAGAAGAGCTAGTGTTAAAATATTCTAACTGCACTGTCAGCAAGGTTTGATCTTTGGGTTGTGTTGTATAAGTATCAAGCCAATCGTAAACAGGCTTATAAAATTCAATAGAATTTTCCGGAATGGATTTACCTTTAATTTCAAGACTTCCATTGGCAGCGTCAAACACAATGTGAGGTGTTTTTATGCCCGGTTCAATAATCAGCTTATCCATTTTCTTTGATTTAATTAATTGTTACTTCAAGGGTAAAAAAATTAACAGTGTCGCTTACACCGTCAAAACTGTAAACTATTTTATGTCCCGACTTGCGGGCAATATCAATCATTCCTAAACCGGCACCACCTTTTTGCGAAAGCTCTGTAGTGCTTAGTGTTTCAAGATAATAAGTTCTTAGTTCATCGGTGTTCATAGAATTAATTTTCTCAAGCTTCGATTTAAGGTCTTCCGATTCATCTTTCTTGATATAGTTTCCTGTAATAATTCTGTAGCCCTCACCTTTTGCCTTGGCAATGATAAAAATTGCAGAGCCATCAGAAATTTCATCCAGCTCATGCACATTTCTGAAATCTTCCATGTGGTGATATACATTCTGAAGACATTCAACTAAAATGTGATAAAATCTTTTCTTCCTCTTGGAATCAGTCTTATCCTGATCCATTCTCGACTCCATAATCTGATATACAGAAGCAAGCAAATCCTGGGTAATATCTCCTTTGAAAGAAAGGATAATCTTATCCCTCTCCATGCTCTGAAATAATGAGAATGTGTGATTCATTGAATTGACGAACCTATGTTATTACGGCAAACGTACATTTTTTATTTTAATTCATAAAAAACAACTTAACTACATTTGCAACATTTCTGACATAAACAACATGAGTTACTCTCAAACAAAGGCCATGCTGGCTATTGCTAAAGCCAGTTTCAGGTCAATAACACGCAGCCCCAGTGCAGTAGTTTTTACTCTGGTTTTTCCGCTTACCTTTATTTTGGTTTTTGGATTTTTATCGGGTACAGGACTTAAAGTCAAATTATTTCTAACCCCTTCAAGCGACCATCATAATCCGATTTATGAAGCCACAAAAAACATTGACGTTATCAATTGGATTGAAGGCGATTCTGCTATTGCAAGTAAAAAACTTCAGCAAGGAAAGATTGATGGGATTTTGGTTATCACAAAAAATATTACTGAAGGCAAAATAGATTATACTACCAGACTTATTACCTCCACAGCTGCACCTGAAGGTGGAGCACTTTCTAAAAACATTTTAGATAATCTTATAAGCAAAATAAATTTGTACGATGCACATGTAGCACATCCATTGGCACAGTTAAAAAATGAAGAAATTGCAGGACGCGAATACAAGAAAATAGATTTTATACTTCCCGGTCAGTTAGGTTTTGCCTTATTGTCAACAGGAGTTTTCGGAACTGCATTTGTTTTTTTCAGCCTCAGACAAACCTTGGTCATAAAACGGTTTTTTGCCACGCCAGTAAAACGTATTTACATTGTTCTGGGTGAAACATTAAGCCGAATGGTATTTTCATTGCTTGGTGCTTGCTTCATAATAGGTGTGGGCAGGTTTGCATTTGGGTTTACACTCATTAATGGCATAAGCACTTTTCTTACAATGATGCTTATCTGCGCCTTTGGACTTATCGTTTTTATGGGTTTTGGCTTTGTGGTTTCCGGAATTGCAAAAAGTGAAAGCACAATTCCACCCATTGCCAACATCATTACTATGCCGCAGTTTTTGTTGTCGGGAACATTTTTTCCGATTGATGTTTTTCCAAAATGGCTGCAACCGTTTTGCAAGGCACTGCCGTTAACCTACCTTAATGATGCTTTACGCGAAGTGGCATTTGAAGGTGCAGGATTAATAGATGTCATTTCACAGTTAATGGTATTGCTGCTTTGGGGTGTTATTATTTACATTGTAGCTGCCAAAACGTTTCGCTGGGAGTAATTCATTCAATAATAATCATAAAAAACACTGACAAAAATGTAGGTTGTGTATATTTGCACACTGTTTGATTGTGGTTAAAAAAAATTAGTGAAAAGCAGTTTAAAAATTTAAAAAAATCAATAAATGGGAATATATCTTATAGTAATAGTATTTATGCTTGTCGGGTGGTTAGTAAGCGCCCAGCTAAAACGAAAGTTTGAACAATACTCGCATGAAACTTTAGGAACAGGTCTTAGTGGTCAGGAGATTGCAGAAAAAATGCTTCATGACAACGGTATTAATGATGTAAAAGTTATTTCTGTTGAAGGTCAGTTGACAGACCACTACAATCCACTTAACAAAACCGTTAATCTGAGTCAGCCTGTATATTATGGACGTAATGCTGCTGCTGCTGCCGTTGCAGCACACGAATGTGGTCATGCTGTGCAACATGCAAAAGCTTATACCATGCTTCAGGTTCGTTCGGCTTTAGTGCCGGTAGTAAGTTTTGCCTCAAAATGGGTACAGTGGGTATTGCTTGGCGGTGTTTTACTCATCAATGTTTTTCCATCGCTACTACTTGCAGGTATTGTGTTGTTTGCCATGACAGTGTTGTTTAGTTTTATTACACTTCCTGTTGAGTTTGATGCAAGCCGCAGAGCATTGGTATGGCTTAGCGACAGCCGCATGGTAACAAGCAGCGAACATGCAAAAGCAAAAGATGCTTTGTGGTGGGCTGCCATGACCTATGTTGTTGCTGCATTAGGTGCCTTAGCAACGCTGATGTATTATGTCTTGATTTACTTCGGAAGACGCAACTAAAAAATAATTTTTTAAGAAAGAAAAGCCATCCTTTTTGGGGTGGCTTTTTTTTTATGCTTTGATGAATCCAATTTGTAATTTACAAGATACAATGCAGAATAAATTACTTTAAAATATTACAATTTAACAAACTACTAATATTTGCGCTGCCTAATTCCCCGTTCATCCAATACTGTTAATGCACCATCAAAAATATATTGATTACTGCTTACCAATTCTTCAATCAGACGCCCGGGTTCATCGGCACTATATTTTTCTAACCTTAAATATATAACACCTTTAGGTGGTTTGTAATTGTGTTTAAAAATCAATTCTCCGTAATCTCTATCAAAAGTCAATATAGTCCTCTCCTCATTAATGGCGATTGTCATCACCTCAAAATCTTTAATGCTTGAGTGTTCAGCCCCAATGGAAGTAATATCAAATCCTCCGTTTTGAAGGTAAACAATACTTTTTAATGGAAAATTTTCATTAGCTAGAAGTTTCATAAATTAAATTCAAGCCGTTTTTCTTTTAGGAGTAAATAATAATCCGTCACTAAAACAGTCTTGAATATATAAAAAAACTGCCTGCAAAGATTCTTTTGTCAATCGAGGAAAATTTTCCAAAATTTCTTTTTCTGTCCAACCCTGAGCTAATAGCCCAACAATATGTTCAACTGAAATTCTTGTACCTTTTATGGTTGGTTTCCCTAAAAGTACTTCCTCATCAGACATTATGTATTCCTGCCAATTCATGAATTCAAATATACTATTTTTTCTGTTTAATAATTGAGTTTTAAAAAATCACTATATCCCTTAGCAATAGTCCGTTATCTCATTACTTAATTTATCTTATAACTATCTAACTTTATGGGATCGTTAATTTAACATAAATTCAAGACTGTTCAAATCAAATTGTAATTTAAGTCAACAACTGTCAATATCAAGTTTTTTCTATTTCAATCTGTCAAATAGGTAAAGTATTTATTGTAAACAATTTGAATTTTTATCACTTACAAGCTTTAATGTTGCCAAAACTGCTTTAGCAAATACTCTGCAATTTGAACAGCATTGGTAGCAGCGCCTTTTCTGAGATTGTCAGATACCACCCAAAGGTTTAATGTTTGTGGTTGTGATTCATCACGCCTGATTCTTCCTACAAAAACATCATCTTTTCCTTCTGCATAAGTGGGCATCGGATACTGAAGTTGTGCAGGGTCGTCAATAACCGTCACACCTGCAGTATGTGATAAAAGTTGTCTTACATCACTCAATTCAAACTGATTTTCAAACTCTGCATTCACCGCTTCGCTATGGCCTCCAACAACCGGTACGCGCACAGTTGTTGCTGTTACTTTTATTTTGTCAGAGCGCATTATTTTTCTTGTTTCATTAACCATTTTCATTTCTTCCTTCGTATATCCATTTTCTAAAAAGGAATCAACATGTGGCAACACGTTCATGTCAATATTATATGGATAGGCCATAGCACCGGAAATTCCTTTGCGTTCATTCATCAACTGATCAACTGCTTTTTTTCCTGTTCCGGAAACTGACTGATAAGTAGAAACAACTATCCTTTTAAGTTTATATTTTTTATGTAGCGGATTAAGTACCATCACCATCTGAATAGTAGAACAATTTGGGTTGGCAATAATTTTATCTTCTTTAGTTAATACATCAGCATTTATTTCAGGAACTACTAAAGGGCATTTTTCATTCATCCGCCATGCCGATGAGTTGTCAATTACAGTAGTTCCAACCTGAGCAAATCTTGGAGCCCACTCTAAAGATGTTGATCCTCCGGCAGAGAATAAGGCAATATCAGGTTTCAGAGCAACTGCTTCTTCACAAGTTATCACTGTATATTCCTTTCCCGAAAACATTACTTTTTTACCGGCAGAATTTGCCGTTGCAACAGGTATAAATTCCGATACCGGAAACTTTCTTTCTTCCAGAATGCGCATCATGGTTTTTCCAACCAAGCCTGTGGCACCAACTACAGCTACTTTCATAATATTTTATTCCTTCCTCAAAAATGAATAAAAAACACATTACTTAATGCTGTTTCAATTTATTTATTTTAAATAATGAGGTTTGCTTATCTTCACTGCCTTATATTTTATTTTAACATGAAGCGATTACTACTTTTTTTCGCAATGATTCCATTTTTTGGTGTTGCACAAATAACAGATAACTTTTCTGATGGTGATTTTACTGCTAATCCTGCATGGAGTGGCGACAACAGTCAGTTTATAGTCAATGCATCACAGCAACTGCAACTCAACAGCACCGGTGCAGCAACTTCCTATCTGGCATTAACAACAAGCCTGCCTACACTCGATAATACATCTTGGCAATTTTATATAAAGCTCAACTTTGCGCCATCGTCAAGTAATTATGCAAGAATTTATTTGGTGAGCGATCAACAAAACTTAAAAGGTGCACTCAACGGCTATTATGTACAGTTTGGAGAAACAGGCAGCAACGATGCCATCGAAATTTTTAAACAAACAGGTACAACCTCTGTATCAGTAGCACGAGGCACCAATGGATTTATTGCAGCGGCATCAACTATCAGTGTAAAAATTACAAGAGATAATGCAGGTATATGGAGTATATATGCAGATGCTGCTGCAGGAACAAATTTTACTTTACAATCTTCAGGTACTGATGCAACAATTAATTCAGGAAGTTATTTTGGTGTGAGTTGTACTTACACTTCATCCAATGCCACAGGCTTCTTCTTTGACGATTTCTCTATTCCATTTATTGCAGACATCACACCACCAACACTAACTTCCGCTATTCCGTTATCGAATACTGCTTTAGATGTAAAATTTTCTGAGCTTGTTGACCTGACTACATCACAGACTACAACGAATTATGCAATTCAGGGTTTGGGCACTCCGGCAACTGCAGTACGCGATATAAGTGATTTTTCATTAGTACATCTTACATTTAGCACTCCATTTACAAGTGGCACTGCATACACGCTCTGTAAGTAATGTATCTGATCTTAATAGCAATGTAATTGCTGCAGGAAGCACTATAGGCTTTACATGGAATGCTCCTGTAACAGCACAGCCTTTTGATGTTGTCATTAATGAAATATATTTTGAACCTATTGTGTCGGCACCACTGCCTAATGCAGAGTTTGTTGAGCTGTACAACAGAAGTAACAAAATTCTCTCACTCAATGGCTGGACATTATCTGACGGGTCAACCTCCGTGGCAAGTATTGGCGCAGTAACACTTCAACCAAGTGCATATATCATTGTCTGTAAAAATTCTGACACAACATCATTTATTCCCTATGGTAATACAACAGGGACAAGTTCATTTCCTTCGTTAAATAATGATGTTGGTGATGACCTTAAACTGACTGATAACAATGGCACATTGATAGACAGAGTAATTTTCAGTGATGATAACTACAACGATGACAGCAAAAAAACAGGAGGCTTCACCATTGAAAGAATTGATGCTGATTTTACTTGTAATTCAAGATTTAACTGGCATGCATCAAATGATGCGCAAGGCGGAACACCGGGAAAAGTAAACAGTGTTAAAGGTACTTACAGCGATACCACCCCACCACAGGCAGTTGATGCTTATCCCCTTACCACAACATTGATAAGAATAACATTTAGCGAGAATCCTGACAATGCTATTGCATCACAAACATCAAGTTATATTATTGACAATGGAATAGGTCAGCCTGCATCAGTATTACTTTCAGACAATCATGCCTTTTTAACGCTAAATAATGCATTGCAAACCGGAATAGTTTATCATGTTAATTTAAACTCATCAATTGCTGACTGTCCGGGAAATAAAATAACAGGAGAACTTAGTTTAAAAATTGGTATTGCAGAAACTGCTGTTGCAGGTGATGTGCTGATAAACGAAATATTGTTTAACCCAAAAACAGGAGGAAATGACTTTGTGGAGCTTTACAACAACTCATCAAAAATAATTGACCTTAAAAATCTTAAAGTTGCAACAACTGATAACAACAATCTGATAACAACAAATTATAGTGTTAGTGATGGAGGGTATCTTTTATTTCCGAAGGAATACATAGCACTTACTTCTGATGTTGCATCACTGCAAAGTTTTTATCCCAATGCTGCAACAAATAATTTACTAAAAGCATCACTGCCGGGTTTTAATGATGACATGGGTGTTTGTGTCATTACCGATTTTGCATTGAACAGAATTGATCAGCTTAACTATAATAAGCGTTGGCATTTTCCACTCATTGACGATCAGAATGGTGTTTCATTAGAAAGAATATGGTTTAATAAAGGCACACAGGATTCTACTAACTGGCATTCGGCAGCAGAAGCTGTTGGCTATGCAACACCGGGCTATAAAAACTCACAAAGTTTAAACGAACAATTACAGGAAAATAATTTTACAATAACCCCAGAAATTTTTTCGCCAGATAACGATGGATATAATGATGTAGTAACATTTAACATCAACATGAATGAACCGGGTTATATGCTGAATGCAAAAATTTATAATGAAGCAGGACAATTGGTTCGCAACTTGGTAAAATCAAAACTATTAGCACCGGAAGATAGTTTTATGTGGGATGGCATAACCGATAAAAATGATAAAGCCTCTGTAGGAATTTATATTGTTTATGCCGAAGCATTTAATCCCGAAGGAAAAACTAAAAAGTATAAAAAAGCTTTTGTGGTTGCTTCAAAACTTTAGTGGTTACAGTTAAGCAGATGATATAAAATGCGAGCAGCCTCTTTTCAGAGGCTGCTCGCATTTTTGGAGTACTAAACAATATTATTTTTTCAAATCATATCTGTCAGCATTCATCACCTTTACCCAGGCTTTCACAAAATCTTTCACAAATTTTTCTTTGTTATCATCCTGTGCATACACTTCTGAGTATGACCTTAAAATTGAATTGGAACCGAAAACCAAATCTACTCGTGTAGCTGTGTATTTTGTAGCTCCTGTTTTTCTATCAACAATATTGAACAGATTTTCAGAAACAGGCTTCCACTCATATTTCATATCAGTAAGGTTTACAAAGAAGTCATTAGTTAAAACACCTTCTCTCTCTGTAAACACACCATGTTTGCTTCCACCGAAGTTGGTTCCCAGAACTCTCATTCCTCCAACAAGCACAACCATTTCAGGTGCAGTGAGCCCCATTAACTGTGTTCTGTCTAACAACAATTCCTCTGAAGAAACAGCATAGTTTTTTTGCTGATAATTTCTGTATCCATCATGTAAAGGTTCCAAATCAGAAAAAGAATCTACATCAGTCTGCTCCAATGTTGCATCACCTCTGCCGGCAGCAAAAGGAACTTTTACTGACATGCCTGCATCTTTTGCAGCCTGCTCAACAGCAGCACTACCACCCAACACAATTAAATCTGCAATACTTACTTTCTTGCTTAATCCTTTTTGAATTTCTGTGAGTTTATCCAACACTTTTTGTAAGCGTTTCGGCTCATTGCCTTCCCAATTTTTCATTGGCTCAAGACGAATTCTTGCACCATTGGCACCGCCTCTGAAATCTGATCCACGATATGTTCTTGCAGAATCCCATGCAGTATTAATCAATTCTGTTCTGCTTAAACCTGAGTTTAAAATTTTAGTTTTTATTTCATCTGCTTCAGCATCTGACAATGTGTAACTAACTGCAGGAATAGGATCTTGCCAAATCAAATCTTCTTTAGGCACATCGGCACCAAGGTAACGCGACTTTGGTCCCATATCTCTATGCGTAAGTTTAAACCAAGCACGGGCAAATGTTTCCAGAAAAATAATTGAAGTCATTATAAAATCTCTCTGATATCTTTCTGAATTCAGGATCCATCTTTAATGCCATATCAGCATCAGTCATCATAGGATTTCTGCGAACTTTTGGATCAAATGCATCAACAGGTTTCTTTTCTTCAGGCATATTTGTTGGCTCATACTGCCATGCACCGGCAGGGCTTTTTGTCAATGCCCAATCGTAGTTCAATAACAAATCAAAAAATCCATTATCCCACTTTGTTGGGTCTGTAGTCCATGCTCCTTCAATACCACTTGCCATAGTTTTATCTTTATTGCCAGAGCCATCAGGATTAAACCAACCCAATCCCTGATGTTGTATTTCTGCAGCTTCAGGAACACCACCTAACACTTCTACTTTTCCGTTACCATGTGCTTTGCCTACAGTATGTCCACCGGCAGTAAGTGCAACAGTCTCTTCATCACTCATTGCCATTCGTGAGAAAGTAACGCGAATGTCTTGCGCTGTTTTTAATGGATCCGGTTTTCCATCAACACCTTCAGGGTTAACATAAATCAATCCCATCATTACAGCTGCCAAAGGATTTTCTAAGTCTCTTTCACCGGAATAACGTGTGCCTTCACTACCAGTTGGTGCAAGCCATTGTTTTTCTGATCCCCAGTAAATATCTTTTTCAGGATGCCATATATCTTCTCTACCTCCACCAAAACCAAATGTTTTTAGTCCTGCAACTTCATAAGCCATATTATCTGCTAAAACAATAAGATCGCCCCAGGAAATTTTGTTACCATATTTTTTCTTGATAGGCCATAGCAATCTTCTTCCCTTATCTGTATTCACATTGTCAGGCCATGAATTGAGAGGAGCAAAACGCTGATTGCCGGTGTTTGCACCACCACGACCATCAGCTTTTCTGTAAGTGCCTGCTAAGTGCCAGGCAGTACGCGCAAACATACCCGAATAGCTTCCATGATCTGCAGGCCACCATTCCTGACTTTCAGTCATCAATTTTTTCAGGTCAGATTTTAAAGCTTCTAAATCTAATTTTTTAAATTCTTCTGCGTAATTAAATTTTTCTCCATTAGGATTAGTCTTTGTATCATGCTGATGCAGGATATCTAAGTTCAATGCTTTGGGCCACCAGTTCATGACACCTGTACTTGCTTCGGTGTTGGCTCCATGATGAAACGGGCATTTGCCGCTTTTTGTGTTGTCCATAATATGTGTGTTTTATTTTTTTATTTGAAAGTTCCTGTAATCTGTAATTTAATGTCTTGCACTTTGAAGTTTTTTATCTTCTTCTTCTTAAAATATTCACTGATGAAATGATCTAACTGCGGGTCTTCAAAATCCTCTATACGATCGGATTCTGCGCAATACAAATGATGATGATGCTCCAGAACTGCATCATAACGCATAATATCTTTTTCGTTTTTTACTTTTCGCAACAGGTTGTTCTCTACTAATGAGTCAAGAACTTTATATACTGTACCTACAGAGATATTCGGATGATTTGTTTTAATGTACTCAATAATATTCTCTGCAGTAGGATGGTTGTGCAGTTCTGCAACAGCTTCATAAATTGCTACACGCTGTGGTGTAACTTTTAGTCCTTTTTGTTTTAACTGTTCACGAAACAAATGGATATGCATAAAAATATCTATTTATAACTATTCCGCAAAGATAATTATTCTCCTTTATAGTTTGTGAATGTTTGTTGAATTGTGGTTATTGAATAGGAAATCAGTTTTTAGTTTTCCATACAAAATGAATTTAATCTTTAATATATAGCATTTCTAAAACTGTTTTTTTATTCAGGGCAGAATCTCCGCCTACTTGGTAGTCGGACAGGGAACTGCCTTTTCTTCGTAGTCCCGGGCAGAATCTCCGCCTACTCCGTAGTCGGACTGGGAACTGCCATCAAAAGTTTAGGAAACTTCTATTCCCCGCCCGTACCGAACGGTACGTTCGGGCGGGTATCCGTTGATTTAATATTTGCTATTCTTCCAGATAAATATCTTCTGCCTGCTGCTGTTTTAAAATATTTTTCCCTCTCTACAGCTTCTTTTCTTGAACTAAAAATTTCGTGATAAACCAACTCCCAATCTTTTGGAAAGTAACTTGTGGTCTTTGTTTGTGATTGCGAATGTGCTTTCAACCGCTTTTCAAGATTTTCTGTTTGCCCTTTATAAAGTCTTCCCGTTACCTTGTTTCTTATAACATAAACATAATATGGCATTTGCATAACTGTTTTCGTAGTCCCGGGCAGAATCTCCGCCTACTTCGTAGCCGGACAGGGAACTGCCTTTTCTTCGTAGTCTCTGGCAGAATCTCCGCCTACTTCGTAGTCGGACAGGGAACTGCCTTTTCTTCGTAGTCCCGGGCAGAATCGAACTGCCATCAAAAGTTTAGGAAACTTCTATTCTATCCGTTGAACTACGGGACCATTTTTTTCGTCTGCAAAATTAAATTAATTCCTCACTCTTTAGGAACTAACACGTTATTGTTTTTATCTACATCAGCATCATAAACATCGCCCAACTCCAACTTAGTAATTGACTGTTGTGTATCAATTATCACATCGGTGATGTTTCTGTTTTTCCAAATATCTACTGTTCGTGTAAATTTCCTTTTTGTTCCATCTGCAAATGTTGCTGTGAGATGTACAGGAACAGGTTTGTTGCCAATAGATTTAATAGTTACAGTGTAACTATAGTTAAGACGGTTAATACCAATAATCCCTAAATCAGGATAGCCTTGTTCAAAATACCATGCCTTCCAAAACCAATTTAAATTCATTCCACAACTTTGGTTCATGCTGAAAAAGAAATCCCATGGAGTAGGGCTTTTATCCATCCAGGTAATGATGTAATGCTGCAATGACTTTTTGAATAATGAATCGCCCATCATCTCCCATAAATATAAAAATGTGAGAGCAGGCTTGGGATAACTGTTAATGAATAATGATTTCGTCAACTCAGTAGAATTGGTAATCATTGGTGTATCCCAGTCTTTACCTAAATCGGAGTTAATTCTATCCATTCCATAATCGTCAACAATAGTACTGTCAATTATCGGACTGATATACCACTCGCCAATTGTAGCCCAGCCTTCATCCATAAATGCATATTTGGTTTGGTTGGTAGCCATCATAAACGGAAATATCTGATGAAAGACTTCATGTGTTGTCAATGTAATTCCGTCAAAACGTGTAGTAGTAGGATTGTCATTTATCATCATCGGATACTCCATCTGATCACGTCCGTCAACAACAGTAAGATGACTGTATGGATATGCCACACCCGGAAAATCAAAACTCATCACTTCAATAGTTTTTGCCGTAAAATCATTCACCTCAAAAAAATCTTTATGTATTGGATTAAATGCTGTTGAAATTAATGCCTTTCTCATGGTAACACTATCTACAACCATATCACGTGCCTGCCATAAGTAATGATTGCTTACAGCAAAAACAAAATCAGGTGTAGTGCATTTAAACTGAAAAGTGTTGAATTTTTTATTCACTGTTACAGTTTTATTCTGAATATCTGCACTGTCAATTAAAAAAACAGGTTTGTTGCTTTGCTGTGCAAGAGTCCATTTTTTTAGTACGGATTCATGCAGCACTTCTGCAGGGTTTTGCAAATCACCTGTAGCCCACACCATAAAATTTCTTGGCACTGTTATGTGGACATTAAAGCTGGCATTGTCGAAGTAGGTTTCCTGTTGTCCAAGATAAGGGAATTCATCCCACCCATCAACATCATCATAAACAGTAATACGTGGAAAAAATATGCAATGAAATAACTTCCTATATCAATCACTCCGGTTCGTTCATGCGAGTTCAGATTGAGTGTATAGCTCCAGTCCATCTCAACAGTTGCCCTGCCACCACGAGGATCAATACCTTTAACCTTAATTTCCATTATTGTTCCTTCGTGTTTTACTAGCATGGGATTATTAAGATCAACTTTGTTTGCATCAATAACACAATTAGTAAATTTTACTCCATCAGTAACATCGTCTGGTTCAATAATACGATTGCGTTCATTTCCTTTTTTATAAAAGTCGGGGGCAATACGAAACACCAATTTTTTTAAAGTATCGGGAGAATTGTTGTAGTAAGTTATAATCTGCTTTCCTTCTATTTTTAAAGTTTTAGGATTAAACTTTACCTGAATAAAATACTCTGCAAAATTTTTCCAGAACTTTTTTCCTGGTGCACCTTCAATTGTTCTTGTATTGTTCTGATATGCTTTTTGAATATTTCGGGGAATAAACAAATCATCGTGTTGTGCATTGACCTGAATTGCTGACAGCATCAAAACCAAAAGAAATAATCTTTGAATAACGTATTGCATTCTACTCCTACAAACTAAAATTTTTATCACAGTTTACTTTGATTTCTTTTTCGTCTTTTGCTTCTTATTCAGGAAGTCCGCAATTAATGTTGGTGGTCTTCCTATGATTGCATGAGTGCCATCAGTAATTATAGGTCGTTCAATTAAAATGGGGTTCTTATGCAAAATTTTCAGCCATTGTTTATCTGAAATTTTTTTGCCTTCATACTTCTCTTTATATAGCGACTCCTTGGTTCTGACTAAGTCAAATGGTTTTACTCCCAATTGTTGTGTTAACTCCAGCAATTCCTTTTCTGATGGTGTATCAATCAGGTATTCTATCATTTCTATCTCTGTCTCACACTCCTTAGCCATTTGCATTGCAGTGCGACAGGTGCTGCAAGTGGGCTTAATGTACATTTTTATCATTCTGTAAAAAACTAAATCTATTACTGCAAAATTTCTCTATAAATCCCACACACCTCCACGTTGACGGTGAATGAGTTTTCTAAGATTCATCCAGAAGCCAAGCACCATATACACAACTACGGGTGAACCGATTGTCAGAAAAGAAAGATAAATAAAAACAACCTGATGACCGATGATCTTATTTTTAGACGTTCGCCCCAATACTCACAGATACCGAAAGCCTGTCTTTCAAAAAAATTTTTAATGCTGTCAATAATCATTTTTCTTATTATTAAGTATTTTAACTCCTAAAGCACAACTCAAACATTTTTTCTTACTGCAGTATAGATTTTTCAATTGAATCAATGCCTGCGTATGATAGGCATGTTTAACTGTAATTCCTACTTCTTTCCACTGCCTTATTATTACATTATTCTCTGGTTTGATATGTTCGAGCAAAGATAATGCACGTTCGGTTAATTTTTCATTATCTTTAATTTTACCATATAGAAATAAAAATGGTGCAATAGTGTTGATAATAATATTGTCAACTGAACTGCGTCCGAATGTTTTTTTACTCTCTGCAGATTCCTTTCCAAAATGAAAATGCTTATCCCAATAAGAAGAAGGTGTGATGCTGAAAAGTTGAATAAGCGATTTAACATCTTTCTCTTCCAATATTTTTGAAAACAAATGTGTGCTGTTATGGATGAGTGCAGCAAACTGAGCTATTCTAACAGAAGGAAAATTGCGTGGATGCATTCGTGCAAACTTCCATAAGCTATTGTTCATTGCCTGCAACTGAAACTTACCTGCAAGAAAACGATATTCACGTCTTAGGGATTCAATGTATTCATCAGCATGTTTATCGTTGAGAAATCCCGCTTGTCCAAACAGCAATGCTTCAATCTGCAATAAGTTATTTTTATGTCGTGCAAGTGCATTCATCGGAATAGAACGTGCAAGCATTTCAAACGGCAGTGCATTGGTTTTAAATCCAAAATTACGGGCAAGAAAAAAATAAAATGTCTCTTCCCAGTCAAACTTATTAGCATGCAGCATGTCATGAATAACAGTAGTTTTTTGCTCTAACCGTTCTATAATCATTCTTTCAAGCCAGGTGTTTAACGTTACATCGTTTACATGATGTACTTGTTTGCTGCATGGTATTGGCAATAACGATTCTTGCAATTGATGGAATGTTTTAACAGCACCTTCGTCCATAAAATTTTTAAACTCCAGAACAGGAAAACCATGATCTAATGGTTTATTTAATTCATAAACTACATGTAGTATTAACTTTGAATATGCTTTATTGATATGATGTTTGTGGTTGTACCAATCAGCACTTGTAGGATCAATTTCAACATTGCCGGCCCATTCTGTTCCGTCAATAATCAGACGGGCATTAAAAAAATCGGGACCTGAGTCGGGATTGAGTTCTCCGGGTTTTATTACCTCAATTGTCTTACCATCAATAGTAGTTAGCGGCAAAGACTTAAATAGCCTGTACTTCCATAGATGATAAAGCAATGCTTCATTCATGACAGTTGTTTCTTAAAAAACCTAAAGATAAAACATACTACAATAACTCCAACCATCATTGCACCTGAAAAAGCAACTAAAATAAAACGTGGTTCCTGCGGTCTGACAAAAGGCAGCCAGTGAATGATAGTGAGAACTGATGCAACTAAAAAAACCAACGGCCAGAAATTTTTATCTGGTATATTATTTTCTTCTTCCATTTTGTTGACGGGAAAACTCAGAAAAAATCGGATAACTACGTAAAGGCCGGCAACGGTACTTATGTGCCATATTAATCGTGTAACCGTTAATGTACCGATTACATTCTCTTGTAAAAATGCTGTTCGTCTTACAAAATATCCAGTTCCATGCGAAACAGAATCCCACAGCAGATGTAAAACAATTCCTGCAAGAAGACAGAGAAAATAATTCAGAAAATTCTTTCTGAAATAATGAAACCAGTTTTTATTGGCATAAGGAGAAAGTCTATAGCGAATCCAATCCGGCAGGTTATTGGTTAAAATTTGTTTGACGAATCCATGGTAGCAAAAAGTCAGAAAAATGGCTACAGGTAAATCAAACACCCAAATACCTTTTTCAGTGTGGCTGATTACACTTCGTGTTACTGTGTTTACACAATATTCAACATCGGGAACCATACTCCCAATAATTAAACCTGTCAGCGACAGACGCTCTTTAAAGAGTCTGTAAAAAGGAATTACTATTGCAGGATGCGCTAAGGTAAATGGCATCAGCCTGTAATTTTAAATTCAACAAGCATCTGTTTCATCTGTTGTTGAATTTGTTTTGCCTGTTCAGCTGCTTTTTTGTCAAAATCAATTCCGCTGTCTGCATAAATTATTTGACGTGAAGAATTAACTATTAATCCTGCATTGGAATTCAGTCCGTAGCGGCAAACATCTTCAAGACTGCCACCCTGTGCACCTATGCCGGGGACTAACAGAAAATTGTCTGGCACATGTTTTCTAACAATTTCAAAATATTGCGGACGTGTGGCACCAACAACAAACATTATCTGTTGCGCTGAAGCCTTGCTAAATTTTTTCAAAACTTTCTCGAACAAAAAATCATCATCCACTTTAAGCATTTCAAAATCTTCTGCTCCGGGATTTGATGTTAATGCAAGAATGATGCTCCACTTATCTTTATGTTTTAAGAATGGTTCAATCGTGTCTGCACCCATATATGGTGAGAGTGTGATGGAATCAAAACCATAATGATTGTAAAAAGCATGAGCATACATTTCAGCAGTGTTACCTATATCGCCACGCTTTGCATCGGCAATGGTAAATGCTCTGCCATTGATGTACTGAATTGTTTTTTCGAGGCTCTTCAGTCCCTCAACACCTGACGCTTCGTAAAATGCAAGATTGGGTTTGTATGCTATTGCATAGTCTAATGTGGCATCAATAATTGCTTTGTTAAATTCAAATACAGGATCGTCTGCTTTATCTCTGATGTGTGAAGGGATTTTTTTTAAGTCTGTATCTAAACCTACACAGAGAAAAGATTGTTTTCTTTTTATTTCGCCTACTAACTGCTGATAGTTCATAGCTTAACTTAATGAGGCCTCTTTCATTTTCTCTGCATTCTCGGCCAACTGCAATGCATCAATAAATTCCTGAATATCGCCATTCATAAAAGATGACAAATTGTAAGTTGACAAACCGATGCGATGATCTGTAACTCTGCTCTGCGGATAATTGTATGTTCTGATTTTCGCTGAGCGATCACCTGTTGATACCATTGTTTTGCGTCTGGCAGCAATCTCCGACTCATGTTTCTGCAACTCTATTTCATACAATTTGGTTTTGAGCATGTGCAATGCTCTCTCACGGTTTCCATGCTGCGAACGTTCAATCTGACAGGTAACCATTATGCCAGTAGGTTTATGGGTAAGCTGAACTTTTGTTTCTACCTTATTTACATTCTGCCCACCGGCACCGCTTGAGCGCGCTGTCTGAAACTCCAAATCTGCAGGATTTATCACTACATCTACATCATCTGCTTCGGGCAACACTACAACTGTAGCAGCAGAAGTATGCACACGACCCATAGTTTCTGTATCAGGCACACGTTGTACACGATGTACACCACTCTCATATTTCATGATGCCATAAACATCATCGCCACTAACTTCCATAATAACTTCTTTGAAGCCTCCTGCTGTTCCTTCGTTCTCATCAATCACATCAACCTTCCATCCCTTTTTCTCAAAATAGCGACTGTACATTCTGTAAAGATCGCCTGCAAAAAATACTGTACCATCACCACCGGTGCCTGCACGAATTTCAACCACTGCATTACGTTCATCAATAGGATCTTTAGGAATCAGTAAAAGTCTTATCTGATCTTCAAGACTATTTTTTTCTGCTTCCAGCGTTTCCATTTCTTCCTTTGCCATCTGCTTCAGATCAACATCTTTTTCTGTATTTAAAACATGATAGGCCTGATCGTAATTATCAATTACTTTTTTATATCGTTCATAAGTTTCTACTACCTCTTGCAATTCTTTATACTGCCGGCTTAACTGCTGAAAGCGTCTCATATCTGTTGTGGCAGAAGGGTCGCTCAACTGCTGACCAATTTCTTCAAAACGATGTTTCAGCGCTTCTAACTTTTCTAATATTTCCTGTGTTGTCATTGTGCCTGCAAAAATAAGCATTAGCTGCTGATGCTACTATAATCTGCTTTTCATCATTTTTTTAGAGATTTGCAAGCCATAACATTAAGCATTATGTTTAAATCACTTTTGACCATTGCTCTTGGACTATCATTATCATTTGCAGGAGCACAAACTTCTAAGCAAGATACTGTATTGACTCCAGACCCCGACAAGGCCGGATTATTTGACTGTCGAATAAACTTTCCTGACGGAAGGGCCCGTGCCGTTGGAAAAATTCAAAATGGCAAGAAAGAAGGACTTTGGCGTTTTTATGATACCAAAGGAAAAATAGAACTGCTTGAAGAATTTGAAGCTGATGTGCTCAACGGACTACATCTGCATTTTAACGAGAACGGTTACATTGAAGATGAGGAATCCTATCGCAAAGGTATATTACATGGCCTGCGTAATGTTTACAAATATGGCGTTACACTAATTACCTCTGAAAATTACAATAACGGAAAATTAGACGGAATGCGATTTGATTATTACGAAAACGGGAAGCTGAAAGAAAAAGCAACTTATAAAAACGGAATTCGTGATGGTATTACCATTTGGTTTAAACAGGACGACAAACCTACCATACAATATACCTACAAGAATGGTGACTTAAACGGCCCTGCCATTTTTTATGCCAATGGCGAAATACAAAGTGAAGGCAACTATGTAAACAACAATGAAGAAGGCGAATGGCGGGTTTACGAAGATGGTAAATTACTTAAAACCATTTTATACAAGAATGGAAAAGTAATAAAGGAAACAGCAGCTAAGAAATAGAAAATAGAATTAAGTATTGACTGCATGGTTAATGCTTAATTCTTCAACTCCTTTAATTTATTCTCATTAATTAAGACAATTTTACCGTCTTTCACCTCAATGAGTTTTTCTTCTTTAAAGTCGCTTAGTGTTCTGATGAGTGATTCTGTAGCTGTACCAACAATGTTGGCCAAATCCTCTCTGGAAATTGACATACTGAAACGTTCATCGCGATTGGCTTTGTATTTGTCGGAAAGTAAAATCAATGCTTCTGCCACACGTTTTCTCACAGAGCTATATGCCAATTCTATCAGGTAATCCTGCTGCTCATTAAACTTTTGATTCAATATCAGCAGAAATCGTTTTGCAATTTCTCGATTCGAAAAAAGGAGATTCAGAAAATCTTCCTTGGGGATAAAAACCACTTCTGTGTCTTCAAGTGTTTTATGACTTTCTACATAATCGCCTTCTTCGATGAGAGAAGTGTAACCAAAAAAATCACCTTCTTTAAGCAGGTTGGTGATTAACTCTTTTCCATAAGCATGGCTTTTATAAAGCTTTACTTTTCCATGGTTGATATAATACATACCACGCGGATAGTCGCCTTCCTTATAGATATTTTCTTTCTTCTTGTAGGTTCTGATTTTTCTGTTTTCAATAAATGCCTGCATGTGGTCTTTGCCGCCAACTTCACCAATAAAATTGGTAAGTCCTTCAAGGTCTTTTGAATATTCTTTTTTTAATGCTTCAACCTTTTTTAAACGACTTTCAATGGCATTAAGCAGTTCGAGTTTATCGAATGGCTTTGTGATGTAATCGTCAGCACCCATTTCCATACCTTTTCTGAAATCGCCACGTTCTGTTTTTGCTGTCAGAAAAATAAACGGAATAGTTGAGGTTTCAGGATTTTTACCCAGCAGATGCAGCACACCGTATCCATCTAACACAGGCATCATAATGTCACAGATAATTAATGCAGGTTTGTTTTTCTGAACTGCTTCAATACCTTTTTTACCATCGCTGGCAGTTGTAACGGTGTAGCCTGCAAGTTCAAGAATCTCTGCAGTATTTTCTCTTACTTCTTTATTGTCCTCAATGAGTAGAATGTGCGACATAATCTCTTCCGATTAATTTACAGAGCAAAGATAAGATGTATTGAACAATATTCCGGTATTTGTGCCGAACATCTATTTTTACATTATGGATTATTTAGATTTGAACAAAAAACTCTGGAATGAACGCACAAATGTTCATGTAGATTCTGCATTTTATGATAACGAGACATTTCTTAAAGGAAAAATTCTTTGAATGAAATTGAACTCAATCTGCTTGGTGATGTTAAAGGTAAAACAATTCTGCATTTGCAATGTCATTTTGGGCAGGACAGCATTTCTTTAGCACGTTTGGGTGCGCAAGTTACTGCTGTTGATTTTTCTGAAAAAGCAATTGAAACAGCTATAGAATTGAATAAAAAATCAGGAACGGGTTGCAAATTTGTATGCAGTGATGTGTATAGTTTAAATACTGTTTTGGATCAGAAGTTTGATATTGTTTTTACTTCTTATGGTGTCATCGGCTGGCTGCCTGATATGCAAAAATGGGCTGATATTATTTCATCTTTTCTTAAACCAGGAGGTGTGTTTGTCATGGCAGAATTTCATCCTGCTGTTTGGATGTTTGATAATGATTTTAAATATGTACAGTACAGTTATTTTAAAAGTGCTCCCATTATTGAAACTGATGAAGGAACCTATGCCGATAAACAAGCAAAAATCACTACTACATCAGTTACCTGGAATCACAGTCTGAGTGAGGTAATGAGTAGTCTATTAAACAGCGGATTAAGAATTGAATCTTTTAATGAGTTTGATTATTCTCCCTACAACTGTTTAAACAACATGGTTGAAGTAAGTAAAAATCACTTTATGATAAAAGGCATGGAAAACAAATTGCCTCTTGTATATGCATTAAGTGCTTCAAAGCAATAATTTATTTTTTCAGATGCTCTGCAAGAAAGGCTTTCATATCCAACCATGATTTTTTATCTGCTTCGGCATTATAACTAATTGGCATATCAAACTTTTTTCCAACTGCAGTAGCTTCAGGATTGGTGAATGCATGCGTTGCACCCGGGTAGTCAATAAATCTGTAACTTGCTTTTACTTTATCCATCTCAGCTTTAAAAGCAGTCACTTCTTCTGCAGAAACAAAGTTGTCGCTGCCACCATGACAGATTAATATTTTTGGTTTTATCTCTGCCGGATTGGCAATGCCCTTTAATCCACCATGAAAACTTACAACTGCCTTTACAGGTAAATTAGCACGTGCTGCATTAAGTGCCATACTGCCTCCAAAACAATATCCTATAATGGCCATATTCTCAACATCGGCCATAGGAAAATCTTTTAGTTTTTGAATTGCAGCGTTAATGCGCTCCATAGCCAAAGCATTATCGGTATAAAATTTTGAAGCTTGCTCACCTGCTTCTTTTGGTGTAGGTGCAATATAGCCATCACCATACATGTCAACGGCAAAAGCAAAATATCCCATAGAAGCAAGCATGTCGGCACGCATCTTAGCATATTCATTACAACCCCACCATTCAGGTATGACTAATACAACAGGCATTTTTGGAATGTGTGCATTATAGGCAACATAACCTTTACAATTGGTGTTGCCCGCTTGGTAAGTAACCTGTTTGCCTTCATTGTGTGCTTGCACTGCAAATGTCATCAAGCCAAAAACTATTGTTAATGCTACTACTAAAGTTTGCTTTCTCATTGTTTTGATTTTTAAATTACTTAACTAAAATTTTCTTATTTCATCAGATCATTGTCCTTCTTTTTCATAAAATAAAGTCCTATGCCGCCAACAATCAGCAATGAAAAAAAACAGATTGGTTCCTAACCAAAGATAGTCCATATCGCTTAATGCTTTTCCTTTATTTTTCATTAAAAAAATGATGACGGAAAGACCCATTCCAATAGTTACTGAAATGACAATCAGAAAAATTCTTCGCTTATTACTCATAACCCTAAAATATTTTTTTTACAATACGCTCTCTAATCCAACGTGGCAAAATTAGTGCACCAACAATAAGGTAAGGATAATAACTTATCAACCGCCATAAAATTCCTAATGTAGGTGCCAGTCCCTTGTGAATAAACTCACCAAGAAAATCGGTAAACATCAGTTCGGCAATGCCACTGCCACCAGGTGTGGGGCTAAGTAAAATTATTATTCCCATAATTACCTGCTTACCATAAACAATCAAATCAGACAATGCGGTCTGCCCGTGAAATGCATGAATCAGACAATTTACAATAGAATATCTTGCTGTCCACGAAGCAAACGTTGCCAGTAATGAAAGCATCCAGTATTTCAGATTTTTATCTTTCAACCCGTTTGAGGCAATGATAAGTTGATCGCCTGTTTCAACTGCACCTTTTCTAAATCGTTTCAAGACCGGAAAAGAACAGATGCCCGTTAATATTTTTTTAATCAGATATGGATTTACAAAAAGTGCATAAGCAATAAAAAGTTTATAGGCAAGAATGATAAAATATACTACCCAGAAAGAATAAAAAATGCTTGTACCCAATGATGTTTGCCCCACATTTACGCCTGAAAATAAAGCGTCCTTACCTACCAGCAAATAAACTACCGGTGCCATCACAGCTAAGAAAACACCATCAAGAAAAGAGGTAAAGGTTATGGTGGTAATACTCTTACCGAGGTTTATTCCTTCGCGGTTGAGAATAAAAATAGCAAATAAAAATCCGCCACCTATTATTCCCGGTGCTAAGGCAGAAGAAAACTCCCATAGCATAATTACAATAAAACTTCTGTACCATGTAAGTTCATTATCTGTAAGTACCCGAATGCGAATCATGTACGCCAAATCGCGCACAAATACAGAAAAGCCTGCAAGAATCATCCAGAAGGTGCTATGCCATGTCCAGTCAATTTGCGAAAAAACTTTGCCATCGTAATTATCATAAAACAACCAACCTGCCACTGACAGACCAATGAGCATTGGCCAAATTATTTTTGTTGGATTCAGCCTGCGCAGAACATCTTTACTCTCTATCTGCATGAGTAAACAGATCCTGTGGTTTCTGCAGTACAAAATTGTTGAACCCTTCGCCAACGTTGATACTTACTTCATGTATCTGCAACAAATCGAGCAAGGCAAGAAAAATAAAAACTGCATGTATTTTGCTGGTACAGCTCTCAAACAGTTCTTCAAAACTTACACTAGCTTTAACACTAATTTTCTTGATGATACTTTCTTTTTCCGATTCTAATGTAAAAGGATATTGCACTACTGTATGGCGCAGGTCGAGTTGCGAAAGTTCGAATCTTTGCAACACACGCTGATAAGCTGCAATAAGTTTATACATCGTCAGCTGATGCAACTCACTGCTGAATCCGCCACTGTCTGCAACAACAGCAATTTTAGCCGCCTCCTTAGCCAAATTACCACGCACAAACTTCATGGCACGTTCTTCTTCCATAAAACGGAATTCTTCTGCAGCGGCTTTATACTTTTTATACTCGAGTAACTGCTGCACCAAATCATGTCGTGGGTCAATTTCATTACCCTGTTCATCAATCTGCGGTCGGGGTAGCAATAGTTTTGCCTTTATGCGCATTAACGTACTGGCAACCAAAATAAACTCTGCAGCCACCTCAATGTTTAAAGCATTAAGATTATGAATGTAGTTCAGAAAATCTTCTGTGATTTTAGAAATAGGTATGTTGTGAATATCCAACTCATCGCGTTCAATAAAAAACAACAACAAATCAAACGGCCCTTCAAAGGCTGGTAACTTAACTTCAAAACTTTCTGATGACATAGATAGAAATGCCTGGTTTTTTCTCTTGCCAAAGAAACAAAAAAACAGGCTATGTTAGGGTGTCCGAAAATGATTTATTTATGTTTTCACCCATGGCAAATCACTTAACTCTCATTAGTGAAAACCGCTGTTATATGAATAGAAACAGAAATACCTGAAAAAATTACAGAATTATTTTATTACTATGCGTTGCGTATAAACTTTTTCGTTGCAAAAAACTTTCACAACATAAACACCTTGTGGTAGTGCCGATGCATCAAAATTTATAACTCCATCTGCATTCACATAAGTTTCTATTCTGTTACAAAGTTTGCCAAGCATATTGAAGGTTTCAATTTTAACAGCACCGTTTCCGGCATCGTCAGGAAGTTGAAGAGTTGCTATTCCGGAAACAGGATTTGGAAAAACACTTATTGATGCAAAAGTTTGTCCTTCATCCAATCGCGCCATTGAATGACCACTACTTACCACTGCAGGCACTGTGTAGGTAATAGTTAGTTTGGGTCTGATGGCTGCTGTAGTGTTATCACTCGAAGCAAAAATCAATTTTTTAAATTTATGTTCTTGCTGAAGTCTGAGCATAAATCCAAAGCTAGTTGAAGGATTGTTTCTCGAATCAATAATAAGCTGCCTTACATTAATATTTGTAAAACTTTGTGTTGAAGATGTGGTGCCCCCTAAAGAAACCCTGTTTTGTGTTGTGGTTGATGGCTGATTGTTCCATGTCACAGTTGTTTCGCTCCAATTGGAGGTGATGCGTTCCAAATAACTTGAATTACTGTGTGGATAACAATAGTGTTTGCCTTCTTCTGAGGTTGGATTAAAATAAAGAGATAGTGTTGCACTATTGATAAATGCATTGGAAGGAATAGCACTTAAATCAAACTGAATAAGCGAACGCACATTGGAGTTGTTGCCGCTCTTTGTCCAGGCAATAGCATTCAGGTCGCGTTTTGTACCATAGTTGTTGCCGGCATATCCGCAGCTTACACAACTGAAAATTTCTGCATCCTTGCCATCGGCAGGTCCGGGTTGTAATACAATGGTTGTTTGTGCAAACGATGTTGCTGCCATCATGCAAAGCGCAACAAGTGGGGTAATTGTTCTTTTCATAATAATGGTTTTTGTAATTGATAACAAAGTAAAGACTTTTTTTAAAACCAACTGCATTTTTTTGACATATTTTAATTATTTTTGATTTTCCCTTACCATAGCATTTATCATCATTAAACACTAACGCAAATATGACAAGCAGCCAACCTCTTTACACAGATAATGATTTTCTCCGACTCATTACACATTGCACTTCTGCCGATGAGGTAAAAAAGGTGCTTTCATCACACAATATTGCTGATGCCGATACAAAATCGTCAGAGTTGTTTAAAAAGTTGTGTTGTATAAAACGCCAAACCAAGGGTATTTATCTGATGGCTGCAGGTGCCTTTATGGGTTTTATAGGCTGTTTACTTTCTATAGTTAATCCAATACCTTTTTTATTCGATTTTGCACTCTATGGACTCACACCAGGCGCAGTGTTGGTTGTTCTGATTGGTTTATACTTGTTTATTGAAGGCTGAATTGTTGCAACAACATTGTTTACTTTTGCTGTATGGAAAATATTACTGAATCGCTTGAATTTAAATCGTCACCCGCACTTCGCGAAAAACTAATTTCGTATGGAACAACTAAAAATTTAATGCCGGAGATGTAATATTAAACGAAAATGCCTACATCCGTTCTATTCCTATTGTTCTCAGCGGCTCCATCAGAGTGATGCGTAATGATGACGAAGGAAAAGAGATTTTACTTTACTATATTAAAAGTGGCGAAAGTTGCATCATGTCTTTTCTGGGTGGCATACATCAGGACACAAGCAAGGTGAGAGCTGTTGCCGAAGATGAAACAGAAATTTTATTTGTTCCCGTTGACAAGGTAATCACACTCATTCGCGAACATGACGACTGGCTTGACTTTATTTTCAGACTGTATCACAAACGCTTTGAAGAGCTTCTTGAAGTAGTGAATGCAGTAGCTTTCAAAAAAATTGATGAACGCTTGATTTTATTACTTCAGAAAAAAGTTGAACTTTCTAAGTCAAAAACCATTACCGTTACTCATGAACAATTAGCCAATGAGTTGGGCACTGCACGTGTAGTTGTTTCGCGTTTGTTGAAACAACTAGAGGTTGATGGTCGCGTGGAACTGGGACGAAATAAAATTACACTTCTGCAATAATTCAGGAGTAAGGATAAAAAGCATCTTCAATAAATTTCAATTCATGACGGCCATTGTAAATTACAATGGAAACAATATCATAGCGCACCTCCACATCTAAATTTTTTGAAATGATGTAGTGGTCGGCAGCCGTTGCCAGAAAACGTTCTTTAGCTTTGGTAACACCTTCTTCGGGCTCTCCAAAATAATCTCCCGTTCTAGTCTTTACTTCGACAATGCACAACAGGTTGCCTTTAGAGGCTATAATATCAATCTCCAATTTTCCAAAACGCCAGTTGCGTTCTACAATCTTATAGCCATTGGCAATTAAATATTCAACTGCCATGTTTTCGCCTTCGCGACCAAGCTGATAATGATCTCCCTTATTTTTCTGAACCATACCAGTTGATTTTCCGCGACAAGTACATTACCAATGCAAGCACGATAAACAAACCTATACTTCCGAGCAGCAATGCATAGTCCTGTAACTGAATGATTGAAAACACAAATACATACAGAATTATCAGCACCAGACTAAACAACAGAGCTAAGCGCAGGTTGTTGAATATTGTTTTTGCATATAGGCTGATGAGTAAAATAATAGCAGCAGCAGATAACAGATATGATAAATTGAAACTAATATATTCCGATACAGACAACAACAAAGTATAAAACAAACATAAAGCAACACCAACTAAAATGTACTGAAACGGATGAATACGTTTTCTGTTTAGCACTTCAATAAAGAAGAAAAGTGTAAACGATAAAGTAATTAGCAATATAGCATACTTGGCAGAGCGGTAAGTTTTCTGATAATTGTCAACAGGAATAAGCAGCTTAACACCAAAAGAAGATTCTTGCAATCCTGTTGGCGCTCCTCTGAATTTTTGTCCGTAGTTTCTGTTAAGGTGAAATATTTTCCACTCTGCATCAAAGCCTTTATCGCTGATGTGATGTGTGTCGGGCAGAAATGCGCCATCAAAACTCGGATTAGTCCAGTCCGATTTAATGTTAACAGTAGTCTCTTTTCCCAAAGGCATAAAATACATTTCCTTGCTGCCGTTGAGCTTAAAAGACATATCAAATTTAAAATCCGGTTTATTGAGCGAATCGGCTATTGGTAAACGTATGCTTACACCCGATTCATGCACATCATTATTTTCTACTCCCGGATTAAACTCAATAGAATTTCCATTCAGGTTGATGGTTAGACGTTGTTTGATTCCGCGCAAATCAGAAATGCCTAAAGACAGCGTAGTCTCTTTCCACATAATATCTGATGGGGCAATATTCCATTCAGAAAAATAAGGAAAACGAAAATATCCTTTTAACGAAACATCTGACTTATACACTACAGCTTCGTAAATGCCGCGATGACGCATTTCAGGCTCAAGCGTTCCTGCAATTTTTAATTCTTCAGGCAAAAAATGTGCATATTGAATTTGAGATTTTCTTTTTCCATCGGCATCAACAAAAAAACTTTGGTAAGGTACATTAATCACAGGCCCGCTGAGGTGCTGCTCAAATCCCCACTTTGATGAAATTTCGTCTAATGCACTGTCATGTGTTTGTTGTCTTTCGTTAATCAGACTTTGCACCATTTCTGATGGTATAAGTAATAATAAAATCAAAATTGCCATGCTGAGGAGTTTCACCATGACAGAATTTTTTATCCATTGATTGAGTCGGTCGAAAAAAGAGTGTGAAGTATTTTCCATGAAATGATGTTGGTTATTTTTCTTTTAAACGGATTTAAACAAAGATATTTTAAATGTCATACATTTTAACTTTTATTAAACAATTTATTTTTTGTCAGTAATCATATTCATTCTCCCACCGTATTTTTAAAAATTGCTGAAACTCTGCTTCGCGAATATTTTTCCCTGGTGAATAAATTTTCTTGCCTTTTAATTGGTCGGGCAGATAATTTAATTTCACAAAATTATTTTCATAACTATGTGCATAAGCATAATCTTTTCCATAACCAATTTCTTTCATCAGGTTTGTAGGTGCATTTCGTAGATGCAGTGGTACAGGCAGGTCGCCTGTTTTGGCAACCAATTCCAAAGCTTCTTCAATGGCCATATAACTTGAATTGCTTTTTGGCGAACAGGCTGATAAATTGCAGCCTGCGACAAAATGATTCTACATTCAGGAAAACCAATTTTATGTGCTGCATCAAAACATTGATTGGCAATAAGCAAAGCATTAGGGTTTGCATTACCAATATCTTCCGATGCAAGAATGAGCATTCGCCTTGCAATAAACAACGGATCTTCGCCACCATGAATCATCCTTACAGCCAGTAAACTGCTGCATTGGGGTCGCTACCTCTAAGGCTTTTTATAAATGCTGAAATCAAATCATAATGTTGTTCTCCTGTTTTATCATAAAGCGCCATCTTCTGATGAATGGTTTGCTCTACCATTTTATTGTCAATACAAATTTCGTTTTGTTGATTTACCTGAATGACCAATTCGAGCAGATTAAGAAGTTTTCTGGCATCGCCACCACTGAAACGCAGTAAAGCATCATCTTCTTTAATAGTAACTTTATGTTCTTTAAGTACTGCATCGTTTGTTAATGCAGCATGTAAAATAGTCCTGAGATGTTCTGCAGTGAGGGCTTTTAAAATATAAACCTGGCAGCGCGATAGCAAGGGTGAGATTACTTCAAACGATGGATTTTCTGTTGTTGCTCCAACCAGTGTAATAATTCCTTTCTCTACAGCGCCAAGTAAAGAATCCTGCTGCGATTTGCTAAAACGGTGTATTTCATCAATAAATAAAATTGATGGCTGTTGTACTGTTTCAAAATGTTGCCTTGCAGTTTCAATTACTGCCCGCACTTCTTTAACACCACTGTTTATTGCACTCAGATGATAAAACTGCCTGCTTAAAGAGTTAGCCAATATAAAAGCCAGTGTTGTTTTGCCCACACCCGGTGGCCCCCATAAAATCATACTGGGAATGGTATTTTTCTCAATGGCTTTTGCAAGAACTGCTCCTGCCTGAGTGAGGTGTTCCTGACCAATGTATTCATTCAGCGATTTTGGCCGCATGCGCTCTGCTAATGGTATCATTACAATCAATATTTATAACCCAAATTAAATAATAATTCTTTGCTGTTATGCTAAAATAAAAACCTGTTAATACAATTAATCTATTTTTGCGCCTATGGATACAGTAGTAAGTGAATAAGATCAACAGGAAACCTGCACTTAGGTAATTATTTTGGTGCACAAAAATTTTACAGCCATGCAGCATGAATACTGCTGCTTTTTCTTTATTGCCGATTATCACTCGCTCACCACACATCCTACACCTGAAAATCTTCAGCAAAATGTAAAGGCAGCATTGGTTGAATATCTTGCCTGTGGTTTAGATCCGGAAGTTTGCACCATGTACATACAAAGCGATTTGCCGGAAACTGCAGAGCTCTATCTGCTGTTGAATATGAATGCTTATGTAGGTGAGTTGGAAAGAGTAACATCATTCAAAGAAAAAATAAGAAAACATCCTGATAATATTAATGCCGGACTATTGACTTATCCTGTTTTAATGGCTGCCGATATATTAATTCACAAGGCAACAAAGGTTCCTGTTGGCAAAGACCAGGAGCAGCATCTTGAAATGAGCCGCACATTCGGAAATCGTTTTAACCGCTTATATAAGACAGAATATTTTGGTGAGCCTATGGCATTTAACTTTGGGAAAACATTGGTAAAAGTTCCCGGGCTTGATGGCGCAGGAAAAATGGGTAAGTCTGAAAGTGAAGGTAATGCCTTGTTTCTGAAAGATGATGCAGCCACCATCAGAAAAAAGATAATGCGTGCTGTAACTGACAGCGGCCCTACAGAGCCTAACTCGGCTAAGCCCGAGGCAATAGAAAATCTTTTCAATCTGATAAAATTGGTTTCATCACCTGATACAATAAGTCATTTTGAAACTGCATATAATAACTGCACCATCCGCTACGGTGATCTGAAAAAGCAGCTTGCCGAAGACATGGTGACTTTTATGGCTCCCATAACCCAAAAAATCATTGACATTGAAAAAAACCACGATTATGTAAAAAAGTGGTTCATCTTGGACGCGAAAAAGCCAAGGCAAGTGCGCAAAAAACGATAGAAGAGGTAAGGCAAATCATAGGAATTAGAAGGTTTTAGTACCCTGATTTGAAAAGTTAAAAAATTGTTACCTGCCAGATAAGTGTGTATGTGCCTCTGATTCAACCAAGAACAATTAATTATGTTGGGGAAAATATTTTTGAAAATCAGTTACAAAACCATTTAATTTGCGCTCTAATTCAAAACTTTATATAAAAATGTCAGACATTGCATCCAGAGTAAAAGCCATTATTGTTGACAAAACTAGGTGTTGACGAAGGTGAAGTAACTAATGAAGCGTCATTTACAAACGATTTAGGAGCTGATTCGCTCGACACAGTTGAACTGATTATGGAATTTGAAAAAGAGTTTAACATTGCTATTCCGGATGATCAGGCCGAGAAAATCTCAACCGTAGGACAAGCTGTAGATTATATTACTGCTAACGTAAAATAAGCGTCCCTTACATGGAGCTCAAGAGAGTTGTAGTAACGGGATTAGGTGCCCTTACACCATTAGGTAACTCTGTTTCAGAATACTGGGACGGTTTACTCAACGGTGTAAGCGGTGCTTGTCAGATTACAAAGTTTGACGCTTCAAAGTTTAAAACACACTTTGCCTGCGAGGTTAAAAATTTTGACCCGCTTGTTTATTTAGAGAAAAAAGAAGCACGCAAGCTTGACCTGTTTTCGCAATATGCTATTGTTGTTTCCGATCAGGAGTAAAAGATGCGGGCTTAGATACCGCCAACATTAATCATGACAGAGTAGGTGTTATCTGGGGATCGGGTATAGGCGGACTTCGTACTTTTCTTGACGAGGTTATTGCCTCTGCGCTAAAGGTGATGGAACACCACGTTTCAACCCTTTTTCATTCCTAAAATGATTGCCGACATTGCATCGGGACATATCTCTATGCGTTTTGGCTATCGTGGCCCTAACTACACAACGGTTTCTGCATGTGCATCATCAACCAATGCACTCATAGATGCATTTACTTATCTGCGTTTAGGCAAAGCCGATATTATTATTTCAGGTGGCTCTGAAGCTTCTGTTAACGAAGCAGGCATTGGAGGTTTCAATGCCATGCATGCACTTAGCGAGAGAAACGACTCACCACAAACTGCCTCACGTCCTTTTGATTTAGATCGTGATGGATTTGTGCTTGGTGAAGGTGCAGGTTGTATTGTTCTTGAAGAGCTTAGTCATGCACAGGCTCGCGGAGCAAAAATTTATGCTGAAATGGTTGGCGGTGGCATGAGTGCCGATGCTTATCATCTTACAGCAACACATCCTGAAGGTCTTGGTGCTTTTAACGTAATGAAATCTTCGCTTGACGATGCAGGAATGACCTCTGCCGACATTGACTACATTAATGTTCATGGTACAAGCACACCTGTGGGAGACCCAAGTGAGATTAAAGCCATACTAAAACTTTTTGGTGACGATGCATTTAAGCTGAACATCAGCTCAACCAAATCTATGACAGGACACCTGTTAGGTGCTGCCGGAGCTATTGAAGCAATTGCATCTATTTTAGCAGTACAAAATAATATTGTACCACCAACTATCAACCATTTTACTGACGATCCTACTTTTGATCCACGGTTGAATTTTACTTTCCATAAACCCCAACAACGCAACATCAGAGCAGCGCTGAGCAATACATTCGGCTTTGGCGGACACAATGCCTCTGTAATTTTCAAAAAATTCACTCCCTGATAATCAGTGAGATTTTACGGCTTCTTTCCTATCAACATTTTATTTTCAGCCGATCGCAAAACATACTTTTCGCTGCATAATATTCTTGGCTTCTATCCAATAAAGTTATCGTTGTACAAATTAGCGTTCAGCCATCGTTCGCAAACTAAAGAAGTTACCAATGGCATAAAACATTCAAACGAGCGATTAGAATATCTTGGTGATGCTGTGCTTGGTGCCGTTGTAGCCGAAATGCTTTTTAAAAAATTTCCGTTCCGCGAAGAAGGTTTTTTAACTGAAATGCGAAGCAAGATTGTAAGCCGCGAAAATTTAAAACATCTTGCCTTCAAACTTGGTATAAATCATTTTATAAAAAAAACACACGGCCCCGATTCGTTTCGCAACATTTATGGCGATGCATTAGAAGCATTGATTGGTGCTATTTATATAGACAGAGGCTACGGCAAAGCCCGTCAGTTTATTCTCGAAAGAATGATTAACCACCATGTTGATCTGGAATCGCTGGAAGCAACTGAAATAAATTTTAAAAGCCGCATACTCAACTGGTCGCAGCGAACAAAAAACACTGTTGCCTTTGAAACTGTTGAAGACGAAAAAAGCAATGACAAACTCATAAGAGTGCGGTTGATGATTAACGGAGAAGAAGTTTCCACAGGGATGGATTTTGTAAAGAAAAAAGCAGAGCAAATTGCAGCAGAAAGAGCCTGCACCAAGCTTGAAATATAATGCAGGCTGTTAACAAGCCATCTGAAAAATAAAATTTCAACGTTGCAGTACATCATTTATTGATGACCTATATTTGAAAGAAAATAAAGCATTGATTTATCGGGTATAAGATGGAGTTTTCTGAAATCAAATTATTAATTAATTTTTTTGCTAAACACCGTCATGATTTTCTTGGTGTGCCTGATGTTTATTTTGCTGATAAAAATTATCCTGAGCTGCTTTGGTTTTATAAAGAGATTTCGAAAGGCAGCATCAACAACGATCAGGAAGCTGCCGAAAAACTATTACAAAGCACAGCCACAAATCCTGCCTATCAGCAACTGAAAGCTGAACTTGAAGATCGTTTGGTAAATCTGGTTTTTGGGTTAGATCCCGAAAAACTGATGAACTCCATGTTGGGGCGAAGTTCTTTTCGTGCATACATTTATTTTGGTGCTGCCATGATATTACGTCAGCAGAATGCCTCCGCTTTTTTTTCTGACCATTTCTTTAAAAAAGCAGCAGACTATGCAACATTTACAAATGATGGCATGATTGGTTGCCTTACCGACCTGATGCTTGCCGACAGGATGGCTATTAAAAATAAACCTGACGATTTTTATCATTACAGAAACCGCTTTAAAAAATCTATCAAACAGTTTGAATTAGAAGCCGAGTTGATATTGATGCAGAGAGAACTGGATATTTTTCAGGTAGCTTCAAATATTTCACAGTATAAAAATGCTGCCAAGGCTAAACGATATTATCTGAGAGCTAAAAAAATACATCAGCAACTTAAAACATTCAATTCAAATTTTTATTACGGCAACATTGCTTTTATTTATGGCTATTTCAGCAGTAATTTTGAATTGGTAGAAGAAGCCTTGAATGAACGCGAAGCGTTTTATCAGAATCATCCCGAATACTATTCCGACTTTCAGAAAAGTTTTATTGCGCTTTCAAGAATGTTGGCCTACATCCACCTCAGGCAGTACGAAAAAGGTAAAGAAGAAGCACGGATTTTTTTAGGTAAACTCAGTGCCAACTCGTCTGACTGGCTGCATGCGCTCGAGCATTACTTTATTCTTTGTATGCACTCAGGCAATTTTGAACAGGCATTAAACATTTATTACGAAGCAACACGCAGTGAATACTTTATCAACTCCAATCAGGAAGTAAAAGAGCGTTGGCATTATTTTGAACCTTACCTTAATTTTATCTTACCCGGTCATTTTCCAAAAGAAAGCATCAACTTGTTGGGCTTTTTGGATGAAATAAGCTACTACACCACACATAAAGAAGACAATAACATTATCATCATGATTGGTCAGATAATAGTGATGATTGAAATGGGCGACTATGACAAACTTTATGACAGAACAAGTTATCTGGAATCGTATATTAAAAAATATGTAGATAAGAGAATTTATCCACGTACATATATTTTCTGAACATGTTGCTCACCTTATTTAAAAATAACTTTCAAAAAACTAAGACACAGAAACAAACTGCTGTATCGTTAGAAAAATTAAAACCTGTTGCCGGCAATAAATTTTTTAATACTGAAGGGCTTGAAGTAATTCCTTATGAAAAACTCTGGGCAGCCATTTCAGAAAAATTAAAAAGGCACTGACCATTTAAAGTCAGCGCCTTTGATATTCTTTTGGAGACGTTAATTACAAATTACCGCTGCCGACAATTACAATTCCATCACATTTAAAGTTTGGATCTTTTGAAAGCATTTCTGCTTTGTTGATTTGTTCTGAATTTTTAGCAACAAACTCTTTGTTTTGAAGATCAGCCGGTGTAGCATAAACACCTAAGTACAGTAAAATTGAGATTAATAAGTCCATATTGTTTTTTATTTGAATTTGTAAGGGTAATTGCAAACCAATTGCCGCTACTCAGTTTTTTCTGACCTCGAAATGGGCTTTCTTTCTTTTGTAAGAATGATGAACTAACTGTAAGAGTTTATTTCCTGTTTTCAGAGGAGAAATTTTCTTTAAGTTGCTGTTAAACCTGAAAAATCTTATGTAAGAAATACTAAGAGATGTTACTTAACAGATGAAAAAATAATAATGAAGGGAACTTTAAAATTTATTGTTGTTTTATATTAAAATGGGGTAGAAAAACGTAGCAGTTGTGTTAACTTAAATAAAAGGCTCTTCCATATTCTAAATCAGTGGGGATTCTGATTGGATATAAAATCAGATAGCTCAATTGTACTCTTTCCAGAAATATGCTATACTTTTGATGTAGAGAAGGATTCTGAAGTGCTGTTGAAATAAAATTTAAATCCATTGCGGGTCTTATCAAATTTGCATCGTGGATTTCGGTTATAAATTGTTTGGATAATTTTCAACATGCACACTAATATTTTAAACAAAAAAGCCGCCTCAGAAACTGAGGCGGCTATATATCAGTGAAAGATGTTTCGGAAATTAATTTTTAGATTGTTTGAAAATATTTGTTTGTGGCGCAGCCTTAAAAGTTATGCGTGTTGACTCTGTCTGACGCTCTTTTAAAATTGCCTGTGCATGTTGTATTGCACTTTGATTCTTGAGCATAAACTCTTTGTTAGTTAAATCTTTTGGGGTTACATTGATTCCCATTGAAATTAAGATTGCAAGTAATAAGTCCATATTTTTTTTGTTTTGAATTTGTAGGAGTAATTGCAAATGCATTGCCGAATTCATTTTTAAAAATCTCCTTTAAGTAAGTAACTTTCTTTTGTAAGATTTCAGCTTTCATCATTTCTGACTACATACTCTTTCAGAGGTAAATAACTTAAAAGTAATTGAAAATACTGCTATTTTTATTGTAAGAAAGTATTTGATTCAGTAATTTAAAATATTAAACGATACTTTCTTGTTACATTTCCGTTTTCCGGATATTGATAAAGTATTACTATAAATAAAAAAGCCGCCTCAGAAACTGAGGCGGCTTTATATCAGTGAAAGATGTTACGGAAATTAATTTTTAGATTGCTTGAAAATATTTGTCTGTGGCGCAGCCTTAAAAGTTATGCGTGTTGACTCTGTCTGACGCTCTTTTAAAATTGCCTGTGCATGTTGTATTGCACTTTGATTTTTGAGCATAAACTCTTTGTTAGTTAAATCTTTTGGGGTTACGTTGATTCCCATTGAAATTAAGATTGCAAGTAATAAGTCCATATTTTTTTTGTTTTGAATTTGTAGGGGTAATTGCAAATCCATTACCACATTGTGTGTTTTCTTTGTCACCAAATTCCAACTCTTACTACTGTAAGTTTTTTTAAAAGAATCGTTGAAATTTTCAAATATTAATTTGCGTTATATCTCTGAAAAAACAAAAACAAACACTGTATTCATTTAAAAAACCGCTTGTAAGAATTTTAGCTCTATCTTAGTTTTTGTAATCCATTAATTACTTTCAACAGAAAAATATCGTATTGTTTATACTTTTGTATTTCTATACCACAACTTATGATAGAAATCAGATCAGCCACTGCAGACGATATTCCGTTTATTACCGAAGTTTATAATGATGCTATTTTGAATACAACTGCTACCTTCGATACAGAAGTAAAAAGTATTGAAGACAGGATGCTTTGGTTTAAAAATCATGACAGCAGCCATCCCATAATTGTTGCTGAAGATAATGGTGTGCTTTGCGGATGGGCATCCCTAACCGCCTGGAGCGACCGTTGTGCTTACAATGGTACTGCTGAAGTTTCTGTTTATGTTCATAAAGATCACCGTGGCAAAGGAATAGGTAAAGCTCTTTTAGAGATATTAATTCTTAAAGGTGAAAGCAAAGGGTTGCACTATCTACTTTCAAGAATTGCATCAGGTAATGAGGCAAGCATTCATTTGCATACCATTTTTGGTTTTCGACACATTGGTGTAATGAAAGAAGTAGGCTTTAAATTCGGAAACTATGTTGACGTACACCTGATGGAGCTTGTATTTAAAGAGCCTGCAAAGTAGATTCAACAGACAAAGCCCCTGTGCCTACATTATTTTCAATAAATATTTTCCCTTCTTGATATCTGACTCCGGTAAAAGGATTATTGCTGATTAATAAGGGTCCGTCAAGATCAACCCAGTCAAATAATTGTTGTATGGCTCCAGCTGTTGCTATACCACAACTGCTTTCACTCATACAACCCAATAACAGTTTGGCATTTAACTGTCGTGCTGATTTTGCAATTTCAAAAGCGTTTGATACGCCACCGCATTTCATCAGTTTGATATTTACTCCATGGAAACAATCCATTATTTTTTTTAAATCACCAATAGTCTGAAATGACTCATCTGCTATAAAATTAAATGTGGTATGTTGTTTTAGTTTCTGCATACCTTGCCAATCGTCAACAGGTAGTGGTTGTTCAATAAAAGCAATATTCAAATTTTTCAGCTGCGCTGTTTTTTGTAATGCAACATTCACATTAACCCAACCTTGATTAGCATCTATACAAATCTGCTTTTCACTAATTGCAGCAATTTCTTTTATAAACTCAACATCACCATCAAAGCCTGCTTTTATTTTCAGTAATTTAAAATCTACTGCTTGCTTAATTGAATGTTTTATATCATCACCATTTGTAATGGTATAACAACAATCAGGTGTTGAAAGGTTCTTATCAATACCAAAATATTCCGACAGTGATAGACTATTTTTTCTTGTCCACCAATCGAGCATGGCTCCATTGATGGCTGCTTTGGCAAAATAATTTCCTGATGTTTGATATAGTTTTTCAAAAAATAGGTTTAAATCATCTAACGTGTTTATTATAGGAATATGCAGTTGCTGTACAAAATGTATTACACTTTCTTGTGTTTCTTTTACATAGGGAGGCATTGCAGCTTCGCCCCAGCCGGTAATTTCATTTTGTATAGCTTTAATATAAACTACTGATGTATGTGTTCTTGTTCCCGAAGCTAAAACAAATGGCTTCCTAAAACGAAGTTGAAAAGGAATGGTTGTTAATTGCATTGCTGCAAAAATGCAACAATGATTAAACGATACAAAAAGTAAAAAGCAATTTTCTTAAAAAGATGATTTTATTTTTCCCCAGTTAAAATCAAGTCTGTAGGCAACTTCAAGTGAAAGAAATGCATAGCCATCTGTTTTTCTATGGTTGCCACGTTGTGATGTTGCAACACCTTCAAAACCATTTGTGCCCTTACCGGAAGGGTCAGAGATATACTTGGCCAAGTCCTGCTTATGTTCTTCGGGGAAATTTGCTTTTATTTCTTCGTAGGTTGCATAGCGGTCGCTTACATCATCTAAATAATCTGTAATAAATTTTATATAGCTCAGCTCTGCCGAGAGAATAATGTTTTTAGAAATACCCCAGCGCCATCCCATTCCCAATGGAAAACCTATGTGCATAAGGTTGTATGGTTTTTTCTGCCCCAACTCACTGTTATATCCCTGTCCTTCTGTGCGCCATTCATCAAGGTTGGTTTCGTACTTACCATCACGCTTTATTATATTGCCTTGTCCAGTTTTTTCATCCTGATCTCTGATGGTGCCATCGCTCCAGAAATAATAACGGTTGTTGATGTCAATGCTTCCATTAAATAAATCTGCTTTAGGCCGTGCATAATAAATGCCCACACCTGCATAAAAGTACATTGCTGCTCCTTGTGCATACAATGGCTTTCTTTTATTGGCATATAAAGTATAGCTAACATGTGTTGACACACCATAAACATCTGTCCTGAAACTTAAACCCCTTCCGTAATTACGCAGTTGGTATCCTTTTTTATCGCCAATAGATTTTGTTTCATCATAGCCGATGCGATGCCAGCTAAAACGTGCTTCAACAGATAATGGCTGATACTGATAACCTGTCTTAGCAGGGCTATTTAAAAAGTTGCGGATAGTAATTGCGCCACCGGGTCGTGTTGAAGTAGATTGCAGTACTTCATTATTACCCAAATCACCAAAATAATTTGTGGCACCACCCGACATGCCAATTTCAATGTTGCTTTGTGCTGATGCGCTAATGGTAAATGAAACCATAGCTATTACTGCTGAAATTAAGGTTTTCATTGTTTTTCTATTTAAATAAAGAAATATTTACCGACTAAAATATAATGGATTTTTTGAATAAAGAAGTCTTTTCAGAAAAAATTATCCAAAAAGCAATGAAAAAACTTCATCTACCCTTTCAACCGGATAAAGTTTAATGTTCTTAAACATGGCTTTATCGAAGGCAGCCAGATTCTGTGCAGGGAAATAGATTTTTTTGAAACCAAGTTTTTCGGCTTCTTTTATTCTTTGTTCAATACGGCTTACCGGACGTGTTTCGCCTGATAATCCAACTTCACCCGTAAAGCATGTCAGCGGCTCAAGAGGAATATCATTATTACTTGAAAGTATAGCACAAATTACAGCTAAATCAATTGCAGGATCATCAACCTTTAACCCTCCGGTAATATTGAGAAAAACATCTTTAGCACCCAACTTAAACCCACATCTTTTTCAAGTACTGCAAGCAACATATTAAGTCGCCTTTGATCAAACCCTGTTGTTGAACGTTGTGGCACGCCATAAACAGCACTGCTTACCAATGCCTGCGTTTCAATCAACATAGTGCGCATGCCTTCAAGATTACAGGCAATGGCAATGCCACTGAGTGCTTCATCACGTTGCGAAAGCATTATCTGCGATGGGTCCGATACTTCTGCCAGACCATTACCCTGCATTTCGTAAATGCCAATTTCTGCTGTAGAGCCAAAACGATTTTTATGACTGCGCAACAAACGGTAAATATGATGCCTGTCACCTTCAAACTGAAGCACAGTATCAACAATATGTTCTAAAACTTTTGGTCCTGCAATGACACCTTCTTTAGTAATATGCCCGACTAAAAATACAGGACAACCACTGTCTTTTGCAAAACGCAGCAACTCTGTTGCACATCCTCGTATTTGCGATACGCTTCCCGGTGATGATTCAATCTGCGAATGAAACATGGTTTGGATAGAATCAATAATAACCATGTCGGGTTTCAATGCATTGAGGTGTTGTAAAATTATTTCAAGTGATGTTTCTGTAAGTAGATAACATTGGCTGTGCAGGTCTGAATTAAGTCGTTCTGCACGCATACGAATTTGCTGACCGCTTTCTTCACCGGAAACATAAACTGTTTTCAGATTTTTTAATCTTACAGCGAGCTGAAGTAAAAGAGTAGATTTTCCTATACCGGGTTCGCCACCTAAGAGAATGAGTGAGCCACGTACCAATCCGCCACCGAGAACACGATTCAGTTCATGGTCGGGAAGTACAATTCGCTGCTCCTGATGCAACTCTATTTCTGTAATTTTTCAGGCTTGCTGCTGCGTTTATAATTTACCTGTGCCGAAGAATTTCCGGAGGTGATAAGTTCTTCAACATAAGAATTCCACTCACCGCATGATGCACATTTGCCCATCCACTTGGGTGACTGTGCGCCACAATTCTGACAAACAAAAACTGATTTTACTTTAGCCATTACAGCGTCTGAAAAAAAATGATGACGCTAAGATATCATTGTTTGATAAATTCAATCTGTGCTACTCCTCCCAGCGGGCTGTCTGTAGCAATTTCCAGAACTTTATTATCAAGTTTTACTATTGACCACTTGTGATTATAAGTGTCGCCCCCTGGATTCTGATTTAAATAGCTTGTATTTTCAATCTTTAAATAGGGCGATGCTAATGTAGCATCAATAGAAAATGTACCCACATCAGCAGTATCGCCATGACGGTTAGGCTGATAAATTTTTATTGCACCATCAACAAAATCCATGTTTCTTCATTCTGTTGCCCAAACAATACTCTGTTCCATGTACCAACAATATCACTCTTTAATTTTTTTTCTGATTTAAAGAAGTGATTGCTTTCACAACCCATTAATAGTAGTAGTGATAAGGCAACAATTGGAATTTTTATAGCAGCCTGCTTCATAAGTTCTATAATTGAAAGGTAAATTTACAACAAAGCTTTTAAATTCAGAAACTTTATTTAAAAATTTTTATTGTTTGATGCGATTTAGCAGGGCTGTAGTGGAATATCCCTGTGTTAAATCTATGGTAATGACCTTGCCTCCACGTTGTATAACGATATCGTAGCCAACACTTTTTTCAATTTCATAGTCGGCACCTTTTACCAGCACATCAGGTTGAACGAGCTTTATCAGATTATAGGGTGTTTCCTCATCAAATAATACAACTGCATCAACAACATGTAGCGATGCAAGAACAAAGGCTCGTGCATTTTCATTATTCAGCGGTCTGCCCAGACCTTTTTTACAAGCACCTGATTTATCGGAATTGAGACCAAGAATTAATTTATCGCCATAGTTTTTTGCCTGAGATAAATATTGTGTATGCCCCAAGTGAAGAATGTCAAAACAACCATTGGTAAAAACAAGACTTTGATTTTGCAAGCGCCAAATGCTAAGTTGTTGCAATAACGATTGCTCATTAAAAATTTTCTTGCTGATTATCTCGTTATAATCCATTGTTGGCTTTAATTCTTTTTCCTGTTGCTATCAATACAAAGAATCCTATAGCACCCAAAGCTATCACTAAAATGGTTTGATAGCCATGAACAATGGTTGCATAAACAATTCCTTCTGTTTCAGAAATACCATAAAGCATCAGTCCGCGTGAAACGATGAAGTGAAAAGCCCCAATTCCGCCCTGTACAGGTGCAGACATTCCCAATCCACCTATGACAAGAATAAACAAACCTGCTTTTGCATCGAGCATAGATGTGGAATCCAATGCAAAGAAACACAGATAGGAAGCAAAAAAATACATCACCCAAATAAATAGGGTGTGGAAAATAAACAATGATTTGTTTTTCATTTTTGCTATTGACTTAATGCCATCAGCAACACCTTTAAGCAATAAATTTATTTTTTCGAAAATGGCTTTGCTCTTTCCTGAATGTTTTGAGAAATAGAAATAAGCAAAAACTGCAATGATGCCAACAACTAAAACACCTATTACTAATGGAAGATTTAGGTTTTGAAATTTACTCATCAAAGGTGCAGCAATATTATCATATAAAAAACCACCAATGAGATGAAACTCTAATGTTGCAACAGCAAGCAATAACAAAAACAACATCAGTACATCCATGATACGTTCTACAATCACCGTTCCGAACAGTTCGTTAAAAGGTACTTGCTCGGCTTTGGTGAGCATGCCACAGCGAGTGATTTCGCCCAGACGTGGTACAGCCAGATTGGCAAAATATCCTGCACATAATGCCCAGAAAGTATTAATCAGTTTTGGCTTATAACCTAAAGGTGTAATGAGCATATTCCATCTGATGGCACGACTAATATGTGCAAGTATTGCTGCAGCAACAGATGCCAGCAGCCAACCGATATGTACATTTTCAATTTTCTGAATTACCTGTGTAAAATCCTGATTACGGAAAGTAAGCCATAGCATACCAACACCGGCAGCCAGAAACAATGCATACTTTATTACTGAAACAACTTTTTTCTTCAACCTATGTCGGGATTTATTTTACAGGTTGATTTTTTTCATCAGGATAAACCAAGACAGGTTTAAAATTTTTGGCTTCTTCTTTTTCCATCATGGCATAAGAAGCTACAATAACGATGTCGCCTATGTTTTACACCTCCAAAAGGTGTCCGCAAATCACGTAAAAGCCAGCAGTTTATCCATACAATACCACTATGAAGGGCTGCTGCCACTTTATGTGCCTTTGTCAGATTGGTTGTCCAAACTGTTGCAGCCAATCCATAATTTGTGCTATTAGCCATCATTAAAACTTCTTCTTCTGTGTCGAAAGGAGTTAGTGTCACAACGGGTCCAAAAATCTCTTCCTGATTGGTGCGACAGTTATAAGGCAGATTTTCGATTACGGTTGGCTCAATAAAGAAACCATCTTTACAGCGTCCTTCAGGTTGTATGGCCTTGCCTCCGGTTAAAATTACACCCCCTTCCTGCTTGGCAATATCAATATATGAAAGTATTTTTTCAAAATGTGGTTGAGATACTATAGCTCCCAGAAAATTTGACTCATCTTTTGGGTCGCCTGTTTTCAGTCCTTTAACTTTGCTGATAAATGCTTCTTTGAATTTATCATAAATGCTGCGTTGAATAAATATGCGTGAGCCGCAAAGGCAAATTTCGCCCTGATTGCTGAAAGAAGATTTTATTGAAGTAGAAACAGCATGATCAAAATCGCAATCTTCAAAAATGATATTGGGATTTTTGCCTCCTAATTCAAGAGAAAGTTTTTTAAACATTGGCGCGGCAATTCTTGAAATTTCTGCACCAGTCTTGGTGCCGCCTGTAAAACTAATTACAGGAATATCAGGATGAGAAACTATAGCGCTGCCCACACGTGGACCTGTACCGTGAATAATATTTAAAACACCGGCTGGAAGTCCGGCTTCAATGCAAAACTGACTTAGTAAAAATGCTGTTACCGGAGTAATTTCGCTGGGCTTTGCCACCACACAGTTTCCAGATGCTAATGCAGGTGCAATTTTCCAGGTAAATAAATACAAAGGCAAGTTCCAGGGTGAAATACAACCTGCAATACCTATTGGCTGACGTAAAGTATAATTAATTGCCGTGTTTTCCATGGCATGTGTTTCGGCAGCAAGATGCAATGCAGCAGTAGCATAAAAATGAAAATTTGCAGATGCACGTGGAATGTCCACTTGTTTGGCAAGCCAAACAGGTTTGCCATTATCGAGGCTTTCGGCTTCGGCAAATCGTTGCAGGTTTTTTTCAATCAGTGCTGCTATTCTCAGCAATAAATCAGAGCGTTTTTTTACAGGCATAGTACTCCATCCCACAAAGGCCTGCTTTGCTGCATTTACTGCCATCTGAACATCACGTTCATCGCTGTCGGGTATTTGTGAAAAAACTGTGTTGGTAGATGGGTCTGTATTATCCATCCATTTCTGACTGATGGGTTCTACATCTGCCCGTTAATGTAATTCAACAATTTCATGACACGAAGATAGGCACTTCTCAACTACCTGAACGGTCGTGCTTACGCAACCTTAACAACATTTCACGTTTAGTCAAATTACCGGGACTTATATTCAAATTGTTCATCAATTTTTTTGTGGCAACCAAAACTTCCTCTTGCTCCAGAAAATGATCACGCATATAATGAACGCATTTTAAAACCATAAAACCGTCAAACCAATGAGCAAACCGTTGCAGATAGGTTTTGCTGTTGATTGTCTGTGTTGCTATTTCTATCATCTTTGATGCTGCATTGTGTGCCGATAAGAAATTCTTCAAAGCAGGAGCAAATGAATCAATATTTATCATTTCTCTTGATGTTGCATTTACTTTTATCTGATCAAAAAATACTTTAAGAATTTCAAAAGTTTCAAATGCATAAACAGGATAATTATTATTACCGGCTGTTACTATTTTTGAAATGGCACTGCCTGTACCAAATGGAACTCTGTTACTGATGCGCGGTGAAGGATAAACGGTTGTTGTATTAAGCTCAGAAAAATTTCCGAGATGAAATATTTTATGCAGAAAATAAAAATCTTCTCCGGCTTTTCGCTGATTCATTCCTCCCTGTTTCTGATAGGCTTTATTTGTTACAGCCATACTTGAGCCAATGGTGTGATATGGAGCGTGAAAACCACAATAGCGCAATGCACCAACATAATATCTCAGATACAATTCGTAATTGATGATAGCATCATAAATTGAAGGCTCCTGTTTTCCTTCCAGAGGATGTTCAAAATAAACAGAACAGCCTGCAGTTTTTATATTGTTGCTGAAATGTTTTTCAATCTCAACCAAATAATTTGGCTGCACTGTACAATCGGCATCCAAACAAACAATTATTCCATTATCATTACCATTTAAACTAAAACGGTATGCTGCTTCGTCCATACCAATTTTACGTGCAAGCCCGACACCCGCTTTTTAGGAGGCAAGTCGCTACAATGAATAACTTGATAGTGCCTGTGATTTGAATTGTGTTTTTGCATCCAAAGTTGCATTGTCTTTAGTGTAAGGTTATTACAATCCATAACATTGGAATCAGCATTTCTTCCTGAGTTGATAACAGCAATAATTTCAACAGGAAATTTTGTTTCATCACATTTCCACAGCGAATCAAGCGTTGTAATTAAATCAGGTTCATTAAAACAAGGAATAACTACAATGCATTGGAGCTGTGAATGTGGAGGCTCCTGCAGTAAAGGAACAAACTGTTGCTTTTCGAAATAGGTATGTGGCTTATTCAACGGAAAATTACTTTTGTACAAATATTTAAAAACGAAATGAAACTTTCTATTGATTTAACTTATAACACTACGCAAGCTTGGGTTGATGCAGTGATGAATGATTTTGATTCTTTTCTTCAGGATCATGCCGATTGCGAAAGAAAAGCCTCTGCTATGGCAATGAGCTTTGTGTCAAAATGCCCCGACAAAACAAAAATTATTCCTGAACTGATTGAAACTGCATTGGAAGAATTGAAACACTTTCAACAAGTGTATCATATTATGGAAAAAAGAGGCATACAGCTAAAAGCAGAGATGCCTGAAGATCTTTACATCAAACAACTGCTTGCATTGTTACGCAGTAAATCATCAGAAAGACTCATGGACAGACTTCTCTTAGCCTCAATTATTGAATGTCGTGGAACAGAACGGTTCAGACTGGTAGAAGAAGCACTACAAGATAATGAATTAAAAAGATTTTACAAGATGTTGTGGGCAAGTGAAGCCAAACACGGAAATATTTTTGTAAAAATGGCGCTTGAATATTATCCGAAAGATGATGTATATAAACGTCTGCATGAACTCACTGTAAAAGAGGGTGAAATATGTAAAGCACTACTCATAAAAGCAGCATTGCATTAATCACTTATTAAAAACAAATTGTTTATTAGTTTCTTTTCTGCATGGAATGACAATGCAAATGCAAAATATTTTTACTCAAACAAAAAATCAGAGTATGAGGAAAATATTTATCAGCATTCTATTTATTATTAGTGCAGGAATAACAAATGCACAGATTGATAATTTGAGCAACATGAGCCCGGAGTGGATTCGTACAGGAGGCAGAAATGCTGCAATCAAAGGCAGTGATCTTGTTGTTTATAATCCCGCTACATTAACACGTTTGGAAAAAGGACTACATATTGGTTTGGGCAATCAGATGTTTATGCGCAAACCTTCTCACACCTATGATTTAGGTTGGGGTGAAGTAAAACACGAACAGGATGGTAATGATTATTTTGTACCTAACTTATTTTTATCATACAACAAAAATAAATGGGCTGTGTGGGGTGGTGTATATATTTCCGGTGGAGGTGCCACTGCCAATTATCCTGAAGGCTCTTTAAACACAGAACTTATTGGACTGTCACTTCTCAGTGCTTTTCAAGGTGCCTACCTTGGAACAGGACAGCAATATCTTAAAGCATCTTCTCTTTACCTTACTGGAACAGCAGGGTTCAGTTACGCTATAAACGAGCAGTTTTCTGCAGCATTGGGTGTACGCTATGTAAATGCCACCAACAAAACTAAAGCAGGCACAGAGTTGATAGGCGATTTCAGTAACCTGCCCGTAAATATGGAGCAAGAAGATAACGCTAACGGTATTGCCGCAGTTATCAGCTTAAGTGCGCGACCCATAGAGAAATTAAATATTGCTGTAAGACTGGAAACAAACACCAAGCTAAATTTTAAAACCAAACAAAAAGTTGATGACCTTGAACAGTCAACCGGTGGCATGGCAGAGCTGGTAGTTGACGGACAAGAAAGCAGACGCGATTTACCGGGTTTGGCTGGTATTGGTATAGGATACGAATTCAGTAAAGCATTTCGTCTGACAGCAGAAATGAATTACTACTTTCAGCAACATGCCGACTGGGGAAAACGTGCCGATGGAAAAAGAATAAACACACTTGCAGGCGATGCTATGAATTTTGGTGGTGGTTTTGAGTGGATGTGGTCAAAGTATATTACCTGGAGTGCAGGTGCAGTTTATACCATGCTCGATTTTAATGATATGGCAGGTTATTACACTACATTAGGAGCTTTTGAAACAGCACCCTACAACAACCTTACTGCAAACACAGGTTTTGCAATTGACTTATCAGAAAAATTCAGAGTGAACGTAGGTGTGGCAAAGGCCTTTTATAAGAAAGATAAAACGGTAGCTATTGAAGCTATGGCACCTAATGTGGTTAAAGCAAAACTAAACAATGATGTGTTGATGCTTGGTGCAGGTATTGATTTGAGATTCTGACGGATTTATTAAAAGTGCTTTTTAACAGCCTGCATCCATCGTGATGCAAAAACAAAATCGTTTAGTTCTTTATTTTCAGAGCGCATGATGTCTTCGTTGTTGCCTTCCCAGAATTTTTTGCCTTTATAGATAAAAATAATTTTCTCTCCCATACTCATCACTGTATTCATGTCATGTGTGTTGATGACAGTAGTAATGTCATACTCCTCTTGTAATTTCTTTTATGAGTTCGTCAATGAGAATGGATGTTTTAGGTCGAGGCCAGAGTTTGGCTCATCGCAAAATAAATATCTTGGATTCATTGCAATGGCTCGTGCAATGGCTACACGTTTTTTCATGCCACCACTGATGGCACTTGGCAAAAGATGATTAACGTTTTCGAGGTTTACTCTATGCAGACAAAAGTTGGCACGATCGCGCTTTTCTGCATTGGTCATGTTAGTAAACATTTTCAAAGGGAAAGTTACATTTTGTTCAACGGTTAATGAATCAAACAATGCACCACCCTGAAACAACATGCCAATTTCCTGACGAATGGGTTTACGTTCGCCAAAAGTCATCTCCGAAAAATTTCTGCCATCGTATAAAACTTTCCCCTTATCAACTTCAAATAAACCAACAGCACATTTCATCAGCACAGTTTTTCCTTGTCCACTACCGCCAATAATCAGGTTAATTTTACCTTTGTCAAATTCGCATGAAACATCTTCAAGCACTTTTTTATTGCCGAATGATTTGGATATGTTTTCAATGGCAATCATGCAAGAATGAGTTGGGTTAATAAGTAATCAAAAATCAGAATTAAAATACTGCTGTAAACTACACCTTTGGTACTTGACTGGCCAACTTCAAGTGCGCCACCGCTTGTATAATAGCCATGATAGGCAGGAACAGAAGTGATAATAAAAGCAAACACTACTGTCTTTATCATAGCAAAGGTTACATTGAATGGTAAGAACTGGTTTTGTATTCCTTTTAAATAATCTGCCGAAGGCACAACGCCCGAAAGATCACCTGCAACCCATCCGCCTGTAATACCAACAATCATACTGATGATTACAACTACGGGACAAATTAATAATGCTGCAATAATTTTAGGAAGCACCAAATACCCTGATGAGTTTATGCCCATTATCTCAAGTGCATCTATCTGTTCGGTAACACGCATGGTGCCAATTTCTGATGCAACACTGCTACCTACTTTTCCTGCAAGTACAAGCATTATGATAGTTGGAGAAAACTCAATGATGATACTATCGCGGGCAACAATACCTACTGCCCACAAAGGCACCATTGGGTTCACAAGGTTGTAAGCACTTTGAATTGTTATAACAGCACCCATGAAAGCAGAAGTAAGTGCCACCAGCCACAATGAACCAATGCCTAAGTTTACCATTTCGCGAAAAACCTGGCGTACATAAATTGACAACTTTTCAGGTTTATAAAAAAGATTTTTTATAAAACCGAAATAGCGTCCAATCTCAAATAATGTACCTTTCATCAGTAGCTAAGATATTAAAACTATCTATTTTACTTCTTTTAAAAATACGAGATAGGTTGGAAAGTGATCGCTGTAGCCGCCAATATATCTGCTGAAGTCGAATGTGCGTAAGGGATAGCCTTTATAACGTCCGCTCTTTTGCAACATAAATTCGCGTTTAAAAATATGGGCATCTTTAAAAAAGAATCCATCTTGCTTTTTGTTTAACCAGCCTGATGAAATCATAATCTGATCAAAAAGATTCCATGCATCGTTATAGGCAAGTGTACCTATTCCTTTTGTATAAAAATCAACCCATGGATTGTACATGCCTCCGCGTTCTACTTTGTCTTTACTGCCCACTGCCTTAATTACTTTTGTGACACTTGGACTTAAAGGGTCATCATTTAAATCGCCCATCAGCACAATCTTTGCATCGGCATTTATTTTAGTTATAGAATCAATTTTGTTTTTACAAACAGCGGCAGCCTTAGCGCGTGATGGTGCAGAAGCCTCTTCGCCCCCTCTGCGCGATGGCCAGTGACCAACAAGAAAATGTACAGGCTCTCCAAGATACAAACCATAAACATATAATATGTCGCGGGTGTAGTATTCGGGGTTTTCAGGAGTACGCAAGTCAATGAATAAAGGCTCACTAAACTTAGGAGTAAAATATTTTGGATTATAGAGCAATGCTACATCAACACCGCGTTTGTCAGGGCTGTCGTAATGAACAATTTTCAGATTGCGTGATTTTAGTTTGGGTTCATTAACCAAATCTTTTAAAACACTTTCATTCTCTACTTCTGCACATCCCAAAACAGAAAATCCAGCTGGTGCCTCGTCTTTTCCAATCAGTGATAATACATCAGAGAGTTTACCTAACTTATCAAGATATACTTTGCCTGTGTAATTGTTAGAACCTGTCGGAGTAAACTCTTCATCATTAACTTCGGGTTGATTGATGGTATCGAACAGGTTTTCTAAATTGTAGAAAGCAATAACACCTACCTGATAGCTTTTCTTTTGTTGTGCCTGAAGGCCTGTAGCCATGGAAATTATCCAGGCTGTAATAAGTATCTTTTTTAACATGGCACAAATCTAAAAAACGTCACAATGCTGTGGCTTGAAATTATGATGATTAAATTTAATTTTTAAAAAGATTATCTTCTTCTTTTGCCACCCTTCTTTTTATCGCCCCTGAACTTGCCTGATGTAGGGAATCTTTTTTTATCACTTCGTTTAAAAGGAGAAACTTCATGCAAACGATTTGCATCATAAAGCATAAAATCAACTTGTTTTTTAATGATGTCGGTACTCTTAATGACAACCATCAGCTCATCGCCCAAAGAATATTTTTTGCGGGAACGATGTCCTACAATGCAAAAGTTTTTCTGATCAAATTCATAATAGTCATCATTCAGGTCGCGCAGCCTTATCATACCTTCACACTTATTATCCTCCAACTCCACATAAAGACCCCATTCCGTAACACCGGAAATTACACCTTTAAATATTTCATCTTTACGTGCTGCAAGGTATTGAACCTGTTTGTATTTTATTGAAGAGCGCTCTGCATCGGCAGCATTAATTTCACGCTCCGTACAGTGACGGCATTTTTCTTCATACTCTTGTTGCGAAACTCTCTTTCCACCACGCATATAATATTCCAGCAATCCGTTCATCATCACATCAGGATAGCTCCTTATGGGTGAAGTAAAGTGTGTATAGAAATCGAATGCCAATCCATAGTGACCTATATTTTCGGTAGAATAAACAGCCTTAGCCATACTGCGTATAGCCAATTGCTCAATCATACTCTGCTCTTTTTTACCTTCCACATCTTTCAGCATTTTATTGAGTGAATGAGCTGTTTCTTTTCCTGATGCGGTGCTAATCCTATAGCCAAACTGTGCTGCAAAAGTTTTAAAGTCGCTAAGTTTTTCTTCAACAGGCACATCGTGGATACGATAAACAAAAGTTTTTTGTGTTTTATCTTTCTTCCCTTTTGCAACACCTTTGCCAATAAACTCTGCCACACGTCTGTTGGCAAGTAACATAAACTCTTCAATCAGTTTATTGGAGTCTTTGCTCTCCTTTAGAAATATTCCAATTGGATTTCCCTTTTCATCAAGCCTGAATTTTACTTCTGTTTTTTCAAAACTGATTGCTCCCTTACGGTGACGCTCTTTGCGAAGTTGCTGTGCCAGCCGGTGAAACACACCAATCTCTTTTACAAAAGGGCCTTCGTTGGTTTCGATTACCTGCTGTGCTTCTTCATAAGTAAAGCGATGATCTGAAAAAATTACAGTTCTGCCGAACCATTCATTCAGGACTTCTGCTTTTTCATTCATCTCAAAAACGGCAGAGTAGCAAAGTTTTTCCTCATTAGGTCTTAGAGAGCAAACCATATTCGACAGTTTTTCCGGCAACATAGGAATAACTCTGTCAACCAAATAAATTGAAGTTGCTCTGTTGAAGGCTTCTTCATCCATGGCACTACCCAGTTTTAAGAAATGTGAAACATCGGCAATGTGTACACCCATTTCCCAGTTGCCATTAGGCAACTGCTGAATGCTTAATGCATCATCAAAATCTTTTGCATCAACCGGGTCAATAGTAAAGGTGGTTACTTTTCTGAAGTCTCTGCGTTTTTTAATTTCTTCTTTCGAAATGACATCAGAAATTTTTAATGTTTCTTTTTCAACTTCATCAGGAAAGGCTTCCGGAAGACCATACTCAACAATTATGGCATTCATCTCTGCAGTATGTTCACCGGAGCACCTAAAACACGCACTATTTTTCCTTCGGATTACTGGCATCGGCAGACCATAAGGTTATCTCTGCAATTACTTTATCGCCATTGCGGGCACCATTAAGTTGTTTTCCGGGAATAAAAATATCTACATGCATTTTAGGATCATCGCAAACTACAAATGCATAACTGCCTGAATGTTGTATTGTGCCGGCAAATTGTGTTCTGCTTCGACTGAGAACTTCAACCACTTCTCCTTGTTGTCTTCTGCCTTCGCGATGCGCTAATAAACTTATTCTGACTTTGTCGCCATTCAATGCGTTTGCCATTAAATGTGCAGGAATTTGTATATCCTCTTCAAACCCTTCATTCATCACATATCCTTCGCCTTTGGAAGTTACCTGAATGTTTCCTTCAATAAACCTTTCTGCAGGTAATAACTTATAACGAAACTGCTGAACCTCCAGCAACTCTCCTTCTTGAAACAGCTCTAAAATTAAAGATTGAATTGTTTCGTCTATATAATGTTTATCAGCATTCAGCACTACTGAAATATATTCTTCGGGCAAATTTATTTCTGCTTTGCGCCAAACCTGTTTGGGATTAAAAGTAGCACGCGGGTGTTGCAGAAAAACCTGTAGCAATTCTTGTTTTAATTTTTCAAGTTGTGTTTTTGTGAATTTTATATTCTTCTTTGACATGTTTTCGTTTGATTGTAAAATTACGTGTAGTGAAACAGATGTTAGTCATGCTACACATTAAAAAAATAAATGTTTTCAACAGCTATAAAGTAAGGTCTCAGGCTTTTAAGAACTCCTTTAACTCTTTGGCTAATTCTTTCGCATACTTAAACCCGTTCATACGCCAAACCTGTTTCCCATCAACAAAAAGTATCAGCACAGGCACACTCTTTATTTCAAATGCTGCAGCCTCTTCAGTAAATTGGTCAATATTGATTTTATGGATATACAAATCGGGAAGTTGTTGCGTCAACTCCTCCAAAACCGGATTGAGCCACTTACAGGGTTCGCACCAATCGGCATAAAAATCTATCAGCACATTGGTATTGGATGTTGTTATTTCATGGACTGTGTTCACATCACAGGTTGTGAAGTTTCTAATGATATGCTGCAATCTTTAATTTTTCCAAAGCCGCCATACACATTAACAACATTTTCAAATCCATTCTTTTTTAGTAACGATGCTGCTATCATACTGCGATAGCCTCCACCACAAAATATCAGATACGTTATTGATTTATCCAACTTATTGTAGTGTTGTGGAATGTCGCTCAACGAAACAAAGACAGAATCTTTTACATGTGATGATTCATACTCACCGGGCTTTCTTACATCCAAAGCAGTATATGATCCTGTTTTTAGTAAATTGGTAAATGTGGCTGCATCAACAGAGCTGATAGTATGAAACTCCAGTCCGTTGTTTTTCCAGCTCTCTATTCCTCCTTCAAGATAACCTGTTATGTTTTCGTAACCCACGCGCGCAGCACGAAGTACACTTTCTTCTTCCTTTCCGTTTTCTGTTACCAGTACTATTGGTTGTTGAATTGGAATTAGTGTTCCCACCCAATTAGCATACTGTCCATTGAGTCCGATATTTACAGAGCCGGGAACAAAACCTTTTTCAAAATCATCAGCATTTCTTGTATCGAGAATCAGTGTTCCTTTATTTACTTCATTCTTAAAATCTTCTAATGCCAACGGCTTTGCATTTCTGACAATTACTTCTTCAATGGGCCTGTATCCTTGTTTGTTGATTCTTGCATCTTCAAAAAAATACATGGGTGGTGGAAGAATTCCTGTTGTCAGATTTTTTATAAAAGATGCTTTGTCTTTTTCTTTCAAATAATAGTTTGATTGTTTTTGCTGACCAATAGTACTCCATGTTTCTTTTCCTATATTTTTTCCACATGCAGAGCCCGGGCCATGAGCCGGATAAACAATAACATCATCAGGCAATGTTTTTATTTTTGAATTTAAAGAGTCAAACATTTTATCTGCTAAAAACTCTTTTGAAATACCACTGCCATCAAGCAGGTCGGGTCTGCCTACATCACCAACAAACAAAGTGTCACCTGTAAAAATACAATGAGGATTTTTGTTTTCATCAAGCAATAAATAGCAGGTTGACTCTAAGGTATGTCCGGGAGTATGAATTGCTTTAATAGTAAGCTTACCAATAGTAAACTCTTCTCCATCCTTTGCATTATGTACTGTATAGTTGGTATGCGCATCGGGGCCATAAACAATTTTTGCGCCAGTTTTATTTGCTAAATCAATGTGTCCACTGATAAAGTCGGCATGAAAATGTGTTTCAAAAATATGTGTTATGCGTGCATGGCGTTGTTCCGACAATGACAAATAAGGTGTTGTTTCACGAATGGGATCTATAATTGCAGCCTGCCCATCAGACTCTATATAATAGGCCGCTTCGGCTAGGCAACTTGTATATAATTGTTGAATAAACATATTTCTATCAGGATTTAAAACAAAGCTACAATTTTTACAGTAATGAATAAAATAAAGTATGCATTAATTGACTCTGTTTTCAATGTATTGAATAAAGTCATCAAAGTCAGAGATTACCTGAACATTTTGTGGCAGATGCAAACTTCGGTTTACTGCCTGTGCACCGGAAAGTAATATTTTACTTTTTGAAAATGTTTTTGAAATCTGTACAATAAATTCTTCAATAGCGTTAATCTTTATGCATGATGTTAATGTAGTCACAATAAAATCGGGCTGACAACATTCGTGAGCACAAATGATATGATCTATCGGTAAGTTAAGACCCATATAAACTGATCTGTGACCACGTTGTCTGATTACATAGTGTGCATACAACAACCCTAATTCATGCGGTTCGTTAGGTGGCAGAAAGAGTAAAAATCTTTTTGCATCAGGCAGTGGCGACAATACCTGCTTGTCTATTGCTGCAATTATTTTCTGACGTACAAGATTGGTAAAAAAATGTTCGTAGGCCGGTGTAATGGAGCCTGTCTGCCAAAGCAATCCTATTCTGTATAAAAAGGGGAACAGAATTCTTGTCATTGTACTTTCCAACCCATTTGTCTCCAGATATTTATTTAGCAGGTGTTCAAAAGTATCCTCATCAAGCCTGACCATACAATTCAACAATGCACTGAGGTTTATATCAGCATCATTGGCCTGTTCTACTAACGACAAAACTTTATGTTCGATTTCATTCGGTTTAAGACAAGTTATTTTCGAAATCTTAAATCCCATCTTATTCAACAAAGAAACATTGAGCATCAACTTCAAATCTTCCTCTGTGTAATAACGGATATTGGTTGCAGTTCGCTGTGGTTTAATAATACCATAACGCTGCTCCCATATTCGAATGGTATGCGGCTTAATTCCTGTAAGAATTTCTATGTCTTTAATCGAAAACCGGTTCAACTGAGTGGAGTTTGTGATATAAACACCTGTCGTGTTTAAAAGTTTCAGCCTTATGTATGGATGCTTGAAACATTAAAACAATTGTGATGCAATTTTTCTGATATTCTCCGGATTGCCCATAGTATAAAAATGAAGACAGGGCACACCAAATTTAATAAGTTCTTTAGCTTGTGTCACCGCCCAATCAATACCTGCTTGTTTTACTGCATCATCACTCTTGCATTTTTCAATTTCCTGAATCAGGTCATCGGGTATATCAATAAAAAAAGTTTTTGGTAGTATGGCAGTTTGTTTTTTATTTGAAATTGGTTTTAGTCCGGGAATTATTGGCACATTAATTCCTGCTTTACGGCATTTATCTACAAAGTTGAAATATTTCTGATTGTCGTAAAACATTTGTGTAACGATATACTGTGCACCGGCATCTACTTTTTTCTTAAGGAAAGAAATGTCTGAGTTCAGATTAGGGGCTTCAAAATGTTTTTCGGGATAACCGGCTACACCAATACAAAATTTTGTTGGCTCTACACCTTTAAGATCATCGTCTAAAAATGTACCCACATTCATATTTACTACCTGTTCAACCAATTCAAGAGCATAGGCATGTCCACCGGGTTCAGGTGTAAAATGCGATTCATGTTTTTCTGAATCACCTCTTAGTAAAAGCACATTGTCTATTCCAAGAAAGTTAAGGTCAATTAATGCATTCTCTGTTTCTTCGCGTGAAAATCCTCCGCAGATAATATGAGGAACAGCATCAACTTTATAATGATTCATGATGGCTGCGCAAATGCCAACAGTGCCGGGACGTTTTCTTATTGAAATTTTTTCGAGATAACCGCCTTCACGCTTTTTATAAACAAACTCTTCACGATGATAAGTAACATCAATAAACGGAGGTTTAAACTCCATCAACGGATCTATTGTATTAAAAATAGATTGAATACTTTTTCCTTTCAGCGGAGGCAGTATTTCAATGCTGAATAAAGTCTTTTTAGAATTTTTAAAATGTTCGGTTACTTTCATAAAATATTTGCAACAGTATTAAAAAAAACAGGAGCGTTCTTTTTAAGAACGCTCCTGCAAAATTATAAACTATCGGCAACTTATCGAATAATATTAAACGATCCTTTTTTGTCACCGGATTTGATACCATTGTCATACTCAAGAACGAAGTAATAAACTCCTGCAGCCTGATTGCCACCATCCCAATCGTTGTTATATGGGTCGGCACTATAAACTTTCTTACCCCAACGGTTGAAAACGGTGAGTTTACGAGTCTTGAAGTCCATTAGATTCTTAACCTCAAACACATCGTTCTTACCATCACCATTTGGCGTAATTACGTTAAATATTTCAAGGTCGCATGGTGCTTCAATTACTCGGATAACATCTGTGTTGCTACAGCCATTAGAATCAATTACCGTTACCTGATATTCACCGATAGCGGCAACTGTAACATTAGCATTAGTAGATAAATTGTTACCATCCAATGTCCAGTTGTAGCTTTGAATAAACACGTTGCTTGTTAAGCTTAACACCGGAGCCGGGTTTTGAGTTGCACAGAAAAGTACGCTATCTAACTTCTGCAATTCGTCATGAATTTCAGGAGTTGGTAATGCATTGATAGAAACCACTACATTATCTGTATTGGTACATCCGCCTGCACTGGTAACTAAAACACTATAAGTACCTGCAGAAGTTGCTGTAATGCTTGTATCGTTAGCACCTACTATGATGTTATTGTTAAGTGACCATTGGTAGGTGTTACCTGTTCCGTTTGCTGTTGCAAGAGTTGCTGGAGTAGCACCGGCACACTGTGTAACATTATTTCCAATCTCAACAGCAGGTGTAGGATTGATAGTTAATGTCATTGAAGCAGTAGCAGTACAAGTAAATCCGTTTGATGTATTTGTAATGGTAACATTATAATTACCTGCACCGGTTGTAGCAGTGTTTAATGTCTGATCATTACCACCAACAGGATTACTGTTTAATGTCCAACTGAAAACGGAGTTCGTACCTGCAGAAGGTACATAACCAGGGTTCAGAACAGGAAGTGTCACATTATCACACTGTGAAATATTAGATAACGAAGCCGTAGGCTGTTCAACTTCAGTTACAATTGCTGAATCAATTGCTGAACAAGATCCTGTTGAAATAGTTACTGCGTAAACGCCTGATCCGGTAACCGGAACTGAAGTGCCTGTTTGACCTGAAATAGGATTACCATTCAATGTCCATGCATAGTTTACACCGCTGTTTGCTGATGTTGATTGAAGTGTGACAGCATTGCCGCTGCAATAAGAAAGATCGTTAACAGAAACATTTAATTGAAGTACTTGTGAAATATTAATTGTATCACGTCCTAAGCAAGTTGCTCCTGTGCTCACTTCAACAAAGTAAACACCGGCAGTTGTTGGCGTGAATTGTTGTGAAGTTGCACCTGCTATTAATGTATCATTTAAATACCATTGATAGGTAGCACCGGGATTACCTGCATCTAATGTAGGGAATGGATCATTTGCACAAAGTGTAACATCTGTACCCAAATTTACAGAAGGCGATGGAATAAGATTTACAACAACTGTATCACTACCAAAACATGAAGCTGATGACTGTACGTTAACGATATAAGTTCCACTTGCTGTTGGTGTTATGGTTTGTGATGTTTGTCCTGTAGAAGTGCCGTTCAGCAACCAGTCGAAGGTTGCACCCGGGTGATTTCCTGCATCTAAAACAGGAGCAGGATCGCTGGCACAAACAGTAACATCAGGACCTAAACTCAATGTAATATTATTACGAACCTGAATATTTCCAAGTGTATCATCTTGCAATACCATTGTTCCGCAACCATTGGCAATAGTGTTTAAGTCACTACCTGTATTGACTATCAAGGTTAACGGACCTGCTGCATTTGTAGTAGGTACAGTTGTAATCAGGAATGTAGTTCCAAAGTGACCACCGTTAGTACCCAAGCAAGTTGCTCCCGTAATTGTAATAGGAGTACCGTTTGCATCAACCAAGGTAAAGTCCGAACCATCTGCACTGATAGTGAAGCAGTCAATCAGCTGATTGCTCACAATAAATAATGAGTCGAAAGTACAGTCTAATGTATCTGTCACATCAAAGGTATAAGGTACAGAGTCATAAAGGTTAATTGTTAAGGTATCAAACTCATTCATTGGCGAGCCACATTCACTTAAAAAGGTGTTTCCATCATTACCAATTTTAGTAAATATGTAAGAAGTACCTGTTGGAATTGGATTAAGCACTGTTACCATTATTGAATCTGTAAGACCATTAACACAGTTTACACCTACTGCTGAAGTAACAGGATTTGGCAGTCCGCTTGGGTCAAGGAAACGAATATCTGACGGAACAATAGAACCACACTGTACAGGAGGATTTAGTTGAATATAGAATGTTGTGTCATCACATGTAACGTTATTTATACCATCAATAACAATGTTTACTCCACTGGCAACCTGTGCACTGTCGAAGCCTGGAGTAACCACTGTACAAGTTGAAACGATGTTAATCTGAATTTCGCGTTTACCGATTGATTTTAATAACCCTGTTATACGATCATATTCAAAACAACGAACTGCAATTACACCATTCTGTAATAAGTTTGGTAAAAATGCAATTGTGCCTGTCAATAAATTCATAGTTACACCATTAGCTGATGAAATAGGATATACTCCTGAATAGGGTGCATTATACTGTAAGTCAAAAGCAGTATATGGACAAAATCCACTAGCATCTTGTGCATTGATAAGTACGTAAGTAATAGAATCGTTATCAGGATCTGTTGCCCCCTGATCGAAATAAAACTGATTGTTTACACAAAACTGTGTAACTGGAATTGTATTAAAGTGAGGTGAACTGTTAGTTGGGTAATTAAGGTTATTCATGGTTGTTTCAAGAAAGAAACCCATACCCGCAGCATTGTTAAGTGTTGTAATGTTACCATTACGACAACATGTTTCATACTGGAATTTCCAGTCAATACATTGTGCCGGCATTACCAAAACAGCTTGATACAGATATTCTTCAATACCATAAGCTGTACCACCCTGGCAGGTTGTTGGGCCTGCTGAAGGCACACATGGTGATGGTGGAATTTGCTGTCCTGAACCTGGAACTAAGTTTACTGTAATACTCTGGCTGATATTACAGCTTGCAGAAGTATAACATACTGTTTCTGATGTTGACATGGTTATACCTGCGCAATCGCGGTACAGACGTAGTGTTATCAAAAACGTATTCGGGGTACCTGTGTAGGTATAATAAATATCCCCTTGCAGCAAGGTGAGATGCCTTACTGCTGACAGGCACAAGCATTGTTGCTACCAGCATCAATGCTGTTAATCTGGCTAAAATTTTACTCATGATAATTTGATGTTTAGTTTTTATACTTTGTTAATATTAATTTCTTCTTAATTGCAGTTTTATTGTGCTTTTGTAATTAGTCTGATCCATACCTTTGCCTGAATCATCACTAAATAAATTCCTTCTTCGGCAGGATTTCCGTTTTGAAGATTGCCATCCCATCTACCACCATGTGTGTGCCACTCACTCACCAATTTATATCCTTTCAGGGAATAAATCTTAACAGACAAGTCACTCAGATTGCTGTCATCAAACTCAAACCAATCTCCTATACCATCGCCATTTGGTGTAAAAACCATATTGCCAAGGCCGGGCAAAGGTAATATTTTACTTTCTGCACTGACTGATGTTTTGGCTTCGGGCTTCTTCATTTCTGTTTTCTTAACCTCAGTGTCTTTTATTGGCTCAGCAGTTGTATTGGTTTTGGGGCCTGATATAATTTGTTTATCTGTCTGTGGTGGTGGTAAAATAGCTTCTGTTTCAGTAGCCGGAATAGAATTTATCTGAGTAGATTTATTTTCAACAACTTTATCTGACAGCTCAGTCTTAACAGGCTCAACTGTTGCAGACTTTTTAGTCTTTGGCTCTTCAGAAGAATTGATTTTTTCTGACTTGGAAGCTGTTTCAGTGTTGTTTAACACCACACCTTGCTGTGTAGCAGGTTCAACTGCTTTAGTGGTTTCTTTATTAATCTGAGCTACGTTTTGCGCAGTATCTTTTTCATTCTTATTTGAAAAATATAACACCGCTGTAACGGCAGTAGCAACAGCAATGACTGCACTTGTAATTTTCAGATATGCTGCCTGTTTTGCTAAGAATGACACCTTTGTTAAAGGAGCAGGATTTGCAGGCAGTGAATTTTCTATTCCTTGCCATAAAGAAGCATCAACAGGTGCTTCAAAGTTGCTGAACGCATCTTTAAATATCTGTTCTATGTTTTTATCTTCTTTCATTTTCAATCCTTTGCGGATAATTATTTTACTTTTTCTTCTGTAAGCATCTTCTGCAAAAACTGCCTTGCCCGAGCATACTGCGACTTTGAGGTTCCTTCTGTTATATTCAACTGCTGTGCAATTTCTCTGTGATTAAACCCTTCAATAGCATAGAGGTTAAAAACCACTCTGTAACCATCGGGCAACTTTCTGATCATCTGAAGCAATTCCTTGGCTTCTAATTTATTTTCCTGAATCAGAAAATTGTCACTTGCATCTTCTTCATCTTCCAGCGGTTGCGTAAGCAATTTTCTTTTCCTTATGCTCTCTAACGCTGTGTTGATAAAGATTTTTTTAATCCAACCTTCAAAAGAACCCTCGCCCCTAAAGGCATCAATCTGCTGAAACACTTTAATGAACCCTTCCTGCAACAAGTCTTTGGTATCTTCATCATCCTTGGCATAACGAAGGCAAACTCCCATCATTCGTCCTGCCACAAGTTCGTAAAGCTGATGTTGTGCTTTGCCTTGTTTGTCTTTACAACCTTGTATGATTTGTTCATTGAGCATTACTGCTATTATCTTTAAAGATGCAAAAGTAGGGGTAAGGGTTGCATCGGTTTTAATTTTTGTAAAAAGAATTTCTGTGTTTTTGAAAGAAAAGAAGTATTATTGCACCTGTAATCCAATTAATTCATCCGAATATAGATAGATTTTTACCTGAACTGTAAGTACGATTTATTTTAAAGGGGTGAATATTTACACACAAAAACAACAATGGAAGCTTTTGCTTTTGGCCTCAGCCATACTCATAGGGCTATTGTCGTTGTGGTACACCAATAATTTAGTAAAAAAGTTAAGCGAAGAAGAACGTAAAAAAGTTCAACTTTGGGCCGAAGCATCCAAACAACTTGCCAATATCTCTGTCGAAGCAGGCGACATCAGTTTTTCTCTCATGGTTTTGCAGGATAACAATACTGTGCCGGCTATTTTAACTGATGAAAGTGGAAATATTTTATCGCACATCAATCTCGATACTGCAAAAGTCAATGACTCTCAATATGTTCAGGAAATGTTGTTGCAAATGAAAAAGCGACATGAGCCGATTGAAATCTCTTTTGCCAACAACCAGAAAAACTATATTTATTACGAAGATTCCGGTTTATTATATCAATTACGCTACTACCCTTATTTTCAATTGGCCATTATTGCCCTATTTTTATTGGTGAGTTATCTTGCTTTTAGCACTTCGCGCAAAGCCGAACAAAATCAGGTTTGGGTGGGCATGGCAAAAGAAACTGCACATCAGCTGGGAACACCATTAAGCAGCCTCATGGCTTGGATAGAATATTTTAAGTCAACGTCACAGGATCAGAATCATGTGGCTGAACTTGAAAAAGATGTTGCAAGATTGAATACCATAACCGAGCGTTTTTCAAAAATCGGATCTGCACCGGTACTCCGTAAAGAAGATGTTTACATGGTTATAGAAAACGCTATTTCCTACATACGTTCACGCACATCGAGTAAGGTAATTTTTAGTCTGAACACAGCACAACCACATCAGGTGCTTGCTCCATTAAACATTCCATTATTTGAATGGGTACTTGAAAATCTTTTCAAAAATGCTGTTGATGCCATGGATGGCGAAGGAAAAATTGATGTTATGATTACCGATCAACTGCAGTTTGTTTATATTGACATTACCGATAGTGGCAAAGGTATTCCCAAATCAAAATTCAAAACCGTTTTTAAACCTGGTTACACATCCAAAACCCGTGGTTGGGGATTAGGGCTTTCGTTGAGTAAAAGAATTGTTGAAGAGTATCATAACGGACACATTTTTGTAAAAAGCTCTGAACCAAATAAAGGAACTACTTTCCGTATTGTACTCCGTAAACAAGTGTAATCTTAGCTTATTTGTAATACCTTTCGCGGATAATATTAAAATGATGGCGTTGATGAACAATGCAGAAATACAGCATGTGTCTGGCTGAAGTATTTGTTTGATTTGCCATTCCTATTCTATCAAAATCAGTTTCATCAAGCGAATTAAATAATGCTAATGAAGCTTCGCGCACAATCAGGTACTCAATACCTATACTTTGCATAGTCCTGTTTTTAAAATTGCTGTTTGCCACATATTCGTTTTCATCAAAACCAGGAAATGAAGTTTTGTCGTTTCTTGCAAAACATAATGCACGGTAGGTTAAAATTCGTTCCGTATCACACAAGTGCCCAATCACTTCTTTAAGCATCCACTTACCCGGTGCGTATCTAAAGGTCTCTTTGTTTGCAGGAATTTTTTCCAGCATACTTTCCATTTCATCAGTAGCTATTCTAAGTGTTTGCAGCATGTCTTCTTCCGGAAGATATTTTAAATAGCCACGATAATATTCTGATAGTTGTTGCGATGATGGTGGTTTGATAATCATATCTGATAATCTTAGGGAATAAAATTAATACTATTTCTGTTAATATTATATTTGATTCAAATTTATTTTAAAAATCATGAGTGGAAATCTATTTTTTCGATATGCCAATTATAATAAATGGGCTAACCAAAGAATTACCAATGCCATAGTAAGTGCAGGGAAGTTGCTGCAGATATAGAAATGAAAAGCAGTTTCAATACCATAAGAAAAACTGTGTATCACATATACGATTCGCAACACACCTGGATTATGCGTATTCAAAATAAACCTTATTCCTGGCCACCGAGTAAAGATTTTAAAGGTGATTTAAATGAGTTTTCAAAACTGCTTATTGAAAGTTCGCAGGAATGGATTAACTATATTTCTAATCTGAACGATCAGGATTTCAAAAAAAGCATTTCCTATAAAAATACTAAGGGTATAGACCATCAAACACCGTTGGAAGAAATTATCATGCATTGTTTTAATCACAGTACCTATCATCGTGGTCAGTTGGTCACCATGCTTCGTCAGGCCGGAGTAAACTCCTTTGAGCCTATGGATTTTATTGCTTTTGTGCGATAAATAATTTACAAACCCGTTCTACTGTTTCCTCAATGGGAATAAAACGATAATTGAGTTGTTCAGTTATTTTACTGTTATCGTAATTGTAAATCTGCTGTGATGTATATGCCGTTTCATTGGTGATTAAAGACGGTTTTCCTGTAAAAACAGATTTAAGCCATTCTAACCGCCAGGCTAATTGTGAAAGAAACATGCCTGCTTTTATGGTTGGTGGATTTATATTTAACCCCTTTGCCATTGTCTTAAACAACCACTCGTAAGTTTTATTTTCTGATGATATTATAAAACGCTCACCTGATATTTTGCTTTCTGTCAAACTTATCAGACTGCGGCTAACGTCTTTCACATCAACAAAACCTGAAACACCTTGAGTATAAAACTTCAATCCACTGTACAAGGTATTAAACAATGATGATGAATCTGACCGCCAGTTACCATCACCCAATATAACAGACGGATTAATAATGACTGCATCTAATCCTTCAGTTATGCCACGCCACACTTCTCTTTCTGCAGCATATTTACTTATAGCATAATAGCTGTTTTTTTCACTCTGATTGAACCAGTCGTTTTCATTGATCATCTGTTGTGTGCCACGACCTAAGGTTGCTACGGAACTTACAAATCCCAATTTTATATTTCCTTTTTCCAAACAGGCATTAACCACATTGGCTGTTCCTTCAGTGTTGACTTTATACATCTCTTTCCGCTTTTGAGGATTAAATGACACCATTGCTGCACAGTGAAACACATGTGTGCAATCCTGCAGTGCATCTTCAATACTGAAAATATCCAACACATCACCGTAAGTAATCTTAATTTTATCAAAAAGCTCGGGCGATGACTTGAACTTTTTTTTGATTAACGCTGTGGAAGATGATTTTCGAAGCAATATTCTAACAGGTCTGCCCATTGAAATTAAATCAAAGACAAGTTGTGAACCAACCAAGCCTGAAGCGCCTGTAATAAGATACATAATCAAATAGTAGCTATAACTTTCAACTCAATAGCTATTGGTGTTGGCAGACAATTTATCTCCACTGTTGTACGACATGGTGGATTCTCCTTAAAATATTCTGCCCATAGTTTATTGTAAACCGGAAAATCATCTTTCATGTTGGTCAGAAAAACGGTCACATCAATAATCTTATCCCAACTGCTGCCAGAGTCTTCCAGAATGTATCTTACATTTTTAAACACTGCATGACATTGTGCTGCTATATCATACTGCACAATATTTCCTGATGCATCCTGCTCTACTCCCGGAATTTTTTTGCTACCCTTTTCTCGCGGACCCACACCCGATAAAAACAATAAATTTCCTACACGTCTTGCATGTGGATAAAGTCCTACAGGCTCCGGTGCTTTCCCTGAATCAATTCGTTGTTGTTCTGTCATTGTTTTATTTCTTTAATAATCCAATTTATTTCAATATCCCAGTTAGCTCGTAATGTTAGTGTTTCTTTATAGTAATATACAAGCTCAGGCAATTGTTTTAAAAGATAATTACCTGTTGTAAAAGATTTATTTCCATCGGCATCATTTATAATACGAACCCTGCATTTTGCAGGAAGCATTTTTTCAAACAAATAGCTTCCATTGCCACCAATATATTTTTCTGAAATGACCATGTCTTTTTCGTCAACCAATTGAAGTATATAATTTGATCCTGATAAACCATCTACTTTAATTTTTACACTTCCGTAATCAGTAAATGCATTGGTATGAAAACTTAGTTTGGCAGTATCATTTTTGTTACCATAAATATCTGTTACAGCTCCCGGTAGTAAAGTTAAATTCCAATTATTCTTTTCAATAGTAACAGATTTAATTGTAATGTTGGATGATGCAGAATCAGAAAAAACAATTTCAAAAGGTTGTGATGTAGTGCTATCGTGCATCAACAAAATTTTTTCTTTATTTACTGATGCAACAGGAATAGCTGTTTTAAGTAACACATCATTTCCCGGATAAATATTTGTACTTGAAAGCAAACTAATTGATTGTTTTAATTTGCCTCTGAGTGCTTTTGCCGGTTTTGATATTGTTAATGTATCGGTCCAATTATTTTCACCTGATAGTTTATAACTTAAAGTATCGCTGATAGAATCTTTTAACCACACCATCAAGGTATCATTAGTTTTACTGCGGCTAATTAGTTTGATATTGTCAGAAGTTTGAAGAGGTTCAATATTTAATACTCCAACCGGTCTGTTCATCAAAACACTAAATGCAAAAGCGTTAAATGATTTTGCTTCTTTAACATAAACTTTCTTCTCAGCTTCTTTAAACATTCTCAAATTTATAGGTGTTGAGTCGCCTCCGGTTATAGGAGTTTTATCAAAGGCAATCCACTCATCAGACTGATTGAATTTATAATTATTATCTGCATCCTTTAATGCAAAGATTTTATATGGGCCGCGTGCAATATTTTTTATTGAAAAATTTCCACTTTCATCTGTCCTGGTAAAATAGGCAGGTGGATTATTATATGGCAGCGAATCATCTTCTGATGTGTAAAGCATTACAAGGATTCCCTTTTCACTTTTCAGATTCTCTGCAAACACTACATTTCCTTTAACAAAAAGTGTATCAACATAAGTTCCGGTAGAAAAAACATATCTGAATCCTGCTAATGGATTTGACTCATGCAAATCGGCAACGGCATTACCAAAGTTAATTGTATAAGTAGTATTTTCTTTCAACTTTTTCTTAAAGGTTATTGTCAGCTTTTTACCTTTAACGTCAAATGTTGGTGCGGGCTCGATAATTGGGGAAATTACTAACTGCTTGTCTTTGTCAAGCAACTGAATGTACTCATCAAAAGTAAAAACCACTTTTTCACTATTAAAATTTACGGTTTGCTCAGGAGGAATTACCTCTTTAAGTTTTGGTGGCGTTTCATCTTTTTTACCACCTGTGGGAGCTACGACAGAAGCACATGCACCAAACAAAAGAAGTACAGCAGGCAAAAGAAAAGTTCTATTAAATGAATTTATTTTATTCAGTAGCATAGGAAAATGTTTCTGAATAAAGTGAGCTTATTTTCTCAAGATAATATTTATCTGTTTCATCAAAATGATTCAGGTGTTCGCTGTCCACGTCTAATACAGCAACAACATCATGCTTCAATATAGGAACTACTATTTCTGAACGGCTTAGTGAGCTGCAGGCAATGTGTCCATCAAAATTATTTACATCAGGCACTACAATTGTTTCTTTCTGTTGCCATGCTGTACCACAAACTCCTTTGCCCAATTCAATACGTGTACATGCCACAGGCCCCTGAAAAGGACCTAATATCAACTGTTGTTTTCCTTCATGCTGTTTCACAAAATAAAATCCTACCCAAAAAAAACCAAAAGCCTGCTTGAGCATGGCACATAAATTGGCAGCATTGGCAACAGCATCTGTCTCTCCTTTAATCAATGCTTCTGCCTGCGGCAAAAGCTGTGCATACTTTTCTTGCTTACTTAGTGTTGTATCTATAACTATGGACTCTGACATGCTAAAAACTTCTGTGCAAATATCAGAAATTCAACGATGAGGAGCAGCAACAGAAGCCATAGATATTTTACATCCGCTAATGCCTGAAAAAGCCTCTGCACATGAAATTATGGTTGAGCCTGTTGAGATTACATCGTCAACCAATAAAACATGTTTGTCTTCATAAGACTTAATATTGTCAAGCTCAAATACACTTTCTGTATTTTCAAATCTTTCATAGCGTGCTTTATGTGTTTGCGACTGTGTGTACTTTTTTCGTTTCAAAGTTTCTGTGTGCACTTCTTTCTCCCAATATTCAGCCATACCCAGGGCAATCATTTCACTTTGATTGAAGCCTCTTTGCAAAAGTTTGCCCGGGTGAAGTGGAACAGGAATGATAATATCAGCATTTCTGAATGCTGAAGCCTGAAACAACTCCATAGCCATTTGTCTGCCTAACATGATGCCTATTTCTTTGCATCCATTGTACTTTAGCTGATGTAAAAGTCGTTGCAGCACCTGACCTTTCTGGAAAAAATAAACTGCCGTGACAGCTCCAAAGTCTGTCTTGCCCCAGAAATTTTTCGCTATAGGATTTTCCGGGTCGTTATGATACTGTGTTTTATGAAGTCCGTACAAACATTGCAGACACACATATTTTTCACCTCTCAAAAAACTATGCCCACAGCCCGGGCAGTTGTCGGGGAAGAACAATTTAAAAAAATCATTTATCACAAGTGGCGGTTTTAAATCAAGAAGTAAATATATGCTTTTGTTTAAAAAAATGTAAGGTTTACCGAATAAAAAAAGCAAATTAAGCGGTGGCCAAGGAAACTCAAAATTGTCATTTTACGTAGAAACAGAGAATATTTCATCCTTTTTACTTGCTTGTAAATACTAATTACATTATTTTGCACCGTTTAACAACCCATTTCAGATAGATGGAAGAATCAGTGAATGAACAAACCAAAGCAGATAACCGTGAGCAAAACTCACGCAGAGCACTCGTATTTATTGTAATCACCATACTATTGGGGGTTAACGGATTGTTGCTATATCAGTTTTTTGATAAAAAAAGTCATTTGGAAGAAGTTACAAGAACTCTTGACAATACTTCTGCTGAACGCGATGCCTTGTCAGCAGAGTTGCAACAGGTAAAAGCCGAATTTGAAAAAATAAATCAGGAGAACTCCAGCTTGCAGGCTCAGTTGCTTAGTAAGGATGAAGAGATTAAGAGCAAAATGGCGCAAATCAGAAGGATGATTGAGTCGGGTGATGCTTCACAGTTAAAGGCTGCAAAAGCAGAGTTAGAGCGACTGAGATCAATGAATCAGGTATATGTTGCACAGTTAGACTCCATGCGAAATGCCAATGTTGCATTAGCTTCACAAAATGAGTCGTTGAATGATATGATTACAGTAGAAAAAAATAAATCTACTGCATTAGCACTTGAAAATTCAACATTAACAAAAAGAGTTGCTGCTGCATCAGTACTAAGGACTACTTCAATTAAAGCATCCGGAGTAAAATATAAGAGCAGTGGCAAGGAGTTAGAAACCAACAAAGCATCATCGGCACAAAAAATCAAGACCTGCTTTACAATTCTTGAAAACACTGTTGCCACATCAGGCTCTAAAGATATTTACATCAGAATACTTAGCCCTGATGGTGTGGTGATGACCAACAACACAGAAACATTCAACGTTGCCGGACAGTCTTCACTTTATTCATTAAAAGAATCTTTTGACTACGAAAACCGCGAAATGAATATGTGTGTTTATTGGGAAAAAGGAACTGCCTTTAGCCCCGGAAAATATACTGTTGAAGCGTATTGTGAGGGTAGCCTGATTGCATCTACTCCTGTTGTTCTGAAATAATTTTCTTAGAAAATTGCTCTTGCCTGCACATTGGCAGTGTGAATAATTTTATCACCCTGCGGCTTGCGTCCGTTATATCCAATATTGATTTGCAGGTTGCCTGTAAGATTTTTCTGAAGGCTTATTTCCCATGTATAGTTTCTTCCTTTCTTAAGTCCCTCAAGCATTTCGAAAGCTAATGGTGAATTAACATCTGCATTATATCCAATACTGATAATATTCATTCCTAAAGATGCTACACCATTTTTAAAGCTGCTGTATTTACACTCTGCACCTATGGTTGTGATTGTTGCATGTTCATTTGCCAATTCAATTACATTTTGTTTGTCCTGATACTTGTAGATGAGTGTAGTTCTGAAAACTGTTCCCGGCTGCACGCTAAAACGCGGCTCAATGGAATAGCCTGCAATTTCATAATTCCTGTTTGTAAAAACCGAACTGTTTTGTTTGGTTTCATATTTCAACGCTGTTGTTAGACCATACACTCTTTTAAAATATGTTCTTGTATTTAACAGCCATGATGTTAAATTTCTTCCTTCAGTGCCATTGGCAAGCAAACTTTTATTGCTGATGTTATCATAATTAAAATCGGCAGCAAACACTGATGAGCTGCGATTAAAAAATAATGTGTTTCGCAAAGTAGAGTTGGTGATGAGCAATGATGTGTCGTTAATATTGTAACCAAAAGGATTCAGTCCGTCTGCCCATTTTCCGGAAAGCAGTTTGTTATCAAATCGTATTGCCGATTGCAAAGCAAACCTGTTTATCAGTCTGGTCTTGCCCTGCTTGTTTTTTATGAATGCCGATGGGTTGACACTGATTACTTCACTTAGCTGATTGGTTTGAATTCTGACATAATCGTTTGTTGGCGTAAATATTTTTATATACTCTGCTCTGTCCTGAAATGCAGCTACTTCAAATTCATTAAGTTCGGCAATGCCGTTACCGTTATAGTCGTTCCACTCAAAAACACCCGCCCCTGCTGCAACTTTAATAAATGAGTAAGCCTGTCTTTGTTCCTGCCCTGCCCCAACCTCATAATAGGTATTGCTTGTTATTCCACCTCTTAAAAACTGTAATGCTATTTCTAATTTTCCCAGAAAGCTTTCATCCTTTTTCTGACTTGTAATTTCTTTTCTGTTTACCTGAATTGTTCTGTATGTACTGCCTAAAGTAATTTTCTTTCCTCTTCCAGCAATAAATGCAATATCTGCATCGGCCTGATCGGCAGTGGTTGAAAGTTTAAGCTCATTAGTACTTGGCAGATAATCCCATCTGCGAGATACCTCTGTTTTATAAGTCCACCTGCCGGTATCTGCAGATGCTAAATAAACACCCGCCTTATCATGACCAAAACTGTTTAGCATCAGGCTATCACCAATCGAAGCACTTTTTCTATTACGTTCATTCTCCTGTCTGTATCCTGCTTTAAGTTTATTAAAACTTTTTCCGGCATCAACATAACTTCTTAAAAAAACAGTGTTTGCCTCTGCACCGGTTGTATTGAGTAAACTGCCGTTATATTGAATAATATATTTTTTCCAATTGTAATTAGCACTGATAGTATTCATTAATCCTTTGTACTGATTTCCTTTTGTAAAATATTTCAGTTGATAAAAAATATTCTGTGCAACATTCCTTTCTAATCCGGTTTTAATAGACAAGAAAGTTTCATTCAGTGTGTCAAATGAAGATGTCAGGTTCCAGTCGCGTATAAACTCAACATCTCTGTAATTCTCCAATGGTCTGAAATTTTTATCTGTTAATTCAGCAGAAACCACAGAAACCCATTTCCATGAACTATCTTGTTTAAAAACAGGCATTGAATGATTGACTGCTGCATGCAGTGCATATCCTGCATCATTAGATTTGTCTTTTCGAGAAAATAAATTAACATCATTTTTACTGAATGCCCCTTCAACAGAAACATTAGTATTTTTACTGATACCAACATCTCCTCCTGCAGTAAGCAATTGTTGTCGTCTTGGTGCTATCAATAATCTCACCGGTTCATAATCGCCCTGTGGCTGACCATTTACCGGAGCAATCCATTCATATACCTTCCCATTTACATTGCTGTTTAGCAGACGGTAATTACCTCTTCCTTGCCCTACATTACTGAATCCTAATCTATAGAATGCCCTTGTTGAATCTATGGAATAGGTAAAATAATTGTAATGAATACCATCAATTGTTACAGTATCTTTTTGATATAAAACTTCATTGCGGTTAAACCCAACGCTGTCGGCATTGAGGAAGTAGGCATTCTGCAAATTGTCACCGGCATTGGCAAGCACTTGTCTTTTATCCTCATTCAAGTCCTGAAACAGGGGTTGGTTTTTATTATCCTGCTCCGTGAAATAGTTGACATGAAACTTTGCCCACTTTGACTCAAAGGTGTTTGAGGAATACAGAAGTGTACGTACATAATTTTTATCTGAATACTGAAACTCTGCTACTATTCTTGAGTCTTTTGTGATAAGTCGTCTTGCAGAAAATGTTATTTGTGCAGTGTTGTAGTCAATCACATAATCGTTTTCCTTACCTCTTGTCAGCAAAACACCATTGAGATAAATTTTTCTGTGCCACTCAAAACAATGATGTAGGTTTCATTCTCTGCCCCTGTAAGTCTGTAAGGCCCCTGATTGGCTTCCATGCCATTAAACACATTACGTGCAAACTTCCCTTTTGAAATAGCTGCGGCATCGGTAGTTTTCATCACCCACTTACTTTTTTCATCAATAAAAAATGACGATGACACCATTGCGCCCTGTGCTTTTTTATACATATTCATAAAATATCCGTAAGGCTTTGAAATCTCAAAATCTCCGGCAATCAATCGTGTACTGTCGCGCGAAAGCTGAACAAAAACTTTATCAAATTCCTGTAACTGCTGTGTGTTACCTTCCGGTTGAATGGGGATATTGTTATCGGTAATTGCTGCAAGAATTTCTACCCTGTCGCTTAATGTTCCCGACAACTGAAGATTTAATCCTGAATTGACAATAACATCCTGATTGTTGCCAAAGCTGATGCCCCTTGAAATGCTTCCGCTTTTATTTAATCCGTCAAAATTGAAAATACTTTGTGTGTTGTTTTCCGAGTTGTCATAAGCAAAAGGATTGTACTGCCCAGAATATTTTTGTTTGATTATACTCAGGTTCCGGTTACTGTGAGGTTGACTGAAATTAACCGGAAAAACACGATAGGATATTTTTAGTGAGTCTGAAATCTTTGCATTACATGATTTATTAATAATCAAAATTCCTTTTTCGTAAAGCACTTTCATACACGATATGTCCAATAAAGCAGAATCGGCCAAATGAAATGAGCCGGGCACAATGGAAAGCGAATCAAGATGCAGTGTATCTGAGTTAACAGCAATAGTTTTGGTCCGTAAATTACTCAGCGACTGTCCATAGCCAAGTGTAACACTCAGAAAAAGAAAAAAAACAAGCGGCAGTCGAATCATACTTTTGAAGTGCTAAAAATAGCAAATGCATCTGCTTGTTAACGACAGGTTATGCCACTATATTGAACAAACAGGCTTAAATCTTCTCTTGTATCTGAAACAACAGCAATACTTTCTTTTTATAGTCGGTTATACCACAAGTTAATGTGCATTCACATACTTCATTAATGTTCTTTTTGCCAAAGGCAGAAAAGTTTCTTCCAATGGCAGCATTAGTTCAGACTCTATACTATAAGTTGCCGGATTTGGAAATGCTTTGCGAATGGCCAATAAATCACTCTTGATATTTTCGAAATTCTGCGACAGGTTTTTTTTCGTACGAACAAATATACTGTGTGCAAAGTGCGCGATACTTCTCATCCGGATTTTCAAAAATGGTTATCTGATATTCATACACTCTTGTTTCGCGGTTTTGTGTGGTTGAAAGAAAGAAATAACCCTCATTAATCTGCAATGGAATAATACCAACCGGACTGACTTTAATTTTCGATTCTATAAAATCATAAATTTTTTTACCCTCAGAAATATGTTTTTCAAACTGAGGAATACTGAATAGAATGATACTCTCAACTTCCTGCATCAGGCTGTCATCTGCAACAATTTTTTCGTACATGAGTTTAAAGTTGTTAAAATCGGCAGAAGAAAGCCGTTCCGGAAAACTATCATAAAATTGTTTTTTATTATCACGCAATGCCGTTACATTACGATAGTGTTTCATCAGTTCGCTTAATGGCGGATAGAGTTTGTTTTCAGTAAAGCTCTCTGAAACATGTTGTAAATACGCTAGCAGCATATACTTTTTGTACTCAAAGTCTATATGTGCTTCTGTAATCCAGTTGTCATTTAGTGTTGCCATAACATTTAAACTTTTTTTGTCTGTTTTAATTGTTCAAAAATTATACCTGATGCATCTATTCTTGCAAAAACTCAAAGCGACAAACGCTTAATTTTGGGCACTATATTATAATTTTACTTAATATTCAGAAACAAAGTTTCAATAAATTTAAACACAACGAAAATGAACAAGAAATTTTTAAATTTAATAGGTGTGATTGCAGTCATTACTGCATTGGCTTCATGTGTTCCGGCAAGACAATATGATGAGATGAAAATGCGAAAAGCCACCTGTGATGAAGAGAACAGTAAGCTACGTAGTGAAAACACCAATTATTCTACCCAAAATAAGGAGCTCACTTCTTCTGTTGCAGATTTAAAACGCGAAAAAGAAAAATTAGAGACAGACACCACTACCTTAGGAACTGCACAACGCAGGCTGACATCACTTTACAATGAACTAAACGACTCGTATGAAAAGCTCCTTCGCAATAACGACAGGATGATGAAAGATAAGAATGATGAAACTAAAAAAGTAATCGGTCAGTTACAGATGACACAGGAAGAGCTGATAAAAAAACAGGATGAACTTACCGCAAAAGAGAAAAAGCTGAATGAGTTGACAGAAGAACTTAAAAAACGCGAATCAAAAGTTAATGAGCTGGAGTCTGTATTGAATAAAAAAGATGAAGATGTTAATGCATTGAGAAAAGCTGTGAGTGATGCCCTTGTAGGTTTTGAAAATAACGGACTTACCATCACTAAAAAGAATGGTAAAGTCTATGTGAGCATGGAGGAGAAATTGTTGTTTGCTTCAGGAAGCACCGTGGTTGATAAAAAAGGTGAGGAGGCATTGAAGGAATTGGCCAAGGTGCTTGCAAAAAACAAAGACATCAACGTGTTGATTGAAGGTCATACTGACAATGTGCCAATTTCGGGAGGAACTATGAAAGACAACTGGGATTTAAGTGTGTTGCGTGCTACAAGTGTGGTTCGTATTCTTATTAAAAACTCCAATATTGACCCTACAAGATTAACTCCTGCAGGCAGAGGACCTTATTTGCCTGTTGATACCGGTAACACTGCTGAGGCACGCAGAAAAAACAGACGCATAGAAATTATCTTAACCCCAAAACTTGACGAACTTTTTAAAGTTATAGGAGAGAATTAATTTTTAGCGGTTCAGATATTTTCAACATTCTGAAAAATAATTTTAGGCTGCCCTTCATCATTTACTAAAATGAATGTCTGAAGGGCAGTTACTTTTGCACAGACAACTTTGTATTTAATGTGTAGTTGGTTGACATTACTTACAGGTTCTTTCTTTACCTCAGCCAATAACATTTCGAAAGAAACTATTGGGCCCATTGCCTCACGAAGTCTTTTAAATTTTTCTATTTTAGTTTCTGTTGGCTCGCTGGCATTAAAAGAATCCATATAGTACTTATCAATGTCGGAATAGTTTTCATTCTTTAAATCGTTCAGCAGTTGTGTTGTTAGGTCAACACCTTTTTGCTGATCAATCTTTCCTAAGGAACAACTTTGCGCCACTACTAATGTTAAAAGCAGAAAAAATGGTTTAAAATTCATTGTGTGATATTACTTTACTGTTATCAATATTTGATACTCCTGATCTAATTTGTCTTGGAAATTATAACCACAAATTATTTAAAGAACTAATAATACTTCTGGCTACTAATTAATCAAACAAATCGTGTAGCCAATGTTTCTTCTTGTACTTATGGTCGCTGTAATGTTGCGGCTTCTGATAATGTTGTTGGCTACTATCGTTTGATACAGCTTTATCAATAATTTTATCAAGTTCACCTCTGTCGAGCCAAACACCTCTGCACGATGGGCAGTAGTCAATTTCAACGCCCTGGCGTTCTGACATTACTAAGTCTGTTGTTGTACAATTAGGACATTTCATATTTCGTTGTTATTATTATCAGCAAAGCTAATGTATTACAACAACAAAAACATTCAAATGTTTATTGTCTTAAAAATTTTCCAAACCTGAGCGTTTTTTTATCGTTTCTCAACTCATAAAAATACACACCATGCAAAAATTCACTGACATTAATCACCGCTTTATTGGCAAAAGTTTTTTCTAAACATATATTACCTAAAACATCATAAAGCAATATTGTGTTTGGGTTGTTATTCTCTGTTTCAATCATCAACAAATCAGAAACAGGATTTGGATAAACACTAATTTTTTGATTTTCTACTGATGAAACACCTGAAACATAAGGACAATAAACTGTTGAACCGGCAAAACCCCATCCTGCACCGCTAATTCCTGTCACAACAATGGTGTTCACATTAGTGGCATTCAACTGCACATCGGAATAAGAATAATTTCCGATCTGATTATTATTGGCACCAACAACCTTTCCATTGGCAAAAACAACTCCGTCAGGTCCCGGAGAAATACCGCACACCACCTTTGGCGCATACGAGGCAGTTGCTGCAGTTAATGCATAGTAGTTGCCGTTAACTGTCACCATTGCCGAGTCATCATCATTCATCCCCCACACTCTGAATTTAGGAAAATTCTGCGGGTTCACATAACTAATGGTTACGGTTTTTCCATTTCCCGACAACCAATAGGTAGGGTCAATATGTGCACAGCCATAACTTTGAAATGAGCCACCGGAAAAAGTATAAGAAATGGTGTCGGTTGCAGATGTTGTTGCAGGAATGTAGCTACACTGGGCATTAAGTTTTACAATACCAAATACCGATAATAAAGTTACTAATGCTGATTTAATTTGTAATCTGTTTTTCATAAATCGTTTTTTATTTACTATTTTGATCAAATGATTTACTCTGAAAATTTTTAACTGCACGATTAAATATAAGTTAGCTTTGATATGCTTTTGATAAGTGCAAGTTAATCAACACTACACTTTCTCAAAAGAAATGGTATTAAACTTTTCATCCTTAATACGTGAAAAAACAGCATGAGGTTACCAGCCTCCGCCTCCGCCTCCACCACCTCCGCCTCCGGAAGAACCTCCACCTCCGCTGCCACCACTGCTGCTGCTTGGTGGAGTTGATGCTGATGCAATGGTATTACTGATACCACTTGAAAGTCCAGAAGTAAATGTGCGCATATTTAAACTGCTGCCGTGCATGTTGAAATATGCCGGTTGATAGCCTCCTTCAATAGCTTTGTTAATGATAGCTTCAAACCTTTCTGACCATTGATTTTCACATTCCAAAGCAATGGCATAAGGCAAATACTTCTCAAAAAGCTGAATGGTTAAATCAGGTGGATTCATTGTATCAAACTTTTTCTGTTCTGTTGTTTCCAGATACATTTTAAAGCCAAGTACATAATCCAATATTTTCCGACCCTCAACAGAATAGGCCTGCATCCACCTTGCAAATAGAATTTGAATAATTATTCCCACTAGAATTAAACCAATAGATGATAACACTAAAACCGGTGTTCCACCAAAAAGAATAAAATAAATTATCATTCCAACAACACTTAAAGCCAAAACAAGTATTCCCCAGCCAATGTAATTAAAATTCAGTGTAAACAAATTTTTAAAACTGCCTGACTTACTCTTGGTAAACTCCATTCTATCTTTTAAATGGCTTTCTAAACCATTATAAACCGATGCAATGGTTGAATTGTAAGTTCCTTTTTCTGCTTTTTGTCCATATAGTCTTTCAATATCATAGCCATACCATTGATTTCTTAAATTCAGTATTTGATCTTCATTAGTTGCTGAAGCGGGTCTATTGAAATAGTAAACCGGAGTTTTAAAAATCATTCCTTCTTCTTTGACTTCAATATCAACCAATCTGTTCACGGCACAATCAACTAATGATGCGGCAAAGTGATGCGACTTGTAACTCTTTGTTATTAAGAAACCGCAATCGGCAGGAGAAAAATTTTGTGGTGGCTCAAACTGAGGAATAATAGTTCCTGCCTCAGGGTCACGACCAACTTTGCGCCATGCTTTGTAGTTATATCCGATTAAAAAAAGTATTGCCGCCACCAATGCTGGAAGTATAAAGTTGTCTTTAATTGCTGCAAATGCTTTCTCTGTTGAGTCAGGAGCAATTAAAACTCCTTTTGCGATGGTTGTTGAAATCGTCAGACCTTCATTACTGTTTAGTAATTGCTGCGTACTGAACTCAACAACATTTGGTGCTGTTATTTTATAATTACATAGTTTCTCCGCAGAGCCTTGCACACCGGTGTAACAATTGTTTTCAATAATTTTTGTTTGCTCAGGAAAAGTTATTTTACAACTCACTTTATCTGATGTAAAACTCCATCCTGTTCCGTTAACATTCCAATACAACTCATCTTTATCAGGATGAAAAATTATCTGCTTGGCTGTTTCATAAGTCAAAACATAAGTGTAATAACCTCTGTCAAGAAAATGATCGGCATTGCCAAAGTAGTAACGTACACCGTTTTCTGCACTTTCTTTTTTATAGTTTTCAGTTTTACCATCGCATGTGGCTGAAATAAAATCAAATGGTACTGTAGAGACAAATCCCAATGATGTTGTATAACGTGTAGGGAAAGTACGTACTATGCCACGCTTTATTTCATCGTTGCTGCCACCATCGCCATTGTAAATTTTTATTGTTTCAACAACTGTCAGCTTGCCGTTTACTGAAACTTTAATATCAGAATGAAAAGAAATAATTCTGTCTGACTCATTGATGGTGAAAATTGAGTTCAGATAATTCTGATCGGCATACAGCGCATCACGAACACCACGTTGTAACTCCCTTTCATAGACTTCTTTTCGTATTTTACTTGCAACAGATTCCGATGCAGGCCAGGTGCTATAACCCTTTTCGAGCCATAAAAACTTTTTTCTGATAAATGGAATGGAACGCTCTGTAATCTCTATTTTATGGATAGAATATACTTCAGCAAAAGCACGTTCAGGAAAGTGCATTTCTTGTGCAACAGCCAAAGCCGACTTCTTAATGAGCGTATTATATTCTTCCTGAGAAAAAAGTTTATCGGAATATTTAGTAAAACTTATTGCATATAGTGATGTCACTGCAAGAAGCAATAGTGCTAATGTCAGTTTAAAGACCTTCACAGCAGTTACTTTTAAAATGAAATTTTTGGTGCTTTTGCAGCATCTGTATCTTCAGCAAAAAACGCAGAAGCATTAAAGCCAAACATTCCTGCAACAATATTCTTAGGAAACACTGCAATGCTCTGATTATATTCCCGGACAGTGCCATTATAATATCTGCGGCTCTGATTGATTTTTTCTTCCAACTCCGTAAGTTGCTCTTGTAGTTTTATAAAATTCTGATTGGCTTTCAGGTCAGGGTAATTTTCTGCCAGTGCCTTGAAATTGAGCATGGCAGCACTCATATTTTTTGCTGCTTCAATCTGCGCTTCCGGTGTCAGTGCAGCGATAGATTCATTACGGGCACGAATTACGTCTGTTAGCGTTTTATTTTCATGACCTGCATATCCCTTTACTATTTCTACAAGATTTGGAATAGCATCTAATCGTTGTTGCAGAAATGCACCAATGCCACTCCACGCTTCCTGCACAAGCACGCGCTCTTTGGTGAGTTCATTAAAAATAGAAATAAGGAAAACTATAAGTAGCAACAGTATGCCACCGACTATGCCAAGTATCATCATATAAGTTGTTTTTTTGTAAAAGTAGAAAAAATATTCAAATATTGATATGGTGCTGAATTGTAAAAACAAATAACTGCCATCTTACCACTAAAGTGGTATTTACACACCCTGCTTCTAATACTACTTTTACCTTATCAAAAAAATAAAAATATGTTTATAGAACCAATTATTTTCCTTCTCGCATCCATCATACCATATAACAATGTTGGACAATCAACTACAACTATTAAAAAGGAAACTTCTAAAGAAGTTAAGACCATTGTAAAAGAAAACACTGGAGGCTATCTTCGAGGTGGTTGGGATAGAAATTAAATTGTACCTTTTAAAATAATTGAAAATGATAACAGAAACATTAGTATTATTCATCAGTGCGATAATGTCGGTAAACACACCTTTTAAAACTGTTCCATCAAAAGAGAATAACTATAAAATTAAATCAGAACAAAGATCAACTCTATTAAATTCTCAGGAAATAGAAAGAAAATATGGAGGATGGGATGGTAATTAAATTCACTCTAATCCTTTTTCGCTATGGGTAACATTTTACTTCTTATTTTTATTTTGTGAAAATAAAAATACGGATTAAACCTTACCAGCACATTCTACAAATGGAACAATTTGTTAATGTTATAAAAACATTGGAAGAAGGAGTCCAATTGCCCAAAGGAGATTTCATTAACACAATTCTACATTGTTTAAGTAAATTCAATTGGGAGGAGGATGTGTTAAAAGAATTGAAAGTAAAACTTGGTGGAGATGATGCAACAATTAAGCAACTGATCGAAAAATTGTTGGATGTTGCATTACTTGAATTTTATGAAGATGAAGTCCCACCATCACTGACACGCTACCACCGTCAATTACTTTTATTTGATTCTATCAATCCGTCTGTTCAGTTTGAAAACAATTACTTGGCTCAAAAAAGATTACAAGAAACACATGTTCTGATTTTAGGTATTGGCGGTATTGGAAATTTTGTTGCCACTTCCTTAGTTGCAGCAGGCATAGGAAAAATCACCTTGGTAGATTCTGATGATGTAGAAGTAACCAACCTTAACCGACAGATCCTTTTTTCTGAAAACAATATTGGTGAAAGTAAAGTTCATGCTGCTGCAAATCGTCTGAAAGAACTGAATTTACAATGTAAAATAAATTTGTTACAAAAAGAAATACATTCACAAAATGAGTTTGAAGTTATGTTAAATGAATGTAACAAAGTTGACTACATTGTTCTTTCTGCCGATAAACCAATTGACTTGGTTTTATGGGCATCAGCACTTTGCAAACAATATCAGTTTAAGTATCTAAAATGCGGGTACATGGCATATCAAGGGTTAATAGGCTTTGCTGGGATACAATACTAAGACTTATGAAGAAATTTTTCAAAGTTGGGCAAAAGACATCCATTCACAAAACGAATTAATAAAAATTCAAAACAACAAACACATGGCCCCATCTATGGCTGCATCCAATGCTATATTTGCTAACATTGCAACATGGGAAATGATTAAGGATATAACCGGAATTTGTAAATCAGTTTTAACTGAACAACGTATTTTGTTTAATTTGAAAACAATGGACATGGTATATGGATAAAAAATTAGTTTTATTTTTTAGCATCTTCATCTATTTAGTTTTTCCAATTGTGTCTTCAATTGCCCAAGCTTTTAATTTTACTGATTCAATATTAAAAATAAACGAAACAAAACCCTATTCAATTTATAGTGCTTTTTTGGCTCCATTACTAATACTTATGTTAAAGAAAATCAAGATGAAGAATGTATTTATTTCCTCAAAAAACAAATGTATTTAAGAATGGCCAAACCAGTTAAAAGGCAGCAAAGTATATTAAGTTATTGCAAAATGTATTACCAGTTAAAAATGTTTGATACATCAATTTCAATTAAAGATAGTGTTATGCATCAACCGAACGAATACTTTCCCGAAAATTTAGCTAAGCTTAATACGTTAAAAGCACAGAATTTTTTTCGCATACAAGATTTTTCTACAGCATTGATGTTATATAAAAAAGCATTCTTAATAAACTATATGAAATCTACATCAAACAATCTATTGGAAGATTCCGGAGTGAATTACTCACTTCATTTTCCTGATACTGTAATATCTTCTTCCATACATCCTGAAATTAAAAGAACATTTTTTTAGTAATGAAAGAGGCTATTAACAACTCATTGAAATATGCCAATGCTAAAAATATAACTATACTTTTTCTTATAAAAGACAACCAGTTTAATATGGAGATAGCTGACGATGGTATCGGATTTAATATGGATTTATTAGAGGAAAGTGGTATTAAAGGTAATGGTCTCGTTAATATGCGGAACAGGATGATGCAACACAACTGTTCATTACAAATTGTTACTTCTGAAAACGAGGGTTGCAAGATAATTGCACAAAGCAAATTATATTAAAGTTAGTTAATTCAATGATTAAAACACACTACAGTTTTGCTCTATCATTTGTGATTTCTTTTGTTTTTTTATTTGGAATCTCAAATGCTCAATCTAATAGTTATGATAGCCTTTCAAAAGCTGTTAACACTTTCCAGCCTGCAAAGAAATTTGAATTGGCAGATACAATTTATCTTAAAAATATTGAACAACTAAACAAACTGTTTTTCGAAGTTGGAGAATCAGACTCAATGAGAAATTATGCATTAAAAGGGTTGATGTTTGTTAAAAAACAAAAAGCAGCAGCTACAGAAGAAACCATGTTAGAATCACTAAGTAATTTTGAGATGGTATTTAATCGTCAGGCAGGGATATCATATTTTGACAAAGGTGATTACACTAATCAATTAAAGTATTTTCAACAATTTTTAGTGTGTCTCAAAACATAAATAGTATTAAAGACATTGCTACTGCTTATGTTTACATAGCAACTTGTCATAGAGAATTAGAAGACTTAGAGAAATCTTTTGATTATGCAAAGCAAGCAGTCCAAATACTTAAAGGCGACAGTTTTCCTTCAATATTAGGTTCGGCTTATGCCTTATCAAGCAATTATTATATTGAGGAAAAAATAAATAATGACAGTGCATTGTATTATAGAAAACAAGCATATCTTCTTTTTAAAAAAGCAAATAACCCTATGTTACTTACCAGTGCTACTTTTGACATGATTGATTTTTTTCATTCGATCAGGCAAACAGATTCGTGTAAAAAGTATTTGGCAGAAATAGAACCCGTAATACAAGAATTGGAAAATCCTGAGCAGACAATGGTTTTTAATACCTTGAGTGCTCAGGTTAAATTGTCAGAAGGAAAAGTTGCAAACGCTATAAAAATGTTACGTAAAGCACGTGCAATTGCAGATAAAACAGATGAGTTGAATGATAACAGCCAAATAAACCGTGTCCTTGCCTTGGCACTAGCAGCAGATAGAAAATAGCTGTGGCGTACAATGTTATGGATTCAGCATTTGATGAATATAGTGAAGATTTGAATACAGAAAAAGTACGTAGTCTTACACAGGCACAAATGAATTTTGAATTTGAAAAGGAAAGAACTATTGCTGCTATTGAAATAAAAAGGCAAAAACATCAACATTATTTTCTTATTGCAATTGCTTCAGTACTTTTGGTTTTTGCCGGATTTGTTTTTCAGCGATACCGGGAAAGACATCGAAGCAGCTTAATACTTGCAGAAAAAAACAAAACCATTGAAAAAGCATACCGCGAGCTAAAAGAAACACAACATAATTTGGTTGAAACCGAGAAGCAGCGCGAAGCACAAAGCATTCGGGTGCGAATTGCCCGCGATATACATGATGAAATAGGTAGTGGACTAACAAAAATTACATTGTTGAGCGATGTCGCCAAGAAAAAATCAAATCAGGAAGAAGTAGCAGAAGCGTTATCAAAAATCACAACCTATTCAAAAGGTGTAAGTTCGTCATTAAGTGAAATAGTATGGGCTATTAATCCTGGCCATGATAATATTGCCAGCCTAATAAACTATATGAAATCTACAGCAAACAATCTATTGGAAGATTCCGGAGTGAATTACTCACTTCATTTTCCTGATACTGAAATATCTTCTTCCATTCATCCTGAAATTAAAAGAAACATTTTTTTAGTAATGAAAGAGGCAATTAACAATTCATTGAAATATGCCAATGCTAAAAATATAACTGTAACTTTCACATTGAACAAAAGTAATTTTAAACTTATTGTAGCAGATGATGGCAATGGTTTTGACGTAACTGATTTTAATAAAATAATTAGAAATGGAAACGGATTGATTAATATGCAACAACGAATGTTCCAGCATCAAAATAAACTTACTATTATTTCAACTCCAGGACATGGATGTAAAATAGTTGCAGAAGGGAAACAGATTTGATTTCATTAGTAATACTATAATGTGTATATGAAAAAAATTAAAATAATTCTTGTTGAGGATGATAAAGAAATACGAGAGTTAGCAGAGGCAATTCTCGGTTCTGAAAAAGATATGGAAGTTATAAAAACATTTTCTAATGGAGAAAATTTCTTAAAATCATGGGAAAACTTTGACTGTAATGTTGTTGTGATGGATATAAATATGCCCGGCAAAACCGGTATAGAATGTGTAGCTGAAGCTAAGCCTAAAAAACCATCAGTACAATTTCTGATTAGCACAGTTTTTGAAAACCCTCAATATATTTTTCAAGCCTTATGTAATGGAGCAACGGGCTATGTGCTAAAGAACAATACAGGTGATAAGTTAGTTTCTGCAGTTCGTGAAATTGCATCCGGTGGTTCACCTATGAGTGCAAGTATTGCACGTTTAGTGGTAGATTCATTTTCGCACAAACAAACAACTGTAATAAATAATGAGATTTTAACCTCACGCGAAAAAGAAGTCTTGGATTTGTTAGCACAGGGTTTGATGTATAAAGAGATTGCAGCCAAAAAAGAAATCGCTGTTGAAACGGTGCGTAAACATGTTTATAATATTTATGAAAAGCTACAGGTTGACTCACGTACAGCAGCAATCAATAAAGTTTATGGCAAACATCCGGAATCGTAACCTTACATTCTTAATAGCAAGCAACAACTTAAAGTACTGAATATTTTTTTATACCTACCACTTAAATGGTATTTACTTCGTTTTTAAACAGATGTAAGTTTGTACAGTAGTTATAATTTGTAATTGCAATGACAAACAAATATTCTCTCTTTTTCTCTTTTGTTTTATTTCTAATACACATTAGAATACAAGCACCAAATGTAGGTATTAACAACCCTACACCCGATGCAAGTGCATTGCTTGATATGGTTTCGACTGACAAAGGAATTTTAATACCACGCATGACAACGACATTGCGTATAACGATTGCAGCACCGGCTACAGGCTTATTAGTGTATGATAGTGACCTGAATAAGTTTTACTTTTTCAATGGAATTGCGTGGATTGCTGTAGGTAGTAATATTGGTTGGAGTTTGACTGGAGATGCAGGAACAGCGTCAGGAACCAATTTTTTAGGTACTACTGATAATCAGCCATTATTAATTAAGGTCAACAATACAAAGGCTGGGTTTATTGATCAACAAGAAGGAACCTTTCTTGGCAGAAATGTGTTTTTAGGCAAGCTTGCAGGCTTCAATAATACCATTACAGGTTTTGACAATACATTTATTGGTGCTAAAGCTGGTGAGGCAAATACAATTGGAACATTAAACACAGCAGTAGGCGCAAAATCTTTACAAAACGCAGTTGCTACTTTTTCAAATACAGCCATTGGTCGTGAAACTATGCAGCAATGCATTTCATGTGTGCATAGCACAGCTGTTGGAGCCGGTGCATTACAAAATATTGAAGGTGGTTTTTGGAACAATGCTTTTGGCTATTTAGCAATGAGGCAAGCTGCTAATCCCGGGATAAGTAATAATGCTTTTGGAGCCGAAACTTTGTTTAATAATACAGGATCTGATAATTGCGCATTCGGACATACTGCATTAAGACAAAACACTTCAGGTACCTACAATATAGCATTCGGCAGCTTGTCTCTTTATGAAAACAACACCGGAAGTTATAATATTGGAATGGGAGCATTTGCATTGCAAAATAATTCAACAGGTAGTTACAATACTGTATTGGGCTACAAATGTGCTGCAGACGGACTTTCAAATAACAGAGTAGTTGCAATTGGCGACAGTACCTTATATTTTAATAAAGCTTCAGGTATTGTTGCAGTTGGTTCACGGGCATTACGAAGTAATAATGGTGGAACATCTAATACAGCTGTTGGTTATGAAAGTCTTTATACAAACACCATTGGCAATTCAAACACTGCATTAGGTGATTTTTCATTAAAACTAAATATTGTAGGAAATGCTAATACCGCCATAGGAAGTTTAGCTTTACAAAATAATAACGGCAATAATAATACTGCAGTAGGTTCTGGAGCACAATCTGCTAATACTCTTGGTAAGGATAATAGTTCCGTTGGAGCTTTAACACTTACAAATAATCTGTCAGGTAATTTTAATATTGCCATTGGAAGTAATTCGCTTGCACAGAATATTTCAAGTCATAACAACGTAGGTGTTGGATATAATACACTATCTGCATATAACGCAAGCGGAAACACAGGTAATAATACTGCCATAGGAACCGGGGCAGGCGATAGCTATACATCATACTCCAACTGTACTTTTGTAGGTTACCAGGCTGATGCAAATGCAGCAAGCTTTAGCAATTCTACAGCTATTGGTAATGGAGCAATAGCCACAGCAAGTCAACAAGTCAAAATCGGAAATGCTACAGTAACAGCTATTGGAGGCGCAGTTAACTGGAGTATTATTTCTGATGGAAGATTTAAAACCAATGTGAAAAATAATATTCCGGGACTAAATTTTATAAATCGGCTAAACCCCGTATCGTATAATTATGATATAAAATCTTATTGTAGCTTTATTGGAACCGATGAACATTCATTTAATGATGATGCAGCAATACAACAAAAAGAAAAAATTATTTATTCCGGCTTCATTGCACAAGAAGTAGAAGAGGCTGCTAAGAATTCAGGGTATAATTTTAGTGGAATTCATAAACCGGAAAATACGAATGATACCTATACATTGAGCTATGCAGATTTTGTTGTACCATTGGTTAAAGCTGTGCAGGAACTGACAATTCAAAATGTTAATTTGTTAAAAAAGATAGAATTACTGGAGGCTAAATATGACTTACATAAAAAACAAGATTAAAGTATCTGATAAACCAAGTCTTGCTTCATTACTATCTGATTTCATTTCGCTCTTTACAAATGACATTTATACAATGGAAGCTAATAGGCCAATTGACTTGGATAGTTATGCAACTATAATTGTATTCTTGAATAATAAATTAGATGAAATCTTCAATGGATAGCCACAATTCCCAAAAGTGTGTAACCTTCCTGAGGAGGTTTGTATAATACGTCTCTTGAAAAATGGTTTTAGTAAAACAATCTCATTCTAAAGTGTTATTCAATACTTCTTTGTAAACATCAAAATAAGCTTTCTCATTAGAAGAAATATTAAAACGTGATGCATATTGACGGTTGTTGTTTTGTTCATCAGCTAAAACATTCCTATTGTCATAATAGAAATTAAGCCTGTCAACAAGATGTGCAGTACTTTCAACAATATTAAGTCTATTTAACGGCTTGATGACTTCTGTAATTCCTCCTCCATCTGAAAAAACTATCACTGTCTTACCTAGCATTAAAGCTTCAATTGCTACGATACCAAATGCCTCGTTTTCGAATGGGAATACACATACATTCATTTTGTTAAACCATGCAAAAACATTTTTTTTAAAACCTGTAAAGACAACCTGATTTTCTAATTTTTTTATCTTCACAATATTCTTTAACTCCTGCATCTTTACACCATCACCTGTAAGGAGTAATGTTGTATCCTGTTTGTTTTTAGAAAAGATTTCAAATGCTTCTATAAGTCTATCAATTCGTTTATTACCTGCAAAACGAGAGGCTGTCCCTACAATAAAATCTGAAGATTTTATCTTTATCGCTGGATCGTTTTCATCCTGAATGGGTAATTCAATATTTGCAATTGCATTGTAGATTAGCGTTGCAGGTGTTGATTTTTTTACTTTATAAAACTCCATTGCAATGTTACGGCAAAATTCAGAGTTGTAAGTAATGTGATTTACATGATTACGGATAAAATATCTGCTTAGAAATTGTAATACTTTATCCTTTATTGTACGCTTGCGGCCAAACCCAAAGTTCCCATGAACAGTAAAGACTATTTTTATTTTTGATTTAATTGCCGCATAGGCTATAGCCGGGTTGAAAGTATGAATATGCAGCACATCATATGATGACATGAGTTTTGTGAGTCGGTTAATTTTACTACTGGAAAAATCCAGACCTGATTTCATATCAGCAAATTCACAGTGCAGACCTGCCTGCTCTATCATTTCAAGAAAATTTCCCTTTCTGATTCCTATCAGCAACGAAACCTTTATATTTTCATTTAACTGTTGTTGTTGCGCAAGAGTGATTACCAACTTCTCTATACCACCAAAATTTGCAGACCAAATAAAATGTAACACTCTCATTTTTTAAGATATTTAGTTAATCATAAACAAGTCTCTTCTCCTGTTTAATAATTAAAAAAACTAAAATTAATAACCGAATCAGATAAAAGGCAAAAGTAAACTTTCACTCGATTTTGTTCAACAGAAATTAAAAAAGACAAGTAGCGACTTTTATTAATCGAATGGGTATTGCAGACGCTCGTTTACCATAGATTGCTTTTATATTTTCACCACCATTCATTACAACCTTATTTTTGTTGTAATTTTCTTCAAAGCACCTCTAAAAATTTAAACTTTTTTAAGAGTGAAATAAAGAGTTTTTCGGAATTGAATAATGCGGTTGGTATTTTCTAAGAATATGAATTCCTTAGCTGTTATAAGCCCATTTAAGATAAACTGCTCCCCAAGTAAAGCCTCCGCCAAAAGCGGCAAGAATCAGGTTATCACCCTTGTGCAATTGTTTTTCCCATTCCCATAAACAGAGTGGTAATGTGCCATTGGTTGTATTTCCATACTTCTGAATGTTGAGCATCACTTTTTCCATGCCAATGCCCATTCGGTTGGCAGTAGCATCAATAATTCTTTTGTTTGCCTGATGTGGAACAAGCCATGCAATATCATCTGCACTCAGGTTGTTACGTTCCATAATTTCTGCACTTACATCAGCCATACCTTTAACAGCAAACTTAAAAACCGTTTGCCCCTCCTGATAGACAAAATGTTCTTTGGCATCAATAGTTGCATGAGTTGGAGGTTTCACACTACCACCTGCTTTCTGATGCAGAAAATGTCGTCCACTGCCATCGCTTTTTAAAACAGCATCGTAAATGCCGTAACCGTTGGTATCCGGTTCTAATAATACAGCACCACCACCATCACCAAAAATAATGCAGGTGGCACGGTCGCTGTAGTCAATGATTGCCGACATTTTATCGGCACCCACAACAACAACTTTTTTATACTGTCCGCTTTCAACAAATTTTGAAGCAGTAGTCAATGCAAATAAAAATCCTGAACAGGCTGCCTGAATATCGTAGCCAAAAGCATTTTTAGCACCTACTTTATCACAAATAATATTTGCTGTGGCCGGAAAAACCAAATCAGGAGTAGTAGTGGCACAAATCAGCAAGTCAATTTCTTCTGCCTGTATGCCACGCTTTTTTAATAGCCCGTTTACCGATTCAACACCAATTTTGGAAGTACCTTCACCGGCATCTTTTAATATTCTGCGTTCCTTAATTCCTGTTCTTGTTTGAATCCACTCATCGTTGGTTTCAACCATGGTCTCCAGTTCTTTGTTTGTAAGAACATAGTCCGGCACCCAGGCATGAACAGCGGTGATGGCAGCTCTGATTTTTTCCATCAAAAAAAATTATAGTGTTTGATTAACTACGTTGTTTTGAAAAAAAGTTGCGATTTTTTCTGCAAGATGGGCTTCGGTAACTTCTTTGGCAAGCAATATCATGTTTTTGATGGCCTTCGATTTTGAAATGCCATGTGCAATAATTACATTTCCGTTTACACCAAGCACCGGTGTGCCACCATAATTTTCATAATCAAAGCGGTCGAAGTATGCATCTTTAATACCGCGTTTTTTAAGTAGCGTATAAAGTGATTCGGCTTCTTTAAGCATTACATTACCTGTGAAGCCATCGCATACAATGACATCAGCTTTGTTGTTGAACAAGTCGCGCCCTTCAACGTTACCGATAAAATTTATTTCTTTAGTGTTTTTAAGCAACTGATGTGCCTGTTGCGAAAGCAGGTTTCCTTTTTCTTCCTCTTCACCAATATTCATCAAAGCCACACGTGGTGATGCAATATGATAAACATGTTCTGCAAGCAGCGAACCGAGTAATCCAAATTGTTGCAACACTTCGGGCTTACAGTCGGCATTGGCACCAACATCAAGTAAAATTCCTGTTGAGCCGTCTTCCTGTGGTAAAATGGTTGAGATAGCAGGACGCTGAATACCATTAATGGCTTTAACGCTGAACATGCTGCCAACCAACATAGCACCGGAATTTCCGGCACTGGCAAAGGCATCAATCTTGTTTTGTTTTAGCAGGCCAAAACCAATGGCCATACCTGAGTTGGGTTTCTGAGAGAAAGCACGTGTTGCACTGTCAGACATTTCAATCACCTCTGTAGCGTTTACAATTGTAAACGACTTAGGGTTGACTCCCTGCCCTTCAATTATCTCTGTTATTTTTTTCTCATCACCTATTAGAACCAGGTGTACTTCCTGAGGCGAAAGGTCATTTAATGCTGCAATTGCACCTAAGGTAGTTTCGAGTGGAGCATAATCTCCACCCATAATATCAACTCCTATCCTTATCATAAAGGAATACAGCGATTAAACAGCTTTTTCTAAAACCACCTTGCCTTTGTAGTACATTTTGCCCTCATGCCAGTAGGCACGATGATATAAATGTGTTTCGCCTGTGGTAGGACAAATGGCAATGGTTGGAGCTTCTGCCTTGTAATGTGTTCTGCGCTTATCTCTTCTCGACTTGGAGTGTTTGTGTTTTGGATTTGGCATGACGTTTAATTATTTAATATCAATTGTTACTTACATTTTTTAAAATATCCCATCGCGGGTCGTTTGTGTTTTCATTCTTCACCATATACTTTTCAAGTGTACGAAGGGTTTCTTCATTGCAGCCATTGTCAGGATGTGTCACTTTTATGGGTATAGCTAATGAAACTACATCATAAAAATGCTGTGCCAGATGAATATCGTGGGCATTGTCGGCTAAAATGATGTTGTCATCATCCACTTCTTTGTCTTCGCCAGAGGTTTTAACGATAATAGCCTTGCTTATATCCAAAGGCATCTCAAACTCTTCAAGACAACGATGGCACTGTACGTGTACGGTGCCTTTAGCTTTAATTTCCAGAACCACAATGGTGGTGCTTTTGTTTACGGTAAGATGAATAAGAACATGTGCTCCCTGAACAATAGGGTGTTCAAACATGTCGAAAAAGTCCTGATTCAGTAAGTAATCAAACTCATGTATCCCCTCTTTTAAACCGGCATAATGCAGGTTATATTTCGACATCTTTTCCACTACGTACTTCCTATTTTGGGAACGAATGGGCAAAAGTATAAAAAATCGCTATTCCAACACCTTGTTTTTGTTAATTATTATTAAGGGCTATTGATTGTCAGGAGATAGAACCATTTAAGTATTAACAAAATATGTCGGTAAAGATTGGTTTACTGCATGTAATTGACGGTATTTTGCAGTAGGAATTGGCAATATCTTCTGGAAATAAAACAAATATTTTCCATTAACATATTCAAATTACCATTGGTACAAAAAAGCATGGTAAAATACCCAATTAATGTTAACATTGTTGAGTCAAGCATTTTTTAAGCCGAAAATGATTGTATAGTCAGAAGTAAAAACCACTATAATTAAACAGGCTCAAAATTTCCGAAGCATGGATCTTTTGTTCTACACACACGAAAGTAAATTATATGGATTAACCATCTTTGTTTCTATAGTTACGTTCCAGATTGTTTATGTTTTTGTGCAATGGCTTATCAAACACCGAAGGATTATCTGTTTTATATTGCCTATTTGTTTTTTGTCATTGTTTTTGGATTAAGCCACTACGACAAGTATTTAAACTTTTATCCTTTTTCAGGAATTGCAGAGCGATATTATGAGTATATAAACCTATCAGCACCGCTGCTTTGCATTCTTCTTTACTTCAGATTTATGCGTGAGTTTTTGAACTTAAAACACAGGCGACCTGATATTAATACAATGGTAAAGAACCTTGAGTTTTTTCTGATTGCTTACACACTACTTAGCCCGTTTTTTATCTGGCTTTCACTTGATATTGCTGTCTGGAAAATGATCTTTAATGTTGTTGCAATAATTACAATCACTGCGGGATTATTTATAATAATTAACTTTTTAAAGAAGAGTATTCCACTCGACAGATTTGCTATGACAGGTGCGTCATTAATTGCTGTGGGTTCAATATTTGATATTGCACTTAGCTTTCTTGAGTTCAGAGGATTTAATATCCCCTTTGACATACCCCTGCCATTGATCGTTTGTGTTATTGGGGAACTCACAACTTTTACTCTGGGACTTGCATTTAAAACACAGTTTGTCGAAAATGAAAAACTATTTGTAGAAAAAAACTTTCTTTCCGAAAAAAGTGAAAAACAACAGTTACAGTTAGACATTTTAAAGCTTAGAAATAATCTGGCACGCGAACGCCACGATGATATTGGTGCACAACTATCACTTGCCAGAATGTTGATGAGTAAGGCACGTGCTGATGGTAATGAAAGGGTAGTAGATCAATCTATGCAACTGCTCGAAGAGTCAATAAACAAACTGCGTTCTGTTACTAACGAATTAGAAAATACTACTTTACAGAATGAAGGTTTTCAGAAAGCAACAGAAAAATTGTTGAAGACTATTTCGGAGTTTCAGCCTATTCATTGTAACTTCTATGCAAAAGGTGTTGAAAAACGATTGCATCTTGATGTTGAATATCATTTATTCCGCATTACTCAAGAGCTAATCAATAACACTCTAAAATATGCCCATGCTTCTATTATAAGCATCATTGTTTTAGGCGATAGGGATAAGTTTTATTTTATCTATGAAGACAATGGTTTGGGCTTTGATTTAAAAAACTCAGGTCGTGGCAAGGGCTTAAATAATATTTTGCAGCGCGTAAAAGAATTAGGCACCAAGACAGAGTTTATTGCTCAACCCGGTGGTGGCATGCGCTGTGAATTCAAAATTGACTATGAACAATCAATGCAAATAGCCTGATTATTTAATATGGCACTAAGTAACTTAAAAATTTTGATTGCTGATGACCATAAGCTTTTTGCCGAAGGCCTCACCTATCTTTTAAAGCAGGAGTTACCAATAGAAAGTATTGACACGGTTTATAACGGGAAATCAGCCATTGGAAAAGTGTTGAATACAGATTATGATATTATTATTATGGATGTTAATATGCCTTTATTAAACGGCATAGAAACCTGTGCAGCGATAAAAAGATTCAGAACACAAACCAAAATAGTTTTTGTGAGCATGAAAGCCGATATGCTAACAGTTGCACAGGCATTAAAAGCAGGTGCCGATGCATACATATTAAAAGGTAACGATCATAATGATTTTATAACTGCATTTAAACAGATTAACAACAATGAGATTTTTCTAAGTGAACAAATTAAACATTACTTTCAGGATGATAATCCTAATCAAATCCGTAAAAATGCAATTGCCTGTGTAGATTATTCCAACAGTCTGATTTCTGTTCGCGAAAAAGAAATTATTAAATTAGTTTGTGATGGATTAACGAGTGATAAAATTGCTGAAGTACTTTCTATCTCAACCAGAACGGTTGATACACACAGAAACAATATACTCAATAAGCTAAAACTAAACAACATTGCCTCATTGGTTCGCTTTGCCTTAGAGAATAAGCTGGTGGATTAATTTCTTCTGCAAGAAATAAAATCAGCACTTAATTCTAATAATTAAAAATTACGAAGTTTTACGTATTGCATTCAGTAGTTTGCGGGCTTACTTTTACACTATCAATTTCACAACAACAAATACAAAGGGAGTTAGAAGTTCAAATACAAATCATCAAAATAAACAACATGATATAATTTTTACACTGATTTATAAAACAACAAAAGTTGAATTAATTAAGGGGACAGTTGTTCTCCAACAAAAATAGTTAACCAACAAAATGTCTAACAGTTAAAAATTAGTCAAGATGAAAAAGCTGATTATTGTATTAAGTGTAGCAGCAACCGCGGCAATTATCGGTTGCAGCAAGGACGATCTCACCAGCCCACAGGCTCTGCAAAACAAAAACACCACAACAGCAACAAATGATGTTAGTGCAACAGATGAACGCCTCATCAATTCCGGCACTGTATTGGTGCCTGCGCCCAACCAAGGTTATGTCAAAGTGTTTCTTTTTGGTGCGGCAAAACTCTCTGCCGACAAACCCGAAACATTTGTTGACATCAACAAAAGAGATGTATCGCAACGAGCATTCGATGCCAGCTTCAAAGCTATGTATGTAAAATTCAATGAGCGTTGGATATATGTTCCAGGAATAATTCCAAACTATGGCATAGAAGGTAAACTAACTTATAGAGTTTCATCATCACAAGCCAGCGACCCTGACGCTACAAACCAAATTCTTGCATGGCATCGGTTTACACTCACCATTCGCAACTTAAACAACAGACCATATACAGGCAGGTTGGTATCTTTAAGCAACATAAAAGTTTTGATAATACCTGCAAAGAGCGAACCCGGTGGTCATGACCCTGATTTAAGAAACTATGAAGCCACCATGACCCATTTTGGCTTACCGCTTGATTAATGTTGAAGTTTTCTAAACAAAGGAGGCGGCTGCATTCGCAGCCGCCTCGTTTGTTTTATTGCTATTGGCTCACTTAGAAATTATATCCGTCCGATTTTATCCTATTATCATTCTTACCTTTATTTTTGTTCAGACTAAACCTTCTTTACAATATCGTGTCAAATACACAGTTTGTTTTGTTATGACTGAAAACGAAAACTTTCAAAAAATAAAGCACCTTTATAACCGTGCCGGTTTTGGATTACACTATTCTGAGCTGCAGAAACTAAGCCGCACAAAGCTGAATAAGTTAGTTGCCGATATGATTGAAAAAGCAAAGACCGATGTACCAATTACAACCATTGCTCCCGGCCATGTAAAATCTGTGATGCTTAAAAATGCAGGACTTACCAAGAAAGAAGGCTTGTCACCGGAGCAACTAAAAGAAAGGCAAAAACTTTTAGTGAGCCTTAACAAACAACTTAAAAACCTGAATACAGAATGGTTCTTCCGCATGATGGATATTGACAGCCCACTACGCGAAAAAATGACCTTATTCTGGAACAATCACTTTGCATGTCGCGAAGAAGGGAATCCATATTTTGCACAAGTGCTCAATAACATTCAGCGCAAACATGCATTAGGTGATTTCAGGCAGTTGTTATTGGAAGTATCTCAGTCGGCATCTATGTTAAATTTTTTAAATAATCAGCAAAATAAAAAAGGCAGACCTAATGAAAACTTTGCACGCGAACTGATGGAGTTGTTTACACTTGGTCGTGGTAACTATTCAGAAAAAGATATTAAAGAATCAGCACGTGCATTTACTGGTTGGGTGCACGATGCAGAAGGAAATTTTGTGTTCAACACCAAGAATCACGACAATGGCATAAAAACATTTTTCGGAAAAGAAGGCAACTTCAACGGTGAAGATATTATTGATATGATTTTGCAAAAGCCTGAGGCTGCTGTATTTATTGCAAGAAAGGCTTATCGCTTTTTTGTTAACGATGTGCCTGATGAAACACATGTGCAGGAATTGGGTAACCATTTTTATAAAAGCAAGTACGATATTTCTGTACTGATGAATAAAATGTTTACTGCCGATTGGTTTTATGCTCCTGAAAACACAGGTAATAAAATTAAATCTCCGGTAGAGTTTATAGTTGGGCTTAGTCGTCAGTTTAATGTTACTTACAAAAGGCAGGAAATTATTTTACAACTGCAAAGAGGTTTGGGGCAAACATTATTTTATCCTCCTAATGTTGCAGGTTGGGCAGGCGGTCGAAACTGGATTGACAGCTCATCATTGATGTTGCGATTAACAATTCCTTCTCAGATTCTTAATGATGGAAGTTTAAATTTTTCTGCTAAAACCGATCCTGACGATGAAAACATTGTGGCAATGAAACAAATGGATGATGCTGTTATAGAAGCAAAAAAGAAAGGTTCAAGAATAGATATTAACTGGGAAAATTTTTGGGCAGATTTTCCAAAAGATTATTCAGTGCAGCAAATAGCAGGTTTTATTCTGCAGTGTAAGCCGAGTGCACAGTTGAATCAAATCATCAGTAGTTCTATAGATAAGAAGAATGCAATTATAAAAACGGCAAGCTCTCCGGAGTATCAATTATGCTGAAGCAAAAAAATAAAAAGCAACGATGAAAAGAAGAGATTTTCTAAAACAATCAGTTTTTGCAAGTGCAGGCAGTATGTTGATACCTGCTTTTTTAAAACCATTTGAACTGATTGCAAAAAGTAGTTTAAGTGGACATAAAAATCTTGTCATCATTCAACTTTCCGGTGGCAATGACGGACTGAACACTATTGTGCCTTATGGTAATGATGTATATTATCAGTTGCGAAACACTATTGCCATTCCACAATCGGAAATCATTAAATTAAATGATATGCAGGGATTGAATCCTACATTAGCTCCACTAAAAGAAATTTACGATCAGGGTTGGATGAGTATCATCAATAATGTGGGTTATCCGAATCCAAACCGCTCTCACTTTAGGTCAATGGACATCTGGCAAACAGCAAGTGATTCCAATCAGTTTCTTTCTACAGGATGGATTGGACGCTATTTAGATTCAAACTGTCAGATGTGCAAGTATCCATACAATGCTATTGAAGTGGACGACACCTTATCTTTAACTTTGAAAGGTGATTCTAAAAAAGGTATTGCACTTCAGGATCCGGACAAATTGTTTCGTACCACCAACACACCTTTTTTTGGCAAGTTGATAGAACACGATAAAGAGCATCTTGACGAAGATAATCTAGGATACTTGTACAAAACCATGATTGAAACATATTCATCGGCAAGCTATATTAAAGAAACAACAAAGAATTATGATAATAACTTTGTGTATCCCGAATCGTCATTTGCAAAGAAATTAAAAACCGTTGCGCGATTTATATTATCAGGACTTGATACAAGAGTTTATTATGTTTCTCTCAGTGGATTTGATACGCATGTAAACCAAATGGCGCAACAAAAAAAATTGTTTACTCAGTTTTCTGAAGGCATGAATGCATTTGTAAAAGAGTTGAACAATAATAAAAAACTTGAAGATACATTAGTGATTGCCTTTTCGGAATTTGGTAGAAGAGTGGCGCAAAATGCAAGCCGTGGCACCGACCATGGTACAGCAAATGTTATGATGCTGTTTGGCGGTCAGTTAAAGAAGCAGGGAATATATAATGATGCTCCTGATTTGAATGATCTTGATGCAGGAGATTTAAAATATAAAGTTGATTTCAGAGAGATATATGCAACAGTATTGAACAAATGGCTCAATGTGGACAATAAATTAATTCTTCCTGATTCAACAGGTACAATGGATTTTATTTGACGCAAGATACAATGAGATTAGTTATCAACTATAGCTAATTTCCTGCAAATTTTTGCTCCTTCATAAGTTAACATAGCATTGTAAACTCCATTTTGTAATTGTGGTAATGTGATTTGATGATTGCTGCTATACAATGGCAATGTATATTTAAAAACAGTTTTTCCAATTGCATCAACAATTTCAAAAACACCACCTGAAGAAGTTGGTGAAAAATATTTAATGTTTAGAATATTATTACTTACAGGATTGGGATAAAAATAAAATTCCTGAGATGACAACTCATTATAATCAGTGTTGCCGGAATTGTTCAGGGTATATCCTACTCGTTTAATGCCGAAGGGTTCATTGGCAAACCATACAAGGTCATTATCATTATCGCCATCAAGATCACCACCATTAACAAAAGTATAACGATAAACAGAATCAATAAAATGAGAGAAGTTTAATCCACCTACTCCATCATTTGACTTGTAATAGAGGCCTCTGTTTACAAGTGGAATATAAAGTGCATCCGGAAATGTATCATTATCTAAAGTGAGAAATTTTAATGGTGGATTTTGATTGTTACCTGCATGGTACATCACGGATTGAAAATTACTAAAACCTCCCGAGCCATCATTTTTCAAAGTTATCAAGTTGAAAGAAACAGCTGAATCGGGATAGAAAAGATCAAAGTCACCATCATTATCAATGTCACAAGATTCTAAAGTGAGATAAAGTGCAGTTGTAAATGTTTGAGGACTGAAAGTAAGGTTATGATTATTTATAAAAAGCCTGAATCCAGCAGCAGAATGAACTGAAAAATCAACAAAGCCATCACCATTAAAATCATGCACAACTAAATTGTAAAATTCACTACTGTCTGCTACTTTAATCATTCCTGAAAAAGTTCCTGCAGATTGCTCATAAATTGCAACCTCTAAATCCTGACAACTGATAATGTCAAGATCTGAATCGTTATCTAAGTCAACTAAATAACTTCTTACTACGAAAGCATCAATACTATCATTGATGATTATTTGCTGCCAGGTGTTTCCACCGAAATTTTTAAATAACTTCAATCCTGCATAGACATCATCATAACTCACCAAAACATCTTGTAATCCGTTACCATCAACATCTGCACAATCTACAAAATATGGACGTTTCACTGTGTTTGAAATTGCAGACATACGATTAAATAAAAGTCCATTGTTTTTATACCAATAAACAGAATCATATAAGTTTGATACTAAAATATCCTTTTGGTTATCATTATCAAGGTCAACAATATTGATTGTATTGACTAAAGTGTTGTTGGCTGAATCAATAACGAATGGTGAACCAAATTGAGCATTGATAGAATTTGGTAATAACAGAATAACAATGATCTTGAAAATAGAATTCAACACATAAGAGTATTTGTTTTTCATACTGTGACGTTCTAATCAGATACTAAAACTGTTTCAAATTGAAGTGCCCTTTATAGAATGTGTAAAAATAAATTTTTCCTTATACGAACTTCATAAGGATTGTGTAAAATAGTTGTGATTCACAAAAACGTAAATGTAAGGTTTAAATTAATTTCCAGAAAAGGTTATTACACAGTTTCAATGCTCCCTTATCAACAGCTTCTCACAAAATAATTTTAATTCAAGAACATTTTTTGCCTGCACATTTAAGCCCGCAAGTTGCTCCAACCCTTTTTGATAATAGGATTGAATTGTCCGCATGGTATGATGATGCAATTCTAAGTTATTGAACACCTGCATCACTTCAGTAATTTTTTCGTGATTGGATAAATTGTGTGAGTTATACAGTGTCAGAAAATCAAGATGCTCTTTGCCGTTTAACAGCCTGCATGCTTCTGAAAAAAGAAATGTTTTTTTACCCTCAATAATATCGCCACCGGGACGTTTACCAAATTTAGTATCATCACCAAAAGCATCTAACAAATCATCCTGAATCTGAAATGCAATACCTATATTTTTTCCAAACTCATACAATCGTAATTTGTCTTCTTCTGAGGCATTGGCAATTATTGCACCTGTTGCCAGACAACATGCAGGTAGCACCGCTGTTTTTAAAGTAATCATGCCAATATAATCTTCAGGAGTAATTTCGCGCAATCGCCCAAAGTCCATGTCGTACTGTTGTCCTTCGCAAACCTGCATAGCTGTTTTATAAAACAACTGCATCACCGGTCTTAGTATGGCATCATCAACCTGCATAATGTATTCACTGGCTCTTACAAAAAGCGCATCACCGGAAAGTATTGCAATATCGGCACTCCATTTTTCATGCACCGTTGGTTTGTTTCTTCTCAAAGTTGCCTTATCCATGATGTCATCATGCAGCAGTGTAAAATTGTGAAACAACTCAATGCCTATGGCAGCTTTCATTGCTTTCTGATAATTTGTTTCAAACAAGCCTGCTCCTATAAGAACCAATAATGGCCGCATGCGTTTGCCACCAAGCTCAACTATATATTCCATAGGCTCATATAGATTGGCCGGCTCATGACCAAAGCGCAGCAACTTTAATTCGCGTTCAATTTCGCGTTGCAGAAAGTCAATACTTTCCATCAAAAAAAATTATTTTTTCTTTTTATTTCTGAAAACCTCAATCACTCTTTCCATGCCTGTTTCAAGAGGCGTTAACTCGCGATTGAGTAATATTTTCATTTTGCCAATATCAGGACATCTGCGTGTCATATCACCTTCTTTTAAAGCAGGTAAATGCACAATGTTCGATTTTGAATTCAGAATTTTCTTTACCAACTGCGCCAATTCCAGAATAGAAGTTTCATGGTCATTGCCCACATTGATGACGTCATTCACAAAACGATGTGTGTAGAAGGCATTTAAACAGGCTTCAACATTATCATCAACATAACAGAAGGTTCGTGTTTGTGAACCATCGCCATAGATAGTAATGTCTTTATCGCTCAATGCAGCTTCAATAAATTTCGACATTACAAAGTCTGTACTCTGCTTAGGTCCGTATGTGTTGAAGAATCGGAAAATGGTAAAGTCAAGATCAAACTCCTGCTTGTAGGCACGCAGATAGGCTTCGCCAAGATTTTTTACAATGGCATAAGGAAGCCTTGAGTTTAAAGGTGTTGTTGTTTCATTTTGTGGATACTCAACAGGCTCACCATAAACTTCGCTGCTGCTGCTGAAGTAAACACGTTTTACTCCTGTGTTCTTTGATAAGTCAAGAATATTTTTCAATCCTGTAAGATCTTTTAATACCCATGATGGATGATCGAGTGTGCGTTTTACACCAACTACAGCAGCATAATGAAAAACATAGTCAAATGCATAGGCATAAAAAATGGAAGATATATCGCTGAAATCATTTACATCTGCTTTAATAAATTTAACATTGTTATGTTTCGATGCCGGAACCTTTCGCATGGAACCTGTAAGCAGATTATCAACTACAACAACAAAATTGTCAGCATTGTCCGCTAATTTTTCTGCCAGGGCACTTCCTACAAATCCTGCTCCACCGGTTACTAAAATTTTACTTTTCATATATTTTGTTTCGCTTATAAATTTTGATCTATTATTTTCATCAGATAATTTCCATAGCCGCTTTTTGTTAATGGCTCTGCTACTTTCCGCAATTGTTCTTTATCAATAAATTTCATACGGTAGGCTATTTCTTCTATACAACCTATTTTTAAACCTTGTCTTTCTTCAATTACATTCACAAAGTTTCCTGCTTGCAGTAATGAGTTAAACGTACCTGTATCGAGCCAGGCTGTACCACGCTCAAGTAGCTGCACTTTTAATTTACCTTGTTGCAGATAGTGCTTGTTTACATCGGTAATCTCATATTCACCACGTGCACTTGGCTTTAAATTTTTTGCAACTTCAATAACGGTGTTGTCATAAAAATACAATCCGGGAACAGCAAAGTTCGATTTGGGTTTTTGAGGTTTCTCTTCTATGGAAAGTGCTTTATAGTTGCCATCAAACTCAACTACACCATATCTTTCAGGGTCTGAAACGTGATAGGCAAAAACCAATCCTCCGTTTATTTTATTGTTGTCTGCAAGAATACGTCCTAATCCCTGACCATAAAAAATATTATCGCCAAGAACCAAAGCTGCACTGTCGCTTCCAATAAATTTTTCACCGATAACAAATGCTTGTGCCAGTCCGTTAGGAACAGCCTGTTCTGCATATTCAAAACGGCAACCAATTTGTTCGCCACTGCCTAAAAGTTTTTTAAAGTGAGGCAAGTCATGCGGTGTGCTTATGATTAAAATTTCTCTTATTCCGGCCATCATCAAAACAGATAGCGGATAATAAATCATAGGTTTATCATACACCGGCATAAGCTGTTTGCTCATGGCTAATGTAAGTGGGTGCAGACGTGTGCCGCTACCTCCGGCTAAAACAATTCCCTTCATCGTATGGTTGCAAAAGTGTATTTGTACGTAAAATTACGTCAGGTGGTTTCTAAAAATTTAAGGCTGTAAAGGTAATAATGTTATAAAATAACAGAAATGTCAATTTGTTGAGGTCTATGAGCCTGTTTTGAAGAAACCCTGTTTTGAAAAAATAATTACATCACATAGAATTAAAATAAGGTTTTGCTGTTGGCCCTCTTACCAAACTACAAATTTTAAGTAAAAATGTACCACAGTTTCGTATTTCTTATGATTATGGAAATAATATTCACACCAACTTTCAAACAACAGCAAGTGGCGATTTGAAAATCAATCCAACAGGGCACTTTACGGGATTTGATTTGTCTGCTTCGCATGCAAATGTTGTTGATATTAATTCTACCTCATCTGCAATTAGCGGATTGCGTTTAAGAAATTTAAGTACAACAAGCAATTCAAATGGTAAAGTACTTAGTGTTGACAATAATGGCGATGTTATTTTGGTGAGGGATAACAGTGTAGAACTAATTGCTATGATAAAACAACTTCAACAACAAGTAAATTCATTACAACAAAATTAGAAGTAACATTGAATCAACACAACAATTAGCTGGAACATACTACCACAACAAGAACCATTAAACGCCATGTTGATTTTTTATAACACCGATGGCAGCATTTTAAAGATGGTTAAGATTCACCAAACAGGAGAGGGTTCTCTGTTGGTTTATGGAAACAACCTTTCATCAGGTCAGTATAGTTATTCTTTAGTGGTCAATAATAAAACCATTAAAACCAAACAAATGGTAAAGGTGAAGTAGGGGATTGTTTATTATTCAGTTATATGGAAGTTGGTTTTGTTAAACTGTTTACTTAACCTGAGATACTGAAATACAGCAGGTTATCAATTTATAAATTTTTGGTACAGAATTTGAAATATGGATAAGTAAGTATAACATTTAATACTCCATATTATGAAAAAATCAATTGCTAAAAAAACCAGAAAAGCAAAGAAATTAATTGCAAAACCCGCAGCCATTGTTGCATTTCTTCGCGATTTGTTTGCTGAAGAACTTGAAGTCCTTAACCGCAAAAACATAGCCATGCATAACTAATCTGCATGGCTTATTTTTCTTTTAAAATACATTTCCAAACTTCATCGGCTTCAAAACCACGAGCCATTAATTGCTGCGCAACCTTGTAGTTTTTTTTAAGCGGATTCCTTTCTTTTATTTTTTTCTTGTAAATCTCTGTTTGCTCATTCAACACTTTCAAATAGTCATCATCAGCTATAGATTTTAATGCCTGCCTGATACAGTAGTCAGAAACTTTTTTTAGTTTCAATGCCTGTTTGATTTTGTTTTTTCCCCAGTGTTTTATCCGGAATTTTCCTCCGGCATAGGCAATAGCAAAGCGTTCTTCATTAAGGTAGCCTTCTGTAACCATCATGGCAATGGTTTCTTCTACATCTTTTTTAAATAATCCGAGCGTGTAAAGTTTTTCGCGCAGTTCCTGCTGACTTCTTTCCTGATAGGTGCAATACCTGCGGGCTTTGTTCAACACATCGCTGCTAACCATCCTTAGTCCACTACATTAATTTTTAAAGTATTTACCCGCGAACGTTTTTTCAGTGGCGTACTGGCAACATGTATCACCACATCTCCTGCACCAACATAACCTTGTTCTTTCAATATGTTTTTAATATCGTCAATAGTCTGGTCTGTACTTTCAAATTTATTGTAATACATACCTCTCACACCCCAAACTAAATTCAAGGTGTTTAGAATGGGTTTGTGGTCGGTAAAAATAAAAAGCCCTGCCTTGGGTCGCTGACTCGAAATTCTGAATGCTGTGTATCCTGAATGTGTCATAGCTGCAATAGCTTTTGCACCCGACTGATTGGCCAACTCCGCTGCATGATAACACAAGGTGTCAGAAATAAATGTTTTGGAATTTTTATCAGGTTGATTCATGCGGTAATAAATTTCCTGATCGTGTTCAATTGCCTGAATAATTTTTCGCATAGAATTTACAGTCTCAACAGGAAATTTTCCTACAGAAGTTTCTGCACTCAGCATCAAAGCATCGGCACCATCGTAAACAGCATTACCCACATCGTTGGCTTCGGCACGTGTAGGTCTGAAATTAGTAATCATACTCTCCATCATCTGTGTGGCAATGATTACGGGAATGCCTGCGGCACGACATTTTTTTACAATCTTTTTCTGAATAATAGGAACCTGTGCCAGATCAATCTCTACACCTAAATCACCACGGGCCACCATAACACCATCAGTAACTTCAATAATCTCATTGATATTTCTGACTGCTTCGGGTTTTTCAATTTTTGCAATAACCCTCATGGCATTGCCGCAGTCTTTAATAATTTTCTTAAGATTTAATATGTCCTGTGCAGTTCTGGTAAACGATAAGCCAATCCATTCAATATTGTTTTCAATGGCAAAGTCAATGTCTGCACGGTCTTTTTCTGTTATTGAGGGAATACTGATATTGGTAAACGGAAGGTTAACTCCCTTCTTCGACATCAGCACACCACCATTTATCACCTGTGTTACAACATCCTGTTCCGCTGTAATTTGCTTTACTTCTAACTTTAATTTTCCGTCATCAATCAGAATAATATCACCTTTCTTTACATCGCTGGCAAAATCTTTATAACGGATAGTAGCTTTTGTAGCATTGCCTTCCATCTCCTTTGTTGTGAGTACAAATTGCTGCTTGTCGGCAAGTTCGCACTGTCCGCCTTCAATATCACCGATGCGCAATTTAGGACCTTGCAAATCGAGCAGGAGTGCAATATTCAGTTGTTTTTCTTCATTGATTTCTCGGACATTATTTACAATTGACTTTAAAAAAGTATGGTCGCCATGCGAAGCATTTATACGCATAACATCGGCACCTGCCTGAATGAGTTTGTAAATGGCTTCTTTGGAATTGGTGGCCGGCCCAAGGGTGGTAATAATTTTAGTTTTATTAAAATGTTGCATAATCAGTCGAAGATAAAATTGTCTGCCGACTTGAGTTCTTCAACACGAAGCTCACTAATGGCAGAAACTATTTCTATTTGTTTTATTTTGTTGCGAATGTCATTAAAGTCAAAATAGGCTCCGTAATTTTTTACAATCATAAAAAAGTCGAAGGCAGGCTTTTCGGGAATAAGTGTGGCCTGAACACTTTTATTTCCAAGTACATAAAACTCTTCGCCAAAACGATTGATGGATTTGTAAAAAGAAAAGGCTGCTTTTGCGCCCGGCTTGCCAAGATGCAAGGTGTGATCTTTCATTCTGGTGAAAGAAAGTTTTAATGCACGGTTTAGCTCAAAGCAAAGACGATAGTCTTTATACGGACATACAATTCCGGCAAGCAGAAAGTCAAACTCACTGCTGTAATCAAACTTTATAACCTTCTTTGCCAAGAGAAACAGATTGTTTATTTAAAACGGATATTTTCGCTGCTAAATTAGATTAATTTGCAGTATGAGCATAATTCAGCAAGGCGATGATTATTTTATGCAGGAAGCATTAAAGGAAGCAAGAAAAGCTTTTGACAGTGATGAAGTTCCTGTGGGTGCAGTAATTGTTCATGCAGGACGAATTATTGCCCGCGCACATAATATGACAGAAAAGCTGAATGATGTTACGGCACATGCAGAAATGATTTGCTTTACTTCAGCAGCAGCATTTTTAAACTCAAAATACCTGACCGATTGTGTACTTTATGTAACGCTTGAACCTTGTGTGATGTGTGCCGGAGCATCCTTTTGGACACAGATACCTCAGATTGTTTTTGGTGCTGCCGATGCCAAACGAGGCTATCAGCGTTGCGAAACCAATCTGCTGCATCCTTCAACAAAAATAAAAGGAGGCGTACTTGAAGATGCCTGTAGCAACTTACTGAAAGAATTTTTTCGAAAAAAAAGAATCTAGAAATTAATTGCCTGCAGCATGGAGTTGGTTAATGGTTTGTTTAAAAACCTTCTCACATAACGGCATTTGTTGGCACGATTCAGATCTTTAAAACTGTCTGAACTCGACAATAAAACAATCTTGCATTTCTGACGCACCGATTCAGAAAGTTTCTCGAACTCATTCAGAAACTGAAAGCCATCCATTTCAGGCATAACTATATCTAAGAAAATTATTTCGGGCAACTGATCTATAGGTGTTGCTTTAATAAAATCAAGTGCTTTACGGGCATCAGCATAAACATTTAGCTGATCGCAAAAAGGCTCCGATGTAATGATTTGTTTTATCATCACCTGTTCGGCTTCACTATCATCTACAACTAAAACAGAGTGGTATTTATTGGCCATAAGCTTATTCAAAATAGTTATTTAATGGTTTGGTGTTTAATTTATTCGGTATCTCAATGATGAATGCTGTTCCGGTATTTAAAACAGATTCAACGGTGATGTTTCCACCTAGTTTTTCAATAATTTCTTTGGCCATATACAAGCCAATTCCTCTTCCGGGTTCAGGCTGTTTTTCTTTCTGAAACAGATTAAAAATTTGTCCTACTTCATCAGGTGCAATTCCCAGTCCGTTATCCTGAATATTGATGATGGCTTTTTGTTCATCACAATAAACATGTAACCGCATAGAAGATGGGTCACCCGTAATTTTTCTGTATTTAATGCCGTTTGAAATTAAATTATTGAAAACAACTTCAAGCAATTTATTGTTGCCAGCAAAAGGGGCTTTCATATCTACTTTAATGTCAAAATTTACTTTATCAATTCCTTCTGTATAGCGCAACCTGTCTATTGACTGACGAATAACTTCGCTAAAGTCAACAGAATTAAAATTGCCTTCGGGAATTGCAGTAACCGTTCTGATCATTTTGAATGATGTTGCTCTGTTGAATTTGTTACAGCAACTAATGCTTCTTCAATACAGTGTCCATAAATTCCGATATATCCTGCTTCGGGATATGGAATTACAGAGAAATGAAATAGGTATTCAAGATATTGCACTGAAGCATCATGTGGCACAGGCGTTTTTACATTAAAAATTTCAGGATAAATAGCTTTTACCTGATTGTTTACAGGAGCATTTAGTTTGCATTGCCAATAACTTAGTATAGGCATTGCCGCTACATTGTGATAAATAATTTTTCCGCTGTAATCTAATTTTATTACAGGAAACATGTTGTTTTCGTACTTTGAAGTAGAGGTTTTGTGTTCTGCCATTGTGGAGATTTCTTTAAATTAAACAGTAGTTTAACGACAGTTTTTCAGAAATGCTTCACTGCTATGGGTGGTTATGCTTACAGATGTAAGATTTTGCTTAAATTATTCAACTTTTTATTCAATTAAAATTGAATTGCCCATGAGAAAAGAAAAAATTCAGGAATTCTGTGGTGTCAAAAAATATTGTAAGAAACTTAAACAATGTGCTTTAAAATCTGTTATCTGAACTGAATAACAAATAAGAGTATTTATATACTTTTGCAAAAAAATATTTAAAAATGCCATATCCGGAACAATTATGCGCACCTATGCGCCAGGAATTAACCAATGTAGGTTTTGAGGAATTAAAAACCACTTCAGATGTTGAATCATCATTACCAAACAGCAAAGGAACAGTGCTGTTGGTTGTAAACTCAGTATGCGGATGCGCTGCAGGAACGGCACGTCCGGGAGTAACACTTTCTTTAAGAGGTGATAAAAAACCCGGAAAATTGGTTACAGTATTTGCAGGACAAGATGTTGAAGCAACGGCACAAGCCAGAAAATACACCCTGCCATATCCGCCATCTTCACCATGCATTGCATTGTTTAAAGACGGTGAGTTGGTACATTTTGTAGAACGTCATCATATTGAAGGCCGCTCGGCTGAAATGATTGCAGAGAATCTGAAAGCTGCTTACGAAGAATTTTGTTAGCCACATTTTCCGCAGAAAAAAACCTTTGCGGATGATGTTTTAGGTTTTTAAAGTTATTAATGGCTATTTTTGTTTATCGAATAGAAAAACAGAATTAGCCATTATTATTTTATATGCTTGTTAAAACTTACGGCTGTGCAGTCTATGGAATCAATGCCACACCAATAACGGTAGAAGTAAATGTTGATCAGGGAACCAAATTTTTTCATGTTGGCTTACCCGATAATGCTGTAAAAGAGAGCCATCAGCGAATTGAAGCAGCATTGAAAAATACAGGCTTTAAAATGCCCGGAAAAAAGGTAGTAGTAAACATGGCCCCAGCGGATATTCGCAAAGAAGGCTCGGCTTATGATTTAACTATTGCTATGGGAATACTTTCTGCAAGTCAGCAGATAGTTGCCGAAAACATTGAGCAATATATTATCATGGGTGAGCTTTCGCTCGATGGCAGCCTGCAGCCTATAAAAGGGGCATTGCCAATAGCTATTGAAGCGCGCAAACATGGATTCAAAGGTTTTTTTCTGCCGCAACAAAATGCACGCGAGGCGCTATTGTAGATTCGCTCGATGTGTATGGTATCAGTAACATTAAAGAGGTTATAGATTTTTTCACCGGTGAAGGCACTTTGCAACCCGTTGTGATCAATACACGCGATGAGTTTTATTCTGCTCAGACAAAAAGTGAGTTTGATTTCTGTGATGTTAAAGGTCAGGAAAACATTAAACGCTCTCTGGAAATTGCAGCAGCAGGAGGGCACAATGTAATATTGATTGGTCCGCCCGGTGCGGGTAAGACCATGCTGGCAAAGCGACTTCCTACCATATTGCCACCATTGACATTACATGAGGCATTAGAAACAACAAAAATCCATTCCGTTGCCGGCAAAATGGGTAAACAGGCATCATTAATTTCTATACGTCCGTTCCGGTCACCTCATCATACCATAAGCGATGTTGCATTAGTTGGCGGAGGCGGAATTCCACAGCCAGGAGAAATATCACTAGCACATAATGGCGTATTGTTTTTAGACGAGTTGCCTGAATTTAAACGAACAGTACTTGAAGTGATGCGTCAGCCGCTGGAGGAACGCAGGGTGACCATTTCCAGAGCTAAATTTTCTGTAGAATACCCTGCCAGTTTTATGCTTGTAGCTTCTATGAACCCCTGTCCTTGTGGATTTTTTAATCATCCGGAAAAGAATGTGTTTGTGCTCCGGGTATTGTGCAGCGCTATCTCAGTAAAATTTCAGGGCCATTGCTCGACAGGATTGACCTACATGTTGAAGTTACACCGGTTTCTTTTTCAGAGCTATCGAAAAAACGTGTCTCCGAAAAAAGCGAAGATATCAGAAAAAGGGTTGTTGAAGCACGGGTAATTCAGGAAGAAAGATATAAAGAGCAGGAAGGCGTTTACTGTAATGCACAGATGAGCAGTAAGATGCTGCACGACATCTGTCGTATTTCTGATGAGGGTAATCAACTGCTAAAGACTGCAATGGAGAAATTAGGTCTTTCGGCACGAGCCTATGACAGAATATTAAAAGTATCTCGAACTATAGCCGATTTAGCTGCCAGTGCTGATATAAAAACCGAGCATTTGGCCGAGGCAATACACTTCAGAAGTTTAGATAGAGAAGGCTGGGCAGGATAAAAAATAGGGTTAAAATTTTTTTTTAACCAAAAAAAGCTATTTTTGCCGTCCCTTTACAAACGTGTTCGTGATTACACGTGCTTTAGTTCCGATTGTTATCGGAATGGTTAGAGTTAAGAAAAACATTTTTCTGTCTTAGGGCAGAAATTCTTAAGAGGTAAATTCCTCCTTAGCTCAGCTGGTTAGAGCACATGACTGTTAATCATGGGGTCCCTGGTTCGAGCCCAGGAGGGGGAGCAAAGCCGAAGGTAAAGCCTTCGGCTTTTTTAATTTTGATTTAAAAAAATCAGTAAGTACTTTGAAGAAATGACAACTATTAATCATGTTCCAATAGTAATCGGAACTGGTTCGACCCCGATAGCTATCGGGGCAGGAGGGGGAGCAAAGCCGAAGGTAAAGCCTTCGGCTTTTTTAATTTTGATTTAAAAAAATCAGTAAGTACTTTGAAGAAATGACAACTATTAATCATGTTCCAATAGTAATCGGAACTGGTTCGACCCCGATAGCTATCGGGGCAGGAGGGGAGCAAAGCCGAAGGTAAAGCCTTCGGCTTTTAATTTTGATTTAAAAAAATCAGTAAGTACTTTGAAGAAATGACAACTATTAATCATGTTCCAATAGTAATCGGAACTGGTTCGACCCCGATAGCTATCGGGGCAGGAGGGGGAGCAAAGCCGAAGGTAAAGCCTTCGGCTTTTTTATTTATTACTATGGTTTATTCTGTTTATATTCTTTACTCAATAAAACTTGGTGTACATTATATTGGAACAACTAATGATGTTGCAAGAAGATTAGAACAGCATAACAAGCAAGAGTTTGCAGACTCGTTTTCAGCAAAAGGGATTCCATGGGAATTTAAATTTGTTATTGGAGAATTAAATAGTACGCAAGCTTTTGCAGTTGAAAAACATATTAAGAAGATGAAATCTGTTGTGTACATTGAAAATCTGATTCGGTTTCCGGAGATTGTTGAAAAGCTTAAACATAAATATAAATAATGGTTCGACCCCGATAGCTATCGGGACAGGAGGGGGAGCAAAGCCGAAGGTAAAGCCTTCGGCTTTTTTATTTATTACTATGGTTTATTCTGTTTATATTCTTTACTCAATAAAACTTGGTGTACATTATATTGGAACAACTAATGATGTTGCAAGAAGATTAGAACAGCATAACAAGCAAGAGTTTGCAGACTCGTTTTCAGCAAAAGGGATTCCATGGGAATTAAAATTTGTTATTGGAGAATTAAACAGTACGCAAGCTTTTGCAATTGAAAAGCATATTAAAAAGATGAAATCTGTTGTGTACATTGAAAATCTGATTCGGTTTCCGGAGATTGTTGAAAAGCTTAAACATAAATATAAATAATGGTTCGACCCCGATAGCTATCGGGACAGGAGGGGAGCAAAGCCGAAGGTAAAAGCCTTCGGCTTTTTTATTTATTACTATGGTTTATTCTGTTTATATTCTTTACTCAATAAAACTTGGTGTACATTATATTGGAACAACTAATGATGTTTTAAGAAGATTAGAATAGCATAACATTGAATCAAGCTAACATTTATTCATTCTCTTATTCTGATAAAAAAATCCCAAACTATTTTTTATCTCATTTTAATTACATACTTTTGATTAAACAAAAATATAAGCATCATGAAAACTATAGCATTATTATTTATTTTACTTGCCGCTACTGTGCAAGCACAGGAAATAGAATGGCAAAATAATATTGGAGGAAGTGGACATGATCAACTATATTCCATTCAACAGACTTCAGATGGTGGTTATATTCTTGGGGGGCATTCTAGCTCCGGTATTTCCGGGGATAAAACTGAAAATTTTCAAGGAGGCTTTGACTACTGGGTTGTGAAGTTAGATAGTAAAGGAAACATTCAATGGCAAAATACTATAGGAGGGAGTTTTTTGATGAACTATATTCCATTCAACAGACTTCAGATGGTGGTTATATTCTTGGGGGGCGTTCTAACTCCGATATTTCCGGTGATAAAACTGAAAATTCACAAGGCGATTTCGATTATTGGGTGGTTAAATTAGATGCATCTGGAAATATTCAATGGCAGAATACTATTGGTGGAAATAATAGTGATTATTTAACTTCTATACAACAAACTACAGATGGTGGATATATACTTGGTGGATATTCCCGGTCGAGTATTTCCGGTGATAAAACTGAAGATAATCAAGGACCGGATGATTATTGGGTTGTGAAATTGGATCCAACAGGTAATATTCAATGGCAAAATACTATTGGTGGTAATTCTGTGGATCAATTAACGTCCATACAACAAACTAATGATAGAGGATATATTCTTGGAGGGTGGTCCTTATCAAATATATCCATTGATAAAACAGAAACTCTTTTGGAGGTTCAGATTATTGGGTAGTAAAGTTAGATAGTATAGGAAACATTCAATGGCAGAATACTATTGGCGGAAATAGTGATGATATATTAAATTCGATTCAGCAAACTTCAGATGGTGGATATATTCTTGGTGGATCGTCTTATTCTGACATTTCAGGAGATAAGACAGAAAACTCACAAGGCGATTTTGACTATTGGGTGGTTAAATTAGATGTATCTGGAAATATTCAATGGCAAAATACTATTGGAGGAAGTGGAAATGATGAACTATATTCGATTCAACAGATTACTGATGGTGGCTATTTTCTTGGAGGGCATTCTAATTCCGGTATTTCCGGAGATAAAACTGAAAGTTCACAAGGCGATTTTGACTATTGGGTGGTTAAATTAGATGCATCTGGAAATATTCTATGGCAGAATACTATTGGCGGAAATTATGACGATTGGTTATATTCGGTTCAACAAACTTCTGATGGTGGTTACATTCTTGGAGGATACTCTGATGCTGATATTTCCGGTGATAAAGCTGAAGATTCACAAGGATACTTTGACTACTGGGTAGTGAAATTGACAGATGAGTTTAACTTGATAAATGGTAACCTTTATTTTGATGATAATAGTAATACCATACAAGATGTTGGTGAAATGGGTGTAGCTAACAAAATGGTTACTGAACAAAATACAGGAAGATTTACTTTTTCTCAGCAAAATGGAAATTATAATGTATCTGTTTTAGATACAGGAAATTTTACTGTTTCTGCTGCAACATTAAATTACTACAACAGTGTCCCATTAGTTCATACTGCTTATTTTAATTCTATTCAACAAGTAGATTCATTAAATGATTTTGCATTTCAGCCTAATGGTATTATAAATGATGTGTGTGTTAAGCTTACACCAGTTTCTTTATTCCGTTCTGGGTTTGATGCAACATACAATATCAGCTATATTAATAATGGTACTACAACACTTTCGCCAACAGTAATCTTCTTTCCTGATACTAATATTTCATTTGCAAGTGCTAATGTAACTCCTACTTCTGTTACAACCGATTCTGTCGTATGGAATATTGGCTCGCTTGCACCTTTTCAGTCAGGAAGTATTGTTGTTACAGTAAATGTGCATACGGGTTTGCCCATTGGTTCACTTATCAATTCTAGAGTACGAATAGAGCCTGTTGCCGGTGATGCTAATCCAGGATGTAATTACAGTTCTTGGGAGGTTTTTACCACTGGTTCATTTGACCCCAATGATATTTTAGTAAGTAGAGATACTTTATTCACTACAGAAATTCCCAATCCACCCTATTTAGATTACATCATCCGTTTTCAAAACACCGGAAACGATACAGCTTTTAATGTTAAAATTTTAAATCCGTTAGATACAAATAAACTTCAGTTAAACACCTTAGAATATGTTGCATCATCGCATCCTGTAAACATAAATTTTATTTATCATGAGCGCAACATGGAGTTTAAGTTTGATAATATTCTTTTGCCCGATAGTAATGTAAACGAGCCTTTCAGTCATGGCTTTATTCATTACAGAATAAAACCAAAAACAAGTTTGGTATTGAATGATAGCATACAAAACATTGCAGCAATTTATTTTGATTTTAATAATCCTGTAATAACCAACACAGCAACAACACATGTTGTACTACCAACAGGAATAGCATCATATCAGAGTGCAGAAAACATACAATTATTCCCAAATCCTGCTCAATCTGAATTAAATATTCAGCAAATAGCAGCAGTTGAAAAAATACAAGTAATAGACGTGCTTGGAAAAATTGTGTTTGAAAAGAAAACCAACAACCACCAAAATTTAAAGATAAACATCAGTCAATTTCAAAACGGAGTTTATTTTGTAAAAGCATACAGCACACAAGGTGTGGTGGTAAAGAAGTTTGTTAAGCGGTAGTAAATTTTTGATCAGCCATCGCTCAGCCGCGGCTCAGCCGTGGCTGAGGAGATTTTTAGATTTGAAGATTTTAGCCAGTAGTCTGATTTTGTATTGTTGACCACAATAATTTTAGAAGATAAGTAGAATAAATTTCTGAATCAGTCAGTTTTTATTCATTCTCTTATTCTGATAAAAAAATCCCAAACTATTTTTTATCTCATTTGAATTGCATACTTTTGATGTAACCAAAAAATTAAGTAACATGAGAGCATTAATTCTATTACTTTTATTTTTTACCACAACTACCCTTGCCCAGGAAATAGAATGGCAAAATACTATTGGAGGTAGCTTACCCGATTATTTAAATTGCATGCAACAAACTTCAGATGGAGGTTTTATTCTTGCGGGAACTTCACAGTCTGGAATTTCAGGTGATAAAACAGAGGGTACACAAGGAAGTTTTGATTACTGGGTAGTGAAGTTAGATGTAACAGGAAACATTCAATGGCAAAACACCATCGGTGGCAATCAAAGTGATTTATTAAATTCTGTTCAGCAAACTACTGATGGTGGTTATATTCTTGGCGGAAATTCAATGTCAGGTATTACTGGAGATAAAACAGAAAACTCAATAGGAGGTTATGATTACTGGATTATTAAGTTAGATGCAGTTGGAAACATTCAATGGCAGAATTCAATTGGTGGTAGTGGTGATGATAATTTATCTACTATAAAACAAACCAGCGATGGTGGTTATATTCTTGGTGGAACCTCTGATTCTAATATTTCTGGAGATAAAACTGAGAATTCACAAGGTGGTTACGATTATTGGATAATTAAGTTGGATGCAACAGGAAACATTCAATGGCAAAACTCAATTGGTGGTAGCAGTAATGATTATTTAAAGTCAATGCAAATAACAACTGATGGTGGTTATATACTTGGTGGATATTCTTATTCCGACATTTCTGGAGATAAGACAGAAAACTCTATAGGATACAATGATTACTGGACAGTTAAGTTGGATGGTGTGGGTAACATTCAATGGGAAAAAACGATTGGTGGAAGTAAATATGACTTCTTAAATTCAATAATCCAAACTTCCGATGGTGGATATCTTCTTGGTGGAAATTCTAATTCTGATATTTCAGGTTATAAAATTGAAAATACCCAAGGATATTATGGCTTCAGTGATTACTGGGTAATTAAATTGAATGGAACTGGTAACATACAATGGCAAAACACTATTGGTGGATATTATTCTGAGGCATTGAATTCTATACAACAGACTACAGATGATGGTTATATTCTTGGAGGAATTTCACAGTCCGGTATTTCCGGAGATAAAACAGAAGACATTCTACTTAATCATTATCACAAAGATTTCTGGGTGATTAAATTGGATGTAATTGGAAACATTGAATGGCAGAATAGTATTGGTGGAACTGCTAATGACGATTTAACTTTTATTCAACAAACAACAGATGGAAATTATGTTATTGGTGGATATTCAGAGTCTAATATTTCTGGAGATAAAACAGAAAACTCACAAGGGAATACTGATTATTGGGTGGTGAAATTGACAAATAAATTTAACCTGATAAATGGTAAATTATTTATAGATGCAAATAGCAATACTGTACAGGATGCAGGTGAAATAAGTTTCTCTAACAGAATGGTAACTGAACAAAATACAGGTCGTATTGCGTTTTCAGAACAAAATGGAAATTATAATGTGGCCATTTTAGATACAGGAATTTATTCTGTTTACCCTTCAATGGTAAACTATTACAATAGTATTCCTTTAGTAAACACTGCATATTTCAATTCCATGCATCAGAAGGATTCATTAAATGATTTTGCATTTCAACCAATGGGAGGATTTTATGATATGTGTATTAAACTCACACCTCTTGTAAACTTTCGCACAGGTTCTAATGCAAGCTATAAAATCACCTATGTTAATAATGGTAATACAATAATTGCACCAACAGTAATCTTCTTTCCTGATGCGAATATTTCTTTTGTTAGTGCTACTGTAACTCCTGTTTCTGTTACAACCGATTCTGTTGTTTGGAATATAAGCTCGCTTGCACCATTTCAGTCAGGTAATATTGTTGTTACAGTAAATGTACATACGGGTTTGCCCATTGGTTCACTTATCAATTCTAGAGTACGAATAGAGCCTGTTGCCGGTGATGCTAATCCCGGTTGTAATTACAGTTCTTGGGAGGTTTTTACCACAGGTTCACTTGACCCCAATGATATTTTAGTAAGTAGAGATACTTTATTCACTACAGAAATTCCCAATCCACCCTATTTGGATTACATCATCCGTTTTCAAAACACAGGAAACGATACAGCATTTAACGTTAAAATTTTAAATCCATTAGATACAAATAAACTTCAGTTAAACACCTTAGAATATGTTGCATCATCGCATCCAGTAAACATGAATTTTATTTATCATGAGCGCAACATGGAATTTAAGTTTGATAATATTCTATTGCCCGATAGTAATGTTAACGAGCCGTTAAGCCATGGCTTTATTCATTACAGAATAAAACCCAAAACAAGTTTGGTATTAAATGATAGCATACAAAACACTGCTGCCATTTATTTTGATTTTAATGACCCTGTAATAACCAACACAGCAACAACGCATGTTGTGCTACCAACAGGAATAGCGTCATATCAAAGTGCAGAAAACATACAATTGTTCCCAAATCCTGCTCAATCAGAATTAAATATTCAACTCACAACAGCAGTTGAAAAAATACAAGTAATAGACGTACTTGGAAAAATTTTGTTTGAAAAGAAAACCAACAACCAACAAAATTTAAAGATAAACATCAGTCAATTTCAAAACGGAGTTTATTTTGTGAAAGCATACAGCACACAAGGTGTGGTAGTCAAGAAGTTTGTTAAGAGGTAGAAAATTTTTGTATTGTTGATCAGCCACGACTCAGCCGCGGCTGAAGAGATTTAAGGATTTGAAGAATCTCCTGAATTTTATTTCCAATAATTCAGTCAAGTCATATTCTCAAATAATATGAGATTGTTGTATTCACATTTGTTATTAAGCTATTACTTAGTAAAATTTCTACCTATGTAGAAAGAAGAAGTAATTAGTAAGGGTCAATATCATTTATGTTTTCTGACTCTGTTTTAAAGTGCTTGGCTAAGCTTTTGCCTTCTTCGTTTTGTTGCTCCAATGTCCAATAATCTGTTGCTGAAGTTTCAAGCCAAATCTTTCCTGATTTACGAAATACTTGTGCATATAACCGACACTGATCATTCAGTAACATTTCAAAATCGCTAATACTAAAATCGTCATTGAAGTTTATTATATGTGATTTTCCGCGTCCTATCAATCCGCGAAACAACATGTTTGAAGCAATCATTTCCTTTTTATGACTTCCCTGCTTGGCTATATGTGCTTTTTCAAAAAATTCAATTTTAAGAAACGGATAAATCCTGTTGAATTTTTTTGAAAATCCAAAATAGTATCCTCTGCCTGAATAGTCAACCTATGCTTCATAATTTAAATTGAATCGTAACCGCTTCTTTATAAGATTTAAAATCATCGTATTCATAAAAGTACTTTTTAGCAATATTTTTACTGTACCAACTCGTTAATTAATAATAAAGGAATTTTTACTTGCTGCGAAATGTTACCTGAATTAAGTCTGGTAAACCACTGCTCGAAAATGTTATGACGATGTGGAAACATACACAACCAATCAGCATCATTATCATTTACAAATTGCAAAATTCCTTCATGTATGTCGTGATGTACAGGGAAAAATAATTTCACCTCTTTTCCAGCCATTTCAGTAAAATCTTCTCCTTTAAGTCTATCCTTTTCCGCTTCATCCTGAACAACATTAAACAGTAGCATTTCCGACTTCAATGCAGCATTCATTTCAACAACATGAAATACTTTGTTTTTATTGTCACTCGTTTTTTTATCGCAGGCAATTGCAATCTTTTTAATTTTACTGAAACTGCATCCTTCAGGTATAAGTAATAAAGGGCAAGTTGCAAGATTAATAATTGCTGTTGCAGTACTTCCGAACAGTCTGTCCGCCAATGTTGTTTTACCTCGTTGTCCCATCACCAGCAAGTCTGCATTTGTATCATTAACAACATTCAGAATACCATCAACCGTAAAATTAAAATCGGTTATGGTGTGTATCATACCCTCATAACCTGTTTTATGTCTTATGCGGGTAATCAATTCTTTCAAACGTAATTCAATATTCTTTTCCTCCTCCTCAGACGAAACAGAAATATATGGCATGTCGGTCACTGGAACTGGTATATGAAAAACGTGAAGTAAATACAATGATGCATTCACCTCTTTGCACAGTGACAAGGAATAAATCAAAGCATTTTCAGAACACTCCGAAAAATCAGTAGTAACAACAATTTTTTTCATACTTATGCTTTTTACGATAATCCTATTAAGCAAAAACCGGTAGCCGAAGCATACCGGTTTTGCAACCCTAACACTAAATCAAATCTTTTTATTTTAAACCGGAGGGTATTTCCAAACCGGAATTTTATTGCTTTCCTTTTAATTAACGATGTAAAAGTATTTCCTTTATTATAACCTAAAAATGACTTTAAGCAACCCATAAAGCGACTTTTGTCATAAATTTAAGGTCATGCCTGTTTTATACCTAATACTGTTTAAATTGTCAGTAACCTTCTGTTCACACTATATCGATTCTACATACTGTGGTTGAAATGCACTTACTGCATCAAACCCTCCTGAAATATTTACCACCTGATTTATCCCATTGCGTTTAAGAATTGATGCTGCTATCATACTATGGTAACCACCCTTACACACTAACAAATATTTAGTGTCCGGGCTAAACTCATTCAAACGGTGTGGCAATTCATCTAATGGAATACTCAGACTTCTTTTTATATGTTGTGCATTAAAATTCTGATGGCTTCTTAAATCAACCAGAATGTAACCTTCATTTTCAAACAAAAAATAAAAATCTTCTGCATCAATATTTTCAACATTGTCCACCGGTTGCCCTGCATCTTTCCATGACTTTATTCCTCCATGTAAAATACCTCTCACATTTTCTATTCCTATCTGTGCTAAAGCACCAATGGCTTCTTTTTCCTTACCACTGTCGCAGACCAATAAAACCGGATGGTCGGGATCGAGCAAAATCCCTGCCCATGTTGCAAACGAACCATCAAGACCAATGTTTACAGAGCCTTTAATAAATGCTTTCGAAAACTCCAATTCATTTCTTGTGTCCACTATCAATGCACGTTGTGTTTCTGCTTTAAAATTTACCGGTGACAGAAAATTCAGATTGTTGCGAAACACATCTGTCATAGGGCGGCAACCCATAATATTAATGCTCATAACCTTAAAAAAATATTCAGGTGGCACACTAAGGCCTGTAGTTATTTCATTGGTAAACTTCTCGAGTGAAATATCCTTTAAAGCATAGTTTCTCTTCTTTTGTTCGCCAATGGTAGAAAACTTTTCTTTACCCGGATTTTTTCCACAGAACGAACCGGCACCATGTCCCGGATAAACAACAAGTTCATCAGGTAATGTTTTAATGATGTCGTTAATAGAGTGATATAAATACTCTGACAATTCTACTGCATTTTTATTACCGCTCATTAAATCAGGACGACCTACATCACCTACAAATAAAGTATCACCGGTGAAAATTGCAATAGGCTGCCCAACATTATTATTCAATAAATAACAAACCGATTCCATAGTATGTCCCGGTGTATGTAAAGCTTTAATACTACATCCTTCAAGATTAAAACTTTCATTATGTCTTGCACTATATGAAGGATAAGCCACACGCACCTGAGGTCCATAAACAATGGTTGCTCCGGTTTTATCGGCAAGCTCCAGGTGACCTGAAACAAAATCGGCATGTATGTGCGTTTCAAAAATATATTTTAAAATAAGCTGCTTATCTGCAAGGTATTGTAAATAGTGCTCCACATCTCTGACAGGATCAATAATTACCGCTTCTTTTCCGCTTGAAATAATATAGCTGAATTGCGAATGACCCTGATTATAAAATTGTTTAATTTGCATAGTAAGTTGAATGTGGCAAATGTTTTATTTCGAGACAACAACTGAAATGACTTTTATCACTCATATCAAGAATTAATATCAACAGCTACATTCTTCATCAATTGTAATATTGTCAGGCAAATTAGGTTGGAGGCTATGAGCAATACAGATACTGTAAATAAGGTGAAATGCTATCATTGTGGTGATGACTGTGATGAACAGGTTATCACAAGCGATGAGAAAATTTTTTGTTGTACCGGTTGTAAGTTGGTTTATGAAATTCTGCGTGAAAATAATTTGTGTAATTATTACAACCTGAACAACAATCCTGGCACTAAACAGTCTGACATTGTTCAAAAACGATTTGCCTTCTTAGATGAACCTTCCATAGAAAATCAACTGATAAGTTTCAGAGATAAAAATGAAACTATCATCACCTTTTACATTCCTGCAATGCATTGTAGCAGTTGTATCTGGCTACTTGAAAATTTTCAGAAAGCCGATGAAGGTGTTCTATCCTCAAGAGTTGATTTTGTTCGAAAAGAATTGCGTTTGGTTTATGATCATCATAAAACTTCGCTTCGAAAAATTGCAGAAAAACTTTCGCAAACAGGCTATGAGCCTGCACTGCAACTTGACGCTATTGAAAAGAAAAAAATAAAAAAAGCAAATAGAAGCCGTATTCTCAGAATTGGTGTTGCCGGTTTTTGTTCTGGAAATATTATGATGCTAAGTTTTCCTGAATATTTTTCATCAGGAAATAATATTGATGCTTCATTACAAACACTATTCAGCTATCTGATTTTGTTGCTTGCACTACCCGTATTTTTTTACAGTGCAAATGAGTTCTTTATTAAATCTTGGCAGGCTCTCAAACAAAAAACCACTTCCATAGATTTGCCGATTGCCATAGGTATATCAGTAATTTTTTTACGAAGTGCATTTGAAATAATAACACAAACAGGTTCAGGATTTTTTGACAGCGGTAGTGGTCTTGTTTTCTTCATGCTCATTGGTCGTTGGTTTCAGGATTTTACCTTTGATAGTTTAGCTTTCGACAGAGATTTTAAATCATACTTTCCCATTGCAGTTACTTCTATAAAAAACGGAAATGAAAAAGAAGTGCAGATTAATGACTTGAAAGTTAATGACAGAATTCTTATAAGAAATAATGAAATTATTCCCGCAGATTGTATTTTACTTAAAGGCAATGCCTCAGTAGATTATCATTTTGTAACAGGTGAGTCACTACCTGTTTCACATACAGCCGGTGAATATATTTATGCAGGAGGCAAACAAGCCGGTGCCATGATTGAACTTCAGGTGATGAAAGAAGTTTCGCAGAGCTATTTAGTACAATTGTGGAATCGTAGCTGGGATAAACAAGATATAAGCAAGTTTGAAAAATTAGTGAATGCCATCAGTCGTTGGTTTATAGTAGTTACATTTTCTATTTCTACAATCGCTGCTATCTATTGGTGGAATACAGATATTCATAAAGCTATTAATGCATTTACAGCAGTGCTTGTAATTGCATGTCCCTGTGCACTGGCTTTATCTGCACCTTTTACTTATGGAAACATCCTCCGCATTCTTGGCAGAAATAAAATCTACATGCGTAACTATCGAGTACTCGAAAAAATTGCTGATGCCGACACTATTGTATTTGATAAGACAGGAACATTAACTAAGAATAATGTTTCTGAAATAAGTTATCATGGTCAATCGCTTGATGATGAGGATAAAAAAATACTATCATCGCTATTCAGGCAATCATCACATCCGTTAAGTAAATTACTGCAACAACATTTGCAAGCAGATAAATATTATCCATGCAATAATTTTGAAGAAGTTACCGGTAAAGGCATTTGCGCAGTATTAAACAATAAAAACATTAAAGCCGGAACATCAGACTGGGCAGGAGTAAACAATGAAGTTGAAAAGAATGCAACAGCAGTTTTTATCAACATTAATGACATTAAAAAAGGCAAATTTGTTTTCAGTAATATTTATCGTGATGGGTTGAACACCATATCACAAAAACTGAATAACAAACATAATTTGATTGTTCTTACAGGTGATAATGAAAGTGAAAGAAAAAATCTAACTACACTTTTAGGCAATGCCGAATTACGATTTAATCAAAAACCTGAAGACAAAAGAAATTACATTCTTGAATTAATCAATAGTAAGAAAAATGTGTTAATGATTGGTGATGGCCTGAATGATGCAGGTGCGCTGCTAGCAGCCAATACGGGAATTTCAGTTACCGACAACACTAATAATTTTACTCCTGCAAGTGATACTATTATGGATGCTGCAGCATTACATCAACTGCCTGAATTAATTAAACTATCCAAATCTGCTGTAACGATAATTATCATCAGCTTTATTATTTCTTTACTCTATAATTTTGTTGGATTAGCCTTTGCCGTAAGTGGAACACTTTCGCCATTGTTTGCAGCAATATTAATGCCTATTAGCACAATCAGTCTTGTACTTTTTACAGTTGGTGCAAGTACAATAAAAGCACGGCAATCAGGGTTCTAAAGCTCAGGATTTTTTCCAGTTAAAGTGAACTTCAGTACCACATTTTACTGTTGGTGAAAACCACACCGTTCCACCATATTCTTCAACCACCTTTTTCACAATGCTAAGGCCTACACCTGATGAAGGCACTACCGATGATGGAAGCGTTTGAAAAAGTTCGAAAATTGTTTTTTGTTGTTGTGGCTTTATTCCGGGTCCGTTATCTGCTATAACAAATTCATAAGAATCATTTTTTTCTACAACAGAAATATCAATAGTATTTTTATCGGAAGGATTAAAAGATATTGCATTTTGAATTAACTCTTTCAACACAAGTTGCAATGCTGTCCTGTCTGTATTCATATCTAAAACCGAAGAGTTGACATTCAGTGACACCTTTCTATCACCCTGCAGCTCAGATGTAATTTGTCTGATCATTTTTTCAGGTGAAATAATATCGTGCTGATGTTTTGTATTACCGGAACGCGCATAACGCAATAAGCCATCAAGAAGTAATTTCATCTTAGTTACTCTGTTTCTAAGCAGCCCTATGTTTTCCTTACTCTCATCAGAAATCTGCGATTGTAAATCTTCTTCAAGCCACTGCACAAGATTCTCAATGGCACGCAGTGGTGCATTCAAATCATGCGAAAGGATGTAAAGAAACTTATCAAGATGATCGTTCAGTCTTTTCAGTTTTTCTTCCTGTTCTCTGTACTTTTGTTTATAGCGACATCCAAATTCAAAGATTGAAACTATTTTCTGTGTCTCTTCAATATCTAATGGCTTCGGAATAAAATCAAACGATCCGATTTCAAACTCCTCGAGTGAAGGGCGTTCGCTTTTGGCAATGGCAGAAACAAAAATGATGGGTATATGCTTTGTTTTAGGATTGGCACGAAGTAATTGTGCTACCTCAACGCCATCCATGTCAGGCATTTGAATGTCTAATAATATCAAATCAATTGGTTCTTCCATCAGTAATTTTAAAGCTTCATTACCCGAAAAAGCTTTTATAAGAATTCGGCTATCATCTTCAAGAATACCTTCAAGTGTCAATAAATTAGCCGGAATATCATCAACTAATAGAATTCTTAATGGTGTTTTGTCTGTGGCTTGTATGCTACGACCCGACAGCTCTGATGTGTTGATTATCATTTTTTAGACTTAATATTGCCTTGTTTTTACGCAGCCCGATTAAAAAGGTTGCTATTACAACACTTTTAGGTATTTAAATGAACTTCTGCATGGAATTACTTACACCGCAAAATTTTAAAGATTATGAACTGCTTGATAGCGGAAACTTTGAAAAGTTAGAGCGTTTTGGTCAGTACATTACCATCAGGCCCGAACCACAAGCTGTGTGGAACAGGCAACTAAAAGAGGCCGATTGGCTTAAAAAAGCACATGTAAAGTTTATAGCTAAAAACAGCTCGTCAGGTACATGGAAAAAACTTAAAGAGATTCCTGACCGTTGGCATATTGCCTATGCATTGCCTGATGAAAAACAAATTCGACTTAGGCTGGCATTAACATCATTTAAGCATGTAGGTGTTTTTCCGGAACAGGCCGTAAACTGGGATTTTATTTATAATTCAGTTAAAAAATTAGATGTAGTACAACCAAAAGTCCTCAACCTCTTTGCCTACACCGGTGCATCAACACTTGCTGCCAAAGCTGCCGGTGCCGACATCATTCATTTAGACTCTATAAAACAGGTTGTAACATGGGCAAAAGAAAATATGACATTGAGTGGCTTGGACAACATTCGCTGGTTGGTTGAAGATGCCATGACCTTTGTGAAACGAGAAGTAAAACGCGGGAAAAAATATCAGGGAATTATTTTAGATCCACCTGCTTATGGCCATGGACCAAATGGCGAAAACTGGAAATTAGAAGATGAGATAAACGAAATGCTTGCCAACGTTAAGTTGCTGCTTGAAGAAAATCACTTTCTTGTACTCAACACCTATTCACTTGGTTTTTCATCTATAATTTTAGATAATCTGCTTGACGAACATTTTAGTAAAAATATTAAACGACAGACAGGAGAAATTTTTCTACAAAGCACTGCCGGAGCTAGACTTCCATTAGGTGTCTTTGCACGGCATTGTACGGTGTAGTTATTTACAATGCTGCATTATCAATCAGCCTTACATCATCTGCAAAAACTGCAACAAAAATACGTGGTGACTGTGAGTCTGACCATTGTTGTAAAGACTGTAGGTTTACTGCATCAGCAATTTCAACATACTCAACTTTAAAAGGAGCTATTTCTTCAATCATACTTCTCACCTGCGAACAAACTTCGTAAACGGGCAGTATGTTTTTCAGTTGCGCAGCATGTTGCATTGCCTTATAAATTATGGATGCATCATGACGAACGGTATTACTTAATCTTACATTGCGCGAACTCATGGCAAGACCATTAGGCTCACGAAGTGTAGGGCAGCCTGTGACAATAATATCAGGATGTAATGCTTTAGCCATTTTTCTGATTACGGCAAGTTGCTGGAAATCCTTTTCTCCGAAATAAGCAAAACTCCGGCAAAATGTCCCGGACGAAATTTGCCTTCCATAACGTTTGCAAGATTGCCTAAATCAAACTGCAATGGTTGTTCATCTTCAATATAAACTTCTGATGCTTCCGGTGCAAACAAGGCATTACAACCTGCCGCTTCAAGCATCTGCATATCTCTATCTAAGGTACGAGGATACTTTTTTAAATCATCAGGATTATTAAACTGTAATGGATTTACAAAAATGCTGGCAATAGTAAATTCATTTTCAAGCAGCGACTGTTTAGTTAATGAAATATGTCCTTCGTGTAATGCGCCCATTGTTGGCACAAAACCAATGCTGATATTCTCGTGCTTCTTTCTGCTAACAATATGAGAAAGAGAGTGTATTTCTTTAATTAATTTCATAACAAAAAGCGATGGCAATGATAAGTAAATTTAGTTGTTACTGAATTGTCTATTAAATTTAAACTGTAATTATTTTTTATAATGACTTTCTTTGCCAAAGCAAATGAGTATTTCAAACAAACTTATTTTATGGTATGAACGCAACAAGCGCGAGTTGCCTTTTCGCAGTACAAACGATGCCTATAGAATATGGTTGAGCGAAGTTATCCTTCAGCAGACAAGAGTAGAACAGGGATTGCCTTATTACAAACGGTTTTTAGAATCGTTCCCTACAGTGAAGCATCTTGCCAAAGCATCAGAAACCGAGGTGCTCAAATTGTGGCAGGGATTAGGATATTATTCAAGAGGGCGAAATCTTTTAGCCACAGCACAACATATTACCAAAATATTTCACGGTAAATTTCCTTCCAATTATTTTGAGCTTAAAAAACTAAAAGGTGTAGGCGATTATACTGCAGCAGCTATTGCTTCAATGGCATTTAATGAACCTATCTTTGCTGTTGATGGTAATGTGGCTCGTGTATTATCAAGATTGTTTGCAGAAAAAACTACGCCAAATAGCACTGAAGGAAAAAAAGTGTTTCAGGAATTAGCCGATAGTATAGGCAATAAAAAATTTCCCGGCCTGCACAATCAGGCAATGATGGAGCTTGGTGCATTGGTTTGTACACCACGAAATCCTAAGTGTGAAATATGTCCTTTACAAATTCATTGTTTGGCATATCAACAAAAGCAACAACTTAATTTTCCGGTAAAAAGTAAAAAGATTAAAATCAAAGAGCGTCACTTTTGTTTTGTCATAATACTTTACAAAGACAAATTTTATATCAGACAACGTAATGGTAACGACATCTGGAAAAACCTCTATGAGTTTCCTTTGTTCGAAACCAGAACAAAATTTTCATCAGCCACTATTAGCAATTTTGCAAAAGAATATGGTATTAAAAAATATGAATCAGGAAGAAATCATATTCATAAGCTGACACATCAACACATTAATGCATCATACATTGTGGCATATTTAAGCAAGCCACTATCATCAAAAAAATTTCCTGAGTTAAAAGCAGTTGATGCCGAAGATTTCAAAAACAATTTCCCACATCCAAGGTTAATCGAAAAAATACTTTCTGAAAACAACTACTTTAATCTGCTGTAATTATTCAAAGGCTATATAATCAGTAGGGTCAACAGGCGCACCATTGTACCAAAGTTCAAAATGCAGATGCGGACCATTACTTAATTCGCCCGAGTTACCTACAATAGCAATAACTTCTCCGGCTTTCACCACATTACCTACTTTTTTAAGCAATGCAGAATTATGTTTATAAACAGAAAACATATTGTTACTGTGTTGAATGGCTATGACATAACCTGCCTGCGAAGTCCATTCTGCAATGACCACCGTTCCGTCCATGGCACTTTTAATAACAGCATCAGGGCCGGCAACTACATCAACACCAAAGTGCTTTTCTGTAGGATTAAACCGTGTTGTTATTGCTCCTTTTAATGGCGCAAAAAAGTAAAAGTTAGCAATAGAACCTTTAGTGGTCCCTGCGTTTAATGTTAGGTTGTAATCTTGTGGCGACTCTATCTGACTTCTCAGCAAAGAATCCTCTTCGGAATGAAGCAATTGTTTTATTGTATCATAAAGCTGTGGCACAGAAACTGTATCGAGCGAAACAGTTTTCTGTGACTGACCGGTAATAAGATTTTGCAGATTTTGTATGTACAAATCCTGTGCAGACACCTGTTTTTGTAAAGAATCGGTACGGATAAGGCTTTCAATGGCTGCCCGTTTTACTTTAACGTCTGTATATCCGGGAATATATTCACGCAGTGGTGTAAAGGCAATAATGTAGGTTGTGGCTTTGATGAGGGTGATGATGGCAATACCCACCACCACCACCACATTGATTGGTGAGAGCAGCAACGAAGCCTTTTCTTCCAGAGTTTCGTCATTCATAATGACTAACCGGAACTTATTACGGAGTTTGGTGCTTAGTTTGACTTTTTCTTTGCCTGATGCCTTGGCATGCGTTGTTTAAACAAAAAAGTATTGTTATGTTTGCCTTCTTAATCGGGCAAATATCGTAATAATTAAACGAGCAATAATTTTCGCTGGAAAAAGTTAATATTTATCGCAACAACCATATTGTTTTGAAATCATCCAATCACGTAAAATATTTTATCATCCTTACGCTGTTTCTATCAGCATGTTCAACACAAAAGAACACTGTCATAAACAGGGCATACCATAACCTTACTGCACACTACAACGGCTATTTTAATGCCCGCGAAAGAGTGAAAGAAGGTACAAAAACTTTGTCTGCATTGCATGTTGATCATTACGACCGTGTGCTTGATGTTTTTAAATATGCAACTGACGATAAAGCCAAGACCATTTACCCTGACATGGATGAGGCCATTAAGAAAAGCTCAATAGTTATTCAACGACACTCCATGTTTATTAATGGTAAAGAGCGTTGCCGCTGGATACCGGACAACTACATGATAATCGGTAAAGCGCAATTTCTAAAGCATGATTTCTGGACTGCATTAGAGACTTTTCAATACGTTGCATCTACCTATAAAGATAACCCAAAAAGATTTGATGGCTTAATCTGGCAGATGCAAACACAAATGCAGTTAGGCAAAATGGCCGATGCAGAATACATGCTCGACTATTTAAAAAATGAAAAGCAATTGCCATCAAAGTACAAACCTCTTTTTGCTGCTGTGGCTGCAGATTTTTATCTGAAGAAAGAAAATTATCCTAAAGCTATTGAGCAATTAACCAAAGCTGCTGATCTGGCGACAAAGAGAGCTGACAAAATCCGATATAGCTATATCCTTGCACAGATATATCAGAAGGTTGATTCCAACGACAAAGCTTTTGCAATCTACCGCAAAGTAATCAAGATGAATCCCGAGTATGAGATGGCATTTAATGCAAAAATCAACAGAGCGCGTTCATTTGATGTAAACAGTGCCGATGCACAACAAGTAAAAGATGAGTTGAACAAGATGCTTAAAGATGAAAAAAACAAGGATTATCTTGATCAGATTTATTATGCACTGAGTGGAATTTCTATGCGTGAAAAAGATACAACAGAGGCATTTCAATTTTTAAAGAAGTCTGTGGCAGCAAGCACCAACAACGCCAATCAAAAAGGTATTTCATATCTGGAGATGGGTGAAATAAGTTTCCGCAAACTTGACTTCCGTGCTGCGCAATTATATTATGACAGTGCTGCCACCAATATCACTTCTGACTATCCTGATTATGCATTGATTCAGAATAAAAAAACCAATCTGTCGCGATTGATAAAAAACCTGAACATCATTTCACACGAGGACAGTCTGCTCACATTGGGAAGACTTTCAGAAACAGAACAATATTCGCGCATTGACGACATTATTGCTGCAGAAGAAGCAGAGTCGCTGCGTAAGAAACAGGAAGAGGAGGCAGCCAAAGCTAAAGAGCAGGAAGAGCAGTCTAACATGCAGTTCAGTCAGTTTCAAAATCAACCAGGAAAAGATGGTATGCCTGGAAATTCAACAGGTAGCTCATGGTATTTTTTATAATCAGAGTGCCATTAGTTTTGGCTTTTCGGAGTTTGCCAAGAAATGGGGCAACAGAAAACTTGAAGATAACTGGCGTAGGAGCAGCAAAGAATCCATTGCAACTTTTGGCAGTGAAGAAGAAGCCGAAGCGCAAGCACGTGCCGACAGTTTAGAGCAGGCACAAAAAGCATTAAACGACAGCATCAGACAATTGAATAGCGAAGCACGCAGAAAAGCATACTTTAACAACATTCCAAAAACTGCTCAGCAAAAAGAAGAAAGTAATGCTAAAATATTAGAAGCATATTACAATGCAGGAATCATTTATAAAGAAGCATTAGGTCAGCCAAAGCCTGCTGCTGACGATATGGAAGAAATGATGAAACGATATCCGGGTAATAAATATGAACTACCTGCTTATTACAATCTGTATCGTTGTTACTTAGCTTTATTTGATGAACCTAAAGCCGAGTATTATAAAAAAATTATTCTCAATGACTATGGCGATTCAGAATATGCACGCATCATAACCAACCCAAATTATTTTAAAGATGCACAGCGCAAGACAGCCATCATGCAGGTGTTTTATGAAAATACATACAAGGCTTTTCTCAATCGTCAATATACAGATGTCATAGAGCGTAAATCGGCAGCAGACTCACTATTTCCCGGTGGCACATTAGCGCCAAAGTTTGCCTACCTTCAGGCACTTTCTATCGGATATACACAGCCCCGCCCACAGTTCGAAGCTTCACTGAAAAAAATTGTTGCTGCATACCCAAGAGATTCTGTCAGCATATTGGCAAAAGCTATTCTTGATAAAATGAATAACGTAACGCCAATAGATACAACAATCAGCGAATCGGCAACAACACAAACTGCCGAGGGCAATAAAATGCTGAATTCTATCTATGAGTTTATGCCGGACAAACCACATAATGTGCTGATTATTTTCTCTGCTGAACTGCCTTATGCCACAACATTAAAAGGAAAAATCAATCAGTTTAACCAGCGCAACTATAAAGAGAAAAATCTGAGTGTGACAGAGTTAAGAGTTGATGACAAAAACTATATGATGGTGCGTTCATTTCCCGACCACACGCAAAGCAAGGAATATATTCAGGGGTTGGACTCTGATCAAACGGTTTTTGAAGGCATGGATAAAAGTGCTTTTACCCTTTTCCCCATTACAGAAAAAAATTTCAACAAGTTCATTACCGATAAGGATTTGAGCAAATACCTTGATTTCTACCGTGTTAATTATCCATAATTTTTGGTTTTGTTAATAACTTTTATTTTTATCTTTGCCGCAATACATAATTAAAATTTTTTACCATGTTTGAAAATTTGAAGAACAAAACCACCACCGTTAAACCCGGTGAAACTGCATCAGGCTCAATTAACTTAATTGCTGCCGGAACTTCAATAGAAGGTGAAATCAAGTCGAATGGCGACTTGCGAATTGACGGACACATTGTAGGCTCAGTATTTTCAAAAGCTAAAGTGGTTGTTGGCACAACCGGAGTAGTGGATGGAGACATTGTTTGCCAGAATGCAGATGTTTCAGGAACAGTAAAAGGAACATCTACCGTTACTGAAATGTTGTTTCTAAAGTCAACTGCAAAAATCAATGGCGACATTAACACCGGCAAATTAGTTGTTGAAGTTGGGGCAAGTTTTACAGGCAACTGTAATATGGGGCCTATGGTTAAAGACATAAAAAATGTCGAAAGATCAGAAGCCAAACTCCAGGAAAAAACAGCTTAACAATTATGCTAAGTATGCGTCCATGGGATTTCAAATGGGCGCTATTATGTTTATAGGTACCTATGGAGGTTACCGCTTAGACAAATATTGTCAAAACAAAATTCCACTATTCACTGTTACTTTTGCCTTGATTGCTGTTGCAGCTGCACTTTACTTAACATTGAAAGATTTTTTACATAAGAAAAAATGAACAAAGGTTTCATCACCTATATTTTACAACTTGCCGGCATAACCCTGCTGTATATTTTGCTTTATTATTTGATGAAAGATTTTCTGGCTGCACGTTTCTATCCTTCATGGTGGAAATGCGGAATATTTTTCTTCGTACTTTTTTCTGTCATTCATTATTTGCGACTTACCAAGAGTAAAGGTAATGAGTCCATCCGTTTTTTATGGCATCAACAGCGTTTAAATTATTTCTGATGCTTGCTATCATTGTAGGCTACATTTTTCTGAATCAAACAATGGCAGTTCCTTTTGTAATTAGTTTTTGCTTAGCCTATTTTTTGTTTATGATTTTTGATGTAGCAAAAGCCTATACGCTGATGAAGACAACATAGTCTGAAAATGCCGGAAAACATTAATTCGTAAATTCGCAGCCCGTATGACACAAGAACAATTAACAGAATGTAAGGAGCGCGTGGACGCTTTGAGGGGGCACCTTTGACATTGATGTCAAACTGCTTAAAATAAAAGAAGAAGAACAACTTACACACGCACCTGATTTCTGGAACAACCCTACAAGGGCAGAACAGATTTTAAAATCCATCAAGCTTAAAAAAAACTGGACAGACACGTTTGCTGCCGTACAGCAAGCTGTTGATGATTTGGGTGTATTATTCGATTTTTCAAAAACAGGCGATGCTTCAGAACAAGAAGTAGAAGAGCAATATACCTCCGTTCAAAAATCATTAGAAGAGCTTGAATTTAAAAACATGCTCAGTGGTGAAGAAGATGCATTGAGTGCAGTGCTCACAATAAATGCCGGTGCCGGAGGAACAGAAAGTTGCGACTGGGCATCAATGCTCATGCGTATGTATATCCGCTGGGCCGAACGGATGAACTATCGCATAAACGAAATTGACAGACAAGATGGCGATGTTGCAGGAATAAAATCTGTTACTTTAGAAATAGAAGGTGATTTTGCATACGGATATTTAAAGAGCGAAAATGGTGTACATCGTTTAGTACGCATTTCTCCATTTGATTCCAATGCAAAACGTCATACATCATTTGCCAGTGTGTTTGCCTATCCTTTGATTGACGATACTATAGAGATTGAAATTAAAGATGCAGATATAGAAATGCAGACTTCCCGTTCAGGTGGTGCAGGTGGACAAAATGTAAATAAAGTAGAAACAAAGGTTCAACTCAAACACTTGCCCACAGGTATTGTTGTTGTATGTCAGGTAGAACGTTCGCAAAGTGGCAACCGCGAGCGTGCCATGCAGATGTTGCGTTCGCAACTTTATGAACTTGAACTTCGCAAACGCAATGAGGCTAAGGCAGCGACAGAAGCAGGTAAGAAAAAAAATTGAATGGGGCTCACAAATAAGAAGCTATGTTTTTCATCCATATAAGATGGTTAAAGACTTACGCACAGATTGTGAAACATCAAACGTTCAAGCCGTAATGGATGGCGAACTACATGAGTTTATGAAAGCCTTTCTGATGGAATTTGGAGAAAGAGTTTAACCATTTTCTCAGAAATTATTTTTCACTCACTTCACCTATCATTTTCAAATAAGTAATTTTATTTTTTGCATTGGTACTTACCGTTATTGTGCGGTTTTGTGAACCAACTTTACCGGCAGAGTTAAATACTATCTTTATTTTTCCGTCTTTACCGGGCATAATTGGCGCATCAGGTTTTTCTGCTGCCGTACATCCGCAGGTAACACTCACGTCAGTAACAATTAACGGTGTGTTGCCTGTATTTTTAAAAAGAAAAACATGTTCGGCCTTATCACCTTCTTTAATCTTACCGAAATTATGTTCTATTTTTTCGAAACTGATTATAGCAACTTTTTCATTGGCCTCCAAAACAGTTTTTTGCTGCGCTGATGATGAAAATGATAGACCAATTGTAAGGAGAACGATTAAAATTTGTTTCATAATATTTATTTTTAAAAAACTTTTACTTGACTTTATAGTTTTCAAAGATGGGATTAATATTGATGCTTTGCATGAATTTATTTTGAATCTTCTATTGATTGTAAAATCAGAATAAAACAGCAATAAAATCAAGACAACAATAAAACCATTAAATTTGCACTTATGGAAGAGCCAAAAGAATTATATGCCAGGGTTATAGAAACCATAAAGACTTGTTACGATCCGGAAATTCCGGTTGACATTTATGAGTTAGGATTGATTTACGAAGTAAAGATTATTGAAGGAAATGATGTTCATGTAAAGATGACTCTGACTTCACCTGCTTGTCCGGTTGCAGAATCGCTGCCATTGGAAGTTGAACAAAAAATAAAAAGTATTCCTGATGTGAATGATGCAAAAGTTGAATTAACTTTTGATCCACCATGGGATAAAGATATGATGAGTGAAGAGGCTCGCATGGAACTTGGAATGTGGTAATTATGGAACAGGAAATTAAAAATCGCGTTGCCGACAGTGGTATTCTACAGATAGATCCAAAAGATTTTATACCTGCCACAACAATAACCGAACTTGACATTAAAGGATGGTTGTTTGAGGAAATGATTCTTAAAGAAAAAGATTTCAGAGAGCATATCAGACAACATAACTGGCAGCAGTATGATGGCGTTGCAGTTGCTGTTTATTGTTCTGTTGATGCCATTATTCCGACTTGGGCATTTATGCTCGTTAGTGAAGCATTGCAGCCACATACCACCAACATTTTTTTTGGTAACGCTACTCAACTCAAAGAAAAGCTAACCATTGATACAATTGAAAAAATCAACATTCAAAACTATAATAACAAACGAATAGTAATTAAAGGGTGTGGTGATGAAAACTTTTCGCCTGCTGTTTATATGCTGTTGACACAAAAACTAAAACCTGTTGTTAAGAGTATTATGTATGGCGAACCATGTTCTACTGTTCCTGTTTATAAATCAAAATGATTAATCAAGAATAAATCTACTCTTGATTTTTCTTTTTTAGCATTGAGCCAATTTCTTTACCGATTTTCTGAACCACCTCAATACCTCTGTTTAAAGTTTCTGTTGAAACCTCGCTATAGTTTTCCAGATTAATATTGCCGTCATATTGTTGCGGATAAATAATAACTCGGCTGTTGTCGCTAAAATGTTTTTCTATTTTCAGCGGAAGTCCATCTAAAATACTCATGTAAGAAGTTGCACCACGTCTGGCAGAAACCAAAACAACAAAATCATCAGCATGAATATTTCTTGCCAGTACCAGAAAATCATCCCAGTCGCTAAACAAACTAACGCTCAGTGATGCTGCTAATTTTTCTTTACTGAAAAATTTTCTTATTGATTTTTCAGTTGCTTCATTACAATATGTATGAATTGGAATACTGAGTTCCTGTGCCAGCTTTGCCAATTTAGTAAGCCATAAACCAAATCCATTTTCATGTTCGGCAAGAGGTGGTACAGCAACCACTATTCGCTTATGAAGTTCAAGTGGTTTTTCAAGAAAGCAAATTAAAGTTGTCTTATCTGTATTGTTTAATATACTTTCAATTTTTTCACCAATAAGTTTATCAAGAAATCCTGTACGCTGTGGCCATCCCAAAACAATGATGTCGGCCATAATTTCTCTTGAGCAACGGGTAATTCCGCTTGCTGCATTATGATCAATTGTAGTAATTACGTTAACTTTAGTTTCTGTTCCTGAGGCTTGTTTAACAAAATCTTCTAATTTATTTTTTGCCTTTAAAATATTTTTCTCTGCCTCGCTATTGTCAGATACAACAGAAAGAACAGACACTGGGTTAACAGATTTTTTATCCTTTATTAAAATTGCAAAGTCAAGCAGCTTTTCCATTTTACCAACATTGGCTACAGGAAGTAAAATATGTTCATTGGAAGCACTGCTACTTTTTAAAAGATCGCTGCTGTCATCTTCTGTTTCTACAATTATTTTTTTAGCGGCACGCTCTGTTGCAAAAGAAGCAATGATACATGTAATTAAAATAAGAATAATGGTGCCGTTGAGGATATTCTCATCAAGAATGCCTGCTTTATAACCTACTAAAATAACGGCAAGTGTTGCAGCAGCATGAGCACTGCTTAAACCGAAAATAAGTTGCCGTTGCGATGATGTATATTTAAAAATAACTTGTGTCAGAAAAGATGCAAGCCATTTTCCTGTTATTGCAACAATTGTTAATGTACCTGCTATGATGAGTGCAGTAGGTCCATTCATGATAACACTAACATCAACCAACATCCCTACACTGATCAGGAAAAATGGAATAAACAAAGAGTTTCCAATAAACTCAATTCTGTTCATCAATGCTGATGAATGTGGAATCAGTTTGTTCAATGCCAAACCTGCAACAAAGGCTCCTATGATTGGTTCTACTCCGGCAACCTCTGCAAGAAAGGCTGCAAAAAACACCACAGAGAGTACAAAAATATAATGCGAATGTTTTTCACTTTCGAGTTTTCTGAAAAACCATTTTGCAATTCTCGGAATAACAATAAACATTATTGCAGAAAAAATAATCAGTGATGCCCCTAAACGAATCCAGAATTCCTGATTCAGGTTTCCCTGGCTGTTGCCCATGATTACTGCAAGGATAATCAGTACGGCAGTGTCTGTTAAAATAGTTCCTCCTACCGTAATGGCAACGGCCTGATTTTTTGAAACACCAAACTTGCTTACAATGGGATAGGCAACAAGCGTATGTGTAGCAAACATGCTTGCTGTCAGAAGACTTGCATTAAAGTCATAATACAACAAGTAATGACAAACAGGAAAGCCAATACCTAAAGGAATGATGAAAGTAAAAAAACCAAAGACCAAACTTTTATTGCGATGAGATTTAAATTCATTCAGATCGAGTTCAAGTCCGGCAATAAACATGATGTAAAGCAAACCAATGGTTGAAAACAGATTGATTGCTGAGTTTTTTTCGAGAATATATAAACCATGTGGCCCGATAATTACTCCTGCAATGATGAGCCCAATGATTCCGGGAATATTCAAACGCCTCAGCAAAATGGGAGAAAGCAGAATGATAAATAATATCAAAGAAAAAATCAGTACCGGATTGGTAAGTGGTCGTTCGATCTCATGAAGTAGTTGATTAAAAAATTCTGTCATTTATGCTATCGTCCTATCATTTTTGAGTTAAGTGGTTTATTTAATCTGACTAACGAATGTCATATATAGCAGTGTTTTGCCTCTCATTATTATCACACTCAGTAGAACCTACTTCTGCCTGCAGTTTACTAAGTAAACAAAAAATATTTCAGTACTTATTGAAAGTACTTTTCAAAATCAACATAAGAGGCCTTCAGTTGTTCCACCAACTTTTTAGCTTGTGCTGTATCTTTTGTACTCTCAAGATCGGCAACCATATCTAAATGTGGATGCAGCCATTTATGTAATTCTTCGTGGCTTTTACCATCCATTGTACAGCTTTCAATCAACTTATTATCCTGCTCACTAAGTGCTGCTGCTAAACCTGTATAGTCGTTATCTTCGTTTTGAATGTATTCATTCAACAAGTTTTTGCCATTTGTAAGAAATGGTTTCATCTCCTCATTTACTTTCCACTTTTGGCCATTATCCAGCTCAATAGGCTCTGCAGGTTCGTTTACAGGCTCATCATTAACTGCTTTACTCACCTTAGTGCTGTTTACTGTTTCGCTTGGTTTACTACTACATCCGTGCAGCATAAATCCGATAATAGTTGCAATAAAAATATTTTTGATGTTGCTTTTTATATTTCTCATAATATATTCTTTCAGTTGTCAAATTTAATCAATCAAATCCAAATAAGTTACTCAGATGTTACTTTATTAAGTTTTTAATAATCAATGCTCATGTGCCTCACCCTGATTGGTCATCTTAGCCAGAATAAAAAATGCACCTTTAGTAACCACCTTACTATCGGCAGGAATATCTTTTAATAAAGTAATCTCCGAATAACCCACATCTGTTGTTCCTTTTCTGATAGGAATTCTTTCAAACACTGTACCGGACTCTGTAACGGGTTCAGCACTATGGTCATGTGCTGCATGATCATGTGCGCTATGGTCATGTGCAGCGGCCTCTTGTGGTGGAACTTCTTTATCAGAGACAATAAAAATAAAATCCTGGCCTTCATTTGAAACGATTGCTTCTGTCGGTACTGCCAAATAAGTTGCGTTTTCTAAGCTTATCAAAGCAGTAATGCTCATGCCATCAATCAGTCCATGTTTGTCACCTTTAACAGTTGCATGTACAGAGACTGCTTTTGTGTTTGGCTCAAACGTATTACTGATAGCATAAATATCAGCATCGTATTCTTTACCCGGATTATTGGTGAGTGTGAAATGTATTGTCTGTCCTACTTTAACCTTGTTGAGGTCTTTTTCATACACATACAAGTCAAGATGCAATTGACTGTTGTCAACAATCTCTGCAACAGGATTACTTGCTTCAAGATAACTTCCGATATTTACCAGTACATTGCTTACAGATCCATTAATGGGGCTTTTAATATTTACTGACGATTGAATATTTTCAGGAGTCAACTGCTGGGCATCAATACCGATTAAAGACAATTGCTTTTGTAAGCCTGATTTTTTTGCACGTAATGACTTCAGTTCTGCCTCTGCCTGCTGAAAGGCTTTCAACGATGCTGCATTACCTTCTTTCAACGTTTTTTGTCTTTCAAAATCTGCTTCTGCAAGACCTGCACGTGCACTTATACTGAGATATTCTTCCTGCATACTGATGAACTGATTGTTACTGATAATAGCAATGGTTTGCCCTTTCTGTACCGATGCTCCTGTCTGAACTAATATCTCTTTCACTGTACCGCCAAGTAATGAAGTTGCATTTGCACGATTTTGATTCGGAACTTTTAAAATTCCGTTTGCCTTCAGTGAAGCTGTCAATTGTTTCTTTTCAAACCCTCCTGTTGTGACACCAATAGATTTTATTTGCTCTGAAGTGAGTGTGGTTGTAGTTGCACTTTCATGTGCATGTGCATCAACAGGGTTTTCGGCTTCACCGGTTGTGTTTTTTGTGCTGCATGAACCTGTCAGCAGCGAAATTAATATGATATATAAATAATACTTTATCGTTTGCATTGTTCTGATTTTTATTTATTGGTTAAAGAATTTATGTTGATGACTGTTTGATTTACATCGTGAATACTTTGCAGAAAGCCTGTTCGTATTGCTGTTGCATTTTCAAGTGCTGCTGCATATTCAAGATAATTTATTTCACCGTTTCTGTATGCTAATGTTGATGTGTTGATTATTGCATCGGCATTTGGCATTGCAGTGTTTTTAAAATAATTGTACTGATTCAGGTTTTGCAGATATGTGGCAAATGCATTCTGTAGCTGACTTTGCAACTCTATTTTACTGTTCTCCGCCTCTTTAAGCAATTCCTGATGTCTGAATGAAAATGATTTTACTTTACTGACATTACTAAAGAATGTCAGTGGTACAGTGATGCCCATGCTAAACCCTGTGAATCGCTTGCTTCTATTAAAATAAACATCTGCTCCATTCACTTCCTGAAAGCCAATGATACTTTGATTCATATAACCAATATTCAATTCAGGTAGTGCCATGGCTGCTTCTGCAGACTTTGTTCTTTTAGCAATTGCTGCTTGTTGTAACATGAGTTGATAAGAAAAATTGTTTGTAATCGTAGCTGAATCCAAAACATTATCGGGTACAAGAGGCACGAAATTACTTATCGGTGTCACAATAAGATTTGAAGTATTTAAAAGTGCTTCTAATGTTGAGTAAGCGATTTTAAGTGCTGTATTATTTCTAATAACTTTTAATTGCACTTCACCACGTTTGGTTTCTGCCGTTGTTTTTTCAAGCAGGTTACTTTCACCGGAAGTGTAACGCAATGTTGCTGCCTGTACAAAGCCCGAATAAATGCTGTCCAATTTTTGTAGCTCTTTTTCATTCTGCTGTAAAAAGACAATCTCATAATAAGCAGACGAAACCTGAGAGATAATTTGTTTGATTGCTATATTCTGCTGTAGTTGTGCTCCTTTTAACTCAGCATTGTTCAATCGTGCTTTTGTAACAAAATATCCGGGCATCGGAATGGTTTGTTGTATATTTATTCCATTATCCTTTTTTATACTGTTGTATTGTCCGTATTGAAAATTTACTTCTGTCTTTGGCAACTCAAAACTTGACTTCTTTAAAGACTCATACGATTGTACATTTAATTGTTGTGCCTGAAGATGTAAATTGTTTTTCATTGCTAATGAAATGGCTTGTTCCAATGTAACATTTGTTTGTGCTGATGATATTGTAGGAAGCAACATAGCTGATAATATCAAAAGAATTATAGGCATTACTCCTGAAAAATTATTTCCTTCAACTTTAACTTTCTTCTCTGAAGAAAAAAACAAATAAAATAAGGGTAGCACAAAAAGTGTAAGCAGTGTTGCAGTGATAAGACCGCCAATAACTACTGTTGCCAAAGGCTTCTGCACTTCTGCTCCTGCACTTTGCGACAATGCCATTGGCAAAAATCCTAACGATGCCACAGTAGCAGTCATCAATACAGGACGAAGTCGTGACCTTGTTCCTTCTTTTATTCGCTCCAGAATATCTTCAACACCTTCCTGCTTTAACTGATTAAAAGTGCCGATGAGAACAATTCCATTTAGCACAGCTACACCAAACAAGGCAATAAAGCCAACACCGGCAGAAATACTAAAAGACATATCGCGCAACAACAATGCAAAACACCACCAATGGCACTCATGGGTATGGTTGTATAAATCAACAATGCCTGCTTGGCCGACTTAAACGTAAAAAACAACATAACAAAAATGAGTGCTAAGGCAATAGGCAAAGCAATCATCAATCTTTTACTTGCTGCCTGAAGATTTTCAAATGTTCCGCCATAGGTATAATAATATCCTTCGGGTAATTTTACTTTTTCTGCAAGCTGCGATTCTATCTCTTCAACAACACTTGCCACATCGCGGTCTTTTACATTAAAGCCAACAACTATTCTTCTTCGTCCGTTTTCGCGACTGATTTGTGCAGGGCCCAATTCAATTTTACATCAGCAACCTGAGTTAATGGAATTTGCATACCATTACTGACTGGTATAAGTAACCTGCCAACATCATCCAGATTATTTCTGCTTGCACTGTCTAAACGCACCATCAGGTCATAGCGTCTTTCGTTTTCAAAAACCACTCCGGCTTTACCACCAGCAAATGCCGTGCTCACAATGTGGTTTACATCTTCTATTGACAATCCATAGTTTGCTATCTGCGAACGATTGTATCTGATGACTATCTGAGGCAAGCCTGCAACACGTTCAACACTTGGCTCCGTTGCTCCCTGTACTTTTTGTACAACTACATTTACTCGATTGGCATAATAAAGTAATGTGTCCATATTTTCTCCGAAAATTTTTACTGCAACATCCTGTCTTATCCCTGTCATCAATTCGTTAAACCGCATTTGTATAGGTTGGCTTTTTTCAAAAAAAACTCCGGGAATAACTTCCAACTTCTCCATAATTTCATCTGCAAGCTCATCATAACTGATTTTTCTTTTCCACTCACTTTTGGGTTTAAGTACAATAATCATATCCGTAGCTTCAGTAGGCATTGGATCTGAAGGCACCTCTGCACTACCCGTCTTGCCTACAACCATTTTCACTTCATCAAACTTTTTGATTTCACGCATACATTGCATTGAAGTTTCTATGCTTTGTGATAACGATGTGCCCTGTGGTAATATGCAATGAAAAGCATAATCGCCTTCCTGAAGTGTTGGAATAAACTCACCACCCATTCTTGAAAAGACAAAAACAGCAATAGCAAATATCACAACAGCGCTTGCAACCACAGCTCTTTTAAAACGAATAGCAGTGTTAAGCAACGGGGTATATTTACTTTGTAAAAAATCCATCATTTTGTCGTTGAAAGATTTTTTGTGCGAAAGTTGTTTGGGTAGAAATAATGCACTCATCATTGGAATGTAGGTGAGTGAAAGTAGCAGCGCCCCAATAATGGCAAATGAAACTGTCTGCGCCATTGGCCTGAACATTTTTCCTTCAATGCCTATTAAACTAAGTATGGGCAGGTAAACAATCATAATAATTATCTGACCAAAAACTGCACTGCTCATCATTCTTTTGGTGCGGTTTTCCACCACATCATCCATTTCATTTTGTGTAAGTCGTAGCATATTTTTTCTATGCTCCAGAAAATAAAGCGAAGATTCAACAACAATTACTGCACCGTCAACAATAAGTCCGAAGTCAATTGCTCCAAGGCTCATCAGATTCGCACTAACACCAAACACATTCATCATTCCAAGAGCAAACAACAGTGACAAAGGAATAGCGCTGGCTACAATTAAACCCGCTCTTAGATTTCCAAGAAACAAAACCAACACAAGAATAACTATTAATGCCCCTTCAATCAGGTTCTTTTCTACTGTAGAAATTGCTCTTTTTACCAAATCGGTGCGATCAAGAAATGGTTCAATAACTACATCATCAGGCAATGATTTCTGTATAGTACTCATTTTCTCTTTTACACGATTCACTACTTCTGCACTGTTGTAGCCTTTTAGCATCATCACTATGCCACCAACAACATCTTTCTCTCCATTATATGTCAATGCACCATAGCGAATTGCACTTTCAAACTGAACTTCGGCTACATCTTTAATCAGAATTAGAATACCATTTGGATTTTGTTTGACTACAATATTCTTTATATCATCAAACGAACCTATTAAACCAATACCCCGAATAAAATAGGCGTTTGGTTTTTTATCAATATATGCCCCTCCTGTGTTCTCATTATTCTTTTGGAGTGCCGAAAAAATATCCGGTATGGTAACACCCATTGCAAGTAACCTCGAAGGATTTACAGCTACTTCATACTGTTTTAGTTTTCCTCCAAAAGAATTTACTTCGGCAATGCCCGGTGTGCCGTATAGCTGTCGTGCAACAATCCAATCCTGCATGGTGCGCAAGTCCATTGCTGAATATTTGTTTTCGCTTTCTTTTTTTGGATGAATAATGTACTGATACACTTCTCCCAATCCTGTACTTACAGGACCCATCTCAGGCTTGCCTACACCTGCAGGTATATTCTCAACAGCCTCATTCAATCTTTCATTGATGAGCTGTCGTGCAAAATACACATCTACATTTTCTTTAAAAACTACTGTAATCAACGAAAGACCAAAGCGCGAAATACTTCGCAACTCTTCAAGGTCAGGAAGGTTTGCAATACTTTGTTCTATCGGATAAGTCACCAACTGCTCTACCTCCTGTCCGGCAAGTGTAGGGCATAATGTAATTATCTGTACCTGATTGTTGGTAATATCAGGAACAGCATCTATTGGTAATCTGCCAGCACTCCACACACCCCATATTATGAGTGCCAGCGTCATCATGGCAATGATTAATTTGTTCTTTATACTGAACGAAATAATTTTTTCTAACATATATAATCAGTTAAAATTAAACATATAACTTATTGTATGCCATTTTGCAATAGCATTAATTCACATTGCAAAAAGCAATGTCATAAATTTATATTAACTGATTTTGGGCGGCTGCCAGATTCCTATATAACTCTCTGTAGAAAGTAAAATTTTATAGGGATTAAACTGCACGTTACTTACTGCAGTGCAGGTGGTGAAATATAAAAACGTAAATTGTGTAGCAGCCGTATGACCACAACATGCACAAATACAAAATGGTGAGCAGGTTTCTGCTTCATGATTATGATCATCATTTGCAGAAGTTGATTGTGATGAATGACGCAAATCTGAAAAAATATCTAATGCATCGTTATCTGTACATGGCATTACAGATAAAGCTAAAAAGTATATACTGAATATGTAGGCTGCTATTTTCAACAGGTCAAATTTACGAAAAACCCAATGAATGGTTACTGAAGAAAACAACTGATTTGTGTCATAAAATGTATGCGAAAATTTTGGAACTAACAGAATAAATTTGTTACCGTCTAATATTCCTCTGTCATTAACAAGTTTTTAACGATTATAAGAATAAAAATACAGATATTCGCCACACAAAATCTTTTAAATTATGAATCATAAATTACGACTGTTTCTAACAGCCTTTGCACTGTTTTTTACTACAATGTTGCATGCCGATGAAGGTATGTGGCTGCTGTCAACTTTAAAACAACTTAATGAGGCAGACATGCAAAAAATGGGCTTCAAGCTCACGGCAGATGACATTTACAACATCAACAAATCATCCATGAAAGATGGTATCATTCACTTTGGTGGTGGATGTACAGGCGAAATTGTTTCGCCCGATGGATTAATTCTTACCAACCATCACTGCGGACTTGATTACATTCAATCGTTGAGTAGTTTAGATCATGATTATTTGACTAACGGTTTTTGGGCAACAGCTCGCGATAAAGAACTTCCTGCACCAGGTCTTTCAGTAAAATTCCTTATCCGCATGGAAGATGTTACACAAAAAGTAAAGGCAGAAATCAGCGACACACTTTCCGAAGCTGATTTACAAGCCAAACTACCTGGAATCTATTCCAAGCTGACTAAAGAAGCAACTGCAGGTAATGAGTTTTATACTGCCGATGTGCGTGCAATGTATGGTGGCAATGAATATTTTCTTTTTGTTTACGAAAGATACGAAGATGTGCGTTTGGTTGGAACACCCCCAATGAGCATTGGTAACTTTGGTGGCGACACCGACAACTGGATGTGGCCACGTCAGACAGGCGATTTTTCTATGTTTCGTATCTACACAACTCCCGATGGAAAACCTGCAAAGTATGCTAAAGAAAATGTTCCGTTAAAATCCAAATACTATTTTCCTGTCAGCATTAAAGGTGTTAAAGAAGGCGATTTTGCTATGATTATGGGCTACCCCGGTCGCACCGATCGTTATGCAACTTCATACAGCATTGAAAATGGTCTTGACATTACAAGTCCATCGTTAGTGAAACTTCGTACCAAAAGATTAGATGTCATCAACAATGCAATGGCAGATAATGATGCTATAAGAATAAAATATCAGGCTAAGCGCAATCAGGTAAGCAACTACTGGAAATATTTTATCGGTCAGCAGAAGCAATTAAAAAGAATGAAAGTTGTTGAACAAAAACGCAACCTCGAAAATCAATTCACTACATGGGTTAATGCCGATAAAAAAAGAAGACTGCACTATGGATTTGTGATGGGCAACCTTCAGCAATCTTATGACAATGCCAGAAAATATGCCAAGCTGCGTGTTTATACTTCAGAGGCATTAATGGGAACAGAAATTTTGCGTTATGCATTTTCGTTTTCTGCTTTAGACAAAGCGCTTAACGAGAAGGAACCAAATGCCGATGATATAAAAGCAAAAGCAGCAATGCTTAAATCAAGAGTAGAAGATTATTTTGAAGAGTACGATGCCGGTGTTGACCAAAAGTTTTTGCCGTTCTTGTAAAATCGTTTGCCGATGACGTTGCAAAAGATCAGCAGTCACCCATCTTTGCAGAAATGGCTAAGAAATATAAAGGCGACTACAACAAAATGGCTGCTGCAGTTTTTGCAAAAAGTATTTTCTCCGACAAAAACAAAGTGCTTGCATTCTTAGAAAATCCTTTAGCAAAGAAACTTAAAAACGATCCAGCATTTAAACTCATAAACACACAGTTGAGTTTTTATGATGACAACTTCCGTGCTCCTATCCGCACCATTGATTTAGCCTTAGCTGCCAACAACAGATTGTATATTGAAGGCCTTCGCGAAATGATGCCTGATAAAAAACTCTATCCCGATGCCAACAGCACCATGCGTTTAAGCTATGGCTCTGTGCGTGCTTACGATCCTGCCGATGCTGTTAAGTACAGCTACTTTACAACCATTGAAGGTGTGATGCAGAAAATGGATAACAGCAATACAGAATTTAAAGTTCCTGAAAAGTTAGTTGAGCTGTACAACAAAAAAGACTACGGTCGATATGGCAGCAACGGAACATTAAACACCTGCTTCCTCACAAACAACGACATTACAGGTGGCAACAGCGGAAGTCCTGTTATCAATGGTAATGGCGAAATTATCGGACTTGCATTCGATGGCAACTGGGAAGCTATGAGTGGCGATATTAAATATGACGAAGAATACAAACGCACTATTTGTGTTGACATCAGATATGTTTTGTTTTGCATTGACAAATTTGGTGGAGCCAAACACATTGTTGACGAAATGAAAGTTGTGGAGTAACTACATCACAAAATAAAATAGCAGAGGCTGCCTGATTCAGGCAGCCTCTTTTTGTTTATTGGTAAAAGAAAAGTGGTTACAAATGTAGTAATACTTTAATTGGGTCGTTGCCTTCAAACAACATTTTTGCAGGCTCTTCAAGCATCTGCTTCACTTTAACTAAAAATCCAACAGACTCTCTGCCATCAATTATTCTATGATCATAAGATAATGCAACATACATTACAGGACGAATAACTACCTCTCCATTCACTGCAACAGGACGCTCAACAATATTATGCATTCCTAAAATGGCACTCTGTGGCGGATTAATAATTGGTGTTGAAAGCATTGAACCAAACACACCACCATTAGTTATCGTAAAAGTTCCTCCCGTCATTTCATCTATCGTCAGCTTACTGTCGCGGGCTTTGGTAGCAAGGTCTATCACCTGTTGTTCTATCTGTGCAAGCGACAAAGTTTCTGCACTGCGGATAATCGGAACCATCAATCCTTTTGGCGCACTCACTGCAATACCCACATCGCAATAGTTGTGATACAAAATTTCTTCTCCGTCTATTTGTGCATTCACTGCAGGAAAAGATTTTAACGCCTCGCAAACAGCTTTCGTAAAAAACGACATAAAGCCTAAACCTACTCCATGCTTTTCTTTAAAAACATCTTTATATTTTTTTCTGATGTCCATAATGGCACTCATATCAACCTCGTTAAAAGTTGTAAGCATTGCCGTTTCCTGTTTTACTGCAACCAAACGCTGCGAAAGTTTTTTACGCAGCATTGTCATTTTTCTCTGCGTTGTTCACGTGCCTGTGGTGCCGCTTGTGTGGCAGCAGGTGTTTGTAACGACTGCAACACATCTCCTTTTGTAATACGTCCGCCCTTACCTGTTGCCTGCACACTTTCACTTTTCACATTATTTTCTTTCATCATCTTAGCAGCAGCAACAGACGGTGTGCCTGCAGCATAGCCTTCTGCTTTTGCTGATGCAACTGTCACAGTAGGTTTTACCTCTTTTGGTTTTTCTTCCTTTGGCTTTTCTTCTTTCTTAGGTTCTGCTTTTGCAACCGGCTTTGCATCTGTATCTATCGTACACACAACAGAGCCAACTGCAATATTCTCTCCTTCGCCAACAAGGGTTTTCAAAACACCATCAGCTTCGGCAACTAACGACAGCGTTGCCTTGTCCGAATCTATTTCTGCAATCTCTTCATCGCGCTCAACATAATCGCCATCTTTTTTTATCCAGCGTGCAATCTGTACTTCCGTAATGCTCTCACCCGGACTTGGAACTTTAATCTCTACTTTCATTATTTACTTTTTTAAAACTCAGCATTTTTATAAATCCTGACAAACACTCTTTGTGCAAAGTTATAAAAGATAAACACACTTCTGCCTTCATACGCACTGACCTGCATCAGTTCCGTAATTCAATTGCAATTGTTAGTAAGCAAATTAATATTTCAGAAATAAAACAACACACCTTTATATTTTTGTTCTGTCGGCTCAACCATGTCTTCCAAAAAAATAAAATACACGCTGCTCACCATATTCGTTCTGTTATCATGCAGTGGCAACGTGCATGCACAACTACGCGACACGTTGGCCTATTTATTTAAACAAAGACCAAAACCTTTTTTTCAGTTAGACGGCTACAACTCCTTCGTTCGCAGCCGCGGTGCCAATGCCATCGGTTTCAAAACAGGTTTAGATTTCGGCAAACGTGTAAAATTCAGCATGGGCTACATGAAACTGTTTACTGATGTGGTTGACAGCGTTCAAGTAAAACCAAATAAATACTATCGTGGCGAAGTGCGAAGTAATTATTTTACAACAGGCATTGAATATGTAATCTACCGCAACGGCCCCTGGCAGGTCAACGTACCCATGCACTTTGGCTTCGGCACAAGCTACTACGAATATCCTGACGGAAAAAAAGCAAACAACAAAGCTTTGCAGGGCAACATCATTCTCTTCGAGCCTGCCATCACCGGACACTATAAACTCATCCGTTGGGTGGGCCTGGGCTTTGGCGTGGGCTATCGTGTCATGCTCAAAAACAACCATCAGCTAAAAGACAATCTATCATCACCAATATACATTCTGCGACTTAAAATTTTTGTGGACGAAATCTACCGCACGGTTTTTCCACCTAAACAAAAAAAATAAAAATAAAATATGGATTCAATTTTTGGCAGTTATACACTGGAGGAAGTAAAACTGATGGGAAAAAACACAATGCTCAACCACATAGGCATCGAAATCACCTCCATAAAAAATAACACTATAAAAGGCAAAATGCCTGTTGACAACCGCACACGGCAACCAAAAGGTATCATGCATGGTGGTGCATCATGTGTTCTTGCAGAGTCGCTGGCAAGCTTGGGTGCATTTCTCACACTCAAAGACAAAAGCGCAACCTGTGTGGGTATGGAAATAAATGCTAACCACGTGCGACCTGTTAAAGAAGGCTTCGTCTATGGTACTGCAAAACCCTTCCACCTTGGAAAAAAAACACAAGTCTGGACAATAGAAATTCTAAACGAAAAACAGCAACCCGTTTGCATCAGCAGAATGACCATTGCCATCGGACGTTTGCATTTAAAGATTTGAGTTTTGAAAGTTGGAATGTTTGAAAGTTGAAATATTTGGGTGTAGATTTAAAAATTTAGAATTAAAAAATCCCTTCAGTAAAATCAATTTGATAAAACCGAAGGGATTAATAATTAATGTTGATACTAAGGTGTTTTTCCTTACTTCTTAAAAATATCCATCAGTCCACCTAGTGCAGAATTTTTATCTCCACCCATCACAGAGCCAAGCACATTACCTATTCCGCCTCCGCTTGCATTGCCACCAGTCACAGAACCCAATATGTTCGACAAATCCATTCCCTGTGTTTTGCCACCACTCAAATGATTAAAAATACTATTCAAATCAAAACTCTTATCGTTAGGATCATTCGTTTTAGAAACCAACTTACTCAACACAACAGGTATCAGTGACGACACTATAGAACCTGCACTGTTTCCCGACAAACCAAATTTTTCCATCAACCCCTGCGACACCTGCGATGAAATGGCATTCGTAACACCCGTTGTTGCTGCATTATTCTGTCCGCCTAAAAATTGTGCTACTTCACTAATGTTGCCCGATGCCAATTGCGATTTCAATCCGCCTATAATGCCTTCCGTAGCCTGACTAATAGCTGCATCATTCTGTTCATTCGGAATAGCCTGATTGTTAATGATAGCCTCTCCGGCATTTTCTTTTACAAGATTTAATAATTGTTCTAACATGATTTTTATGTATTAAAAGATTAAGGTTTAAAGATACATCTATCTCCTTATTTTTTTAATGAAGAAATATTAGCTCGTGTAATTGCATTGCCGCAACAACTCATTTACAAAACACAATCACAAAAACCGATAATAGTATTAGCTTTGCGCAAAATTTTCAAACTCACATCATGTCATTACTCGTTGTTGGAACCGTTGCCTTCGATGCAATAGAAACACCCTTCGGAAAAACCGATAAAATAATTGGTGGTGCTGCCACCTATGCCTCACTTGCAGCTTCCTACTTTGCTCCTAAAATAAATCTTGTTGGCGTTGTTGGCGATGACTTTCCGCAAAGCACCATTCAGGACTTTAACAACCACAACATACGCACAGAAGGTCTGCAGATTATCGAAGGCGAAAAATCTTTCTTCTGGAGTGGCCGCTATCATACAGACATGAACAGCCGCGACACCTTAGATACACAACTCAACGTCCTTGCCAACTTCGACCCCATTATTCCCGAAAGTTATCAGGACTGCGAATTCCTCATGCTCGGTAACCTCATGCCCAAAATTCAGTTGCAGGTAATAGAGCGTTTGCGCAAACGTCCAAAACTCATCGTCATGGACACCATGAACTTCTGGATGGATATGGCCATGGACGATCTGCTCAAAAACATTTCAATGATTGATGTGCTCACCATCAACGATGCCGAAGCACGACAACTCACCAACGAATATTCTTTGGTAAAAGCTGCCAAGAAAATTCTAAACATGGGACCAAAATATCTCATCATCAAAAAAGGCGAACATGGCGCACTCCTCTTCCACAACAACGAAGTATTTTTTGCTCCTGCACTGCCATTAGAAGATGTGTTCGACCCCACAGGTGCTGGCGACACTTTTGCCGGTGGCTTCATTGGCTATCTTGCAAAAACCCGCGACATCTCTTTCAGCAGCATGAAACGTGCCATCATCTACGGTTCTGCAATGGCATCTTTCTGTGTAGAAAAATTTGGCACAGAAAGAATCATGAACCTCGATAGTGACGAACTCAACGAACGCATTCAGGAGTTTATTGATCTGGTTCAGTTTGATATTACATTGGTTTAACCAACACCTTTCAACAATTTATTGTTTGGTATTTTCTGCTGATGCTGTTTGTAGATTACAACAGCATCGCTTACTTTGAGCATACTATTCCATAGCATGAATATTCTCGATTTGTTTTTAGCCGTGCCCTTATTATGGGGAGCATACAAAGGTTTCACTCGCGGCATTATTTATGAGATTGCCATGATACTCGGTCTCATTGCCGGAATCTATGTTGCATTCAAATTTTCAGGCGTTGTGCAAGGCTGGCTCTTTCAATTAGTAAACAAAGACAGTGCCCTGCCTGCATGGGTAGGCTTCTTTATTATTAGCGGAATCATTATGGCAGTGTTTATTCTTTATGCCCGTCTGCTCGAAGGTATTCTCAAAGCAGGCGACCTCAATCTTTTCAATAAAATTATTGGTGGTGTATTTGGTTTGCTTAAATATGCTTTGGTGCTGAGTGTGTTCCTGTGGCTGCTCAAATCTCTCGAACCACATCTCAACTTTATCAATAGTCAGACAAAAAAAGAATCTAAACTCTATGATCCTGTCCTAAAAACCTCAACATTCCTCACACCTGCACTGCAGGATATTAAAAACGAATTCCGTCAGCATATTGAAGACAACAACCATTAAAAAAACCGAAATTGAAAATTAACTCTCTGTAGGGACTTTTATTTTACTTCCTACTTTAAGTGTTGATTTAGGTGTAAAATTATTTGCCTCTTTCAATAGCTCTACAGTAACACCTTCATAGCGTTTTGCAATATTCCAAAGTGTATCACCCGGCTGCACTAAATGAATAATGTATTTTGATGCAGCACTTTGTGCCTGGCTTACCTGAGTTGTTTTGCTCTCAGTTGTAACAGCACCTGTTTCAGAGTCAGATGATGAATCTGCTTTAACTGTTGTATTTACATTAGCCGAGTCTGTTTTATCATTTGCAGCAGTTGCAGTGGTATTCTCAACCGGTGCAGGTTTTTGCTTTATTGTTGCATAGACAACTAATTTCTGTCCTGCTTTAATATTGTTCGACCTTAAACCATTCCACTTCTTTACTTGTTTGGCAGAGCAATCATTTCTTTTTGCAAAGGTGAAGAGATTTTCGCCCTTACGAACTTTTACATGTTGTTTCACCTGCACATAACCAACATCATCAGCAATAGCAAACGATGATGGTTGCAACTCTGTGCCACTTGCAGCATAAAGACCTTCTTCATTAGCCAGGTACATACTTATCTTTTCTGTTGGCAGATAAAGTCTGTTGCCCTCACCGGGAATCATGTTGCGTTTGTAAACAGGATTCAAAAATGCAATCACATCATAAGGTATGTTTAGCGTCTGACTCAACTGACGAAACGAAATTTTATTTTTTACACCAACAGTGTCCACATCAAAATAAGTGAATGAAGGTTTTGTGGGCGTGATGTTATAATCTTTAGCATAATACATCACATAAGTAGCACCAATAAAAGCCGGTACATAACCTCTTGTTTCTGCAGGAAGAAAACGACTTATCTCCCAAAAGTTTTTGCTGCCGCCTGCACGCGCAATAGCACGATTCACATTTCCCGGCCCACAGTTGTACGATGCAATCACCAGCAACCAATCGCCATAAATAGCATACATATCCTGAAAATAGCGACATGCTGCATCTGTTGCCAAACGCACATCTCTGCGCTCATCAATGTAGGAGTTAATGTTCAGGCCATACATTTTTCCGGTGTTGAACATAAACTGCCAAATACCTGTTGCACCTGCTGACGATACTGCTGTTGGGTTTAGTGCCGATTCAACAGTTGCCAGATATTTTAATTCAACAGGAAGATTGTACTTGTCAAGCATTTGTTAAAAATACGGAAAGTACAAACGCGATAAACCCATTACACGTGAAGTCAGTTGTGCCCGTTGTGAGGCATAAAGATTTATGTAGTTTTTAACCTGATAATTATAGGTTAACGGTATAGGTGTCGAAATTTTTGAAATCCTTTCCTGAATAAAAGCATCAGAAAGCACAGCATCGTTCTCACTAAAAACAGGAGGCTGCTGAAGGTTTGTTTCGCTCAGTCGCACAACATTACGAATAGACACCAAACTGTCCAACATGGCAGCTATAGGGTCACCGGATTGAGGTTGTGCATTTTCAACTACCTGAGCATTACCTATGAACGGCAATAAAAGAGCAATGGAGTAAACCAGTTTTTTTAGTCGCATGATAATTAATTTAGCAGGCAGAGAGTCCGGAAAAGTGCCTGTTATTCAAGTTCGGACGAAAATAAAAAAAATGTTTACTTTTTGGGGAAATGCTTACATAATTATATCAATTTTTCATGTAAGTGAGGCAAATAGGGTATTAATGCCCTACTTGGTTGACCTTGAAACTGCCCCTGAACGGCCTGCCTGATACTTTAAGTAGTAGGGCACCAAGCTCAAAATCAAGGCTAAAGAGCTAATAACAAACAACAATGCCAATGCGCCAAAGCTGCGTAATGCCAATGCCACAAGTATAAAGCCTATGTTCACCAAGTAAAGTGTAATGGAAACTTCGCGGTGATTTAAACCCATATCGAGCAACAGGTGATGGATATGAAGTCTGTCTGCCTGAAAAGGTGAACGCTTGTTTAAAATTCTGACAATAAATACCCTGAGCAAATCAAACAAAGGCAACACCAAAATGGCAACTGCCATAGCCGGACTACTCTGAAATGGAAAGTTTTCCGGACGTGGTGCAAAACTCATTTCAATAAACTTGATAGTGAGGATAGATAAAATCAACCCAATGATTAAAGAACCCGTATCGCCCATAAAAATGTTGGCAGGTGCAAAATTATAAACCAAGAAAGCTAATAACGAACTGAATAATGAAAACGAAAGAATACATAGAGCTATCTCATTATAGTTGTAGAAATAAATTCCATAAGTAAAAGCTGCAATAGCACCAATGCCTGCTGCCAGTCCGTCAACACCATCAATCAAGTTAAAAGCATTGATGATAAGCAGAATGGTAAACATTGAAAACAAAAGGCTGAACCAATATGGCACCTGATCTATTCCAAAAATTCCATAAAGACCTGTAATGCGGATGTTGGCAAACAAGACTATAATAACAGCTGCAACTATCTGTCCGTAAAGTTTTTTCATTGCAGGAAGTTCAACAATGTCATCTTTTATTCCGATAAAAAACATCACTATCAAAGCTGCAATAATGTACTGTGTGTCCTGAAGGTTAAACCCCGCAGACCAGAAAGTAAATGCAAAAACAACACCGGCAAAAATGGCTAAGCCACCAAGGGTTGGAACACTTGCCTTATGTGCCTTACGTCCGCCCGGTTCATCAAAAAGATTTTTTATTACGGCAACCTTAATAATTGACGGTATGGCAAGAAAGGTAATAATAAAAGCGGTAATACAACTAAAAGCAATATTAATCATGGTGCGTAATCTGTTTGGCTCAAATGTATCTCTCAATATTTACTACAAAGGTACTATTTTGCCAATAGCAGTTTTTTTCAGGTAAAACAACTGTAAATATAGGTGTAATTAAAAATCATGATAACGGTTAAAAAGTGCTGTCCTGATACCTGCATAAACCCAGTTTGTGGTGGCTGCTTCACTATTGGTTGTCATTCTCCTATAGCTATAACCAATCTCAAAACATAAGTTGGTACGTGGGTTAATTAAGTATCCTGCTCTGATGTCGCTATAAATCAGGTTGTGACGTTGCCCCTGAAGCATTCTGTTACCATAAGCAAAAGTGTAGGTTTCGTAGCTCTTGAAAATGTCGTTGCCCAAATTTGCATTTCCTGTATCGCTTGCAGTCTCAGCATAGTTAAACTGAAAACGGAAAATAAAATTTTTATACTTGTAGTTAATCAAAGACATCGACTCATAAAAGTTTGATCCTAAAGGATGTGCCAGCGACTGATTAAAATGTGCATAGTTTGTAAAGGTTGTACGGTGCGAATAAGTAAACGGCCTTACATAGTTAAACTCTGTCAGCACATCAAGATTTTTAATCGGCAAATCATAACTCTTTAATCCTAACTGAAATGCTTGCTTGTTAGCATACCATCCATTGCCGTCTCTTATTTCCGATAGTTTAAATTCATCCAACATCAACTGTCCGTAAAATACCAATTTCGAAAACAACTTTACTTTCAGATTAAAACCCAGCATCATATTATCTGGCGAACCTATTGAAAACTCTACAGGACGAATAAATACAAAAGGATTCATGTAGTTAATGTCAAAACCCTGCCCACGTGCCGAGTCGCCCGACCAGACAACACTTTCTAAAATTCCGAACGATGCATGTTTGCCGATGTTAAGGTCTAAATAATGGAATGATGCATATTTCTTTTTAAAAGCAATGTCATTAGGTGCAGGAAACTGAAGGTCGGTGAGTACGGTAAACAAATTTACATACTTAACCTTCCATGCCGTAGTTGAAATTTTCAGAAAAGGATAGCTGTTGGCATTATCAGACAAAAGCAAAGAGCGATAACCATCGCCAATAAAATTTTTATCGTGTCCAAACTGCACATTAAAATGTCTGTTGATGGTGTATGATATAGTTCCTGTAACGTTGGAATAATCATAGCTGCCATATTGTTTTTTTATGCGCCCCTCACCGGGAATAATGTTGTAGCGTGTAACAAACGTATCAATGTATGACGGAAACCTTGCCTGATTTTCGAAAAATGTAGTAGAGAAAGAAAATCTTTTTCCTGCCGTTCCGCCAAGCCAGAATCCTCTTGAATTAGTGAATAATGTTTCTGTTTCCGGAAGGTCTTTGCCAATGCGTCCTTCAAAAATAAAATCGGCATGTATCAGAAAGTCATCATCCTTGATTTGTACTAAATGCTCTTTAAAAATTTTTCGTCCGACTAAGGTTTTTGAAAAACGACTTATCGGGAAATTTGCTGTGTCAACAGAATCAATGTTTGCAACAGCAATAATTTCATCATGTCTGTATGGCTTTATTGAAGTGTGAACATTATTGCTTTTTGTTGTCTGAAGAAAAGGCTCATAGCGCAGGTTCCACTCTCTATTTAATGGAATAAAATAATCCTGTGCACAAACACCTGACCCCATTAAAATTAACATTGCTGCAAATAATGCAAACCGAAAAATATTCATAGTTCTTTGTTTAATCTACTTCTGTAACACCTCCTGAAATTACAAACTTCATCATCTCTGTTCCTGATGCATCAATCTTCTCTACATTCTCTGCAGGCACTATCACCAACTGCCCGTTAAAACCATAGGAGAAAGGAAGATAAACAGCCATTTTATTACTGCTGATGCCAAGCACCGATAAATCTTTTTGTGTGATGAAACCAATGCGCTGCACTCCCGACACTTTATTTACCGTTACCAACACAGGCTGATTAAATCGTTTTTTCTCTCCAACAAATGCTTCTATCAGATCTTTTACTGAAGTGTAAATAATTTTTAACAACGGTGTTCGCTCCAACATGCGTTCGAGCAAAACAAAAAAAGGATTAGCAACAAAAATTTAGCTAAGTAACCAAAAGCAGTTACAGCAACTACAATGGTAAGAATGCCAAGTCCGGGAATGCTCACTTCGCCAATGCCGGGCAACTTAACCGGAATCTGAAAAGGCAACAGGTTGTCAATCCAGGTTATGATTTTATAGATTACTAAAATGGTAACAGCAATAGGTACAACAACCAACAATCCCTGAAAGAAATAATTAAGCAGTTTTTTCATCTCTACACATTTTATTTTTTAGTCAACTGAAACAATAGTGGTTTGGAAGGGCTTGCATCATTCTCCAATGCAGTAATCTGAATATTGAGCAAATATAGTCCATCGGCAATATGGTCGGGCACAAAAATCATTTCCGAAATAGTGCAATCATAACGAATATTTTTTCCTGTACTCCAAAATGCATTGTGTGCAAGCAGCTTTCCTCCATCCTGTTCGCGGTCAACAGAGGGAAGGTCGAGTAGCAGATGTTTGATATTCTTTCTGCCATCCACGCTGCTGCTTCATGATGCAGATAGGGCGGATTGGTATTTGAATAATGTCTGCTTTGTTTGCTGTTGTCATTAGGTAATGTACGAATGACTAATGCTTCGGCACCACAGTTTTTCCATGCCTGAACTACATCTTCCTTGGTAATAATCATATCGCCATCAACAATCATTGGCAACACCGTTATCAGCTTTGCAGAAAAGAAAAATTGTTTCAATACTTTATTTAACGAAACCCACTCCTTGGTGATATGTCCTACACACTCTGTATGTGTACCATGTGCATGAGGGTTAAAAAACACATTCCTGAAATTTACTGATGCACCTTGCGCCACTTCGCCTACCCAACTATCCATGCGCACAGGAACAATTTCCGGTGGAGGTGCATACCATGCATTAACATTATCATTGCCGGAGTGCAATGGAATAGAAATATCTATTGGCTCATTGAGCTTAGCTGAATACTCTTCGTCTCCTATTTTTAAATGTGCAATCATTTCTTTTAACTATTTTCTGTTGCAAACAACCTGCTGATTAACTGATCTGCTTTATACCAATGCTGCAAGGGTATAAATATACGAGAAGCATCACGAACTAAAAATTGCTGATTAACCAACTCATTCATTTCTTTCTGCAAACTCTCTTTATACAATGACGGCATTAATTCATTCCATTGTTTTTCTTCAATGCCTTTATCTGTTCTCAGGCCTGTCATCACATATTCATTGTATCGGTCAACCTCTGTCAGCACTTCACTTTCAAAAGAAAGTTTTCCTGCACTCAATGCTTTAATATACGCAGTGTTGTTGCTGACATTCCATTGCCGCATTTTTCCGTTAAAACTATGAGCCGATGGTCCTAGACCTAAATAAAGTTTACCGTTCCAATAGCTGCTGTTGTGCAAAGCAACGTGTCCGGCACTTGCGTAGTTCGATATTTCATAGTGATGATATCCTGCATTGCTCAACAGTTGATGTGCCTGCAAAAACTGCTCTTCCGAATTAACATCATCTAACTCCTTGATTTTTTCTTCGCAACCTGATGATGATAAACCGTTCTTTCTTCAAGCGTTAAACTATAGGCAGAAATATGATGTGGTTTTAAACTTATCATCTTCTGCAACTGCCTTTGCCATTCATCTGTTGACATTTCAGGTAAGGCAAAAATTAAATCGGCACTAACATTAAATCCCATTTGCAGCGCAGACTCAATAGCAAATATTGCCTGTTTTGCTGTATGACTTCTGTTCATCCACAGCAGCCTCTTTTCTTCAAACGACTGCACACCAATGCTCAGTCTGTTCACTGCTGTTGACTTCAATTCTTTCAGATATTTTTCAGAAAGATTATCGGGGTTGGCTTCTAAAGTTATTTCTTTAACATCAAGTTTAAACACTTTATCTAGCTTTCCGATAATACTGTTAATCTCTGCTGCTGAAAGTAATGATGGTGTTCCTCCACCAAAATAGATTGTATTAACTGCCTCATCAATATAGCGTGCCTGCACTTCTATCTCATGCAACAGGGCTTCAATAAATGCGTTTTTGTTTCGTAGCTGTGTCGAAAAATGAAAGTCGCAATAGGTGCAAGCCTTGCTGCAAAAAGGAATATGGATATAAACACCTGACATTTGAAAAGTAAGGCAAAAGTAGCATAAAGAGACTGCTCATTTCTTCAATATTTGTATGATTAAATAATCAACCGGATGAAAAGTCTCAGATACATTTTTCTGTTTATCATATTCGCTCCCATGTTTGTAAAGGCAGGCGACAAAACAATCTATTCAGTAGATTTTAAAAAAGCAGAAACCTTTAAAGTTTCCGGTGGTGTCATCAATGCCGATTATTGGGAAGTGCGCAACGACTCTGCCATATTTACATCAAACAACAGACTGTGTAATGAAAAGGGCAACTATCGTTATCAGGTAGAAGTAACCCTAGCGGCAGATGGAAAACTCAATGCCGATGACCAATGTATTATTTACATTATGCAAAACGAGGCCATAGCTAAATCGTTTGTGGTTAAAGGCAGCGATATGACAGAAAGCAAAAAATTTAAATACGAAGTTGAAGGAGAAAAATCGCCTGTTCTGAAAGTAAATATTGTACTCAAATCGTTGGGTGTTGACCGCGCCTGGCGGCTTACAGACAATGCCGTTTCTATCATTGCCATCTCTAAAGATGATGACCCTGAATTGAAAGTTATTCAACATGCAAACACATCGAGTGTTGTGTGGAAGTGCAAGACTACAGACAACCATAACTATTTTATTGTAGAGCGCTCTGCCAACGGAACCGACTTTAGCGAAGCCGGATTGGTAAAAGCCAACCGCAACAATCAGATAAACTACTACTCCTTTGTTGACAGAACCGATGCAGGCACCACAAACTACTACCGCATAAAACTAAAATCTTTTAACGGTGACGAAATGCAATATGGCGAAATAGTAAAAGCCGGAAAAGAAGATGTTGCGAATAGTAGGTAGGGGGGGGTAGGTTTTTGCCGGGAAATTAAATGGAATCTTTCCAAATTTCATTAAGTGCAACTGTGGCTTATTTTATTTTTTAATTATATTTAATGCCATGGATTAAATGGTTCTAATGAATTATTCAATGAAGAATATAATGAGTTATTTTAAGAACTGAACTTTGTTTTATAACTGCAAGGTATGTCAACCAATAAAAAAATAGAAGTAAAAGGAATTGAGATTTCTCTTTACCATTTAAATCAAGAAGACTTTATCTCACTGACTGATTTGGCAAGACACAAAGACAGTGAAAGAACAGATTATATCATCCAAAATTGGTTAAGGAATAGAAATACAATTGAGCTATTAGGATTTTGGGAACAACTAAATAACCCAAATTTTAATCCCATCGAATTCGAGGGGTTTAGAAAACAAGCAGGGTTAAACAGTTTTGTTTTAACTTCAAAGCAGTGGATTGAAAAAACAGGTGCAATAGGTATTATTTCCAAATCCGGTAGATATGGAGGGACTTTTGCTCACAAAGATATAGCCTTTGAATTTGCATCATGGATATCTATTGAATTCAAACTTTACCTAATTAAAGAATTCCAACGCCTCAAAGAAGATGAAAACAACCGTCTCAAATTAGAATGGAACTTGCAACGCACTTTAGCCAAGGTTAACTATCATATACATACAGATGCCATCAAAGAAAAACTTATTCCTGGTAGCATCAGCAGCAAACAAGCAAGCTTTACCTACGCCACAGAAGCTGATTTGCTTAATGTAGCATTGTTTGGTATCACTTCGAAAGAATGGAGAGATTCAAATCCTACGCTTGAAGGAAATATCCGTGACCATGCCACAATTGAGCAATTAGTAGTGTTATCGAATCTCGAAAGTATTAATGCTATTTTAATTCATCAGGGTTTGGCTCAAAAAGACAGACTACTCCAACTCAATCAAATTGCCATTACCCAAATGAAAAGTTTATTAAATGCGAAAGGGCTAAAAAAGCTTAAATGACATTTGTGATGTGTGGAAGTGCAAGACAACAGACAACCATAACTATTTTATTGTAGAGCGCTCTGCCAACGGAACAAACTTTAGCGAAGCCGGATTGGTAAAAGCCAACCGCAACAATCAGATAAATTACTACTCCTTTGTTGACAGAACCGATGCAGGCACCACAAACTACTACCGCATAAAACTAAAATCTTTTAACGGTGACGAAACGCAATATGGCGAAATTGTAAAAGCCGGAAAAGAAGATGTTGCGAATAGTAGGTAGGGGTACCGTATTGATTTATGTAAATATGGCTTATTGAAGGAGTTAAATGATAGTAATATTTGTAAAATATTGTTCTTCTTCCAAAGCTGTTTTATGCGTTGTAATAAGCTCACTAACTATTTCTCCTTTTGTTTTTCGTGCTTCAACAAAGTTGAATTGCGATTCAAGAAATAAATCTATGACTTCATTATCACTCCAGTTCTTTTGTAAATGAGTTGCTATTTGATGAATTAACAAATCTTTCAAGTTGGTTTTATCAAAATTAATTGTGAGTTCTTGTTTTGAATTTTCCATTGTATTTGATTTAATAATTTTTCTTTTCTGGAATCACTCCTCTAACTCCGCCTCTTGGTTCTTTCACATCGCCTTTGTATCGTGGAATCAAATGTATATGAACATGAGGAACAGTTTGTCCTGCTGATTCGTTGATGTTGATTCCAACATTGAATCCGTCAGGATTTAATTTCCTTTTCAAAATCTCTTTTGCTCTGTTCAACATGAACCAACAAGCCGATTGTTCTTTGAATGAAAGTTGAAAATAATCTGCACAATGCTTTTTTGGAATGATTAAAGTGTGTCCGTTGCTCACAGGAAATTTATCAAACATTGCATAAGCGGTTGCTGATTCCAAAAGCAATTCTCTTTCTGAATCGGGATTGCAAAACGGACAAGAAGAATCTTCTTTTTTCTTGAACTGATTGAAGTGTTTGTACTCATACACTTCACAATTTTCATTTTTGAAAATTGATTTGTAATTCAAAATAACATTGCACTGGTAAGTTGGTTTCTGATGAACCTTGTGAGTTCTGAAACCTTCATATTGCAAATCTCTCCTCACCGCAAAATATGCTTTGCCTGTTGGCTTCAACAGTTGAGAAATTTCCATGAGTACACTTGCTTGCTCCTCTTGCATCAAAACATTCAGAACATAAAAACAAATGATAGTGTCAAACTTCTTAGTTGGATATTTTGGAAAATAATGTTTGTCATATCCGACAATATTTTTCCCTTTTTCTTTCAGCAATTCAACATCTTTTCCAAAGCCACAACCGAAATCTAATACTTCGCCAACCAACAAACTTTTGTTTAACAAAAGTTTTGCTGGAAAGGAAAGTGTTTCTCTTTCTTTCGCTGTGAGATGATTGTATTGATTCGTTTGTATCACTTCATAAATTCAAATCCATTGTTGGAAGCAATGGTGATTAAAGGTTGAATTCTTTCTTTGAATTTTTCTTTAGAAAAATTCCTTTCCAAGTCAGGAAAAATTGTCAAGTAATCTTCAAGCAATTTATTGTTTGGAGTTTCTGCTTTTACAATTTCAACTGCCTTCTTTTGCATCTGAAAAAATTTATCAAAATGCTTTTCCATGCTTGGCAACTTATCGCTCTTGATGGAATTATATTCAGGAAGAATTGGAATCAAATTCCAAATCAAGTCATGTGAAACAAAATTGTAAGGAATGAAATGGTCAAGGTCAAAATTTCCAACTTCAAGTTTTTCTCCAGTGTAAATACACTTTACTGAACCCTGAATTGAAACAGCAAGATTCCAAAATTTTGTTCTCTGTTTTGTCAAACTATTTCTTTCAGCAGGTTTAATGAGCTTGTTTGGAATGTCAGGCACATTGGGGTTTTTTGCTTGAAGAAACAAAGACAAGTTCCAGTAGCAAAAATCTTTCAGCACTTTTGCATTTGAGGAGAGATAATATTTCCATTCAGGATTCACTTCAATGCTATCCTTATGCAAAGCATATAAACATTTTCCGCTGAAAGATTTTGAAGCAAGATAAATTGTATTCCTGTCCATTGAAGGAAACCACGGACTTAAAAACCAATGAGGAACATTGCTATTAAAATGCCAAAGATTGGCTCGTGTGCTTTGGTTTTTTGAAACTGAAAGTTTCTGAAAAACTATAGATTGATTTTCTTCAATGGAAATATTCTCTATTCCTTTAACCGCTTCGGTTGCCTTCTGAATCAAATCTTGTTTACCAAATGAAACATGAAAGTAGTTTACAGTGAACCAAGCATTGGAAATCATTCTTGCAAATAGATTCCTTTTGGAAACATTTAAGTTCCCATTTTCAACCTCTTGCAGAATGGAAAGAAGCCAATAATACTTGTAAGTTGCTGAAGTATTGTTGAAACATGCTGCTAAAAGATTAACTGGTAATCCATTTGACTTAGGAAGTTGCATTCAATTCTCTTACTCTTTCTTTAATTGTTTTCTCACCAAGCTTCTCTTCTAATTGAGCAATCATCATTTCAACATACTCTTTTGTAACAACAGAGTTTTTTGGAAACTCTTCATTCGCTACCAAAGTTTTGTAATGCTTCAAAGATTCTTGAAGAAGATAAATTTCAAAGCCATTGAGTTTTAGATTTTTCATTTCATTTTTTTGTTTTAAGATATTCTCTCTCAAAAATATCAATTTTTAATCTATACCAGCGATAACCATACTTTGAGACTTTATGAAATTAACAGTTTTTCTTGTACATGTATCTATTCTTTCCATAATCCAATTCCTTGGTCAAATTTAAATAAAATCAATAAATTATAACTAACTTAATAGATTATCAAAGTTTTACACTTGCCTCACACCTCCACTGCATAAACATCAGAATAGTTTCTTACCATATTTCTCACTTCAAAGCCTCCACGTTCGGGAATTTCTTCAACAAGGTCGAAAACTTTACAACCTTTGGGAAGTCCGCTAAAAATTAGAGTAAAATATTTTGTCTCTCCACGTTCAACATTCATCCATGTTGGATAGAAGGTAATGTTTTCGGCATGTAATAACTTACTTCTGTGGCTTGAGCCCTTTGCATATAAAAATGTTGACCTCCAGATTCTGATTTTTTTATCCCACCCTCCTTCACAAGAACAATGAACTATCACCTGCGATTCTTCCGACACTTCGCTTTGCAATCGTTGTTTTGTTTCTGAGTCAATTTTTATCTGCGGCTTAACAACAGGCGCTTCTTTAATTTTAATTTCTGACATGTTTCAAAGTTACTGAATTTTTTAATCGCCTGAATCAGCCTGAGTAACAAGGCTATCAACAGTTGTGCTATCCAAAAATTAAATTAACACGTTTGCCAAGTCCAAATTCAAAAATCCGATAGAGTGTAGAAAGCTGAATATCACATTTCCCATTCTCTAATCTTGAAATATAACTCTTCTTGGTGCCAACCTTTTCGGCAAGCTGTTCTTGTGTCATATTTGCTTCTTTGCGTGCTTCTTTCAATACTTCGCTAATAACAAAATACTGCGCCTTTTCTTCAAAATCATCACGCTTGTCTGAGCCTATTTTTCCGTACTTAATGTCTAACAATTCATCAAAGCTTTTTGCTTCTCTGATTTTTTCTTCTTCCTCATCTTATTTTTAAATTAAAATATTCATCTTTTAGTTTTAATGCTAATGCAATTTCTTTAGTTGGTGTTCTCTGTGACTTTTTCTGAAAACCATTAAACAATACCACTATGTTTCCTTTGTCAAAACAACAAAATATTCTGTATATGTTACTTTCAAACTCTATTCTGATTTCATAAAGCCCTTCTGTGCCTGTTAAATGCTCGAGAAATTTTTTCGGAACATTCTTTACATTTCTTATTATCTTAAATACATATTCTATTTTTTCCTGCACTTTCCCGGGCAATTCAATATAAAAGTCCATAAAATAATGTTTATGGAATATAATCTGCCTTTGAACATTCATATTGCAAAGTTAACTTAAAAGTTATCATTTTGCAAATTCCCACTCGGATAATGTTTTTATGTTGGTAGCTATCAAATGCTCATATTATAAATTTTGCTGTAATGCTACCTTCGTGAAACAGAAATGAATAATCCCAACCTGACAAAGTGCTGTTGTAACCTTGGCATAATTTTTACAGTACAAACAGCATAATGTATATGTAATATGAAACATTCCATTAAAAAGAAAACCATCAATCCCTTCAACAAAAAAGAGTTGATTGCTTTATCAAAAACGTGGAAGCTAAAACTTTCGCAGCTAAAAGACCTGATGGGCGTTACAGGAAGCGCACGCTTAGATGTTTTGGAAAATCACCTTCGCAAAACAGGCCTGTGGCAATTGTAATCTTTATTCTTTTCTTATAAATTTAAAATACCGTTGCTGATTATTCTTTGTCTGTATTTTTAAAAAATAGACTCCTTCTTTTAGCATCGAAACATCAATTTTTCTTTGTGCATCAGGCTTTCCTTGCAAACAACACCTGCCCTGTATGTTATAAATAAAATATGCTGATGCTTCTGCATCAAGATGTAAAAAATTGCTTGCAGGATTGGGATAAATCCATGCCTGATGGTTTGAGTTGATTTCGTTGAGCGATGTAGGGCAGAATGATAAACTGTCAATATAGGTCCACAGTTCATTATCAAAAACAGTAACTGCATACTGGCTGCTGTAGGCAGAGTCGCCCATGCGAACAACAACTAAATTCTCAGAAGGCACAACATAAATTTTCTGATCGTTTTTTCCAAGAGCAGCAAACAAATCAGGTGGAGCTGCGGGCAACAACATTCCCGGAAAAACTACCTGCAACTGCGGTATCATAAACGATGACTTGCCGTTGAGCCACCACAGATAACCATAGGAATTGTTTAAACTCTGCGATGTGTTGCTCATAGCAGAAATGTATGATGTGTCTTTTAAAATGGTATCGTTATTCCAGATGCCTTTGCTCAATGTAAGTAAACCAAAACGCGCCATACCTCTGGTCTTACTATAAAATATTGCATCGTACCAAAGTCCGCCCATACCAATTTTAGAGCTTAAATAATTTGTGGTATAAGCATTGTAGGACATATTACTTGTTACGCTGATGACATCCTGAAGATGTTTATATGCACCGGAATGATAGGCCCATCGTGTGCCGGCATCGGCAAGGTAGTTGAGGCATGCCTTTGATGAGTCGTTAACATCGCATGGTGGTGGTGGCGAATCGTCTAACCCGCTGGTCATAGTCAGTAAATGCCGTAGTGTGATAAGACTTTCTTTGGCAGGTGGTGCACTTGTCCATCCTGTGCCGAGATATTGCGAAACGGGCGACTGAATGTTTACAAAACCTTTTTCCTGAGCTATGCCTGTGAGAAATGCAGTAAGGCTTTTTCCTGCCGATGCCCAATAATGAATGGAGTCAACTGTATAGGTGCCGAAATATTTTTCGAGAACAATTTTTCCGTCTTTAAGAACGATAAAACTTTTAGTATGTCTGTCTTCAAGAAACTGATACAGTGAGTCAATGCGTGGCTGACACCAGTTTAAAGTTGATGGAGAAAGTGTGTCCCATGTGTTTCCTGTTAATGGTGGGAAATAGAGATTCTGTGCAAAAAGTGATTTTGATAACAGCAGGCAAATTATCAATATGCCTCTTTTAATACAAGTATTCATCTGACAGCAACATTTATTACAAAGATATTTTGAATTTAAGAAAATTATAATAAATTTGGAATCTTATAATCCTCAAATTTATGAACAAACGATTTTACTTATTATTATTGATTTGCCTACCTATGATGTTGTGGGCACAGAATCTTAAACCTGTAGCACAAAAAATATTTACTGCCAAGCAACAGCAGGCAGTGTTTGCAACAGAAAATCTTTACTGTCAGTCCGGAAAATGAACAACTGAACAGACAACATGCAGCTACTGCAACTAAAGCAACTTATGTTGAGTTGAACAAATCGGCTATTGCATCTTTAATGAGTCAGAAACCTGATTTTTTATCGTTGCGTATTCCTATTAACAACAACACCGTTCAGGTTGACTTGTATAAAGCAAACATTTTTACCCCTGATTTTAGTGTTACATCTGCAGGCAGCAATGGTGGTGCAGTGAACTATACTCCCGGTTTACATTATCAGGGAATTATAAATGGTGATAACAATTCCATAGCAGCCATAAGCATTTTTGATGATGAAGTGATGGCATTGATTTCTACTCCGGCAGCAGGGAATTTTGTGATTGGCCGTTTGGAAAACGATCGTTCGAACTTACATGTAATTTATAACGATGCAGACCTGACCTCACGCCCTGCAATGGAATGTGCAACACTTGCCGACAATGGAACCTACACACCACAGGAATTACAGTTGCCTGCCAACAGAGGTATGATGGTAAACTGTATCAGATTGTATTGGGAAGTTAACTACAATATTTTTCAAGGTAAAGGAAGCATCACAGATGCTGCAAACTATGTAACAGGATTATTTAATCAGAGTGCAATAATCTATACCAACGACAACATTCCTGTTGAGTTGAGCGAAGTTTATGTTTGGGATGTTGTGAGTCCATATACAGGAACAACATCTTCAAATTACCTGAGTCAGTTCCAGACATACCGTACCAGCTTTAATGGCGACTTAGGTCACTTGCTTGGCTATGGTGGTGGTGGTGGAATTGCTGCAGGCTTTAGTGGCATTTGTGCATCAAACATCAACTCAAGTAAATGTTATAGTGGCATCAACTCATCATACAGCAATTTCCCGACATATTCCTGGAGTGTAATGGTTGTTACACACGAACAAGGTCACTTAATGGGTTCAAGACATACACATGCCTGCGTGTGGAATGGCAACAACACTGCCATTGATGGTTGCGGCCCTGCTGCAGGTTATGGTTATGAAGGCAGTTGCAGTGGCGCACCAATACCGTCAGGTGGTGGAACTATTATGAGCTATTGTCATTTGAATGCTGTGGGTATTAATCTTTCTTTAGGATTTGGTTCGCAGCCACAAGCGGTAATCATTAACAAATACAACAGTGGTGCATGTTTGACAGCCTGCATAGGAATGGCATGTATGCCTCCTCCGGGAATGAACACATCTTCTGTGAACAGCACATCTGCAATTTTTAACTGGACAGCAGCAGCAAGTGCTTCAAGCTATGTATTGCGTTATCGTGTTGTAGGCACATCAACATGGACTACTGCAACAGCAACTGCATCGCCTTACACAGCTACAGGACTGACTCCGGGAAGCAACTACGAGTGGCAGGTGCAGACAGTTTGTACAGGAGGCTCTTCGATATTTACTATTTCAACAACATTTACTACACCTCCGATTACATGCAGTGTTCCAACAGGAACAACAACAACCAATATAAATCCAACTTATGCAACATTTAGCTGGACAGCAGTTAGTGGTGCATTAAGCTACAATGTTCGTTACCGTTTGGTTGGTGGTTCAACATGGACAACTGCAAATACTACATCAACAAGTTACACTGCAACATCTTTAACCGCAAATAGCAATTACGAATGGCAGGTAGAAACCGTTTGTGCAGGTGGAACAACATCAGGATTTTTCTTCTTCAACAACTTTTTCAACTCTGGTTCAACCGTGCAATACACCACAAAACAATTATACCGCTGCCATTACAAGTACATCAGCTATGTTGTATTCTTCAGGTTCAGCAGGTGGCGTATTAAACATTCAGTATAAAAAAGCCAGTAATTCAACCTGGACAATTTTAAATAATGTATCAACTCCATATACATTAACAGGTTTGCAACCCAACACCGGTTATCAATGGCAGGTACAAATGGTTTGCGGACTAACAGTTTCTCCATGGAGCAGCACTATTCCATTTACTACTTTATGTGATACGCCAACAGCAGTATTATCTCCTTCCGGTACTATTAATGTTTGTGCAGGGCCTGTAGTGCTTTCGGCAAACACAGGAACAGGTCTGTTTTACCAATGGTTATTTAATGGAAACATAATTTCCGGTGCTGATCTTTCAACTTACAATGCCACCGTATCCGGCAGCTACGCAGTAATTGTAACCAACTTAAATTTATGCAGCGCTACATCAACAACAACCATTGTAAACATTGGTGCAATGACAGGACAAATTACTCCATCAGGAACAGTAAGTTTCTGTGCAGGCTTTAATGCCACATTAAATGCCACATCAGGTGCAGGATATACATACCAATGGTACAGAAACAATGTGCTGCTTTCAAATTCAAGTGCTGCTTTAAGCATCAACTCATCAGGTACTTATAAGTGTGTCATCACATCAGGGTCGTGTACGGTAACAACAAACAGTGTTGTAGGTAATCAGATTAACAATCCTACTCCTGTAATTACAACTACTACACCAACAACATTCTGTGCTCCGGGCTCTGTGGTGCTTACAGCAAACAGTTTTGCCGGTGTACAGTATCAGTGGCAGAAAAACAGTGTGGACATTGTTGGAGCAACAGCTCAGAATTATACAGCTACTTCAAATGGTTCTTACAGAGTTATTGAAACTGCCAATGGATGCTCTAAATCTAAAACTATTAATGTAAATGCTGCATCTTCTGTTTCTGCATCTATCTACACCAACGACCCAACAACACTCTGTAATCAGGGTTCGGTAACAATGCATGTAAACATTCCTATTCCGGGATATAGCTATCAGTGGAAAAATAATGGTAACAACATTTCAGGCGCTACTGCAACAAGTTATACTACCAATGTTTCAGGAAACTATTCATGCAATGTTAGTGCAAGCTGTGGCAACACAAACAGCAATGCCATCATTGTAAGCATCGGAAGTTTCAATGCGCAGATAAGTCCATCAGGCAGTCAGATTCTTTGTACCGGTGGTTCTATGTTGTTGAGTGCATCATCAGGAATTGGTTTTACACATCAGTGGTATAAAAACGGTAATGCAATTTCTGGAGCAACAAGCTCAACATATAGTGCAACTTCAGGAGGAAGTTATACAGTGTTTATTTCATCGCCTTGCGGCAGTGGAACATCACCTGCTGCTGTGTTAACTGAGAATACTGTCTCTGCCTCTGTAAGTCCGGCAGGTACATCAACAGTTTGTGCAGGTATTCCTTTTACATTTACTGCTAATAGCGGTGCCGGTTATTCCTATCGCTGGTATAGAAACAATGTGTTGCTGGCAGGAACGGGACAAAGTATTAATGCTACTTCTGCAGGACAATATAAAGTTGAAGTTTCAATCAACGGTTCATGTGCTGTAATCAGTAACATTGCTGTTTTAGATGTCATCAACAATCCTGCTCCGGTAATTTCGCCTGCAAATGCAACTATTTGTAACGGAGCTGCACAGGTATTCACAGCAAATAATTTTACAGGGGTGACTTACCAATGGTACAGAAACAGTGTATTAATTCCGGGGGCAACAGCACAAACCTATTCTGCAACATTAGCAGGACAATACAAGGTTACACAAACTGCAAATGGATGTTACAAATCAAAATCTGCTCAACTCACAGTAACTTCTTGTCGCGAAGAAGGTGAAGGCTTTATTGCTGAAGCTCAAAGCAACATCAGCATATCGCCAAATCCATTTACAGACCAACTCAATATTTATGTTCCATCAGAAAAAGATGGCAATGCTGAAATTCAGGTTTTGGATATGTTAGGTAAGGTTGTATATCGTTCTGTAATTACCTTAAATCAAACATCAGAAATTAACCTGCATGTTCCGGCAGGAATTTACATGCTGTCTGTTCACACTGATGGAAAATATCAGGTGCAGAAAATTGTGAAATCGAGATAGTAAAGTCGTTCATAAAAAGACCCCGCTGCTGCGGGGTTTTTTATGACCAAATTGTTATATTTGTATGCACAAACAAACACATTCGTTACGCAGTTAAACAACAGCAATCATGTCAGGAGTAAATAAAGTAATTTTAGTAGGCAACTTAGGAAAAGATCCGGAAATGCGTCATATAGATGGTAACATCAGTGTAGCTAAATTTCCATTGGCAACATCAGAAGTATATAAGAATAAAGACGGGCAAAGAGTAACACAAACAGAATGGCATAATGTGGTTTTGTGGCGACAACTTGCAGAGACTGCAGAAAAATTCCTGAAGAAAGGTAGCTTGGTATATATTGAAGGAAAACTACGCACACGCAACTGGGATGATAAAGACGGCAATAAAAAATACATAACAGAAGTCATTGGCGACAGCATGACACTTCTTGGTCGCAAGCCCGATGAAAACGGAAATCCTTCAACAGGCACTACTGAGAGAACAACATCTGAACATCCTGCATCTGAGGCCGGTCATTCAGAAATAAATGATGATTTACCATTTTAAGCGCGTTGCATAGTTTTTAATACCCAACTAAGCAACATCATCCTATATTTGCAGGAAATTATATTGTACTCACCCCCTCAGCATGCCTGTCGTCAGTAGCTTGTTACTTAGCAATTTTTCATCCTATTCATTTACCGGTGAGCTATTAGTTATTCTTGTGTTGCTTCTACTTTCTGCACTTTTTTCAGGCAGCGAAGTTGCCTTTTTCTCACTACGCCCTGCACAACTTCAGTATCTGAGAGATGAAAAACCAACATACATCAATAAAATAATTCTGCATTTACTCGATCAGCCCAAAAAACTGCTGGCTACAATTTTAATTTCCAATACCTGTGTAAACATTGCAATAATTATTTTTTCGTCTCTCATCTTTTCAAACTCGCAGTTGTTGGGCGATAATCCTATACTCATTTTTTTTGTACAGGTTTTTAGTGTTACGTTTCTCATCACCATGTTTGGCGAAGTGCTGCCAAAAGTTTATGCAGCGCATAACAACATGCGTATTCTTTCCTTTATGGCTTACCCAATTTATATCATGGGAAAATTTTTAACGCCACTTAGTGTTCCATTGGTAAAATCAACTTCTCTTGTCGATAAACTTCTTAAGCGCAAACGCACCAACGTAAGGTTGGATGAATTGACACATGCCATTGAAATTACCAGCGATATTGAATCGCCACCGGAAGAAAAACGTATTCTCAAAGGCATTGTAAATTTTGGAAATATTGATGTCAAACAAATCATGCGACCGTTGCCGGACATGATTGCTTTTGGCTTGCAAACACCATTTAAAGAGTTGTTGCAACGTGTAATTGATGCCGGCTATTCAAGAGTGCCAGTATATGAATCTTCTATTGACAACATCAAAGGAGTATTGCACATTAAAGACTTATTGGCACACATAAAAAAAGAAAATTTCGACTGGCCACTACTTATCCGTAAAACATATTTTGTTCCTGAAAACAAAAAGATAAATGATTTATTGCAGGAGTTTCAACAACGCAAAATACACATGGCTATAATTGTTGATGAGTTTGGTGCAACGCAAGGGCTTATTACATTAGAAGATGTACTTGAAGAAATAGTAGGTGAAATAAAAGACGAGTTTGACGATGAAGAGCCTGTTTACACCAAGATTGATGAGCAAACCTATGTGTTCGAGGCTAAAACATCACTGAATGAAGTTTGCCGTATTCTTGAATTGGATATGGAATTGTTTGATGAAATAGAAGGTGAAAAAGACACCCTTGCAGGACTGTTGTTGGAAATCAATCACACCATACCACGTATTGGCGAAGTAATAACTTTCAAGAACCTGCGTTTTACTATTGAATCAGCCGACAGACGAAAAATAAAACGTGTTAAACTGCAGATTACACAAAAACAGGAATGAGAAAGTTGATGTATATCTTACTTTTTGGTTTACTGACATCGTGCAGCGAAACACCTGCACCAAAGCCACGCGGATTTTTTCGTATAGATATGCCTGAGAAGAAATATACTTTATTTACAGACACCTCCTGTCCATATCGTTTTGAAACACCTGACTATAGTTATGTTTTGCCCGATACCAATCGCTTTTCAGAACCCTGTTGGAAATATATTCTCTATCCAAAATTTGGTGCACAGCTTTATCTTACTTATAAGCCTATAAGAAACAACCTTGCCCAAATGGCCGAAGATTCCAGAGGCTTTGCCTACAAGCATACCATCAAGGCCAATGGCATTGACGAAACCGTTATCAACACACAAAATCATGTTTACGGTGTGGTATATGATATTGGTGGCAATGCAGCAAGCAATATGCAATTTTATGTTACCGACAGCTTTCAGCATTTTTTAAGAGGATCATTGTATTTTAATACCATACCAAATTCAGATTCGTTGCAGCCATCATTGGAGTTTATACGCAAAGATGTTTTACACCTGATAAACACTTTACAATGGAGCAATTAAAAAAATATCGCTATACATTAATTTTATTGGCAGTAGCGTTAATGCTGTGTCAATCATCTTGCAGGCTTTTCAAAAAAATGTGATTGCCCAAAGTGGAGCAGTCATACCAAAAAATCACAGACGGTTTAATTGCGAGATTTTATTTCTGCTTTTATTCTGATTTTCATTTTCAGAACAAAGAATTTTAGCTGCATTTTTAATCAAACTGATTTTAATCATATTCATATCACCTTAAATTGAAGTTTTTATAGGATTTTACCAATGAAAGTCAATTTTTAGGTCTTAGCTAAGTTTTACTATTTCAAACGAATTTTTAATTGTTTCAAATAAATTCAAAAGCAATTCATAAACACATCAAAAAAAATAAATTATTATGCCAAAACATTCATGGGCAGAACCCTTTAAAATAAAAATGGTTGAGTTGTTGAAAATGACAACACCACAACAACGAAAAAAAGCATTACAGCAAGCAGGTTACAACACGTTTCTACTTAAATCTGAAGATGTATATATTGACTTGTTGACAGACAGTGGAACTTCTGCCATGAGCGATCAGCAATGGGCAGGAATGATGCTTGGTGACGAAGCTTATGCCGGCAGTAAAAATTTTTATCGCTTAGAAGATGTCGTAAAAAAATATTACGGATTTAAACATCTTATCCCTACACATCAGGGCCGTGGTGCAGAAAATATTCTGTCGCAGATAATGATTAAAAAAGGTGATGTGGTTCCGGGCAACATGTATTTTACTACAACACGCCTTCACCAGGAACTTGCAGGTGCAACATTCTATGATGTCATTATTGACGAGGCACATGACAGCTCTAACCTGCATCCATTTAAAGGTAATATTGACATCAACAAATTAGATAAGTTAGTTAAAAAATTTGGTGCCGATAAAATTCCTTATGTCTGTGTAGCAACTACAGTTAACATGGCCGGTGGTCAGCCAATTTCTATGGCTAATATTAAAGAGCTTAGAAAATATACTGCAAAGCTTGGCATAAAGGTTATGTTGGATATGACACGCATTGCAGAGAATGCCTATTTCATACAACAGCGTGAAGAAGGTTATAAAAGAAAAAGTATTGCAACCATCGTAAAAGAAATCTGTAGCCTGACTGATGGTGCAACATTTAGCGGAAAGAAAGATGCATTGGTTAACATAGGAGGCTTTCTGGCTTTGAACGATGATAAAAAGTTTGAAGAAGCAAGTAATCTTGTTGTTGTATATGAAGGACTGCACACTTATGGTGGATTAGCCGGGCGTGATATGGAAGCAATGGCAACAGGCATTATTGAATCTGTTAGTGATGATCATATCAGGGCGCGTATCGGACAGGTGCTATATTTAGGTGATAAGCTCAATGAAATGAATATTCCAATTGTAAATCCTGTGGGTGGACATGGAATTTTTATTGATGCTAAAAAGTTTTTGCCGCATCTTAAACAGACACAGTTTCCCGCACAGGCATTAGCTGCTGAAATTTACGAAGACAGCGGTGTACGTACCATGGAAAGAGGAATTGTATCTGCAGGCAGAAATAAAAAAACTGGCGACCACTATTATCCCGAATTAGAGTTGGTGCGACTGACTATTCCACGCAGGGTTTATACACAGGCACACATGGATGTGATTTCAGAATCAATAGAGCGTGTTTATAAAAACCGAGAAAAAATAAAAGGATTAGAAATGATTTATGAACCTACCTATCTGCGATTCTTTCAGGCAAGGTTCAAAAAAAGATAAGTATTTTTTGTAATTATTGATTACTAAAGGAGGCTAAGAGCCTCCTTTTTTGTTCTGTTACAACTGCAGAAAACAGTCTGCTTTTTGCATCTTGTACCGTCATAAAGCATTTTGTACAATTGTTGTTGGAATAAGTTTTTTCAGAAGTATATTTGAAAAATATTAATTTAAAACGATTTTTTAATAAACTAAAATAATAACCAACGACCGATAATTTAATTAGTCAGACAGAAAATAAACCGCTCTTTATTGCTGACTATCTAAAACCAAATATATGTATAACAAAATTGTCGGAATTTTTACAGCAGCCCTAACACTTTCCCTGCTTGTAACCTCGTGTAGTAGCCCACCCGAAGAAAAAAAAGAACCGACTAATGTTGCTGCAAAAATAGCACCAGCAACAGCGCCATTACAAAATAATCACTTGCTAAGTGTGAATGATGCTGTGTCGTTAATCAAAAATTATTTAGACACAATTAACAATTCCGAAAATGCCGAAGCTTTAAGAAAACTACCTGTTGGCGGATCCATAAGTGCCGAGGCCTTAAAAGATTGACAGAAGAAAACCCTGATGCCAATGGCTACATGTTTTATGGTTTTTCTGATGCTGAACCTGCAACGTTATTTAAAGATGTAAATATGCTTGCAGCTTGTAAATTTAACTTTAATCCTGATAGCATGGTAAGTTATGAAACAAGTAACGAAACCAATGTTTATCTGATAAACGATACTGTAAAACACCCTTATCAATCGCTGACATCCGAAGCCATCACAAACTATCTGTCGCAGTACACCAAGGTAATTCCTGCAGCTGCATCTGTCCATCATTTTGCAGCCATTAAAGGAAACATGAATCAATACACCGCTTTCTTTAATGAAAACTTTGGAGATGGAACTGTGCAATGGCCTTTTGCCTTGTTTTCATCTGATGAATTTTTAACCCGGCTTTATGCAGCAACAGGTGGTGAAAATAATTTTGGTGGCATACGTTATTATTTTGGATTAGATAAAGCAGCAAAAGAGAATAGACTCAGAATTGTTATTTTTGCAGTTAACAAATCGGGTTCCAATGTAGTTGCGGATAATAGAATTCTTGAACGCCATGTGGTACCTCATCAGAATGATAAAATGGATCCTTTCCTTACTCGAATGTCGGCAACCTGCATTGAAGTGCTGGTGGCATTGTTCGGGTTAATGATTTTTAAAAAAGCCGGACTGCTGTTCCGGCTTTTGATTTTATTGCTTTTGTATGGCGCAGCAACCGATATTTTTGGCTGGACATTTTATAAACTAAACCGCTCCTATGTATTGATTGCAGTGGACATTTATACGCTGGCAGAAGCACTACTCATGGTTTTTATAATTGAATCAACAGGATTATTTAACAAACTAAAGCATATTTTTAAGCTAATTTACCTGTTGCTTTTATTTGCTATATACTGGCATTTATCATGATGCCATTAATAGGTGATGATGGTGCTTATAGAGGAACTTACTCCTTTGGCTATTTGTCAACCGTTGCTGTGTTGGCAGCATGGGCATCGCTAAAATGGATTGAAGGTGCAGGAAATAAACTCAACAGCCCTGTTTTTGTTTTACTTACAGGTGTTTTTATTTACACTTTCTGCAGTGTGTTTATTGATTCTTTTATTGGCACAACAACAGGTGATGCTGACTGGTGGATTCATGATGCAGCCAACATAACTGCTTATCTGATTTTTGCTTATTGCTTTTACCTGATTAAGAAAACCACAGCAATAGAAAAGTCTGTAATTAATTTACCAGAAAAAGTTTAGTAACACAGGTATTGTCGCCTTTTTCATCGGTAGCAAAAACCAAATAAACTCCGGTTTGCGCACGCTTGCCTTCAAAGTTGTTGCCATCCCATGTTGCAATTCCACCTTTTGCTGTTGTTTCATAAACAACGTTTCCTGCTATATCAGTAATTTTAATATTGCCATTTGCTGTTACACCACGCACTGCAATAGGGCCATCGTAATTCTCTTTCACCGGATTGGGAAATACTTTTAAACTAGAACACGACTCTGTTCCCTGTGTGGCATCACCAACATAAGAAATCAATCCCTTATCAGTGCCAACAAAAACTTCCCCCGTAACAGGATCAATAGCAATTGATGTAATGGTGTTTGAAAACAAAGGACTGTTTGATGTATTAAAGTTCTGAATCTGCTTGGTCCCATCTGCCGACATTAAAAATACACCTCCACTATTGGTGCCAATCCATTTTCTGTTGGCTCCATCAACAGCTATTGCTGTAACAATTTCTTTGTCTAAAAGATACTGCGTAATACCGTCAATCGTTATCAGAATTTTTTGTGCTTTTGCCGGAGTGCTTCCTGTTGCATTGCCGGGCGAATAAATAACTGCAATACCTTCTGATGTCCCAAGCCATATCTGACCTTCTTTATCTTCAACAATACAACGCACATCATTAACATTTAATCCACCTGTCTCCTGCGAAATTCTAACTGATTTTTGTTGCGAAGGATCATAAACAATCAATCCATTGCTGATTAACGTTGTCCACACCTGACCATAAGAGTCGCATAAAATATCTCCAAAAAATATATTTACTCCTGATGGAATAACTGACTGAAGATTGATAGACTGCCAAACACCATCTTTACTCAACATATTCAATGGTGTGTTTACTCCGGAATTTACTACCCATAGATTTCCTGCTGCATCATAAGCTAAACCTCCAATTTTTGTTTGCCCCGGATTTCCAAAAGCTCCTCTAAGACTGCTGTTGTCTTTGTTGTACATCTTTATAGGAACATTATTGTCGAACTCAAAAACACCATTGATGCGCGAGCCAAGAAAAAAGTGTCCGGGATTTCCGGGCTCACTGACTACAGCTTGCAAATCGAGCATTTGATTGACGTCAACATTTGAGTTGGTTATTGTTTTTACATTCCATGTTTTCCACTGCACACCATCAAATGTTGAATAACCATCAGTACCATAACTGTCGCTCCAGCGGTTAGTGCCATGCGTAGTTACCAATGTTGTACCATTATGAAAAACACAGCTTGCATTGGGCGAGGCAGGGCTGTTTGGAACTGTAAACGTTATGTTGTTGTCGTCTGTATAGTTAACCAAACCATTATTTTTATCAGCAATGTATAGTTGATTGCCACTGCCTGTAGCTACACCAAACATGTCTGTGTTCTGATAGTTGACATTACCGTAAATCTGGCGCAATGGTTGAAAATTATTATCCCATTCATTAACAGAATAATTATTCACTGCATAAAGCCTGTCATTTTCGGTTTTTAACTGTCGCAGTGCAAAGCCACCACTAATTAATGTTGTTCCTGTTGCAAAATTTGTTGTGTTAACGGTGACTACACTATCTGTAGAAGAAGAATGAAAATTAACAGCCAGATTACCATTAAGCCAGCACATCTTATTAAATGTTATTCCGGTAAAAGTGTTTGGATAAACCATTTGCCATGTAGCAAAATTATTGAGTGCGGGATTGCTTATTTCTCCTCTAAGGATTCCGCCTGCAATGGCAGCATAAATATAGGTGCCATCAGTGGTAACTGAATACACAGGAACTTCACTTCCTGTGGTTCCGATAACGTAGGTTTCTTTTATTTCAGCTTTAATTAAATCGAGTGCTAAAACTCCAAAGCCTGTTGCCAGATATGCAAACTTTCAGTTAAATGCTACATCATTAATAGCCTTGTCACCGGTAGCTGTTCTTCTTTCAACATCAGAAATATTAATAATGCCTGTACTTGATATGAGGTCAATATTGGAATTTACATAGCCTACAAACACCACATTTTCTGTATGGCTGTAATCCATCAGCCTTATACCTACATCTGAAAGTCCGTTAATTTTTGAATAACGTTGTACGCTGTTGTCCGACTTATCAATAAAATATACAGCCTGATCGGTGGCGCAATAAACGCGTTGTGGTGTGTTAGCCACAAACTGTGCCTGCGTATAGGAAAGGTGCTCGCGCCATGAGCCTAATGGTAGATTTTGCGAAATGGATTGTGCTGCAGAGAGCAACAGAAAAAGGCAATGGACAACTGTTTGTACATACGGTTCGGGATACGGAATATATAACTCAACATGAGGGAATTTATTTTATAATTGCTATGAGTTTCTATTTAAAATACTTTTGCACTACAAAAATATAAATAATCGCAATGGCGCTGATAGCGGTAAACACCAGAATGTTGCTTAAAGACAAGTTAGATGGAACAGGATGGTTTGCATTCGAGACCCTGAAGCGTATTGTCATTCAGCATCCCGAACATCGTTTTATCTTTTTTTCGACCGTAAATTTAATTCTGAGTTTATTTTCAGCAATAATATTATGCCGGTAGTCATTTACCCGCAGGCACGTCATCCGTGGCTTTGGTACACCTGGTTTGAAATAAGCCTTCACCACGCTTTTAAAAAATATAAACCGGATCTATTCTTCAGTCCCGAGAGTTTTATTTGCAGTAAGGCTACTGTACCACAGGTAGCAGTAATTCACGATTTAAACTTTGAACATTTTCCACAATATATGCCAACACAAGTTGCTCGTTACTATAGTAAGTGGTCGCGCATAGCTGCACAAAATGCACAAAGAATAGGTACTGTGTCTGAGTTTTCGCGAAAGGATATTGTGAGCACCTATGAAATTAACATTGAAAAAACCGATGTGTTGTATAATGGTATTCATGATATGTACAAGCCATTATCAGTAGCAGAACAAGAGCAAGTACGCAATCAATATACTGCAGGAAGCCGCTATATAATTTACACCGGCTCATTGCATCAGCGAAAAAACACAGCTAACATGGTGCGTGCTTTTGCACAGTATAAAAAGCAATATAGCGGAGAATTAAAATTTGTATTAGTGTCCGATCGAAGTAAAATGGAAGCTGATTTGCAACTTGCACTTTCTGAAACAGGAATTGAGAGCGACTTGATTTTTACAGGAAGGCTTTCTGCAAAAGCATTGGCACAACTAACTGCATCGGCAGAGGCAATGATGTATGTTTCGTTTTTTGAAGGATTTGGTATTCCGATGATTGAAGCTATGCGCTGTGGTGTACCTGTAATCACTTCCAATGTAAGTTGCCTTCCTGAAATTGCAGGCAATGCAGCTCTCTGTGTTGACCCACACAGCGTAAATGCCATTACCGTTGCTTTGGAACAAGTATTACAACATCAGGAAGTTGCCGAACAGCTAAAACAAAAAGGCAAAATCAGACAACAGGATTTTTCTTGGGATAAAACTGCTGAACTAACGTGGCAAAGCCTGCAACTTGTTCTTGCTGAAAAAAGCAAAGGATAAGAGTTAGTCTTTATCTGAGTATTCTCTTATCAAAAGGGAATTTTTCTACAGATTTCATTTTTATTTTAACAAAGTCACGATGCTTTGGGTTGATGAGTAAATTATAGTCTCCCAGAGTAACCACTGAGGGAATTCGTAAAACACAAAACTTATTTTCAGCAACAAATCTATCACCAATAATTTGAGTTGATATTGGATGCGGGAAGTTTCGCCAATCGGTTGGCAGTTCTTTTTCTTTCATTTCCTGAACAGAAACGCTATCCGGAATATTTATTGTTACCATCATATAATCTGCAGGTAATGTTGCTAAAGTAAAATGTACTGCAACTTCTGCCATAGCTAAAGAGCGGTTTGAAGCTGTATAGATCAATTCTACACCAATAGAATTCCACCTTGCGCCTTTAATAGCAGCCCCCTTTCCGGATAATAAATTTGCAAACTTGGCTCTGGTCAGTCTGAATGCCTCCATAGACTAAACAAGAATACCATGGTTGATTCTTATCAATTCTGACATTACTAATTCCTTTCCATAAGAGTCTTTCAATAATACAATAGGTTTTATTTTTCCTAAGGCGTAATTTGGAGTATTTAACCAAAGTTTCAGTTTATCCATATCCTCAAAAACTTCAAGTCCGACTTTAGTTACTTCTGCCATTTCTATTATTTTTTCTGAGTGTATTGGTTTGAAGTAATGTTGAGATGATTGATGATATCGCTGTAATGACTTGGTAGATATATCAAGAAAATCAGCCCAATCATATTCTGTAAAAGGTGTAAAACCCTTTATTAATTGAAACAACGAATAAGGTATGCCGGCTCTTATTGCCGCAATCATTAAAATCTTATCTGAAAGAAAATCTTCATACGTTATTTTCTTCGTTGTCTTGAACTGTATATCCCAATCTCTCGACTTATGAAAGAAGGTGTTTATCTCCTTATTAAGTTTCTCTTTTAATTTTGTTTCTGACATAACAAGACATTTGTCAGCAAATATAAGACATTTTTCTGTAACTGTCAATTAATTCTATTTGCGGTAATGAGAAATTAACAAACAGGTTTGTGAAACAATAAATTTTAAATAATATTCAATAACATTACTTTGGCAAAGCCTGCAACTTGTTCTTGCTGAAAAAAGCATAAAGTGAAAAGCCTATCAGTACAATTAGCGTAACTCCCGAAAGCCACAAAGCATTATGTATCGGTTTGTTTTCATAACGGTATTCTATCTTATGAGTACCTTGTGCTAAAGGAATCGTCATAAATAAATAATCGGTAACGACAGGTTTAACTTCTTTGTCATTATCATAAATTTTCCATCCATGATAGTGCTGCTGCATCAGTGTTAATGCAGAAGATGTTTCTGTTTTTGCTTCAACAATAATTTTTCCCGGAATAAATGTCTTTACAGAAATGCTATTGCCTGATGCTGGTTGAATATTCAACAAGTCTTTTTCGTTTGCAGGCACATAACAAACATTATGCAGCGATGCAGGTGCCACAATGATTGGCTCTTCAGAATAAGCAATAACAGTGTCGGCAAAATAAATCCAGTTGTTGCTTATCTGTCTTTGCCTGAGCGATTCATCATCAACAAAGCGTACATAATTTTTCAGCTGGAAAGAATTATAGCCATCCCATGCCGGTTGTTTTTTAAACAGGTTAAGATTTCTCCAAAAAGGACTTACCCACCCACCGGAGTCGTTGTTGAGTACAACAGGCCGCACTTCAGGAACAGGAAAATCTGCAACAGCTTTTTCTTTTACTTCTTTTGCTACTTCAGAAGTTTTAAGATTGTAAGTCACCGTTACAGGAATGTTTAATTGTGCTGCAACAATTACATTAACTGCAGACAATGTTATCATTGCCATCAGAAGCTTTGTTCTATCTTTAATTAATAAAGCCAGCAACATCATCACAATAAAAAGCAACTGAATAAAACCCTGAAAAGCTATTGCCTGAGTAAACGAAATGTTGTTTACAGCATCATGCCAGGGTTTAAAATTCCATTCATTAGTATTCTTTAACCAGAAAAAAATTGTAGCTACTGCGGCAATGCCACCTAAGGTGGCAAAGGGTAACTTAAGGCGGCTGAATGCATCGGGAGCAGATAGTGCAATGCCCGAAAGCAACAATATTCCGGTAATAAAAAACAATCTATATACAGAGGGGAATCGGAATAAATCAAGCATGGGAAAAGTTTTGTAAAACCAGCCAAAAACAGGGGTGTAGCTTCCAAATGATGCAAAGAGCATGACGATTGTCGCTGCAAGAATAAGCCATGCAGAGCGCGATTTGGGTCTGATGATAAAGAGTATAAACCCTGCCAACGGCAACATACCAACAAACACAGAGGACATACTGATATCTGTACCAAAAAATTCACTGTCGCGAGCAGAAGCCAATGGAAACATTAGCGATATGAGCGACTGTGGTGAAAAGGGACCAAACGAGGCTACTTTGAATGAAAGACCTGCTGCCCGTGCAAGATAATCCGAACTTTGAAAACACTGTACAAAATACCTGATGAACACAGTAATAACAACACAACAGCAAGTATGCTGTGTAATAAAAAACGTTTCATCCAATGTTTGCTCTGACGGTTGCGGATAAAAAGAAATACTGTTACTGTAAGCAGAATATAAAATAAAATAATGGCAAATGCAGGATATCCACCAGATACCAACAAGTAACCAAACAATGCAAAGTGCAAAGCAAAACGCCAATGATTATGTTCTGCCATGTTTTTAAAAGCAAGTATGACAAAAGGCAGCCAACAGGCAGCAATGGTAAAGGTTAGATGCTGTGCATTGCCCACAAACAAACCGCAAAACATATAAGCAATTGCATTAATGAGTGCAATAAAAGGGTTGACATGAAAACGCTGTAATAAAAACAACATACCAATTCCCCCACCTATGACATGCAACATAAATTCCAATTGCACACTGTAAAGTGTATATGGACCAAACAACGACATGAGCCAGACAACAGGATACCACACACCACTTTGCGGGTCGGCATGCATGGGGTAGCCAAATTGCTCGTATGGATTCCAGAAAGGCAAAATACCATTTCGCAGACACTGCACCACAAACATGCGCCACGGATAATACTGGTCTGTGACATCCCATTTCAATGTGTTTTGAAAAAGTGCAACCTGATAGTAACCAATAACGGCTATCAGCACCAATAACACAAAAGGATATTTCTTTAAAAAATTTATCACGGGCGTAAAAATAGAAGGAATTAGTGATGTTGAAAATATAAATTGATAATAGATGCTTTTTTCCGATTTAAAAATTTACGTTTGCCATCAAACACCGTAAATGTCTATCAAACTTCTTACAAATTACCTGCAACATCACACATTAATAGGAGTTAAAAGCGGTATTCACAGAAAATCATTTACAGAAATTTGGATGGTAACTGTTCAAGGACGTTTCTTTTCTCGAAGCTGGAACAAAAGTAATGACGGATGGTATGGCGAAATTTTAAAAACCGGTTCAGGTCAGTTGAAACTCAACGACACCATCCTGAACGTTACTGTCAAAAAAATTAAAAAAGATGATGCCATTCAGCCTAAAATTGATTTGGCTTATCTTTCAAAATACACACAGCCCGAAAATGTTTCTTATGCGCATGGCATTTCACAACCCGATTATCATGATTTTACAGTAGAGTTTTTTATAGAATGAAAAAAATCCGGCTTACAGTTTAGCCAGAATATTTTCTAATGCAAGTTCTTTATCTAAAATAGCTTTCAAATCATTAATTCCAATACGCTGTTGCTCCATACTGTCGCGGTGACGGAGTGTAACCGTATTATCAGTTAATGTCTGATGGTCAACTGTAATACAGAAAGGTGTTCCAATGGCATCGTGTCTGCGGTAACGTTTACCAATTGCATCTTTTTCATCGTAATGACACTGATATGAAAGTCTTAGTGAATCAAATATTTTCTGAGCCACTTCAGGCAGTCCGTCTTTTTTCAATAGAGGTAAAACAGCGCATTTAATGGGTGCTAAAAATGGAGGAATGTTTAACACTGTACGTTGCGAACCATCGGCAAGTGTCTCTTCATTGTAGGCTGTGCTGAGTACTGCAAGAAAAAGTCTGTCGAGGCCTATACTTGTTTCCACCACATAAGGAACATACGATGTGTTTTGCTCTGTATCGAAGTAGCGTAATTTTTTACCTGAATATTTTTCGTGATTAGATAAGTCAAAATCTGTGCGCGAGTGAATACCTTCAAGTTCTTTGAATCCAAAAGGAAAACGAAACTCAATATCACAGGCGGCATTGGCATAGTGTGCCAGCTTCAGGTGGTCGTGAAAGCGGTAGCATTCTGCACCAAGACCAAGAGAAAGATGCCAGTTAAAACGTTTCTCTTTCCAGTGGTTATACCATTCCATTTCGGTGCCGGGCTTTACGAAGTACTGCATTTCCATCTGCTCAAATTCACGCATACGGAAAATAAACTGTCGTGCCACAATTTCATTTCTGAAAGCTTTTCCTGTTTGTGCTATACCAAAAGGAATTTTCATCCTACCCGTTTTCTGGACGTTCAAAAAGTTTACAAAAATTCCCTGTGCTGTTTCGGGGCGCAGATAAATGGTTGCAGCATCATCTGTAACACTTCCAAGCTGTGTAGAAAACATCAGATTAAACTGCCGCACCTCTGTCCAGTTGCGCGAGCCGCTTACAGGACAAACAATTTCTGAGTCTATAATTATCTGTCTAACCTCTGTAAGATTACCTGCTTCTAAGGCTTCTTTAAAACGTGCATTTATCTTGTCGGCCTGCTGACGGTATTCAAGCACCCTTGCATTGGTAGAAAGAAACATGGCCTCATCAAAATTTTCGAATCGCTTGGCTGCCTTTTCAACTTCTTTGCGAATTTTATCTTCAATTTTTGCAACATGATCTTCTATCAGCACATCGGCACGATAGCGTTTTTTAGAATCTTTATTGTCAATCAAAGGATCATTAAATGCATCTACGTGTCCGGATGCTTTCCATGTTGTAGTATGCATAAAAATGGCTGCATCTATTCCAACAATATCGGGATTAGTCTGCACCATAGCTTTCCACCAGTAGTCGCGCAGATTTTTTTTCAGCTCCACACCATATTGGCCATAATCATAAACGGCACTCAGCCCGTCATAGATTTCGCTCGAAGGAAAAATGAATCCATACTCCTTGGCATGTGATATAATATTTTTAAATAAATCGTCTGTTGTAGCCATAGGCAGCAAAGGTACGTGGAATAGATTATTGTAAAACTTTATCGGATAATTTTAAAGAGTAATGCGGAATACGGAAACGAAAAATCTTAAAGGTCTATAGCTTCAAGATATTTTTCTGCTAATGGCTTGTTCAGATATCGGATAACATAAGGATTGGCAGAGGCGCGGTTAATATCATCCGGACTGATGGATGATGACAACACAATGATGCGGCATGACTGACGGATATTTTCTGCAAGAGCATTAAACTCATCAAGAAAAGCAAAACCGTCTTTTACGGGCATGTTCAGGTCAAGAAAAATTACCTGTGGCAATGGTACCTTACTGTCTTTGGATATGATGTTCAGATATTCAATGGCTTCATCGGCAGAGGTCTTTACGGTACATACCTCGCTGAACCCTGAAGAGGTGATAATACGCTCGTTGATGAAATTATCTATTTCATTATCATCAATCAACAGAACGTGTTGCAATCGAGAAGGAGAAGATGATTTCATTGAATCTTTTCCTGAAAATGTTAGTGGTGACAGGTGGAATCGAACCACCGACACAAGGATTTTCAGTCCTTTGCTCTACCAACTGAGCTATGTCACCGTTAATGAGTGCGCAAAAGTAAAAAAATAATGAATAGAAAAAACTTTTTGTTGGGTTTATTGCCCCTGTCTCAGACCATTTTTCAAAAACAGGACACTTATTTTCTTTAGCTTTGAACAAACTATAATTTTATTTCAGACAAGGTCAAAAGCGCTCAGGGCTTTAATGAAAACCATTCTTCTCAAAAATCATTTTTATTACACATTAAAATGCTAATTCAAAACAAAAAAATCCTTATTGCCACCCTTGCAGTTTTATTTTTTATTGGAATTTCTTTTCACGGATATTGCATCACCTCTGAGCCAGAACACAGCCATCAGCATCATAAAGCTGAAATAGGTGTTGGCCAATCGGCAGTTTATTTTACAAAGGACAAAACATTAAACTATGGTCTGCACCTCCACCTGATACGCAACATTAAACATTCCGGTTTTGGTGTAGGTATAGAGTACGAAAGAATTTTTGACCGCCATGGACATAACATGCTGGGAATTGTCGGCAGCTATAGTCCGGCACATCAGGTTGAACTAAGTATTACACCGGGCATTTTATTTGAAGACTCCGAACCCGGACATGCCGATGCATCCATACACATAGAAGCAGGCTATCATTTCGACATAAAAAATATTCACCTTGGGCCAATAGTTGAATGTGCACTCGACAGACACGATGTACACTTTAGCCTTGGTGTGCATGTAGGTATTGGGTTAGGGAAAATAAGGGAGTGATGGTTTGGAGGAAATTTTATCTGTTGTTCTTATTAATAGTTTTTATATTTACATAAAAAACTATTAATCCTCTTCGCACTCTTTGCGTGAAAGAAAACTACACTTGCTACAAATACGCCTTTGCGCTCTTTGCGTGAAAGAAAAAGTCTCTTGCTAAGACTCAAAGAAAAAAAATACGCAGAGGCCGCTAAGAAAATTCATTCTTTGCGAACTTTGCGTGAAATACTTTTTCAGAATAGCGGGTATGGCTCCATGAAAGTTGATATAAGTGATTTTAAACAGGGTATTTATTCTATTTATGTTAGAGACAATAATGAAAACAATTTTGTAAAAAAATTTGTTAAGCTTTAATTATATTTTTACAGTTAAAATAAATATTAAAATGAAAGAACGATTCAACTTATCAAAAGCCGACCCTAAAGCATTTGATGCTATGCTAAATCTTGAAAAATATCTTGCAGAAAGCGGATTAGATAAAATACTTTTTGAACTGATAAAAACCCGCGCCTCACAAATCAACGGTTGTGCCTATTGTATTAACATGCATGTTCGCGATGCCATGAAAATTGGTGAAACATCACAACGATTATTTTTATTGGACGCCTGGCGAGAGACTACTTTGTTTACAGAAAAAGAGCGTGCAGTTTTAGCTCTTACAGAAGCCATGACATTAATTGCAAACAATCTCGTTAGCGATACTGTTTTTGATGATGCCAAAAAACATTTAACCGATAAAGAAATGGCGGCAGTAATGATGACCATTGTTACAATTAACGGATGGAACAGAATTGCAATTACATCAAGAACTGCATTAGACTAATTTGCATTCTTTAAACCAACAAACACAAATAATAAATTGATTACTTTACTCTATTTTTAAGATGAGTCAGGAAGCTATCATTGACCAATTAAACAAACTTAATTTAATCAGCAAGCAATTGGATTTACCCGAATCCCAAAGAACTGAATTGTTACATCAAACTGCTGATTATGCCAACAACTTTATTTCAACACTACATACCATAAAAGGTTATCAGTAAAAAACCGTTGGTGATTTATCTATCAATAATAAGCCTGCTGCTTTACATGATATACTGAATCTATATCAGAAAGAAGTTGCAGAGAGTGGAATTAATGCAGCCTCGCCAAAACATTTAGGCTACATTCCCGGAGGAGGAGTTTACACCGCAGCCTTAGCTGATTTTATTGCTGCTGTCACCAATCCTTTTGCCGGTGCATATTTTGCTGCTCCCGGTGCAGCTACTATAGAAAACGAAGTTGTTAATTGGTTGAAAAACGTTTTTTCTTTTCCTGAAAGGGCAGTTGGGTGTTTATCATCAGGTGGCTCTGTTTCTACTTTAATTGCGTTTACTGCTGCAAGAGATAAATTTAAAATCAAAAACGAAGTTGTTCCAAAAAGTGTAGTTTACCTGAGTGAGCAGGTTCATCATTCCACACAAAAAGCTTTACGGATAATTGGACTTGAAGATGTTATTGTACGTTACATCCCTTTGGATGATTGTCATAAAATTAAACCTGACGCATTAATTGCATTAATAGAAAAAGATAAAGCAGAAGGACTCCATCCCTTTTTAATTGTTGCCACTGCAGGAACAACAGATACCGGTACTGTTGACCCATTAAATGATATTGCCGATATAGCTGCTCAGCAAAAACTTTGGTTTCATGTAGATGCTGCCTATGGAGGATTTTTTATTCTCACATCAAAGAAAAATTTATTTAAAGGAATAGAACGTGCCGACTCCATTATTGTTGACCCGCATAAAGGTTTGTTTCTACCCTATGGTGTTGGTGCAGTTTTAGTGAAAGATGGCAATGCAGTTTTACACTCACATTATTACACCGCCAACTACATGCAGGACGGACAAAATGAAGAGTTGCTTAAAAGTCCGGCAAACCTATCACCGGAGCTCACCAAACATTTTCGCGGTCTTAGAGTGTGGCTGCCATTAAAATATCATGGCATAGAACCTTTTATTGCTTGTCTTGAAGAGAAACTTTTATTGGTACAATATTTCAGAATGAAATTGGCGGAGCAGGGTTTTTGTCTCGGCCCTGAACCTGATTTATCGGTAAGTTACTTTTGGTATCCTTTTGCTACTGATGCTGATGAAAAGAATAAACTGCTGATGGAAGAAATGCATAAAGATGGAGCTGTATTCTTAAGTTCGTCAATCATTAGTAATCGGTTTGTAATACGAATGGCCATTTTAGCGTTCAGAACAAAAAAAGAAACTGTTGACGAAGCTGTTGAAATGATTGACCGGTGTTTGAAAAAAGTTATGTTGAATAGTTAAATCTACTTTATTTTAAAATTTAAAATAATCCTAAATGACATTTCACAAATCAGTTTTCTTACTAATATTTCTATTTGCCACAAATTTTTGTAGCGGGCAAATTGATATATATGCGAATAAGTATCCCTTGTTTGGAACAACACGTTGTGGAATCTGTTTTGGTAACTGGTGTAATTATAATGGTTATCGTTTTAATAATACCGATACCGCAAGTAGCCCTTTTAATGGAATAAATATTTTTATGTATTCCGATGGCAATTCGGGAAACGGAGTACAAATCGGAGTAATACGTGCTGAATATTATCAATTTAACGGTGTTTCATTCGCTTCAATTTCACAGTATGGAAGTAAGTTAAATGGTGTTGGTATTTCTGCATTTGGAGTAGTACCTGATACTTTGAATGGTTTAGGTGTTGGGCTATTTCTTTCTTCTGACAGAAAACATGAGGAAAGGATATTGAATGGAGTCGGGCTGTCTATTTTTGGAGCAAATGCAGGTAAAATGAATGGATTTTATATAGGGAGATATTGTAGTTCTGACAGACAAAAAGGATTATCAATAGCTTTGTTCAATCACACAAAAGAATTACATGGTTTACAATTGGGTGTTATTAATTATGCTGGTAATAATCGAAAACTATTTAGATGGATGCCATTTTTCAATGTACATCTTTAATTAAAACCACCAAAGAAAATTATACGGATACCTCTTGCGCTCTTTGCGTGAAATGAAAAACAATACTTACTACTAATACCACTTTGCGAGCTTTGCGTAAAAAGAAAAAGGTTTCTCGCTAAGACGCAAAGAAAAAATCACGCAGAGACCGCTAAGAAATACATCTCCTTTGCGCTCTTTGCGTGAAAAGAAAACTGCACTTGCTACAAATACCACTTTGCGAGCTTTGCGTGAAATAAAAAAAAGTTCCTCGCCAAGACGCAAAGAAAAAAACGCGCAGAGACCGCCAAGAAATATATTTTCCTTGCGAGCTTTGCGTGAAAAACAAACACACTATATTTTGAATAAACATTTTTATTTAACAAAACTATTTTTTGTATCTTTCGATTTGAAACAATTATAAACCGAAATGAATACTTCAATTGAAAATGAACTCTCATATCAAATAATTGGAATTGCAGTAGAAATGCATAGAGTCTTATACTTAGGCTTATTAGAATCTGCTTATGAATCTGCTTTAACTTATGACTTAATTCAGGCTGGTTTTGATGTAAAAGTCCAGGTTCCAATGCCATTGATTTATAAAAATGTAAAACAAGAGGTTGGATACAGATTAGATTTAATAATCAATGATAAAGTTATTGTTGAGATAAAATCTGTAGAAACGCTCGCCCCAGTTCATTTTGCACAAACGCTTACATATTTAAAATTGTCTGGGAAAAAATTAGCTCTCTTAATCAATTTTAACACTAAGTATCTAAAAGAAGGCATTCATAGAATCGTTAATAATTTGTAAATATTAGGATATTATATTTAAGCAAATTATTTAATAGTTTACATTCTATCATTTCTGCTTTAACATTCACAGACTATTTAAAATTATTATCCCTTTGCGAGCTTTTCGTGAAAGAAAAAAGGTTTCTCGCCAAGACGCAAAGAAAAAAATCACGCAGAGACCGCTAAGAAATATATCTCCCTTGCGAGCTTTGCGTGAAAAAAAGATTGCTCGCTAAGACACAAAGAAAAAAACACGCAGAGGCCGCTAAGAAAATTCACTCTCTGCGCTCTTTGCGTGAAAAGAAAACTACACTTGCTACAAATACCCCTTTGCGAGCTTTGCGTGAAATAAAAGTCTCTCGCCAAGACGCAAAGAAAAAAATCACGCAGAGACCGCTAAGAGAAAAAACCTTTGTGCTCTTTGCGTGAAATGAAAAAAGCCACACATGGCGCAAGTCTTATGACTTGTGCCCACATATCATTCTACTAATAAACACATTCTGGTAGCTATCAGAATATGGCTTTTGCCCAACCATCGTTAAAAAAAGCCCTAACATCTTCGTCATCTATACATTAAGTTTTGCAGTTGGGAATTATATAGGTAATAATCGAAAACTATTTAGGTGGATGCCATTTTTCAATGTACATCTTTAATTAAACTAACAAAAGAAAGCTAAATGATAACCCATCGCGCTCTTTGCGTGAAAAGAAAATTACACTTGCTACAAATATCACTTTGAGAGCTTTGCGTGAAATGAAAAAGCCTCTCGCCAAGACGCAAAGAAAAAACACATAAAGTCCAACTTTAATACAATTTTAGATTTTTTGTAACCTTTTGTTTTTTCGTTTACTCTAATAGAGTATAAACATTAAAAAAATAATAAAAATGAAAAACACATCATTACATCACATCAATTCTCTTGAACCTGCTGAAACTTCAAGTATAACCAAAAGAAAGTTGAATTTGAAATCGCTCTCTGTATTTCTACTCTTATTTTCTCTTGCCACTTTAATTACATCTTGCAAGAAAGATGACGACTCTAATCCATTAGAAAGTACACAATATTACAACTTGCAAGATGGCTTGCGCAAACTCTGGAACGACCACATGAAATACACTTATGCAACTGTTGATGCCTACTACAACAATCCTTCCGGATTATCTTCTTCTTTAAATCGTTTATTACAAAATCAAAAAGATATTGGCGCTGCAATAGTTCCTTACTATGGTCAGGCTGCCGGTGACACACTTTCTTCTTTGCTCACAACACATATAAACTTAGCTGTGCCTGTACTCGAAGCCGCAAAAAATAACGATCAGCCCGCCCTTAACCTTGCATTAGCAAACTGGAAAACCAATGCTAACGATATTGCAAACTTTCTTTCAACTGCTAATCCTAAAAACTGGCCACCGCACGATATGCAACACATGATGGAAATGCACATTGACCAAACTACAACATACGCTGTTGATTTATTGAATAAAGATTACAACAATGCAATCACTCACTATGATGAGGCCAACCAACACATGCTCGACATGGCTGACGACCTTGCCAAAGGAATAGCACTTCAATTTCCGGAGAAATTTTAAATTAACTTCAAATTCAAAAAAATTATGGAAAATAAAATCATATCCCAAACATTCAACTTACTTAAATACACTTTTGTAGTTGTTCCTATCGTTGCCGGTGCAGATAAATTTACAAACCTTCTTACCAATTGGCCACAATATATTAATCCAACAATAGTCGGTATGCTTCCGCTAACTCCTGCAGCATTTATGATGCTTGTTGGTGTAATTGAAATCGTAGCAGGAATTGTTGTCTTAAAAAAACCTATAATTGGTGGTCAGATAGTAGCTGCATGGCTTACATTAATTGCTTTAACACTCCTTATGGGTTTCAACTATGTAGATGTTGCCGTTCGTGATTTGGTAATGGCAATATCTGCCTTTTCAATGGCACAACTAGCTAAATTTGTAAAATAATAATATGGAACTTTATAAAGAATTATCCGAAACACAAATTGCGGAACGTATATTAAACGGAGAAAAATCGCTTTACGAAATTATAGTAAGGCGATTTAATCCTACTCTTTATAAAATTGGTCGTTCTTATAATTACAATCACGAAGACACAGAAGATCTTATGCAGGATACTTTTGTAGATGCATATAGAAATCTTTCACAATTTGAAGGGCGATCGAATTTTAAAACCTGGATTATCCGAATAATGTTGAATAACTGTTTCCGTAAAAAAGAAAAATCAGGTTTTAAAAATGAAATCAAACAAGATGTACACGAAAATTCACAACCAATGTTTACAGGAACAAATAACGATACTCAAAAATTAATACAAAATCGTGAGTTGGGAGATATTATAGAAGAAGCACTAAGCAAAATTCCTGATGAATACAGAATGGTTTTCTCCCTTCGCGAAATCAATGGCATGAACGTATCAGAAACTGCCGGACTCTTAAACATCAGCGAGGCCAATGTGAAAACACGACTCAACCGTTCTAAAGCTATGCTTCGTGCAGAAATAGAAAAATCGTATGCTGCAGAAGAGTTGTTTGAGTTTAATGCTGTTTACTGTAATGCTATGACAGACCGTGTCATGAAAATTATTGATAAACTTTAGGTTTTAAAAACATCATTACATGAAAACAAAATTATTCTCACCAAGACACAAAGAAATAAAACACGCAGAGGCCGCTAAGAAATATATCTCCTTTGCGTGAAAAGAAAACGAGACTTACTACAAATACCCCTTTGCGAGCTTTGCGTGAAAAAAAAGGTCTCTCGCCAAGACGCAAAGAAATAAACACGCAGAGGACCGCTAAGTGAATTTCATCCTTGCGCTCTTTGCGTGAAATCAAAAAAGTCTCTCGTCAAGATGTGAAGCACCCCCTTTGTATCACTTTTTGCTCCTTAACTTGATTTTAACCAATTTAGCAGCATAATTTTCATTATTTCACGCCTTCAAATTTTCCTGAACATGAATTTTACAAAAGCTCTCTTTGCTGCAATCATCTCTATTGCACTTTTATCATCATGTAAAACAACTCAAAAAACTCCTGTTGAAACACATGACCTTCCTGCCATAGAAGTAAAACCTCCCTACGAAGACTATCGCGCCAGCAACACCATCTTAAACGACTTGCAACATACGAAACTAAAAGTACGTTTCGACTGGAATAAAAAGTACCTGTACGGCATTGCCGAAGTAACCGCTAAACCCTATTTTACCAGTGTAAACACGCTGATACTAAATGCACGTGGCATGGACTTCAACGAAGTCAGCCTGATTACCGACACCGGAAGAAAAAAGCTAACCTACTCCTACCAAAACGATTCATTAACCATCAACCTCGACCGCTTTTACAACAGAACTGAAACCTACACAGTTTATATTGACTATATATCAAAGCCTGATGAACTAAAAAACATTGGTGGCAGTGTAGCAATTAATAGTGATAAAGGTCTTTACTTTGTAAATGCCGATGGAAAAAATCCCAATAAACCACGACAGGTTTGGACACAAGGCGAAACACAAAGCAATTCTGTTTGGTTCCCTACTATTGATTCTCCCAATCAAAACATGACTCAGGAAATCAGCATAACTGTTGACAGCTCATTTGTAACACTTAGCAACGGCTTGATGACTTCCTCAGTTAAAAATGCTGACGGTACACGCACAGATACATGGAAACAGTCATTGCCTGCTGCACCCTATCTGACGATGATGGCTGTTAGCAATTTTAAAGTGGTTAAAGACCGTTGGCGCAACATTGAAGTCAACTACTATGTTGACCCGGAATATGAAATGTATGCAAAAGATATTTTTGGAAACGTGCCCGAAATACTCGATTTCTACTCTCGTAAATTAGGCGTTGACTATCCATGGGAAAAATCATCACATGTTGTTGTTCATGATTATGTGAGTGGTGCCATGGAAAATACTTCTGCAATTCTTTATGGTGAGTTTTTACAGAGAACAAAACGCGAACTGCTTGATGGCACAAGTGAAAATACGATTGCACATGAAATTTTTCATCATTGGTTTGGCGATTATGTAACGTGTGAGTCGTGGAGCAACATACCATTAAACGAATCGTTTGCAACTTATGGCGAATACCTGTGGGATGAATACAAATACGGTCGTGAAGAAGCTGACAAAGGCGGCATGGATGATTTGAATCAATATCTTGCTGAAGCCAAATACAAACAGGTTGATCTTATTCGCTTTCATTACAATGCTCGTGAAGATATGTTCGACAGACACAGCTATTCAAAAGGGGGTCGGGTGTTACACATGCTTCGTAAATATGTTGGCGATGATGCCTTTTTGCATCATTAAAAAAATATTTAAACGACAATAAATTCAGCCCTGTTGAAGCACATAATCTGCGTTTGGCTTTTGAAGCTGTTACCGGACAAGACCTCAACTGGTTTTTCAATCAGTGGTTTTTTGCTAAAGGTCATCCCATAATTGATATCAGTTATCAGTGGAACGATACTCTGAAAAAACAAACCGTCATCATCGAACAAAAACAAAATCTTCAGGAAACACCACTCTATAAACTTCCTCTTGCAATAGATATTTATGAAAACGGAAAAGTTAGACGCGAACAGGTTACACTTACACAACAAAAAGAATATTTATTTTTTGATTGCAACAGCAAGCCACAATTGATAAATGTAGATGCAGAAAAACAATTGTTATGCGCTAAAAAGGACAACCACACCAGCGATGAATGGAGGTATCAGTATCAGCATGCGCCATTGTTTCTCGACCGTTACGAAGCTATTGATGCATTAGCCAAAGGTTATGAAGGCAATAGTGCAGAAGCAAAAATTATTATCAGCGCATTAGACGACAAAAATCCTTCTATCAGAGCACTTGCTTTAAGAAATATTGGTGCAGCAGCAAAAGCTGACAGTACAGTAAAAAACAAATTACAACAAATGGTAACTAAAGATGCTAAAGCACATGTAAGAGAATCTGCCTTGTCAACCTTATATAAATATTTTGATGATTCTTCTTTAGATAATATTGCTATAAACGACTCTTCATACAATGTAATGACTACTGCATTGGAACATTACATCACAAAAAATCCAAAGCAATTGTCCTCACTAAAAAAATATGAGTCCGATAATAACAACAACCTTCTTTATACACTCTCAGGACTTTATGCACAATATGGCAGTGATGAAAATTACGATTACATGATAAATGCATTAAATGTAGCATCCGGATTTGGAAAGATGGGAATTATTCAAAACCTCGGAACTTTCCTCGAGCACAGTTCACCTGCTGTGACAGAAAAAGGTGTTGACGCTTTGACTGATGCTGCAAAAAACAGCAGCTCAAAGTTTATGAATATGCAAACTTCCAATACACTTAGTAAGCTCAAAAAATTTGTCACTAACAAAATAAAAGAACTGGAAACAAAGCCTGAGTATTTTGATCAGTTGAGCCGCTACAAAAAAATTGAAGAAAAACTCACTTCAAGTATAACTTCACTAAAGAAATAAACCACACAACTTTTTCTCGATTATCTTTGCAGCAGAATTTATTTTATGCAGCGAAGAATAAGAACACGATTTGCCCCCAGCCCCACCGGGCCACTACACATGGGCGGTGTGCGCACAGCATTATACGCCTGGCTGTTTGCAAAAAAAATGGAGGCGATTTTTTATTACGTATAGAAGATACCGATCAGAACCGCTTTGTTCCTGGTGCCGAACAATATATCATTGATGCACTGCACTGGTGCGGCATCACCATTGACGAAGGCGTTTCTGTTGGCGGCACACATGCACCATACAGACAGAGTGAACGGAAAGAAGTTTACAGAAGCTATGCCATGCAACTTGTCGCATCCGGAAATGCCTATTATGCATTCGATACTGCAGAACAATTAGAACAACAGCGCAAAAATGCAGAAGAAAAAAAAGAAACTTTTTCTTATGGCAGTGCTACAAGAATGAGTCTTAATAATTCATTGGCATTAACTGTTGAAGAAGTTAAAGAACTAATTTCAAAGAATGTTCCTTATGTTATCCGACTGAAAGTTCAGGAAAATGAAACAATAACTTTTACAGATCTCATTCGTGGTGAAGTCAGTTTTGACTCTAATTTAGTTGATGATAAAGTGTTGCTTAAAAGTGATGGCATGCCTACCTATCATTTAGCACATATTGTTGATGACTACCTGATGGAAATAACACATGCTATCAGAGGCGAAGAGTGGTTGCCTTCTGCACCTGCACATATTTTAATTTATCGTTATCTCGGATTAACTGCGCAAATGCCTCACTATGCACACCTTCCTTTATTGCTGAAACCTGATGGAAAAGGAAAACTCAGCAAGCGCGATGGCGACAGGTTAGGATTTCCTGTCTTTCCTCTTGAATGGAAAGACCCTACAACAGGTGAGGTGTCTAGCGGCTACCGCGAAAATGGTTACTACCCCGAAGCATTTGTTAACATGCTTGCTATGTTGGGATGGAATCCCGGAACAGAGCAGGAAATTTTTAATATGAACGAACTCATTGCTGCATTTTCTATAGATCATGTTCACAAAGCAGGAGCACGCTTCGACCCTGAAAAAACAAAATGGTACAATACTCAATGGATGCTGCGACAATCCGATGAAGACATTGCAAAACGTATTAAACCTATGGTTGCATCACTCACAGGAATCACTACGGATGATGTGCGCCTCTCTGATAGTTTTCTAACAGCATGTGTGGCATTGCTAAAACCTCGTGTTCAGTTTGAGAAAGAAATGCCTGAAAAAGGATTGTATCTTTTTATAGAGCCAACGGAATATGATCAGACAGTTATCTCTAAAAAATGGAAACCTGAATTTAAAGATTTTTTCAAAATGCTTTCTGATGAATTTACTGCATCAAATGAATGGAACAGTCAGATTGCAGAGCAGACTTTTAAAGCCGCTGCCGAAAAAAATAATCTTAAACCCGGTGAAGTACTTCAACTCTTTCGTGTTTTTGTTAGTGGACAGGCACAAGGCGTTGACCTTTTTCCAATGATACAGCTGCTTGGAAAAAACCAGGTGCTTAAAAGATTAGAATCTGCTTTGAAGTTAGTCTAATAATAGCGGAAATTGTAATATATTATCTTGACCCTGAAAGGGCACTACTTCACGCTACTCTTGTAAATTACATCCTTTCAGGACTAATATAAGTTTTAAATATCTTTTAATTGGTGAGAATAATTGTACTGTATGGAGCAAGCGTAATTTTGTTTCCTTTAACTGTAGTTTGTTTTGATGTCTGATAAATCGGATTTATAAGCGTGTTATCTTTTTCCTCTTTTGTTAGTGTAACGGCTGTGGCACTTACGTTGTTAATTATCAAAACACGCATCTGATTATAGATACGATAATAAGCCAATACACTTTTACTACTCAAAGATGAGTTTTCAAATTGACCGTATTGCAATGCTCTGTTTTCTTTGCGCATAGAAATAAGTCTTGAATAATGATTCCATAGCGACTGATCTTCTTTTATCTGAACCATTGCCGACTCAACGGTTTTATCCGTACTGTATTTAGGCTTCATCCATTTGGGGCGCATTTCATCTTCTTTTTCAGGTGCAAATAACATGGGCTCACGAATAAATTCATCAGGCTTTTCACCTTTCATCCCTATTTCTTCTCCATAATAAATGTATGGAATACCTGGAAGCGTAAATAAAATATTGGCAGCAAGCTTTGCTTTGTCAACATTATTTCCAACCTCACTCATCACCCTGTTCTGATCATGATTAGTAAGAAAAATAGCATCCTTATAATCCTTATTCACTGCTTTATAGTGTGTGATAATTTTTTCCATTCTCATAGGGAAGTTACTTGCATTCTCATTCTTCAGTGATTGAACAACTTCACGCGATAAATCAAAATCAAAGCAGGCATCGAGTGGTTTAAGATAGGGTGCTACCATATCTGAAGAATTATCCACCTCACCTACTAAAAATGTATGCTTGTTGATACTTTTTACATAGGCCGAAATCATATTCCAAAAGCCAATATTTTTATTGTGATCTTTAAAAATATGCTGTGCAGCATCTAATCTGAACCCATCTACTCCCAAATCAATCCAAAATTTTAAAATGCGTTGAGCTTCCTCCACTACCTGCGCATTGTCATAGTTCCTGTCAGGCATTTCAGGACTGAAAAAACCATAATAGTATGTTTTTCCTATTGTATTTCCTTTTTCATCTTTTGGCAGATGCCATTTGTCTTTTTCTGTTGCAGGCGGATTGTTGCTCCACACAAAATAGTTTCGCATTGTACTTGCCGGATTTTTTGCTGCCTCTATAAACCAGGGGTGTTTGTTGCTGCAATGATTTAATGGTATATCTAAAATTACTTTAAATCCCTCGGCATGAGCATCTTTTATAAAATATTGAAACGACTCTATGTTTCCATATTCCGGTGATAATTTATAGTAATCTGTTACATCGTACTTATGATACGATGGTGAAGCAAAAATCGGACTTATTAATACTGCTTCTGCACCTAACTTTCTGAGGTACTCCCATCTGGCAGTAATGCCCTTAAGGTCGCCAATGCCGTCACCGTTGCCATCACAAAACGAGCGGACAAAAATATGATAGGTAACACTGTTAGGCCAGTCTTGATCAGGCTGAGGCACATTTAGTGTTATAGGTTGTTGAGCCATCAGGAGACTAAAGTTTATAAAAGTGAGTATTAAAACAAGACGAATTTTCATTTCTATATTTCATAAATAAAAGGCGATATTAAATAAAAAGAATCATTTGCCAATGAATTACTTTTGTATCCAAAATTTTGCTTTATGCACCAACTTATTTTATCCGGAATTGAATGTTATGCTCACCATGGCTGTTTATCACAAGAAACCGTTATTGGTGGCCGCTATCGTGTGGATATAACTTTTTATGCCGACCTGAGTATTGCCGCAAACTCCGATAATCTGACACAGACTATTGATTATGTCGAAGTCAATGACATGGTTAAAATACAAATGGCAATTCCTTCAAAACTAATAGAACATGTTGGCAGCCGCATTGCACAAAAAATGAAAGAACGTTTTACAATCTGTAATAAAATAAAAGTGGCTATAACCAAATACAATCCTCCAGTACAGGGTTTTATACGTGAAGCAACATTTGTAATTGAAATTTAATGTAACCGGTTTTGTTTATTTAACGTTTAAAACCATTTATTTCAGCATTTTCATTCCTATTGCCGCAAGCAAAATATTTTTACATTTGCCGCCAGTAAATAGGGTCGCGTGGCCGAGTGGCTAGGCAGAGGTCTGCAAAACCTTGTACAGCAGTTCGAATCTGCTCGCGACCTCACTCAAAATCCCGCCTCTCTTAGCGGGATTTTTTGTTTTATTCAGGTAACCATTTACCCCGTATCCTCGTATAATTTTTAATATTTTTTATAACCGGAGCAATGAAATCCAATAAATGGTCTTTTAAAATTGATAAAAAGCTTTACGTCATTTTTATCATGCTTATTGTTATCACCCTAGCCAATGCCTTTATAAGCACCTATATTATTGACAAAAGCAAAAACATCACCATTGAAATTGCAGAAGTAACTACACCCTCACAATCGGCAATTTCCGACTTAACACAATTGGTAAACAATTCATGGCTCCAGGCAACCAATGTAGCTTTTCGCAAAAACAAAACTGCCTCCATAAGCGAACTTCAGTTTATTAATGAAACACAATATCCTGCATTAAAAAAAGAACTTAAACGTCTTTCTGAATCTTGGCAACAAAAAGAACAGCTTGCCCTAATCGGTCTATTCGAAAAATACGACCGTTTAATTTATTTTGAATTGCAGTTGATTGAGAAAGCTCGTGTTAGTACAGAGAATAATGTAGAAATTTTAGAAACGCAAATTACCCCACAGGTACAGGAAATTACTGCACTACTAAGCGACTTCAACATAAAAAAGCGTGCTGAGACTACAGCCAAACAAAAAGAAATGATTCAGTCATTCATTGTTTTGATGGCAGTTGTTTTAGGTTTAGCCATGGTGATAATTAATTTCATTATCGTAATTACTTTGTTTCTGAACAAACAGGTTGTTAACCCATTAATGAAAATAAGACGCTATCTGTTGCAGTTAGGAAAAGGCGAGTTGCCCGAACTGAGTATTAAAACACCAAAGAATGCTGTAGGCGAAATGATAGATGCACTTAAAACGCATGTAAGCGGATTAAATCGTACAGCAGAGTTTGCCAACAACATTGGTCGGGGAAATTTTGACTATCACTTTGAACCATTAAGCGAAAATGATGTTCAGGGTAAAGCACTTCTTGACATGCGTTCCAAGCTAAAAGCAGCCAGCGATGAAGATGCTTCGCAAAAATGGATTTCAGAAGGTCTTGAGCGAATTAGTGTTTTAAATAAAGATTATACCTTCGACATGCAGGTGCTTTGCAATAACCTGATAAAAGAAGTTGTTGAATATTCCGGTGCCTGCCATGGAACAGTATTTTTATTAGACACAAAAGATGAATCGCTGCATGAAGTTGACCTTAAAGGAATTTATTGCAGAAGTCAACAACTTACCGACTTACATATAGAGTGGATTAAACATCAGTTGGTAAAAAAATGTATTGACAATAACGAAAGAATAGAAACAAGTTTACTCTTCGACATTAAAAAGGACGGAGAAAATAAGTCCATGCCTTGTACTGTTTTTGTCATGCCACTATTTGCATCCGGTCGTGTTATTGGTGCTATAGAAATTGCTTCTTTAAATAAACTCACTGCTTCCGGATTAAATTATCTGCAACGTCTTATTGAACCCGTATCTGCAAGTATTTATGCTGTATATTCAAATGCACTTACTCGCGAACTGCTTGAAGAAAGTATCATGCAGTCAGAAGAGTTGGTAGCACAAAAACAAGAGTTGGCGCAGGTAAATCATAACCTGACTATTAAATCTGAAGAGTTAGAGGTATCACAAAAAGAATTGGAAAAGCAACAGGAAGAATTGAAAGCTGCCAATGCCAATCTTGAAATTAAAGCACATCTGCTTGAAGAAAGAAGCCTTGCCGTTGAAGAAGCGCGTCAATCACTTGCCTTTAAAGCAACACAGCTTGAACAAACCAATAAGTTTAAATCGGCATTTCTTGCAAACATGTCGCATGAGCTTCGCACACCATTAAACAGCATTTTGATTCTTGCCAAACTGCTTGCAGGAAATAAAAATAAAAACCTCACCGACAAACAAATTGAACATGCAAGTGTCATACATAAGTCGGGGTCTGATCTATTAATGCTTATTAATGATATTCTTGACATTTCAAAAATTGAAAGTGGAAAGCTGGAATTTGTTTTTGAAAAAATGAATATCGAAACCGTTGCTAACGACATTAACCTGTTGTTTAAAGAGTTTGCCAACGAAAAACAGATAAATTTTCAGGTAAAAGTATGGGAGAATTGTTATCCGGAAATGGTGAGTGATAAGTTGCGTCTGGAGCAAGTCATAAAAAATCTTATCTCCAATGCTTTAAAGTTTACCGATAAAAACGGACAAGTAAGTCTTGATTTCAGAAAAGCAACAACAGAAGATTGTAAGACTCATAACCTGCATTTTGAAGAAGACATTATTGCAATAAGCGTAACAGATTCAGGAATTGGAATTCCCGTTGAAAAACAAAAGCAGGTGTTTGAAGCATTTAAACAGGCCGATAACAGTACAAGCAGAAAGTATGGCGGAACAGGGCTGGGACTTACCATCAGTCGCGAAATAGTTCAAATTCTTGGTGGTGAAATTGTTTTAGAGAGCACACCGGGTAAAGGAAGTACGTTTACTGTGTTTATTCCGTTTTTTGCATCATGCGAAAGCACACATGACACCCCTGTAAAAAAAGTAATCACACAAGCAGAAACAGAGAAACAAGAAAATATAAAACATGAGTCACCATTAATCAGTACCATAGTTTCAAAATTCCCTGATGATGATTTTACCGATGACAGAAATTTTATCACACCCTTCGATAAGGTAATTCTTATTCTCGAAAAGGATATTACATTCCTTAAAACATTAATAGACTATTGTCACATTTTTAACTATAAAGCCATAGCATCTCAGAATGGTGAAACCGGTATTTTGCTTGCTAAGAATTACCAACCACATGTCATTATTGTAGATCATAATCTGCCTGACATTGATGGTGGAACCTTACTTAAAAATATACGTTCGGAGCAAAAGCTTAGTCATATTCCTATCCATATCATCAGTGAGCTTAAACCTACAGAAGGTTTAATTAATGAGTTTAATATAACGGCCTATCATCACAAGCCTTTAAACAAAAAGCAGCTCGAAAATGTAATGAATGAGTTACAAGCGCCTGTAAATATTACAAAGAAAGAAACAGTTGTTGAGCATACTTTTCATGAGTCATCATTAAGCGGAAAAACCATTTTGATGGCAGATGATGATTTACGAAATATCTATGCATTAACTACATTAATTGAAAATGCAGGAGCCAATCTTATTTGTGCTTATGACGGTAAAGAAGCTATAAACAAACTTGAAAAAAATCCGCATGTTGACATTGTATTAATGGATGTCCTGATGCCGGTAATGAATGGAGTTGATGCTATTGCCGAAATACGTAAAACAGCGCAGTTCAGAAATATTCCTGTGCTGGCTGTTCTTTCAGGCTCTGATGCTCAGGAAAAAGAAAAATGTCTTGATGCCGGTGCTACCGATACTTTATCAAGACCATTAAACAACGATCAGATTTTAAATAAAATTAAGTTTCTACTTTATCAATAATTTTACAGGCATGCTGTACTTACCACCATCAACAACTACGTTGGTCCCGTTGATATAACCCGCAGCCGGAGAAGCTAAAAATGCAATTGCAGCGGCCGTTTCTTCCGGATTGGCAAATCGTTTGGCAGGAATTTCTGATGTCAGCGACTCAATAACTTCTTTTTCTGTCTTTCCCGTCTTCTGAACTTTATCTGCAATAATCTGTTCCAGTCGTGCAGTGAGTGTTGCACCGGGCAAAACATTGTTTACTGTTATGCCGAATGGAGCCAATTCAATTGACATAGTCTTACTCCAGTTACCAACTGCTGATCTAATCGTATTTGAAACACCTAGTCCCTTAATGGGTTGTTTCACTGAGGTGGAGATGACATTAATAATTCTTCCGTAACCCATCTCTTTCATTCCGGCTATACACTCCAGTGCCAGATAATGATTGCAAATCAAATGCTCTTTAAATGCCTGAATAAAACTTTCTGCTGCGGCATCAGTAATATTTCCTGCCGGAGGACCACCAGCGTTGTTTATCAAAATGTTGAAGCCCCCATTTTTATTTATGTATGCACGAACCTGTTGTCTTAAATTTTCAGGATCAGAAAAATCAGCCACAATATACTCTGGCGTTGTCTTACAAAAAGTGTTTAATTCCGCAGCTACAGCTTTTAGTTTTTGTTCATTTCTTGCTAATAGAACAACCTTTGCCCCAAGAAGACAAAGCTCTTTTGCCGCTGCCTTACCTATGCCTTGTGTGCTGCCACAAACAAGGGCTTTTTTATTCGTTAAATCCAGATTCATATTGCAAATGTACCTGACTTAATTTGATAAACATTTTTTTACCATAACTTTGGAAAACAAAAAAACACAAAATCATGTCAAATCCAATAGTAGATCAGGTAAGTAAGGCTGCTAATATTAATCAGGAGCAAGCTGCCAAGGCAATTGAAGCTGTATCTGCAGCACTAAAAGAAAAATTACCTTATTTGTTACATAATCAAATAGACATCCTTCTCACCGGAGGTAACTTATCTGACGGTGTAAAACAAAAATTCGAAACTTTAAAGGATGATCTTGAAAGCTCGGCAAAAGACCTTAGCACAAAAGCACAAGAATTTACCGAGGAAGTATCTAAGAAACTCAACAATCTATTTCAAAAATAAATTCAATCTTAAAAATTATGGCAGTCAGCAAACCTTTTAATCTTCAGCAGTGGGTTGAAGAAAACCGTCATCTGTTAAAACCTCCCGTAGGCAACAAACAAGTTTATATAGACAATAAAGATTTTATTGTTATGATAGTCGGTGGTCCTAATTCAAGAAAGGATTACCATTTTGAAGATGCAGAAGAATTATTTTATCAGATAGAAGGAGATATTGTGGTAAAAACCATTCAGGATGGAAAGCCGGTTGATATTCCTATCAAGCAAGGCGAAATGTTTTTATTACCTCCACGAGTACCACATAGTCCGCAAAGAGGTGCAAACACTATTGGTTTGGTAGTAGAGCGCTATCGTAAGCCCGATGAAATGGATGCCTGCATGTGGTTTTGCGAAAAATGCAATCACAAACTATATGAAGAGTTTTTCCCATTGAAAGATATTGTAAATCAATTACCTGTGGTGATGAACGATTTTTACAATTCGCTCGAAAAAAGGACTTGCAAGCAATGCAGTACGGTTATGGAGCCTCCTGTACCGGCTAAGTGATGCAAACTGAAGTGAATTTTTTTAAGGAAGATGTACAATTTCGCTTGAATGACAAGGATGCAATATCTTCTTGGGTAGTGGGCTGTATTAAAAAGCACCGTAAAAAACCGGGTACCTTAAATTTTATTTTTGCTCTGATGAGTTATTGTACTCAATGAATATCAAATATCTGAATCACAAAACATTAACAGATATTATCACCTTTGATTACACAGAAGATGCTACTATTTCAGGTGATATTTTTATCAGCATAGACAGAGTTAGAGAAAACGCTAAATTATTGAAAAACAGCATAAAAGATGAGCTACACCGTGTCATGATACACGGTGTACTTCATTTATGTGGATATAGTGATAAAAAGCCTGCCGATAAACAAAAAATGACCAAGGCAGAAAACAAATACCTATCTTTGCGAACCTTTTGATTTAAAGGGATTTACGAATTTAATTCAACTATATTTTAAATGTTTCACGTGAAACCAATCGTTTTGGTTTTTAATTGTGCTATTATATGATTCAAGAGTATGATATCGTAGTGGTTGGTACGGTCATGCAGGTTGCGAAGCTGCTGCTGCTGCTGCCAATATGGGTAGTCGAGTTTTATTGATTACCATGAACATGCAAACCATTGCACAAATGAGTTGCAATCCTGCTATGGGCGGTGTAGCAAAGGGGCAAATTGTTAGAGAAATAGATGCTTTAGGTGGCTATTCAGGTATAGTCTCTGATAAATCAGCCATACAATTCAGAATACTTAACCGCTCTAAGGGACCTGCTATGTGGAGTCCCCGTACACAGAATGACAGGATGCTATTTGCCTCAGAATGGCGACAGATGCTTGAAAACACACCTAATGTTGACTTCTGGCAGGATATGGTCAGTGCTTTAATTATTGAAGATAACAAGCTAAAAGGTGTTGTAACTAGCATGGGGCATCAGGTACGATGCAAAGCAGTGGTATTAACCAATGGAACCTTTCTAAATGGCATTATTCATATAGGTGAAAAACGCTTTGGCGGTGGCCGTTCAGGAGAAAAAGCTGCAACAGGCATCACAGAACAGTTAGTTAGCCTAGGTTTTGTCAGTGGAAGAATGAAAACAGGTACGCCTCCACGCTTAGATGGTCGCAGTATAGATTACTCAAAATTAGAAGAACAAAAAGGAGACGAAAACCCAGGTAAATTCTCCTTTACAGACACCATACCCCTCACAACACAACGTAGTTGTCATATAACCTACACCAACGATGAAGTACATAATATCTTAAAAACCGGATTCGAAAAATCGCCAATGTTTACAGGCAGAATTCAAGGACTTGGACCAAGATACTGCCCTTCAATAGAAGATAAAATCAATCGCTTTGCAGACAAAGACCGCCATCAGCTATTTATAGAACCCGAAGGCTGGAATACAGTAGAAATTTATCTCAATGGATTTTCATCCAGTCTGCCCGAAGAAGTGCAATATGCCGCACTAAAAAAAATACCCGGACTTGAAAACGTAAAAATGTTCAGACCCGGATATGCCATAGAATATGATTACTTCCCTCCTCTTCAATTAAACCTGACCTTAGAAACAAAAAAAATAGAACATCTTTATTTTGCAGGACAAATAAACGGAACCACAGGCTATGAAGAAGCCGCCTGCCAAGGTTTAATAGCAGGAATAAATGCTCACCTTAAAATTAATAATCAAAACCCATTAATCCTAAAACGCTCTGACGCTTACATTGGGGTACTGATTGATGATTTGGTAACAAAAGGAACTGATGAACCTTATCGTATGTTTACAAGCCGTGCAGAATTCCGGACGCTTTTAAGGCAAGATAATGCAGATATCAGGCTGACTCCTGTAAGTCATCAGATTGGTTTAGCAGATGCTCAAAGATTTTCACGTGTAACAGAAAAAAAAACAGGCTGTGGACAGAATAATTGAAGCTTGCAGAACAGAAAGTATTTCGCCTTCAGAAATTAATGCCTACCTTAATTCAAAGGAGTCTGCAGAACTTTCACAAAAAGTAAAAATTATTCAGGTTTTAAATCGTCCTGGAATAAATTTAATTGATCTTATAAATCATTCTTCTACCTTATCAGAAAAATTATCCTTTATATCTCCTGAATTAAGAAACGAAGTGATTGAGCAGGCAGAAATAGCAATGAAATACGAAAGTTACATTGCAAAAGAGTTTGAGCATACAGTTAAACTTAACAAATTAGAAAATCTTATTTTGCACGAAGATTTTAATTACGATAAAATTAAATCACTGAGTGCAGAAGCTCGTCAAAAGCTTTCTGTAGTTAAACCACAAACACTAGGGCAAGCATCCAGAATAAGTGGCGTTTCTCCATCTGACATATCTATCTTAATGGTCTATTTAGGCCGATAATAAAAGTGTTGTTTCACGTGAAACTAAAGACTACCTGATGGTGGTCTTTTTTTATTTTTGCCCCTGAATGGAATTACTTAATGAATGTCCTTCCTGTGGGACTCAAGATAAAATTGAATACTTGACCTGTAAAGATTTTGGTTATTCAGGCTCGTATTTTACTATTAATCAATGTGTTAGATGTGGATTGTTGTTCACATCCCCCAGACCGGACGAAGCAGAAATAGGTGCTTATTATAAGTCTGATGACTATGTGTCCCACACCAATAAAAGTAAAGGAATTATAAATAAGTTGTATCCAATTGTTAGGAATATTGCTGTAAATCAAAAAGTTAGATTGGTAAAAAAACTGATACCTAAAAACTCCTATGTTGCAGATTTAGGTGCAGGTAATGGATACTTTGTAAAAGCACTCTTAAAAGCCGGTTTCCAAACTAAAGGTTATGAGCCATCACCGGAGGCTATTAAACTTGCAAAAGAAACTTTTGACACCAACTTATTACCCATCGAATCCTTTTACTCTTCTGGTAATGAAGAGTTTAACTGTATTACACTTTGGCATGTATTAGAACATGTTCATACTCTAAAAAAAACATTAAACAATATCAAATTATCACTTAAAAAAGATGGTATTCTGATTATTGCAGTCCCAAATCCTGCTTCTAAAGATGCTGAATTTTATAAAGAATTTTGGGCTGCTTATGATATGCCAAGACATCTTTATCATTTTACGCCAGAGGCTTTAACCAGCTTAATTGAATCTTTTAATTTTACATTGCTTGACACAAAACCAATGTTGTTTGACTCCACTTATGTTTCATTATTAAGCGAACGTTATAAGGCTAAATCATCAAAACCCATACAAATAATTAAAGCATTTTACAGAGGTATTCATTCAAATATGCATGCCGCTATTTATACAGGAAATTATTCCAGTCTGATTTATATTTTCAGAAAAAACGGTTAGTTTAAAATTTCAATTTCCGAATCATTCAATACACTTTCATTTTTAAATGCAAGGATCAATCGAGCCACAGCTACAACATCCTTTTGACAATACTTTGCGATTTTTTTCAAGTCTTTATCTTTCCAGTAAACATGCCATACATCACTGCCATCAATTTCATCTTTAGGACTGGGAATATTAAAAATGTGAGTCAGTAATTTCAGAGGCGTATAACTTTTATAATCTCCAAAACGCCACATGTCCATAGTGTCTAAATGTTGCACCTCCCAAGGTTTTTTTCCTCCTATATTTAAAATATCAGGAATTTTTATTTTGTTTAAAAGCATTCGTCTGCACAGATACGGAAAGTCAAACTCTTTACCATTGTGTGCGCACAACAAATGTGATGATTTATTGAATTGGTTTTTTAATAACTCACTGAATTTCAATAATAAGTTTGTTTCATCATCACTATAAAAAGATTTAACCTTAAGGTTTCTCTTACTATTTTCAATCACAAACCACCCAACAGAAATACATACTATTTTACCAAACTCCGCATAAATGCCTGCTCTTGGATACAAACTTTCTGCTGTATCAAAATCTGTCTTCTTCAGATGAAGTGCCTTATTATCCCACAATTCTTTATCAGCACTGTTTAAACTGCCATAAGATTCAAACTGTGGAACGGTTTCAATGTCCAAAAAAAGGACTTTCTCTATGTTTAGGTTATCTGCCATAGTATTTTGGTTTAAGGTATTATCAATGGTAAAAATATACTTTTCATTTCATATTTAGTTATTTTTTATACTTTTGTGGCGTATTAGGTAAGTGAAGGGGACAATGTCCCCTTTTTTATTCAGTACCCATTAAAGATGATTGCAGAGCAAATACATGAACTTATTAAGGTCTATATTGCTGATAAGGACCTGTTTCTGGTAGATTTAAAAGTTACTCCCGGAAAAATAACTGTTTTGGTTGATAAGCCGGCAGGCATAACCATTGATGAATGTGTATTACTCAATCGTTATCTTTACAAGGAGATGGAATCATCAGGTGTGTTTGAAAATAAAGAGTTTGAAGTAGGTTCACCGGGAATGGATCAGCCTCTGAAAGTTATTGGTCAGTATAAAAGACGAATAGGTCGTCCGGTAAAAATTATACTTAACGATGGTAAGCAACATAACGGAATTCTTGTTGATGCCAACGAACAGGAATTACAATTACTTGAAACAATTAAAGAAAAAATAGGCGGTAAAAAAGTTGAAAAACAACTTACAACTACTTTACCGATGCAAAATATTAAAGAAACTAAATTAGAATTTAAATAATACATCAATACAATGGATCATGCCGTCCTTATAGAATCATTCAGTGAGTTTAAAGACTCTAAAAACATTGATCGTGCCACATTAATGAGTATCATGGAAGACGTATTCCGTGCTATGGTCAGAAAAAAATATGGCGAAGACAACAAAGTAGATGTTGTAATCAATACCGATAAAGGTGATGTGGAAATGTACAGAAACAGAACCATTGTAGAAGATGGTATGGTTGAAGATGACAACACACAAATAGCATTGAGCGATGCATTAAAAATTGAATCAGACTTTGAAGTTGGCGAAGATGTTACAGAGCAGATTCTTCTTGATGACTTTGGTCGAAGAGCGGTGCTTGCTGCACGTCAGAATTTAGTTGCCCGTATTATGGAGCTTGAAAAAGAATCCATCTATCAGAAATATAAAGATCGCGTAGGAGAAATTGTTACCGGTGAAGTTTATCAGGTTTGGAAAAAAGAAATAATGGTAATGGATGATGAAGGTAATGAATTGTCACTACCTAAAAACGAACAGATTCCTGCCGACTTCTTTAAAAAAGGCGATACTGTGAGAGCTGTAGTTCTTCGGGTAGAAATGCAAGGTGGAAGCCCAAAAATTATTTTATCACGCACAGCACCTGTATTCCTAGAACGCTTGTTTGAGCTTGAAGTACCTGAAGTGTTTGATGGCTTAATTACAATAAAAAATATTGTTCGAGAGCCTGGTGAACGTGCTAAGGTTGCTGTTGAATCGTATGATGACAGAATAGATCCTGTTGGTGCTTGTGTAGGCATGAAAGGTTCGCGTATTCATGGTATTGTTCGTGAATTACGCAATGAGAATATTGATGTTATAAATTTCACAAACAATTTATCGCTTTACATTCAACGTGCTTTGAGTCCGGCAAAAATTTCTGAAATAAAGCTTGATGATGACACTAAAAAAGCTGCTGTATATATGAAACCCGATCAGGTTTCATTAGCCATAGGCAAAGGTGGTAACAACATTAAGTTGGCCGGTAAACTTACCGGATTTGAGATTGATGTTTACCGCGATTCTGATGTTGAAGACGATGAAGACGTTGATTTGGATGAGTTTACTGATGAAATTGAACCATGGATTATTGAGGAGTTCAAGAAAATCGGTTGTGACTCAGCAAAGGATGTACTTGCCATCTCTATTGATGATTTGGTAAAACGCACCGACCTTGAAGAAGAAACTATTCGTGAAGTTGTAAGAATTCTGAATGAAGAGTTTGAATAAGCTAAATTTGCAGCCAATATGCATGCTGCTATTAATTTTTAAGATAAAAACATAGACTGTTTAATGTCAGACGAGAAAAAAGACGTACGCTTAAGTAAAGCCACCAAAGATTTGGGTGTGGGTATTGACCACATTATTGAATTTCTAAATAAAAACGGAATTCAAGTGGAAAAGAACCCTAACACCAAAATCAGTGCTGATGCTTTTTCTCTGCTGACGAAAGAGTTTGCACCTGATATGCATGCACGTCAGGAAGCCAATGAGATTACACGCGAAAAACAAAAACGCGAAAACACCATCATTGAAGTAAAAGATGATTCAGGCAAATCTGGTTCTGAATCAGAAACTGATGATGAATTGGTAGATAAACTTCTTAGCATAAAACAACAGGCAACAGAAAAACAAGCTACTGCTAAAGCAAAAGAAACCAAAGAGAAAACAACTAAAGCAAAGGTTGTTAAAGCAGAAGAACCTGCACCTGTTGCTGAAGTTGATAAACCGGTTGAAACAAAAGAAAAAGCAAAAGAACCTGAAGTTGTTAAAGCTAAAGTAAGTAAGCTTGAAGGTCCTAAAATTCAAGGTAAGATCGATCTTGAAGCTACAGAAAAGAAAAAGAAAAAAACGCTTAAGAAAGAAGATAGCACTGCTGAAGAACCAAAGAAAACTACTGCAAAGAAAAAAGCAGAAGTTGTGGCTATAGAGGAAGAACCGAAGAAAAAGAAAACCACAAAGAAAAAAGAAGAAGAAGAGGTAAAACAAATTGAAGAAGTAGCTGCTGTTACAAAGGAGGAGGAACCAATTGCCATTGTTGAGACACAGCCCGAAGTAGTCATTGACGCAACTCCGGTAACTGAAGAAACCGACAAAACTGATACTACAGAAGCTGAACAAAAAGCTGATGATACAACACCTCCGGAATTATTCAGAACAGACAGAGAGAAATTAACAGGACCAACAATTCTTGGAAAGATAAACCTGCCTGTTGATCCGCCTAAGAAAAAGCCTGTTGCCACATCATCAGAAGACGACAGAAAGAAAAAGAGAAAAAGAAAAGATAAGAAAGTTGACATCGCAAAGGCAGGTGGGCCACCTCATCAGGGTGGTGCACCACGTACAGGTGGCGGACAAAGACCGGGTGGCGGACATGGTGATTTTAAACGCAGAAATGATTTCCGGAATAAACCGGCAGAAGCTAAGCCTGAAGTTACCGACAAGGAAATTCAGGATCAGATTAAAGCTACATTAGCACGACTGAGTGGTGGAGGAAAGTCCAAATCATCTAAACTTAAAAAACTTAAACGCGAACAAGCTCAGGAAGAATTACAATCACAACTTGAGCAGGAAAGTAATGAAAAGAAAGTGATTAAGGTAACCGAGTTTGTAACGGCCAGCGAATTGTCGAAGTTGCTCGGTGTACCGATTAATCAGATTATATCAACCTGTATGAGCTTGGGTATGGTGGTATCCATCAACCAACGCTTAGATGCAGAAACATTAAGTGTTGTTGCCGAAGAGTTTGGTGCAACTGTTGAATTTGTTTCTGTAGAAGTACAGGAAGCCATTAAAGAAGTGGAAGATAAACCAGAAGACCTGAAACCACGCGCACCGATTGTAACAGTAATGGGTCACGTAGATCATGGTAAGACCTCTTTATTGGATTATGTCAGAAAAACGAATGTTATTTCAGGTGAAGCCGGTGGAATAACACAGCACATAGGAGCCTATGAAGTGCAACTTGACAGTGGTAAGAAAATAGCTTTTCTTGATACACCTGGTCACGAAGCATTTACCGCTATGCGTGCACGCGGAGCTAAAATAACCGATGTTGCCATTATTGTAATTGCTGCTGACGACAGCGTAATGCCGCAGACTATTGAGGCCATAAACCATGCACAGGCAGCAGGTGTTCCAATTGTTTTTGCAATAAATAAAATTGATAAGCCGGGAGCTAATCCTGAAAAAATTAAGGAGCAGCTTTCTAAAATGAATATATTGGTTGAAGACTGGGGAGGTAAATTTCAGGTACAGGAAATCAGTGCCAAACAAGGACTGAATGTTGACTTGTTGCTTGAAAAAGTTTTACTCGAAGCAGAGTTGCTCGATCTTAAAGCCAATCCAAATAAAAATGCAATTGGTACTGTAGTAGAATCATCATTAGATAAAGGAAGAGGCTACATTGCAACAGTATTAGTTCAATCCGGTTCATTGAAGATTGGAGATGTAGTACTTGCCGGTTGTTATAGTGGTCGTGTGAAAGCCATGTTCAACGAACGGGGAAATAAAAGAAATAATGCAGGACCAGCAACCCCGGTTTTGATTCTTGGACTTAATGGTGCGCCACAGGTGGTGATCAGTTTCATGTGATGGATGATGAAAGAGAAGCAAGAGAAATTGCCAACAAAAGATTGCAGCTACAGCGCGAACAAGGTATTCGTACACACAAACATATTACACTTGATGAAATTGGCAGACGTTTGGCAATCGGAAACTTTAAAGAACTTAATGTAATCGTAAAAGGTGACGTAGATGGTTCTATTGAAGCTCTTGCCGATTCGCTGCTTAAACTTTCAACAGCAGAAGTGCAGGTTAATGTCATTCACAAATCAGTTGGTGCCATTACAGAATCTGATGTTCTCTTAGCATCAGCATCTAACGCCATCATTGTTGGTTTCCAGGTGCGACCTTCAGTAAATGCACGCAGACTTGCAGAAAAAGAAGAGATTGAAATCAGGCTTTACAGCATTATTTATGACGCTATTAATGAAATTAAAGCGGCTATGGAAGGAATGCTTGCACCTGAGTTTGAAGAAAAGATTGTCTGCAATATTGAAGTGCGTGAAACATTTAAGATACCAAAAGTTGGAACTATTGCAGGTTGTATGGTGCTTGATGGAAAAATGACAAGAAATACTGCCATCAGAGTTATCCGTGATGGTATAGTAGCTTATACAGGCAAGCTTGCATCACTCAAACGTTTTAAAGATGACGTAAAAGAAGTTTCTGCCGGATTTGAGTGTGGATTAAATATAGAAGGTTATAACGACATTAAAGTAGGCGACATTATTGAAGGCTATGAGCAGGTTGCCGTTAAACGAACATTAACTGTATAATATGAAACGGCTTTTAATTTTATTAATTATATTCTTGTCGGCACTTACCTTTCAAAATGTAAATGCACAATGCAGCGTTTGCAGGGCAGGTGCAGAAAGCAGCGTTGAACAAGGATACAAAGCCGGTAAAGGTCTCAATAAGGGAATACTTTATTTAATGGCTGTTCCATACGTCATGGTTGGTGTCGGCTTTTATTTTTTTTACAATAAAATCAAGAAAAAAGAAACCAAAGAAGGTTAATCATTATATCTAACTGTTTAATTACAACACGTAACATGCAATTACGAAACCTTGTAAGTAAGCAACTCCTCAAAAAACGTCTTACCGAAGAAACATTTAACAGGAAAACTGTTTCTTTCTATAGGTATTTAAAAATTGAGGATGTTGAAAATTTCCGAAATCGTCTTTATATTGACTTCGAAGCTTTAAACATATTCGGAAGAGTGTATGTAGCAGCCGAAGGCATTAATGCACAAATAAGCGTTCCTGAACAAAACTGGGAATTGTTTAAAAATTATCTTGAAGCGCAGGAGCAGCTTAAGAATATGCCATTAAAAATTGCTGTTGAAGATAATGGCAAGTCGTTCTACAAACTTATCGTTCGCATAAAATCAAAAATAGTTGCCGATGGTTTAAACGACAATACATTTGATGTTACTAATGTGGGTAATCATCTTTCTGCAAAAGAATTTAACGAGGCTATGCAACAGTCAGGAACGATTGTTATTGATATGCGAAATCATTACGAAAGTGAAGTAGGATTTTTTAAAGATGCTTTAAAACCCGATGCTGATACATTTCGTGATGCTTTACCACAAGCAATTGAAATGACAAAGGATAATAAGGATAATAAAATTTTATTGTACTGCACCGGTGGTATTCGTTGCGAAAAAGCAAGTGCTTATTTTAAGCATCATGGTTATAAGGATGTAAATCAACTTTATGGTGGCATCATTCAATATGCAAGAGAAGTAAATGCTGAACATTTAGAAAATAAATTTCTGGGTAAAAACTTTGTGTTTGATGAAAGAATGGGTGAGAGAATAAGTGATGAAATTGTCAGTACGTGTCATCAATGCGGAGGCAAATGCGATACACATGTAAACTGTGCAAATGATGATTGCCACTTATTGTTTATTCAATGCGAATCGTGTAAAGCAACTTATGAAGGTTGCTGTACTCCAGAATGTAAAGCCATTATTAACCTTCCTGAAGAAGAACAAAAACGACTTCGCAAAGGGCGTGTTAAAAAACAAGCACATGCTGTTTACAAAAAGCAGGCTAAAGTACTGATCTGAAAAAAAATTCTGAAATAAAATTATTTCATTCCCATTTTTTCGCGCCACATCTGATTAAATGATTTGGCAGCAGGCTGTGGAAGTTTTCGTACTCCTGTTTTTGATTTCAGAAAAAGTGTTTCTACAGCATAACGTAACGGATTAACCGTTTTCCAATTCATAAACTCTCGTTTAAGCATCGTTTTTTTCCAAACCATATAAAAAAGTCGCTCCTTCTGCGAACGGTGTTTCTGCTGCACATTCTCATGACGCAGATGTAGAAAAGAGTTCTTAAAGTCAATATGTACAGGGCAGTGTACATTGCATTTACCACACATATTGCATAGCCCGGCATAATGGCCAAATTCACGTTGTCCACCATCAAAAACCGCTCTGATATATGATGGCGGACCGTAATTATTTTCATTGCCTCCTGTTGTGCCAATACTTTCTGTTACAGGACATACTGTCTGACATATTCCACAATCAATGCAATGTAGCATTTGCCTTTCTGTCTGACTCTCTAATAATTTGCTTCTTCCATTATCAAAAATCAAAACATAAACTTCCTGCTTATGGCTGTTATTTCCTGCATTAGAAATTAAAGAAAAAGATTCTCTTTGATTGTTTCTTTGAAGCGATTGTAGCGACATAAGCAACTCAAGTTCATTGACAGAAGAAATCAATCTGTCAACCGATGCTAATATTATTTTTACATCACTTTCATAAAAATTTTTATCAGATAAACAGGCAATCATTGCCGGTTCGGCTGAAACAAAAATTGCATCACAAATACTTATTTTGTTCTTAATACTGTTAGGTGAAGGCTGATTTAATTTTTCCGTTTCAAGCTCGTTGTAGCATGTGTGGATATGAATTTTATGCTGTTGAAATTTATCAATAACAGCGTTCAGTTCCGTATGTGCCTGAGCAGTATCAACTGCCCATAAAACTTTTATTCCTGCTTTAATTGCATTGGCCTCAAAGGCGATGAGGAGTTTGTCGAGGCTTTCTGTGCTTTTCCAGCGATAATATGCAGCCCTGCGTGTCGCCAGATCATAATCAGAAAAAATCTCTTTTTTCTGTCTAAAAAATATTGGTGTGGTTTCAGAAGAAATATTCTTTTTCAGTTCAGCATAAGCTGCTGCATTTTGTTTCAGCTCAGTTTCTTTCAACAGCATTACTCCAATCCGTATTTATCTATTAAATAAATCATCGCAGCCATAGTTGCCGCACCTAACTGCAATTCGCGCCTATTAACATGTTCAAACACATCATTTGGCGAATGATGAATATCAAAATAACGTTGTGTGTCAGGCAACAAGCCTAACAAAAAAGTATTTTGATTTTTTAAATGACCGATGTCCGCACCTCCGCCATCAAAATTAAAACTGTGAATCTGATAAGATTCAAAAAGATTTTTCCATGACCTTATTTTTTCTTTTTTCAAGGAATCACCTTGTAAAAAGAATCCTCTTGGAGTAAAACCTCCGCAATCAGATTCAATAGCTGCAATATGTTTTTCGTTTTTTTCCAGAGCATTTTTTGCATAGTACTCTCCGCCTTTTCCTCCGTTTTCTTCATTCATAAAAGCAACAGCCCTAATAGTATGACGTGGTTTAATACCTGCTTTTTTAAGCAGGTTTAATACTTCCATGGCTTGTACCACTCCTGCACCATCATCATGTGCACCTTCGCCTGTATCCCATGAGTCAAGATGTCCACCAACAATTAGATATCCTGCATTTGCATCTGCGCCTTTTATCTCACCACTAACATTATGCGATGGTGCATCAGGAAGTTGCATACAGTTCATCTTCAGCTTTATTTTAAGTTGCGGATCGCTTTTAAGCATTGCTGATAATTTTTCAGCATCATTTGTACTTACTGCACAAGCAGGGATTTTTTTAATTGTATCAGGATAATGTAATGTGCCTGTATGTGGAAAATCGTCTAATGAAGGATTTACTGATCGAATAATGACAGCCACAGCACCTAATGGTGCAGCCCTTTTAGCTCCTGCCCAGCGAATAGTAACAGCAGGTCCGTAGGCATCAAATGTCATAATTTTAGTTGCATCCATGTGCTGATTGATAAAAACTATTTTACCTGCACATTTTGAAGTACCTAATTTATCTAGCTCATCTAATGAAGTTACCTCCACAACGTTGGCTGCAATCGTTTTTCCATTTGTTCCAACACTTCCGCCTAAAGCAAGCACATTTAATGGTGTTGACTGATTGTTTTTTGAAGAAATTATAGAAGCACTTTCTTTTTCACCTCTTACCCAATGCGGTACCATGATGTTCTGAAGAAAAACCGTGTCTGCACCAAAATCTTTCATTGATTTTTCGGCCCACTTTACTGCCTTTTCAGCCTCTGGTGAACCGCTAAGCCTATGTCCAATTTGTTTACACAACACTTTAAGGTAATTATATGCCTGTCCGTGCTCTAACGATTCATTGTAAATTTTTCGAAGCATCAAAGAATCCTGCGACTGACCAAAAACAGTTATCAACTGACTGAATAAAATAAAAAAAAATAACTGCCGTTTTTTTCATCATTCTCTTTCCCTATTTTGGCTGTGAAAGTAAATAAAGAGAGTCTATAATATTTTCACTTCATTCAATATTTTTACAGAACAATAATGGAACTTTGATGTTAAGGTTTAATAATAGATACAATGTACACAAATCAGTATAAAGCCGGGTGTTGTAACATAGGTGAAGCTGAGATCAGAATAAGGCAAAAATTTCTGATTTCGTTTCTACTGATCAGTATATTATTAACAATAACTGTTCATTTCATTCATAGCATTTGGATTTTTTATCTCCTTTACCTGACAACATTAGCAACATTAATTCTGTTCGTTGAAGTTGTTAGCAGATTTTGCGTGCTGTTTGCGATTTTCAGTCTGCATAATTTTCGCGAACCTGGAAATCTTGATGCTATTGATGACAGACATTGTAAAAAGAAAGACCGTTTGAGAGCTTTATATATTATTACTGGAGCTATAGTTGTTGCATTACTCTATACCTGGTTGATTTCTGTTTTCTGCTAAAATGTATTGCTAAAACGGACAGCAAAACACACAGTATATTTATTTTATCCTGATACTTTTTTAGGGGGTTTAGATTCATTAAGGAAACATGCTGAAAAGCAGTTTACGCTACATGTAATTATCAATAGTTTATGTGACATCAATCATATTAACTTATTTTGAACACCCTGTTAATTATTTATACTTTTGTCACGTAAAATTTTAATTCAAATCATCAATATGAAATCAATTCAAAAACACTTAATCAATTTAATGATTGCCGGAATGGGCATAACCCTTTTTGCTGCTTGTGGCGGTTCTGCGCCAAAAGAAGAAAAAGCTGCTGAGTCAAAAGAAATGAATCAGTATTACGAAGAAGAAAAACAAAAAGAAGACACTAAGGTAGCAGATGATGGAAAGGGTCTTGGAAAGTTTACTGATGTAAAAGTAGATCCAAAACTTGATAAACAAATGGCAGATGCAGGTAAATCCGTTTATGATGTAAAATGTTCAGCCTGTCATAAGTTAACCGATGAGAAACTTGTGGGACCGGGCTGGAAAGGTGTTACCGGAAAAAGATCTGTAGAGTGGATTATGAACTTTTCTACAAACCCTGATGAAATGTTAGATAAAGATGCTATTGCAAAGGGACTATTGGAAGAATGTTTGGTGCGTATGCCTAATCAAGGGTTGAGTGATGATGATGCACGTCATGTCTATGAGTACATGCGTGAGAATGATGGTGTAAAGTAAGGAACTATAAAATAAATTAAATATTATGAAACAATCGGAAATTAAAAATGTATTATTGGCATCAGCAGCTGTAATTACAATTGCTGTAATGCCATCGTGCAAGCCTAAAAATGTGAGTACAGCCACATCGGGTGATGCTGCACAAAAGGCCTATGTAGCTCCCGGTAAATATGATGAGTTTTACAACATCGTATCAGGAGGTTTTAGTGGGCAAATGAGTATTTATGGATTGCCTTCTGGAAGACTGTTCAGGGTAATTCCTGTTTTTTCTGTAGATCCTGAAAAAGGATATGGCTACAGCGAAGAATCTAAGGCTATGCTAAACACTTCACATGGATTTGTTCCCTGGGATGATTTGCACCACATTTCTTTATCAGAAACTGATGGTATTCATGATGGTCGCTGGGCTTTTGGCAATGCAAACAACACTCCGCGTATTGCACGTATTGATTTGAAAACTTTCAGAACAGCAGAAATCATTGAAATTCCTAACAGTGCAGGAAATCACTCCTCACCATTTATTACTGAAAATTCTGAGTATGTAGTTGCCGGTACCCGTTTTAGTGTACCGATGACTAATGGAACAACAGACGTTCCGATTAATACTTATAAAGAGAATTTTAAAGGTACTGTAAGCTTTATCAATGTAGATAAAGAATCAGGAAAAATGGGAATTGCATTCCAGATATTACTACCCGGTGTTGACTTTGACTTGTCTCGTGCAGGAAAAGGTAAATCTCACGGTTGGTTCTTCTTCAGTTGTTACAATTCTGAAAGAGCAAATACGCTACTTGAAGTTAATGCCTCGAAGTTTGACAAAGACTTTATTATGGCTGTTAACTGGAAAAAAGCCGAAGAATATGTAAAAGCCGGAAAGGGTGTTAAAAAGAGTGTTTCTTACGCTCACAATACTTTTGATGATAAAACACACACAGCTACTTCAACTATTGAAAAAGAGGTAATCATGCTCGATCCAAAAGATTGTCCTGATATGGTTTATCTGATGCCTTGTCCAAAATCACCACACGGTTGTGATACTGATCCAACAGGTGAATATATTGTTGGTAGCGGTAAATTGGCTGCAGTTATTCCTGTATTCTCATTTACAAAAATGCAAGAAGCAATAAACGCTAAAAATTTTGAAGGCGATTATGATGGCTTACCTGTTTTAAAATATGATGCAGTATTACATGGTGAAGTTAAAAAGCCAGGTCTTGGACCATTGCACACAGAGTTTGATGCAAATGGAAATGCCTATACTTCATTCTTTGTATCATCAGAGATTGTTAAATGGCGTTTGAGTGATTTATCAGTACTTGACCGTGTACCTACTTATTATTCTGTTGGTCACTTATGCGTCCCAGGTGGTCCAACTAAAAAGCCTTGGGGTAAATATGTAATTGCTTATAATAAAATTACAAAGATCGTTATCTGCCAACAGGTCCGAGTTGACACAGAGTGCACAGCTTTATGATATCAGTGGCGATAAGATGAAACTTATATTAGACTTCCCAACAATTGGTGAGCCACACTATGCAGAAGCTATTCCTGCAGAATTACTATCTAAAAATTCTACAAAAATTTATAAGATTGAAGAAAATCATCACCCTTACGTAACGAAAGGTGAAAAAGAAGCTAAAGTTGAAAGAAAAGGAAATGAAGTGCATGTTTATATGTCTTCTATCCGTTCACACTTTGTTCCTGATAATATTGAAGGTGTTAAATTGGGTGATGTTGTTTACTTCCACGTAACTAACTTAGAGCAAGACTGGGATGTTCCACACGGCTTTGCTGTAAAAGGTGCTAATAATGCTGAGTTATTAATCATGCCGGGAGAAACATCAACCTTAATGTGGAAACCGGACAGAGTAGGTGTATTCCCATTCTACTGTACAGACTTCTGTTCTGCATTACATCAGGAAATGCAAGGCTACATCAGAATCAGTCCCGCTAATTCTAATGTACCGTTGACTTTCAGCACAGGTACAAATCAACCCCCTATCAACTAAATCTTTAATTTAATAAATATAACACAACGCACCTCGTTGTTCACTACCAACGAGGTGCTTTATAAAAACTAAAGATTATTATGAACACAAAATTATTAATGGGAGTAATGTTTGCTGCATCAGTAGCATTTAGCTGTAATCCTCCCGCAGCAGAAAACCAACAATCAACAACAACCACTGAAGAAACACAAGCTGGCGGACAGGAAGCTGTTATAGACGATGATTCGCAAAAAGATATTGTTAAGATTGCAGTAGGCTCAAGCAGACCATTCTACTTTAGTAGCAGCACTCAAACAGTAGTGACTATGTAACTTCTCTTTCAAATGCAGGCCCATTTACTGTTTTTGCACCTACTAATGAAGCGTTTAATAAGTTACCAGCAGGTACAGTAGATGATTTAATGAAACCTGAAAATAAAGCTAAACTTCAGGATATTCTTGAGTATCATGTTTCACTTGGTGTTTTTAAACCAGAGATGCTTACAGATGGACAAACAATCAATCAGGCTAATTTGAAAAACATTACTATTTCAAATAAAGACAATAAAATAATGATTAACAATCAGGCAAATATCATTGCTACCATTCCTGCAGCAAATGGGGTGATACATGTTATTGATGCAGTTTTATTGCCACCTGATAAATAATTTAATTCTTAGGAGGTAAAATTAAATACAAATTTTTATGACAAAAATAAACGGTGTATCAAGAGTTATCATTGCTATCTCTTCATTACTTATAGCTATTTCATTTTTCGTACCCATCTGGCGAATTGATTTGTTTGCCCCACAATATCCTGAAGGGTTGGTAATGAAAATATGGCTCGATAAACTAACGGGTGACGTAGAGGTTATTAATGGTTTGAACCACTATATAGGCATGAAAAAAATTAGCGTAGAGATGTTTCCGGAATTTGCATTCCTGAAATATATTGTAGCTGCATTCATTGTTTATGGGTTAGTGATAGCCATTACCGGTAGTCGTAAAATATTGTTTAGTTACCTCGTAGTTTCTGTTATATGTGGCATTCTTGCGCTCTACGATTTCTATCAGTGGGGTTATGATTATGGACATAATCTTGATCCTAATGCACCTATTAAAATTCCCGGATTAGTTTATCAGCCTCCAATTTTAGGACATAAACAATTGTTGAATTTTGATGCACACTCTATGCCTGATGTAGGTGGATATATTGTCATTGGCTCTGCACTTATCTGTGCTATTATCTGGGCAATGGGATTAAGAAAAAGTAAATCTTAAATAATAAAGTGTATGAGGTGGACATTCATTTTTATTTCTCTTCTTATTGTATCATGTACAACAAAGCCTGAACCATTAGTTGCCGGTAAAGATGCTTGTGTACACTGCAAAATGCCCATAGCAGATACTCGTTTTGGTGCAGAAATAATATCAAATAAAGGACGTATATATAAATTTGATGATATTAACTGCATGTTGCAATGGAGCAGACAATCATCTAACGTAGATGCAGGTTCTGCAAAATTATATGTTGTAAATTATTTTGATCAGATTGATTTGATGAATGCAGCTGATGCCGTCTATTTAAAAAGCGACAACCTTCGTACGCCAATGAATAGCGGCTTTGCTGCTTTTGCTACTAAAAGAAGAAGCCGAAAAACTATTGAAAGATGATGGTGGTGTATTAGTTGACTGGAATTTTGTTCAGAATGAAATTAAATAGAGCACTGTTTGTTGTTGTAAAATGTTTTCTGATTCTTCTGTTTTTTTCAGGCAAATCGCAGGCAGGTGTTTTAAAAATCGGAAAAAATTTTCAATTAAGTCCATTAAAGAAGGGGTTGCTAAAGCTAAACCTTTTGATACACTTTTTATCCATTCAGGTCTTTATAAAGAGCAAAACATCCTAGTAGAAAAAACGCTGTCACTCATTGGTGTTGACAATCCTGTCCTTGATGGAGAAAATAAGTTTGAGGTCTTAACAATTGATGCAAACAGTGTATTAGTTACCGGACTAACAATTAAAAATTCAGGTTATTCCTCTATGAAAGATTTGGCCGGTATTAAAGTCATGAACAGCCGGCAGTTTCTAATTAAAAACAATACGCTCATTAACTCTTATTTTGCAATACATATTGCCAATTGTGATAATTTCAGAATAGAAAATAATACCATTCGTGGAACACCGGGAACTGATGAACAATCTACCGGCAATGCTATTCATCTTTGGAAGTGCCAGTATGCATCTATAAAAAATAATGACATTTCTGGTCATAGAGATGGTATATATTTTGAATTTGTAGAAAACTCACATATTGAAAAAAATAACAGTTATAATAATTTACGTTATGGCTTACATTTTATGTTCTCAAACAAAGATTCATACATAGACAATAAATTTACTGATAATGGTGCTGGTGTTGCTGTCATGTTTTCCAATCATATTTCAATGTATTATAATTTATTTAGTATGAACAGAGGAGCTTCTGCCTATGGTTTGTTGTTAAAAGAAATATCTGACGGAGATATAAAAGACAACATGTTTGAAAACAACACAACCGGAGTTTTGATGGAAGGAACAAACAGACTTCATATCACAAAAAACAGTTTCTATAAAAATGGATATGCCTTGCGTGTTCAGGCAAGCTGTAGTAACAACACAGTTCACGATAATAATTTTAACGGAAACACATTTGATGTTGCAACCAATGGCTCATTGGTTTTAAATAACTTTGATGGTAACTACTGGGATAAATATGAAGGTTATGATTTGAAAAGAGATGGTGTTGGAGATGTACCCTACAGACCGGTAAGTCTGTTTTCGATGGTTACAGAAAATATTCCTATTGCTTCAATATTTATAAGAAGTTTAATTGTGTTTTTACTTGACCGCAGCGAAAAAATTATTCCAAGCATTGCACCGGAAAATTTAGTAGATAATAAACCATTAATGAAACCTGTAGCACTGTGATAGAAACCATAAACATCAACAAAACTTTTGGTAAACTCAGGGTATTAAAAGATATATCAATAAAGCTTGAAAACAACAGCTCTGTTGCGTTACTTGGACCTAATGCTTCTGGTAAAACAACATTTATTAAATCTGTTTTAGGAATGGTGTTGCCCGAATCGGGCACAATAAAAGTTAACAACACAGATATTAAGAATGACGACAGCTATCGCAGTCAGATTGGATATATGCCGCAGATTGGTCGTTATCCCGAAAATATGAATATTGGTCAGGTGTTTGAAATGATTATGGATATGCGTAAAGAGCAAATGAATCATGCAGACACTGACTTACTCGATGCGTTTAATATGAAATCTATTTTTCATAAACGTATGGGAACTTTATCAGGTGGCACAAGACAAAAAGTGAGTGCCTGTCTTGCATTTCTGTTTCGTCCTAAAATTATTATTCTTGATGAACCAACTGCCGGACTCGACCCTTTATCATCAGAGATACTTAAAGAAAAAGTCAAAACAGAAAAAAATAATGGCAAACTGATAATTATTACATCACACATTCTTAGTGAACTTGATGAGTTGGTTTCGGAAATTATCTTTTTCAGGGAAGGGGAATTGATGTTTCATAAAAAATTAGAAGAGCTTCAACTTCAAACAGGGGAGAAATCTGTTTCTAAAGTTATTACAACCATTTTAAAAAACAATAATGAATAAGATAGTTAAATATATCATGCTCGACATACTGAAAAGCAAGGTTGTAATTGCCTATCTTGTTTTTTTGATGGTAACAGGATTCAGTATTTTTAATCTTGATGAAAATACTTCAAAAGGATTAATCAGCTTATTAAATATTATTCTCTTTATTGTTCCTTTGGTCTGCCTTATTTATGCTACCATCTATATTTTTAATTCATCTGAATTTATTGAGTTACTTACAGCACAACCTGTCTCCAGAAAAAAACTCATTACAAGTATTTATGCAGGTGTTGTTCTTTCTTTAACATTGGCTTTTTTAATAGGAATTGGCTTGCCTATATTGCTTTTTACACCGGATGCCACAGGGTTCATTTTTCTGTTAGCCGGTATTTTGCTAACATTGATATTTACCTCATTGGCTTTTCTTGGTTCCATCGTTACAAAAGATAAAGCTAAGGGAATTGGTGTTGCAATTTTTATCTGGTTGTTTTTTACCATTCTTTACGATGGTTTATTGCTGCTATTAATGTTTCAGTTTGGTGACTATCCAATAGAAAAGCCACTCATGATACTGACTACTTTTAATCCAGTTGATTTAGCTAGAATACTCATCCTCATTCATACGGATTATGCAGCACTTATGGGCTATACAGGTGCTTTGTTTAATGAGTTTTTAGGTTCACAGAAAGGAACCATTACTATTCTGCTAATACTTTTAATATGGATTATTGTACCAACTATGATTGCTGTGCGTAAATTCAGAAAAAAAGATTTATAGATTTAAAAGGTAAATACAATTCCTTCAAAAATATCAATATGGCTAAGACTTTGATATTCACTTTCATTTAAAGTAACACGTTTTTTTACTCCATTTTCTGTTTCATCATATTGTGATAAGGTTCCATTAATAAAATTAAAACCTATTACTAAACATAAATTTCTTGTAATATTGACACCCACACCGGCAGAAATATTAAAGCCTAATGTGTTTCCTTTGACATTAACTTTATTGGTAGCTATTTTCGTATCATCTTTATAAGTCATCAAACCAAGTCCACCATCAAAGGTAAAGTAACCTGTTTTTTGTCTGTTATAAATTCTTCCGCTAAAAGTTACTGCAATTGTATTAATTGAAATATCATCAGACACCGTGCCAAAATAATTTTGATTGTTATAGGAGAAATACATGTTATCATATCTGACCTTTGAAAGATGACTGTTGTATTTTAGGCCAACTCGAATTTTGAATTAAAAAAATATTTTGCAGAAATTTCAAAGCCATTTCCGCTTTTCAAATCTTTAATATAGGCTTTTGTTAAATCATTCTCGTCAGGGCTTACATCAGCTAATCTCCAACTAAGACCTCCTGTTACTTTTATTGCAAATCGTGGAATTTCACGTTTTTGTTTTTTAGAGGTTACTGCTGATGTATCCTGTTCGTCCTGTGCGTTCACAAAAAACGGAAGTACACATATCAGCAGTATAAATTTAAATTTCATAGCTATCTTTTTTCTATTTTAAACGCAGTTTATTTTATCTATTCTTTTCTGATGCCGACCTCCTTCAAACTCAGTACTAAAAAACTTTTCAATCATTAAAAAAGCTGTTTCATCGCTGACAAAACGTGCCGGAATACAAATAATATTGGCATTATTATGCTTTCTGGCTAAATCGGCAATTTCAGGCATCCAGCAAATTGCAGCTCTTACACCACTATGTCTGTTAGCTGTAATAGCCACACCATTTGCACTCCCACATAAAAGAATTCCAAATGTATATTTTCCGTTACCAACCTCTCCGGCAACTGCATGTGCATAGTCAGGATAATCAACAGAATCTGAACTGAATGTGCCTTTATCTGTAATTTGAAAAGTTGATGAAAACCTTTTCTTTATTGCTTCTTTTAATGTGAAACCGGCATGATCGCTACCTATAATTATACTTTGCATTTGATAAATTTAAGTTATTAACTGCTATTAACAGTCAAATATTTTAGTGCTGATTAATAGTATTTTATAATGGTGTAAAATTAACAACATTCCTGTTCATATTTATATTTTCTGTTCATAGATTATCATTTCTTTTGTTTGCAATGTTTATTTCTAAAATGCCTTATCAGATTTAAACTTAATTCAAAATAATTTAGCACGAAGTTTTAGTCAATATATAAACATAGCCATTCACCATAATAAACATTTAATTAACCGTTTTTTATAAACATATTGGCTTATTAACCGTTGTTAATAGTTATATTTATGCCTTTATTAATCATAAAGTTAGTTATAATAAAAAGTTTATAAACTGTTAGTACATGTACAGTAACTTAAAATGCAATAACATTTTAAAAAAGTTATACAACATATTAACCGACTAATTATAACAACATAATATTTTAAAAAATTAATTATATATATTTAATAATAATAATTGTTTAAAATGACTGAAGTGTCTGAAATTATTTTGAAACATGGATATTTGCCGGAAAGTATTCCTGCCTCCATGGATTTGTTTGAAGAAATAGAAAAATTAAAAAAAGAAAAAAATGCCGTTATTCTGGCGCATTACTATCAGGAGTCCGACATACAGGATGTGGCCGATTTTGCTGGTGATAGTTTGGGCTTGGCACAGCAAGCAGAAAAAACTAATGCTTCAATGATAGTTTTGCCGGTGTGCATTTCATGGCAGAGACAGCAAAATTACTGAACCCCGATAAAAAGTTGTTTTACCCGATTTAAATGCAGGTTGCTCATTAGCGAGTAGTTGTCCGCCTGATGATTTTAAAAAGTTTAAAGAGCAACATCCCGGTCATGTTGTAATTTCATACATCAACTGCACAGCAGAAATTAAAGCTTTAAGTGATGTAATTTGCACATCAAGCAATGTGGTAAAAATTGTAGAAAGTTTTGCACCTGATCAAAAAATAATTTTTGCACCTGACAAAAATCTTGGAGCCTACATCAATAAAAAAATTGGTCGTGATATGGTTTTATGGGATGGGAGTTGTATAGTACATGAGATATTTTCAGAACAAAAAATTATTCAGTTAAAAGAACGTTATCCCGAAGCGTTAGTAATTGCACATCCTGAATGTGAAGACCATGTTTTACGTCATGCTGATTTTATTGGAAGCACAACAGGACTTTTGAAATATACAAAAGATAATCCTGCTAAAGCATTTATTGTAGCTACAGAGTCAGGAATTTTATATCAGATGCAAAAACAGTCACCTGAAAAAATGTTTATTCCAGCACCACCGGAAAATAACTGTGCATGTAACGATTGTCCGTATATGAAATTAAATACTTTAGAGAAAGTGTATCTCTGTATGAAAAACGAAGTACCTGAAGTAATTATCCCTAAACATTTGCAGCAGGCAGCACTACAACCTTTAAAACGCATGCTTGAAATATCAAAACAACATGGTTTGTAGAATACTGATTGCAGCATTTTTTTTATTTCTTAATTCAAACATATTTGCACAAACAGACAGTGCCGTTGCCAATGGCTTTAAAACATTTTATTATCAGAACGGTAATAAGAGTAGCGAAGGTAACTTCGTAAATGGCAAGCCCGAAGGTTTATGGAAATCGTATTTTGAAAATGGTAAATTAAAATCCGAAGGCAACAGACATAACAATAAGCCTGATGGTTTATGGAAATTTTACAATGAAAACGGAAAAATTACCAGTGAATTAACATATACCAAAGGATTAAAAAACGGACTACAGCGTTACTATTTTTCTGATGGAAAATTAAAACAAGAAGAAGAAGTAAAAGAAGGTATCAGACAAGGTTGGGTAAAAGACTTTGGAGAAAATGGTCAGGTTGTAAATATTATACCATTTAAAAATGGTGTTGAAGATGGAGTTGCTAAGTCTTATGCAGAGGATGGCAGATTAATTACCATCACAACTTATCATGAAGGTTATGTGCGCAGCGAAGAACGAATTAACAGAATAGATAAATTTGGATTAAAGCAAGGTGTATGGAAAGTTTTTTTTGATAACGATAAATTAAAAGAAGAAACAGAATATCTTGACGATAAAAAGAATGGTTTTTATAGAGTTTATAATAATGATGGCACATTAATTATATCGGAAAGGTATAAAAATGGCGAGTTGATAATTGATAAAAAAAGCACAACTAAATTTGAAGTAAAGCGTGATTTTTATGCAGGTGGAAAAATAAAGTCTATTGTAAATGTAATTAACGATAAACGCCAGGGTGTAGAAAAAATTTATGATGAAAAGGGAAATGTTACATCAGGAAAATTATTTGAAGACGATAAACCAATTGCTGAAGGAATAACCGATGAAAATGGAAACAGACAGGGAGAATGGAAATTTTTCTATGATGATGGCTCGGTGCATTCTATAGGAAAATATAAAGATGGTAAACGAATTGATGAGTGGAAATTCTTATTTCAGAATGGAGCAGTTCAACAAATTGGAAATTATAAAAACGGACTTCCGGAAGGTGAGTGGAAATGGTTTTTTAAGAATGGTGAATTAAGGCGTGATGAATCTTTTGTAAATGGTAAAGAAGAAGGTATTTCTAAAGAATATAACGACTCATTACAACTAATAGCAACAGGTAAATATGTTGACGGCAAAAAAGAAGGGCTATGGAAATATAATAATGGCGAATATATTGCAGAAGGCGAATATGCCGATGGATTAAAATTTGGTACATGGCATCAGACCTATAAGAACGGTAAAACTGCATTTACAGGAAAATATATTGATGGCCTTGAAGATGGCGAACATATTTATTACAACGACAATGGAAAGTTGCATGAAGTGCGACAGTATAAACAAGGCCAGCGGAATGGTTTGTGGAAAATTTATGACGATAAAGGTGTATTGATTTTAACCATCAATTATCAGGCAGACAAAATTACCCGAATTGACAAAATAAGAATTAACTAAATGAAGGTTGGTTTATTTTTTGGTTCATTTAATCCTGTGCATAACGGACACATGATGATTGCCAATTATTTTGCTGAGTTTACAGATTTAGAACAGGTGTGGTTGGTTGTTTCTCCACACAACCCGCTTAAACCTGCCGGATCATTACTTAACGATTACCAAAGATTACACTTAGTTGAAACAGCAATTGGCAGCTATAAGAAAATAAAAATTTCGAAAATAGAATGCGGATTACCCAAACCATCCTATACAATTAATACATTAGTTCATCTGAATGAAAAATTTCCACAACATGAGTTTGTGCTGATAATGGGTAGTGATAACCTTATCACTTTTCATAAATGGAAAAATTTCGAGCAGATATTAGAAAACTATAAAATATATATTTATCCTCGACCGGATTCTGATGGTGGTGAATTAAAAAATCATCCTTCTGTAAAAATTATTCAGGCACCATTAATTGAAATATCATCTACATTTATCAGACAAGCCATCAAAGAAGGAAATGACGTTCGTTTTTATCTTCCTGAATCGGTGTATAATTACATTGATGAAATGAATTTTTATAAGAAGTAATGAGTTTGAAAGCTTAAAAGCTTAAAAGTTTTTGAAAAACAGATAGGTGTTTGATTAATATTCAAAACAAAAAAGCTGCCATAATAGACAGCTTTTTTTGTTGTTCAAATAAATTATCTAATCGTAACCAATTCTCGGTATTTAACCATTGGCCATATTTCATCATCAATAATCATTTCCAATGCATCAACATGTTCGCGGATTGTGTCAAAGGAAACTTTAACCTTATCGCAATAAAAAATTGCTTTATCGCGAATATCTGCTATTTTATTTCCTTTATCGCGCGATGCAAGCATGGTATCAACATTTTTCTTAATGGCATTTACATGTGCACTGATTTCTTTTATCAGCTGCAGCTGTGTAGCATAAGTTTCTGATTTCAGATCGCAGTCTTTGAGGTTGTCAACAGTCTCTGCTAAAAAATTCTGATATCGGAATGCTGCAGGGATAATATGATTTTGTGCAAGGTCACCAATGACACGACTTTCAATTTCTATTTTCTTGATATATGTTTCAAGCATAATTTCATGTCGCGCTTCGGCTTCACGATGCGTAAAAATGTGATTGTCTTCAAAAAGTTTCAGAGATTTTTTTGAAACCATTGCATCTAATGCAACAGGTGTTGTCTGATGATTGGAAAGTCCTCTCTTTTTAGCTTCTTTTACCCACTCTTCGCTATAGCCATTACCTTCAAAACGAATACTTTTTGTTTCAACAATATACTGACGCAGCACACGCAAAATAGCTTCGTCTTTCTTTACATTCTTTTTAATTAAAGCATCTACTTCTTTTCTGAATTTGCGAAGTTGATCGGCAACAATAGTATTTAAAATAGCCATTGAATTGCTGCAATTGGCAGAAGAACCTACTGCACGAAACTCAAATTTATTTCCTGTAAAGGCAAAGGGAGATGTGCGGTTGCGGTCTGTATTGTCAAGTAAAATTTCAGGTATTTTACCTATGTTGAGTTTTAATGCTGTCTTATCTTCGACACTCATTTTGCTGGAGCCAACTTTTTTCTCAATGTTATCTAAGATGCTGCTTAACTGTGCACCAAGGAAAACACTCATGATGGCCGGTGGTGCTTCATTAGCACCTAAACGATGGTCGTTAGCTGCCGAAGCAATGCTTGCACGCAACAGGTCTGCATGTTCGTGAACAGCTTTTATGGTATTGATAAAAAAAGTTAAAAACATGAGGTTGGATTTTGGATTTCCTCCTGGCGACAATAAATTTTTTCCGGTGTTGGTAACCATACTCCAGTTGTTGTGTTTACCGCTACCGTTTATTCCTGCATAAGGTTTTTCATGAAATAACACTTTAAAATGATGTCTGCGGGCAACCTTATCCATCAAATCCATAAGAAGTTGATTGTGATCAACAGCAAGATTTATTTCTTCAAAAATAGGAGCACATTCAAACTGACATGGTGCTACTTCATTATGACGGGTCTTTAATGGAATACCAAGTTTATATGCTTCAATCTCAAAATCGTGCATAAAGGCATTTACTCTATCAGGAATAGAACCGAAATAATGATCTTCTAATTGTTGTCCTTTTGCAGGTGAGTGACCGAAAACTGTTCTTCCTGTAATTGCCAAATCGGGTCGTGCATAAAACAAAGAAGTATCAACTAAAAAATATTCTTGTTCAATACCTAATGTTGTACTAACACGTGTAATGTCTTTATCAAAATATTGTGCTACCGGAACTGCTACTTCGTTCAGTGTATGCAATGCTTTTAACAATGGCGCTTTATAGTCGAGTGTTTCACCTGTGTAAGAAACATAAATTGTAGGAATACAAAGTGTGCGTCCGTTTGGGCTTTCAATAATAAATGCCGGAGAGCCCGGATCCCATGCAGTGTAGCCACGTGCTTCAAAAGTATTTCTTATTCCTCCACTTGGAAAACTGCTTGCATCAGGCTCCTGTTGTACTAAAGAACTTCCTGAAAAATGTTCGAAAGAGTTATCATTACTCATGTCGAAAAAGCTGTCGTGTTTTTCGGCAGTAGCACCAGTGAGTGGTTGAAACCAATGCGTGTAATGTGTAGCACCTTTGCTGATAGCCCATTCTTTCATGCCATGGGCAATTTCACCAGCTATTTTACGGTCTATTTTCTCACCCGTTTCTATTGCAGAGATAACAGCATTGTATGCATTCTTAGGTAAAAACTTAAACATAGCTTCCTTGGTGAATACATTGGTGGCAAAATAGTCAGATACCTTTACTGACGGAGGGGTAATTTTTACAGGTATGCGCCCATTAGTAGCATCGAGGGCACGGAAACGAACATTGCTCATATAGTGATTGGATTTTTTTTAAAACGGCTCAAAAATACATTGAAAAAGGGCAATGTCAAGAAAAATATTGTTTTTTTCAAACACCCCCTAAAAATAGAGTGTTTCACCAAAAATTAGTCAGTTTTTTCATCTACCCCCCCATTTTTTTCGGGGGGTAACAGGATTTTCAACATTTTTTGTGGTTGTTGTGATGGTGGCGGAGTTTGCATACTCTGCTCAATTTCGCGCTACACACCATTCATAGCATCTTTAAACTCGCGGCTGGCACATTACCAAGCCTCTGGCTAAGTCAGGAACTTTCTTTGATCCGAAGAAGAATAATACAAACACCATGATTACCAACAATTCGCCTCCACCAAGATTATCTAAAAACAAAAGCATGCCGTTCATATCTTAAAATTTGAGCAAAAGTAACTCAAATGCCCATGTTGAAACAATGAATATTTGTGTTTATTACCTTTCAGCCGATAAATTTTCCCATTAATACATTTTTATAGACTTTAATTAGAATATATCTTTTTTATTTGTTTCTAAATTAATTCATGCATGAATAGAACAGTATTTTTTTGGTTGATGCTATTGACAATTGCAACATCTTCCTGTAAGCACGAACCACAGGACTTAGCCATTGCAACCAATGACAGCACTGCCACTGAAGATTGCAGCAACGATACCATTTATTTTAAAAACATCATTCAGCCTATAATAAATGCCTCATGCGCCTATAGCGGATGTCATGATGCTGCAACTGCAGCAGATGGAGTTATTTTAGATACTTATGCCAACATTATCAGAACAGGAAAAGTGAAAGCCGGTAAACCCGAAGACAGCAAACTCTACAAATCACTTATTGAAAATGATCCTGATGATATCATGCCACCTCCACCGGGTTCACCATTGAGCAGCGTACAGATAAATGATATTTACCAATGGATAATGCAAGGTGCTAAAAACAATGAATGTTTGGGTTGTGATAGTGTTAATGTAACATTTTCGGGTAATGTCTTACCTATTATGCAAACCATTTGTCAGACTTGTCATAGTGGAACTGCACCGTTAGGAAATCTTTCATTGGTTTCTTATGATGATGTATCTGCTGTTGCAATGACAGGACAGTTGGTTGGCGCTATAACTCATGCAGATGGATATTTTACCATGCCTGATAAGGAAGATTCAACAAAATATATTCCTAACTGTAAAATAAAACAAATCATTAAATGGGTTAACGATGGTTACCCCGACAATTAACAAAGCATGAATAAAAGTTTAATTCTTATTTCAGGTATTTTTATTGCACTCGGCATTAGTAGTTGTTATTATGATGTAGAAGATGAGTTATATCCAAATACAGGCAACTGTGATACACTTAACATTACCTATTCACAAACAGTGGCACCAATTATAAGCAGCAATTGTAAAGTTTGTCATTCGGCATCTATGGCGCAGGGCAACGTTGTTATTGATACTTATGCAGCAATTAAGACCTATGTTGATAATGGAAAACTATTAGGGTCACTCAATCATGATTCGGGATATGAACCTATGCCAAAAAATCAAAATAAATTAAGTGATTGCAACATTAAAAAAGTTTCAATCTGGATTAATCAGGGAGCACCCAATAATTAGATATTAAAAAATGAAAAATTTATTTTATGTGTATTAATGACAGGCATGTATTATACACAAGCACAAAATGTGTTTACAACCAATGCAGGTACAATTTCTTTCTTTTCAGAAGCACCGCTCGAAAACATTGATGCTACAAGCAAAAAAGGGCATTGCATTTTGAATGTTACAACAGGCGATATTGTTTCGTTAGTAGCTATCCGTTCTTTTAAGTTCGAAAAAGCGTTGATGGAAGAACACTTCAATGAAAAATATCTTGAAAGTGATAAATACAAAGATGCTGTATATAAAGGTAAAATTCAGGAGCCATTGATTACGGATAGAGACACTTCCTATCAGGTAACAATAAATGGAAATATTACTATTCATGGTATTGAGAAACCGGCAAATTATAAGGCAAACTACAGTTTTAAAGGAGGAGTTCCTGCAATTGAAGGTAGCTTTAATGTTGCCTTAAAAGACCACAATGTTGAAATTCCTAAATTAGTTATTCAGAATATTGCCGAAGTTGTTAAGGTAACTTGTAAATTTGAACTTGCTCCATATCAGAAGAAGGATTAAAAAAGAATTTATGCTAACGATTAAAAAACTGTTTTTTATTGGATTTACTTTTATCACACTGCATGCAACAGCTCAGGACGACCTGATGAAAATGCTCAATGAAAGTGGAGAGAAAGAAAAGAAAGAAGAAGTAACGGCAACATTTAAATCAACCAGACTCATTAACGGGCACAGTGTTGAAAATAATAAGCAAGGTGTATTGCAGTTAATGATCTTGCATCGTTTCGGGCAGATAAATAGTGGAGGTTATGAGTTTTTTGGTTTAGATAATGCTACCATGCGTTTAGGTTTCGACTATGGTGTTACCGACTGGTTAAACGTTGGAATAGGGCGCAGCACATTTGAAAAAATGTATGATGGATTATTAAAAGTTAAATTACTGAAGCAACGTAAAAGTGGAACACCGGTTACACTTACTGCCGTTGCATCCATGCAACTAAACTCATTAAAATTTACAGACCCTCAACGTAAAAATTATTTTTCTTCCAGGCTAACCTATTCCTATCAGTTGTTGGCAGCATCTAAACTTTCTAATGCGTTTTCTGTTCAGCTAATGCCAACACTCATTCACCGCAATTTAGTACCCACAGCTAATGAAAAAAATGATGTATTTGCATTAGGCGGTGGCGGAAGAATAAAAATTTCCAAGAGTATAGCATTTACTGCAGAGTATTATTATGTATTTCCTGATCAGATTAGCAGCACATATAAAAACTCACTTGCTGTAGGCTTTGATATTGAAACCGGAGGTCACGTTTTTCAAATTCATTTTACCAACTCACGCAGTATGGTAGAAAAAGGATTTATTGCCGAAACTACTGGCGACTGGCTTGATGGCGGTATTCATTTTGGGTTTAACCTTAATAGGGTTTTTACAGTTTATTACCCTAAGGAGCAGTAATATTCCTTGTGTTTATGGAATTAGCTTTGTAAGCTCATTCCATATAAAACCTACCCTATATTTTGTTCAATGATTCGCAGTAGTTGTGGTTTGTTAACAACACCGCTCTGCCGCCACAACACTTTTCCGGCTTTAAACAAGATTAATGTTGGTACTCCCTGTATCTCATAAGCTGCTGCAACAGCTGGATTTTTATCCACATCAATTTTAAAGTATTACTGCTTTTTCGCCTACTTCATTTTTTACTTCATGCAGTATGGGTGCCATCATTTTGCAAGGTCCGCACCAGTCGGCAAAAAAATCAACCAATACCGGTTTACTGCCATTGATGATGTCATTAAATGTTCTGTTTTGTGTTGTTGTTTCCATTTTATTTATTGTAATATGCACTATACATCCAAACTAATTTTTCCTGCTCGCTGATATAATTACTCATCAATGCATTGGTGCCTTCGTCATCTGCATCTGCCGACATTCTTAAAATCTCGCGCTGTTTGATTAAAATAGTTTCGAAAGCATCTAAAATTGCTTTTATTGATCTTGAAGGGTCTGATACATTTTTGATTTCTTTCAGTTGCGATGCTTTACTGTAATCGCTAAAGGTATGCAGCGGTGTTTCATCTAAAGTTAAAATACGCTCTGCAATTTCATCAACCTTAACTAACAGGTTATTGTACAGTTCTTCAAACTTCAGATGCAATTCAAAAAATTTCTCACCTCTTATATTCCAATGCAATCCGCGGGTTGTCTGATAAAATACCATGTAATCTGCAAGCAGAAGATTAAGTTTTGCAGCAAGTTGTTTTGCCTGTTTTTTATTTATTCCTATGTTAATCATAATTAAGAACTTTTGTAAATCTTTAGATGCTAAATTAAAATTAAATCATAAATCAATAGCTGACTTAAATCATCACTTCTAATGAAGTATTGACAGTCCTAAACAAGGAAACGGAACTTTTGTTTTTATCTTAATTTTTAGAATTGAAAGAGTTTTCAATTCTTAGTTAAGCCATTGAATTTCTTTAATGGCAGAATTTTTTTTGAGAACATTAATAACTGATTCTATCGTTCCAGCATCAGCATGTTCGAGCTGAATTTGAAAAATCAAGTATTCGTTTGTTCTTGTAAAATTTAATGAAATTAATAATATGCCATTTTCTTTTAAAAGTGCTGTCAGAAATTCTGAATCACCAAAATCATGACTTGTAGTTATACGCAAACTTTTTTGTTTATATTTTTCAAAATACATTTTCTCTATAGGCTGAAGTCCCCATAAAATAATTATAGCAATAGCCGTTGCTACAGCAGCGGCTAGATACATGCCTCCTCCTGTTGCCAAGCCAATTCCTGCCACAGTCCATATTCCTGCAGCGGTAGTTAATCCTCTAATAGTTTCATTTTTCGAAAATAGAATTGCACCCGCACCTATAAAACCTATACCGGTGACTACTTGTGCTGCAATACGTGAAGGGTCAAGTGTTATATCAGGAGTTCCTAAGATGTCTGAAAATCCAAATGCAGATACCATCATCATCAGGCAGGAACCTACACAAACAAGCATGTGTGTACGCAAACCGGCAGCCCAATGCTTCCGCTCTCGTTCTAATCCTATAAGCGCACCAAAAACGATGCTAATGAAAGCCGTATAATGATTTCTGAAACACTTATCATATTAAGGAAATAAACTACAGTTATTACATAAATAAATGTTTAAACAACCTATGTTTAACAGACCAAAAATAGATTTGTTTCAACAACTAAAATAAATCTAAAATCAGGACTAAACTTTTTATAGAAAGTAAAAACATATTAGAGAAATAGAATTACTGAATGATAATTTTTGTTGTTTGAAGAAAATCGCCACCATCAAGTTTTGCAAAATATATTCCTTTGGATAAATGAGATAAATCGAGTTTGTTTTGATATAAATTATTAATATTTGTAGTGGCAAATATTTTTTGCCCAGAAACATTAAATATTTCAATAGTTTTTATGTCCGCATCAATATTTATGACTCCTGATGTTGGATTTGGATATACAATTATAGGTTCATTATTTTGAAGTTCGGTTATTGATGTAGATGATGAAATGCTATATCCATACCAGGTGCCAATGGCATAATTAGCATCTTTTGAAACAAATAAATATCCATTTGCAATACTTAAAGATATTCCATTGTCACCTGAATCAAGCGGTAATGTTTGTATAAGTGTTCCGGTGAGATTATAGGAATATACATTTCTTGTTACAGCATCCCAAGTATAAATATGACTTGAATCAACAGCAACCGCAGCTTCGCCACCATAATTTCCTAAACCATATAAAAGACCTGACAAGGTGTTTATTACAGAACCTGTAGTGAAATCATGAATACGTAATGTTCCCTGAAAGAAGTCATAAAATTTTGTTCCATCAGGAGATATAGCAAATGAGGCTTGACTATTTTGCATTGCACCTGAAAACAAAGTTGTAAATGCTCCGGTAACTAAATCTGTAATTTTAACTATATCTCCTCCATAAACCGATGCATATAAAAAGCCATCAGTAAAATTATATGACAGACCTCTGCCATCAATGCCAATTGAAAAGGTTTGAAGTAAAACACCGTTTAAATCAAATTTATTTATCTGACCATTTGAAGCACTACCACCATTTATGGTATAATAATATGTACCATCAGAGGTAATATGCATATTATGATTATATGGACTTTCAGTAAATGAAAATGCCGGAGCAGTTGATTGTATTTTAGAAGTATTGTTCGAAATAAATTCTGTGGCCAAGTTTTGTATTGGTTTATCATGCGATGAGTCAAACCTTAAAACTGCATTATTAGTTTTTCTCAGATTTTGTGAAAATCCAGTTGTTATTCCAACAGTCATGAATAATAAAATGTAAAATAATTTTTTCATATTTATAAAGATTAAAAGTTTATCAATAATAAATTTATAAGAATAATTTTATCCTACTAAATTAAATAATACAATTGGATTCAACAAACTTTTAATCAATGAGGAAGTCTATCTCGGAATTTACCATACACCCATGTTCCGGCAACGGCACTTAATAAACTCACAACAATTACAGTAGCACCAGAGCCAATTGTAGCAAACAGTGGTCCGGGGCATGCACCTGTAATAGCCCATCCCAATCCGAAAAGTAGCCCACCCCAAATTTGCCCTTTATTAAATTCTTTTGGATGTAGGGTTATTTCTTCTCCATAAATTGTTTTAATGTTGAATTTACGAATAAGCCAAACAGACAAAGCTCCAACAACAACAGCACTTCCAATGATACCATACATGTGGAATGATTGAAGCCTGAACATTTCCTGTATTCTGAACCACGATACCACTTCTGCCTTCACTAAAATAATTCCAAACAGAATTCCCATAAGGCTGTATTTTAAGTTATGCTCCCAACTATGTTCAAGATGACTTTCGTTTACACAAATTGTATCTAATGAACGTGTTTCAAAATCTGTGTTTTGTTCTTTTTCTAAAGTAACTTCTGTTTTCATAATATTAATTTCAGAGTGAAAGTATATAAGGTAAAATTAAATTAGCCATTATAAAACCACCGGCCATAAAACAACAGGTGGCAATGAGCGAGGGCAATTGCAGCGTTGATAATCCCATAATAGCATGTCCGCTGGTACAGCCTCCCGCATATCGGGTTCCAAAGCCAACTAAAAATCCTCCTACAACCATCATAATAAAACCTCTTAATGTGAACAGACTATTCCAGTTAAATAAATCTGCCGGAACCAAACCACTAAAATCGGTTATACCTTTTTCATTTAGAGATGCTGCTAATGAAGGATTGATATCAACTTTAGTAGATGCAGAGAGTAAATTCACAGCTAAGAATCCACCAGCCATTATTCCGGCAACAAAAAATAAATTCCACCTTTCTTTTTTCCAATCATATTTAAAGAATGGAATGTTTGATGGCATACAGGCAGCACATACATGACGGAATGAAGAACTGATTCCAAATGATTTGTTTCCAAGTATAAGTAATGCAGGCACAATGAGTCCTATCAGAGGATTGCAACATACAAAGTATGGTTTAAGAATTAATTCCAGCATAGTTTAAAATAAATTTAGTGTTAAGTAATAATATTTAAAATAAAGTTTATTGTAAAGAGAAATGAAATGAAAACACAAATTGAAATGAAAGGGTTTAATTATTTCAATAAAGTTTCTTTAAGAATAATATAAACACCCATTATTAATACAAACCATCCAAATGCAGGTTTTAATTTTTCGTTAGAAACATTTTTCGAAAACATACTGCCGGTAATAATTCCTATGATAGCAATAGCAGAAAAAGTTAACAGAAATTTCCAGTCTGTTTTCTCACTATGTAAAAGGCTAACCGTAAAACCCAATAAAGAGTTGGTTGCAATAATCAATAACGATGATCCAATTGCTTTTTTCATGGGCAAATGCGCCAACAATACTAATGCAGGCACTATTAAAAATCCTCCACCTGCACCTACTAACCCTGTAATTGTGCCAACAACAAACCCTTCAATTATAATTAATGGATAATTGTATTGCACTTTATCATAATCGGGTTTTTCTTTTTTCTTGCGAATCATAGAGAATGATGCCAGCAACATGATAACAGCAAACAACAACAGTAGTGCAATGGGTTTTGTTATCTGTAGTGTTCCAATGTTGAATAAATGCTGAGGTATTGCAGGTACAATAAATGCTCTTGTAATGAATACAGCAATAATTGATGGAATACCAAATAGCACTGCGGTTCGCAGATGAACATTTCCCATTCTGATATGATTAAACGATCCTATCAAACTTGTAAAGCCAACAATAAAAAGCGAGTAGGCTGTTGCTGTAACCACATCTATAGAAAATAAATAAACCAATATAGGCACTGTTAAAATGCTGCCTCCACCACCAATTAATCCCAACGACAATCCCATAAGTATTGCACATGCATATCCAAAAATTTCCACCACCTTATTTTAGAATTTTAATTGTGACGGCAAAGGTCTGATAAAAATCATAACTGTAATGCAACTTCAGTTACATTAATTTAAATAGTGTTTTTTAATATACAATAAATATTTTCATGTTATGTATTAAAAAAATCTCCTTCTTACTTAAACAACAATCTAAAAATATCGGTTAATTCAATATTTTGTCATTACAAAATAGAGTTAGATGCTTATTCTTGGTGCTTTAAATATTTATCAAAATTTTTAACTTTCTAACCTTCGTACTTTCAAAACTTACATGTAATCTCACTACAGCTGAGTGGAATTTTTGCTTTTGGATTTTTGTCCTCAAAGAATTTCTTAGGTATTATTTGAAATAAATATTGAAGTGCATTCGTCAGTCCCGTATCATTATTAGCCTCTACAATAATGGCAGGTCTTTTAATTTTAATTCTGTAACCGGCATTTCCTAATGCTGCATCATTTATTTTTTTCAGATTAATTGCATTTTCAAATGTTCCTTCGCTCATAGCATTCACAATGGCAAGGTGTAAACCTATACTATCTTTTAATTGTGTGCAATAAACCCTCGCTGCTGCATCACCCGTTACCCATGCAGGACCTTCTACTATTGCTATTTTACGATGCAAAATAAAGATGCCGGACTGCGGAATAATACTTTGCGGTTTTGGAATATTATTGTTCGTATCCTGTGCAACTGTAGTTCCGTAGGAGAAAAGTAAAAATAATTGAACAACTAATTTTTTCATGGATGCTAAAATAAAATTACTGTTTATTTAGAAATCCACGATAATATCAATTTATGAACATATCACATTCAAGAATACTGATAAATGTTCTTTAAAGATAACACACCTTTGTTATTTTTGCACTTATGAACAGACCAATCAGAGTATTAATTTCCAAAGTAGGCCTCGATGGTCACGATCGTGGTGCAAAAGTTATAGCTTCTTTTCTTCGTGATGCAGGCATGGAAGTTATTTACACCGGCCTTCGTCAAACACCACAAATGGTTGTTAACACAGCTTTGCAAGAAGATGTTGATGTTATTGGTGTTTCAATTCTCTCTGGCGCACACCTGACTGTATTTCCCAAAATTATGGAGTTGCTCAAAGAAAAAGGAATGACCGATGTACTTGTTACAGGGGGAGGCATTATTCCTGATGCCGATATGAAAAAACTAAATGATATGGGTGTGGGCAAACTGTTTGCTCCGGGTACAAACACCAATGAAATTGTTGAGTACATTAACCAATGGGTTAAACAAAACAGAAAAGACTAATAAACTCTTGCTCTTTCTGTTTTTGAAAACGGATGATATCCCGAACCCTTAAACTGCACTTTAATACTTTTTGTCTTTATAAGGTTTAATGCACTGTAAAAGGCATAAAGTGTTTTACGAATGTTTCTTTTTGCCCATGTATTTTCTTTTCTGCGAATTATTTTTTCATAAACCTGACGATAGGTTTTTTTGTGAAAAGTATATAGTTCGTCCAATACATTGAGTTCTAAAAAATATCTGCTTCGTATGTGTGCAAAAATGGCAGAGCGTTCATTTCAGTTATATTGCGAGAAAAATAAATGCTGATGATTGGGAACATTTGTTTTGTTCAGACAATGTATCAGCCACACATATTCAAAATTCAGATGCTGGCTGGTAACTTTTATTCCTCCACTGTTAATGGTACACTCGTTCAACACCTCTTTTTCATTCATAAACTGAATGCCTTTTCTTACAAAGCCATAGATTAGTTGAATTTGTATCCATTGGCCATTACTCAATTTCAGATGAATGAAATTGTAAAAGGGTTTTTCTTCTAAACGCACTCTTTTTAAATAAGGCGAAAATTCAAGCACCGTAAGAATTTTGCGTGTATCTTCCCGGTTAATTGCAATCTGAATAATATCTTCAGCAATCTCTTCGGGATGCGAAACAGTTAATCCCATTGCGGCATATCTGATGTCGCTGATACGCTCAAAAAAGTGATTTAAGAATTTTGCTTTATCCCCCATAAAAATTAAATCAATAAAACCATAATGCTGCTTTTTTCATCATTCTTGGCATAAACCTGATTTCTGCCTCTGCTTGTTCACGTCTGCGAATTTGTTTTACCTTACCCGAAGTTTGCATGCCGGAGTGGTTCATGGTTTCCGTCATGCCATTAATAATCATAAATAGGTTCTCAACCTGAAAATCTTTTTTCATTTGCGATGCATACTCAAGCTGATCGAATGTGGCACTGTTTGCTTTAATAACAAACATGTTTAAATCACTCATTTTCATCAACGGAACAGCATCCATATAATTACTGGTTTCGGGGGTATCAAATATCACGTAATCGTATAACGTTTTCATATCTGCAAGAATGTTGCCAGTTTTATCGTTTATAAGAAGTGTGTTTACGCCATGGGCAAGATATCCGGCACTTAGCAGATCAACATTTTCATAATTGGTTATTTGTACTGCCTGATGTAGATTTTTATCATCGTCAATAACCTGAGCAAAACTGTTTTCTTCCTCATTACCAAGTGTGTTTTTTAATGAAGGATTTATAGGATTCATATCAATTAACAATGCTTTTTTACCCAGCTTGCCCATAGCCTTAGCTAAATTTTCGGCAACAGTAGTTTTTCCTTCACCGGCTTTTGCTGATGTTATAGTTATCATCTGCACAGGCTGTTTATTTCCAAGCATGAGTATTTTAGTACAGAGTGTCATAAACGACTCACTGAAATCATGATTTTTACCACCGGCTTCAATATTGGCGATAAAAGGAATGTCTGTAAATTTTTGCAGGTCTTTTCTATTGCTGATTTTTATTTTCAATAGCGGCTTAACAGCAGTAACTAAAGCACCAAACAATAGTGATGCAAGCAATGCCAGCGACCAAACTTTTGCTGCATTTGGACTGATAGGTGATGTAGGCATTTTTGCCTCATTTAAAATGTATGATGATGGTGGCAATACAGGAGCCTCTACCATAGCCTCAGCTCTTTTCTGAATCAGAAAATCATAAAGCTTAGTATATAAATAAATGCTTCTGTTTAGTTGCTGTAGTTTTTCTTCTGTCTGAGGTAAATTTTGAATTCTGTCTTTAGCAGAAACAATAGCTGCTGCAAGGGTTTCTTGTCTGATGGTCAGTTTTTTTCTTGTATTGCGAATACTCTCCGCAAGCATTTCTTTAAGCGAGCTTATTTCCTTATCAACTTTTGAAAGGTCTGCACCTTGCTCTAACAGTTGCTGACGCTCGGCAACTTTATCATTCAGCTTCAGATATGTTTCTGTATAAATAATATCTGTAATGGTTCCATACTCCGGTGAAATGGTGTTCACATTTCTGTTCTTGCGCATATAATCACTCAGATTATCTAAGGCAGCTAATTGCATATCTGCTTCTACCTTCTGAATCTGTAGTTGACTAACAGTGTTTAATACTGCTCCCGCCTGCTGTGGCATTTCATAGGCATTGTTTACACTTTGAAAGTGTGACAACTCGCGTTGTGCATTATCCAACTCCTGCGAAACACGGTCAAGTTGATTATTGATTAGCTGCACATTGGCTAAGGAATGTGATTCGTTTGCCTGTTGTCCGGCATTGCCATAACCTTTAGAGACAGCACTTGCTATACGATATGCCTTAGCAGGGTTAGCGCTTTGGCTGTTTAGTTTTATAACACCACCATCTTCAATAGAACAACTCAGATTTTGCTCAGCAATTTTGTTAGCTAAGCGGCTGTCAGAATAAATGGTAAATGAAACTTCATCTTTATCATCAAGCAAATTCAGATAAGGCGTTTTTTCAATGGTTACAGCAAGCGATCCAAGGTCGAGCAATTCATTATAGCTGCCTCGTTTTTGTTGATGCCCTGCCTGATCATCATATTCAAGTATGTAGGTTTTTTCACCATCGCGTTGCAGACTAAAACTTTGCTGACTGAACGACTCATCTTTTAATTTATATGAAATATTTACAGGCTTATTGTCAAAACATTCTGATGTCTGAAAGTTTTTAGTTACAAAATATTCTACGTTCAGCCCCATTCCTTTTACAGACTGTTGAATTGTTTTGGGTGAACGAATCATTTCTGCAGCAATGGCAGTTGACTGTTTATCGGGGTTAATATTTTTTAAGATAGCCTGCGATTCATAAACCTTAGGCATTAAAAACAAATAGGCTGAAGCGCCAACACTACCTGCCAAAAGGCAGCCAAGAAACAATCGTTTGTTTGACCTGATACTAAGCATGGCACGTTGTGACCAAAATGATTTTGTTGTCATCTTTACTGAATTTTTATAACCTCTATACAAGGAAAAAGGCTATTAGGTTACATTACATTCTGTATTGTAAATTAATATGCCGATTGTTGTAACCATTTTATGTATTAGGCGTTAAAGGCAGCCCAAATACCCGGAGTCAAGAGCGGTATTAATTTCTTCATGTGTTTTAGCTCTATCATTAACAGTTAAATTAAAGTATGATTCATCATTTTTTGCATTAAGTAAAAAAATCTGTTACGTTTGCTGAAAATAAAACTATGCACAAACGATATATCTATTTAACCTCTGTCATAGCCGGATTGTTGCTCACCGGTTCATGTAGTAATAAGTCTGGTGAAGAAAACAAAGAGCAGACTACAGAAACAAAAGATACCATGCCGGTTAGTGAGGTAGCAACTTTTCAGTTTACCTACACCATTGCCAACCTGCCTCCACCTATGCAGGTATTAGATGAGTTTAGTAAATCAAAACTTGAAGTAAACACTGCATTACTCAATTCAGCAGATAATGCCGACAAATACATGACATCTCTTAAACAAGCCATGAACTACGGGATTTATGGTGTTGATTTGGGTTATTTGGTTGTTAACAACAGAACCCTTGATGCCATTAAGTATTACAACACAGCAAAGAATCTTGCTGCACAATTAGGCATGGAGGAAACATTTAATCAGTTTGTAAATCGTTTTGAAACAAACAGCAACAATCGTGATTCTCTGACTCGTGTTATTGATGATGCATACTCTGCAACTGATGCTTATTTACGCAGCAACAAAAGGTTGGAGACTGCCAGTCAGGTACTTGCCGGAAGCTGGCTCGAATGTCAATATCTTACCGTAAAATCATTGCTTACAGCAACCAGAAATGCCGACAATGAAATATTGTATAAAAGAGTATGGGAGCAACGTTTGTATCTTGACAACATTACGAAATTGTTAAGTGAGTTTGCCGATAGTGATGATTCAAAGAAAATAAAATCAGACTATGAAGCCTTACTAGCTATTTATAAAGAACCTGCAGACGAAAAACAAATAGACAATGCGTTCTTAACCCGATTGGCATCAGGTTTGGAAAAAGCACGTCAGAATATTGTAGAATAAAATAATTAAGTCTAAAACCAAGCAGCCGTTTCAGTTAATGAGGCGGCTTTTTATTTTTTCTATCGGTAAAGAAAATTCGCTAAAAATTATGGTTTTGTATTTTCTATTCTGATACCAGCATCCATAATTCCCGGAAGTGGATTTACACGCATTGCCTGTATCAGTTCAAAATGATAGTTACCTTTTTGAGGGAATCTGAAATTTTTGCGAAACAAATAACGATTGGAATATAAATCACCAATGCCTTTGCCAAGCCAGGCCCCGTCAGGAGTAGCTAAAGTTATTTCAACTGTATCGCGTAAATGCTGTCCTTGTGGTAAATGTGTGTTAACAAACAAAAACAAATTACTGAAACGATAGTTACCCTGATTACGCACATTAATGTACATGTTATAAGCAGTGACGGTATCATCAATGTTGACATCAAAACTTATTGGTTCAGAAAAATCCCAATTGCTTCCTTTGATGGATTTGTTTTCTTCATAATGATATTGCTTATTACAGGAAGCAGATACCAAGATTAAAACGCTTGCAATTAAATAGCTAAGAAGGCTTTTTCTGTTGGCCATTGTTAGTTTGTTGATTAGGCTGTGAAGGTTTTTTCTTCTTCTTTTTCTTCTTTCTCTTCTTATCCATTCTGGTAAGACTATCTTGTCCAACCATGTCGGCATAATCCGGCTCTTCTACCTCTTCTTCTACAGGAAGACCACTCTTCAGATCAGCCGGCTTTTGGTTTTCTTTATTGAGTGCAATAATTTCTTTTACTCTGTCAACAGGAATCATTACCCATTTATCTGCACTGGGTTGGTAGTATTCGCCATCTTTTAAATTAGGAATTAGTTCATACCACATAATGCGTTTAAAAATATCTGTCTTTCTGTGTAATGCTTTTCCTGCTTCAGTAAAAATAGCAGTACCTTGTTCAGGAATATCTTTAAGGGCATCCATATAACTGTCCAACTCAAAGTTGAGACAGCATTTTAGTTTACCACACTGTCCGGCAAGTTTTACAGGATTGATGGATAGATTCTGATATCGTGCCGCTGATGTACCAACAGTTTTAAAACTTGTCATCCATGTAGAACAGCAAAGCTCTCTTCCACACGAACCTATTCCACCAAGACGTCCTGCTTCTTGTCTGAGACCAATCTGCCTCATATCAATTCTCACCTTAAATTCTTCATGTAGTTTTTTAATCAACTCACGAAAATCAACACGTTCTTCTGCAGTATAAAAAAAGGTAGCCTTCTTACCATCACCCTGATATTCTACATCACTAAGTTTCATCTTCAGACCCAGCTGCAATGCAATCTTACGTGCACGGTGCATGGTTTGATGTTCTAATTGTTTTACCTGCTCCCACTTTTCAATATCGCCTTGTTTAGCCAGTCTGTACAGTTGCTTAATCTCCGGAGCACCACTTTCGAAACCACGTTTTTTAAGTTGAAGTTTAACCAACTCACCTGTCATGGTGACGGTGCCAATATCATGTCCGGGATTTCCTTCAACGGCAACTATATCTCCGGCTTTAAGTATGTGTCCGTCTGTATTTCTGAAATATTCTTTTCGGGTTCCTTTAAACTGCACTTCTACTACGTTGAATGGAATATGTCCCGGTGGAAACTCCATATCACTAAGCCAGTCGTAAACATTCAGTTTATTGCAACTGCCTGTTCCGCATGAAGTGCAACCTGTACTTTTTGTATTTGTATTTATTGTTTCGGTATTCATTAATCAATCAAAATTTCATGTGCAAAATGCGATGCATTCTGAACGACAAATCTAAAAATAATATTTTTGGATTGGCATTGCGCTCAATATGATAAATAGCTTCTTCAAGTGTTTTTGCAAAAGGCTCAATGTTTTCAGCATTTATCATCTTGCTGAATTTTTCGAAACCATTAAACGTTGCATCTGTATATCTTGAATGATTTATACCTGACATGTTGGTAATTAAACATTCGCGGACAGTGCCCAGACTAAAATTTAAAAAGTTCTTTTGTGCATCGCGCGATAGTTTTGATATGTCTTCAATCCAACTGTATAGTCCTTTATAATTTATTCCAAATTTATAGCACATACGCATCCACTCAATAAAAGAAAGTTCCATTTGTCCGGACAAATTTTCCTGACTCATCAAAGCCTGCAACTCTGTTAAATCATTACCCGAAAGATGAACCATATTGCGGGCTTTGTTTATATCAAGGTTATAATTTTCGCAGGCATACTTTATCAGCGAATCATTATCTATAATCGGAATTTTTATCAATTGTGTACGCGAAAGTATGGTTGGTAATATACCATCATAACGTTCGGTGATAAGAATAAACACAGTGTTTCCCGGTGGCTCTTCAATTATTTTAAGAAGCTTATTACTTGTTGCACTGTTCATTCTGTCGGCATGCCACATGATGAGCACTTTGTGTTTGCCTTCAAAACTTTTTAAATAAAGTTTATGTACAATAGCAGTACTTTCCTCAGTAGCTATTATTCCTTGCTTTTTTTCAATACCTATGGTATCATACCAATCTTGCAGAGAAAGGTATGGGTTTTTGAGACATGCAGTACGCCACTGCTCAATAAAATCATCTGTTTTAGGTTTTTTAATATCATCAATAGTATTTACAGGAAGTGCAAAATGCAAATCGGGATGCGTAAGTTTTGCATACATGCGGCAACTGTGACATGTTCCGCAGCTATCGTCTGTGGCGGCATTTTCGCAGTTAATTAACTGAGCAAAAGCAATTGCTAAAGGTAGTGTACCACTTCCGGTATTTCCCATAAAAAGCATGGCATGTGGAATACGATTCTCACCTGCCATTTTCAACAACAACTGCTTGGTGTCTTTTTGTCCTACAACTTCTTTAAACTGCATAGTGCAAAAGTAAGATAACAGAAGATGTTAACCTATGATGTTTTCAGAAATAATAAACAGTTAACCTATGTAATATACAATATAGTCAATTGCGATTTTGTAATTGTAGCAAAACAACAAGTTTTGATATTGCAATAAGTCATAGAATTAACAGACAGTAGTTATCTCTGCAGCGAAAATTACTCATAACGATTATGCTAACAGTAGATGATTTTAATTTTAACGGAAAACGAGCTTTAGTGCGTGTTGATTTTAATGTTCCTTTAGACAAAGCAACTTTTGCTGTGACTGACAATACACGTATTAACGCAGCTGTGCCTACCCTAAAAAAGATTTTGACAGATGGTGGCAGCGTAGTACTGATGAGTCATTTAGGACGTCCATTAAAAAAGCTGAAAGATGATGGTACTGTTGACACAAAAAATTTACTTTAAAACATACGGTTAGCGAAGTGTCGAAGTTAATGGGGGTTGATGTGAAATTTGCTTCTGACTGTATTGGTGCAGAAACATCTTCTCTTGCCTCAAAACTTCAACCGGGTGAAGTGCTTTTATTAGAGAATCTGAGATTTCATAAAGGCGAAGAAAAAGGCGATGAGGAATTTGCCAGGCAGTTAGCTGCATTGGGTAATGTTTATGTTAATGATGCATTTGGAACAGCACATCGTGCACATGCCAGCACTGCCATTATAGCCCAGTTTTTTCCTGGTGCAAAAATGTTTGGTTATGTTATGGCTAATGAAATAAAAAATGCAGAGCGTATTATGCGCAATGCTGAGAAACCTTTTACAGCCATAATGGGTGGAGCAAAGGTTTCTGATAAAATACTCATCATTGAACAACTGATGTCACGCTGCAATCACATTTTGATTGGTGGTGGCATGGCATACACTTTTTTTAAAGCAATGGGAGGCAACATCGGAACATCACTTTGTGAATCGGATAAGTTAGATCTTGCAAAACAACTTTTAGAACGCGCCAAACAATCAGGTGTTCAGTTTCATTTACCATTCGATTCTGTACTTGGTGATAAGTTCGATAATGATGCACAAACATCTATTAGTGATAATATGAATATTCCTGATGGGTGGATGGGCTTGGATATAGGACCCAAAGCAATAACAGCGTTTTCGGAAATCATCAGTCAGAGTAAAACCATTTTATGGAATGGCCCGATGGGGGTTTTTGAAATGGAAAAATTTGCAGCAGGTACAAAAGGCATTGCCGATGCAATTGTCAGTGCAACATCAAAAGGGGCTTTTTCATTAATTGGCGGAGGCGATTCTGCAGCAGCAATCAACAAATTTGGTTTAGCTGATAAAGTAAGTTATGTCTCCACAGGCGGAGGCGCTTTATTGGAATATTTTGAAGGCAAAGAATTGCCGGGTATAAAAATGATTCAGTCGTAAATTTATTGTAATAGAATTAACAAAGGTCAATGCTAATACAGCAGGACAAATCACACTACAATTAGACCTGAGCAAAGTAGCTAAAGGTGCATACATACTGAATGTACAAACCAATGGCAGCAACAAGCAGGTGAGAGTGGTAGTGGTGTAGAAATTAATTTTAAATTTTATAAAGCGAGGTTGTTTTTATTTAAGACAACCTCGCTTTTTTATTCAATATTTTAAAAGTGATTTTATACTTATAGATAAGAGTCTATAATTACATAATTGTTTTATAGACAATAATCTATGATTTATAGATTTTCATTAAAACTCCTAAAAAATATCATAAAAAGCTTTAGGAATTAATCTTTAATGAATAATATTGAAACCGAATTACCAAAACCGAACAAATAGAAAATGATTTTTTACAGTCTTTTTCCGAATTTTTTAGTTGCTGAATGCAAATTTCGGTTTTGTAAAAAAAATACTTGACAACAAAAATCAATTAGTTTAACCAAAATCAAATTATCATGCTAAAAACGCAACACAAAAAAGAAAGATCTGTCTCTTGTTGGAGATGGATAATGTGTTTCATGTTTCTGATAGGAATGTGGACTACGGGCGCACATGCGCAAACAATTACAATTGGAACAGGTACTACTACTACTACCGGTAATGGAACTCCTATTTATCGTTCGAGTAGTACAAGTTCTTTTCATCACAGTAAGTCAATACAATTACTGACTGCGGCTCAATTATCAGGTGCTGGTCTTACTGCTGGAGCAAATATTACCGGATATGGTTATAATAAACAAAACAACGGACAACCTGCCGGTGCTAACGGATGGACAATTAATGTTTATTTAAAAAACTCATCTGCTACAACCTTAGCCAGCGGTACCAGTTGGTCCACCATGATTAGTGGAGCTGTATTAGGATATACAGCAACTATTACATCAAGTAACATGCCTTCGGCAACAGGATATTGGGTATGGCCTATTTCTGGATTTACTTATACCGGTGGGGCAATTGAATGTTATATAGAGTGGTTTCCTGCAACAGCTATGGCATCTCCATATACCACAAATTCATTTACATGGCAATATACAACTTCTGGCAATCAGGCTATGGGAACAAGCAGTAGTACTGCTATTCCTTCCAGCCAGTCATCATGGACTACCCAAGCAAGATTTTACAATACTCAAATAGATTATACAACAGGCCCTTGTACTGGAACACCTTCACCGGGTAATACTACAACATCAGCAAGTCCTGTTTGTCCAAGTGCTACTTTCTCTTTAGGATTACAGAATCCTACAACTGGCAGTGGCGTAACATATCAATGGCAATCATCACCTGATAATATTACATATACTAATATCAGTGGAGCTACCAATGCTGCTTATTCTTTAACACAATCTGCCGATACATGGTATCAATGTATTGTTACCTGTACTAACAGTGGTCAAACTACTACTTCAACACCATTACAAGTTACTACAAATCCATTTTACAACTGTTATTGTGCTTCCGGAGCTACATCAACAGCAGACGAAGAAATTTTTGGTGTTACTGTTGGATCAATGAGTAATTCATCAACCTGTACAACTACTGCTTGTGGGACAGGATCGGTAAACTCTAACTATTCAAATTATAAGGGTTGTGTAACCGGACCTACAGTTTCTCAAGGTGACAATGTGCCTTTTTCATTAGATTTAGGTTATTGCGGCAGCTTTGCTTATAGCAATATGGCAGCAATTTACATAGATTACAATCAGAATGGATCATTTGCAGATGCAGGCGAGCAAGTATATACCAAACCTTATGCAGCAGGTGCCCTACCAAGCTTAGTAGTTACAGGAAGTTTTATTGTACCATTTACAGCCTTAACAGGCACAACAGGCATGCGTATTGTTTACGTAGAAAGTAGCTCAATCAGTTCGTGTGGTACTTTTTCGTGGGGAGAAACAGAAGACTATAATATCACTATTACAGCATCTACCAACTGTTCAGGTACGCCTGCACCCGGCAATACATTGGCAGATCAAACTTCTGTTTGCGGTGGTCAGACAATTAATTTGACTTTACAAAATAGCGTTACAGGCTCAGGCGTTACCTACGATTGGCAATCATCACCTGATGGTGTAACCTGGACTAGTACAGGTGGAACAAACCCGTTTTATTCAACAACACAAAATTCAGCTACATGGTATCAATGCGTAGTTACTTGTACCAATAGTGGGCAGAGTGCTACTTCAACAGCTGTACAGGTTTTGCAAAATCCATTTATGTCTTGTTACTGTGCATCAGGTGCAACATCTACTGCAGATGAAGAAATCTTTGGTGTAACGGTTGGATCTATGAGCAATAGCTCAACTTGTAGCACTATAGGTTGTGGAACAGGTTCAGGCGTTGGCTATGCAAATTATAAAGGCTGTTTAACCGGTCCTACAGTATTTTTAGGTGATTTGGTACCTTTCTCATTAACATTAGGGTATTGTGGCAGCTATGCGTATAGCAATACAGCAGCAATATATATTGATTACAACCAAAATGGTTCGTTTGCAGATGCAGGTGAAACTGTTTATACAAAGCCTTATGGTTCCGGTACAGTACCAAGTTGGGTTGTTTCAGGAAACTTTACGGTGCCAATGACTGCAACAACAGGTACAACTGTTATGCGAATTGTTTATGTTGAAAGTAGCACAATCAGTCCTTGTGGAACATTTTCATGGGGTGAAACAGAAGACTATGAAATTAATATAATAGCACCTACTCCATGTAGTGGTACACCAGCGCCTGGTAATACACTTTCTGATCAGACAACGGCATGTTCAAATACAACCATTAATTTATCACTTCAGAATATAGTTGCTGCTTTAGGTATTACCTACGACTGGCAATCATCTCCTGATGGTGTAACCTGGACAAGTACCGGTGGAACACAGCCATTTTATTCAACTACCCAGTTTACGGCAACCTGGTATCAATGTGTTGTTACTTGCTCTAACAGTGGATTGAGTGGAACTTCTACTCCGGTTCAGGTAACTATGAGTCCATTTTATAATTGCTACTGTACTAGCGGACTTGGCGGAAGTTGCTCAATAAACTCGCTTTCAAGTGTGGCAATTGCAACAACAACATTAAATAATGTCACTGGTGGATGTACGGGAACATATAATTCATTTCCGGCATCTGGAAATACAACAGCAAGTTTGGTTCCCGGTGTTCCATATACCATGACTGCAGGTTGCATTTCCGGTAGCAATACGCAGGTAGCTATCTGGATTGACTATAACCAGAATGGAATTTATGAAACAACAGAATATACATTAATCAATGGAAATATTCCAAGTGGAGGAACTGGACCAGGATCGTTTACAATTCCATTAACTGCATTAAGCGGCTCAACAGGAATGCGTGTACGTAGTGACTGGCAGGGAACAACAGCATGGACAAGTGCAGATGCTTGCACCAATCGTACCTGGGGCGAAACAGAAGATTATACTATTACAGTTTTGGTTCCAAACTCATGTACTGGCACACCTGCAACATCTGTTACAACAGCATCTGTTGCAAGTGTATGTCCTGGAGGAAGTGTGAATTTAGCTACCAATCCATTTTATACCGATGGTGGTTTGACATTTGATTGGCAGAGCTCAACTGATGGAATAACTTATTCTTCGACAGGTGTTACTACACAAAATTACAATGTAACCGGATTCTCTGTAACTACATGGTATCAATGTGTTGTTACTTGCACCAACAGTGGATTAAGTACTACTTCAACTCCTGTTCAGGTTACATTAAATCCATTCTATAATTGCTATTGTACTGCAAACCTGCACTCATTCAGTACGCCTTGTATAGATGAAATTGATTTAAATACATTGAGTAATAACACTGCAGCAGCAGGATGTGCGTTGCCTGCATATTCCTATCAGTCAGCTACAACAACGGTTCTAAAAGGAAGCACATATACCTTCACAAGAACAGCGTCAGGAACTGGAGTATGGACAGGCTTATGGATAGACTATAATCATAGTGGAACGTTTGATGCAAGTGAATATATTCAGGTATCGTCAACTTCTACAGCAACATTGGTCAACAGTATTTCATTGACGATACCACTTACTGCATTGGATGGCAATACAGGAATGCGTATCCGTCAACGCACAGTTAATATGACAGCAACTGATGCTTGTACTCAGAATTTTGGATCAGGTGAAACAGAAGATTACACAATCAATATTCAAACACCAGCACCATGTAGTGGAACACCAGCAGCAGGAAATACAGTTTCGTCTGCACCTTCAGTTTGTACAAGTGTTGCATTTAATCTTTCAATATCTACAAGTTATAATTTGGCGGGAATTACTTATCAGTGGCAGTCGTCAACAGATGGAATTACTTATACCAATACTTCAGGAACATTGCCAACCTACTCAGCAACTCAATCTGTGGCAACATGGTATCAGTGTATAGTAACATGTACTAATAGTGGTCTGTCTATAACAACTACTCCTGTACAGGTAACTATGAGTCCATTCTTTAATTGCTATTGTGCTTCTTCAGCTACTTCTACAGCCGATGAAGAAATATTTGGTGTGACAGTTGGTTCTATGACTAATACATCTACTTGTACAACCACTGCATGCGGAGCAGGTTCAACTAACCAAATGTATTCTAACTATCATGGTTGCGTAACACCGGCTACTATCATTCAGGGAACATCAGTACCTTTCTCACTCGATTTAGGTTATTGCGGTGCAACTGCATATAGTAATACAGCAGCAATTTATATTGACTTCAACCAAAATGGTTTGTTTACAGATGCAGGCGAAACAGTTTATACCAAACCTTATGGTGCAGGAGTTGTGCCAAGTTCGGTTTATACAGGCAATTTTACAGTTCCGATGACAGCTGTTCCCGGTACAACAGGAATGCGTATTGTTTATGTAGAAAGTAGTGTAGTAAATCCATGCGGAACATATTCATGGGGTGAGACAGAAGACTATGACATAGTTATTGCAGCAGCAGCAGCATGCTCCGAACACCGGCAGCAACAATCAGTGGTCCTTCAAACACTTGTGCAGGCGTTCCTTTTAACCTTAATGCAGGTCCTGTGGGCTTTAGTGGATTAAGTTACTTGTTCCAAGTTTCTACTAATGGTGGAGTTACATGGACTGATTTAGGTATTGCTAGTGCTAATAGTATTTATACCATCAGCAGCCAAACAGTTAACAGTGAGTATTAGGTAATAGTTCCTTGTTCTAAGAGCAGTAGTAGCGATATATATGTTGTTATTACTGTAACACAGAATCTCCCTAGTGCATGTTATTGTGTACCTACAACAACTGGAGCAACAACCTATAACATCATTAACTTTACAACAACAGGTGGTTTGGCAAATATTAACAACAGCAGCACAGGTACAGCAAATTATGAGAACTTCAGTGCAATGACAGCAACTGTTAATCCAGGTTCATCATTTAACTATAGTATTGATGTAGCTGGAGGTAGTAATTATGGTCGTGCCATCTGGATTGACTTTAACGAAGATGGAGTATTCCAATCAACAGAGCAGGTAGTAAGTAGCACATCTTATGTTTACCCGCCACTTACAGGAAGTATATCAATTCCATTAAGTGTAACTTCAGGAACAAAACGTATGCGTATCTTGGCATCATATACTCCAAGTAATCCATCTAATGCATGCGCAAACAGCGGTTTGGGTCAGTATGAGGATTATAGTCTGAACATCATGCCACCGGTATGTATTTTTGCACCAACCTATCCTGCAGATGCAGCAAGCGGATGTCCTGATGTAATTACCAATACTGTTCCATTAAGCTGGCCTGCACTTTCAGGAGCCACAGGCTATGATGTGTATTTTGGTACCACAAATCCTCCAACTACTTTGGTTTCTAATAATCAACCGGGTTTAACTTTCAATGCCGATGTATCAGGTGGAGCACCAATCTATTACTGGATGATAGTACCACAGATATCAGGTGGAGGTACTTCATGTAATGTATGGTCATTTACTGTATCACCGGCACCTGTTCCAGTAGCAAGTTCAGGAGGCGATGTATGCTCAGGTAATGATATCTTCCTTTCATCTGATAACGTAGCAATGGGACAACTTACCGGCAACACCTATTCATGGACAGGACCTAATGGTTTTAACAGCACATTACAAAATCCATCTATCAGCAGCCCAAGTGCAGCCTACAGCGGTACCTATTCAGTTATAGTTACAAATCAGTATGGTTGTACAGCAGGAGCAAGCACAAGTCTGAGTGTAAATCCAAATCCAACGTTAACAATAGATTCTGTACAGAATGTAAGTTGTTTAGGCGGAAGTGATGGTATTATTTACGTATCAGCGTCAGGCGGCTTAAGACCTTATAGTTATACTTCAGATTTTATAAACTTTAATACAAATGGAATAATGAACAATCTGCCAACTGGAGCAAGTATTGTATATGCTGCAGATGGCAATGCATGTCAGGCACAAATTGTAGGTAATTTAACAGCGATAAGCACGGCACCGCCATCACAATCGGTAGTGGTAACACCAACGATAATAGGCATGCCTGCCTATGCTTGTCCCGGCACTACAGCCAATTTGAGCATACCTGCAGTTCCCGGTGCAACGAAGTATATCTGGGATGGCCCATTCGGTACCTTCTTTAACGGTAATCCGATGAATCAATCGCCTTATACAACAACAACACCAAGTGTGCAGATCACGTTCAGCTCGTCAACCACATCGTTTGTAAATGTAGGCGTTCAGGCAGCCAACGGTTGCGGAGCATCCCTACGTAAGATCCAGAAGGTTAGATATCAGATAAGCACCCCAAAGGAGATTACCGGAGCAACAACAATGTGTGCCAGCACTAATGGAACATATACGATAGCCCCTGTAACAGATGCCACAAGTTATCAGGGGATGATAACAGGCAATGCCACAGTAGTGCCCAGTGGCACATCAGCAGTAGTGTTCTTTTACCAAGTTGGAATGGCGGCACATTATGCGTAGCAGCCAAGACACCATGCTATACTACAGCGTATAAGTGCATAGCCATAAGCAAATCGGCTTCAGCATTGAATGCTATCACTGGTACCATTGTCATCATGTCCAAACGAGGTACAGACCTTTAATGTACTACCATGTACAGGAGCAGCGAGCTACAACTGACGTTGCCGGCAGGAGCTACAGGCAGTTCATCAACGAACAGCATCACAGCCACGTTTTACCCAACGTTTACAGTAGGAGGCAACATTTGTGTAAGTGTTACAAGTATCTGTGGAGTAACCTCAACACCTAAGTGCAGAACGGTAGCTCAAGGCTTGCCATCAGTACCGACAAGCATCAGTGGCATCACCAATGGATTGTGTAATCAGAGTGTGAACTACACAGTACCATCATCTCCAGGCGTTACGTATAATTGGACAGCACCCGGCACAGTAATAGGTAATGGCAACAGTTCCGTAAGTGTTACTTATGGAGCATTAACAACAGGTCAGTTGTGTGTAACAGCGAGCAACAGTTGTGGCACAAGTGCAGCAAGATGTACACCACTGAAGGGAGCACCAAACTCACCGATTGCATTAACAGCCATACCTGCAAGCTGGTGTGCCAATACACAGGGCATAGAGTTTACAGCAGACTTAGGTAACACAACAGGTTCTTATACATTATCATGGGGCTATCCATCATCACCAACGGCAAGTTATGTAGCAGGTGGAGGAAACTCCAATGCACTAACGTTGGATTGGGGCACAGGCAATGGCTCGGTAGTAGTAACAGCGACAAATAGTTGCGGAGCAGGATCAAAAGCCTTTGCAGTGACTATAGGATGTAAGGAAGGTGAGATGGCAAAAGCCAATCAGTTAAATGTATATCCAAATCCAACAGCAGGTGTGTTGAATGTAGAATACACAGCAGAGAAAGGTACAGCACAGGTAACGGTGCTTGACCTGAGTGGCCGTGTAGTAATGACACAGACACATGCCAATGCAGCAGGACAAAACACATTACAACTAGACCTGAGCAAGGTAGCTAAAGGAGCGTACATGTTGAATGTACAAACCAATGGCAGCAACAATCAGGTGAGAGTGGTAGTGGAGTGATTTTTGGTTAAATAAATTGCTAAGGGGCAGTGCGAAAGCACTGCCCCTTTTTATTTCTATACTTTAAATTTTCTTATTGTGAATATTTTATCAAATTTATTTTCCTTCTTGCTGAGGTGTGAAATTGCCCCACTTGATAATGTAGATTAAATCGTTTTCAATTGGTAAATAACCATAATCATAACACAATTTATACACACTTCCTTTTTGTGTCTGATGCTGATGTGTGTGATACTTAAAATTGAATCCTTTATCAGATAATTTTTGCTTACTGATTTTTGCTTTTCCTTCAGTGCCTGCAATAGATTCTAGAATGCGTCTGTTTTTTCTTAAAATATTATTGATGTTTCGTACTTCTGCTGTTACATCGCTATTGGCTTTGTTGTTGTAATTGCTTCGGCATTGATCATCACAAAACTTTTTATCAGCACGGCCAACCAATGTTTCGCCACATTCTAAACAGGTCTTTTCCTTTTTCATTTTCAGAGTATAATTTGAAGACTACAAAGATAAAATAATTCCGATTACAAACGGTTACATTCGGCTGTTTTCGGAACTAACTGCTTATCATCCGACTTAGAATCCGGGGCTGCTGCACTTTTGCATCGTCAATCGGAAACAAGTTCAAACGATTCAAACAAAATAAATAATATAAACAATTAAAAACAAAGTACAATGAACACATTAAGAAACAGCCTAAGACTCATCGGAAATCTTGGAGCAGCACCAGAAGTTAAGAATCTTGACAACGGTAACAAAGTAGCGCGTATTAATCTTGCTACAAACGAAACGTATGTGAATGCCAAAGGCGACAAGGTTACAGAAACCAACTGGCACAATCTGGTAGCATGGGGTAAAACAGCAGAAATTGCAGAGAAGTTTTTGGACAAAGGCAAAGAAGTTGCTGTAGAAGGAAAGTTGACTTCGAGAAGTTACACAGACAAAGAAGGTAACAAGAAGTACATTACAGAAGTAGTGATTAATGAAATACTGATGTTAGATAAAAAAGACTAATCAGTTTCATTTATGGAAAAATGGGAGCCGCAGAAATGCGGCTTTTGTTTTTTATGGAAAAATAGAAGTACTTTCATCTTTTAAACTATATGGTACGTCTTTTAACTTTTAATTGCTTACTTGTTTTTTTAGCCGGATGTGTAAATAATTCTGATGAAAAGTTAGTTCAAAAAATTGATTCATTGCAGAAGAGTTTACAAACAATAGAGCAAAAGCTGGCAAATCAAAATAGTCAGGATACTATTGAGAAGCATGAACAGAAAAAAACAGATACTGCTATAACCCATCAGACAGTACCAAAAACGATTGTACCTGTGGTAGAGCCTAAGAATATACAAGATACATTAAAATCGAAGAAGCAAGTACAATTTACTACGCCTTCAACAAAACTATCAGATAAAAACGTAAAGACCGAAGAATCTGTTTTCCATTATTATCAATCAACACCTAAAAGAGTATCAGTAGAAATTACACCCTGGCATGATGGTAAACGCGAACTGAATTTTTTCGACCAATTTGGAAATAAGACTTATTCGATAAACGATATAAGAAGAAGTTATTCTTCCACAACAGAACTCAAAGAGTTTCATAAAAATGGCGCATGTTCTCTGGTAAAAACTTCGGTTAATCCTGATGCAAGTATGTATTGGTACGAAACAGAAATAATTTTTGATGAAAACAATAACCCGCAATGGAAAACAGAATTACAATTTCCACAAGAGTCAACAGAACAAAACCTCAATAACAAATGGTGGTGGAATACAAGAACAAATAGTTGGGTGAAACAGGAAATAATTAGGGAACAGCCTGTGCCGCATTAATCTTGGTTTTATTTTAGTTTTCTTGAATTCAAATGATTTCTGTTATTATTTTTACATTTGATAAATAGCAGGAACAATCATGCTTAGTTTTATTACAAAGCTCAAGTTGAGATATGTTTAAAAACATCAACCAATGATAAATCGCATAATTTACATTACAATATTTTTGTTGATTTCTGTAAATCAGAATATTCTTTCTCAGAGTAATTCAGCAAGATTATTTCCGCAGGAAAAAATAAATGAAGCATTAAATAAATTTGTTAACTCAGCACAATGGAGCAAGCAGAACAAGCAGTCAAGTCAATCACCAACCGGTTTTGTTTCATCACCCTCATCTGTACTTTTCAAAAAAGTGTTTGATAATAATGAACAAGCCCTTATGGCAGCTGATACCATAATTGTAGGTGCACAGGTAAACGACACATTAGTGATTACAGGAAACTTTACACACACAGGCCCCATTTTAGTTTTTAATAGCGGTGTTTTAATTTTTAATCAGGCAACAGTTATTGATACAGGTGAAATTTATGTTCTTGGTAATGGAAAATTGTTTGCTGACTCCACAACATTTACTTTTCCACAACAATATATTTATGAGCGAAGTCTTATTGTAGCACAAAATGGTTTTGTTCAAGTAAAGAATTCATCATTTAACTATAGCGGTATGTCACACAACTTATATTTAGCAGACTCCGCAAAAGTGGAACTTACCAACATTCATCAAAACGATTTTACAACATGCGGTTTATATGGTAATGCTAACATAAACATCAATGGCTGTAACATAACCGGTGAATATATTTTAACCGATCAATGCCAGGCTACATTTAAGAATGCAGATACTTTAATTCTTTGGCATCATTTTCCGGATGCTGCAGTAGTAAATTATTCTTTCCCTCCCGGTGATACGGTTTACAATTATATATGCAACAACAACACTCCCGGAATAAATGGAATAGGATATCAGGTTAGTGCAGACAGTTGTCATAATGTAATGTGGGCTTTAATGCCTGTTAATGGTTCTGATGTTACTATATCAAATTCAAACTTACGATTAATTGGATGTTGGTTTGAACGAGGTGATTTAGCCACAGTTTCGGGCATTTTTAATAATTCAAATTATAGCAATTATACTGCACCATTATCGGACAGAAATTTACATTTAATTAATACAGATGTACAGACATGGAGTTTTTATGTTTTTGATTCATCACAGGTTGATATAGACAGTTGTCAGTTAGGTGAAGTGGGCACACAGCAAAGTGCACTTGTGCAGGCAAACAATTTATTACTTGATGGAAGTGGCGGATATTTTTGGGCAACAGACAGCAGTGGCATTCTTGCTTTAGGCACAACTATTTATACTATGGCAAGAAGTGAGAAGAAAGGAATTTTTATTCTTGCTTATGGCTGGCAACCTTTTATGGCACCAACTGCATTAAGCAACAGTTTGATGGTTTGTGTTCAAAGCACTTTAGGACAAGACCCTGTTCCGTATGATGGAGCAGTTGCATGGATGCAAAAGATTTCATCACCTGATACAGCTATAATCAATACTGTTGTTCCGATTAATGGATCGGCTTGGATTGACCAAGGACCATCAGGTGGAGGAATGGACTTTGATAAATACAGTTTGTATTGGAGTGCCAGTACTTCAAATTGGATACCAATTGTTACAAATGTAATCACTGAAGTTCACAACAATGGATTACTCGGAAGTTGGAATACCAATGGATTTACTGCGGGAAATTATTTTTTGCGTTTGATGATAAAGAATAATTTGGGTGACAGCCTTGAAGCAATTAAACCTGTTTACTTAAAGCAATTAGTTTCAGTTAACGAACTATCATCTATACAATCATTAATTATTTATCCTAACCCAGCGCATGACAAAATTAGTATTGAAATGAGTGACATTCCAGAGAGTAGTGAATACAATGTTGAAGTGTTAAGTGCAACCGGTAGTGAAGTTTATACAAGCACATTTGCCAATTCAACCAATCATTTTAATCTTGATGTTAGCAATTTACAACAAGGATTATATTATGTCCTTATCAAAACAAATAACGGTTTTTTAAAAAAATCGAAGTTTGTTATTTTGAAATAGTATGAATTGATTTTATTTTTCGATCATTTTATATACAGATTCATCAAAATACATTTCACATAAGTATAAAGTTACATTGACAATTTAGTCAAACAGTTGATCTTGTCCGTAAATTGTTGTTTCAGAGTTCCTAATCACATTTTCAAAGAGTAATTTTTTTCTGATGTAACGCTTCAATGGTGTAACCTTACTTTAAATAGAAAGTATAAAAGGGAGTTCACTTTTGAAGAAAAACGAATGATAAGAGCCGGAATAGCAATATGGGCTGTCATGTTATGCATGTTAACAGCCAATGCTCAGAATGTAGTTACACTGGCAGGGCAGAGTGGCATTTCAGGTGCTGTCAATGGCTCGGGTACTTCTGCAACGTTCAACAATCCACATGGAATGGTTTGCGATGTGGCAGGAAACCTATTTGTTGCAGACAGAAATAATCACCTTATCAGAAAAATAACACCTGCAGGAGTAGTATCAACATTTGCAGGATCTGGTAGTGCAGGAAGTTCAGATGGGATAGGAACAGCAGCATCATTTTTTGAACCTTGGGGAATTGCCATTGATCAGTCGGGAAACCTTTATGTTGCCGACACAAAAAATTATTTAATAAGAAAAATTACGCCAACAGCAGTTGTTACAACAGTTGCCGGAGCGGGAACTTCAGGCGTTACTGACGGGCCGGCAAGCAATGCACAGTTTGGATTTCCAACAGGTATTGCAGTAGATGCTTCAGGAAATATTTATGTGAGTGAGTTTATGACACATGTTATCCGCAAGATAAGTAACGGTAGTGTTACCACTTTTGCAGGAACAGCTTTTCAGAGTGGCGATGCCAATGGTACCGGAATTAATGCAAAGTTTGATCATCCTCATAGTATTGCTATTGGGCAGTCAGGAAATTTATTTGTTACAGATACCTGGAATAATAAAATCAGAAAAATTACTCCTGCAGGTGTAGTGAGCACCTATGCAGGAAGTACTGCAGGATATGTTGATGGTGCCGCTTCTGTGAGTAAATTTGATAACCCTTTGGGCATTTGCGCAGATGCATCAGGCGATATATTTGTTGGTGATGTAAATAATTTCTGTATCCGTAAAATCAGCAATGGCACAGTAAACACTTTTGCAGGAACAGCAGGAACAGCAGGCGCGGCTAATGTACTTTGCTTTGCTGGTATCATTCAATTCACCATCATGTATGGCATATCATTCATCAGACAAATATTTTATTGGTGATGAAGGAAATGAATTGATCCGACTCATCAACATGAATCAGAGTAGTAATCCACTAACACTTTCAACATTAAATAATGTGAGTGTATTTTGTCCAAGTTCAACTTCTGTTATTACAGCTTCCCCACAAGGACTAAGCAGCTATACTTTTAAAGAAGGAAGTACAGTATTGGCAACAAATACAACAGGGATATTGTCTTTAGGAACATTATCAGCAGGTACACATCTTATCAGTTGTACTGCAACTGGACTATTAGGAAACTATGCAACAACAACAGCATTAAGTATTACAATTGTTGATGCAAGCACACCTGTAATTTCTCCTTCGGGGCCAATATCAATTTGCTCAGGTGGAAGTGCTACATTGACAGCTTCACCCGGTATAGCATACCTGTGGACAAATGGAGCAACAACATCTTCAATCAATGCCACCCTGCCAGGCACTTACGCAGTGAGCATAACTTATACAGGTGGCTGCAGTTATCAAAGTAATTCAGTTACTGTAAACTTAAACGGATCATTCAGTGCATCTATATCTCCATCAGCAGCACAGGTTATTTGCCCCGGTGACTCGGTAAAATTAACAGCTACTGCAGGAACATCATACTTGTGGTCTAATGGAAAAACAACACAAAGCATTTATGCTAAGACAGCCGCAAACTACACCGTAGCTGTGACAAACAGTTTTGGATGTACTTCTGTTTCTCCACCAGTAAATGTTTCGTTGAAATCTATGCCGGCAACAATTGACGCAAGCAGCGATTCATCATGCAGCGGTGAAGGTGTTTTGTTAACAGTAGTTCAGCAAAACAACACAACCTATAGTTGGTTCGATCAGGCAACAGGAGGCACAGCACTTGCAACAGGCAGCAGCTATGCTACTGCACCTCTTGCAGAAAGCACCACATTTTATGTTCAACTAAATTCTAATGGCTGCACAAGCATTTCAAGATTTCCTGTACTTGCATACATCTATCCTGCTTTACATGTTGATTTTACAGAAAGCCAGGCTGTGAAAGCAGATGGTGGTTATGCTGTATCATTTCAAAACAATACACCAACAGGGAATAACACCTATACCTGGAATTTTGGTGATGGTTCTGCCAATGCGATTTCTAATGAAGAAAACCCACAACATGTTTACTCATCTGAAGGGGATTACAGTGTAACACTATCAGTTAAGGATGAATATGGATGTGAGAACAGTTTCACAAAAAATATTTCTGTTACCGTTGCACATGACTTGTTTTTACCCTCTGCTTTTACACCTAATAGCGATGGCATCAATGATATTTTCAGACTAAAAGGTTCTGGATTTGTTTCAGCTGACATGTTGATACTTGATCAATGGGGACAGTTAATTTTCAGAACAAACAATGCAGTAATAGGATGGGATGGCTCTGTAAAGGGAAATCTTGCACCCAATGGAACATATAGTTACATAGTAAAGATAAAGCTGAATGATGGCAATGATAAAGTGTTGAAGGGCAATATTTCAATCATCAAATAACCGGCAGACATGAAAAAAATAATTATCATAGTTACACTTTATATGTTGTCGGGAATTGTTAATGGACAGGATCCTCACATATCACAATATTTTAATGTACCTGTATTTTACAATCCTGCTTTATCGGGTAATGGTATTCAGAATATGCGCATTGCAGTTGATTATCGCAATCAGTGGCTTGCTCCCGGATTGAGTAACAAAACACAAACAATAGCATTAGATAAAATTGTCAACAAGGTGGGTTTTGGTTTAATGGTTAGTAAAAACAGTGCAGGTAAAGATGGCTTTAGCAGATTAAGTGTTCTGGGAGGCATAAGTTATCATACACTATTTGGCTATAAAAAAAGACATCAGTTTTCGTCAGGATTTCAGGTTGGAATTCTTCAAAAATCTTTCGACCCCAACAAACTTACATTTGAAAGTCAGTACACTCCTGATATTGGATATGATCCTTCAGCATCAAATGGAGAAACATTTGCGAACACAAAAGTTATACGCCCTGATATTAATGTAGGTATAGCCTATCATTTTGCACAAGGCAATAAAGAAATTCTGATTAAACCATTTGCCGGTGTTTCATTTTCTCATATCAATAAACCTAAAGAATCATTTATTGAAGAACAGAATGTAAATCCTATAAGAATGAATTTTCATGGAGGTGCATCAATTACTTGTTCAAAAACTATTGAGCTGAAACCTCTTGTTTATTTTATGAAGCAAGATGGCTTTCAGGAAATGAGTGCTGGTATGATTTCTGAATTGTCATTAAGCAATAACAGTTTAGTAAAATTAGGATTGCTTTACAGAAATAACGATGCTATGGTTGCTTATGCGGGCTACCAGTTTAATAAAATATTTCTTGGAACAAGCTATGACTTTAATATTTCGAAGTACAAGCCGGGAGGTAGTGGCGCTTATGAAATTTCACTCGTTTACACGCCACAAGGTCGTGCAAAAGGTAAACGTAATGAAGAAAGAAAACCTGAGCCTGTCAATAAGAAAAAATTGCCTGAGCAAAGAGTTACTCCTCCACAAGTGCTGACACCTATACCTGTAATTGCTCCTTCAATAATTGAACAGAATCCTATAGTTGTTTCACTTGCAGAAATGCCAATGAAAGGTAAAAGCAGTATGAAAGAGAAAACAGAACTTTCTAATTACAACTATCAAACAATAGGGTATGTAGTGTTTCAGGATAATAGTTTGAAGTATGATATCAATAACCGCTTTGATGTAATAGAAGCTACAATTGATTATTTGTATAAAAACACAAACAGAAAAATTATTGTTTCAGGAAATGCTTCGGAAATTGAAATAAAGAAAAATAACAGTATAGGAAAACAAAGAGCAGAAACGGTTAAAGATTATATGATAGGTAAAGGAATTGATGCTGACAGAATCCTGATTGCTGATGTTAAAGACAAAATGCCTGCATTAATGATAGAAGACGGAATCCAAGTAGAAAGACTATCGCGAGCAGATATATTATTGATTAAATAAACCACCTGTATGAATCAGATTATTCAACTGTTATTTCCATTTATTTCTTCTCTTATTATTGCATCACTCATCATTCCATCGTGGATTCAGCTTTGTTCTAAATGGAATTTGTTTGACCGCCCCGACACTCGCAAACATCATACAGCAATTATCCCTTCGTTAGGAGGTATCGGAATTTTTATTGCTATAATGATTTCGATCTTTTGTTTGGATACAACAATCAGGATTCAAGTTTTCATTCCATTGCAGCGGCAATGCTCATTTTATTTATAACCGGATTTTTTTGATGATCTTACGGATTTAAAAGCAAGAGTAAAATTAAATATACAACTCTTGGCAGCTTTAATAGTCACCTATTCAGGATTACGCATTCAAACATTAAATGGTTTTACAGGCATTCATGAATTACCTATCATAGCTCAATATGGCATTAGTATTTTTATTATAATATTTTTAGTAAACGCCTATAATTTTATTGATGGATTAGATGGCTTGGCAGCAACAATAGGGCTTATTATATTCAGCATTTTTACTGTATTGTTTCATATTCATGGACAACAGGCTTATGCAGTTTTATGTGTCAGTGTTATTGGTGCTTTGGTATCTTTTCTGTATTTTAATTTTAATCCTGCAAGAGTATTTATGGGCGATACGGGTTCGTTAGTTGTAGGTTTTCTTATTGCCATTTGCACTTTAAAACTTTTTAATCTTTGGTTTACATCTCCCGTAGTTTCTTTTGGCCCTTCGTTAACCATTGCAACAATTTTTATACTAATATTTGATTTAACAAGAGTTGTTTTTATCAGGGTAACAAATGGTATTTCACCGTTTAAAGCAGACAGAAGCCATTTACATCACATGATTTGCCGTCAGCAATTCGGACATCGTGGAGGCACTTTTATTATGGCTGCATTCAACATTTTATTTATTGTTTTGGTTCTTCCGTTAAGTAAACTGCGGTTTATCACATTCCTTGTTTTTTGTTTCTGTGTAGCTATTCTACTTATGAACTCTAAGGTCATGTCGTATGTTGCACTATTAAGAAATAAAATTACCGGAGCACCCGAGAGTAAAATGGGTGTTGACAGAGGGTAATTATCGGTGAATAATACTTATAAAACATTTCAATTTATTGAACTTGTTAAAAACGTGTTCACTACTTTTTTTAGAATCATAAACAACAGAAATCTTTTTGATTTTTTTGCTTTATGAGCGACACTAAATTTTCACCTGCCGAATTTGAAGAGCTGTTAAAGTCATCAAATGGTTTTCGTAACTTTTGTTTTTTAAACAGCAACAATGCTGCAGAAGGGAGCTATAGTGGCCTGACAAAGTATGATTTTCTTGCAGGCATTAATGCGCTCGATACAGTTGAGGCAACATCAGAATCATTAGAGAAGCTGGAGACATTTATTCAGAAGAATAAAGGCAAGTGGATGTTTGGTTTTATGTCGTATGAGCTAAAAAATGAAATCGAACAACTAAAATCATCGCATACAGACCGATTGAATTTTCCTGTTTTACATTTTTTTGTACCACAAGTTGTTTTAGTTTCTGAAGGTGGAAAACTTCGTATGATTGATCAGCTTGAACAGACATCGAAAGAATTTGTTGCCGATGATGTAGAGCTTAGACAAATGAATGCATCTGCTAATGTTTCTTTAAAGCCTCGTTTCAGCAATGATGATTACATACAAGCTGTTGAAAAATTAAAGAGACAGTTACAGCAGGGAAATATTTATGAAGTAACTTTTTGTCAGGAGTTTTATAATGATGCAGCAAACATCAATCCGTTTGAAACCTATATAAAACTTAATACAAACACACGTGCTCCCATGTCGTGTTTTTATAAAAAAGAAAATCAATTTATTATTTCATCAAGTCCTGAGCGGTTTATGTGTAGAAGGGGAAATAAAATTTATTCGCAGCCAATAAAGGGAACAGCACCACGCAGCGCATCACGTGAGGAAGATGAATGGCTTAAAGATAATCTGCAGAATAGTGAAAAAGAACGTGCAGAAAATTTGATGATTGTTGATTTGGTACGAAATGACCTTTCAAGAATTGCTAAGCCCGGCACAGTTGAAGTGAATGAGTTGCTTAGTGTCTATACGTTTAAAACAGTACATCAATTGATTTCTACAGTAAGCTGTGAGGTTGAACCCAAAATTAATTTTTCTGAAATCATACGTGCTGCATTTCCTATGGGAAGTATGACAGGTGCTCCTAAAATAAGCGCTATGACATTGATTGATGAACATGAGAAAACAAACAGAGGCTTGTTTTCCGGGAGTGTTGGTTATATTGATCCTTCAGGCGATTTTGACTTCAATGTTATTATCCGTACTATATTGTATAATGCACAACGTAACTATGTTTCAGTGCAGACGGGCGGAGCAATAACCATTCAATCTGACCCTGCTGCCGAGTATGAAGAGTGTTTGTTAAAAGCTAAAGCAATGATGGATGTTTTAGGATGATGTACATTAGCAGAAAATAAAGCAACACTTGTTATTACAGTTTCAACAATTTGTAAAAGAGAAAAAACTCTTCAGTAAAGAGCAAACAATTCTTGTAGCTGTTAGTGGAGGCATTGATTCAATGGTTTTATTGCAACTACTGCTACAGTCAGGATATAAAATTGCTGTTGCACATTGTAATTTTAAATTGCGTGGTGAAGAATCTGATGGTGATGCACAGTTTGTTCATTCATTTTGTTTGGAAAACAAAATTGTGATTCATTCTACTGAATTTGAAACAGAAAAGTTGGCAAAACAAAATCAACAATCCATTCAGGGTACAGCACGTGAACTTAGATATAATTTTTTTCAGGAGTTATGTAGTAGCTTTCATTATGATTTTATTGCTACGGCTCATCATGCCGATGATGTTGCAGAAACTGTATTAATTAATTTGAGTCGGGGTGGTGGTTTGGCTGCATGGCATGGTATTGAAGTAAAGAGAGAAAATATTGTCAGGCCTTTATTGTTTGCACAAAAACATGAGATTGAAGAATACGCTAAACAGAACAAAATTCAATGGCGCACTGACAGCTCAAATCAGAAAGAAGACTATACAAGAAATCTCATCAGACATCAGATTATTCCTGTATTAAAGAAGATAAATCCTTCTGTTGTACAGACATTGTTTCATCATGCAGAAATAGTAGCAGATGCCGAACAAATTATTCATGAGCATATTGAAAAATTCAGAGCAGCATCTGTAGTTACTGATGAAAATAAAACTATTGTTCCGATTTCAGATTTGTTAAATACATCAGCAGCACAAACCTTATTGTTTTATATTCTTCAGCCGTATGGATTTAATGCAACACATACAGTTGATATTTTTAAATCCTTAAATCATTCTGAAAGTAAGACTTTTTATTCTGACAGTTTTCAATTGGTAAAAGAGCGAGAACAACTTGTTATAATACCATTTGAAAAGAAGAGGATTAGTAAAATCTATTTTAAAATTCAAACAACAGGAACTTTTGCTATTGCTGATTCTCAAATAAGTGTAGAAGTTTTGGAGAATACAGAAGACTTGTATAATAGCATATTAAACAACAACAACAAAGTAATCGGTTATTTTGATGCAGATAAAATAGAATTTCCAATTATTGTAAGGACATGGCAGCATGGCGATTATTTTTTTCCATTAGGTATGCATGGCAAAAAGTTAGTATCAGATTTTTTTACTGATGAAAAAATGAGTCAGTCGGAAAAGCAAAAACAATTGTTGTTTTTAAGTAGTAATGAAGTGATATGGCTTGAGGGCAGACGTATAAGTGAAAAATTTAAAGTGGAGAAAAACAGTAAGTCGGTTTTAAAAATTAGTGTTAAGGCTATAGTTTAAAACAAACAGGTTAAAATTACTTTGAGTAAAGATTTTTTTAGATAGTTTTGTTAGTGTAAAAGTACCATATCAAAAAAGCAATATAAAATCTTATTCAATTAAAATGAAATCAATAATTACAATTGTGTTGTTAGTGTTAATCAATGCTAACGCATTTGCTCAGTCAGAGAAATATCAGAAAGTACGAATCTGGCTTGAAGGGAAGACTGTTTCATCACTTGCACAAACAGGAGTAGATCTTAGTGAGACACATTATCGCAAGGGACTTTATTTTGAAACAGATTTAAGTACTTCTGAATTAAATAGTGTCAGCAATGCCGGCTTTAGAACAGAAGTATTAATTGATGATGTAAAACAATTTTATAAGCAACGTAATGAACAGCAAAATCAGAAAACATCAGCAGTAATGTCATGCAGCTCAGCACCTGATTTTCCGCAACCTGCACACTTTGGTTATGGTAGCATGGGCGGATTTTTTACTTATCAGGAGTTGTTAAACAATCTTGATTCAATGGCATCGCTTTATCCTAATTTAATCACTGTAAAACAACCAATAAGCAATACGTTAACAACGGTTGAAGGTCGTCCTATTTTTTATGTAAAAATTTCTGATAACCCCAATTTAACCGAGCCTGAACCTGAAGTACTTTACACAGCATTGCATCATTGTCGCGAGCCTAATGGTATGGCAGCAGTGATATATTACATGTGGTATCTGCTCGAAAACTATGCTACCAATACCGATATTCAGCAGTTAGTAAATAATACTGAAATGTATTTTTGTGCCCTGTGTTAACCCGGATGGATATGTGTTTAATGAAATGACCGATCCCAATGGTGGGGGTATGTGGCGAAAAACAGACAACAATTTCCGGGTGGAGAATATGGTGTTGATCTTAATCGTAATTATGGTGTTCAGTGGGGTTATGATGATGTTGGTTCATCGCCCGACCCTTGCAGATGATACTTATCGATACTTGCGGCTTTCAGTGAGAATGAAACACAAATGATAAGTGCTTTTTGCCAACAACATAATTTTAAGCTGGCATTAAATTATCATACATATAGTAATTTATTGATTTATCCATGGGGATATATTCCTGACTATTATACACCTGACAGTGCTTTGTATAAAAACTATGGTGATATTTTAACAACATATAATAAATATGCAGCAGGTACTGCAAACCAAACAGTAGGTTATATGGTTAATGGAAGTTCTGATGACTGGATGTATGGCGAACAAACATTAAAGCCAAAAACATTTGCAATGACACCAGAGATTGGTAGTGCAGATGATGGCTTCTGGCCGCAACAATCACGCATTGTTGATTTGTGCAAAGAAAATATGTATGCCAATGTTATGCTTGCACGTCTGGCAGGTAAATACGGTCAGGCTACTGATAAAAGCAAGTGGAATATTCCTGCACTTACTTCATATATACCATTCGATTTTAAATTACTTGGATTAGATACTGTTGGAACATTTACTGTTTCGTTAACGCCACTGTCTGCTAACATCCAAACAACAGGAGCAGCAAAAACATTCAGTGGTTTAAATTTTAATCTATCGGTTACGGATTCAATAACCATCACATTAAATTCAACAACGTTACCCGGTGATGAAGTAAAATTCCTGTTAACCGTAAACAATGGCTTATATGATATTTCCGATACCATTACAAAATATTATGGCCCTGTTGTGACACCGTTTTTCGAAAATGGAAATACCACATCAGCATGGAATACACAATTCTGGGGAACAGCTACATCGTCTTTTATCTCGGCACTATCAAGCATAGCAGACTCTCCTATTGGCGATTATCAATCATCATCAATTAATGAAATCACAACTATCAGTAATATTAATTTGTTGAATGCTGCTGCTGCACGTTTGACATTTTTTACAAAGTGGGCAACAGAACCGCAGTATGATTTTGCACAGTTGCTTATTTCTGATAACAATGGTAGCACATGGACACCACTTTGTGGAAAATATACAGTACCGGGAAGTCCTTTTCAGGATGTAGGTGATCCTGTTTATCAGGGTGTGAATTTAAATTGGGTAAAAGAAGATATTAATCTGAATGCCTATACAGGAAAAAATGTGAAGTTGAAATTTATTATGGTAAGTGATGGCTTTGTTGAATATGATGGTATTTATGTAGATGATTTAAGTGTAGAAAAAATTGTAGCTTCAGGTGTTGGAATAAACAATCTTGAAAACAACACATTCAATATTTACCTAATCCTGCAACAGATATTGCAAGAATTGAAACTGCAGCTAATGCAAAAAATATTAATGTTATCAATACTTTGGGACAAACAGTATTTACTGAAAACTTAATTTTAGAACAACATCATTACGATTTAAACATTGCTGATTTTGCTGCAGGTGTTTATGTTGTTAAAGTAAAATATAGCAGTGGTGCTGTTGCACAAAAACGATTGATGGTTTATAAAAAGTAGAATATGAATTGATGTGACTCCAACAAGTCATTGCAGATACAAATTCAACAAATCTCCTCAGCCGCGGCTGAGCCACGGCTGAGCGATGGCTAATCTAAAATTGCCTATCTCTTAACAAACTTCTTTACCACCACACCTTGTGCGCTGTATGCCTTTACGAAATAAACTCCGTTTTGAACTTGACTGATGTTTATCTTTAAATATTGTTGGTTGTTGGTATTCTTTTCAAACACAATTTTTCCAAGTACATCAATCACTTGTATTTTTTCAACGGCTGTTATGTGTTGAAGATTTATTTCAGACTGTGCAGGATTTGGGAATAATTGTATGTTTTCTGGACTCTGATATGATGCTATTCCTGTTGGTAGTACAACATGCGTTGTTGCTGTGTTGGTAATTACAGGGTCATTAAAATCAAAATAAATTGCAGCATTGTTTTGTATGTTATCATTCAATACCAAACTTGTTTTAGGTTTTATTCTGTAATGAATAAAGCCATGGCTTAACGGCTCGTTAACATTACTATCGGGCAAAAGAATATTATCAAACTTAAATTCCATGTTGCGCTCATGATAGATAAAATTCATGTTTACAGGATGCGATGATGCAACATATTCTAAGGTGTTTAACTGAAGTTTATTTGTATCTAATGGATTTAAAACTTTAACGTTAAATGCTGTATCGTTTCCTGTATTTTGAAAACGGATGATGTAATCTAAATAGGGTGGATTGTGAATTTCTGTTGTGAATAAAGTATCACGGTTTACTAAAATTTCATTGGGGTCAAATGAACCTGTGGTAAAAACCCCCCATTCACTGTAATTACAGCCTGGATTAGCATCACCGGCAACAGGCTCTATTCGTACTCTAGAATTGATAAGTGAACCAATGGGCAAACCTGTATGCACATTTACTGTAACAACAATATTACCTGACTGAAAAGGTGTAAGTGCGCCAATATTCCAAACTATAGAATCGGTTGTAACAGATGCAGGTGTTGCACTTGAGGTTACGAAAGATACACTTGTATCAGGAAAGAAAATTACAGTTGGCGTAAGTGTTGTAGTGCCATTATTTACAAAGCTGATATTATAAGTTGCATCAAACCCAGAACGGAATAAAGAAACTGGTGTAAGCTTAACACACACATCATTTATAATACCATTAGGCTGAAATGCAAAATCATTTAATGAATCTACTTGTTGAATAGAATTAAAATAAGCAGTATGAACTAATGGGACACTGTTGTAGTAATTTAATGTTGCAGCAGAAACAGTAAAATTTCCTGTATCTAAAACAGATACATTATAATTCCCATTTTGCTCTGAAAATGCAATACGACCTGTATTTTGTTCAGTAATCATTCTGTTAGGTAAATTGATTTCATTTGAATCTTGTATTGTGTTACTATTGGCATCAATATATATTTTACCATTTATCAGACTAATTTTATTTGTTAGTTTCACTACCCAGTAATCATAATCTCCTTGAGAATTTTCAGTTTTATCACCGGAAATACCGGAGCTAGAATGCCCCCCAAAAATATAACCACCATCATTAGTTTATTGTATAGAAATTAATTCATCCCAACTATTTCCACCAATAGTATTTTGCCATTGAATATTACCTGTTGCATCTAACTTCACCACCCAGTAATCATAAAGTCCTTGATAATTTTCAGTTTTATCCCCGGAAATACCGGAATTAGAATACCCCCCAAGAATGTATCCACCATCTATTGTTTGTTGTATAGAAGTTAAATAATCATCACTATTTCCACCAATAGAATTCTGCCATTGAATATTTCCAAATGCATCTAATTTAACCACCCAGTAATCACTACCTCCTTGTGAGTCTTCTGTCTTATCACCTGAAATAGCAGACTGTGAAGATCCTGCAAGAATAAAACCTCCATCTGAAGTTTGTTGCATGCAATTTAAATAATCGAGGAAGCTACCTCCAATAGTATTCTGCCATTGAATATTTCCAGATGCATCTAATTTAACCACCCAATAGTCTGTCTGTTGTTAATTTTCAGTCTTATCTCCTGAAATGTTGGAATTAGACCATCCACCAAGAATATATCCGCCATCTATAGTTTGTTGAATGGAATATAGTTGATCATTTATACTTCCACCAATAGTATTTTGCCATTGAATATTTCCTGTTGGATCCAATTTCAAAACCCAGTAGTCATAGTCTCCTTGAGAGTTTTCAGTCTTATCTCCTGAAATGTTTGAATTAGACGACCCCCCAAGAATATATCCACCATCTGTTGTTTGTTGTATAGAAGTTAAATAATCATCACTATTTCCACCAATAGTATTCTGCCATTGAATATTTCCAGATGCATCTAATTTAACCACCCAGTAATCAATATATCCTTGCGAATTTTCAGTTTTATCCCCGGAAATGTTAGAAGTAGAAACTCCACCAAGAATATATCCGCCATCTGTAGTTTGTTGAACCGAATATAACCCATCTCCACTATTTCCACCAATAGTATTTTGCCATTGAATGTTTCCTATACTATCTAACTTTACTACCCAATAATCTGAACATCCAAAAGAGTTTTCTGTCTTATCACCGGAAATATAAGATTCTGACCATCCCCCAAGAATGTATCCGCCATCTGTAGTTTGTTGTATGGAATATAGTTGATCAGTATAATTCCCTCCAATTGTATTCTGCCATTCTATTTCCTGTGCTTGCACAGTAGCGGTAAGTAAAATAAATAACAATGCTAAAGTTTTCATGATGCTTATATTTTGTTTATTCAAAAGTATGTAATTCAAACAAGATAAAAAACAATTTAGGTAATTTTTATCAAGGCAAGAGGATGGATAGAAACTGTCTGATGTAGAAATTAATTCAACTAATCTATTATAATCACGGTTTCCATTTAATATAAAATCAGACTACTGGCTAAAATCTTCAAATCTAAAAATCCCCTCAACCGTGGCTGAGCCGTGGCTGATCAAAAATTTACTACCGCTTAACAAACTTCTTTACCACCACACCTTGTGTGCTGTATGCTTTCACAAAATAAACTCCATTTTGAAATTGACTGATGTTTATCTTTAAATTTTGTTGGCTGTTGGTTTTCTTTTCAAACAAAATTTTTCCAAGTACATCAATCACTTGTATTTTTTCAACTGCTGTTGTGTGTTGAAGATTTATTTCAGACTGTGCAGGATTTGGGAACAATTGTATGTTTTCTGCACTCTGATATGATGCTATTCCTGTTGGTAGTACAACACTTGTTGTTACGGTGTTGGTTATTACAGGATTATTAAAATCAAAATAAATAGCAGCATTGTTTTGTATGTTATCATTCAATACCAGACTTGTTTTGGGTTTTATTCTGTAATGAATAAAGCCATGACTTAACGGCTCGTTTACATTACTATCGGGCAAAAGAATATTATCAAACTTAAACTCCATGTTACGCTCATGATAAATAAAATTCATGTTTACAGGATGCGATGATGCAACATATTCTAAGGTGTTTAACTGAAGTTTATTTGTATCTAATGGATTTAAAATTTTAACGTTAAATGCTGTATCGTTTCCGGTGTTTTGAAAACGGATGATGTAATCTAAATAGGGTGGATTAGGAATTTCTGTAGTGAATAAAGTATCTCTACTTACTAAAATATCATTGGGGTCAAATGAACCTGTGGTAAAAACCCCCCATTCACTGTAATTACAGCCTGGATTAGCATCACCGGCAACAGGCTCTATCCTTACACTTGAATTGATAAGTGAACCAATGGGCAAACCCGTATGTACATTTACTGTAACAACAATATTACCTGACTGAAAAGGTGTAAGTGCGCCAATATTCCAAACTATAGAATCGGTTGTAACAGATGCAGGTGTTGCACTTGAGGTTACGAAAGATACACTTGTATCAGGAAAGAAAATTACAGTTGGCGTAAGTGTTGTAGTGCCATTATTTACAAAGCTGATATTATAAGTTGCATCCAAACCTGAATGGAATAAAGAAACTGGTGTAAGATTTATACATACATCGTTAATAACACCATTAGGCTGAAATGCAAAATCGTTTAATGAATCAGTTTGATTAATGCTGTTAAAATAAGCAGTATGAACTAATGGGACACTATTGTAATAATTTAATGGTGCAGCAGAAGCAGTAAAATTTCCTGTATCTAAAACAGATACATTATAATTTCCATTTTGCTGAGAAAAAGTAAATCTTCCTGTGTTTTGTTCAGTAATCATTCTGTTAGGTAAATTGATTTCACTTGAATCTTGTATTGTGTTACTATTGGCATCAATATATATTTTACCATTTATCAGGTTAAATTTATCAGTAAGTTTCACTACCCAGTAATCATAATCTCCTTGTGAGTTTTCAGTCTTATCTCCTGAAATATCAGAATAAGACCATCCTCCAAGAATGTAACCTCCATCATTAGTTTGTTGAACCGAATATAGCCTATCATCACTATTTCCACCAATAGTATTCTGCCATTGAATATTTCCAATAGAATCCAACTTCACAGCCCAACAATCATAATCACCTTGTGAATTTTCAGTTTTATCTCCTGAAATATCGGACTCTGAAGCTCCGCCAAGAATAAATCCATTATCATTAGTTTGTTGGATAGCAAATAATTCATCAGTATAATATCCGCCAATAGTATTCTGCCATTGAATATTTCCAACCGGAATCCAACTTCACAGCCCAATAATCATTACCTCCTTGTGAGTTTTCAGTTTTATCACCGGAGATAATAGACCCCGACCATCCACCAAGAATATATCCATTATCTTTAGTTTGTTGCGCAGATTGTAAAAAATCAATACTATTACCACCTATCGTATTTTGCCATTGAATATTTCCTGTTGCATCTAACTTCACAACCCAATAATCATAACCACCTTGGATGTCTTCGGTTTTATCTCCAGAAATATTAGAATTAGAGGTTCCACCAAGAATATAACCACCATCTGTGGTTTGTTGGATGACACTAAAAAAGTCATCATCATTTCCACCAATTGTATTTTGCCACTGAACATTACCTATTGAATCTAGTTTCAGCACCCAATAATCCCAACCTCCTTGTGAGTTTTCTGTCTTATCGCCTGAAACATCAGACTGAGACATTCCACCAAGCATGTATCCGCCATCTGTGGTTTGTTGAATTGAGTTTAAAAATTCTTGGTTATTTCCACCAATCGTATTTTGCCATTGAATATTTCCTATTGTATCCAACTTCACAACCCAATAATCATAATCTCCTTGTGAATTCTCAGTTTTATCACCGGATATGTCTGACTGGGAATATCCTCCAAGAATATATCCTCCATCAGTAGTTTGTTGAACGGACATTAAATCATCTTCCATATTACCCCCTATTGTCTTTTGCAATTGGATGTTGCCCATCGAATCTAGTTTCAATAACCAATAATCTTCAAGTCCTTGTGAGTCTTCTGTCTTATCACCTGAAATATTAGATTGCGAAACTCCACCAAGTAGATACCCTCCGTCCGTGGTTTTTTGAATAACCGTTGAAATATCTCTACCACTGCCGCCAATAGTGTTTTGCCATTCTATTTCCTGGGCATGGGTGGTAGTTGTACAAATCAAGAGTAATATAATCAGTTTTCTCATGTTACTTATTTTTTGGTTGTATCAAAAGTATGTAATTAAAATAAGATAAAAATAGTTTCGGCTATTTTTATTAAGACTATAAAGTTGGTAATAAGGTTGCCTGATGTAGAAATTTATTCTACTTATCTTCAAAAATCATTGCGGGCACCAATATAGAATTGAAGGACTTCTGACAATAATATTCAAATCTCCTCAGCCACGGCTGAGCCATGGTTGATCAAAAATTTACTACCTCTTAACAAACTTCTTTACCACCACACCTTGTGTGCTGTATGCTTTTACAAAATAAACTCCGTTTTGAAATTGGCTGATGTTTATCTTTAAATTTTGTTGGCTGTTGGTTTTCTTTTCAAATACAATTTTTCCAAGCAAGTCTATTACTTGTATTTTTTCAACTGCTGTTATGTGTTGAAGATTTATTTCAGACTGTGCAGGATTTGGGAACAATTGTATGTTTTCTGCACTCTGATATGATGCTATTCCTGTTGGTAGTACAACACGTGTTGTTACGGTGTTGGTTATTACAGGATTATTAAAATCAAAATAAATTGCAGCATTGTTTTGTATGTTATCATTCAATACCAGACTTGTTTTGGGTTTTATTCTGTAATGAATAAAGCCATGACTTAACGGCTCGTTTACATTACTATCGGGCAAAAGAATATTATCAAATTTAAATTCCATGTTGCGCTCATGGTAAATAAAATTCATGTTTACAGGATGCGATGATGCAACATATTCCAAGGTGTTTAGCTGAAGTTTATTTGTATCTAATGGATTTAAAATTTTAACGTTAAATGCTGTATCGTTTCCGGTGTTTTGAAAACGGATGATGTAATCTAAATAGGGTGGATTAGGAATTTCTGTAGTGAATAAAGTATCTCTACTTACTAAAATATCATTGGGGTCAAATGAACCTCTGGTAAAAACCTCCCAAGAACTGTAATTACAACCGGGATTAGCATCACCGGCAACAGGCTCTATTCTTACACTTGAATTGATAAGTGAACCAATGGGCAAACCTGTATGCACATTTACTGTAACAACAATATTACCTGACTGAAAAGGTGCAAGCGAGCCAATATTCCATATAACAGAATCGGTTGTAATGGATGCAGGTGTTGCACTTGAGATTACGAAAAGATACACTTGTATCAGGAAAGAAAATTACAGTTGGCGAAAGTGTTGTAGTGCCATTATTTATGTAAGAGATATAATAATTAGCGTAAAATCCTGAACGAAAATTACCAAGTGGTGTAAGCTTAACACACACATCATTAAAAACACCATTAGACTGAAATGCAAAATCATTTAATGAATCTATCTGATTCAAGGAATTAAAATATGAAGTATGCACTAATGGTAAGTTATTGTAATAATTTATTGGTGCAGAATAAGTAGCAAAATTTCCTGAATCCAAAACAGTTAATCTGTATTTTCCATATTGTTCTGAAAATACTATTCGACCTGTGTTTTGCTCTGTTATCATGATATTAGATAAACCAGCTTCACCTGCATCTTGAATTGTGTTGTTATTTACATCATTATAAAGTTTCCCATTTATTACATTAAATTTATCCGTCAACTTCACTACCCAATAATCAGCACTACCTTGAGAGTTTTCAGTTTTATCACCGGAAATACCGGAGCTAGAATGCCCCCCAAGAATATAACCACCATCATTAGTTTGTTGGATAGAAATTAATTCATCCCAACTATTTCCACCAATAGAATTCTGCCATTGAATATTTCCAATAGAATCCAACTTCACAGCCCAACAATCATAATCACCTTGAGAATTTTCAGTTTTATCACCGGAAATATAAGAATCTGAATATCCCCCAAGAATATACCCACCATCTGTGGTTTGTTGAACCGAATATAACCAATCCGCATCATTTCCACCAATAGTATTTTGCCATTGAATATTTCCAGATGCATCTAATTTAACCACCCAGTAATCAGTATATCCATGACAATTTTCAGTTTTATCACCGGAAATACCGGAATAAGACGATCCACCAAGAATGTATCCGCCATCTGTAGTTTGTTGAACCGATTTTAACCAATCTTCACTATTTCCACCAATAGTATTCTGCCATTGAATAGTTCCTATTGCATCTAACTTCACCACCCAGTAGTCATCTAATCCTTGCGAGATTTCAGTTTTATCACCAAAAATATCGGAGCCAGAATACCCCCCAAGAATATAACCACCATCAGAAGTCTGTTGAATCGCATATAGTTCATCATAATAATTCCCTCCAATAGTATTTTGCCATTGAATATTACCTGTTGGATCCAATTTCACAACCCAATAATCTTCCGTTCCTTGAGGATCTTCAGTTTTATCACCAGAAATACTCGACCAGGAATATCCACCAAGTATATATCCACCATCTGTGGTTTGTTGTATAGAAGTTAAACAATCACCACTATTTCCACCAATAGTATTTTGCCATTGAATATTTCCAGATACATCTAATTTAACCACCCAGTAATCATAACCTCCTTGTGAATTTTCAGTTTTATCACCGGAAATATTAGAATCGGAATACCCACCAAGAATATATCCACCATCTGAAGTCTGTTGAATCGCATATAGTTGATCATAAAGATTCCCTCCAATTGTATTTTGCCATTGAATATTTCCTATACTATCTAACTTTACTACCCAATAATCTGAACCTCCAAAAGAGCTTTCAGTTTTATCACCGGAAATATTTGATAAGGACCACCCCCCAAGAATATAACCACCATCTGAAGTCTGTTGAATGGAATATAGTTGATCAGTATTATTACCACCAATAGTATTTTGCCATTCTATTTCCTGGGCATGGACAGTAGCGGTTAGTAAAATAAACCATAATGCTAAAGTTCTCATGTTACTTATTTTTTGGTTGTATCAAAAGTATGTAATTAAAAGGAGATAAAAAACAATTTAGGTAATTTTTATCAAGGCAAGAGGATGGTTACAAACAGCTATATCCAAAAATTCATTCAACTAATCTTGTAGAATCACTGTTTCCACCAATATAGAATTGAAGAACTTCTGATAATAATATTCAAATCTCCTCAGCCGCGGCTGATCAACAAACCTCCTCAGCCACGGCTGAGCTGATGGCTGATCAGCAATTTTCTTACCTCTTAACAAACTTCTTGACTACCACACCTTGTGTGCTGTATGCTTTCACAAAATAAACTCCGTTTTGAAATTGACTGATGTTTATCTTTAAATATTGTTGGCTGTTGGTTTTCTTTTCAAACACAATTTTTCCAAGCACGTCTATTACTTGTATTTTTTCTACTCCTGTTGTGAGTTGAAGATTTATTTCAGACTGTGCAGGATTTGGGAACAGTAGTATCTTTTCTGCACTCTGATATGATGCTATTCCTGTTGGTAGTACAACAGGTGTTGTTGCTGTGTTGGTTATTACAGGATTATTAAAATCAAAATAAATTGCAGCATTGTTTTGTATATTATCATTCAATACCAAACTTGTTTTAGGTTTTATTCTGTAATGAATAAAGCCATGACTTAACGGCTCGTTAACATTACTATCGGGTAATAGAATATTATCAAACTTAAATTCCATGTTGCGCTCATGATAGATAAAATTCATGTTTACAGGATGCGATGATGCAACATACTCCAAGGAGTTTAACTGAAGTTTATTTGTATCTAACGGATTTAAAACTTTAACGTTAAATGCTGTATCGTTTCCTGTGTTTTGAAAACGGATGATGTAATCTAAATAGGGTGGATTGGGAATTTCTGTAGTGAATAAAGTATCTCTACTTACTAAAATATCATTGGGGTCAAATGAACCTGTAGTAAAAACCTCCCATTCACTGTAATTACAACCGGGATTAGCATCACCGGCAACAGGTTCTATTCTTACACTTGAATTGATAAGTGAACCAATGGGCAAACCCGTATGTACATTTACTGTAACAACAATATTACCTGACTGAAATGGTGCAAGCGAGCCAATATTCCATACGACAGAATCGGTTGTAACAGAAACAGGAGTTACATTAGCACTTGTAAAAGAAACATTCGCATCAGGAAAGAAAATTACAGTTGGCGAAAGTGTTGTAGTGCCATTATTTACAAAGCTGATATTATAAGTTGCATTAAAACCTGAGCGGAATAAAGAAGCTGGTGTAAGTTTAACACACACATCATTAATAACACCATTAGGCTGAAATGCAAAATCATTTAATGAATCAACCTGCAGAAAGGAATTAAAGTATGAAGTATGCACTAATGGGACACTATTGTAATAATTTAATGGTGCAGAATAAGTAGCAAAATTTCCCGTATCTAAAACAGATACATTATAATTTCCATTTTGTTCTGAAAATGCAATACGGCCTGTGTTTTGTTCAGTAATCATTCTGTTAGGTAAATTGATTTCATTTGAATCTTGTATTGTGTTACTATTGGCATCAATATATGTTTTACCAGTTATCAGATTAAACTTATTTGTCAATTTCACCACCCAATAATCATAAACGCCTTGAACGTTTTCTGTTTTATCACCGGAAATATTAGCATCAGAACATCCTCCAAGAATGTAACCACCATCAGAAGTTTGTTGAACCGAATATAACCAATCGGAATAATTTCCGCCAATAGTATTCTGCCATTGAATATTTCCAGATGCATCTAATTTAACCACCCAATAATCAGTATTCCCTTGACAATTTTCTGTCTTATCTCCGGAAATACCGGAATTAGAATATCCTCCAAGAATATAACCTCCATCAGAAGTTTGTTGGATAGAAGTTAAATAATCAAAACTACCACCACCAATAGTATTCTGCCATTGTATATTTCCTGTTGTATCTAACTTCACTACCCAGTAATCATCAAACCCTTGAGAATTTTCAGTTTTATCACCGGAAATATTAGATTCTGAATATCCCCCAAGAATATAACCTCCATCAGAAGTCTGTTGAATGGAATATAGTTGATCATATCCACTTCCACCAATAGTATTTTGCCATTGAATATTTCCAGATGCATTTAATTTCACCACCCAGTAATCATCACTTCCTTGTGAATTTTCAGTCTTATCTCCCGAAATATCTGAATAAGAATACCCGCCAAGAATATATCCACCATCTGTGGTTTGTTGTATAGAAGTTAAATTATCATCATTATTTCCACCAATAGTATTCTGCCATTGAATATTTCCAGATGCATCTAATTTAACCACCCAGTAATCATTACCTCCTTGTGTTCCCTCTGTTTTATCACCGGATATGTCTGACAGGGAATATCCTCCAAGAATATATCCTCCATCAGTAGTTTGTTGAACCGAATATAACCAATCCGCATCATTTCCACCAATTGTAGTTTGCCATTGAATATTTCCTATTGCATCCAACTTCACAACCCAATAATCATAATCTCCTTGTGAACTTTCAGTTTTATCTCCGGAAATACCGGAATTAGAATACCCACCAAGAATATAACCTCCATCAGAAGTCTGTTGAATGGAATATAGTTGATCATATCCACTTCCACCAATAGTATTTTGCCATTGAATATTACCTGTTGAATCCAATTTCACAACCCAGTAGTCATAGTCTCCTTGAGAGTTTTCAGTTTTATCCCCGGAAATGTCAGAAATAGAAACTCCGCCAAGAATATATCCACCATCTGAAGTCTGTTGAATGGAATATAGTTGATCAGTATTATTACCACCAATAGTATTTTGCCATTCTATTTCCTGGGCAAGGGTAGTTGTGGTAAAAAATAAAAGTAATAGAATTAATGCTCTCATGTTACTTAATTTTTTGGTTACATCAAAAGTATGCAATTCAAATGAGATAAAAAATAGTTTGGGATTTTTTTTATCAGAATAAGAGAATGAATAAAAACTGACTGATTCAGAAATTTATTCTACTTATCTTCTAAAATTATTGTGGTCAACAATACAAAATCAGACTACTGGCTAAAATCTTCAAATCTAAAAATCTCTTCAGCCATGGCTGATCAAAAATTTCTTACCTCTTAACAAACTTCTTTACCACCACACCTTGTGTGCTGTATGCCTTTATAAAATAAACTCCGTTTTGAAATTGACTGATGTTTATCTTTAAATATTGTTGGCTGTTTATATTCTTTTCAAACACATTTTTTCCAAGTATGTCTATCACTTGTATTTTTTCAACTGCTGTTGTGTGTTGAAGATTTAATTCAGTTTGTGCAGGATTTGGGAATAATTGTATGTTTTCTGCACTTTGATATGACGCTATTCCTGTTGGTAGTACAACACGTGTTGTTGCTGTGTTGGTTATTACAGGGTCATTAAAATCAAAATAAATAGCAGCAATATTTTTAATCGTATCGTTATGTTGTAATGTCGTTTTTGGTTTTACTCTGTAATGAATAAAGCCATGGCTTAACGGCTCGTTTACATTACTATCGGGCAATAGAATATTATCAAACTTAAACTCCATGTTGCGCTCATGATAAATAAAATTTATGTTTACAGGATGTGATGATGCAACATATTCTAAGGTGTTTAACTGAAGTTTATTTGTGTCTAATGGATTTAAAATTTTAACGTTAAATGCTGTATCGTTTCCGGTGTTTTGAAAACGGATGATGTAATCTAAATAGGGTGGATTAGGAATTTCTGTAGTGAATAAAGTATCTCGATTTACTAAAATATCATTGGGGTCAAATGACCCTAAGGTAAAAACCTCCCAAGAACTGTAATTACAGCCTGGATTAGCATCACCGGCAACAGGTTCTATTCTTACCATTGAGTTGATAAGTGATCCTATAGGCAAACCTGTATGCACATTTACTGTAACAACAATATTACCTGACTGAAAAGGTGTAAGTGCGCCAATATTCCATACGACAGAATCGGTTGTAACAGAAACAGGAGTTACATTAGCACTTGTAAAAGAAACATTCGCATCAGGAAAGAAAATTACAGTTGGCGAAAGTGTTGTAGTGCCATTATTTACAAAGCTGATATTATAAGTTGCATCAAAACCTGAGCGGAATAAAGAAACTGGTGTAAGCTTAACACACACATCATTAAAAACACCATTAGGTTGAAATGCAAAATCATTTAATGAATCAACCTGTAGAAAGGAATTAAAATATGCAGTGTTTACTAAAGGAACACTATTGTAATAATTTAATGGTGCAGAATAAGTAGCAAAATTTCCTGAATCCAAAACAGTTAATCTGTATTTTCCATATTGTTCTGAAAATACTATTCGACCTGTGTTTTGCTCTGTTATCATAATATTAGTTAAACCAGCTTCACCTGCATCTTGAATTGTGTTGTTATTTACATCATTATAAAGTTTGCCATTTATCACGTTAAATTTATCTGTCAGCTTTATTACCCAATAATCATCATTTCCTCTTGGGTATGTTGTTTTGTCATCTGAAATATAAGAATCAGAATTTCCACCAAGGATATAACCTCCATCAGTGGTTTGATGTACGGAATATAATTCATCTCTTTCAATACCCATAATTGTATTCTGCCACTGAATATTACCTATATCATCTAACTTCAACACCCAATAATCAGATAGTCCATGACAATTTTCAGTTTTGTCTCCAGAGATATTTGACATTGATAATCCGCCAAGGATATAACCTCCATCAGTAGTTTGTTGTATGGAAGATAATTGATCTACAAATTTTCCACCAATTGTATTTTGCCATTGAATATTTCCAATAGTATCCAACTTCAACACCCAGTAATCTTCCCCACCATTATTGCTTTCTGTTTTATCACCGGAAATTCCAGAGCCGGAATATCCACCGAGGATATAACCTCCATCTGTGGTTTGTTTTATTATCGGTGAAACTTCATGTAGATTGCCTCCAATAGTATTCTGCCATTGAATGTTTCCTATACTATCTAACTTTACTACCCAATAATCTGAAACTCCTATAGAGTTTTCTGTTTTATCACCTGAAATATTAGAATAAGACCAACCACTAAGAATATATCCGCCATCTGCAGTTTGTTGTATGGACGTTAATTGATCCATAGAATTACCACCAATTGTATTTTGCCATTGAATGTTTCCCATAGCATCTAACTTCACTACCCAATAATCTGGATGAGTTAAAGTACTATCATGGTTATTTTCAGTTTTATCACCTGAAATATCAGAAACAGACCATCCACCGAGAATATATCCACCATCTATTGTTTGTTGGATGGATTGTAACCAATCAACATCATTGCCACCTATTGTGTTTTGCCATTGTATGTTTCCTGATGGATATAACTTTATTACCCAGTAATCAAAATTTCCTTGTGAATTTTCAGTCTTATCCCCAGATATCGAAGATTCAGAAAAACCACCAAGAATATAGCCACCATCCGTAGTTTGTTGAATATATCTTAAATCGTCATCAAAATCTCCTCCGATAGTATTCTGCCACTGAATGTTTCCGGTTGCATCCAACTTCAATACCCAATAATCACCCAATCCATGTGAAGGCTCTGTATGATCACCGGAAATAAGAGAATTGGAATTTCCTCCAAGTATATAACCACCATCTGAAGTTTGTTGTATTGAATTTAATATATCAACAGAATCGCCTCCAAAAGACTTTTGCCATTCAATTTCCTGTGCATGGGTGGTAGTTGTAAAAATCAAGAGTAATATAGTCAGTTTTCTCATGTTACTTATTTTTTGGCTGTATCAAAAGTACGTATTTAAAATGAGATAAAAAATAGTTTGGGATTTTTTTATCAGAATAAGAGAATGAATAAAAACTGACTGATTCAGAAATTTATTCTACTTATCTTGTAGAATCACTGTTTCCACCAATATAGAATTGAAGGACTTCTGACAATAATATTCAAATCTCCTCAGCCGCGGCTGATCAACAAATCTCCTCAGCCGTGGCTGAGCCGTAGCTGATCATCAAATCTCAAACTCAAAAATTTGAATCTATCCCTGATGTGTAACCTTTTTGAAAACTTCCGTAAGTACATCGGAATATTTGTGACCGAAAGTAGCCAGACACCAAACCATAAGCATCTTTCTTTCATCACTCTTCAGCCATCGCATGGCTTTAACCAATTCTTTTTTGAATAGCTTTTTATCAAAACTCACCTTGGTGAGGATTTCTTTGGTGTATTCGAACATTGGTTTCATAGATTAAAATTACAGTGCTAATATACTTGACTAAACATTAATAAAAACCTTTCGTTTGGCGAATTATTGTAAATATTGGGTTAAAAAATTAATTGCATAGTTTTCAGCTACATAATTTGTCTGTTGATTGTATTTCTGCCTTTTTAAAAATCTGGCACACTCAGTTATGACACTTTTCACCGCATTGATTCCAACACATTAATTTGGCTTAACATCATTTTGAAATTACAGTAGCAAAAAGTTAACTCTTGCTTTTAAAAATTATAAATCTATACTCATTACACAGTGTGATATGTTAAATAGACATGATATAAATCATAAATAAAATTAACTCCACCATAATTTCTGCTGTTGATTATACCGTGGATATTTTATTACATTTACCCAACTTTCCACATGGCAGTCAGCAGCTTGAATAAAATTGCAACATCGTTAGCTCAAGCTGACCTTTTGAAAAATTTATCTGCCGATCTGATACATTTACTCTCTACCATCAGCACTTCTGTACATTTCAATAAAGGCCAAACTGTATTTAAATCCGGTGATAAGGCAAATAAAATTTTTTTCATAGAGAAAGGCACAATCTCTATTGTTGAAAATGAGATTGAATTATTGAAACTACAAACAAATGATTGTTTTGGTGAAGAGTTTGTTTTACCTGATGGCGTATATCAGTCTTCGGCTGTTGCTGCCGATGATGTAGTCTTGCTGCAAATAAACAGACAAGATTTTTTTGCTGTGCTTTCAAAACATCATGAATCATTTAATACTATTTTAATTGTCTTTATTCAAAAGATGTATTCACAAAATCAATTAAAACATACTGTATTTGTCCAACGATTAGACAGGTTAAATAAAGAATTGTCAAAAGCTAAAAATGATGTTGAGGTCAGAACTATTGAAATGATTAAACAGGAAAAATTAGCTTCATTAGGATTATTATCTGCCGGTATTGCACATGAGTTGCAAAACCCTTTAAACTTTGTCAACAACTTTGCTGAACTGAGTGGGGAAATTATCGGTGAAATAAAAAGCACAAACAACACTACAGAAAAGGACACCTTGTTGAATGATGTTGCAGGGAATATTGAAAAGATTCAACAACATGGCATGCGTGCAAGCCGCATCATTAAACGCATTGTTTCTTTCAGTCGTGGCAACACCGGTGATTTTGAACTTACCAATGTAAATACTATTTGTAAAGAATATGTCTATCTGGCAACAGCAGGCATAAAATCAAACATATTTGGTTTTGAATGTAACATTGTTGAAAGCTATAATGAACAACTGCCAATGATTAATACCAATGCTCAGGATCTTGGACGCGTTATTCTGAATATTGTAAATAATGCTTTTTATGCACTCAACGAAAGGAATAAAAATTCTCCTGCTAACGAAAATTATCATCCCGAATTACAGATAATCACAAAGAATGTAAACAAAAAAATTTATCTGCACATTAAAGACAATGCTATGGGCATTCCTGCAGAGTTGCAAGCCAAAATTTTTGAACCTTTTGTTACCACCAAGCCTGCAGGTGAAGGAACAGGACTCGGTTTAAGTATCTGCAGAGATATTATCCGGAATCTGAAAGGTGACATCATGCTGATTTCTGAAAATGGAAAAGGGACAGAATTTATTATTACCTTGCCTGTTGAATAAAAAGCATTGCTGCTACATGAAGATGTTTAATTACCTTACAGATAACAATGTATATTGCAATATTTTCTTATACTTTTGTTGCCTTAATTACAGGAAGTAAATTATGTTCTCCTTTTTTAAAAGAAAAGATTCAACACCGGCCAATTTTTTAGAAGTTAAAACCGACATGCACAGTCACCTCATTCCGGGGATTGATGATGGTGCAAAAACCATTGAAGACTCTCTTACGCTGATAAAAGAACTGCATGCATTAGGCTACACAAAGCTCATTACTACACCGCATATCATGAGCGATTTTTATCGCAATACGCCCGAAACAATTTTGGCTGGGCTTGAAGAAGTGCGCAAAGCAGTAAAGGCAGAAAACATTCCTGTAACGATTGAGGCCGCTGCCGAATACTATCTTGACGATGGATTTATACATAAGTTAGAAGAAGAAAAGTTGTTGACCATTGGAAACAACAACCATTTGCTTTTTGAAATCAGTTATGTAAACGCTCCCGATAATTTATTACAGGTAATTTTCAGAATGCAGGTGCTGGGCTACAAACCCATTATGGCACATCCGGAACGTTATCCTTTCTGGGGAAATAATTTCGACTTCTATGGCAGTCTGCGCGAACAAGGTGTTTTGTTACAGATAAATGTAAACTCTCTTGGCGGGTACTATGGTCCCGATGCCAAACGTATTGCAGAAAAACTTATAGAAAAAGAATGGGTTGACCTTATTGGCACCGACACACATGCCACCAAACACATTCAGGCCTTGCATAAAACCGTTCGTGAAAAATCATTCAGGAAACTTCTTGAGTTTAATTTGCTCAACAAACATCTCTGAAAAAGATTGTTAAAGCAGTTTAATTTATCGTTACTTTTGTAGTCAGTAAAAAAATCAATCATGAAATTTGGTGTTGTGGTATTTCCGGGTTCCAATTGTGACGAGGACATGGTATATGTGTTGCGCAACATATTGAAACAACCGGTAGAAAAATTATGGCATAAGGAACATTCACTTCGAGGATGCGATTTTATTGTACTTCCCGGAGGCTTTTCTTATGGTGACTATTTGCGTTCGGGTGCTATTGCACGTTTTTCGCCCATTATGCAGGAAGTGATGGAGTTTGCTGCAAAAGGTGGTTATGTTTTAGGTGTTTGTAATGGCTTTCAGATTTTATGCGAATCGCAACTGCTGCCTGGAGCATTATTGCACAACAACAGCCATAAATTTATCTGTAAAAATGTTTTTATAAAAGCAGAGACTGATGAAACCATCCTTACATCATCACTGAAAATAGGCTCAGCCATTAAAATTCCTATAGCCCATGGCGAAGGACGTTTCTTTGCAGATGAAGCAACAGTAAATCAGATAGAATTGAACAATCAGGTACTTTTTCGCTATTGTGATGAGAATGGCTATGTAACGGAAGCTGCAAATCCTAATGGTGCCATAAACAATATTGCAGGTATCTGTAATGAGAAACGAAATGTGTTTGGAATGATGCCACATCCTGAGCGTGCCGCAGACACATTATTGGGAAATACAGATGGACTTGGAATTTTTAAGTCTATTCTCAACTATGTTGATGCCTGACTATATTAAGCACAATTATTTAAACCACTCTACTGCACCATAAAGTACTGCAAGCCAGATAAGGCCTTTGATCAGGAAAAATAAAAATCCTGCCAACCCCAGCCTTTTAAACCACAATATGACTTTCTCTTTATTCACACCCCAAAAATATTAAGGGCTTCGGAGATTTTTGTTCCGAAGCCCTTATTTTTTTAAGTAAAATCTTTTTTACAATTCTTAATAGAACTTACCTCTATAATCTTTAACCTTTGCCTTTTCTTTCAATGCATTAAAGGTTTCGTACTGCGAACGGTTTTGCAATTGTTGCTCTGCCTGCGTTTTACTTTCATTAAAATTAGCAGGAGCCTGCGGTTCTTTTACATCAGTAACCTGAACAACGAATACACCTTGCTCTCCTTTAATTGGCTTGCTCACTTTGTCTTTTCCTAATCCAAACATAGTTCCTATAACATTCATTTCTGCACCTAAGTTTGGAATGTATGGAGAGTTAAATGTTACATTTTCCAAAGGCTGAACAGCGATGTTTAGCTTTGATGCCAATCCGTCAAGACTTTGTGCTGAACCTGTTGCATTAATTTTCTCAATCAGCATTTCTGCTTTTTTGTTTTTGCGTGCCTCAACTTCTACCTGTTCTTTTACATCTTCCAATGCCAATGTGCCTTCAGGTTTTATCTGCATTAAATGTGCTACAACAAATTTATCACCCAACTCAAAAGGTGTTGAAACATCGTTCTTCTTAGCCTTAAATGCCCAACGAATTAACTCACGTGCATTATCAAGGCCGGGAACAGTTTTATCATTTTCTTTTAAGCTTTCAATATTACGGGCATTTAATCCTTCGTCTTTTACAGCTTTAGTATAACTGTCGCCATTGTTGTTTTTTGCTGCAAAGTCATTTGCCTTTGCAAATACACCCTGATAGGTTTTAGAGCTGGCTTCAATTTTACGTCCAACAGCATAAACCCTTACATTTTTTGACATACCTGCCTGATCGGTAATTTCAATTATATGATAACCGAAGTTTGTTTTTACTACACCTAACGAGCCTTTTTTATTGTCAAAGCAAAAGTCGTTGAATTCAGGAACCATCATTCCGGGTTTAAACCAACCCAAGTCGCCACCTTTAATAGCAGAGCCCGGATCTTCAGAAAGCATAGCAAACTGATCGAATTTAGCACCGCCTTTTATCAGATTGTAAATACTGTCGGCAGTTGCTTTAACATGTAATGAATCTTTTCCTTCTGTCTTAAATAAAATATGGCGTGCCTGAACAGAATCAGGAAGCATTTTTGAGCCTTCTAATTTTGCAACATAGTAGGCATTGTTTTCCATATATGGTGCTGACACAAAACCTACAGCTTCTGCAAACATCTGTGCTTCAATAGCAGGAGAAAGTGTTCCTGTTTTATGGTAGCTGTTGTCAACAGGAAAATCTGAGTTCTGAGCTACAAACAAGGAGTCGTCTGTGCTTGCAGTAAATGCAGGAACAAGGTCTGTAATATATTTTTCTGCTACTGCTCTGTCTTCGTTAGAAGGCACAACATCAAAAGTCACATAGTCGAGTTTGCGCGATTCTTCCGGCTGCTCATAGCTTTTAATATTTTCGTTATATGCTTTTTGCAAATCGGCATCAGTAAGTTTCACTGTGCTATCGGCAATGGTACTGTAGTTAAGCATGATGTAACGTGCAGACTCAGTTTTGTTCTTTGCTTCAAAGTCGAGCTTTGCTTCAGCAGTGGTAACATAAAGTATTTTTAATCAGGTCGAAATATTTCTGATTCAGTCTTTCTTCTTTAATGCTGTTTTCGAAGTTTACCCATTGTGCTCTGGTGCGGCCTGTCTGATCGTTATCCATGTTTTTTAAAAACTGGATTACATTTTTCTTATCAAACTGCTTGGTGTTTGGGTCGCTGAATGCCTGTTTTATCTGTGGGTGAATGTCATTACCCTGAACCATGTCAAACAACTCATCGCTGCTCACTACCAAACCTGTTTTTGCAATTTGCTTGCCGATTAATTCTTCGTTAAGCATCTGTCCCCAGGTTTGATCGCGCAATTGATCTGTAGTCTGTTGGTCTATCTGATCTTTACCCTGACTGAGTTTATAATTTTCTATATTCTGTTGGACTTTGGCTTCAAAATCCTGAATAGAGATTTTCTTTCCACCTATGATACCTGCTGTTGTGGTATTTCCCTGAATGAATGAGCGGTTAGAAGTGAGCAAGTCGCCAAGGATAAAAGCTACTAAGCTTAATCCGATAATACCAATGAGCAGGCCGGCCTTACTTCTTATTTTTCCAATAATAGCCATAATGTCTTAATAAAGGGGGTTTAAAAATGAGGGGGCGAATATACAACTGAAAATGCAATAAATAAAACGAAATCTTTAGAGATATCAGGCTCTGAAAAACGCTATTGTTTCGTTTACAACTTGCTGGTAATGAGGAGGCAGTAATTGTCCGGCATAAGGATGCTCGGCACCAAAACTATGGTTTGCCGATGTTATTGGTGTCAGACAGGCCCTTGTATTCCATGAATGCATGACTAAGGCATCACTAAAACTTACTGTTTCATCCTCTGTTCCATGAATGATTAAATGAGGTATTGAAAGCTGTTTTACTGCCTTATGAATATTTATTCTTTGTGCATTGTTGATGGCATCTTCAGCAAGTTGATAGTAGAGTGGCATTTGCTGATGGGTTCGTGCATTTTCTATATAAATGACTCCCGCCTGCTGCCATAAACTAAGTTGCTGTGGCGAAATATATTTACTAAACTCAATAGGCGATGCCCATGATGCAATTTTGCTGATGCGACCATCTTCAGCAGCTTTAATTATTGAAATAGCTCCTCCGCGAGAGTGTCCTGCCAGATAAATGGTGTTTAAATCAAAACGCTCTTTATGTGGATGCTGCCAAAGCCAGTTGAGTAGTGTGTCTAAATCATCAAGTTCTTTGGTAAAATTATTTTGTCCGAATGCTTCAAGGTCTGCAAATTCAGTCAGGTTATCGGGGGTAGTTCCATTAAACGAAAAATTAAATTTAATAAAGACAAATCCTGAATGAGCAAACGATTCTGCAATCATATCATAAGGCCCCCAGTCTTTGAAGCCTTTAAAGCCATGAGCAAAAATAATTACAGGCATTGGCTCTTTATTGCCATTGAAAAACATGTCGGTTACAATCGGTTTACCATGTTTACCATTAATGAGGATATTTTTAAAGCGGTTCATTGTATTAAAATATGAGAGCACAATTTACAAAAAACAAAACAGCTGTCAATGAAGTTTTGACAGCTGTTTCAAAAAAAGATGATATTAATCTATTTTTTATGTTTTTTACCTTCTTTATCAGGCACCGTTAATGAAAAACGTACAGGCAATGTATATTGTACGCTTACAGTCTGCCCACCCTGCATGCCGGGTTGCCAGCGAGGCATAGCACTAACTACACGTAAAGCTTCCTGATTAAATTGCTCATTGTTCCCTTTTAAAACACGCGCACCGGTAACATCTCCTGTTGATGACACCACAAAGTTTATATACGAAACGCCTTCCACAACATTGGTCCTTGCCTCTTCGGGATATTTGATGTTTTTAAGAAGATATTCCTGCAATCCTGTTTGACCTCCGGGAAATTCAGGCATTTTTTCTACTGTGGTAAACACATCACCCGACTGCGCAAATGCCACAACCGAAGTCAGAAAAATAAATGCGAAAATGATAAGCTTCTTCATAAACTATTATTTAATCGTAAAAGTAATAAAAATTACAATCCCACCATATCTTCGGGCTTCACCCAGGCATCAAACTGCTCTGAAGTAACATAACCCAAATCAATAGCTGTCTGTTTTAAAGTTTTGCCTTGTTTATGTGCTGTTTGTGCAATCTCTGCTGCTTTGTAGTAACCAATGTGTGTGTTAAGTGCAGTTACCAGCATTAATGAATTTTCCAGATTTTTTTTGATATTGTCATGTAATGGTGCAATGCCTATGGCGCATTTGTCGTTGAACGAAATACAAACTTCTCCAATCAATCGTGCACTATGCAGGAAGTTATAAATCATCACCGGCTTAAAAACATTCAGTTCAAAATGTCCTGTTGCACCACCAATGTTTATGGCTACATCGTTACCCAACACCTGTGCAGCTACCATTGTCATGGCTTCGCACTGCGTAGGATTTACTTTTCCCGGCATGATAGATGAACCCGGCTCGTTGTCGGGAATATATACTTCGCCAATGCCACAACGGGGGCCGCTGGCAAGCAAACGAATGTCGTTGGCTATTTTCATCAGTGAGCAGGCAACAGTTTTTAAGGCACCATGTGCTTCAACAATGGCATCGTGTGCTGCCAATGCTTCAAATTTATTTTCGGCAGTAACAAACGGCAGCCTTGTTAATGATGCAATGTGCTTGGCTACATTCACATCATAACCTTTGGGTGTGTTGATTCCTGTACCGACAGCAGTGCCACCCAATGCAAGTTCTGCTAAATGCGGTAGTGTATGTTCAATAGCACGAATACCGTGATCGAGTTGTGATACATAGCCACTTAATTCCTGTCCTAATGTAAGCGGTGTGGCATCCATCAGGTGTGTACGTCCGATTTTTACCACATTCATAAACTCCTTCGACTTGGCTTTGAGTGTATCTCTCAGTTTTTTAATTCCCGGAAGTGTTACGTCAATCAATATTTTATAGGCAGCAATATGCATTGCTGTTGGAAAAGTATCGTTGCTTGACTGCGATTTGTTTACGTCATCATTTGGATGAATAGCTTTCTTCTCGTCCAATAAACTTCCACCATTAATGACATGTGCGCGGTAGGCTACAACTTCATTAACATTCATGTTACTTTGCGTACCACTACCTGTTTGCCATACAACAAGTGGAAACTGATCGTTTAATTTTCCTTCGAGGATTTCTTCGCACACTCGTGCTATCAATTCATTTTTTTCTTTTGGTAAAACACCTGCTTCAAAATTCGTTTGTGCAGCAGCTTTTTTAAGATAGGCAAATGCTTCAATAATTTCTTTAGGCATTTTATTTGTGTCGCGGGCTATTTTAAAATTTTCTATTGAGCGCTGTGTTTGTGCACCCCAATAAACGTTTGCAGGAACTTCAACAATTCCCATCGTGTCTTTTTCTTTTCTGAATTCCATTGTATTTTAATTAATAAATTTTAAATCTATTTAACGGTGTTTCCATTGTCCATCTGCGGCTTTGATGGTGTAATAAATGAAAGCTCTCCTTTATCATTCTGTGCCATCAGTATCATTCCTTTGCTTTCAATACCTTTAATTTTGCGTGGAGCAAGGTTGGCTAACATCACAACTTTTTGTCCGATAATTTTTTCGGGATCGTACCATGCTGCAATACCTGAAACAACAGTGCGTTTATCAATGCCTGTGTCGAGTAGTAACTTCAAAAGTTTATCCGTTTTTGGAACGCGCTCTGCCTCTAAAATTGTTGCAACACGAATATCCATCTTGCTGAAATCATCAAAAGTAGTTTCGGCAAGTTGAGGCGCAATGGTTGTTTCACTAACAACTTCTGCTTGCTGATTCTGTTCTGTATTCATCACTTTTTTGTCATGAAGTTTTTGAATTTGTTTTTCAATGTCAGCGTCTTCTATTTTTTGAAATAAGATAAGGCTGTCAATATTTAAAATAATATTGTTTAACGAAATTTTATTGTCTTCAAAACCATTTTTGGTAAGCTTTCTTTTTTCAGAATCTACCTTAAGCATATCAAGCATTTTAGCTGATGCATTTGGCAAAAAAGGTTGAAACAACACAGCCATTTTTGAAACCAATGATAGGCAATGAATCAGTACTTCTCTGGTTTGATTGACACTGGTAACATCATCTGCTTTATATTTTTTCCATGGTTCACACTCTGTCAGATACTTATTACCTATTCGAGCAAAATCCATTGCTATTGACTGTGCATCTCTGAATTGAAAATTTTCCATTGCTTTAGTATAAGACTGCAATAATTTTTTCAATTCATTTTCAAATGGTGAAGCAGCAATTTCTCTATCAGTTGTGAGGTTGCCTTTAAAATACTTATTACTCAACACCACAACTCTGTTTACAAAATTCCCTACAATAGCTCCCAGTTCATTATTTACTCTAGCCTGAAAATCTTTCCAGGTAAACTCACTGTCCTTAGTTTCCGGTGCAATAGATGTCAGCACATAACGCAATTCATCTTCACGACCCGGAAAATCTTCAAGATATTCGTGCAGCCACACTGCCCAGTTGCGCGAAGTAGAAATTTTATCACCTTCAAGATTCAAAAACTCATTTGCAGGAACATTATCAGGCAATACAAAGCCGCCATGCTGCATCAACATCATCGGAAAAATAATGGCATGAAAAACAATATTGTCCTTACCGATAAAATGAATGAGCTTAGGATTTTCTTCTTCTTTGTTTTGCTTTTGCCAATAATCTTTCCAGTTGTTTGGTAAAAACTCTTTTGTTGCAGATATATATCCTATAGGTGCATCAAACCACACATATAGCACTTTTCCCTCTGTATTGGGCAAAGGTACTTTCACACCCCAGTCGAGGTCGCGTGTCATTGCACGCGGATGCAATCCTTCGTTAAGCCAGCTTGAACATTGTCCTTTAATGTTTGGCTTCCAGTTGTCGAAGCGTTTAATGTATTCCTGAAATTCTTTTGTCTTCTGAATTTCTCCCATTGGCAAAAACCAGTTTTTTGTTGGTCTGAGAACGGGTGTGTTGCCACTCAGTTTTGATTTTGGATTGATAAGGTCTGTTGGGTTCAGTGAAGCACCGCAGTTCTCGCATTGGTCGCCATAGGCATTTGGATTATTACAACGCGGACAAGTACCGGTAATATAACGGTCTGCTAAAAATTGTTTTGCTTCTTCGTCATAAAACTGCTCTGTAGTTTCTTCAATAAAAACGCCTTTGTCATAAAGTGTTTTAAAAAAATCGGATGCTGTCTGATGATGAATAGGAGAAGATGTGCGTGAATAATGATCGAATGAAATGCCCAATTTTTCAAATGACGATTTCATCATCTGATGGTATTTGTCAACCACTTGCTGTGGTGTAATACCAAGTTGTCGTGCTTTGATAGTAATAGGTACGCCATGCTCATCACTTCCACAAATAAATTTTACGTCTTCGCCTTTAAGTCGCAAATAGCGCGAATAGGTATCGGCAGGAATATAGCATCCGGCAAGGTGCCCTATATGAACCGGACCGTTGGCATAGGGAAGTGCGGCAGTGATTAAATATCTTGACATGAATTGTTTTTAAAAGTTGTAAAGTCTAGAAAGTTAAAAAGCTAAAGTCCGGAAGGTTTTTTAAAAACTTTAAACGCAAAACATCTAACTAAAAACTCTTTTCTTTTTACTTTGCAAAGATAAAAAAACAACAGCAGATGATTTTCCCCCTACCGCTTAAAGCAGGTGATACCATTGCCATTGTGGCCACAGCACGCAAAGTCAGCCGCGATGAAATGGCTCCGGCAATTGACATACTTCAGCAATGGGGATTACATGTTACAGAGGGTAAAAATTTATATGCTGATAAAAATCAGTTTGCCGGTGATGACACTTTACGTGCAGAAGATTTTCAGTGGGCATTGGATAATCCAAACATTAAAGCTGTTCTTTTTGCACGTGGTGGTTATGGCTCAGTAAGAATAATTGACAGCATTAATTTTTCAGAGTTCAAAAAAAATCCAAAGTGGCTTATTGGCTTCAGCGATATCACTACCATTCACTCACATGTGCACAAGCAGTTGAACATTGTCACACTGCATGCACCTATGGCAATAAATTTTCCGAAATCGCCTAACGTTATTTTAAAACAAATAAAAGATTTTCTTTTCGGCAATAGCATTGTGTTAAATGCTGCCACACATCCTTTAAACAGAACAGGAAATGCCACTGGGCAATTGGTTGGAGGCAATCTTTCTATTTTATATTCACTTGCTGCATCAGCATCTGACATTGATACTAATGGAAAAATTCTTTTTTTGGAAGATTTGGATGAATACCTTTACCATATCGACCGTATGATGATGCAGCTCAAACGCAGTGGTAAGTTACATGGTTTAGCAGGACTTGTTGTTGGTGCTATGAGCGATATGAAAGACAACACCATTCCATTTGGAAAAACAGCAGAAGAAATTATTGCCGAACATGTTTCAGAATACAATTTTCCTGTTTGTTTTAATTTCCCTGCAGGACATATTACAGAAAATAATCCACTGGCAATGGGAAGCTATGCAGAACTTATTGTAGAAAATAAAGTGTCACTGAAAATGAATCATAAAATCCTTAGCTGATTTTATTTTATGCCTTCCTTACAAATTCCGATTTAAGTGCCATTGAGCCAAAGCCATCTATTTTGCAATCAATGTTATGATTGCCTTCTACCAGACGAATGTTCTTAACCTTGGTGCCGGCTTTCACAGGTTTGGGTGCTCCTTTTACAGGAAGATCTTTAATGACAATTACTGCATCGCCATTTTGCAATTCATTTCCGTTAGCATCAAAAACTTTTCCACTATCAGCACTTGTCGTTTCTTCTGAAACAGATTGTTGTTCTTCGGGATTCCACTCGTAAAAACATTCAGGACAAACCATCAGATTACCATTTTCATAGGTATAAATTGAATGACATAAAGGACATGGCGGCAAGACAGACATGATAAAAATATTTTCTGCAAATATCTTTAAAAACCCCCACATTATAATCAATCAGGCTTCAAGAAAATGAAATCCATTGCATACAAACTCTGTTTTAAAATACTATCTTCGCTTTAGAAAATTAACTTACCGTTTTAACCATGAAAAAGAAACCGCCTTTTCATAACCTACGGAGTATTTTTAAACAGTACAACACGTTTACTTACAGTGAACGTAAGGGCATTATCGTATTATCCATTATTATTGTTGTACTGCTGCTGACACTGTACGGACTTAAATTTTATGAGCCACCAATTGCCATCAACACAAGTCGTTTAGATTCTGCTGTAGCACAATGGAATTTGTTACAGGCCGATTCTATTGTTGTCAAAGACGCAACGAAACTTTCAGAAAATAATTCTCCACAAACTACTAGAATACTTTTCCCTTTCAATCCAAATAATTTAGCCGATTCGCTTTGGACCAAGTTAGGTTTATCAGAAAAACAAATTGCATCAATCAAAAAATATGAAGAGCGTGGAGGAAAATTCAGAATCCGGTCAGATGTAAAAAAACTCTTTGTCATCACCCCTTCGTTTTATGACAGTATTTATTCCTTTATTCTTCTGCCTGATTCAATGCCGACATTCGCTCAGAATAAATATCAGCAAGATTCTATTAAAGTAAAAAAAGAATGGACTATTGAGCCTATTGAAATTAATTTAGCTGATGAGGAAGAGTGGCAGAAGTTGCCTGCTATTGGTCCTGGCAGGGCAGCAGCTATAGTTTCGTATCGTAATAAATTAGGTGGTTTTACATCAATTAATCAATTGCATGAAGTCAATGCTATTGTTGATTCTGTTTTTGAAAAAATCAGCCCTTATTTACTTTGTAATATAAAGCCCATTCAAAAGAAGAACATCAATACCGATGATGCATTTAGCCTCAGACATCCATACATCAGCAGCAGTCTGGCAACTATAATTGTAAACTACAGAAAAATGCATGGTGACTATAAATCAACAGAACAATTACGTGATTTAAAAATAATTAAACCGGAAGATTTTGAAAAACTTGCACCCTATATAGTTGTGGGTTTTTAGCAGCAAAAAACTACCAAACTCAAAAATGTAAGATAATGACCATCTTAATCTAAAAACAGACTATCATTCTTAACAAAATTAAAGTAAATTTGCACCCCTATTAAAGCGGGTTAAGGAAGCGATTATGGATTATTTTAAACATGAGTCGTCCTATGTTGACGATGGATGTACCATAGGAAAGGGTACCAAGATATGGCACTTTTCACATATTATGCCCGGTTGTCGCATTGGCGAAGGTTGTAACATCGGTCAGAATGTGGTTATCTCTCCTGATGTTGTTCTGGGCAACAATGTTAAGGTTCAGAACAATGTTTCACTTTATACGGGAGTAGTTTGTGAGGACGATGTATTTCTGGGTCCAAGTATGGTTTTTACCAATGTAACCAATCCGCGCAGTGCTGTAAACCGCAAAAATGAGTATAAAAAAACTGTAGTGAAAAAAGGTGCTTCCATAGGCGCTAATGCCACTATTGTTTGTGGGCACGATATTGGCCGTTTTGCCTTTATTGGTGCCGGTGCAGTTGTAACAAAAGATGTTGCTGACTATGCGTTGATGGCTGGTAATCCTGCCCGTCAAATGGGGTGGATGAGTGAATATGGTCATCGCCTGAAGTTTGATAAAGATGGAATGGCAGTTTGCCCGGAAAGCGGAGAAAAATACCTGCTGAAAAATAATCAGGTAACAAAAATTTAGAAAGACCGCACTTTTATGAGCTCAGAAAAAAAAGAAAAAATAAAATTTGCTGTAATTGGTTGTGGGCACATTGGTAAACGTCATGCCGAAATGGTTAGACGCAACAACGAATGTGAGCTTGTTGCCATGTGCGACATCAGACAGGAAAACGAAGTAGGTATTGCCGACTTTAATGTTCCATTTTTTCAGTCTGTTGATGCCATGCTCACCAGCATTCCTGATATTGATGTAGTGTGTGTTTGCTCACCCAATGGTGTTCATGCCGAACATTCACTAAAAGCATTAGAAGCAAAAAAACATGTGGTTTGCGAAAAACCTATGGCACTGTCAAAAGCCGATTGCGAAAAAATTATTTTTAAAGCACTGCAGGTATCTCGGCATGTGTTTTGTGTAATGCAAAACCGCTATTCACCGCCATCAGTTTGGCTTAAAGAGGTAATAGATCAAAATATTATTGGCGAAATTTTTATGGTGCAGTTGCAATGCTATTGGAACCGTGATGAGCGTTACTATAAAAAAGGCGGATGGAAAGGTACAAGTGACATGGATGGCGGAACATTGTTTACACAGTTCTCGCACTTTATAGATATTATGTATTGGGTGTTTGGTGATATAACAGATATTCAAGGAAAGTTTGAAGATTTTACACATCAGCAAAACACATCATTTGAAGACAGTGGGTTTGTAAACTTTAAGTTTGTAAACGGTGGAATGGGTAGTATTGCCTACACTACCTCTGTTTGGGATGTAAACCTTGAAAGCAGTATTACCGTAATGGGGAAATACGGCTCTATAAAAATTGGCGGTCAGTATATGAATGAAGTAGAGTACTGTCATATCAAAGACTATACAATGCCTAAACTTGACCCGGTTAATCCTGCAAACGATTACGGTGCCTACAAAGGCTCTGCTGCCAACCATCACTACATAATTGAAAATGTGGCAGATGTTTTGCGTGGTCGCACTTCAATTACTACCAATGCCCTTGAGGGATTAAAAGTAGTAGAAATCATTGAGCGTATTTATGCGCTTCGTAAAATAGAAAAATCAGAAATAAAATTTCATCTTTAAAATAAATGTATCAGGAGATATTAGATAAAAAAGCAAAAGTTGCTGTTATTGGCTTAGGCTATGTTGGATTACCTATTGCACTGGAATTTGCAAAAAAGATTTCCGTAATAGGATTCGACATCAATGCAGAGCGCGTTGAAAAAATGCAAAATAAAATTGACCCCAGCGGTGAATTACCTGCTGAGGCTTTTGATGGATGTGATATTAAATTCACCAACTCATTGGACGTACTTAGAGAAGCGCGGTTTTTTATTGTAGCTGTTCCTACTCCTATTGACGATCATAAACTACCTGACCTGAAACCTTTAGTTGGTGCATCAACTTCTATTGGCAAGGTACTGAAAAAAGGTGATTATGTTGTGTATGAAAGTACCGTTTATCCGGGTTGTACAGAAGAAGATTGTATTCCCGTACTTGAAGAACATTCCGGGTTAAAATTTCCAAATGATTTTAAAGTAGGCTACTCACCTGAACGTATTAACCCCGGTGATAAAGAACATACCATCACAAAAATCAAGAAAGTAGTTTCAGGATGCGATGCAGAATCGCTTGATGTTATTGCAAAGGTTTATGAAACAATTGTAACAGCAGGTGTGCATCGTGCCAGCAGCATTAAAGTTGCCGAAGCTGCAAAAATTATTGAAAACACACAGCGTGATGTAAACATTGCACTGATGAATGAGCTTTCCATCATCTTCAATAAAATGGGAATAAATACCTATGAGGTGATTGAGGCAAGCAGTACAAAATGGAACTTCCTTCGCTTTTTTCCGGGCCTGGTAGGCGGACACTGTATTGGTGTTGACCCTTATTATCTTACCTATAAAGCCAATGAACTGGGATATCATTCACAGGTCATCAACTCCGGTCGTTATGTAAATGACAGCATGGGCTTTTATGTTGCCAAGCAAACCGTAAAGAAAATGATTGCCAAAGGCAAGGATATTTCTAAATCGAAAGTGCTGGTGATGGGTGCTACATTTAAAGAAGATGTAGAAGATATCCGCAACAGCAAGGTTACGGATGTAGTGAACGAATTTAAATCATTTGGTGTAACAATAGAAGTTACCGACCCTTATGCTTCTTCTGATGAGTTGATGCATGAATATGGTTTTGGTTTGGTTGATAAAATTGCCAATGATTATGATGCTGTAGTGGTTGCTGTTTCGCATAAGGATTATCTTAAGATGGATGAAAATTATTTTAAGAGTATCTGTAAACCCGATGGTGTTATTGTTGACATAAAAGGATTTTTAAGAAATAAAATCAAAAATCTTCAATACTGGAGTCTGTAAACCTTTAGTGCGGCAACGCCCTAACCGTTATACAGAAATATTAACCCGGTAAATTTATTGCATGTAATGAAAGTTTTGGTCACCGGAGGCACCGGTTATATTGGTGCACACACTGTTGTAGAACTCATGAACAGTGGTTTTGATGTAGAAATCATTGACAACCTGAATAATTCAAAAGAAGAAGTTGTTGATGCTATTGCAAAAATTACCGGCAAACGCCCGATATGGTTTAACATTGACCTTTGTGATGCCAGCGAATTAAAAAACTATTTCAGCAAGTATAAACCGGATGCAGTTGTACACTTTGCAGCACATAAAGCAGTAGGGCTTTCTGTTGAACAACCATTGGAATTTTATCGAAACAACCTGCTTTCGCTCATTAATATTTTGCAATGTTGTGTTGATGCAAAGTGCAATAATTTTGTTTTTTCATCAAGTTGCTCTGTTTATGCTGATCCTGATAAATTACCTATTGATGAAAATGCTCCTGTCAAAACAGCTAAATCGCCTTATGGCAACACCAAAAAAATTGGAGAAGAAATAATAACAGACACTGTAAAATCATCTTTACTGCAAGCTGTTTCACTTCGCTATTTCAATCCCGTTGGCTCACACGATAGTGCTTTAATCGGTGAACTGCCTACAACCATGCCATTGAATGTAATGCCCATCATCACTCAGGTAGCCATTGGTAAACGCAAACAGTTTGTGGTTTTCGGAAACGATTATCCAACAGCCGATGGCAGTTGTGTAAGAGATTATATACATGTAGTTGATGTGGCAAAGGCACATGTTACAGCTGTGAAACGATTGCTCAACAAAAAAAACAACTCTGCTTACGAAGTATTTAATCTGGGAACAGGAAAAGGATTTTCTGTACTTGAACTTATTCATGCATTTGAAAAAACCACAAAACAGAAATTAAATTATACCATTGAAGGAAGACGTGCCGGTGATGTCACTGCTGTTTATGCCGACACAACATTGGCTAACACCGTACTTGGATGGCATACAGAGCGCGATTTGAATAATATGATACGTACTGCCTGGAACTGGGAGTTGTATCTGGCCGGAAGAACAGACTTTATCTGAGCTAAAGGTTCTTTATTAAGTTTTAATTTTTTAATTTTACCCTCATGCCAAAAAGTACAATCATTATCACAGGCGGTGCCGGATTCATAGGTTCGCATGTTGTGCGCAGATTTGTAAACAATTATTCCGATTACACAATTTACAACCTCGACAACTTAACCTATGCAGGAAATCTTGCTAACCTGAAAGATATAGAATCAAAATCAAACTATCATTTTATAAAAGGTGATATTACCGATGCTGACTTTGTAAACAAACTGTTTGCAGATATAAATCCCGATGCAGTAATTCATCTTGCTGCAGAATCGCATGTGGACAGAAGTATTACCAACCCACTCGATTTTATCATGACCAATATTGTGGGTACGGTTAACCTTCTTAATGCTGCACGAAATACGTGGATAAAAGACAAAAAAGTTTCTCCCGGAAAAAGATTTTATCATATCAGTACTGATGAAGTGTATGGCTCTCTTGGCGAAACAGGTTTCTTTACTGAAAACACCTCTTACGATCCGCGCAGCCCTTATTCTGCATCTAAAGCAAGCTCCGATCATTTGGTAATGGCCTATCATCACACCTATCATTTGCCCGTAGTACTTTCTAACTGCTCCAACAACTATGGCTCACATCATTTTCCTGAAAAGCTGATACCGTTAGCCATCAACAATATTAAAAATATGAAGCCTGTGCCTGTTTATGGTAAAGGCGAAAATGTGCGCGACTGGTTATATGTTGAAGATCATGCACGTGCTATTGATGTAATTTTTCACAAAGGAAAAGAAGGTGAGAAATATAATGTTGGCGGCAACAATGAATGGAAAAATATTGATTTGATACAATTGCTTTGTTCTGTGATGGATAAAAAATTAAATCGAAAAGAAGGTACATCAGCATCACTCATAACATTTGTGACAGACAGACCCGGACATGATTTACGCTATGCTATAGATTCTACAAAACTTCAGAATGAATTAGGATGGAAACCATCACTGCAATTTGAAGAAGGACTTGAAAAAACTGTTGACTGGTATCTTGCCAATGATGAGTGGCTGCAACAGGTAACTTCCGGTGAATATATGACCTATTACCAGCATCAGTACGATGCACGATAACCCCAAAAGATGAAAGAAACTATCTATGAACGCGCCTACCATCAGCAGTCTTTAAAAGACAAAGCATTCCTTATAACCGGAGGCTCCGGTTTTATTGGAAGCAACATTGTTGAGTACTTGTTGGTGCATGGTGCAGGAAAAGTTCGTGTGCTCGATAATCTTGCAAACGGCTACAAAAAAAATATTGAACCTTTTCTGAATCATCCATCATTTGAATTTTTTGAAGGCGACATTACCAATGCCGATACATGCCTAAAAGCAATGGAAGGAATTCAGTTTGTATCGCATCAGGCTGCATTAGGTTCTGTGCCGCGTTCGTTGGCCAATCCTTTAGCAACACATCATGCCAATGCAACAGGATTTTTAAATATGTTGTGGGCAGCACGTCAGATGAATATTGAGCGTATTGTTTATGCCAGTTCATCATCTGTTTATGGCGACAGCCCCGAACTTCCCAAGCGCGAACACATAACAGGCAATCCATTATCGCCTTATGCTGTTTCCAAAATGTCGAACGAACTTTATGCTTACACATTCTGCATGCATTACGATATGCAGATTATAGGTCTGCGTTATTTTAATGTTTTCGGTCCCAATCAAAATCCCGACAATCCTTATGCAGCGGCTATACCTCTTTTTATGAAAGCGCTGCTCAAAGATCAGCCTGCCTATATTTTTGGTGATGGCGAACAATCGCGCGATTTTACTTTTGTTGAAAATGCTGTGCAGGCAAACATCAGAGCCTTATTCAGCGAACATAAAGATGCCTGCAATAAAGTTTATAACATTGCTGTGGGCGAAAGTATCAGTCTTAATAAATTGCTACATCATCTGATGCACATTACAGGTAAAAAAATAGAACCTGTTTATAAAGAAGAACGCCCGGGTGATGTAAAAAATTCTTTGGCAGATATTAGTCTGGCAAAGCAATATCTCGGCTACAATCCCTTGGTAAAAGTCAAGGAAGGACTTGCCCTTACGGTGCCCTGGTTTAAGAAAAATTTCTGCTAAACAGTATTCCATCTTATTGTCTTTACTACTTTCGCTTAATAACGATTTAAACAAAAATATTATGAAAAAATTATTTGTTCTTGCATTACTTGTTGTGAGCAGCTTCAGCATCAATGCACAAAAACTAAAAGAAGGTACTGCACATTATAAAATAGATTACAACATAGAATCTGACGAAGGAGGCATGAAAGGCATGCTGCCTACAGATGCCAACTTATCGTTTAAGGGCGATATGTTTATGATGGAAACAACAGGTGGCATGTTTGATCAGAAAACAATTTCCGACTCTAAAAAACAAGAGTCAACCATGCTTATGGATATGATGGGAAATAAAGTGGCAGTTAAAGTTACTAAGGCTGATATTGATAAAGAGAAAAACAAAGGAACCAAACCTAAAGTTGAAATCACTAACGAAACAAAAACTATTGCTGGCTACAACTGTACCAAAGCTATAGTAAAAATGGAAGGTGCAGAACCTGCTGAAATCTGGTTTACAAAAGACTTGGCCATCAACAACGGTTTTAGTCAAGGTTATGATGGTATTGACGGTATGATGTTGGAATATACTATACCACAAAAAATGTTTACTATGAAAATGACTTGCACAGAGATTAAAGCCGATAAAGTTGATGACAAAGTTTTTGAGGTGCCATCAGACTATAAGCCAATGACAAAAGAAGAACTTATGAAAATGAGTGGTGGTGGGCATTAAGTTTGAAGGTTTAGAAAGTTGAAGTAATTCCGATAAACTTTAATTTTTAGGTTAAATATAAAACCACTGTTATGTTCCTGATTTTAATCGGGTAATCATGATGGTGGTTTTTTATTGGAGATATATTAAATTTTAGATTTGAATATTATTGTCAGAAGTCCTTCAATTCTATATTGGTGGAAACAGTGATTCTACAAGATTAGTTGAATGAATTTTTGGATATAGTTGTTTGTAACCATCCTCTTGCCTTGATAAAAATATAAATCAAACTATTCTTTATCTCAATTGAATTGCATACTTTTGATGTAACCAAAAAATTAAGTAACATGAGAGTATTAATTCTATTACTTTTATTTTTTACCACAACTACCCTTGCCCAGGAAATTGAATGGCAAAATACTATTGGAGGGAATTATTATGATCAACTAAATTCCATTCAACAGACATCAGATGGTGGGTATATTCTTGGGGGGTGGTCCGATTCTAATATTTCCGGAGATAAAACAGAAGATTCACAGGGAAATTATGATTATTGGGTGGTAAAATTAGATGCAGCAGGAAATATTCAATGGCAGAATACTATTGGTGGAAATAGTGTTGATTATTTAACTTCTATACAACAAACCACTGATGGTGGGTATATTCTTGGAGGGTGGTCCAACTCCGGTGTTTCCGGTGATAAAACTGAAAATTCTCAAGGAGCTAATGATTACTGGGTTGTGAAATTGGATCCAATAGGTTATATTCAATGGCAAAATACAATTGGTGGTGGTAGTTATGATTATTTAACTTCTATACAACAAACCACAGATGGCGGATACATTCTTGGTGGAATGTCTCAGTCTGATGTTTCAGGCGATAAAACGGAAATTTGTCAAGGCGATTTTGATTACTGGGTGGTTAAATTAGATGCATCTGGAAACATTCAGTGGCAGAATACCATAGGAGGAAATAGTTGGGATGAATTGGAGTCTTTAGAACAAACCACAGATGGCGGATATATGCTAGGAGGATATTCATATTCCGACATTTCAGGAGATAAAACTGAAAATTGTCAAGGAAACCATGACTACTGGGTGGTTAAATTAGATGCATCTGGAAATATTCAATGGCAAAATACAATTGGAGGTAATCTTGATGATTTACTATATTCCGTTCAACAGACATCAGATGGTGGCTATATTCTTGGTGGAGCTTCAGGGTCCGGTTTTTCTGGAGATAAAACTGAAAGTTCACAAGGATACTTTGACTACTGGGTGGTGAAGTTATATACAACAGGAAACATTCAGTGGCAGAATACTATTGGTGGTGGTAGTTTAGATCATTTAAATTCTATCCAACAAACTTCTGATGGTGGATATATTCTTGGAGGAGTTTCTATTTCTGACATTTCCGGGGATAAAACTGAAAATTCTCAAGGAGCTAATGATTACTGGGTGGTTAAATTAGATGCATCTGGAAATATTCAATGGCAAAATATCATTGGAGGAAATAGTGGTGATTATTTAACTTCTATACAACAAACCACAGATGGTAAATATATTCTTGGTGGATATTCAGAGTCTAATATTTCAGGAGATAAGACAGAAAGCTCACAAGGAAACTTTGATTACTGGGTGGTGAAGTTGACGGATAAATTTAATCTGATAAATGGTAAATTATTTGTAGATGCAAATAGCAATACTGTACAGGATGCAGGTGAAATAAGTTTCTCTAACAGAATAGTAACTGAACAAAATACAGGAAGATTTACTTTTTCTCAGCAAGATGGAAAATATACTATAGCTGTTTTTGATACAGGAAATTTTACAGTTTCTGGTGCACCATTAAATTACTACAACAGTGTTCCAATAGTGCATACTGCTTATTTTAATTCCATTCAACAGATTGATTCATTAAATGATTTTGCATTTCAACCCAATGGTGTTTTAAATGATGTCTGTATAAATCTTACACCACTTGGTAATTTTCGTTCAGGGCTTTTCGCTAATTATTATATCTCTTACATAAATAATGGCACTACAACACTTTCGCCAACTGTAATTTTCTTTCCTGATGCGAATGTTTCTTTTACAAGTGCTAATGTAACTCCTACTTCTGTTACAACCGATTCTGTCGTATGGAATATTGGCGCACTTGCACCTTTTCAGTCAGGAAGTATTGTTGTTACCGTAAATGTACACACGGGTTTGCCCATTGGTTCACTTATCAATTCAAGTGTAAGAATAGAACCTGTTGCCGGTGATGCTAATCCAGGCTGTAATTACAGTTCTTGGGAGGTTTTTACTACAGGTTCATTTGACCCCAATGATATTTTAGTAAGTAGAGATACTTTATTCACTACAGAAATTCCCAATCCACCCTATTTAGATTACATCATCCGTTTTCAAAACACAGGAAACGATACAGCATTTAACGTTAAAGTTTTAAATCCGTTAGATACAAATAAACTTCAGTTAAACACCTTAGAATATGTTGCATCATCGCATCCTGTAAACATGAATTTTATATATCATGAGCGCAACATGGAGTTTAAGTTTGATAATATTCTATTGCCCGATAGTAATGTAAACGAGCCGCTAAGTCATGGCTTTATTCATTACAGAATAAAACCAAAAACAAGTCTTATTTTAACTGACACCATTAAAAACACTGCTGCCATTTATTTTGATTTTAATGACCCTGTAATAACCAACACAGCAACAACGCATGTTGTACTACCAACAGGAATAGCATCATATCAAAGTGCAGAAAACATACAATTATTCCCAAATCCTGCTCAATCTGAATTAAATATTCAGCAAATAGCAGCAGTTGAAAAAATACAAGTAATAGACGTACTTGGAAAAATTGTGTTTGAAAAGAAAATCAAAAGCCAGCAAAATTTAAAGATAAACATCAGTCAATTTCAAAACGGAGTTTATTTTGTAAAGGCATACAGCGCACATGATGTGGTAGTCAAGAAGTTTGTTAAGAGGTAGGCGATTTTTGTATTGTTGATCAGCCATTGCTCAGCCGCGGTTGAGGGGATTTGAATATTATTGTCAGAAGTTCTTCAATTTTAAATCGGTGGCCACAATAATTTTTGAAGATAAGTAAAATAAATTTCTAAATCAGACAGCTTTTATTTATTCTCTTATTCTGATAAAAATATAAACCAAACTATTTTTTATCTCATTTGAATTACATACTTTTGATATAACCAAAAAAGTAAGTAACATGAGAAAACTGATTATATTACTCTTGATTTGTACAACTACCGCCCATGCCCAGGAAATTGAATGGCAAAATACTATTGGAGGAAGTGGTGTAGAATTTTTAAATTACACACAACAAACTTCAGATGGTGGCTATATTCTTGGGGGTCGTTCCAATTCCGGTGTTTCCGGTGATAAAACAGAACCTTCAAAAGGAGATTATGATTATTGGGTGGTAAAGTTAGACGCAACTGGAAATATTCAATGGCAAAACACCATTGGTGGAGATGATGCTGATTGGTTACAATCGGTTCAACAAACTACGGATAATGGATATATTCTTGGAGGATGGTCTAAGTCAAACATTTCAGCAGATAAAACAGAAAATTCACAAGGGGCTTCTGATTTTTGGGTGGTAAAGTTGGATTCAATAGGTAACATTCAATGGCAGAACACCATTGGTGGTGATTCTACCGATAATTTATATTCTTTACAACAAACTACCGATGGTGGTTACATTCTAGGAGGATTTTCTATATCTTCTATTTCAGGCGATAAAACTGAGTATTCGATAGGTGGTTCTGATTATTGGGTGGTAAAGTTAGATGCATCAGGAAACATTCAGTGGCAGAATACTATAGGGGGATACGAGAATGATAATTTATATTCTTTACAACAAACCACAGATGGTGGATATATTCTTGGCGGACGCTCTATGTCTAATGCTACAGGAGATAAAACAGAAAATTCACAAGGACTTGATGATTACTGGGTGGTAAAGATAGATGCAACTGGAAATATTCAATGGCAAAACACCATAGGAGGAAATAGCTGGGATGAATTAGAATCTATAGAACAAACCTCAGATGGCGGCTATATATTAGGTGGTTCTTCCGATTCTGACAATTCCGGTGATAAAACTGAAAATTCACAAGGAGATTTTGATTACTGGGTGGTTAAATTAGATGCAAACGGTAATATACAATGGCAGAACACTATTGGGGGCGATAATTGGGACAAGTTGAAGTCTATTCAACAAACTACTGATGGTAGTTATATTTTTGGGGGGTATTCTTCTTCTAATATTTCCGGTGATAAAACTGAAAACTCACAAGGAAACTATGATTACTGGGTGATAAACATAGATTCAATAGGTAATATACTTTGGCAGAATACGATTGGAGGTCTTTATGCAGAAGCATTAAGCTCAATAAAACAAACTATTGATGGCGGATATATTATTGGAGGGCAATCTGTTTCTCCTATTTCAGGCGATAAAACAGAAGATTCACAAGGTAATAATGATTATTGGGTTATAAAATTGACAGATAAATATAATTTAATTGATGGCAAAATGTATGCGGATGTCAATAACAATACCATACAAGATGTTGGTGAATTGGGTGTATCTAACAAAATGGTTACTGAACAAAATACTGGAAGATTATCTTTCTCACAACAGAATGGAAAATATAGTTTATCGGTGTTAGATACAGGTGGTTTTTCTGTTTCTGCATCAACGATAAATTATTACAATAGTGTCCCATTAGTTCATACTGCTTATTTTAACAACATTAATCAAACTGATTCATTAAACGATTTTGCATTACAGCCTAATGGAGTTATTAACGATGTATGTATAAATCTTACACCAGTTTCTTTATTCCGCTCAGGTTTTGATGCAACTTACTATATCAGCTATATTAACAATGGTACTACAACACTTACGCCAACTGTAATTTTCTTTCCTGATGCGAATGTTTCTTTTACAAGTGCTAATGTAACTCCTACTTCTGTTACAACCGATTCTGTCGTATGGAATATTGGCGCACTTGCACCTTTTCAGTCAGGAAGTATTGTTGTTACCGTAAATGTACATACGGGTTTGCCCATTGGTTCACTTATCAATTCAAGTGTAAGAATAGAGCCTGTTGCCGGTGATGCTAATCCCGGTTGTAATTACAGTTCTTGGGAGGTTTTTACCATAGGTTCATTTGACCCCAATGATATTTTAGTAAGTAGAGATACTTTATTCACTACAGAAATTCCCAATCCACCCTATTTAGATTACATCATCCGTTTTCAAAACACCGGAAACGATACAGCATTTAATGTTAAAGTTTTAAATCCATTAGATACAAATAAACTTCAGTTAAACACCTTAGAATATGTTGCATCATCGCATCCTGTAAACATGAATTTTATTTATCATGAGCGCAACATGGAATTTAAGTTTGATAATATTCTATTGCCCGATAGTAATGTAAACGAGCCGTTAAGCCATGGCTTTATTCATTACAGAATAAAACCCAAAACAAGTCTGGTATTGAATGATAGCATACAAAACAATGCTGCCATTTATTTTGATTTTAATGACCCTGTAATAACCAACACAGCAACAACACATGTTGTACTACCAACAGGAATAGCATCATATCAGAGTGAAGAAAAGATACTACTGTACCCAAATCCTGCACAATCAGAATTAAATATTCAACTCACAACAGGAGTAGAAAAAATACAAGTAATAGACGTGCTTGGAAAAATTGTGTTTGAAAAGAAAACCAACAGCCAACAATATTTAAAGATAAACATCAGTCAATTTCAAAACGGAGTTTATTTTGTAAAAGCATACAGCACACAAGGTGTGGTGGTAAAGAAGTTTGTTAAGAGGTAAGAGAATAGTTGAATTACTGATCAGCCACGGCTCAGCTGAGGCTGAGGAGATTTGGTGAACTTTACAGGCAAAATTTCAGATTTGTTTTTGAAATGCAGTTGTCGTTTAATCTTCTTCTGATTTTAAGAAATTAAGATTTCTCTTTATCCCTTTGTATCCTGTTCGTTGCAGCGCAGAGTCTTTAAATATTTTTTTAAAAATTTCTTCTGTAAGTTCTGTCCATTCATGCTTTGTCATTTCTATCAATTCACTTTTAGGCTGCAGTTCCTGATGTTGATGTGGTTTTGCAAAACGGTTCCAAGGACATACATCCTGACAAATATCACAACCAAACATCCAGTTTTTAAATTGGTTTTGGAAAGATACAGGAATTTCGTTCTTCAATTCAATAGTAAGATATGAAATACATTTGCTGCCATCAACAACATGAGGCATTACAATTGCCTCTGTCGGGCAGGCATCAATACATTTTGTACAAGTGCCACAGTAATCTTTTATTGGAGCATCGGCATCAAGTTCAATATCAAGAATCAGTTCTGCAATAAAATACCAGGAACCTGATTGCGGATTTATGAGATTATTATTTTTTCCTATCCATCCCAATCCACTTTTACGCGCCCAGGCTCTGTCTAACACAGGTGCAGAGTCAACAAAAACACGTCCGTCAATTGCTCCTATATGCTGTCGCATAAGTTCAAGTAGTTGAAACAGTTTTTCTTTGATTACAAAATGATAATCTGTTCCATAAGCATATTTAGAAATTTGCGGTGCCTGTGGATTTTGCTTTTTTTCAGGATAGTAATTAAAAAGTAAGGAGATGACACTCCTAGCGCCTTCAACCAATTTTGTTGGGTCTAAACGCTTATCGAAATTGCGTTCCATGTACGACATGGTGCCATGCATGTTTGCTGTAAGCCATTGTTCGAGGCGTGGTGCTTCTTCTTCCAGAAAACCGGCTTTGGAAATGCCGCAATGTGAGAAGCCCAACTTTAATGCTTCGGCTTTGACCCATGCTGTTGTCTGGCTACGGTTCATTGTTTTTTAAGACTCAGAGTCGAACAATGTTCCCTTCTGCTTTAAAGACTTTTTACCAAGATGTTTAAAAGCTTTTTCTGTTGCTTCACGTCCGCGTGGTGTACGCATCAAAAAACCTTCCATAATTAAAAACGGCTCATACACTTCTTCAATAGTACCTGCTTCTTCGCCAACAGCAGTGGCAATAGTGTTCAATCCTACAGGTCCACCTTTAAATTTTTCGATAATGGCATTAAGAATCCTGTTGTCCATTTCGTCCAGACCGTCAATGTCAACATTGAGTGCCTGAAGTCCATAACGTGCAATTTCAATATTTACGGTTCCGTTACCTTTTATCTGTGCAAAATCACGAATGCGTCTCAACAGTGCATTAGCAATACGAGGAGTACCACGGCTTCTTCGGGCAATCTCAAAGGCCGCTTCTTCGTCAATAGCAGTTTTCAGAATAGATGCAGAGCGCATTACAATGTCTTGTAATAATCGTGCATCGTAATATTCAAGTCGCGAGTTGATACCAAACCGTGCACGCAATGGCGAAGTAAGCAATCCTGAACGTGTAGTGGCACCAATGAGTGTAAATGGATTTATTTTAAGCTGAACCGAACGTGCATGAGGTCCGCTTTCAATCATAATATCAATTTTATAATCTTCCATTGCAGAATAAAGATATTCTTCCACAATAGGGCTTAAGCGGTGAATCTCATCAATAAACAACACATCGTTAGCTTGCAGATTGGTGAGTAAGCCTGCAAGGTCGCCAGGTTTGTCAAGCACAGGACCTGAGGTAACTTTTATTTTTACATTAAGTTCGTTTGCTATAATGTTGGCTAATGTTGTTTTACCTAAGCCCGGAGGGCCATGCAGTAAAACATGATCAAGAGCTTCGCCACGCTGTACTGCTGCTTTTACAAATACAGTAAGATTTTCTGTTACCTTACGTTGTCCTGCAAAATCATCGAAGCTAAGCGGTCGTAATGCCCGTTCTATTTCCTTTTCGGCTGTGCTTAAATTTTCACTTGCCGGATCAAGATTTTTATTGATACTCATTACCACAAAAGTAAAATTTTTGGGAGACATAGAAAGCACATAAGTTACTTAAATCCTCAATGCACATTGTACTATACAATGTGTTCTGTCATTCTAAAGCAGATATATTTATTAGACATTTGAAACAAAATGGTAAAAAGATGAAGGGGAAATTGTGGAGGAAACAGAAAATTATTATTTTTAGACAACGTATTTTTATTGGAAAACGTCTTGATATTAATGTTGCTATGAAGCGTTTAATTGCTGTACATATTTTTATGCTGCTCTGTAGTGCAGGTCAGGCAAGTCATATTATGGGCGGTGATTTTACCTATACACTCATAGGAAGTGTACCACAGCAACAGAAAAAGGTTTACAAGATAAGCCTCAATTATTACCGTAACTGCGATACTTCTGCTGCACAATTTCAACCATATTATGATCTTTATATTTGTTATGATTCTTCTAATGCCAACTATAAACGAGCGTATGCACAAATTTCGCTGGATAAAATAAGCACACAGCCAATTGTTCCGCCTATATTAGACACTACTTGTTATTATAACAACAATTGGTGCGTAGAAAAAACATACTACGAAGCGACTGTTACGCTGTCAGAAGATACAACCTGGCACTTGTTTTTAAGTGATGGAGCAAGAAATGTTAGTATCAACAACCTGATTCAACCGGATAGCACAGGCATATTTTTTTATACAGTTATTCCGGCAGGCATCTCCAACTCTACACCACAGTTTTCAAATTCGCCTACACCTTTCATCTGTAATTTAGATACGATGCAGCTAAGTAATCTGGCATTTGACAGTGATGGAGATAGTTTGGTTTATAAAATTGTGCAGCCTTATGGATACATAGGTTTAAACAATTTAATGACCTATCAGGATATTAATTTTAACTTGTATTATTTGTTTCCTTTACCAACAGTCATTTACGGCCCGGGCTATAGTTACACTAGTCCTTTTGGTGCAGGAGGTCTCTGTAGTATAAATTCACAAACAGGATTGCTGACTATCTCTTCACCAAATCAGGGATTATATGTTTTGGCCATAGAAGTAGAAGAGTATAGGAATGGAACACTTCTTTCCAGAACAAGGCGCGACATGCAGGTAGTGGTTGCTGCTTGCTCCTATAATACGGCACCACAATTAACCTCACCTGTTGTTTTAAATTATCAGATAGATGAAGGAGATTCAATTTGCTTTCCCCTCACATTTACTGATGCAGAAAACAATATGATAAACATTTCGGCAACAGGTAATCTTTTCGGTACAGCACTCACCAATCCACCTGCACAGTTTGTTGTTAATCCAACTCCAAACAATAATACAGCTCAGTTTTGCTGGAAAACAATTTGCGGACAGGCAGCACCATTCCCCTATATGTTTACAGTAGAATCAACAGATAATGGTTGTCCTTCAAAAACCAACACCTATGTTTTTTCTATACGTGTAAAGACTATTCCTCACAACCAACTGCCTTCCATAAACCTGAGTATGTATCCTGATACACCTACCTGCACCGGTACAGCCTTTCAGTTTAATGCCTCCACACAATTTGCCGGAAATAACCCTACTTATCAATGGTATATTAACGGACAAGCACTATCTAATAATTATCCTAACTACACAACGAATCAACTTAACAATGGTGATAGTGTATCGGTGCAACTCATCAGCAATTCTATTTGTGTAATTGATTCCAGTGCAATTTCCAATACACAAGTTGCAACAGTGCTGCAACCGACAGTTGCTTCATTCATTACAAGCACGGTTTCGGTTAGTAGTATCAATGTGCTGCAACAATTTACAAACCAATCGGTGGGTAACACTTATAATTTCTGGAACTTTGGAGACAGTACACAATCTGCTGAAATAAATCCGCAACATGTTTATGAAAACAGTGGTGTTTATTTGGTACAACTCGTAACAGTTAGTGATGATGGTTGTCGTGATACAACAGAAGCACCGGTGGATATCAAAACAACAATGAGTTTTTTTTATGCCCTCCTCATTTACACCTGACGATAATGGGTTGAATGATTTGTTTACTCCGATAGGAGCAGAAATGCCGGATTATACGCTTCAGATATTTAACCGTTGGGGACAATTACTTTATTCTGAAACTGGAAAACCGCAATGGAATGGTCGTTATAAAAATCAACTACTACCTTTAGGAATGTACATTTACTCCATTCGTATGCACAATCCAACAGATCCCATTATTAAAACCGGAACAGTAATGTTGTTGCGATGAAAATTATATTTTATTTGTTGGAATTCTATCTTATAAATTTTTAAATTTCCGATATTAATTCACCAACTGTATCTACTGGAGAAATAAGTATTTTATGTAATGAATTTATTTTACATGAAACCTTTACTACTTATACTTGCTTTTTAAGTTCTAAAAATTCTTTTTTGAACTTTTTTAGCATAATCATATCCTACTTTGTAAATTTCATCAATCTTTCCGGTATCAAAGGTGTTAAATTTATTGATTTCATCAGGCTGAAGAAAAATATCACATTTGTGATTTTCTGCACTTTTAATATTTGAAGTGGCAATACGAATAATTCGTTGTATGATTTCTTTATAACCTAATTTACCTTCTAATTTATTAATCGGATTAATGTGAACACCAATACTCTTATTACATGTTGCGGTAATTTGTTCTACTGGAAAGTTATTCAACAACCCTCCATCACATAAATATCGGTCGTTATTATAGACAACAGGATGAAACACCAAAGGAAAGCAACAAGAAGATTTAACAGCAAAGGATAAACTACCCTGATTAAAAATCAACAACTCTGCATAAGTTAAATCTGTAACGGCAACATATAAAGGCATTTTCAATCTTTCAAAACTATCATGTGGAATATATTTCTTAATTACTTTTCAAATATATCCGTATTGAACAAACCACCATTACCAATAGACAAATCAGAGAAAGTAAAGAATTTTTCACGCTTAGCTAGTTCTAATATTTCTAAAGGGGCATAACCTTCAGCCACAAAAGCTCCAATCAAAGAGCCTACACTCGTACCCGATACAGCATGAATAGGAATATCTAACTCTTTCAGATATTGCATAATCCCAATATGTGCAATCCCACGGAATCCTCCACCTGAGAAAGTAATTCCAATTTTATTGTTTACAATCATAATGGTTAACTCATAAAATTTATAGCAAATATAAAGCTATCCGATCAAAGTAATAAAATGTCAAAGTATGTAATAAGATGCATTCATTAGGGAATCTGTTTAGTGTACTTGCTTTACAATATTATATTTGTAAAAACAAAAATTCTTGAAACAAAAACAAATTAGTATGCAGAGTATTTACGAAAGTAAATTTTACAAGTATCTGTTTTATATTAATCAGCGGACACAACTATAGAATTTAAAATGTCATTTTGTTATTATGAAATGGATATTTATTACAGAAATTATTTATGTACTTATAGTTATATTGGTATGCTTACGAATTATTTGGGATACCGGGACCACTACTAAAGCTCTGGCATATCTTTTATTGGTAATCTTTGTGCCATTCATTGGAATATTCTTTTATTTTTCTTTTGGTATTAATTATAGGAAAAGGAAGATGTACAGTAAAAAAATATTTCAAGACGATGTGTTGGCTGAAAGGTTCAGGGAGCAAATTCTTCAATATTCAGAAAAAACATATAGAGAGAATATAGATATAGTTGAGAACAACAAAGAACTTGCCCGACTTCTGACCTATGATAGTTTAAGTGCTTTAACTTCAGGCAATGAAGTAAAATTATTGATTAATGGAGAGCAAAAATTTCCCGAAGTCCTTAATGCAATAGCATCAGCAAAACACCATATTCATATTGAATATTACATTTTCGAAAACGATAGTATTGGTAAGAGTGTTATAGAAGCTTTAATAGCTAAAGTTGGCGAAGGAATAACGGTGAGGTTTATTTATGATGACTTTGGAAGTCATGCATTAAATAGGAAAATACTGAAACGGATGAAAGATGGCGGAATCAATCTTTTTCCTTTTTCAAGAGTAAGATTATTTGCATTAGCCAATCGCCTTAACTACAGAAATCATCGAAAAATTATTGTAATAGATGGTAATATTGGATTTGTTGGCGGAATTAATATTAGTGAACGTTATATAAATTCAGAAGAGCAAGGTAAGAAATTGTATTGGCGCGACACACATCTGAGAATAGAAGGTGCAGGCACATACTATCTGCAATATCTTTTTTTATGTGATTGGAATTTCTGTGCACAGTCACAATTGCAACCTTCAAGAGAATTTTTTCCATCACCAACTTTATTGAATAACAAAGGGAATAAAATTGTTCAGATTGCAGCAAGTGGACCGGATTCTGAGCGACCCACAATTTTATTTTCATTACTACAGGCTATCAGTCTGGTATCAAAAGAAATATTAATTACAACACCTTATTTTATTCCGGGAGAAAGTATTTTGGATGCTTTGATGGTAGCTGCTCTTGGTGGAGTGAGTGTTAAAATTCTTGTTCCCGGTATTTCTGATTCAAGAATAGTAAATGCAGCTGCATTTTCATATTACGATAGTCTTTTAAATGCAGGTGCAGAAATTTATTTGTACCAGAAAGGCTTTATTCACTCTAAAACATTGGTTGCTGATGATAAAATTGCAATGGTTGGAACAGCAAATATGGATCATCGTAGTTTTGACCTCAATTTTGAAGTCAATGCTATTGTATATGACGAAACATTTGCGAAAGAACTAAAACGTGAATTTTATAAAGATTTAAAAGATGCTGAAAGTATAGATGTGAAAGCGTGGAACAACCGCCCTATTATTAAACAATTGGGAGAAAAATGCGCACGGTTAATTTCTCCAATGTTATAATCATTAAAAAGCAAAGGCACTATAAAGTTTTTAACCCTTTTGGAGATAAAATACCAAACAGAAACATTTTATTTAGTTCTTCACCCCAATGTAAAGATTTGCTAAGCATTTGTTGTTTCATTAAACTCCATAGTTGCAGGAAGTGCAACTGTACGACAACATCGGGCTCAATGTCGGAACGATAATATCCTTGCGACATACCTTTTTTAATATTATTTATAAAAGTCTGTTGAATATTTTTTGTGAAATTTAGTATCAGTTGATATGCTTCCGGTTTTATTGTTTTTAGTGAATCAATAAAGGGAAGAGAAATTTCTTGCGAAGCATTTATTGTAAATAAAAGAAGGTTTGTCAGCTCCTGTACAACGTCTTTGTTATTTTGCAAGATTGATTTAATCTCGTTTTCAAATATATGAACCTGTTGTTGTGTAACAGTTTTTACCAAACCTTCTTTATCAAAACATTTATATAGTGTTTTTTTGGAAATGCCACATGCATTTGCAATATCATCCATACTTACTGACTTTATATCTACCTTCATGAACAAATGACGCGCTCTATTGACAATTATATTTTCAACTGCTTTATCGTTTGAATTAAATGGAGTGCATTCAGCGTTCATGAATGTTTATGCTTAAATTACATGAGATATTGAATGGTTATCTGCTGTATTTGTATTTTCAGCATGCATGAGTTCGCGTACTATTTTTTTCTTATTCAAATCGCCCCAACCAAAACGAGCAGAAACGCTATCCATAATTTTATAAATAACCGGAACAACTATTAATGTCAGGAACATGGATGAAATTAACCCTCCGATAATTACCCAGGCCAAACCATGTTTGATAGCGGCTACACCACCTGATGCCAATGCAATAGGAAGCATACCAATTACCATAGCAATGGTTGTCATTAAAATTGGGCGGAGACGTGCATTGTTGGCATGTACCAAAGCTTCGTCTGTAGATTCTCCTTTTTCTTTCATTTGGTTAGCAAAGTCAACCAGCATGATGGCGTTTTTTGCCACTAAACCAATCAACATGATAACTCCCAGAATACTGAAAATATTGAGTGTGTTATTAGTGAGTGCTAAAGCGAGCAATGCACCAATCAGAGAAAGCGGAATAGAGAACAATACAACAAACGGACGCACATAATCATCATACAAAGCAACCATAATCAGATACATGATAATAATAGAAAGTAATAATGCCAAACCTAATGTACCAAATGCATTTCCCTGATTTTCGGCATCGCCACCAAAGATGTAATTGACACCGGCAGGCTTATCCAATTTTTTCAGACTTTCGGTAAAATCAGTGGTTACAGAACCAGCAGGTCTGCCTATTACTTGTGCCTGTACATTTACTGATGCAAGCTTATCTCTGCGCTCCAATACAGTAGGTCCCGAAGTTTCAGAGATAGTAGCAAATTCTGACAATCGAATGTTCTGACCTTTATTGTTTACAAACATAATGTTGCGCACATCATCAGCATTTTTTCGGTTGAAGTTATCGTAGCGCAGGTTAATATCATATTCGTATTCTCCTTCGCGGAATTTAAGTTTACTATCCTGATCGGTACCACTAAAAGCTGTTTGCATTGTGCCGCCTACAACATCCATATTCACACCCAGTAGAGCCATCTTATCACGATCAAGTGTTACTCGCACCTCGGGGTTACCATCTTCTGCAGATAATTTTGGGTCAGACACACCATCAATTTTTTGTAATGCAAGTAATGCTTTTTTAGCAAAAGCCATAGCGCTATCTTGCTCGGTTCCGGTAACAACCAAATCAATAGAAGCACGTTCGGCAGTACCCATGATGCTTACGGGAGAAGTTGTTATTTTAGCTCCGGCTAATTGTGCAGCTAATTCCTTTTTGATTTTTGCAGCATACATGCTTGAAGGCTCGCTTCGCAGATTTTCATCAATCATAGTCACTGTAATTTCTGATTTGTAAGGTGTAGATGATGAAGTGCCAAATCCTCCATCGCTGCTTTTTCCTACTGTTGTGGTTAATGACTTTACCAAATCCTGTTTAGCTAAGTAATTTTCAGCACGCATAGTCATTTGATTGGTTACTTCCAAAGCAACATCTTTAGGCATTTCAATGGTTACAATAAACTGTCCGCGATCTCCTTTAGGTATAAACTCTCCACCAATAAACCCTTTTGCAAGCAACATAAAAGATGCAACCAGCAATACAATTGTACCAATAAGTACATAGCGCTTATGACCAAGCGACCAACGTAATATGCCGGTAATCCATTCTGTAAACTTATCTATTTGACGTTCGAACCACAGAATAAATTTTTGGAACATGTTTTTACCTGTCAGATGTTCGAGTTTTCCAAAGCGTGATGACAACCAAGGAACAACAGTAAACGACACCAACAAACTTAACAGTGTTGAAATTACTACTGTTATACAAAATTGACGCAATATCATTGACACTAAACTATTGGTTAGTGATATTGGAAGAAATACTACTACAATTACTAATGTGATGGAGGTAACAGTAAGACCAATTTCTTTTACACCATCAAAAGCAGCACGAACTTTATTTTTACCCATTTCCATATGGCGGTAAATATTCTCCAACACCACAATTGCATCATCAACAAGAATACCCACCACCAAGGAAAGGGCAAGCAAAGACATGAGGTTAAGTGAATAACCCATTACATACATACCGGCAAATGTTATTATCAATGACAGCGGAATGGAAATCATTACAATCAGCGAGTTTCGTATGCTGTGCAAGAACAACAACATTACAACCGCTACCAGAATAATGGCAATAAATAAATCGAATACAACATCGTTGGCCGATTCCAGAGTGAACTCTGATGAATCAGATGCTACGAACATTTTTAAATTGTTACTTGCATATTCTTTCTCAATTCCGGCAATTTGATTGTGTACTTCTTTACTAACGGTTACAGCATTAGCATCAGATTGTTTGGTAATTTGTACTACGATTGTTTCTTTCTGATCCTGACGTGCCAATTTATTTACATCTTTTTGTCCATCGCGTACATCTGCAACATCTTTCAAGCGTACTTGCGAACCATCATCACTAGTTTTAATTACCAGATTGCGCAACATATCCACATCGGCATATTTTCCGGAAAGGCGTATGGCTATCAGATTGTCGGTGGTTTGAATTTTGCCTGTGGGATAATCAACGTTGGCATTGGTAATAGTTTGTCGTAATTGTAACAACGATAGTTTTTGTGCATTAAGTTTACCGGCATCTACATTGATTTGAAATTCACGCTCAGTGCCACCAATCATTTGTACTTGTGCTACACCCGGTAGTCGTGAAAGACGAGGTGCCAGCCGTTGATCTAAAAGATCAAAGAATTCACGCGAATCCATATCGGCAGTTACTGACAATGTGATAATAGGTAGATCATCAACAGAAACTTTACTGAGTGTTGGTGTTTTAGCATCACTTGGCAAATCCGACAACATTGCATTTATTTTACGTTGTGCATCTTCCAAACTTCTGTTGGCATCTGCTCCTACATTCATTTCAACTGTAACTATAGAAACTCCTTCCATAGAGCGTGATGTAAGTTTCTTTATGTTCTCCATAGAAGATACTGCATCTTCAATTTTCTTTGTTACAGTATTCTGAACCTCATCAGGACCGGCACCGGATATACCGTGCTGATGGTTACCATTGAAGTACTAAATTTAGGCAATAACTCATAATTGAGAGAGCTATAACTGATAAGACCCAGTATGCCTAATATTGTAAAAACGACCACAACCATTGTAGGTCTGTTTATTGATATCTCTGTAATTTTCATTTATTCGATTTTTAAATGTTAGCTTTTAAAACAGAACTTATTTTACAATAGAAATTTGTTTGCCATCTACCAGATTAATTTGTCCTGTAACAATTACCTGATCTCCTTCTTTTAGTCCTTCACGAATTTCAACCATATTTCCGTGAACATTTCCGGCAACTACTTTTTGCAATTTTGCTTTGCCATTATCATTAATAAAAATTAAGTTACTGTTAATACCACCTTGAAATGCAGAGCGCGGTATCATTAAAGATGCATTTTTTATTTCAGGCTTAAAATGTGCTGTACCATACATGCCGGCTTTTAGTGCTTTGCCTGCTATGTTATTAATTTCTACCTCAACAGGGTAATTCAATGAAGCATCACTTTTAGCAGCAATGAAAGTGATTACACCTTGATATGTTACTTCAGGATATACCGATGCAGTTACTTCTACTTTATCACCAGTGTGCAATTGAATAATCTGATATTCATTTACATTAACAGTGAGTTTTAATTTTGCATCATCAACAATTTCAACAATCTTATTGCCGGAAGCCAGATAAGTTCCAACCTCTACATAACGGGTATTAATAATTCCATTTACAGGAGCTTTCACTACAGAGTTATAAAGATTTTTATTTGCCTGAACATTTTTTGCTTGTGCACTTTCTAATTCCAAACGGGCATCATCAACTTGTTTCTGTGTTACGCCTCCTGTTTTATATGCTTGCTCATAACGATTTAAGTTTAATCTCAACTGCTCCAACCGTGCTTTTGCTTCTGTTTGATTTGCATTCAGAATTTCATTTTCAATTTTTGCAATAGCCTGTCCGGCTTTCACTACACTTCCTTCTTTTACATATAACTCACTAACCCTACCTGCAATTTCTGCTGTTAACTCAATTTGATTTACGGCTTCAAAATTTCCGTTCTCGTCAAATGACAAATCAACGTTAGATGATTTAACTGCTAAAATTTGTACAGGAACGGCTCCACTTGAGCTTTCACGCACCACTTCAATGCGTGCTGCATCTGATTTTTTGTTTGCATTTAGTTTCCAAACAATAAGGGCAAGTGCCACTATTAATGTACCTCCGTATATAAATACCTTTTTCATAATTTATTATTCTTTATTTTAATTGACTTTAGTTGATAAGATTGAGAATTGTACCGTTTGAACGCATAAGCTCAAGCTCGGCAAGTTTATAGTTTATTATGCTTTTTGTATAAATATTTTTAGCTTCCAGAAAAGAAGTTTGTGAATCGAGTAGGTCTGTTAGTGAACTTAAACCTAAAGTATAGTTGCTTCTGTTAGATTCATAAACAGTTTCAGATAGTTTCACATTTTCTTGTTGTGCACGAGCAGTTGTCAATGTATTTTCCATTTGAATGCGTGCACTTTCATTTTTAGCTTCAAGAGTTATTGCTGTTGCCTGTCTTTGTTTCTCGAGTTGATGAATTTTAATATTGTTCTGTGCAACTTTTGAAGAACGACTAAAACCGCTGAATAATGGTATTGATAAACGCACTCCAACACTACCCATACCATAGCTAATGGCAGGGTCAGTTCCTTTATATAAGTCAGAAAATTTATCGCTGGCCATATTATAGTTGTAGTTTGCAAAGGCATTTAGTTTTGGATAGTTGGCTGCACGTGTTGCATTACGTTCAAGAGTACTCAATTTTATTTGCGTGTCTAATAGCTTCAGATCTGTGCTGGCATCAGGATTATATTGTTGTTGTTGCAATGCAACCTGTAGCGATGTTTCATCTATTTTCATACTATCTAATAGTATAGAGGTGTTGTATGGCAGACCTAAAGTTACCTTAAGTTGATTTGTTTTTACATCAACATCGTTTTGTGCTTGCGTTAATTTTGATTGCGCATTGATGAGATTTACTTTTAGCCGATCAACATCTACTTTACGAAGTAAACCATTATTATACTTTCCTTCGGATGCCTGAACAAGTTGTTGCATAATTTCAATTGTATAATGTTGTAGTTTAACCTCCTCCATGCTACTAAGAATCTGATAATACTGCTGAGCAATATCATTGACAACTTGTTCCTGCGTTTGTTGAGTATTTACACGTGCATAAACCCGGCCGGCTTTGGCTGCCTTTAAACCCTGAAGTGCTGCTACGTCAAAAAGTGCTTGTGTAGCCTCCACACCTAAGGCAGAGCTATAATTTGTTCCGGCTTCAATTTTTCTGGATCCTTCACCTGTACCACCACCTAATCCTGCCGGTAGTACAAGAACTTGTCTTTTGTAGTTGTTTGTTATATTACCTGTTCCGTTTACCTGAGGAAGTGTCAGGCCACGAGTTTCTACTATTTGTTTCTCAACAATGGCTTCATCCAATTTGCTTAATTGTATATTATAGTTCTGCTCTAATCCAATTTGTATTAAATCTTTTAAATTTAATGATTTGGTTTGTGCCATAACTTGTGTTGAAAAAAGCATAATTGCTATTGCAAGTGCATTGTTTTTAATACTTAGCTTCATGTTTATTTGATTTTTGCAATTTATTTGAGTGTCTTTGAATACGGGGTCAAAAGTGCATGTATTTTAATGTATATAGGTATCTAAATTGACTTAAACCGCTAAAATAGCCGCTGAAACGACTTAGTAGGAAACTGAAATTTTTATGCTTAAAAACCTGTTAAATAATGGATGGATAAACTTGAAATCGTTTCGGTAAGGTAATTGGCAGTTTCAGTTTTATATTTAGCATGTTGGGTCGGTAAAGGCAATCAATATTCGCGGTAATTTATTTGTTTTGCTGAACAATTACGCATTCTTCTAATGAATAAGATAGAACATAGAAAATGATTACCTCAAAAACAAAATGGATTGAATTTATTAATAAGTACTATAAATACTTTTTAATTCCAATTGTTTTTTTTACCCATAAATTATTGTTTTTTTAACCGATCCTTATGCACAACCTATTCGTAAACTTACATTTCAGGAAAGTTTTATTCAAAATTTAGGGCTGCTATTTTTTTCATTCATTCTGGTTTATGGTAGTGTTAGAAATGTTAACAGACTAAACAAGCGATTACCATGGGCTGCATCACCAATACTTCGTTTAATAGCTCAAGTTTTTGTGCAACTCATGTTGTCAACAATATGGATATTTATTTATCAGTTTGTTGTTGTTAAGATGTTATTTGATGTAAATATTTTTTCTCTCATAACATCACCTGATCTTACACCGGGAATACGGTTTGTTATCTGGCGCTTCTTTTTCACATCAGCATTGGTATCATTGTTTGTAAGCCGGATTATTACAGGTCGTAATTTTCGAATGGAAACTGCTGAGATGAAAATTCAGGCAGCGCAGCTTAAACAAATAGCAGCACAAGCCGAATTACAGGCATTAAAACTTCAACTTGACCCACATTTTGTGTTTAATAATTTCAGCACAGTATCAGCTTTAATTGAAGAAGATAAAGCACTGGCACAATCTTTTGTCGAAAATCTGTCACGTGTGTATCGTTATATGGTTCAAAACATACATAGCGATACAATTACTTTGCAAAGGGAAGTTAAGTTTATAGAATCCTATATTTATTTAATCAGCATCCGTCATGGTGACAATGTGCGTATAAAAGTTAATATCCCCGAAGAATTTCTTCAGAAAAGAATTCCGCCTATAACTTTGCAACTCCTCATCGAAAATGCAATCAAACACAATATTGCTTCACATACAAAACCATTGAACATAAATATCGGTGTAGCAGATGATATGTTACGCGTAAGTAATAATTTACAAAGATTTTCAAATCCCTCACAAATTTCAACACGTATTGGTATTGAAAATATCAAATCACGCTATAGAATTGTGTCAGGAAAAGAACCGGTTGTTATTGAAACTGCCGATGATTTTATAGTTGAACTCCCATTATTGGATTAAAATAGTTGTATCATGAAATTTTTAATTGTTGAAGACGAAAAACCAAATGCTAACCGACTGAAGAAAATTGTTGAGCAGTTGGATAGCTCATTTCAGGTTGTAGATATTATTGACTCCGTAGCAGGAGCAGTGGACTGGTTTAATAAAAATCCACATCCGGATATTGTATTAATGGATATTAGATTGGCGGATGGATTGAGTTTTGATATTTTCAGTCAGGTAAAGATTAGCAGTGCAGTAATTTTTACTACTGCTTATGATGAATATGCTTTGCAGGCTTTTAAAGTAAATGGGGTTGATTATTTACTAAAGCCAATTGAAATTGAAGAATTGGATGCTGCAATATCAAAAGTAAAGCAGAATCATATCAGCGCATCAAATAATCCTTATCTTGATGAATTAATTGGATATATAAAACAAAAAGAAGTGCAGTACAGAAGCCGATTTTTGTTTCCATATAAAGATGGCTATAAAACAATTAATGTATCTGATATAGATTTGATTTATTCTGAAGACAAGAATACTCATTTAATTTTACAAAATGGATCTGTACAAATAGCTAATCAGACTTTAGAGGAGATGGAAGAGCAATTAGATCCTGCTGTTTTTTTTCGGGCAAACAGGCAATACATTATTAATATAAACAGTATTGAAAGTATCCACAATCACTTTAATGGCAAACTAAAAGTTGTTGTGAGAAAACTTCCACAACACGATATATTAATCAGTAAAGAAAAAGCACCTTTATTTAAACAGTGGCTCGATAGCTGAGCAACTTTATTGCTGAAAAACTCGTAAATTTTTCTCTTAGCGGCCTTAGCGTGTTTTTTTCTTTGTGTTTTAGCGAGAGACTTTTTTTATTTCACGCAAAGTACGCAAAGGAGTATTTGTAGCAAGTGTAGTTTTTTTTTCACGCAAAGTAGGTAAAGTTGTTTTCCTTAGCGGTCTTAGCGTGTTTTATTTCTTTGCGTCTTAGCGAGAGACTTTTTTTATTTCACGCAAATTAGGCAAAGTTGTTTTTCTTAGTGGCCTTAGCGTGTTTTATTTCTTTGTGCCTTGGCGAGAAACTTTTTTTTCATGCAAAGAACGCAAAGGAGTATTTGTAGCAAGTGTAGTTTTCTTTTCACGCAAAGCTCGCAAAGGTGTTTTTTTCTTAGTGGCCTTAGCGTGTTTTATTTCTTTGCGTCTTAGCGAGAGACTTTTTTTATTTCACGCAAAGTAGGCAAAGTTGTTTTCCTTAGCGGTCTTAGCGTGTTTTATTTCTTTGCGTCTTGGCGAGAGACTTTTTTTATTTCACGTAAAGTACGCAAAGGGGTATTTGTAGCAAGTGTAGTTTTTTTTTCACGCAAAGATCGCAAAGGGCGAATTCTCTTAGCGTGTTCAGTTTCTTTATGTCTTAGCGAGAGAATTTCTTTTAATGCAAAGAATACCTTAGCTACTCATATTATACTACCTTTTTGAGTGAACAGTAGCATTTTAATAAGTTGTCAATAAACATCTATGAGGCATAACACCACTCTTTATTTTTGTAAGACAAAAGAAAATTATGTTGAAACGATTTGTTTGTATAACAATATCACTATTGGCTTTTATTATTGTGAACGCACAGGATAATAAGACTGAAAAGAAAGACAGTATTGAACATCGTATATTACTCATTCCCTACGACCCACGATTTTATTTGTCAGATGCTGATAAAGACATTGCAGAAGAAACCCGAAAAGACCCTAAAACAATCCGTAATTATTTTCACAATCGCAGCGAATGGTTTACCTCGCGCGAACTAAAAAGACATTATCCTACTATTTCACTTTTACAAAACGATACGGTGCCTGCCTATATTCAGTCAGCAGGTGATATATTCAGCCAAACAGCATTTGACTATGCTACACCTGTGACACGATCACCCGAAAGTATGATGAATGCAACATCAGATAAAACACTGACCGATTCGCGTACAGCAACCAATTATCTGAATACAGATGTACACAACCGCTACATGAAAGCCGATATTCAGAATAAAAAAGTATTAGCCGATTTGAGCGAGCGATTTAATACAGATATTTTTGTTTTTCTTACTCAATTTGAGATTAAAACCAATTATAAAAACTGCTTAGATATTGCCAATAAAATATATGAGCGAGAAATCAGACTTCATTTTACCATCTATGATAAAACCGGAAAGCTAATCAATGGAAACTATGCCATTGCAGTTATTCCATCAAACGTAAATCAGATGGACGAAATTATTTTAAAGTGTTTTCCTCTGTTGGCAAAGGGGATTGCAGCATCATTATGAGGTAAAAATTTAATTATTTGTTACCCGGATGCTATCTTTTCCTACCTTTAGTTTACATTCGCAACTTCAATTTATTCAAACATGAGAAAACTTTTAACACTAAGCGCATTATTTGTAATTCTGTCAGGGACACAATCGTTGGCAAGTAGTTTTTGGACTGCTAAGTCAGAAACTCAAGAAATGTTATCAGGCAAACGTCAGATTGTTCCTGATAAATACAAGGTTTATACTCTTGATGTACAAGGGCTGAAAAACCAACTGCTCAATGCGCCAATGGAATTTACCATGGCAGCAAAACAATCACCGGTTGTGATTACATTACCTATGCCCGATGGTAGTTGGAATAGTTTTTCTATGGTAGAGTCGCCTGTTATGCAACCCAAACTGGCAGCTAAATATCCATTTATTAAAACATACTCAGGCAGCGGTATAAACAATCAACCTTCATGGGTTCGTATAGATTTTACACAATGGGGATTTCATGCATTGATAAGAACAGCGGAGAACGATATTTATATTGACCCTTATTCCATGCAAACTACCTCTGATTATTTAGTTTACTTCAGAAAAGATTTTACAAAGTCGCAGAGCAGTATGGTTTGTGAGTTTGACGACTTACAACAAGGTCAAAGTGCAAATAAGACCTTAACAAACTCAATGCCTTCAGTGAATCGTTCTATAGGTACAAATCTGCGTACCTATCGTTTGGCATTAGCCTGCACCGGTGAGTATGCTGCATACTATGGTGGAACAAAAGCAGGAGCGTTGTCAGGGATGGTTACATCTGTAAATCGTGTGACAGGTGTTTATGAATCGGAAGTAGATGTAAGACTTAATTTAATTGCTAACACTGATACTTTAATTTTTCTTAATGCCAACACCGACCCTTATACCAATAACAGTGGCGGAACCATGCTGGGAGAAAATCAATCAGTCGTAAACTTTTTTATTGGTACTCCCAATTACGATATTGGTCACGTTTTTAGTACCGGTGGTGGAGGTATTGCCTACTTAGGTTGTATCTGTAAAACTGCAGATAAGGCAAAAGGTGTAACTGGATCTGCTGCACCAATCAATGACCCGTTTGATATTGATTATGTAGCTCATGAAATGGGGCATCAGTTTGGAGGCAATCACACTTTTAACAGCGTAACAGGAAGTTGTCAGGGTAACCGCGAAGCCGGTGCAGCTTATGAGCCCGGTAGTGGTGTAACCATTATGGGTTATGCAGGAATTTGTGGCTCTGATGATTTGGCTGCACACAGTATAGCTTATTTTCATACAAAAAGTTTTGATGAAATAGTTGATTATTCAACCTTGTCAACTGGCAACTCTTGTCCTGTAAATACCATCACGTTTAACAATGCACCTACTGTTAGTGGCGGAGGCATATTTAATGTTCCTGTAGGCACAGCATTTAAATTAAATGGCTATGGCAGCGACCCTGATGGTGATTCTATAACTTTCAGTTGGGAGCAGTTTGACTTAGGCCCTGCGGGAGCATGGAGTTTGCCAACAGGTAATGCACCTATGTATCGCAGTTAGGCTCCTTCAACTTCTGCACTTCGTCTTTTTCCAAAATTGTCTGTATTGCTCAATCAGGTAAATGCTAAAGGTGAGTTGATAACATCTTATGCACGCTCATTACATTTCAGACTTACTGCAAGAGATAACAAACCCAATGGTGGTGGCGTAACTTATAACGATACAGTTACAACAGTAAATGTTGTTCAGACTTCTGCACCTTTTGCAATTACTTATCCAAATGTAACGGGTATATCATGGCCCGCATTAAGTACACAAACAATTACATGGGAAGTGGGTGGCACCGATGCTGCACCATTTAACGAACAGTTTGTAAACATTTACCTTTCGATAAATAACGGAACAACATTCCCCATAACAATTGCAACTAATGTTGCTAACAATGGCAGCTATACTTTTACTGTTCCAAATAACCCATCAAATATTTGCAGAATGTGGGTTGAAGGTGCCAGCACAGGTTCTATATTTTTTGATATTAACAACAAAGTATTTACCATTACAGCACCTGTTGGAATTAATGAAGTCAATAGCCTTAGTCAGCTTACTACCTATCCAAATCAAGCAGACAATGAGCTGTTGGTTTATTTAGGCAACAATTATCATGGTCAGCTAAACATAAGTCTTTATAGTGTTAACGGACAGCTTGTGTTGTCACAAACTATAGCAGCTAAAAATGCTACAGCACAGGTAGCTTTGAATGTAGAGCAACTCCCCGCAGGTTTATATTTTCTGAAAGCAGAAACAGAAAACGGGACAGCAGAGCGTAAAGTGATGATAAAATAATATCCCGATAATTCATGAAAGGGTTGTTGAATAAACAGCCCTTTTTTTATGTTTTAATTTTCGGTTTAAATAAAGTTCAAATTAACTACTTTCGCATATCACATAAAACAAAAAAGGTGAAGCCATTTTTCAAAGCCGTATTCACGCTCTTATTTACTTTTATAATTCTACATTCTGCTGATGCACAGTTTTATCAGGGCTCGCAGATGTCGTTTGGCAAAAACAGAGTACAATACACAGATTTTTACTGGACATTTTTCAGATTTAAAAATTACGATGTTTATAATTACGTAGGCGGAAAAGAATTAGCCACCTATGTTGCTGAACAAGCACAGAATGAAATGGATGTTATGGAACGCACTTTGGATTATCGGAGTTCGTCACGATTTCAGATTGTAATATTTAATAAACTCAGTGACCTCAAACAAACCAATATTGGCCTTGAATTAGATGATCAGGCTTACAATATTGGAGGAATGACAAAAGTAATAGGCAACAAAGTGCTTATTTATTTTGATGGCAATCATCAGCATTTACAAGAACAGATTCGTGCCGGCATGGCAAGAGCCTTACTTGAACAATTGTTTTATGGAGGAAACATCAGAGAACGATTACAAGCTTCTATTCTTCTTAATCTTCCACAGTGGTACACACAAGGCTTGGTAACCTATCTTTCAAAAGGATGGACACCTGAAGATGATAACAAGCTGCGTGATTACATCATGACAGAAAAAAAACCGGTCTTAAATAAACTCATTGAGCGTGATGAAGTTTTTGCAGGTCAGTCGCTTTGGCATTACATTATTACAACTTATGGAGAAACTTCATTAAGTAATTTGGTTTATATGACACGCATTAACCGCAGTCTCGAAAGCGGTTTTGTTTTTGTGCTTGGTGTACGTTTAAAACAACTTTCTGCCGACTGGTTAAGTTATCACACAAAAAAATATCAGGAGTTTGAAAAGAATAAATTTCCAATTGCAGCAACACCATTAAAAGTTAAAGAAAAGAATAAAATAATTTATCAGGTAAAGACAGATCCTTTTGGAAACAGAGTAAGTTATGTTACTAACAAACGAGGCCGCTATAAAGTTAAAATTACGGATGTAAAAACCGGTAAACGTACTTGTGCTGATAAAGGCGGATATGTTTCACTTACTACGGAAAACGACCGATCATTTCCCATTACAGCATGGCATCCGTCAGGTAAAATATTAGCTATCGTTAAAGAGCAAAAAGGAAATATTATTCTGAATTTGTTTAACACAGAAACAAAGAAGTCTGACTTTTCAGAGATAATGAGCTTTTCAAAAATTCTCAACATGACCTATTCTCCTGATGGGTCAAAACTATTGATGTCTGCAGTGCAGAAAGGGCAAAGCGATATTTATGTATTTAATGTGCGCGGACGAAATTTCGATCAGATTACAAACGATGTGTATGATGACTTATATCCACAATATGATATTACAGGCAACAAAATAATTTTTTCTTCAAACAGAAGCAATGATACCTTAGGTGTTGATGTTAAGCAAAATACGCCACAGAACAATTTTGATCTTTTTATGGCAGACCTCTACAATAGAGAAGGAAATTTATTGCGCATAACCCATTCACCGGAGAATGAAACCTTCCCTGTTATGAGTGATTCGCTTCGGATTTCTTATCTGTCAGATAAAAACGGTGTCATCAATAGATTTGTATCGGAGATGGATAGCACCATAAGTTTTATTGATACAACAGAGCATTACAGATATTTTTTCAGACATTATGCTTTAACCAATAGCAACAGAAATATTCTTGAACAGGATTTTTCGGCAAGAAAAAATAAGTTTACAGAACTAGCAGTGAACAATGGCCGTTACAGAATTTACTTGAAAGACAATATGCCTTTTGATAAATCAAAGACATTTGATTTGAGTTATATAGCACAACCTGTTTTTCAACCGAAACAAGAGAATAAACCAAAGGTTGCTGAAACACCCACTCGTGTTGTTACTATTGAGCCATCGCAGAAGAAAGACAGCGCTGCTATAGATGTAGGCAATTATGTTTTTCAAAGTGAATTCAAATCAAAGAAGAAGAAAGAAGAACCAATAGAAAATAAATCTGTTGCTACAGATACTACCAAAATTGTGCAGGAACAAGTAAAGTTGCAACCTGATAGTAATGATGTAAAATCTACTCCCGACTCTGCAATTTTCCGAATGCCAAAGCAACGTAACTACGATATTTCATTTTCATCAGAGTATATTCTCACACAGCTCGACAACAGTTTATTCAACACTACCTATCAGCCTTACACAGGTGGTGCTGTTTATTTTGATCCGGGTATGAATGCATTGTTCAAAATCGGTATGAGCGATTTGATGAACGATTACAAAATCAGTGGAGCGTTTCGCATTGGCTTCGATTTCAACAGCAATGAATATATGCTGATGATTGAATCTTTGAAAAAAAGAATTGATAAGCAGATACTTTTTTCACGTCAATCTAAATTATTTTCTGTTTCAGACCTTGATGTGTTACGTACACATACCTATAATTTAAAATATTCAGGTAAGTATCCTTTCAGCGAAATTTCTGCAGTTAAAGGAACGATTGATGCACGAATGGATAAGACTATTTATGTTGCGACAGAGAAGGCACAATTAGAGAAAAGCGATATAACAAATTATTGGGCAAGCATTAAAGGAGAATATATTTTTGATAACACTATCAATAAAGCATTGAATCTTTATAATGGTACACGATTCAAAATTTTTGCTGAAGTGTTTCGTAAAATCAATAAGCCCGAAAAAATGGTTTACATCATTGGTGCAGATTTTCGTCACTATATTAAAGTACACAGACAAATTATCTGGGCCAACCGTTTATCGGCAAGTACATCATTAGGTAAGCAAAAATTAATTTATTATTTGGGTTCACAGGATAATGTTATTGTTCCGGGAAATAATTTTAATAATGAAATTAGTGTTGACAAAAACGAAGAATATGTTTTTCAGACATTAGCTTCGCCTATGCGTGGTTTTAAACAGAATATCCGAAATGGTAGCAGTTTTGCATTGTTCAATTCTGAATTGCGTATTCCGGTATTTCAATATTTGCTCAACAGACCAATTCGTTCTGATTTGATTCGTAATTTTCAGGCAGTAGTATTTTTCGATGCGGGTACTGCATGGTCGGGCACATCACCATTTTCTGATAAGAACGGATTGAATGAAGAAGTAATTGGGGGCGGAGGCAGCAATCCCGTAACCGTTACTGTGATTAAACAAATTCAACCTGTAGTTGGTGCTTATGGCTTTGGATTTCGTAGTAGAATATTCGGTTATTTTATTCGTGCCGACTGGGGTTTTGGAATTGACGATCGTCAGGTGCAGAAACCACTATTTAATCTTGCACTTGGACTCGATTTCTGATTATCGCAAAACAAATGTACGATAGCTGTCTAATTTTATCAGAATAAATAAGAGGATTGTAAATCCCCACAGTGATGAGCCACCGTAACTAAAAAAGGGTAGAGGTATTCCTATTACCGGCATCAGGCCGATTGTCATTCCAACATTTACCATAAAGTGAAAGAATATTACTCCTGCCACACCATAGCCATAGATTCTTGCAAAAGTGACTTCTGCCGTTCTGCAATAAAAATAATTCTATATAACAATGCCAGAAACAATAGTATAACAGTTGTTGTACCAAGAAACCCCCATTCTTCGCCAACGGTACAAAAAAATAAAATCAGTACTTTGTTCAGGGACAAAATTGTATTTGGTTTGTGTGCCTTTTAAGAAACCTTTGCCTGTTAAACCACCTGAACCAATAGCAATTTTACTTTGATTTACATTGTAACCTGCACCTTTAAGGTCTTCTTCCATTCCTAAAAATACCTGAATACGTTTTTTCTGATGGGGTTCTAAAACATGATTAAACACATGATCAACACTTACCACAACACCAATACAAATAGCAACCAATCCTGCAACAACAAAAAATGTTTTCCATTTACGAAATAGCAAAACAATTAGTGCAGCAAGTACCAACAAAGAGGTGACGAGTATCATTTTTGGTACTAACAATGAAACCACAAACAATACAGCAGCAGAAATACCAATCATCAGCAACCATCCGGGAATAATTTCTTCGCGATAAAGAACAATACAAAATGACAGAAACACCAATGCCACACCGGTTTCATTTTCTAATAGAATGAGCAGAAGTGGAATAAAAAAAATTGCAACTGCATAAATACGCGTTCGCCAGGTGTTTTTCTTTAACCCCATAGGACTTAAAAATTTTGCAATCATCATGGCCGTAGCAAATTTTGCAAACTCAGCAGGTTGAATTCCAAAGTCACCAAAACGAAACCACGACTTACTACCTGCAACAGTATGACCGAAAAATAATACAGCAATCATAGAGATTATACTTATTGCATAAATGACACCCGCAAATGCATCATAAAACTTTCCATCAATAATCAGAATAAAAAATGCTATAACAAGTGATGTAAGTATCCACATCATTTGTTTGCCATAGTTTTGCGAAAAGTCAGTTATTACACTATGTTCTTCATTATAAACTGCAGCAAAAATGTTTAGCCAACCGGCAATAACCATAACTAAATATAGCAGTACCAGCAACCAGTCAATATTCTGAAAAACACTTTTCTGCTTCCTCATTTTTTAGTCATCTAAAACAGTTGAATCATTTGCCATTGGAACTATCACTGCATCTAACATTCGTTTTTCAAGATCAGGACGTTTTATTGTTCTAAGTAAATATTTCTGTACCATCAAACTTGCAATAGGTGCAGCAAAGTGTGCTCCTTGTCCTGCATTTTCAACTAAAACGGCAACTGCAATTTTTGGATTTTCGCGTGGAGCAAAGCAGAAAAAAACAGAGTGATTTTTCCCGTGCGGATTTTGTGCAGTTCCTGTTTTGCCACACATCACCAAACTGTCAACACGAGAACCACGGGCAGTGCCACGCTCAAAAACCCATTCCATACCATCTTGTATGGCATCAAAATATTTTGGATCAACCAACGTATAGTTTTTCTTTTAAAAAGTTCGGGCAGGTAATGCTTATATCCGATTTCTTTTACAATATGAGGCACATAATAATATCCTTTATTGGCTACAATACAAGCCGCATTAGCCATCTGTAAAGGGGTAATTCCTAATTCACCTTGTCCTATTGCTAATGAAATTATTGTTGATGATTTCCATCGTCCTTTTCCAAAGAAACGATTGTAGTAATCAACTGTTGGAACGTTGCCTCGCAATTCATGCGGCATATCTACATCAATTTTTTTACCAATACCAAAGCTTAGAACATAATTTCGCCATGCATCAAAAGCATCTTCTGTTCTGTTGTATTTTCTATTGTCAATCACCCCTCGGAAAGTCTGGCAGTAATAAGAGTTGCACGATACTGCAACTGCAGTACGTAAATCAAGAGGAGAGCTGTGCGGATGACAATGAACAAAAATATTTCCAACCCTATAACCACCTGCACAACTGAAATATGTTTCAGGTGTGATGACCTTCTCTTGCAAACCAATGAGTGAGTTGATAATTTTAAATGTTGAACCGGGAGGATAATAGGCCATCATGGCACGATTAAAAAGTGGCTTATCCTCATCTTTTAATAAACGACCATAGTTGCGCGAACGCTCTCTACCTACCATCAGGTTAGGATTGTAGGTAGGGCTGTTTACCATAGCAAGTATTTCACCTGTTGAAGGGTCAATGGCAACGGCACTTCCTCTTTTATTCTGAAACAATAGCTCTGCGTACTCTTGTAATTCTGCATCTAAGGAAAGTTTTAAATTTTCACCGGATATGGCAAGTGTATCATATTTCCCTTCTTTAAAACGTCCTTTCTCACGATTAAAATTATCTACCATCATATATCGTGTACCACGTCTGCCTCTTAATTCTTTTTCATAACTCTGCTCAATACCACTGATGCCTATATAATCACCCATCTGGTAATAGTTATTTTTTGCAGTCACATTTTCATCTACCTCACCAAGATAACCCAGCAAGTGTGCTGCAGTGTTGTAAGGATATTTTCTGATGGTACGCGGTTGAACACTGAAGCCTTTATACTTAAAAAGTTTTTCCTGAAGTGTTCCGTATGTTTCTGCTGAAATCTGTTTTTCAAAAATTGATGAACGATAAGGAGAATAGTTTTTTGCTTTCTGAAATTTCTTTCTGAAATCTTCAATACTGATTTTTATGATGGAACAAAATTCTGCTGTGTCCATTTCTTTGACTTCACGGGGTGTTATCATTAAGTCATAAACTGTCTGATTAAACACCAACAACTTTCCGTTTCTGTCATAAACCAATCCTCTTGAAGGGTAGTCAATTATTCTGCGAAGAACGTTTTCATCTGCCGACAACTTATATTTATCTTCAATTACCTGTAAATAGAACAAACGCCCGATATAGGTAATAGCTACCAATGCAATAGTAATGAGTAAAACGAGGCGTTGTGTGCTATGCGAAGTTTTCAAAATTCAGAATTTTAGCGTTGCACTTTTGTTTTATCGAACAATAATAAAATGATAAAAATAATTACAACAGATGTAATGGTTGATAAACATACTCTGAGGAATGTTGCTCCGAAATCGTTAAAACGGAACACTTCTGTATAGAACAAAAACAGATGATGCAGAAAAATACTGATAAATAAATAATACACCATCCACAAAATGCCCATTTGTTTTAATGAGATTACAGCATCTGAGTCATAGCCATCACGAGGGGAAAGAAGCTTAATGATGTAGGGACGCATAAAACCAAGAAACACCGATGCAGCTGCATGCATACCCAGTGTATCAGAAAAATATCTACACTTATACCTGTGATAAAAGCAAGAATAAGCAATAATGTTTTTGGTATTCGAACGGGAAGTAGCAACAGAAATAATGGGTAAACAAAAGGATTGATATACCCTGCAAATCGGATTTTGTTAAGCAGGATAACCTGCAGCAATATCAACAGAAAAAAACGTAAAACAGATTTAATTACCTCGGGTAGCATCTTTATGTTTTTCTTCTAATTGTTTACGTTCGTTTTTCAGCAGGTTGTTCACCACATACACATAAGACACATCATTAAAACTTGTGCTGAGTTTAAGTATAATTCTATAAGAGTTGCTTCCTGCATCAATATCAAAAGATTTTACCGTACCCACCATAATACCCTCAGGATAGTAGGGCGAAAATGTGGTAGTCACCAATGTGTCGCCAACTTTAAAAGGCACATGTCGGGGAATGTCAATTACGGTTGCTTCTGTGGGAGAATTATCGCTATCCCATACCATTGAACCATTGTAGTTGTTGTTTTTAAAACGCACACTCACCTTACTTTGTGTATGAAGAAATGAAGTAACGGTGCTGTAATGTGCCGATACATTTTTGATGATACCAATAATTCCATGACCTGTTATAACACCCATTTCGGGAGCAATACCTGCATCGGAACCTTTGTTAAGTGTCATATAATTGTTGCGCCTGTTTGTACTGTTGTTAATGATTTTAGCCTCAATATAGGAATATTCAAGATTGTGAATGGTGTCCACTTTATGATTTCTTACAACGGTTGTATCGAAATATGATGCAGGAAGCAAGGTGCGCAAGTGTGCATTTTCTTCGGCAAGCCTTCTGTTGTTTTCAGCCAGATCTAAATAATCGGTTACAGAACTTATAGTGGAATAAACAGATGCTACAACTTTATTGGTTGAGTTTAGTGTGGCTGCATTCTGATAAGAGTTATTCTGTGCAATGAGGAAGAAGCAAACTGCCTCAAGCAGTATAAACAATATGAAAATATAATTCCGGCTTAAAAACAGGAATAAATTACGCATAAACTATAATTTGCAGAATGAAACCCAACCTTTACAAAGGTGCAAAGTTAATTTTCTGAGCAATGTTGACCATTGAAAAGTTTTAAACGAGGTTATTAATATTTTCTGACAAAAATCACCACACATTAATCCCCCATAATGTGCTTGCCGTTGACTATTTTCGCAACATTAATTTTAATAGTGCCATATTGGAAAAAAAGTTAAGCGAGTTAAAGCCGGGCGAGGCAGGGGTCATTCAGAATTTCAGTGATGAAGAGATAAAACTTAAACTGATGGAAATGGGTTGTATTCCAGGTGAAACGGTGTTGATGGAACGAGTTGCACCTTTGGGCGACCCAATGGCAATTAAAGTTGCAGGCTATCAGCTTAGTTTGAGAAAAAATGAGGCAGAAACAGTATGGGTAAGTACATTATAAATAGAGGGGGGAATATAAGTGAGTGAAGTTGTTCTAAAAGTTGCATTGGTTGGTAACCCCAATAGTGGTAAAAGCACGCTGTTTAATGTATTGACGGGTCTCAATCAAAAGGTGGCCAACTTTCCCGGTGTGACAGTTGAGAAACATGTAGGCTTCTTTAGTTTACGCAATGCATTTGAAGGTGTTGATTACAAAGTTGAGCTAACAGATTTACCAGGCATTTACAGCTTGTACCCTAAAACACTTGATGAGCAAATTCCATACAAAGTACTGACCGATCCGCAAGACCCATCTTTCCCCAACAGGATAATTGTTATTGCTGATGCATCTAATTTAAAACGCAGTTTGTTTTATGCTCACAGATAATTGATCTTAAAATTCCTGTTGTGCTGGTGTTGAACATGATGGACTTAGCTGTTCATAAAGGTTTGTTGCCCGATGTAAAAAAATTGGAACAGGCATTAGGCATCAAAGTTATTCCGGCAATTGTACGTCAGAAAACAGGTATTGAAGAAATCAAGAAGGCTGTTCTGCATACTATTCCTTTGCCCGAAAGTGATATTATGCCTGCAACAACCCTGGCTCCTGAACTTATTCAGGAAATCAAACAAAGTTTTCCGGTTAAAAGTGATTATGCAGCCTACCTGCTTGCAGGTAATTATGATAAGGTGGACATAAGTTTTGTTGGTAATGAAGGTAAACAAAAATTGGACATGCTTTTACAGCAGCATCAGTTCAGCCAAAAAACTATGCAAGCTACTGAAACATTGGAACGCTATAAAACTATTTCTGTTCTTCTTAAAAGTTGTGTCAGCGAGCCTGCATCAGTGCGTAAATCCCTGACCCGTACCGTTGATAATCTGGTTACACACAGAATATGGGGCTATGGAATTTTTCTGGCTATTCTGTTTGTAATCTTTCAGTTTATATTTAATGTGGCACAGTTTCCGATGGATTTTATTGACGGAACCTTTGCTGATTTTTCTCAAAAGTAAGCGAATTGCTTCCTAAAGGTGTGTTGAATGATTTGATTGTAAATGGTATTCTTGCAGGTCTTGGTGGCATCATCATATTTGTTCCGCAGATTGCCTTATTGTTTTTATTTATAACCATCCTTGAAGACACAGGCTATATGGCACGTGTTAGCTTTATTATGGATAAGTTGCTCAGGCCATTTGGATTAAACGGAAGGTCTGTAATTCCATTGATGAGTGGTGTGGCATGTGCCGTGCCTGCAATCCTTGCAACACGAACCATACAAAGTTGGAAGGAGCGTATTGTAACAATTATGGTAACACCATTGATGAGTTGTTCGGCACGACTACCTGTTTATACCCTGCTCATTTCATTGGTTATTCCACGATATTATGTTTTTGGATTTATCAATTCTCAGGGGTTGGTGATGATGCTCATGTATCTTATCGGTTTTGTTGCAGCTATATTTTCTGCATGGTTGTTTAAGATGTTTGTTAAAGCCAAGCAGCGTGATTTTTTTATCATGGAATTACCGGTTTACCGTTTGCCACGATGGAAGAATATCTTCTTTGTAATTTTCGATAAAGTAAAAATATTTTTATTCGATGCAGGAAAAATTATCATTGCCATTTCTATTGTACTTTGGTTTTTATCATCTCGTGGACCGGGAAAAGATTATGCCGAAACAGAAAAACTATATGAAGCAAAGGCAGAACTTCCTGAAACAACACAGGACGAACTGAACCAATTACAGGCACAGAAGCTGGAACATTCCTATGCAGGATGGACAGGAAAAATTATTGAACCTGCAATTAAACCTTTGGGCTTCGACTGGAAAATTGGAATTGCCTTGGTGACATCATTTGCAGCTCGCGAAGTTTTTGTTGGAACCATGTCAACCATTTACAGTGTAGGTAGTGAAGGTGAAAATTTACCAATCAGAGAAAAGATGATGGCAGAAAAACGACCTGATGGAACACCTCTTTATACATTAGCTGTTGGCATTTCACTAATGTTGTTTTATGCATTTGCCATGCAATGTATGAGTACTCTTGCTGTTGTTAAACGAGAAACCGGCACATGGAAATGGCCAATCATTCAGTTTGTGTATATGAGTGCTTTAGCATGGGTATCAAGTTTTGCTGCTTTTCAGCTACTGAGTTAATTTATTATTTTTCGACCGAAATTAATTATGGCAAAAGTTACTCTCGAGTTTATAGAAGAAGCATTAAAGAAATATGTTCCGCATCAATCTATCAGATATTGCATACAATGGATTGAAGAACATCAGATCAATCTTAAAATTACAAGAAGCCGGAATAGCAAATATGGTGACTATCGTCCGCCACAAAGAGGCTTCGGTACCATCGTATTTCTATCAATCACGATCTTAATCCTTATGCTTTTCTCATCACATTCATTCATGAAGTAGCACATCTAAATCAGTGGAAACGCAAGAAACAAATTATTATTCCACACGGAAAAGACTGGAAAGAAGAGTATCGTAAACTGATGATTCCCATTCTACGCGAGAATATTTTCCCGCCCGATGTTGTTGCTGCACTGAATAATTATATGACAAATCCATCAGCTACAAGTTGCTCAGACCATGACTTGCTTAGGGCATTGCGCAATTATGACAGAGAAGAAGATAAATGGATTACACTGGAAGAACTGAATTTTGGTGTGAAGTTTAAAATAAGAACAGGCAGGACATTTATTAAGAAAGAAAAACTACGTAAAAATTATAGTTGTATTGATTGTCGTTCTAAAAGTATTTACTTCATCAATCCCATAACGGAAGTGATGCCTGTAGATCATTGAACAAAGAAACGATCAGGAACATTAATAAGATAAACTTTTTTGCGTGCACGTGTTATTGCTGTATATAGCCATCGCATATAATCAACACCATACATTTCTTCTGTCATAAAGCCCGGATCAATAAACACTGTTTCCCATTGTCCGCCTTGTGCTTTGTGACCTGTAATAGCATAGGCATATTTTACCTGCAATGCATTGAGATAAGGATCTTCTCGTAGTTTACGCATGTTTACTTTGCCATCTGTTTTGCGATAATGATTTCTCACTTCATCAAACAATTTTTTATACTCATCATAAGTTAATGCAGGCGACTCGCTGTTTAATGTATCAAGCAAAAGTTTTACTTCAAGCCTTGTTGATTTTTCATCAGATAATTCTATTGTAGCATTGGCAAAACGAAACCCAAAATACTCTTCCTGCTTTTTTAAACGAATCAGTTTAATTTCATCGCCATTGGCAATAAATGCATTGTCATTGTCTGATTCATGCCAGTAGTAATTATTTTTTACAACCATCAGCCTTTCGTTTTTCTCTACTACCTCTTCAAAGCCATAAAAAGTTTTTCTGATAAATTCATTGTATCGGTTTGCCTGCTTATTACTTCTGCACAACACAGTTACTGTGTTATCATCACCGGAAGGGAAATATCCCGAAAGTGCTTCAGAGAGCTCTGCTGAAGTTACTTGGTTTACATCATCAAATCCTGATGTTTTTAGGCGAGGAAAATGCTCTTCTCTTTCAAGCAATAATCGTGTGCAATGTGCATTAGCTAATATTCCGGAGTGAAGTTGTTGCCGCACCACTTCTTTCAATTCATATTGCCTTACCTGAAGCTGACAGTTGTTTTGAAGAAAATTCTGATCCAATGCAGGACTGCATTGCAAACCAACGGGGGGCAATTGTGCAGTGTAGCCAATAAATACTATAGCATTGTCTGCCTGACTGTAAACATGATCTACTAAGTCAGAAAGTAAACTTGCTCCTTTAAACAATGTCTTATCATCTTCATTCGAAATCATTGAAGACTCATCAATAATAAAAATCTGCTTTTTAAATTTGTTTGGCTTTACCTTTGTTTTGATGTCGCCATTTTTATCACTTTTTATTTCATACAAGTACCGATGAATTGTAGAAGCATCATCACCGGTATAATGGTTAATCACTTTAGCTGCTCTGCCTGTCGGGGCAAGCATTATCACTCTGAAATCGTAATGATAAAGTGTTTTTATCATTGCATTAATTACCGTTGTTTTTCCTGTTCCGGCATAGCCTTTTAAAAGAAAGCACTTATATGCAGTATTTTCTGTAATAAACTCCGATAGTCCTGCAAAAGCATGCTTCTGTGCATTGGTAGGTTCAAATGGAAAATTCTTCAGTAAGAGATTAAAAACTGCAGCAGGCTTCAATGTTTATCTTGCATTATTATCGGATAAAAATACAAAAGGGGAAGTTAACATCATAAGATAGATAACCAATGATAATAACAATGATGTAAAGAGTTGTTATTACTAAACAAACATTTAATTAGTAGAATAATATTTTGAATCCCACACTCTGAATTTTTAATTATCACCTCATTAATCTTTGTACTTTCGTGCATTCTTAAAATTGTAATACATGCTCAGCATAGACATTCACACACATATACTACCGGAGAAATTACCGGATTGGAAGTCGAAATTTGGCTATGGTGGTTTTATCACATTAGATCATCACAAAAATTGTTGTGCCAGGATGTTGCGTGATGACGGCACTTTTTTTCGTGAGATTGAAAGTAATTGCTGGGATGCAAAGACAAGAATGAATGACTGCGATGTACATGGTGTTCATGTTCAGGCATTGAGTACTGTACCTGTCATGTTTTCATATTGGACAAAACCTGCAGATGGACTTGCTGTATCAGAATTTTTAAATGATCATATTGCAACAATTGTTCAACAATACCCAAAACGTTTTGTAGGCTTAGGTACTGTTCCTCTGCAAGCACCGGATTTAGCTATAAAGGAGATGGAAAGGTGTAAGAAAATTGGACTGCAAGGCTTACAAATTGGCTCGCATGTAAACGACTGGAACCTTAATGATGCAAACCTGTTTCCGTTTTTTCAGGCATGTGCAGAAAACAACATGCCGCTTTTTGTTCACCCATGGGAAATGATGGGTCAGAAAGATATGCAACGTTACTGGCTGCCTTGGTTGGTGGGAATGCCGGCAGAAACTTCTCGTGCTATTTGTTCAATGATTTTTGGAGGTGTGTTTGAAAGATTGCCAAACTTGCGTGTTGCTTTTGCTCATGGCGGAGGAAGTTTTCCGTCAACATTCGGACGCATTAAACATGGTTTTGATTGCCGCCCCGATTTGGTTGCAATAGATAATGCATCTTCACCGGAGAGATATATCGGTAAGTTTTATTTTGACTCATTGGTACATGATGAAAACATGTTGCATTACCTGATTAATTTCACAGGAGCCAATCGTATTGCATTAGGAAGCGACTATCCTTTTCCTTTAGGTGAAAATATTCCCGGAACCCTGATTAAAAATGCAAAACTCGATTTAGAAACTAAAGAACGATTGCTTGGTGGCACAGCATTAGAGTGGTTGGGTTTATCAAAAGAAATGTTTCTGAGATAGATTTTCTACTTTCATTCAATCTCCCAAAACAATGTTAAAATTGTTAAGGCTTCTTAAATTTTTTCTCGGAAACTTAAAAAACTAAAATAGTTTCCATAGTTTTGCCCAGTTTTTAACAATTATCATGGATATAAGAGAAAGAATTTTAGAGTCGGGGTTGGAGTTGTTTCTGGCACATGGTGTCAGGCGTATAACCATGGACGACATAGCAAGACATTTGTCCGTTTCTAAAAAAACAATTTATGCCTGCTTTGATGATAAGGATGAAATTGTATCTGAATGTTGTCAGGGATATTTAAAAAACAGCCGTTGCGAGTTTGAACATGTTGAAACAGAAAGCAAGGATGCCATTCACGAAATATTTCTGACAATGGAAAAATTGCAAGCGATGTTCACCACCATCAACCCAGCATTGTTTGAAGACTTACAAAAATTTTATCCGCGAGTGTGGAGTATGTATGTTCAGTTTAAAGATAAACATGTTGCAGAAGTCATTGAAAGAAATCTTTTAAAAGGCATTGAGCAAAAACTTTACCGTCCGGATATCAATATTAAAATATTGGTAAAACTGAGAATAGAAGAAATTACTCTTGGAATGAATACTACAGTGTTTCCTTTAAAGAACTTTAAAACGCAGGATGTTCAGGTTGCATTGCTCGATCATTATCTGCATGGCATTGTAACCGTTAAAGGACATAAACTCATCAATAAATATAAAAACATAACAGACGAAGAATAAATAACAACCGTATGCTGAATCAAATTAAATTTCTTACAGGTTTACTGTTGCTGATATCAATCAATATACAGGCGCAGCAATCCGATAAAAAGTCTTATTCCTTTTCATTGAAACAGGCAATTGATTTTGCTTTTCAAAATCAGACCGATATTCAAAATGCAGTTCTCGATCAGAAGTCAGCACAAAGCAGAGCTAATGAATTATTGGGAATTGGTTTACCGCAAATCAGTGCCAGTGCCGACATCACACATTTTATTGACATACCAACAACCTTTGTGCCTGCAGAATTTTTTGGTGGCGAGAAAGGTAGCTATGCCCCCGTACAATTTGGCCAGCCATATAGCTCTACTGCCGGTTTATCTGCATCACAACTATTGTTTGACGGATCTTATTTAGTTGGCGTAAAAGCATCACGCATGTATGCCGATTTGATGCGTAAGCAAGTTATTCAGACTAAAACTGAAAAAGCTGCACTCATCAGCAAGGCATATTATAACGTGCAAGTTAACAGTGAGCGTTTGCAGATGCTCGATGCAAATGTTAAGCGATTAAAAAAGCAGCTTGATGAAATGCAGGTAATGTACAATAATGGTTTTATCGAAAAGATTGATTTAGACCGAATCAGTCTTGCCTATAACAATATTGAAACCGAAAAATCAAATGCGGACAGACTGATTGTGCTTGCACAAAACCTGTTGAAATTTCAGATGGGATTGAATGTTAATGATGAGTTGACACTCACAGATAAATTGGAAGACATAAAAGTTGTTGCCGACAATAACCTGAATCAGAACATTGATATAAGCAACAGAATAGAAATGGATGTTTTGAATACAACCAAAGAATTACTCAGAGCTGATTTAAGATTAAAAAAATCTTCTTACCTTCCTTCACTTGCAGCCTTTGGCTCGTATAGTGTAAGTGCATCGCGCAATGAATTTGATATTTTTGAAAACAAACCCTGGTTTCGTACTTCAATAATTGGCTTGAAACTTAACGTACCCATTTTTGATGGCTTTCAGAAGGCAGCACGAGTTAATCAGGCAAGATTTGCGCTTAATAAAATGGAGAATCAAATTCAGACTGCAACACAAGGCTTTCAATTAGAAGCGCAGACTGCAAAGACAACTCTAACCAATGCATTAGGCTCTCTTGCCAATCAGGAAAAAAACAGAACATTAGCTGCTGATGTAGCAAGAATTACAAAAATAAAATATCAGCAAGGTGTTGGCAGTAGCCTTGAAGTAATGGATGCGGAAACAGCTTTGAAAGTAGCAGAAACAAATTATTATGCTGCAATGGTAGATGCATTTATTGCCAAAGTAGATTTTGAGAAAGCAACAGGAACATTAATAAAATAAAATATAAACTCTGACATAAATAAATATATGAAAAAGGTAATTATAGCAATAACAGCAATTGGATTTCTTACTGCCTGTGGTGGAGGAAACAGCAGTAAAAAGGTTGAGGAACTTGAAAAACTCAGAAAGCAACAGTCTGAGTTAAATGAAAAGATAAAATCTTTAGAAGCAGAAATTGCACTCACAGATACTTCCAGAAAAGACAAAATAAAATTTGTTGCAGCCACAGATATGAGTTTGAAACCATTTACTCATTATATTGAAGTGCAGGCAAATGTTGAAGGTGATGAAGATGTTGTATTGAGTGCAAAAACTCCCGGAACTGTTACCTCTGTAAATGTAAAAGCTGGCGACCATGTAACCAAAGGTCAGGTGTTGGCAACGGTCGATGATCAGATTATGCAGAAGGCAATTGCAGAAGTACAGAATGAACTTAATCTGGTGACAACACTTTATAACCGTCAGAAAAATCTGTGGGACCAACAGATAGGTAGTGAAGTACAATATCTGGAAGCAAAAACAAGAAAAGAAGGTGCAGAGAAAAAACTTGCATCTATTCAGGAGCAATGGGATATGACTCGTATTAAAGCACCATTCAGCGGAACAGTAGATAATGTGATGATAAAGACAGGACAGTTGGTTTCACCACAGGTTCCTGCAATAAGAGTTGTTAATCTCGAAATGCTTAAAGTAAAAGGCGAGTTACCTGAAACTTATATCGGAAGAGTAAATAAAAATGATAATGCATTGGTTTATTTTCCTGACTTAGGAAAAGAAATTACAAGTAAGGTTTATTATTCCGGAAATGCCATCAGCAACCTGAACCGTACATTTAATGTTGAGGTTCGTTTTGGCAGTAAAGAAAATTTCCTGCGACCTAATATGCTTGCCGTTTTAAAAATAGCTGATTACAATAAAGAGAAAGCAATGTCACTTCCTGTTAGTGTTGTACAAAAAGGACTTGATGGTGAGTATGTTTTTGTTGCTGAAAATTCAGGAGGCAAAACTGTTGCAAAGCGTAAAACAGTAAAAAGCGGAATGACATATAATGGCAATGTTGAAATTGTTGAAGGATTGAATGAAGGTGATAAAGTGATTACAACAGGTTATCACGATTTGGTTGAAGGCGATATCATTAAACTATAAACCGCAAGCATTTTATGAAAGATATATTTAAAGAATTCAAGCCCTCATCATGGGCAATAGATAACCGTACGGCTATATACATTATTACCGTCATCATTACATTGACGGGTATAATGTCATACATCAATATTCCGAAGGAAAGTTTTCCAGACATTTCTTTACCAAATATTTATATCAGTGTTGTTTATCCGGGCACTTCACCAAAGGATATGGAGAACTTAGTGGTGCGCCACATTGAAAAGGAGTGTAAAGGAATTTCAGGTGTAAAAAAAATCAAGAGTAATGCACTGCAGGATTATTGTAGTATAGTGGTAGAATTTAACAGCGATGTAAAGATTGAAGATGCAAAGCGAAAAGTTAAAGATGCTGTTGACCGTGCACGTAATGATCTCCCGCAGGATTTACCCAACGAGCCTGATATTATAGAAGTCAACTTTTCTGATTTGCCTATTATGGCTGTAAACCTTTCCGGTGATTATGATCTTGCAAAATTAAAGCGCTATGCCGATGAAGCTAAGGATAAAATAGAAAGCCTTAAAGAAGTTAAAGAAGTTAAACTGATTGGAGAGTTAGAGCGTGAGATTCAGATAAATGTTGACATGCTTAAGCTGCAATCATCAGGATTAACGATGAGTGATATTGAACGTGCAGTTAAGTACGAAAATATGACTGTGCCCGGTGGCGGTGTGCGCATGGCCGATGGTACACGCAGGTCGTTGAGTGTTTCGGGTGAGTTTACCAATGTTGATCAGATAAAAAACTTAGTTGTAAATTCTATTAATGGTGCACCTATTTATTTAAAAGATATTGCAGAAGTAGTTGACTCCTACAAAGAGCAGGAAAGCTATGCACGTCTAAATCATAAAAATGTAATTACACTAAGCATTATCAAACGCTCCGGTGAAAACCTGATTGATGCATCAGATAAAATTGTTTCTGTTGTTAATGAACTTAAAGCAGAAGCCTGGCCAAAAGATTTGAATGTTGTACTTACAGGTGATCAGAGTGAACAAACACGTACGCAGTTGCACGACCTGATTAATACCATCATCATCGGTTTTGTATTGGTATTAATTGTACTTATGTTTTTTATGGGAACAAGCAATGCATTCTTTGTTGCCATGTCTGTGCCACTATCTATGTGTGTGGCATTTTTGGTTTTACCTGTTATAGGATTTACAATTAACTTCATTGTATTATTCTCTTTTCTGCTTGCATTAGGAATTGTTGTTGACGATGCAATTGTTGTTATTGAAAACACGCATCGTATTTTCGATAATGGGAAAATGGATATTGTTAGAGCTGCAAAAATGGCAACAGGCGAAGTTTTCTTACCTGTGCTTTCCGGAACACTCACCACACTTGCACCTTTTGTTCCATTAGCATTCTGGAAAGGCATCATTGGTAAGTTTATGTTCTTTCTTCCCATTACCCTTATCATAACATTACTGGCATCATTGGTGGTTGCATACATCATCAACCCAGTGTTTGCTGTTAGTTTTATGAAAAAGCACGAAGAAAAGCATGACCCATACAAAGGTTTAAAAATTACTTCAATAATTTTTATTGCAATTGCACTGTTGTTTTATGTGACAGGTGCATTTGGCATGGGTAACTTTACAATCTTCATTCTGTTGTTAAATTTACTTCACCGTTTTTGGTTGCATAAAGTTATTGTACGTTTTCAGACAAAAACATGGCCTGCAGTACAGGAGTCATATAAAAGAATGTTGATTAAAGTTCTTCACCGCCCACGCACTATGATGGCAGGAACAGTAGGATTGTTGTTTTTATCATTCATTGCAATTGGTCTTAGGAATGGGGGAGTAAATTTTTTCCCAATTGCAGATCCCAACTTTGTTTATGTGTTCACAACATTGCCTGTTGGAACCGATCAGGCCTATACAGACTCTGTAACAAAAATTCTTGAAGGTAAAGTTTATAATGTGTTGGGCGAAAAGAATGATGTTGTAAAATCTGTTATTGCCAGCGTTGGTGTAAACGTTTCTGACCCATCAGACGAAGATCAGGGATACTATGCCAACAAGAGTAAAATTGAAGTTGCTTTTGTCGAGTACAGTAAAAGAAATGGTGTTTCAACTGGTAATTATTTAGAGAAAATCAGAGAAGCAGTAAAAAATACTGTTCCCGGTGCTGAAGTTACTGTTGCACAAGAGCAAGGCGGACCACCTGTAGGCAAACCTATTTCTATTGAAGTGAGTGGTGATGATCTTCAGGCAATAACTACAACTTCTAAAAGCTTGAAACGATATCTTGATTCCTTGCAGATTGAAGGTGTAGAAGAATTAAAATCAGACCTGCAGGATAGCAAACCACAAATAGTGTTTGACATCAATCGCGAACACATGAACCGTCTTGGAATTATGACAGGTACCGTAGGAAATGAAATCAATATGGCTGTACTTGGTCGTGAGGCTTCAAAGTACCGCGATTTAAATGATGAGTATAAAATTATGTTGCGTTATAAACTGGATCAGCGATATGATGTTAGTCTGCTCAACAATTTAAAAATATTGTATCGTGATATGTCAATGGGAGGACTTGTGCGCAATGTACCGTTATCATCTTTTGCAACGGTGAAATATGATAACACCTATGGTGTCATAAAAAGAAAAAATCAGAAGCGTGTAGTAACAGTTTCATCAAACCTGCTTACCGATTATCAAAGTCGCGAAGCAGAAGTGGTGAGTAATGTAATGGCTGCCGTAAAACAATTTCCAAAAACAGAAGGAGTAGAAATAAAATTTGCAGGCTCGCAGGAAGAACAGGCAGAAACCATGTCATTTCTCGGAACGGCATTAATGATTTCTTTAGGATTGATATTTATGATATTGGTAATTCAGTTTAACTCTATTGGCAAGCCGGTAATTATTTTGTCAGAAATTGTATTTAGTATCATAGGTGTATTACTTGGATTTGCAATTTTTAAAATGGGATTCTCGATAGTGATGACTGGTATAGGTGTTGTAGCACTTGCAGGTATTGTTGTTAGAAATGGAATTCTGTTGGTAGAGTTTACAGAGTTACTGCGCGAACAAGGTGTTCCAACATTTGAAGCCATTGTAGAAGCCGGTCGCACAAGGATGACTCCTGTTATACTTACAGCCACTGCAACATCATTAGGACTAATTCCGCTTGCTGTAGGTTTGAATATTGACTTCGTAAAATTGTTTACGGAGTTTAATCCTCACATTTTCTTTGGTGGCGACAGCACAGCCTTCTGGGTACACTATCATGGACAATGATATTCGGATTGATGTTTGCAACATTCCTTACACTGTTTTTAGTTCCGGTAATGTATCTGATGTCAGAAAATCTGAAGGCAAAAATTTACAAAAGACCAAAGCCGTTAATGAAAAAACCGGATGATGAATTGATTGCCTGATAGAATTTTTTAAAGTTTATAATTGAAGAATACTGTCTCAGAACAATTTTTGAGATGGTCTTTTGATTTATGGTATATTTACTTTGGAGTTCCCCCAAAAAAAGGTACTATTTGCAAATTACCATAAGCATTACTTTGTTGTCGAATTTTAATTCACATTTTAAAATAGTCTCTCATTACGTCATAGTTGATTTTTCCAAAATAAAAAAGGCTGCTCTAAATCAGAGCAGCCTTTTTTTAATCACTATTTTTTATCTCGAATACTGAGCTTCTAACTGATCAAACCTTTTCTGCAAGTCGTCAGTAATAGCTTTCTGGTCTTTGAGTTTCGACAGCCTGATTAACTCCTGAAAAACTGCCAGCGCCTGATTGGTTTCGCGCTCTACACCTTTGGCATAAGGTGTTCCTTTAAGCGATAAATAATATTGCAAATCGTTCTGATAAATATCTGCCAGTCGTTTTACAATTGAATTACCTTTTTCAATACTCTCTTTTGAATCTGTTTTCTTCAGTTCAACATCATTAAAGCAAGATCTGCAAACTGTCAGGCAATGCATTACTCATTGTACTGCGATAATACAATTCTGCAATTCGCAACATCATAATGTTATATGGAACTGTTTTATCAGGCATTTCTACCAGACATTTGTCAAGAACTTTCACTGCAGAATCAGGCTCGTTTTCTTGAAGTAATGTTTCGCTCAGACGTGCAAAATTATTACGGAAGTTCATCGTCATGTTCAGGTTGTTCTGATCGAGATATACTCTTTCATCTTTCATATTACCCCACATAAACTTATTCATCATATTGTCGTACATGCGTTCTGCGGCAACACTTCCTGTCTGTCCGGATGGGTCGGCAGCAGCTTTAATCGGAACAAAACGATAAGCCAATCCTTCTGTCTGAAAATAATTCTCAAGATTAAGATAAGAATCATTGCCAACGGTAACTGCAAAATAAATAGGACGTGTCCAGTCATTGTGTGCAATAAGATCCAATATCATCAGGTCAGCTTTCATGATATAGTTTTTGCTGATTTCAAATTCAATATAATCAACAATCTTGCTTGTATCTTTTGCCTCCACCACATTGTTCTTAATGACAGCTTGTTTGTCAACTTTTATTCTGAACTTTTTTGTAGGCAGATAATTAAATTCATCACCACCTTCGCTGCGCACTTTTGCTTCGGGGTTATCGCTGGTAATAAATTCAATAATATCTTTCAGGTCGCTGTATCCCTGCACACTTCTGTCGTAGAATGGAATATAATCACGTGTTCCCTGAACATACTGTTTTGTATTTAATGTAAAAGGAACAGGGTCTGATTCATAAGCCTTACGTTTTATCTGATCAATATACCAGTCTGTGTTGAGGAGACTCAGGTTTATAACACGCACATCGGTACGCACACCTTCAACATCCTGTATGTACCACAACGGGAAGGTATCGTTATCGCCATTGGTAAAAATTACTGCATTTGGAGCACAGGAGTTCAGATAGTTGTATGCAAAATCGCGTGAGGTGTAACGGTAAGAGCGGTTGTGATCATCCCATCCTTCTTTAGCCATAACTGTTGGCACAACAAGGCAGAGCAACGTAGCCAGCATTGCCGCAGTTGTTTCAGGCATTCGCTTTTTTAAAGCATCGGCAATTGCTGCCACTCCCAAACCTATCCAAATACAAAATGCATAAAAGGCTCCTGCATAAGCATAATCACGTTCGCGGGGCTGATAAGGTGTCTGATTCAGGTAAATTACAATTGCAAGTACTGTCATGATGAAAAGCAACATCACAACATTGGCATTGTTCATGTCTTTTTTATAGTGATAAACCAATCCTGCAAGACCTAACAACAGTGGCAAGAAGTAAAATGTATTTCTTGCCTTATTATTTTTCATACTGTCGGGTAGTTTGTCCTGCGGACCTAAAAACATACTGTCAATAAATGGTATGCCGCTTATCCAGTTTCCTTTTAATATGCTGCCATGTCCCTGTATATCGTTCTGACGGCCTACAAAATTCCACATAAAATAACGCCAGAACATGTGGTTCATCTGATAGCTGAAAAAATATTTGAGGTTGTTGCTGAACTCAGGCTTTTGTTCACCTTTTATTCCTGACCATTCTTTGTATGCCGAAACATGGTTAGGCTCTCGGCTGTACATTCTTGGAAAAACGGTACAACGTGCAGGATCGTATTCGGGAATAACCTTGGCTCCTGTCGGAATATATTTTCCGTCAATAGCGGTGTAGCTCATTGCGCCTTCTGTCTGACCTACAACTTTGGCATCGTAATATTGTCCATAGCCTAAAGGTCTGTCGCCATACTGCTCGCGGTTGAGGTAGCCTAATAGTGCAAATGCATTCTCCGGATTGTTTTCGTCCATTGGCGGGTTGGCTAAGGAGCGCACTACAATCTGTGCATAGGAAGTGTATCCCAACAACAGAAATGCAAAGCTCAGCAAAATAGTGTTGAGCAGTGCTTTTTGTTTTTTCTGAGAATAGTAAATACCATAAGTCAGTGCAGCTAAAATGATGAGAGAGTAAACAACAAATCCTGTCCATAAAGATGAGCCTGACTGATTGAACCATAAATCAATTTTTGCGCCTATGTTTACAAACCCTGCAATAATTCCATATTGTACAACCATTAAAATTACCAATGCTATACCCATAGTTTTTGCAACACCCATCCACGAAAACGGATATTTGCGGAAGTAATATACCAATGCCAAAGCAGGAATACAAAGTAAGTTCAGCAAGTGAACACCAATAGACAAGCCCATGAGGTAGGCAATGAGGATTATCCAACGGATGCTGTGCTTTTCGTCTGCAACATTTTCCCATTTAAATACAGCCCAAACAACAATACAGGTAAAGAACTGTGATGTTGCATAAACCCCGCCTTCAACGGCAGAAAACCAGAATGAATCTGTGAAAGTAAATGCCAGAGCACCTACAACGCCACTGGCAACTACGGTTAAAATCTGTGCTAATGTAGGCTCCTGATTTTTTACGAAAACAATTTTTCTTGCAATGGCAGTAATTGTCCAGAAGGTAAACAATACGGCAAATGCACTCATAATAGCACTGAATGCGTTAACCATTAGCGGCACATCTTTTACATCGGCACCTGCAAAAAGAGTCATAATGCGTGAGAGCATCAGAAATAATGGCGCTCCGGGAGGATGGCCTATCTGTAGTTTGTAGGCCGCAGCAATAAACTCGCCACAGTCCCAAAAACTACCTGTCATTTCAATGGTTGACAGAAATACCCATGCTGCAATGGCAAAAACTGCCCAGCCGGAAATGTTGTTGAATTTTGTATATTGTTTCATGTAAAACAAAGAAGGTTACAAGCGTGCGAAAATAGCAAATTATGCTTCTGAATGGCTTTTAATTTTAAATAAGCTTTAGGTACCACTATGAATCTTTAAGTGGTAGCAAGAAAAACATGTCATTGCTTCACCACCTTAACCCGTGCTGCGTTATACCCGTCTAACACCAACACAGCAAGGTATGTGCCCGCAGAATAGTTTGTTAAATTAAGCTGCACTGTGTTACTGCCTGTTTGCAAGGGTTGCTCCAAAAGTTGTTTGCCACGCATGTCAAACAAAATAATGCTTGCGCCTTTTTTGCCAATGCCCGTGCTGTTGCTTTGAGGCACTATGGCTGTAATTGTACAATAGGTTGTTGCAGGATTAGGGTAAATTGTAAGCGTTGCATTTTTAAAAATTTCTTTTTCTTGTATGCCTGTTACCAACAAACCTAAGCTATCTGTTTTAACAAGCCAAAAACATGTGCCGCCATTGTTGTTGCAGCCGCCTGTTTGCCCGCACATAATATAACCGCCATCGGCAGTGGTTTTTATGTCCCAAAAATCACTGTAGCTGCTTGAGCCAAATTCTCTGTACCATAAGCTGTCTCCGTTTTCATCAAGGCAATGTATGTATGCTTTTGCTAAATTACTCATGTTGTCAGATAGGCCGGCATAAATATAACCGCCATTAAATGCATTTGCTAAACCTAATGAGCTGCCTATACTGTTAAATGGTAAATAATTTTTTTTCCAAATCATTGCACCCGCAAGATCAATTTTTGCAATTGAGTTAAAATATGGTTGAACTGAGCCAGAACTGAAATTTTCAGAGCCAATAATTATTATGTTGGTATCATTTGAATAAATCATTTCGGTAAAAGCTGAATTACCAATAGTAGGTATTGTGAAAAAAGACAATTGATTTCCAAATGAATCAACATAAAAATAAAAAGCATCTAAATCTCCATTAATTGTGTTAATGTTATTACCCGTACACATAAAACTATGATCAGGCAATTCTATCACTCCCCATATTGCCTGATAAGGCCCGGGGTTGTTATAACTTTTATACCATTGAAAATTGCCTGCGCTATCAACCTTGTATAAAAAGCCGAACCAATTGGTATTGTAAAAACTACGTTGCTTACCGCATATTAAAAAACCTCCATCGCTGGTTTGTATGATGCTTTGTGGTTGAAATGCACTGTCTGTTGGATGTGAATATGTTTTTAACCACAAGGTGTCTAAGTTATAATTTAGTTTCACCAATAAAATATCATAATCATAGTAGTTTGTTGGGTTGTATGCCTGCGAGCGCCCCACAGCTACCAAATTACTGTCATTGGTAACTATTAAATCTGTAAAAATATCATCCGGTCTTCATTGTACAAGTTCCAGTAAGTAGAATCAGGCGGTGGAATGTAAAGTGTTTTTACAGTATCGCCATTAGTATCAGACTTAACTATAAGATTATTGTTATACGTATTTGTGTCCGATATTTCAAATCCGGCACAAATATAACCTCCAGAAATCTCTACTACTTTTCTGCCTACACTGCTTCAACCCTAACGGATAGCGTTTGTCAAATTGTATTTGCGCTTGCGTTTGTGTTGTAACTACACAAAATAAAATAAAGAGTTTTATTATCCTCATACATAACAAATTTAAAATGCCTGCCCATAGTTTTAGGCAGGCATTTTTTCTCTTCTAATTTTTAATCAACAGTAATTTATTTCTACCAACCCTTGTGCCGTTTATCCATAACTCTGCTACATAGCTTGCTCTGCTTAAAGGGCTTACATCAAGTTGCATTTCATATTGCCCTGCTGTTGCTTTTTTATCAAACACTTTTCTGCCTTGCATATCGGTTATGGTTATGGTTGCTTCATCGGTTTCATTTATCAAATCAAAGGTTGCTGTTACGTTATCCTTTGCAGGATTAGGTGCCAAAGTAAAGTTAATTGTTTCTGTACCCAAATCTGTTTCATAGACACCGTAACCGTAGCGGCCGTTGCCCAGGAAATAAATCCGCTTGCTCTAATTACTCCTTCACCACCTTAACCCGTGCTGCGTTATACCCGTCTAACACCAACACAGCAAGGTATGTGCCCGAAGTATAGTTTGTTAAATTAAGCTGCACTGTGTTACTGCCTGTTTGCAAGGGTTGCTCTAAAAGTTGTTTGCCACGCATGTCAAACAAAATAATGCTTGCGCCTTTTTTGCCAATGCCCGTGCTGTTGCTTTGAGGCACTATGGCTGTAATTGTACAATAGGTTGTTGCAGGATTAGGGTAAATTGTAAGCGTTGCTGTTTTAAAAATTTCTTTTTCTTTTATGCCTGTAACCAACAAACCTAAGCTATCTGTTTTTACAAGCCAAAAACATGTGCCGCCATTGTTGTTGCAGCCACCTGTTTGCCCGCACATAATATAACCGCCATCGGCAGTGGTTTTTATGTCCCAAAACTCATCAAACCCTGAATAACTAAAATTCCTGAACCAGAGGCTATCCCCATTTTCATCAATACGGTGTATGTAGGCATGAAAACCAGCAGCGGTGTAATCACTACCCCCTGCGTACACATAACCGCCATTATGTGCTCTCGTTATGCCAAGTGGACTTCCGTTATAAAAATCTCCATAAGTTTTCTTCCATATTACATTTCCGAAGTAATCCACTTTATAAATGCAATTGCTATATGGGTCAATGTTTCCTGTAGTATAATTTTCAAGGCCAAGAATCATTATATTGTTGTCATTGCTGTATTCAATTACATTCAATCCGTCATCACCTATGGAAGGTACTGGAAATGTTGTGAGCAGATTACCTAAAGAATCAACAATAAAATAATAGCTATCAAATGTATTGGACGATGATACATTAATGGATGTACCGCTACACATAAAACTATGATCAGGCAATTCTATCACTCCCCATATTGCCTGATAAGGCCCGGGGTTGTTATAACTTTTATACCATTGAAAATTGCCTGCGCTATCAACCTTGTATAAAAAGCCGAACCAATTGGTATTGTAAAAACTACGTTGCTTACCGCATATTAAAAACCTCCATCGCTGGTTTGTATGATGCTTTGTGGTTGAAATGCACTGTCTGTTGGATGTGAATATGTTTTTAACCACAAGGTGTCTAAGTTATAATTTAGTTTCACCAATAAAATATCATAATCATAGTAGTTTGTTGGGTTGTATGCCTGCGAGCGCCCCACAGCTACCAAATTACTGTCATTGGTAACTATTAAATCTGTAAAAATATCATCCGGGTCTTCATTGTACAAGTTCCAGTAAGTAGAATCAGGCGGTGGAATGTAAAGTGTTTTTACAGTATCGCCATTAGTATCAGACTTAACTATAAGATTATTGTTATACGTATTTGTGTCCGATATTTCAAATCCGGCACAAATATAACCTCCAGAAATCTCTACTACTTTTCTGCCTACACTAGCCAACCCTAACGGATAGCGTTTGTCAAATTGTATTTGCGCTTGCGTTTGTGTTGTAACTACACAAAATAAAATAAAGAGTTTTATTATCCTCATACATAACAAATTTAAAATGCCTGCCCATAGTTTTAGGCAGGCATTTTTCTCTTCTAATTTTTAATCAACAGTAATTTATTTCTACCAACCCTTGTGCCGTTTATCCATAACTCTGCTACATAGCTTGCCCTGCTTAATGGGCTTAAATCAAGTTGCATTTCATATTGACCTGCTGTTGCTTTTTTATCAAACACTTTTCTGCCTTGCATATCGGTTATGGTTATGGTTGCTTCATCAGTTTCATTTATCAAATCAAAGGTTGCTGTTACGTTATCCTTTGCAGGGTTAGGTGCCAAAGTAAAGTTAATTGTTTCTGTACCCAAATCTGTTTCATAGACACCGTAACCGTAGCGGCCGTTGCCTGTGTCAATAGGTGTTTCTATATATTAAATACAAAGGCTAATATACTTTGTGCCACTGCCAGTTCAGATCATAGGCTCCACTTGATTATTTCTTCAAGTTTATTTTCTGTGTTTTTCCCGTAACCCTCCTGAATAAAATTATTTATTTGAGCTGAGCACAAACAAAATTGTAAGCCTAAAAATACAACAAGTAAACATAATAATGGCTTAAATGAAAAATGCAGGTTAAGTAAGTCTGCTTCTAATATTCCTCATTAAGTCTTTTATAGATTTAAACGGTTATTAGTTATGAACTATCTGTTACTACTATATGTATGATTTACTGATGAAAATCCTAATAACAATAACTCTTCTTCTCCTTTTAAAACAAGGCGTTTGTAAAATGCCGTGTAATACGGTAACATTGCAAAATGAACTTAGTAATTGATATAGGTAACACAAGAATAAAAGCAGCAGTGTTTGATGGTAAAAAATTAATAGCCTGTCATATCATTAAGTCTTTAAAAAAAAGTTCTTTAACTGCACTGATAAACCGCCATACTATACGTGCAGTAATTTTTCATCAGTAGTAAAAGAAGAAAAACCATTATCAGCAACAGAATTTTTACAGGTATTTTATTTAAACCATAAAACAGCATTACCTATCGTTAATGATTATGCCACGCCTGCAACATTAGGCACAGACCGTTTAGCCAATGCCGTGGGTGCAGCCTTTTTATTTAAAAACAAAAATTGTTTGATTTTAGATGCAGGCACTTGTTTAAAGTTTGACTTAATTACCGCTGATGCACATTATAAAGGAGGAGCAATTTCTCCGGGATTAAATATGCGCTACAATGCATTGCATGACTACACAGGCAGGCTTCCTTTGGTAAAGCAGACAGATAATGTTGCACTTACAGGAAACACTACCAAAACCTCTATTGCCAGTGGTGTGCAGCATGGCATAGTTGCAGAGGCAGAACATTTGATAGGTATTTATAAAAGACAGTTTAAAGGTCTTAAAGTGATTGTTACAGGTGGCGATATGGCGTTTTTTGCAGATAGGCTGAAAACACACATCTTTGCAGCCCCGGATTTAACCCTTGTTGGGTTAAACAGTATTTTAAATTACAATCTAAGCCGGCAGTAAAACAAGTTGATAATGCAGAAACAAAAATATTTTTTTACAGTACTTTTTTGGGTTTTAGGTCTTTCATTGCATGCACAAACGGGAACAGAAACACCCTATTCGCGATATGGTATTGGCGAATTGCTTAACAGTGGTTTTGCACGTCAGTCGGCAATGGGCGGACTGGGAGCAGCCTTTCAGAGTTCATCTGCCGTTAACTTCAGCAATCCGGCTTCGTATTCATCTATTCGCATAAGCACTTTTGAAACTGCATTGCGTGGCGAGCTTGCCCAAACATCATCATCAGATTTAAAACAGACTAAAAAAAGGAATTTTGCTCAACTATCTATCTTTAGGTTTTCCGGTGATGAAAGACAACTGGGGTGCCAGCTTGGATTAATTCCTGTAAGCTCTACAGGCTACAACCTCAAAGAACCTGTACAGGTGGTTAACCCTAACGATACCATTACCACAGATTTCACCAAATACTATGAAGGGAAGGGCGGATTGAGTCGTTTTTACATAGGTAACGGTTTTGCACCCTATTCAAAAACGCTCGATAAATATTATGCATCGCAACATTATAAAGACTTAAAAGAAAAAGGCGACACAGCAACGATTAATAAAGAAGTGCGATGGAGAAAAATTGTAAAAGGTTTTTCTGCAGGTTTTAATGCATCCTATCTTTTTGGAAGCCTGAATAACATTCGCAGGGTAAAGTTTAGCAATTCAGCATTTATCAATACAAAAATTACAGAAAGCACTGCCTATGCCGATTTTTATTTTGATTACGGCATTCAATATCGCTATGATTTCAATGAAGACAATAAACTTATCATAGGTATTTCAGGTGCAGGAGGAACAAACATCAAAGGCAGACGTGATGTGCTTTGGACATTGGTTTCCTCATCAGATTTCGAAGCAAATATTGACACTGTTTCTTTATCTGAAAACGAAAAAGGCAAAGCATTTATTCCTTCTTTTATCAATGCAGGATTTATGTTTCAGCAAGGTGAAAAGTGGCTTATGGGTGCTGAATATGCAACACAGCAATGGAGCAGATACAAAGCTTTCAACTCCAATCAAAATCTTAAAGACTCATGGCGTATTTCTGCAGGCGCACAATACATGCCTACAAATAAATTAGCCTACCGTGCCGGAATAAAAGTTGAGCAATCGTACATCAACCTCAATGACAGCCGTGTTAATGACTACTCACTTTCTTTAGGTGTGGGTGTGCCTGTACGTCTGACTTCAACAGAAAGAAGATTGTTTGATAACCGCACCATGCTTCATTTTAGCATTGAAGGCGGACAGTTGGGTACTACAAGCAACAACCTGGATTAAACAACAATATGTGAGGCTTTATGTAGGTATCACAGCCAACGAGCTTTGGTTTATCAAACGGAAGTACGATTAACGGAGCGTTAAATCAGTGCATTAATCAGCTTTTTTAAGTTTTAGCTCAGCTCACACTCTATAGCTATAGTGAGGGTGCTTATATTTGCTGACAGAAAACAAAATGAACAAGCGCTGGACACTGCTGAAACAGGCAGATAATGATAAGTCAATAAAGTTTGGTAAAGAGTTAAATATTAACCCTGTGCTTGCCAACTTGTTGATTCAGCGCAGTGTAAACACCTATGACGAGGCAAAAGAGTTTTTCAGACCTTCATTGTCTTTGCTTCACGATCCATTTCTGATGACAGATATGGATAAAGCTATTGCCCGTATAGATAAAGCAATTGCTAAAGGTGAAAAGGTATTGATTTATGGTGATTATGATGTTGATGGCACCACGGCAGTAGCGTTGGTTTATCGTTTTTTTAAAAATCGCTTTGCCGAGTGCAACTTTTATATTCCCGACAGATATGCTGAAGGATATGGAATTTCTTTTCAGGGAATAGATTGGGCAAAAGAAAACGGATTTACGTTAATCATAGCACTTGACTGCGGGATAAAAGCTATGGATAAAACAAAGTATGCCTCAGACATGGGTATAGATTTTATCATCTGCGATCATCACAGACCGGGAGCAGAAATTCCACAAGCTGCTGCTGTTCTCGACCCAAAACGAGTAGATTGTGCCTATCCCTGCAAAGACCTTTCAGGCTGTGGTGTTGGCTTTAAACTGCTTCAGGCATTTGCCAAAAAAAATAATATTGAAGAGCAACAAGTGCTCGACCTTATTGACCTTGTTGCCATAAGTATTGCTGCAGATATAGTTCCTATTCTTGGCGAAAACAGAATCTTAGCCTATTATGGTCTTGAGCTTATCAATAAAAATCCACGTACAGGAATAAAAGCTATTCTTGAGTTAAATGCTATCAGGCGCGAACTCAACATTACCGATGTGGTGTTTATTATTGCACCACGCATTAATGCAGCAGGAAGAATGGATCATGGAAGGTCGGCAGTGCAATTGCTCATCAGCGATTCTGTTGGCGATGCTATAACTGAGAGCGAAAAAATCAATAAAAACAACATTGACAGGCGCGATGCCGACAAACTCATAACAGAACATGCCTTGCAGCAGATTAGCCGCGATAATACTTTTGAAAACCGAAGAAGTACCGTTGTTTACAGTGCAGAGTGGAATAAAGGTGTGATAGGCATTGTAGCTTCACGACTTACAGAAAAATTTTATCGTCCTACGGTAGTGCTTACCGACAGCAACGGGCATATTGCAGGCTATGCACGCTCTGTAAAAGATTTTGATGAGTATAATGCTATTGAAGCATGCAGTGAATATTTAGATCAGTTTGGCGGACACATGTATGCAGCCGGACTCACATTAAAGCATGAAAATTTTGAAGCCTTTAAACAAAAGTTTGAAGAGGTGGTTTGTGCCACCATTGAAGAGCACATGCTTACACCGGAGATTGAAATTGATGCAGAGCTAAAGTTAGAAAGTATAACAAAACCATTCTATAATGTGCTGAAACAATTTGCACCATTTGGTCCCGGTAATATGTCGCCTGTGTTTGTCAGCCGCAATTGTATTGCCGACAAAAATCAGACACGACCTGTTGGTCAGGAAAACAAACATCTGAAACTTGCTTTCACACAAGATGGATTTGGAAAGAATTTTTCTGCCATAGGGTTTCAGTTAGGCGAATATGCCGATTTACTCAAATCAGGAAAACGCTTTGATGTTTGTTACCATATTGAAGAGAATCATTTTAATGGTAACACAGAGTTGCAACTCAACATTAAGGATATAAAAATTTCAGAATAGTTTTTTCTTTGCTTTTTGTGGAGGTGATATTTTCTTTCTTATCTCAATATAAATTTCAACACTATCACCAATGGTTTTGCCAATATCTTCGCGCCATTCTTTTTTTATTGTCAGCCAATGTGAGCCATCTGTTTTTGGTTGCAAGGCACCTTCAATAGGATGATTGTCTATAAATCCTATTACTTCAATAACACCCGTTTCGTTAAAGTGGTCACTTGCTTCTCTCAACACCACATAGGTAGAAACACCTCTGATGTCTCTGCGATGGAGATTTGTTTTTACACTAAACTTTTTCGCCATAGCAATGCTGTTTTTATTTTACCCTATAAAGATAAGAAAATAAAAATGAAAAACTCCGGAATAAATTTTTTATTCCGGAGTTTTCTATTTGACTGAATTTTAAAATCAGGCTTGTTGGCTGCGAATGATGTTTAGTGCACCACCTGCTTTGAACCAGGCAATCTGATGTTCGTTATACGAATGATTTACTTTAATTTCTTCTTTTGAGCCATCAGCATGATGCAATACCAATGTTAATGGAACACCGGGTGTGAATGATGTCAAACCGATAATATCAAAAGTATCATCTTCCTTAATTTTATCATAATCTGCTTTATCGGCAAACGTCAGTGCAAGCATTCCTTGTTTCTTAAGATTGGTTTCGTGAATGCGGGCAAACGATTTTACCAGTACCACTCTTACACCTAAATGACGGGGTTCCATGGCTGCATGTTCACGCGATGAGCCTTCTCCATAGTTTTCATCACCCACAACAATAGAGCCTATTCCTTTTGCCTTATAGGCACGTTGCACTTTAGGCACTTCATCATAGCTGCCGTCAAGTTGATTCTTTACACTGTTGGTGTTATCATTAAATGCATTTACTGCACCAATAAGCATGTTGTTGGAAATGTTATCGAGATGTCCTCTGTATTTCAACCACGGACCCGCCATTGAAATATGATCGGTAGTACATTTGCCTTTTGCTTTGATAAGAAGTTTCAAGCCTTTAAGGTCTGACTTTTCCCAAGCAGCAAATGGTGCTAGCAACTGTAAGCGGTCGCTTGTTGGCGACACAATCACTTCAACTTTACTGCCATCTTTTGCCGGAGCCTGAAAGCCTGCATCTTCAACAGCAAAACCTTTAATAGGAAGTTCTATTCCTTGCGGTTCGGCTAACTTAACTTTTTCTCCTTTATCGTTTGTGATAAAATCTGTAACCGGATTAAAAGTAAGGTCGCCTGCAATGGCTAATGCAGTTACTATCTCTGGCGAAGCAACAAAGGCATGTGTATTTGGGTTGCCATCATTTCTCTTTGCAAAGTTGCGGTTGAAAGATGTGATGATAGAATTCTTTTTGTTTGGATCGTTGGTATGGCGAGCCCACTGACCAATGCAAGGACCACAGGCATTTGCTAAAACCACACCTCCTATTTTTTCGAAAATACCGAGGTAGCCATCGCGTTCAACAGTATAACGAACCTGCTCACTGCCGGGTGTAATTGTAAATTCACTTTTAGCTTTGATTCCTTTTTCTGCTGCTTGTTTTGCTAATGAAGCTGCACGTGTAATGTCTTCGTAAGATGAGTTGGTACAAGAGCCAATCAGTCCGACTTCTAATTTTGCAGGCCACCCGTTTTCTTTCACTGCTGCAGCAAACTTACTCAACGGCCATGCTAAATCCGGAGTAAAAGGACCATTGATGTGAGGTTCTAATTCAGAGAGGTTAATCTCTATCACTTCGTCAAAATATTTTTCGGGTTGCTGATATACTTCTGTGTCGCCACGCAGGTGGGCAGCAATGCCATCGGCAAGGTCAGCTACATCGGCACGTCCTGTTCCGCGCAGGTAGTCAGCCATTTTTTTATCGTAATTAAAAATAGAAGTTGTAGCTCCTATCTCTGCTCCCATGTTACAGATTGTTCCTTTGCCTGTACATGACATGCTCTCTGCACCTTCACCAAAATATTCAACTATCTTATCTGTTCCGCCTTTAACGGTTAATATTCCTGCTACTTTTAATATCACATCTTTGGCAGAGGTCCATCCGCTTAACTTACCTGTAAGTTTTACACCTATCAATTTTGGCATTTTCAGTTCCCATGGTAGTCCTGCCATAACATCACAGGCATCGGCACCGCCAACACCAATGGCAATCATTCCCAATCCTCCGGCATTCACTGTATGGCTGTCAGTTCCAATCATCATTCCTCCGGGGAAAGCATAGTTTTCTAAAATTACCTGATGGATAATTCCTGCACCCGGTTTCCAAAAACCTATTCCATATTTATTTGAGACCGATGCCAAGAAGTCAAACACTTCCTTACTTTTATCTAAGGCAGAAGCTAAATCTTTTGCAGCGCCATCTTTTGCCTGAATCAAGTGGTCGCAATGTACTGTTGAAGGCACTGCAACCTGTGGTCTGCCGGCTTGCATAAATTGTAACAAAGCCATTTGTGCCGTAGCATCCTGCATGGCTACTCTATCCGGATTAAAATCTACATAAGCCTTGCCGCGATCGTAATTTTTTACTTCAAACTGTGGCGATAGGTGGCTATAGAGAATCTTTTCTGTAAGTGTGAGTGGGCGGTTGAGCTTTTACGAGCCTTTTCAATTCTGGCAGGCATCTCAGCATAAACCTTTTTAATCATTTCAATATCAAAAGCCATGTGTGTTAATGTTTTATGTGTATTGGTTACAAAAATAAGTAATATGGTGATTCAATAGTTTTTTCAACCTAAATATTGGATTTTCAAACATTGTAAATGCATTCATTTCATTTCTTGAAACACTTAACAAATTTTTATGGCAACTTGTTTTTCTTATTTAAACATTATACATTTGAATCGAAAACAAAATCTTAAAAAATCAAAATCATGAAATCAAATCAAAAACAAATTAATTATTTAGTCAGCTTATTCGCATTAATTGCTGTTGTATTTTTTTCCTGCAAAAAAGACAAAGACAACACGAATGCTTCACCTGAAACAGAATATGGCTTTATCAGTGGTCGTGTTCATACTCCCAACAATACCAACGTTGGTAGTGCATTAATAATTGCCGGTGAATACAATACTAAAAGTAATGCACAAGGTGAATTTATACTTCGTGTTCCAACAGGATTTTATAAACTCAAAATACAAACAGGCAGTGGGCATGTATTTAAGTCAATGGTTGGTGTGGAAGTTAAAGCTAATGACACCTTGAGGTTGAGTGATTCAGAATCGTTACTTCAACAAATTAAACAATTAGCTTTCATTCCGGGAGCTTATGACAGAATAGAAACCATTATCATTGATTCGCTTGGTTATGCTGCCACAGCAATTTCTGTTAACGATTTAGACAATCTTTCTTACATGCAAAGTTTTGGTGGAATATTTTTTGACTGTGGAAAAAGTGGTTCATTAGACAGTTTAAAATACACCAATATAAGCAACTATTTAGTTAATGGGGGTAGTATTTATGCTTCTGATTGGGCTATAGAATACCTAACCGGTGATGGAAGCTGGAGACCTGCATTAGGTTCAAACACATTAAATGTAAGTGCATCAAAAAATCAATCTCATGAAGCCGGGTACAGTACAATGGCAACATGTTTATCATCAGAAGTGGGTGGCTTTATTCCTGATAGTGCATTGTGTGCATCAAAGTCAGGAGCAATAGGTTTAATAACAAATGCACTGATTAATGATCCGGATATTGTGACATTAGTAGGCAAAGATTCTATGGACATAGAATATAATTTAGGCTCATGGGAGAAAATTAGTCATGTAGATATTCCATTTACAACCATGATTGAAAAAAACAATCCCGGACCTGGACCGCTCGCTGTTTCATGTGACCTAAACGGTACAGCATTCGGAGGTCGTATTATATATACAACGTTTCATAATCATCCTCAAGGAAACATTAGTACAGATGTTAAGTTAGTCTTACAACATTTTATTCTCAGTCTGTAGCAGAGTAATTCAACTTTTTTACAAATTATTGTTTGCAAGTCGGAGTCATTTCGAATATTATTGCTCTGATTTTATTTAAAGGATTGGCATCAATCAACTCTCTGCTTTTCTACCTTTGCGGCAGTTTAAACAACAAGCATGAGTAGTCAAGCAAAATATGATATTGTAGTAATTGGTGGAGGATGTGTAGGTATGGCATCAGCCTATAAACTTAACCTGCGTTTCCCACATCTGAAAATTGCAGTGCTCGAAAAAGAAGACCGCCTTGCTGCACATCAGACAGGAAGAAATTCAGGCGTAATACATTCAGGACTTTACTATAAGCCGGGATCCTATAAAGCAAAAAACTGTGTTGAAGGCAGGCGTGAGCTTGTTGCTTTTTGTAAAGAACATCAGGTGGCACACGATGTATGCGGAAAAATTATTGTTGCTACTTATGAAAAAGAACTGCCACACATGAACCGCGTTTTTAATAATGGTTTGCAAAATGGTGTTGAAGGAATTGAAAAAATTAATGCACAACAGATAAAAGACATTGAACCATTTTGTACCGGCATTGAAGGCATTTGGGTGCCCTGCACAGGTATTGTTGATTATGTTGGGTTGACTAATAAACTGGCAGAACTTATTGAACAAAAATTTCCGGGTAGTAAAGTTTATACCGGCCATGAAGTTACTGCCTTCGAAAAAGAAGATGGAAACACCACAGTTGTTACCAATAAACAAAAATTCAAAACCAAGCATCTTATCAGTTGCACAGGGTTGTTCAGCGACAGAATGGCAAAAGCAGATGGCGTAAATCCTAATATGCAGATTGTAGGTTTCAGAGGTGATTACTACGATCTGACAGAAAAGGGAATGCATAAAGTGCGCAATCTTATTTATCCTGTTCCTAATCCTGAGTTTCCTTTTTTAGGTGTGCATTTTACAAGAATGATTCAGCATGGTGTAGAGTGCGGACCGAATGCCGTTTTTACTTTTAAACGCGAAGGTTATGGTAAGACTGACTTTGATTTAAAAGACACCCTTCAGGCATTAGCATATATCGGAACATGGAAACTCTTTTTCAAACACTGGCGTTTTGGTCTTGATGAATATAAAAGAGCTTTCTCCAAAAAATTATTTCTTGAAAGACTGCAAAGATTGATTCCTTCATTGGAGATGGATGACATCACTCCCGGACGTGCAGGTGTTAGAGCAATGGCACTTGATGCAAATGGAAATATGATTGATGATTTTAAAATTGAATACAGCGGCAATGCCATACACGTTTTAAATGCCCCTTCACCGGCAGCAACTGCATCGTTAGCTATTGGAACAGCAGTTATGGAAATGGCAGAAAAGCATTTTCAGATTCATTAAAGCGGATTTTAAAAGTTACTTTTACTGACATAAACCTATCTGTTTTCAGGAAAATTACTCATTACCGCAAATGACAATTATCATTTTAGTCCCAACGCATTGATTGACCTTATTCTTTAATTTTGCAGAGAATTATTAACTAATTAATAAGCATTATGCGCACTACAATTCTCCGGTTTACATTTTTAGTTTCAAGCATCTTGTTGTTTAGCTTTAGCAGCCATGCACAGGAAAGTAAAACAGACACTATTAAAGTTTATGGTAACTGTAATATGTGTAAAGAAAAAATTGAAGGCTCCTTAAAAGAGAAAGACGGCATTACTGCAAAAAACTGGGATAAGAAAACCAAACTACTGGCAGTAACTTATAATCCTTCAAAAATCACAAAAGAACAAATAGGACAAAAAATTGCAGATGTTGGCTACGATAATCAGTATGCAACAGCTACTGAGAAAGTATATAAAAAACTGCATTCATGTTGTCAGTACGACAGGCCTAAACAACCTGCCGGTGATGAAAAAAATAAATAGACACTAAACAAACATATCAAAATGAAAAAGCAACTCCTTACACTTATTCTTTTTGCCATAACATCTTTAGGTATGGCACAAACAGCAACAGACTTTACAGCAAACGACTGTAACGGCAATTCGCACAATCTCTTTACTGAATTAAATTCCGGAAAAGTAATTGTTTTATGTTGGGTAATGCCTTGTGCATCTTGTACCGGACCTTCTTTAACAACCTATAATGTTGTTCAGAGTTTTCAGGCTTCCAATCCTAATAAAGTTTTTATGTACACCTGTGATGATTTTGCAAACACCAATTGTACTTCTTTAAACAGTTGGGCAAACGGAATTGGTGTTATGCAACAAAGCTGGTCGTTACGATTTTCGAATGCAGCAATTAACATGACGCATTATGGTTCACCGGGAATGCCAAAGATTGTAGTTTTAGGACCTAATCATGCTGTATTTTATAATTCGAACAATACTGTTAATGCAACTAACCTGCAAAATGCTATTAACAATGCTTTGGCAACAACAGGTTTAAATGAAAGCAATTTACCTGCATCATCATTATCTGTACTGCCAAACCCAGCACAAAACGAAGCAAAAATTAAACTTAACCTTCTGAATAAAGCTGATGTAATTCTGGAGTGCTATAATCTTGAAGGGAAAAAAGTACAGGAAATTTTTTCGGGAAACCTGACTAAAGGAGAACACACTATTCCTGTAAATCTTGAACAATTTACTGATGGCATGTATCTTATCAAATTTTCTGACGGTACACAAACACAGTTTATTAATCTGATAAAATCCAACTAACAGAATAATAGTTTTACAGTTGGAGTAAATTTTGTAAATTAAATATCTATGCATAATAAAGTTCAACTGAAATTTTCTTTGGCTCTGTTATTAACTTGCTTCTCCGTTTCTGATACCTTTTCGCAATGTTGTGCAGGTGGAAGTGGCAGCCCAATTGCCGGAGGAACTTCACAAGGTGTTCTTCAGGAAAAACAAGTTGAAATAAGTACTAATTTTCAATTTATCAGCACCGATAAATTTTATAAAAAAAATAAAGTTGCACCTGATTCAGTACGAACATTTGATGGTTTTAATAGTACCTATCAATATTTCAGATTGGCTTATGGTATTACAAAAAGCCTAACATTTTCTGTTGAGAGCGGCTATTATTATCAAAAGAAAGAAACAGGTCTGCATAAAGATGCAGCCACAACATACAATGCAAAAGGTTTTGGTGATTTAATTCTTTTTCCGCGTTATGATATTATTAACTGGACGGAAGAAAAGCATCGTACTGAAGTTACCGTTGGTTTAGGATTTAAAATTCCCCTCGGAAGCTATAATGATTCAACAGGCAATGTAGAGCCATTTTCGGGATACACCTATTATGTTACCAACCCCACATCGGTACAACTTTCATCAGGCGCACACGATATTATTTTTTACACTTTTCTTTACAGAGGATTTACAGAAAAAAATTTCAGAGTTTTTGCTAATGCCTTGTACATTAAAAAAGGATATAACCCTAATGGAGAAAAATTGGGTGACTTTGCCAGTGTAGGAATTTTTGCAGGTAAAACATTCTTCAACAACTTAGGTGTAACCTTGCAGGCACGATATGAATGGATGGACAGAATGAAAGTTAATGAATCTATTTCTCTGTTTGGAAAACCATCGAATTATTTTCCCAAAGCTACGGGTTATAAAAAGATTTTTATATCACCACAACTCAGCTATACCAAAGGTAAGTTCACGGTTTATGGTTCTTATGACATTCCCGTTTATCAGTACTTAAATACATCAGAACACTACACACAAATGGGTTCACAACATCAGGCAACACTTGGTGTTACTTTCCGCTTTATGGCTTTAAATAGTTATCTAAAAGAAAAATCAGGAGTTACCTATGTATGCCCCATGCATCCGAATGTTATTTCAGATAAACCCGGTAAGTGTCCCGATTGCGGAATGGATTTGGTTAAGAAAAAATAGAGTTACTTTTTATTATTCTGATTTTATACTTTCACATATAACTATTCATCCAACAAAGACATGATCAGGTTGTTTATTTTTGGCAAAAAGAAGGAATAGTATTCATAAATGTTATTTGTTCAACCATCATATTTAATCAGACTTTTTTATTCAGGATTGTTATGGCGTATGCCAACGCGACAACCAATAGTTTACCTGACATTTGATGATGGTCCTGAGCCTGAGGCAACACCTTTCGTATTGTCGCAGTTAAAGAAATGGAATGCTCTTGCAACATTCTTTTGTATTGGAAACAATATCGAGAAACATCAGGATCTGTTTAGTCGGGTTGTTTCTGCAGGGCATCAGATAGGGAATCATACACAGCATCATTTGAATGGATGGAAGAATAACCTCAATACTTATTTGGCAGATGTTGAACAATGCAGCACACATATTTCATCCGGTTTATTCAGACCCCCATATGGTAAAATAACACAAAAACAAATTCGTTCACTGCGTTCACAATGGCAAATTGTTATGTGGGATGTTTTGTCTTACGACTTTGAAACAAATGTATCGCCTGAAAAATGTATTCAGAATGTGATGCAACATGTGCGTCCAGGGTCTATCATAGTTTTTCACGATAGTAAAAAAGCATTTAAAAATTTAAGTGAAACACTACCTGTTATTTTGGAAAAGCTTTCAGCAGAAGGTTATTCTTTTAAAGCTATTCCTCCTTACCGGCCACTACAATAACAATTTCGCCTTTAGGTGGATGGTTGGTATAATATTCACAGACCTCTGCTAAAGTACCTCGTTTTTTTTCTTCAAACATTTTTGAAATTTCACGCACCACACAAACCTTTCTGTCAGCACCAAAGTTGGTTATAAAATCATGTAGGGATTTAATAAGCTTATGTGGCGATTCGTAAAAAACCATTGTCCGCGTTTCTTCCTGAAGGAGTTTAAGGCGAGTTTGTCGTCCTTTCTTAGCTGGTAAAAAGCCTTCAAAAACAAAACTGTTGCAAGGAATTCCTGACATTACCAAGGCCGGAACAAAAGCTGTGGCACCCGGTAGACAAGTAAGTTCTATTTCATGTTCAATACAGGCACGTGTAAGTAAAAACCCAGGGTCTGATATACCAGGTGTCCCGGCATCACTGATTAAGGCAATTGTCTTTTTTTCGTCTTTAAGTAAACGTATTAATTCATTGACTGCTGCATGTTCATTGTGCTGATGATGTGTAAAAACTTTTTTGAAATTCCGAAATGATTGAGAAGTACTGATGCATTGCGTGTGTCTTCAACAAGAATAATGTCGCATGACTTTAGAATATTTAATGCCCTAAGTGTAATATCTTCCAGGTTACCTACAGGCGTGGGAACGATGTATAACATTCATCAAAAGTAACCAATAGAACTTTATTTCAGTTTTTAATAAACTTTGTGTTATAAACATGATCATCGGTAGTGATGACCTCTAAAAAATAAATCCCGCTTGCCAGTTGTTCCACTGTTATCCGATTTGATAAGTCAACAGAATAATTTCTTACTTCTTCACCGGTTGGATTAAAAATTCTTACCTTTTTAAGACCAATATTTGATGGTATATTCAGGTCAATAAACTTGTTTGAAGGGTTAGGCATAACACTTAGTTTATCTCTGTCATATTCATTTATACCAACAAATGGCAGAAATAATACACAAGCTAAATAAGGATTATACTTGACAACCGTGCCGCCTTGTGTACTTACAGGCCAAACCACTACAACATTACTGCCTAATTTGTAACTAGCCACATTGAAAAAATAAGGATTTTGTATAGTAATGTTTATACTGCCATTAGGTTGTATGGTATATACCGTTCCGGCATTAAGAACTATAGAATCTTCAGGAAGTGTGTCGCTCTGAAGTTTCAACATCAATCCACCTGTAAAAGTGGAATTGGCATTATAATTCTTAATGGAAACCTGAATATTAAAATAAGGCTGTTGCATAAAGGCCGAATCAGGACATTGAGGGTACTGCGGAGAAATAGCAATAACGCCTAATGAATCTATTTGTGCTGAAGCAGTGCCACAAAACAACAAACTGAAAAACAACACTATTATCTGAACCCTTTTCATGATGAAGTATTTTAAACTAAAGACTTAATAAAAGTATAAATTGTTTTTTAATCCAAGATACTTATTTTTGTATTATCTTACCTGCCCAAAAAGGCTATAATGGATATTTTAAATCAACTGATAACCGGACTTAATAAAGAAGAAGTACGTTTTTTTAAGATGTACATCAATCGTGTTGAGAAAACTGACAACCGTAAAGATGTACAATTGTTTGATTACATCCGTAAATCAGGAGATAAATTTTCAGATGCAATTATCTTTAAAAAATTATATCAACCACAAGAAAAAAATTCTTACTACCGCTTAAAAAACAGACTCATCAGGGAGGTAAATAAAAGTCTGACCCTACAGCATTTTGATGACGACATGGTTGTATATATTTTCAGGTTGCTGGCATTGGTAAAATTTTATCTAAATAAAAATGCTTTAAAACCGGCCTATTTTTTTCTCCGTAAAGCAGAACAGAAGGCCAATGATACAGAAAGTTTAGAACTGCTTGATATCATTTATGGTGAATACATCAGGCTTTCACGCGAGATGACAAGTATTAATCCTGAGATTTACATTCATCGCAGAAAGCAAAATTCAGAGAAGCTCAATCAACTCCGTGTCATTGATGATATACTGGCAGTAGTTACCTATCGTTTAAAAATTACTCAAAACTTATCATCAAAAGACGATACGGTAAATTCACTGCTTCAGAAAACTACTGATGACTTTATCGGTGATCCGAAAATTATAAAAAGTCCGCTCTTCCGTTTCAGGATTTATAATGCAATTAGTCAGTTGCTTTTACAATCGCATCAATATGTTTTGTTAGAAGATTACCTGTTAAAAACACTAAAAATATTTAATCAGGAAAAACTTTTCACTAAAAACAATCATGAAACCAAACTTCAACTGTTGGTCTATTTGGTTAATAGTCTCTATAAAAACAACAAGCTAAAAAAGTCGCTTGAATACATAAACATGTTACATCAGGAGATGAAAGCATATAATCATCTTTTCTATGATAAATTTTTATTTTATTACTACAATGCGCTTGTGATTAACTATTCTAAAACTGATAAACAAAAAGAAATAGTGACCTTGCAAGAGATGGAACAAAATGAAAAGATTAATGCTAACTTATTTTATCGTCAATATATTCTGTTGAATTTTGCTTTGGCATATTTTGATCAGAAAGAATTTAGTATGTCAGCAAAAAGTTTTACCCGATTACAAATGATACCTGACTATAAAGAAACTGATGAATCGCTGCGAATGAAAGTTGCCGTTGCAGAACTTATGACACGCTATGAGTTAAACGACTATAACACGTTTGAATACAAACTCAAACAATTCAATAAAGACTTTAGAAGTGGCTTAAATAAACCTGAGAACGAACCTGAAAAAATAATGAGTGAGATATTAAAACAAATGATGTCTGTAAGTAACAGAAAAAACAGAGTAATTGAATTGCGGATAGCACAACTCAAAACGCTATCGAAAGATGAAGACAAAAGTGAATTGATAAATTATTCCGATTGGCTGCAGGAAAAAAAATTATTGAAACATAAAATCAGGTAGTTGCTTCCTTTTCGAGGCGGTCAATATCTGCCTGCATGGCAGAGATAAGCTTTTCAAACTGTTCTGCACATTGTTGTAACAATTCAGTTGCAGCATTTTTTTCAGTCCCCTCAAGCATCAGCCATTCTATATTTTTTAAGATTGATGCAAAGGTATCTAAATCGAGTTGTCTGAAGCCCGGAATCATTCTGTGAACGGCCGCTGCCGATTGCTGAAAATCTGATTCCTTAGCAAAATGAATACTCTTTTCGATCAAACTTTGATTACTTGAAATAAAAACCTTCAACATTCTGATAACAAAATCGCTTTTACCATTTGATGTCCTAAATAAGCTATCGAGAGAATAACTTAACAATGGTTTATGCTGCACCTCACGATTCTTATCTATCAGAGGTAAAAGAATTTCAGATAGTTCATGGAGTTTAAACGGCTTTAAAATAACAGCATTCATTCCTGCGGCAATACATTCATTCTTTGCATCATTCATCATATTGGCGGTGATGCCAATTAGCGGAAGCATGGCACTAATATGCTCACGAATAAAAGAAGTAGCATTGCGCCCATCAAGTTCAGGCATTTGAATATCCATTAACACACCATCAGGATTATACAACAAAATTTTTTCAATTGCCTGTTTACCACTTTCAGCAGTTATAACTTCTGCGCCACTATCTTTCAGCATGGCAGAAATCAATTGTCTGTTAAGCACATCGTCTTCTGCTACAAGCAAACGCAATCCATGCAGTGATACAAACTCTGTTGCTGCAATATTCGTTTCAGTCTGTTTTGTCGAAGGAAAATGCAGCATGATACTTACAGTAGTTCCCTTTTCAGGAACACTTTTCATGGATATTGTTCCTTTCTGCAGCTCAACTAATTTTTTTGTAATTGCCAGTCCAAGACCTGTGCCTCCGTAATTTCTTTCAATATTATCGGCTTGTTGATAGGCATCAAACAATTTTGCAATCTTTTCTTCGGCAATACCAATACCGGTGTCTGTTATTTCGAAATAAAAAAAATCATCAGCTTGCTTCTTTACTTTAACAAATACCGTTCCTTTTTCAGTAAACTTTATTGCATTGCCAATTACATTAATGAGCACTTGCCTTAATCGTAATGCATCACCGGAAACAGTAATATTCCGGATAGTACTTGCTTCTAAAATTAATGCAATATTTTTTTCGTCAGCCTTCTGTCTTAATAAAGTTACCACATCATTTACTTCCTTATAAATAACAAAAGGCTCTTGTGAAAAATTTAATTTACCGGTTTCAATTCTTGAAAGATCCAATACATCATTTACAATATTCAACAGGTGCTGCCCTGCCATGTTGATAGTATTCACATATTGTCGTTGCTCTGATGTTGTGTTGGTCTGTTGTAGCCTGTTGATAAAGCCCGTCAATGCACTTAATGGTGTTCTGATTTCATGACTCATTGTTGCCAGAAACTCTTCTTTGAATCGTGCAAGTTGTTCTGATCGTGCCCGTGCTTCTTCAAGCTGAATTTTATATCTGTTTGCACGACTGATATCTGAAAGAATTATTATGGAAAGTATTAATATAAGAACTGAAGCTGTAATTGTTGCTATTACAACAGTTTTTAATTGCTTCTGCGACTGACTGATAACTTCCAGCGACCTGTTCTCAGTGTTGTGTCTGATATTTTCCTCGAGCAATGCAATCTGTGATTGAATCTTTTCTTTCAACATTCTGTCTTGCTCAAGCAACAACAATTCACCATCACTGAGTTGAGCTACCATTTTAATCTCATTCTCCTTAGCTTCAGAGATTGTTTGTTTGATGGTGCTTAACTTTTGTGCTTGTAAATTATTTAATGAATCGAGCAACATAGCTTTTTCTTCAAGCTCTTTAATCTTTTTCCCTGAGGAAAACAGTTTCTTAAAAAATCCCGGCTTTGAAGTTTCTACACTATCTGTATTCTGATAAACATCTACATCCTTAACCTTATCAGAAATTTTACTCATTGCAGTATTGATAAGCTGTCTGTAACGCAACTCAATCAACTTATCGTAAATGTCAAATTTATAATGAATAGATGCAGTGAGTGAGTCGAATGCCTGACTGTTTGCCGGAAAAAGATTTTTTAGTTTAACCAATTGCGAATCGGTTTGCTCAACCTGTTTATAATAGCTTTCTAAATTTTTTTCATTGCGTGTAATTGCAAAAGAGCGAACATGACTTTCTGCAAGGTTAACATTTAATATAAGCTCTTTCAGGTCAGAAAGTCTTGTGTCGGGCTTCTGCAGTAGCGTAATTGTTCTGCTGAGTGCTGTTGTATTCTGATAATTAAACCAAGCCAGAAAAATGCTACTGCCAGAGCAAGCAACATGAGGATAACTATATACAATCGTTTCTGCATAATGAGTCAAAAATACAACGCTAAATCTCCCAATGGTGGAATATTTTTCCCAAAATGAAACAATTTATCAGAAATCAAACTTACATAGTTTGTTCGTTAATAACTTTATAACATATTGATTGGTAAAGTCTTTAAATGCTGAAAAACCTCTTTATTAAACTCAAACGGAAGCAGTGGCACATTATTTAATAGTGCATTGATGTTAAACAATATAAAATCATTTACAATGAAAAAGCTAATTTTAATTGCATTACCAATAGTAGGAATGACCTTATTTGGTTGCGAAAACTATAAAGAACAAGCTGCACAGTTAACTCGCGAGCGCGATTCTTTAGTATCACTGAATGTTGCCGGAACACAAACTATTGATGAGTTTATCACAACTCTGACTGATGTAGAAAACAGTCTTGGCAAGATTACAGAAAAACAAAATTCTATTGCAATGACTGCAGACCGTAATCCGGAGGCAGCACGCAACTCACGCGAGAGACTCAATGCACAGATTGAAGAAATCAATCGTATGATGCAGGAAAACAAAGATAAAGTTGAGCAGTTGTCAAAAAAATTAAAAGGCTCAAATGCCTCTGCAGCAAAATTTCAGAAAATGGTTAAGTCGCTTCAGGAGCAACTTACTCAAAAAGAACAAGAACTTGCTTTGTTGAATGAAAAATTAGCTGGACTGAATATTGAGTTGGCTACTTTAAAAACAAACTTCGATTCTCTTACAACAACAAATCAAAATCAGGCTACTGTAATTGCTGATCAAACAACTAAAATCCACACTGCATATTACACTGTAGGGAACTACAAAAGCCTTCGCGACAAACAAGTGCTTTCTAAAAAAGGTGGTGTATTGGGCTTAGGTAAAAAAGCAACTGTAGTGCCTGCAATTAAAAACGATAATTTCACCAAAATCGATTATACCCAAATCAGCACTATTCCTGTGAATAGTAAAAAAGTTGAGTTGGTAACTACACACCCTGACGGATCATACAAAATTGAAAAAAATAATGATCTTGTTAGCGACATTTTGATTACAGATCCTGAGAAATTCTGGAGTGCATCAAAATATCTTGTAGTACTGACCAAATAATAAAAACAGAAAATAAAATATTCTTTGGTTTTAGGTTGGGTAGCGGGGCAGCAATGCTCCGCTTTTTCTTTTTAATAGATGAATGTTTAATAAAATTCTTTACCCCTGTATGCAATGTTGCAAAGTCATTATACATTTGCCCATCCTGACATTAAGAAGTTATGCAAAAGAAATTTTTCTTCCTGATATTATTTGCATTTGGTTTCATAAAACTCTATGCACAAACAGAGCCTGCTAAAACCACAGAAAAAGAATCGTTAGTTAACTGGATTAGTTTAAGCGAAGCTGAAAACATAATAAGGAAGTTCCAAAGCCTATAATTATTGATTTTTATACCAGTTGGTGTGGCTGGTGTAAGGTGATGATGAATACAACATATTCTGACCCTGCAATAGCATCGTACATCAACGCCAATTTCTATCCCGTTAAATTTGATGCTGAAACTAAAGACACTATTGAATATGATGGTGTAAAATATAAGCCTACAGGAACAGAAAAACGCGATCCCAATGAGTTTGCAGTAAAAATGCTGAATGGCACTATGATGTATCCTTCGACTATTTTTATGAATAAAGCTGCAAACTTTACCATGTCGGCACAGGGATATCTGGAAACCAAGAAGATTGAACCTATGTTGGTGTTTACATTAGAAAATGGCTTTCGCAACAGTAGCTATGAAGATTTTAACGCACAATTTCAAAAAGCTTTTTATGATTCATTGCAAACCAAGTCTTACGAATCTGTTAAATGGCAAACACCATTACAGTTTTTTATAAAAGACAAAAAACCTGATCAGAAAAAGAAAATTATATTTATAAATACAGAATGGTGTAATACCTGCCGTGTGATGTATAGAACTACATTTAGCGATACTGCTGTGAGTAGTTTATTATCAAAACATTTTGAATTGGTAAACTTCAATCCTGAAACTAACGACAAACTTTATTTTCAGGACAAAGAATTTGATAACATACATTCAAAAGAATTGCCTTTTCATCAGTTGGTGTATGCACTAAGTCGTAACGGATTATTATTTCCGCAAGTGATATTTATGGATGAAAAGAATACTGTTGTTGACGCTATTCCGTTTTATCTGAATCCAAATGTTTTTAAAAATATTGTTCGTTTTTACGGAGAAGATATTTATAAAACAAAAAACTGGGAGACTTTTATTAAGAGCAGGAAACAAAATAATTCCTCGTAATTATCCTACACAATATTTAAAAACCTAATAACACAAATCGTCAACGTATGAAACGTTTAAAAAATCCTGTTACATTTATTTTCATTACCGTTTTAGTTGATTGCATCGGTATTGGAATTATTTTTCCCGTAATTGCATCACTGATAACAGAGGTTAGTCATGTTCCAGTAAATAAAGCAACAACCTACAGCGGCTGGATGATGACCCTTTATGCATTGATGCAGTTTATTTTTTCTCCTGTGCTTGGTGGCATCAGTGATCGCTATGGTCGCAGGCCGGTGCTGCTTTTGTCGTTGTTAGGTTTAGGTATTGATTACTTATTTTTATCTGTAGCACATACACTAACACTATTATTTATCGGTAGAATTATTGCAGGAATATGTGGTGCAAGTTTTACAACAAGTTTTGCTTACATTGCCGATGTCAGCCCTTCTGAAAAAAGAGCGCAGTATTTTGGTATGATGGGTGCAGCATTCGGTGTAGGTTTTATTATTGGCCCTGTTCTTGGTGCATTGGCAAGTCACTGGGGCGTGCGTGCACCATTTGTTGTAGCTGCTTGTTTATCATTGCTGAATTTTCTATATGGATATTTCATTTTGCCTGAATCTTTAAAACCCGAAAACAGGCGAGCCTTTCATTGGAAACGTGCCAACCCACTTGGTGCTTTCATTCAGATTAAGAAAAGTAAGAATATCAGAACGCTCATCTTTACCATGTTTCTGCTTTATCTTGCCGGACAAGTAATGCCATCTATCTGGGCGTTCTACACCAAGTTTACCTATCAATGGAGTGATGCAGAGATTGGATACTCATTAGCTTTTGTTGGTGTGATGGTTGCTATCGTACAAGGTGGACTAATTAAATGGTCGCAGACAAAATTGGGCAGTCACACTTCTATTTATACTGGTCTTGCTTTTTATCTGGTAGGATTAACCTTGTTTGCCTTTGCCAACCAATCGTGGATGCTTTATGCATTTACTTTTATTTATGCATTAGGAGGCATTGGTCCGCCATCAATACAGGGAATCATATCTGGCTTAGTACCACCTAATGAGCAAGGCGAACTTCAGGGAATGATGACTGCACTGATGAGTGTGTCAACAATTTTATCGCCATTGATAATGACCAATTTGTTTTACAATTTCACCAAACCGGATACGATATATTATTTTCCCGGAGCACCATTTGCAGCAGCAGCAATTTTAGTGTTGATTTCGTTTTTTGTTGTGAAGAGGGGAATAAATAATCTGACCCGCCATCAGAAAATATAAATATAATATTTAATGATACAGATTTTTAATCTGTAAAATATTGCAACACGAATTGTTCAATAAATCTTCTCTTCACTATAAAACGACTTATATCATTTTACTTTTTGGAGGCTGCTTTATTGGCTTTAGGATGCACGTCTAATTTCAACAGAGGCGAGTCTGATGTGTAAGGTACTTTCCCCGAAGGAACCACTTTTGACGATTCCGATAAATGCACTTCCTGATCATCAAAAAATATATGTGCACCAAATGCTTTTAAAACATTATCTTTTGAAAGCCCTCCTAAAAAATATGCCTCATCAACATATACACCCCACTTACGAAGTGTTTTAATGACACGAATGTGTGAGGGTGCATTTCGTGCTGTTACAATTGCTAAACGCAATGGCGAAAGCTCAATTGGAGGAGGCATCTCATCCTGAATTTTAGACAATTTGATGAGCAACTTCGCAAATGGACCTTCTGCCAATGGCACATCCTGATGTTCTTGCTCGTACTTATGAAATGCCTCTATTCCTTCTGTTTTATATCTGTGTTCTGATTCATCAGAAAACAAAACAGCATCGGCATCAAAAGCAATTTTTACTCTGTTATCTGTTGGCTTAAATTCTGTTGGTGGCTCGTAAATATATGCAGCTGCTGATTTTTTTGAATCAATAACATTTTGTACATCTTTCAAATCTTTGCTCAGAAATAAGTCAACATCAAAGGCATCAATATAGGGTGCTAAAGGTTCTCCACCACTGAAAGCCATTCGCGTAATATCCAATTTATATTTCCCTACAGAATTCATTACCCTGACTCCTGTTTCCGGACTGTTTCTAGACATAACAATCACTTCAACGATTCTCCTTTTTGCACTCTCATTCAGGTGAAGCAAACTCTGAACAAGATGAAAAGCAGTGCCAGGTTGCAGAGGCTCATGTTCATGAGCAAGCTGATATTTTCTAAACCCTGATATTCCTTCTTTAAGAAATATTTCATTCTCTTTTTCGAGGTTAAAAAGCGCTCGGCTGGAAACACCAACTACTAATATTTCAGAAAAATTTACCGGCATTTACTTTTGATTTATCTATCAATTCAATTTGAATGAAACAACTTTATAAGTATTTAAATATATAAACCTTACTTACTGAAAATTGTTTGCATCACTACCCTTCCAACCATGTTTAATGTGTTTTTTATCAATGATGGAAAGATTGTCGCCATGCGTGATGATGATAAGGTGGATATTCTTTCTTTACATTATCGTAATGCACTATGTCAATGGTTCTGATATTGGCAAGTTGATTGATGTATAAATGGTCATCTATTGTTTGTGGGGCAGGTTCATTAATAAAAAATTGTCCATAACCCATGTTCTGAGTAATGTTCCAAACTTTACTCAACACATCAGGTGCATAATACAATGATGTTCCTTCCTTTGGAAAAACAGGATTAACACCACCAACCATATCGAGAAGGTATTCCGTACTGAGCAAAATAATCTGAGCGATGCATATTCTTTGCCCAGAATTGTGAACCTAAGCACCAAGTATTTTCTTGCCGAGGAAAACGTGTGTCGTCTTCTTCCTGTCCGTAATCTTAAGGTCAACCAATAAAATATCTATTCCTGTTTCAAGTCCTGATGCAGGCAGTAGTCTTGCAATTTCAAGCAATACTGCCACACCACTTGCACCATCGTTTGCACCATCAAAAGGTTGATCCTTTCGCACTGAATCATGATCGGCCCAGGGGCGTGTGTCCCAATGTGCCAGCAACAAAACTCTTTGTTTTGCCTCTGGTTTATATTCAGCAATAACATTTTTCAGTCTGAATTTTTTACTGTCGAATGTAGTTATTGTTTCAGACTGAATCTGTGTCTGCAAACCAAATGACTTTAGTTTTTGAAAAAGGTAATCAGCGCATTGTGCATGTGCATCGGTTCCGGGCACACGCGGACCAAATGCAACTTGTGTCTGTAAATAATGTAAAGCAGAGTCAGCATTAAATGCCGGCACAGGAATATTTACAGTAGCAGGAGTTTCCTGTTTTGTCTCTGTGCTTTCTTGTGCAGGCTGTTTACACGAACCCACCACAAGTAATACAGCAACAGCAATTAAATTTAAAAAATTACATTTTTTCCCAAGTGCTGCCATCTTTCGAGTCTTTTACATTTATTCCCATTGCATTTAAACTGTTGCGAATATGGGCCCGAAACAGAAAATTCTTTTTGCTTTTGCCTGATTGCGCATTTCAAGAACCAATTGCATTACATTATCGCACAGACTGATCGCCTGAAGAAACCGTATCATCCATCAGTCCTGCAATGTCAAAAACAAAATGCTGAATAATTGATTTTGCCTCTGCAATATCTTCTTTCGTCATCTTTTCTTTTCCATCATTAGCGGAGTTGATTATCCGAACTAACTCAAACAACTGCGCTACCATAACCGGACTGTTGAAGTCATCGTTCATGGCATCGTAGGCATTTTTTCTTATTGAAGATAAACTTACAGAGGTAACGTCTGAGGCCTTTACGCTGTTGAGTTTTTTAACGGCAGACATCAATCGCTGATATCCTTTTTCTGCTGCCTGCAGTGCTTCATTACTGAAATCGAGCGTACTTCTGTAATGCGTTTGCATCATAAAAAAGCGAACTGCCATTGGTGAATAACCCTTTTCGAGTAAAGGATGATTGCCTGTAAAAAGTTCGCCCGGAAGAAAACCATTACCTGCAGATTTTGACATGCGTGTACCGTTGACCGTAAGCATATTGGTGTGCATCCAAAAGCGGCATGGCTGCACGTTGCTGCATGCCTGCGACTGTGCAATCTCATTGGTGTGATGTGTAGCTGCAAGATCCATTCCTCCACCATGAATATCAAATGTGGCACCGAGATATTTTGTACTCATTGCCGAACATTCAATATGCCATCCCGGAAAACCTACACCCCATGGCGATGGCCATCGCATGATGTGTTCGGGTTTTGCATTTATCCACAGTGCAAAATCTAATCGTCCTTTCTTCTCATCCTGTCCGCCAAGTTCACGAGTGTTGGCAATCATATCTTCCAACAGTCGGTTGGTGAGCTGACCGTAATTAAATTCTTTACTGTATTTCTCTACGTCAAAATAGACTGTGCCATTCACTTCATAAGCATAACCATTGCTGATGATTTGCTTAATCATTTCAATCTGCTCAATGATATGTCCTGTTGCAGTAGGCTCAATGCTTGGTGGCAAGGTGTTGAATGCACGCATCACATCATGAAAACCTAAAGTATAGCGCTGCACAATCTCCATTGGCTCTAATTGTTCCAAGCGTGCTTTTTTAGCAAACTTATCATCACCTTCATCTCTGTCGCCTTCGAGGTGGCCTGCATCGGTAATGTTTCTTACATAACGTACTTTATATCCCAAATGCAAAAGATAACGATAAATGAGATCGAAAGAAATAAAAGTACGGCAATTACCTAAGTGCACATCACTATAAACAGTAGGGCCGCAAACATACAGTCCTACGAATGGTGGGTTTAGTGGTTCAAATCTTTCTTTCTGTCGCGAAAGTGTATTGTAAATATTCAGCGGTTGAAATTCCATGTTTATTTATTGTATTTTATTCTGATGTGCCTGAGCATTTCTGAAGTCATTTCTTTGAGGTCGTACTCATGTTTCCATCCCCACTCTTTTTGTGCAACACTGTCATCAATGCTTGCAGGCCATGAGTCGGCAATCTGCTGACGTGAATCGGGTGTGTAGGTGCAGGTAAAAGAAGGGATATGCTTTTTTATTTCTTCAACCAATTCAATCGGAGAAAAAGAAATACCTGCAAGATTATAACCACTGCGCGTTTTAATTTTTCTGCCGGAGCATTCATCAATTCTAATGTAGCACGAATAGCATCGGGCATGTACATCATAGGCAGGGCAGTATTTTCTTTCAGAAAACAGTCGTAAGTGTTTTTAAAACTGCATCATGAAATATATTTACTGCATAGTCTGTTGTTCCTCCTCCGGGGTCAGCTTTGTAACTTATCAGACCGGGATAGCGAATACTTCTTACATCAACATGGTGTTTTTGATTGTAATATTCGCACCAGCGTTCACCGGCTTGCTTACTGATGCCATAGACTGTTGACGGCTCCATGATAGTTTGCTGTGGTGTTAAATTACGGGGTGTAGTAGGGCCGAAAACAGCAATGGAGCTTGGCCAGAATAATTTTATGCCGGTATTTTCTTTACAATAGTCGAGCATAACAAAAAGTCCGTCCATGTTTAGTTTCCATGCTGCCTTGGGTTTTTGTTCTGCCACTGCCGACAGCAATGCTGCAAGCAAATAAACCTGCTTTACGTTATTTTTCTTTATCAGCTCATACACCTGTTGTGCATCCAACACATCGGCCATATAGAATGGGCCCTTTGCTTTAAAGTCGGCAGGCTGATCTTTTATGTCAGTTGCAATAACATTGTCCGACCCATATATTCTTCTGAGTTCTTCTACCAGGTCTGTTCCAATCTGACCTGCGGAACCCAGTACAAGCGTTCGCTCTGTTTGTGACATAGTTTACAAATATCTGTGAAAGGACAAAAGTAAAATTTCTAAGCGTTTGTTTAAGTGGTTATTTAATTAATAGCTTACGGCTGAAACCTTGGGCTATTATTTATAGAATCAAAGATAAATATTCACCTACTATTTTACACCCAAACCATTTAAAGCGTAAGAATATTGTTTCAATAAGTTTTATGCTTAATCTGCAAGAATTAAAAATGCTTTTGCAATTTCTTAACTATTAATTACGATTTGCTTTCTACTTTTGAAAAAAATCCCGAACAATGAAACAGCGAGTTATTTATTTTTCAATATACTGCCTGATGGCTTTAAATTGCCAGGCACAACTTTTCGATAGTGCTAAGCCTGTATTTACCCATGCCGATTCTTTGCGTGGTTATTTGTCGCCTATAAGAAGTTGTTATGATGTTAAATATTATGATTTATCTGTTGCATTGAATATCCCTGATGAGTCTATTAAGGGCAGTAACAGCATTTTGTTTGAAGTAGTAAGCCCGACAAAAATGATTCAGGTTGATTTAACTGAAAAGTTATCTGTTGCCTCTATTACTGATGTACATAATAATAAGTTAAACTTCAGTCGTGATGGCAATGCTATTATGATTTCTTTTCCAACAACATTAAATAAAGGCATGTACTACAAAATAAATATTGATTATTTCGGGAAGCCTGTTGTTGGCAAAATGCTGCCTTGGGATGGAGGCTTCAAATGGACTAAGGATGAAGATGGTTTGCCTTGGGTGGCTGTTGCCTGTCAGGGGACGGGTGCCAGTGTGTGGTGGCCGTGCAAAGATCATCAGAGTGATGAACCCGATAGTATGATGATAAATATTACTGTTCCAAAAACTTTGATGGATATTTCAAACGGAAGGCTTCGTAAAAAAACTCCTGTGGGTAATGATATGATGCAGTACAGTTGGTTTGTGAGCTATCCGATAAACACTTACAATGTGACAATAAATGTAGGCGCCTTTACACATTTTAATGATTGGCACATAAACAACAACGACACTTTAACTCTTGACTACTACGTAAAATCATACAACTTAGAGAAGGCCAAAAAACAATTTGAGCAAGTGAAACCCATGTTGAATTGCTTTGAAAAATATTTTGGGAAATATCCTTTTTACCGCGATGGCTATAAGTTAGTTGAGACACCTTACTTGGGTATGGAGCATCAGAGTTGCATTGCCTACGGAAACAAATACAAAACCGGATATATGGGAACAGATTTTTCGGGCATAGGATTAGATTTTGATTACATAATTATTCACGAAACTGCGCATGAGTGGTGGGGAAATAATGTGACTACAAAAGATATTGCTGATATGTGGGTGCATGAAGGTTTTGGCAGTTATGCAGAGGTGCTCTATGTAGAATGTATGTATGGAAAGGACAAAGCCTTAAACTACGTCAATGCGCAACGAAAAAAGGTAGGGAATAAAACTCCCGTCATTGGTCCTTATGACGTAAACACAGAAGGCAGTGGCGATATGTACCCGAAAGGAAGTTTGATGTTACACACCATCAGACACTATATTGATAATGACTCTTTGTTTTTTTCTATTCTGATGAACATTCAGAAAACTTTTGCCTATCAAACCATCACTTCTGCAGATGTTGAAGCACTGATGACTAAACAGTCAGGCAAAAATCTTAAACCAATATTTGATCAATACCTGCGCCATGCAGCAATTCCTGTTTTTGAGTATGAAGTAGTGGAAGAAAAACCTTTTCAACTACGTTACCGCTGGAAGGCAGATGTTGCTGCATTTGATTTGCCTGTAAGAATAGATTGTAATAACGAAAACAAAAGATTGAATGTAACTACTCAATGGCAGGAAACAACACTTGCAGGTTTTGACAGCACCTGCTTAATCATTAGAGATGACCTTGGCTATTTTAAAGTTACAAAACTGAATAAATAAAAAAGGCTGCCAATAACAGACAGCCTGATTATTAAAATCAACTCAAAATTATTGTACAACCAATTTAAGTTGTTGCAGTTGTTTGCCGTTGTTAATTTTTACAATATAGATTCCTTTTGCAAAATTTTCTGAAGGAATAGTTATGTTGCTTAGTCCGTTTACCTTTTTAGCGAATGATGAAATCAAACGGCCATTCAAATCAGTAACATCAACAGTAACTGTTGTGGCATTGTCGCTGTTTATAATAAGTTGCGAGCTTCCTGTTGTGGGATTAGGATAGAGAGCTATGGTTTCAATGCTATTGTTTTCTAAAACAGACAAAGGACCCATATCATACTTATCGAAATAGAAATTACCATTGGCAGAGCCACCAAATCCGGTGAATACCATTTTCCACTTATGATTGTTTTTGTCAATGACAAAGTAAGCAACAGAATCTTCAATAACGAATGTTGACCCGTTGAAAGATTTCCAGTCATAGCCAATAAGGTTGTTATCGTATGAATAACCATAACCTGCATCGGTAGCAGTAGTTACATCATTCACAGGATAGGCTTTAACAGATTGTACACTGTCGTTGGTGAGCACGCCAGTAACTTTGTAGTTGATAAAATGATCAACATATTGCTGAAAACAAATATCCCAACTGTCTTTTGTTGGTTCGCGGTCCAAAAACTGATCGTTTGCAATTGAGTAGTAACCGAAATTTTTAGCAGGATAGCTTAACTTTTGAAGTGAGCGTTGAATTTCATTGCTGCCATCTAAATCGGCAATACGAAAATTATAAGTTGCATTGATAAGAGATTCAATCCAGATTTTTTTAACTGTGTTGTTATTTAGTTTTATAAAATAAACCGAGTCGCCCAATACAGCATGTGAGCCTAAATCATATTCGCCCCATCCGAGATCAAACATATCCGATGTGTCGGCAGTAGTATTGAATGCACCGTTAAAAATATGTGCTTCATTATTCAGCAATTCGGAATAATACATGCCTGTTGTATCTGCGGCAGTCATAGTGCTCCATTCTGAAGCATCTTTATTGGCTTTAAATAGTTTTACATTGTTTTTTGAATTGATGAGAATGGCTGCTTCAAATCCAGAAATCTGAAATGCAAGGTCCCAATCGGTATTGTCAATGGTTGATATTGTTTCATTAGCCATACTGTAAAAAGTCTGATTGGTGTAGCCGGGATTAATAGTTCCTGTTTCACTGGCCTGTGCTGTTGTTGAAATAGGCAGAATAAATGCGATTAATAATTTAATTGATGTAGAAATGCGAATCATTTGATTGTATATTTAAAATTTATAAAATACGTTGATAACAAAATGCAGGATAACCTCTGACACCTGTACTATTGTAGAAGTCATAGAACTTTAGTTTGTAGTACTGTTCGTCCTTGTCTTTAACTATATAATACATGTCGGGAGTGATATAATATTTATTGTCGTTAAAATTGAAAAACTTCCATTCAAAACCAATGATGTTTCCTGTGTTATGAAATGGATATGCTGAAATATTATTGTGGTTAAAATTTTCGAATGGCATGTAATTAGGTAACGAATCTTTCTTTAAAATAGCACAAGTTGTATTGTTCCATCTGTTGGTAATTACACCATTTACAGAGTAATATCTGAATTGCAATGGTTCGTCTCAATAGGTATGCATATAACCGGTAAACATCATATCCCACTGATTTTTTAGCGGAGCAATGTTTACCATTTTACCACCATTATCAAACGAAAAATAAACCTGCGAATAGGCATTGTCTCTCATTACAACAAACTCATGATAATCGGTGTTGTTTAGTTTACTGTATCGGATTGTATAAGAAACACTGTCTATGCTCACTACCTGAACCTTACGATATCGGTCGCTGCCGATGTGATTGAATTTACCTCTGTCAATTACTACAATATTTGGGTTCGCATTATAATTTGAAATCATGTTATTGCCAAACACCGTGCTGTCACCAAGCATGTTGTCAGAATCTGTGAGCCAGTTAAGTCCTGTTGTATCAGTATTCATCATATCAGTACATTGTGTGCGCCAAGCAAACATGTACTTACCGGTGTTCAGAAAAATATTTTTCGACTCAGGTGCTGCATCAAATGCCAAATCAAAATCTTTTACAGCACTGCTTTTAACTACTCCCGATGTAAGACTAACGAATACAACCGTATCGTAGTTAACACCAATATTTACTTGCATTGTCAACAATGTAGTATCAATAGGCGGCAATACTATGGCTTTATCATTATCTTTTTCGCAAGAGGCAAATAACATTGCTGCAATCGGTAAAATGAAAAAGAATAAGCTGACTTTGTTTCTCATGCTAAATATTGACTGAAAGTTTTAAGAAAAATAATCGTCCGGGAAGTAAAGAGGATGATGATGAGCCACCATTATGAATTTCGCCTGCAGAAAACCTTCTTACATCGGTAACATTAAATATGTTTTTAAGTCCTCCTCCAATTTCGACTCTTTCTTTCCAAAGTTTTTTTGAAACTGTTACATCAAGCAGTTGATAATCTTCGTTGGTTTGTTTGAGGCTGTTGCCATTGCTGTCTAACACATAAACCGGAACTTTTCCATTGTACTTATAATAAACACTTGTAGTCAGTCCAAAAGGTTTATAGTTATAACTCACAGAACCATTTGCCTGTGGATACCACGATAAATCATTAACTAACGATTCGTTGAAAGATGATGTACCCGTATAGGAAACACCGGCAGTAGCAGAGAAACTTCTTACCTCAATAGTATTCGACCATTCAACTCCCTGCGAAGTAAAATGCCCGATATTGATGTAGGTGTAGAGATTGGAAGTGTTGTTGTAGTTTGCTAATGTAATCAGGTTTTTAACTTTGTTATAATACAACTTTACCTCAGAGTTTAATTTCACTTTTTTAATTTCAGGCAATAAAGAATATACTATCTGAAAATTATCTGACGACTCAGGGTTAATGTTACTATTTCCTTGCACATTATGATTGATGTCAATAAAATCGAGATACAGTTCTTTAATTCCGGGAGTACGAAAACCACGGCTGTATGAAAGACGTACCGTCTGAATGTTTGTTATATCATATTTCAGATTAAGAGATGGTATTAAAGGAATTGTAAATTCTGAATGTAAAGCATAGCGTAATCCGGGACGGATAAGTAGTTTAGAAAATGGTTTATACTCTGCACTTGCAAAAGCTGCATATTCCTGCATGGATGCTGTGCTGTTGATGCGCTTGCCCGTTCCTTTTTCAATATTAATATCTATGCCTCCCTGATAATTGAAATTTTTATTTTCATCAACATGACTGAATGCATTTCTTATGTTCCTGCTGTAAAATTTTGTTTCATCACTAAAATCAGGGCCTGTTAATTCTGATTCTTCAAGCTCGACCATGTCTTTGAGACAAGTTTCTTTATTTCTGTCATAGCCGGAAAAAGCAACGTGGCCGTTCAATTTATTTTTTCCGGAAAGAAACCAATCGTAGCTTGCTGAGTGATTGTTGCGAAATGTTCTAAAATAATTATCATAGGCATAGGCAGAAAATGGTGTGATGGTTACCGGACCTTTATCAGTAATTTTTTCATCAAATAAACCCAACTGATAAGCAACCTTCACTTTTCTGAAAGTATATTGCAGCAATGCTGTACCAAAATATTGTGTCTTGGGTTTCCATTCAAGCCCCTTCTGTCATCTGTTAAATTCCATCCTTCAAAAAAGTTTCTTCCGGCAGTTATTTTTATTCCTGCATGTTTAAAGTTAGTTGCAACATTCAAATCGGTATTGTAGGTTCCAATATTTTCATAATATGCAGAAGCACCTGCAGTAGTTTTTTTAAGCGACTGCGGTTTGGTTATCAGATTTATAGCGCCTGCAATGGCATCGGTACCATAGGCAGTACTCATTGGCCTTTCTACCACTTCTATTCTTTCAACAGCAGCAAGGTTTAACTGATTCAGGTCTATATTTCCATTCATTCTTCCAATAACAGGAACACCATCAATCAACACTTTAATATTTTTCATATCCATGCCCATCATGGTTAATGTACTGCCGAAAGCCTGATCATAACCTGTGCTCATGTTGAGTTGTTTGCTGAGAACATCGGCAACATTAACTGCAGCCATATTGTCAAACGATTCTTTGCTGATAATTTTTATAGCATAGGCAGACTGCATGGCAGGAGCAGGAGCATAAGATGCAGTTACGGCAACCTCATTGAGGCTGACCTCATTTCTGGATAGCCAAATGGTGTCACCGGAATTTTCCTTTTCAATTTTTTGACTCTGATAACCAAGACAACGCACTTCAATTGAAAAATTCTTCTCTTCTGTTTTAGGTAATTTAACCCTACCATTGTTGTCGGGTAATAAAATCTGTGACTTTCCGGAAGGCATTATCCAAACCACAACAGCCTCATTTACCGGCTTGCCATTGGATTTGTCTTTGATAAATAATACCTGATCGGCAGCAAAAAGCGTTACAGACAATAGAAAAAATGTGAATAGGAGTATGGGTTTTTTCACAGCTGCAAAAGTAAAAGTAGCGACTTGCAGCATGGAAAAGTTATGTTGATAAATATCAGTCAACCAACAATGTTGACAGTAGTATGACAATTAATTTTGCTCATGAAAATTTTCTGAGATTACCCATAAATTTTCCAAATCAAAAATGAATTAATTTATTTAGCGTTAGCATAAAAACACAATTTCATGACAAAGCAATCTATCACCAGCGAAATTCAAGTTGCAATAGAACAAATTTACAGGCAATGGGGCGTTTTTTCATTAGACAACCGCATTCCTGAAAATGATGAATTAGACATGCTGAAAAGCAAACTGATGAAGCTGCACGATAAAATCAATCATCTTCAATTACTTGAATCTGTTTATGCTTATAAGCAGCCTATTCAGGAAGTAATTACAGAAACAGTGCAAAAACCAATAACACAAACCGTCATTGAAAAATCTGAGACGGAACAAAAAATAACCATTGAAGCACCGGAGGTAAAAACCTTTGAACCGATAATAGCTGAAGTCACTGAGCCTACTCCCATTAAACCGGAAGTTCATACAGCTACAACAACGGCAGAAGAAGTGAAACAGAAGAAAGTTACAGCTTCTGTGGTTCCTCCTGTACAAACTGCAAGAGCTGAAGTATTTAAAGAAGCAGATCAAACTGTAGCAACCATGTTTCACGAAACAGAAACCATACACGATAAAATTGGTGTGGCGCAACCGGCTTTTGCCATAGCAGATAAGTTAAAACTATCACCAGTTACGGACTTGGTTAAAGCAATAGGCATAAACGAAAAATTTTTATTTATCAGTCAGTTGTTTAATGATGATTCTATAAAATATCAATCAGCAATTGATAAGTTGAATACTTCCTCAAATTTTGCAGAAGCTTACATGTACTTCGACTCTGAAATAACTTCAGGAAATCAAATAGACAAAAACAGTGATGCCTGCAGACAGTTTGTAGATTTGCTACAAAGGCGATTTATGTAATGCTGCGAATACCTTCTCTTGCATCGCTGATTTTTATTTGTGCATTTCTACAGACACACTTTGTTTTTGCACAGCAAGATGATGCGCGAAAAGTTATTACTGAATTAACTTCAGAAAAATATTTTGGTCGTGGCTATTTAAAACATGGTGATAAGAAAGCTGCACATTTCATAAAAAAACAATTCAGCAAACTTGGATTAAAACCTGTTGATGATAAACATTGGTTTCAGCATTTTACACATCCTGTAAACCGTTTTCCAAAAAATGTAAGTCTAACTACAGACACAAAAAATTGGATTCCCGGGAAAGAGTTTTTAATACATCATCAATCGCCATCTGCCAATGGAACATGGCCTATAGCCTGGGCAGATTCTGCAGAAATTATTTCAAGACTTAACAATGATTATGACAGTTGTTATGTCATAACACGTCAGGTTTTCAGTAAGCAGCAAAAAGAAATTACAGCCTTACTGTTTAAACGAAAAAAAGGAGCATTGGTAATTCTTGAACCGCATAAACTAACATGGAGTGTTGGTACATCAGTTTTTAATATTCCTGTTGTTGAAGTATATGATAGTCTGTTCAGTCGTCAGACAAAAAATATTACCATAAAGGCCGATGCCGTATTTGATGCGGGCTATGATTCAAAAAATGTAATTGGATTAATTACTGGAAATAAAACACCTGATTCTTTAATTGTGATAACAGCACATTATGATCATTTAGGGGGTATGGGAAATAAAACATTTTTTCCAGGGGCAAATGACAATGCAAGCGGTGTTGCCATGTTACTTTCTTTAGCAGAATATTTTTCAAAAAAAGAAAACCAACAGCCCTACTCCATTTTATTTATTGCTTTTGCGGGAGAGGAAGCAGGACTTCAGGGGTCAAAATATTATACAGAACATCCTATATTACCACTATCAAAAATCCGTTTTCTGATAAATCTCGATTTGCTTGGCACAGGCGATGATGGCATTATGGTTGTCAATGCAACTGAGTTTGAAAAAGATTTCTCGTTGTTGCAGTCTATCAACGATATAGCAAAATTTGTTAGCAATATTGGTAAAAGAGGTAAAGCAAAAAACAGCGATCACTATTATTTCAGTGAAAAGGGTGTACCAGCATTTTTTATCTATACCCTCGGTGGTGTTACATGGTATCATGATGTGATGGATAAAGCAGAAACATTGCCTTTAACAAAGTACAACAATGTATTTCAGCTTTTGAAATCATTCGTCTTAGCTTTGCAGTAAGCAAACTTTATCACTGAAAAATCGTTTCTTCTATTCATTTATCTTTGTAAATTATAAAAACAAAAGTGCAGGAAATACTTTTTGCTGATTTAGGCGCATCGGATTATAAACAAACCTGGGATTTTCAGGAGCAGCTTCTTCAACAGATTATGCAACTGAAATTAGAAGGGCGTAATCACGGTTTTGGGGATCATGCACCAACACCACATTATCTATTGTTTTGTGAACACCCTCATGTTTTCACCTTAGGAAAAAGCGGAAAGCCCGAACATTTGCTCTCTAACGAACAACAACTTAAAACTGCCAATGCCACCTACTACAAAATAAATCGTGGTGGCGATATTACCTATCATGGCCCGGGACAGATTGTTGGTTACCCTATTCTGAATCTTGACTTATTTTTTAATGACATTCATCGCTACATGCGTTTTCTCGAAGAAGTAATTATCCGTACTTTGAAGGAATATGACATTGAGGGAAGCAGAATAGAAAAACTTACAGGGGTGTGGATTGATGCGGGCAAACCTAGTGCAAGAAAAATTTGTGCTTTTGGTGTGCGTTGCAGCAGATGGATAACTATGCATGGATGGGCACTTAATGTTAATACACAGTTAGATTATTTTAACCACATTGTCCCCTGCGGCATCAGCGATAAAGCAGTTACATCAATGGCAAAAGAGCTTGGAAAAAATTTAAATATTGATGAAGTAAAATCTGTCTTACTAAAACATTTCAGTGAAGTTTTTAATGCCACAATTAAAAATGTAGGAAAGGAAAAACTAATAGCAAAAGAAAAAACATGAAAAAGATAATCAAATACCTTCTGTTTATTTTATTGATAACAACAGTAGTACTTGCCGCTACAGGAAAGTTGTATTACTATAAAGCTCTTGTTTACAACTTTGTTGACATTGACGATTTGAATTTGTTTCACAACAGAGAAGTAAAAAATGGAACAGGAATGCCATGGAATGTTTCTACAGACTACAATAAAAAAATCTGAGTGATACACTAACCGCATTGCTCGAAGCCAATAAATCTGTTGCATTTTTTAGTCATAAAAAACGATTCTATTTGTTTTGAAAAATATTGGGAAGATTATGGGCAACAATCGCTTTCCAATTCATTCTCTATGGCAAAGAGTATAGTTGCTTTACTGATTGGAAAAGCAATTGACGAGGGAAAAATTAAAAGCCTTGATCAGCCTGTTGCAGACTTTATTCCTGAATTTAAAGAGGGTGAAAAATCAAAAATTACAATTCGAAATCTGATGATGATGAGTTCAGGACTTGACTGGAATGAAGGATATTCATCGCTGACATCACAGGTTACGGAGGCTTATTATGGAACACAACTTTACAAACAGGTTGCCTCATTAGGTGTTGCAGAAGCACCGGGAAAATTCTGGGAATATAAAAGCTGCGACACAGAATTGTTAGCTATCATCGTGACTAATGCAACAGGAAAAAGTCTGGCAGAATATGCATCAGAAAAACTTTGGAAACCATTGGGAGCAGAACATAGTGCACAATGGAGCCTCGATCATAAAGACGGAATAGAAAAAGCTTATTGTTGTTTTTACAGCAATGCTCGCGACTTTGCACGTTTCGGTAAACTTGTTTTGCAACATGGCAGATGGAATAATGAACAAATTATTGATTCAGCTTTTATTACTCTCTGTACCACACCAAATAATTTACCGGATAAGGAAGATAATAAACCTGTTCAGCACTACGGCTATCAGTGGTGGTTGTCAAACATCAGCAATCATCCTGTGTATTACATGCGTGGCATCTTAGGGCAGTATGTTATTGTTATTTTTGATATGCAGATGATTATTGTGCGTTTAGGCCATAAACGCAGTAACAATCCGGACGGAAAGCCTAATGACTATAAATTTTATGCCGAACAAGTCATAAAAATGTATGAATAACAAGCTATCAAGGTAACTTCTATTATCATTACTCGTTTAATATAATATGCTAAAAGATATTCCTCAATTAAAAGTTGAAAACGTAGCCGTTGCAATTGTAAAAGAGCAATCAAACGGTGCCGATGTTTGGAATGCCTATATCATTAACCTGAAAAATGAAATGCTGGAAGGTGTGTTGATTACAAGCAAAGGCTATGGCATGATGGAAGGTGAAGAAAGAAAAACATCAACGCTTAGACATTTTATAGAAAATATTCCTCCGCAGTCGTGCGTAAAGATTGAACCTATTACAGATAATGTTCTTAACCTGAATAATGAATACTGGGTAAGCTTTTACCTCAACAACACCATGTACGATCGAAAGTATGTTTTTCTTCCGGGAGTTATAAATGAAGAATTTTTTACATAGATACGCTTACTGGAAAAACGGGGGGTGATGATTAAGTGATTTAGAAGAAATTTATTATAGACCCCTTTATAAGTCTTCGAATCAATATAGGAATTTTAACAGGATGTAATTATAACTCAGTTAAAAATATTTAGAAAATTTCCTTTTTAATTTCTTAAAACAATTACATTTGCTTATTACTTTCTAAATACCCTAACACGAAAGTTATTTGTGATTGATTGAGTTGTTTATATGTGATTAATTATATATCAGAATTAAATAACTTAGTTGAGTGATTTTTACGATTGATTTTTTTCAATATATCCGCATGCAGAAAAAATCACAAAATGAAAAAAAAAGTTATGAGATTTCATTATCTCTATTTTTACTTTTTTTATTCTTTACCATAATTAGTAAGGCGCAGGATGTTGAACACATTAATCTGAAAAAGCCTGTAACATTTCATGGAAATCTTAATTTTCAATTGGATTATTACAGTGCCAATGGTATTCCTGCAAGGCAAAAAGAATTTTCTTGGATTATCAATGGCAATCCTGTTTTAAATGTATTGGGAATTGACCTGCCATTTACTTTTCTTTTTTCAAATTTTGGCAATAAATATTCGCAGCCATTTAATCAATTTGGATTGAGTCCACGATACAAATGGATTACTATGCATTTAGGCTATCGTAACCTCACATATTCAAACTATACGTTGGCCGGCCACAAAATGTTAGGTGTAGGATTTGATTTGAATCCAAAAAAGTTCCGAATAGGATTTATGTATGGACAACTAAGGCGATCAGCATCTATTGATTCCACTATGAACACAAACCCAATGTACGTGCGTCCAACACCTACTTTTAAACGTGTTGGCATAGCGGGTAAAATCGGTTATGGCTCACAAAAGAATTATGTTGATCTGGTTTATTTTAAAGGATGGGATAAGCCTTCTTCACTTAATGGAAAATTAAAAGATTCTATTCAACCTGCAGAAAACACTTCATTTGGACTGGTTTCCACTTTGTCATTATCGAAAAAAATTACGTGGACATCAGATATTGGTTTTAGTGCATATACACTTAACCGAATGGACAGAAAGGATTCAAGTGATATTGATAAGGCTTGGCCAAAAGATATTATGGGACCTTTAGTGAGTGATAAACTCAGCACACAATATTATTTTGCAGGAGAAACCAAGATTGGCTATCAGGAAAAAAAATGGGGTGCCCAATTGAAGCTTAAAAGAATTGACCCGGGTTATCAATCTATGGGAGCCTATTTTTTTCAGAATGATATAAAGGAGTACAGTTTAGCAAATAATTTTAAGTTGGATAGTAATAGGTTGAACATAAACACCAACATTGGTATTCAAACCGACAACCTGAAAAAACAGAAGTCTTCTACTTCAAAAAGATTTATTGGAAGTGTTAATGTTAATTATGTTCCATCGCAGAAATTTGGAATAAGTTTCAATTACAGCAACTTTGGTATTACCAACAGCCCATTGCAGACTTCACCTGGCAATGAACAGTATAAACAGGTTAACAACAGTGTAATGCTAATGCCTTATTTACTCTGGACAAATGAGAAAACTTTTAAAAATCTGAATTGTATTGCAACTTTTCAATCTTTAAGCACTCCACAGAGTTATGGCAATAACACACCTGATATGAATACTTTTTCTTTTTCTACTAACTATTCTCAAACCTGGATAAAGCCTGGTATTAATGCAAATGTTGCTATGAATTTTATTAATTCAAAAACTACCGCTGGTGATGTAGGTTCTATCGGTGGATCAGTTGGTGGATCAGCACCACTTATGAAAAAAAGACTCACTCTAAATACTTCTTTCTCTTATCTGCAAAACAAATTTAAGGGAAATGATAATGGTAATACCATAAGATTTACATTAGGTTTTATGGTTCCAGTAGGAACACATCATAACTTTCAATTGATGTGTAATTATTTAGACAACACTTCAAAAGATGTTTCCTTAATACAGAATTTTAAAGAAACCAACATACAGTTTATTTATGGATTAACTTTCTAAAAGTAGTAACAATGAACACTTGTAGTTTAGGCACAAAAACATATTCAGGAAAGTTATTTTATATTTTATTTACTAATGTTTCCTATGTGGGTAATGAGTCAGAATTCATTTCTGACTTCAATAAATGTTATACTCAAGCCACCTTATTCTTCTAATTACAGTTTGTATGAAAATTTATCGAACCATGCAATAATAACTTTAGTGGGTGGGGCAAGACCAATGGATATTCTATTGTACGGCACATTGGTTAATACAGACAGGGACTTGGTTATTCAAACAAGATCAGGATACATGGGTGGTGCATTTAATCACCAGGAATTAATCAGACCAAGGTTATAATCAATGATGTTCCTTCTATGCTTTTTTTAAACAGGAATAATGTGGATCCTTCGGGAGTTCCTGATGCTGTGTGGTCAAATATTTTGAAAACAGGACAGCTGCCCGATGGACATTATAATTTTTGTGTTGAGGCATTTGAAATAACTTCGGCTGCAGGCTTAATTTCAGCAGGTAGTTCTTGCTATGAATTCAACATAAGTCTTGCACAGGCACCAATCATAATTTCTCCTTTTGATGGGCAGAATCTGAATCCTCAATTACCCAACACCGTTTTTTCGTGGACACCACCTATTGGTAATATAATGGGAGCCAATATTGTTTATGACCTCTATGTTGTAAAAATTCCACAAGGCTCAAACCCAAATGATGTTATGAATGCTGCGGTCAACTACAATGCTAACAATCCAGTTAAAAAAATAAATCTTACAGGCAATCAATATGTAACACAACCATACGATTTGCAAATAGATACAAACACACTCTATGCAGTGCAGGTTGTGGCAAGAGATTTAAATAAACAAGTGAGTTTTGTTAATGACGGACGAAGCGAAGTGGTGACTTTCACAAAAGGTAAAACAGAAATTCCGCTGGTAGGGCAAATTAAAATAGAAGACCCTTTAAAAAATCCATCACAACAATCACCGGGATTTAATGTAACCAATCTTGACCCTGTACCCATGAGTCAATTAAAAGGAAAATTAGTTTACAGTTTTAAAGATAGTTATACATCAGCATCTGTGTCCAATCAACCTATTTTAGGTGGACCAACTGCTAACACAAATAATCCTTTATTAACCGCTGGCGGTTCATCTAATCTGATGATCTTGTTTACAATACAGACAATACGTCATTAGGAAATGCACTACCTCTTGCAGGAAAAAAAGTCAGCCTTGTAATAACTTATCTGTTTACCGGAACACTCAATGGTAAAAACTTAAATGGCCAGCCAGGTATAAACAATCATGGCGGTTTTTCTCCTCCGGATGCAGACAAAGTTCTTGCTAGTACAGTAACCGGTGCTGACGGTAGTTTTAAATTTGATTTTTTAAACGTTGAAAAAGTTTTGAAGCTTAATTGATTCTAATTTTACATTTAAACATACCGGTGAATTTGGAGATAATGTAAAAGGAAAAATTTTTAAAGTATTACGCATCCGAGTTGAAGACAGGTATTACTGTAGCCCCGATATAAATATAAAAATAGATCCATGGAAAGGAATAGACTTAGGAACTGTAGTATCGTATGTTAAAAGCTATACACTGAAAGTAAAAGTTTTATCAACAAGTGCTAAATACTGGGATATGGCCTATGGACAAGGAAGTGCATTACCCGGAATTACAACATCCCTATTACGAAAATCAAATCCTCCTTCATCAGTTCCAAAAAATGAAGGCGATGGGAAAGGTGCTTTAAGCAGTATTGCATCAGCCGAAAGCGACAAAGATGGATATGTAACTTTTAAACATTTAGTACAGCATAATCCCGATGACAAATCGGATTACTATTCAATTAAGTGCACTCCATCCAAAACAAAAGGTGATTTTATTTTTAAAGAAAGAGTGGATCGGTATTATCCATTATATGATAAGGAATTGCTTTTGTTCCCTTTTAATGCAACCGGTTCTTATACACCACATATACAAGGAGGTATAAATCTTCCCGTTGCTTATGGTGAATCTATTATCTGGAATCATTAGTTAGAAATAAAGACATATACCGACAGTATGATGCTTTATCCGGATAATCCAAGAATTGCAGGAAAAGTGCAAGATGCTATTAATATAGAAGGAAAAACTATGAGTAATGTAAAAGTTGTCATGATTAATGCCTATACACAAAGTGTTGACCCATCAAAATTGTTTACAACAGTACTTACTGATGAAAATGGACGTTATGAATTTAATGATTTACCTTTAGAGAAAGGGGAGTTTAAAGTAGGTGAAGTTGTTTCAATCATTGGCCCAACTCGAACAATAGTAGTACAGCCAAATGGATACAAAGCTGCTGTGTTACCAGCAGGTGCACAACAATCGGATTCACTTTGGAATTTAGGAAACAAAGGAAAAAAAATTGTTCCTACATGTACTTCTTGTTATCCGCCTTTGAAGTTTGGCCAACAGCTATTAAATCAGGACTTTTTTCTTACACCGGATGGTTTTTTGAGTGGTTATGTTGTTGATGAAAACAATAACCCTGTAAAAGCTGATATTGATGTGGATGGTTACACAAAGACCTCAACAAAATTTCAGTTTACCTATGGAAGTTCAGGTAATATGACATATAGAAGAGTCTCAAATAATAAGCGAGGCCCGTTAAATGCCCCTAATAATTCCGGTAATAATAGCATTACAAATATAGTTGTACCTACAGGTACTAGAGAATATTTTTCAATGGCTGCACCTTCCGGTAAAAGAAAAGTAACAGTATCTCCTGTTGACAAAGCTTATGCACTAAAAGATACTACGTTTGTCATTAAGAAGGAAGATAATAATCCTGTAGAAATTAAATTCGTAGTAACACGTTCACAGAAAAGAATACGATTTAAAGTAGCGGAATTTCCTCTTTTATCCGTAAGCCGATTAACTGTTCATGAAGCAGAAAATGCAAAACCTATTGCAGGTGCATCAGTTCAGTTAGACATACCCGGTAAACCAATTATTCAAATGAGTGATAAAGACGGTTATGTGACTTTTATATTTGATAATAGTGCATCTGATTTTGAATTTATCATTACTCCTCCTGAAAATGCAAATTACGAAACAGGAAACTACAAATTAACCGGTGTAAAGAACACCACAACCATTACAACATACAACAATGCGTATCTGAAAAAAGCTGCAACAATTACCGGCACTGTAACCTTAGGTGCGGACAAAAAAGCTTTAAGCGGAGCAAAAGTTTATATTGAAACAGGTAATGGAAAAGTATTGAAACAACAACAGGCAGTGATGGAAAATATGTACTTAAAGGTGTTTCTACTTCACCGAAAGAAAAAACAGTTTGGGCTTGTAAACCCGGTGCTACGCCCAACATCATCAGCCAGAATAAAAAAATTACATTAAGTCAGCAGAATGAATTGGATTTTAATTTGATTAGTGATAATGAACTCATTATTGAAAATATTTTGGATTTGAAGTGGACATTCAATCCAAAGTGAAACAATCGGACGGCATTTGGTTGGTGAGTGGTAATTTGATAAATCTGCCTGCTAATGATAATTTTTCATTGCACGACAGCAAACAGAAAATATCTTTCACCGATTTGAAAATAAAAAAGAGTGATGCTACAAAGAATGGAATTCCTGTTGGTGTTTCTGTGGAAAACACCTTTTCAACCGATCTCACAAATATTAAATTGCTTTTGCAAAATTCCTTTGGAGTAATTCAAAAGCCCTCTTCAGGTGATGTGTTACAGGTAAAATCCGATAATCAGAAAGGTAGATTAACAGGAAAATAGCTGTACAAAAATCGTCATTTAAATTTACACAGAGTTATATCACTTTCAATAATGATCCTAATGAAGCTATGTTGATTACTGATAAACCGGGTTCGTTTATAACTGATATTTCTTCGATTGATATTGCAACTTCCACTAAAAAGAAATTCGGATTGGCTAATCTGCAAGGAAAAACAATGAAGTTTTCCTTACTTGGTTTTGATGCAGAGGCAGATGCTATTAATTCCTGGCTACAGGACAACAGTATTAATTTACAAACCATCATTCATATCAATGCACTGCCGGACATGACTCCTTCTACACTCGATATAAATGCAGGAAACCTCATAATTCATCCTGAGAAGTTGGAGCCACTTAAAGGCAATCAACCTATAAAATTCAATTTAGAAAAGTGGCAATTCATAGGTAATAACTGGCAACTGTCACAAGGCGATAATTCAATTAACATTGCTACGGGCACAATTAAAACCGGAAGTATAGATATTCCCATATCTGATATTTCTTTACAGCCGGATCATATTGGCATTGGAGATTTTGATGTAAACAATCTTTCATTCGGTGGTATCATTCCTGTTCATGTAACATCAACCAATCCTGTATTCGGACGAAACAAAAGTATTGGCTCAGATCAGAAACCACATTATGAATTTCGTTTGATAGGTGAGAATGGAAGCCCCGGTGTAGTCATTAAAACATTGCCCGGAATGAAGACCGGTGAAGAAATGAAATTTCAAAATCTTTCATTAATCAGCAATGGAGAACAAATTATAAATCCGGGTAATCAACCAAACTCAATTACATTTTATAGTGTGATGAAAGTAAAACCACTTTCATTTATGAGTGGACAGAATTATGTAAATATGACTTGTGGTATAGACCTTGGAATTCCACAGTTAAAAGAAACCAGTGGCATAATTCAATTTTCGAAAGAAGCAGGACAGATTAAATTTCAGTTGTATCCATTAAATGTATCACTCAAAGGGCCGGGAGATGTTGACTTCGTTGCAAATGTTCAGTTTAATGATCGTCCGCAAAATCTTACTGAAGGAAAATTCACTGCACTTGGTACTATTTATGAAAAAGAAGTAATGGTTTTAAAAGCAATTTTAAACAAAACTACTACAGCAGCATGGATACAAGTTGATCCTGAAAATCAAAATTACCATTAGGTGGAAGCACTACTAGTCTTGCCAACATTAAAGGAAAAATGGAAGCCGATATGAGTTCCGGAATATGGAAAAATTTTACTTTCAGTGGCGAAATGCAAGGCTTCAAAGGAATGCAAGGTGATACAAGAAAAACATTTGTAGTGACGGGTTCCATCAATGCAAGTAATCAAAATATTGAAGTAAAAAATATTCCTTCCGGATTTGGAAATATTGGACTTAACTATGATTTTGTAAACAGCCGATTCACAGGTAATTTACAGTTAGATAAAAATATAGGACCATTAGCTTTAGCAGGTACTGCTAACTTATTGGTTGATCCTGATGGATGGTATTTTCTTGCAGGAGGAAAAGTTCAAGCACCCGGAATTGGTGCCATGTCTGCCGGATTGCTTATTGGAGATTATAGTAAAATGCCCGGTGATGTTTCCGGTGCACTCATGCAATTTGCATACGATAAACATGTGCCACCAAGTTTTCAAAACGGCATTTCAGGATTTTTCTTTACAGGTATGAAAGAATTGCCGGTGCTAAACATTCCAAACTATAGTATAGACCTTGGTGTTATCAGTGCTTCGTTTGGCGCACAAGCCGGATTAGACGCACGATTATGGATGGACTTTGCTTCGGCAGGAAATGAATATGGAATTGGTGCAATGGTGTTTGCACATGCATATTTAAAAGGTGCTTCAATTACATGTACCAAGTTTGGCGCAGATGCCAGAGCAGAATTAGGAATGAAAGGAAGTTATGCAACATCTACCGGTACATTTTCTTTGAATGGTTGTGGGAGTTTTACCATAAGCGGAAGTATAAAACAATGCTTTCCTACTCCTTGCTTTAGTGATGGAATTTGTTGCGAAGGTTGTGGTGGAATCGGTGTAAGTCAGGGTATAAAAGTTAATTTATTGTTAGACTCCAATGGTGCTACTGACTTGAGCTTTGGGTTTGGGAATTGCAGTGGACAACAGGTGATGGGTGGCAGCTGGTAAATCCAATCTTGTACTTTAGAATAGATTATTTAAATGGTGAATAAAACAAAATCTTTAAAAAATGAAACGGTTTCTTCTTTCAATTATCATATTTTGTACTATTATTAATATTACTGTTGCACAAGAGCAAGCCGGGTCAATACCTGTTGCTGTTCCTGTAGCACAAGGGGTGTGGGTTTATTTAGGAAATAGTATCCCACGAAACATGCACTATCAGATTGAGCGTAGCAAAGGCGATAGTAAAAGATTTGAAAAACTTGGTGAAACAACAGCACCTTCATCAGAACAGGAAATGAAAAACCGTCAACTCCCCTTTAGTAAATACTTTGAAAAATTAGATCCTATAAATGATAAAACAATCAATCGCCTTTGGCAATCAACACAAAAATATCCAAAAGCAGACAGCTTGTTTAGCAGCAATCTTCCAATGATGCATTTAATGGCAGGAACTGCATACTTTGATGCAACAGCAGAAAAAAATGAGAATTATATTTATCGTATTAGTTTAATTGCATCTGATGGCAAATCTATTTTTACAAAAGAAAGTAATGCAACTGCTCAATTTAAAAAAGCATCTCTGCCAAAAATAAATTTCGAAAGCTGCAAATATGCAGAAGGAAAACTTGTTTTAACATGGAGTGTTAAAGACCCTTTGAGAATGTCACACTTCAATGTTTATAGAACAATATTTGGTAAAGAAGAATATGCAAAGATTTCAATAGAGCGAGGTGTTTATTCTGAAAACAACAACCTGATGTTACTTGCTATTGACACTATTGGAAATAAGCCTGCATGGTATGAATATAAAATTGCTGCTGTTGATGCTTATGGTAATGAAGGCGAACTGCAAGCCATTGCAAGTGGAGGTAGTGTAGAAGATTATTATGCACCACCAATAACAAATCTAAAAGCAATTAATACCAACAGTAATCATGAGGTAAGACTTTCCTGGCGACTTGAAAAAAAGAAATATCTGAATGGAATAAATGTAATGCGCAGCACACTGTTCGATTCAGGATATCAAAGAATTGCAACATTGCCGGTGAGTGATACTTCTTTTACAGATATAGTTCCATTATCAGGTGAAAACTACTATTACTATCTACAGATTCTAAGTGCTAATGACAAACCTGTTTCTTCTGCAAAAGTGTTTGCAGCTTATTCCGGAGATAAATCAGTACCTCTGCCGCCCAAAAGAAATTGATGCTACATCACAACCCAAAGGGATAAATGTTTATTGGAAAAGTGATGAACCATTTGCCAAAGGATTTTATGTGTACAGAAGAGATAACACAACCGTTCCGTTTGTATTAATAAGTCCATTAATTGCTTCAAGGCAACCTATTTACTCTTTTTCAGATACATCACAGCAACTTCAAGCAGGTGGTGTTTATCAATATATTGTTCGAACCATCAGTGATAACAATCAACTGAGCAAACCTTCAGATACAGTAAGTGCTAATCCCGGAATAAAAAAAGCGATGACTCCACCAACTAATCTGCGCTTTAGAGAAAATAATGGCATGTTAACATTACTGTGGGACGACATGCGCAATTGGGAAAGTAATTTAATGGGCTATAAAGTGTATCGAAAAACCAGTAATGGTGCTTTTGTAAAAATGGATAATGACAGTTTGAAATCCGAACGTAACTTTTTTGAAGATTCAGAATTATCTTCAGGAACATCTTATGTATATGGTGTTAAAACATTTGACAATTCAGGAAGTGAAAGTGAGATGGCAACAATTAGTTTTACTGCTGTGGGTGAATTGTTAGCAGGTCCACCTTCAGGAATTTCTGTAAGCCAGACCGGTGACAATGTGTTTATCACATGGGGACAGATTTCCGGAGATATTGTAGCAATTAAAATTTATAAATCTGAAAAGGGCATACAGCCCAAATTAATTGCAACTATTACCGATGTAGATTCTTATACAGATAAAAATGTGTTTAAAGGGAAACTGTATTTTTATCAATTATCCACCGTTGGCAAATCAAATAAAGAAGGTGCACAGAGTGAAAAAATTTCTATCAGGGTTAAATAATCAACTCTTCAATCACATTCTTTCGTAGAGATGGCAAAGAATTGCTGCTTTATTATTTGGCACACCACATTTGTCTGCTATAGCTTTAAGCCTTCTCTTTAAAGTAGAAACAGATATTTTACAACTCACTGAAATTTGTTTGTTACAGATATGCTTTCTTAAACTGTAAATAATATTCAATTCTTCATCAGAAAAATGCCCTGCTAATTGAAAATTGCGGCTCAGTACAGTAAGCGATCTGGCGGGTCTGCCGAATTTTGCTTTACCCTTATTTATTTTCCTGACGTGATGTTGAAGATTTTCTCTAATATCATTAACAGGAATGGTGAGGTCAAGAATTTTTAAGGTGTCTGTCACATCCTTTTGCAATAACAGACTTGTATTACAGTTCAGACAATATATTGTTTCATGAGCATTAATATTAGATTTCTGACTGAGCAAAAAATTCAGATAATCCCATGTTCTGGATTGATGTACAAATAAAATATCGAAAGAATAAAACGATGCAATGCTTGCTTCGCTGACGTGTTTAATGGTTAAATTGTCATTGAAAGAATTAAGCAATCTTAAAAAAGCATCTGCAAATAAACTATCAACATTGAGGATGCCGATATTGAAATGCGTATTTCCGGTTTTAAGCATAATAATGGTTGTTTAAGTAAAGCAAGTATATGATTTTTTTTGATAACTGACAAGAAAAAAAGCGGTAAGCATATAAATTGAGCCAAAAGTTCGGGGTTATGAACATTGGAGCTATTCAGGCTTTTTATAATTTTGAAAAACAATAAAGTTGGTTAGCGTTCATGGTTGATTTATTTTTATTTAAAAATGTAATGTGACTTTAATATTGAAGCAATAAATCTTTTAAAAAAATCTTCATCACACAATAAAAACAAGAAAATGAAAAAGATTAAACTCATAATAGTATTGCTGTTTGTAAGTAACATGTTGCAATCGCAAACCATAGTATTGCAAGAAACTTTTGATGGCCAAGTAATGCCAACGGGCTGGCATGAAGACAGTGCAGGCTTTGCTCCTGTAATTAATCAATGGAATTTTATTTATTACCCGTTTACAATGAATGGTATTGGTTTCGATGCTTCATTTATCAGAACAGGTATTGCTAATCATGATTACAGCTTAGTATCTCCTTCGTTTTCAACAGTAGGTTTATCTGATGTCTATCTTTCTTATAGTGATTACCATCAAGGTCCAATTGATAGTGGTTATCAGAATGTGGAAATGTCTGTTGACAGTGGCCAAAGTTGGACAATTATGTTATCTAACAATGGATATAATCATTATTTAGGACAAAATGGTTCAAGAAGAGTAGTTCATTTAGGAACCAATGCAGCCAATCAGCCCAATGTAAAAATTCGTTTTCATTTTAAGGTGGGTGGTGGATGGCGTTGGGCAATAGACAGTGTAGTAGTAAACGACTATCAGTTATGCACTACACCAACAGACAGCACAGGAGTGGTATATAGCAGCAAAGATTTTTTATGCTCGGGCATAGCAGGTTTTTTTTGGATAGACCATGTTAGTGGCGGCATAGGTCAAACCTATCAATGGCAGTACAAACCCTGGGGCAGCAGCAGCTATTTAAACATTGCCGGTGCCGTTTACGACACCATGACGTTTGTTCAAAATACGCCAAACTATTACCGCTGTCTGGTAGTCTGCAATGCCGATACAGCAGGCTCTATGGTAACCTTTGTTACAGACTCGCCCACAGTGGTACCTAAGTTAAGGGCAACAAATTTTAGTGGTATTTGTCCCGGCAGCCCCGATACAACTTATATCTTTTGCGAAAAAAATATTCCAGGCATAGGCTATCAATGGCAATGGAAACAAAACATTGCAGACCCCTTTACAGATATTGCAGGAGCTAACGATACTTTGTATGCCATAGATGCAGCAGTGTTTCCTAATCAGATATATTTACGCTGCAAACAGCAATGTATTCAAAGCGGCAAATACCTTGCTACAGCAACAGAGGTAATATTTGAGAATCCCAATCCAAGCTGCTACTGTATTCCCTACAATCAAAACTACTGCGGGCCTTCTACCCCAATTTTTGATGGCGGTATTGTTGATATGCACATAGCAGGAACAACGTTAAACAATCCGTCTTCAACATGCTCAAACATTTATGGATATCCCGGTCAGTTGAGCAACTACACCTACTTTGACCCAACGGTTGCAAATCAAACAGCAACACTGTCGCGCAATGTACCCTATAGCATGACTATTACTACAGATACCTTACAAATATGGTTTAAAGGCGGACTGTGGATAGACTACGACCACGACAGTTATTTTGAGAACACAGAATATACTACCATAGACTCATTATATCCCGGCACACCAAGGACGATTACCTTTAGTATTCCGGCCACAGCCACACCCGGCCTAACAGGAATGCGCCTGCGTGTAGCAGGGAATTTCCCATCAGTACTGAACGCTAACAGCGCCTGCACTTATGCCTATGGAGGCGAAACAGAAGATTATATGATAACCATAGACACCATAGTGGGCATTGGCGAAGTAAAGCAGCATGAGGCTAATGTACAGCTATATCCTGTTCCTGCAAGCGGTTATATAGTTGTGCAATCATCACAAACAATAAGAAGTGTGAGGTTAGAGAGCACTACGGGAGCATTAGTAAAACAGGATAACGGATTAAACCCAAACAACTGGCGAATGGATGTTAGCAGCTATGCACCGGGTATGTACCTGATGCGCACAGAAACTTCTGCCGGTGTAGTGATGAAAAAAGTAATGATACGCAGGGAGTAAAAACAGTTTTATTCTTCTTACCCCGCCCCCTTCATCAGTTCAATTTCTTTTGCATCATATCCATTGTCGCAAAGCCATTTTGAAAATGATGCCGTACTTCCATGTGTTACAAAAATTTTCTCCGCACCACTTTCTTTAACTGCTGTATTCAACTCATCCCAGTCGGCATGGTCGCTTAGTGCAAAACCACGGTCAACATGGCTCAAGTATTTCGGTTTGCCATGCAACATCCATCCACTGCAATAGCCAACACTATAGTTGTCGAGTTTCTTAAACAATGCCGAACGTGCTCCGGATGGTGATGCAAATATTAATGCCCCTTTCAGATTTTCTTTCTCAGGGTTTGATTTCAGCGGTTTAACATAAGGCAAATTGCAACCTGCTTCGCGCAATCTGTCGTTAACAGCAACAACATCCGGTGTTCCATAAATGCCAAAATCAAAATGGTTTAAGTGCTTTATCAGCCTTTGCATTTTGCCAAGCGAATAACCCATCAGTACAGAAGTTATTTGTTGCTGATTATTCTTATTTATCCAAGTATCAATTTCCTGCATTACTTGTTGTTGAGGCTGCCATTTGTAAATAGGTAAACCAAAGGTTGACTCCGTAATAAACACATTACATTTTAGGTGTTCAAACACAGGGCAGAAACCATCATCGTGCAGTTTGTAATCGCCTGCTGCCACCCATACTTCATCTTTATATGCTACTCTTATCTGTGCACTGCCAATAATATGACCTGCAGGATGCAAAGAAAATTTTACTCCGTTAATGGTAAATGTTTCACCATAATCAACCGTACGCAAACTGATTTGTTCGCCCAATCGCATACGCAGCATGGCTTCTGAATCTTTATGAGCAAGATAGTTACTGCTTCCAGGGCTTGCATGGTCGCTGTGCGCATGTGTGATGATGGCATTTTCTACTCTGCGATGTGGGTCAATATAGACATCTGCCTGCGGACAGTAAATACCCTTGTTTGTCAACTCTAATAACATAGCCATGACGGTGCTGCAATTATTTGTAATTACGTAAAGATATAAATGTGTTGTTAAAATTGAATCAACATCATATAAAAATGGTCAAAACATGTTACTTTGCGTCCATGAATCAAACTATGCGGCTTATCCTTTTGGGATTATTGGTTTTTGCCAGCCGCTGGTTTTTCTCGATGCAGGTTATGGTGCCGAAGAAGATGCATGGGGCTATGCCGTAAATGCTCTTGCAATGGATTCAACAAATAGTTATCAGTATTCGCGTTTGCCCGGACACCCTGTACCCGAATGGGTGTATTACTTCCTGCCTGTAAAACATTCTTTTGCTTTTAATTTATGTACAGCCATGCTGAGTACGATAGCTGTTTTGCTGTTTTATTTAATCTGCAAAAATATAAACTCAATGCTATAGCCGGAGCATTAATGCTTGCTTTTACTCCTGTTTTTTTTATTCAAAGTACCAATGCCATGGACTATAACTGGTCGCTGTGCTTTATGCTGGCAGCCTTGTTTTTTGCCGGAAAACGAAATATGATTTTAACCTCCATTATGCTTGGTCTGGCAATAGGTTGCCGCATTACAGCAGTGCTGTTTATTATCCCCATAAGTATTTATCTTCTAAAAGCCGATCGTTCATGGAAACTTGTGCTGCAGCTTCTGTTTTTATCAGGAGTAGTGAGTGCACTTTTATATCTTCCATTGATATTAAAATACAACCTGGCTTTTCTGACTTATGTAAATCAATTTGGCTATCCGCAAATTTTAAAAACTATTTATAAAGCAAGTTTTGGTGTTTGGGGAACATTGGGTTTTGTAGTTATTATAATAGCTTTTAGTTATGCGCTTCAGAATATTTTTAATGGAATGCATAGCCGGAAATATAAACCCATACTGTTGTGCGCTGCTTCAACACTTATAATTTATACCTTACTTTTTTTCTATGAACCACATAAATCTGCTTATCTTATTCCTGTAATTCCATTTGTGTTTTTAATAATTCTGATTGCATTGCAGGATAAAGTTTGGCCTGTTGTAATTACAGCATCATTGGTAATAAGTTGTTTTTTGGGAGGTATTAATCTTGCAGACAGTCACAGGTCGGCACTGCCGGGTAAATATGCCATAGTCAGAAAAGCAGGTTCCCAACTCATTGCTTTCGACCCATTAAGTGGTAATGTTACTGACGATCATTCAAAAAGCATTCAGCGGCTACAATATGCAGGAAGTGTTGTAGAACACCCAATACACTTAAAAGGTAAAACTGCTTTGATTTGTAGCTACTGTATAAATATGCTTTCTATTCTGGGTATAGGTCAACTTTCTGACAAACAGACTTTGCTGCATTATGCCGATGAACAGGAATTGATAAAATTGAAAAATGCCAATTCGGAGATTTATTACATACCCGGGCAAGACAGTTTGAATGATGTCTGTTTTAAGAATGTCTTTACACGTAAATGGGCAAAAGCCTATTTCCGCAATAAATCAACCCCAATTGCCCAATTTCTACTTTTTTTTAGTATTAAAGATTAAGCCTTTTGCCTGCATATCAGCTACTTTAACAAAATATCGCTAAAATTTTGCCGGTTCAAAGGGAATTTTTATATATTTTTGCATACGTAAATTTTAAGAGAAGTAGATTGCATGATTAAAAAGCCCAAGGTCCTGTTCGTATCGCAGGAAATTTTCCCTTATCTCGAAAGTTCAACAATAGGTAACATTGCAAGACATCTGCCACAAGGCACACAGGAGAAAGGTAAAGAAATCATAACCTTTATGCCACGCTTTGGCGTTGTTAATGAGCGTAGAAATCAATTACATGAGGTAATCCGACTTTCCGGTATGAACCTGATTATTGATGAAAGCGATCATCCGTTGATTATAAAGGTTGCCAGTATTCAGGCAGCCCGCATGCAGGTTTATTTTATTGATAATGAGGAGTATTTTCAAAGAAAACATACTACTCATGATGCAGACAACAACTTTTTTAAGGACAATGACGACCGTACCATTTTCTTCTGTCGTGGTGTTCTTGAAACGGTAAAAAAACTCGGTTGGGCACCGGATATTATTCATTGCCACGGCTGGATGTCGAGTCTGATTCCGCTGTTTGTAAAAACAGCCTATAGAGAAGACCCTATTTTCCGAAATGCAAGAGTGGTGTATTCTGTATATGACGATGAATTCAGTGAATCATTTCATGACAGTTACTCTAAAAAACTCATGATGGAAGGGATTTCTACTAATGATGTAAAAGACATAAAAAGTCCAAACTTCGAAAGCATAACAATTGCTGCCATAAACAAGTCAGATGCTATCATTAAAGGTGCTGAAAAGCTCAATACCAAGATTGATAATCATATTAAAAAATCAGGCAAATTGATTTTACCATACCAATCGCCTGAAAACTACGTTGAGGCATACAATACTTTCTATGATGAAATCATGGAAGAAATCTCAATAGAAGCCTAAGCGGATATTGTTCAACATTAATTATTTTAAAAAACCACGCCTTATTTATATGCAACACTTTAAGCGTTTGTGGATGGCATGTGTCGTGCTTCTAAGTATCTCATGCAACAAGCCCGACTCTGTTGGTCTTAACCTCTTGCCCGGAGAAGATGCCATGAATGTTGAATTTTTCGACACATTGACACTTCAGACATCGTACAAGCAGGAAGACAGCCTGCGCACCGATGCACATCTGCTTTATGAACTTCAGGCTACAAACCATCAGTTTATGCTCGGCAAATATGTTGACCCTATTTTTGGTGAAACTAGTGCTGAACTTTTTACGCAACTTAAGCCAACAGCAGTTTTTTCCAATACCAACAAAACATACGATTCATTATTTCTGAATCTGGCATATATTTCAAACTATGGCGACACCTCCGCCTTGCAGACTTTTGAAGTTTATGAACTGACTGATGCTATGTATGACACGGCAAGTTATTATGCTTTCAGTAATCTCAATTACAGTACAAAAGTTGGCGAAATAACATTTAAGGTTGAAGATGCTCAAGACAGCATTCCTACTTCTGACACAACAAAAATTGCCCCTCGACTGCGTTTGCGCCTTGATGACGTTTTAGGTCAGAAAATATTTAATTCCGATTTAAGCGACCCATCAAAATTTAAAGAAACGGTTAAAGGTTTTTGTATTAAACCTGCAGCGTCATCATTCGGAAGTATTATCAATTTTGATGCAAAAACAACCGTTTCGTCAATGATAATGTATTTTACAGATCCGGCAACAACAGGCATTGACTCACTACCGTTTTATATTTACAGCTCAGATGGCAGCATAGCCCGTTTCAGCCGGTTTACACACGATTACTCAGCATTCAATTTTACCAATCCATTGACAGATAAAGCTTATGTTCAGACAATGGGTGGTATTAAAACAAAAATTTCCATTCCTTATCTTAACAGTCTGAAAGAAATGGGGCCAATATCAATTAATAAAGCAGAATTAATCATCAATGTTGATCCGGGAACGGCAACCAACCTTCCTGCTCCTGATGCATTGAGTCTTTATGCCATAGATTCCGCAGGACAAATACAAACTTTGCCTGATTTGACACGTTCATCTACACTTTTTGGCGGTGGACTGGCAAATAATCAGTACCGTTTTAATATTGCACAGTTTTTGCAACAGATTTTATACGAAAAACGTATAGATTACGGAATGTACTTAAGAGTAAGGGTGCCGGTAGCCTTTCAAACACCTAATCGTGTGGCTTTAGTGGGAGGCGACCCTGCTTCAACATTACGAATGAAATTACAAATTACTTATACAAAATTAAATCCATAAAATATCATGTGTGGAATCGTTGCCTATATAGGATATCGTCAGGCTTATCCAATAGTAATTAAAGGACTTCAGCGGCTGGAATATCGCGGCTATGACAGTGCCGGTGTGGCATTGTTGAATGGTGAATTGAGTGTTTACAAAAAAGCAGGTAAGGTTGCCGACTTTACCAACTATGTTTCTGATAAGAACCTGGTTGGGCAGGTAGGTATGGGACATACACGTTGGGCAACACATGGCGAACCCAACGACAGAAATGCGCATCCGCATTATTCCGAATCGAAAGATTTAGCCATCATCCACAATGGTATTATCGAAAACTATGCAGCAATAAAACAAGAGCTGATAAATTCGGGTCATACTTTTAAAAGTGATACAGACACTGAAGTGCTGATACATCTTATTGAAGAAATAAAACACAAAACACACGTAGCTACTGAGGAGGCTGTACGTCTTGCTTTAGGCGAAGTTATTGGAGCTTATGCCATTGTAGTTTTATCAAAGAGTGAGCCTAATAAAATGATTGCAGCCCGCAAGGGTAGCCCTATTGTTGTGGGTATTGGTAAAGACGAATGGTTTATTGCATCTGATGCAACACCTATTGTAGAATATACTAAAAATGTTGCCTACCTCAACGATGGCGAAGTTGCAACAATTGATAATGGTAAACTTACCGTAAAAACAATTGACAACGAAACCAAAATTCCTTTTGTTCAGGAATTGGAGTTAAAGCTTGAAGCTATTGAAAAAGGTGGCTACGATCATTTCATGATGAAAGAAATCTATGAGCAACCCCGCTCTATTTGGGACAGCATGCGTGGACGCATTGATGCTGACAAAGGCAGGTTGAGATTAGGTGGTATCAGCGAGTTTGAAAACAAATTGATCAATGCAAAAGAATAATCATTGTTGCCTGCGGAACATCTTGGCATGCAGCATTGGTAGCAGAATATCTTATTGAAGACCTGGCACGAATTCCTGTGGAGGTTGAATATGCTTCTGAATTCCGCTATAGAAATCCAATCATCTCTGAAGATGATGTAGTGATAGCTATTTCGCAAAGTGGCGAAACTGCCGATACACTTGCTGCCATTGAAATGGCTAAAGAACGTGGTGCAACAATTTTTGGGGTTTGTAATGTTGTGGGGTCTTCTATTCCACGCGCAACACATGCCGGTTCCTACACACATGCCGGACCCGAAATTGGTGTGGCTTCTACCAAAGCATTTACTGCACAGGTAACAGTACTAACATTAATGGCACTTCAGATTGCAAACAAAAGAGGTACCATCACACAATCACGTTTTCGTGCATTGCTTAACGAACTTGAAACCATTCCTTCAAAAGTTGAAATTGCACTTAAATCAAACGATAAGGTTAAAGAAATATCTGCATTGTTTAAAGACTCCAGAAACTTCCTTTACCTAGGTCGTGGTTATGGATTTCCTGTTGCATTAGAAGGCGCATTGAAACTAAAAGAGATATCCTATATTCATGCAGAAGGTTATCCTGCTGCAGAAATGAAACACGGGCCTATTGCTTTGATTGACGAAGAAATGCCTGTTGTAGTTATTGCCACAAAAAATTCTTCATACGAAAAAGTGGTTTCAAACATTCAGGAAGTAAAGGCACGTAAAGGAAAAATAATTGCAATTGTTACAGAAGGCGATGTTGATGTAAGGAAGATGGCAGATTATACTATTGAAATTCCGGAAACAGACGACATTCTTGTACCATTGGTTAGTGTAATTCCATTGCAATTGCTCAGTTATCACATTGCTGTTATGCGTGGTTGTAATGTTGATCAGCCTCGTAACCTGGCAAAGAGTGTTACTGTTGAATAACGTTGCATTTAAACTACTTCTCTCATCATATTTCTGTTTACAATATCCCTGTTGATTAATACAGACTTCAACAGGATTTAACTAATATTGTCAACTCATAGTCAATCAGCTTTGAAAAAACGAATTGCTATTCTTGGTTCGACCGGTAGTATAGGCAGGCAGGCACTTGAAGTGATTGCCGCACATGCCGATGCTTTTGAAGTTGATCTATTAACTGCAAACGGCAATATAGAACTGCTCGAACAACAGGTTCGGCAATTTACTCCGGCTACTGCTGTTGTAACCGATAAAGAAAAATACAAAACGTTTAAAGAAAATATTGCTGACCTTCCGGTTAAAGTTTTTTCGGGAATAGAATCTGCTGAGCAAGCTGTACAGTCCGACTCCATTGACATTGTTCTTACAGCAATGGTAGGTTATGCCGGACTACTGCCAACAATTGCAGCCATAAAAAGTAAAAAGACCATTGCACTGGCCAATAAAGAAACCCTTGTGGTGGCAGGGAAAATTATAACATCACTTGCAGATGATAACGGTGTGCGCATTTACCCTGTTGACTCCGAACATTCAGCCATTTTTCAATGTCTGGCAGGAGAGTTCCACAACCCTATAGAAAAAATTTATTTGACAGCATCGGGTGGACCCTTCAGAGGAAAAAGCAAAAAAGAATTAGAGCAGGTAACTCTGGCTCAGGCATTGAAACATCCAAACTGGAGCATGGGTGCAAAAATTACTGTTGACTCTGCCACCATGATGAATAAAGGTCTTGAGATGATTGAAGCCAAATGGTTGTTTGGTTTACAACCGGAGCAGATTGATGTAATTGTGCATCCGCAATCTATCATTTATTCTGTAGTGCAATTTACTGATGGCAGTATGAAAGCACAAATGGGTTTGCCTGATATGAAACTGCCCATACTTTATGCATTGAGTTTTCCGCATCGTTTAAAGACCGATTTCAAGAGATTCTGTTTTCTTGACTATCCTCAACTAACTTTTGAAAAACCGGATACAGAAGTTTTTCCTGCCTTACATTTGGCTGAAGAAGCTATGAAAAAAGATGGAAACATGCCTTGTATTCTCAATGCAGCAAACGAAGTTGCCGTTGCTGCGTTTCTCAAAGAGAAAATAAGTTTCTTTCAGATTCCCGGTATTACAGAACAACTCATGTCGAAAATTACTTACATTGAAAAACCATCACTTGAAGACCTGATTGCAACCGATAAGGAAACACGAATGCAAACAGAATTACTATTGACAAAAAAAATTAACTTCGCATAAAATTTTTAAAATCTGATGAGTGGATTGATTATGGCAGCTCAGTTGATACTGGTACTCTCAATATTGGTAACCCTGCATGAGCTAGGACATTTTCTTGCCGCAAGAATGTTTGGTATCAAGGTCGAAAAATTCTACCTGTTTTTTGATGCATGGGGAATAAAATTGTTTAGCTTTAAAAAAGGCGACTGTGAGTATGGTATAGGATGGCTTCCTTTTGGCGGCTATGTAAAAATTGCAGGTATGGTTGATGAAAGCATGGATAAAGATCAATTAGCACAGCCGGCACAACCATGGGAATTCAAGTAAACCTGCATGGCAAAGATTAATTGTAATGGTTGCAGGTGTTGTAATGAATGTCATTCTTGGTATAGCAATTTTTTCAATGAGTTTGTTGCACTACAAAGGCAGCTATCTGAAAAACGATGCTGTTACACATGGCATAGTTGCTTATAAGCTGGGAGAAGAAATTGGCTTGCGCACAGGTGATAAAGTTGTTGCTATTGATGGTAAATCTTTCGATCGTTTTGATGACCTGCTTTCAACACGCGTATTGTTTGGTGCTACATTAACTGTTATAAGAAATGGTGAAAAAGTAGAAATTGAAGTGCCAGACGATTTTTATAAAAAAACAGGACCTAATGCACGTTCCCTTTTTCTTGGAGCAGGACATCTGACCTATGTTGTTAAAGAAGTTGTTGTTGGCGAAAATGCTTTTAAAGCAGGAGTAGAAAACGATGACATCATTACAGAAGTTGATAAGCAAAAAATTACCGGTGAAGATTTTATGCAGCGTTACTTTGCCGATAAAAAAGGTGAAACTGCATTGCTCTCAATTATTCGTGCCGGTAAACCAATGGACATTACGGTAAACATAAGTTCTAAAGGAACAATTGGCGTACGATATAATGGTGATGTTGTTGTTCCTGCGGATTATGTTAAAACTCCTTACACATTGGCATCGGCATTTGCATTTGGTACCTCAGATGCATTTGAAACATTAGTGAGTAATGCAAAAGGCTTTAAGAAACTTTTTAAAGGAGAAGAAAAATTTCAGGAATCTGTTCAGGGGCCTATTGGTATTGCAAAAATATATGGCGGCACCTGGGACTGGCCACATTTTTGGGTACTTACCGGATTACTCTCTATGATTCTTGCTTTTATGAATATACTTCCAATTCCTGCACTCGATGGTGGGCATGTTTTATTTCTGCTCATTGAATCTGTCACACGCAGAAAATTCAGTGATGCCTTTATGGAAAAAACTCAGGTTGTTGGAATGGTGTTACTCCTCTCATTAATGGTCTTCGTAATCGGAAACGATATCTGGCGGGCTTTTATTAAGTAGTTTTCTGAAATTAAAATTCTACCATTGAGCTATCTTTCTGCTATTTTGAAAGAAATATTTAATTAAATTGTTTTTTAATTAAATTCTGTTATATTTGTACTAACAAATATATGTATCATGAAAACAAACATCTATTACCTTCGGAAAGTTGTTATAGCTTTATTAGCTATAATCTTGATGAGTTATTCAACACAGGCAACGCATTTATTCGGTGGGGAAATCACATGGAAATGTCTTGGGACCGGTAAATATCAATTTACACTCAAAATATATCGCGATTGTATGGGATTTCCATTTAGTCCTCCTGCAGCATTAGATGTTTATGGAAACCCTAATATTACTTCCATACCTATTAACCCTGCATATACGGTTTATAACGATTTAACACCAACAAGTTGTGGTTTTGACTGCAACAATCCACAACCAGGTGCTGTAATTGAATGTATAATGAAAACCGACCCGATTTTTCTTGTTGGAATACCCCCTCCTGCTACAGGATGGGTGATTGCTTATGATGATTGCTGCAGACAACCATTAAATAATTTAGGTGGTGGTGGACAAGGTTTTACGATACGTGCCACCATTTATTCTTATAACAATTTGAGTTCTGCGCCATGCTTTGATTCATCACCTTTTTTTGCAGAACGACCTTATGCTTTTACTTGTATTGGTTACCCATTTACTTATAATCCAAATGCCATTGACGCAGATGGAGATTCTTTGGTTTACGAATGGGCTTACTGTTTAGAACAACCCACCTTTACTCCACCTGCAGCCTTTAATGCTCCTAGTATTACCATTTCATTTAATCCTCCACCATACACACGATTAAATCAAATTCCCGGCAACCCAGTATTAGATAGTCATTCAGGCGAATTGAGTTTTTTTGTTGACACTGCAAGTGCAACAATAGGAAGTTTTGGGAGTTGTATAAAAGTTTCTGCTTATCGCTGCGGAAAAAAAATTGCTGAAATTTTTAGAGACTGTGCCTTTGTCTTAACTAACAACTGCTATGTACAACCGGGGCCTCCTGCAATAAATCTGCCGCCTGTATATAACTTACCGTTTAATTCAGGTACTGCTTCTGATACAGTTGTAACTGCAGGCGACACTGTTAGATTCTCGTTGCATTTTACGGATATTCAACAAAACATGGGTGCTTTTCCTACTCAATTTATAACCATCAATGCAAGCGGTTCATATTTTGGTACCAACTTTACTATTGATACTGCAGGTTGTCCATCTCCACCATGTGCAACACTAAACAAGACTTTACCATCATCATCACCAATAGTAAATTCCGTTAATTTTCAATGGGTGCCGAATTGTACATTAATCAACCTCAATACATGCAATAACAATCCGGAAAATACATACTATTTTGTTTTTGATGCATCAGATAACTTTTGTCCTGTACCTGCTCATGCCTATGTAACGGCTAAAATTACTGTTGCAGGCCCATCAATTATACAGTCAAACGATACACTGTATGTAAACTATCCGGGTGCTATTTCATATCAATGGTATAATGGTGGTAATCTCATTCCGGGAGCAACCAATTCTTTTTATATAGTTACGGTTCCGGGCTTGTATTCATGTCAAATAAGTAACACAACTGGTTGTAATATCAGTTCAAGATTAATGCAGGTAACACAAACATCTATTGCTGAAACAGAAAATTTATTTTCCTGGGACATTATTCCCAATCCGGCTTCTGATAAAGTTACTATTGCTATTAACTCACCGGTAGCTAATGAGGGTAAAATTGTGCTTACCGATATTTCCGGTCGTATAATAGAGCAGCAACAGATTCAACTTTTAAAAGGCCGAAATACTTTCAACATCAACACACATTCTTTTGCAAGAGGTATGTATCAGTTGTGCTTGCAATCCGGAAAAACAAAGTTGATGGAAAAATTACTGTTGAAATGAAGTTGAGTTGATTGAATCTGAAAAGGAGTTGATTAATAATGTAAGACAAAATATATAGCTATAAAGATTTCTAAACTCTCCAATGCAAAACAAAAAAGCGGGCTTGTCCCGCTTTTTTATTACTTCAAATATCTATCCAACCAATCGAAAAATACACGCTGCCACATAACACTGTTTTGTGGTTTGTTAACCCAATGTCCTTCGTCAGGGAAATATAAAAATCGTGCAGGAATATTTTGTAGTCGTCTCCCGGAAAATGCTTCCATGCCCTGACTCAACGGTACTCTGAAATCTTTTCGTTATGAATAACAAGAATTGGTGTATCCCAATTCTGTACAAAGTCAACAGGCGAAAACTGTGTATATGATTTAGGTTTTGGTGATTGCCAGAATGGGTATCCTAAATCAAAATCAGGAAACCACACTTCTTCTGTTGTTCCATACATGCTTTCGAGATTATATACTCCGCAATGCGAGATAAATGCTTTAAAACGTTTCTGATGATGTCCGGCAAGCCAGTAAACACTATAGCCACCAAAGCTTGCACCCACGGCACCTAATTTATCTTTATTTACAAAAGGCTCTTTGCTTACTTCGTCAATGGCAGACAGGTAGTCGCGCATACATTGTCCACCCCAGTCACCGGAAATTTCGCGGTTCCATGCTGTACCGAATGATGGCAGACCTCTTCTGTTTGGTGCAACAATAATATAGCCATTTGCAGCCATCAACTGAAAATTCCAACGATAGCTGAAAAATTGTGATACAGTGCTTTGAGGCCCACCTTGACAATAAAGCAGTGTCGGATATTTTTTTGATGCATCAAAGTCGGGCGGATAAATTACCCAGGTCAGAATATCTTTTCCGTCAGTAGCTTTTATCATTCGTTTTTCTACCTTACCCATCTTAACTGTACTCAACACATTTTTATTGGTGTTTGTAATTTGTTTTGAAGCTCCTGTCTTTACATCAATGCGAAATATTTCTGTAGGTGCAGAAATAGACATCATGGTTGCAATTATAGTTGGGTCGCTTTTATTGTCTGAAACAGAAAAAGAAGTGTAGTCACCAATGTCAGAAGTTATTTGTCGGATAGGCGGGTAGCTGCGCAAACGTCCGTCATACACCCATAGCTGATCTGTTGCATTGATGCCACTGATAAAATAAATTCTATGTCCGTCAGGTGCCCATTTTGCTCCGTCAACCGTATGGTCAAATCCGGCAGTGGCCTCCATAGTTTTTTTTGTTGCAAAATCATAAATCATTATTCTGTTTCGATCGGCTTCGTAAGTTGGTGTTTGCATACTTAGCCACATCATTCTGCTGCCTTCAGGCGAAAATGCAGGCGACATATCATAACCTTCGTTTGATGCAGAAATATTTTCTGTTTTTCCTGAAGCTACATCATAAAGATAAATATCAGAATTTGTACTTACGGCATAATCTTTACCTGCCAATTTTTTGCAGGTGTAAGCAATCTTATTTCCATCAGGGCTCCAGGCTATCTGCTCACCACCGCCATTAGGTTTCATAGGCGTGTCAAAGCGTTCGCCTTTTTGTATGTCTTTAAGTTCGCCAACAGCATCATTTTTAAAATCAGCAATAAAAACATGCGAGTAGGAGCCATCTTCCCATTCTGTCCAGTGGCGATACATCAGGTCGTCATAAATTTTTCCTGTGGCTTTTGGTAAATCGGGGTAAAGATCCTGAGTAGTTTTGTCAACTTTTACTTCTTTAGCCATCCATATTCTGTTACCGGCTTTTGAAATACCGAAACAAGAAATATCATCTGTTGTAGAGGTGATTTGTTTGGCACCGCTACCATCGCTGTTCATGCACCACAAATTATTTGCACCACCTTTATCGTTTAAGAAATATATTTTTTTACTGTCAGCACTCCATGCAGGTGATGATTCATTGTCGGAACTCCCTGCAATAAGCTTTGGTTCGCCACCTGTCACAGCAATAGTGTACATATCAGTATTGCCTTTGTTTTCCGACAGATTAAAATTTCTGACAGTGTAAGCAACTGTTTTTCCGTCAGGTGAAAGAACTGCATCACCTACACGACCTAATTTCCAAAGTAGTTCCGGAGTTAGTTTGTTTTGTGCAAACCCTGCTGATGCTAAAGTCAGAAGGCCTGCTAACAAGATTGATTTTCTCATTGTATTATTGATTATAAATTTCAGTGTACTAAAGTAGTGTATTGAAAAAACATTCAGTTTGTTTTTCTGTCAAGATAATTTTCTGCTTTCACTAAATCAGCAGGTGAGTCCACAGCAATAGTTTCTGCATCTGTAATAATGGTTCGAATTGTATATCCATTCTGCAACCAGCGAAGTTGTTCAAGCTGCTCTGCTTCTTCCAACACCGATACAGGCAATGCTGCAATGGTTTTTATTACCGAAGACCGATAGGCATACATGCCAAGATGTTTGTATGCAGTATCAATAATTTTTTGTTCGTTTTTTTCTTTTCTGAAAAAAGGTATTGGCCAGCGACTAAAATAAAGAGCATTTCCATTTTCGGCAATAACTGCTTTTACCACATCAGGACTTTCATATTCCTGCACACATGAAACAGGCTTTATCATTGTGGCAATATCAATACTGCTGTCGCTGAATGCTTCTGCAAGCTGATTTATTTGTGCAGGCAAAATAAAAGGTTCATCGCCCTGTATATTTACAATTACATCAAATGTTGTTGTCAGCCTGCTGACAACTTCGGCAATACGGTCAGTGCCGGATGCATGGTCTTGTCTTGTCATCATCACCTCTGCACCAAACTGTGTTGCAAGGTTAGCAATGTCATCGTGATCTGTTGCAATGATAATCTGATTAACGGCAGTTGCTTTTTTTGCTTGTTCATACACACGCTGCAACATTGTTTTTCCTTTTATCAATGCAAGTGGCTTTCCCGGAAAACGGGTAGATGCAAAACGTGCAGGAATAACTGCCAATACTTTCAGCGTCATTGTTGTTGGGTTTGTGAAGCAAGAAATGCAATACAGTAGGCAAAAAACTGTAGTTGCGGTTGCTGGTTTTCAGAATCGTCTAAAAGACTTGCATTAAATTTCTGCCACAATGTTACATCGGCATCATCTGTAGGAATACAATAATACTGTGGCGAATTTCGCAGCTTGGTATAAATCATAATTATGCCGCATGGTTTGTTTTCACCTTTACGATAAATACCTTTAAATTCAACCTGGCGTATTCTTCTACTACAGGTTTAAAATCACGCAATGTGTAACCTTCCTTGGTAGGTAGTTTATTGTTGAGTTGAATTTTGTAACCAACAGAACCATATAAATATTCGGCTTCTGTTGTTGGGTTTATTTTTTGTGACAATGCCTGTATGCTTATAAAAACAAACAAGGCAATAAAATAGACTGTATTTTTCATCACCTCAAAAATAAAGTTTCATTTTTAAAATAACACAGTTATATAAAAACGAAAGGGAACTCCGTTGAGTTCCCTGTTCGTAACCTAAAACTAACCCTATGAAAAAAATATCTTTGTGTTACTCGTTTCTAAATTACAGTGCTAAAGTACTACATTTATATTAAAAAACAATGAATTCAGTTATTTTTTCACCTTTTGAAAGGTTTTGACTAAAATTGATTGTTTCTATATTAACCAAGCACATCAGTATATAACCACAAAATAACAAAATTGTTTTAGCAGGAGGTTATTTTTTTTGATTTTATACTCTCAAAATACTCAAAGCATTATGAATCAACAGCTAAATTGAAATGAGTAATAATGAAAATGAGTTTGATTTTTTTAACAAATCATTAAGAAATAATAATAGCTGTTAATAGCAGGCTGTAAGAAATTTCGAATAAAAAGTTTAATTGTCGTCATCGAAATGAAAGTGATGCATAAAACGGTGAATAACCGGTGCAAGAAAAACAGCAATAACAGTTAAAAAGCCACACCGCTGTACAATGCATAAAAGGATGCAAAAATTTTAGCGCAATTGTTCGTAAGTGCATGCACTGGTCCCATTCCTGTTAAAATCATTGAGGCGTCAAGCAATGAGTCTATCCAGGATAATCCTTCCAGAAAGTGATAGCCTGTCATTCCGGCAAGGAGTGAAAACAGTAGGATTAAACAAGCCCACATGAAATTTTTTAAAAGTCTGTTCCGGAATTTTCTGAACGGAAGAATGGGCTGCGAAAAATTTTCGTACATAGTTTTTGTTTGACTCGAGGGAGTAAAAATAACTATTTCCATGAGTAAATAAATTAATTTCAGGTGTAAGATTTTATCAGTTATCCTCTCAACCTGTAGAATGAAATATCGTATCATTATTAATTCGGATGAGAAGCTTTTTAGTATTCCTTATTGGTATAGTTTGGTCTTGCTGCTGTATGGCACAAAACAATTTATCGGGTATGCCCGAGCAAGATTGCTTTGGTGCTATTCCTATTTGTCAGACAACTTATTCAACTACGGCATCATATACAGGGTCAGGAAATATTCCGAATGAAATCAATACTGCATATTCTTGCCTTTCATCTGGCGAGAAAAATGATGTCTGGTATTTGTTCAGAACACATTCTGCCGGAACAATCAGTTTTACTATCACACCTGTAAATGCATCTGATGATTATGATTGGGCAGTGTTTAACATCACAGAAAAATTGTGCAGCAACATTTACAATGATTCGTCTATGGAAGTAAGTTGTAATTATGACGCTAATATCGGTTGTAATGGTGTCACCGGTGCCAATGGAAATTTTGGCCCTTGTGGACAGACAGAAAGTGTGTTAACTGTTTTAGCAAATGAATCTTATCTCAGCAACATCAGCAACTACTCCTCATCGCAAAGTGGCTATACCATTGATTTTTCAGCATCAACAGCATTAATTTTTGATATTACACCACCACAAGCATTCAACGACACGTTAGCCTGTACACAAACATCTTTAAAAGTAAAGTTTAATGAACCTGTTCTTTGCAGTACCATAACTACAAGCGGTAGTGATTTGATTCTAGCAGATGATTCCGGCAACTTGCAATTACCGATAAACATAACTTTTGTTGGTTGTGATTCTGCACATCCTTACATTACTGAAGCAGAGTTATTTTTCGCTCAGCCATTTTCCGGAAGCAACAATTATTATCTGCTTGCCACAAATGGCAGTGATGGTAATACTATCTCCGACTTATGCGGAAACTTTGTGAATGTAAATGATACAATTGCAAAATTTTATAGCTACAACAACATGACTGTTGACTTAGGAAGTGATCTATGGACATGTACTTATGATACTTTACCTGTTTTATATTCAGCTTCAACACCGGCAGCAAATTACAACTGGTATTACAATAATATTCTGTTAAATCAACATCTTTCTTATTTGCAACCAACGGATACCGGACAATATATTTTACAGGCATATTTAGGTTCAATCTGTCATGCAACAGATACCATTTTTATAAACAGAAAACCTGCAGTAGCTGTAAGTCTGGGTAATGATATAAATATTTGTAAAGAATCTTCTTTTCCTGAAATTAGTTGTTCTACCAATGGTCTGCACTTAATGTGGTATTTAAATAATATTCCTTCTGCATCCGATACTAATATTTTTATTCCATCCGATACAGGAAATGTTGTTGTGCAGGCATGGTCAGAAGGATATTGTATGGCATTTGATACACTACATGTCGGTTATTTCAATGTGCCTGTTTCACAATTGTCAGATAGTGTTGAACGATGTGTAAACAGTCAGATAAAATTGGTGAGCGGAATCAATGATAATGGCATTTTTACCTGGATATTTGATGGCGATACACTTCAGAATAATCAATCGTGGCTTGATGTTACTAAGGAAGGATTTTGCAAAATGTTGTTTACAACATCAGAAGGTTGTATGGTTGCCGATTCAACACGTATTATAAATAAGCCCGAACCGGATGCACCACAATTAAACTGCCTAATTCTTTCTGCCCAAGGTAATAAGTTTTCATGGCAGCCTTATGAAGGTGCTGCAATTTATTATATTAGTACTGATGGAAAAAACTACGACAGTTTACCACCTGATATTACATCCTATATTACCAGATTAGGTGTAAATTCCGTTTCGCTTTATGTTAATGATGGTAGCTGTAATTCAAAAGTTGCCGTGACAGAAAATTGTAATCCACAGATTTCAACTTTATGGGATAAAGAAAATGGTTTTGTAGTTTCAGGATTAAGTAACCCCATAGCTTTAACTGTTTATGATGTACAAGGACGTGAAGTTTTTACTACAAAAGATTATCGCAACAACTGGCTTGGTCAGGGACTTGAAAACGGAGTTTACTTCTATTCGCTAAAATCGGCAAAAGCAGTTTATTTCTACGGAAAATTTTTAATGGTGCGATAAGGTAAATGTCTATTTACAATCACATTCATGTTCTTTGCCAATGTCAATAGTAGTAACTACACGTGTATTTGTTTTGCACGCTGCAAAAACAATTCGTACTTTCTGTCCATCGTTTGTATTCCCTTCAATAGCATAAGTAGGGCATGGCTTGTCATTCAGGTTGCTTTTTTTGTAGTTGATGGTTCCGCTGCGTAGTATTTCAGCAACCTCTACTTCACTGATTTGTCGGCATTGCATGCGACACTTTGCATGGGCAGTGTATTCCAAAGGCTGATAGCGCCATTCGCTGCGTTTGTTACGGCCATCGTCTTTCCATTGAGGTGCAGCAACTTCAGTGTTTTCATTCGTTGAACGGCAACTTTTAATGCCTTTTATTGTTAGTAAAGCAAGTGCCAGTAAAATAATTATTGCAATTGATGCTTTAGATGTTGTTTTTACCATAGACAAGGCGTTGAAATGCTTAATTTTGCAGGCTAAAATTACATTACATCAGCAAATAAAAATAAATAAATATGAAAGATACAGTAGTTGAGAAAGATTATGGCATTGCACAAGTGCTGAAACAGTTAGGAATAGCCGAGATAAACAAAGGTGCTGCCACAGGTAGTAAATGGCTTGCAACAAAAGGTAAAACTATAGATTCTTATTCACCCGTTGACGGGCAAAAGATAGGTAGTGTGAACGCTGCTACTGCAGATGATTATGCTGCCGTAATGAAAACTTCCGAAGAAGCATTTAAAGTATGGCGCTTAATGCCTGCTCCAAAGCGCGGTGAGATTGTACGTCAGATTGGTGATGAACTGCGTAGATATAAAGAGCCTTTAGGAAAATTGGTTTCCTTTGAAATGGGTAAAAGCCTTCAGGAAGGACTTGGCGAAGTACAGGAGATGATTGATATATGTGACTTTGCTGTTGGACTTTCGCGTCAGCTTTATGGACTCACCATGCATAGCGAGCGACCCATGCATCGTATGTATGAACAGTGGCATCCACTGGGAGTTGTAGGAATAATTTCTGCATTCAACTTCCCCGTAGCTGTGTGGAGTTGGAACTCCATGCTTGCTTGGGTATGTGGTGATGTTTGTATCTGGAAACCAAGTTCAAAAGTGCCTATGTGTGCTATTGCCTGTCAGAATATTGTTTCAGAAGTGCTAAAGAGAAACAGTATTCCTGAAGGAGTAAGCTGCCTTGTAATTGGTAATGAGTCTGGCGACCTTATTAATAATGACCATCGCATTCCTTTAGTTTCATTTACCGGCTCAACACGTATTGGACGACATGTTTCTAAAACTGTTGCAGAACGTTTCGGCCGCACCATTCTTGAATTAGGAGGAAACAATGCAATAATAGTTTCTGAAAATGCAGATTTGAATATGGTTCTTATAGGTTCTGTTTTTGGAGCTGTAGGAACAGCAGGTCAGCGTTGCACTTCTACACGCAGACTAATTATTCACGAAAGTGTTTATAACAAAACTTTAGAAGTAATTAAAAATGCCTACGCACAATTAAAGATTGGAAATCCTTTGGATGCAAACAATCACGTAGGGCCATTGATTGACAAAGGTGCCGTTCAGGATTATCTGAATGCTATTGAAAAAGCGAAAGCAGAAGGCGGAAAAATTATTGTTGAAGGTGGTGTGCTTTCTGGTGATGGCTATGAGTCGGGATGCTACGTAAAACCTTGTGTGATTGAAGCAGGCAATGATTTTAAAATTGTTCAGGAAGAAACCTTTGCTCCTATTTTATATGTGATGAAATATAAAACAATAGAAGAAGCAATTGCCATGCAGAATAATGTTCCTCAAGGATTATCATCATCAATATTTACCGGCAACATGCGCGAGATGGAATTGTTTTTATCAGCCGCAGGTTCTGATTGTGGAATTGCAAACGTAAACATTGGTACTTCCGGTGCAGAAATTGGTGGTGCTTTTGGTGGCGAAAAAGAAACCGGTGGAGGTCGCGAATCAGGTTCCGATGCATGGAAAGCCTATATGCGCAGACAAACAAATACCATCAATTATGGTACAAGTCTTCCTTTAGCACAGGGCATACGCTTTGATGTATAAATATTAATCATTCGCAACATGAAGCAGATATTGGAAGATACTGAAAAAACTTTTGATGTAAATACCATCAGAAAAGATTTTCCTGTTCTTTCAGAAAATGTTTATGGTAAACCATTGATTTATTTAGACAATGCTGCCACTTCGCAAAAGCCACATACGGTGGTTGATGAGCTTGTTTCTTTCTATTCTACATACAATGCCAACATTCACCGTGGTGTTCATTTTCTTTCACAAAAAGCATCGCAGGCCTATGATGATGTGCGAGTAAAAGTGAAAGAATTTATTCATGCTGCATCAGAAGAAGAAATTATTTTTACAGGAGGTACAACAGACTCCATAAATCTTATTGCTTCTACATGGGGTAGAAAATTTATTCATAGTGGTGATGAAATAATTATTTCTGCTATGGAACATCACAGCAATATTGTTCCCTGGCAGATGCTTTGCGAAGAAAAAGGAGCTAAATTGAAAGTTATTCCAATGAATGACAAGGGCGAACTGCTTTTGGAAGAATTGAATAATTTACTTTCGTCAAAGACTAAGTTGGTATCTGTTGTACATACCTCCAATTCACTTGGAACAATTAATCCAATCGAAAGAATTATTTCTAAAGTTCATGAATATGCTGCTGCAAATAGCATTGAAATACCTATAGTAGTTGATGTTGCACAGGCAGTAGTTCATGAACCGTTGAACGTACAAAAATTAGATTGTGATTTTCTTTGTTTTTCATCACATAAAATGTTAGGGCCAACAGGAACAGGTGTTCTTTATGGTAAAGCAAAATGGCTGAATGATATGCCGCCTTATCGTGGTGGTGGTGATATGATTAAAAGTGTGAGCTTTGAAAAAACTATTTACAACGACATTCCTTTTCGCTTTGAAGCGGGAACACCTAATATCGCTGATGTAATTGCATTTGGAAAGGCAATAGATTATCTGAATAGCATAGACCGCATTGTTGCACTCAATTATGAAATGGGTTTAGCAAAGAAAGCAAGCAGCCTCCTTAGTGCTATTGAAGGTGTTAGGCTAATAGGTACAGCAGAGAATAAAACAAGTGTAGTGTCTTTTATTATTGAAGGTGTTAATGCCATGGATGCAGGTATGTATCTCGACACTTTAGGTATTGCAGTGCGCACCGGACATCATTGTACAGAACCTGTTATGCAACGATTTAATATACCGGGAACTATTCGTGCATCGTTTTTGTTTTATAACACCATGTCAGAGGTTGATGCATTGGTTGATGGAGTGAAGAATGCTGTCAAGTTTTTGAAGAGGTAATTCTGAACTATTCTTTAACCTTCCTTAGCTGTCAGCGTCTTGAATATATTTGTTTAGCAGTATTATCCTGAAAAAGTTCCTGAATTCCATCGAGCGTTTTCTTTACCTTTGCGATCCAAATAATACAGTATGCCGGATCATAAAGCCGAAAAAGAAACAATGAATTTTCTTGAAGAAATGATTGATAAGGAAATTCATTCAGGCAAAATAAAGAACGAAAGCTTGCTTACCCGTTTTCCACCTGAGCCCAACGGTTATTTACATCTTGGTCATGCATCATCAATTTGTTTGAATTTTGGTATTGCTAAACGATTTGGCGGAAAGACTAATCTCCGTTTTGATGATACAAACCCTGTAACTGAAGATACAGAGTATGTAGATAGTATAAAGGCAGATATTCGTTGGCTTGGTTTTGAATGGGCTAATGAATTTTATGCAAGTGATTATTTTGAAACACTCTATGAGTTTGCCATAAAACTTATTCATGCAGGATTAGCTTATGTTGATGACTCTACAGCAGAGGAAATTGCATCAATGAAAGGAACACCTACTGAGTCAGGAAAAAATTCTCCATTCCGTAATCGTAGTGTAGAAGAAAATATTCAGCTTTTTGAAAGTATGCGTAAGGGAGAATTTAAAGAAGGGGAGAAAACATTGCGTGCAAAAATTGATATGGCAGCACCAAATATGCATTTGCGCGATCCGCTGATGTATCGTATCAAACATGCTCACCATCATCGTACAGGTGACAAATGGTGCATTTATCCGATGTATGATTTTGCCCATGGACAGAGTGACTCAATCGAAAATATTACTCACAGCATCTGCACGCTTGAGTTTGAAGTACATAAACCACTTTACAATTGGTTTATCGAAAAACTGAATATTTATCCTAGTCGTCAGTTTGAATTTGCAAGACGGAACATCAGTTATACTGTAATGAGTAAGCGCAAACTATTGCAGTTGGTTAACGAAAAAATTGTTGATGGTTGGGACGATCCGCGAATGCCTACTATCAGTGGTGTGCGCAGACGAGGTTATACTCCTGAAAGCATTCGTAATTTTGCAGAAGTTGCCGGAATTTCAAGACGTGAGAATGTTACAGATTTTAATTTACTTGAATCGTGCCTTCGCGAACATTTGAATAAGATTGCAGTAAGAACAATGGCTGTCATTAATCCATTGAAAGTAGTGTTGTTGAATTATGAGGAGCATAAAACAGAAATTCTGAAAGCAGAAAATAATCCTGAAGCAACAGAAAAAACATATCGAGATATAGCGTTCAGTCGCGAAATATTTATTGAGCAAGATGATTTTATGGAGCATGCCAGCGAAGGATTTTTCAGACTGTCTATTGGTGGCATGGTTCGTTTAAAACATGCTTACATAATAAAGTGCGAGAATGTGGTTAAGAATAGTGATGGAACAATTAAAGAGATTCATTGCACTTATTTTCCCGAGAGTAAAAGTGGTCAGGATAAATCAGGAATAAAAGTAAAGAGTGTTATTCATTGGGTAAATGCTGCCAATGCAGTAACTGCTGAAGTGCGTTTGTATGATAAACTGTTTACCGTTGAAGCACCCGATGCACAAAACGAAGATTTTAAAAAATTTATCAATCCTGCATCACTGCAAATATTCAGTAATGCAAAGATTGAACCCAACATGCTAAACTATGAAAAGGATGAGCGTTTTCAGTTTTTACGTCTAGGATATTTTGTTGAGGATAAATACAGCACTTCACAAAAACGGATTTACAACAGAGCTGTAACCTTAAAAGACGACTGGGTGAAAGAACAGAAGAAGCAACATAAGTAACATGACAATAGCACAGATAGAAGAAGAAATTGTTTCAGACTTTGAATTGTTTGATGATTGGTCACAGAAGTATGAATATATCATTGAGATAGGTCAGCAGTTGCCGGCACTTGATGAGAAATTTAAAACGGATGTTTATAAAATTAAAGGTTGCCAGAGTAGTGTATGGCTCAATGCAAGTCAAAAGGATGGACTTCTGTTTTTTGAGGCCGACAGCGATTCTGTTTTTGTAAAAGGTGAAATTGCCTTGCTGATAAAAGTATTGAGCGGACGCACACCGGAAGAGATAATGTCTGCAGAGTTGAAATTTATTGATGCCATAGGTCTGCGTCAACATGTTGCTGTCACACGTGCCAATGGTTTGGCCAATATGATAAAGCAGATTAAAGCTTATGCATTAGCACATAAAGAGCGTTAATAATTTACGATTAGTTAAGATGCCATAGCATTATATTTCTGTCATCACCGCTAGTGATTAGCTCTGTGTCCGAAAGCCAACAAAGCGTATTCACAGAATTTTTATGACCAACAGGATACTCTTCAATACGAGTAATAAAAGTTAAATCATTATTCCAAATTTTTATTTTTTTATCGCGACTGGCTGTTGCCATTATTTTTCCTGAAGGGTTAAATGCAATATCATAAATAGCATAATTATGAGCAGCAATATTTTCGATTAGATTAAAATTTTGTTGTACATCAAATACATTTAGTCTTGCATCACGTGAGCCTGTCAGAAGAAATTTATTGTCAGGTGTGAGGCAAAGTGCATTTACAGAAAAACCTGCCGTGTGAGCAATAATAACTTGTTCTTCTTTTAAAGTATTTACATTTAGTATTCTGACAGTACCATCACCACAAGCTGTAAGAATATGTTGCCCATCAGGATGAGGTAAGAGTTTTCTGATTTTAAAATTACCCAAGTGAATGGATTCTAGTTTATTTAACTGTAAGTCCGTTTTCACAACTTGTCCATCACCACCTGCTGTATAGAGATGTTGGTTGTAAAAACATAAATCAAAGACATAACTACTATGCAAATGTGCTTTTGATAAAGCAGAAGCATTTTGTGTATTAATACAATGTACTTCGCCATTGCCACAGCCGGCAATCAGAATGTTGTTTTCTGAAATTAAACTGTAAATACCGGCAGGAAGAATAGCAACTACAGTGCCTTTATCAGGAGTTTCAATGTTCCATTCTATCAGATGATGGTCGCCACTGCCGGAGTAAAATGCATTTTTATTTTTTGGTAGCAGGCAATATACAGCACTGCCATGCCCTTTAAAAATTGTAGGAATAGAAATATTCATTATTAGCAGGGGATAGTAATCTTAAAAGCAGTTCCTTTATTTAATTCACTTTCGGTCTCAATTACACCATTCATCAGCTCAACATATCGGGCAACAATATTTAAACCAAGTCCTGTACCTTGTATGTTAGTAGCATTCGACCCTCGGAAGAAGCGTTCAAACAAATGCTGCTGATCTTCCTTGCTGATACCTATTCCCTGATCTTTAAATTCAAGTACAGTTGTATTTTCACCAATGTTTGATTTTATTTCAATGAGTTTACCTTCATCAGAAAATTTAATGGCATTGGAAAGAATATTAATAACAATATTCCGAATCAGCCGTGGGTCGAGTAACACTTCATTTTTTCCTGTATGCACATAATTTATGGCTTGCCCGGGTTTTTTGATGGTAGCCAAATCATTGATGATCTCACTTACAATATTTTTCAGATTGAACACTTCAAAATCAGTCTTAGTTTTTCCTTCTTCAATTTTACTCAGAGAAAGAAAGTCGCTTAAAATATCATTCAGATTGTTGACAGCAGATTTTATTCTTTCAACATGTCTGATTCGTTTATCCTGTTGATCTTTTTCGGCATAGGCAGTAATGAGTGATGCAGATGAAAGAATAGTTGTAAGCGGTGTACGAAACTCATGCGATGCCATAGACAAAAACCTTGACTTGAGTTCATTCAATTCTTTTTCTTTTGCAAGCGCTTCGCTTAATTCCTTTCTTGACTTTTCAATTTCATTCAATGCTTCCTCCAACACTTTTGTTCGGTCCAGAACTTTAGCCTCTAGTCTTTCATTGGTTTGTTTTAACTCACGAGTAATTTCTTCAAGTTGATTTTTTTGTTCAAGCATTTGTGCCTGTACTTTTCTTCGGCCTGTTATGTCAATGATAAATGCCATAACATACGATTCGTCATTCAAAGAAAATGGACTCAGACTAATTTCAACCGGAAATTCACTGCCATCTTTTCGCATAGCATGTAAATCGATACCGATACCCATAGCACGATTATGCGGATTTTTATTAAATCCTTCTCTGTGTAATTGATGGGATGCTTCAAAACGGGATGCCATCAATTTTTCTATTTTCTGACCAATAATTTCATTCTCAGTGTATCCAAAGAGCTTTAATGCAGATGGATTTACTGTAACAATAATACCTTTTGAATTGGTAACAACAACGCTTTCTGTTGCATATTTAAAAAGTTGACCGTGAAATTTGTGACTTTGTTCAGAATACATAATCAATCATCAAAAACACAAAGTTAGAGCATTAAAAGCAAACAATGATAAAATCCAAATGGATTAATATTTTTGTTTTAATGAAACGAGGTGATAGAGTAATATTTATATTTTTCATGCTTTGGATTTCTACTACTGTCAAAGGGCAATCAGTTTATTCCTGTACCAATGGCGAAGTGTTTTTCCGCAGCGAAGCCAAACTTGAGTTGATTGATGCCAAATCTCAAAAGTTGGAAGCCATTGTAGATTTTCAAAAGAAAACATTTGAATTTTTAATCCCCATCAACTCTTTTAAAGGATTTAATGCTGAATTGCAGAGAGAACACTTTCTTGACCGTTATATGGAGAGTGATAAATTTCCTGTAGCAACATTTAAAGGTAAGATAATTGAAGATGTTGATCTCTCTAAACCAACTGAAATAACAATAAGAGCAAAGGGCAAACTAACAATACATGGAATAGAGCAGGAAAGGATTATCAAGTCAAAAATTTCTGTTAAGGGAAATGTTGTAAGTATTTTATCGGTTTTTAGTGTTCCGTTAAAAGATCATAAGATAAAAGTACCGCGTGTTGTTCAGGAAAAGATTGCCAATGAAGTGTTAGTACAGGTAAAAGCCACATTAAAACGCAAATGAAAAGAATAGTTTTTATTCTGTTTTGTATTGTACAAACTGTGAATGGGCAAACCCTATTTTTTAAACAGATTGCATTAAACAGGGATTCATCTAATTTAACAGTCAATACTTTATTATTTTGTAAGAATGGATTTCTTTGGGCTGGCACTTCAGAAGGTCTTTACCGTAGCGATGGAAACGATCATCATTTACTTGCAACAAGTGATACCATTAAGAGAAATGTAACTGCATTATTTGAAGACAATACCGGTGTAATTTGGATAGGCACTATGAGGGTGAAATTGGCTTTGTTAAAGATGATACATTAAGAATTATCAAAGCATTTTCTTTAAAGCCATCAGTAGCCATAACATCTATTAATGCAGATACGGATGCTATTAAGTGGTTAACAACAGCAGGTAATGGAGTTTATTATTTGTTGGATAGCAAGTTTTATCATATCGGTATTGAAGAAGGATTAAGTGATGACTACTGCTACACTTCTGCCCCGGATAAATCAGGTAATATGTGGATTGGAACAGATCAGGGATTGTCGCTTTGTACATCAAAAAATGGAAAAAAAGTTCTTCAAAAGCTTCAGGTTGCGGATGGATTATGTGATAATATAGTTAAGAAAATAGTTATAGAAGGTTCAAAAATGTTTCTTGCAACACAAGAAAACGGATTATGTATTTATGATTTTGAGCAGAATGGTTTTCTGAAACAAAAGGCGGAGACGGTTTGGAATTATGGATCAATAGATGATATTATTCTAAATAAGACAACTAATGAAATTTGGGTTGCAACAGAATCCGGTGGACTTTTATATTTTCGGAATCCTGAGGAGAAGACCTATTCTTTAAAACAACAGTCAGCAAAATTATTTAGCTCTGTATATTCAGTAGCAATAGATCATCAGAATAATGTTTGGGTTGCAACAGACCGTGGTTTATTTCGATCACATGGACAATGGCTGACATTTTTAGAACAATACGCTGGTGCTGATATTAATAATGTACATGAGGTTGCATTCCTAGATAGCAATCAAATGGTTGTGAGTATTAAAAATAAAATAATGCTCATATCATTTAATACATCTACTATAAAAGAATGGACAATTCTACCTTCAGAAAAAAATATTGATGTTTCCGGTTTATATATTGACAAAGAGAAATATATATGGATAGGTACTTTAGGTAACGGTGTTTTCAGGATAAATCCTTTAAAGAGTGAAATCAGGAAAATAGAAATTCCATTTGATTATAGCAGTATTTTATATATAAACGGTAATGAAAAAAATATCTGGCTTGGAACATTTGGGGGTGCTGCTTTAATTGAAGTAGAACAATTAAACACTGATAATCTTAAATATAAAGTCAGAATTTTTTCTCATGAATCACCACTAGGAAATTATTATGTTTATTGTGTTTATCGTGATGTAAAAGGGCGGTTTTGGTTTGGTACCGATCAGAATGGAATAGTGCTGTTAGATGACAATAAATTTGTTGCTCCTTTTTCAGGGAAATTTAATGGCAGAACAGTATATTCAATAACAGGTGATAATAATGATGCAATATGGTTTAGCGTAGCTGATGAAGGAATTGTTTGCCTTAATGGAGACAGTTTTAAATTATATAACCGCTCCAATGGAATCCGCGATTTGAACATAACCAGTATTGCAGTGCTTGATGATAACAGCATTGCAATAGTTAATAAAAGAGGCATTGATATATTGAATCATAAGTCAGGTTCAGTTATGTATCTTGGAACAGAAAACAATCTCGATAACCTGAATTCTGACATTAATTCTGTAGCTAAAGATAGTATTGGGAGAATCTGGTTTGGCACAGTCAAGGGTATGGTAGTATTAGATCCAAAGTTGCTGAAACAAAATACTGTTCCGGAGTTGAGTAAATTAAACATGATACAACCGATATTTAAAAATCGTTCCGGAATTACGCCAGTGTTCAGGCACAATGAAAACACAGTAACCTTTGAATATGCGGCAACTTGGTTTACCAATCCCGGAAGAATTCTTTATCAGTATAAATTAGATGGCTTGAACGCAGACTGGATTGCAACTAAAGATATTAAACAAGTATTTCCTAATTTGCCACCGGGTAAATATGTTTTCAGAATAAGAACTTCAATAGATCCACAGTTTACATTCAACAATGAAAGTAGTTTTTCGTTTGAGATAAAAAAACCATTTTGGCAAGAAGATTGGTTTTATTTTTCAAGTCTGCTGCTAGCGATTTTATTAGTTTACCTCTTTATAAAAGTCAGGGATGCAAGAATGAAAAAGCTGCAGCAACTAAAAAACGATTCTATCAGATTTCAGTTTGAGACATTGCGCAATCAGGTAAACCCACATTTTCTGTTTAACAGTTTTAATACACTCATAGATATCATTGAGCATGATAAAGAACATGCAGTTGATTATGTAGAAAATCTTTCTGCATTTTTCAGAAACATTGTCACCTACAAGGATAAAGAGACAATAAAACTATCAGAAGAAATTAAAATTGCAAAGGCATTTTATTTTATTCAACAAAAAGATTTGGTTCAAATCTGCAACTTTTAATTGACGAACATAGCTTATATGATGAAAAATATGTTGTTCCTATGGTATTACAATTATTACTCGAGAATGCAATTAAACATAATGAAATTTCTAAAGAAAAAAATCTGGAGGTGCATGTTGCATTTACTAACGATAGAATAATAATTAGCAATAACACAAACCCAAAAGTGAGTAAAGATGAATCAACAGGAACCGGACTTCGAAATATTATTGCACGCTATCGTTTACTCACTGATAAAACGGTACAGATTGAATCATCACAAGATTATTTTGTTGTATCATTGCCATTAATAAATCATCAGTAATGAAGATAGTAATTTTTGAAGACGAAGAACCGGCATCACGCAGACTGATTAAACTCCTGAACGAGATTAATGCTAATGTGGAGATTGTTTCAGTCATTGATTCTGTACGTTCCGGAAAAGAATTTATGAGTCAGAATAAAAATTTCGATCTTATTATTTCAGACATAAGACTTGCAGATGGATTAAGTTTTGAAATTTTTAAGAGCTATCCTGTAAAGCTTCCGGTAATATTCAGTACGGCTTATGATGAATATGCAATAGAAGCCTTTCGTAACAACGGAATTGATTATTTATTGAAGCCGGTAAAAAGAGAAGAACTAAAATCTGCAATACAAAAATATGAGAACTGGTTTTCTGACTCAACATCTGGAGTTAATTATGATGCTTTGTTGCAGACACTGTTGCAAGAAAAAAAAGGCTTTCAGAAGCGAATTGTAATTCGTTTTGCAGACACTATTAAGACAGTAGAAATTGAAGATGCTGCTTATTTTTTTACTGAGAATAAAATAAATAACCTTTGTACCTTTGGTGGAGAATCATTTATTGTTGATCATAACTTAGATGAATTAGAGCTAATGCTTGACCCCTCTGTCTTTTTAGAATCAACAGGCAGTTTATCGTTAATTTTAAAGCAATACAAAAAATGAATGTTGTTTCTAAATCAAGAGTTAAGCTTACACTTCACCCAACAACCATTCAGGATACAATAGTTAGTACAGAGCGTAGTGGCGTTTTTAAACAGTGGTTAGCAGGTAAGTAAAAGTTCAAATCAGGAACTTAAACCTTGTAGTTCGTAAAGCTTTTTGTAAACACCTTCAACATTTGCAAGCTGAACATGAGTACCGCGTTGAACAATTTCTCCTTTCTGTAAAACAATAATTTCATCGGCATGTTGAATGGTACTTAGTCTGTGTGCAATGACTAATACAGTCCGGTTTTTCATCAGACTTGTCAGTGCGTCCTGAACTAATTTTTCGCTTTCAGTATCTAAAGCAGATGTAGCTTCGTCAAGAATCAATATCGGTGGATTTTTTAGAACTGCCCTTGCAATGCTAATACGTTGACGCTGCCCTCCGGAGAGTTTACTACCTCTGTCGCCAATGTTGGTTTGATAGCCTTCCGGCATTTGAGTAATAAACTCATGTGCGTTGGCAACACTTGCAGCCTCTTCAACCATTTTTTCTGTTGCATGGTTCATTCCGAAAGCAATGTTGTTGTAAATGGTGTCATTAAAAAGAATTGGTTCCTGTGAGACAACACCCAGCAACTCTCTGAGGCTATGCAATTGTAATTTCCTAATATCTGTGCCGTCAATCAGCAGTGTACCGCCATCAACATCATAATAGCGAGGCAATAAATCTGCTAATGTAGTTTTGCCTGATCCTGATTGGCCTACCAATGCAACAGTTTTTCCTTTTTCAATAGTGAAACTTACATTTTTTAAAACATAACCTTCATCACCTTTTCTGTAAGAAAAAGAAATATTTTGATATTCAATTTTATAGTTGAATGATTTAATTGTTTCTGCCGACTGTTGATCCTTAATACTTTCTTCTGCTTCCAAAACAGCAAATATTCTGTCGGCAGAGGCAAGCCCCTTTTGAATATTGTAAAATGCCTGAGTGAAAGATTTTGCAGGTGGTATAATCTGCGAAAATAGTGCTATATAAGTGATAAATGCCGAAGCCGAAAGTGATGCATCTTTTCCCAACACAAGCATACCACCAAAATACATTACAATCATCATGGTGACAGTGCCTAAAAATTCACTCAGAGGTGATGATAAATCAGTTTTGCGAAGCGCACGTATGGCAATGGTATTATAACGCTCATTAACTTTTGCAAACTTTTCTGCCATAAATTTTTCTGCATTAAATGCTTTAATTATACGCAGGCCTGATAGTGTTTCTTCTATAATTGAAATCAGCAGCCCAAGTTTTTCTTTGCTTCTGGCTGATGTACGTTTAAGACTTTTGCCAATACGTCCAATCAGAAATCCTACTATAGGAAGCAGAATAAAAACAAAAACAGTGAGCTTGGCACTTATAAAAATCATCATGCCTAAAAACAAAAATATATTGAAAGGGTCGCGAAAAACAACTTCCAAAGAGCTCATCACACTCCATTCCACTTCATGCACATCAGAAGTCACCCTTGTAATAATATCGCCTTTGCGTTCATTGCTAAACCATGATAAAGGTAACCGCATCATTTTTTATGTACGTCAGCAAGTAAATCTTTGACTACACCATTTCTGATGGGAGAAATAAAAAATTGCCCTAAGTAGCGAAAAAGGTTTTTAAGAAAAAACATCACTGCCACTGCAATACAAATAAACATTAATGCATATTGCTTACCCCTGTTTGGGTCAGTGATCATTTCAGTAAGATAATAATAGAAACTATCAACAATAGCCTTTGTTGACAAATGAAACTCCGGCTTGCCGGCAGCCATTTTCTCTAAATAAAAGTTATCATCTTTCAGAAACAATAAATCAAGAAAAGGAGCAATTAATGTTAATGAAAAAAATGAAAACAGAACTGATAAGATATTGCACGATGCATTCAATAATGCATAGCCCCAATAAGGTTTTACGTAACGAAGTATTTTAAAGTAATTTTTCAAAAAAAATAGTTCTTGTAAATAAAATCCTGAAAACAGTTGCAATCTAACACAAAAATGTTCAATATTGTTTAATTGTTACCCACAGACGCTAAATGCAACATGATCCGTATGTAATTTTAGGTATATCACCTTCGGCCACTCCCGAAGAGATTAAGCGGGCTTATCGTAAAAAAGCTTTCGAACTACATCCGGACCGTAACAGCGACCAACATGCTGAACAACTATTCAGGGAGTTGAATGAGGCTTATGCCTTACTGACTGATGCTGATAAAAGAAGAAATTATGATAAGCAATATCAAAACTATTCACGCAGCAATACCGATCAGTTTGACCATTATTTCGAAATGCATGTCAGCAGTAATAATGTAAAAGTGTGCGAAGAGTTTGAGTTGATTTTTACCTATACCGGTGAAGGACGATTTATGCAAAAACCAGATTTGCGTGATTTTTATATAACCGGTAAACCATTTGTATCATTTCGCGATGTATATCGTTCGGGTAAAACTGCAAGGGAAACAACCATTCGCTATGTGCTTGCAGCGAAAAGAGTAGGTAGTTTTACAATAAATCGTGCTGCTATTAAGTTATTTGGTAAAAAGTTTATTACTGCAACTCAGTATATTCAGGTTATTTCCGGTGAATGTTTTTTTTCTCCTGATAAGCCTGCTGATGGAAGACCTTTGCAGGTTTCACTATGGTATAATGCCGAGAAAGGAGGAACAAACAGAAAATATTTAGTCAACACCAAACACACCATTTATATTCCCAGAAGTAATTATGCACAGGTTTACCATACTATTGGCAGAGTGCTTAAATTAATTTTTGCGTTTTGGGGATTTTTTGTTGCAGTTAAGATTAGCAGAAGTGGTATTATAGGATTCGCCATTGGCTCTGCTTATGGAGCAATTATGACCTATCTGCTTTACTACTTCGTAAAGGTGAAGCCCGTTTTTATGTCAGAAAGAAAATATTCATTGGTAATCTCCTATCTTCAAAATGGCTACCAGCCTTATCCTCCTCATGCGCGTAACTTGATTAGCCGTGCATTGATGTTTATCAACAAACTGTTTTTGTAAAGTGAGATAAAAAATTTTGAACGGAGATTTAGAATGACAAATTCAGTTCTATTGGACAATGATCACTGCCCATTACATTCATGTGTATGGGAGCACTCTTTGCGTATTTGCGCAGTTCAGTTGAAATCATATAATAATCTATGCGCCAGCCTACATTTCTGTCGCGGGCACGTGTAATCTGATCCCAGTAGGTGTATTGCCCGGATTCCTGATTAAACTCCCTGAAAATGTCAACATACCCCATGCCGATAATCTTGTCAATCCACTCGCGTGCAATAGGCAAAAATCCTGTTGTCTTTGAATTTTCTTTCGGCCGTGCCAAATCTATTTCCTGATGTGCAGTATTATAGTCTCCGCAAATGACAATGTTTTTATTTTTCTTTCTCATGTTTTCAGCTCTCTGAAAAAGTGATTCGTAAAAATCCAGTTTATACTTGACACGTTCAGGACCACGACCACCATTTGGGAAATATGCAGTGTATAACACAAAATCTTCAAACTCCATTTCAATACAACGGCCTTCTATATCAAAAGCATCATCATCTAATCCATACCTTACTTTCAATGGCTCACGTTTGGTGTAAATGGCAACACCGCTGTATCCTTTTTTCTGTGCAGAAAAAAAATGACTTTTGTAGCCATTGAAATCTTTTATTTCATCATCCAATTGCTCAGGTTGTGCCTTGGTTTCCTGAAGACATAATACATCAGGCATTTCTTTTGACAACCATTCCGGAAATCCCTTTTTCCAGATAGCTCTTATGCCGTTTACATTCCAACAAATAATGCGATAATTTTTGTTACTCATTTTTTAGTGATAAAGGTTTAATTTGATTTTAATGCATCCCAGCCTTGTGCTTTCAATGCCACTTTACGGTCAGATTTATCGAGCATGTAATAACCTTCTTCCTTAGCAGTGATGTGACCGATAATAGATATGTCAGCTTCGCTGTTAATTTTTCAAAATCTTTTTGGTTGATAGTAAATAACAGTTCGTAGTCTTCACCACCGTTCATGGCACACACTGTTGGGTCTAAATGAAACTCACGTGCCAGATTATAAGTCTTTTCATCAATAGGAATTTTAGCTTCATAGATTGTGCAACCTTTGTCTGACTGCGTGCAGATGTGCATAATTTCAGAAGCTAATCCATCGCTGATGTCAATCATGGCTGTAGGTTTTACACCTGTTTTTTTCAATATTTCAATAATTTCTTTCCGTGCCTCGGGCTTTAACTGTCGCTCAAGCAAGTAGTCGTTACCCTGAAAATCGGGCTGCACTCCGGGACTGTCTAAAAAAACTTTCTTTTCTCTGTTGAGTAGTTGCAAGCCTAGGTATGCAGCACCCAAATCACCACTCACACAAATCAAATCATTTTCCTGAGCACCATTTCTGTAAACCACATCAGATTTTTTTGCTGTACCAATGGCAGTGATTGAAATCACTAAACCACTGCGGCTGCTGGTAGTATCGCCACCAATCAAATCAACACCATAATGTTTGCATGCAAGCAACATTCCGCTGTAAAGTTCTTCAATGGCTTCGAGCGAAAAGCGGTTACTCAAACCTATTCCCACAACAATTTGTTTGGGTATTCCATTCATGGCGTAAATGTCGGACAGGTTTACCACCACCGATTTATAACCCAAATGTTTTAACGGACAGTAAACAAGGTCAAAGTGTACACCTTCGAGCAGCATATCAGTAGTAATAAGCTGAACATTTTCTTCGCTATCTAAACAAATAACAGCAGCATCATCACCAATGCCTTTTAGTGTCTCTTTATTCTTGATTTCAACAGCATTTTCTAGATGCCTGATAAGTCCGAACTCACCTAAACTACCCAACTCTGTGCGGTTGTTTGCGTTTTCAAACATGATTTATTATTCTTTATTGAAGATGACAAAAGTAAAAATCTGGTAATGAATAGCCTTTGATAAACTTTTATACCTCGTAATTGTTGACTATAACAGCAATTAAACCTATCTTTGCACCACTTTTATAAGTACTTGAAAATGATAACAGTAACTGAAAAAGCCAAATCAAAAGCCTTAAGTTTAATGCAGGCAGAAAACAAACCTGCCGATGCATTTATTCGCGTTGGTGTAGAAGGAGGCGGATGTTCTGGATTAACCTATATGTTGGTTTTTGATACAGAACTAAAACCGGAAGATAAAGTGTTTGAAGATAAAGGGATAAAAATAGTGTGCGACAGAAAATCGTTTTTGTATTTAGTAGGTACAGAACTTGATTATACAGATGGTTTAAATGGCAAAGGGTTTCAGTTTAATAACCCAAATGCATCAAGAACCTGTGGCTGTGGAGAAAGTTTCGCGGTCTAAAATGAGTAGATAATTTTTTTTGACTAATAATTTTTTTTAGAAAAAGTCTAAATAACCAAATTTAAACTAAAGTGAGCGAAGATTTAAAAATAATAGATGAAGTAACGAGTGGCGAGTATAAGTGGGGATTTGTAAGTAACATTGAATCAGAGAATGCCCCCAAAGGATTGTCTGAAGATATTGTAAGATTTATTTCAGCCAAGAAAAAAGAACCTGAGTGGATGCTTGAATTCCGACTGAAAGCATTCCGTCACTGGCAAAAAATGCAGGAACCACAGTGGGCTAATGTCAACTATCCGAAAGTTGATTTTCAGGATATCATTTATTACTCGGCACCCAAGCCCAAGAAGCAACTCAACAGCTTAGACGAGCTTGATCCTGAAATCAAAGCTACGTTTGATAAACTTGGAATTTCATTACTAGAACAAAAACGCCTTGCAGGTGTAGCTGTTGATGCAGTGATAGACAGTGTTAGCGTAAAAACTACTTTCCGTCAGGAGCTAAGTAAGCTGGGAATAATATTTTCATCATTCAGTGAAGCTGTTCAGGAACATCCGGAACTGGTAAAAAAATATATGGGCAGTGTAGTACCCTATACCGACAATTTTTATGCTGCATTAAACAGTGCCGTTTTCAGTGACGGCTCTTTTTGTTATATACCCAAAGGTGTACGTTGCCCAATGGAGTTGAGTACCTATTTCCGTATAAACTCTGCAGGCACAGGTCAGTTTGAAAGAACACTAATCATTGCCGATGAAGGTGCTTATGTTAGCTATCTTGAAGGTTGCACAGCACCAAAGCGTGACGAGAATCAATTGCATGCTGCAGTAGTAGAAATTTATGCACATACCGATGCACAGGTAAAGTATAGCACTGTACAAAACTGGTATCCCGGTGACAAAGATGGTCGTGGGGGTATTTTTAATTTTGTTACCAAGCGTGGACTTTGTGCAGGCGAACGTTCTAAAATCAGTTGGACACAGGTTGAAACGGGTAGTGCTGTTACATGGAAATATCCAAGTGTGATATTAAAAGGTGACTATTCAACTGGTGAATTCTATTCTGTTGCATTAACCAACAACTACCAGCAGGTCGACACCGGTACAAAGATGATTCATATCGGTAAACATACACGCAGCACCATCATCAGTAAAGGAATAAGCGGAGGCCGCAGTAACAATAGTTATCGTGGATTGGTACGTATTGGTAAACAGGCTGAGAAAGCAAGAAATTTTTCACAATGCGATTCTTTGTTGTTGGGTGATAAATGTGGTGCACATACATTTCCATATTTGGAGTGTGCAAACCCGACAGCTAAAGTTGAGCATGAGGCTACAACATCAAAGGTTGGAGAAGATCAGATATTTTATTGCAATCAACGAGGTATCTCTACAGAAGATGCAATTGGACTTATAGTAAATGGTTATTGCAAAGAAGTGTTTAATCAGTTGCCCATGGAGTTTGCTGTAGAAGCACAAAAACTATTAGCGGTTTCATTAGAAGGATCAGTAGGATAAAAATTAAATATAGTTAGATAAGAAGAATAAAGTTTTTTAGAAAGTATGTTAAACATTAAAAATCTACATGCCTCAGTCGAAGGTAGAGAAATATTAAACGGATTAAATCTTCAGGTAAATCCGGGAGAAGTGCATGCCATTATGGGACCTAATGGTTCAGGAAAAAGTACGCTTGCATCGGTACTTGCAGGACGCGAAGCGTATGAAGTTAATGATGGTGAAATATTGTATCATGGTGAGAACCTAATAGAACTTTCTCCTGAAGAAAGAGCCCGTAAAGGAATATTTCTGGCATTTCAATATCCGATTGAAATTCCCGGTGTGAGTAATGCCAACTTTCTGAAAACAGCAGTTAACGAAGTGCGTAAGTCGAAAGATATGGATGTACTCGATTCAAAAGACTTTTTAAAGTTGATGAAAGATAAAATGCAGCTCGTGAAGATGGATAAAAGCATGACACAACGCAGTGTTAATGAAGGATTCAGCGGAGGAGAGAAGAAACGCAATGAAATTTTTCAGATGGCCATGCTTGAGCCTGAGTTATGTGTACTCGATGAAACCGATTCAGGTCTAGATATAGATGCACTTAGGATTGTATCCGATGGTATCAATGCATTGCGTGACGGCAAACGTTCTTTCATTGTTATTACACACTATCAGCGATTGCTCGATTACATAGTTCCCGATTTTGTACACGTTTTGTATAAAGGAAAAATTGTTAAGAGCGGACCAAAAGAACTTGCTCTTGAGCTGGAAGAAAAAGGATATGATTGGATAAAAGAAGAAGTTGAAATTTAAACCTGATTATTGTGAACTCATCTGTTGATACACTTTCTGTGACTAACGAAACAAGCATTGCCGAAGATAATATCCCTGTTGACGGATTGCAAAAATTGCGACTCGCAGCATTAAATAAATTTTTAGAGAAAGGATTTCCTGATTCAAAGCATGAAGAGTGGAAATATCTTAATTTGAAACCTATAAGTGAAACTAAATATAATCACCGTGTAGTGTCATCGCCACTGAAAGCTTCAGACTTGGAGCAATTTTACGATGCAGGCAACGATACTGTGAATTTGGTTTTTATAAACGGACGTTATTGTTCTGAGTTTTCAGGACATCAAAGTCACAAACATCCTTTCAGTATTTATTCGCTCGAAAGCAGAGAAGCAGAACTGTATTTAGAGACTTTGCGTAATTCAGAAGACGAACCTTTTCATGCATTAAATACAGCCTTTCATCAAGGTGGTATTATGATTCATGTTCCTGATGATTGCCGTATGCCAATGACAATACATCTCCTATATGTTAACGACTCGCAGAATGAAGCCGTTGCAGCACATCCAAAATGTATTGTTGTTGCAGGAAAAAATTCAGCATTTCAGGTAATTGCAACTTATCATTCACTCAATAATTTTCCATCACTCACCAATACAGTAACAGAGTTCCTTATTGGTGAAAATGCAGTTGTTGAATTCGATATTAAGCAGAATGAAAACAGTAATGCCAACCATATTAGCAGAGTTTATGCCCGTGTACAACGTAAAGCTGTGTTCGATATTTTTACTGTTACGATGGGTGGTGCACTAGTTCGTAACAACCTCGAAATTATTTTAAGTGAACCAAATGCCTGTGCTCATCTTAACGGACTCACTGTTGCTGATGGCTATCAGGTGGTAGATAATCACACAGTGGTAGATCATGCAAGTCCAAACTGCGAGAGCAATCAATTGTACAAAAATATCTTAGACGATCATTCGCAGGGAGTTTTTAACGGAAAGATATTTGTTCGGAAAGATGCACAGAAGACCAATGCTTTTCAGAGCAGTAAGAATGTGTTGTTGAGTAACACTGCTGTGATGAATGCAAAGCCACAACTTGAAATTTTTTGTTATCGCAAAAACTAAATACAGCGGTTGATTTTGAGGAGTAGTTTAAGTTTATTAGTGTAATTTAAACGGGACTATTGGCATCAAATAAGAACTTACATTTAGTGTAGAAATGTTTGTATAATTTCCATTTGATTGTTATGAAGTGAATCTATTACGATTCAGGCAGAAAATTTAAGAAAACTTATAAGTTTAGCTTAACATTTTGTTTAAATTTGACCAAGATAAACTTGTAAGTTAGAAACTTGAAGACGAATCATAAAATAATTAGCGGAGATAGCAGACACATGTCTGAGTTGCCTGATAATTCTGTTCATTTGGCAATAACATCACCACCTTATTGGCAGTTAAAAGACTATGGTACAGAAAATCAGATAGGCTTTCATGATAGTTATGAAAATTATATCAATAACCTGAATTTAGTATGGAAAGAATGTTATCGTGTTTTGCATGACGGTTGTAGGTTATGTGTGAACATTGGTGACCAATTTGCAAGAGCTGTTTATTATGGAAGATATAAAGTCATACCAATTCGGGAGGAGATTATTAAGTTCTGTGAAAATATAGGATTTGATTACATGGGTGCAATTATCTGGCAGAAAGTCACTACTTCGAACACAACAGGTGGTGGTGTTCAAATGGGTTCTTATCCTTATCCGAGAAATGGAATTTTAAAACTAGATTACGAGTTTATACTTGTTTTTAAAAAATTGGGCGATAGCCCAAAACCTACTAAGGAGCAAAAAGAACTTTCTAAAATGTCAGCTGAAGAATGGAATACCTTTTTTGCCGGGCATTGGAATTTTGCAGGAGCGCGACAAAACAATCATATTGCAATGTACCCCGAAGAATTACCAAGAAGATTAATTAAAATGTTTTCGTTTGTTGGCGAAACCATTCTTGACCCTTTTGTAGGAAGTGGAACAACTGCTTTGGCAGCAAAGAATACTGAAAGAAATTCTGTTGGTTTTGAAATTAATCCTGCATTTATTCAAATCATAAAAGAAAAATTGGAAGTACATCAGTTAGATTTAAATGCTACTACTTATGAGTTTGTTAAGCAAAAAAAAATCAACTTAGATTTTGAAAAAGAAATTCAAAAACTCCCATATATTTTTAAAGATCCTCATATTCTTGACAAAAAGATAGATGTAAAAAAACTTCAATTTGGTTCTAAGATTGATAAGGACAGTAAAACTAAACGAGAAGAAATGTTTACAGTTAAAGAAGTTCTTAGTCCTGAAAAAATTCGATTAAACAATAACATGACTGTAAAGCTTATTGGAGTAAAGGAAGACCCAAACATTAATGGTAAAGCAACTTCTTTCTTACAAGAGAAAATAAAAGGGAAACGTGTGTTTTTGAAATATGATAATGTAAAGCACGATAGTGAAAATAACTTACTGTGTTATCTATATCTTGAAAACAAAACTTTTATCAATGCGCATTTAATTAAAAGTGGTTTTGTGAAGGTGGATATCGGGGTAGAATTTAAATACAAAGAGAAATTTCAAAGCTTATTTAACGAAGTTCATGCCCAAGCCGATAAATAAACGTTTCTCGAAGGAATTCGGTAAAAAGGAAAAGGTTCTTAATTATACAACACAGACCTATCAATTATCAAGGCCGAATAAAGTCGGTGCTGTAATGGCACTCATTCGTGAGTGTCAGCCTAAAACTATAAAAGAATGGGAGAAATGGTACTTTGAAAATGCAAAGACTAACGAGAAAACACCGGTAAAAATTACTAAGAAGAGTTTAAGAGAACTTGGTGAAAGACTGCATATAAAAATCAAGGAGATTGTTATCCCGGAATGGACAGAAGCGTTTAGTCAATTGACATTACAAGATTGTATAGATTACATTTACAACCTTACTATAAACAGAACTTATGATGGTTTTATTCGTGAGAAGTCGGTGATTGAAGATAATCTTGCAAAGAAATTTCCAAAAGTTAAATTTGAAGAAAGCGACCCAGAACTTGATCATGCCGGTGATATTGACTACTTGGGCTGGGTTGAAAAAAAGAGCTTTTGGTATTCAGATAAAACCTGTTACTTCAAAAGCTAACTTCGGCAATTATTCTCCGTCAGAAAGAATGAAAGCAAGTTTTAGTAGCTTTACAAAAAAGTATGGTGGAAAAGTTTTTATTGTTTATAGCATAGATGACAAGATTAAAAATACAGAAGTGATAAAACAGATTACAGCGGAAATAAAGAAATTAGCAAAGTGAGTGTTTTTACTTAAATGATTAAAGCAGTAATTTACTTCCTTTTAAAAGGCGGAATAATCAATCTGATATTCCTGTCGTAGTTAATAGAGTTCCAAAGCCAATTTATAAAAACAACTACTTTATTTCTGAACCCAACAAGCAACATTAAGTGTAAAGCCATCCACACCAACCATCCTGCAAATCCACCAAATCGAATATTGAAAGATTCTGTTACTGCACGATTTCTTCCAACAGTTGCCATAGTACCTTTGTCAAAATATTTGAATTTTTTCAGTGACTTTTGTCTTAGTTCCAACTCAATGTTTTCAGCCAACAGTTGTGCCATCTGAATTGCAACAGGTGCTACTTGCGGGTGTCCGTTAACATAGTCTGCTGTGCTCATGGATGCAACATCACCAATTGCATAAATATTTTCACATCCTTTTACTTTACAATATTCGTCAACAACATATCGTCCACGATTATTGATGGCATCTTTATTTAATCCCGAAATAGTAACACCTTTAATTCCTGCAGCCCAAAGCAAATTTTTACTTGGCAGCACTTTACTATTTTTAAAAACTACTTCTTCACCATTATAAGACGATACCTGCGTTTCTAACCAAACTTCACAGCCTAACTCATCTAAATATTTTAATGCACGATGTTGGTTTTCTTTACTCATTGCCTGTAGCACAGAGTTTGTACCTTCAATAAGCAACACACGCATTTTTCTGAAATCAAGTTCGGGATAATCGTTCGGCAGAACATGTTTTTTCAGTTCACATAATGCTCCTGCAAGCTCAACACCTGTGGGGCCACCACCAACAACAGTAAATGTCATAAGCGCCTCTTGTTCTTTTAAACTTTGTGTGAGTAATGCCTGTTCAAAATTTTGGAGTATTAAACTGCGGAGGTTGATAGCTTCAATGACAGATTTCATTGGCATGGCATGTTGCGCAATGTCAGCATTACCAAAATAATTTGTTGTAGTACCGGTAGCAATTACCAGATAATCATAAGCTAATTCTCCAACTGTGGTTTGAATAATATTTTTTTCGGGAATAATATTTTCAACTTTTCCCCAGCGGAAAAGAAAATTCTTTTGTTTCTTAAAAATTTTCCGGATGGGATAAGCAATAGAATCAGGCTCCAAGCCCGAAGTGGCAACCTGATAAAGTAAAGGTTGAAAAGTGTGATAGTTGTTTGTATCAAACATCACTATTTGCACACGGGCTTTGCGCAACGATTTTGCTAATTGTAATCCCCCAAAGCCACAGCCTACAATAACCACACGAGGAATTTTCAGATCAGGGATATTCATAGAAAAGTTATTTTAAAAACAGATGTTAGTTGTACATCATGCTATGATTTAGTGCCATTGGTCTGAATACCGGGAAACTATTTTTTAATTACCCAAAACTCATCACTGTAATTGTCATGAAATGCTTCATTGTGCACTGCAGCCATGTCCTGCAATTGTTTTGCTGATGCTGCATTTTGAATTTCATTAAACAACTCTCTTTCTTCAAAACGAATGTGCCTGTCAAGTTCATTTTGTAATTCATCCAATTGTTGAATAGTCTGCTCCTTACTTTGAAAAAGATTCCTAAGCTTTTCATGATGCTGCATAGCTTTTTTTATGCTTGCATGTTCAGCCCCTAAAACAGGATACAGGTTTTTTTCTTCTAACTCAAAATGATTTTCGAGATAGCTTGACCAAAACCAATCAACATATTTTTTAATTCTTTCGGCAGGAATTTTGTTTTTTATTCCCTGTCTGATTTTCCAGCCCAGTAAGAGGGCATGATGATGATCGCGACTTATTGGTTTAAGTGCTTCATTTCTTTTAATCGGCTCACTCATGATGAAATTGCTTTTTCAAGTTCTAATGATTTTGGGAAAAGAATATTGTTTTCTAAATGTATATGTAGATGTAAATCTTCTTCAAATTCTTTGAGCATGGCAAACGTTACTCTGTAGGTGTTGCATGCATCTTGTGGTGGATTGTACTTATTGCTTAACGCTTCAATTTGTCTGAAACGCTCACCTTCATTATTGTGCTCATGCATCATCATTTGAATCGGATTATTTATTGGTCCGAACTGTGGTTTTTCCGGTGTTGTTTTTTGCATTTGCGATTTTACCATCCTTCTCACTGCAGGAAATAAAATCAACTCTTCCTTTTTCATGTGCATTGCTAACTCGCCTGCAGAATCATTAAAAAGCTGATTGATTTCATACAACTCAGGATGATGATCACCATGAACTTTACAGATTTTATCTAAGTAAGGCTTTATCTCCTGAATTTTCTCTTCAACATAACGGTGATGCTTTTTCTCAATATAGTCAGCAAGTAAATCTAATGGCCATGAATTAAAATCTGTTTGTGCTGCAGATGCTTGTTGCGAAGCTTGAGTCAACTCACCAATTATGTTTGTAACTGACATCTCTTTTTGTTTACACACCTCTTCAAGTGTACGGTTACCATTACAACAAAAATCTATACCGTTTTGTTTAAAAACTGTTGCAGTTCTATAGTCTTTAGCAACTAAGTCGCCAACAATTGTGTCTTTTGTGATTTGCATAATTTTTATTTTTAAAGTTTTTCTGCAACTATTGCAATTGCATTCATGTGTGTTTGATATTGTTTGAAGACTTTTCGCATTTCAAGAATTCTTTTTCTGGCTTTTGGATGGGTCAGGATATTCCATCCGATTTTTGTTGCTCCCATCAAACCTTCATCATCTATAATCCGATTCATTTCAAGAAGATGCATGCCGTTAGTCATTACTTTCTTTACTGCAAAACCTTCTTGCTCCAAAAGATGTTTCCACTCATTTTCAGTAAGTGGGCGTGCATTAACCTTTATTGATAAAGCTAAATCTCTCTGAATTTTACTTTTTAAGGTGTCATCTACATCAGTTAGTCCTAACTCATGAATGGCATACCAACCTCCTTTTTTGAGAATACGATGGGCTTCTCTGATAATTTCAGATTTTCTATGATCGGCATGCATTGTTAGCATGGCTTCGCCATAGACTTTATCCTTTGAGTCGCTTTCGAGATTTGTTTGTGATGCATTTCCGAGAATAAAAGATGCTTGAGAATTTTGTAGTCTTTTACTTAACATTCTCACTATATCTTCGTCAGCATCAACACCTACGTATGAATGTAGCTTGTGCGCAAGTGTCAGCGATGCTGTAAAGCCCATTCCGGGTGCAAACTCAACTACATTATCCGAATCATTAAAATGTAATGCATCAATTAATTTCTTTGTAAGCTCTTTGCCTCCGGGCGTAGCACTTTTTTTGCCCATTTTACCAATATCCAATGGCCATGTGCTTTCTGTATGTCTTTAGTATCCATGATTATTTTATTATGTTGATATTTCTTTTTAATATTCTATAAATAATAATCACAAGTTTTGAATCTATTTGACAGTGCAGGTGTTCAGTGAGAGGTTATCTGAAAGAAGTAAGGTTTTTTCAGATATTAAAGCAAACAAATTGCTTTCAGAATCAAAACGGTGATATTATTATTTGTTATTTGTTGTTTTTTGAAATTCGTTGCTTCCCCAGTTGGCTATTTCTTCTTTCGTCCATAATGATGGGAAGAATTTTCTTTGCTGATATTTTGGATGTAAATATTTTTTCCATTCACTTCCACCTGTTGCAGCTTTATTTTCTCCTTTTAAATCAAGATAATGTTGTGCTGTTTCAAGGTGAACTATAGGCCATGCAACATTATACATGTGATCAAACTCCTTTAACTTCGTTTTTAGTGCATCAGAGCAATTTCCCATTTGCATCACTTTATCTTCTATTGTATTGCCCTTTACTTTTTTTGCAAGTGCAATAAAACTTTCCAAATATTTTTCTTCAAACAGTTTTAATGTCATTGATTTTTTTCCTGTTTTACGATCCATGCCTGCATCTTTCCAGTAGATATGTTCAAAATAATCTTCTATTGAAGGATTGTTCCCTAATCTTTTTCTACCTTCTTCATTCATTAAATTTTCCAATCGTGTCAGATAAATTTCAATAAAACGGAATTGTGCCGATTGAAATCCACTAGCAGGAGCAAGTGTACTTCTGAATGTGTTATAGTCATCATAGTTCATTCCATATTTCATAACATCAAAAGAGGTAATGAGCATAGATGTGTATCGGTTGAGGCGATTAATTTTATCAATCCAAATATGTTCTGCAAATGGATCAAACACCATTTGTTTAATTTCATGCACCATCATTTTTAATACCAGCTCAGTAACCTGATGATACATCACAAAAATTTCTTCGTCTTTAAAATTTGTTCTTGGTCTTTGTAGCGATAAAAGGGTATCAACTTCCACATAGTCCCAATAAGTAATGGGTTTTGCATGTAAAAGTCCTTTCAGATATGTTTCTGAATTTTCACCCGTTTGCTGATATTTATTATCAATATCGCTGATTAGTTTTTCATTGTTCATGTTGTTATGTTTTTAAAGAGATTTAAAATAAATGTTGCTAAAAATACCACTTTCACAATTTCAAGACCTACATAAACAAAATGCATTTTTGAAGGGGGCACCGTTTGTCTGTTTAAATGCATCTGTGCGCGTGCATCAAGTTGTGGTAATAACCAAACTGTCTGAAATAGTAAAATAAATACAGGGATAAGATAAAATACACCATGTCCACTTTTGATGGGATTGATAAATTGTTCTTTTGCTAAAATAAGATTACAGATGATTAATGTTGCAAGTACCCATTCAATTTTGTTGAGTGCATTAAATACCAATCTGCCAATTCCTGGACCTAAAGGTATTGTAACTCCCGGTGCTTTAAATTTAAGCCAGGCTTCCATAAAACTGATTGCACTGACAAAACCAATCCATAATGTGGATGCAATTAAAGCTAATGGTAAGTGTACAACTGTCATTGTAGTGGAGTAGTGGAACTATTTTTAATATATTCAATCTTGTAGTGAAACATTTCAGCCATACGTTGGCCTTGCCATTTTGCTTGCTCAGCTTTTTCGCCAACAAAGTTTTCATCAACAGTTTCGGAGAAGAGTTTTATCCATTGCTCGAAATGCGTTTTGTCAACCGGCATTTTAGCATGTGGAACAAAAGGGCTACCAAAATATGTTTGATCTTCTAACAATATTGTTTGCCAGAAACGATACATCTTTTCAAGATGTTCGGGCCACCTGTCTTTAATAATACCATTAAAGATATGACCCAATTTTTCGTCATCACGGATTTTACCATAGAAGCTATCCACCAATAATTGTATGTCGTTTATGTTTTCAATATCTCTCATCACCACTTCAGAAGTTTAGTTTGTTTTAATTTTAATTTTAATGCAAACTCTGTAATTGTTTTTCTCATCAGTAAACTATAAAAAATTACTTCCAATAATTATTTGCTGCCGCCACAGTTTGAAATTCTAATGCTACTACATTGGCAGAAGCTATCAGTTGTTTTGTGTCGTTGGCATAATCATCACGCAATTTTTTTCTTACTTCTGGGTCTGTTTGTATTGCTGCAATTGATTTTCTTGCCATTTTAATTGCAAGCTCTCTTCCTTCCTGAGGTGTTTTTGTGATTAACGAGGGTAACCATATCTCTTTATTTTCCATTATATTTTTATTTTGATTGTTTGTGTACTGTAAAATTATTCGTTTGAAAATATTTAGCGCATTAATACTGTTTTTCCAGACTTCAGTCCTAATGCTAAATCATAAACAGAAGTTGTAGTTAACATTTCTTTTATTTCTTTTCTTACTTTAATAAATTTATCATGCATAGGGCAGGGTTGCGTTTTGCTACACTCATTCAACCCCATACCACAGCCATTGTATAAAGAATCGCCATCAATGGCATTAACAATGTCGCTCATTTTTATTTTTTTCATATCCTTAACATCAATAAAAAACCTCCGTTAGGTCCTGTATATGAATTAACGATATGATATTTAGTTAATGAGCCCAGAACTTTTGCAGTAAATGCTTCCGGTGAGCCTGAGTTTTCTACAACATCACCAATTTTTACACGCCTTCCATCCATGGATTGTGTTGCTATATATATTATGGCTTTTATGCCATGCTCACATGCTTTAGAAAACATTGTTGCGTCTTTTCGGGGTACAAAAGTAGTGAGTTTTTTAATTTACGACAAAAATATCGTAAATAATTTATATATACTATTTTTCATTCTATTCAGGAAGTGATAAAACTGTTTTATCTTTATGCTGAATCGTCATCATCTTGTCATAAATTTGCCACAAAATATTCAAATCACTAAAAAGCGGAATGTCTGCCTTGCATAACACAGATGGAATTATGTTGCACCTGTCGCCCTATGGCGATTCATCTGTTATTGCTAAGATTTATACAGAAAAATTTGGCATACAAACCTATCTGGTTAATGGTGTGCGTTCTTCAAAGGCAAAAAGCAAGAGTGTGTTTTTTCAACCGTTGAGTTTGCTGCAACTTGTTGTATATCATCGTCCGGATAAAGGTTTGCAACGCATAAGTAACCTCGCTTTTGCCAACAGATTTATTTCAATTCCATTTAACATTACAAAAAGCACGCAGTCAATTTTTATGGCAGAGTTGCTTTATCGTACCATTCGTGAAGAGGAAGCTAATCCTGCTCTCTTCAGATTTTTGTTTGATAACATTGTTCAACTTGATAAATCTTTATCGGCTAATCCTGATTTCCATCTTTTATTTATGATTAAACTATCTGCTTTTCTTGGATTCAGGCCAACAGATAATTATGAGGAACATCTGTGTTTTGATATGAAGGAAGGCTGTTTCAGCACAAAAAATTCTTCACATCTTTATGTTATTGATGAATCAACTTCGTTATTATTACATCAATGTCTTAATTCTTCAATCAAAGAACCGCAGTTAAATTATAAACAGCGAACAGATTTACTAAATGTTCTCTTACAATATTATCAATTACATCTTCCTGATGGGTTCCGTTTACAAAGCATGGATATACTAACCGAACTGTTTAATTGATGAGTTTTTAAACGCAGATTGGTTATTCAACTAACTAAAATCAGTTTTTACACCGGCAAATTGGCTACCTTTGTGCGCTGAATTCAGTTAAATTTTAAAGTGGAAAAGAAACGTACTTACCTCGGTAATGCTGACCCAGTAGCAATAGAAGCGCTTTATAACTCATATCTTAAAGACCCACAGTCGGTAGATCAAACCTGGCAAACTTTTTTTGATGGATTTGAACTGGCAAGAAAAAGTCAGTCTCCTGACGGTGGAAATGTTGTTTCTGCAGCCGATGCATCACATATAGAAAAAGAGTTTATGGTATTGCGATTAATCAGCGATTATCGCAAACGTGGACATCTTTTTACGGATACCAATCCTGTTCGCGAGCGCAGAAAATATCAACCTACGTTAGATATTCAACATTTTGGATTATCAGAGAGTGATCTTCCTACACTTTTTCAGGCAGGACAGCAAATTGGTATCGGTAAAGCATCGCTGACAGATATTATTACGCACCTACGCGACACGTATTGCCGAAGTGTTGGTGTGGAATATAAATATATCAGAAGCCCCGAAGTAGTTAAGTGGTTTGAACAGAAAATGGAAAGTTGTAAAAACAGTCTTGAGTTTACCATTGACGATAAAAGAAAAATTCTGAATAAGCTGAACGAAGCTGTTGCCTTCGAAAACTTTCTGCATGTTAAGTTTGCAGGGCAAAAACGTTTTTCTCTTGAAGGTGCCGAAACAACAATTCCTGCTCTTGATGCAGTAATTGAATTTGGTGCTAAAATGGGCATCAAAGAATTTGTAATTGGCATGGCACATAGAGGCAGACTAAATGTACTTGCTAATATTCTGAATAAAGGCTACGATGAAATTTTTACTGAGTTTGAAGGCAAAGCTTTTGAAGATAATGCCTTTGGAGGTGATGTAAAATATCATCTTGGTTACTCAGGAGATGTTGAAACCTACGATGGCAAGAAAGTACATATTTCTTTAACACCAAACCCTTCTCACCTCGAAGCAGTAGATGCATTGGTACAAGGAATTGTGCGTTCTAAAATTGATGCACAAGGCGGAACAACAGATGATATTGCACCCATACTCATTCATGGTGATGCTGCCATTGCTGCACAAGGTGTAGTTTATGAAGTCATTCAGATGTCGTTACTCAAAGGCTTTTCAACCGGAGGAACTATTCATCTTATCATAAACAATCAGGTAGGTTTTACAACCAATTATATTGATGCACGGTCAAGCACCTATTGTACCGATGTTGCAAAAGTTACTTTATCACCGGTGTTTCATGTCAATGGCGATGATGTTGAAGCACTCATCTACACAGTGAAATTAGCCATGGAATATCGTCAGAAATATCATCGCGATGTTTTTATTGATATTCTTTGCTACAGAAAATATGGACATAACGAAGGTGATGAACCACGTTTCACGCAACCACTTTTATATAAAGCTATTGCATCACATCCCAATCCAAGAGAAATATATATTCAGAAATTACTTTCACAAGGCGAGATAGAAACAAACTTAGTGAAAGAAATGGAAAAATCTTTCAAGGCATTACTTGAAGAAAAATTAAGCGTTGCCAAAAAAGTTGAGAAAACAAAAGTTCCTAACTTTAAAGATGGTGCATGGAGTAAACTCCGTTTTTCAACTCCTGAAGATTTTCTGCAGTCACCTGATACTTCTGTTAAACAAAATGTGTTGCTGTCAATTGCAGGAAAAATTACCGATCTTCCGGCAGACAAAAAGTTTTTTAATAAGATTACACGACTTTTCGGTGAAAGAAAAGAAATGCTAAAAGGTGAAGGTAAGTTAGATTGGGCAATGGGCGAACTTTTGGCTTATGGCACATTACTCAATGAGGGTTTTCCTGTGCGCCTCAGCGGACAAGATTGTGAGCGCGGAACATTCTCACATCGTCATGCAGTAGTTCGTGTTGAAGATTCAGAAGAGCAATATACACCACTCAATCACATTTCAGACAAGCAAGCACGATATTACATTTACAATTCTCTGTTATCAGAGTATGGAGTTTTAGGATTTGAATATGGCTATGCATTTACTTCACCAAACAGTTTGGTTTTATGGGAAGCTCAGTTTGGCGATTTCGGAAATGGAGCACAGATAATTATTGATCAGTATCTGAGCAGTGCAGAAGATAAATGGAATCGCATGAACGGATTGGTAATGTTGCTACCTCATGGTTATGAAGGGCAAGGTGCCGAACACAGCAGCGCACGTATGGAACGCTTTCTTACACTAAGTGCAGAATACAATATGGTTGTGACCAACTGTACTACTCCTGCAAATTTTTTCCATGCTTTAAGACGTCAGCTAAAGTGGCCTTTTAGAAAACCTTTGATTGTGTTTACACCAAAGAGTTTACTTCGTCATCCGCTTTGTGTTTCTACTATCAGTGATTTTGCTGATAAAAAATTCAGTGAGGTGATTGATGATACTGTTAAAGCTACCGAAGTATCGCGAGTAATTTTGTGTACAGGAAAAGTATATTACGACTTATTACAACATCGCACAGCAGAAAAGATTACTGATGTAGCGCTAATCAGACTTGAGCAACTTTATCCTTTCCCGCAGCAGCAGGTTGAAAAGCTTTTAAAGAAATATTCAAAGGCTGATGACATTATTTGGCTGCAGGAAGAGCCTGATAATATGGGAGCATGGGGTTTTATAAAACGAATGATGCCTGACTTAAACATCAGACTCATTGCACGTGTTGAAAGTGCCAGCCTTGCAACCGGATCGCACAGTGCTCATGATGAAGAGCAACAACAGTTGCTTAAAGCAGCATTCGAAAAAGTTACTGTATAAATTATTTTTTCAAAATCGAATTGACTTTCTCGGTGAGATTGGAAAACAACTCATTTTCTATTTCATTAAACTGTTCCGGTTGAAATTGTTTTTCAAAACGTCCGTTTTGAAGTAAATGTATTTCAGCACATGATGTTGTTAATGGAGAAAGAATGTGTGATGAGAGAAAAATTGTTTTGCCGTTTTGTACAAGTTTCTGTATCAGCATTTCCAGAATTTTATTCGACTCTAAATCCAATCCATTAAAAGGCTCATCTAAAATATACACCGGTTTATCCTGACAGATTATTGCAATCAAAGCCAGTTTCTTTTTCATGCCTGTTGAGAAAGTTTCAATCAACTCACCGGATTTTAATTGAAGCAGTTCAATCAAATTCTTTTTATTGAAAAGTAAGTTATCTGATGGAAAAAGCGAGAGATATTCTTCGGCAGTAATGTTATCATAAAAGTAATTTGTTGTTTCCAGATAGGCCGCATCATGACGCTCAAAAGGTTTATTATTTAACAAAACGGCTTGCTCATCACGCTTTAAAAATTTACATACAGCATTAAAAAATGTTGTTTTTCCGGCACCATTAAGACCTATAATGCCATGTACTTTTCCTGTATTAAAATTATATTTTTCAATATCAAGAACCTGATGTTTATCAAAGGAAATTTTCAGATTATTTATGCTGATCATGAAAGTAATTTTCTAAGTTTTGAATAGCGCTTTTATACTTTATTGCAGCAACAATAATAGGTAATGGAAGTGTGAATGGAAGTGCCGGTGAAATTGAAACAATTGACAGTAACATGCTTCCTGCAGTTAATCTTTCATTGGGCCTGTAAACAGCATATTTAATCAGTACAGCACAAATAATAACAAGCATACAAAGTATATAAATCATTAAGTCAACCCACCAAATATCCGGATGGAGAAATATATTCACTAAAACAGGAATGAGAGTTATCTTTACATAAAGCAACAAAACATTTTTTATTTTAATTCTTAAAAGCTGTTTGGCGTTTTCATGTAAATAGAGTAGTGAAAGTGGTTCACCAAATTGATAAAACCCGGCAATTGTTATTGTTGTCAGCCAAAGAAATATCAATGGAATAAATTTTAAGAAACAGGTCGCATACAGTACAATTAAAAAGACTGCGACAATGCCTTTAGTGTTGCGTATGCCACTCAACCATTCAAACATTGCTGATGGTATCCACCTTGCAAGTTTTGGAAAAAGTAAATGTGTTGAATTTTTTGGTACTATTAAAGCTATCAATATGCATCCTGCAATTATTGTGCATCCTGCAATAAAATAACTTTTTAAAAATAACAGAATGATAACAGGAAGTGCTAACAAAATATATTCAGTTGTCAGAATAAAAAATGGATTTCTAAGTTGTTGTCTGATAAACTGCAAATCATTTCTTGTACTATGAATAGTATAGACACTAACAATCATCAATGCTGCTAAATAAAAACTATGAGTAGAATTTTGTACTACATGATAAAGTAAAAATCCTAAAAGTCCTGTAATGACTAATAGTATAAGACTATATAACCACCCTGTTTTTGTCAACTCGCGTTTAAGTTGCTGCAGTCTGATAAAAACAAGATTTGAAATCATTTGAAATTCCGAAGACTGTTTATTCATTCCAACGGAAGCTGTTCAAACTAAAACCGGCAAGGTCTAATGCACGGTCAACTACAGTTGCTGCCACATCATTGATGGTTTGTGGCTTGCTGTAATATGATGGGCATGCAGGGCAAATTATCCCTCCGGCTTCAGTAATAGTTTTCATGTTGTTGATATGAATCAGATTCAGTGGCATATCTCTTGTAACTAAGATAAGTTTTCTTCGCTCTTTTAGTATCACATCGGCAGCACGTGTAATCAGGTCGTTTGAAATTCCTGCAGCAATGCGTCCCATTGTTCCCATGCTGCAAGGAATAATAATCATAGTGTTGTATTGTGCCGATCCCGATGCAAAAGGTGCATTAAAATCCATTGTATCATATCTCTTAAAGGAAAGTGATTTATAGGAATCATTACCTAATTCATGCTGCCACACATCTGTTGCATTTTTTGAAAACACTATTGCAACATCAGAAAATTGTTCTTTTAGCTGTGCCAATTTACTAAGCAACATTGATGCATAAATACTTCCACTGGCACCGGTAACGGCAACTACAATCTTGTTTTTCATTATTGCTTTTGTTTGTCTTTTGAGCTAAAAGTGTAAGTAAGAAAAAATGCCAATCCACTATTATATTGTCCGCTCTTAAAATATTTTGTGTCGGCACCCATTTTACGAATAGGCAACAATGAATTTGATAAGCGCATATACAAACCCACTTTTTCGCTGAAATGAAATGATAGCCCGCCTGCAATACCTATTTCTGTCTTTTGGAATTCCGGTCTTTCTGTCAACTCACCTGCTATATCTTCTTCTTTCTCACCAACCAATACACCAAACGTAGGTCCAACGTGCAGGCCTATTTTTTTAGATGCATGATAGGTATAATTAATTTGCACTTCCAGATAATTTAAACTCATCTTATAATAGACGGTATTGCTATTGTCTTTTGATGTTGGCGTTTTACTTCCTTTCTGAATAAACAACAATTCCATTGCAACATCTGACTTTGGTGTGACAGGTAATATGGCACTACCTCCAAACATTACTCCCGCTTTATTAAAACCTCCCAACTCATCACCGGAAACTTGTGATGCATTGATGCCACCAATGATGGAAGCTTTAAATGATTGCGCATTTGTAGCCATTGGCAATAAAAGCACAATCAGAATTTTATTAATAATTTTAAACATAGTGCGATGTTATGTACAACAAAAGTAAAAATTAACAGGTTGTAAAGGTTGGTTATTTACAGTTCAAGTGTTAATCTTGCATTAAATAAACAGTAAATATGCGCCTTGTAGTTCTATTGCTTTTTGTTTTTACTCAGTCGGTAGTGGCGCAGCCATTAATTGACATTGCAGCATTAAACTATAGCTACCATCGCCCATTTAAATTCACCAACAACGAATCTGCAATACTTCAGTACACCAATGCTTTTCTGACACTACCTATTAAAAGCGGCAACAATATTTTTATCATCAACCCCTCTTTTGATAGGTTCGATTTCAGGTTCCATCAGCAATCAAAACTTTATATGAGTGGTCAGCTTGCACTAACATGGCAACATCAGTGGAAAGACAAACGTTTTAAAACTGCCTTTGTGTTTATTCCGAAATCTATTTCCGAAAGTAAATATTGGCTGCAAGAGGGCAGCTATCAGCTTGGGGGAGCAATTTTACAAAGCTATCAGCGCTCAGAGCAACTAAGTTATTAACTCGGATTATTTTACAACAGCGAATTTTTCGGTCCTTACTTTTTGCCATTGGTCGGTATTGATTATCGCATAACACCACGATGGAATTTATGGGGTATTCTTCCGTCTTCGCTCAATGCAGAATATAAGGCCAGCATCAACAAACTACATTTTTTGATTTCGCTAAAAACAATGACACTTTCATACCGCAAGGACGACAGTTACTATTTAAGAACAAATGATAATCTGCTACGCATTGCTTCCGATTTTTATTTTGCGAAGAATAATGTATTGTTTTTAGAAACAGGTCACTCTGTATTCAGAAAATTTGTTTTAGGCACTAAGAATCGCGATATAGATATTCAAAGCACTATGAGTGTTCAGAATTCATGGTTTGTGAGAGTAGGATATGCCTATCGAGTCAGGCTCGATAAACTTTAGAACAGTTTCAATGAAGTTATAGCATTTTATCACTGTTTATTCAGTGCGAAAAGGCATTTTTACTACCTTTGCAACATTATTTATAATCAAAAAATTTATGAAAAAGATTTTAGCAGCAGCATTGTTTTTGCGCACACAATCACTTCGGCACAGGTTATTACTGTAGCTGAACAAACATCAACATTCTCTACCGGACAGCAACCTGCAATTGTTACAACTTGCTTTAACAACAGCCTCAAGGATGTTACCAATAGCTGGACAACCTATATGAAATCTTTAAAAAGTAAAAAAGTAACAGCAGGTAAAGAGGAAACTTTTACCGACAATGTTCTGATAAAAGACTGGGGCAATAATCCAATTGACATTTATGCTCGTTTTGAAGAAAACAAAGCCGACAACAGTGTTAAAGTGATGGTTGCATTTGATTTAGGAGGGGCTTATTTATCATCAACTGTTGATGCCACTAAATATAGTACAGCAGAGCAGATGGTTAAAAATTTTGCAATAGAAACAACCAAAGCACCTATTCAGTCACAATTAAAAGATGCAGAAACATTGTTGGGTAAGATGGAAAGCGACAGAGGCTCTTTGGAAAAAGACATTAAGTCATTGCGCAGCGATGTTGAAAAATATAAAGATAATATTAAGAAAGCCGAAGACGATGCCTACAAAAAAGAAAATGACCTGAGCAAGAAGAAAAGCGAAATTGACAGTCAGCGTACTGCCATACAGCTTCTCACAAGTAAGCTGGGCGAAATCAAATAAATTTTAATTTAAGAATAAGTTAATGGACAGCACAAGGCAGCAGAAAATTTCAAGAATGTTGCAAAAAGAAATCAGTAGTTTGTTTCAGCTCGAAGGCAGTTCGTTTTATGGAAATGCCTTTGTTACTGTCACCAATGTCAGAGTAACGCCTGACCTTGGCATTGCCTATGTGCGTTTAAGTTTATTCAAGCAGAAAAATGCTGAAGAGATAGTAAACAGCCTGAACCATAAGATGCACGACATCAGAAGAAAGTTAGGTAACAGAATCCGCAATCAGATAAGACATATTCCTGAGCTGAAATTTTTTAATGATGAGAGCTTAGACTATGCCGAGCATATTGAAAAGCTGTTTAAAGAAATCCATAAAAACGATCCAAAGCAAGACTGACACACTGAATGCAATACGATCCTATAAAGCGCTCTCTGGGCGAGGTGTTTAATAAATCACCATTTTTAAGAAAAACATTTTACCGTCTGCTCGATTTATTGCTCCTGCGCGCCTGGCACATCCATAATGAGCTAAAGCAATGGGAAAAAACAGTTGACAACAATGCACATATTTTAGATGCTGGCTCAGGCTTTGGCCAATACACCTACTGGCTTGCTTCACGAAACAAGAATTGGAAAATTTATGCAGTAGATGTCAAAGAAGAGCAGGTCAGCGATTGCAATAATTTTTTTCAGAAGGCAGGATATAAAAACGTACAATTCGGCATTGAAGATTTAACCAAATACCAGTCGCCCTCAACATACAATCTTGTTGTTTGTGTTGATGTAATGGAGCACATTCTTGAAGATGAGCAGGTTTTCAGAAATTATTCTGCATCACTCAAAAGCGGTGGCATGTTAGTCATTTCAACACCAAGCGATCAGGGTGGCAGTGATGTTCATGGCGATGACCAACAATCTTTCATCGAAGAGCATGTTCGCGATGGCTATAACATTGACGATATAAAAGCAAAGCTGCTGCGAAATGGCTTCAGTCGTGCCGAAGCAAAGTATTCTTACGGCACTCCCGGAAAAATCTCCTGGCGCTTATCTATGAAGTATCCTATCTCTGCATTGGGATATACCAAGGCATTTTTTATTATTCTTCCATTCTATTACCTGCTGTTTTATCCAATTTGTTTTGTGCTAAACTATTTAGACGTAAACATAAAGCATCGCACAGGCACCGGCCTCATCGTAAAAGCTTGGAAATAGGTTTTGTGGTTGAAAGTGCTAGCTAACTTTTAATTCTGTATTCTAAACTCTGCATTTTGAAATCTCATCTCTTTTTCAGTTTAAATTCTCAATTTTACATTCATATTTGCTTATGTTCCCAAACAGTTTAATTTTTTAAAACACTATTTGTCATGTATGAGCGAGCCAAGTATTTTAGAGATAAATTTATACGTAACAGCATTGCTGCATTTGCAATATGCGGATTGTTAATTTACACAGTTATAACACAACACAAATCAGTGATGCCCGGACTGATAATTTTTCCGGCTGTAGCTTTTGCATGGCTGTATTTAGGCTTATGGATAAATAATAAACTGAAATCCAAACATGCAACAGACATATCAGAAGTAACTGATGAAAAGATTTCATTTAAACAAGTTCAGTTTATTTTTCAATTTTTTTTGTTGTGGTTGTTTTACTTTACTTCAAACATTTGAAAATTGTTAACTATTTACTAGTCCCCATAATCTTAATATATGCATGGTGGCTGTTTTCGCAAATGAAAATGCTGAGTAATTATTTTAGTACGAAACCACACAATTAAAATTTAAAAACATAAATTAGTTGCCTTAATTTAAGCATAACAGGAAAGCATATTTCAAGAGATATATGAGGCAGGTATTTACAGTATTGTTTTTAGCTTTTACTGGCATTCTACATGGACAAAATAAGATTGAGTGGGATGGAAAATACCAGTTGCAGTTAAGCGATTTTCAATCGCCAGCTTCTCAAATTGGCGAGATAGACAGTTACTCTTTACTTACAGGCTCTGGCATGGAATTTTCATTTTACATGAATAATGCAGAGTTTATGTTTACAAAAATTTTAATTCAAAAGTTAATTGCTCCTTTAATAGAAATGCTGCATCATTAGTTGCCCCCGATAGTTTAATTGCTCTCGACCTGCTTTCCTTTGCTGGATATGATTTTGATTTGTCGGAATTGTATGCGAGAAAATTTCGTAAAAGTTTATTTGAAGAAAAGGGGGCTTTTTCTGACATTAGTTTTTTCCAACCTATTTATGATAAGATTCAACAAGAACTATCCGAAAGACGTACCATTGCCGGAAAAGCTACTGAGATAGGCAGAAATACGGAGAAGTTAATAGAGTTACATAGAGAAGTTAATAAGGAAATTGAGCAGTTGGACCAATTCTGTAAAACCTGTAAACCATCCAAAAAGAAAAGTAAATAGCGGCATGATGTTAATACTAATTGGCTCACCCCTCCCATTTCCCCTCACTTTTACATTTTGACTCTCAACTCTCAACTTTCAATTCTGAACTCTGAATTCTACATTCTGAATTCTCAACGGCTACTCGCTTACTATACTGCTATTTGTGCATTTATTACTCCGGCCTTTGTTATTAATAGTTTTTTTAAGGAATTTTGCTTCAAAGTATAATAAAAAACGATTTCCAAATGAAGGGTATTTTCAAAACAATGATGACGGCATTGTTCATCATCCAGGCAACCTATGTCCTCAATGCACAAGATTCAAAAATTTTCTGGCGCGAGGTTTCAACTATCCCTGTTTCCGGTGAACGACTTACTGTGCCTTCAAGCTATAGGGCACTTAATCTCGATTTAAATTTATTACAACAGTATTTAAACACGGCAAAGGCAGAGCCTTCACAAACAGCAAATCTTAAAAACGGATTGATGCTTGAGATACCTATGCCTGATGGCTCTTTTGAGCGTTTCAGCATTTTTCAATACAATGTAATGCATCCCGATTTGGCTGCCAAATTTCCGCAGATAAAAACATACACCGGTCAGGGCATTGACGATGTTACGGCAACCATAAAGTTAGATGTAACACAATTTGGCTTTCATGCCATGATTCGTTCTTCAAAAGGTGATGTTTATATTGATCCTTACAATCAAAACACTGTAAATTATTACATGAGCTATGAGAGGAAGAATCTAATCAGACAAAACTCTTTTGAATGTTCTCTTGCTGATAAAACAGCAATGGAAATACAAAATGCAAATGGTAACACAGTGCAGCGCACCAACGGTACACAGTTACGAACCTACAGACTTGCATTGTCATGTACAGGCGAATATGCAGCATTTTATGGAGGAACAGTCTCCGGTGCAATGGCAGGAATGGCTACTACGATGAATCGTGTAAACGGTGTTTATGAATCAGAACTTTCTATTCGCATGGTCATGGTTGCCAATAATAATTTGATTGTTTATACCAATTCGTCAACAGATCCATTTACTAACAACAATGGTTCAACCATGTTGGGGCAGAATCAAACTACTTGCGATAATATAATTGGCAGTTCAAACTACGACATTGGTCACGTATTCAGCACCGGTGGTGGAGGTGTGGCTTATTTAGGATGTGTGTGCAGCAGCTCAATAAAGCAAAAGGTGTAACCGGTAGCGGATCACCTTCAGGTGATGGTTTTGATATTGACTATGTGGCACATGAAATGGGTCATCAGTTTGGAGGCGACCATACTTTTAACAGCACAACAGGTAGTTGCAGTGGCAACAGATCTTCTACTGCAGCTTATGAACCGGGCAGTGGCATCACCATTCAGGCTTATGCAGGAATTTGTGGTAGCGATAATCTTGCACCTCACAGCATTGCATATTTTCATGGTTACAGTCTTGATCAGATGATTACTTTTTCAAATACAGGAGGAGGAAATTCATGCCCTGTAACTACATCAACAGGCAACACAGCACCCGTTGTAACCAATATGGGTTATAATTGTACTATTCCTATCAGTACCCCTTTTGTGCTTACGGGCGCAGCAACAGATGCCAACGGTGATGCACTAACTTATTCATGGGAAGAGAGAGATTTAGGCCCTGCCGGTGCATGGAATGTGCAGTCAACTACGGCACCAATGTTTCGTCCTTTTCCTCCTACAACTAGTCCATCACGCACATTTCCACAAATGTCTGATGTGGTAAATAACACTACAACAGTAGGTGAGTTGTTATCCAATCAGGCTCGTACATTAAAATTCAGACTAACAGCACGCGACAGCCGCACCGGTGGCGGTGGCATCATGCATCCCGACTCTAACGTTATTGTTACTGTTGTTAACGCAGGTGGCGCTTTCGCAGTAACTGCTCCAAACACTGCTGTAACCTGGGCAGGCAACAGCACACAAACAGTAACCTGGAATGTAAGCGGAACAACAGGAAGTGGTATCAATACTGCTAACGTAAAAATTTCATTAAGTACTGATGGTGGTTATACCTATCCTACAGTTTTATTAGCTTCTACTCCTAATGATGGAAGCCAGACTATTACAGTACCTAATATTTCAACTACTACTGCAAGAATGAAGGTCGAAGCCGTTGGTAACATCTTCTTCGACATCAGTAATACAAACTTTACTATTACAACATCAACAGGATTAACAACAATAACCACATCACCGGTTTCGCCCTTAAGTTTTTGTAAAGGAGCATCATTAAATGTTCCTTACACTGTTGATGCAGCAGCCAATGCAGGAAATGTTTTTACAGCACAACTTTCTAATGCAAGCGGCTCATTTGCCAGCCCGGTTAATATTGGTACACTTACTTCTACCTCTGCCGGAACTATTACTTGTCAGATACCTTTAGGCACTGCAACAGGTGCAGCATTCAGAATTCGTGTGATTAGTTCTAATCCATCAGTAATTGGAAGTGACAACAACAGTAACATAACAGTTAATGGCAGTCCAACACCATCAATAAGTGGAACAACATCATTTTGTTCAGGAAGTTCAACAACATTGAATGCAGGTTCAGGATACAGTACATATTTGTGGTCAACCGGTGCAACAACATCTTCCATCAATGTATCAACAGCAGGGACTTTTACAGTAACTGTTACCAATGCAAGTGGATGTACGGGAAGCACAAGTGCAACAACAACGGTTAATTCAAATCCAACACCATCAATAAGTGGAACAACATCATTTTGTTCAGGAAGTTCAACAACATTGAATGCGGGTTCAGGATACAGTACCTATCTGTGGTCAACCGGAGCAACAACATCTTCAATCAATGTATCAACAGCAGGGACTTTTGCAGTAACAGTTACCAATGCAAGTGGATGTATAGGAAGCACAAGTGCAACAACAACGGTTAATTCAAATCCAACACCATCAATAAGTGGAACAACATCATTTTGTTCAGGAAGTTCAACAACATTGAATGCAGGTTCAGGATACAGTACCTATCTGTGGTCAACCGGAGCAACAACATCTTCAATTAATGTATCAACAGCAGGAACTTTTACAGTAACAGTTACCAATGCTAGTGGATGTACAGGAAGCACAAGTGCAACAACAACTGTAAATCCATTACCGGTTGCATCAATCACACCATCAGGAAATGTTACAACATGTAATGCATCACAATTATTAAATGCTGCAACAGGTGTTGGATATAATTTCCAATGGCGATTAAATAGCAACAATATTTCAGGTGCCACTGCTGATAATTACACAGCCACCGTATCGGGCATTTACGATGTTGTTGTTACTTTAACAGGATGTTCAGCAACCTCATCACAAACTATACTAACACTTGGCACAGGATTACCACAGATTACAGCAAACGGTTCAACAAACATTTGTGCCGGAGCCAATGTAATGTTATCTGCCCCTGCAGGTGCATCATCCTATCAGTGGTATAGAAATAATGTAGCATTAGGAACTTCTGTCAATCAGAATTATAATGCAAGTAGTGCCGGTCAGTATTATTGTAAAGTAACAGGTACTTGTTCCGGTAATTCAAATGTAATTGTGATCAGTGTAATAAATAATCCTACACCAACCATCAGCTCGTCAACAGCATTATCATTTTGTGCACCGGGTTATGTTGCACTGACAGCAAATACATTTACAGGCGTAAATTATCAATGGCAGTTTAACAGTGTTGATATTCCCGGAGCAACCGCTCAGACTTACAATGCAACACAAGCTGGAGGCTATCGAGTTATTCAAACCGCAAATGGTTGTTCTAAATCAAAAACAGTTAGTGTTCAAAAAGCAAATAGTGTAATAGCTCAGATTAATACCAACGATCAGACAACATTATGTTCGCCTGTAGGAACAGTAAATATGGAATTGGTAAATCCTATTCCGGGTTATTACTATCAATGGCAAAAGAATGGTGTTGACATCAGTGGTTCAATAAGTACAACTTATGCAGCAACTTCCAGCGGTAGTTATACATGCAAGGTATCAGCATCATGTGGTACTACTATATCCAATGCAATACCGGTATCAATAGGTTCGTTCAGTGCATCAGTACTTCCTGCCGGAACAGTTACAATTTGTACAGGTGCCTCTGTTGTTTTATCAGCAAGTACGGGCACAGGCTTCACTTATCAATGGAAAATAATGGTGTTGACATTAACGGAGAAACATCTCCTACATTGACGGTAAACACCGCAGGCAGTTATTCAGTTTATATGACATCGCCTTGCGGTAATGCAACCTCAAATGTTGTAACGGTGAATAGTGCTACTGTTTCAGCAGTCATTTCGCCTTCCGGAATAGCAACCATTTGCGCAGGTCAGATTTTTCAAATGTCAGTTACATCAAACCCTGTTTATACTTATCAGTGGTACAGAAATAATGTAGCAATGAGTGGCGCAGTCAATTCAACTTATAATGTAACTTCTGCCGGAACCTATTATGCAATAGTTTCTTTAAATGGTATTTGTCCGGTTACAACATCTAATTTAGTGTTGACAGTAATTAATAATCCAACACCTGCAATTTCTGCCTCCGGACCAACAACAATATGTACCGGACAGGATGTAACTTTAAATACCAATACCTGGCCCGGTGTGGTTTACCAATGGACTAAAAACAGCATTGATATAACAGGTGCAACTTCTGCTTCTTATACTGCAAATACTGCTGGCGGATACAGAGTTCGCCAATCCGGTAACGGTTGCTCAAAACTATCACCATCAATTCAGGTTTATGTAAATCCATGCCGCATTGCAGGAGAGCGTAATTTATTTGAAACAGAATCTACATTAACAGTTTTTCCAAATCCTGTTTTACAAGATGCAACAATTACTATTAGTAGCGACCTTACAGTGGATAATGGCAGATTATTAATTTATGATGTACTTGAAAATGGTGTGCAAAGAGCAGAACAACTGCAATCAAATTCTTTCGACTTCAACAAAGAAAATCTGAAACCGGGAATATATTTCGTTGATTTCACCAATGGTGATGGATTTAAACTGACATCAAAGTTTATTGTTCAGTAAACAAGTAAAATTTTGCAACCATCAATCTTATTTGAAGACTATTACCTTGCCGTGCTGCATAAGCCGGCAGGGTTAATGGTCGAAGAGGATAATTTTGGAAACCCTTCGCTGCAAAATTGGTTTCTGAATCATCTTCAGACTAAATTCCCAACCAATAAGAATTATTACATAGGCTTTCCGCATCGCATTGATCGTGTAACAGAAGGTTTGATAATAATTGCGAAAACAAAATCAGCTTTGCAGAATCTCAATGAACAGTTTAATAACAAAAGCATCACAAAAGTTTATCATGCCTTAACAGAACATGCTTTACCTTCTGCAGAAGGTACACTAACAGACTATCATCAAAAAACACAAAACTTAAAAAGCAATTCTTTCAGCAAAGAAGAAAGAAGGTTTTGTCAGAGCAGAGTTAAGATATAAAGAAATATGTAATACTAAGTCAAACGCTGTTCTCTATAAAATTGAATTAATTACCGGTCGTTACCATCAGATACGGGCACAATTTTCTTCCAGAAATGCTGCTGTTGTTGGCGATTCATTTTATGGTGCAGTAACCAACTATCAGCAAGGAGCCATTGCCTTAATTGCATCTGAAATACTTTTTTCTCATCCCAAAACAAATCAAGCTATGCATTTTACAATACCGTTGCCACAAAACTCAAAATGGCAATGCCGTTAATGTAATTTACAATAAACGACTTGATTTAAATAAGCATATAAAAACATTAGCTTTGCACAAGTGTTTACTTTCTGATTAGCAGTTTGTAAATTGTATTTTAATTTTTTGTGTTTTTGTTGCCATCCCATTGAACCGTAATATTAAAGACATATCAAATCTGCTGAGTAAGCTTACTGCAAGACGTTTGTTCAACTTCAGTAAAATTCTATGCAGCTATTACTTATCACGCATAACCGGAAAGGCAAATGTCAGCGGTATGCCAGTGAGTATTTCAATGGAGCCTACAACTTCCTGTAATCTTCGCTGCCCTGAATGTCCGAGTGGACTTCGTGCTTTCAGCAGACCCACAGGTATGTTGCAACCTGACTTTTTTGAAAAAGTTATAGATGAACTTTCACCTGACCTGCTATATCTCATCTTATATTTTCAGGGAGAGCCTTATCTCAACAAAAATTTGTTTGAGATGATACGCTATGCATCACAAAAAAATTTATACAGCCACTTCTACCAATGCACATTATTTGGATGATGACAATGCACGTAAAACCATTGAGTCAGGCCCGACAGACTGATAATTTCAATTGATGGAACTACGCAGGAAACTTATCAGCAATATCGTATTGGTGGGTCGTTAGAAAAAGTGATAAAAGGTGCAGAGAATATGGTGAAGTGGAAACGCAAACTTAAATCCAAAACACCACATCTCATTTTTCAGTTTTTAGTTGTAAAGCCCAACGAACATCAGATTAAAGAAGTTGAGCAATTAGCCAAAACCATAGGCATTGACGAGGTGGTTTATAAAACGGCACAGCTTTATGATTATGAGCATGGCAATGAGTTAATGCCAAACGACCTTTCACATTCAAGGTATAAAAAAATAAAGACGGCACATACAGCATCCGTAATCCGTTATTGAATCATTGCTGGCGGATGTGGCATTCATGTGTCATTACCTGGGATGGCAATGTTGTTCCTTGCTGTTTTGATAAAGATGCAAGTCACCGTTTTGGGCAGGTTGCAACAGACGGGTTCAAAAAAGTGTGGCAAAGTGAACCTTATAACCGTTTCAGAAAACTGGTACTCAAGTCACGAAGCAATATTGACATTTGTACCAACTGCACCGAAGGGAACTAAGGTTTGGACATGAAAGGATTTAAATCTTACATAAACGGTTAATTTTCAGCATTTAGATTTTTTAAAAAAGTGATTTTTTCTTTTCAAAAATATGCTATTTTTGCGCCCTCGTTTGTCCGATGGTGTAAAGGTAACACTGCAGATTTTGGTTCTGCCTTTCTAGGTTCGAATCCTAGTCGGACAACACTTCAAAAGGTTGCTTCATCATAATGGCAACCTTTTTTTATTTCTTTTGTAAGATGAAAACCACCTCCATTACACGCATTTTCGTTGTAGAAGATGACGACTGGTACAGAGAATTTCTGCACTATGTGTTGTCATTGAACCCCGATCATGCCGTAACGGCTTTCAGCACTGGCAAAGAGGTGTTGAAAAACCTTCATCTCCACCCTGATATCATTACCATTGACTATCACCTACCCGATACCAATGGAAGTACCTTGCTCGGACTCATTAAAGAACAATGCCCTGATGCCGATACACTCATCATCTCCGAACAACATAACATTGACACTGCTGTTGAATTATTAAAATCAGGGGCTGTTGACTATTTTGTTAAATCGAAAGATATAAGAGATAAACTGCTCAATACAGTAGAGCTGATAAAAGAACGACAGGGCCTGAAACAGAAAATTTCTCGTCTTGAAAAAGAGGTAGAAAAAAAATACAATTTTCAGGATAGGTTGATAGGAAGCAGCAGTAATTTTCAGTCGTTGTTTCCATTAATTGAAAAAGCCGCAGCTACCAACATTACTGTAACTATCTCAGGCGAAACAGGTACTGGTAAAGAAGAAATTGCAAAAGCCATTCATTACAATTCGTTAAGAGAAAAGTCAGGTTTTGTAGCGATAAATATGGCTGCCATTCCTAATGACCTTGCCGAAAGTGAATTGTTTGGTCATGAAAAAGGAGCATTTACAGGTGCACTTCAAAGCCGCATTGGTAAATTTGAAGAGGCCGATGGAGGCACATTGTTTTTAGACGAAATTGCAGAAATGGATTTGTCCTTACAGGCAAAACTCCTTCGTGTGCTACAGGAAAAAGAAGTGGTGCGGATAGGGAGCAACAAACCCATAAAAATTAATACACGCATTATTGCTGCCACACATCGAAACCTGCTTGACGAGGTAAAAAAGAACCGGTTCAGAGAAGATTTGTATTACAGACTTTACGGACTTCAGATAAATTTACCTCCACTGCGCGAGAGAGATAAAGATATTATTCTGCTTGCTAAATATTTCATCACACAGTTTTGTAAAGACAATCAACTACCTGTAAAAAAAAATATCTGCAAAGGCTCAGAACAAACTCCTTGCTTATCAATTTCCCGGCAATGTCAGAGAACTGAAATCAATTACCGAACTGGCAGTTGTGATGAGTAACAATGACATAATTGAACCTGATGATATCTTGTTTTCACAGAGTAATTTTGAAACCGAGTTGCTTTCACAAAACCTCACGATGGAACAATATGAGAAGAAAATCATCATGCATATATTGTCGCAATGCAACGGTAATGTTATTCAGGCTGCAGAGAAACTTAACATTGGTAAAAGCACCATTTACAGACTGTTAAATAAAGAAAAAAGTAATTCTGAAGATTAGGGTATGCTTTGGTTTTTGAGTTTGAACAGAGCCATCTCTTCATTACCTTTGCCCCTCCAAATTATGACGATTAGTAACGTATGAAAATAATTATCCCAATGGCCGGCATGGGCAAACGCATGCGCCCACACACTTTAACAGTGCCTAAACCTTTGATTCCTGTTGCAGGAAAACCTATAGTTCAGCATCTTATGGAAGATATTATTTCTGTTTGCCCCGAAAAGGTTGACGAAATTGCTTTTGTAGTAGGTCGTTTTGGTAGTCAGGTAGAAAAAACGCTGACAGATATAGCGGCATCTTTAGGTGCTAAAGGAACAATACATTATCAGGACGAACCTCTGGGAACTGCACATGCAATACTTTGTGCACAGTCTGCGCTTAAAGGAAAAGTAGTTGTTGCATTTGCTGACACACTTTTTAAAAGTAATGCTAAAATAGATTCTGCGCATGATGGAACCATTTGGGTAAAACAGATAGAAGACCCACGTCAGTTTGGAGTAGTTAAAGTAAATGCAGAAAATATTATAACAGACTTTGTTGAGAAACCGGTACAGTTTGTTTCTGATCTGGCAATTATCAGGATTTACTATTTTAAAGATGGCGAAAACCTGAAGAAAGAACTTCAGTATTTGATAGATAATAATATTAAAGACAAAGGAGAGTTTCAGTTAACCAATGCCATGGAGAACATGAAAAACAAAGGACTGAAATTGGTTCCCGGTAAAGTAGAGGAGTGGCTCGACTGTGGAAATAAAGATGCTACTGCATATACCAATGGTAGAATGTTAGACATTAAATATCCTGAAAATTATATTTCGCCATCAGCAAAAATCACAAATAGTGTAATCAACAAACCATGTTTTATTGCAGACAATGCAGAAATTATCGGAAGTGTGATTGGTCTGGAGTGAGTGTTGGTGCAAAAACAAAAATTGAAAACAGTGTAATTTCACAATGTATTATTCAAACTAACAGCAACATCAACGATGCTGTTATCAGCAATTCAATGATAGGAAACTATTGTGTTTATAAAGGTAAGGCCGATGATTTGAGTATGGGTGATTATTCAACACAGGCATAATAAAAATAAGATGAGGAGTTTTTTAGAAGTTCGTAAAGTTTTGGTTTTGCTCTTAATGATTGGCGTGTTTGCCACATCATGTAAGACAAGTAAACAAACAACTTCTGCAGGCAAGGAAACTAATCTCTCCGAAGAGAGTAAAACAAAACTCATGTATTTCTTTGTGAATGCCAACAAAGAAAAAATATTGGGTAATGAAGGTCGTGCAGCTGAACTTTTTGCAGAGTGTTTAAAGATTGATCCGAGAAATGATGCCTCACTTTATGAAATGGCGCAGCTATATGCCAATCGTAAAAAATATGCTGAAGCATTAAACTTTGCAAAAAGCGCATCAAGCATTAATCCAAAGAATGAATGGTATAAGCAACTGCTGGCAGAAATTTATCAAAGAACAAATCAGTGGAACGAAGCGGCATTAATTTATCAGAATCTTACCGCTGAGTTTCCCACAACGAATTGACTTTTTATTATCAGTGGGCTTATGCATTGGTGAATGCATCCAAACTGAATGATGCCTTGAAAGCTTTTTGATAAAATCGAATCTATTGTTGGCCCCGATAAAGAAATCACCTTACGTAAAGAGCAAATTTATCTGAAGCAAAACAAGGTTGACAAAGCCGCTGTAGTACTTGAAAATTATATCAGCAGCAATCCGGAGAGTATGGATATGTACTCTCTGCTTTATGAGCTTTATTCAGCAAACAACATGCCCGACAAAGCATTGTCTGTTATAGATAGAATGAAGGCTGTTAATCCGAATGAACCACGCATTTATCTCAATCTGGCAGATTACTATCGCAACAAAGGTGATAAAGAAAAATCATTCGAGAATTTACAGAAAGCTTTTACCAATCGCGACTTAGATACAGACATTAAAGTTAAAATAATTTCTTCTTACATTCCATTGTTGCAACGCGATTCATCAATGATGTTGCAGTGTATGGAGTTGTGTAAAACACTTGCAGAAACGCATCCTGATGAATCACGCGCACAGGCAATTTATGGTGATTTGTTAACTATGAATAAAGATTATAGCCAGGCTGTTTCATTCTACAGAAAAGCACTTGATTTGGATAAAGATAATCTGAATGTTTGGCAACAATATGTTATTAATCTTTCTGAACTGAAAGATTTTCATGCCATGGACACGGCAAGTGCCGAAGCAATAGGGTTGTTTCCAAATGAATCTTCACTTTATCTGTTAAACGGTATTGCAAAAAGTCAGCGCAATTTACCTGCTGATGCAATTAATATTTTAAATCAAGGTGTTAAGTTGGTGGTTGACAACAATCAGCAATTGATACAATTTTATTCTAATCTCGGTGATTGTTATAATAAGACTAAAGAGTATTCAGCCTCTGACAGTTCATTCGACAAGGCGCTTGAAATTGATCCCAATGAGCCTTTTGTGCTCAATAATTACGCCTACTATCTATCGGTTAGAAAAGAAAAATTAGAGCAGGCAGAGAAGATGTCTAAGCATAGTAATGAACTTCAACCCAATCAGTCATCATTTTTAGATACCTACGGATGGATATTGTATCAGGAAGGAAAGTATGATGAAGCAAAAAAATGGATTGAAAAAGCTATGGAAAACGGAGGTGAAAACAGCGGTACTATTCTGGAACATTACGGTGACATTTTATTTAAGCTGAATCAATCCGATAAAGCATTTGAATACTGGAAAAAGGCAAAGCAATCGGGAGATGCATCAGGATTATTAGACCAGAAAATCAGGGATAAAAAACTGTATGAGTAAATTTCTACAGATAATTTTATGTGTGTTGATACCAATGCTGGTATTTAATGCCTGTAAGGTTACCAAGAAATCAGAGAAGCCAATTGTTATTAAACCCATAACAAAACTTGAGGAGCAAGGAGCTGAAACTTTATTGAAAAATATTATTGACAGTGCTTTTTTTGGAAGATGGATTAGCGGTAAGGCAACTGTAAATACAAACATTGATGGCGATAAAAATAACTTTAATGTTTCGCTGCGTATATGCCGCGACAGTGCTATCTGGATTTCTGTTTCGCCACTGCTCGGCATTGAAGCCGTTCGCATATTGCTGACACCTGATACAGTTCGTTTTCTCGACAGAATCAATAAAGAGTATAAAGTTTCCGGCTACAAAGAAATTAACGATTTGCTTTATGCAGGCAACCTCGACTTTGATATTATCCAGGGTATTCTGACAGGAAGTCTTTTTGTTTATAAAAGAAATAAATTTCACTCTGTTTATCTTGAAGATCAGTATTACATTCTCAGTACACTCAGCAAGCGTAAATTAAAACGATCGCTTGAAGAGAAAGACCCGAGTAAACCTGTCATTCAGGATTTTTATGTTGATGGAAGCAACTATAGAATTATGAAGTTAGCCATTGAAGACAATCGGATACAAAAATCGCTTGAGACAAAATATTCCGGTTATTCATATACCTCTGCCGGATATTTTCCTCATCATTCTGTAACCAATATTAAAGCAGAAAAAAATATTCTTGTTGACTTGGAATATACTAAAGTAACTGTTGAAGACACATTGGAATTTCCATTCAGCATACCTAAAAGCTTTAAGAAAGCGCGCTGATTGTCGTGCATAAATGTGTCAATAATTAATTTGCATCTTAAAGACTAAAGGGAACACTAAACCTAATTTTGCTGCAATGAAAATTTTCCGTTCCGGGTGGATTTATTTTGTTGCTACATTCTTGTTTATGGCTGTTGGCAATATTGCCTTAGCACAAGGTAACAAGCGCGAACTGGAGAAGAAAAGAGAGCGCCTTCAGCGTGAAATTAATGAGACTAACAAGCTGCTGAAACTTACCGAGAAAAATAAAAATGCCACACAGGCACAACTTGATGCCTTGAGAAAAAAAATATCTCTCCGTAATGACCTCATCAACTCAATTAACGTTGAAATTAAATCGCTCAATGGTGAGATTGATAAAACAGGAAAATCTATAGATTCTCTTGAAAGACAAATGAAGCAATTGCGCGAAGATTATGCAGCAATGATTCAGTTTGCACAACGCAACAGAAATAAATATCAGACCATGATGTTTGTTTTTGCTGCTGACGATTTTAACCAGGCTTACAAGCGACTTAAATTTTTAAAGCAGTTTACTGAGAACAGACGAAATCAGGTTGAACAGATTGCAGAAGTCCAGACCAGCCTGAACAGTAAAAAGGCTGACCTGCAGCAAAAGAAAAATGAAAAGACGGGACTCAAACAAACACAGGAAAGCCAAAGGAAAAATCTTGAAAGTGAAAAGCAGGAGCAGGATAAAATGATGGAAAACCTGCAGGCAAGCGAAAAATCATTACGCAAAAAGCTTGAAGCAAAAATCAGAGATAAAGCAAAGTTAGATAAGGCTATTGCTGCAATGGTGAGAAAAGAAATTGAGGCAGCAAAGAAAAAAGCAGTGAAAGCAGGTAAGAAGAACGTTACTAATGAGAATGTATTTACACTAACACCGGAAGCGCAGCAATTAAGCAACAGCTTTGCCAATAACAAGGGCAGTTTGCCATGGCCTGTTGAAAAAGGGAGAATATCTGAGACGTTTGGCGAACATCAGCACCCATTATTAAAAAATGTGACAACTAAGAATGATGGAATTGATATCCGTACATCAAAGGGCAGCTCAGTACGAAGTATTATTAGTGGAGAAGTTACAGGCACAGTCAATTTGCCGAATGGCTCGGCAGTAATTATCAGGCATGGCGAATTTTTATCTGTTTATTCCAATCTTGACGAAGTGTTTGTCACTAAAGGGGAGAAGGTTACAACAAAACAAAACATTGGTCGTGTAAGGACTGATTCTGAATCAGGTAATGCTGATATGAATCTTCAGATATGGAAAGGTTTTACCAAACTAAATCCTGCATTGTGGATTGCAAAAAAATAATTTAACGATTATTTGCATGTAACATTATAATTTCTTGTATATTTGTACCATATATTTAAAGAATGAGTTCTGTTACTTGTTTACTGCTTTGGAGTTTAGGTGGGTCTGAAATACTGCTGATTGTTTTAGTGTTGTTGTTGTGTTTCGGAGGAAAAAAATTACCTGAATTGGCAAGAGGACTTGGTAAAGGGATAAAAGAATTTAAAGATGCATCATCCGGTGTTGAAAAGGATGAAGAAAAAAAAGAAAATAAATAAACAACGATAGTTTTCATGGCTTCGGGACGTTTGCGCAAGCAGCGTCCCGTTTTTCATTTCTGATAGTTTAGATTTTCTTAGTTTTATACCTTCATTGTTCATTATGAAAAACCTGCATTTAATCATTGTTGCATTTTGGTGCTTAGTTTCATCGTGCGATAACACTTCAAAAAATATTCCGTCAATTGGATTTTTAGATATTGCAGAAGATGCAACTTTAGCAAAGGCACGAACAGGATTTTTAGACGCATTGTCAAAGAATGGCTTTTCAGAAAAAGATAATACTCTAAAAATTTATTTTTCAAACGCACAGGGTGAAATTGCTGTTTTGAATCAGGCATGTGATTATTTGATTTCAAAAAATGTAAAACTCATTGCAGCCAATTCAACGCTTTCAACAATAGCGGCAGTGCAGCATTCAAAAGATATTCCTGTTTGTATGATGGTAGCACCACGCCCTGATCTTGCAGGACTCGCAGATGCCCAAGGAAATTATCCTAAAAATCTCTTTGGTGTTTTTGAAACATTGGCATATATTGACAGCTCAGTAGCATTGATAAAACGTTTCTTTCCTGATGCAGTGAATGTTGGCACCATTTACAATTCCAGCGAACCACAATCGCGTGATGCGCTTGAAGAATTACAAAAAGCAGCAACAACATCGGGGATGAAAATTATTGCCTTGCCGGTTACAAATTCTTCAGAAACACAACTGGTAACACAATCTCTCATTGCAAAAAAGCCTGATGTGTTTTTTGCGCTCCCCGACAATGTCATTTTTGCATCATTCGAAACGGTGGTTAAGGCATGTAACGAAGCACAACTTCCGGTTTTTACCAGCGAAGCTGGCTTGGTTAGTCGTGGAGCTATTGCATCCTATGGTGCCGATTTTTATCAATGGGGCTTTCAGGCAGGTGTGGAAGCAGCAAATTATCTTAAATCAAACACTGCGACAATCCCCAAACCGGAACTTGTTCAAGTCAGGCAATATGTATTCAACAATAAAGCAGCAACTCGTTTCAATCTTGTTGCACCCAATGGTTTTATAGTAATTGATTCACATTAATGGAAGTAATTATTCCTGCAATTATTCAGGGCTTGTGCTATGCTGCTATGGCATTTGGCATTTATCTGACATTGCGGATTTTTAATATACCGGACATTACCACCGATGGCAGTTATACATTAGGCGGTGTTGTTGCTGCAATTTTAATTTCAAATCATTGGCATCCTGCTGTAGCATTGCCCATAGTACTTGCTGCAGGTGCCTTGGCAGGAGTTGCAACAGGTCTCATTCACACACAACTGAAGTTGCATCCGTTGCTTGCAGGTATTTTAGTAATGACATCACTCTATTCCATCAACCTGTTTATTATGGGAAGACCTAACATTCCATTAATCAATGAAGAAAGTATTTTTAATGGGAGCGCAAGTTTTAATATGTTACTGGCAGCAATGTTTTCAATTATTTTATTGTTGTTATTATTCTGGCTGATGAAAACCGATTTCGGCATTGCAATGCGTGCAACAGGCAGCAATGAGTTAATGGTTAAAGCGATGGGCATAAATATTAATTTAATGAAAATTGCAGGATTGGCAATAGCCAATGCACTGACAGCATTAAGTGGTTATTTAATGGTGCAATATCAGGGATTTGCTGATATTAATATGGGTATTGGAATTGTAATAGCCGGTTTAGCTGCTGTTATTCTGGGCGAATCGTTTGCAGTTTTTTTCAAATCATCCTCTATATTTAGTGCATTAATAACTGTCTTATTAGGCTCTGTTTTATTTCGATTGCTTTTGGCATTTGCATTACTTGCCGGTGTGCCTCCGCAAATGCTTAAATTACTTACAGCAGTTCTTGTGTTGCTGGCAGCAGGAGTTTTTAAATTTATTTTTAAGCCTGCACAATGATTGAAGTTTCGCAAATAAGTAAAAAGTTTTTTGATGGTGAAAAGCCTGTCATTGCTTTGCAACCTACATCACTACAAATTAAAGTAAAAGAATTTGTGATTATTGTTGGTGCCAATGGCTCCGGAAAATCTACGTTGCTCAATATTATTGCAGGAACTATATTATGCGATGCAGGTAAAATTGCTGTTAATGGCAAGGACATTACGGCACTTAAAGAACATGAAAGAAGTCGTTTTATTGCCAGAGTTTTTCAAAACCCGCAATCGGGTACTGCTTCAGATCTTACAATTATTGAAAACTTCCGGTTAGCGGCTTTGCGAAGTCATTCAAAGAAGTTAAGTATAGGCATTGATAAAAAATTTGTTGATTTCATCAGAGAAAGAGTTTCTTGGCTGGGACTAGGTCTCGAAGATCAGTTAAACCGAAAGATGGGAGCACTGTCCGGAGGGCAACGTCAGGCACTGACAGTAGTGATGTCAACAATGGACGATTTTAAACTTCTGCTAATGGATGAACCCACGGCAGCTCTTGACCCTAAAAGTGCAGAACTCATTATGCAGCTAACTACACGAATTTTAAGTCAAATGCCTGTTTCAGTACTAATGGTTACCCATCAGACAAAACAGGTTATTGATTACGGAAACAGAGTTATTCAGATGTCATCAGGACAGATAATAAGAGATTTAGATAAAGCATCAAAGGAGAAACTTACCCTGAATGAAATTATACATTGGTTTGATTAAGCAGAATAGTCCGGTAATAAAAAATCGTCTTTAGCGTAGTGTTTTTCAACCTTTCGCCAAATTATATGTTGTTTTCATTGGTAATTTGGGGTAGTTCCATTCATTATTTGTAAGTTTGCATCACTATTTGCTGTATGGAAATTAAAGCAGGAGAGCTTCTTAGTAGTATTAACACACCTGACGATTTAAGGAAAATTAAACCGGAGCAGCTTGAGCAGGTTTGTAAGGAGTTACGACAGTTTATTATTGATATTGTTTCTGTTAACGGAGGACACTTTGGCGCAAGCCTTGGTGTGGTTGAATTAACGGTTGCACTTCACTATGTTTTTAATACACCCAACGATCAATTGATATGGGATGTGGTCATCAGGGCTATGGTCATAAAATCCTGACCGGCAGACGCGATGTTTTTCATACCAACAGAATCTATAAAGGTATTAGCAGTTTGCGAAAACGCAGCGAAAGTGTTTACGCTACCTTTGGTGTAGGTCATAGCTCAACTTCAATTTCTGCTGCGCTTGGAATGAGTGTTGCAAGCAGATTAAAAGATGATAAAAACCGTCAGCACATTGCTGTAATTGGTGATGGTGCCATGACAGCAGGTATGGCATTTGAAGCACTTAATCATGGTGGTGTAGAAAACAGTAACCTTCTAGTTGTGCTTAACGACAACTGCATGAGCATTGACCCCAATGTTGGTGCACTGAAAGAATACCTTACTGACATTACCACATCACCAACATATAATAAAGTTAAAGACGAAATCTGGAAAGCATTAGGTGTCATCAGTAAGTTTGGTCCCAATGCACAAGCCATTGCTCAAAAAATAGAGAATGCAATGAAATCGGCTGTGCTTAGACAAAGCAACTTATTCGAATCGCTTCGCTTTCGTTATTTCGGGCCAATAGATGGGCATGATGTGAACCATCTGACCAAAGTACTTGAAGATTTAAAAAATATTCCCGGCCCTAAAATTTTGCACTGTCTTACAGTAAAAGGAAAAGGATTTAAGCTTGCAGAGCAAGATCAAACCAAATGGCATGCACCGGGGTTGTTTGATAAAATAACCGGAGAGATTTTTAAGCCGCAAAACAACACACCGCAACCACCAAAATATCAGGATGTATTTGGCCATACAATGGTGGAACTTGCAGAAAAAAATTCAAAAATTGTTGGTGTAACACCTGCTATGCCATCGGGGTGTTCATTAAATATTATGATGAAAGCAATGCCTGATAGAGCATTTGATGTGGGTATTGCCGAACAACATGCTGTAACATTTAGTGCAGGCATGGCCACACAAGGTCTTATTCCGTTTTGTAATATTTATTCCTCATTTATGCAGCGTGCCTACGATCAGGTAGTGCATGATGTTGCTCTTCAGAAATTAAATGTTGTTTTCTGTCTCGACAGAGGAGGCCTTGCCGGTGCTGACGGGCCTACACATCATGGTGCATTTGATATTGCCTATATGCGATGCATACCTAATATGATTGTTAGCGCTCCGATGAATGAAGAAGAGTTACGCAATCTGATGTACACTGCACAACATGATAACTTAGGACCATTTTGTATTCGTTATCCGAGAGGTAATGGTGTGTTGACAGAATGGCGTACACCTTTCAAAGCAATTCCTGTAGGAACAGGTCGCAAATTAAGAGGTGGAGAACAAGTTGCTATTTTAACCTTCGGACATCCGGGTAATTTTGCAGTAGCAGCATGCGATGAGCTTGCTAAAGAAAATATTTATCCTGCACATTACGATTTGCGTTTTGTGAAACCACTTGACCAAATGTTGCTTCACGAAGTCTTTGCTAATTTTAAAAAGATAATTACTGTTGAAGATGGTTGTCTGCAAGGAGGAATGGGAAGTGCAGTTGCAGAGTTTATGATTGATAATGGCTATGCTGCAGAAATTGTCAGACTGGGAATTCCCGATCAGTTTATTGAGCATGGTGAACAGTCTGAATTATATGCAGAGTGTCATTTAGATACGCAATCAATAATGAAAACTGTTAGACAGTTAATTGCTGCCTAACATAACGGTATTAAATCTCTCAAGTAATTTTTTTTTCTGATAGTTGAGAAAGCCATTCAATGTTTCTTGTTGAAGTATGTCGAATTTTATTTTAGTCATCATAGTTATCTGTATGATGTAAATAAAGAAACCCGACTTCTCAAGTCGGGTTTCGGGGGGACATACACAATGAATAATTTAATTACTCATCGACTTCTGTTTCTGTTGCATTGCCGGGAACCGTTTTTACTTTTTCCCATTGGCCTGTGCCCCAGTTATATTTTTCTATTTCATATCGTTCAACTCCTGTATCCCATTTATCATATTTAGTCCACCACAGTCTGCTGTTTGCATACTCCCATTTCGATTGTAACAATATAGAAGAACTGTTGCTGCTTAATTGACCTGCCATGTTACAATCACTGATTACTTCAATCTTATAGTAATAGTTTTGTTCATTAACATTTACGGCAAAGTCTTCGTAGCTTGTAACATTTGCAGATACGGTTGCAAGCAGTGAGTAGAAATTGCCTGTTGTGTCCGTACTACGATAAATGTTGTATTGCATTACTCTTTCAGGATGTAATCTTGGCTCAGACCATTCTGTAAGTACAAAGTTGTTGTTAACTACTGTTGAACGTACAATGATTGCTTGTTGCTCCTGCAAATTGTAATCTGGTTTTGCAGCTGCTGTATCACTGTATGATGTGTAAGTTGTTCCACAAAGATCATAAGCTTTTATTCTATAGCTGTAATCATCAGGACATATCATTGTTGAATCAAAGTAATACAATGTTGATGCAGGGACAGTGGCTATCACCGCACTGCTTCCATTGCTCACTTCTGTTCTGCTGATTTCATATTGTGATACCGGGCAACCCTGATATGGTGTCCATGTTACATTGATACCATTACTGATTTTATTAGCACTTACGTTAATTGTAGTATGTGCTTTCAACACATTTAATGGTAGCGCAAACGAACATCTGTCAAGTGTCTGAAGCTTGTAAGTATATGTATTGCTCAATGTATTCAATCCATTTTCAGTATATTTTGACTCCGGATTCATTGTAGAGTTGCTTGGATTATTATCAGTATAAACGTTTACATAATTTCCACTTGAAGGATCTAATCGCCATAACTTGTAAGCACCCAAATCTAATGCAGCACTGTTTGCCCATTTAATTTCAACTTGTGTGTCAGACAATACACTCACACTGTAAATAGGATCTTGTGGTGGAGGTAAAGTATCATAAACCTGAATATAATTTGATTTAACAATGGAATCTGTACATCCATTATTGTTGGTAACTGTCAATGCTACGGTATAGAATCCAGGTGTCAGTAATGGTATAGAGAATGATGGATTGTTTGTACTGAAACCTCCAATTGTCCATTGATAAACGGGTGACAATGTATCTGAAGAAAGATTGTTGAACGTGAAGTTAGTTCCTGAACATGATGCAGTTTGGTCTGCTGTAAAATTTGCAACCGGTGAAAGCTTCACTCTGATTGTTTTAGGAAGATAGAAAGTATCCGTACATCCTGTAGAATTATAAGCAATCAGATAAGGTTGATAAATGCCGGGCTGCATATAAGTTGCCTGAACATTATTTCCTGTGGCTGTTGTTCCGTTACCAAAATACCACACCACAGAATCGCTGTTTGTTGACAATGATGTGAAGTTGGCTGTAAATGGTGAACAACCTGTAATATCATTAGTAAATGCATTTGCTGTAGGCGTTTGCATCACCTGAATATTATGAGTTGCAGTATCCTTACATCCATTTGCGTTTGTAACAATAAGCGTTACAGCAAATGTTCCTGAGTCTGCAAATACTTTTGTTGGATTTATTGCATTTGAGGAAGTTCCATTTCCAAAATTCCAAGTAAAGTTTGCATTGATGGTATCAGAAGATTGATTGCTGAAGTTAACAGACAATGGTGAACATCCGGAAGTTACTGATGGCGTAAATGCCGACACCGGTGTTTGATTTACTTTTATAGTGTAAGGTAAAACCAAGGTATCCTTACAACCTGCAGCATTACTTACAATTAATGATACAGTATAATTTCCTGCATTGGCATAAGTATGTGTCGGATTAAATGTTGTAGAAGTTGATCCATCACCAAAGTTCCAGATATATGAAGTTGCATTGATAGAACTGTTGTTGAATATAGCAATATGTGATGAACATCCAAGAGTATCCGTTGTTGATGCTATAGCTGTTGGTGACAGGTCAACGTGTATTTGTTGTGATATACTGTCTGAACATCCACTGGCATTGGTTGTGATTAATGTTACTGTATAATTTCCGGAGTCAGTGTATTGCACACTTGGATTAATAAGTGTAGAGGTGGTTCCGTTTCCAAAACTCCATAGATAAGTAGCGTTATTAGTCTGTGTTGAAGTGTTGTTGAAGTTTACAGTTAATGGAGAACAACCTGTTGATGCTGACTTTGTAAATGATGCAACCGGAGTTTGATTAACAGTAATGTTATTTGGTAATACTAATGTATCCTTACAACCGGCACTTGATGAGGCTATGAGAGTGACAGTGTATGTTCCTGCATTGGTGTAGGTATGGTTAGGAACAGGAGTTGTTGAAGTTATTCCATCTCCAAAATTCCAGTTATAGCTTGTAGCATTCAAAGAGTTGTTACTAAAGTTTACATTATAAGGTGTACAACCTGCGGTATCGTTTGTAGCTGCAATTGCTGTTGGTGTTTGGTTTACTCTTACAGTTCTCACAGTATCATCCATACAACCATTGCTGTTCATAGCCCAAAGAGTTATCTGATATGTACCACTGTCGGGATAAAATGCAGATGGATTTTGTAGTGATGATGTTGCACCGTTTCCGAAATTCCAGTTCCATACAGTACCTGAAGTATTGGTAGAAGTATTTGTGAAAGTCACTGCCAATGGCGAACAACCTGTTGTTGCTGATTGACTGAAATTTGCCAATGGCGATTGTTTAATGTTTATCTGATATGGAAGTGTAAATGTATCACGACAACCATTGGAAGTAATGGCTATTAAAGTTACAGTGTATAACCCACCTGTTGTATAAGTATGTGTTGGATTTGGAGTTGTTGAAGTCAATCCATTTCCAAAGTTCCATATATAAGAAGTTGCATTAGTTGATGAGTTTGTAAAGCTTACTGCCTGTGGCGTACAACCTGTTGTGTCATTTGTTGAAGCCAAAGCAACAGGAAGACCGTTTACATTTACAGTATGCGAAATACTATCCATACAACCCGATGCATTTGTTACAGTCATGCTCACTGTGAAAGTTCCAACACTTGTGAATGTGTAAGATGGATTCTTTGTTGTATCAGTATCACCAGTACCGAAGTTCCATAAGTAGGTAGCTCCTGATAGCTGTGATGATGTATTGTTAAATGTCACAGTGTACGGTACACAACCTGATGCAGACGTAGGTGTAAATGCAGCAACAGGATTATTACTTACCTTGATGGCGTATGGAAACACTAATGTATCTCTACAACCTGATGCATTTGAAGCAATTAATGTTACAGTATAATTACCTGATGTGCTATACGTATGTGTTGGCGTTGCTACCGTTGACGTACCACCATCACCAAAATTCCATTGATATGATGTTGCATTAAGTGAGCTGTTTGTAAATGTACTTGTATAAGGTGCGCAACCTGCAGTATCTGTTGTTGCAGCTATTGCTGTTGGTGAAAGATTAGCACGAACAATTCGGGTCGAATCATCAAAGCAGCCATTGCTATTGGTAACTGTTAATGTTACCGCATAGGTTCCCGAGTCTGAATAAACTGTTGAAGGATTTGCAATTGTTGCTGAAGATCCATTTCCAAAATTCCAGTTGAAAGTAGGACTTTGCATGTTCGCAGTTGTATTAGTAAAGTTCACATTCAGTGGTGTACAACCCGAAGTCGGACTCATATTAAATCTTGCTCTGGGCGATTGCTTTGCATTTATTTGATATGGTAAAACAAAGGTATCGCGACATCCGGCTGAATTGCTGGCGATTAATGTTACAGTGAACAATCCACCTGTAGTGTAAGTATAGTTTGGACTTACTGCTGTTGAAGTTGCACCATTACCAAAGTTCCACTGATAGCTTGTAGCATTAGTAGAGTTATTTGTAAAGCTCACAGCGTGAGGTGTACAACCTGAAGTGTCTGTGGTTGCAAAACTTGCAGTTGGTGTAATGTTTACCGTTATATATTTTGATGCAGTATGGGTACAACCATTTCCATTGTTTACATTCAATACAACCTGATAAGTACCTGAATCAGCAAATACAGTAGATGGGTTGGCAACAGTTGAAGTGTTACCATTTCCAAAATCCCAGAAGTAAGTAGCTCCTGAAATAACTGTTGATGTATTGGTGAAGTTGACATTGAGAGGTGCACATCCTGTAGTAGCAGATGATGTGAATGAGGCCAAAGGTGTTTGGTTTACCTGAATGGTATTGTTAAAAACAAAGGTGTCTTTACATCCTGCTGTATTGGTTGCAATCAATGTAACAGTAAAGTTACCTGTTCCCGGATATGTGTGGGTTGGATTTACTTGTGTTGATGTTCCACCATCACCAAAATTCCAGTTATAGGATGTTGCGTTTATCGAGTTGTTTACAAAAGTACTTGTGTATGGATTACATCCTGTTGTATCGTTTGTAGTTGCACTTGCCGTAGGCGATAAATTGACAACTACATTTCTTCCAGAGTCATCTGAACATCCGTTGCCATTAGTCACTAAAAGTGTAACTGCAAATGTTCCTGAATCAGGATAAACAGAAGAAGTATTTGCAGTAGATGCTGTATTACCATTACCAAAGTTCCAACTGTATGTTGCTCCGGAAGTGTTTGCAGAAGTATTTGTGAAGTTTACTGTAAGTGGTGAACAACCTGTTGCAGGACTCATATTGAACCGAGCTCTCGGAGTTTGGTTAACAATAATCTGCGATGGAAAAACAAGCGTATCACTGCATCCTGATGCATTGGTTGCAATTAATGTTACAGTGTAGTTACCTGCATTATTGTAGGTATAACTTGGATTGGCAAGTGTTGAAGTAACACCATTGCCAAAGTTCCACAGATAACTTGTGGCATTAAGAGAAATGTTTGTGAAGTTAACAGTATGTGGACTACATCCAACAGTATCTGTTGTTGAAGCAATAGCCGTTGGCGAAAGAACAGTTGTAATTTGTGCAGTGGCTGTGTCGGCACATCCTGCAGCATTAGTAACTATAAGACTAACATTAAAGTTTCCCGAATCGGCATAAACTGCAGTGGCATTTGAAGTAATGGCTGTATTACCATTTCCAAAATTCCACAAATATTGAGGAGTATTTAATTTAGTTGATGTATTTGTAAAGTTTACAGTCAAAGGTGTACAACCATTGGTTGCAGACGAACTGAACTGTGCTACCGGTGTCTGATTGACATTAATTGTCTTAGGCAACCACATAGTATCACTACATCCAAAATTATTATATGCAACAAAGTAAGGTTGATAATTACCGGCATTATTATAGGTATGCGTTGAAGTAGGTGCAGTGTCTGTGTTTAACGCACCAGAAGCAGGGTCACCAAAGTTCCAGAGATAAGATGTAGCATTTATTGAGTTTTGCGTAAATGTTGATGTTAGCGGACTACAACCAACAGTATCTATTGTATTGGTACCGCTGTTGGTACAGGATGAACAACTATCGGATTACTGAATATATAATGTGAAGAACATCCAAGGTTATCACTTGTAATCAATGAAACTGTAAAGCTACCTGTTGTAGAATATAAGTGTGTTGGATTTTGTAATGTAGAACTGTCACCATCACCAAAGTTCCATAACCATGTTTGTGCATTCAATGAACTGTCTGTAAACTGAACTAAGTTTCCTACACAACTTTGCAGACTTACTAAGTTGAAATAAGAGAAAGTTCCTGGTACATGCAGATAATTTACTTTTTTCATTGTATCGCGACAAGTTCCATTGATGGCAATTAAAGTAATGGTATAATCACCAGGAACGTTGTACACGTGAGATGGAGTCGTAGCAATAGAATTTGAGCCATCACCAAAATCCCAATAGTATGTTGTTGCGTTTGTGGAGAGATTGTTAAAGTTCACGAGTGCCGGTGCACAGAATGCCTGTGTAGGAACACTGAAATCTGCTACTGGTGTTGATATGGTTACAGCATTCGGCATGACTAATGTGTCTTTGCAACCTGTGGAGAAAGTTGTTATCAACGTTACAGTATATACACCATCAGTTGTATAGGTATAACAAGGATTAGTTTGAGTTGACGTGGCACCATTACCAAAATCCCATTTCCTTGAAACAACTGTTGTATCACTGGCATCAGTAAAACAGATTGTACTTGGTTTACATCCACCGGTTGCCGACATAGTAAACTTAGCTTGTTTGTACTTAATCCCTTTAAGTCGTTTGGTCGCTGAGCATCCATTTGTATCTCTGACCCATAATGAAATTGTATCAGATGTTGGTGGCGCATTGAATGTGTAAACCGGATTTTGCGTTGAATCTGTTGAACCGTTATAAAAATTCCAACCCCATTGAATAGCAGGAGTAGGACCCTGTAAGATCAGTTAATGTAACAGTAATTGGGAAGCATTGAGAACTCTGTGTGAATGAGAAATTCGGTGCAGCTCTGTTAATTCTAATCAAGGTAAGGTAAGTAACTGTACGTGAACAGGCACCATTGGTTGCAGTTAGCGAAATGGTATATGCTTTTGGCGTAGTAAAATTTCTTGATGGATTTACTAGTGAAGAAAATCCTGTTGATGATGTTGGGTCACCAAAATCCCACCAATAAGATGTTGCACCGGTTGATGTGTTTGTAAAGAACACAAATTGATTTGTACAACTTGATGTTGGTCCGTTTATAACAAAAGAAGGTTGTGGGTTTGTTGTAGTAATACTATCAGTATAAGTATTAACACATCCATCACTGCTTGTTACATTTACAGAAACCGTGAAAGTCCCTACCTGATTATAAGTATATGTTGGATTTGGAGAAGTTGATGTGCCAACGCCATCCCCAAAGTTCCATTGAACATTTGTCCAAGGGCCACCTGTTAATCCGAATGTAAATGGTTCATCATGACAACCGGCTTTTTTATTTACTGTTATTGGATTAGGATAACCTAAAGTGATTGTTGTACTTAAACTGGTCATACAACCACTTTGCAGAACAATATTCAGCACAACTGTATATGTACCCGGTTGTGTGTATGTATGCGAAGGAAATTGAACTGTAGCATGTGGTGTGCCATCGCCAAAATCCCAATCCCATGAAACGACATCCATTGTGGTATCACTAAAGTGAATCAGATATGGTGCACATGGTGTGGCCTGAATATAAGTGATTGGAGAAATGAGCATTGGAAAAACCTGTACTATGGCAACAGGATTGAAAAATTGTGAGCAACCTGCACCACCACTGCTAGGCATATAAGCATTTAATGTTACATTAAAAATTCCTACGGAATCAAACGTAAATGATGGATTCGCAATGTTACTAGTGTCATTAGTTAACCACGGAACACCAAAATCCCAATGGAAAACTGTAGCTCCGGGTAATGGATTGGTAAATGATACAGGATAAGGCTGACAACCTTTTATTGTGTCAGGAACGGTATATACTACAGATGATGCTCTTACTTTTACAAAGTTTTTTATAAGCGTATCTTTACATCCGGCAGCTGATGTTACAATCAGTTTAGTAGAGTATGTTCCAATGTTATTATAAATATGTGTTGGATTAGATAATGTTGATGTGTTCAGTGCGCCTGAAGCCGGATCACCAAAATTCCATTCATAAGAAACAAAACCACTGTTATTTGTTGGTATGAAATTGACACTTAATGGCGCACAGCCTGAGCCTGGAAGAAAATAATAACTGGATTTAATTTCATTAACAACAATGTAGTTGTTTTTTACAATAATTGTTTCACAGCCATTAGTGCTGAAGGCATGTAATGTTACATTATAAGTACCGGCAGTTGTATATATCTTCGATGGTGATGCAAGTGTTGAAGTAGTACCATCTCCAAATTCCCAAAGGTAAGTAGCCGCGCCTGTTGAAGTATTGTTAAATTGAACTGCAAGAGGTTTACATCCTGTTGTTGGATTAGATGTAAATGCAGCTACCGGTGGCTGATCAACTACAATGATATTATTTAAGGTTACACTTCCATTGCATCGGCTTGATGTTGTAAAATAGAGCGAAACAGAATATGTTCCTGAGTTTGCATAAGTATGTGTAGGGTTTGCAGATGTTGAAGTGTTTTGAACTCCTGATGAAGGGTCACCAAAGTCCCATGCATAACTCGTTGCACCTGTTATTGAAGGCGCAGTAAAATTTGTTGTTAACGGCTTACATCCTGCACCATTAGTCCATGTAAATGTTGGAGTTAGTGCAGTACCAATTGTAATCATATTGTTTATAACAGCAGTGTCTGAACACCCATTGGCATCAGTAACAATCAAACTCACATTAAAAGAACCTTGAGTTCCATAAGTGTGTGTAGGGTCCTGAAGTGTTGAAGAATTGGCACCACCGGAGGAGGGCTGACCAAAGTTCCATAGATAACTCACAACACCGGCAGATGATGAATTGAATTGAATAACCTGATTGGCATCACATGTGCTAGATGGATTTGCTGTTAACTGCGCTGTCGGTTGACCGTAAACGGTTATATAGTTTGTCTGTGTTTTTACATTTGAACAACCATAAGAAGAGTATGCAACTAACTTTACTGTATATGTTCCGGCATTGCTGTATGTATGTGTCGGATTGGTTTGTGTAGATGAAAATCCATCACCAAAATCCCAAATACAAGATGTAAAGTTAGATGATGTATTGTTAAATACCACAGATAGTGGTTTACATCCTGATGTAACGTTGGATGTGAAGTTAGCTGTCGGAAACGAAACTACATCAATATAATTTGGTATTATCAATGTGTCTGATTGTCCTGAAGTACTGTTGTAGGCAATGAGCTTTACAGTATAATTTCCAGGAGCTAAATAAACAGTTTGCGGATTGGCTAATGTTGATGTATTACCATTTCCAAAATCCCAGAAATAACTTGTAGCTAATGTGGATGTATTGCTAAAGTGAACCGTCAATGGTACACATCCTTCTGTAGAATCTGCAGCAAATGATGCTGTTGGAATCTGTGCTTTAGCATTAAACGTGCCTAGCAGAAGTGTAATTGCAAAACATAACTTCCACGTGATGTTTCTGCCTGTGGTAAAGTATCTGTTCATATCTGATAAGTTAAAAAAATTCAAAGTGTAATGTCGTCCCTTATTTATTTTTTATTTCTGATCCTCCGGCTTTTTGTCCGAAGCATAGTTTGATTTCGGATCATAGCTCGAATCAAGATTTATTACCGTATTGGTAGAACTGTAATATTGCGAGCCATCGCGAGCAATCTTTTTTACTCTGTAAAAAGCATATCCGTTTGGCGGTGTTTGATCCATCCATGAGTAGAATAGTTCTACAGCAGTACCAAGACCTTCTTTTATACCTACGGACTCATATACTTTTCCATCAAGTGAGCGCTCAACGATATAAAGACAATCAGCCGCTTCGTTTTTAGCCGTCCAGTTCAGAAATACTTTTCCTGAATTGTAAATGGTTGTATAGTTTGCAATAGTTCCATTTAAGTTGGCATCAGCCATTAATGCAGGTTGTGTATTAGCTGTTTGCGCTGTTGCAGAATGAAGTGTTACAAGCATCAAAAAGAAAATGATGGCCTGTACAAAAAACAAGAACTTAATTGCTGAACCTTTTATGCCATCGCGATTATAATATCTGCGTGGTTTTGAATACATGGCAAAACGGTTTTCACGAACCATTTTGTAAAAGTCCATTGTGTTGTTCATCGTTGTATCTTCCATAATGATATATTTTTATAAGTGAAATTTACGTTTTATATGAGCAGTGGTTTTTGTAATTTCTTATAAAACATTACAATGTAATATAACTGCACATTTTCTTTTCATATCCGCTTTTACGCCCATTTTGAATCCGGGTTACACTTTTCAATAAATTGATATTATTTTGCTTCATAAACCGTGCTTTTTAGTAGTACTTTTATTGTTATACATAAGCTGATTTACAGAAAAGTATATTTAGTATTACATATATGCCATGGATTAATATTGAGTTTCAATTATGCAATTAGAGTAATTAGCTAAGTCGGAAATTTTTTAAAAAAGCTAAAACCTTGCAGTTTTTTTTACGTAACAAGGAAGAGTCTTTAAAAAATAAATCATAAGCTTATATGGATATATTAAGAAAAACAATTAAGAAACTTAGTGATGAAGAGTATCAGGCATTGTTGCTTCAGGTCTCGGGCAAGAAGAAAAACAAGCCTTATTATGTCTTAGAAGCTACACGCAATAACAATCATTTTGATGATACGGAAATGATGAAGCAGCTTCAGGTTAATCCAAGTGCTTATTATACATTAAAATCCCGCCTCAATACAAGAATAGCAGAAATTCTTTCCAAGAAAGTTGAAAACCCAATTCGCGAGTTGATGGAAGAAGTGGTTCGTGTTCCGGCTACACTTTATGGAACCAACCGCGATTTCTCTATCAGAGCATTAAAAGAAATTGAAAAGCAGCTTAAGGAATATGACATGAGCAATGAGTTGATTACAGTTTATAAAACTCTTGCATTGTTACACATTCATCATGAAGACTACGAACATTATAACAAACTTTATAACAAACATGTTGCTTATGCATTGGCTATTTCAAAAGCCGAGCAAATGTTTTTTCTGTTCTTTAAAAAATTAGGAACCTATCAGTTAACACTTGATCCTGATACGTTGGAAGAAGTCATAATGCTTAAAAGAAAGATTGCCAATATTGCAGAAATGTATGATTCGCATCGTTTGTTTGTGTTATACAATATTGTCAGAATCTATTATCTGTGTTCATTGCCATCAAAACGACAGGAGTTAAAATCCCTTGAGCTTGAAATAGAAAGTATTTTAAAACGCATCAATGAAATATTTAATGCATTTCCGATTGACACACTTTATAGCAACATTAGTCCGTTGGTAGATATACTTCACTATGAGTACTATCAGAAAATACAGAATCAGGTTAGAGCAGATCATTACCTTAGTAATGGAATTAACGATACTATTATTGACTGGAGTGAGAAAACAGCTATGCACTTTTTCATCATTCAGTATCTGAATTCGCGAGTTGAAAAATTTCTTGCTGATGGTGAAATGTACCGGTTGAATGAATTCAATCAGACAATTGAAAAAACTTTTGACCTCAATATTAACGAGCCTTATCATTATATCTCTTTTAAGCGATACATTGCCTTATGTAAATTTTATAGTAAAGATTATCAGGGTGCAGCAAAAACTATATACGATTTAAGAAATAATATTTCTTTGAAGCAGTTCACTCATACCGATGTTGACAGCAAACTCTTTCAGGGTTTGTGTTATTGCCTGATGGGTGAAGATAGCCTTGCACAACAAATGATTTCAAGTATTAAACGTCAGATTGCCGACTTTGAACATGAGTTTGAGTCAACAACAATATTTATTAAGATTCTTAAAACAGCATTAAAGCCTTCTGACTTCAGAAGAAAAATTGTGCGCATCAACGAGTTGCTGATTAAGTTTGAAGAAGCAAATAATGGTGATAAACCAATTCTGAAGTATATCAAAATTGATGATGCATTGATTCGGAAAATGACAAATCCGATTAAAGATTAAAACAAAGGCGGCAGAAATGGCCGCCTTTTATTTTTGTGCTTTTTCTGACAAATTTCTGTTACTTTTATCATCTGATACTATCAAATGGATATTGAAAAATTCAGGAACTATTGTTTGTCGAAGCAAGAAACAACAGAGAGTTTTCCTTTTGACGAAGACACACTTGTGTTTAAGGTTGCCGGAAAAATGTTTGCTTTAGTTTCGTTATCAGAAAAACCAATGACGGTAAACCTCAAAATGGATCCTGAAATTATATCAGAATGGCGTGATCGCTATTCCGAAATTACACCGGGATTTCACATGAATAAGCAACATTGGAATTCTGTTATTTTTAATGGCTCCATTCCTCTTGCAGAATTAAAATGGCTTATTGATCACAGCTATTCTGAAGTAGTTAAAAAATTACCCAAAAAAGTAAGAGAGCGATTTACAATTTAGTGTTATTCAGAAATTACACTTTCTTATCATCAAAATTTATAATTAGCCGCTCAACAGGTTTGTTGTTTTTTATATGTTGTTCTACTATTTCATCAACATCCTGTAGCTGAACATTACCATAAAAAATACCTTCGGGATAAACAACTACTGATGGACCATAGTCGCAGGCATCTAAACAACCTGACCTTTGTGCACGAATTGGCACCGGCAACTGTAATTCTTTAATTTTTTTCTTAAATGCTGCAACCAATGCAAGACCATGTACTTCACCACAGCATTTACGTTCACCTTCTTTACGCTGATTAGTACAAACAAAAATATGTTTTTGAAACCTCATAATGCAAATTAAGATAATTGTGTTCAGAATTCAAACTCTATTAGTCCAATTCAAATTCAATGCTTAATTTTGCTGTTAAATATTACAGAGTATGAACGACATAGCAAAAAAGATAATTGATACGATGCAATCGCACATGGACAAATCCATTTCGCATCTTGAGACTGAATTAGCAAAAATCAGAGCCGGTAAAGCAAATCCACAGATGCTCGAATCTATTCATGTTGATTACTATGGTTCGCAAACGCCATTACATCAGGTTGCCAATGTCAATACTCCTGATGCCCGTACAATTGTAATCCAACCATGGGAAAAGGGTATGTTAGGTCCCATTGAAAAAGCCATTCAGATTGCTAATCTGGGATTTAATCCGCAGAATGACGGTTCTATTATTCGTATTGCAGTGCCACCATTAACTGAAGAAAGAAGAAAAGATTTAGTTAAACGTTGTAAAGCCGAAGGTGAGAATGCTAAAATAAGTTTACGTTCAATCAGAAAAGAAGCCAATGATGCAATTAAGAAAGAATTGAAGAAAGGCATCACTGAAGACGAAGCACGCGAGGCAGAAACAAAAATTCAGCAAACAACTGATGGCTTTATTTCAAGAGTGGATAAACATCTTGAAACAAAAGAGAAAGAAGTAATGACTGTTTAACGCCTTCTAAATAGTCAGTAGTTACTATTGCTCCTTAGGAGTCTGAGAAATTTCGTCCAACTGTTTTTTAATACGCTTTATTTCTTCTTTGGCATGATTGATTTTATCTTCAAACTCCTTGCGTACAGCATCTGCATTTTTTGAGCGTGCAAAAAAGCCAAGATTATTTTCCCATGTATTAATTTCTCCGGTAAGTTGATTAATCTTATGCTTTAAATCATTCTTTTCATTACCCGGTTTGCCGCTTCTAAAAGATGGTTTATGTCCTGATGTAAATCGCTCTTTGTTATGCTGTCTTATTGTTTGAAAATGTTTGTCAATTGCTGCTTTGAACTTTGCATAAATTGTGTCTTTGTGTTCAAGAGGTACCATACCAATCTCACTCCACTGACGTTGAAAATCTTTTAACTGCTCAACAGACTCATCAATGTTTTCACCAAGTGTAAACTGTTCAGCTTTTTCAATGAGTGCATTTTTCTTGTCGAAGTTTTCTTTATAGTCTGATTCAAGTGAAGTGTAATGTGCATTTTTTCTTTCAAAAAATGAATCACATGCTTTTCTGAATCTTTCCCAGATTTTCTGATTGTTTCTATCACCGGCAAATCCGGTTTTTTTCCACTCAGCCTGAAGTCTTTTTAATTCTTCTGTTGTTTTTTTCCAGTCGGTGTTTTCTATCAATGCTTCTGCCTGAATACACAGTTCGTTTTTCAATTGCAGATTGGCAGCATGTTCTTTTTTTAGTGAGGTGAAAAAATCATTTTTACGAACAAAAAAACCATCACACAATCCTCTGAATTTTGCCCAAACCTCATCATTAGATTTCTTGTCGGCAAAGCCAACTTTTTTCCATTCGTTCTGAACTTCAACAAGCATTTTGCTTTTTTCCATCCATTCAGATGCTTTAAGTGGTTCGTCTTTAAGTAACTCTTCTGTTTTGGTGATAAGTAGATTTTTTGCAGTTAAATTTTCAGCATAGCGTTGCTTTAGCTGTTCAAAATATTCTTTTCTTCTTTCATAAACCTTATCACTTGCTGCTTTAAATCGTTCCCAAATTTCATTGCTTTTTTCACGACCTACATGACCGGTTTCGCGCCATTTGTTTTGTAAATTATGCAATGTCTGCAGAGCTGAATTTAATGATGGCTCATTAATCAGGTCTTCTGCCTTTTCGCAGAGCCAATTTTAGCTTCAAGGTTCTTTTTAAAATCAAGTTCCTGAAGTTCACGGTTAATTTTCAGGTTTTCATAAAACTTATCTGTGTAAAGTTTGTAGGTCATCCACAAATCATTCAACTGACCTGAAGGAATATACCTGTTGCACGCCACTTTGCCTGAAGTTCGTGAAACTGATCGAATGCGCGTTGCATGTTTTCCTCATTCTGAATAAGGTTTTTCATGGCAACAAGTATTTCCTGCTTTACACTAAAATTATTTTCTCTGAGTTTTTCCTGTTGTTCGGCATACTCAGCTTTGCGTTTATTATATTTTTTAAGTGCTGCCTGAAAACGATCATCTGATTGTGTGTAGTTATATTTGAAATCTTCTTTAACACCACCTTCTTCCAAAAAAAGTTGATAGTGCCTGTTCTTTTTCTGAAGATTGAATTTGTTCAAATGCATTTTTCAGTGCATTGATTTTACTTTTAACGGCAGCAACATCACCTTCAGCAAATCCTTCAGCAATTTTAACAAGTTCTTCCTTGGTTAAGTGATTGTAATTTTCTTCCTGCTCAGGCAAGGTTTCAGGATGTTCTTCTGGCAATGTTGCAAGATGTTCCTCCTGCAAGGGTTGTGTAATAGATGCATTTTCCGATTGAATCTCACCAGCCTGCTGATTTTCATCCGCATGAAAATCATTGTTTACTTCTGTCATGATACTAATTAATATAATATTAAAATCAAACAATGAAGCCTTCCATTGTAGAAGGCTTTATCAGACTACAAATGTAATACAATTTTCCATTTCTGTGCAAGAAGTTATTGCTCTAAAAAAGCCTTTTTGAAAATTAGATTTATTCCACATTGTAATTCCATAAAAACCATTTTTGCCGGCTACACGTATAAAAAATGGTAAATTTGGAGCGTTATTGAATTATGTTAAAACAAAACTTATCACAAAAACTTTTACAGAAACTTTCTCCTCAGCAAATTCAGCTGATGAAATTGCTTCAATTGCCAACTATTGCATTAGAACAGCGGATAAAAGAGGAAATGGAAGTAAACCCTGCATTAGAAGAAGGTGCGCCCGAAGATGTGGATGAAGATACACAACAGGATGAGGACGAAGTGCCTGAATTGGAAGAGGGGGTAGAAGCCAATGAAGGCGAGGAGAATAAAAAAGACGAGTTTGATAACACTTCTGATGATGATATAAAAGAAAGAACAGATGATGATTTTGATGTGGATGATTATATCACTGATGAGGATATACCATATTATAAAACATCTGCCAATAATACTTCGCCCGATGATGAACGCACAGAGGTTCCTTATGGGTCTTCAGTAACATTTCAGGAAACATTACTGGCACAGTTGGGTATGGTTGCCCTAAACGAAAAACAAATGCAGATGGCTAAGCATCTGATCGGCAGTTTGGATGAAGATGGATACTTACGCAGAGATTTGAATTCTATTGTAAATGATTTGGCATTTACACAGAATATAGATACTAATGCCGATGAACTTTTACAAGTGTTACAAGTGATACAGACATTTGATCCACCCGGTGTTGGCGCTCGTAATTTGCAAGAGTGTCTTTTGCTTCAATTGCAGCGAAAATCTAATAGTAAGTCGGTTAATAGGGCAATTGAAATTATTAAAAATTACATGGATGAGTTCTCAAAAAGCATTTTGAAAAAATTGCCAGATTGATGAACATTCCTGATGAGTATTTGAAGGATACCATGAATGAAATTTTAAAATTAAATCCACGTCCGGGGTGATATTTCTGCAGAAACAAAATCTGTTCAACATATTGTCCCTGATTTTATCATTACAAATAACGTGGGTCAGCTTGAATTGACATTGAACTCACGCAATGCCCCAGATTTGCGAATTAACCGCGAGTACAATGAAATGATGGAAGGCTATGCCAAGAGTAAAAAGCAAGATCGTTCACAGAAAGAGGCTATCCTTTATCTGAAACAAAAAATTGATTCAGCAAAATGGTTTATCGATGCCATCAGACAGCGACAGGCAACACTGCTTCATACCATGCAAGCTATCATGAACTATCAAAAAGAATATTTCCTGGAAGGCGATGAACGACTTTTAAAGCCAATGATTTTAAAAGACATTGCAGATGTTGTCGGGCTTGATATTTCAACTGTTTCACGAGTAGCAAACAGTAAATATGTGCAAACACCATTCGGCACATTTCTGATAAAAACTTTTTTCTCAGAAGGTATGGCAACAGACTCAGGCGAGGAAGTAAGTACGCGCGAAGTAAAAAAAATTCTGTCAGATGCTATTGAAGGTGAAGACAAGAAAAACCATTGCCGGACGACAGATTGGCAAAAATTTTAAAAGACAAAGGTTATAATGTGGCGCGTAGAACCATTGCTAAATATCGCGAGCAACTAAATATTCCTGTTGCCAGGCTACGTAAAGAGTTTTAAAAATGCTGAACCGCTTTTTTTCAGTCGTCACTTATCTAACCCATCCTTTACTTATACCTACTTATTTATTACTGATACTTTTTAATTCGGACACATATCTGTCATATACCCTTTCGCCTGCATTACAGCGAATAATTTTATCAGCGGTTTTTGTCCTCACCTGTCTGATGCCTTTTTTATCATCGGTATTATTACTTAAAAAGCAAGGTGTGCAGGGTTTGTTGATGGAGGACAGGCAGAGCAGAACAATACCCTATTTTTTTACACTTATATATTATGTAGCTTGTTATTACTTTTTGTTGAAACTTCCGGTTTCATCGGTTATAAAAATTCTTATTCTGGCAGCAGCATGTTGTATAGCACTTGCATTTACTATTAATTTTTTCTGGAAAATAAGTATTCATCTCATTGGATTAGGAGGTATGGCAGGTGCTTTTTATGTACTGTCGCTATTGTTAAGTAGTGAATTTATTCTGCCGTTTGTACTATCAATCATTCTTGCCGGACTCACCGCTTCTGCCCGTTTGATGAAAAAATGCACACCTCCAAGTCAGTTATATTTTGGGTTTATTGTAGGTTTTGTTTGTGAGTATATTTTTATCATGTACTCATTAAAATAAACTACAACCTTCTAAAATTCATATATAAAATCTCAAATTATTTAAATTCGTTTTTTAATTTTTTATACCACCGAACGACTAAAAGTGTATATCAAAAACTGGAAAAACCATCAGCAACTGATCCTCAGTAGTAAGTGTACATGTTAATGAAGAGTGTAAGCCCTCTTGTACATTATGAAACCGGTAAGATGATTTTAAATTCTGTGCCTTCTAGTTCTTTTGAAGTTACTTCAATGGTGCCTTTATGTGTATTAATAATATCAAAGCTTAAACTCAGTCCTAAACCTGTTCCTTTACCCGTGGGTTTAGTTGTAAAAAATGGTTCGAATATTTTTTGTTTCATCTTTTCTGAAATTCCTCTTCCATTATCACGAACAGAAATAAAGATTTTCCGATTGGATTTTTGCCTTGATGTTTGAGGGATTGAAGCCGTTGTAATAACCAATTGTGGTTTAAAATTTTCACCTTTAAGTTTTAAACGTTCGCATTCGTATAATTCATCAAAAGCATTATCAATCAGGTTAAGTACCACCCTCGAAATGTCCTGACCATTGCAAATGACTTGAGGCAAGTTCGGATCAAAATTTTTAATCAGATCACAATTAAAATTCTGCAAGATGGCACGTTTACCATGATAAGCAAGATCTAAATATTCATCACACACAGAGTTTATGTTAGTCTTTTGCCGGTCTTCTGTATTGGTTCGAGAATGTTCCAACATTCTTTTTACAATATTATCGGCCCGGTGGCCATGCTCTGTAATTTTAACAAGGTTTTCGTGAAGCAAATTCATGGCTTCATCCTTATCTTGTACTGTTTGAGCTTCTTTTAATTCTATAAGTATTTCATTGCTCAGACTTGCAAAATTCGTGACAAAATTCAACGGATTTTTTATTTCATGTGCAATGCCTGCCGTTAAAACACCCAGTGAAGCAAGTTTTTCCTGTTGCACCAATTGCTGTTGCGTGGCTTGTAAATGCTGATATGCTTCCTTCAATTGCAAATTTGTTTTTTGTTTAAACCGATACCTGTGAAACAGTAGCATTAATAAAAGCAATAGAATTGAAGCACCTGCAATCATCGAATTTCTGAAAACTCTTTGTGCAACAGCATTTTTTCTTGTTCAGCTTTTAAGAGTGCATCTTTCTTATTATTTTCATATTGAATTTGTTGCAGCAGAATTTTTTTGGTGTTTTCGCGGTTATAGGTACTATCCCTCAGGATGATATAATTTTATAGTTGTTATATGCGCCTTTGCCAGTCACTGGTTGCACTGTCAAGTAGGGCAACAGCATGATAGTATTCCGTTACTGGTACTTTTGAATCTAATTTCTCTGCAAGAGTCCAAGCTTCATCAAGGTTTTTCTTTGCAGAATCATAATTACCTAATATAGTTTGACAAATGCTTAGTTTGCTTAAAGCAGAGGCAAGATCAAAATAGTCAGATACTACTCTAAAAGAATTAGCCGCCTGAAAGAACTGTATTGCTTTTTGATAATTCTGTTTCTGAAAGTAAACATCGCCCAAACTTTCCGAAGCAGTTGCCATGGCAAAATCATTACTAATACTTTTGGCAATTTCATACGCCTTATTATAATAACTTATGGCCTCTGTTGTATTACCCAATTGTTGATATGTCTGGCCGACACTGGTATATGCTACTGTCAGATTAATAATATCCTTTGCTTTATCAAATGCTTTGATGGCGGACAAATAAAGTTTTAATGCTTCAGAATAATTTCCTTGAGTGGAATACACTCCGGCAATATTACTCAGTACAATAGCTTCGCCATACTTATCACCAATAGCTTCAAATATTTTAAGTGCTTTATAATTTGCAGCAACATTCTCCACATAATTACCCTGACTTTCGTACACAAAACCAAATAAAAGGTAGTTTCCTCCCATTTTACTGCTGTCTCTAAGCTTTTCATAATAAGCACCTGCTTTTTTAAAATAGGATAAGGCATCTTCATATCTGCCGCCATCTGCATAATCCTGACCAATAAAGGTCAGCAATTCCGCTATTTGTGGTTCATCATTTCTGCTTTCATAATATTTTAAAACATCAAAATGACATTTTAAAGCCATATCAAAAACCTTTACGCCAATAAACCCTGCCAACTAAAGCAACTAATTTTTTGTTCCTGGTTCCCATTTCAAACTGTCGGCAAATTGAAGTGCGGGTTTACTATAAAAAAGGGCAGAATCGGTATTGAAATCTAATAAATAATAGATTAACTTTTGGTAAAGATTAAGCTTATGTGTATCCGCTTTTGCATGATTCAATGAATACTTAAGGGAATCTAAGTATTTGTTTTGTTGTGCCAAACACATATTGGTTTGTATCAAACAACACACTAACAGAATCGCAACAATTTGGTTTTTCATAAAGACGATTCACCAAATTTAAAGGTCTGTTGTGTACAAATTACTTTTTTGCAATTTTTTTTTTGGAATTGAAGTAGGGAAAACAACTGTTACAGAAATAGTTTTTCTAAAATTCCGGTATAAGCGAAATAATAGTTTGATACAGTAATACTATTGTGGAATGAATAAAATCTGAATTAGAATATTTAAATTCATCTATAGGACAATTTTGGCACAGCAGTTGAATTTCATCAGGTAAATTAGAAAGTGAGGTTCATTATGAAAAAACTATTTACTACTCTCGTCATTTTAAGTTTAGCTGTTGTTGTTCAGGCAGCACATCCTTTACAATCTGCATTGGCAATTACTTCTGTTGATGGAAGTCTTCTGACCGTATCAATAGACAGAAAGACCATTTAGCAATTCTTCAACAAATATTTATACAGATGGATTACGTGCGGGAAACCATTATATTAAAGTTATGCGACTTGCCGGACACCCCTCGTCACCCTGTCTATCGAACTGTATATGCCGGCTATGTATTTATACCTGAAGCATCAGAAGTGATAGCAGAGGTTAACCGTAACAGATTTCGTATCACCGGAAGCAGACCTTTTGATTATGCGCCTCAGGTATATGAAGATCCACACTATTACCCACAACATCTTCGTTGCGAAGTAGATGATTATGAGTTCAATCAGATGATACAGTCATTGGGTAATTATAATTTTGAAAGTACTCGGATGACAGTTGCAAAACAGTTAATCAATAATAACTATTTTAACTCACGTCAGGTTGGGCGATTAATGCAACAAATGACCTTTGAGTCCAGCAAACTTGAATTGGCAAAATATGCTTATTCAAAAACATTGGACAAAAACAATTATTTTTTAGTCAACGACCAGTTTAGTTTTGAAAGTAGCATTGCCGAGTTGGCAGATTATATTGCATTGCGTAACTAAAAGGAATAAATAAACTGCAGTGAAAAGGTGTCAGAAATGGCACCTTTTTTATTCGTCTATTTTTATTTTAATATCATCCTTAACTATAAAAGCTGACGGATAATAAGTCTGAAGCTCTTTTAGGCTTTTTTGTGCATCCAGACGAGTGCGGAAATCGCCAACCCGTAATTTAAAGTTCGGCTGTTGATAAAGTACATAGGCTGCTGTTTGAGGATAAAGCTTTATAAATTCTGTCCTAAACTCATAGGCTTTGTCACGTTGCGACCCAAAATAAAGTTGAATGCGGTAGCCTTGTGAATAGGGTTTAGCCAGATTATAGGCAATATGCTTTTTTATAAGTACATGAGTCAGACTATCATCACTGGTCTGAGCCTTGATTTGTAAATGAATTAGAATGCAACATATAATAAAGAAGGCACTCTTTACAATTTTAATCATGGCTTCAATATTACAGATTATATGTAAAACGGGCTGCAAAAACAGCCTAAAATTGAGGGGCATAGTAAAAAAAAACCTAAAAGGCTGTTATTTAGACTAAATTTTAATTTGAAAATTTTATGAATTAAATAAGGTAAGTTATAAATTTGCGCGCTCCAAACTGGAATTTTACGGAATTATTGCAGTTTGAACTAAATTATAAATTGATACGAAAACAAAAACAATTTATGCACCAAAAGCTCACTAATAACCTTCTTGTCAAGTGTAAGGGGTTGTTTTTCATGCTCCTGATATTGGGATTTTCAGCAGGAGTTAAAGCACAGGATGGTAAAGCACTTTTTGATGCCAACTGTAAATCATGCCACGCAATGAATGATGTTGTCATTGGTCCGGCACTTAAGGATGTACATAAAAAATTCAGTGCAGAATGGCTACATAAATGGATAAAGAACTCGCAAGCATTAATAAAAGCTGGAGATAAGGATGCCGTAGCAGTTTTCAATGAGTATAATAAAATGGTTATGCCTAATCAGAATCTTTCTGATGCTGAAATAGATGCAGTATTGGCATACATTGGTAAAGAAAGTGAGCAGGCACCTGTAGCTGCTGCACCAACAGCACCTGCACCCGGAACAGTTGCTCCTGAAAAAGATAACTCTACTTTATATTGGGTAATAGCTATTATCCTGATTCTGTTAGCCCTTGCAGCAACACTTAACAAAATTAGAAAGGGTCTTGAGTATGCAGTACGCGAAAAAGAAGGCATTCCACACCCCCCACACTTAGAGCCAAAAGAAGCACGTAGTTTATGGATTAGTAAGAATAAAAAACTGATTGCAGTTGTATTACTTTTATTAGTTGTCTTAGGTAGTGTTAAAGGTTGGTATGCTTTAAAGGATATTGGTGTATATACCAATTATGAGCCTGAGCAACCTATTCATTTTTCACATAAACTGCATGCAGGAGATAATAAAATAGCCTGTCTATACTGTCATAGTGGTGCAGACAAAAGCCGTCATGCCAATATTCCATCAGCAAGTACCTGTATGAATTGTCACAAATATGTGAAAGAGGGTCCTGTGTATGGCGATAAAGAAATCAAGAAAATTTATGCAGCCCTCGATTGGGATGGTTCTAAATTTGGAACCAATCAAAAACCAATACAATGGATCAGAGTACATAGTTTACCTGCATTGGCGTATTTTAATCATGCCAAGACGTTACTGTTGGAAAAATCGAATGTCAGACTTGTCACGGCCCTGTTCAGGAGATGGATGTGGTGAAACAATTCTCACCATTAACTATGGGTTGGTGTATTAATTGCCACCGCGAAACAGAGGTGAAAATGGATGGTAATGGATATTATGACGAAGTGCATAAAACATTAGCAGCCAAGTACGGTAAAGATGCTAAACTTACAGTTGACAAAATTGGCGGTCTTGATTGTGCCCGCTGTCACTATTAATCAAAACACTAAAAGCTGAATCTGTTCATTCAAATTAAAAACATTCTACCACAAACTTTTTAAATAATATATGGAAAAACGATATTGGAAAGGTGTAGAAGAACTCAGAAATGATGCAGAGTTTGTTCGTCTTAAAAACAATGAGTTTTTTGAAGAAATTCCTGTTGATGAAGTTCTTGGCAAAAAGCTGAAAGCAAAGATGCCACACCACGCAGAGATTTTCTCAAATTTTTAGGTTTTGGTGTTGCAGCCGCTTCAATGGCAGCATGCGAAGCTCCTGTTAGAAAAACGATTCCTTACCTGATAAGCCCGGAGAACTTAGTTCCCGGAATTCCAAATTATTATGCATCAACATTTTTTGATGGCCATGATTATGCAAGTGTCGTTGTAAAAACTCGTGAAGGTCGCCCTATTAAGGTTGATGGTAATGAATTGTCACCACTTACAAAAGGTGGTGCTAATGCAAGAGTTCAAGCTTCAGTTTTAGATTTGTACGATAGCGAAAGAATTAAAAGCCCAATTGCTAAAGGAAAAGCAGCAAGTTGGGATACAGTAAATAAAGAAATTAAAGAAAAACTTGCAGCTGCTAATACAAAACAGGCAAAAATTCGCATAGTTTCTTCAACCATCATTAGCCCAACAACAAAGAAGGCTATTGAAAGTTTTACCACAAAATATCCTACTGCTAAATTGGTTACTTATGATGCCATGTCACAATATGGTATAATAAAAGCACATCAATTAGCATTTGGTAAAGCAGCACTTCCAAATTATAGCTTTGATAAAGCTGATGTAATAGTAAGTTTTGGAGCTGACTTTTTGAATAACTGGATTGCACCAATTGAATATGCACGTCAGTATGCACATACAAGAAAGTTAGATGATGGAAAGAAAACCATGTCTAAACACATTCAGTTTGAAGCAGCACTTTCTTTAACGGGTAGTAATGCTGATAACCGATATAAATTAAAAGCAAGTCAGACAGGAAATGCTTTATTGTCATTATATAATGCAATAGCTTCAAAAGCAGGTGCTGCAACAGTAAGTGCCGGCAAGACCGATGCAGATGCTGCTATTAACAGCACAGCAAACGATTTATGGAATGCAAAAGGTAAGTCGTTGGTAGTATGTGGAACTAATAATGCCAATGATCAATTAGTTGTTGCTGCCATTAACAACATACTTGGTAATTATGGAGCAACAATCAGTATAGCCAAACATAGTAATGTTCGTCAGGGAAATGATGAAGCTATGGCTGAATTGCTTCGCGAAATGAATGCAGGTGAAGTAGGAGTAGTAATTTTTTACAATGCAAACCCATTATATAACTATCCTGATACTACTGCATTTACTTCTGCATTAAACAAAGCAGAAGTAAAATTTCACTATCTGACCGTAATGACGAGACAGCAATAAAATGCGATTATATTTGTCCTGATTCTCATTATCTTGAATCATGGAATGATGCAGAGCCTGTGCGCAATATGTTCAGTTTGGTGCAGCCAACAATTCAAAAACTGTTCGATACAAAACAATCACAAGAACTATTCTTGTTATGGAGCGATGCACCTGTAACAGACTATCATGAGTTTCTGATGCAAAACTGGAGACAAGGTTTTCTGGCAACAGCCACAGGAATGGCCTCAGTACCTGCATGGGAAAAAGTTTTACAGGAAGGTGTTTGGAATGGTGAAGTTACAGAGAGCGAGCCTGCATTTGTTGGAAACGTAAATGATGCAGCAAGTGCAATTGGAGCTAGAAAATCAGGCGGTCTTGATATTGTAGTTTATGAAAAAGCCGGTATAGGTAATGGACGTCATGCAAACAATCCATGGCTCCAAGAATTACCTGATCCGGTTTCTAAAATATGCTGGGATAATTATTTTGCCATAGCACCATCCATGGCAAAAGAAAAAGGTCTGGTACAAGGAAATATTATTGAAGTTAAGTCAGGAAATGTAACACTTAAAGGTCCGGTTTTACTCCAACCCGGTCAGGCAAAAGATACAATTGCAGTAGCTGCCGGTTATGGTAGAACAAACAGTGGTAAAGCCGGGAATAAAGTAGGTATGAATGCATATCCTTTACTGACTTTTTCAGAAGGAACATTCAACTATACCAATAGTGGAGCAAGTTTAAATAAAACAGTTGAGGCTGATTATACACTTGCTACAACACAATCTCACCACACCATGATGGGTCGTGCTATTGTTAAGGAAACCACACTTGAAGAGTATATTAAAGATCCAAAGGCGGGTAATGAAGAAGAGAAATTTCATTCTTATAAAGGAAAAGTTTCAGCTAAAGAATTAGACCTCTGGGCAACAAAAGATCATCCGGGCTTCGATCGCCCGATTAATGCATGGGGTATGTCTATTGACTTAAACTCATGTATTGGTTGTGGTGCCTGCGTAGTAGCATGTACAGCAGAAAATAATGTTCCTGTAGTAGGCAAAGAAGAAATACAACGCAGCCGCGAGATGCACTGGATTCGTATTGATCGCTATTATACCAGCGATATGGATAAAGAAAAAGCACATGAGCAGGGTGTAGGTAAGTTAAGCATGTATGGTTTTATGGAAGAGCCTGCAGAGAATCCTGAAATTGTATTTCAGCCTGTAATGTGTCAGCATTGTAATCATGCACCTTGTGAAACGGTGTGTCCGGTTGCTGCAACAACACATAGTGAAGACGGATTGAATATGATGGCCTATAACCGTTGTGTAGGAACACGTTATTGTGCCAACAACTGCCCCTATAAAGTTAGACGTTTTAACTGGTTTAAATATTCTGATAATCCACAATTTGACTATAACATGAATAATGATTATGGCAAAATGGTGTTGAATCCTGATGTAATTGTACGCTCACGTGGAGTAATGGAAAAAATGCTCAATGTGTGTTCAGCGTATTCAATATGGTAAGTTAGAAGCAAAGAAAGCAGGCCATCCGGTAAAAGATGGAGCTATAAATACAGCATGTGCACAAACTTGTCCGACCAATGCAATTACTTTTGGTGATTATAATGATAAGTCAAGTCGTTTGGTAAAACAAAGCGGTAGCGAACGCATGTATCATTTGCTTGAAGAACTTAATGTTCAACCTTCAATTAATTATTTAACTAAGGTGCGAAACACTACAGGCAAAACAAATAACAGTCATAAAGCATAAATAAAATTAATCGAACTAATAGAAATTTTTCAACAATATGTCGAATGTAGAATCACCGCTTAGGCCGACACTCATCGAAGGAGATAAAACGCTTCATGATATTACCGAAGATGTTTGCAGACCTATAGAATCTAAACCCAACAAATACTGGTGGATGGTATTTAGTGTTGCCTGTGCTGCACTGTTATGGTGGATTATTTGTGTAGCCTATACAGTTGGAACAGGACTTGGTGTTTGGGGTCTGAATAAAACAGTTGGATGGGCTTGGGATATTACCAACTTCGTTTGGTGGGTAGGTATTGGTCACGCAGGACTTTGATTTCTGCAATCTTATTATTGTTTCGTCAAAAATGGAGGCTATCAATTAACCGTTCTGCAGAAGCAATGACCATATTTGCCGTTATCTGTGCTGCCTCATTTATTGTAGCACACATGGGTCGCCCTTGGGTTGCATATTGGCCACTTCCATTTGCAAACCAATTCGGTTCATTGTGGGTAAACTTTAATTCTCCGTTGGTATGGGACGTATTTGCAATCTCGACTTATTTCTCTGTATCATTAGTTTTCTGGTACACAGGATTGATTCCTGACTTTGCTGCAGTTCGTGATCGTGCAAAAACTAAAGCTCGTAAATTCTGGTATTCAGCCTTAAGTATGGGATGGGTTGGTTCAGCTAAAAACTGGCAACGTTTTGAAGAGGTTTCTTTAGTTCTTGCAGGTATTTCAACACCACTGGTTCTTTCTGTTCACTCTGTGGTATCAATGGACTTTGCAACAGCATTGGTTCCGGGTTGGCATACAACAATTTTCCCACCATATTTCGTAGCCGGAGCTATTTTTTCAGGGTTTGCAATGGTGCAGACACTGCTGATAATTACACGTAAAGTATTAAACTTAGAAGAATATATTACAATTTATCATATTGACATGATGAATAGGATTATTCTTATTACAGGGTCTATAGTAGGTTGTGCTTATCTGACAGAATTTTTCATTGCCTGGTATTCAGGTGTAGAATTTGAACAATATGCATTTATCAATCGTGCAACAGGACCATATTGGTGGGCTTATTGGAGCATGATGACTTGTAACGTGATTTCACCTCAATTGATGTGGAGTAGTAAACTCAGAAGAAATCTTTTCGTAACTTTCTTCTTATCTATTATTGTAAACATAGGAATGTGGTTCGAGCGTTTTGTGATTATCGTAACTTCATTACACAGAGACTTTGTTCCTTCAAGCTGGACAATGTTTCATCCTACTTGGGTAGAGATTGGTCTCTTTATTGGTTCGATAGGTTTGTTCTTTGTTCCCTTCTTACTCTTTACACGATATTTCCCTGTTATAGCAATGAGCGAATTAAAAACAATTTTGAAATCATCAGGCTCTCAATCAAAGAAAGGAGTACAACATCATGACTAAACAACTGCATGGCATTTTAATGATGATGAAGTTCTTTTAAATGCAATTAAAGAACTAAAGTCAAAAGGTATTAAATGTACTAATGCCTATTCGCCTTTTCCTGTACACGGACTTGATAGTGCCTTAGGTCTTAAACGAACAAGAATTTCCATAGCCTCTTTTTTATATGGTGCTACAGGAACATGCTTGGCACTTTTAATGATGTGGTACATGAATATTTGGGATTGGCCAATGGATATAGGTGGAAAGCCAAGTTGGAACTTATATAAGAATATCCCTGCATTTATTCCCATAACTTTTGAGTTTACAGTTTTATGTGCAGCACATGGCATGGTGATTACTTTCTACCTGCGAAGCAAATTACTACCTGGAGTTACTCCTAATGTTATTCATGATAGAATGCATGACGATCATTTTGTATTAACCGTTGAAGGAAAAGTAAGTGATGAAACAACTATTCGCGAATCATTGAAACAAGTTGGTGCAGTGGAAATAAGATCATAAAGAATTAAAACGGATGAAAAACACACACATATATTTTAATGTAATTATTGGAGGCATGATATTGCTTAGTGCTTGTGGTGATAAACAATCACCGGGCTTGGAGTATATGCCTGATATGTATCGTACTCCAGCGGTGGTAGCTTATTCTCCATCACACATCACAAAAGATAGTGTTTCTGCATTGGCACCCGTTGCCGGAACTGTTGCAAGAGGTCAGTATGTTGACTTTATTTATCCTAACACCAATGAAGGATATGAGGCTGCAGGCTTAGAGTTGAAGAACCCTTTTCAACCAACAGCAGAAAATATGGAGCGTGGTAAAACAGAATTTGATACCTATTGTGCCCACTGTCATGGGGAGAAGGGTGATGGTAAAGGATGGCTAAAAATTAAAGGAGATCCATTTCCTGTGCCATCTTATACAAGCGCAGCGATTAAAGACTTACCTGATGGAAAAATGTTTTTCTCTATTACTTACGGTAAAAACCTTATGGGATCACATGCAGCACAAGTTAGTGCTGACGATCGCTGGAAAATTATATTATACATTAACCATTTACAGGGAGACGAACCAGGCACAGTTGTAGCTGACAGTTCGGCTACTGCACAAAACAAATAACATAACGCAGCCTATTTAAGATAATACTATGCAGGACAATCTCACATATACCTTTTCAAGTAAGCTGAAAACCCTTTCGTTTATTCTCATGGCGATAGGTGCAATTTCAATCGGAATAAGCTTTGCTACCAATCCGGACCAAACATGGGCAAACCTCATGCACAACAACTTTTACTTCTTAACCATAGCATTAGGAGGTCTGTTTTTTATGCAGTACAATATGCAGCAGAAGTAGGTTGGAGTGTTTACATCATTAGAATTCCATTAGCGATGTCTCAATATCTGTGGATTAGCGGTGTTATTATGCTCATTTTGTTTTTTGCTGCCGGACATCATATTTGGCATTGGACACATCATGAGTTAGTTATGGAAACATTGCCTGATGGAAAGCCTAATCCGGACTATGATGAAATTTTAGCAGGAAAAAGTGCATACCTTAACGTTCCATTCTTTTTAATTAGAATGGTAGCATACTTTGTAATATGGTATGGCTTTGCAGTTTTGTTACGTAAGCATGCAATGAAAGAAGATTTATCAGGTGCAATAGAACATCATAACCGCAGTCGCAAACTCAGTATTATATTTCTTGTACTTTTTGCTGTTACATCATCTACCTCTGCCTGGGATTTTGTAATGTCAATAGACTCACATTGGTTTAGTACATTATATGGCTGGTACACTTTTTCAGGAATTTTTGTAAGCTCATTAGGTGTAATCGCTTTGATTATTGTTTATCTACGCAGTCAGGGATATCTACATCATTTAAACGAAAATCACTTACATGATGTAGGTAAGTTTATTTTTGCCTTCAGCATATTTTGGACCTATTTATGGTTTGCTCAATTCATGCTCATTTGGTATGCTAACCTTCCAGAAGAAGTAACCTATTTTATGGAAAGACAAGATTATTATAAAACACTTTTCGTAACTAATTTCTTAGTCAACTTCATTCTTCCATTTGTAGTTTTAATGACTCGTGATGCAAAAAGAAAATTGCGTTTATTGGCAATATTAGGCTCTGTAATTTTTATTGGCCATTGGATAGATACATATCTGATGGTAGTTCCCGGAATAATGCATGAAAAATGGACAATTGGAGTATTGGAAATTGGAACAACCCTTGGGTTTATGGGCATGTTTATCTTTACCGTATTTACTGCACTTACCAAATTATCACTTCTTCCTCAAAAACATCCAATGCTTCAGGAGAGCGAACATTTTACATTGTAATTTTTAAAATAGACATTAACACAAATCAGTAATTTCAAGACATGACACTATTAATCACAATATCAATCTTACTTGGCATTCTTGTTTTAGTCAGACTGATGACTATTGTACAATTATCCTCAGAACTAACTGGTAGCAGCGATTCTCAAGAAGAACAGATTAGACACAATAATTCAAATGGATTTGGATTTATTGTATTTATGGTCTTAGGTCTAGGTTTATTTATCTATATGACCATAGACTATTCCAAACACCTGCTTCCTGTATCTGCTTCTGAACATGGTGTTGGTTTAGATAAACTTTTAAATATTAATTGGGCAATCATTGGTGTAGTATTCTTTATTACACAGATAGCCTTATTTTATTTTTCATACAAGTATCGTGACAATAAAAAGCATGAAGCTTACTTTTATCCTGAAAACTATAAACTGGAATTAATCTGGACAATTGTTCCAACCATTGTTTTAACTACATTGATCATTACCGGTCTGAAACAATGGAATGGTATCTTTTCTGAAAAAGAAAACAGTATGAATGTTCAGGTTTATGGTTATCAGTTTGCTTGGATAACCCGCTATAGCGGACCTGATAATACACTTGGAAAATCAAACTACAAACTCATTACTGATGATAATCCTTTAGGTTTAGATGCAAGTGATCCTGCCGTAAAAGACGATATCTATACAACAGGAAATGAAATGCACATACCTCTTGGACAAGAGTTGAAATTTCAGTTTAATGCACGTGATGTAATTCACAGTGCATATTTTCCACACTTCAGAGCACAAATGAACTTGGTGCCGGGGATGAATACATTTTTCTCGTTTAAACCAACAATTACTACAGCAGAAATGCGCAAGATTACCGGTAATGATAAGTTTGACTATGTATTGCTTTGTAACAAAATATGTGGTGTTGCACATTACACAATGAAAATGAAAGTAGTAGTTGACACGCCTGCAGATTTTAAAGCATGGTTGAAATCACAGAAAAAAGCTTCTGAAGTGAAAGCAGCACCTCCGGTAAGTGCATTAAACAGTACTGTAAAAGGCAGTAACTCAATTTAAATTTGATATTTTCTTTGTTCGATATAATTTAGGCTAAGAATAAAATTACAATGGAAGTAAAACAAACAGCAGGTGTTGCAGTAGAGCATCACGATGATCATACACATGAGCACGATCATCACGAAACATTTCTGACAAAGTATATTTTCAGTCAGGATCATAAAACCATTGCAAAGCAATATTTAATTACGGCAATTATCATGGCATTCTTCGGAATGTATATGTCATTAATATTTCGTTTGCAATTAGGATTTCCGGAAACCAAATTTGCTTTTCTTGAAAGTTTGATTGGAAAATGGGGTAAAGGTGGAAGATTGGATCCCGGCTTTTATATGGCACTTGTAACTATACACGGAACTATCATGGTGTTCTTTGTATTGACAGGTGGATTGAGCGGAACTTTCAGTAACCTGCTTATTCCATTACAAGTTGGTGCACGTGATATGGCATCGGGCTTTTTAAATATGCTGAGCTTTTGGTTTTTCTTCCTTTCTTGTGCAGTAATGACATATTCCGTTTATATTGAAACAGGCCCAGCAGCAGGAGGATGGACAGTATATCCACCATTGAGTGCCTTACCGCAAGCAATGCCTGGCTCTGGACTTGGAATGACGCTATGGTTGGTGAGTATGGTTTTCTTTATAATTCAGTCTTTGCTTGGTGGTATTAATTATATCTGTACTGTTATCAATCTTCGAACAAAAGGAATGAGTATGACAAGGCTTCCATTAACAGTATGGGCATTTTTTATTACAGCAATTCTTGGTGTATTGACATTCCCAGTTCTTTTGCAGCGGCTTTACTTTTGGTCTTCGACAGAAGTTTTGGCACAAGTTTTTATCTTTCAGATATTTTTATTGGAGGTGTAGCATTACCTCAATCAGGTGGAAGTCCTGTATTGTATGAACACTTGTTCTGGTTCTTAGGTCACCCCGAAGTATATATTATCATTCTTCCTGCATTTGGTTTGACATCTGAAGTATTGTCAACAATGGGACGTAAACCAATATTTGGTTATAAAGCAATGGTTGGTTCATTAATGGCAATTGCATTTTTATCATGTATTGTTTGGGGACACCACATGTTTGTAACAGGGATGAATCCTTTCCTTGGTGCAGTGTTTACATTTACAACTTTACTGGTAGCAATTCCTTCAGCTGTTAAAGTGTTTAATTACTTAGCTACTTTATGGCGAGCAAAAATACAACTCACACCAGCCATGTGTTTTGCAATTGGATTGGTGTCGTTATTTATTTCTGGTGGATTGACAGGAATTATTCTTGGTGATTCTGCATTAGACATCAATGTTCATGACACCTACTTTGTTGTTGCCCACTTCCACGTTGTAATGGGTGCCTCTGCAATATTCGGAATGTTAGCCGGAGTTTATCATTGGTTCCCAAGAATGTTTGGACGTATGATGAATAAGACGTTAGGTTATGTGCATTTCTGGATAACTCTAATTGCTGTTTATGGGGTGTTTTTCCCAATGCACTTTATTGGTTTGGGTGGTGTACCAAGAAGATATTATTCCAATTCTGCTTACGAAGGCTTTGATGTGTTTTTAAATATAAACACCTTAATAACGGTATTTGCTTTTCTTGCAGCAGTTGCTCAAGTAATTTTCCTTTTCAACTTTGTTTATTCTATATTTAAAGGAAAGAAAGCACCACAAAATCCATGGCATAGTAATACACTTGAATGGACATCACCTGCAGGCCCAGGTATTCATGGAAACTGGAATGGTCCTGTACCCACAGTACACCGTTGGCCTTATGACTATAGCAAACCGGGCGCAGATGATGATTATATTCCACAAACAGTTCCGTATTCTCAAACAAAAAACTCTAACCTTCCGGGTGAAGAGTAATGTGAATTAATAGTTTTTTCAGATGAGCTACTTTGCAAACTGCAAAGTGGCTCATCTGTTTTAAATTACTATTTCATAGTTGTTACCAAGAGTAAATATTAGGTTATTAAACATATTTAAATTGATAATTTTGCACCAATGAAATCTTCTTTTAGATTGATTAGACAATGCATTTTTGTTTTTTTGATTGCTTTAATATTCAATAGCGATAATCTGTTTGCATTTTCTGACTCTACGAAAGTTGTTGTCAAAAAGCCTAAAAAAGAGAAGTACTATAAACGGTCAAGAATTGCTGTTGAAGATGTTAGGAATTATATGGATAGTATAGGAATTTTAAATTCTGATATAGTCTTAAAACAAGCATTGCTCGAAACAGGACACTTCAAAGCCAAACTTCTCATGGACAAAAACAATTTGTTTGCATTTCGTTTTACCAAACGCTATATGAGTTTTATCAATTGGCAAGCAAGTGTTGACTATTATAAAAAATGGCAGGATAAATTTTATACCAACCAGTCAGAAAATTACTATGATTTTCTGAAAAGAATAAGGTATGCGCGTTCTCCACATTACATTAAAGTTTTAAAACAGGTTAAGGCGCGTACTGCTCAATAAAGCCAATCATAAGCCGTGAAAAATTCCCGAAATAACGAGCCTATTAAAATTCTGTTTTTTCTTACAGTTATTTTATCTGTAATCTCGATAATGCCAAAATATTTGACTGGGAGCAAGAAAATTAATCTCTATAGCGATATTATTCATAAGGAAAATAAAAAGGAAAAACCGCAAAGTTTGGCAATTGTAAACGATTCTGTATTTTTTAAAAATGATACTGTTAAGCAGGTATTAACAGACACAGCAAAATCTACTGCGACTAAGATAAATTATAAGTCAGGTGAACTTGATTTAACAAGGTTCTTTGAAGCATTGCACAATCATGAAAATGAAAATGGAAAAATCAGGATTGCATGGTTTGGTGATTCTATGATAGAAGGTGATTTGGTGACACAGGACTTCAGAAAACTGATGCAGAAAATTTATGGTGGCAGCGGTGTTGGCTTTGTTCCTGTTACTTCACCCGAGCACAATTCAGGCAAACAATAAGACAAACTTTTTCTGATGACTGGGAAGTTTATAGTTTTATGAAAAAACCAAAACAGAATTATAAACTGGGAATAGGGGGATACAGTTTTGTTTCATCAAAGGGTAGTTGGGTTGATTATAAAGCAAGCAGATTCTACCCGGTATATTCAGAGGTAAAAATGATTTGTCGCCAGTGTCCACCTAAAAGTTTTATTTTGAACGAAGACACTTCTTTAGTTTTCCCTGTTGATAGTATTGGTAGTTTTAAAGAGGTTGAATTAATAAGGAACAATCCTATAAAGGAAGTTAAATTAACCTTTAAAAAACCAAATTGTGAAGTACATGGACTTTATTTCGATAAAGGAAACGGTGTTTATGTAGATAATTTTTCGTTTCGTGGAAATTCCGGAATTCCTCTTTCCAATATTCCTTTTGGTGAATTAAAGTCTCTTGGCGCAAAAGAAAATTACAAGTTGATAATTCTAAGCTATGGTTTAAATGTAGTTGCTCATGATGTGAAAAACTATAGTTGGTATGCTTCATCATTTCAGAAAACATTAAACTACATTAAAGAAGCATTTCCTGATGCATCAATCTTAGTCATGAGTGTAGGTGATAAAAGTTATCGTGCAGAAGATGGCTACGAAACAGAGCCAGATATTCCCATTTTTGTTGAATTGCAAAACGAATTGCACAAAGAAGTGATGTAGCCTTTTATAATTTATATGAAGCAATGGGAGGTTATAACAGTATGGTAAGTTGGGCAGAGGGTAATCCGCAATTAGCAAATTTAGACTATACACATCCCAATTTTGCAGGTGGAAGAAAAATTGCAGGAATGTTGTATGATGATATTATTAAAAGCTATGATAGATATAGTAAAACGGTGGAAACTATGGAAGTGAAAAGAGATACAATGATTAAGCCTCAGGCAAAACAATGAAAAGAATAATTTTAATTTTTTCTCTGTTAATATATTGTACAAAATGTCATGCACAGAGTGATTCCGATACTACAATGCCTGTGTTGCAATATGAGAAATTTGTTGAATATAAAATGTCTTTATTGAAATTTCTTAAACCCGATGCAATTGATATTGAACAGAAAGAAGCATTGAAAAATTTTTATAGTAAATTGTTGCAGAGTAGAGCTGACGGGAAAAAAGTTAGTATAGTGCACATTGGCGATTCGCATTTACAGGCCGGATATTTTTCAGGTATGGTTCGCAGAGGACTACAACAACGCTATGGTAATGCCGGTAGGGGAATTGTATTTCCATACAAACTTGCGCGTTCTAACGGCCCGCATGACTATGTTTCTTTTTCTCAGAATAGCTGGAAAGGAAATAGAAATGTAATTACACAAGATTCTTTATCAACCGGCATCACCGGATTTTCAGTAACAACCAACGACAGTAGCCCATCTGTAGGAATTAGCTTACGAAATAATGAAGGTATAGATTATAGATTTAACAGAGTTCAAGTATTTTATAAACCTGACAGTACTTTTATGACTGCAAGTGATAGTTTAGCAATAATTGAAACAGTAAACCCAATAAAACTTGCAACAGGAATTAATGAGTTCAGATTTTCTGATTATTTATCGAATTGTAAAATTAACATCAGTTCTGATACTACTTATACATTATTCGGTTTAAATCTTTTGAATGATAGCTCTGGTGTTGTTTATCATAATATTGGTGTAAATGGTGCAGAGTATAAAAGTTTTCTTGGGCAACCAATGTTTTTTGAACAAGTAAAAGAACTGAATGCTGACCTGTATATTCTTTCATTTGGCACAAACGAGGCTTTCGCAAAGTATTTTGATGGAACAGTATTTATTCAGACCGTTGATTCCTTTATAACTAAACTCAGGAATGTTTCACCAACAGCGTCAATATTGATTACTTCACCAACGGAATCATGTAAACGTATAAGACGTGGTGTGTATGTACCTAATCCAAATGTAATTGCTATTAAAAATCTCCTTCAGAAATATTGCATGGATAATAAAATAGCTTTTTTTTATTTATATGAGTGCTCAGGCGGCAAGGGAAGTATGCTTCGTTTTGCAAAAAATAAAATGAGTGATGCCAGGCGAATTCACCTGAACCGTTCAGGATATGAAATGCAGGGATTAATGTTGCTTCAGGCGCTTCTTAAACCATTATCTGAACAATGACAATAGATTGGGAAAAGCTTGGACATCAGTTTTTGTATGATAAAGCAAATCCATTGCTTTTCAACAGTTCGTTTTTTTTTTTTTATTTGTTGTTGTTTTTGTTCGTATTTAGACTTCTGCAACGAACAGGAACTTTACGAATTGTTGCAGTAACACTTTTCTCACTTTATTTCTTTTATAAAGCCTCAGGAGTTTATGTGCTTTTGGTTCTTGCGGCTGCCGTAATTGATTTTAACCTCAGTAATTTTATTTACAATGCAACATCTGATTTTCGGAGAAAAGCATTACTCGTTTTCAGCGTTGTCATCAATCTTGGACTACTTGCTTATTTCAAATACACCAACCTGTTAATTGACTTGTATAATGCCATACTAACCGGAAATGTTCAGCCAATAGATGTCTATCTGCCAATAGGTATATCATTTTACACTTTCGAAAATCTGAGTTATACTATTGATGTTTACAGAAGACAGTTTGTGCCGGTAAAAAAATTTATTGACTACCTGTTTTTTCTTTCATTTTTCCCAAAACTAATGATGGGACCGATAGTGCGTGCAGCAGATTTCATACCTCAGATAAGAAAAGAGATTGCACTCACTGCACATGATGTATCTAAAGGCTTGTTTTTAATTCTGACCGGATTGTTTAAGAAGGTTGTTATTTCAGACTTTATCTATCTCAATTTAGTTCAGTATGTGTTTGATGATCCTTTGCGGCACACAGGTATGGAATGTCTTTTTGCAGTGTATGGCTATGCATTGGTAATTTATTGTGATTTTTCCGGCTATAGTGATATGGCAATAGGTATTGCAAAGTGGATAGGTATAGATATCAATATTAACTTTCTTGCACCCTATCAGTCGGCCTCCATAACAGAGTTCTGGCGCAGATGGCACATCTCACTTTCATCGTGGTTGCGCGATTATCTTTATATTCCGTTAGGTGGTAATCGTAAAGGAGAAGTAAGAACCTACATTAATTTATTTATCACCATGTTGCTTGGTGGACTATGGCATGGTGCCAGCTTGAATTTTATTTTTTGGGGTGCATTACATGGTGTGGCATTAGCTTTTCATAAGTTATGGAAGGCAGCATATCCATCACATTTTTCCGGACGTTTAACACGCATTGCAGGCATCATTATAACATTTCATTTTGTTTGTCTTTGCTGGATATTTTTTAAGTGCACAACCTTTACTGACAGTTTTAACATGATTCATCAGATTGTGTTTAACTTCTATGCTGAAGGTTGGACATTATTCAGTGCCAATTATAGTGAAGTGTTGTTAGTGATGTTACTAGGATTTGTATTGCACTTTTTGCCAATCCGATGGAATGAAATTATTATCAATTATACTGAAAAGTGGCATTGGTTACTAAAGGCATCTGTAGCAACGGCAGTTGTAATTTTTGTAATCGTTCTTAAACAAGCCAATCCTGTCATGCCGGTTTATCTTCAATTTTGATAAAAATTCTCGATATAAATCTATATATTGAAATCTTTTTTAATTTTAAATTTGGTTTTTCAAAGTGGAGGAAAAATGAAAAGACTTTTTATTGTAATCAGTGTATTTTTTATTGCGGCATGTAAAGACAGTGGAAAGCAGTCAATAAAAGACACATCTGTATTGTTAAAGGAAATTACTGATGGCTATTATCAGGAGCGAATGCGCTATTTCCCTCTTGAGGCCACAGCAAATGCCGATAACCGTTATAATGATTTACTACCAATTGATATCAGTGATGCTTATATTGACACACTTCGTCAATTCTATCGCCGTTACTCCGAAAAGCTGCTTACTATTAACAAGCCTGAATTGACAGGTCAGGATTTAATAAGTTATGAGGTGTTACAATATACTTTAAACATAGAGGAAGAAGGCCTGAAATTTCCTTCAAACCTAATGCCTGTAAATCAGTTTTGGGGTATGCATCTCACATTTTCTCAATTGGGTTCAGGCACAAGCTCTCAGCCATTTAAGACTGTAAAAGACTATGATAATTTCCTGCAACGTATTTCTGCCTTTGTAGCTTATCAGGATACTTCCATAAATAATATGAAAAGAGGAATGTTACAAGGGTTTGTTCCTGCACGTATCCTCATTGAAAGAACAATTCCACAGTATAAATCACTCATTGCAAACAAAGTTGAAGAGAGTGTTTTTTACGGGCCAATTAAAAATATGCCCGATAGTTTTTCTGATGCAGATAAAAAACGATTAACGGATGCTTACTCGAATGCAATCCTTAATCAATTAAATCCAAGCTTTGAAAAGATGGCAGTTTTTTTAGAGAAAGAATATTTGCCTGCTTGTCTTCCTGTTGCCGGTATTTCTAATATTCCGGGAGGAAAAGAATATTATAACTGGCTTGCGAATAAATGGACAACAACAACAATGAGTCCTGATGAGATTTATAATTTAGGCCTTAAAGAAGTCGAACGTTTACATTCAGAGATGGATAAAGTAAAAGCAGAGACAGGTTTTAAAGGATCACTTAAAGAATTTTTTCATTTCATTCATACTGACCCACAATTTTTTCCATTTAAGAAAGATTCTGATGTAATTGCAGCCTATCTTGCAATAGAAGACAGAATGAAACCACAGTTGAAAAAACTTTTTAATCATGTGCCTAAGGCAGCTTTTGAGGTTAGGCAGACAGAAGCTTATCGTGCAGCATCTGCCAGTGCAGAGTATAACACAGCAGCACCTGATGGATCAAGACCCGGGGTTTTTTATGTACCTATTTTAGATGCAACAAAATATAATGTTGTAGGTATGGAAGATTTGTTTCTGCACGAAGCCATTCCAGGTCATCATTATCAGATTTCATTACAGCAGGAAAATACATCACTACCTGAGTTCAGGCGCTTTGGTTGGTTTGGAGCCTATGGCGAAGGGTGGGCTTTATATACAGAATCATTAGGGAAGGAATTAGGATTATATACAGATCCCTATCAGTATTTTGGTTGCCTGAGCGAGGAAATGCACAGAGCCATTCGTTTGGTTGTAGATGTGGGTATTCACCTGAAAGGATGGACGCGCGAAAAGGCAATTCAATATTCATTGGATAATGAAATGGAAAGCGAGGCTGATATTACTGCAGAAATTGAACGCTACATGGCCATACCGGGTCAGGCATTGTCGTATAAAATAGGTCAGTTAAAAATTATTGAATTACGTCAAAAAGCTGAAGAGCAGTTAAAAGATAAATTCAGTATTCAGAAATTTCATGATCAGCTACTTTCCTATGGTTGTCTTCCATTAAGTGTACTCGAAAAATCCATTAAACTATGGATTAAAGAACAGAAAAAGCAAGGCTGAAATTACCTTTCACAAGTATAAGTTTTCGTACAAATAGCTTATGTTTGCAGCATAACATTTTAAGTTTTTCTGCTGTATGAATATGAAGCAACTAATCGAGAATTTTCCTTCGCAAATGCGCGAGGCTATGACTATTGGCGAAACATTTAAAGCTACAAGCTGGCCACATGAAATAAAAAATGTATTGGTGACCGGACTTGGTGGATCTGGAATTGGAGGAACCATTGTTTCACAATTGTGTGAGAAAGAGATGCCGATACCTTTTATGGTGAACAAAGATTATTTTATGCCTGCATTTGTAAACAAACATTCGCTGGTAGTTGTAAGTTCCTATTCAGGAAATACAGAAGAGACACTTCATGCCATGGATATGGCAATAAAACAAGGTGCAAAAGTTGTATGTGTCAGCTCAGGAGGCAAAACAGTTGAATTAGCAAAACAACATGGATTGGATCATATATTAATTCCGGGTGGCATGCCACCACGTTCCTGCTATGGATATTCATCAACACAACTTTTCTATATACTACATGCTTTTAAACTTATAGGTGATGGTTTTAAAGCCTCATTGAAGAATGCTGTTGATTTGTTAGATGCAGAATCTGCTAATATTAAAAATGCATCACATAAGCTTGCATCAGAGCTGATTGGGAAAATTCCAGTCATTTATTCAGCTTCCAATAATGAAGGTGTTGTTGTGCGTTTCAGACAACAAGTGCAGGAAAATGGAAAAATGTTGTGCTGGCAGCATGTTTTTCCGGAGATGACACACAATGAGCTTGTAGGATGGACACAACCACATAATGATATTGCTGTAGTGTTGTTCAGAGATAAAGATGATTTTTTCAGAACAGCAAAGCGAATGGATATTTGTAAAGAGATATTTGGTCGCTACACACCACACATTTACGAAGTATGGAGTAAAGGTGGTTCACCAATAGAAAAGGCAATTTATTTGATTCACTTTGGTGACTGGACAAGCTGGTATCTTAGCGAAATCAGAAATATAGACTGTACAGAAGTGAAAGTTATTGACTACCTTAAAAGTGAAATGGCCAAACTGAATTAATTATTCTGTTTGAATCTGTCATTCATGAAAAAAGAAAATTTATTTATAGCAGTAGAGGGAATAGATGGTAGTGGTAAAAGTACACAGGTACAATTGCTGAAAGCCAACCTTGAAGAAGCCGGTTATAAAGTTTATGCAACAAATGAACCCACGAATTTTGAAGCAGGAAAACTCATTCGTTCAATTTTTAATCATAGAGTAAATGCCGATCAGCATACCATTGCAGCATTGTTTGTTGCAGACAGATTGCAGCATTTGCTTGATAAGGAAAATGGAATTCTGGCAATGCTTGAAAAAGGCTATACGGTAATCACAGATCGCTATTATTTTTCGTCCTATGCCTATCATAGTGCCTATGTAGAAATGGATTGGGTAATGTCTATCAATGCTAAATGCGCAGCGTTGTTAAAACCTGACCTGAATATTTTTGTAGATGTAGATCCTGAAACTGCATTTAAACGCATTATTGCTACACGCACCTCAACAGAATTGTACGAAACCAAAGAAAACCTTCGTAAAGTCTATGATAATTATCTTAAAGCATTCAAATTACTAAAGAATACAGAAAGCATTGTTTTTGTTAATGGCAAAAATGATGTTCAGCAAGTAGCAGCTGATATTTTCAAAACCGTAAAAAATTTATTGCATACCTAAAAAAATTGATTGTTTTTTTAGTTTAGTTTTTTATCATTGCTGAAATTTTAAATCGTTTCAAAATGAATAAGAAGCATCCAAAGGCATTGCCCTACCTGTTCCTGTCTGAAATGTGGGAGCGATTCGGTTTCTATCTCATGCTTGGTATTTTTTTCCTTTACATGACAGACACACAACGTGGTGGCATGGCAATGGACAGAAAAGAAGCTTCAGATATTTTCGGAACATTCATTGCATTAGTTTACTTGACTCCGTTTGTTGGTGGATTAATTGCCGATAGAGTTTTAGGATATCGTGTTTCAATTACACTTGGTGGCATTCTTATGGGTATAGGATATTGTGGATTGGCAATACCCGGCATGACTGCATTTTATGTTTCACTATTACTCATCATCATTGGTAATGGATTTTTTAAACCACATATTTCGACCATTCTTAGTAATGTGTATAACAATCCGCAGTATAAGCCACTCAAAGATTCGGGATACAATATTTTTTACATGGGGATAAACATCGGAGCATTTATCTGTAATTTTTTCGGCTCTTATTTGCGAAACAACTTCAGTTGGGGTGCTGCCTTTGCCGCTGCAGGGATTGGAATGTTTGTAGGTGTCATTATTTTTTGGATTGGCAATAAGCACTATGCACATGCCGATGTTCGCAAGCCTGTAAAGCCCGAAGATATGCCTGTATCAAAAATATTAGGCATAAGCATTGCTGGCAGTATTTGCTGTTGCAATAGTTTTTTGGGCTGTGTTTAAACAAAATGGAACAGCACTAACTACATGGGCTGAAAGTTATACCAATCGTGAAGTACCACAGAGTGTAGAACCTGTTGCTAAAGTGCTTGGAGTAACACAAACAGTAACCTTCTCAAAAGACTCTGTACCATTAACCGATAGTCAGTTTCGTGTGGCACGTGACGAAAATAAAAAAGCAATAAAAACATGGGATTACCCACTTTATTATAAGAATGTTCCTGCAGATAAATTACCTAAAGAAGGTGAATCGCTAACATTAATTTCAACAGAATTAGGTCAATCAATTAATCCATTTTGGGTTGTAATATTAACACCTGTGATTGTTGCTTTCTGGGCATTTCTCAAAAGAAGAAACAGCGAGCCTTCTACAACATGGAAAATATTTTATGGCTTTCTCATTACATCATTGTCAACATTGGTAATGGTCGCAGCTACTTATGCATGTCATAATGGTTTAGAGAAAAGTTCTATGTGGTGGCTCATTGCAAGCTATGGAGTAATAACTGTTGGTGAGCTTTGTTTAAGCCCAATGGCATTGTCATTGGTATCAAAACTAAGTCCACCACGACTTACAGCACTGATGATGGGCGGATGGTTTTTATCCACATCAATAGGAAATAAATTGAGTGGCGTGCTGGCAAGTATGTGGGATGAATATGAACATAAAGCAAACTTTTTCTTAGTTAATTTCACATTAGTAATGATAACTACAATAATTATTTTACTGATGTTAAAATGGCTTAATAAAATTGTGAAAGAGCATGGAGCGTAATAGTATATTATTGTTTTTATTCTGAAAGTTTATTTGCATTTTATTCTTGAATTAGTACGGCAGATAAAAATGTTTAAACTCTTTTTAGTAGAGAGGTTTTTTAATTTGAAAATTTCAACCCCTCACATGATAATATCAGACCTTCACCCAAAACATATATTACTTGCACAGATTTTGAAGTATTATAGGTATAATTCAAAATCCGAGTATTATGAGATTACTATCTACTGCTGTTATTTTATTAGGATGCCTCTGTGCACAAGCTCAAATTAGTATCACAAATAATGAAATGCCTTCTGCCGGTGATACAGCACGCTTTACAAAAGCTGTTGTAAATCCATTGATAAACTTTAGTGCAACAGGCACCAATCACACTTGGAGTTTTGGTAACCTCCGCAACAATGGACAAGATTTAAAATCTTATCAAAATGTTTCATCTACAGGATTTATTTATTCTTTGTTTTTTTCTAATCTGCCATTTAATCCAAACAGAGCAAACGTAACAGAACCTGGACAAGCATTACCTTCAAACCCTTTGTTGACAATTACCGATCCATATAATTTCTATTATCGTTCAAGCAGTGTATATAAACAAGTAGGCTTCGGTGCAGAGATTGCGAATATTCCTATGCCTGTTGCCTTCAGTCAGCATGATATTATTTACAACCTGCCATTAAATTATAACAATTCAGATACCTCTCATTCAGCATGGAATATCGGTCTTCCCGGCTTAGGTTATTATGGACTTACACAGACAAGAATTAATCACGTTGATGGTTGGGGAACGCTTACAACACCACATGGAACATTCAACACCTTACGTGTAAAAACACAATTGTATATAAAAGATACTATAAGTGTTGACACATTAAATCTGAATTTTGCTTTAAACAGACCAAAGACAACACAATATAAATGGTTAGCCAATAATGAAATTATTCCTGTGCTACAGATTACAACCACAGAAATTTTAGGGTTAGAAGTAGTGACAGAAATTATATATCGTGATGATTACAATACGGTATCACCAGGAAGTTTAAATGCAGCATACTGTGCCGGCAGTAATGTATCAATTCCATATACAGCTACAGGTAGTTTCAATGGTTCCGGATTTTTACAAACTGCTAATAGTTTTACAGCACAGTTAAGTGATGCCACTGGCAGCTTTGCAAATGCTGTAAATATTGGAAGTGTTACTTCAAGAGTTTCTGGGAATATTAATGCAGTAATTCCTGCAAATACTCCTGTAGGAAATGGTTACAGAATCAGAATTATATCTTCAAGTCCTGCATTAACAGGAGGAGATAATGGGTTTGATTTAAGAATTGGGAACAATGCAGTTGCTTCAATTGTTAATCAGGGTTTATCGGCATTCTGCAGTGGCAACTCTGCTTTATTACAGTCAGTTAATGTTGATTCCGGATATACTTATCAGTGGCAACTAAATGGCACAGACATTTCCGGAGCTACTACAGATAACTATTTGGCATCAGCAACAGGCAACTATACATTAAACATTACCAACTCATGTGGTACTATTACATCTAATGCTGCTGCAATTAATGTTTTGCCAATGCCAACGGTTCAGGTTACTGCATCAGGACCATTAACATTGTGTCTAGGTACCACAGTTACACTTTCTACTTTATTTGATTCTACATATTCCTATCAGTGGCAATTGAATGGTGTTGATATTTCCGGTGCAACAACAGAAAATTACACTGCTGCAAGTGGAGGAGATTACACAGTTGTAGTGAGTAATAGTTGTGGTAATGTAACATCGTCTGTTCAAACAGTTTCAGTTCAATCAGCTCCAGTTGCAGGAAGTCTCACTGCAGCTTCGTCAACAATATGTCATGGTGATTCTGTACAAATTAACTATTCTTTGCAGTCTGCAGGCATTACCTGGTTGCATAATGGAAATATTCTTTCAGGCATTACTACCAACAGTCATTTTGCAAATTCTGCCGGTGTGTATTCTGTCGTTGAAAGTGACTTATGTGGTAGTGATACTTCCGTTGCTGTAATACTGACAGCGGACAGTTTACCAACTGCTGTAATAACTGCTTCCGGGGCATTGTCATTCTGTGCAGGAGGAGATGTTGTGCTTACAGCAGCAACCGGTAATAATTACGCATGGCAATGGTATATGAATGGAACGCCTTTGGCAACTACGCAGTTAATAACAGCAACACAGAGTGGAAATTATGAAGTGGAAATTACAAATGCTTGTGGCTCTGTCATGTCAACTCTTGTTGCGGTGACTGCATTCCCATTACCTGTAGTACCGACAATTACACTTTCTAACGATTCATTATTAGCGACAACGACTGTAGGTACTTATCAATGGTTTTACAACGGCAATGCCATTACCGGTGCTACAAATGACTTTTATGTTCCGTCACAAAATGGAAACTACAGCTTAATGGTTACAGATGCTAACGGTTGTTCATCCATGTCAGCAGTGTATAATATGACAACAGTTGGATTGCAAACTATATTTAAACAAGCACATAATGTGTTTCCAAATCCGTTTAACGACTATCTGACAATTGAATTACCACAGACAGAAAATGCAATTATTTTGACTGTTGAAGGAAAGCAATTGTGGAGCGGTACGTTGCATCAGGGTAAGAATGTATTGAATATGCAGCAATTTGTTAGCGGCATGTATATTCTGCAACTGAACAATGAAAATGGAATCACAAACTACAAATTAGTTAAGCGATAAACATTGTGTTATCTGAACAAAAGGCAATTTGCTTTTTGTTCAGATTTAACTGTTATGATTTGCGGTATTTAACTCCTCTGACCGCATTTCAACAGTAGTCTGTTCTGTTTCAGGAGTTGTTTCAATGTGCTTAAAAATTGTTCGGTTAAAAAGAATAATTAATAAAACACCTGCAGTAATTGCTGAATCGGCAATATTAAAAACAGGTCTGAAAAAAATAAATTCTTCTCCGCCCCAAAGTGGAAACCATTGCGGATAATGTGTCTGAATAATCGGGAAATAAAACATATCCACTACTTTACCATGTAGCCATCCGGCATAGCCTCCGGCATCGGGCATAAAGGTTGCAACACCAAATTCGCTGGAGGAAAAAAGGCGGCCGTAAAAAATACTGTCAATAATATTACCAACTGCACCGGCAAAAATTAATGCCATAGCTGTGGTGTAAATGTGATGCGCTTTTGTTTTATGCAGATGCCATACATACCAGGCTAATGCAAACATGACCCCGATACGGAAAAGTGAAAGAAATTTTTTTCCGAACAATTCCATGCCAAAGGCCATTCCATTATTTTCAGTAAAATGTATGATAAACCAATTGCCTGCAATATGGTATTCCTGACCGAGATACATATTGGTTTTAATCCAGAATTTCAAACACTGATCTAAAATCAGAATTACGGAAACAAGAGCAATATATTTTTTCAATTGTATGGATTGATATAAAATGAGGATTGCCAAAAATGTTGACAATCCTCGTATTGTGTCATAAATAAATATTAATCGCGATACTGTTGTACCTTGGCTTCAATGCTTTGTGTAGTGTGTGGCACAGCACGAAGTCTTTCTTTTGGAATCAACTTGCCGGTTACACGACAAAGTATACGTTTTGTTTTTCGATACGTACCAATGCATTTTCAAGTTGCTCAATAAACTTACGTTGACGCGCAGCAAGTTGTCCGGCTTCTTCTTTTGCTAAAGTGTCGCTGCCATCTTCAAGCATCTTAAATGATGAAGCAGTGTCGTCAGTACCATGTTCATTGCTGTTGTTAAGAAATGCCTGCAGGTTGTTTAACTCAACTTTTGCATCAGTCAATTTTTGAATAATCAACTCGCGAAACTCGTTTAATTCTGCATCACTGTGGCGTGTTTTATCCGGGCTGTTTTCCAACTTTGTAGGTCTGTTGTCAAGCATTGCAACCGGTTTTTTAAGAATAGAAGCAACAGGTGCATCTGGAAGAACAGGGTCTTCACGTAATGGCGTAGTACGCGGAGGAGCAGCCGGTTTAACAATTGGAGGGTTGCTGCGTCTGCGTGAACTTTCTCTTGGCTTCTCTACGTGTTTAATCATAGATGTTGCCGATTTGCTTTTATCCTCTTTTTGTGATTTTGCAGTTACACCAGGCTTTATAATTTTAATTGGTTTTGGCTTAACAACCATTGCAGGTTTAACAACCTTTGCTTTAGCAACAGGTTTTGCCTTTGCTACTTTTTTTGCAACTGCTTTGCTTTTAATTACTTTGCTTTTTGCAACAGCCTTCTTAGTTACAGTCTTTGATTTAGCAGGTTTACCTTTTGCTACTGCTTTTTTAGCAACTACTTTTTTTGCTACAGGCTTACTTTTAACAGCAGCCTTTTTTACCACTTTAACAACTTTTTTAACAGCTGTTTTTTTATTTTTTGGTGTAGCTTTTTTTGCTGCAGCCTTTTTTGGTGCAGCTTTCTTTGCTACAGGCTTTTTCTTCGCTTTACTTGCCATTTTTAAATCCTTTCTATTTCAATTAATGTTTTAACTCCTTCTTCAACCTCTATTTCATCGGCTACCGGTGTAGCTAATGTTTCTACCCATGTAAATGAGGAGGCTAAAATTTCCGCGCAAATATAGTCTAAATTACTTTCGATTGCAGTGATTATAGATGGCTGATTTTTAAGTTTAACCAGTATTTTATCCGTTACCTCAAATCCCTTGTCTTTACGCAGGTTTTGCACTCTGTTAATCAGTTCACGGGCAATGCCTTCGTCACGAAGTTGGGGCGATATACTGATGTCTAATGCAACCGTTAAACCCCCATTACTATTGACCTGCCAGCCGGGAATATCTTCTGAGCTGATTTCTACATCTTCGACCGATATTGCAACTATATTTTGGTTGATTCTGAGGTCAAATGTGCCTTTACTTTCTAAGTTACGTATGTCATCCTGAGTCATTTGTGCTATGGCAGCAGCAGCATCTTTCATGAGTGCCCCCAGCTTCTTGCCCAGCACTTTAAAGTTGGCTTTAATTTTCTTTACCAACAATCCTGAGGCATCGGTAACAAACTCCATTTCTTTCACATTTACCTCAGTAAGTATCAGTTTTTCCACCTGTTCAATAGCCATTTGTTGCTTTGGGCTGTCCACAGGAATGAGTATTTTTTGCAAGGGCTGTCGCACTCTGATGTTTACTTTCTTACGTAATGCCAGTACCATACTTGAAATACGTTGTGCAAAATCCATTCTTTCCTCTAAGGCAGTATCAATCATTTTAGTTTCTGCCTTGGTCAGATAGGTAAGGTGTACAGAGGTATATTGCAATGGTGTTTTAGCTGCAATGGCATTGCTACGCATGCTATCGGTAAGATTTCTGTAAAGCCAGTCGGAGAAGAAAGGCGCTACCGGGCTCATCAACTGTGCTGTAACCATTAAACATTCAAACAGCGTTTCATAAGCAGATTGTTTGTCGGTATTCATTTCGCTGCGCCAAAAACGTCTTCGTGAAAGACGTACATACCAGTTGCTGAGATGCTCATCAACAAATTCTTCGATCTGACGGGCTGCAAATGTGGGCTCATAATCGTTCAGACTATCCGTGACACGCTGCACTAAATTGTTGAGCTTTGATAATATCCAGCGATCCAATTCAGATCTGTCCTGCACGGGTACTTTATTTTTTTCATCAGGAACAAAACCATCAATATTGGCATATAGTGCAAAAAACGAATAAGTATTGTATAGTGTTCCGAAAAATTTTCGTTGCACTTCGGCAATGCCATCTACGTTAAATTTAAGATTGTCCCAGGGCTGTGCATTGCTTATCATGTACCAACGTGTAGCATCGGGGCCATACTTGCCAATAGTCTCAAACGGATCAACAGCATTGCCTAAGCGTTTACTCATTTTATTTCCGTTTTTATCAAGCACCAATCCGTTTGACACAACATTTTTAAAAGCTACTGAATCAAACAGCATTACTGCAATGGCATGTAAGGTAAAAAACCAACCACGAGTTTGGTCAACGCCCTCTGCAATAAAGTCTGCCGGATAGCCTGTGTTAAACCCTTCGTTGAAAGGCATTGGTAGGCCTTTACTTAATTTTTCCTGATCTAATTGCCATTGTGCATAGGGCATAGCACCACTGTCAAACCACACATCAATCAAATCAGTTTCACGATACATTTTTTTACCTGTATCTGAAATCAGAATAATGTTGTCCACATAAGGTCTGTGAAGATCAAAGTCAGATTTAGAAGCATCTACATGTTCCAGATGATGTGCATCCATAAAACCTGCTGCTACAGCTTTTTCAATTTCTGTACGAAGCTCAATAATAGAGCCTATACATTTTTCTTCTTTTTCATCTTCACTTCGCCATATAGGAAGAGGAATTCCCCAATAACGTGAGCGCGACAGATTCCAGTCAACTAAGTTTTCAAGCCAGTTGCCAAAACGACCTATACCTGTTGACTCCGGTTTCCAGTTGATTGTTTTGTTGAGGGCAATCATTTTGTCTTTGCAGGCTGTTGTACGGATAAACCAACTGTCTAAAGGATAGTATAAAACAGGCTTGTCTGTCCGCCAGCAATGCGGATAATTATGCTCGTACTTTTCTACTTTAAATGCTTTGTTTTCCTGCTTTAATTTGATGGCAATGCGTTCATCAACTGACAAATATTTATCTCTTCCTTGTTTCTGACGCTCGGCTTCTTTTTCATTCGTAGTGAGATATTCTTCTTTTACATACTCTCCTGCAAAGTCAGTAACTTCTTTCACAAAACGGCCTCTCTTATCAACTAATGGTGAAGGATTTCCACCTTCGTCAGTAACTAAAATTGCACTGATGCCTTGTTGTTTTGCAGTACGAAAATCGTCTGCACCAAAGGTTGGCGCTATGTGAACAATGCCAGTTCCATCTTCTGTGCTAACAAAATCTCCTGCAACAGCAACAAAAGCTTTTCCGTCAGGTTTTACATAGGGTAACAATTGCTCATAAGCAATTCCTGTCAGTGTGGAACCTTTACATTCTGCAATTACTTTAAAAGGAATTTGTTTGTCACCGGGTTTAAAATCTTCAAGACTAAGTGCTGCATTTTTTTCACTAAAATATTTTGCGAACAAATCTTTGGCAAGCACAACAACAATAGGTTCGTTGGTGTATTGATTAAACGTCTTCACCCACACATAACCGATTTTTTCACCTACTGCCAATGCGCTGTTTGAAGGTAATGTCCAGGGTGTTGTAGTCCATGCAAGAAAATAAAAGTCACAATTTATATTCTGCAAATCTTTTGTAAAGACTGTGGCAGTGTTTCTTTTTTATTCTGAACTGAGCCACCACAGTGGTATCTTTCACTATTTTATAAGTGCCCGGTTGGTTCAATTCATGCGAGCTGAGACCTGTTCCTGCTGCCGGAGAATAAGGCTGAATGGTGTAGCCTTTATACAACAAATCTTTTTTATAAAGCTCTTTCAGCAAGTACCAGCAAGTTTCAATGTAGCCATTTTCAAATGTGATGTAAGGGTTTTTCAGATCTACCCAATAGCCCATTTTACGTGTCAGGTCATCCCACACTTCTTTATACTTCATCACCTCTTTGCGGCAGGCTTTGTTGTAATCTTCAACAGATATTTTTTTACCTATATCTTCTTTGGTAATACCTAAAGTTTTTTCTACACTAAGTTCAATAGGCAGTCCATGAGTATCCCATCCACCTTTGCGCTTTACCTGATAGCCCTGCAACGTTTTAAAACGGCAAAAAATATCTTTAATGGCACGTGCCATAACGTGGTGAATGCCGGGCAAGCCGTTGGCACTTGGCGGCCCTTCATAAAAATTATAAGCCTTAGCGCCCTGGCGTGAGGTGATGCTGGCATCAAAAGTTTGCTCGTTATCCCATTTCAATAGAACGTCATTGGCAATTGCTGCCAAATCCAACTGCTTGAATTCAGGATATGGTTTATGACTCATTACACTGTTTTTTCAAAGAGTGCAAAGGTAAGAAGTTCTGCTATAGTGGAGGATGAGGGAAAGTTGACATTTTTTGGAAAGAAAATGACCTGAAATGCCTTTTTTAAAGCGATTTTAAAATATCTGTTTTTATTTTCATGATGACATTTGTTATTCGTAACTTTGAAGATTAATAGTAAAAATCATTACAATGAAATCATTATTCCTTTCAGTACTTTTTTATGTACTATCAAATTTTACTATGGCGCAGGTAGCCTCTAAATTAGCTTCAAAACCCGATGCAGCTAAAGAGTTGATTACAGTTGAAACTTCTTGCGGAGAATGTAATTTTAAACTGCCCGGAGATAATTGCGATTTAGCAGTGCGCATTAATGGCACTGCATATTATGTTGATGGTGTTTCAATTTCTGAATTCGGTCATCCGCATGATGACAATGGATTTTGTGTTGCTGTACGCAAAGCCGAAGTTCAGGGAGAAGTGGTAAACAACCGTTTTAAAGCAACTTATTTTAAACTATTGCCGGTTGCCAATGCATCAGAAAATTCCAATAAACAAGATGGAGGTAAGTAGCTTTTTAGTTCTTATTATCTACCACTCTGTTTAAACCCCTGATTAATGCTATCAATATAATCCAACACCTCCTGACGGCCACTTTTTGTATCGGCAGAAGTGACAAAATATGGAGGTAGTGTTGCCCAGGTTTTATATAACTGTTCGCAAAACTGCTTTACAGAAAAATCGTTTTTGGCACGTGTTTGTTTATCTGCTTTGGTAAAAACCAAACTAAATGGAATAGACTTTTCACCAAGCCAGTTTATAAAGTCAAGATCTTTTTGTTGTGGCGAAATTCTGATGTCAATTAACACAAAAACAGACATCAGGTTTTTACGATAAATCATGTAATTGCGAATCATACCATCCCATTTTTCGCGCTCTGTACGAGCAGTTTTTGCAAATCCATAGCCGGGTAAGTCAACCAAAAACCATTGCCCATTGATGATAAAATGATTAATCAGTTGTGTTTTACCGGGAGTAGAAGATGTTTTTGCCAGACCTTTCTTATTACAAAGCATGTTGATGAGTGATGATTTGCCCACATTACTTCTGCCAATAAATGCATACTCCGGTTTATTGGGTTCCGGGCACTTTTTTACATCTGTATTGCTTTGAACAAATTCTGCTGAACTTATTTCCATAATTTTAATCAATGCAAAAGTAAATTTTAATCTTCAACCGGAATCATGTAGTTTCGTATCCGCTTTTTACAATGAGAAATTCTTTTTATATCTTGATTTTCGCTCTTGTCGTTCTGACCTCATGTCATAACGATAAAAGTTCCGATAATCCACCATGCCCTGCAATGGAAATGCACATCAGTGGCGATACTACAGTAGTTGCCGGTGACAGCATTGGCTTAATGGCAACTTTGTTTACCGGGGCCACCTATTCATGGACAGGCCCAAATGGTTTTATTGCCAACACCTATAATCCTGTAATTTCCGAATCATCATCATTAAGCGAGGGGTATTACTATGCAAGTGCAGACATTAATGGACTTTGCAAGAGTAATGTTGACTCTTTTTATGTTACTGTAATTTGCGATCGTCCGGAAGATGTGCTTGCCAATTACATTACAACTATTCAAACCAACGACACCATTCATCTGTTTGCACACTCTATTACCGATTCTGTTGAATATATATGGACAGGGCCGGCAGGATTTACTTCTACACAGCCCAATCCAATCATCACCAATGCCATTCCGGGCAATGAAGGTGTTTATACTGTTTATGCGCACAAAGATCATTGCTATAGCAAGCCCGACAGTGTTGTGGTAAGTTTTAATCAGTGCAACCCATCGTCCAACACATTTGCAAACACATTAGATAGTAATTATTTTCTGTATTCCTATGGCAGTGCTAATCTTTACCCTAACACAAGAAGTATTACAGGAACGGGGCTTAACGGAACTTCGCAATTGCGTGCTACGTTTTATGGCAACAATCCACCAACAGGAAACTATATTATAAATCCGGCACATTGTCCTGCAAGTGGAAGTGGAGCACTTGCACCCGGTGAAGTTTGTGTGGAATTCAGTAATGCATCAGGAACTTATCAGGCAGTAAGCGGTACGGTAAAATTAAAAGCATTAAACACATTCGATTTCTGCGATGCACCATTCCGATTACAGTTTACAACTACTACACTTTTTAACGGCAGCGGCAAGGTTCAGTTTTAATGTGCCGGATGATAGGTGTTTACATGTCTGGCTTTTTTGCTTTCGTAAATATCATCAATAGAAATTAAAATACCGGTTTCTTCCACATCGCCAAATTCATGATTTAAAGCAGTGCCAAGAGTTTTCATTGTTGCTGAAAGATTCATGTAGCTGTTAAACAGTGGAGGAATATTTTCTCCAAGTTCGCGCACTTTTTTATTCAAATTATGGTGACCTTCTTTGTAAGGAAGATTTTTCAGGCTTGCTACAAAATCATGTACATCATTTTCTGCCGGTAATGGGTGGTGTGGATAAACCATTTTATCTTTATCAGGAAAATAGTGTTGCATAAAAGCAAGAATCAAATCTCTGGCAATGCGGTTAAAACGCAAATACATGGTTACCTTTCCAAAAAAATATTTCATGTCTGGATCATCAATGGCAATAGCACCTAACCCATCCCATAAATTGTCGAGAGAAAAAACCTTTACGATTCTCTGCCGAAGGTTGATATTGTGGTTGTACAAACGAGCGACCTAATTCAATGGTATGCGGAAAATAGTCTTTGATAAATTTTTCGGTGAAATGAAACAGTTCTGTTGTGGCTAACTTGTATTGACTGTGCGGGTCAGTGGCAGCATCGGCACAGCGTATGAAACGATAGCCACCAACAATTTCTTTATCGGCAGGATTCCAAACTATAAGTTGCTTGTAGCAATTTTCAATAAGATCAAACTCATCTAAATCAAGTGCTTTTCCTGTGCCACCACCGGCAGCTCTGAATGTAAGCTCACGCACACGGCCAATTTCTTGCAGTACATTAGGCGAGTCATGAGCTGTAACCACATACAACTTGTTCTGCCCATTGTTGGCATCGCGGATAAAACGGCCATTGTTTAACTCCTGCTCCAGCAGGTGTCTTTCGACCGGGTCAATGATTTGCATACTTCACGAAAATAGAAAAAGTATTTTGATTGTATGAATGCAGCAAAAAAGATTTGAAACAGCTTTTTTGTATATCTCTGAAAAGGATAATGTCATTAAACCAAATTTGATAGCTTTGCACGCTATTTGAATCTTTATCGTAATAAAATGAAAAACGGACTTTTAATTTACTGTGTACTGCTTACTCTGGCAGTAGCTTATTTATTTTACAAAGTAAACAGCTGTACAAGCAATTGTGCTCCTGCAGGCGTTGCCACTGCCATGAATGATGGCAATATTGTTTTTGTAAATGTTGATACATTACTCAGAGACTACGACTATTATATTAGTCTTCGTGAGTCGCTTAAAAAGAAACAAGACAGCATTGATGTAGTTCTGAAAAACAAAGGCAAAGAATTGGAAGGCGAAATAGTAAATTACCAGAAACGTGGTGCCAGCATGACAGATCAGCAGCGCGGTGCCGAAGAAGAAAGATTAGGACACAAACAACAACAGTTGGTTGAATATAAAAACCATTTACTTGATATGTTGACTGAAGAAGAAGCTGTCATGCAGGATAGTTTGCACAAACATTTAGTTGGTTATCTTAAAGACATGAATAAGCAAACTAATTTTAAGTTTGTTTTCGGCTATCAGCGCGGCAATGGAATTTTATTAGCCAACGATTCGCTCGATATTACACAAAGTGTTATAGAAGGACTGAACAAAAAATAATCATCTTTTAAAACTTCGCACCAAAAGTCATCATAAAACGATTGATTTTGGTATTAATTGATGCTGATGGCGCACTGCCATCTGCTAAGGTGTAAGGTGCATAATTCCCGCTTGTTTTAGTATAGGCATAACCTAAATCAAGAAAAAAGTTTCCACCTTTAATTCCTAAGCCACCGGTGTAGCTCACTGCACTACGGTTACCTTCTTTGTAAGTTATTCCACCTTCATAGGGGCTTGATTGCATTACAGTTCCGGCCCTGAAACTGAAAATTTTATATCGGTATTCAGCACCTATTTTTAAAATCTGACCATTTTTGAGACTTGCTTTTATATCTCTGTTTTCGTCAGAAAAACTGTACTCATTGGAGTTGAGTCGTGCTGTAGAATAATCTAAGTATTCATAGTCGGCACTAATCAGTCCATGATCAAGAAATACCAAGCCTACACTTGTAATAACTTTAAAAGGTGTGGTCAGGTTGTAAGAAAATCTGCCATCGGGTGATTTGTTTTCTAAATATCCTTCAGAAAAGTTTGCATAAATTTTTGAAGAATACTGATCGTTCATTTCATAATAGGTTGGTGTGTGAATGGCCAATCCTAAACGAACCATATCTGTAGGTTTAAAAATGACACCTAATTTCAGGTTTACGCCATTGCCTTGCGTTGAAAGCTTTTGTGTGTATTTTGAATTTTTGAAAGTTTTACCGCTCAGACTATCTTTAGTTGTGTTTTGCAAGGCATACTCCTCATATACTTCCGTTGAAGAATATCTGAAATAAGGAATACCGACAGTAGCACCAAGATAAACCTGATTTTCGTAGTTAGCAGCAAAAGAAATATTAATTTCGCCTTGCGAACCCGTGCGTGTGATGAGACCTTTTTGTTTTAAATCGCCATTATAGAGCGCACCCTGATACTGATCTATCAAACTGCTGTCTGCAACAGGATTTGTCAGATAACTGTTATATGCCAAACCTGCATCATACTGATACATATCTTCACCGGATAAATTTGCTTTGCTGATGCCATTACTGATTTCAGCAAAATAATCATTAATAGAATTATTTTTATTTATTCCTTCAAAAGCAAATCTGTCGCTGAATGAGTTGATACGGTTGTAGCCGAATCCTAAAGATGTTCCCATCCAGCCTGAAGTTTTTTTCTCGCGTGGAAAGGCCAGCACAAAGCCCAGATTGCCTACACCTAAATTTACTTTATTGTCTGATGTTAGTGTACCTAAATAGGTGGCATCGCTGTTTCCAAATTGCAAAACAGGACTGAAAGTAAACTCGCTTCTGCGATAAACGGCAATACCGGCCGGATTTATTGAAAGGCTAGAAAAGTCGGCACCTAAAGCACCAAAGGCTCCACCCATACTCAAAGCGCGGGCAGTGGTGCCAAAAGTTTGTTGCATACTGTAGCGCAATGCATCATTTTTGTTTTGTGCAAAAGCTGTTGCGGTTAAAAAAAAGCATGCCGCAAGCATGCTTTTAAATCTATAATCCATAATGTCGTTAATTGTTATTTACTGATAATTATCTTCCGTTGCGTGAATTGTTTCTGGAAGGAGTTGACTCTTGTCGTGGACGTGATTCCTGACGTTGTTGTGATGGCTCAGAGAAGTTGCGTTCCTGACGTGGTGCCGGTGTTGCTCTTTCCTGACGAGGTGTGTGTTCCTGACGTGGAGGATTGTTTCTTACAGGAGCTTCCTGACGTGGAGCAGTTTCACTGTTTCTGTTATTGCGTGGCGCACTTTCATAATTTCTCCTTGGAGATTCTGCCGGTGTATTGTAGCGTGGATTGCTCTCTGTGTTTCTTCTTGGTGACTCTGCAGGAGTATTATTGTTGTTACGAGGATTACTTTCGTAATTACGTGGAGGAACAGTTTCTGTGTTGCGTGGACTGTTGTACTCAGGATTAACTTCATTTCTGCTGTTGTTGCGCACCGGAGGTGCAGCAGGAGTAGTTGAGTTGTCTTTTACCTCATTATTGTTGCGTGGCGTAGAGAACTGATCGGCTCTGCTGTTTTTTACAGGTGCTGTTTCAACATTACGAGAGTCTTTCACCGGACTATTGGTGTTCACATTGTTTCTTGGATGTATTACTTCAGCATCATTATTCCTTGCAGGTGCAGTTTCAACATTGCGAGAGTCTTTTACCGGACTATTGGTGTTTACATTATTTCTTGGGTGAATTACTTCTGCATCATTATTCCTTACAGGAGCTGTTTCAACATTACGAGAGTCTTTTACAGGACTATTAGTGTTCACATTATTTCTTGGATGAATTACTTCTGCATCCTTTGTATCACGTGTTGGTAATGACATTGCATTGGCAAAACTCTGACTTACAGGCATTGAGTTTCTTCCGTTTTTCACCAAAGCCCTATTGTACGAATCGGCTATGCTTCTTGGCGGAACAGCATTGCTGCTGCCTGAACCGGAAGTTGATCGTCTTGGTCCGTAATATGTGTTGTTGTAGCTATAGCTGTCGTAGCTGTTAAAATAGTATGGATTGTAGCCATAACCATTATAGTAACCATCATAATAACCATTCCAGTACCCGTTGTTATAACCATTCCAGTATCCATAACTGTAATTGTTCCAGCCATGATGATGATATGGGCCATATCCATAGTATGAATATGGACTACTCCACCAGTAGTTGTAGGGTGTATAACCCCAACTGAAATAAGTGAATGAAGGAGCCCACCATGATGAAGGAGCCCACCAGTTGTAACCGCAATAAATGCTCACACCATAGTCATAAGGATTATAATCATACCAGTATGAGTTGGTGTAATAGGAATCATAGTAACCATAGTTCCACATTGGGCGATAAAATCTGCGTATGCGTGATGAATAGGCATAGTCATAATAATCATCATCGCTGTAATAATTATTAGTCACATAGGTGTTGCCATCCTGTGTTGTTGTGCCTGCATCGTTGTAATCAAAACGGTTTTCTGCAGAGGTGCTGCTGCCCTGATTTGATACAGATTGATCGCTTACATCCTGCTGAGGTTGCTGCACTTGTTGCTGTGTCTGCACGGTTTCAGCAGGTTTGTTTGCTTTGGATGAATAATAAACGTCATCGGAATAGGCATTTGAAGCCTGTTGTGATGAAGTGCAGGAAGCAAGTGTAAATATTGCTGCTGCAGATAGTGCTATTGATTTCATCGTATTTTGATTTTTAATGTTTGACATGTTTTTATACACAATAGTTTAACGTAATTGGATATGTTATGTTTGTTTTACAATTTTGCTGCCATCTCATAAAATTCAACAGTTTTGCAAAAATCATTCATTGCAATTTCACTTCAAAGATAAAAAATGGCTAAAGACTTTCCAACACGCGAACAAAATTATTCAGAGTGGTACAACCAACTTGTCATTCGTGCAGGCCTTGCAGAAAATTCATCTGTCAGGGGTTGCATGGTCATAAAACCCTATGGTTATGCCATTTGGGAGCGCATGCAACAACAGTTAGACAGCATGTTTAAAGCAACAGGACACAGCAACGCTTATTTCCCTCTCTTCATCCCAAAATCATTCTTTAGCAAGGAAGCAAACCATGTAGAAGGTTTTGCAAAAGAATGTGCCGTTGTGACACATTACCGTTTGAAACAATCCGATGATGGAAAAAGTGTCGTAGTTGACCCCGATGCAAAACTTGAAGAAGAGTTGATTGTACGTCCTACATCAGAAACAATTATCTGGAATACATACAGAAACTGGATTCAGTCCTATCGCGATTTACCTATATTGCTCAATCAGTGGGCTAATGTGGTGCGATGGGAAATGCGTACACGTTTATTTTTGCGCACAGCAGAATTTTTATGGCAGGAAGGACATACTGCACATGCCACAGCAGAAGAAGCTGTTGAAGAAACAAGAAAAATGCTTGATGTTTATGCTGAATTTGCTGAACAATGGTTAGCTATTCCTGTTGTTAAAGGTGTGAAATCTGCTAATGAACGTTTTGCCGGTGCATTAGATACCTACTGCATAGAAGCACTCATGCAGGATGGAAAGGCTTTGCAGGCAGGGACATCACATTTTCTCGGACAGAATTTTGCAAAAGCATTTGACGTAAAGTTTACCACCAAACAAGGTGTTCAGGATTTTGTGTGGGCAACATCATGGGGTGTCTCGACACGACTGATGGGAGCATTGGTGATGGCTCATTCTGATGATGATGGTTTGGTGCTTCCACCTAAGCTGGCACCAATTCAGGTTGTCATTGTGCCAATTTATAAAAATGATGAGCAACTAAAACTTGTTACTGACATTGCACTTAAAATTAAAAAAGCACTCACCGCACGTGGCATTGCCGTAGTTTATGATGACGATGAACAAGCCAAGCCGGGATGGAAGTTTGCAGAATATGAAATGAAAGGGGTGCCTGTACGATTGGCAATTGGACCCCGTGATGTAGAAAGCGGCACAGTAGAACTTGCCAGACGCGATACGAAAGAAAAAATGACTGTTCAGATAACAGATATTGAATTGAAGATTGAAAATCTTCTTGAACAAATCCAACAGAATATTTTTAAGAAAGCAGTTGACTTTAGAGAAACATCAACGCATGTCGCTGATAGTATGGACGAGTTTATTAAAATACTCGACACTAAGGGAGGATTTGTATTTGCACATTGGGATGGTACAGCTGAGACAGAAGAAAAAATTAAAGAACAAACCAAGGCTACCATCCGATGTATTCCATTAAACAACAAACAAGAAAACGGCAAATGTATTCTTACAGGTAAACCGAGTACACAAAGAGTGCTTTTTGCACGAGCTTATTAAAATTTTAAAACTATGGAACCGGTAAACGATAAGATAGCAGAACTCATTAAAACACATTTTCCACTCAACTGCAAGATAGTTGAGTTTGCATCAGGTCATTTTAATGAGATAAAAAACTATCTGAAAAAATTTGTTGATGGTACGGCATCTTATTATCAACCACCCAACAAGCGTCAGCGTATAAAATTTTATGATACAGGCAGCAATCAGTGTGAATTGCAACTGGGTGATGACACGCTATGGTTTCATTTACATCCAAATTTATTTCGTATAAGTCCTGATAATCCTGCTTATCGTTATTCCTATCTGCGCGATGATGAATATCGCAGCCGCTGCGCTGTTATTCACGTTTATAATTTTCTGTCAGACTCTCTTGCCGAGCGCAGGAGTGATGACTATGGTATGCTCGTTGCCAGAATTTTTATCAACTACGAAAATCATTTTATGGTTGAAGGACGCAAACAGTTAGGCATGTTGTTTAACGACATCAGCAATGATATTTTGACTGAACAACGGTTGAATGATGTACTCGATCAGGTAATTTTGTTTTGCTTACAATATGATTTGTTTGCACAACCTTTTGATCAGGTTCCGGCAATGAGCTATCGCGAAATTTCTTCTGGTTCGTTTGGGTCTGCTGTTGCAAGTAGTAAACAACTTGGCTTCAAGCTGAAGGCTGAAGATCATGATACGGAGTAAACTTTAAATGCAGTTACTTAAAAAAACCTTAATTACAATTGCAAGTATTGATGGTGTCTTTAAATTTTTATCAATCGCCAATTTTTAGATTTCTTTTCAGATTTTAGTGTAATGATGTAAGAGCCATCAGGCAAAGTTGAAACATCAACAGCATACTGATATTTTATGTCTTTTGTCATTCTGCTGATTTGTTTTCCAGAGATGTCGGTAATAATAATTTCAGCATTGTTTATTATTTCATTCGTAACAAGATTGAAAACACTCACAGTTGGATTAGGGAATGTTATCCAATTTGAAACTGAAAATTCATTGATGCCTACTGTAGTAACCGAGTGACATGATGAGGTGTCAGTACATCCGTTTGCTGAGATGATAACTGCATAGCTGCCATTGGCTGTGGCTGTGAAAGTTTGATTGGTTGCACCCGGTATTGACTAAAGTTGTTGCTGCAATCTACCCATTGATAAGTTGCTCCGACCTGCACGGCTGTTAATACTGCCTGATTCTGATTCACAGTAGTGTCATTCGAAAAAGTGTAAGTCTCACTACAGAGTCGCAGTTTGCAGATGAAACCAAAGTAGTTGTGTAAGTACCCGTATGTCAGTGTTTGGTACGTTAAAAGAATAAGTTTTGACCTGAGCAAATTGTATCTGTAATGATGGTTGCATTGTCAATGCCATTTACAAAATTTGATGATGGACCATTCATGCTAAAATTTTGTAAAACACCATTGATATGGTTTGAAATATCAGGAATGGTAAGAATACCGGAATTGTTTCCACCTGCTGTGCCGGTGTTCATATCATAATAAAGTTGTAAACCGGCAGAAGTAGCATCTACCTTATTTTTATAAATACATAAAATTTCCTGAGGTGTTAGCGCTCTGTTCCAAAGAGCCACTTCATCCATTTGACCATCAAGAAGAAAATTAGTGCCACTAAAAACAAGATTACCCATATAAAATGATGTAGCAGTGCTGGAAATTACACCGGATGCTGAAACGGAATCGGTAATTAAACCATCTCTAAAAAGTCTTAAATATGAGCCATCATAAGTTAATGCAAATTGCTGCCATGTGTTGAGTTGAAGTCCTTGCGAAAGAATATCAAAATTTATTCCTGCGCTGTTTCTAAAACGAGCTTCAACGGCTGTGGAAGAATACTGCAAAACATAGAAATCGGCTACCGTATTATCTCTGAACCCTGCCAGTCCGTCAAAGTCAGGAAATCCAGGAACAGGATTGCGTGGATACACCCAAAAGCTAAGTGAAATTTGCGATGAATTAGCAATGAGTGACGAGGCATTTACAGAAACAACCTGATCGTCTAAGCCGTCAAAATCAATCGCATTTTGACTCTGAGCTGATACGGAATTTGTAAATGAATATATCAGCAATACAATTACAAAAGCATATATTTTTTTCATCTCCTTTATTGTTTATTAATTTTTACAAATATAAAAACATTCAGTACTTATTTTCTTGATTATGTTGTAGTTAAAATTCGCTGTTACCTACGGATGTATTAAAGGCATGTAAATTTTAAGTAAGAATTTTTGTGGCAAGTCGAAATCGCATTGATTGTATAAACTAATGAAAAGTAAAAAGTAATTAAATAAAGCTGATTTATTGAAGTTCTTTTCTGCAAAGCCGAATCAAAACATTACTTTTGCATCCCGTATCACCACACCCCTACTTATGAGCGCTGTAAAGTATGTTTTTGTAACCGGTGGTGTTTCTTCATCATTAGGCAAAGGAATTATTTCTGCTTCACTTGCCAAATTGTTGCAGGCACGCGGTTATAGAGTTACCATTCAGAAATTAGATCCCTACATCAATGTTGACCCGGGCACATTAAACCCCTATGAACATGGAGAATGTTATGTTACCAATGATGGTGCAGAAACAGACCTCGACCTTGGGCATTACGAACGTTTTTTAAACGTCCCCACATCACAGGCAAATAACGTTACCACCGGCCGTATTTATCAAACCGTAATTAATAAAGAGCGTGAAGGAGCATTTTTAGGTAAAACAGTGCAGGTTATTCCACATATTACCGATGAAATTAAAAGACGTATAAAAATATTAGGCGAAACCGGTGAGTATGATATTGTAATTACTGAAATTGGTGGAACTGTTGGTGATATTGAGTCATTGCCGTTTGTGGAATCTATCCGTCAGATGATTTGGGAAATGGGTAGCAATTGTTGCGTTATTCATCTTACACTTTTGCCATACTTAAATGTTACAGGCGAATTAAAGACTAAGCCCACACAGCATTCTGTAAAAACCATGCTTGAGTATGGTGTGCAGCCCGATATTTTAGTTTGCCGCAGCGAAAAACATATTACTGCCGACTTGCGCAGAAAAATTGCTTTGTTCTGTAACGTAAATGTCAATGCAGTTATTGAAGCTGTTGACGCTAGCACCATTTACGAAGTTCCACTGCACATGCTCAAAGAGCAGTTAGACAAAGTTGTGCTCAATAAACTAAAACTTTCCTTCAAGCAAGAACCTGACCTCACAGCATGGAAAGCTTTTTTAGGGAAATTAAAACATCCTGTGTCTGAAGTAAAAATCGGGTTGATAGGAAAATATATTGAGCTGAAAGATGCTTATAAATCTATTGCCGAAGCATTTATTCATGCAGGCGTTGCTAATGAGTGCAAGTTGAATATTGAGTGGATACATTCCGAAAAAATTGAAGAAGAAAATGTTGCCGAAAAGCTAAAAGGCTTGTCAGGAATTTTGGTGGCTCCCGGCTTTGGCGACAGAGGTATTGAAGGCAAAATTGCAGCTATAAAATATGCTAGAGAAAATAAAATTCCTTTTCTGGGAATTTGCTTAGGTATGCAATGTGCAGTAGTAGAGTTTGCCCGCAATGTACTTGGACTGAAAGATGCACACAGCTCTGAAATGAATAAAGAGACAAAAAATCCTGTTATTGATTTGATGGCAAAACAAAAAGAAATTTCTTCAAAAGGTGGCACCATGCGTTTGGGCGAATATCCTTGTGCACTTGCAAAGGGCAGTAAGGTGGCTCAAGCCTATGGAAAAACTAAAATCTATGAACGCCATCGCCATCGTTATGAGTTTAACAGCAAGTATCAGAAAAGATTTGAAGATGCAGGCATGATTGCCACAGGAATAAATCCTGCCGACAACTTAGTAGAGATTGTTGAAATTAAAAATCATCCTTGGTTTGTTGGAGTTCAGTTTCATCCCGAATATAAGAGCACGGTAGAAAACCCACATCCTCTATTTGTAAGATTTGTAAAGGCAGCCAGCGAATTTGCCAAAGGCGCCATTCAGATTTAAGGCAGTTGCTCTAATTCAGTTTTTAATGCCGGTAAGGTAATAGAATTCATTACTAACGGTATGGATACATCAGTGCTGACGATGACAGATGATTTAGAAAAGAAATAATTGTCGTTGACCTTCGCCAATGCCATAACCGTTACATGCAGATTGACAGGAAAATTTTCTACTTCCCACACGCCTAAGGTAACAGATTTGGCTTTGCAGATGGTGTTGCTGCCATCCACAGAAACAAAAACGGCAGTATTGGAAGTTTCGTAGTCTGTACCTGTGTCAACAGTAATTTTTTTTTCTGCTGCTATTACTGAAAACCGGCTCTGCTGCATTTTGCCAACCTGTATTTTTCATCACATAGGCATAGTGCGACTGACTGGAAGAAGATAGGAGATTAATCATTTGTGTATCGGCATCAGCAGTCCATGAAACATCACTGCTATTATTTTCAAGAGGTAATGAGCTGCTGTAATAACGATGCAGCATTTGCCCGTTGCCAAAAACAGCGTTGAGAAAAAAGTTGATGGTTTTGCCATTAGACAAACTTAATGCAACATCATTCTGATATGCTGCTAGATAAAAAATACCACCTGTTGTAAGAAATTTATTTCCCGATTGTGTTGTCAGATTTGAAAGAATAATATCACGCTTGCTGACACATTCACGCACCTTTATATCAATGTTTCCACTTACAGCACTGCCATCTGTTTTGGTAAAACTTCCGGCAGAAATCATAAAAGTATTTCCTGCTGCTGTTGTTTGGTTAATGTTGGCCGATGACGAAAAGGAAAATTGCTGCACAGGAGCCCCTGTTTCATCGAAAAATTGCTCAATATCTTTTACAGGAGTATCGTATTTACTGCCTTCCTTTTTGCAGGATAATGTAGCAATACTAATAAATAGCATAAGCAATAAAGCAGAAAAACGATGATTCATTTTTTAGAACTTTAAATGCAATAATAGAAAGGTAAAATGTATAAGTCAATAGACTTGCAACAGAGTTATAATTGATTTTTACACATTTTAGAAAAGCAGAACATATAAAAATTAGAGTAGTAAGACATTGAGTGTCATCAGTTGTAAGAAATAATACTGATTTTTTACCTCAACAGAGTCCCTCCTGATTTTTAATCAGTGGAGTGAATAGACCAAAGATAGAAATATCATAAAGCGTAGGAACTGTTATCTTCGCAGCATGTCAAAACCAACAATTTTAGTTACCAACGATGATGGAATTACTGCAAGTGGCATTCGTGCATTGGTAGAAGCCATGCGCGAAATAGGTCATGTAATAGTAGTAGCACCCGACAGTCCGCAATCGGGTATGGGTCATGCCATCACAATCCACAATCCTTTAAGACTTGATAAGGTAGATGTGTTTAAGGGAGTAGATGCCTGGCAGTGTAGCGGCACACCGGTAGATTGTGTAAAGCTTGCCGTAAATAAAATATTGCATCGTAAGCCCGATATCTGTGTAAGCGGAATCAATCATGGAAGCAATTCATCTATCAATGTAATTTATTCGGGCACCATCTCTGCTGCAATGGAAGGTGCTATTGAAGGCATTCCAAGTATTGGGTTTTCATTAGTAAATTATAACCTCGATGCCGATTTGTCTGCAGCCAAACATTATGCAGGAGTCATTACAAAAACTGTTCTTGGCGGAGGATTGCATCATAATTTATTACTCAATGTAAACATTCCTTATCTGCAGCTTGATGAAATGAAAGGATTAAAAATATGCCGTCAGGCAATGGCCAAGTGGAAGGAGGAGTTTGATGAAAGATTAGACCCTGCACAACAAAAGTATTACTGGCTTACCGGAAAGTTTATCAATCCCGATTTGGGCGAAGATACCGATGAATGGGCTTTGGCAAATGGCTTTGTTTCTGTTGTTCCTGTTGAGTTTGATTTTACTGCTCATCATGCCATTCCCGTATTAAACAAATTGCAGTGGAATGTTTAAGAAAATTCCGGATACATTTCATATTGGCGCACTGTCTGCTTTGGCCTTGTCAGTGCTTGCGTGGCTGCTTATCAGCCGCACAGAATCATATATTGTAACATCTGCATTAAAAGATTATCTGGCATTTCCACGACTGTATTTTATAGTGTTTGCCTTGCAGCTTGTTTTTTTAAGAATAATGATGATTAACTTTCAAAAACAACACTTTGCCCGTGGGTGGATGTTTAGTGTTTTTATTTTTGCTCTGTTTGTATTTTACCTGATAAAAAAATCGTAATCATGTTCAGTAAAGATAAGTTTATAACAGGATTCATTGGTGGCATCATTGCACCGGTAGTTGGTTTTTATCTCTATTATATTGCACTGTTCCGCCAAATGGATCTTTCCGGATTTTACAACACCTTGGTTTCAAACAACACGCTTGCTGCAGCTATCAGTCTGAGTTTGCTTGCTAACTTAGCACTGTTCTTTGTGTTCGATAAATTTGGTAAGTTGAATGGCTCGCGCGGTGTCATTGCAGCAACATTCATTTATGGATTTTACATTGTTTATCTTAAATTTTTCTGACCCCGATGCGCTACTACATCATTGCCGGTGAAGCCTCAGGCGATTTGCATGCATCTAATCTGGCATTGCAACTGCGTAAATATGATACAGGCGCTATAATGCGCGGATGGGGAGGCGATAAGATGCAACAAGCAGGAGTGGAAATTGTAAAACACTATCGTGAGCTGGCATTTATGGGATTTGTAGAAGTGATAAAAAACCTACGTACCATTTTGCGCAATCTTGAAATATGTAAAGAAGATATTCTTGCTTTTAATCCTGATGTAGTTATTTTAGTTGACTATCCGGGTTTCAACCTGCGCATTGCTGAGTTCCTGAAGAAAAAAAACATTAAGGTGTTTTATTATATCTCACCTCAGATTTGGGCATGGAAACAATCGCGTGTACACAAAATAAAACGTGATGTGGACAAGATGTTTGTAATATTACCTTTCGAAAAAGATTTTTATAAAAAGTTTGATTATGATGTAGTGTTTACCGGACACCCGCTATTAGATGAAATTGAAAAAATCAAACATCAACCGGCTAAGGCATTGTCGCAGTCAGATATAGATAAAAAAATTATTGCATTGTTGCCGGGCAGTCGCATGCAGGAAATAAAAGAAATGCTTCCTGTTATGTTGAAAGCTGTTTCTGTTTTCAAAAATTTTAATCCTGTAATTGCAGCTGCACCCAATATTCCCGATTCGTTTTATCAGTCATTGGCCGGTAAAGATATTCCCATTGTACATGGTCGCACCTACGATATTCTTCAGCAGGCTTATGCTGCATTGGTAACAAGTGGCACAGCAACTTTAGAAACGGCATTATTTAAAGTACCTGAAATTGTATGTTATAAAGGAAACCGCTTTTCATACCTCATAGCACGGCAGTTGGTTAAGGTAAAATACATTTCGTTGGTAAATCTTATTCTTGACCGTATGTTGGTAAAGGAACTCATTCAGGATGATCTGAATGAAAAAACACTGACATCAGAAATGAAATTGTTGCTTGAGGATGAAGAGTACAGAGGTAACATCCTTGCAGGTTATGATGAATTGGAAGCTAAGTTGGGAATGGCAGGAGCTTCTGAAAAAACAGCACGAAAAATGGTTGATTTGCTGAAGGGCACTGTTGATCAATAAAATTTATTTACTTTTATGCTAAATTATTTTTGTGAAAACGACAAACTATATTTTAGTACTCATAGCAACCTTAATGCTTTCTGCATGTCAGAAGCAGGAGGCAGAAACAGATAACGAACCGCAAGTTGCAGCCACATGTGACGATGGCATCATGAATCAGGGCGAAACAGATATTGACTGTGGAGGCCCGTGTCCGTTATGTCAGGCAACAATGAATGCTATGGTTGATGCCGACACTTGTAAGGCTGTATTTAATACCATCACAAGCAAATATGCAAACGGTGCATTTTTTATGTCAGGATCTTCTAATCTGGGGTCGCTGACAGTTATTTATTCAGGCCCATTGAATATAGGTGCTGTAAGCAATGCACAAGCCACTTATGTAAAAAGTTCAACCTCGGTAACGTATATTGCAAGCAATGCTAATTTAACTTTCAATGCCATCAATGTTACAGATAGTACAGCAGAAGGAACGTTTTCATTTAATGCCATCAATTTTAATTCACCTACCGACACAATTAAAATTACCAATGGTTTCTTTAAAAGAATCAGTATAAAGAATAATTGAAGAGACATAGTAGTTGAATATAATGACACCTTCAGAAATTATTATACTGAACTTTGAGGAAATAAGAAGCATAAAACTGTGGAATGGACTACCCCCTGAAAATTATTTGTCAGAACAGTTGCTCATTACAATATTGTAAGTGAGTTTGAAGGTGTTTATAATTTGTTGAAAGATTTTTGAATCATAGTTCCCAACAGTAAAAACTACAATTATTTTTGAATATGTATTAAAAATAGAGTATTGTAACCACCAAATAATATGAAAAAGATAGTTGTTTTTTTAGTTGCATTGATGTTAACAAACATTATAAATGCTCAGGATTTAAAACCTTTTAAAAGTGATAAAGAGCTTTGGGGCTATAAAGATGCAACCGGAAAGGAAATTATTCCTGCAAGGTATAATTTTGCATGGAGCTTCACTGAAGGGATTGCAAGGGTTAGAAATAAGAAAATGAAATATGGATTTATTGATGTAACAGGGAAGGAAGTGATTCCTATAAAATACGAAGATGCAAAAGATTTTTATGAGGGATTGGCAGCTGTCAAATCAGATGATAAATGTGGATTTATTGACAAGACGGGTAATGTAATTATTCCTTTAAGATATGATGAAGTAGGTAATTTCAGTGAAGGCTTAGCAAGTGCTAGAAGTGGAGCAGTAAGAGGCGGTAAGTATAATACATTAAGTGGAGGTAAATATGGATTTATTGATAAATCAGGTAATGAAATTATTGCATTTAAATATGATGGCGCAGGTGATTTTAGTGAGGGCTTTGCCTATGTAAAGGTGGGGAAAAAGTATCATTTTATTGATAAGAAAGAGGAAGAACTTGGTCTGCTTGACTATGATGATGTAGGTGATTTTAGTGAAGGAATGGCAAAGGTAAGGATAGGACATTATTTTGATGGTAAATGGGGCTATATTGACACAACGGGCAAAAGAGTAATTGATGTAAAGTTTGAAGAAGCAGGTGATTTTTATAAAGGTGAAGCAAGTGTAAAATTGAATGGGAAATCAATGTATATTGATAAGACAGGAAGTAATGATGAAGAGAGAAAAAAGATTGCTGAACAAGAAGCTGAAAGAAAAAAGCAGGAGAGAAAGGCTTTGGTTGATTGGGCAATTGCAAATGCTATAAGAGATACTTTGGCAAAAGAAGTTTTAACACTTTACTTAAATGAAGACAATAAGGTTTTCAACAAAGTCACAGATTTGCAGAAAAATGTGGAATCAACAATGATTTTTAGTGAAAAGTATGGTTTTGATAAGAGGAATTGGATTATTATGTCAACGGAAATAGACAATAAGGCAAAGGTAGCAAGAGAACAAATTAATACTTATAAATCCATGTTGAAAAAGTATGAACCGATTAGAGAAAAGAACGAGTTGATAGGTAAAATTTCGACTAATCTATTTAGAATGAATGAATTTGTTACAGCTTGTGAATTGTGGAGTCAATACATAAATACTTTAGGTGCTCATGATAATGGGAAAACAGAATTAGATAGAGTAGCAGATAGTTTAATAGATTTAAAAAAGAGTGATGATAATCTAAGGTCATTTATTCAGTTATATAAAAAGAGAAATAGTCTATAGCTTAAAAAAGTTCAGTAGAAACCTTTTTAAAACCTTTCGATTTATATTTTGTTGATTTTTTAATTATTTAGGTAATTTAAGAATAAACCAATGTCAACAGTATTAATCAGTGGTGGTACAGGGCTGATTGGCAGACATCTTTGTAAAAAATTAATTGGTAAAGGCTATAGCGTTTCTATTCTTAGCAGGACAGGTTTTACAGAAGGTGAAATTCCTGTTTTTCATTTTGATACTGATAAAAATGAAATAGATGAACGAGCAATTCGTGAAGCAGATTATATAGTACATCTTGCAGGAGCAAATATTGGCGAAAAGAGATGGACAAAAAACAGAAAACAATTGATTGTTGATAGTCGTGTTAAAACCGCGCAATTGATTTTTGAAAAGGTAAAAGAATATAATGTAAAACTAAAAGCATTCATATCTGCATCTGCAATTGGTTATTATGGTGCTATTACAACAAATAAAAAATTTTCTGAAACTGATTCTCCTTACACCGATTTTCTTGGTGAGACCTGTCGCCTTTGGGAGAAATCTGCAGATAGTTTTGAGGAAATTGGAATAAGAACAGTAAAAGTTCGTACCGGTGTTGTTCTTACAAGTCAGGGTGGTGCATTAGCTAAGATGATTACTCCCGTTAAGTTGGGTATTGGTTCTGCAATTGGAAGTGGTAAGCAATTTATTCCGTGGATACATATTGACGATTTATGTAATATTTATATTAAAGCAATAGAAGACACACAAATGCATGGTGCTTACAATGCAGTTGCGCCTGACTTTAAAACAAACAGAGAGTTCACAAAAGAAATTGCGAAAGTTCTTAAAAAACCTTTTTGGTTTCCTGATGTTCCGGATTTTATAATTAAGTTGTTGTTTGGCGAAATGTCTGAAATGATTTTGAAAGGCAGTAGCGTGTCACCGGATAAAATTATTAATGCAGGCTATGAATTTATTTTCCCCGGCCTTGAAGGTGCCTTGAAAAATGTGTTGAAGATTGAAGAGTAAAAATATTTGAAAATCTAAATTACACCTATCTTTACGCAAACATATTTTTATGAATAGAAAGTATTTGCTCCTCACAATTTTTCTTTTTTCATGTGCATCACAAAAAAACTTAAACAATAGTACAGTTCAACATAATAGTTTAACAGCAGATGGACGATTGTTTACTTCAGTATTTCAACAACAGTCTGCAGAGTATAAAGCACTTTGTTTTCAGGCATACAACATTGCTGAGTTAAGGTTGGATCAGGCTATCGGCAGCACTACTTCTGTAAAACCTAAGGCAATAATTACAGATATTGACGAAACGGTTTTAGATAATTCACCTTATTCAGTTCACCGTGCATTAGAAGGAAAGGATTATGAATCGGTTTCGTGGGTTGACTGGACAGCACGTGCCAAAGCAGATACACTTGCAGGTGCACTGACATTTTTTAAGTATGCTGCATCAAAAAATGTTGAAGTATTTTATCTTTCTAATCGTGCAGAGAAAGAGCGTGTAGGAACGTTGGAGAATCTGAAAAAATTCGGTTTCCCTAATGCTGATAATGCACATTTGATTTTGAAAACAGATATTTCAAGTAAAGAGGGAAGAAGACAAAAAATCGCTGAAACTTATGATGTACTTTTATTAATCGGTGACAATCTTGCGGATTTCAGTTCTTTGTTTGATAAGAAAACAACAACAGAACGCACACAAAACGTTCAAAGTATAGCGGATGAGTTTGGGAAAAAATTTATTGTCCTGCCCAATGCCAATTATGGTGATTGGGAGGGCGCATTATATCATTATGATTACAAGAGAACACCTGCACAGAAAGATTCTATTATGAAGAGTGTTTTAAAGAATTATTAGAAGAAACATTTCTCGTTAAGCTAACTAGGATATTGAATAATTGTTTTTTGTAGTAGATATATCCATAGTTTTTTGATTGATAAATTTTGGAGTGTAATCAAAGACCTGAAGAGTAATTTTATAGAATAATTACTGATAATATAAACACTTAAAAAATCAAAAAAATGGCAAATATCAATCGACACATCAATTTCAATGGCAATGCCGAAGAAGCATTTAACTTTTACAAATCAGTTTTTGGCGGAGAATTTGCAAAAATTGTTCGTTTCAAAGATCTTGCTAGTCCGGAGATGCCGATTGACAAAAAAGAAGAAAATAAAATTATGCATATTGCATTGCCCATTGGCAAACACAATGTATTAATGGCAAATGATGTCCCTGAATTTATGGGGCGAACCAATGAAAATGAAAACAGGAGTAAAATTGTTATCAGTGCAGAAACTAAAGAAGAAGCAGATAAATTATTTAACGGGCTTTCTGCCGGTGGCACTGTAGAGATGCCTATTGCAGATAGTCCATGGGGTTCTTACTTTGGTATGTTCAGAGATAAATACGGTATTGAATGGATGGTAGATTTTGATTCAAGGTATAAAGGGCAGATTTGATATTGCTTATTAAAAAAATAAGGCTGTCACACTTTATTGCAACAGCCTCTACTTGTAGCGAAGGGGGGAGTCGAACCCCCGACCTCAGGGTTATGAATCCTGCGCTCTAACCATCTGAGCTACCTCGCCTGATTTTGAGGCTGCAAAAGTAGTATTCCCTTTCAATTGTAAAAACAAATTATAGAAATTTCCTTCATTGCAATTGGTTTTGAAGCCAATTGGCAATAATAGATGTTGCGCCTGCATTAGATTTCACTACATTTTGGCTGATTTCACCTGCTTGAGCCAACTTTCTATTGTTGTTTAACAAATCATCAAAAACAGTTTTCATTTCAATAAAGTTATTGATTGTAAATGCACCTCCGGATTCAATCAACTGTTTAGCTTCTTCAAACTTTTGATAATTGGGGCCAAAAATTACAGGTTTGCCATACACAGCCGCTTCCAAGGTGTTGTGTATTCCTTTTCCAAAGCCACCACCAATGTAGGTTATTGTTGCAAAACGATAAATTTTAGAAAGCATTCCAATTTTATCTATTATCAACACATCGGCTTTTATTAATTCTTCTTGTGAAGCCTTACTATAACACATTACATTTTTTTTACATGCAGAAACAAAATCTTTGAATGAACTTTCATGGATTTCATGTGGCACCAATATTAATTTTATCTCTTCGGAATTACAATAAGCGGTAAGCAATTTATGATCTTCAGGCCAGGTGCTGCCGGCAACAATAACCCTTTTTTCTGCTATAAAACTTTCGATTTTTTCATCCGTAAATGCCAACTCAGGTAGTTGAATTACCCTGTCAAAACGTGTGTCGCCACTCACTTCAACCTGAGTTATTCCCTCTTGTTTTAAAATATTGAGAGAGCTTTTATTCTGAACAAAAAACCTTGTTGCTTTTTTAAGCTCTTTAAGAAAAGCACCTCCATACCATTTGAAAAAAAACTGATCAATTCTAAAAATAGCAGAGATATAAATAAATGGAATACTTCTCTTATTCAACTCTTTCATGTAATGAAACCAAAAATCATATTTTACAAATATTGCCATGTGTGGATTTATGTAATCCAACCATTGACGTGCATTATTGCTACTATCACAAGGTAAATAAAAAATATAGTCAGCCAGATTTTCTTTGATGCCTTGCTTGTAGCCTGATGGAGAAAAAAAAGTAAGTGCTATTTTATATTCTGGAAACTGTTTTTTTATTTGTTGCAAAACAGGTTTGCCTTGCTCATATTCGCCATACGAAGAACAATGAAACCAAATGTGTTTTGCAGTTTCATTTTTTAGTTCTTGTTGTACTCTTTGAAATAAACCTTTTCGTCCTTCAGTAAAAGCCTTTGCTTTATCATTAAAAGGCGAAGCAAGTGCTGCTGCCAAATGATATAGTCTTATTCCAATGGAATAAAGCAACAACATGATTAGTAGTAATAAAATTTATCGGGGTTGGTATAGAAAGGAAGTATCCAACCGGCTTTAAAACCATATAACAAATCAACACGGCTTTGATCATCGGCTTTCATGGTATCGAACTGATAATCTCTGCGTCCTTGTGTAAATCCCTGAATAAAATTAAAGCCTGCATAAAAGTTTATCAGCTTTTTATTACCATAATAAACATAACCGACAAATTCTTCAACAATAATTCCATTGGTCAGTCTGTCATAACCTTTTTTGTATTTTTTAGAAAGCCCCTTCACTGTGTTTCCTATGGTTTCTATTCTGATTTTATGTTGCATAAATCCTGCACCTGCACTAATCCAAATACCACTATTAGGGTTAGGTTTTTTAAATGCAAACACTTTTCCGGCTTGTGCACTGATGTGATATCCTCTTTCAAAAAGTCTTACATCTGCAGTGCGGCCATCGCTGCCTATTATTGTTCCATAACTTGATGCAATACCTGCAAGTAATCCTGGTTGATTGATTTTATTTCCGAAAAAAAATCCGCCTTGAATACTGTAAAGAAAATTCTTTGGTGTCTTAACACCAAAAACACCTTGCACTCCATAGTCTGCGCCAAAACGCTCTTTCATATCACCACCGGGTAAATGAAATTCGCCTCCTATTCCAAAAAATGGAATGATAATAGCTGAATCACGCACCAAAGCCTGTGCAGCAGATTGTAATGAAGAAAAAGAAATCAGTATGGCAAATAAAAAAACTCTAACCTGCATTTTAATCAAGTGGAATTAAAAGGCGTTTAATTTTTTGGTACAGGTCCTGGGCAGTGACTGCTATGACAAGCCAGACATGCATTCACAACATTATTGAAACTCTTAACTCTGTTTGTGTTTGTTGAATTTTCATACGAATCCAAAGTCTGAAGATATAAGTCGGCAAACGTAGTATAATACTCGTTCTTAGTTTTATCATCAGTTGGCTTTGCCGTATTGATGTTTAAAAATGTTTTTGGATATGAAACAGTACGTTGCTCGCTAACAGCCTTTCGTGCTTCAGCAGCATGGTCATACATCTGCCGCATCAGCAGTGAAAGTTCGCTGCTTTTATTGGGATTAATATCGGTAGTATCTGCAAAAGCTTCGTTTGTCCATCCTGTTTTGTATTGATAGGATGAAACAGAAAGCAAGAGCATTATACCTGCTATGACAAATATTTTATTCATAAATAATTACTCCTTCTGCTTCAAATGCAGGCTTTTTTTCAGGTTGTGTAATTTTCTCTATTTCTTCTTTTGATTTGTTGGCATCCTCTGCATAGTGGCGAAGTTCTGCTACTGAAGTAACATCGTTAAATGCTATACCTTCAATAACAGCAGTTTTTCCTGCACAATCTTTCGGCACAAAAAATTCATAATCTTTAAAACGAACACGAATGGTATGCCCATCTGTTGTTTCCATCATCATCCAGCAACCTTTTTTCTGACAAACGCTGGCAATTTTTCCCTGAATTTTAACATTCACAGTGTCTTTTGATGTTAACATCTTGTCAACAACAGAAGCAGGTTGTGCATTCTCTTCAGTGATTTTTTTTCCGAAATGAGAAACTTTTTTATCCTGAGCCATCAAGGAAAGACTCATAACTGTTGCAGCGGCAACTAATATCAATTTACGCATGTTCTTGAATTTTGAACTGCAAAGGTAAATTTTTGATTTAATTAACATACTTTATTTCACTTTCTATAGTAATAAAACCAACTTTTCATTAAACAAACATCCTAAAGAAAGCTTTGTAGGCAAAAGTTTTCTAACATAAATCTGTTATTTACTCTGTAATGTAAGTGCAAAAAGAATACTTTATGAAAATACCTTTGCCTGATGTTTTTAAAGAAATGGTTTTGTTGCTTATTCACGGTGTTGCTTCCTTTTGTTTCGTATTCACAAAAGAAGCTGCCCGGATTTATTAACCCTGTATCTTATCATTGGGCAGATAGTGTACTTGACGAAATGACTGTTGACGAAAAAATTGGTCAGCTTTTTATGGTACAGATGCAAAGTGTTTGGCCTGAAAAAGATTTAGATTCATTAGAGTCATTGATACGTAATTATCATCTCGGAGGATTAATTGTTTTTAAAGGAGGACCATACCGCCAGGCACTTTGTATTAACAGAATGCAGCAGGCAGCTAAAATTCCTTTGTTGGTGAGTATTGATGGCGAATGGGGACTTAGTATGCGCATGGACAGCACCATTCGCTTTCCACGTCAGATGACTTTGTCCGCCATGCACGATGACAGTTTGCTCAATGATGCATTTTCTGAAATTGCATCTCAATGTAAACGTATGGGTATTCAACTCAACTTTGCTCCTGACATAGATATCAATAACAACCCTCAGAACCCTGTAATTAATACACGCTCATTTAGTGATGATAAATTTGAAGTAGCAGAGGGCGGAATTCTTTATATGCAAGCTTTGCAAAATCATCATGTGCTTGCATGTGGTAAACATTTTCCTACCATGGTGATACAGATACAGATTCACATTATGCTTTGCCTGTAATTAATAAATCGGCCAATGAATTAGACACTTTAGAGTGGTTTCCTTTCAGACAGCTTATTAGAAATGGTGTAAGCAGTATTATGACAGGTCACCTGAATGTTCCATTACTTGACGATGAGAATTATCCTGCATCATTATCTAAAAGAATTATCAATGGCTATCTTAAGGACGACCTTGACTTTAAAGGACTCGTTATTACTGATGCTTTGAATATGAAAGGTGCCATTGTAGCTGATGCCAAACCGGGTGATATTGAATTGCAGGCCTTGCTGGCAGGAAATGATATTTTATTAATGTCGGAGAATGTGAAACCCGCTATTGAAAAAATTAAAACAGCAATTCAGAAAAGAAAATTACGTAAAAGTGCTCTTGATGAAAAAGTCAGAAAAATTCTGATGGCCAAACATTGGGCAGGCTTATATAATTATACTCCTGTTGACACTACAAATCTTTATTATGATTTAAATAATGCCGATGCATCTTATCTCAACTACAGGTTGTATGAAAAGTCGCTGACATTACTTCGCAATGATGCTGTTTTACCACTTCAAAATAGTGCTACTGAAAGGATGGCATCATTAGTAATTAACGACACTCTTGAAAATACATTTCAGCAAACATTGTCGCTTTTTGCGCCTGTTCAGAATTTTGTAATGTCAAAAGATGCATCTTTTGCCACCGTGGACAGCATTGCCGCAGTTCTGTCTGGATTTAAAAAAGTTATCATTAGTATCCATAACACAACAACCAAGCCTCAGTTAAATTTTGGTATCACGGAAAGTATGATTTCAGTTATCCAGAAAATTTCTATGCGCACCAAAACCATTGTTGTGTTGTTTGGTAATTCCTATTGTCTGAATAAATTAGTTATTCCAGAGCAGACTAAAGCTTTAATAATTGCCTATGAAGACACCTATCTGCCGCAACACATAACAGCACAAGCATTGTTTGGTGCTGTTCCTTTTAATGGCAGGTTGCCTGTAACACCGGGCTTGTCCTATCATCGTGGTGACGGTCTTAATCTTCAGGCAACAGGTGTTGTGAAATATACAATGCCAGCGGAGTTAAATATTGATCTTACGTGCCTACAAAAAGTTGACTCTATAGTAAATGATGCAATAAAACAGAAAGCATTTCCTGGATGTCAGGTATATGCATCGGTTGATGGTAAGGTTATTTATAACAAATCGTTTGGCTATACTTCTTATGCAGATACACAGGCCGTGGAGAATGATATGATTTATGATATTGCCTCTGTGACAAAAATTAATGCCACTGCACTTGCTGCCATGTGGCTTTATGACCATCATCTTTTAGATTTAAAACAAACCATTGAATATTATTTGCCGGATTACGAAAAGACAAATAAAGGATTGTTAACAGTAGAGCAGCTTATGACGCATACTGCAGGACTACAAGCATGGATTCCATTTTATAAAGAAGGGCTTACCAAGAATGGCAAGATGATGAAAAAATATTTTTCTTCATCAAAGCATGATGACTATACTGTTCAGATATCGGACAGTCTTTTTATGAATCCTAAGTTTTATTCCAGAATAGATAAACAGATTAAAGAATCGCCTTTAACAGAAAAGGGTAAATATGTGTATTCTGATTTAGGAATGTTGTTATTGCAAAAGATTATTGAGAGGCAGGCAGGAAAAAAAATGGATGTATTGCTCAACGAAGAGTTTTATCAGCCATTGGGGTTAAGTCATTTATTGTTTAATCCTCGCAGTAAATTTCCTTTGGCAGACATTGTGCCTACGGAAGACGACACTGTGTTCAGGCAAACATTGGTGCATGGTTATGTGCACGATCCGGCAGCAGCCTTGTTAGGAGGCGTTGCCGGCAATGCCGGCTTGTTCGCCAATGCGCAGAGCGTTGGTGTGCTCATGCAGATGCTTCTCAACGAAGGTAGCTATGCCGGTAAGCAATATATCAGTAAGGCTACTGTTGATACTTTTACAAAAGCACCTATTCCCGGAATAAGAAGAGGTTTGGTATTTGATAAACCTGAAACAAATCCTGCAAAAGGAAGCCCTACATGCAAAAGTGCATCACCACAAACTTTCGGTCATCAGGGATTTACAGGCACTTGCACCTGGGCCGACCCTTCCAATAAATTGGTATATGTTTTTCTATCTAACCGTGTGTTTCCTTCTGCAGCTAATCAGAAAATCAGTAAGCTAAGTGTAAGGACAGAAATACAGCAGGTGTTTTACGATTGTTTGCGAAAAGTACGCTGAAAGAAACTATTTTTACAACCTGCTAAACAAATCAACAATTTGCTTGTTGATTGATTCTTACAGTATGAAAATAGGAATAGTTTGTTATCCCACTTTTGGAGGAAGTGGCGTTGTAGCCACAGAACTTGGCAAAGCACTTGCTGCTAAAGGTCATCGCATTCATTTTATCACCTACAGTCAGCCTGTGCGGCTCGATTCTTTTTCTGAAAATATTTCTTATCACGAAGTATCGGTAAGCAATTATCCGTTGTTTGAATATGCACCTTATGAGTCGGCATTAACAAGTATGTTGGTTGATGTGGCTATGCACGAAGGGTTAGATGTATTGCATGTGCATTATGCTATTCCACATGCATCAGTAGCATATCTGGCTAAGCAGATTTTAATTTCAAAGGGAATTTATATTCCGGTTATAACGACCTTACACGGTACAGATATTACACTTGTTGGCCGCGATAACAGTTATGAGCCTGTTGTAACTTTTGCAATTAACCAAAGTGATGGTGTTACAGCAGTTTCTGAAAGTTTAAAGCGTGATACCTATGCAAATTTTGAAGTGACCAAACATATTGAAGTCATCCATAATTTTATTGACCTGAAACGTTTTTCAAAAAAACCTAAAGACCACTTCAAGCGTGCAATTGCTCCCGGTGGTGAAAGACTTTTGGTTCATACTTCTAATTTCCGGAAAGTTAAAAGGGTGAATGATGTAATACAGGTTTTTGCAAAAATCCATAAAAGAATTCCTTCACGGTTATTGATGATTGGTGATGGCGATGAGCGTGCAGGTGCAGAAAAACTTTGTCGCGATTTGCAACTGTGTGATGAAGTCAGGTTTTTAGGTAAGCAGGATGCTATTGAAGAAATATTATCGGTTTGCGATTTATTTATCATGCCCAGTGAAACTGAAAGTTTTGGACTTGCTGCATTGGAGGCCATGGCTTGTCAGGTGCCGGTTATTTCATCAAACACCGGTGGCATGCCGGAACTGAACTTAGATGGCGTGACAGGATTTACAAGTAATGTTGGCGATATTGAAGATATGGCGGAGAAAGCATATCACATATTAAAGGACGATCAGACACTTAATATTTTTAAGCAAAATGCTTTGAAAAGAGCTTCTGATTTTGATATTAACGTTATCCTTCCGCGGTACGAAAATTACTATCAGTCCGTAATTCAGAATTTTACGGTTGCGCCATAAATACCGGCATTTTTATATGTTTTTTATTGAAGACAGTTGTCGTAAAACAATTAAAATTGATGGCAGGAAGTTGTCCTTTTGAACCCATTTCAATGATTTGTTGTGAATAATGTGGCAAAAAAATTCAGCATAAGTCTGTATTTAAATATTTGATAATCAGCAACATTTTTAAAACATAGTAGATAGGAACTGAAAACGGTTAATTAATATTGGCAAACTGTTCACACTATTTTGTTTATAACGTTTGTTGGTTTGAAAAAAAGTGTTACTTTTGCGACCCCAATTGTAAAAGGTTAATACATAATACTGTAGATACTTTATCATACAAAACAATATCGCTGAATGCGAAAACTGCCAAGAAAGAGTGGGTGCTGATTGATGCAACCGATATGGTTTTAGGCCGTTTATCATCCGAGGTGGCTAAAATTTTAAGAGGCAAACACCGTCCAGGATTTACTCCTCACGTTGACACCGGAGATAATGTAATTATTATCAATGCCGAGAAGGTAAAACTTACCGGTAAAAAAATGGCACAGAAGGTATATGTGCGCCATACGGGCTATCCCGGAGGTCAGCGTTTCACATCACCTGAAAAACTGATGGATACCTATCCTGAAAGAATTCTGGAAAATGCCATTCATAAAATGCTTCCTAAAAACAGATTGGGAAATGCTTTAAAGAAAAACCTAAGGGTATTTGCTGGCAGTGAACATAGTCACGAAGCACAAAATCCCCGTAAAATAACTTTAGATATTTAATCGGCAATGAATAATATACATAAAATAGGAAGACGCAAAACAGCCGTAGCGCGTGTTTATCTGACTCCCGGAACAGGAACTATTGTAATCAACAATCGTGAATTCAAAAACTATTTCACTACCGGTCCGCTTCAGAATAAAGTAACACAGGCATTTGCAGTTATCAATGCAAACGAGCAGTTTGATGTTAAGGCCAATGTAATGGGTGGAGGAATTACCGGACAGGCAGAAGCTATCCGTTTAGCTATTTCGCGTGCATTGTGCGAAATGAATCCTGAAAACCGTCCGGCTTTGAAAAAAGAAGGACTACTGACACGTAACCCAAGAATGGTTGAGCGTAAGAAGAGCGGTCAGAAGAAAGCCCGTAAGAAATTCCAGTTCAGCAAACGTTAAAAAATTATACCAGCAAAAAATGTCTATTAATACACAGGAATTGTTAGATGCAGGATGTCATTTCGGACACCTGAAACGTAAGTGGAATCCTAAAATGGCTCCTTATATTTTTATGGAGCGCAATGGCATTCACATTATTGATTTGAATAAGACAGCTGCTAAACTTGAAGAAGCTACTGCTGCCATAAAACAAATTGCAAAGTCAGGCAAAAAAATATTGTTTGTTGCTACTAAGAAACAAGCAAAAGAAATTGTTGCCAATGCAGCCAAATCTGTTGGCATGCCATATATCACTGAGCGTTGGCCCGGTGGTATGCTTACCAACTTTGCAACACAGCGCAAGTCAGTTAAGAAAATGACAGGCTTTGATCGTTTCATGAAAGACGAATCTTTCAACAACATATCAAAGAAAGAGCGTCTTCAGGTATCGCGTCAGAAAGCGAAAATGGAAAAACTTATCGGTAGTATTGCCGACCTTACCCGTTTGCCTGCTGCACTTTTTATTGTTGACGTTTTAAAAGAGCATATTGCAGTTTCAGAAGCACAGAAATTAGGAATCCCTACTATTGCTATCTGCGACACCAATACAGACCCTACGTTAATTGACTTCCCTGTTCCGGCAAATGATGATGCAACTAAATCAATTTCTTTAATTATGAATGCCATGATTAAGGCTATTGAAGAAGGTCTTGAAGAACGTAAAATGGACAAAGAAGCTGACCGCGAACGCGAAGCTGCTGCAGAAGAAGAAGGTGGCGAAAGAGGCGAAGGCGAAAAAGAATTTACCATGTCTGACGAAGGTGATGATAGTGGAGAAACAAAAACAAAATCTCCTGCAAAAAAAGCCACCACACGTCCACGTAAAGGTACCACAACCAGCAAAAGATAAAGCAGATTAATTTAGTTTAAGATTTAAATATTAATAATATAAATGAGTACAGTAACAATTAGTGCAAGCGATGTAAACAAACTGCGTCAAATGACCGGTGCAGGAATGATGGATTGCAAAAAAGCACTGATGGAAGCCAATGGCGATTTTGAAAAAGCAATTGATGAACTTCGTAAAAAAGGACAGAAAGTAGCAGCTAACAGAGCAGACCGCGAAGCAAAAGAAGGATACATTGTTGCTAAAACAAATAACAATGCTACTAAAGGATATTTAGTTGCATTAAGTTGCGAAACAGACTTTGTAGCTAAAAATGCAGAGTTTGTAAAATTTGCTGAAGATGTTCTTGAAACAGCATTGACAAATAATGCAGCAAGTCTTGATGCATTGCTGGCTTTACAATTACAAGGCACAACAATCAGTGAGAAGCTGATTGAAATGGTTGGAAAAATTGGTGAGAAGATTGAAATTACTCGTTATGAAGTAATCGAAGCTCCTAAAGTAGTGGTTTATATTCACCCCGGAAACAGAGTAGTTTCTATGGTAGGTTTATCATCTGCTACTGCAGCTAATGAAGCCGGTAAAGATGTGGCTATGCAAATTGCCGCAATGAATCCTGTTGCAATTGATAAAGACGATGTGGATCAAAGTACATTAGATCGCGAAATAGAAATTGGAAAAGAGCAGGCACGTGCAGAAGGCAAACCGGAGAATATGATTGAGAAGATAGCAATGGGTAAACTGAATAAATTTTATCAGGAATCAACATTGTTGAATCAAGCTTTTATAAAAGAAGATAAAAAAACCATCCGTCAGTATTTGGATGGAGTGGAAAAAGGGCTTACCGTAAAAGCTTTCAGACGTGTTCAGATTGGTTAATTAAACCAAAACAATATAAAGGCCACTCCAAAAGGGTGGCTTTTTTTATGGAGACATAAAAAAACCCCGTCAGTTTTGCTGACGGGGGAAGTTAAACCCACCCTGAACTAAAAAATATTTTAACAGAGAATAATCTTTAATCAATGAGTCAAAAATAGATATGCATTGCTGTGCCGACAAATAGTTTGTCCTCATCGGGAAATTGTGAGCACCTAAGCAGGAAAAACTACTGTCAGACCGAAAGGGATAATTGCAAGCGGCAACATGTATCTTTGCAATCAAATTTAAAAACAATAACATTATCAGAGCAAGAACAAATTAGACGAGAAAAGCTGAATGAGCTCTTACAGATGGGAATTAATCCCTATCCGGCAGAGAAGTTTGAAATAAACACAAACAGCACCTTTATTCTTGAAAACTACGAACAGGCAGAAGCACGTTTTGGTGCAGGAAAAGAAGAGGTGAGTATTGGTGGCCGCATCATGAGTGTAAGAGATATGGGTAAGGCTGCGTTTGCACAGATACAGGATGCAGAAGGAAAAATTCAGATATACATAAAACGTGATGAAATTTGTAAAGGTGATGATAAAACTTTGTATGATACTGTTTGGAAAAAACTTATTGATATAGGTGATATTATTGGCATTAAAGGCTACGTTTTTAAAACTAAAACAGGAGAAACTTCTATACATGCAAGTTCCTTTATACTGTTGTGTAAGTCACTTCGTCCATTACCTATTGTAAAAGAAAAAGACGGAGAAGTTTTTGATGCCGTTATAGATCCTGATTTAAGATACCGTCAGCGTTATGTTGATTTAATTGTAAATCCGCAGGTAAAAGAAACATTCCGTAAACGTACACGATTGGTGAATACCATGCGCAATTACCTGAACGAAAAAGGTTATCTCGAAGTAGAAACACCAATTTTACAACCTTTATATGGTGGTGCTGCAGCGCGTCCATTTAAAACGCATCACAATACATTGGACATGACATTGTATTTGCGCATTGCCAACGAACTTTATCTGAAAAGATTAATTGTTGGTGGCTATGATGGTGTGTATGAGTTTTCGAAAGATTTCAGAAACGAAGGTATGAGCAGGTTTCATAATCCGGAGTTTACACAGATAGAACTTTATGTAGCTTATAAAGATTACGAGTGGATGATGAACCTGGTGGAGGAAATGATTGAGAAAGTAGCTTTAGAATTGCATGGCTCAACTGCTGTGAAAGTAGGAGAGAAGACAATTGATTTTAAACGCCCATGGAAACGATTTACCATGTATGAAGCTATTGAGCATTTTACAGGTGTAGATGTCAGTGAAATGGATGAAATGGCTATGCGCAAAGCAGCAGCACAAATGGGAATTGAGTTGGATGATACAATGGCAAGAGGAAAAATTATTGATGAAATTTTTGGAAGCAAGTGCGAAGCCAACCTCATTCAACCTACGTTTATTACAGACTATCCTGTTGAAATGTCGCCATTGGCAAAGAAGCATCGTAGCAAACCCGGATTGGTCGAACGCTTTGAAGCAATATGTAATGGTAAAGAAATGTGCAATGCATTTTCTGAATTGAATGATCCGATTGATCAGCGTAAAAGATTTGAAGAACAACTTGAACTTGGCAAACGTGGCGATGAGGAAGCAATGCAACTTGACGAAGATTTTCTTCGCGCCATTGAATATGGTATGCCGCCAACAGCAGGTTTAGGAATAGGAATTGATCGTTTGAGTATGATTATGACAAACGCTGCCAGCATTCAGGATGTGCTGTTTTTCCCACAGATGAAGCCCGAAACTATTGAAACCAATGCAGCAACGGATACAGGATTGTCGCACATACCTGCGCCTTGGAATGATGTTATTTCCAGAATGGGAATCACTTCAAAACAACAGCTCAAAGAAGCTAATCCTAACAAATTGTTTAACGACATGGGTGGCATGCGTAAAAAACTGAAACTTGATATAAGCATGGTTACACTTGAAGAAGTGAAAAGCTGGATTAATGTTTAAAAGCATCCTGAAGTAATATCTTCAATACACCATCAATTAAGTTATAAAATAAATTTGTTCATTTGCATGCTTGTTTATAAACTATGGCAACAAAAAGAATTGATTTAAAAGCATTCCGAATTAAATCTGGGAGAAACAGAAAAAAGTACACAACTTTTCTGAAAGGACTGCATAGCCGCAAGGTAAAGCAGTTGACAGCAAAAGCAAAGAAACTTAATGATCTTGCTTTTAAAAAAATTGATTGTCTTGCCTGTGGTAATTGTTGTAAGACTATGACACCAACATGGCAACCTGCAGATATAAAAAGAGTTGCAGCACATTTTAAAATGACAGTGCAACAGTTTAAAGACAAGTGGCTGTATAAAGATGAAACTGGCGACTGGATGAATACAAAAACACCATGTCAGTTTTTACAAAGAGATAATAAGTGCAGTATTTATGAAATTCGTCCTAAGGACTGTTCCGGATTTCCACATCTGCAACACACAGACTTTTTAATTGGTCGCGAAGTAAATATTCCAAATATGACCAGTTGCCCTATTACCTATGAAGTTGTAGAGCGTATGTATAAATTAGTTGTAGAGAAAGATGCAACGGTACTGAACGACTAAGTACTTTATCATTCTACTTCTACTTCATCAACAAAAATAAAAGCTTCGCCACCCATTGGAAAACCCTGATGCCATGAAGGTAGTTTTCTGAAATTTTTAGCAACAACTTTTATGTAACGTGCTGTTATTAGAGCTTCGGTTTGTAATTTAAAATTCTCAATACTTATTTCATAATTATCCGGTGCAGTCTGATGCTGAACAATACCTGCACTATTAAATAACTTACCATCATCAGATGTAAAGTACTCCACTGAAATAGGCATAAGAATCCAGGCTCTTGTATCTTGCAAAAAACTGGTGTTAAAAGAAGAAACTTCTTGCTGATTACCCATATCAACAACACATTCAAAATCCTGCGACTGATAACCTTGCCAGCGACCTTTACGCCAGTTTATATCACCATGCAGTCCATCAATCAATCCGTTTGCACCGCCTGCATTATATTGTGGATTGTAATTTCCTTTAATAGAAACTTTCCATTTTGGATGAGGAAGTTTAAAGTACTCAGCTTTTGCCCACTTACTTTCAATACCGCTTGAGTCTGTAACAAAAGCATGAATTACTGACGTATCATAAATATAAAATGGTTTTTTATAATCAATCTTTGCCGGACGTTCAAATGGTCCTTGTTGCAGATAAACTATGTTTTTATCTTTTGAAAAGATTTAATACTGACTTTAAGAGAATCTTTAAATACCGTTGTTGAAGCAGTAATTATAGGAACACGAAATAAATCATCGGAATAGTAAATACTATCAGCCAAATCTTTTTTACGAAGTATAGAAGGAATACTGTCGGCAGTTAGTACTAAAAGATTGTCAGTGCTAAAACGATTGTGATTAAAAAGCAAACCATCCCGAAAAGAAATATTTTTTGTTTTCTTCACTCTAAGGAAATTTGCTTTGTTTGTTTTGTTCTTTACATCAATAGTAAATGTTTTATTTCCTGAAGTTAAAATTTCAACTTTATCAAACTGAGGAGTAGTCAGCGTATATTGATTGCTTCCCGGACAAACAGGGTACATGCCAAGAGCACTCATCACATACCATGCACTCATCTGTCCGCAATCTTCATTACCTATTAAACCATCCGGACTGTTCTTGTAAAAATCATTGATTATTTTATTGACAATTTTCTCAGTCTTTCCCGGCTTGTCAACATAATTGTACAAGTAAGCAATGTGATGACTAGGTTCGTTACCGTGTGCATACTGTCCTATTAATCCTGTAATATCAGATTGTTCTCTACCTGTAGTTTTTGTAGAAGCACTAAAAAGCTGATCTAATTTTTTTTCGAATTTTTCTTTTCCGCCATTGTATGAAATCATACCATCAATATCCTGAGGAACAAAAAAGTTGTATTGCCATCCATTTGCTTCAGTATAATTGTTGTTCACTTCAAAAGGGTCAAAAGGATTTAGCCAGCCACCGTTGCTTCTTGGTAGGATAAATCCCGTCACAGGGTCAAATAAATTTTTCCATGACTGCGAGCGTTGCATGTAGGTGTTGTAATCATCTTCTTTTCCCAACAGTTTTGCCATTTGTGCAATGCACCAGTCATCATAAGCATACTCTAATGTTTTTGAAACAGATTCATGCTCATCTTCCGCTTCAAGAAAACCTTTGTCAATATATGCACCTAATCCAAAACGGTTGCGTTGTTCTGCACTAAACTTGCATGCTTCAAATGCTTTTTCATAGTCAAAACCTTTAATGCCTTTCATCATTGCATCGGCAATAACACTCACTGCATGATAGCCAATCATACATTCTGTTTCATTAGCTGCCAGTTCCCAAACAGGAAGTAAGCCTCCTTGCTCATACTGCAATAAAAAAGTACGGATAAAATCAACTGTGCGTGCACTATCAATTATAGTCATCAACGGATGCCATGTCCTGAATGTATCCCACAACGAAAAGACAGTATAATAATTATGGTCAGTCTGATGAATTTGTAAATCTCTTCCACGGTATCTGCCATCAACATCGTTATAAATATTGGGATGCATCATGCAGTGATACATTGCTGTATAAAAAACGGTTAACTTATTTTTATCGCTGCTGCTGACTTTTATTTTCGATAGTTCTTCATTCCATTTTTGTGCAGCATTTATTTTTATGTGTTCAAAATTCCAGTCGGGATTTTCGAGAATCATATTTCGTTCAGCACCATCATCGTCAACAGCAGATAATGCAACCTTAGCCATGATACTTTCTTTTTCAGAAACTGAAAAAACGAACACAGCTTTTTTGTTTCCTAATTGTTTTGATTGAATAAAAGGTTTTGAAAAACGAATGTTGGCATATAGGATTTGTTCCTTTGCCCAGCCTTCGCTTTTTCTGTAAACTTTAATAGTGGAATCGTAAACAATATTAATGTTACTTGCTGTTAACTTATCACGATGATTTAAATCAAGATAGATATAAGCTAATCCGGGTTTGTTAAATGTATAACGATGCATTCCTGTTCTTAGGGTTGATGTTAATTCTACATCAATACTGTCGGCAAGCAATTTTACAGAATAATAACCGGGGGTGGCATTTTCGAAGTTGTGTGAGAAAGTTGCAGTGGGAACACTTTCATCCAATGCAGGCTCATCGTTCATGGGTAGTAATAAAATATCACCATAATCACTCACACCAGTACCACTAAGATGCGTGTGCGAAAATCCATATAATACAGAATCAGAATAATGATAACCACTACATCCATCCCAACTTCCATCAATGCGTGTGTCAGGACTCAGTTGAACCATACCGAAGGGGAGTGTTGCTCCCGGAAAAGTATGTCCATGACCACCTGTTCCTATAAATGGATTTACATATTGCGTGTAAGTTGGCTGTGCATAAAGTATGCTGTTGCAAAGCAACCAGCAACTTAGTAAAGCAGTTTTAAAAAACGACATAAGAAGAAGTAATAATCAGATAAAAGTATAAATAGTTTTGATATAGTAAACAGAGGTTATTTTCAGGCTTTTACAGGCAGGAAGGTAGTGTATAATTTATTTCAAATTGGGCTGTTCAGCCCATTGCAACGGGCTTGCATTGAGTGCACCTTTGTAAGGTTTTTAATAACAATTGTGAATTACACACTATTATATTTCTTAGAAAAACAGCATAAACCTTTTTTAATCACAGCTTCATCTGTATTCACGTACAACAAACCACTGCTAACTTTAAGCACTTCAGAAATTTTTAACTTATAATTTTTATAATTAAAATAATTAAATCAATATAAAATGAAAAGAACAATACAATCGCTAATCTTTATTGCAGTTACATTATTAACCACAAACATTTTTGCACAAAGTTGGCAGTTAGTAGGTCCGGTTGGATTTACCAGCTTTAATGCCAAATATACAAATATTGCATTCAATAATAATGATGAGCCTTATGTGGTTTTTTCAGATGGTTCAGTTAATGCAAAAGCATCGGTAATGAAATTTGACGGCAGCAATTGGGTGTATGTAGGGACTGCCGGATTTTCTCAAGGCATTGCAGACTATACAGATATTGCTTTTGACAATAACGGTACACCGTATGTAGCATACAGTGATCATGCAAATAATGATAATGTAACGGTTATGAAATTTGATGGCAGCAGTTGGGTAGCTGTGGGTAATGTTGGATTTTCAACTGGTGAACCTTATTACAATTCATTAGCCATCAACAGCAATGGAGTTCCTTATGTCGTTTTCCAAGATGCAACAAGTTTATCTAAAGCAACAGTAATGAAGTTTGATGGCAATAGTTGGGTTGTTGTTGGTACTGCCGGATTTTCCAGCGTATCGGTTAAAGAGCCAACAATTGCAATAGATAATAATAACACTCCTTATGTACTTTTACACAATGGGGTGGCTTATATAATGCATCTGTTATGAAATTTGATGGTAGTAATTGGGTAAACGTTGGTCCGGTTGGTTTTACAACAAATTCTGCAGACTATGCTTCATTGGCATTTAGCAATAGCGGAGAGCCTTATATGGCTTTTATTGATGGCACGCAAAATAGCCATGTTTCTGTAATGAAGTTTAATGGCAGCAGTTGGGCATTGGTAGGAAATGCAGGTTTTTCTACAGGAACTTCACACTATCCATCTTTAGCATTCAGCAATACGGGAGAACCCTATGTGGCATTTAAGAGTAGCTTTAACAATTCTCAGGCTACAGTGATGAAGTATGATGGCAGTGCTTGGGTGGCTGTGGGGTCAACAGGCTTTTCATCAGGATGGGCAGATTATACATCTCTTGCATTCAACAGTAGCGGTGTGCCTTATGTTGCTTTTGAGGATATAAATAACTCGTATAGAGCAACAGTGATGAAATTTGGTAATGGAACATCAAGCATAAACAGCATGGCTGCAGATAATAGTATAGAAGTTTATCCTAATCCGGCTAATGACTATCTGAATCTTACTAATCTTCCGGTTGGTGCTAATATCAAAATCAATGATGCAATAGGCAAGAATGTTTATGATGCTTCAATTACAACTAAGGAAACAAGCATCAACACCTCTGCATTTACAAATGGTATTTATCATATCTGTATTGAAAAAGATGGTGTTCTTATCAATAAAAAATTGGTGATAAATAAGTAATTTATTTTATAAAAAGTAAACCCCATTTCCTGATGGAAATGGGGTTTTTCATTTTCTGAGAAAGCCATTGTTCACTAAAGGATATTAATTACGTCTGAGAAATATACCGGTAGCTTGAATGCTACTTTGCATTTGTTCAGATTTGTAAATGCAATAATTTAAAAATTTCTTTTTGCGACAATTCTTTTAATTCACCCGGCTGATAATCTTTAATATTAATAGCTTCAATTTTACTTCTGATTAGTCTTAGAGTAGGAATACCAACAGCAGCAGTCATTTTTCTAACCTGACGGTTTTTACCTTCTGTAAGAACCAATTCTATCCAGCTTGTTGGAATGTGTTTGCGAAAACGCACAGGCGGATTTCTTTCAGGATAAGAAACCTCATTCAATAAATTTACAGATGCAGGAGGAAACGTCTTATATGGCTTGCCTTCTATAGTAATTTCAACACCCTGGCGAAGTAGGTTTAGGTGTACACTTGTGGCTGTACCATCAACCTGCACATGATAGGTTCGTTTATGTTTGTTTTCGGGATTTAATAAATGATGTTTCAGGAAATTATCATTGGTAAGCAATAATAAACCTTCGCTATCAACATCAAGTCTGCCTGCAGGATAAACATCCGGTTCAACATCAATGAGGTGTTTAAGTCCTTTGTGTTTGGCTTCATCACTAAACTGCGATAGATAACCATAAGGTTTATAAAGTACATAATATTTTTTCACGAGTTAAAAATACTGGTTTTGATTCATTGAAAATGAAATACTTTAAGCATTATTAAATCCTGACACATAATGTTGATTAATTTTTATCTTTGTTAAACTTGATTTTGAAATGTAAAGGAGTCAATACCGCTTAAATGCCTTTAAAATGGTAGATGTTCAGGAACTAAAAAATATACTTTGCAGATACTATAATTCTGTTAGTGATAAAACCATTGATAAAATCGCACAGCATTTTGAATACAGAAACTATAAAAAGGGCGATACAGTAGTTTCAAATAAAAGTATTTGCACACAATGCTTTTTTATTTGCTCCGGCTATACAAGAGGATATATTTATAGAGAAGATGCTCAGTTTACGCTCTGGTTTGGGGAGCCTGGCGATATGATTACTTCATTTTCAACCATGTTTCAGAACGAAAAAGGGAATGAAATTATTGAAACACTGACCGACTGTACTATGCTTGCTATAAACATGCAAACATTTAAAAAGTTGATTTCCGAAGAAATAGAAATAGCTAATGTTTATCATAAAATTGTTGAAGCAGGATATCTTTTTTGGGAACGAAGATTTTTGATTTATTCACAAGAACGTGCAGAAGACAGATATAAGGAATGGTATAATCGCTCAAAACATATTTCAGAACATATTTCGCTTGGTGTGATTGCACAGTATTTGAATATTGATCAGGCAACATTAAGCCGCATCCGTTCTAAAATAAAAAAGTAATTTTTTTTTTGGTTAACTGCAAAAGGGAAAAAGGGTAGTTTTAGTATTTGATTAGCTTTACATGTTGTAAAATTTCTCCTGATTCATTTGCAACTTCAACCATATAAGCACCACTTGTCAGATTATCAGAAAAATCAATTTTTGCAAGACTCTGACCTTCTTTTAAATCTATTTGTTTTTGAATTTGTTTACCTAACATTGAATTGAAAGTAAGCGTGTAAAGCCCACCTTTACTTATGTTGAATTGTAAATTCAACTCTGAATTGAAAGGGTTGGGAAATATACTTAGCGAACCTGTTGCAGAACGATCTACAAAAATGATTGGGCTGTATGAAAATGAACCATCATAATCAACCTGCATAAGTCGGTAGTAGGTAATAACAGCAGCAGGGTTCAAATCAATGAAATCATAATTTTTTAATTGATTCGTATTGCCATGCCCTTTAATACTGTTTATAGTGCGCCAATTTGTAGCATCGGTGCTGCTTTCTATATTAAAATAATCATTATTTTTTTCTGATGCTGTACTCCAGAACAAATGATTGCCTGCATTTTCTCCCTTGCCCTTGAAACTGATTAACTCAACAGGTAATGTAATGTTTGACGTAAACTGAATACTAAAATCACAACAATCACCTTCATAACCATCAACCATAAAATAATAAAATTTACCTGCAGACAATCCATTGACACTTGCACTGAGACAACCTTTTGGATTACTACATGAACCACAGTCTGTGCCGCTAAGTTGCTTTAAACAATAATAGCCATCAATAGAACCTGAACCGCATGTCCCCAATCCATTTGCTGTAGGGAAATTAAAAATCAATGCCTGAATTCCTGATGCACCAATTATGTTGTTCTTTCTTGTACATCCCGTCTTAGTACATATTGTGAAATTTACTGATGATGCAGTTGCCTGAAAAATGTAGAAACCATTATTTTCTATGGTTTGTTTGCTAACTGAATTACAAAATTCATTACTGTTTTTAAACCATGCTGCATCATTTGCTGTGGCATTGCATGTATTTCCGCAATAAACACCATTAAGCTGAATTGCAGGTGCTGTTGCGCAATTGTCAGATGGAGGAGGGTAGCCTACAGTACAGGTTTGACTGTAACCTATTGATACCAGTAATAGGAAAAATGCAAATAGAATGGTTCGGTTTTTCATAATCTACATTTTATGGTAAATCTGACTGTATAAAAGTAGAATTTTAAAAAGTGATTTGATTTGATGTAGGTCAAAAAATGAAAATTTGTAATTCCCCTAAAAACTTAAGCTTTTTTATCAATTTAAAAAGGGTGGGTGTAAGATAAAAAGCACTTGATGCCATAGAACATTAGTGCTGTTTTATCATAGGAAAATTGTTGTTTAATATAGTACAACTATTCAAGTACAGTGTAAAAATTCAATGCAATTGTTTTGTTCAAATGATTGGTATGCTGTATATTTGCACCTTGTTCTTTTCAAAATGCTTATCGAGAAAGGCGGAGGGAAGTGCCCTGCGATGCCTTGACAACCATCTGCCTCTGGCAGAAAAGGTGCCAATTCACATTCCCTAAGGGAAGCAGATAAGTCGAAATCAGATTAAAAACGTTCAATCTTTTTCGGCTTTTCGGAAAAGATTTTTTTTATTTTAAATCTGATTTAAATTAAGGAGATGGACTCCATTGAGATTGTAAAAACAAAAGAAGGTATTGATACGCTAATCAACACCCGGATTAATGAACACTATCATTCATTGCATGGAGCCATGCAGGAAAGTATGCATGTGTTTATTAGAAATGGTTTGCTTGCCTTGAATAAAAGCCTTCCTGACATTAAAATTCTTGAAATGGGATTTGGCACAGGACTCAATGCCATACTCACATACAGAGAATGTTATGTGTTGCAGAAGCCAATTCATTATACCACTATTGAGTCATCGCCCTTGCCAATGGCAATAATAAACAAGTTAAATTATTTTGAATACTTTGGAAAAGCATTGCTACCCATGTTTCAAAAAATGCATGACTGCAACTGGTTCGAGAATGTAACTTTTGGCGATTTTGTTTTGCATAAAATTAATGCTGATATGCTGGAGTTGAAATTAGATGGTGGTTATGACCTTGTCTATTACGATGCATTTTCACCAACACACCAGCCGGAGTTATGGTCTTTTGAAGTGCTTCATAAGGTTTATGAGTCATGCAATAGAGGAGCTATGCTGGTAACTTATTGTGCTAATGGTGAAGTAAAGCGAACATTAAAAAAAGTTGGGTTTGCTGTTGAAGCATTGCCCGGACCAAAAGGGAAACGTGAAATGATCAGAGCTTGTAAATAGAAAAACATTAATTAGAATTGTTGCAACACTTTAGTGAAATGAAAAATATTAGACAGGAGTTAGAAAAAAGAATATTAATTATAGATGGTGCCATGGGCACTATGATTCAGCGATATAAATTAAGTGAGGAAGATTATCGAGGTGAAAGGTTTGCAGATTGGAAAAGTGACTTAAAGGGGAATAACGATTTGCTCTCACTCACCAAGCCCGAAATTATTGAAGCCATTCACTTGGAATATCTCGAAGCAGGAGCTGATATTATTGAAACTAACACTTTTAATGCGCAGAAAATTTCATTAGCCGATTACCACATGGAGTCATTGGCTTATGAGTTAAATTTTGAGTCGGCTAAAATTGCTAAGAAGGCGGTTGAATCATTCAAAAAGAAACATCAGTCAGATAAAAAGTTTTATGTTGCTGGTGCTGTTGGTCCAACAAACAGAACTTTGTCACTCTCGCCCGATGTAAACAGGCCGGGTTTCCGAGCGGTTAGCTGGGATCAGATGGTAGATGCTTATACGGAGCAGATAAATGGCTTGGTTGATGGTGGTGCAGATTTACTTTTAGTTGAAACAATTTTTGATACACTCAATGCCAAAGCAGCATTAGTAGCCATTCAGAATGTAATGGAACAAAAAAAGGTTGATTTGCCTGTCATGATTTCCGGAACAATTACAGATGCCAGCGGACGTACATTAAGCGGACAAACGGTGGAGGCATTTCTGAACTCTGTCTCGCATGTTAATCTATTAAGCATAGGCCTCAATTGTGCATTAGGTGCAAAAGAAATGCGCCCTTATCTGGAAGAGCTTAGTGCGAAATCACCATTTTATATTTCATGCTATCCCAATGCGGGGCTGCCCAATCAGTTTGGTGAGTACGATGAAACACCGCATCAGATGTGTGTGCAGATAGATGATTTTTTAGAAAGTGGATTTGTAAATATTATTGGTGGTTGTTGCGGCACCACGCCCGAACACATCAAACACATTGCAGAGCATGCAAAGAATCATAAGCCAAGAGCTATACCAACCATAGAACCTTATCTGCGATTGAGCGGATTAGAAGCAGTAACACTCAGGCCTGATTCAAATTTTATGAATGTAGGTGAACGCACCAATGTTACAGGCTCTAAAAAATTTCTTCGCCTGATAAAAGATAATAAGTACGATGAAGCATTGAGTGTAGCACGCGAGCAGGTTGAAGGGGGTGCGCAGGCAATTGACATTAACATGGACGAGGGTATGCTTGATGCCGTTGAAGCCATGACAACATTTCTGAACCTGATTGCTGCAGAGCCTGATATTTCAAAAGTGCCGGTGATGATTGACTCTTCAAAGTTTGAAGTGCTCGAAGCCGGATTAAAATGTATTCAGGGAAAAGGAATTGTAAACTCCATCTCATTAAAAGGTGGCGAAGATCAATTTATCTATGAAGCAAAGACAGTAAAAAAATATGGTGCTGCAGTTATCGTTATGCTCTTTGATGAAAACGGACAAGCCGATAGTACACCACGTAGAATTGAAATAGCAAAACGTGCTTATGATATTTTAGTTAACAAAGTTAACTTCCCTGCTCAGGATGTAATTTTCGACCCGAACATTTTTCCTGTTGCCACAGGACTTGAAGAACATCGTCAGAATGCAATAAGTTATTTTGAAGCAAGTAAATGGATTAAAGAAAATCTTCCTCTTGCAAAAATTTCAGGTGGTGTAAGTAATGTTTCTTTTTCATTTCGTGGTAATGACCCCATTCGCGAAGCCATTCATGCAGTGTTTCTTTATTATGGAATAAAAAATGGAATGGATATGGGCATAGTAAACCCATCGCAACTTATCGTTTATGATGAAATAGAAAAAGATTTACTTGCATTGGTTGAAGATGTTATCTTAGACAGGAGAGAAGATGCAACTGAAAAACTCTTGGCAAAAGCCGAAGAGTTAAAACTTTCGCAGACCACAACTGATAAAAATGTAAAGAAAGGAAATCAATCGGCCAACGCCTGGCGCAGTGAAGACCTGCAATCACGTATTACACATTCATTGATAAAAGGTATTGACGAATTTGTAGATCAGGATATGGAAGAGGCGCGGCAGCAGGTATCTAAAGCACTTGAGGTTATTGAAGGTCATCTGATGATTGGTATGGGTGTGGTAGGTGACTTATTCGGACAAGGAAAAATGTTTCTGCCTCAGGTAGTAAGAAGTGCACGTGTGATGAAAAAGGCAGTGGCTTATCTGACACCTTTTATTGAAGCAGAAAAAGTAAAAGGTCAGTCAAAAGGAAAGATTGTTCTGGCAACAGTTAAAGGCGATGTACATGATATTGGAAAAAATATTGTTGGTGTTGTACTTGCCTGCAACAATTACGAAATTGTTGATTTGGGTGTAATGGTTGCAGCAGATAAAATTCTGCAGGCTGCACGCGATCATCAAGCAGATATTATTGGTGTTAGTGGATTGATTACTCCTTCTCTTGATGAAATGGTACATGTTGCCAAAGAAATGGAGCGAGAAAAATTTTACAATGCCATTGCTGATTGGTGGAGCTACCACAAGTAAGGTACATACTGCCGTAAAGATTGAGCCAAACTATTCAGGCGTTGTTGTGCATGTCAATGATGCTTCACGAAGTGTGCCTGTTGTGAGTAATTTACTTTCCGCAGAACAAAAAGAAAAATTTATTGAAGATATAAAAGCGGAGAATGAAAGAACACGCTCCTATCATAAGGCAGAGCGATCAAGAGGAAAATTTTTATCTTTGAAAGAGGCGCAACAAAATAAATATGAATTGAATGGAGCCGTTGTTACTGAACCAAAATTTAAAGGAGTAAAAGTTTTCAGCAACTATGATTTGTCATTGCTTACAGAATATATTGACTGGACACCATTTTTTATTGCATGGGAAATGAAAGGCAGCTATCCGAAAATATTGAGCGACCCTCAACGAGGTCAGGAAGCGCAAAAACTTTTTGATGATGCACAAACAATGCTGCAACGTATTATTAAAGAAAAATGGCTTACAGCAAATGCTGTATTCGGAATTTTTCCTGCAGCGAACAAGGGTGATGACATTGAAGTGTTTGATGAAAGAAGAGAAAATAAAATTGCAACACTTCATACTATCCGTCAGCAGTCAGAGAGAGCAACAGGACAGAAGAATATTGCATTGGCAGATTTTATTCGTCCTTCAGATTATATCGGAGCCTTTGCTGTGTCAACAGGTTTTGGAATAGAAAAATGGTTAAAGAAATTTGCAGACGATCATGATGATTATTCATCCATCATGTTAAAAGTGTTGGCCGACCGATTAGCCGAAGCATTTGCCGAACACCTGCATGAGCGGGTACGCAAAGAGTTTTGGGCTTATACAACAGATGAAAATCTGAATCGTCAGGATTTAATCAAAGAAAAGTATCAGGGCATTCGTCCTGCTGCAGGCTATCCGGCACAGCCCGACCATACAGAGAAATACACACTTTGGAAACTACTTGATGTAGAAAAAAATACAGGCATTACGCTTACAGAACATTTGGCTATGTTTCCAACTGCTGCCGTCAGTGGATTGTATTTTGCACATCCCGAATCGCATTATTTTGCAGTAGGAAAAATTCAGCGCGACCAAGTTGAGGATTATGCAAAACGTAAATCAATGACTGTTGAAGAAGCCGAACAATGGCTGGGAAGTATTTTAGGTTATTAATTTGAGGAGATTATTCTTACAAATTTAATTCCTTCAAAAGCTGATTTTCCTTCAACCAAAAATCCTATTTTTGCAGACTAAAATTTAAAGTATGTCAAAAGACAGATTTCAGGCACCGGATTATTTTTTAATGGATGAATTATTAACGGACGAACATAAGCTGATTCGTGACAGTGTGCGCGAGTGGGTAAAGAAAGAGGTTTCTCCGATTATTGAAGATGCCTGTCAGAAGTGTGAGTTCCCAAAGCATTTAATAAAAGGTTTGGCAGAGGTAGGTGCATTCTACTTTATATTCCGGCAGAGTATGGTGGTGGTGGATTGGATCAGATCAGCTATGGTTTAATTATGCAGGAACTTGAGCGTGGCGACAGTGGTATCCGTTCAACCGCATCGGTACAGAGTTCGTTAGTGATGTATCCTATTTATACCTACGGAAGCGAAGCACAGCGTAAAAAATATTTACCCAAACTTGCATCAGGAGAATGGATGGGATGTTTTGGTTTAACAGAGCCTGACCATGGTTCAAATCCCGGTGGTATGGTTACCAATATTAAAGATAAAGGCGATCATTATTTATTGAATGGTGCAAAGATGTGGATAAGCAATGCACCGTTTGCACAGGTTGCAGTAGTTTGGGCAAAAGACGAAGAAGGTGTCATCAGAGGCTTGATAGTTGAACGTGGCATGAAAGGTTTTACAACTCCTGAAACACATGGCAAATGGAGCTTACGTGCTAGTGCAACAGGTGAGTTGGTTTTTGATAATGTAGAAGTGCCTAAAGAAAATTTATTGCCTAACGTAAAAGGTTTAAAAGGACCATTAGGATGTTTGAACAGTGCACGTTATGGCATTGCTTGGGGAGCTTTAGGTGCAGCCATGGATTGTTATGACAGCGCTTTACGCTATGCGAAAGAGCGTAAACAATTCGGAAGACCAATTGGAGGCTTTCAGCTTCAGCAGAAAAAACTTGCCGAAATGCTGACAGAAATTACCAAAGGTCAGTTGTTGGTATGGCGGCTTGGAAAATTAAAGAATGAAAACAGAGCCAATCCTGCACAAATAAGTATGGCTAAACGTAACAACGTTCACACTGCATTGTGGTGTGCCCGCGAAGCAAGACAGATACATGGCGGCATGGGCATCACAGGAGAATATCCTATCATGCGCCACATGATGAACCTTGAGTCGGTAATTACTTATGAAGGTACGCATGACATTCATTTGCTCATTACAGGAATGGATATAACAGGAGAGAATGCTTTTACCTGATCAGGAAAAAGTAACTAAAGCGTTAGCGCAGTAGCTGCAGAAATTTTTTTGCTTTGTTTGTTTTGTATGAATGCAATGAGTTGAAAATTCTCATTGAGTGCAAGTTTATTGGTTTTTAAAAGCAGTGTTCCTTTTGTGGCAACAGGATATACTTCGTAAAGTCTCACTACGTTGTCTTGAACAAGTGTTCTTCCTATGTTTTCACCTTTTGTAATTTTTGTTGTAACACTTTTTTGTACTACGGCTACAATAATATTAGCATTGGCATCGGCTTTACTTGCAGTATAGTTAAGATGTAAAGTGTCATTTAGGGTTTGTAAAACTGTAACCGTCAGTTTTTGTTTAGCAACTGATTTAAGACCTTTTTCAATTTCTGAATTCAGACGTTTGCTGTCAGAGCCTACAAAGCCTGTGTTGCCGTTAACAAACACTTGTGGCGTAAACACTTCATTGCTGCCTGTTGCACTAACATAATTATTCTGTCGTCTTGAATACTTAATGCTGCTGTATGGATCTTTCCATCCATATTTATTCCAGTAGTCAACATGAAAGCTTAAAAAATAAACAGGCTTATTATTCTTAATGGCATCATCCATTTCTTTTTTCAGAACTGTTTCTGCTGCCGGACAACTGCCACAACCCTGTGAGGTAAAAAGCTCTACCACAGCAAAACCGTTGCCGGATTGTTGTGCTAAAGCAACTGATGAAAACAATGTTATAAGAATGAATAAATATCTTTTCATGAATACAAAGCAATAACGCAAAAATGTAGAAAATTATATTAGTTTATATGTGGTATCCATGAAGTTATGAGCAAATAAGATTTGATTTTCAACCATTATCTCGCCATCGCCACAGATACATGCATGCATAAGTTCTGTAAGGTGCCCATTGCTCAGCGATAGCTAAAATTCGCAGGCGCAACTTTTTCTTATCGGATATTTTAATCTTATAAAGTCCGATAACGGATTGCTGAATACCATAATCGTCAACAGAAAAAACATCTTCGCGACCTAGGGTAAACATCATAATCATTTCTGCAGTCCAACGGCCAACACCTTTTATTTGAGTAATGTATTCAATAAATTCGTCATTACTCATTTTATTTACCTTGTTCAACTGCAAACTGTTTTCCAGTGCAAAAGCTGCAATGTTTTTAATATAGCTTGCTTTAGAATTACTCAATCCAATACTTCTTAAAGTTTCTGTTGTTGCCTGAAGTATTTTTTCGGGAGTAGGCTTTCCATCAAATAAATCATAAAAACGCTGTTTAATTACGTCAGCAACTTTTACAGACAACTGTTGTGATATAATAGAACCGCATAAACTCAGAAACAAGTCTTTTCTTTTTTTAAGTTCTACAGTTCCATGTTGCTTCATTACCGATGCTAATTTTTTATCTTTAGAAAGATGTTTGATGTATTCCATATTTAAAATTTAGGCTAATGTATTACACTTGATAAAATAATCTTTATTACAACAAACATTTAACATTATCTAAGTATCTAATCAACAAATCATCTAAGTAAAATTCCAATTAAAATCCTGCATTCCAACTTTCCAAACATTTTAAACCTTCAAACTTTCAAGAAGTCACAAATCAGAAACTTAAAAATTAGCTGCATCAGTAACTTTCAAAACATTGTAACATTCTAAACTTTCCAAACCTTCAAACTTTCAAGCTTTCAAGAAGTCACAAATCAGAAACTTAAAAAATAACGAAATCAATAACTTTCAAAACATTGTAACATTCTAAACTTTCCAAACCTTCAAACTTTCAAGAAGTCACAAATCAGAAATGTAAAAATTAGCGAAATCAATAACTTTCAAAACATTGTAACTTTCAAAACATTGTAACTTTCAAAACATTCTAAACCTTCAAACTTTTCAAGAAGTCACAAATCAGAAACTTAAAAATTAGCTGCATTAATAACATTCTAAACATTCAAAACTTTCCAAACAGTCTAAACCTTCTAAACTCACGTTAATATTCTTTAATTTGCACTTTCATTGGCTAATAACATGCAGATAAAGAAATTTACATTTAATCCTTTTGAGGAAAACACATATATTGTTTATGATGAAACAGCACAGTGTGCCATTATAGATCCGGGATGCTATATGCCTGAAGAGAAGGAAGAATTACTCAGTTTTATTGCAGAACAAAAACTAAACCCTGTTTTGTTGCTAAATACACATTGCCATGTAGATCATATTTTCGGAAACAAACTTATCTATGATACTTTCGGATTAAAACCACAGTTTCATCAGTTAGAGTTAAGATTGCTTGAAGCAGCAGGAGAATACAGTAAGCAATGGGGAATATTTCTGGAGCCATCACCAACGGCAGAAAAGTATTTGGAAGAAGGAGACATCATTTCATTTGGTAATATTTCATTAGAAATATTATTAACTCCCGGTCACAGCCCCGGAAGTTTATGTTTTTATGATAAACAAGAGAAAATTATTATTGGAGGTGATGTATTGTTTCAGATGAGCATCGGCCGTTATGATTTACCCGGTGGTGATGAGCAAACATTGTTGAATAGCATCAGAACAAAACTGTTTACACTGCCTGCAGATGTAAAAGTGCTTCCGGGTCATGGCCCCGAAACAACAATAGGTTTTGAAAAAATGTACAATCCTTTTTTAGTTTAAGGTGCATTAAGCAAGGAATGCCCGAGCGTTTCGCTCGCGCATTCTCTGCTTTAAACATTACAACTTTTCCAACCCTCCAACCTTCCAAACTTTCCAACCTTCCAAACTTTCCAACCCTTCCAAACTAAAGCCTATTTCTTACACTCATCAAGCATTTTCTGAGCAAACTCTTTTCCCCAGTTTGGCATCATAGCGTTGGCAGGTTTAAATGCATTAAATTTCTCTATTGCCTTTTCAAGAACAGGTAATGCTTTGGCTTTGCCACCACCAAATTGTTCAGGAGTAAACAACAATCCTGTACCTTGCAGAAAATAGGGACGTGGATTTTCCGGATTCAGTTCAATGGCATGTGCTGTAAGCATGCCTGCTTCCATCCCTAATTTTTGTCCGCGTGTTGCAGGGTCAATACCAATTTTCATTGAGGTTATCCACGATTGCAGTGTAACAATCTCTGAATTATCAGGTGAGAGTTTATCTGCTTTATTGGCAATTTCAAGCGCTTTGTCTAAAACGGCATCTTTCTTTACATTGTCTTTTTCATCATTTGAAGAAAGTACTAAAGCATAAGCCTGATAGTATAAAGGCAGCCACTCCTTGGTTTCTGCATTTGCAATGCGCTCAAATGCATTGGCGGCATTCACAAAGTCAGTACCTGCTTTGGCTTTATCAAGCAAATCAATTTGTTTAACCATAGTTTTTTCAAACTTGCTGTTGCTTTGTGCAAACATGTTGCCTGCAATAAAGAGTAAAAGGAATGTGAGTTTTTTCATTTTATAATTTGATTTGAATTTTTTATTCTGTTCTGTCTTCTCCGAAACTGATAAATACACCAATAAAAAAGGAGCGTTTGGAAGTCGGGCCAACAGCACTTCTTCTTAGCCCGTCAGTGCTGTAACGATAGCTGTATGCACTTTCAATACCCAACACATTATTTACGGCAGCAGAAATTACTGTAAAGTGTCTGCCAATGGATGTTAAATAGCTCCAGGTTAAACTCAGGTTGTTATAATCGTTAGTGCGATCGGAAAGAAAATTATTTTCATTGGTTTTATTAGGATTATAATAAGGTCTTCCTGCTGCATACACATAGGTGAAACCAATGCTGCTTCGCAATTTTGGAAACCAGCGTTTCATCACTACACTCACCACATGCTTTGAAGCAAAGGTGGGCTGCACTTCAAACGGATAGTATAAATATTTTCTTTTGGTGTCGAGGAATGAATAGGAAATCCAATAATCCACATATTTAAAAGTTTGTTTATCGCGCCAGAAAAAATCTATTCCTTGTGCATAGCCTTTTCCATCATCACCGGTAGCAAATGCTGTAGCATATACATCCGATGCCATATTTGTAGTCTGCACTAAGTGGTTGTATTTTTTATAATATGCTTCAACACGAAAGGTTCTTTTTTCATTTACATACTGATAGTTCAAAATGTAATGTGTTGCTTTTTCAAAATGATCGAGGTTGGTAAAGATGAGATAATTTTTATCGGGTGTTTGATAATAATCTCCATAGGCAATATTCAACTGATCAAACTTTCCTAATTTATAAGCCACGCTGATGCGTGGTGCAAGATTACTTGCACGAAGCAGGTATGAATTTTCAACTCTTAGTCCGGCACGAGCTACTAATTTTCTTGTGATGTAGGCATCGCCTTCAAGAAAAACTGCCGTAAACATTTCTGTACTATCCACTCTGAAATTATTATAGAGGTTACTGAAGTCATTATATTTTACTTCTACGCCACCACGTATGGAGCTCAATTCACTTATTGAACGGGACACTACTGCACGCCCTTGCCACAGTTGATTACTGAAAAGCAGATGTTGTGGCCTTGCATAAATACGATTAATATCCTTGCTGTAAGATCCTGCTGCCTGCACTGTCCATTTATTGAGCACTTCTTTATATGAAAGCGTAGAAAAGATGTTGTAGTTGTTGAGACCAAAATGATTTTTACTTTTTCCGGTAACGTCTTCCAGATTGTCGAAGTTGAGCGAGAGGTCGCTGTACTGATAATTGATAAATGCTTTAATAATTCCTGTTTCAGATGTCTTATGTCTGAACACTGCAGAACTGCTGAAAGTTTGTGGAGTAGAATCCCAGTCGCGGTTTTGTTTGATGATAGCAAAATAGGGTGCAAGGTTAAAATAATTGGCAAATGCACCTGCTGAAGTTTTTTTCCAACGATGCATGTAACCACCACCACCACCAACAGACATGATGCCAATGTTTCCGACAGAGCGTGGAGGAAGGTCTTCGCTTTCTAATGCAAGCACCGATGACATACCTGACCATATTGCGCAGAATAACCTCCGGTGCTGAAGTTTGTGCCTTTAAACATAAAAGGAGAAAACCTGCTGCGTTGCGGAACATCAGGAACACTTGAGCAATATGGGTTTGCAACCTCTATTCCATCAATAAGTGTTTTGGCTTCTGCTGCATCGCCACCACGCACAAAAAGTCCTTCCTGATCTTGTGTAGGCTGTGTGCCGGGAAGTGTTTGCAGCGCTCCGTAAATGTCACCCTGCGAACCTGCTGTTGTAACAATATCCAATGGTCGTAAAATGACCATTTTCTTTTCATCACTTGCCTCAAAGGCTCCTGCTGTTATAGTTACTGTATTCAGCTCATTGCTTGTTTCTTTGAGTTTGAAATTTATTTCAAGTGTGTTACCTTGTAGTTTTATTTTTTTATCTGAAGGACTAAAACCAATCAGGCTGCAAACTATTATCACATCACCGGAATCATTTGCATTGAATTGATATTTCCCCGAAGCATCGCTGCTGGCACCATCATAACTGTCGCGGATAACGATGTTGGCTCCTGCAACAGGATTATTTTTCTGATCGGTAACTGTTCCTGAAATTGTAGTTTGTGCGGTTGCTGATTGTATGATAATTAAAAAAAACAACCAACTGATTACATGCTTAGGTAAATACATTTGATTCGGTTATGGTTAAACAAAGGTAAAAGATTTAATTGTTTTGTCAAGATATTATTTTTTTGTCAGTGTCTGTAAATACTCCTGTGCAGCCTTTATTAATTTGTTGTACCATGCTTCGCCATATTTTCTGGTCAGTGCAGTTTTCAGAAATTCATAAACCCGAACTTTTTCTTTCTTTCCCAACTTACAGGCAGGACTGCAAACTTCCCATTCATGATAGTTTAATGCATCACCCGATTTTGTTTTTAAAACACGTATAGGATAAAGATGACAACTGATTGGCTTATAAAATTTTATTTTTTTATCTCGATATGCTTTTTCAATTCCGCATAGTGCAATACCATTTTCAAAAACGGTGTAAGCGCATGGGCCACCGGGCCACATCAAAGGTGTCACCCATTCATCATCATCATCTTTCAGATGAAATCCCTGCGCTTCAATAGCTTTTATTCCCTCATCGGTTAAATAAGGTTTAACTTTGGGATAAACTTTTTCCAATGCTTTCAACTCATCTTCTTCTAATGGCGCGCCCGATTCACCTTCTACACAACATGCTCCTTTACATTTAGAAAGATCGCAAATAAATTTCTCTGTAATAACCTGGTCCGATACCAGTATGTCGTCAACTTTTAACACCGGTTTATTTTTGGCAAAGGTAAAACTTCATGGCATTTTGAGGAAGGAAGTCAAATGTTATAACTTTGCACATCATGAATCCAATTATAACGGTAAATAATTTAGTCAAACATTACGATAGCTTTCACGCTGTTAAAGGAATATCTTTTGAAGTGTATGAAGGTGAGATTTTTGGTTTACTCGGGCCTAATGGTGCCGGTAAAACGACAACGCTTGAAATAATGGAAACCCTTCGTGCCAAAACATCAGGTGACATAACTATTAAAGGAAATAAATTTGGTACTGATGATGATGCGATAAAAAAAATAATTGGCGTACAGTTGCAGGCTGCAGGCTATTATCCAAGTCTTTCATTACTTGAGTTGATTGACCTATTTGCCGGATTGTACAGTCAGGATGTTAATGCAATGGAATTACTTCAGAAAGTAGGCTTAACGGATAAGGCAAAATCAAAATACAAAGAATTGTCAGGTGGGCAGAAACAGCGATTTTCTATTGCAACAACATTAATCAACAAACCTGCAGTGATTTTTCTGGATGAACCTACTACAGGATTAGACCCACAGGCAAGAAGAAATCTTTGGGACTTGATTCGACAGATAAAAAATGAAGGCACTACTGTAGTTATTACTACACACTATATGGACGAGGCAGAAGAGTTGTGCAGCAGAGTAGCTATTATCGAAAATGGAAAAATTATTGCACTCGATACTCCTGACCAGTTGATAGACGATTTAGTAGCAAAAGGTTTTGAGCGAAAAAAAGAAGTTAAAAAAGCAAACCTTGAAGACGTTTTTCTGAATCTTACAGGTCAGGAATGGCGAGAATAATGATTGTTTTTTATCGCTGATGCGGTAAATAGTTTTTTGTGATTTTAATTGTAATACTAAAATCAATCAGCATTATCCAATACATATTTTTATCGGTGTAAACATCATAAGTTGTTACTCCGTTTTTCTGTTCAAAAATGGGTTCACGTGTTTTAGCATAATAGATTCCTGCATTAGCACCATAGCGCACACCAATTCTGTCGGTAAGTTCGGTCTGAATATTTAAACCGGGCAATAAGGCTGCACCATTATACTGTGTTGCATATAAACTTCCAGGGTAGGTTGATTTTTCGTATTTAAAATTTACATAAGGGATATACAGTGTGGGACGAATTTCTAATCTTTCCTTAAAAAACGATAGTAGCTTTACAGAAACACAGGGGCCAATAGCATAATTACTTACTTCTTGTGCTTTTTCGGAGCGGAAATTATACATGCCTCGGATTGAATAAATGGTTTTGCGGCTGCGCTTATTTACACTGTAGTTCAACCAAAAATTTTGAGATCCATGAAAAGACGGATAATATCCAAAACCTATGCGTTGTTCTTTAAAAATAGTTTCCTTAGCATTGATGTTGCCCAACGATAGTATGAACAATAAACATAGTGCCAGCCCGGATTTAAGCATAAATAAATTTTCGCCAAATTATAAAGTTAGAACCAAAAACAATATAATCCTGAAAAATAATTATCTGTCCGATACAATGTTTGTACTTTTGCAAAACAATGAATGAGGGCACTTTGCGAAACACATTTTCTAAGGCAGAAAGGCTTTGTAAAAGGAAAGATTTTGAACTGATTTTTAGTCAGGGTGCAGCGTTTAACCGTTTTCCGTTCAGAGTGCATTGGCTGAAGTTAAAAGAAAACACATCAACAGTTCCTGTTAAAATTGCCATAAGTGTACCGAAACGAAAAATAAGAAGTGCCGTTTCCCGCAACCGTATTAAAAGGCTTATTCGTGAAAGTTACAGACTTAATAAGCAGATATTGAGCAACGAACTGAAAAAAAATGAGCAGGTCATACATATTATGTTTGTTTATAATGGAAATATTAACGCTACCTTCACAGAGATACAATCTAAAATAATCCTAATTTTACAACGTTTAAAAGAATTGAATGATCAAACTGCTGAACAGGATTCTGATAGCCATAGTAAAGTTTTATAAAATGGTCATATCGCCATTGTTGCCTATGTCATGTCGTTATTATCCTACATGCAGCGAGTTTTGTATGGAAGCGCTGAAAAAGTATGGACCGTTGAAAGGTGGTTTTTTATCACTAAAAAGAATATTATCCTGCAATCCATTTGGTGGCCATGGACATCATCCGGTGCCTTAATGATTTTTAAAAATATTAATTGATTAAATAGTTTATAAGATGCTACAAAAAATGCGTAAAAGAATCAGATTGTATGTTGCCGTTATTCTGGTTGGCATATCTGCTTTTTCTGTTTATAGTTTCAGTGACGATTATTTTGAAATATCGCGCAACCTCGACATTTTCGCTACCTTGTTTCGTGAGTTGAACATTTATTATGTTGATGAAACAAATCCCGGTGACCTGATGAAAAAAGGCATTGATGATATGCTTGCCTCACTTGATCCATACACCAATTATATTCCCGAAAGTGAAATTGAAGACTATCGTTTCATGACTACAGGACAGTATGGTGGCATTGGCTCACTTATCGGTTCGCGCAATAACGAAGTAATCATTACCGATCCTTATGAAGGATTTCCTGCTCAAAAAGCCGACCTGCGTGCAGGTGATGTAATTGTTGAACTAGACGGTAAGCCCATTAAAGGAAAAAAGAATGATGAAGTGAGTAAGCTGCTTAAAGGTCAGCCAAAAACTTCAGTTAAAATAACTATCAGACGTGAAGGTGAACCAAACCTGATTGATAAAAATGTAGTACGTGAAGAGATTAAAATAAACAGTGTTTCTTACAGTGGAATTATTGATAACGATTTAGGTTATATCCGCCTTACCGGATTTACAGAAAATGCAGGACAGGAAGTAAAAAATGCATTGCAAGCTTTGGAAGCAAAGACAAAACTTAAAGGGTTGATTTTTGATTTACGCGGAAACCCGGGTGGATTACTTAACGAAGCGGTTAACATTGTAAATATTTTTGTCAATAAGGGTGTTGAAGTCGTTAGCACAAAAGGCAAAGCAAAAGAATGGGATAAAACCTATCATGCATTGAACAATCCTGTTGACACAGAAATTCCTGTAGCAGTTTTAGTAAACAGCAGCAGCGCATCTGCATCAGAAATTGTTTCAGGAAGTTTGCAGGATTTAGACAGAGGCATCATTATTGGTAAAGCGTACTTTCGGTAAAGGACTTGTGCAAACTACCAGACCGTTAAGTTATGGTGCACAACTTAAAGTTACCACAGCAAAATACTATATTCCCAGTGGTCGTTGCATTCAGGCACTCGACTATTCACATCGCAATGACGATGGCAGCGTAGGAAAAATTCCTGATTCACTCATCACACAATTTAAAACGAAGTCTGGCCGTACTGTTTATGATGGCGGTGGTGTTATGCCTGATTTTGTTACTGACGTCAGACAACTGAGTCCTATTTCGCAAAGTTTATTACTGAAATATTTATTGTTTGATTATGCAACAATGTATCGTAATACACATCCATCAATTGCACCTGCAAAAAGAATTTCATCTCTCCGATGCTGAATATGCTGAGTTTGTAAAATGGATTTCTGCAAAGGATTATGATTATGAAACCAAGAGCGAAAAAATTCTTGATGATTTTAAAACAACTGCAGAAAAAGAAAAATATTTTAGTGCAGCAGCAGCAGAGTTTGAAGTGCTGAAGAAAAAAATATCGCATGATAAGAATGCAGATCTACAAAAGTTTAAAGATGAGATAACAGAGTTGTTGGAGAATGAAATTGTGTCACGCTATTATTATCAGTCAGGACAGATTGAAGCATCTTTTAAGAACGATTTGGAAATTAAGAAGGCTACAGAAGCATTGAAGAATAAAGATGTCTATAGTTCAATCATGAAAAGCTCTATGGCTTCGGTTAGAGAGAAGCACTAGAATACTGCATTAATGATGACAGGCCGGCTACAAAGTTTTAGTAAACCTCTTTTTTTGCCGGTGTTTTACTGTTTGCTGTTGGATTGCCACTCTCCATGTTTTTGATGAGTGTTTCTCAAGCCCTCATCATTGTTGCATGGCTTTTGAATGGAGATTTGAAAGAGAAATTAAAGACAGCATTATCTAATAAAATTGTTTTACTGCTGGTTGTTTTCTTTTTATGGCATCTGTTGGGATTACTTTATACTACCGATTTTCATTATGGCTTTAAGGATGTGCGTGTCAAACTTCCTTTGCTTTTAATCCCAATTATTTTTTCATCAATGCCTGTTTTTTCTGATAAACAATTTAAAACAGTAGCATTAGTTTTTATTGCATCCGTTTTAGTGTCCACATTAATAAGCATGTGTATTTATGTAGGAATAATACCTGTTGAGTTTCACAATGTCAGAGATATTTCAATTTTTATTTCACACATCAGATTGTCACTCCTTATTTGTATTGCTGTTTATTTGTCATTTTGGCTGTTAAGAAAAATCAAGTTTAGTTATGGATTGCTGCTTGTAATTATCTGGTTTGTGTTTTTTCTTTCATTGATTGAGTCTGTCACCGGTTTGGGCATACTGGCAATAGTGTTATTGATTTATGCTATCAAAACATTTCTAAAGAATAAATCTGTAGTTAGCAGAGGAATTATAGCAGGTTCAGTTGTAATGGTTGTTACAATACTTACATTCACTATCAAAAGCGCATGGCATGATGTGACATTTTTTAATGATGCTGAGTTGAGAAATTTAGCAAAACATACAGCAAATGGTGCTCCATATACACATGACACTCTGAATCGTGAATCGGAAAACGGACATCCGGTGTGGATTAACATTTGTGAGCCGGAATTGCGGACAGCATGGAACAAGAGAAGCAAGATAAATTATGATGATAAAAATCTGAATGGTGATGAGATTAAATTAACAATATTCCGGTTTTTATCTTCCAAAGGATTAACAAAAGATGCACATGCAGTTGAACAGCTCAGTAATACTGAGATTAATGCAATAGAACATGGTGTAGCCAATGCAAATGATTTAATCGATTCTAATATCCACAACAGATTAAGGGCAACACTTTGGGAGTTGAACCGATATAGAAATGGAGGCAATGCCAGCGGACATTCATTAACCATGCGTTTTGAATTTTGGAAGACAGCCTTGCAAATCATCAAACAACATCCGTTAACAGGTGTTGGCACGGGTGATGTGCCTGATGCTTTTGTAAAAATAGTATGATGAAACCAATTCATTGTTGGATGCTAAATTCCGTTTGCGTTCGCATAATCAGTTTCTTGCTGTTGCTGTTGCACTCGGTATTCCCGCTCTTTTACTTTTTATCGTCATGCTTTTTTATCCTGTTTTTCAATTTCAGTATTCAGGGTCTTTCTTATATCTGACTTTCTGGATTACGGCTTTTTTGTCAATGTTAACAGAAGATACACTTGAAACACAAGCTGGAGTTAGTTTTTTCATTTTTTTTAATTGCCTGTTTTTGTTTCTGAAAGACAAAGAGTTAGATAATAATTTTATTTAGAAACATTCTAAATAGTATTTTCTCATTACTTTCGCAGCCGATAATTTTCATTCAATGAAAAACTACATAACAGTCATTCTGTTTCTATTTCCATTCCTTTCTCAGGCACAGACAGGTGAGGATTCATTACATACCAATGCAGCTAATGAAAAGCAGACCTACATATCAGGCTATGGCGAAGCGATGGTAAGTTATGATTCACGCTACAGAACTGCTCAGGCAAATTTTACCAGAGCTGTAGTTTTTGTAGGCCATAAATTCAGCAAGAATATTTCTTTTCTTTCAGAAACAGAATTGGCCGATGCACGTGTTGAAGGTGGCAAGGCAGGTGGAGAAATAGCATTGGAGCAAGCTTATCTGCGTTTTCAGCTAAACAGAAAAATGCATTTGCAGGCCGGATTATTTATTCCGCGCATTGGAATTATTAATGAGAACCATTTACCAACAACTTATCATGGTAATCAACGCCCCTTTACAGAAACTTTTCTAATACCATCAACATGGCGCGAGTTGGGTGTTGCCTTGTATGGTAGTTCAGATGCTATAACAGGATTAAATTATTCTGTTGCACTTGTCAACGGTCTTGATGCATCGGGCTTCAGCAATGGAACTGGTATTCGCGGAGGTAGGTTTGAGGGTGGCAATGCAACTGCTTCTAATATTGCTTTGACAGGATCAGTGCAATATGTAATGAAAAATTTCACTTTTCAGCTTTCAGCTTATTATGGTGGAAGCGCAGGCCTGACAAAGAGAGAAGCTGATAGCCTTCAGTTAAACTCAGGCATGTTTGGCACCCCTGTGGGGCTTGGCGAAGTAAATGTTCAGTATCGCAAAGACAGACTTACAGCAAAAGTGCTTTTTGCTGCAATCACTATTCCTGATGCTGATAAAATTAATCGTGCCTATGCCAACAACACAGCCGAATTATCTGTTGGTGGTTATGCAGAAGTTGCTTATCGCATTCTCAAAAAACTAAAAACAGATGCTTTTGTCCGTTATGAAAATTTTGATCTTAACAGCAGTATTCCAAAAAATGGAATAAAGAACGATATTCTGAAACAGCAATATATCATTGCAGGATTTTCTTGTTTTCCTACACCCGGTGTAGTGGTAAAATTAGATTACGTATATAAGCAAACCGGTGATCTTAATCCTGCATTAAACCTGAATCCATTTCCGAATGCACCTGCATACTATACAACAAACAGTTTTATAAATCTTGGCATAGGCTATAGTTTTTAAAAATGAAACGCAGGAATTTTATAAAGAACACATGTATGAGTTGTGGCATGATGGCAGCAGGAGGAAGTTTACTGTCGCTGCTTTCTTCTTGTAAGAGCACGTCAATATTCAAAGCAGAAGCCGTGAATCATCAACTGACAGTTCCACTGTCAGCAATGAACGATAAAAAGATTTTAATTGTGCGTAATGCTTCATCAGAGTATGATATCTTATTGGTAAAAAACCTGACAATCATTTTACTGCCTTAGAGATGAAATGCACACATCGCGCCAACCCACTCAATGCAAGTGATGGCGGCTTGTACTGCACACTTCATGGCAGCCGCTTCGACCTTGACGGAAATGTTGTAGCCGAACCTGCAACACAACCACTCAAAAAATATCCTGTAGTAGTAAACAATTCACTAATTCAAATATCAATTTAATTTAATCATGCAATTCAGATTTATTTTATTCTCATTAGCATCAGTGTTGGTTTTAAGTTCCTGCAAAAAAGATAAAAGCAACAGTGATGACTATTCTTCAACACAAATTCTTAATGACTTTTCAGTTAATGTTGCACAGGCTACTTATAATGACTTAGCCTCTAAAACAGAGCAGTTGCATCAGGCAATTACAAACTTTACCCAAAATCAGACACAGGCAAATCTTGATAACTGTAAATCGTTATGGAAACAAAGCCGCCAAGCATGGGAGCAGTCCGAAGGATTTTTATTCGGCCCTGTTGCAACAGACGATATAGACCCACGTATTGACACCTGGCCTGTAGATTTTAATTCACTCGATTCAGTTTTGAATAATCAATCTGTTTATGATGAAGCCTATGTCAATTCACTTGAAGATGCTTTAAAAGGATTTCATCCTGTTGAGTATTTGTTGTGGGGTGTTGATGGAAATAAAACTATTGCACAGTTTACTTCACGTCAGTTAGATTACTTAGAAGCACTTGCAGCAAATCTGAAAACACTAACGCAGCAAGTAGCTTCAAGTTGGACTACAGGAAACTATCATAATGAGTTTGCAAATGCAGGAAATGGCAGTCAGGTTTTTACTACACAGCATGCGGCATTTATGGAAATGGTTAGTGCTATGGCAGGTATTTGCGAAGAAGTAGCAGATGGAAAGATGGAAGATCCATTAGTTTCACAAAATGCTATGCTTGAAGAATCGCCTTTTGCAAAAAATTCAATTATTGATTTTACGAACAACATAAAAAGTGTAGAGAATGTTTATCTGGGAAAATATACTTCTCAGGGGCAATCTTTAGAGAGCTTTGTCAGAGCCAACAACCTTTCTTTAGATGGTTCTATTAAAACGAAAATCAGTGCTGCTATAACTGCATTAGGAAATATTACAGTTCCTTTTGGTCAGGCCATATTTACGCAACAAACACAGGTTATCAATGCACAGAATGCTATTCGTGATTTGAAAAGTGTTTTAGAAAATGATTTAGCAAATTTAGTTAGTCAGAAAATTCAATAATCTTGAAACGGAACATTGTTGTTGACTGCCAGAATCAGAGTGGAATGAATGGCTTGCAGGAGGTAAACAAACACTTTTTGACGAGTCTGCGGGAGCATTCTCCAGTGTGTTTCCTGATATTTCAGCACACAATGCAATGATTCATGAAATGGGTGACAAAGCTTTTGAAGCAACATTTGTCAGTGCACCTGCACCATTGAATCCCGGACTTGGACCTATCTTCAACAATGTTTCCTGTGCATCATGTCATATTGCAGATGGCAGAGGTAAGCCTCCGTTGAATAGCAGTGAGCCACTCTCTGCAATGTTAATCAGAGTAAGCATACCCGGTGTGGCATCAAACGGTGGACCATTAGCTGTGCCGGGTTTTGGTGTGCAGTTGCAACAACGATCTATTAATGGTGTTGCGAAAGAAGCAGATGTTATCATTAATTATTCTGAACAAACATTTTCTTTTCCTGACGGTGAAACATATTCATTGCGTACACCAACATATCAGTTAGCCAACAGCTACATACCATTACCTGCGGGAGTAATGCTTTCACCACGAATGGCACCTCCTGTATTTGGTTTGGGTTTGCTCGAAGCAGTTGACGAATCTGAAATATTAAAATTTGCTGATGAAAATGATGCCAACGGTGATGGCATTTCCGGCAAGCCGAATTATGTTTGGAATGTACTTGCAGGAACACGCACTTTAGGTCGCTTTGGATGGAAGGCAAACAATCCAACAGTGTTGCAACAAACAGCAGGTGCCTATAATGAAGACATGGGTATTACAAGTTATGTTTTTCCGGCAGAGTCAAGCAAAGGGCAAACACAGTACGATAACAGAAACGATGACCCTGAAATTCCTGATAGCGTTTTGCGTGCAGTTTCATTTTATGTGCAAACATTAGCTGTGCCTGTAAGAAGAAGTGCTGATGATGCCACAGTGTTGCAAGGCAAAAAACTATTTAATGATGCCAAGTGTGGCTCTTGCCACCGACCTGCTATGCAAACCGGTGTTCGTGTTGATTTTCCGGAAGTAAGTAATCAAAGAATTTTTCCTTACACAGATTTGTTGTTGCATGACATGGGCGAAGGTCTTGCAGACCACCGACCTGATTTTGATGCCAATGGTAATGAATGGCGTACTGCACCGTTATGGGGTATAGGTTTAACACAGAAGGTAAACGGTCATAATTTTTATTTGCACGATGGCAGAAGCACGTTCGCTGCAGGAAGCAATTTTATGGCATGGCGGTGAAGCAGAATCGGCAAAGAATGCTTTTAAAAATATGAGCAAAAGCGACAGACAAGCATTGATAAAATTTTTGCAGTCATTATAATTCATTCTTTCAGAATTTTCCTGACTGTGATGAAATGATGATGGATGCTCAGGAATTTTTAAAATAAATCAAAAGTGTTTTGTTTCGATTTACTTTTGATGCTGTATTTATAAGATTGAGTTATGATATTTTACAATAAGTATCTTTCTTTGATTGCAGGTTTCGGTTTTTTAATAGTAGGCATTCTATCTTATTTTAGAGTTTTTACTGATGCTTCCAAAAACGCAGGCATTGCATCAATTATCATAGGTATTATTTCTATTATTTATCATTTCCGGTTATTGCAAAAAAACAAGAAAGGTTAAGCGTAGTTTAGTGTTAGTTTAATTTATCCAACAAGAAGGAATATACTTTAATGTCATAGTTTAATTTCCTTTATGACCTTTTTATTAAGTTTGTGGAAGGAATAATTTCTAATATTATTCCAGCAACGACTGATCATGAAAGCATTTCATTTTTTAAAGTATAATGAAAGTACATCAATAGACAAATTGATTGCGCAGTCGGCACCGGAAACTGTTTTATGTTTTGACCTTGAAGACAGTATTCAGGATTGTTTAGACTCCGGAAAGACAACAGTCTTAAAAAAAATATTTAGAGAATATTTCAGAAGTATGCTTGTTGCATGCAAAACAGATGATGGTAAGTTGAATATTGGTGTACGCATAAATTCAACAGAAGGCATGGAATATAATTTAGACCTTTGTCACTTTCAGGAACTGGACAAATTTCAACAGTGTTTCTTCCAAAAGTTGAGAGTGCGCAACAAATTTTGAAATTGCAAAATGATTTACAGGAAAACAACATAAGCTTTGATGAAATAATTCCTGTTATAGAAACCAAAGTTGGTTTGAAAAATCTTTCATCAATTTTAAAGAGTGACCTTAAAAAAGTAAAGCGTTTTGCTTTTGGTCATTGTGATTATAATAATGATTGTGGTAATTTTCCTTTTTTTCATCAAGACTCAAGAGAGTACTGGACATGGATAACCAAAATTTTTAAAGAATTAAAATTGTACGGTTATACCATTGTGAATTCTCCATGTTTACAACTTGATAATGAAGTGTATTTTTTGAATATGCTTAATATTTTAGTTTCAATATGTGGTTCAGACTGTGCACAGGTTACTTTAACAAAAACGCAGACCGAAGTTTGTGTTTCATATTCCGTAATAAAACCTGATGCTGAGCTACCTTTAATGGGAAATAGATTAGATTTCAAAGTGCCAGCAGTTTATATTGAAAGTTTTATTAAGGAATTTGAAAATAAGTATCATGAAAAAGGCTTTGTTATAAGTAATGGCAGAGTATTAATTTCTCCACAAGAGTATGTTGCTGCATTAAACTATCGCAAAAAGGCTAACTTACCTGAAATAAATTTCACATTTCTTGGCGGTTGTTTTCCTGTGCAGGGAAATATGCCATTTGAAAATCGTTTCCATCAATTGCTAAAAGATAAGGTTGAGAATTGCAGAAATGTAAAGTTCAATATCAATATAATAAGGTATGAACGATTTAAAAATTGTTTTAATAAGATAGAAACTTATAATAAGTCGCATCCAATTGATGTACTTGTTGTTTCTATAAGGCCTGAACCGGTGCTGCGTTTGATTAAGTTATATTACAAGTTTAAGAAAAATCCAGGTGGAAGAATTGAAAGATCATTGAATATTCCTTTATTGAATAAAATTGATGCAGAAAGTTATGATTTACTTTCTGCATCTACAAGATTTAATCCGGTGGAGAATACAGCAAACTCTAAGATGCATAGCGCATTGGTTGATTTAAATTACTTCTTTGGTATGCTTATCGGAAATTATAGTTATGCTTTAGAAAAGTATAAAGAGCTTTTGAAAGATATTATAAAATTCACCAATAATAGAAATATACAACTCATTGTATTAGGTCCGCCCGAAAGAACAAATGCACTATTCGAAAAACTGATTACATTAAGATTGGAAAAGGATATAAAAAAATATCTGGAATATATTCCTGAGTGTTTTGTAAGTGGAAGAAGTCAAAATTATAAAGGCGAAATTTTGTTTGATAGCCTTGGTGTTTATGCAACAAAAGCATATCATTTGATGATTGCTCAAGCACTATATGAAAAAATATTGCCTAATATTGCTGACATCAATATTCGCAAATAACCAACTGCGCACCATTTGATACCTGCCAGCTTAATGTAATTTATTAACAACATAAAAACCTCTCTGGCGCAAGTCTTCGGACTTGTGCCCATCTATCATTCAAGCATTAGTAAGTCTAATAAACCTTTGGTGCCGCAGTAATCACATGCGCTGCTATAAACATAATCTTCACCTTTATATACAAATCCTGCACGTACCGGATTTTCGTGAATGTAGTTTAATTTTTGTTCCTGCATTTTTGCATCAGTTAATTCAATAGGGTGATTGCCTTGTTGCCAAAACTGCCAGTTAGTATTGTTAGCATTATTTTCGCCTGCCTGTTTAAATAATTTAAACATCCATTCCCGTCTGCTTTCTTGGGAACTTTCCATTATTGCTCCAATTATTTTGTAGGCCGTAAATTTTTTAAGATCACGCATAATATCAGGCAATACGCTCATGCTGTTTTTCGAAATGATCATGTGTACATGATTGGTCATTATAACCCATGCATGTATAACTAAACCTTTTTCTTTTTGGCAGTGTCTTATGCTGTCCAATAAAATATCTTTGTAAGTATTGCGGGTAAAAACATCAATCCAGTTTACTACTGAAAAAGTAACAAAATAAATAGCATCAGGCTCTTGAAATTTGTATTTGGTACTCATTTATGCAAATGTGCAACTTCTATTGATTGTAAATATTATTTGAGCAGAGTAAAGTGCGGTTTAACCTGCTTGCTGCCTTGTTGCGCTAAATTATTGCATTGCATTCTTTATTGATAGGTGGGCACAAGCCCGAAGACTTGCGTCAGGGATGAGGAGCAAAGTAAAGTGCGGTTTAACCTGCTGGCTGCCTTGTTGCGCTAAATTTACTGTATAGCATTTTTTATTGATAGGTGGGCACAAGTCTGAAGACTTGCGCCAGGGATGCTGTTTGTGCAAAGCATACGCATAAATAAATTTTAAAAATATTTGTTTTTAACTCAAACCTATTATATTTACACCTGCAAGAAAACACTCATGAAGCTGCATACCTGTTTTTATTTGTTTGCTGCCATTGCTGCTTTGATTTACGGCTCCAAAAAAATAATATTGATATAGCTTACAACCTTATAGAGATAAAAACCAAAGTAAAATGAGAAAATCAGCATTGTTCATCACACTTATACTTTTTTGCTTTTCTTTTTCGTGCAAAAAAGAAAATTACAGCATTAATGCTTATGTTGAAGGATATGTAATTGATGTTGTAACAAAAGATTCCCTAGCAAATACAGAAGTACAATTGTGGGAAGATGATAGAGGAGGGTCAACAGGGTTATCCGATTTTGACAGGAAGATAGCCACAACATTTACGGATGCAGAAGGTCATTATGCAATATCATTTACTGGTTCCAAAATTAAATACTATGGAATTAGAGCAATAAAAAATCTCTATGATAGCATTGCTGATTTAGCAACTTTTGGTGCAAGAGAAACATTTAGAATGGATTATCCAATGTATCCGCTAAGTTGGTTAAAAATTCATATACAAAATGTTCTTCCTTCACAGCCGGATGATTCCATATTTTTTTCTCCTAATGTAAACAAAAAAGGAGAAAATGTGGATACTGTTTTTTACAGGGAGTTCCGCAGCACTTCTCCTCAAATAGATTTCTGGGATATAACTGAAAACGGAATAACAACTCGTTACTCACAAATAACCAACTGTGCACCATTTGATACCTGTCAACTTAATGTAATTTATTAACAACCTCTCTGGCGCAAGTCTTCGGACTTGTGCCCATCTATCATTCAAGCATTAGTAAGTCTAATAAACCTTTGGTGCCGCAGTAATCACATGCTGCTATAAACATAATCTTCACCTTTATATACAAATCCTGCACGTACCGGATTTTCGTGAATGTAGTTTAATTTTTGTTCCTGCATTTTTGCATCAGTTAATTCAATAGGGTGATTGTCTTGTTGCCAAAACTGCCAGTTAGTATTGTTAGCATTATTTTCGCCTGCCTGTTTAAATAATTTAAAACATCCATTCCCGTCTGCTTTCTTGGGAACTTTCCATTATTGCTCCAATTATTTTGTATACCGTAAATTTTTTAAGATCACGCATAATATCAGGCAATACGCTCATGCTGTTTTTCGAAATGATCATGTACATGATTGGTTGGTCATTATAACCCATGCATGTATAACTAAACCTTTTTCTTTTTGGCAGTGTCTTATGCTGTCCAATAAAATATCTTTGTAAGTATTGCGGGTAAAAACATCAATCCAGTTTACTACTGAAAAAGTAACAAAATAAATAGCATCAGGCTCTTGAAATTTGTATTTGGTACTCATTTATGCAAATGTGCAACTTCTATTGATTGTAAATATTATTAGAGCAAAGTAAAGTGCGGTGTAACCTGCTGGCTGCCTTGTTGCGCTAAATTTACTGCATAGCATTCTTTATTGACAGGTGGGCACAAGTCCGAAGACTTGCGTCAGGGAGAACTTCTATTGATTGTAAATATTATTTGAGCAGAGTAAAGTGCGGTTTATCCTGCTTGCTGCCTTGTTGCGCTAAATTATTGCATAGCATTCTTTATTGACAGGTGGGCACAAGTCCGAAGACTTGCGCCAGGGAGAACTTCTATTGATTGTAAATATTATTTGAGCAAAGTAAAGTGCGGTTTAACCTGCTTGCTGCCTTGTTGCGCTAAATTATTGCATTGCATTCTTTATTGATAGGTGGGCACAAGTCCGAAGACTTGCGCCAGGGATGCTGTTTGTGCAAAGCATACGCATAAATAATTTTTAAAAATATTTGTTTTAACTCAAGCCTCATATATTTACACCTTCAAGAAAACACTCATGAAGCTGCATGCCTGTTTTTATTTGCTTGCTGCCGTTATTGCTTTGATTTACGGCTGCAAAAAAGATGAGCCTGATGAGCCAAATGTAAGCTATGAAGACATCAAGCCTGTTAAGGATTATGTTTATTTCCAGCCTGGCACTTACTGGATATATGAGGATAATTACGGAAACGTTGACAGCATGTATGTGTATTCTGCCGGAGAAGGCATTGATACCGTAAGAAAATCAAATGGCGATATTGAAGGTATTTACCGCTTTTTTCAAAGTAAAATCCACAGTGTTTATGATGATTACAATTATTATATTGGTTATAACTCAGGCTGGACATCTTTTCATCCAACCCAACATAAGGTTTTTATGACTAAAACAAAGCCGGGGGATTATGTAGGGCAAATTTTTTTAACCTTATATCCCTTTAAAATAGGTGATTGGAGATACTGGAATGATTCTAAAACAACTACTATTGATTATTTCCAAAATTATGGTATTGACAATAATAGTTTTGTTTCGGTTGGAAAGGTTAATGTTTTTAATGATATTACGAATAATTATAGACAAACAACAAATTATTATATTGCAAAGAATGTAGGAATCATACAAGAGGAACTGATAGACAGCAGCAATGTGTGGAAGTTAGTCAGATATAATATTGTTCAGTAAACCTAATCTTTAATATTTACTATTGATAGATTCATTTAACCACTAAAAACCAAATAGTATGAAAATTAAAATCAACTGGAAAACCATAGCCATGCTGTTGCTGTGCGTTCAAAATTCATTGCCGCTGTTTGTGCAAAGCATACGCATAAATAATTTTTAAAAATATTTGTTTTAACTCAAGCCTCATATATTTACACCTTCAAGAAAACACTCATGAAGCTGCATGCCTGTTTTTATTTGCTTGCTGCTGTTATTGCTTTGATTTACGGCTGCAAAAAAGATGAGCCTGATGAGCCAAATGTAAGCTATGAAGACATCAAGCCTGTTAAGGATTATGTTTATTTCCAGCTTGGCACTTACTGGATATATGAGGATAATTACGGAAACGTTGACAGCATGTATGTATATTCTGCCGGAGAAGGCATTGATACCGTAAGAAAATCAAATGGTGATATTGAAGGTATTTACCGCTTTTTTCAAAGTAAAATCCACAGTGTTTATGATGATTACAATTATTATATTGGTTATAACTCAGGCTGGACATCTTTTCATCCAACCAGACATCAAGTCTTTATGACTAAAACAAAGCCCGGAGATTATGTAGGGCAAATAATTTTAATGGAATATCCTCCTGTCATTGGTAATATATTATATGGTGAGAAAAATTCTATTGTAAAAATTGAAAACTATTATCAAATATATAATATTGGGTTAGTAAATTATGTATCTGTTATTAAAATGTCGAATTCAATAGATATAATTAATAATGATCAGAGGACAAATTATTTAATTGCCAAAAACGTAGGTATTATTCAGGAAGAACTGGTTGATAGCAATAATGTATGGAAGGTAATAAGGTATAACATAATACAATAAAATTTATTAATAACCACTAAAAACCAAATAGTATGAAAATTAAAATCAACTGGAAAACCATAGCCATGCTGCTGCTGTGCTTTCAAAATTCATTGCCGCTATTGCACAAACAACAGAGCAGCAATACATGGAACGCTACTGGAACTACAGAGACCGATACAAGAAATGGTTTGTAAAAATAGGGCGTGAGGCGGGCGAAAGCATTAACCTGACCGAAAACGACCCCAAGGGAGTAGGTGGCGCATTGTGGACAAGCCAGCCTTTGAAGGTGGACAGCTTTTTGACAGGTTTTAATTGTAGTAAATGATATAGAATATTGCAGGATGAATTTAAACGGAAGCAGGCCCTGCTGTAAAAGCCTTAAGTAAGATAAATTATTCTCGATTAAATTCTACAATTCAGAATTAATTTTCTTAATTTTACACCAAACCGCACAGTTATGCGTCACCTATCGCATATTCCTGTTTTAAGAATTTTAATACCTTTTGTTGCCGGTATAATTGTAGGCATATTCATGGCTGTGCCTGCATCTTTGGCAATCGCTTTGTTGTCTTCAGGTTTTATCGGAGTTTTAGTTTTTCATTTCTCAAAATATTTTAGTCAGCATTATAAACTTCGCTACCTTTTCGGAATAGTATTGCATTTGTTTTTATTCTCTTCAGGCGTTTTACTCACACAATTAAAGACGAAACTTTACGACCCCTATCACTATTCGCAATTCGAAAGCGCTGAAGCTTTTTTACTTCGTATCACCGAGCCATATCACATCAAACAAAAATCTTTAAAAGCAGAAGCAGAAATAGAAGCTGTCTTTGAAAACAATAAATGGCAGCCATGCAGAGGAAAAACATTGTTGTATTTTGCATCCGATGCAGCAGCAAAGGCATTGCAGTATGCTGATAGGATTGTTACCAATGCAAAGCCACAGCCAATTGCTCCTCCACAAAATCCTGGGTCATTTAACTACAAGAGATTTCTTGGTTTTCATCAGATATACCATCAGTTCTATTTAAAGTCGGGGCGATGGGCTGCTGCCGGTAAAGGATTTTCTAATATACTTTTGAGTACAGCTTTTGATTTACGCAAAAAGTTTTTGAATGAAATACAAGGACAAATTTTAGTGCCGCAGGAAGTAGCGGTCTGTTCTGCATTGTTAATTGGCTTTAATGATTTGCTTGACGATGATTTATTGTCGGCCTATGCAAGCTCCGGTGCATTACATGTGTTGAGTGTATCCGGATTGCATGTAGGCTTGATTTTTGTGACCCTGCAAAGGCTGATTTTTATTCCTGAAAATAAGAAGTATCTGAATCTTTTTAAACAATTACTCATTCTGGTTTTGATATGGTTTTATGCCATGCTAACAGGACTTTCTCCTTCCGTTTTACGGTCAGCAACCATGATTTCTATCATCATTATTGCAAAGCAACTTGGTCGTGATAACTACATGCTTAACACTACACTGGCTTCTGCTTTATTGTTGTTGTTGATTAACCCATTTTCAATTACAGAGTTGGTTTTCAACTTTCATACCTTGCAGTTATTGGAATTGTATATCTGCATCAGCGATTGGTTACGGTTCTTTATCCTACTTCAATGCTCATGAATCAGGCATGGCAACTGACTTCAGTGTCATTATGTGCGCAGCTGGTAACATTTCCGTTAGGAATACTTTATTTTAATCAGTTCCCGAATTTGTTTTTAGTATCTAATCTTTTAGTCATACCTATCTCTACAGGAATTATCTGGGTGTCTGTTGGTGCTACAATTATATCAGCATTGCCCTACATGTCATCACTTGTATTTTATTCTTGGAAAATAACTTTTGCACTCACTTGGTTAATGAATCAGTTATTGTTGTTTTTTGAAACCTTCCATTTGCATTGATTAGCGGATTGTATATTGATATTGCAGAAACATGGATTATCTATGGCATTATCGCTTTTGTAGTTTGGTTTTTGCTTTACAACTACAGGAATGCACTTTATGGAGCATTGACGTTAACAATAGTTTTTCTGTTGGCTCAACTTTGGCATGAGTGGAATATTCTGCAACAGAAAAACATGACAGTATATGCTTTAAAAACAGCACAGCAATTGATCTGGCACAGGCAAGAAAGAGGTTGGTCATAGCACCACAACAGATAATCGAAGATAAAAGCCTGTTACGTTTTAATATTAACCGCTATTGGTATGAAACAGGAAAAGAGAAATGCTTCACATCCCATTTTATCAGCAGCCTGCAGAAAATAAGTTGAAAGAAATTTTTAACAGTAAGATTGTAGGAAATGTTGCTACTATTCAGGATGGATTTATTCAGATGGATAGTAAATTATTTTTTATTCCGGGTAACTGGCTGCCGCGAAAAACACCATTAAGTAAAATTAAAGTTGATGGATTGATTGTTACCTCACGTTTCAGAAATAAACTGCCTACGCTCTTTAAATATTTTGATTCTGATTTGTTGATTATTGATTTAAGCAGCCGAACAAAAGTTGATGCAGGTAAATTGCCTGTCAGTTTACAAATCTGGGATTGCAGAAAACAAGGCGCAGCACAAGTAGAAATTTGAGGGAGCAGCAAATAAAAAACCGGCAATCCCCAAAAGGAACTACCGGCTGTGCCAACATCAAATATTATTTAACTTTTACAGGAACAAAATCCATATCAAGTTGAAGAATCTCAATATCGTTTGAGGTAACAGGTGCAGATCTTTCAATTAACAATACACAGCCATTAATAACCTGCAGATTTCGATACTTCTGTCCGTCACGAGTAATAAGTTTTACTCTGTGATTTTCAGGATTGCTTATATTTTTAAAAGCATGATATAAATAGTTTAGAAATCTTTCGGGGATAATGATTTGCTTATGTGCCATATTGATAATGTTTAAGCGTGTTGTACGGTGATACAGATAAAAAGGTTGCATGAATTTTACCCTTTGTAACTGATAGCAGTAAAGCACTGTATGATTATCTTTGCCGGCACTAAAAATCAGATATGGGATTTATTGACGAACTAAGATGGCGCGGCATGTTGCAGGATATTATGCCCGGTACAGAGGAATTATTGAATAAAGAAACGGTTACCGGATATATAGGATTTGATCCTACCAGCGATTCATTAGGCGTAGGCAATTTAGTGCAGGTTACTACATTGATGCATTTTCAAAGAGCAGGACATAAACCAATTGCCTTGGTTGGCGGTGCAACAGGTATGGTTGGCGATCCAAGCGGAAAGAGTGCTGAAAGAAATATGTTAAACGAAGAAACACTGCAGCACAATTTAAATTGTCAGAAAAAACAATTAGAAAAATTTCTGGATTTTGATTGTGGAAAAAATTCAGCAGAAATAGTTAATAATTATGATTGGTTCAGGGATGTAAAGTTTCTTGATTTTATTCGTGATGTGGGAAACACATTACTGTTAATTATATGCTGGCAAAAGATTCTGTAAAAAACAGATTAGAAAATGGAATGACATTTATGGAAATGGCATATCAGTTAGTGCAGGGCTACGATTTTTATCATTTGTATTATGCAAAAAACTGTAAGCTGCAAATGGGTGGCAGCGATCAGTGGGGAAATATTGTTACAGGAACTGAATTGCTTCGCAGAAAAGGCCGTGTTGAAGATGCATTTGCTTTAACAACACCACTGATAAAAAAAGCAGATGGTACTAAATTCGGTAAGACAGAGAGTGGAAATTTGTGGCTTGACAGAAATAAAACATCTCCTTATGCTTTTTATCAGTTCTGGCTGAATGCAAGCGATGAAGATGCAAAAAATTATATCCGTATATTTTCTTTAAAGAATCAGCAGGAGATAGAAGCAATAGAGTCTGAACATTTAAATGCACCTCATTTGAGATTGCTTCAGAAAACATTAGCTAATGAAATAACTACTCGTGTGCATTCACAACAGGATTGTGACAGAGCTATAGAAATTTCTGAAGTATTTTTTAATGGAACAGATAAAGAACTTGCGCAACTAACAGAGTCTGATTTGCAGGATGTTTTTAACGGATTAGGCAAAAATGCATTTGAAGTTGAGTTGCAAAAAATTCAGGCAGGTATTCAGGCACTTGATTTATTTGCAGCAGAGACAACAATTTTTACAAGTAAAGGTGAAGCAAGAAAAATGATTACTGCAAATGGTGTCTCATTGAATAAATTGAAATTTTCTGACCCTTCACAAATTATCAATAAAGAACAACTGATTGCAAATAAGTTTTTACTGATTCAGAAAGGTAAGAAGAATTTTTTCCTGATTAAGGCTGTTTAAACTTCTTAGCATAAGTATTTGTTACTTTTCTAAGCATTTAGCAACAATCTTTTTAAATTATCTGTTATTTGGTTTTAACAGGCAGGATTTATATGTGGTTATTTCTTTTTCCTTGGTAGTTTAAATCCTATTTTCTTTCTGGGATTTATTTTTTGTTCCATCAATTCATCAAAATATCTAAACACAATTTCAATATTCTTATCATGATTATCCATTTTCTTTTTTATCCGTTCTATTTCTAACTTCAGTTCAGTATGTGTAACCAACATTTCACGAAGTTTCACAAACAACTCAATTATTTTAATACTTACATGTATAGCTCTCTCACTCTTTAAGACATTAGCTAACATTAGTACACCATGTTCTGTAAATGCATAAGGAAAAGTACCACCTAAATGTTGTTTTGAAGGTATCGCATTTTGCGATACCATAATTTCAACCTCTTGTTCAGTTAACTGAAACATAAAATGGGAAGGAAATTTTGTTAGATTTCGTTTTACTTGTTCTCGTAGTCTGATGGCTTTAACACCATATAATTCAGCTAAATCTCTGTCAAGCATCACTTTTTCATTTCTTAAAAAATAAATTTTATTTATTATTACTTCCTGTGGTATTATTGTTATTTCAGAACTATTTTTTGTCATTCTTGTATTATCAGAGATGTAAATTTAGGTGTTTAACAAGTACTTATAAAAAATCACATTACTTCTTCCTTCAGAATCTGTGTATAGGTATTACAAAATTTATAACATGTTTTACAAAATTTCAGAATTAAGTATATCAATATCACAACAAGACATTAATAAAAAGATACTGATGTAACATTGGTTTTGTAAATTCTTAAATTACCCTTGCGTTAGCAGTTGAAACACATCTTCAAGCCTGCTTTCTTCTTTTTGCATTGACAGCACAGCTACATTATGACTGACTGCCATAGTGAAAACAGCTTTACGCACATCATCATCACCGCTGTAATTAACCTTCCATGTATTTTCGGAATGATGAATAACCTTACTCACCGTAGGAATAGATTGCAACCATTTGGCATCAATTTTTCCATCAAACTCAACAGTGATTTCATGTACTGGCTTTGCTTTTTGACGAAGCATACCTGTATCATCATCAGCCACAATTTTTCCTTTGTTGATTATGATTACACGATTACATATTGCTTCAACTTCCTGCATAATGTGTGTAGAAAGAATAACGGTTTTTTGTTTTCCTATTGATTGAATCAATGCACGAATTTCTACCAACTGATTGGGGTCTAACCCGGAAGTTGGTTCATCAAGAATGAGTACTGCAGGATCGTGAATTAAAGCTTGTGCAATGCCAACTCTTTGTCTGTAGCCTTTTGAGAGTGCGCCAATTTTCTTTTTATATTCAGGTGTTAAACCTGTAAGGGCAATCATGTTGTCGGCACGCTTTGCAGCTTCTTTTGCAGGCAAATAAATTCCACCCACAAACTGTAGATACTCTTTAACAAACATGTCAGGATAAAGTGGATTATGCTCTGGAAGGTATCCAACATTTCGTCTAACCTCAAGTGATTGTGAAAGTGTATCAAAACCGCAAACAGAAACCTTCCCTTCATTCTGCGGAATAAAACAGGAAATAATTTTCATAAGCGTTGATTTACCTGCGCCATTTGGCCCAAGCAAACCAACAACCTGACCTGTATTGATTTCAAAACTTACATTATCCAATGCACGTTGCTTGCCATAAAGTTTTGTTACATTTTTTACTGAAACAGACATACTCTGGAAGATTTAAAGTTGAGCACTAATTCTGTCCAACACAGTTTGAATTAATTGATGCATACGCTCCTCATATTTTTTTGAAAACTGTTGCGCAATTCTGTTTGCCACAATCAGATTTACGGCACAGCAATGATGTCCTAATAATTTTGCCAATCCATACATGGCTCCTGTTTCCATTTCAAAATTAGTAACCTTATGCTCATCATGGCGGAATGAATTTAATTTTTCAATCATATCAGTTCTTGCTAATTGATAGCGTAACACTCTTCCTTGTGGTGCATAAAAACCTGAACAAGATGCAGTAATGCCTTTATGCATACCTTCTGAAAGTGCTTGTTCTAATTTATGTGAGCTTCGTGTCAGATATGATTCCGGTAGTTTGCAGTTATTTGGATAATGTTTTCTGAAACTATCAATTATAGCCTGCTCTTCTGGGGTGTTTGTGTATTGATAAAAGTTAAGCAAACCATCTAATCCTAAACCGAATGTCGAAAACACAAAGGAATCAACAGGAATTTCTGGTTGAAGGGCACCGGAAGTGCCAATACGAATAAGATTAAGTGCTGTTAAATTGGATTTTACAGTTCTTGTTTTAAGATCAATATTCACTAAAGCATCAAGCTCATTATAGACAATGTCTATATTATCTGTGCCAATACCTGTTGAAATAACAGATATTCTTCGGCCCTTATAATGACCGGTATGGGTTACAAACTCTCGTTTTTGCTTTTTTACTTCAATGCTGTCAAAAAAGGCACTCACTTTTGATACGCGATCGGGGTCGCCAACATTGATAACTACATCAGAAATATCTTCGGGAAGAAGATTAAGATGGTAAACACTTCCATCGGGGTTTAGAATAAGCTCTGATTAGGGGATTTGATTCATAACAAATGTAAATAATTTCTGTGCTAAGGTAAGATATATTAAAGCATCAGGTTAAAAGTCCTGCCTGTTCATGTAATTTACAGTTAAATAATCTGTTGGAGGTCATTTTTTATTCAATTTGATATTTCCTTTTTTTATATTTGCATAGTTAATACACCTGTTTTTTATGAACCAAGAGAAGAAGGTTATAGTTACCCCGATAGATTTTTCAGAACAATCACTCATTGCCCTTTCACAGACTTATAATCTTGCACGACTGACCGGCAGCCATATCAGGCTTTTACATGTAATTGATCAGGATTTTATTTCCCATTTAGCCAACAGTATTTTTTCTAAAGAAAACTATGCCGATCAGGTTCGAAATGATATAGAACGCAGACTTGATGAGTTGGCAACTAAAGTGCATAATGAAGAAAGAGTTTCGACCTCTACTAACATCAGAACAGGAAAAATTTATGATGAAATTGTATCTGAAGCCAATGACGTTGATGCTGCATTTATAGTGATGGGAACACAAGGGGCAAGCACAATAAAGAAGAAATTTCTTGGCTCTAATACTTCAAGAGTAATTAAAGAAGCTTTATGCCCCGTCATTACCATAAAAGGTCATGAGCACCTCAAGGGGTGTAAAGATATTGCTCTTCCATTGGATCTTACAAAAGAAACACGCGAAAAGGTGAATTATGCCATTGACATGGCTAAACTTTTTGGTGCTGTAGTGCACATTTTTTCAGTGCTCGAAACCAATGATGAGTTTTTAGTCAATAAACTGGAACGACAATTGCAGCAGGTAAAGCAGTTCATTATTGAATCCGGAGTAGAATGTCAAGGTGAATTGATTCCACAAAGTGATTCAAATGTATCATTAAGTATAATCGAATACGCAAGAAAGAAAGAGTGTGATTTAATTATTATCATGACACAGGGAGAAACCAATATTACAGATTTATTTATCGGCACAGCAGCACAGGAAGTTATCAATAACTCAGAGATTCCTGTTTTATGTATCCGACCAATGGTTAGAAAAGACACTACACAATACGTACTATCATAAATCCATTTTCCTATGAGTAATCAATTATTTGAAATCAAGAGAATTTTAATTCCTTATGATTTTTCAGAAACAGCAGCGTTGAGCTTGGAGCATGCAGTTTTCATACTAAATTATTAAAGGCAGATATTTATCTGCTACATATTCTTGAATCTGTATCTTTTACTTCGGCATTTGTGCAGCGTTTGGAAATGTAGATAAAAAGTTAGAGTCTGAATCGAATACTAAACTCGATGAAATCGGCAAACAAATCCACATGAACAACGGAATAACCGTAAAATCTATTACTGAGGTTGGAAGGATTTATCGCAAAATTGTTGATGTTGCCAAACGTGAGAACATTGACATTATAATTATGGGAACACATGGTGTTTCAGGATATAAGAAGTTTAATGTTGGAACTAACACCAGTAAGGTAGTTGAAGAAGCTGCATGTCCGGTGATTTCTGTACAGACACACAGCAAAAAAATCGGCTTTAAGAAAATTGTTTTACCAATTGATAATTCACCGCAGTCACGTCAGAAGGTAAGCTATGCATTAGCAGTAGCCCGCTCTTATGGCTCGCATATTTGTATTGCCGGATTAATAGACTTCAGCAATGAAGACAATAAGCGGATGTTTAAACTTAAAGTTGATCAGGTTGAGGAATGGCTTCTACAACATGGTGTAAGTGTTGAGAAAAAATTTGTTGAAGGTGATAACCTAGCAAAAATGACTATGCAGACAGCAGAAGAGTTGGATGCCGATTTAATTGTAATAATGACAGAACAAGAACCTAGTATTACAGGATTTTTTCTGGGCACCTATGCAACACAGGTTGTTAACCACAGCAAAATTCCTGTTATGGCAGTGCATCCTTCAGAATCGGACGGCAGTACAATTACTGTAGGATATTAAAAAACAAATTTCATGATTTACACATGGGGCGCTTGAAGAGCGCCCCATGTTTTTATTACCTTCGCCAATCAGAATTTTAATTACTATAAATGCCATCATTTAAAGGTAGTCTGCGTTTTATTTTTAAGTTTTTACTTTGGACTGCAGGAATACTTATTATATTATTTCTTTTGTTTTTATGGAGGATTCAGATTCCCGATCCTTCTATAAGTAGTAAACTTAAACCAGATGACCTTCATCGCATTCAAATAGGAGTTGACAGCTATCGTGTTGGCAACAACTGGTTGCGCAAAAATCAGCAAGGCATCTGGGAAATGTATATTGAAGGTAATGACTATGAAAGAGGTGTAGTTTATGGTGTGCTTGCAAAAGAGTTAATTGAAAAACAAGAAGAATATTTTGTTGATCAGATCAATGAAATAATTCCACGTAAAATCTATCTTCAGTTTATCAAGATGTTTGTAGCATGGTTCAATCGCGATATTTACAAATATATTCCGGCTGAAAATCTGCGTGAGATTTATGGTATTTCACTTTCTTTTTCTGACAAGTACGATTACATAGGACCTAAATATTATCGCATCCTCAATTATCATGCAGCACACGACATTGGTCATGCTCTTACCGATTTTCAATTGGTAGGCTGTACTTCATTTGCTGCCAACGACAGTCTTACTGACGATCATAAATTATTAATCGGCAGAAATTTTGATTTTTACATGGGGGACGATTTTGCACGAAACAAACTCTTACTTTTTGTAAAGCCTGATAGTGGTTTTTCTTTTGTTTCTTATTCGTGGGCAGGACTTACAGGAGTTGTTTCCGGTATGAATGAAAAAGGACTTACTGTTACCATCAATGCTGCAAAGTCTGATATCCCAACAACTGCAAAAGATCCTATTTCACTTTTAGCACGCGAAATTTTACAACATGCATCAAACATAAAGCAAGCGATTGCTATTGCAGAAAAGCGCGAAACTTTTGTTTCAGAATCGTTGCTTATTGGTTCAGCGCAGGATAGTACGGCTGCCTTGATAGAAAAAACACCAACAAGAATGGATGTATATCATTCACCCGGTGAATTATTGGTTTGTTCCAATCACTATCAGGGTGCTGAATTGAAAAATGATCCACACAACATTTCAAATATTGAACTTAGCGACAGTAAATTCCGCTTTGACAGAATAACAGAATTGCTAAAGGAGAATTATCCATTAAGTATAACATCAGCAGTTTCTGTTCTGCGAAATAAATTTGGAATGCACAATGAAAATATTGGCTACGGTAACCCAAAGGCAATTAATCAGCTTATAGCACATCACAGTATTTTATTCAAACCACAAAGCAGCGATTTTTGGGTTTCTACAATGCCTTATCAGGAAGGTGTTTATGTTCACTATAATTTAACTGATGTTTTACAGGGTAAAATTCCCGATTCTGACTCTCTGAATATTCCGGAAAGTGATTTTGTAAAGTCTAACGATTTAAAGAAGTTTGAAGCTTTTAAAATTATCAAACAACGAATCTACAAACACAACACATTTGGTGTAAATCTGCATCTGACTGAAGCCGAAATAAAACAGTATATCGATAATAACCCTATGAGTTACGTTACCTTTATGAGCTTGGGTGATTATTTTTATCATGAGAAAAATTATGCAATAGTACACTTTATTACAATGAAGCATTAAAACGTGAAGTAGCATCAAAGGCAGAGGAGGAAAAAATTCAAAAGATGATAGAATCCTGTACTGAAAAATCAAAATAATGAAACAGCTTGGTGAAATAGAATTTGCAGGTCTTGATGCCATTCGAAAAATGCAGCAACAAAAGCTTTCTGAACTGCTGCAATACGTTAATGCCAAATCAGCTTATTATAAAGAAGTCTTCAGGCAACACAACATTAAGTTTGACAGCATTACTCTCGACAATCTGAACGAATTGCCATTTACAACTAAGGATGACCTGGCAACACAAAATGATTCTTTTTTATGTGTTGATAAAAGTTTTATTGCAGATTATGTGACTACATCAGGTACTTTGAGCGATCCTGTTACATTCTATCTGACATCGGCAGACTTAGACAGATTGGCATATAACGAGGCCATATCCTTGCAATGTGCTGATGGCAGCAGTGCAGATATTTTTCAGATGATGACTACCATTGACAAATTGTTTATGGCAGGATTAGCCTATTTTTTAGGTATCAGAAAGTTGGGTGCTGCCAGTATCAGAGTAGGGCCGGGAACACCTCAGGCGCAGTGGGATTATATTCAACGTTTCAAGCCAACAACATTAATAGCCATACCATCATTTATTCCACAACTGTTGCAATATGCAGCTGAAAGAAAAATTAATTTTCAATCAACCTCGGTAAAAAAAATAGTTTGTCTTGGAGAGCCTGTTCGTAATGCAGATTTTTCATTGAATGAACTAGGAAAAAGAATCACTTCGCTTTGGGATGTGAAATTGTATTCAACCTATGCATCAACAGAGATGAGTTCTGCATTTACAGAATGTGGCTATGGCAATGGAGGTCATGCACATCCTGAGTTATTAATTCTTGAAGTTGTTGACGATAATGGTCTTCAGGTACGTAATGGCGAATTGGGCGAAGTTGTTGTCACAACCCTTGGTGTAGAAGGTATGCCTTTAATCAGATTTAAGACCGGTGATTTATGCCACGCTCATTATGATCTGTGTAAATGTAGGTAGATATACTACCCGCTTAGGTCCTGTTATGGGTAGAAAGCAACAGATGATTAAGTTTAAAGGCACTACATTGTTTCCACAAATAATTTTTAATGTACTCAATATGATGCCGCAAATTGAATTGTTTCAGGTTGAAGTCAAACGAAATGAATTTAATAATGATTCAATAACAATTCTTTTGTCAAAAGAGTTACATTCTGATGCATTTGAACATGAAATTTCTTCATTATTCAAGTCCAAGATAAGAGTAACTCCGGCATTCAGGTATATTGATACTGAAGAGTTACAGCAAAAAGTTTTTAAGACAGATAAACGTAAATCCGAAAAATAATTTACATTTGAAAAATTAATTTTAATAAAATAGAAAATGAAAAAGACCTACCTTACTTTAATCTTTTCATTCATCATGCTCAATGCATTTTCACAGGAAAAAATGAATGAACTCTTTAAGAACAATGTGAAACTCATTTTTATGGGTTATGACTTTTCACAAGCGCGATTTATCGGAACAGACGGATTTACCGACCCTGCTGCCATCAAAGACAAGTTTCTTTCGGCATGGAATAATACTTTTGTTGCAGAATATGAAAAATTCAGTTTGCAAAGTGCCTTTAAGCTTACTAACGATAAGTACGAAACCAATGTTGATGTAGTTCAGGATATCAACAGTAAAATTAATGTACACGAAAGAGTGATGAATGGAAGCTATTCAATTGGAGAAGATGATGTAAAAAAAGCAGTTTCACATTATAAATCGAAGGAGAAAGATGCAATTGGTTTGGTTTATGTAGTTGAAAGTTTCAATAAGACTTTAGAGAAAGCTGTTATCTGGGTAACATTTGTTGACCTGTCAAATAACAAAATGCTTTACACAGAAAAGGTAGAAGAGAAAGCAGGTGGTTTTGGATTGAAGAATTACTGGATTGCGCCTGCAACCAAGCTTAAAAAAGAAATTGAGTCTAAGAAATACAAAATCTGGAAGAATAAATTCAAGTAAATAGGTGAATAAAATTTTCCGCTTTCATTTAAGCAGGCATATTCTATGGTTTTGCCTGCTTTCTTTTTTTCTTTCTTCTTGCAGAGGAATTTTTTTATCTAAGGATAAAGCATACAGCAAAGCAATTGCAACAAAACCTTATGATGCAATTATTGTTCCCGGGTTTCCATATTTTGAAGGTCAGCCCTGGCCACCTGTAGTACAAATGAGAATGATTTGGGCAAAATTTCTATATCAGAATGGCTACACTAAAAATATTATTTTTTCGGGCAATGCTGTTTACTCACCCTTTGTCGAAGGAAAGACAATGAAAGCATTTGCTATAGCCATGGGCATACCCGAAGAACATATCTATGTAGAAGACAAAGCAGAGCACAGCGTAGAAAATGTGTATTATTCATATCGTTTGGCAAAGAAGTTAGGATTTAAAAAAATTGCCTTGGCAACAGACCCCGTTCAAACCCGTTCAATGGTAAGTTTTATCCATCGCTTTAGTCTGCCAATCTCCTATCTGCCCATTATGTACAAAACACTTCGTTTACTGCCGCATAGTGAGCCTGATATTGATGGAAAATTGCAGAGAGTAGAAAATTTTATTTCTTTGCCTGAGAAAGAAACGTTTAAACAACGCTTTGCAGGAACTTTAGGTAAAAACATAAAATGGCATGCCGAAGACCTGAAGAAAAAAAGATTGCGTAAAAAATATTCACACAAAATAGTTCAGGAATAGAAAGATGGGTTCAGCAGAAAATACAATGACAGAAAAAAGAGAATTATCAGCATTTGAAGCAAAAAACGAGGCGCAAAAATTAGCGTTTGCTCCGGTAGTTTTTCAGGTAGTGGTTGCCATGCAACGCTTAGGCATTTTACCATTGATTTGTAAAAATAGAAAAGGAATTACTGTAAAAGAGATAAGTGAAAAGACTAACGTAAGTATTTATGGAGTAAAAGTTTTGCTCGAAATGGCAGCCAATGCAGATATTGTAAAATATTTAGACGACAGTACTGTAACAGTTACTATGCTCGGCTATTTTTTGAATTCTGATGAAATGACTCGTGTTAACATAAACTTTACACAGGATGTTTGTTATGATGGATTCAAATTTCTGACAGAGTCTATTCAAAATGGTAAACCCGAAGGATTAAAAACGCTCGGCAACTGGCCAACTATTTATCCTGCTTTATCATCATTGCCAGAACATATTAAAAAATCGTGGTTTGAGTTTGATCATTTTTATAGCGATGAAGCATTCCGTGATGCGCTCAACATTGTGTTTAAAGAAAATCCATCAACTATTTTTGATATTGGTGGCAATACCGGCAAATGGGCATTTGCTTCCTGTGAATTCAATCCTGATGTGCATGTAAAAATTCTTGACCTGCCACAACAAATTGCAGTGGCAAAAGCCAATGCAGAGAAAAAGAAATCTAACAGAGCGCATTTCATATTTTGAAATCAACCTGCTTGATAAAAGTCAGAAAATTCCAAAAGGTGCAGATGTTGTTTGGATGAGTCAGTTTTTAGATTGTTTTGGTGAAGATGAAATTGTTGCCATTCTTGAAAATGTAAGACAGGCAGCGTCAACTCACACAACAGTTTTTATTCTTGAACCATTCATTGATAATCAAAAGTTTGAAGCCGCTTCTTATTGCCTTACTGCAACATCACTGTATTTTACAGCGCTTGCAAACGGCAACAGTAAAATGTACAGTGTAAAAGCAATGACAGGTTTGGTGGAAAAGTCAGGGCTTGAAGTGGTTGAGACATTTCCATTAATTGGCGAAAGTTTTCATACTATACTCAAGTGTAAAGTAAAAGTTTAAAAAATTACGGGAGTGCTGCCATGCAGCACTCCCGTAATTCTTTTATTTATTCAGCGAAACCAATTTTTCAATATCATTATTAACAGATAGAATAAGTAATGAAGTTGCTGTACAAAAAACCGGACTTGTAATACAGTGATGTCCATTCCAACTGCCATCATTATTCTGGATGCTCAACAATCTTCCGCTAACATTATCATACCATTTATGCCACTCTTTATCCTTACTGATTATTAAACCTTCACCGGTTTGCAGATATGAAAGAAACTCTTCACCACCATTGCTGCCAAATCCATTCATCACATCATTACGCTGTGCCTGCTTACTTGCAGCCTGATTAATTTCGTAAGCAGCAGCATATTTGTAAGCATCAGCCTCACTCATGCCGGCAGCCTGCAGACTTTCGCTTGTTACAGTTGAAGTAGGCGCTAGCTTGCCTTCTTTTTTTGCTCTCGATATTTTATCTTTTGCAATACTTGCCTCGCGTGCTGTGCTGCGAGCAGTGCCCGAAATACTGTATAACATTACTCCGGCACCATCAACTGTAGCTACGGAATTTGTCTTTGCATCATAGTTACCTTTCTGATAATTTTTATATCGCTCAAGTTTTTCTTCGGCAACATTTGCTCCTGCGGCTTTTGCACTTTCTAATGCATTAGTTGCAAACGATGATTGTAAAACACCTGCCCATCCTGCACCTTTTATACTTCCATTTTCGCTCTGGGCATGTTGTATTTTTACAACACATTTATCAAGACTCTTACTTACTCTCGTTTTCAATGTCTGATTGTTAGATATGTAATCCATCAGATTGGTCAGGTATTGTGTTGCAAGAACTACATCTATATTTTGCCCAAGTTTAACCTGTGGTTGTGTTGCAGTTTGATTGGTAATATTTAAAGTTTGTGCATCTGCAGACTCTATTTGCTTCAATAAATATTCTGTTGCTAAAGAAAGATTGGTAGCATATTTTCCTGTTGTAGGTGTGCTTCCTGTGCGAAGCAAGGCCATGGCAACCATAGCTGTTGTGGCAGGGTCAGAACTTACAGCATGTGGGTCAAAAACCGACTGTCTGGCATGTGAGCCTGCTCCCCAGCCACCATCTTTTAACTGTGCTTTGCTAATCCACTCCAATGCAGATGTCATAGATTCTTTAACTTTTACCGGTGTTGAATAAATAAAATTTGAGTCAATACCTTCTGCTTCAAAAACAGAACGGAAAACACATCCTTTTTCTCCTTTGGTTTTTACTTTGTAACGGCCACTACCTTTTTTCATTGATGTAAGTAATGCCACTGTTGCGATAGAGAGTAATAGCACTCCCATAATTTTTATACTTTTCATTTCCTTAAATTTTTATTGATTTTACTAAGGATGTAACTACGCACAAAATTTCACACATTTATTTGACAAAGGCAAATGTTATTTTCACATTTGCAGAATGAAACAGGCCAATTTATTTTTTGTTCCTATAACAATACTACTTTTATCAGCTATCTTTTCATGCAACACTTCAAAAAAAGTTTCTGAAAATAATTCAGCAGATAGTTTACTCATCAGCATGAGTCGTTTTCCATGCTTTGGCCGATGCCCATATTATGATGCATCATTATATAAGAGCGGTTATGCAGTCATCAACAGAAAAGGATTTATGGATAGCCTCGGTATTTATGCTACACAGATTGATAAACAGGAGTTGAATAATTTTGTTGAAGATGCAAAGAAGGCAGGACTTATTGCTATGCCCGATAGTTTTTATAATCCCGGAATTGCAGATTACCCTGCTACTATCGTCACCGTAAATTTGAATGGTAAAAGAAAACGCATTTTTGATGGTGTGCCCGAATCTCCTTCTTCTTTAAAAGATTTTGAAGAAAAGGTTCATCTGTTTTTTACAGCACCAAATCGTCAGTGGAAACTGATACAAAAACCTGCACAACAGCAGGATTAGAAAGCTTTTATGTCATTATGTCGCCAAATGTTTTTTGGCATTTCAGTTGACACCAGCTTGCTGATTGAGGTCCTAAATTCATGCACCAATCATTTAAAGCATAGTTTTTAGGCAATCATCCTTTGCAAATCTCTTTGAATTGCAGCCACTTTACGTTACTTTTGTCACCTTTTATTTTTAGCACATTATAATCAGCAACAATGATTGATTTTATCAATAAAACTATTTCCAAAATTTTTGGCAGTAAGGCCGAAAGCGATTACAAAGCACTGTCACCTGTAATTGAAGCAGTAAATGCAGTAGCCGAAAACATGTCATCACTCAGCAATGATGAATTACGCAATAAAACCGATGAATTTCGTACGCGCATACAGGACTATCTTTCAGAGATTGATACAGAACTTACTCAGCTTAACGAAGAAGCTGAAGCCGATCCTGAAATGGATGCCAAACAAAAAGAAGAAATTTACAACCGCATTGATGCTTTAAAGAAAGAGAGAAATAAGAAGACAGAAGAGGTGCTGAACGAAATTCAGCCTGAAGCATTTGCACTTGTCCGCGAAGTTGCCAAACGTTTTACTGAGAATGCCGAGCTGGCAGTAGAAGCCAATGACAATGATAAAAATCTGGTAACTAAACGCGATGGTATCAGAATAGAAGATGGCAAGGCAATATACAGCAATACCTGGACAGCAGCAGGAAGTAAGGTTCTCTGGAACATGATTCATTATGATGTGCAGCTTATAGGTGGCTCTGTTTTGCATCAGGGAAAATTGCAGAGATGGCAACCGGTGAGGGAAAAACGCTTGTTGCAACATTACCCATTTATCTCAACGCCTTGGCAGGTGCAGGTGTGCACGTTGTTACTGTTAACGACTATCTTGCAAAGCGTGATGCTGAGTGGAATGGTCCGTTATTTGAATTTTTAGGACTTTCTGTTGATTGTATTGATAAACATCAACCCAACACTGAAGAAAGACGTAAGGCATATTTAGCTGATATTACCTACGGAACTAATAATGAATTTGGTTTCGATTATCTGCGTGATAATATGACGCGTCATGCTCATGAAATGGTACAACGACCACATCATTTTGCAATTGTAGATGAGGTGGATAGTGTATTGGTTGATGATGCAAGAACACCCTTGATTATTTCAGGTCCAACACCTAAAGGCGACACTCAGGAATATTTTGCATTGAAACCCAAAGTTGAAATACTGTTTAATGCACAAAGAAATTATATCAACACTGTAATTGCCGATGCTAAAAAGAAATTGGGAGAAAATAAACCCGATGAAGCAGGCATGCCCTTGATAAGAGCTTACAGAGGTCTGCCCAAAAACAGAGCATTGGTAAAGTTTTTAAGTGAGCAGGGTGTAAGAGCATTATTGCAGAAAACAGAAAACCACTACATGCAGGATCAGTCAAAGGAAATGCATAAAGTAGATGCAGAATTGTTTTTTGTGATTGACGAAAAAAATAATACCGTTGAACTTACAGAGAAAGGTATTGAACTGATTACTGCCAACAACGAAGACACACACTTTTTTGTGATGCCTGATGTTGGTGCTTCTATTGCAGAAATTGAAAAATCTAATGGAACTAACGAAGAAAAGTTAGAACGCAAAGAAGCCCTGATGCGCGACTTCTCTGTAAAATCAGAGCGTATTCACACCATCAATCAGTTACTAAAAGCATATACGCTTTTCGAAAAAGATGATGAGTATATTATCGCAGATGGAAAAGTGAAAATTGTTGATGAGCAAACAGGACGTGTTCTTGAAGGAAGAAGATATTCCGATGGTTTACATCAGGCAATTGAAGCTAAAGAAGGTGTAAAGATTGAAGCTGCTACACAAACGTATGCAACGGTGACCTTGCAGAACTATTTCCGTATGTACCACAAACTGGCTGGTATGACAGGTACTGCAGAAACAGAAGCCGGAGAATTTTGGCAGATATATAAGTTGGATGTAGTAGTTATTCCTACCAACAAAAAAATTATTCGTGACGACAGAGAAGATTTGGTTTATAAAACCAAGCGTGAAAAATACAATGCCGTTATTGAAGAGATTGCAAAACTAACAGCTGCAGGAAGACCGGTTCTTGTAGGAACAACATCGGTTGAAATTTCTGAATTGCTTAGCCGTATGCTCAAGCAAAGAAATATTAAGCACAATGTTTTAAATGCTAAGTTACATAAGAAAGAAGCGGATATTGTTGCAGAAGCAGGGCAGGCTGGAACGGTAACTATTGCTACCAACATGGCCGGTCGTGGTACAGATATTAAATTAGGTCAGGGAGTAAAAGAAGCCGGTGGTCTTGCAATTATCGGTACAGAACGCCATGACTCAAGACGTGTTGACAGACAGTTGCGCGGACGTTCAGGTCGTCAGGGTGACCCGGGTTCATCACAGTTTTTTGTTTCGTTAGAAGATGATTTAATGCGTTTGTTCGGCAGTGAAAGAATTGCCAAACTAATGGACAGAATGGGTATTGAAGAAGGAGAGGTGATACAGCACAGCATGATTACCAAATCTATTGAACGTGCACAGAAGAAGGTTGAAGAGAATAACTTCGGAATACGTAAACGTTTGCTCGAATACGATGATGTGATGAATGCACAGCGCGAAGTTATCTATAAGAAAAGACGTCATGCATTGTTTGGAGAAAGGCTTGCACTCGACATTATGAACATGCAATATGATGTTTGCGAAAGCATTATAAGCAGCTATAATCAGGAGCGCGATTTTGACGCATTACAGTTAGACCTTATTCGTTATCTGTCAATTGAAGCACCCATAGATGCAAAAGCATTTTTGCAGATAAAACTCGAAGACCTGACACAAATGGTTTTCGAAAAAGCAAACGGCCATTACCGACAGAAATCAAATCTTATTGCAGAAAAAGCATTTCCTGTTATTGAAAATATTTACACTAATCAGGGTCAGACAATTGTAGATGTTGTTGTGCCATTTAGTGATGGTACTAAGGCAATGAATGTAATTGCAGGACTAAAGAAGTCGTACGATTCAAAATGTAAAGAGTTGATTTCTGCTCTCGAAAAATCATCGGTACTCAATTTTATTGACGAAGCATGGACAGAGCATTTGCGCGAAATGGACGACTTGCGTCAGAGTGTACAAAATGCAGTTTACGAACAGAAAGATCCTTTGTTGATATATAAGTTTGAGTCGTTTGAACTTTTCAAGCAGATGATTGACAGGGTGAATAAAGAAATTGTTTCGTTTTTGATTAAAAGCTATATCCCTGTTCAAAATCAGGAAAATGTACGTGAAGCTAAAGTGCAGCAGCAACGTACTGATATGAGCAAAATGCAAACAAGCCACAACGAATCAGATGCAGGAGGGCAAAGCCGTCCGCAAGGACCACAGACACCACCAAAGCAACAACCTGCAAAGGCAGAAATAAAGGTGGGACGTAATGACCCTTGCCCTTGTGGTAGTGGAAAGAAATTTAAAAACTGTCATGGTGCAGGTGTTGATTAATACAATAGTTTTATTTGTCATTATTTCTAATAGAATATTAACATCATAAGCAAAAGTTTTAATCGTTAATTTGCATTATCTTATTTTATCTTATGTCGCAAGAATTAATTGAGCAGCATATTCAGGAGGCAGAGACATTTTCAATTCAGTCACCTGCCGATCTTGAAAATTTCCGTCTTAAATATCTTTCTAAGAAAGGTGTGTTGGCAGATATGTTTGCATTGATGAAAAATATTGAACCTGCCGAAAGAAAAAAATTACGGGTTGCAGGTTAACTTGCTCAAACAAAAGACAGAAGCCATCTTCGAAAGTTTTAAAGAGAAATTTGAGAACGTTACTACTGACGAAAAGAAGATAGACATTACCTTGCCCGGTGAGCCAATGAGTGAAGGTGCATTGCATCCGCTATCAATTATCAGAAACAGAATTATCGAAATTTTCAGTGCTGTTGGATTCACAGTTTCTGATGGACCTGAAATAGAAGATGACTGGCATAATTTTACAGCACTCAATTTTCCTGAAGAGCATCCGGCCCGCGACATGCAGGATACTTTTTTTATCCGCAAAAACCCTGACCTTGCACTGCGTACACATACATCATCTGTACAGGTGAGAATAATGGAAAAACACAAACCCCCATTACGTACAATATCACCGGGAAGAGTTTACCGTAATGAAGCGATTTCAGCAAGGGCACATTGTTTTTTTCATCAGGTAGAAGGACTCTACATTGACAAAGATGTTTCGTTTGCCGACCTGAAACAAACATTACTCTATTTTGCAAGAGAGATGTTTGGTGCTGACACTGAAATTCGTTTACGCCCTTCGTATTTTCCGTTTACAGAGCCATCAGCAGAGATGGATATATCCTGTAATTTCTGTAAGGGCGAAGGCTGCAACATCTGTAAATACACAGGCTGGGTAGAAATTCTTGGCTGTGGCATGATTGATCCTGCCGTTCTCGACAATTGTAAAATAGACAGCAATGTTTACAGCGGTTTTGCCTTCGGTATGGGTATAGAAAGAATTACTATGTTGGTTTATAAGATCAACGACCTGCGAATTTTTTCTGAAAATGATGTTCGTTTTTTAAAGCAGTTCAGTGGGATAGGGTAGGGGTGGTTTACTTTATGCTTTCTTATTCCTGTCCCAACTACAATACTTAGTGTTGTCCCGAAAACTATCGGGACGTTGGCTCATACAATTTTGTTTATTGGTTTCTCAATACCTTTTAGTAGCGCTTCCAACTGACCGCCCGGGCTTGCGTAACCGATGGTGATTTGGTCTGCAAGGCTTGTCATTAGTTGGTTGCGTGTCTGTGCGTTTTGACTGCTTACTCGTTTTACCGATTTGTCAAACGGTGTGATGATTAACAGTCTGCCTTGTTCCAATTGCTTTTCAAATTCAGGTTCCAATTTTTCTTTTAGACCTCTTGCTAATGCTAAAATGATGGGCTGTTTGCCTTTGAGCAGATAATGCAAAACATCTTTTTCTATTTGGCTGTGAAAACCACTGATAACACACACCTTTTTTTCTCTTTGCTCTATTGCCCAGTCATTGCATTTCAATACCACCGAAGCAGGAACTTGTCGGCTGCATAAAAAAGCTGTTTTAGGTAGCTTTAAAAGGTCGGTATTGCCAAGGCTCTCTTTTATAGCGGTGGTTTCGGCTCCGCTCAACCACCGATTGGAAAAATGCGTTTCATTTTTACATTCTGCTAAAAGATGTAGTTTTTCAGGTTTATTTTCTATTAATGCTTCTTTCTTTTTTCTACTCCAGCCTTGCACTTGTTTTTCTCTGTAAAATGCTTTGTCTATTCTTTGGAATTCTTCAACATATACTAACTCCACCGGCAGTCGCTTTTTAGTATGATTGGCTCCTTCACCTGACTGATGTTGCTGTAATCGCAATTTAAGGTTTTTAGTACTACCTACATAGTAACTATCATCTGAGCATTTTAGAATGTACATGTATCCTTTCATGGTGTTGGTTTAATAATGTTGCCTTCGGCTACGCTCAGGCAACGGAATAGTAGCTGGTGGTTGAGCGCAGCCGAAACCACCTTTATCATTCTTCATAGTAATATGAGTAATCAATACCTTTCATAAACATTTCCCTGTCGTTGATTTTATTGGTTAGGGCGGGCTTTATCACTTGTATCAATACACTGCTATCAACCGTGCTAATTATCATAGCATTCATATAATCCCCTTTGCTGATTTTACTCCAATCCACACATTTTTTCAGTCGTTTTTTAAGCATCAAATCAAGCCATATTCTTGTGCTTCGCCCGTTGCCTTCCATAAAAAGATGTGCCTTATTCATTTCTGTATATTTAATAATAATCTCATCAAGCGCTTTTTGTGGCATGGCATCAATTTGCTGCAATGTGGCTTTTAAATGCTGTGCATAAACAAATTGATATCCTCCTTTCGATATACTTTTTTCTCTTATTTGCCCAGCAAAATCATATAAGCCACCAAACAGGTAAGCGTGTATTTGTTGTAATCCCTTAGTTGTTCCCACTTCAAATTCGTTGATTAAATTACTTTCAAAAAGGGTGTAGGCTTTTTTCTTGCTTTGTCCGTCAATGCTGGTATCGCTATAAAGAAACCAGTCTAAAAACTTCATGGCTCTGTTGTTTGGAAAATTTTTGGCGAGAGCTGTTACGCCATCACTATCCAACATATCAGCCATTCTCTTTTTGCCATCGGGTGCAAGAAATTTGAACTGGGTAGCGGCACTAACCAGTTGATTGTTTTCTTTCTTCAACTTGGCTTTAAGGTATTTCCAATAGTTACGGACTTTACTGTAATCACTTTCATTGTTTAATACACCCACAATATCCAATACCGAAAACCACCACTTGGCGTTCTCTTGATCCCAAACAGCCCGCACCTCACGGTCGTTGAAGAAGCGGATGGATATTTTCATTTGTCTGAATTAAGATTTGTTGGATTTGATGATTGTAGGATTGCGTTTGATGTAGCCCTTATTCTCAGGATGATTAACATTATACACCCTTTTAAATTCAAGGCTCTTTGCACCAAAATTGATAAGTAAGCCTATGGGCAAATTATAGGCCTGGTAATAATTCATTGCATGTGCCAAATGCACTTCTTCAAGTTTTATCAGGGCTTTCAACTCTACCATAATATTCTCTTCAACAAACAAATCCCTCTTGCTTTTTCTAAAATTTTGTTCCTATGTGATATCTTATTATGGTTTACATCATCTCAACAAATTGAAAGTTCCTTTCTTACTCACAATTTTGCCATTCAACCAACCTTCTGCTTTGGCAGTGTAAACATAGGTCTCTACATTCTGCAACTGACCTTTAAAATAGCCATCCCAGCCTTTGTTTAAGTCGTTGCTTTCAAAAATCAACTGTCCCCAACGATTGTAAATTTTAAATTCTATCAGACGTTTCAGTCCGAGTCCATTTACAAATATTACATCGTTATCGCCATCACCGTTGGGTGTAAAAGCTGTTGGAACATCAATAGTTATTCTTGGATCTATTTCTATGTTGAATCTTGAAATGCCTGAAAAGCAACCTGCAGAATCTGTAAATGTTGCAGTGTAAAGTGTGTTTACCAACGGCTGTGCCCATGGGTTAGGGCAATCAACACAACTTAATCCGTTAATAGGATTCCAATTGATGATTAAATTATTTGTAAGGCCTGTATTTAATTGAACAGAGTCGCCAACAAAAAGTAAATGCGTTACATTGACTTGCGGAGGTGGATTGTAAATTGTTACAGGTGCAGTGGCAACTCCTGTACATCCGTTTACATCGGTTATCAATACGGTATAAACGGTGCTTTGACCCGGTGTGGCAACAGGATTGGCAACTGTAGTGTTTGAAAGTCCTGTTGCTGGCGACCACAGATAACTTACACCACCTGTTGCATGTAAAGTTATTGGTTTGCCTGCACAAGTGTCGCCACCTATTGCATTTACTGTCGGAAGATTATTTATGCTTATTTTTTTTCTGATAGTGTCCTTACATCCCCACGCTGAATTATCTATTGCTAATGTAATGGTGTAAACCCCTGTTTGATTAATGGTGTAAGGCGGTGGTGTTGCACCATTAAAAGTCTGACCATTACCAAAGTTCCAGTAGTTATTACTTGCATTTAAAGAAGTATTGACTAATGTAACAGGTTCACCAATACATAAAGCAGTGTCGCCACTGTTAATGTTGAAGTTTGCAATAACTTTTCGAATAAACACCGGATTGGTTTGTGTGTAAGTACAAGCCGAGTCAGGCGACCACATTACCAAACCTACAAGCGTTTGTCCGCTTACGGGATTAATATTGTATGTATGTGTTATGGGTGAAATTCCCGGAGAGGTCATACCATCACCAAAGTCCCACGAAAATGCACCAAGGTCTGCTGTATCTTTAATGCTGAAAGTAATTGATTGCCCTTTACAAATTGTTGTTGGTGCAATGTTGAAGTTGCCAACAGGTCCAAGTACACGAAGTGTATCATAAGCAGTGTCTCTGCAACCAAAGGTTGTCTCTTCAATAAGTTGAATGTAGTAAATGCCGGGCGTCTGATAAATTGTTCCTGCCACAGGTGTTGTAAAAATGTTACTGCTGTTGCCAAGATTCCACTTGCGGCTGCCAAAAACACTAACAATACTTGTATCATAAAAGTTAACCAACAATGGATAACATTTATTGAGCATACTGTCTGCACTACTGGTAAATCCTGCTTTGGGATAGGCTTGTACATTGATGTAGTTAGTAATTTTTTTACTTCCAGGACAGCCGATGGAATCGGTAACAGATAATGTTACTGTGTAGGCACCTGCTGCATTATAACTATGCGATGGTGATACCTGTGCTGATGTGGTGTTGTCACCAAAGCTCCACGAGTATGATGAATGTCCCGTAAAATGTGGATTGAAGACAATAGGTTCGCCAACGCAAATATTTGTTTTTGTTGCAGAGAATAACGTATCCGGCAATGACGCAGTAATTGTCTTTTGGTAAACATCGGTGCAGCCAATAGTATCAGTAACAATTAATGTTACTGTCCAACTTCCACCTGCAGGTGCAGTAGTGTAGGTGTGACTTGGGTTTTTGACAGAAGAAGTGCTTCCATCACCAAAGTCCCATGAGTAAGAAGCTATGGTTGTATCGGCATAACTACTGTCAGTAAAATTCACCGTTAGTGGCAGACAGCCATAATTTTTATTGGTTTTAAAAAAAGCATTGGATTCATAAACTTTCACTTTTTTCTTTACTGAATCCACGCATCCATTAATGTCAGTGGTGACAAGTTTTACATAAAACACACCGCTGTTAAAATAAGTGTGGGCAGCAATTGGTGAAGAAGAATTATGAGGAAAGGTTCCATCGCCCCAATACCATAAAAAACCTTCATTGCAACTGCCATAAGCATCAGTAGCGTTCGTGGCATCTACATTTATAGTATAGCTTTTACAGGCAACAGAATCTCTGGTAAATTCTGCCGATATATTTCTGACGCGAACAATATTGGAATCAATATCAGGTGCAACCAGATGTTGTGTTGAATGAAGTTAATTTTACCCAATAGTCGCCTGTAGCAGCATAGGTATGTGTTGGATTTACGTTTCCTGAATTAATTAATGCTGTGCCATCACCAAAATCCCAGTTCCAGGTGGTAGCATCGTTAATCGTTGCAGGAAAACTATATTTAAATGGAGTATTACAATTTCCGGCCACATAAAATTTCGCCATAGGTCCTTTAACAGTGACAGTTTGTGTAGCTGTGCTGATGCAACCATTGTTTGATGTAGAAAGTGTAATTGTCTGTTGCCCTGTTTGTGTGTTGAAACTCCAGATAGGATTGGTTTGATTGTAACAATGCGACAGCATTCCTCCATCACCAGAAAAATGATAAATATTATTGGTGTCAGGATTCAGAACATTAAACTGTACAGGTGTGTATGCACATATAGTTGTAGGAACAACAGTAAATGATGTTGTAACAGCAGAACCTACATAAATCGGAATTATAAAAGAAGTGTCTTTGCATCCTGCAGAATTTGTAACTACTAACCTCACATAGTAAATACCCGGTGTGTTGTAGGTGTGTGTAACCACACCATTGCTTCCTGTAGTTTGTGTGCCATCGCCAAATAAATAGGTGTAATTTACAATAGTCTCACGAGAACGACTCGAATCAGAAAAAGTAACAGTCATTGGAGCACAGCCAATTGATTTATCAGGCATAAAACGAGCAGTGATACTAAACACAGTGTCGTTTTTTTGTTTTGCAACAGTGGCAGAACAACCATGTACACTCGTAAAAGTCAGCTGATCGGTGTAGTAGTAATAATCATAAATGGTGTATTGGTTTGTATCAGGACGATAAAAGGTATGACTTGGGTTTGCAAGATTTGATGTGGTGCCATCACCAAAAATCCATTGATAGGTACCTGCACCAGAAGTTATATTGGTATATTGAACAGTAAATGGCCAACTGCAGCTGTAACTTGGTGTTGAGGTAAAGTTGGCAACAACATTTTCTACATGAATAGTAATGGTTGTATCGTCAGTACAAATACCATTTAATACCTGAAGTGTTACCTGATAGGTTCCCGGTGCATAGGTATGAATACTGTCAACGCCTGAAGTTCCATCACCGTAGTTATAGAATGGATTGGTACCAATTGATTGATTTCTGAAAGTTACTGTAGGACAAACCGTATCATTAACTGCACCAACGGCAAAGAATGATGCTAGTGGAGGATTAATGACAACCTGAGTAGTAACTGTCTTAGGACAATTGTTGTTATCAGTAACCGTAAGTGAAATGTTATAAGTTCCACTCGTGGGATAGTTTATTGAAGGAGGTGTTACAACCGTTGATGTATTTCCACCACCAAAATTCCAAAAGTAGGTAAGCCCTGTTCCCGTTGTAGAATTTGATGTAGATGCTGAGGCAGAAAAGGCAACTGTAAATGGCGGTGTGCAACCTATTGGCGGGCTGGGCACTGTTGTAATTACAGCGTTAGGTTGAATGCTTGTATTAATATAATTTGGAACAGAAATAGAAGTGTCGCAGCCATTGGCATCAGTCACTTTTAGCGAGACTGTAAAACTTCCGGCAAGAGAATAAATGTTTGTTGGTGAAGAATTGTTTCCTACATTGGTTGCGCCATCACCAAATGCCCACTGCCTCGAAACAATTGCAGTACCACCACCGCCAACAGATGAATCATTAAAATGAACAGTTAATGGAACACAACCTGAAAGCGGAGGTGTTGCCGTAAGCGATGTAAATGGTTTTCGGAAGACATTTATTTTTATTGAATCAATAAAAGCATTTCCTGAGAGCAAGCCTGTGCAGACAACAGTAAAACTTCCTGCTGTAAAAAAAGTATGTACCGGATTAGGCAGGTTTGATGAGGTCATATCACCAAAATCCCAATCAATATTTGTCAGCCCTGCAGGCGAGGTAAAATTAACATTTACCAAAGGCACACAGCCACTTGTGGTGCTCGCTGTAATTTGTGCACTGACATTTGATATAATGCCTATAAAAAGAATGAAAAAGAATAATCTTTTCAAGATGCGTGAAGAAAAAAGTGAAATGTTAATTTTTGTTTTCAAATTTACGGCTTTTCGGTAACGATGTAAAAAATTTATATGTTTGTAGTGTCTGTATGCGGTAAGATGAATTTTCAATCACTCAAAAGTATAGCCTTTGCATGAAAGCAGCAACTTTAATTTATGTCATTTTATTTTCCTGCCTTTTTGCAGTATCGGATAGCAATGCACAAGGCTTGTGCGGGACTGTGATTGATACAGCTAAAATGCAAGCCGAAGCAGCAGCTAATTTAAATTCTTCACAAAATCAACGCGGGCTTTTTTTCCCTGTAAACTGTTTGAATAAAACACTTTCTATCACTGCCTATATTTTTCGAGATAGTTTAGCTGCCGATGGCATCACACAGGCATCAATTTTGTCGGCATTGCAAATTCTGAATAATGACTTTGCACCTATGTGTTTGTCGTTCAGCATCTGTGAGTTTGTGTATGTCAACAATTACAATTACAATGATTTTTATGCATTGAAGCATGAAAATGAAGTTTATAATTTATACTATACTCCAAATACTATAAATGTTTATTTCAGCAACACATTATACGACAATACAAACTCATCGGTTTGTGGATATGCCCATTTTCCGGGTGGACGCGATATGATTTTTCTGAATAAATCTTGTGTAGGCGATGGCAAAACTTTCTCGCATGAGATGGGACATTTTTTTGGACTTTATCATACGTTCGAAACTGCCAATGGAGTTGAATTAATTAATGGCACAAATTGTCTGGTAGCCGGTGATCTGATATGCGATACACCTGCAGACCCTAATGGATTAAACGGTGCAGACTGTCAGATGCTTCCTTATTTGCCTGACCCTTCCGGCAATTGGTATGTTCCGCAAATCGGCAACATCATGTCATACTATTCTCCCGGTTGCAAATGTGGTTTTACTACTCAGCAATTTAACTGGATGATACAACAATATCTCACCAACAGAAACTACCTTTGGTAAAAGAATTTTCTTATTAGTTCAATTCAAATCATTATGAAATCACGAAAAACAAATCAGTTTATTCTGATAGCTGCCATTACAGCATTGTTATCAGCAAATGTTTTTGCACAAGACAAAGCCAAATCAACAACTACACCGGTTAAAGTTACTTCCGTAGAAGGAATTACGGAATATAAACTCAGCAATGGCTTACGTGTATTACTGTTTCCCGATCCATCAAAATCTACCATCACGGTAAACATTACTTACTTGGTAGGTTCGCGCATGGAAGGTTATGGAGAATCAGGAATGGCGCATTTATTAGAACACATGGTGTTTAAAGGTTCTACCAACCATACAAATATTCCGCAGGAACTTACTGCACATGGTGCAAGACCAAATGGAACTACCTGGTATGACAGGACAAATTATTTTGAAACATTTAATGCAACAGAAGAAAATCTTCGTTGGGCATTAAGCTTGGAAAGTGACAGAATGGTTAATTCATTCATCAATAAAAAAGATCTTGAATCTGAATTTTCTGTTGTGCGAAATGAATTTGAAAGAGGAGAAAACAGTCCTTCAAGTGTATTGGAAGAGCGTGTAATGTCAACTGCTTATCTATGGCATAACTATGGAAAGTCAACCATCGGATCAAAAGAAGATATTGAGCGTGTTCCTATTGAAAACCTGAAAGCATTTTATCATAAATACTATCAGCCGGATAATGCAGTACTTACTATTGCCGGAAAAATTGATGAGCAAAAAACATTACAATTAGTAAGCGAATATTTTAGTCCTATTCCTAAACCTGAACGTAAATTGCAGGAGACATTTACAGTAGAACCTGCACAGGATGGCGAACGTAATGTTGTTTTACGCAGAGTTGGTGATGTGCAGGTTGCCTCTTGCGGATATCATATCCCTGCAGGTGCTCATGCCGACTATGCAGCAATTGAAGTTTTGATAGAAGCATTAACAAACGAACCTTCGGGAAGATTATATAAAGCATTGGTGGAAACAAAAAAAGCTACAAGTACATCGGGCTATTCATTTCAGCTTAAAGATCCGGGATATGCCTATTTCTATGCAGAAGTATTAAAAGACAAACCTCTTGACACAGTCATGAATACCATGAAAGGTATTTTTGATAACCTGAGTAAAAATCCTATTACAAACGAAGAGGCAGAGCGTGGCAAGAATGCCATTCTCAAACAACTTACACTGATGTTTAACAACAGCGATAGGGTAGGGCTTTCACTAAGTGAATTTATTGCACAAGGCGACTGGCGTTTGTATTTTATTTATCGTGATGCATTAGAGAAAGTTACTACTGCCGATGTAAACAGAGTGGCTGCAGAGTATTTTAAACCAAGCAACCGTACTACAGGACTTTTTATTCCTGATGCAACACCGGACAGAGCTGTGATTCCTGCATCACCCGATGTTAATGCATTGGTTAAAGATTATAAAGGCAAAAAAGCGTTGGCAGAAGCAGAAGCATTTGATCCTTCGCCAACAAACATCAGCAACAGAATAAAACAGGCAACTATTTCCGGTGGTGCAAAATATACCTTACTGAAAAAAACCACTCGTGGTGGCAATGTCAGTGTAAACATTACATTGAGAATGGGAAATGCTGCAGTGATGCAAAATAAAGGTACTGCTGCATCATTCACTGCTTCGATGTTGCGCAGAGGAACAAAGAATAAATCATTTCAGCAAATTAATGATGAGATTGACAAACTTAAGTCTAATGTAGGCATTAACGGTAACGGACAAACTGTTAATGTATCGGTAACAACTACTAAAGAAAACCTCAGCGGTATTCTAAATCTGATAGGTGAAATCATTAAACAACCTGCATTTGCACAGGCAGAATTTGATAAGTTAAAAGAGGAACAAATTTCTGATCTTGAAAGCTCACGCAGCGAACCACAGGCAATTGCATTCAGGGTATATAGTAAAACACTGAATCCTTATCCAAAAGACGATTTCCGTTATGAAATGAGTTTTGACGAAGAAAAAGAAGCATTGAATAAGCTGACATTGGCTGATGGAAAGAATGTGTATGAGAGGTTTGATATCACTTCAAATGCTACAGCAGCAATTGTTGGTGATTTTGATGAGCCATCATTAATTATTTCTCTGAACAATTTACTTGATAAATGGGGTTCACCGGTTTTATATGAGCGTGCTAAAGAACCATATTTTGATGTTACTCCTGTAAACGAGAAAATCAATACCCCCGACAAAGCGAATGCTTTGATGGTGGCAGGAATGAACTTACCATTGAAAGATGACAATGCAGATTATCCGGCACTGATGGTTGGAAATTATATGTTGGGCGGAGGTTTCTTGAATTCACGCCTTGCAACACGCATCAGGCAGAAAGAAGGCATCAGCTATGGTGTAGGCTCACAATTGCAGGCAAGTTCTTTAGATGAGTCAGGTGGATTTTTATCTTATGCAATTTACAATCCCGATAACTCAGATAAACTGATTGCAGCATGGAAAGAAGAGGTTCAGAAAATGTTGAACGAAGGATTTACCAATGCAGAACTAACAGATGCTGTGAAAGGATTAATACAGGCACGTTCAGTAAGCCGCTCTCAGGACAGAGAGTTGTGCAGCAAACTTAACAGCTATACCTATCTCGGTCGCTCCATAAAATGGGATGAGGAATTTGAAAATAAAATCAAAGCCTTGAAAGTTGAAGATGTAAATGCAGCAATGAAAAAATGGATTAATCCGAATAAAGTTTCTTTTGTGCAGGCAGGAGATTTTGAGAGGAAGAAGTAAGCGTTATTTGATAAAGTATCTATAAAAATATTTACAAAGAATCCTGCTTAATGCAGGATTCTTTGTTTGTATAAACCAGAACACTTAGAAGTAGTAGTTTGAAAATATTTGAACAGAAACTTTTGCTTTCAGAGCTAAAAAATTTAAAATAAAAGTTCCTTTTTTTAAAAAAATCTGTTACTTTTACCCAATTAAAGAACCGGCCAACTAAACAAGATATATCTGGTCATGAAAAAGATATTTGGTTTTATTGTTGTTTTTCTAACGTTGTCTATAAACAATTTGCTTTATGGGCAGCAGCCAAGTAGTTGTACCAATCTTGATTTTGAACTCGGAAACTTCGTGGGCTGGACTGGAAAAACAGGTTCATGCTGCCCTATCAGTATGTTTTCAAACGGTATTGTTACCGGACAGCATACTATTATGTCAGGTACAGGATTTGATCCTCACTCTAACAATCAGATTCCTGTTGTTGCGCCCGGTGGAACTTACTCTGCACGTTTAGGTAATGATCAGGCAGGCTCACAAGCAGAGCAACTTTCTTATTCCTTTCAGGTTACTCCACAAACAGAATTATTTATTTATCGCTACGCAGTTGTTTTAGAAGACCCTGTGCACGACCCTACGGAACAACCACGTTTTGAGATTCGTGTATTTGATCAGGCAGGTAATCCTGTTGGTTGTGGAACTTACAATGTGGTTTCAGGTGCCGGCATTCCCGGTTTTCAAACCTGGCTCGATCCCAATATAGGCAGCGATATTCATTTTAAGACATGGACAACAGTAGGTATTGAACTTTCATCCTACATGGGTCAAACTGTTACCATTGAATTTTCTACAGGTGATTGCTCTTTAGGCGGACACTTTGGTTATGCCTATGTTGATGCCTATTGCAGCAGCATGACTGTTACAAGCGATTACTGCCCCGGTAGCTCAACAGCACTACTGATAGCACCTCCCGGATTTGCATCCTACCTGTGGAGTAATGGTGCAACAACACAAACAATCACTATCAACAACCCCGTCATTGGTGCTACCTTTTCTGTTCAGATGACATCTGTGACAGGATGTGTGGTAACATTGAATCAGGTTATTGCCGTTACACAACTGTTTGCTAACTTTAACTTTAATCCGGGCTGCGAAAGTGGAACTCAGTTTTTCGATTCATCTTATGTTCTTTCAGGTTCACCGGTGAATCAATGGTTGTGGGATTTTGGTGACGGCACCACTTCGACAATGCAGAATCCGTGGCATCAATTTCCGGCATCAGGAAATTATAATGTAACACTTACGGCAACCAATGCAGGAGGTTGTACAAAATCAATTACTAAATCAATAAGTATTTTGCCATCGCCTGTTTCAGACTTTAATTTTACACCTGCATGTCCAGGTCAAGCTATATCTTTTAATCAGAATGCAAGTTTTCCATCAGGAACAATTACAAGTTATGAATGGTTGTTTGGCGATGGGCTTCCTTCATCAGCAGTACCTGACCCAACACATGTTTACAGTGGTATGGGACCTTATGATGTTTCACTTATTGTTACAGGAAATAATGGCTGTGTAGATACTATTGTAAAACCTGTGGCACCAATGCCTGATCCAGTAGCAGGATTTACATTCAGTGTGCAGTGTATGAATAATACCGTTACGTTTACTGATGTTTCTCAACTGACCGGTGGCACCATAACTGCATGGCAATGGGATTTTGGAGATGGCTCACCATTAGATAATACTGCAAATCCTGTACATGTTTACAACGGTGGCGGCAATTACGCAGTTCAACTGATTATTACAGGCAGCAATGGTTGCACTGATACCATTACCAAAGGTGTGGCTATGGCAAGTTTGCAAACAGCAGCTTTTACTAACAGTGGCGCATGTGAATCGCAGTTTACAGCATTTAATGATGCATCAAGTCTTACAGGTGGCAGTATTTCATCCTGGCTGTGGTACTTTGGTGATGGAACAAATTCAACTTTGCAAAATCCATTTCACCAATATAACGGTACAGGAAGTTTTAATATATCATTGGTTGTTTTAGGCGATAATGGTTGCCGCGATTCTATGGCACGTAGTATTACAGTTAAACCTTCTCCTGTAGCATCATTTACCTCATTGCCCGTTTGTCCCGGACAGCAGGCTCAGTTTAACAGTACTGCTGTTGCACCTGCCGGTGAAACCATAAGTTCGTGGATTTGGAATTTTGGTGATGGCAGTGCGCAAACAGCGGGTCAGAATGTTAATCACACTTTCACCGGTGCCGGCACTTACGCAGTGATGAGTATTGTTGGTGCTTCAAATGGTTGCATTGATAGTGTTGTAAATAATATTTCAACTTCAATAACACCTGTAGCTAAATTTTCTGCACCATCAGGATGTGCCTTAGTGCCGCTATCATTTTCCAGTACATCAACTATATCTTCAGGTACCATAACAGGATGGGATTGGGATTTTGGCGATGGAACTGCACACGGCACTACAGCAGCAACAACACATGCCTATGCAGCACCGGGAAGTTACAATACATATTTAACTGTTACCAGCAACAATGGTTGTACACATACAGTATTGCATGAAGTTAGTGTTAGCGGCAAGCCTGTGCCATCATTTACAAACTCTTCAAGTTGTGTTAATGACAGCATCAATCTGAACAGTGTTTCAACATCTGCAAATGGAAGTATCAATTACTTGAAATGGGATTTTGGCGATGGTACTTTCCTCACAGGAACAGATAGTGTTTTTCATGTTTATGCAGATACAGGTTTTGTGCAGATTGGATTAATTGTAGGTAATACACTTGGTTGCAGCGACACTGTTTACAGACAGATTTATATTAAGCCCTTGCCTGTTGCCGGATTCCGATGGGATGAAATGTGTCAGTCAGCACCGGGAAGTTTTTATGATACTTCAGTATTGATAAATGGAAATATTTCAGGATGGCTTTGGGATTTTGGAAGTGGCACTACCAATACTGCCAACCCGCAGTTTGCATTTTCAAATTACGGAGTTCAACCGGTTACATTAACAGTAACGGGTAGCAATAACTGTAAAGCAACAATCTCTCGAAATATTACCGTGCGACCAAAGCCATTAGCACAATTTGTTTCATCAAGTGCCTGTGTCAATGCAGCTGAAACTTTTCAGAATACATCATTAATATCCTCAGGAAATATTGTAAGCTGGCAATGGAATTTTGGCGATGGACACAGTTCTATATCTCAGCATGGACAAAACACTTTTACAACTGACGGATATTATCAGGTTCAATTATTTGCAATATCAGACTTTGCATGTGCTGACACAGCACTTGACACTATTCGCGTGTTTCCTTTACCTGTTGCCAACTTTTTCGCACCGCATGTATGTTTGGGTAATGCCACAGTTTTTAATGACTTGTCACAACCAATTTCCGATAGTTTAATTACATGGTCGTGGAATTTTGGTGATGGCTCTACTTCGACAATGCCAACACCGTCACATATTTTTGCACAGGATACAATTTACCCGGTTTCACTGACAGTACAGAATGAAGGCTTTTGCAGTAAGCCAATTACAAAGAATGTAATCATCAGGCCTTTGCCTGAAGTTGGCTTTACATTTGCCAATCCATGTGTTGGCAGCCCTGTACAGTTTCAGGATACATCGGCTTTATCAGGATATAATATCAATTGGTGGCAATGGAATTTTGGTGACAGTGCTACTGCGTCAATAGCATCACCGGTACATACATATTCACTGTCTGGAAATATTTTTGTGAAACTGATTGTTCGGGCTACAAATGGTTGTTCAGATTCTGTTTCTGTTCCTGTTTTAGTTAATCATTTACCTGATGCAGTCTTTTCTGTAAGTGATATTTGTGAGCAAGCTGTATTAACGCCAAACAATCAATCAGCATTATCGGGAGGAAACATTACAAACACTTTATGGCAATGGGGTGATAATACAAGTGATTCAATTTTTTCACCAACACACTTTTATCAAAGTGATGGCAACTTTAATATAAACCTTGAGGTTACAGGAAGTAATGGTTGTAAGAATGATACGACCATTGCCATAGTAATTCATGATAAACCTATAGCCTCATTTACACATAGCAATGCATGTCAGTTAGCTCCTGTTGCATTCTATGATCAGTCTTCTACTGTAAATGACTCATTGCAAATTTGGCAGTGGCAGTTTGGTGATGGTGATCAATCAAATCTACAAAGTCCTGTGCATGATTTTGGTGCTTATGGTGTTTATTATACAGAGCTCATTGTAACTAATAGTTTCGGCTGTCGTGACACAGTTGCCGATTCCGTTACTGTTGCACCTAAACCGCAGGCAGCATTTTCATCAGTAAATGTTTGTAAAGATCAACCAATGATTTTTAATAATTCAAGTAGTGTTGTTGCAGGGAGTATTGTTTCCAATCAGTGGAGTTTTGGTGATGGCTCTTCTGCTGCTGTAGCTAATCCTACCTATACATATTTAAGTACCGGTGATTATGAAATTACTTTAGTAGTTACAACAGCCAATCAATGTGTTGATAGTATAAAACATATTTATCGTGTTTATCAGTTGCCCACAGCGGGATTTATTGCAGATACTGTTGAAGGATGTCAGCCCCTTTTGGTTTTATTTTCTGATAGCTCAGTTGCCAATGAAGGGTTAATTACCATGTGGAATTGGAACTTTGATAATGGTGCATCAGATACTTTAACAAATCCTGCAGCAATTGTTTATGATCAGGCAGGATATTTCAGTCCTGTATTGTATATTGAAACAAATTTAGGATGTCGCGATACCTTTTTACGACAGGATTACATTCATGTTTTTGCAAAACCTGAAGCTGCATTTATTGCAGAGCCATTAAGCAATACAATTTTACATCCACTGATTGAGATTAAAGATCAGTCATGGAATACAGTATCATGGTTCTATGATTTTGGTGATACCACAAATACAACAGAGCAAAATCCTTCACATTGGTATAAGCAACCTGAACACTATACCATTATTCAATATGTTGAAAGTGCAGATGGTTGCAAGGACACAGCATTAATCAGCATAGAAATTAAAAATGACTTTACTTTTTACATGCCTAACTCTTTCACTCCAAACCAAGATGGCTTTAATGAAACATGGAATGCTTTTGGTATTGGCATTACAGAATTTAATGTGCAGGTTTTTAATCGCTGGGGCCAGTTACTATTTACATCAAATGATTTGAGTAAAGGATGGGATGGAACCTATTCAGGAAACAAAGTACAACAAGGTGTTTACGTATATAAAGCAACCGTTCGCGATTTATTCAATAAGCAACATTTTTATGTTGGAAATGTAAACGTAATCAGATAGTAACCCCAGTAAATGAATTTCCGGATTAAAGAGAATGCACTGATAGCATGGATTGCAGCCCGTTTTTTAGGCTATAAAACAATGGCAATAGTCATTGGAAAAACAATTTACCTGCATGGTGCATCAGTTAAAACTTTTCAGAGTGATTCCAAATGGATGAAGCATGAACTCAAGCACATTGAACAATTTAAACGCTACGGTTTTTTACGGTTTATTTTCTCTATATAATTGAATCAATTCGTCATGGATATATCAATAACCGCTTTGAAATTGAATGTAGAGAAGCCGAGAATCAGGATTGAATTTTATTCTGAAATAGAAAAAAATTATTCTTGCAAAGTGCCAAATCGTCCCTGATTAAAATCTTCAAAAGCCTGCACTAATTCCTGTCTTGTATTCATTACAAAAGGGCCATGTGCTGCTATTGGTTCATTAATCGGTTCGCCACTAAGCACCAGATAAACTGCATTTTCGTTTGAATCAATTGTAAAACTTTCACCATCATTATCCATAAGAGCAAAATGATTGGTATCTACTTTTTCGGTTCCATTTATAGTAATGCTTCCTTCAATAACCAATAACGCTGTGTTGAAATTTTTAGGCAGATTCATTTCTGTTTTAGCATCTTTTGCCATCTTAACATTGTAAAGATGCAATGGTGTAAAAGTAGAGGCACTTCCTTTAACTCCTTTATATTCTCCTGCAATAATTTCAATTTCTGTTTTTTTATCATCAGATTTAAAACGATTGATTTTTGAATTTTCTAATGCCTGATATTTTGGCTTACTCATCTTGTCTTTTGCAGGAAGGTTCACCCACAACTGTACCATCTGAAATTCGCCACCTGTTTTGCTCCATTCTTTCTCATGAAATTCTTTATGCAAAACACCACTGGCTGCAGTCATCCATTGAACATCTCCTTCACCAATTACTCCGCCACCACCGCTGCTGTCATGATGTTCTACCTTACCTTTATAGGCAATGGTAACTGTTTCAAATCCACGATGCGGATGTACTCCAACACCCTTAGGAGTATCACTGGGGTCAAAGTGAAATTTAGAATTATAATCTAACATGATGAATGGATTCATTCTTTGCATGTCAAGACGATAACCACTTGGTATGAAATTATGTACTCTGAAGCCATCACCTACAAAATGTGGTTCACGTGGACTAACAACTATTTCTACAGATCTTTTTTCCATGATAATGTATATTTATAGTGCAAAATTATTATCAGCCCTTCCTTTTTACAATAACGTAGATTAAGTATTTGTTTTAAGTCAGTTTACTTACAAAGAGACAGAAAAAATTCATAAAGCAGATTAAACCATTATTTCATAAAATAGTCTATTAGTTTGAAAAAGCAACAATATTAATTTTAAAAATATGAAACAAAGAATTTCTGTAGTAATGGGCTTATTAATTATGGTAACTATGGTAAGTTTATCTTTTAAGCCTGACAATTGGCGCATCTTAGGCACAAAAACAGTGGACTATCAGTTAGACAAAGATGTGTTAGATGTGCAGTTGCGTGACGGTGTTTTTCAGAAACTGAAATTTGTTGTCAGAGGAGGTGCTTTGAATATGCATAAAGTTATTGTTCACTTCGAGAATGGAGGCGAACAGGAAATTGATATGCGTCATAGTTTTGATAAGAACAGTCAAAGCAGAGTTATTGACCTGAAAGGAAACAAACGCATCATTGAAAAAAATTGTTTTTTGGTACGATACTAAAAATGCTTCAAACCGAAAAGCAAAAGTGACTGTGTTAGGACGTTGATGAAATAATATTTTAAGACCGTAAAATCTTAGTTAGTGGGTGACCTTTTGCAAGCTCGTCCACTAACTTATCTAAGTACCTGACTTTTTTCATAAAAGGATTTTCGATTTCCTCGATTTTATAACCGCAAATGGTGCCTGTAATTTTACTTGCATTTGGATTAATTTTGGCCTGCTGAAAAAATTCCTGAAAGGTTGTTTTATTGTCTAAATGTTTTTGTAATTCTTTAACACTATAACCCGTTAGCCATGTAATAACCTGATTCAATTCCTCTGAAGTGCGATTCTTTTTTTGAATCTTAGAAATATATAAAGGATATATAGAAGCAAAACTCATTTTTGCTACACGCTCAATATTTTTTTCTGTGCTATTCATATCAATTATTTTAAACGGACTAATTTACCTTTTCTTTTTATCAGGTTTTTATAATCCCATTGAATAGTTATAGATTTTTTTAGCCACCGCTTTAAATCCTTAATATTTATTTGTTCAATTGAAGTATAAAATACAGAAGCATCTTTAAACTTTTTGCCATGCACATTCAAACCTTCTTCTTCAAAATCAATTCCACTCCAAAACATAAGCCTCCAGCCTAGCTTTTGTTTACTGTATCCAACTATTGGATTTTCATCAATAAACCAAACCGGGTGTGCATGCCATATTTTACATTCTGCTGTTTTTAATACTGTGTCAATTGAATCAGCCAATAAATCGCAAATTTTTTTGTCTTCCTGTGATTGACTGTTATTGTAAGTCTGAATTGATTTTTCCATATAGAGCAAAACTAACAGAAACTATTGACAGAATTTAACAAGTAAAATCAGAAAGTCATTTATTCACGACATGTACAAGAAGATGCAAAATAGAGCTTTGTAGCTTTAAAAGAATAGTGCTTTCAGTTCAGTTGCATCGGCAGGTTTCATTTTTCCTGCAAGGATTAAGGCAAGTTGCTTACGTCTTAATGCACCATCAAAACGTTTTTTTTCTTCTTCGCTTTCAGCAATCAATTCAGGCACTGCAATGGGGCTGCCTTGTTGGTCAACAGCTACAAAGGTGTAGATGGCTTCATTGCACTTTATTTTATCTCCTGTGGCATTACGTTCAACCCAAACTTCCATAAAAACTTCCATGCTTGAAGTAAAGGAGCGCGATACTTTTGCCTGAATGGTAACAATATCGCCCAAACGGATAGGTTGATTAAACGATACATTGTTTACAGAAGCTGTAACCACTACACGCCCACAATGACGGTGTGCAGCAACGGCAGAACAAACGTCCATCCAATGCAGCAGGCGGCCTCCCATCAGATTGCCAAGTACGTTGGTGTCGTTAGGAAGAACAATCTCAGTTTGTATGGTTAAACTCTCTTTAGCAGTTTTTGCTTTCATAATCTGATTTTTTGCGGCTGCAAATATCTGAATAATTAAACTTAAAATGAACGAATCAAAGCCACACTGTGGAATTAAACCTATCTTTGCATCCACATTGGAAAACAATTAAAATGCAAACAAAACTAATAAAACTGACAGCCATAATCGCACTAATGATTAGCACTAAAATGGCACATTCACAAACCCCAGCCAATATGAATGAAACAAGAAAAATTGAAGTCACAGGAACTGCTGAAATGAAAGTAATACCTGATGAAATTTTTGTTGTCATAACCATTCAGGAATATACAGAGAATAAGAAGAAGACAGATATAAATGAGGTGCGAAAAAATTTTCTTGCAGCATGCACAAAAGCCGGTATAGCTAAAGAAAATATTTCAATACAAGGAATGAATGGCTACAATAACAGTGGTTGGTACTGGCAGCGCAAAAAGAAAACTCCCGATTTTGTTGCTTCTTCAAGTTATATAATTAAGTTTAATTCAGGTGAGCAGATTGAAAGATTAATGAGTCAGCTTGATGACAAAGGCACGCAGAACATGTACATCAGTTCCACTTCACACAGTAAGATGGATGAGTTTAAAAAACAAGTAAAAACAGAAGCATTACAGGCAGCCAAAGCTAAGGCCACCTATCTTTGTGAAGGAATTGGAGAAAAGGTTGGCAAGGTATTACTGATAAAAGAAGTTGAGGGCACAAATTATGCAGAACCTATGATGATGAAAAGCCGAATGATGGAAGCTTCAATGGCAGATTCTAATTTTGAACCTTCGGGACTTGAATTCCAAAAGATAACCATACAGATGGAAATATTGGCGCAATTTGCCATACAATAAGCAACACATGCAGAACAGTAAAGGCCGTAAGCGCGGCAACAGCGACAAGCCGCAAGCCGGCAGATACAAATCTGAAGGACGTCCTTCAAGAGGAAAAAAATTCGGAAGTAGCACTGATAAATCCAAAGAGGAGTTTGTAAAGTCAGGAAACAGTTATTCAAAAAATAAATTTTCAGGCAAACGCAGGTTTGATGCTGATGAGTGCGGCTTTGAAAGAAAACGGAAGAATTTTGGAAGTGATGATAACGCTGGTTTCGAAAAAAGAGAAAGACCATCGCGCTTTAAAAAAGAAGGTGGTTTTGAGCGAGAGAAAAGAAGTTTTAAATCATCAGATAGTCCACGCCCTTACAGAAAAAGAGACGAAGGTTTTGATGGTGAAGAAAGACCATCGCGCTTTAAAAAAGAAGGTGGTTTTGAGCGAGAGAAAAGAAGTTTTAAATCATCAGATAGTCCACGCCCTTACAGAAAAAGAGACGAAGGTTTTGATGGTGAAGAAAGACCATCGCGCTTTAAGAAAGAAGGTGGTTTTGAGCGAGAGAAAAGAAGTTTTAAATCATCAGATAGCCCACGCCCTTACAGAAAAAGAGACGAAGGTTTTGATGGTGAAGAAAGACCATCGCGCTTTAAGAAAGAAGGTGGTTTTGAGCGAGAGAAAAGAAGTTTTAAATCATCAGATAGTCCACGTCCTTACAGAAAAAGAGATGAAGGTTTTGAAGGTGATGAGAAACCAAGATTTAAAAAACGAAGTGACTTTGGTGGTTCAGGAAAATTTGACAAGTCAAAAAGTTTTAAAAGAAGAGATGATAATGTTGAAGGAGAAGATAAGCCAAGACGATTTAGCAAATCTTTCGATAGTGATACAAGAGAGAAACGTTCTTACGACAGAAAAGAAAGAAGTTCAGGAAGATTTGATAAACCGTATCGCAAGAAAAATGACAACAGAAAATATAGTAAAAAAGAAAAGGAATCATCAGAACAATTGTCTGATGGTCTTGTTCGATTAAACCGTTATATTGCCAACAGTGGTATTTGTAGCAGACGCGAAGCAGATGAGTTGATTACTGCAGGCCTTGTTTCTGTCAATGGTGAAATTGTTACTACAATGGGAACCAAGGTTTCGCAGGATGATGTTATCAAATACAATGGTGAAACTATCAGAAATGAAAAGCCAATGTATCTGTTGCTCAATAAACCAAAAGATTACATCACCACAATGGACGATCCGCAGGACAGACGTACTGTTATGCATCTTATTGCCGGTGCTTGTAAAGAGCGTGTTTATCCTGTTGGCCGACTCGACAGAAATACAACCGGTGTTTTGCTTTTTACCAATGATGGTGATCTGGCAAAAAAACTTACACATCCTAGTTATGAAGTGCAGAAAATTTATCATGTAGAGTTGGACAGAAATTTAAAATCTTCCGATAAAGAAAAAATTAAAGAAGGTGTAATGCTCGATGATGGAATGGCTACTGTTGATGACATACAATACGATGGTGGATTTAATGACAAAAAACAGATTGGTGTAGAAATACACTCAGGTAAAAACCGTATTGTAAGACGAATATTTGAATCTATGGATTACAATGTTATTAAATTAGACCGGGTAGTTTTTGCAGGCTTGACCAAGAAGGATATTGCACGAGGTAAATGGCGTTTTTTGAGTGAGATGGAAGTGAATGCTTTGAAGATGGCTACATCAAAGGTGAAGCCAAAGGACAAAGAGCCACGCAAAAGAATTTCGCGAAGTAAATAACTATATATAATTAAACTTGAGTAGTACTGCATTGCATGGTTTGATTATTGCTTCCGGTATATGGAGAGCAGTATTAATGACACCGGGCGGTGAATTACCTTTTAATTTTGAAACAAGAGAGGTTAATAGCCGCAGTGAGATTTTTATAAAAAATGGCAATGAAGAAATTGAAGTAAATGAAATTTCTTATGCCAATGATTCTTTAATTATTCAATTACCGGTTTATGATTCTGAGTTCAGAGTGAGAGTAAGCGGTGACAGCATGATTGGCTTTTGGTATAACAATTCAAGAAAGAATTATGCACCCACACCATTCAAAGCTTTTCTTGGAGAAAAGTATCGTTTTTTTAATAACACAAAATCTGAAATAAAACTTCCTGAAAAATGGGAATGGAAATTCAGCCCGGGTACTAAAGATTCATCGCAAGCAATTGCATTGTTTAAACAGAATGGTACAGATGTGAGAGGAACACTTTTAACTGAGTCGGGCGACTATCGTTTTCTTGATGGATGTCTTAATAACGACAGTTTGTTTTTATCTTATTTTGACGGAGCATTTGCTTATCTTTTTAAAGGCTCAATAAAGAATAATATGATGCAGGGTGTTTTTTATTCAGGACATCATTGGCAGCAACCCTGGCAAGCAGTAGTTAATGAAAGTGCAGAATTGCCCGATCCGTTTAAACTCACTTTTCTGAAGAATGATACTGCATCTTTTTCTTTTAGTGCATTGCGATTGGACAGCACAGTTTTTTCATACCCTAATAAAGATTTAAAAGGTAGGGTGGTTGTTGTTGAGATGATGGGAACATGGTGCCCTAACTGTATGGACGAAACAGCATTTTTATCCGATTATTATTCCAGAAATAAAAGCCAAGACTTAACCATAATTGGTTTGGCTTTTGAAAAAACATCTGACTTCAGGAAATCTGTCGGTAATGTTAAACGAGTGAAAGAAAAATACCATGTTCAGTACGAAACACTGATTGCCGGTAACAGAGAAGGGGCTGCATCTAAAATGAGTATGCTCAGTAAAATCAATGGCTATCCTACTACCATTTTTATTGATCGAAAGGGCAAAGTCAGGAAAATCTATACAGGTTTTAATGGTACTGGCTACAGGCGCCTATCATGAAAGGACTAAGGATGACTTTATCCGCATCATCACTACCTTGCTTTCCGAAAAATAGCTGTTCACCTATATTTTTCTGCTTTTTGACTACAGATTTTTTCTGTTAATCAAAAAAACCACTTGCAAGTTTCAGGAAAAAGGCTTAATTTAAGTTACTTTTTTATTCCCTTTATCCTCGCAGATTCTCCAAGATATTATGTCAAGTGACTATAAAGAAATATCACAAAATTTAGAATATTTCAACTTTCGAAATATTCTAAATTTAATTTCGAGTAGTTTCCTGCTATTACTAAGTAGGCGCGAGCGTCCTTTCCGCTCGTGCCTTTTATCCTTGTGGCTTCTGGCCGTCCGATAGCTATCGGACTTCATAGTTCAACCAGCTTTAAATCGGTAAATTGATTAGCACTGCTATACACATAAAAATGGGGCTCTGTAACTATTCGTGTTTCTACAGGATTGTTGTGTATGTAATTTACTTTTTGATCAATAAATTTATTACTGAATAAATCGAAGGCATGATTATTCTGTTGCCAAAACTGATATTTAACATTGTGCGCATTTTTTTGCCGTAAAACTCAAACATATAAAGCAACCATTCGCGCCTGCTTTCCGTGTGGCTTTCTTCAATCATTTTAATAATTTGCTTTGATGTGTTACTCTTAAAGTCGCGTAACACATCGCTTAAACTCACATCGTCTTTCGTTTTTGCAATTAAATGAATGTGTGATGGCATAATGCAAAAAGCAAACACTTTTAGTTTTTTATTGTCAATGCAGTAATTTAAGTTCTTAACTATCTCATCGCAGTAAATGGCTCTTGTAAAAACATCAATCTAACCAACTGTGGTTAATGTAACAAAGTATAACTTGTCAGGAAATATTTTGTATTTTTCGCTCATACACCGGCAAAGTAAATCTTACTAGTTTGCAAGATGCAAACAAAATGAATGGCACGAGCGGAAAGGACGCTCGCACCTACGGGTATTCATCATTCAAAAACAATTATCAAAACAGAAAAATTATGTAAGAATTATTATCGAAAAATTCCTACTATTGTAAACCCAATTCAGGACTAAAAATGAATTGTAAACTTATATCAGGATTAATCAATTAAACTGTAAACTTTTTTTAGGACGAGTCACAATTTTGTATTACTTAAGTTCGGGTGGTGAAATTTGGAATGGTGAAGACGTACCCTCACCAACCGACCCGCTTTATATATCTATCATTGACGAAATGAAAGAATTTGACGGACAATTTGTTGGAGGTAATCAAGAAGGTGAACCTTGGATTCAGAAAGCCCCTACCAATCTTGTTTACCTCACAAAACTTGATGGCTCAAGCCCCGGACTGCCTGATTTTTCGGATGAGTTGCTTCCATAAAAACTCTTGCTATGATAGAAATTTCACAAATTAAATATTTGTGCTTTGAAGGAGGTGGCGGTAAAGGGCTTGCCTATTTAGGTGTAATCCAAGCATTAGAAGAAATAATTAATAAAAAAATGGGGCCACCTGAAGGCGGTACCCCATATAACGTAACTTCTGAAAACAAAACACCAATTATTAGAATTTCGCAACCAATCAAACAAAGAAATATTCTTGGAGTTAGTGGTTCTTCGGCTGGTGCAATCACCGCTTTTATGGTTGCGATGGGTATGTCCCACTATGAAATTCTGCAAGAAACAAACAAAGTTGTAAGTTTATCGTTGGGGAATTTTACCATTGCTCAAAAAGATGTTTCCGTAACACAATTTGAAAGTTTTTTTGATAGCCCGGATTTATATAATTATCGAACAAATAATAAAAAATCGCCATTAAGGGAGTATAATAATCTTTCAATGCCTATAAAAATTATAGGCAATGTACTTTCCGAGTTCCTCAACGTATTTAAGTGGACATTTAAGCCTTTCGTTTCAGAGAATGAAATTTTTGTAAGAAAAATATTACTTACCGAAGGTACTCCTGCTAGAGCATTAAATTTAAAGAAATACTTTTTAGGTATTATTTATAATAGGGGATTACTAAGCGGTGTCGCCTCTAAAAAGTATTTTTCCGATTTAATTGAAAATTATTTATTTCCGAAACTTTCCACACTAAAATGAAAAAGCTAAAATCCAGAGGTGAGGATATCACTTTTCAGGATTTTTTTTACATGACTGGTGTTGATCTTATCGTTACCGGAACCAATATTTCGTTAGGCAAACCAAAATATTTCTCTGCCGCTTTTACACCTGATTTTTCTGTTGTTGATGCAATTAGTTTATCCATGAGCATACCTTTTATGTTTAGGCCTTACTTAATCGAGTCAGAAGTTAACCTCGATTCAAATCTCCCTGCTGATTATAATAAAGATTATCTTGGGCTGTATGTTGATGGAGGTATGCTCAACAACTACCCGTTACATGCCTTCGATTACAGACCGCAAAAAAATATTAACTACCAAGGCAATTTTGATAACTATCCTTTAGCTTCTCCCAATATCAGTTCATCAGCTACAGAATTTTGCGACTGTATTTTGGGAATTCGTCTGCAAAATTTAGTTAAGGAATACGAGGTGTCTGATGATTTCAAAGAAGGAAATAGCGTTATTATAAAAGATTTTATTAATCAACTTTACAATACCATTCTATATCCAAGCGAAGAAGGACAAATTAGGTCCGTTCTTGAGAATAATTTATCCGTTTCAATTGATGTTACAGACCTAGAATTGCTTGATTTCTCAAACCCGTTAATCAACCGTCAATATAGAAACTTAAATAGTCTTGCAGAAAAGCAGGAGAAAGTTATAGAAAATGCTTGCAAAAAAATCTACGATAATGTTCAATAACCTTTTTCTCTTTGTTTCAATTTTATTCCTGGCAAATTGCAGAAGTGATTCTAAACCTCAAAATATTAGTGGGATACTTTTTAAGGACTCTTTAAACACCCTTTCAATTTATATTCCCAAAAGATTTTCTATAGTGGATAGTATATACGAAAAAGAAATCCTTGGGGATAAGTTTGAATTTTTTTCGGCAACTTTTAATGGAGACAGCTCTAAGATTGATGAGTTTATTAAATATTGCAACTCTTTAATCGTAGGGGTTGAATTCAACTCACCTGTAAAAAGTTTAGCAGAGATTGATAGTTTAGATGAACATGCACCAACTTTTCAAGTAAGAATTAAGTATACTTTAAGAACTAAGCTCAAATCCGATAAAAAAAACCATTTTTTAATAAAGCAAAAATTTTTTAAATCATCAGGAGAATTTAATATTCAAGTTGTTAATGCTTATTGTCTTCACAAATCCGACTTGTTTTTTTTGCAGTCCATTTTTTATTATTCAAATAAAGCCAAAACCGAAAAAAATTATAAAGAAATTATTGGTGTGTTAGAAAGTTTGGAATTTATAAATTGACAACAACAAATCACACCATGCGCAAACTCTACCTTGTCATTTCGGCACTTATCGTTTTTTTTAGTTCCTGCAATTCTAATTCAAATCAGGCAATAAGTGAATCTTATATTCCTATTTTTGCCGATACAACCGGATGGTTCTTCTCTAAAGATAATTTAGTAATTAATTTAAATATTAAATATATTAATGATGCTTACAAATTCGAAAAACAGTTAGGTTCTAAAATCAGTTATCTTGCACAAGGGGTCAACTTCAAAACGAATTTTAATGTACCAACTACTTATTATGATTCTATAATGAGTCCTAAAGAAATACCAGCGTTCGTAATTTTTCATCGCCCTGAAAAATACGAATTTCCTTTAAATGTAATTTAAGAATATAACCCCCGTACCCGTATTGTAGCATATATTTACTATGAATGGGCGCCATATTGGATACATTACGCTCAACGGGATATGGATACTGCTATTAATAACTACTCCGCAGATTATGCAAGCAATAAATTTTACGAGAATAAGTACAGGCAACACTATAAATTACTTGAAGCAAAGTTTCCTGTAAACATTCTGACATTAGATTTTGATTCCAGTGTTTTAAAAGCTGCTGAAATTGATTCCATGCTTGATGTTTGGTTTTCTCCAAAATACCCATTTCTTGATGAACCACACAATTGTGAAGATAATGATATTTGTGTGGAGATTCGATATTCACAGAATTTAAAAAATTGCTGTATAGAGGCGATTATGATCCTGAAAATTATGATAAGGTGGCTTTTAAAACACGAACAGTTTCTTGTTTTCTTAAAAAAAACAAGAAATATTATAATGAACAAAAGCAACATTAAATACTTGTCATTTGAGGGTGGTGGAGGTAAATGCAGCACCTTTTTAGGTGCTATAAAAGCACTGGAAGAAAAAAAATCTACCTGTTTGGTATTCTTAGAAAAATCTATACAGGATTTAATGGTCCGGCTACAGGTGCCTATCATGAAAAAACTAAGGATGACTTTATCCGCATCATCACTACCTTGCTTTCCGAAAAATAGCTGTTCACCTATATTTTTCTGCTTTTTGACTACAGATTTTTTCTGTTAATCAAAAAAACCACTTGCAAGTTTCAGAAAAATGCTTAATTTGGGCTACTTTTTAATCCTCCCATAATATTTAAATCAAACTAATATGAAACGTATTTACCTACTACTGGTTGTACTATTGTTTGCTAGTCAAGCCATTTATGCACAGTGTACACTAACTAACGCCTCAACATGCTCATGCTTGGGCGGTGGCACTAACTGTGATTTATTACCTGATATTACTGCATCAAGAAAACCATTGACCATACTTGGTTCCAACGGTGTTATAGAATATTCGCAGTCAGGCAACGGTGTTAATGATGGACGCCTGAGAATTACAGTTTCTACACCAAACATCGGACATGGACCTATGGAAACACGCTCGTCAAATATTTTTGTTTGCGGCACAGATACTTTTGTTGGTACAGCGCCATCAATTTGTCCTGATAACATTACCTATCCTAAAATAATCATCAACCAAAGAATTTATCATAAGAACGGCAATTCAATGTCATATTATGATCGTCCTGCAGGAACAATGACATATCACCCATCACATGGTCATCAACACGTTGACAACTGGGGCGTTTATACTTTGAGAACACCAACAGCAGATCCTAATCCTGTAAATTGGTACTTATTGTAGGTAATGGTGCAAAACTTGCTTTTTGTTTGCTTGATATAGGAGCCTGTGCATCATCAAACGGAAGTGGCTTATGTATTGCAGACAATGGCGATACATTGGATACACCTGCAGAATTTTATGGCAACTATGGTTTAGGTGGAGGAAGTTATGGTTGTTCTGCAACATTGCAAGGTATTTCAGCAGGTTATTTTGATACCTATAATCAGAGTCTTGATGGCATGTGGATTAACATTCCTCCCGGTACTTGTAATGGTACCTATTACATCGTATGTCAACAGGATCCTGACAATTATTTTCTTGAAGAGAATGATAACAACAACGTAATGGCAGTGCCATTTACACTGACAAAACAAGGTGGGGTAGCTCCAACAATTACCGCAAACGGGCCCACAACATTTTGTGCCGGAGGCAGCGTAACTTTAACTTGCAGCGGTGCAAGCGATTATTTATGGAGCAATGGTGCTACTACACAAAGCATCACTGTTTCACAAGGTGGAACTTACACTTGTACAGTAAATAATACTTCAACCTGTGCTACTGCATCAACTCCGGTTACAGTAACGGTTAATAGTTTCCCGGTAACTGCATCTACAAGTTCTGCTAATGTTTGTGCCGGTGACCCTGTGCAACTCAATGGCTCAGCAACAAGTTCAGGAACTGTTACTGTTGTACAAACTTTTTCTAACACTACAGCTTATCCGATTCCTGATAATAATTCAACAGGCGTACAATCACCAATAACCGTTAGTGGTATCAATCCAACTGCATTAAGTTCAGGTGTTGTAGTGTCTGTAAATGCAAATATTACACATACTTATGATGGTGACATCGAATTACGTTTAGTTGCTCCATCAGGACAATATGCAGTGCTGAGTAATCGCAGAGGTGGTAGTGGTGATAATTATACCAATTCAACTTTTGCAATGAACGGACCAATGGCTATTACCAGTGGAAATCCACCTTATAATGGAACATTTATTCCAGAAGGAAACTTCAACAGCTTAACGGGTAATGTTAACGGTGTTTGGAAATTGCATGTAATTGACCGTGCATCTGTAGATGTAGGAACAATTCAAAATTGGACATTGAAAATCAATTCACAGGTTCCGACATCAATATCTTATAACTGGACATCTAATCCTTCTGGATTTAATTCAACAAATCAGAATCCGATAGCTAATCCTACACAGACTACTACATATACAGTATCTGCAGTTGAGAGTACTACAGGATGTGCAGGCTCAGGCTCAGTGACAGTGAATGTGGCAAATCCAAACGTTAGTGTTTCAGGAAGCAATACAATCTGTGAAGGTACATCAACAACGCTTGCTGCAAACGGTGCAACAACTTATGCATGGAGCCCTGCAACAGGTTTAAGTGCAACTACAGGATCAAGCGTTACAGCTTCGCCAACTCAAACAACAACTTATACTGTAATTGGAATGATGAATGGTTGTTCTGATACAACACAATTTACTGTTACAGTAAATCCTGCACCGGGCACCATTTCTGCAACTGCATCATCAAGCCCTGCATGTATAGGAGATCTTGTTTTACTTGAAGCATTTAATGCTGATGTTACTTCCTGGAGTTGGACAGGGCCGAATAATTACAGTTCAACACAGTCTTCAAATACAATACTTAATATTCAACCCAATCAGGCAGGATTATATACAGTAACAGGAAGCAATGCTTGCGGAAGTTCATCTGCTCAGGTTAACATTGTTGTAAATCCGACACCCTATTCACAAGTAACATTAACTTATCCAAATGGACATTGTGCAGGCAGCTATGCTAACGCTTGTGCTTCAGACACATCAAACGGAGCCTATGCACCATACACCTACCTATGGGATAATGGTCAAACAACTTCTTGTATAAATCAACAGATACTTGCAAATCCATTACCCTTGCAAGGCCCGAGTGTTACTATTACAAATAGTTTAGGATGTACATCAACGAATATTGCAGTTTGGAATTATCCTTTTGGCCCTTCGGCCGATTCAGTTCAGAATCCACAAACAATTTGTCAGGGAGGCTCTTACTCTATTAATGGAAATAATTATTCTACCGCAGGAACATACTACGATAACTTTATCAATGTATCCGGTTGTGATAGTATAGTAATTACACAACTTACAGTTACACCTTCGCTTAGTATTAATGTTAGTGGAAACAATACCATCTGCGAAGGACAGTCAACAACATTAACAGCAACAGGTGCATCAACTTATTCATGGAGTCCTGCAACAGGATTAAATACTTCAACAGGAGCAACAGTAGATGCTACACCTGCTGCAACAACTATCTATGTTGTTACAGGCACATCAAACGGCTGCTCAAATACAGCAACTTTTACAGTAAATGTAAATCCAAATCCTGTTATTCAAACAAGTGGAAATGTAGATGTTTGCAGTGGACAGTTTGTGACTTTATCAGCCAGTGGTGCAAGCAACTTTACATGGTCGCCTTCAACAGCATTAAATACTACAACAGGTGCTAGCGTTGTTGCTAACCCAATATCAACGATTACTTACACAGTTGTAGGTACAGATAATGGATGTTCTGCTTCTTCTTCAATAACTGTGAATATTATTGCTCAGCCTGTCGTAAATGTTTCAGCAAGTACAACATCTATATGTAATGGTCAGTCTGCTACGCTCACTGCATCAGGAGCAGATACATACACATGGAGCCCATCAACAGGCTTAAATACTACATCAGGTTCAACAGTAATTGCAACACCATCCACAACAATGACCTACACAGTTACGGGTTTTGTTGCCGGAGGTTGCTTTAGTACAAATACCATTACCATTAATGCAAACACAGGCACTGCACCGACTATACCTGGTTTAATAGCAGGAAATAAAAAGCCTTGCCCGAATGTGAATGAAAATTATTCTGTAAGTCCTGTAGCTAATGCCGTTTCATATACATGGACTGTTCCTGCAGGGGTGACTATTATTTCAGGGCAAGGAACTAATAATATTCATTTAAACTTTGCATCAAATTTCACAAGTGGTAATATATCAGTTGTTGCAAATGGTGCTTGCGGTGTGAGTGCTTCACGCTCATCTTCGCTGTCATTGAATATTCCTGCCACACCATCATCTATCACAGGTCCGGTTACTGGATTATGTGATGCAGCAGGCACATTTACAAGTGCAACTGTTAGTGGGGCCACAAGTTATACATGGTCGGTTCCGGCCGGAGTAAATATTGCAAGTGGTCAGGGAACTAAGACTGCTTCAATTTATGTAGGCAGCAGCTTTACGAGTGGCAATGTATGTGTGACAGCCGACAACACATGTATGAGTAGCAAGCCTCGTTGTGTAGCAATTAAGAAAACACCATCAGTGCCATCAACTTTAACCGGACCAACAACAGTTTGTGCAGGACAACAAAATGTGTCATATAGTACAAATACTGTATTTGGTGCAACCAACTATCAATGGATAGTTCCATCAGGATCAGTAATTACATCAGGTCAGGGAACTCCTAATATTACAGTTGATTTTGGAACAAAGACGGGAAGTGTTGGTGTCAATGCATACAATGCATGTGGACAAGCAGGAAGAAGAGCAGTACTTGTTTCATTCAATTGCCGCTTAGGCGAGATGAGTAGTAGTACTTCAGTTATTGAAATTTCGCCAAATCCAACTTCAACAGGAATGGTTAACCTGACAGTTAATTCAGAAGTTAATGGTATAGCTTTAATTAAAATGACTGATATTTTAGGAAAGTCAGTTTTAATAAAGAACATTGCAAATGTGATAGGTACAAACAATCATAAATTAGACTTGTCGAAATTCAACAAGGGAATTTATTTGTTGACTGTTGATACCGGTAGTAAAAAACAAACATTAAAAGTTGTAATACAATAATTATATCTAAAACCGGAATAATGCCCTCCTACGGGAGGGTTTTTATTTTTAAAGAATGAGAAGAATAATATTTTGTTTCCTGATTTTATTTTCTGTGCAAGGGTATGCACAACAAGTGTTGACTAACTATACAATAGCAAATTCACCATTACCTGAAAATTCGGTAAGATGTATTGAAGTTGATCATATAGGAAGAAAATGGATTGGAACCGATTATGGACTTGCTGTTTTTGATGATGTAAATTGGACAGTATATCTTCCCTTCGCATCAGGATTGCCTGCTAATAGTGTGCGTGCTATTGCATTCGACTCACTGAACAATGCCTGGATTGGTACACTTGGTGGAGGTGTGGCAAAGTTTGATGGAACTAATTGGACAGTTTATGATGATACCAATAGTCCCATTACCGAAAATTCAATCAGAGCTCTTGCATTTGATTCAGCAGGTGCATTGTGGATTGGAAATCAGGACGGACTTGTAAAGTTTGACGGAACCAACTGGATAGTTTACTCTGCAGCAAGCAGCATTATTCAAAATACTATTGCATCTATTCATACTTCAAAAAACAGAAAAGTTTATGCAGGAAGTGTTAATGGCGGATTGTTTATACTTCACGAAGACACGATTAAATCAAACTTGAATATTTCAAATGGTTCAGGAATTCCTGATAATACTATTTTGGGATTTGACGAAGATTCTGTTGGAAACATCTGGATGGCAACTCCAGCAAATGGAATAGTGGTTTACAGAAATATTGGTGGATGGTTTTGGTATTATATGGGAAGTTCTTTCATTCAGTCAAATAGTCTTTCAGATATACAAATCAGTAACGATCATCAGTCTGTTTGGGTAGCTACTGCCGATAGTGGTATAATCAGAAAAACAGGTACTGTTTATACTTGCTTCAACACTGTTAATTCTTCCATGCCTGATAACAATATTCAATGCTTGACTATTGATTCTTTGAACAATATATGGATAGGCACAGCAACACAAGGTGTTGTTAAATTTCAGGACTTTACGGGAATACGTAATGTTTCTTCCGTCAATGATTTTGATTCATACCCCAATCCTGTTACAGACAAAATTAATTTCAAGACTGAAAATATACCATTTACTATTGAAGTAATGGACGCAAAAGGTGCCGTTGTTTATTCAGAAATAATTAACTCTGCAATGGGAAATATAGATGTCTCACATCTAAAGAATGGCATTTATTCTTTTAAGGCCGTTTCAAAAAATAACGTTGCTGTTATCAAACGTTTTTGTAAGCAATAATTTTAATCTGCTTCAAATAGCTCTATTTTAAAAGTAGTTCCTTTTCCGTATTCACTTTCGAACGATATTTTTCCCTGCATATTTTCTACAATACTTTTTACCATAGCAAGTCCTAAACCTGTGCCTCCACTTTTAGTTGTAAAGTTTGGCGTAAATATTTTTGCTTTGCCTCTTCGGTAATGCCTTTACCGTTGTCAGTGATACTAATATAAAACTGCTTATCCGCTTTTGTAAGTTGAATTGTAATTAATCCTTGTTGGTTTTCAGGAATAGCTTGTACTGCATTTTTTATAAGATTTCCGAAAGCTCTTAATGTTTGTTCCCAGTCACCATTAACAACAGCTTCATCGTCAATGTTGCTTTTATTAAAAACAAAATCCACATTACGCACTTCACTGTAAAGGTCAATATTACTTTGAATAGATTTTACAAGGTCTATTTTTTCAAAATTGCCTTTTGGCATTTTTGCAAAGTTTGAAAACTCTGTAGCTATCCTTGATAGTGAATCAATCTGCTCAATCATTGTTCTGGAAACTTTTTCAAAAATGTTTTCGAAGTTGCTGTTCTTCTCTTTCCATGCACGTGCAAGATGCTGCATACTCAGCTTCATTGGTGTGAGTGGATTTTTAATTTCATGGGCAACCTGCTTTGCCATTTCTCGCCAGGCAGTTTCTCTTTCCGACTGCGCTAATGCATCTGCACTCTTAGCCAACTTGTTTACCATCTTATTGTATTCATTTACCAAAGAGCCAATTTCATCTCCACCTTCCCATTCAAGCAGCTCATTACTACTGTCTAATTTTACTCTAGCTAATTTTTGCTGAATAAGGTTTAATGGCTTTACAAGACGGTTTGAAATAATGAATGTAATAACAATGGCGATACCAAAAAGTAGTACATAAATGTTGATTAGTGTAACCAAGAAACCACTGATTTCTTTTTTCAATTCATTCTGCCGTGCAAAGTATGGGAGGTTAATATAAGCTGCTACTTTATTGTCTTTATTCACAATAGTTTCGTAGGCTGAAGTATATTCCAATAAACCGATTTTTTCATCATGAATAAAACCATTAGTCTGATAATTTTTAAGTTGGTCGAAAGCACTCCTGTTCATCAACCTTGAAATAATTTCTTTATCAAATATCTTTGGTTGTGTGGAATAAATTAATCGTCCGTTTTTGTCATAAAGATTAAAATCGCTTGAAAGTGTATTCGAAATTCTTGAAAAGTTTAAGGTAGTTTCTTCTGTTAAGTTTGCCTCTGTTAAGTTTTTATCATTGAATTCTGATTCAACAGCAAGCATCAGTGTTGAAAGTTTTTCTTTAATCCTGACTTTTTGCTCTTCGGAATAACCACGCGAAATGTAAAAAATAGAACCACCGCCAATCAACAATATAGCAATAACAACTAAACCAACTACTGAAAGCTGAATTCGTTTTCTGAAATCAAGATGCAACCTGAAATTGTTGGCTAAGAAAAGCCAAATCATGTAAATTAAAATGAATGTTGCAGAAAAGAAAATAAACACATAAGAGAATAAAGTCACCTGTTCAATAGCCTGAGGTGTTTTATATGAAATTACAATCAGATTATTTTTATCCTGATTATAGAATAAGTGAATAAACCCTCCTAATGATACAAACTGATCGGATTTTACCAAACCAAACATACGGTCGTATGTAGCAGCAGAATGAAAATAGTTGAACTTGCCACTTTGAAAAATCAGTTTGCCATTCTCATATTTTGCATAAGCATATTTTGAAAGATCGCGCGATGCAGGCATTTTTTCTGAAAGAAGTAAATCGGGAAACCCACCTTCTTCATGATTAAATTTAGAGTCAAGCTGAATAATTATTGTAGCAGCAAGTTCACCGCTGGCATTTTTTGGATATGTAATTTTTCCGATGTATCCAATTTTACCTGAGTTAGAACTCAGGTAATTAAAGGAATGGCTATAGGTTGGTCGTGTCTGCGTATTGATGATGCTATCATAAAAAGTTACATTGCGCAATGTGTCGGAATTGGCAAACAGAGAAACACCTGCAGAGTCATAAGCTTTGATTTGAATATCGTAGCGTGTCCAATATGCCTGATTAAATGCATTTAGAGTGATACGCTTTTTTATTTTTTCTTCTAACAAGGGCGACCTTCCCTGAATAATATTTGAAGTAATTACAGGATCAGTCTTTAGTTTCTGATCTATTTCCTGAAATAAATATTCTGCAATCAAGTCTTCTCTGTTTTCAACCTTTGAAACTAACAGACGCATGTTGTTTTTTTCGCGCACCATATTAAAGCTCGAAATGGTATATGCAGCATAAACAGAAAAGCCTGCTATGACAAACATGTAGCGTACAAATGAAAAATTTTGCCGGCTTGTAAAACGAATGTAACTGATGAAGAGAATGAGCGAATTGGTCAGAAAGAATGTGGCTACACCATAATTCACAAAAACATCAGTGTTTCGAAACAGAATTAATACAACCAGAAAAAGTCCTTGTGTAATTAAAAATAAAAGAAAGTTATAAGGTAATGAGAAACCACTATACTCAGCAAATTTTACTGTCCCTTCGCAGGAAACATAAAACGAAAAAAGCAGAATACCTATTATTAAAAATCCAATGAGGCTGAAAAAGGTTAATTCAAAAACATTGTTTACGTTGAAAGAAATTTTTGAGTTAAGAATTAATCCGCTTATAAGATAATTGATAAAAACAGAAAACAAGAAAGTAAACAACAGATTTCCGATTACAACAATTGAAAGTAATGTTGGACTTTGTCTGATAACTTTTATTTTTCTTCTTCTTAAATGAAGGTAATTGTAAACGAACAGAATGACACAACAAAAAACAGATGCACTAAGCAAAAAATCACCCAATGAATTCAGAAAGTATGATGTTGCATAAAATTTAGGATTAAATAGCGGCATGCCATAAAGAAATTCAGGAAAACGGAATGTCAGCATGAGCCATTTGATGAAAACTAAAAGACTAATTATTACAAACGACACTAATGGATTTTTTAATAACCACTGTCTTGCATAGAGATAGAATGAAATTAATAAAAGGAAAAATCCGGCTAAATACAATGCAGCAATGTACCACAAGCGACCCGGATCGCTCATTATCGGATTGTATTTTATACTGAATAAATAATTTCCATCAGAGCTTATTACCGGATAAGATCCTGTTGCCGGTGAGGGTAACAGAAGGGCATGTTCTGGAATTCCCAAAACAGGATTAAACTCATTGCGCAAATACTTATTTTGAAAATCATAGCCTGCACGTATGGGCAACAAACCAATGATGGTAATATTTCTTCGTTGGTAACGAAACAATTCATACCAACCATTTTTTAGTTGAATAAGTTGTTGGTTGATTCCGTTTTTAACTTGATTGTATGAGAAACTTACAGCATTATTATCCCAATAAATTAATGAGTCGTTGAGATATACAAAGCTGTAGAAAGCACTAACAGGTTTTTGCGAAGTAAGCAACAGACTGTCGTCAATGGCAGAATAACTTGTTTGGCGCGAAAGCATATTACCAAGCCATTCAACATATTTGTTTGCCCGGTTTTCTTCTTCATGTAAAGTCTTTTTTGCAAAAACTGTTATCCTGATAAAGTCAAGATCACGTTTGTGCATATTCCACTCTAATACAATGGCGGAAAATACCATTGCCAAAGAAAGAATAAGTAGAAAATACCTGAAGTTGCCTTTGATCACATCCCGTAAGGTTAAACTAAACAAAAGTATTTAATCATACGGAAAATCATCAAAATAGTTATGGTAATAAGCCCTCCAAGGCTTATTTTTCAGGAAAGCCTCTGCTGCGCATAAGTGCTTTAACGTCAGGGTCGTGACCTCTGAAATTACGATAGCCTATACTTTCGTCAATTGAAGCACCAACACTAAACACATTACGATAAAGTTTTTCGGCAGTCTTTTTATCATATAAACTACCTGCTTCTGTAAATGCTTCAGTTGCATCAGCGCTGATTACATCTGACCATAGATAACTGTAATAGCCCGCTGCATATTCATCACTTGAAAAAATATGCCCAAATTGTGGCAGTCGGTGACGCATCACAATTTCCGAAGGCATATTCAGTGCAGCTAAGGTTTCTTTTTCAAATTTATCAGGATCAGTTACTTTATCACCTGCAAGATGTATTTTCATATCTACCAATGCACTCGACAGATATTCTGTTGTTTCAAATCCCTGATTGAATTTTGAAGATTTGTTGAGTTTTTCGAGCAGACTTTGTGGAAGAGGTTGTCCGGTTTTAGCATTTATTGCATACTTCTGCAACACCTCTGATGTTGGCAACCAACGTTCAAGTACTTGTGATGGAAACTCAACATAATCTCTGGCCACATTGGTTCCTGAAATTGTCGGATAAGTAACATCAGAACACAAACCATGCAATGCATGTCCGAATTCATGAAACAGAGTAGTGGCATCATCCCATGAAATAAGTACGGGATCATTACCGGAACCTTTTATGTAATTGCAATTGTTGGATACAATAGTTGTAACATTTCCACTCAGTTTTTCCTGTTCGCGATAGGCTGTCATCCATGCACCGGAACGTTTACCTGTACGTGCATAGGGATCAAAATACCAGATCCCCTTTAACTTATGTGTTGTCTTATCTTCAACTTTATATACTGTAACATCAGGATGAAAAACAGGAACGTCATGAACCTGAGTAAATGAAAGATTGAATAATTCTCCTGCAACAAAAAACATTCCTTCTCTAAGTTTCTCCAACTGAAGATATTGTTTCACCTCATTCTGATCGAGATCATATTTTGATTTTCTTACTTGCTCTGCGTAGTAGCGATAATCCCATGGCTCAATTTTAATTCCTGCATTTTCTTTATCGGCAATTGCCTGCATGTCGGCAACTTCTTCTTTTACTCTGGCAATAGCAGCATACCAAACAGATTCCATCAATTTCATAGTAGCTTCAGGTGTTTTAGCCATTTTGTCTGAAAGTTTCTGATGTGCTTTGTTATCGTTGGCATCGCCATTGTCGCCACGGTTTATAAACATTGTCCAAACTTGTTTACGTAATTCGCGATTGTTTGAAAAAGTTAAAAAAGGCTCAACAGCAGAACGTGTATTGGCAACAGTCCATGTTGATTTACCACGCTCTTTTGCATTTTTTGCATACGCTGATTTTATGTCATCAGGTAATCCTGCCAAATCGGATTCATTTTTAATTTCTATATATTTTTCATTCTCATCTGCTAATTGATTTTTAGAAAATTGAGTAAACAAAGTGGCCAATCGTGAATTGATATTAGCCACCTTAGCTTTATCAGCATCATTAAGTTTAGCACCAGCAAGGACAAAATTGTTGTAATAACGTTTTAACAACTGATGTTGTTCTACACTATATTTTTTCCCAACAGTATCGCTACACACTTTTTCTATTCTTAAAAACAGCGGTTTATTTTGAATAACTTCATCGTTAAATGCTGCAATCTGTGGTTCAATTTTTTCCTGAATAGCAGTCATCACAGGTGTATTCAGATTCGATGACCATATATCATAAATAGCTCTTACTCTATTTAAAGTAGCTCCTGCTTTTTCCATTGCTTCAATGGTATTTTTAAAATTTGGAGCTTCTTTGTTTGAAGCTATTTTCTGAATCTCTGCTTTTTTCTCTGCAAAAGCCGCTTCAAAAGCAGGAATAAAATATTCTTCTTTAACTTTATCAAATGCCGGAACACCATTGTATACCCTGTCCAGGGTTGTAATAATGGATTAGCCGATTGTTCTTTTAAATCTTTGTTTTCAGCAAAAGAAGCAGAAGCTATACTCATGATTGTAAGTATTAAAATTGATTTCTTTTTCATCATACAGTAATTAATGATTTTGAATTTGTATTAATCTCTTGGCTAAGGTAGAAAAATCAAACCACACAGAACGACCATTGTCTGTGTGGTTTGAAATATTAATTATGGTTAATTTAAAAATTAATGCTGTACAGAAATTTTTCCGGTGTATATTTTGCCGGCACTTTCTAATTTAATCAGATAAATACCATTGCTTAACCCTGCCATGTTAACTGTCTGTATATTCATTCCTGAAATTGTCTGGATGTTTTGAAGATCAACAACTGTTCTTCCTGTCATATCTGTCAGACTGATATTTACAGAATTTATTTGATTTTTTGCAATATAAAAAGGTATGTTTAATTCATTTCCACTGTTAGGATTAGGGTAGGGATTCAGTAATTGTGTTTCTGATCCATGAGCAATATTTTCCTGAACAGAAGTTAAAATACCATCATATTTTATTTGTGCATTAGCAGCACTTTGCTGAATATCGGCAAGGCTGTCACCTGCTATCAATGCAAAGGCAACTGTTATTGAATCACCACCGGCAAGATTAAATGGGCCTGAACTTACCACCTGAATCACGTCATTACCTGCAGGAAGTGTGTTTCCTGCCTGCGCACGACTTGTGCTTAGTGTAGTATATTTTTCTGAATTGGTAAAATCACTTGTTGCATCAACACCACCGGCACCACCGGTTACATTGTCAATAGCATAAGAATTAAATGGTGTTGCTGACAACAATTTTACTCCTGCATAAAGTCCGCCATTATCTGTACACCACGAATACCCCATTTTATTTACAGCATCAACATCAGACTTATTGTTGGCATAGGTTTGAATATCCCAATCGGCACAAATACCGGCATAGAGGGTACTCAATGCATTGGTGCCTGTATTTTTAATATGATATTCAACAATGATAAAACGCGAGTTGCCCGGTGAACTCCATGCGTATGTGTTATGTCTGACTAAAACTTTCAGTCTGTTTGCAGCAGTGACATTATTGTCGTTAAAATTTGTTGTCAGGTCAAATTCTGATTTTACAGAGGGAATTATAGCTTTAATAGCAATTTGTTTTTGAAAATCATCATCAAAATTAGAACCGTCACGACAGTTGTCAGAAACAAGATTGTTGTTGCCAATCATCAATCCACCATCATAAACCAAATTATCACCATTAAAATCAAAACCTAATCCTGATGTCTGATTGATGCCATAATAAAACAAACGTCCTTTGCTGGTTATGGTTGTTGCCACTTCATTGATGTTAACATTGATGTAATCTACATTTACTACAACAGTAAAATATTGGTTAACGATAAGGTTGCCATCAGTAAAAGAAAGTTTAAACACAACATTTGAATTTACCGGAGCTGTAGGTTTTATTTTAACTAAAAATGGTGTGGTGGCAGTGTTCACCACATCAAGAGTTGCCATAGCACCGGGATTGATGGTGTTATTCAAAATAGTTACACTACTTGATACTGTTGAAAGTGTAACTGTAAGATTTGAAAGAGGTGCAAGAAGGTTTAGCACATCACCTGTAATTCGTAAGGTATCACCGGCAACAAATGCAAGGTCATTGTTATCAGACAGGCTGATATTATCCATACGCACTCCTTTAGGGCTTTGTGTAACTGCATTATAAAGATTCACACGTCCGGTACCTAATTTATCAACAAAACCACTGTTACCCGAAACACCATAAATATTATCGGCAGTCATTCGTAATTGCTCTGCCACCTGCATGTTGTTATAGGTCGGGAATTGTGATTTTACTATGGCTGCGCAACCTGGAGGTAATTGGTGCCGACATTGAAGTTCCATCTAACGAAGCATAACTGGTGTTATATAGGGTAGAGAAAATATTTGAGCCAGGTGCAGAAATATCTACAGAATAATTATAGGTAGAAAAAGATGATTTTTCATCGCTGGAGTTTGTTGCAGCAACACTAAATGCATAATTATATGCAGCAGGATATTGTGCAATATCGGTGTAGGTGTTTCCTGCAGAACAAACAACCAAGGCACCTTTATTTACTGTTGCATAGGTAATAGCATCTTGTCCAACACTGCCACCTGCACTGCCACCCCATGAGCAATTGATAATCTGGCATCCATGATCGGCAGCATAAACTATGCCTTCATAACCTCTGTCAATTGTAGTAACGGAGGTGGCATTGGCGCACTTCACCGGTAAGAACTTACAATTAAATCCGGGCGAGGCAACACCTGTTCCATTATTAGTTGTAGCAGCAGCACATCCTGATACATGCGAGCCATGATCACTCATATCCACCATTGGATTGTTGTCGTTCATGCTCATGTCCCAGCCACGGTAGTTGTCAATGTATCCGTCATTGTCATCATCCACACCATTAATTGGGTCTGCATAGTTGTATTTAATATTGTTCTGAAGATCCGGGTGATCCCAGTCTGTGCCTGAGTCAACAATGCCTATAACCACAGAGGTGTCGCCTTGTTGAGTATCCCATGCACTAAAAGCCTGAATTTTTGTAAGAAACCATTGCGAGCCTATCTGCCCGTCATTGGGTGTAAAGTTTGTTTTATAGATGTAAGATGGTTCAGCATAAATTAAAACACCTGTTGCAAGCATTGCATTGATGGCTTTCACTATGGAAGCAGAAGGATTAATCTGCGCCACATAAATTAAACTTAAATCGGCATACTGCTGATGCATAGCATTTCTTTCAGTAGTTGGCTTCTCTTTGCCGGGAAACATTTTAGAAACAGCCGTACAGCCTATGTTATTTAAAGCCACATTCAGTGGTTGTATGTTTATGCCTGTAGCAGTACAAAGTGACCGGTAAGAGTCCTTAACTTTAAAGATAACCTTTCCTTGTTGGTAGTCTTCAGATGAAATACCTGCAGGAAGTGTAAAATGACCTGTTGTGTTGTTCGTGGCTGATGTAATCCATGGCGCAATCCATAAAAGGGAAAGCATGATGTAGCGTTTAAGCATATATTTTGTTTGATTTTTTAGAGATGCGAATGTATGTAAAATGATTATGTCATTCACATTCAGTTAATAAGTGAGCGGCTAAAACAAAATTGGTGCTGTGCTGTTTATTGGTTGTATTGTTTCATAGGCTTAGGTTAGGTACTCAGGTTGCAAAATATTTTTTGCAACCTGAGTTTTTTTGTCGGATTTCCGCTACTTTTAAGCCATGATAAACCTTGTGCTAGTTGATGATGAAGTCAACCAGATTAATCTTATAAAAGACTGTGTAGAAAATTACTTTCCGCAGATAAAGATTCTGGGCACTGCCAGCTCTGTACCGGAGGCAGAAACACTCATACGCAGCACAAAGCCCGATTTGGTTTTCAGTGATATTGACATGCCGCCCTATACCGGATTTGACCTTTTGCAAAGGTTTGAAAAGATTGACTTTGGTGTTGTTTTTATAACAGGTTTTGATAAATATGCAGTCCGTGCATTTGAAGTAGCGGCTGTTGATTATTTGGTAAAGCCTGTTACACCTGAAGACCTTCAGCGTGCCATAAAAAAGTTTGAGGTAGAGGCAGAACGTAAAAGGTCGGCTGAAATGCTTCAGGTTTTATTGCACAACCATAACATCAGCCAAAAGGACGAAATGCACATTGCTCTTCCAAAATTTTCAGGCTTTGATGTGCTCAAATTAAAGCAGGTTATTCACATCAGAGGCGAAGGCAATTATTCCCGTTTTTTTCTGACAGACAATACAGAGCGTTTGGTCACTAAACAATTAGGTGTTTATGAAAAAGCACTCACCGATTTCGACTTTTTTCGGGTACATAAGTCAAATATGGTAAACTTAGCGCACGTAAAATCTGTAAGCCACAATAATGGTGGTGAAGTCATCATGTCAAATGGCAATACCATAGAGATAGCCAGAGGGAGAAAAGAAGATTTTTTATTGAGATTGAAGCCTATTTAGCAGATTTATTTCCCTCGTACAACCGCATCTGCATTTGATACAAAACCTTTAGGTTGTAAAATTAATTGTATTTTACTTTGATGTCATATCCTCAACTCGGATTTGGAAATCGCCCTGAGGCTAACCCAATTGAAAAAATCTGATTCCCGGTGTTAACGAATGCCGGGGTCAGAAAATTTTAAAAGTGAAAAAAAGTAAATATTATAAAACCGCAAAAATTACAGACATGAAAGAGTTGAAAATGTGCCCCATCACCAAATGCGAACCCGGAGCAAAACTCATAGGTGTAAAAATTGATAATGATGTATTTGATTTTTTAAAAGAAAACATCATGGTGGACGAAGACCTTTTTGATGTTATGACTGCAGTCAGCAATCCTGAAAAGCGATTTCGTTTCAGCAATGTTTGTCTGGAAACTGGATGCAAACACTGGACAGGAGCAGCTTGTGGCTGTGTGGGTAAGGTTCTTAAAAATGTTGAAGACTTGACCTTAAAAAAAGATGCCATTTTACCGCAATGCAGTATTCGCGAAAGATGCCGTTGGTTTTATCAGGAAGGTCGTATGGCCTGCGATGTTTGCCCACTGCTTGCAATTAAAGACAAAGATTTGTTGGAGGTGTAAAGATTATTTTCAATTTGTAATTAAATATTTCCATAGGTGTGTAATTGATAATTGACAAAATACTTTCTTGAATGTAAGTTTCATTGTGGAAGCAAAGTTTCTTTTGACAGAAACTTAAACAGCAATACATTTTGCAGTTTGAATTTGGAGTTAGGATGTAAATGAATAAAAAATATTTGCTTTTTAAAAAAAATGCAGTATATTTAACTCAAATTTATCATCTTCAATCAAGTGTAAAAGCCATTCTTATTTGTTTTATTTTTCTTGGAATTCCAAAATACAACTAAACGGGTATAGAGGACTTAAATTATTACTTCATTGCATAATCACCTTATCACTTCTAAAGTACAATTATTCATCAACTACAACGTTTCCTATTATAGGATATGATTATTATTGCAGCATAGAATTTAAAAATCAAACAAATGAAAAATGTATTATTTATTCTGTTGGCATTCGTCATAACTACATCATGCAAGAAGAAAGATGATGATAACGAAGCGCAGTTGATATTTAAGTTTCGTTTTGACTCCACACAACAGCGTCAGGATAATTTTGGCAATGCAGCAACGCTACCTGCTAATCACGGTGCATTATCGCCAGTATTTAATTCCATGAGTTCGCACTATATTGAACTTGCACCAACGGCATTTACGCAGTTAGGTAGTGGGGCAGTGCTATACAGAAATAGTGAAACCACACAAGGTGGCGACAATGCTATTGTTTTTTCAGAGTCGGTACTTGCAGGTAACAATGAAGAGTTTTTCAGAGTGCCGTTTAAAAACATTGCTCCCGGCACATATCAGTACTTACGTGTTTCATTAGCGTATCAGAATTATGACATCACCTTCGGTGCCAATATTCTTGGAACTGTTTATCCCAACCTTAAAGGTACTGTTGCTTCTTTTATTGGATTCAACTCTTTTATTAACTCATTTAAAATAAAGGACAGCACCGTCACATTAAATGCTAATCGTAAGCAAGGTTACTGGGCATTTGAAACCTTAAATCAAAATTATCCTTTCCCGGGTTTTCTTCCTCCTGTCATCAGCGGACAGGCTCCTGCCGGTGCAACAACTGTTCCTAATCCGCTGGCATCAACTTCGCCAATCCCTGCAGGGTCATGTGTGGTTACAGGTGTCTTTTCTGCACCATTTGTAGTTACCGGAAATGAAACATCAGATAAAACGATTACAGTATCTATCTCTACTAACAAGAGCTTTGAATGGGTAGAACACAGCACCCCCGGAGTGTATGAACCTGCTAATGGCGACACTGTTGTTGATATGGGTGTAAGAGGGCTTATACCAATAATAAATTAATATTTAAAGCAGCGTTCCCGAGAGTATTGTTGCAGCAATAGAAAAATAGATTACCAATCCGGTAACGTCAACCAAAGTTGCAATGAATGGTGCAGAAGAGGTTGCAGGGTCGGCACCAAAGCGTTTTAAAACAATGGGCAACATAGAGCCCATAACAGTTCCCCATAAACAGACACCAATTAACGTTATGCCAATGGTAATGCCAATGAGCAGCCAATGTGGTCCGTAAATATCTGTAAACATTGCCCATGCGGCAACACGTAAAAATCCAATACTTCCCAGAATGAGTCCAAGCATCAATCCGGAAATTATTTCTCTGCGCATTACCCGCCACCAGTCTTTCATGCCAACTTCGCCAAGCGCCAATGCACGGATAATAAGTGTAGCTGCTTGTGAGCCTGCATTGCCACCGCTGCTGACAATGAGCGGAATAAATAATGCAAGCACTACAGCTCTTTGGATTTCATGCTCAAAAAAACTCATTGCCGAAGCCGTAAACATTTCACCGATAAAAAGTACTATCAGCCAGGGAGCACGTTTTTGCAACAGACGATACATGGGCACTTCCATATATGGCTCTTCCAACGCTTCAACGGCACCAAGTTTCTGGATGTCTTCAGAATATTCCTGCTCTGCAAGTTGTAAAACATCATCAACGGTAATAATCCCTAACAGCATTTGCGAAGTGTCAACCACAGGCAATACCACACGGTTGTGTTTTTTAAATTCGCTGATGGCAACTTTCTCATCATCAGTAACAGAAAGTGCAGTATATTTTCCGTCAATCAGCTCTTCAATTTTAATATGCAGGTCGGCTAATAATATTTCGGCTACTTTAATATCGTCAATCAGATGTCCTTTGTCATCAACAATATAAATGATGTTCAGCGTTTCAGAGTTTTCACCGTTTTCACGAATGTAGTCGAGCGCATATTGTACGCTCCATTCTTTTCTTATGGCAATGTAATCGGGTGTCATCAAACGACCGATAGAATTTTCAGGATAGCCAAGCAGAGAAAGTGCAATGGCACGCTCCTTTGGTGTGAGCAGTTTCAGCAAGCGGTTCAGCAGGTCGTTATCAATATCTTCGAGCAATGCTGTACGCGAATCGGGACTCATGTCATTGAGAATAAGCTGTACCTGACGCGGAGGTAAAATGTCGAGTAAAGAAATCTGCAGATTCAGGTCTAATGATTCATAGGTTTCAAAAGCCTGTTCACGATTTATAGCCTTAAAAATTAAAACGCGATGTTCGTTTGGCGACTCATCAATAAGTTCGACCAACTCTGCGGGCAACCAATTCTCCAGATATGCTTTGCAACCTGCAAGGTCGGCCTCCCGGAGCAGGCTTTTTATTTCTTCCTTTTGCTGTTGCTGAAGCATGTTTGAAAAGTGATTTTTGCGGGCGTAAATTTAAATATTAATAAGGGTAAAATTAGCGTATTGACCTAATGTTCTGATGAGGAATAATTATTTTTTAACTATTTTATTTTAACAGTCAGAAGATGTTGATCTTCAATAAATGCATCCAATACATCGTTTGCCTGTACCTTGCCAACACCTTCGGGAGTACCCGTAAAAATCAAATCACCTTTTTTAAGAGTGATGTAGGATGAAACAAATGCAATTATTTTATCAATATTAAAAAGCATATTGCTGCTGTTGCCTTGCTGCACAATATTTCCATTTTTTTCAAGTCGGAAATTAATATCCTCAACCGATTTGAATAATGATTTATTGAGGAACTTACCTGTAGGTGCGCTGCCATCAAATGCTTTGGCTAACTCCCAGGGCAGACCTTTTTCTTTTAATTGCGATTGTTTGTCGCGAGCAGTAAAATCTATTCCTATGCCTATTTCATCATAATAGGTGTTTGCAAACTGCTCCTGAATGTGCTTTCCTGTACGGTTGATTTTTACAACCAATTCCACTTCATGATGAATGTCGGTGCTGAAGTCAGGAATAAAAAATGGCATTCGTGGCAGCAATTGTGCCGTTTCTGGTTTCATAAAAATGACAGGCTCTGAATGCAACGGATTTTTTAGCTCTGCTGCATGTGCAGCATAGTTTCGACCAACACAAATTATTTTCATTGATTAACAATTAAGAATTATTATGAAAAACAATCTTGATTTAATTCTGTAAACTTCTTTTTTCCTCTGAAAAAATGTTCTGCAACAATGCTTTTTTCAAATATACAGGAAACATTGGTGTTGATATTTTTAATTTCTACACGTTTTTTCTTTAAAGTTTTAAAATGAAGTATCACATAAAAATAAGCCCTATAAACAGCCCAAGCATCTTTAAAATTTCCTGAAATAAAAAATTTAATGAAAGCCAGTTTATCAAGATACATTCGTTTGGTAAATACAGAAAATCTATTGCCTGAAGGTAAATTTTTTAACAGCATCATCAGATTATTTCTGAAATTGAGATAGGTCTTTTTCGGGTTACTTTTATGTAATGTTCCACCACCAACATGATATACTCTTGATGCAGGAATACAATACAGTTTATGACCACTATGCTTCATACGCCAGCAAAGATCAATCTCTTCCATGTGTGCAAAAAAGTCAGTGTCAAAACCTCCTGCTGATTTAAAAACATGGCTTCTGATAAACATAGCAGCACCTGTTGCCCAAAAAATTTCTTTGTTATCTGAATATTGGTTTTCGTCTTTTTCTAATGAATTAAAAATTCTTCCTCTGCAAAACGGATAACCCAAATAATCAATATATCCGCCACAGGCACCTGCATGTTCAAAATATTCTTTCCGGTGATAGGCTAATATTTTTGGCTGACAAGCTGCAACATCTGCATGTTTGTCCATAAATTCAATAATAGGCTCAATCCATTGTGGAGTTACTTCAATATCTGAATTGAGTAAAATAAAATATTCTGCATCTACATGCTGCAATGCATTGTTGTAACCTCCTGCAAAGCCAGTGTTTTGTTGCATTTCAATACAGCGTACATCAGGAAAATGCTTTTTCATTACCGACAAGGAATTGTCGGTAGAGGCATTGTCTGCAACTATAACAGAACACCAGGACGGTGTGTTTGCAATTACCGAAGGCAGAAATTGTTGCAGTAATGCTGCACCATTATAATTTAATATGACAACAGCAGCTTTCATCAGGCTGCAAAGAAATGAAATCTAAAGGGCATTATATGTTATTCAGATATTTCTTCTCAAAATAAAAAGTTCCAAAAGGCAATACCGATGCCAGCATGGCTAACGACATCATTTTTAAATTCCATTTATATTGCTGCCACACCTGAAGCAGCGAATAAACATAAAACACAAATAAAAGTCCATGCACCCAGCCTGTATATTTTACTGCTAGGGGCATATCTGCGCCATACTTCAACGGCATGGCAATAAAAAGTAAAACTAAAAAGGAGATGCCTTCTGCAATTGCAATTAATCTGAATTGTTTTAATACGTTCATTGTTGATTGTTATTTAATATTTCCATCTGCGGTGACTCCAAAGCCAGTTACCGGGTTGTGCATGTATGTCGTTCTCTAATAATCTTAAATGTTTGTGAGTGAGTTCGTATTCAGCAGTATTTTTTGGGTCATCACTTATTGGAATGATGGTAATATCATAATAACCTCTACGAATTTGGTGCATCGAAAATATATAAGTACATGACCGGTTTGTTTACAAAGTTTTTCTGCGCCCAGAAATACTGCTGTATCCTGATTTAAAAAAGTTGTCCGATAATTTATTTCAGAACGGTGTGGTGTCTGATCGGCAGCAAGCGTAGTTATGGTTGGCTCATTTTTACGTTTAATCAATTCGCGTAATATTGATTTCATCGGAACCGGTATCATACCGAATCGCGAACGAATGGTTCTAAAATATTCATCCCACGATTTGTTGGTCAATGGTTTGTAAACACCAAGCATCTGATGTTTATCTATTACAGAAAGTGCCAATGCTCCTAACTCCCAATTATTGAAGTGACCACAAACGGCAATGATACTACGGTTTTTTTCATAATAGCTATGAAGAACTTCTGCATTTGTAAAACGCCAGCGTCTGAGCAATTCTTCTTTGATATGCTCGACATTTTTATGGTCTCTACAATCAGGTTGGCAAAGTAGTTATAAAACTGCTTAGCAATTTCTTCTATCTCCTGTTCACTTTTTTCAGGAAAGGAGTTATAAAGATTTTGAAGGATTACCTTTTTGCGATATGGGAAAATATATTTAAAACAGAAGGCAATACCATCAGCTAAGAGATATAGTATTCTTAAATCAAGAAAAGCAATACATCGAATTACAAACTTCAGAAAGAGAAAGGTCACCTAAAATTACTTGGCATTAAAATTATCATTAGTTCTATCACCTGAATAAACACCTTTCAAATCCTGACCGGTATCATCAATATTTTTAGCTTTAATGCTGCGATCATGCAAAATCATATTCCATGCTGCTTCGTAAGGCTCGCCCGGCATATCGCTGTGCAAAAGTGTAAAATTACGTGCTAACAAGTCTTTGCTGTAAAATACAAAAGTCTTGTTGGTGTGATTGTTTATTTTATCGTAGCGCCAGATTTCATACGGATAAGTATTGGGTTCATATTCACCTTTATTTATATTGCTTGGTGCGCCATAGGCAAGGTAAACTCTTCCCATATCAGTATTGTAACCTTTTAAGGCACGTGAACCGAATTTTTGTTGAACGGCATCTACATGCGTTTTATAAACGTTCCATGCTTTTTGTGGATCGGCAGGCTCTCTGCGTTGCCAAAAGTCATAAAAGAAATTTTTCATCATATCAATGTTGGCAGCTTTAAGCTGATTGCCTATCCACTCCGATTGTTGCGCATTGCTGATAGGTTGCAGACAGGCAATATTTTCTGCAAGCACATTTTTATCATTCATTGTGGCAACAAAGGTTGATGAAACATCATTATTTAATGCAAAATTATCTTTCACTACAGATTGACGCTGAAAAAATATTTTTGATAATGCCAATGACTGATTGTTTTTATCTTTTATTTCAACGACAAGATTGTAGTTGCCTGAACCCAGATTAGCTATATTAATTTCGCTCAACAGCGGAATTACTTCACTTGTTTTTTTACGCTGAACAGTTCCATAATCCATTATAGTGTTGCCTGATTCTGCATTCTGCAGATAACTGTAAACGGCAACGGCATCATCAGTAAGGGAGTTTGTAAAATAGGTTTCTGCATAATAGATTAAACGTTCTTCATGTGTCTGATAAAAATTGTCAACACGAGGAATTATTTCATATCCATTTTTAATTAAAGCACTATTGCCGGTTTCTTTTTTAGAATAATTCTGTATCAATTCAATATCAGACACTGCAGTTTTTCCCGGTGAAAAAGCCAATTCAAATCCCTGATTTATGGTAAAGGTTTTAGCATCTGCCACATTATCTTTTACCGATAACTCGATGTTATACTTTCCATTAGGCAACTGCAATCTTTTATTGTCAATAAAATCGGATACTAAGAGTGTGTCTTTTGTAAGCGGACTGATAAGGTTATAGCTATCCTGTGCAACGACTTTGTCGTTTTGGCTAATTTTATAAGCTACAGCCACTGAGGCTTCGTAGTTACCGCTTTCGCTCATTTTATAGTTTACGGAAGTACCTTTTACAGACAGATACCATTCCAGATACGAACCCTGACCGGGAGCATAGAAGGATTTATAATCAAACAAGGCCTTAATTGTTTTAGCCTGAGTCAGCGATGCTATAGACCCAAGGGCTAAGAATAATAATAAGCGTTTCATTGTATGAATTATTTAGAGTATAAAGATAGACAAGATTTTAAGAATTAGTGTTGTAAAATCGTCAAAATAAATTTGCGAATTAAAAATTGTATTACTTTCGCGCCCGGAGAGATGGCAGAGTGGTTGATTGCAGCGGTCTTGAAAACCGCCTTGGGTAAAACCAACGGGGGTTCGAATCCCTCTCTCCGCAAAAGAGGCTTCCGATAGGAGGCTTTTTAGTTTAAGGAGTAAATGAGAAAATGTATTTTGTTTACGTTTTATATTCTGAGAGCGGTAGTCGCCATTATATAGGTCAGACAAATGATATTAGCACACGATTACATAGACATAACAGTGGCTATGAAAAATCTACATCGCCATATGTACCATGGAAGTTACTTTGTAAAATAGAAAAACAGAGTAGGTCTGAAGCAATGATTTTGGAACGGAAGTTGAAAAATTTGAATACCGAAGACTTACGAAAGTTTATACAGAAGTATGGAATAAAACCAACGGGCGGTTGAGAGGTGACAATGTCACTCTCAATAGCGAGCAAGCCCCGCTATTGTGAGGTTTCTTTGTCACTCTCAATGGCGAGCAAGCCTCGCCCTTGTGAGGTTCCGTTGTCACTCTCAATAGCGAGCAAGCCTCGCCCTTGTGAGGTTCCGTTGTCACTCTCAATAGCGAGCAAGCCTCGCTATTCGATCCCTCTCTCTCCGCAAAAGAGGCTTCCGATAGGAGGCTTTTTTAGTTTAAGGGAATTCATATCTTGAGATATCAAGATTATCCTTTGGTAAAAGTTATCTTAATTTTACAAGTTGTTTAAAATCCATCAGAAACAATTGGCTTTTTCATGGCATTAGCAAAACTGTTTTGCATTATCAATAACTTATTGAGTATTTCTTGTGCGTATTTTTTATTTACATTAGGTTTTAATTCAAGCCATGTTTCAAGCTGATAATCTTTGATTGTAGGAAGATAACCTCTTTTTATATCAGGTCTTCGTTCCTTAATATTAAAATCCTTAATCACACATCTATACTTTTCATCTTTTATGTCAATATATATTGAGCATGAAATTGTATGTGTTGTTTTAATCATTGCGGTTGTTGCATCTATGTCAAAGTTGGTTTTAACCACAAGTTGAGCCGTTGTGGTATCGGCATAGTCAATAGCATCTTTAGCTGACCGAATATTGTCAACTACCCACCTGTAGGCTCTTTTGTATAATTCGTTTTTAGCTGTATTTTCTACTGCTGATACAGAAACCATTTTAACATAACCGTTTTCGGACGGAAGAATATCTAAAATATACTGTTGATTTTGTTCCTGAGCAATCAAACTTAAAGGTATAATCAAAATGCAATAATTAATGATTTAATAAATTTCAAATACGATATCTCACAAATGTAAAAGGAACTGGCATTAAACCAAAGTTACAAGGAAGATAATTTTTAGCTCATTATATACCCTAAAACAAAAAACCGGCTCAGTTGTCTGAGCCGGTCTAACTAAAAACCAAATCTACTTTTATTTCTTATCGTCTTTTACTTCTTCAAAGTCAACATCAGTTACTTCGCCTGCAGTGTTGTTTTGTGCTTCTGCATTAGCATTAGCATCTGCACCACCTGCTGTTGTGTTGGCTGTGTTGTTAGTAGCATTATACATTTCTTGCGATGCACCTTGCCATGCTGTGTTCAACTCATTCAGTGCAGTGTCAATATCAGCAAGGTTTTTCTCCTTATGTGCGTCTTTGAGTTTGCTCAGTGCACGCTGTATATTTTCTTTATTGCCCTGCGAAAGTTTATCGCCATATTCAGTCAGTTGTTTTTCTGTCTGGAATATCATGGTGTCAAGTATGTTAACTTTATCAGCTTCTTCTTTTGCTTTTTTATCAGCTTCTGCATTGGCTTCGGCTTCTGTTTTCATACGTTTGATTTCATCATCACTCAATCCGCTGCTTGCTTCAATACGTATTTTTTGTTCTTTGCCTGTACCTTTGTCTTTTGCTGTTACATGCAGAATTCCATTTGCATCAATATCGAATATTACTTCAATCTGTGGAACACCGCGTGGTGCAGGTGGAATACCGTCTAAGTGAAAACGTCCGATGGTTCGATTGTCTTTTGCCATGCTGCGCTCGCCCTGCAGAACGTGAATTTCTACCGATGGCTGATTGTCGCTTGCAGTGCTGAACACTTCACTTTTCTTAGTCGGTATGGTTGTGTTAGCTTCAATAAGTTTGGTAAACACACCGCCAAATGTTTCAATACCGAGTGACAATGGAGTTACGTCAAGTAACAACACATCTTTCACTTCACCGGTTAAAACAGCTCCTTGTATGGCTGCTCCAATGGCAACTACCTCATCGGGGTTAACGCCTTTTGAAGGCGACTTACCGAAGAATTTCTCTACTGCCGATTGAACTCCCGGAATACGTGTTGATCCACCAACTAAAATCACTTCGTCAATGTCAGAAGCTTTTAATCCTGCATTTTCTAATGCTTTTCTACATGGTTCAATCGTACGCTTGATTAAATCGTCAACCAACTGCTCAAATTTTGCACGTGTAATGGTTTTTACCAAGTGTTTTGGAACACCATCAACAGGCATAATGTATGGCAGGTTGATTTCTGCTTGTGTTGAACTTGACAATTCAATTTTTGCTTTCTCTGCAGCTTCTTTCAAACGTTGCAATGCCATAGGGTCTTTACGCAGGTCAATGCCTTCATCGCTCTTAAACTCATCGGCAAGCCAGTCAATAATTCTCTGGTCAAAGTCATCACCACCAAGGTGAGTATCACCATCAGTAGATTTTACTTCAAACACGCCATCACCCAATTCTAGCACAGAAACGTCATGTGTACCACCACCACAGTCGAACACTACAATTTTCTGGTCTTTATTTTTCTTGTCAAGACCGTAAGCTAATGCTGCTGCAGTAGGCTCGTTGATGATGCGCAACACTTTTAGTCCGGCAATCTCTCCGGCTTCTTTTGTTGCCTGACGCTGCGAGTCGTTGAAGTAGGCAGGCACAGTGATAACTGCTTCTGTAACTTCATTGCCCAAATAATCTTCTGCCGTTTTTTTCATTTTCTGAAGTATGATGGCAGAGATTTCCTGTGGCGTATATTGGCGATCGTTAATTTTAATTCGTGGTGTGTTGTTATCGCCTTTTACAACTTCGTAAGGTACACGGTCTTTTTCCTTGCTTGCATGATCGTATGTTTCGCCCATGAAGCGCTTTATAGAATAAACCGTATTTTTGGGATTGGTGATAGCCTGACGTTTAGCAGGATCGCCAACTTTACGTTCGCCATCTTTAATAAATCCAACAATGGAAGGGGTTGTTCTGCGACCTTCGCTGTTTGGAATAACTACAGGCTCGTTGCCTTCCATTACTGCAACGCATGAGTTGGTTGTTCCAAGGTCAATTCCAATAACTTTTCTCATTTTCTTAAATACTTTTTGAGGTTTTTTATCCTAGTGTCAAGCCTTATGCCAATAGGATATTTATGACATTTTACTGCCATTACAGTCAAATCACTAAGGCAACTAATTAAAAATGTGACAAAAAGACACGGTTATTGAAAGCCTAAATCTTTGGTTATGGCACCATTGCTAAGCGAATCTAACGAACGGGAAGAAAGCAATTTGTTATTCATCGCATCAGAATACTTACTGCTGAAAATTCCAATGCCTCCATCAATATTGGTGTATTGCGGAATAGATTGGTTGATGCCTGTAGGTGGGCGGTTAACCTGATAATAAGTATATAATTCTTCTGCACCACCAACCCAAATTAAATCAACAGAGCGAGCTGTGCGTGTTACTAATGGGTCAACAGGAATAGTTCTTTTTAGCGATGAATAAAATGCAGAGTAGGGAACTGCAATTTCGAGACTGTTGTTTGAGAGATATTCAACACCATTAACTCTGAAAAATACTGATTTAATTTGAGTGTTTGAAGGGTTTGCAATTTCTGTTTCGTAATAGTTGAATCGCATATTCAAATCATAATACTTGGCATTGTTGCCTCTTGTAAACTTTGCAATAAATTGGTTGTCGGGGTCTGCAAAATCAACGGCTGTCTGAAACGATGCGGGATTAGTGATTGAACCCACCTTACTCACAATAACAGTTTTTGAAGTAGCCACATTGCCTGTTTGTGTATTGGTAACAACAAGTTTGTATTCACTGTCCTGATAAATAGAGTCGAGACCTGTAGTGCGATAAAGATAATTTGGTGCTGTAGCAAAAATGCCGTCCTTAAGTGGAGGTCCTTCAAATCGCTCTAAGTTAATGGCACCTGCAAAGTTGTTGTTTTTATAGCGTTCTAATTTAACATCCAACACATCGGCATATTGAAAAGAGTCTGCCACCTGTGCAAATGTATAGGCATTGCCTTCGCCAAGAAAAGCTTTGTTGATTCTGATATATTGAACACTGTCTGTAGGGTCAAGCACACCGTAAATAACCATCACTTCCTTATAGGGAGCCAGTAAATCCACATCAGTTTTGCACGATGAAAGCGAAAGACAGAGTAAACAAAGAGATATTAATAACTTATTCATGGCTCAAAAGTAGAAGATGACTGCCGATAAAAAAAATATGTAATTTTCACCTCGCAAATTTTAACATATCCTTATCATATAAACCACTGTTGTTTGATGCGTAAAGTATTTTTTATTCTGATAATTTTTATTGCCACACTATCTGATTTCAGCCTTGTGCAGGCGCAGACCGTAAATGAAAAATTCGATCGCCTTGACCTGAGCGAAAACTTCGACACCAGCAGTGGTATGTGGACGTTTATGTCAAACTCAGAAAATCTTTTTTTAGTACAGGAAGGTGAGTATATCTTAAATCGCAAAGCACCTGAAAAACCTTATGCTATTATTGCGAACTACGACTACAATCAGCTGGCATTTAAGATGGTTACCTCATTGAAGATTGAAAAGGCAAACGATCAGAATGGCTCTGTGGGTGTTATGTTTATGGCACAGAACGATGGCAATGGCGGATTTATTTTTGAGATAAATACTTTAAAACAATTCAGACTGCGTCAGATAGTAGCGGGCAGTTATAAATACCTTACCGGTGATGCCAAGAGCGGAGGTTGGGTAAAAAGTAATTTCATCAATAATCTGAATGTTTATAATCTTTTTCTGCCGATCAGGAAGATGAGAACGAAAGAAAATTAAAAGATAAAACCATAACCGATTTGCAGAAGCAGATGACAAAAAAAGAAGCTTCTTTTGACTCATTGCTAAAAGTAAATCAGACTTTGCAGAAGTATAAAGAGATGGTTGCCGGAAACGAAAATTCCGATTTGATAATTACGCTAAGTAAATCAGTTAAAGCAGAGAAAGAAAAAAACAAACAACTCACTGATTCGTTACAGATATTAAAGACTGAGTTGATGAAGCAGAAAGGTGCAAAGGCAACTCCGCCTGTAGAGAAAAAAGAACCACAGAAGGTAAATACAGAGTTTACACTGCCTAAGGAAAATTAATTTTAAAAATTATGTCAGTACACAGCGAAGTAAAAAAAATAACAACACACGTTTTGCAGGGAGATGAAACGCAGTGGCGAAAAAATATCTATGCTCACAGCCTATGATTTCAGTCTTGCAGGAATAATTGATGATGCAGGTATTGATGTCATTTTAGTTGGTGATTCTGCATCTAATGTAATGGCAGGGCATGAAACCACATTGCCTATCACACTCGATCAGATGATATATCATGCATCAAGTGTTGTGCGTGCAGTAAAACGAGCCTTGGTTGTAGTTGATTTGCCTTTTGGTTCCTATCAGGGCAACAGTAAAGAAGCGCTTCAGTCTGCTATCAGAATCATGAAAGAGTCTGGTGCACATGCAGTAAAACTTGAAGGCGGAAGAGAAGTAAAGGAGTCTATAGAGAGAATTTTGACAGCAGGCGTTCCTGTGATGGGTCATTTGGGTTTAACACCACAGTCTATTTATAAATTCGGAACCTATGTGGTTCGTGCGCGAAGAAGAAGAAGCAAAACGATTGATTTAAGATGCACACATTTTAGAAGAAGCAGGATGTTTTGCTATTGTGCTTGAAAAAATTCCTGCTGCACTGGCAGCAACAGTTGCGCAGGAAGTAAAAATTCCTGTTATAGGCATTGGTGCAGGCAACGGTGTTGACGGACAAGTATTGGTATTGCATGATATGCTGGGCATCAACAATGAATTTCATCCACGTTTTTTAAGACGTTATCTCAATTTGTATGATGAAATCAAAGCGGCTACGGCAAAATATATTACAGACGTTAAGAGTCGCGATTTTCCCAATAGCAAGGAGCAGTATTAATGGAACAAATCCGATTTAAACAACCGGATATTGGCGCACAGGTTTTATTTGAAGACAACCATCTAATTGCTATCAATAAACTTCCGGGGCAGATAACACAAGGTGATAAAACAGGTGATGTGCCATTAGGCGATTTGGTTAAAAATTATCTGAAAGAAAAATATCAGAAACCCGGCAATGTATTTTGTGGAACTATCCATCGTCTTGACCGCCCTGTTAGCGGTGTTGTGCTATTTGCTAAGACAGGAAAAGCACTTGAGCGTATGAATGAGCAATTTCGAGAGAGAAAAGTGCAGAAAACCTATTGGGCAATAGTAAAAAACAAACCACAGAAAGTGGAAGATATTTTAGTTCATTATCTGCAAAAGAATGAAACCAAGAATAAGAGTTTTGCTTCCTTGCAACCTAAACCTGATGCAACACGTTGTGAGTTATCCTACAAAATTATTGCTGCATCAGATCATTATCATTTGCTTGAAGTGAATCCGTTAACGGGCAGACATCATCAGATTAGAGTGCAACTCTCTGCAATGGGTTGTCCAATAAAAGGCGATTTAAAATATGGTGCCGACCGCAGCAATGCCGATGGCTCCATAAGCCTACATGCTCATAGGCTGACTTTTGTCCACCCTGTAAAGTCAGAGCCAATTGAAATAAATGCTTTACCTCCTGATGAACCTTTATGGAATTTTTTTGTTCAACAATTATCCAACACTAAATAATGAATCAATCACCCATGCGGGCTGCACTAAAATTAAAATGCCCTAAATGTGCACAGTCAAATCTTTTTACAGACCCCAATCCATATAATTTTAAGAAGTTGGACGATATGCCAACAGTGTGCCCAACATGTGCATTGCCATTTACTCCGGAGCCTGGTTTTTACTATGGCGCCATGTATGTAAGCTATGCCTTAACTGTTGGCATGTCGGTATTTAATTTTATTTGGGTGTATATGTTATGGGGATTTGTTGTTGCTCCCTATTTAATTATAAATAGTATTTTGTTGATAGCATTGTTTCCACTTTTCTTTCGTTATTCACGAAGTTTATTTTTGGCAATGGTTTTTAAAATTGAAGAAGCTGCAAGGAAAAGACAACGGCATTGAATATTTTTGTAAGTGTAATTTGTGAGTGAAGAAATAGAGCATTAAAATGAATGTCAGAATGCAAATTAATTGTGTTTGATTTAAGATGTTGTCAGATAAAATAAATGACTTCTTTTTAGATTTTACCAAATTGCAAATTGGTTATATAACAAAGATTTTCCCCATTTCTCTTTTCCAAAGTCTTTCTCAATTTTGGTTTTAAGTTCATCAGTTGTATAAATTTTCTGTTTGTTTTTTTTGGTGCCAACAATGTTGCATCAGGTTTTAGAATCTCTACATTTTTCGCAAAATAAATAACAGCACCATCTTCAGTTGCTAATCCAAGTATTGCACCCGGTAGTCCTAATATACTTTCAGGTCCAATGGAGGGAATGATTTCAGAGCAAAACCATGCATAAATTCTGGTACTGTCATTAACTTGCCATATAGCTTTTCTACATTGAAAGCCACAAATATTGCGTTTACTATCTGTAATTTTCCAAGTAAACTTTCTCACGGAATCAATTAAATAAAATTGTTCACCCCAGATTTTCTTTTCAGTAAAACGTGTATTTGTCTTAAAGTTTTGATACACCACATTTTTATTTGTTGCCCAACTCATACGTTCCACTAAATTACTTTCTTGTGGTTTAAAAACCGATGCAGTATCATTAAAATATAATTCAAAAATGTCAATTTTATTTTTGTCTTCTTCTTTCAGCCATTCTTTTACATCACTATCACTCTTGAATCGTTTATATAGATTTGTTTTACGTTCATAGGTAATTTTCCCATAATTTATTTGGCCGAATGAAAAATTCAGTACGAGCATGCAACAACTAAACAATGAAATGCATTTTTTAAAAACCTTCATCTTCTTCTTTAGAATGTGTACTGTTAAACTTATAAGTTACTTTTATTAAAAAATAGCGTGTTATGATATTTGTTTTACTATCAGTAATAATATTGCTGTTGATTTCTCTGTCAACATTTGTGTTTTGATTTAATATATCATAAGCAAACAATCCCAAAATAACATTTTCTTGCTTAAAGAAGGATTTAGACAGGTTGGCATTTCATATCAGATAGTTGACATTGTAACCTTCGCTGCGTTTTGAATTTATAGTATAATCGGCATTTGTTTCCATAATAAATTTAGCCGGTAATTTAATATTTATACTTCCACTAAAGCCTTGTGATGAATAAGGTTTGGTGCTATTTATGTTTAATGTTGCTTCAGTATAATTATAGTTGTAATAGCCAGAAATTGATGATTCTACTTTTTCAAAATCAAGTTGAAATTGTAAATTTAAATTACTCCTGAAATCCTGAGTTTTATTCATTAAGCCATTGATAAACGACTTATTATTTCGGTAAGATACCCAAACATAAGGTGAAATTACAAGTTTTTTTGAAAAGAAAGGAAGGTTTGTTCCGAAAGAGCTGTTCAGATTATAGTTGCCATCTACATTAACTGTCTTTGAAACAGTTCTGCCAATACTATCATAGGTAGTAAAATTTGTAAAATTATTGTTAATATAATTATAACCAAAGCTAATCCATGTGTATTTACCACTTATTGCTTTCCAAGAATTGTAATTCACCTTAATGTTATGGTTAAAAGTTGGTAATAGGTCAGGATTGCCGATATTAATAAAGTTTGGATTGTTATTATCTGTTATTGGCTGAAGTTGATTAATTGTAGGATTTGCAGACGTAGTTGTATATTGCAATTCAATTCTCCTGTTGTCAGAAAACTTATAGCGAACAGTTGAAAAGGGTAAGATGTTATTGAAGTTTTGTATAATCTGATGATTTGTAAAGAGATTATCGTTCCTAACAAAAACATTTCTAGCTTTAGTTCCTAAAGTGAAACGAAGTTTTTTAACTTCATAAATAAACTTTAACCCTAAACGATTAATTTTTTTAATGTTTAGAAAATCATTGGTAAGTAAAGGGTCAATTTGAGAGTATTCATCTCCGATTTTGTTTAGCGACAGTTTATTTTGGCTGCTCTTGTATTGCATGTAGTCATAAGAAAATTCAACCTTTATTTTATTAGTTAAAGGCTCTGTATAAGTAAATCCTAAAATGTGGCTATTCGCATTTGTTGAGGCCTGCTTTTTTTGATTAATAGAGTTTAATGCATTAATGCTATCAAAATAAAAGTAGTTATCGGTTTTTAAAATACCCTTCAATGAATTTTCTGAAAAAGAATTGGAATATAATATCCTTAATTCACGATCTTTCTTTTTAAATCTTCTTACCAATTTTAAGTTGTTGGCAATATCATAACCATTACTTTTTGAAAAATTATCAATTGTTGTATTACGTGTTTTTATAAAATCACTTCTTAAAAAGTCTGTTTTATCCAAACTGGTAGAATTGATTTCTATTGATTTAATTTTTGAAGAAAAGTTTAAATCTGTTAATGAGTCTAACGCCTGCTCTAAGCCAATGTTAATTGTATGTGCTTCATTTTTTTGAAAAGCGTTAGTGTTGTTGAAGGTATTGTATGTAGTGTCAGGTAAAAAATATTGTGAGTTTTCTGATTTGGTAGCATTAACCTGACTGTTGTCGTAGGAGTAATTAATGTTGAATTTAGTATCTTTAAAAAGCTTATTTGAATAATAAAATCCTGATTTAATAGTTTGCGGAATTCCCTGTGGTTGGCCTGTCATAAACATTGAAGTTGAGCCACCATCATCATCAAAGACTGTTTGAAATTCATTGTCTAGTCCATATCTATAAACGTCCTCCCAGTTAAAACTTGAATTTGGTGTGTTACTTGCCAGACCAAACACCGAAACTTTTAACTTATTTTGAAGTAATTACCTAACATTTCACCTTCATGAAATTTCTTGAAGTCGCTTGCTCCACTTATTTTACCAAAGTATCCTTTTTTAGCTTCCTCCTTAAGTTGTAAATTTAAGATGTTCTGAGTTTCTTCTCCTGTACTTGAATTAGCTGCATCATCACTTTTCTTTTCATATACCTGAACAGATTCTATTGAACTTGCTGCTAAGTTTTTTGTAGCCATAGTTGGGTCGCTTCCAAAAAACTCATCACCATCCACCAAGACTTTGTCAATTGACTTTCCCTGAGAAGTAATTTTTCCCGATGCATCTACGGATAATCCGGGTAACTTCTTTAACAAATCTTCAACATTTGCATTAGCTTTTGTTTTAAATGAATCTGCCGTATAAATTAACGTGTCGCCCTTATAATAGACGGGATCTTTAAAAGCATAAATCGTTACTTCATGGAGATCTATATTTTTAGGTTGAAGAATAATTTTTCCAAAGTCGTATTCTAAATTAGTACTGTCTCCAAAAATAAAAAAACCCATATCGGCAAACTTTGGGTGTGTTATAATTACCTGATAAGTATCAACAGGTAATGCATTTATATTAAAAAAGCCTTTTTCATCACTACGGGTATAATTAACCAAGGTTGAATCCATGAGCTTAATAGCCATGATTAAAGCATTTGAAAGTGGTTCTCTGGCAGTGGTATCCTGAACATTTCCTTTAACTGATATCTTTTGAGCGAAAGTCGAGTAGGTGCTGAGTAATAGAAACCAGAATACTAATTTTTTCATTAAGTCATCTTTATAGTGACGATAGTTTTAGCTATAATATTACAAAAATATTATTTTTAAGGTGGATATTTAAACATCAATGGAGAAACTTGTTAAAGGTTTTGTATCTGATGAGATTGAGTAGGTTTTTGAAAAAGGTTTAGTTATTAACAATTCATTTTTTCTAATTTTTCAAAATGGGCTGAACAGCCCATTGCTATTGCGTAACCAGCATGAGAATTTTGCGTTTCAAGCAATATAATTTAAACACACAAAAAAATGAAACTATTTAATTATGTTATGACTGCTGCATTAGTGTCGGCAGTGCTATTTACTTCTTGCAAAAAGAAGGATGATGACAATGCCTCACCTAATCCACCTGCACAAAGTGCCGGGTTTTATTACGGTGAAAACGGAACTTCTACACTCACCAAAGCCGACTCATCATGGGTTAATGGTGCATTCAATACTATCATTGCCCAAACAGGCGGAAGCACTGTAGTAGAAATTAATTTGACCGGCATAACAGCACAAGGTTATAGTTTAGGTACAACAAATTCGCTAACCTATATTAAAAATGGCAGCTTTTGGGCTACAACAGCAGGTACTGTAACAATTACAAAAAATCAGGATAGCAAACTTTCCGGAACCTTTAGTGCCACTGCAGGTGGAGGCGTTAGCGGTGTTACCAGCTTTTCGGGTAACTTTACTGATATTCCAATTAAATAATTTTCGGAATTGTCATGCAGCAACATTGTTGCATGACAATTTTTTTATCTCAGCCTAAAACCTGAATTCTGAAATTTAAAACGCAAAATTATTTAAGCTGCATTTTGGCAACAGTTTTTTAGTATATGTAATCCCCATTCTCATTTACACCTATTGCTAACTCTTTTTGAGTTTTTATAAATTTATCATAACCCGTTTTCAAGTTGTTCCAGAATGAAATTAACCCTTTGTTCTCTTTGTATTTGGCACAATAAGTAGTTAAGTTTTGGTCAGACATTTTAAACGGGAAAATATAAACCGGTATTTTAGATTGGCCGCAGTTTTTTGCAAGAACTGAAATTAAATATATTTCTTTAATGTAGTTGTCAGTCATTGGTAAGCAACCAATAGTTACACACGATCCATGAATAAAAATATCACCACCTAAATTACTTGAATTACTTTTTCTTTTGTCTGCAAGGTTTGGATAGTTTATTCCAAGTGACAAATAAAAACTACTTGTTGGATTAAATCTGTTTATGTGATAAAATCCTTCAGGCACTTGCCCATCACCTTGTTTCCTTTTTGGTCCCGGTTGTCCGGAACGGGAGCAAATATTGTATGAAAGAATTTTTTTATAAGTTGTTTCTTGTATTGTTTTAGCGTAAACATCAAGCAAATCGTCTTCTTTATAGGCAACAATAAGTATGTTCAGATTATCAGAAGTGATTTTATGTTCTTTTAATTTTTCTTCAATAAAACTTTGTTTTTCTTCTATTGCAGTCCTTACTCTTATAAATTTCTTTTGTTCAGCAAGGAAATCATTTGGCTGTGTAATGGCAAATAACAGCATTGATAATATACTTATGGAAATTATCTTTATCATTTACTATGTCTGCTTAACAACTGTCTGAATTTTATTATTAAAACTTCAAATAGTAAAACTATTTCCCATACCCATACTGATATTCCTGAAGTATGTTGTCCATTCTTTCTCTATAGCGTTTTTTAAGTTCAGGGACATCTGCTTCTGTCAATCCTTTTACTTCAATAGGTTTGTCAATAATAACACGTGCAATGCCCGGTCTGCCGCCCAGAATTTTTCTTGGACAATCGGGTAATATTTTCCAGTTGTCAATATAACAAACAGGTAAAAGCATTATCTGATTTTCTATTGCTAGTTTAAATGCTCCGTTTTTCATTGGCCCTAATTGTGGATTGCAGTCAGGTATCGTTGCCTCCGGAAAAATAGAGATGCTGATATTTTGCGAAAGATCATTGCAAGCTCTTTGATATGCTTTATGCGATGCCATCCGGCTTGAACGGTTCACACAAATATTCATTCGCTTGAAAAAAATATTAAAGAAAGGTACGCGCTCTAATTCTGCCTTACCCATAAAATGAAAATAGTGAGGAAAAGCTACGTATGTCAGCACAATATCAAGATAAGAAATATGATTGGGGCAGATAATATAGGTTTCATTCTCCATCGGTTCATATTTCCTGATAACTTTTACATTTATTCCTGAAAGAAAAGCAATAGTGCGGGCATGGAATTTCATCAGTTTAAATGCCTGACGATAGGGTGCTTTGCCCTGCAATGCTAAAAGCAAAAACGGAAACAACAGAAAAAAGGTAACAACCGCTTCAAAGAAAAACCAGAACCGCCACACATTACCAAAGACTATTCGCACAATTCTCATGCGGCTAAAGTAGGAAAATACCCTCGTTTAGATATTTGCAGCATTAGGTTCAAATGAATTCTATTTTATTACTTTGCATAAAATTTTCATGATATGTACAACACATTAAAGCCCGTGCTGGAAAAGGAGCTTGAAGAAATCAAGTCAGCAGGATTGTTTAAGCAAGAAAGAATTATTTCTACACCACAGGCTGCCGATATTACAGCCAACGGAAAAGAAGTTATAAATTTTTGTGCCAATAATTATCTCGGTTTATCATCGCATCCAAAAGTAGTTGAGGCTGCACATGCTGCAATCAACTCACATGGCTATGGCATGTCAAGTGTGCGGTTTATTTGTGGAACACAGGATATTCATAAAACACTTGAATCAAAGATTGCATCATTTCTTGAAACAGAAGACACTATACTTTATGCTTGCAGCCTTCGATGCTAACGGTGGAGTGTTTGAGCCTTTGCTCAATGAGCAGGATGCCATTATCTCTGACGAACTGAATCATGCATCTATTATTGACGGTGTCAGATTGTGCAAGGCCGACCGTCATCGTTACAAACATAATGATATGGCAGATCTTGAAGATAAATTAAAAGCTACTATGAATAAACGTCATCGTATGATTGTTACTGATGGCGTTTTCAGTATGGATGGCACCATTGCACAGTTAGATAAAATCTGTGATTTGGCCGACCGCTATCAGGCATTAATCATGATAGACGAATGTCATGCATCGGGATTTATGGGAAAGACAGGCCGTGGCACACATGAACATCATGGTGTGATGGGACGCATAGATATTATCACCGGAACATTAGGCAAGGCATTGGGTGGTGCTATGGGTGGATTCACATCCGGACGAAAAGAAATTATTGAAATGCTGCGTCAGCGTTCAAGACCCTATTTGTTTTCCAACTCATTGGCACCTTCAATTGTAGGTGCTTCCATTGCTGTACTTGATATGCTTAGTCAGACAACAACACTACGCGATAAACTTTGGGACAACACACAATATTTCCGTAAACAAATTTCCGAAGCAGGTTTTGATATTAAACCCGGTCAGCATCCTATTGTACCCATTATGCTTTACGAAGCACAGTTAGCACAACAGTTTGCAGCTATGTTATTAGACGAAGGCATCTATGTTACCGGATTCTTTTATCCTGTTGTTGCCAAAGGAAATGCACGCATAAGAGTACAGCTTTCTGCAGGGCATGAACGCCATCATATTGACAAAGCATTGAATGCTTTTATTAAAGTCGGAAAAAAACTTGGTGTAATCAAGTAAATAACTTTCGGTAATACACAAAGCATGGTTAATTACCTGCTTTTTGTTTTATTTTCTGTGATGAAGTATTGTTAGCTTTGCGCCCTATTATTGAATGCATCAGACATGCGAAAATTAGCAGACCGTATAGAGCGATTACATGAATCGCAAACCATTGCCATGGCACGCCTTAGCCGCGAGCTACAGGATCAGGGACATAATATTATCAGCCTCAGTTTAGGCGAACCCGATTTTGATACACCAAAATATATTGGCGATGCAGCAAAAAAAGCTATTGATGACGGGTTTACGAAGTATCCACCCATTTCGGGTTATGCTGATGTGCGCGAAGCCATTTCGCAGAAGTTAAAACGCGAAAACAATCTCGATTATAAAGCATCACAGATAGTTGTCAGCACGGGAGCTAAGCAATGTATTGCCAATGCAGTATTATGTTGTGTTAATCCGGGTGATGAAGTGTTAGTGCCTACACCTTATTGGGTTAGCTATTCGCAGATTATTCAATTAGCAGGAGGTGTACCTATTTATCTGAATACTACAATTGATTCTGATTTTAAAGTTACGCCACAGCAGGTTGAAAAAGCAATTACATCAAAAACAAGGATGTTTATTTTTTCATCACCCTGTAATCCTACAGGTACTGTTTATTCGCATGATGAGTTAAAAGCACTTGCAGCAGTTTTTGCAAAACATGAAAATATTTTTGTGCTGAGTGATGAGATTTATGAGTACATCAATTTTGTTGGTAAGCATCACAGCATTGCATCATTTGAAGAATTAAAAAATCAGGTCATCATAATCAATGGTGTAAGTAAGGGCTATGCAATGACAGGATGGCGAATTGGCTATATGGCAGCACCACAGGATGTGGCAACTGCATGTGATAAAATGCAGGGACAGTTTACTTCTGCAGCAAGTAGTATTGCACAAAAGGCAGCAAAGGCAGCTATAAGCATTAGCACACCCGACAGAGATATGATGGTAGAAACTTTTCGTAAAAGACGCGACTTGGTTTTGAACCTGATGAAAGATATTCCCGGATGGAAAACCAATACGCCTGAAGGTGCATTTTATGTTTTTCCGGACATAAGTTATTATTTTGGAAAAACAGATGGCAGTACTGTAATTAATAATCCTGAAGATATGTGTATGTATCTGCTGAAGGATGCCAAGGTTGCTTTAGTTACAGGTGAAGCTTTTGGTGACAATCAATGTATTCGTTTCTCTTATGCTACAAGTGATAAGCTGCTCACAGAAGCTATTGCCCGTATAAAGGTTAGTCTGGCAAAGCTGAAATAGTTTTTATACTTTTTAGTTCGGGGCTTATTGTTATTTTCGTAAATCATAATTGCATACGCAATTTACTTTTGTATCAATGAAAATAATGAACCGCAGTATTGTTTCTTTTCTGATTTTATTTTGGTTCTGTGGTTCAGCAATAGCACAAACAGATACAACAAAAAATAAATCTGTTGATTTTTATCAGGGAGTTGAGCAGGTTTCAAAATCGAGTAAACTACTTCGTAGTATTTACAAAATGATTTTCCGGCCTGTTACTGCAAAAGCCGTAAAGGTTAAGAAAAAACCTGTTGTACAAGAAATTAATTTTTCGGAATTTCAATGTCTGCCAGTCGGAAACATTAGCATTACAGTATTCGATCCGTTTGGTTATTCTTTAGCAGATTCATCCATTAAAAAACAGCCATCAGTTATCAATGCCGGAAATTATTTGCATAATAAAACAAGCAACCGGCAAATCAGAAAATTAATGATTATTGAAACAGGTGATGAGTTTGACTCATTGTTAGTTTCAGAGTCGGAACGATTGATTCGTGCACAACCTTATATACGTGATGCTATTATTATTCCTCATAAAAATGAGCTAAACCAAACCATAGACCTTGAAGTACGTGTGCTGGATAACTGGAGTATTTTAATTGGCGGAGGCATGAGTGAAACCAATACAAAAATCAGTGTAACAGAAAGAAACTTTGCAGGCTTAGGAAATACTTTTGAGAACAGTTATCGGTGGTATTACAATAAAAATGCCGACATCATTGAAAGCAGTTATGAGGTTCCGAATTTGCTGGGAACCCATGCAGATGCAAAAATACTTTACCATTTGGACGAAAGAGAAGGCGATGTGAAGTCAATTGGAGTTGAAAGGCCATTTTATTCGCCACTCACAAAATATGCAGGTGGAATATTATTAGAACAACACTTCGTAAAGGCCGTATATGGTGAGCCATCAGAAAATTACTCCGAACGATATAAATATAACTTTATAGATGCCTGGTCGGGTTATTCCATGCGTTTGTTAAGTGGTAATAAGGTGTATCAGCGCAACACACGATTGATTGCTGCATTAAGAGGCAGCAGCGTTCAGTATCTTTCTTTTCCTTCGGCAGGATTTGATTCGTTAGGTCTATTAAAAAATCAGAACACCTATCTTGCAGGAATCGGATTTTCTTCAAGAGAGTACATTACGGAAAGGTATGTCTTTAAATATGGACAGAAAGAAGATATTCCTGTTGGTCGCACCTATGGATTAACGGTGGGCTATAGAGAAAGGGCTTCATCAGGTAATTGGTATGCAGGTGCAATGGCAGCATTCGGAGATTATTTTAGTTTTGGTTATCTGAGCAGTTTGGTTCGCTACGGAACATTTTTTTATAACGGTAATGCCAGAAATTCAGCATTTGAAATACAGACCGTTTATTTTACACGGCAAATGGCAATAGGGAAGTGGAGGCTTAGGCAATTCCTGAGAGCAAATGCAACATTGGGTATTGACAGAATCACCAATGAATTTGTTTCGCTCGAAGATCAGATGAGAGGTTTCGATAGCCGCACTTCTGGCACGAAGCGAATTTTTATCTCTCTGCAGACACAAACCTATGCGCCTTATGACTTTTTGGGATTTAAGTTCGGACCGTATCTGATTGCATCAGCAGGCTTCATCGGTAACCAACTTCATGGTTTTAACAGAAGTCGTATGTATTCTGTTTTTGGAGTTGGAATGATTATTAAAAATGAATATCTGGCACTTAGTAGTTTTCAGATAAGCCTGGCATATTATCCAACAATTCCATATTCAGGGCAAGATGTGTTCAGAGTCAATCCGCTTAGAAGCACAGATTTCCAGTTGGTTGATTTCGATTTAAAAAAACCTGATATTATTGAATTCAAATAATATTCCACTTTAGCAAGTTTTATGTTTTGAAGTTTCTATTTTTTAAAACAGAAAAATTACCGATTAAAGACAATGATATTTTAATTTTTGTAGTCATTATATAGAAAGCAATTTTAGTATCTTTGTTACCTTTCCATCTTATATGAAAAGCCACTTTTGGAAGTTCTGTTTATTAATAAATTTTTTGTTTCTGTTTGCAGACAGTGCAAAGGCAACGCATATTGTTGGAGGAGAGATTTTTTACAGCTACCTTGGTAATGGAAACTATCAGGTCACAATGTATATCTATCGTGACTGTGCCAATGGTGTACCACCTTTTGATGATCCTGCTGCAATTGGTATCTACGATCAGAGTTTTAACTTAGAGCAAGCATTATTTGTTGATGTTAGACCTGATTCTCTTCTTATTCCTTCAACTATCAACAATCCATGTTTTATCCCACCTGTGAATATTTGTTACAGGCGAGCTACCTATATTTTTAATGTTAATCTACCACCTTCTTCAGGTGTTTACTATATTGCCTATCAGCGTTGCTGCCGGAATAATACCATCAATAATTTAATTGGACCTGGTGTGACTGGTGCTACCTATGTTGGCGAAATAAGAGCAAGCAGTTTTTTTAACAACAGTAGCCCTCGTTTTAAATTTTTGCCACCACCGTTTGTTTGTCTAAATTTCCCTTTTGTTTTCGACCATTCTGCAACAGATCCTGATAATGACACCATTCGTTATTCACTATGCACACCCTTAGTTGGTGGCGACACCATAGTTCCGGCACCACTTCCACCGGTTTCTGCACCACCATACAATAATGTAATATTTGCACCACCTTATTCTGTGAACAATATGCTCAATGGTACACCGGGAATTCAACCACTGAGTATTGATTCAATAACAGGTGTGCTAACTGCAACTCCAAACACAATAGGTCAGTTTGTGATTGGTGTCTGTGCAAAAGAATATCGCAACAATGTTTACTTAGGTCAGACAAGAAGAGATTATCAGTTAAACGTAGTGCCTTGTCCGTCATTGGTAGTTGCCGCTTTTTTTAAATCCAATAGTTTCTTGTGGCAGTAATACAGTTTCATTTCAAAATGGAAGCATTGGTGCCATTTCATATCATTGGGATTTTGGTGTACCCAATCTCACCAACGATACTTCTAATGCTTTTAATCCGGTTTATACTTATCCCGATACAGGGACGTATAACGTTACATTAATTGCCTATTCTTTATTTAATCCTGGCTGTGCCGACACCATTCATGGTGTAGTAACGGTAACTAAAGAACTGATAACAGATTTTACATCTACAGTTCAGGCATGTACAACAGTAGCATTATTTAACGACACTATTTTATCATCTGCACCTGCATCATTTTCTTACAATTGGAATTTTGGTAATGGAACAACTTCAAATGTAAGTAATCCGCAAGTTACCTATGGCTCACCGGGTAATTATCCGGTTACCTTAGTTGTTACAAGTTCGCTCGGTTGTAAGGATACCGTTACCAAAACTATTAACATACAACAATTCATGAGTGCAACTGCAACTACCATTCAGAATGTACGTTGCAAAGGCGAATGTAACGGTTCCGGCCTTGTCGCAGTAACAAACAATAATGGGCCATACACTATATTGTGGAGTAATCCTCCGGGACAATCCAATGATACTATTGTTAATCTATGTCAAGGCAACTATTCAGGTACTGTAACAGATTCTGCAGGATGTACTTCAAATTTTTCTTTAAATATTTCTGAACCACCACAACTTACCTTATCTGCAACTGCAACTCCTGATTATTGCAGCGGTCAATGTATTGGCACAGCCACAGCATTGGCAGGTGGAGGCACACCACCATACAACTTTGTCTGGAGTAATGGTTCAAATTCAGGTTCTCTCAATCAGCTTTGTGCCGGCAACTATACTGTTTCTGTAACTGACTCAAAAGGTTGTACTACTTCTCCTGTAACCGTAAGTGTTTTGTTTTCTGATTCGTTAGCAGCATTAGATGTTGTGCCTTCTATTGATACCATTTATCGTGGTCAAAGTGTTAACCTATCAGCAACTCAAAATACAGGTTACATTTACAACTGGCAGCCACCAACTTATTTAAACAGCAACGGTATTGCAAATCCTGTCAGCACACCTCCTGTGGATATTGAGTATATCCTTAGCATAACAGATGCATTCGGTTGTAAGATTAATGACACTGCAAAATTGTTGTCATACAATATCGTTGTGAAGAACCTGAAATTTATATTCCTAATTCATTTAGCCCGAATGGTGACAGAGTTAATGATGAGATTTATGTTTATGGCGGACAAATAAAAGAGTTGCTATTTCGTATTTACGATCGTTGGGGAGAGAAAGTATTTGAAACCAAACAGCCGGGTCAGGGTTGGGATGGATTTTATAGAGGCAAACGTGTAACACCCGGTGTGTTTGTTTACTATGTTGAGGCTACTTGCTATGACAATCAGAAATTCTTTAAAAAAGGTAATATAACCGTAATACGGTAAGAAATGAAAAATCTCCTGTCGGGCATATTTACAATTTGTTTGTTCTGTTTGAATGCAGCAGGGCAGGATGTGCATTTTTCGCAGTTTGATTTTTCGCCATTGCATCAGAGTGCAGCACAAACCGGAAACTTTAAAGGCGATTACAGACTGACTGCAATTAATCGTGTACAGTATAAATCTGTTACAGTTCCTTATAAATCATTAGGTGCATCTGTTGATATGAACATTGCAAAAACTGATGAAAAAAAATCATGGTGGAGTGCAGGTTTATTATTTGAAAATGACGTTACAGGTGATGCAGATTATAAAACTACTATTGTTGATGTTTCTGTTGCCTGGAATTCTTTTTTAGATGAAAACAAAAAACATCAGCTCACCTTAGCTATTCAGCCGGGGTGGATGCAGAATGGTTTGAATTTTTCGGAACTGTATTTCGGTTCGCAATATGATGGTGACATCTTTAATCCTAACCTGCCTACAGGTGAAAGCCCAGCGCGCAGTAGCTATTCCAATTTTAATTTGAATGCAGGTGCCGGTTATAAATATGCATTTAGTGAAAATTCTGATTTGAATTTGATTTTCGGTGCCAGCCACCTGAATCAACCTGATATTTCATTTCTGAATGATAAAGCAAAATTATTTACCCGACTCACAGGTGTTGGAGTTTTAAACCTGATGCTTTCCGAAAAAATTTCTCTGCAACCACAAGTGTTATTTTATCGTCAGGGAAAATTCTCACAGTTAAATGGCGGTGCAAATGTTCAACTACATTCATTAGAGAATAATTTTAAAAATTTCAGATTCTCGGCAGGAGTATTTTATCGTAACAAAGATGCTGTCATTGCACGTATTGGAGCAGGTATTGGCAATTTAGATGCCGGTTTTGCATACGATTTCAATACATCTGACCTGAAAAGGGCAAGTAACGGCAGAGGCGCTTACGAAGTAGCATTATCTTACATCATCACCAAAGTAAAACCATTAAAGAAGAATCCACCATGCCCCGTTTATTGATATATTTTTTTCGGCAGCAGGAGGATTGTTGTTGCAAAGATTGTAATGTTAATGTACTTGTTATTTGCTGTACAGTTGTTGCAGGCGCAATCTCCAACAGCCTACGAGCGTGCAGGTGATAAGGCTATGAAAGAAGGTGATTATTATTCTGCATTCGCATTCTATTTTAATTCTTATGCAAGCAATAATACAGATTTAGTTATAACCTGGAAACTGGCAGAAGCATGCCGGCTTTACAATGATTATGAAAATGCACAGAAGTATTATAACAAGGCTTATGGATTAGATAAACAAGGTCAGTTTCCATTAATTGCATTTTATCTGGCAGAGATGAATCAGCGACAGGGTTATTATGAGGAAGCTGCTTCAATCTACAATAACTATTTACAAATGCATGGTCGTGATAACAGTTATTTTACAGACAAAGCAAAACGCGAATTAGCCAATTGCCAAAATATTAAACAGTTGTTGAAAGATACAGCAAAGGTTACAATTCAAAACTCAGGCACTGAAATAAATTCTGTTTATTCTGATTTTGCTCCGTCATATTTAGACAGTACAACCTTGTTGTACTCATCGCTGCGATTTGAAAATAAAGACAAAAAGACACAGAAAAAAAATAAGTATATATCTAAACTGCTTGTCAGCAATAATGAACGCAATACATGGAGTCGTCCTGATAATTACAGCACACAACTCAATCGGCCCGGATTGCATTCATGTAATTCGGCTGTCAGTGGTAATGGTAAATTGTTAGTATATACGCAATGTCAACGTGAAAGAGATAAATTGATATGTACGTTATATTACAGTACACAGAAAGATGGCAATTGGTCTGACCCGAAACCACTCAATGACAGCATTAATTTTAAAGGATATACAGCTACAATGCCTGCAATTGGAAATGATGAATTGACAGGCTATGTGCTTTATTTTGTAAGCGACCGTCCCGGTGGTTTGGGTAAGGCAGACATCTGGAAATGTTCTATTACTCCTGATTTTGTTTTTGGAAATCCTGTTAATGTTGGTGCACCTGTGAATACTGTTGATGATGACATCACTCCATTTTATGACAACCTGAATTCAACCTTATATTTTGCAAGTGATGGTCATAAAGGACTTGGTGGTTTTGATATTTACAGTTATAAACCGGATAGCCAGGAGCAAACTATTCAGAATTTACACTATCCAATCAATACAAGCTATAACGATTTGTACTATAGCAGTCGCAATAATAACTTTTTACTCTCATCAAATCGTCCGGGATCACTCTACATTAAAGCACGCACTTGTTGTTATGATATTTATGATGGTGTTTATTTAGATACCGTTAAACAAGTTAAGAAAGATACTTTGATTGCTATTGAACCTATTGCTTCAGACATTACAAAAGATTCTATAACTATAGAAGTCATCAAACAGATAGAACCATTGTTACCAATGAAGTTGTATTTCGAAAACGATCAACCCAATCCAAAAACAATGTTGACAACAACAAAATCAAATTATGTTGACTTGTACAATGCATATCTTACAAATGAAAAAAAGTACAGAGAGAATTATGTTGATGTTTTAACTGATGAATCGCAACGTAATAAAGCTGCTGCAGAAATTACTACATTCTTTAATCAGGTTGTTAAGAAAAACTATCTTGACCTTGACCGTTTCAGCGACTTAGTACTGAAGCAGCTTGATGCAGGAAATAAGATTGAAATAATTGTACGAGGTTCTGCAAGTCCTTTGGCAGAAAGTGGCTACAATAAAAACCTCTCAAAACGAAGAATCAGCAGTGTAATTAACTTCTGGAGGGTTTATGATTCCGGCAAACTGAATAATTATATCAAGGCAGGCAAGTTAACCATTACTGAAGATGCCGTAGGCGAGGAAATGACCACAACAAAAATCAGTGACGACCTGAAAGATAAAAGAAACTCGGTTTACAGTCCCGCTGCAGGTAGTATGCGCTACATTCAGGTTATGCGGGTAATGATAAACGGTGTAGCTGTAGAATAATGATTTTTATATATTTATAGTGGCAACCCTGCCATTTTATGCTTACTTTTGCTCCTGAAAACAGAAAAAATTGAGTAACGAAATTTCACAGAAAATCAGTCATCTGCGCGAGCAGGCCGAGGCATTAATGACGGTAAATACCGCTAAAGCTATTATTCTTCTCAGCGAAGCCATGAATCATATTGATGCTGATGATGAAAAGCTCAAGTCAGAGTGTGGACTGCAGTTGGCATTGGCTTATCACAAGGTGAAAGAGGAGTTGATGGCCATAAAAATAATCAATCAATGTCTTGAGTTAAAAGTTAACAGTGATAGCCTGAAGAATCAGATTCCTTTTAATGAGCTGGCCGCAGAAATTTATACAGCAATTTCTATTTACGATAGTGCCCTTGAGCATTTACTGAATATTGCCTCAGCCTATACTTCAGCAAAAGACAAACAAAAGCTTGGTTTGGTGTTAAATCAGATTGGTGAGACCCATAAATTACTCGGTGGTTATAATGAGGCTATTCGCCATCATGAGAAAGCATTAAAAATTTTTGAAGAGCTTGATAATAAAGAGCAGCTTTCAATAACTAATTTCTATATTGGAAATTGTTATAACTGGGCTGATGAATTGGATATTGCTTTCAATTATCTTGATACAAGTTTGAAGATTGCGGAAAAACTTCGTAGTCCTGAATTAAAAATAAAGACATTAGGTAGCCTAACAATTTTGTTTACCAAGCAAAATAAATTTGAGAAATCGCTCGACTATTTTTTTCAAGCTATTGATAACAGTAACCTTGCAGGCAATGTACGTGTAAAAGCCGACTTACTAAAAAGTCTTGGTAATCTTTATAATCAGATGCATCGTCATGATGAAGCTATAAAAATTTTGCTTGAGGCAGATGAAATCTGTCAATCACTTAACATTAAACAGCCATTACATCTGGTTAATTTGTTTTTATCTGATGCCTATGCTGCATTGAATAATTTCGAAAAATCGTTAGCACATCATAAGTTGTACTATAAACTCTGTCGTGAAATACAGAGCGAAGATGTTAGCCATAGAACTAAAAGCTTGCAACTGAAGTATGACCTGGAAGAGATACAGCGAGAGAAGAGCAAAGCAGAAGAATCACTTTTACTAAAAGATACATTTCTTGCTAATGTTAGTCATGAGTTGAGAACTCCGCTTAATGGAATTATTGGCATGGCCGATTTGTTGACGGAAACTGTAACAACAGACGAAAACAGAAAGTATGTTCAGACTATTTTGTCATCAGCATTTCAATTATCAAATATTGTTGACGAAATATTAGACTATGCACGTTTAAATACAGGACAGGTTAGTCCGGTGGAGCATCCTTTTATTTTAAACGATACGATTAAAGAATGCCTGGACAAATTTTTATTGAAATTCCCCGGAAAAAAAGTTGAATCTGATACTGATTTTGCAGCTTGTGATGAAGTGTTGCTTGATGAAGGTATTCTTAAAAAAGTTGTATTTAATACCTTGGTCTTTGGTGGTTCTTTTGCAAGTAACGATAAACTTGAACTTGCATTATATCATTCGCAGAACAAAATTTTTATCAATGTAAAATTCAACATTGTAAATAAAAAGAGTTTCCCGCATCCCGACAATTTTTTTGAACTCAACAATCCGCAGTTTTCGCAGAATGGATTGAATGGATACGGGTTAGGGTTGTCACTGATAAATGCCAGAGGAATGATTGTTGCTTGCGGAGGAAAAATTTCAGTAAAACTTGAAAGTTCAAAGTGTAACTTTGTCATTGAGCTACCTTATAAGGCTGTTAAGTCAGACAGAAAGAATATAGTAAGTGAACCTCCTGCGGCTACAGAAGATGTGACTATTTTATTGGTAGAAGACAATAAAATAAATCAGTTTCTTGCCAAAACAATGTTGCTGAAAAAAGGCTATAAAGTTGAACTTGCAGCAGATGGCGATGAGGCACTTACTCTTCTTAGAAAGGGTAATTTTAGTATGGTAATTACAGACGTTCAGATGCCGGAATGGATGGCTACCAACTGGCAGGGGCATATACGAAGTAAACTACCTGATCCCATAAATACAATACCTATCCTTGCATTGACGGCTTATGAATCGAGTGCAGAGAAAGAGAAGGCAAAGGCTGCAAGGTATGTCAGGTTTTTAACGAAACCCTACATGCCTGAGCAACTGTTTGATCTCATAACACAACATCTTCCATTGAAAAATGATCAATCAAAAGATGCAGTTGAATATGAATCAACTTATAATGTCAATGAAATTTATGACAACCTTTTGGCTTTAATGGCAGGAGATAAAAAAGAAACAGCTTCATTGATAAAAATGCTTCAGGTACAATTTCCTGAATTACTCAGTGAAATGTTGCAGGCTATTGAAGACAAGGATATGAAGAAACTGTATAAGGCTGCGCATAAGATAAAATCTAGTCTGAAAATATTCAACAACAATTCTGTTGGGTTATTAATAGATCAGGTTGAGCGCAAGGCTAAAGACAATGAATATTCTTTTGAATTGTCAGTTAAAGTGTCTGAGCTTATTAAGCAGGTGAATGTAATTATTGGTTCACTAGACCAACTAATAAAAAAGTAAACAGAAAATTTTATTGGTTAAACGAATAATAGGGTGATATCATCAGATAAACAATCACACCTGTTAATGTAACATACAACCAGATAGGGAAAGAAAAACGTGTAAGCTTACGATGTTTACGCACATCCATTTTTAAACCATAATAAAACGATAACAGTACCAATGGCATCACTATGGCAGCAAGAATAATGTGCGATGCTAAAATGAACAGATAAAGTCCGCGCAACGGATGGTCAACGGGATATTTGGTTTCTTCTGCTAAATAATGATATAGAAAATAAGATACAATAAAAACAGCACTCAATAAAAATGTAAGCAGGTTAATTTTTTTATGAATGTCTATGCGTTTCTTTTTGATAAAATAAAATGAAATTAGCAACAGGACAAAACAAGTTCCGTTTACAAACGCATTTAAACCGGGAAGGTACTTCGTAAATGCCGGAGGCGTTTCAGGACGTGGAAGGACTTTCTGGCTTAGTAGCATAACCATTCCTAATACAACAACTGAAATAATTGCTACTACTCTGAAAGTAAGCTTTTCATTCATTAATATCTGTTTCATCTTACTTTGATTTTTGTCTTGTTTCGTAACTAAGAATTTTAATATCATCTTTCAATCGTTTCATCTCTAATAAATCGGCACCGTCATAGATGCCGCGAAGATGCAACTTACTGTCAACCAAAAATACAGAGTTAAGTGCTGCATTGGTGTTTCCTTTCAGGAAAAATGATGTGCGCATTAAAGAATCTATTCCCAATGAATCGCCTGTACATAACTGCCATTGCGGAGGATGAATGCTGTTCATTTTCATAACATGTTTCATTACAGGTAAACTGTCGTTAAATGGCTGTGTCGTGATGGAAACAAATTTCACTTTAGGTGCAGTTACAAAATCGCGTGCCACATCATACATATTGGTAAAAACTTCTTTGCACGGTTCCTGACAAGAAGCATTAAAAAACTGAAATACCCAGTAAGAGGGTTCGGTGTTGCTTGGTGAAACAGTATTTCCTTCTGTATTTTTTAACGAGAAATCAGATATGGAATGATAAATGGTGTCAACTCCGTTTGTAGCCAGATGCTTTGGGCCATAATATTCAAGATATCGGAAATTATGTTTCCCTTCTTTCATCAGAATAAAAAAAAATAAAGGCATCAGAAGTATTAAAAAAACCGCTGCTGCCTTAAACTTTTTCAAGATAAAAAAGCTTATCCTATATGGAACAGATATACACCTTCAATAAGACAAATTGCAATCATGTAAACAATCAGAAAAAATGGTAAGAGAATGGTGTACTGAAGACTCTTCTTTTCTTTTCCAAGGTGCATAAAAACACCTACTATATATGCTGACTTAAAAATTGTTAATGCAACAAATATCCATTGCAACAAATCTTTATGCATTGGAATAAAGGCTATTGCTACTTCAACAATTGTTGCAACAAGCAATATCCAGAATGTACGCCAGATAATTTTTTTAGCCGTAGGGTCGTAATGCTCTTCTACAAACTGATTGTGTATATCACCGGTGTAATAACCGTGTGGCTTATGCTCATTATGTTCGTTATGACTCATGATTCTATTTTTCTTAAAGATTAGTTATACAAGATAGAAGAAGGTGAATACGAATACCCAAACCAAATCTACAAAGTGCCAATAAAGCCCCGATTTTTCAACCTGCTCATAATGACCGCGCCTTTTGTAAACGCCATTGAGCACATTAATAAAAATTATTATGTTGATGACTACACCACTGAAAACGTGAAAACCGTGAAACCCTGTAATAAAGAAAAGAAGTTGGCAAATAAGGGGGTGTTGCCATATTCATTCTCAGTCATGTTTGCACCTTTAATGTTGCGCACTGCAGATGCTTTAAGTTTTTCTGCTTCGGCACCTTCAACAACAGTTTTCTGATGGTTGTGCCAGAAGAATAATTTTCCGGGTTCATAATCGTCTGTGCGTGCAAAACGACCATCAGCAAGAATATAAGTTCCTTCTTTTGAACCATGAATAAAGTGATACCACTCCCATGCCTGACTGCCTAAGAACATCAAACCGCCAACAATGGTTAATCCCATCCACATGGCAACACTTTTATGGTTGCGCTGATGTCCTGCATCTACTGCAAGTACCATTGTTACCGAACTCATGATAAGAATAAAGGTCATTAAACCTACATAAGCTAAAGGTACATGTTCGTGTATAAAAGGGAAGTGCGTAAACACATCACCCGGTGCAGGCCATATATCTGTAAAACGATGGCGCATGGTACCATAAGCCACCAGTAGGGTTGAGAAAGTAAACGCATCAGAAACCAGGAAAAACCACATAAACATTTTTCCCCAGCTTACATTGAATGGTGATATACCACCGCCCCAGATCGATTTTGATTTTGCTTCAGTTGCTGTTGACATATTAAGTTAGGAGTCTTGAAATTAATTTAACAGGATGCAAATATTTAATTTTTTTTCCAATTCATCAATTTATTGTAAAATTTTTGGCCATTTAACCATAATTCATTGACAGATTGGAGCAAAAGATAGCCTTTCAGGCTATGAAGGTCACAAATACGAAGAGATAAACCCATAGGATATCAAGAAAATGCCAGAAAATGGCACCTAACTGAAGTCCTAAATAGTTTTTGGGAGAATATCTTTCAAGAATAGATTTTACTGAAATAACAATCATGGAAATTATTCCTCCTGCAAGGTGCAGAATGTGCATTCCTGACAATACATATATAAAAGAACCTGATGGATTACCTACTAAATGGATGCCGTTGTTTACCATAACTGTCCAGGCATAAAACTGCATAAAGACAAAAGCAATACCCAGCCCGAGAGTGGTTATGACTGCAATTTTTACCTGATTCAGCAGATTTCTTTTAATAGCATAAATAGCATATTGAATTATAAAACTGCTAATAATTATGGTAATAGTGCTGATGGTAAACATCTTTGGTAAACTAAACTCTATCCAGTTGCCTTCGTTTTTACGAACGATATAGGCACTTGTCAAACCGGCAAATAGCATAACCATACTGGCCATGGCTATCCACAATAATATTTTAGCTGTGGGAATGCCTGTGTAATTATTATCCTGTTCTGTGGTGACTGTTTGCATTGTAATTAAATTTTATCAAGTAATATGGCAATTAATACAACGGGGAGATATATAAATGAACCGAACATCAGCCTTTTTGCTGCAATGTCCGAACATGTTTTTAATAAATAAACACTTTGCATAAAAAATAAAATACCTGCAAGGGTAATGACTACTGCAGATACAATTCCACTCATGCCACTGTAGTATGGCAGCAGACCGATTGGTATAAGTGTAAAAGTATATATTGTTGTTTGAAATGCAGAAGCAGAATTTTTACCACCCGAAGGCAGCAATTGAAAGCCTGCACTCATATAGTCGTCATAAAGTTTCCAGGCAATAGCCCAAAAGTGTGGAAACTGCCACATGAATTGAATAGAAAAAAGTATCCATCCCTGATAACTGAACTGACCGGTTGCGGCTACCCAACCAAGCAGGGTAGGAATAGCACCCGGAAACGCTCCAACAAAAACTGATAATGGTGTAACACCTTTTAATGGTGTGTAAGCAAAAGCATAACTTACTAAAGCAATCAAGCCAAGTATTCCGCTGTAAAGATTAATGTAGTAGGTGAGGATAAACAATCCTAATAAACCTGCTGCGATAGTTACAACAAGCGATTCTGTAAGCGACATTCTGCTGTCAGGAAGCGGACGCATTCTGGTGCGCTTCATAATTTTATCGGTGCGTCTTTCGTAAATCTGATTCAATGCATTTGAAGAACCCGTAACTAAAAAGCCACCTAAAACAAGAAGCCACAACTTAGTGTAATCTATCGTTGTTGAACCTATAAGAAAAGCTAATGCAGCAGAGAGACTACTAACGAAGCCAGCCTTAGTTTAAACAACTGTCCATAGTCAACAAGTCTGGCAGTAAAGGTACGTGGTGCAACAACCATTGTTGTTTTCAACATTTAAGCAAAATGAAAAAATTTCGGAATGCAAAGGTATAAAATTGATGGTAAGGAAGCTTGAAAATGCTAATTACTTACTGATAAACATAAAAAAAGGCAGCCAAAGGCTGCCTTAAAATTCTTTTCTATGAAGTAAATGTCAAATGGTTATTTATTCTTTTCCTTCACTTTATCAGCAAGATAGTTGCGGGTTTTTCCACCCATAACTCTTTGTTCGTAGATGAGCCAATATAACAATCCAATGGCAATTAATACCATAAAAACTATATCTACAGATTTTCCAATGGGTTTTGCCAAGCTGAAAATAAATTCAAAAAATGCTGCTATACCGTGCCAGATTGAGTTTAACATATTCAATAATTTTTTGCAAAAATAATAAAATTCAAATACAGATATTCGCAGCCACAAAGTTGCTGAAAAAAATGTTGATCGTCAGGTTGTTTAAATCTTCGCAAACACCACCACTGTTTTTAGTGCCGGTGATAACACTGGCATTAGTACTATTCAACATTTATACTCAAGGGGTTGTAGTTATCAGAGACATGAATCATGGTGTGTTGTATGCCTTATTACTTGACAGTAACATTGCAGGAATAAAATGGGCTGTACCTTCATTGATCTTTGTACTCATTACCATTCAGGCTTTTTTATTTAATGCACTCATCAACCGGTTTGAGGTTTTATACAAAAGCAGCAACATTCCTGTCATTATATTCATCATCCTCTATGGACTTATACCCGGTTTCTTGGCACTTAGTCCTTTTCTTTTAGTAAACACATTGATGCCTGTTGCGCTATGGAAAATTTTTACATTATATAAATCAGAGCGTCCTGTTACCCGTGCATTTGATACAGGTCTTGTTTTTTCGCTGATGATATTGTGTTATCTACCAATGGCATTGTTGGTAGTCTTTATGTACTTATGTATTGCCATACTACGTCCTTTTAACTGGCGCGAGTGGGTTGCTTCTGCATTAGGACTTTTAACTCCTGCAATACTGTTGTTCACAATTCTTTTTGTGGCAGACAAACTGCATTTGCGAAATACAGAAGTAAATACAGATTCATGGCTTCCTGTTATCAGACTGCAATCGCTTTCATGGCGTTTTATACTTCCTGCATTAGTAATGGCAATCCTTTTGTTTTTATCGTTTCTGAAACTATATGCTAATTACAGTAAGAATGTTATCCGCATGCGGAAATTTCAGTTATGCTTTATGTTATTGCTTATTTTTCTGTTGCTCATAATATTGATTCCTGTACAACAAAGTGCATCACGTTTCATTCTACTTATCCCACCTGTTTGTCTGTTTTTGAGTTACTACTTTATTGCAATTCGAAAAGTATGGTGGTTCGAATTACTGTCTATTGTACTTGTTGGACTAATTGTAATGGGTTACTGGAATCTTTAAGTTTTTCATTTTAATTGAAGAATGATTACAATCATTTTGAAGTAATATTTTCAGTTTTTAAAATATAATTTATTGAAAATGATGTGATAATGTTTTAATGATTGTCATACTAGTATCAAAATACCAGCAAAGGCTTGTTTAATTAAAACTTAATGAATAATATTGAGGCCGATTTCAAATTCCGAATTAGTATTTAGATGCTTTTCTACGAGGCCTCTTGGTCTTTTTTAATGCGTTTTTAACTGGCGGGCTGGTGAATGAAGAATAGAATAGTCGCAAAAAATTTTTAATAAATAAATGTTTAACTAAAATCAAATTTATCATGGTAGAAAAAACCAAAAATCGAACACGAACGTGTTTATTCTTTCTATGGTGTTGCATAATGTCTGCAATGCTATTGTCAACTAGCGCACAGGCGCAATTAGCAATTAAGTATCCGTTAACCATTAGCTCAGGAACATATAGTTCTATTAGTGGCTCTGGTGCTCCTGTTGCTATTATTGGTGATGATATGGCAGTAAATATTACAGGACTAACAGGGTTTACTGTAAATGGTACTACTTACACCAATGCACGAATGTGCTCCAATGGCTGGTTGGCATTATATGGTGCCAGCGTACCAACTACAACTGGAACATATGCACCATTAAGTACAGCAATAACAAATGGAGCTGTAATATTTGCTCCTTTTGGTAGAGATTTGAATTCACAGAGCGGAACAGGAGCTTATTGGCAAACCATTGGAAATGAGCTGATTTTTGAATGGGTTAATTACATTCGTTACGCTCAAACTGGAGAGTCTTTAAACTTTCAAATACGTTTGAATACGGTAACAGGAGAAATAAAGTTTGTTTACGGTACAATGACTGCTTTAACAGGCAGTACATATCCTCAAGTTGGTTGGAAAACAAATGGTACAGTTGCATCTAACTGGGCAACAGATGTTAATAATTTAATGATTGATAACGTTGGTTCGCCAAATACTTGCAACTGGAGTAATGCTGTAACAGGAAATGCTAATACCAGGACAATGTATTTTAACAGTGCAAATGCTACCATTAAGCCTAATAGCGGTCTTACTTATACATGGACAAAACCTGTAGCAACAGACCCTGAGCCTGTACGTACACATGCTGCAGTTAGCGGCATAACAACCAATAATGCAACATTAAACTGGACAGCACCGGCTAATGCTACGCAATACAATGTTCAATATCGTACAGTTGGTTCATGTTCATGGACAAACTGGAGTGGTAATCCTGTTGGAACAAATAGTGTAACATTAACAGGCTTAACATCTTCAACTACATACCAAGTTAGGGTGCAAGCTTCAAATGGTTCAACTAATGCTATTTATTCTCATATTCCTAATCTAGCAGGCACCGGCAATGGTTATGTTGCAGCAGGTACATTTACTACAGTCGCATCTTGTGTTGCACCAACTGCACCGGTTGGTTCACCAACTACAGCAACTACAGCCAACATCAGTTGGACAGCAGCAAGTCCTGTACCCTCAAACGGTTATGAATATGCTGTTACAACAAGTGCTGTGCCTCCTGTTTCAGGTACTGCTTTTGCCGGTACTTCAACAAGTGTTAGTGGCTTAACTCCGGCTACCACTTATTATCTGCATGTTAGAAGTTATTGCGGTGGTAGTGATTACAGTGCATGGGTAACGAGTGCTTCTTTCAATACGCCATGTAATGCTATTGCAACACTACCTTGGACAGAGGGTTTTGAAAGTGCCGTTATTCCGGCATATCCAAGTACTTGCTGGTATGAAGATCCTTCTTCCGGTGATTGGATAACTACAAATAATAGTAGCTCTTCAAACGATGCTGATGCCCGCACAGGCGCTCAGTTTTTAAGAGATGCTTATAGTGCAACCAACGAATTTATCTGGACTCCCGGATTTTCATTAACAGCAGGCCAAAGTGTTGATTTTTCTTTCTGGTGGGCAGGTGATAACTACAGTGGATGGACAGGTGATGTGTTTTACAATACTGCACAAACAGGAACAGGAGCCACACAAATGGGTACTTCATTTGTTACTTCAGGTACAACAACGACAAAAACTTATGCAAAACAAACAAGAACTTTAGTTGCACCAGCAACAGGAACTTATTATTTTGCAATAAGAGTAAATGCAACAGGTGGCCCATGGTATTTGAGTTTTGATGATTTTAATGTAGAAAATACACCGAGTTGTGTTGCTCCAACAGCATTAGTTGGTACGCCAACAACAGCAACAACTGCTAACATCAGTTGGACTGCGGCAAGCCCTGTACCATCAAACGGTTATGAATATGCCGTTACAACAAGTGCCACACCTCCCGGCTCAGGTACTGCATTTGCAGGTACATCAACAAGCGTGAGTGGTTTAACACCATCTACAACTTATTATCTTCATGTAAGAAGTTATTGTGGTGGTAGTAGTTATAGTACTTGGGCTTCAAGTGCTTCATTTATGACAGGTCAAATACCTGCTACATTGCCATATAGCAATAGTTTTGGAAGTAATGATTTTGCCTTTGTAAATGGCTCACAAACCAATCAATGGGCTTATGGCTCGGCTACTGGAAATCCTGCAAATGCAATTTATGTTTCTAATGATAATGGTACAAGTAATGCATACACAATTTCAAGTTTAAGTGTAGTACAAGCTTTCAGAGATATTGCTATACCTAACGGCACTACCTTGACAAACTTTAGCTTTAATTGGATAGCCAATGGAGAATCTTGTTGTGACTATTTAAGGGTTTGGTTAGTACCAACATCCTATAATCCAACAGCAGGTACTCAAATAACAGCAGGAGCCGGCAGAATTCAGATAGGATCAAACATGAATGTTCAAAGTGCATGGCAAACCTATACCAATAATACATTAGACCTTAGCTCCTTTGCAGGTCAAACTATGCGTTTGGTTTTTGAATGGAAAAATGATGGAAGTATTGGTACACAACCACCGGCAGCAATTGATAATATTTCTCTTGCACAGGTTGCCTCATGCAGTGGTACACCTGCACCCGGAAATACACAGTCAAATTTACCATCTGCTTGTAGTGCCCAATCATTTACATTATCAATGTCAAACACTATTAATGATATTGGAATTACTTATGATTGGCAATCGTCACCAGACGGTATAACATGGACAAGCACCGGAGGAACCAATGCTACTTACACAACAACACAAACTGCTGCAACATACTATCAGTGTGTAGTTACTTGTACAAATAGTGGAATGTCAGCTACTTCAACACCTGTTCAGGTTACAATGAGTCCATTTTATAATTGCTATTGTACTACAAACCTTCATACCTCATCGAGTCCATGTATTACTCAGGTTGATTTTAATACTATCAGCAATAATACAGCCGGGGCAGGATGTGCTTTACCTGCTTATTCTTATCAGGCAGCAACAACAACTGTTTTAAAAGGTTCATCATATACTTTTACCAGAACAACAACTTCAACAGGGGTGTGGACAGGTGTTTGGATTGATTATGACCAAAGCGGAACTTTTGATGCCAGTGAATATACAGAGGTTTCAAGTACTTCAACAGGAGCATTAACAAATAGTGTTACAATCACTATTCCGGTGACTGCATTAGATGGAAATACCGGAATGCGTATCCGTCAACGTACAGTTGACATGTTGGCTACTGATGCTTGTACCCAAGGTTTTGGTTCAGGTGAGACAGAAGATTATACAGTTGATATTCAAACACCGGTAGGTTGCTCAGGAACACCATCTGCAACTATTGGTGGTGCCCCTGCTAATGTTTGTGCAGGCGTTCCTTTTACACTTACTGCAGGTCCAACAGGTTTAGCAGGATTTACTTATCAGTTTCAGAACTCTACTGATGGTGGTTTAACCTGGAATAATATGGGAATTGCTGATGTTTTTAATAACTACATTGTAAGCAACCAAACAGTAACAACCATGTATCAGGTTATTGTTACCTGTACAAACAGCGGTTTATCTAATACATCAACTGCTGTAACAGTAACACAAAATTCACCAACAGCATGTTATTGTACACCAACTACAGTTAATGGATTTACGTATTACATCACCAACTTTACCACAACCGGTGGTATTACCAACATTAACAATAGCAGTGTAGGTGGAGGCCCCTATCAGAATTTCAGTGGTAGTGCATCTGCATCAGCAAATCCGGGTGCTACAATAAATTATAGTATCTCTGTTACAAGTGGTACTTATGGACGTGCCATTTGGATAGACTTGAACGAAGATGGTGTTTTCCAAGCAACGGAACAATTAGTAACCAGTTCAAGTTTTCTTTCATCACCTTTAACAGGTAGCTTCATTATACCTAATGGAACAACAGCAGGTACTAAACGTATGCGTGTATTGGCTAGCTGGTCTTACAGTGGTCCAACAGATCCATGTAATATCAGTGGTAATGGTGAGTATGAAGATTACAGTTTTGAAGTTGTAGCACTTCCATCATGTACAGGCACACCCGCAGCAACAATCAGTGGTCCGGCAAATATTTGTGCAGGCATTGGTTTTAATTTAACAGCAGGTCCAACAGGCGTTGATGGTTTAACTTATCAGTTTCAGAATTCAACAGATGGCGGAATAACATGGAATAATCTTGGTTCAGCAGGCATTAATAATATCTATGCTATAACCAGCCAATCGGTTACTACGCAGTATCAGGTCATAGTTTACTGCTCTTACAGTGGATTAAACGCAACTTCTACTCCAATTACGGTTACTCAAAATTTACCTTCTGCATGTTATTGTACACCAACAACCGGTGGTGGTTTAACTTACTACATCAGTAACTTTACTACAACCGGTGGAACTACTAATATTAATCAAAGTAGTGGTGGCAGTTCAACAGGTTATGATGATCATAGCGCAACAGTTTCAGGTGAATTTGAACCAGGCTCAACTATCAATTTTACAATGACAATAGCCGGATCAAGTAACTTTGGTCACGCTATTTGGATTGATTTTAATGCCGATGGTACTTTTCAGGCAACAGAACAGATTGTTACATCTAATAGTTATCTGTACTCACCAATTACAGGCAGCTTTACTATTCCATTAAATGCAACTACAGGAGTTAGACGCATGCGTATTTTAACAAGTTTTACACCTAGTAATCCAACAAACCCATGTACCAACAGCGGACAAGGTGAGTACGAAGATTACAGCATAAACATTACACCTCCTGTATGTATATCAGCGCCATCATCACCTGCAAATGCAGGCAGTGCATGTGCTGATGTAATTACCAATACTGTTCTGTTAAGCTGGCCTTCATTGTCCGGTGCTACAGGATATGATGTGTATTTCGATGCCAACAATCCTCCAACAACATTAGTATCAGCAAATCAGGGGGGATTATCTTTCAGCGCAGATGTATCAGGTGGAGCACCTGTATATTACTGGATGGTAGTGCCACAGATACTTGGTGGTGGCAGTTCATGTACTGTATGGTCATTTAGTTTATCACCATCACCTACGCCAATTGCAAGCTCAGGTGGTGATGTTTGTTTGGGTAATGATATCTCCTTAACAGGAGACAACATAGCCATGGGACAGTCAAGTGGAAACACTTATTCATGGACAGGACCTAATGGTTTTAACAGCACACTACAAAATCCAACTATCATCAATCCCGGTGTTCTATACAGTGGAACTTATACAGTTGTTGTAACCAATCAATATGGTTGTTCGGCAAGTGAGAGCACAAGTCTGAGTGTTAATGATAATCCAACATTAAGCATAGACTCACTGAAGAATGTAGGATGTATTGGTGGCAGTGATGGTATTATTTACGTATCAGCTTCGGGCGGTTTATCTCCATATAGTTTTACTTCTGATTTTATAAACTTTAATGTAGATGGAATCATGAATAATCTTCCGACAGGAATGAGCACTATTTATGTGGCAGATGGCAATGCTTGTCAGGCGCAGATTTCAGGTTCATTAACTTATACCAGTACTGCACCTCCTGCACAGTCAGTAAATGTTCCCATTTTAGGAATGCCTGCTTATGCTTGTAATGGTACCACAGCAACCATAAGTGTTGCGGCAGTGGCTAATGCAACGCAATATACATGGGATGGCCCTGTTGGAACAACATTCAATGGTAATCCATCACCCTATATTTCAACTACACCATCAGTAACTGTTGTGTTTGGAGCACCAAATGGATCAGGATACCGCATAGGTGTTCAGGCCGGTAACGGTTGTGGTAGCTCATTACGTAAGAGTCAGTGGTTGCGTGGTATAGTAAGTACTCCTGCAGCAGTAAGCGGAGCAACTACAACATGTGCAAACAGCTCAGGTACGTACAGTACAGTTGCTGTTGACGGAGCAACATCCTATCTATGGACAGTTTCAGGCGATGCAACTGTAAGTGGTAATGGCACAAGTGTAACAGTAAACTTTGGTCCTTCATGGACAGGTGGTACTCTTTGTGTAAGTGCGCAGACACCATGTTTCAATTCACCATCGAAGTGTCTTGTAATTGGCTCATCAGCATCACCATTGAATGTTATCAGCGGATCATTTACGGCATGTCCTAACCAGACATTGACATTCAGTGTTCCTGCATCAACAGGTGCAGCAAGTTACAATTGGACGCTACCAGCAGGTGCAACAGGTAGTTCAACAACTAACAGCATCAATGCTACATTTAGTCCTTCATACAACAGTGTAGGAAACATTTGTGTTAGTGTAACGAGCATTTGCGGTGTTACCTCACCAATAAAATGTAAAACTGTAGCACCCGGTCTTCCATCTGTTCCTCCTGCCATCACCGGTATTACCAATGGTGTTTGCGGACAGAGCGTTAGCTACAGCGTAGCTCCGGTTTCAGGAATTACATACAACTGGACAGCTCCCGGAACTGTTATCGGAAATGGTAACAGCACAGTAAGTGTACAGTATGGCTCACTGACAACAGGACAGGTTTGTGTAACAGCAAGCAACAGTTGTGGTACCAGTGCATCACGTTGTGTTTCTGTAAAAGGAACACCAAACTCACCGATTGCATTAACTGCAGTACCTTCAAGCTGGTGTGCCAATACACAAGGTATAGAGTTTACTGCTGATATGAGTAATACAACAGGATCATATACAATTTCGTGGACATATCCATCAGCACCAACAGCAAGTTATGTTGCAGGCGGAGGAAACTCTAATGCACTTACTTTGGATTGGGGAACAGGAAACGGTTCAGTAGTTGTGACTGCAACTAACAGTTGTGGTGCAGGTTCAAAAGCCTTTGCAGTAACAATAGGTTGTAAAGAAGGCGAAATGGCTTCTGCAAGCAAACTGAATGTATATCCAAACCCAACAGCAGGTGTGTTGAATGTAGAATACACAGCTGACAAAGGCACAGCACAGGTAACAGTGCTTGATCTGAGTGGTAGTGTAGTAATGACACAATCACATGCTAATGCAGCAGGACAAAACATATTGCAACTTGACCTGAGCAAAGTAGCTAAAGGAGCGTACATGCTGAATGTACAAACTGAAGGCAGCAACAATCAGGTTAGAGTAGTGGTTGAATAATTTAAAACTTACAACTTCAAAGAGGTTGTAGGAAGTAAAAAGCGGGAGGAGCAAATTGCTCCTCCCGCTTTTTTTATATAATGTTGAAACAAAAATTTTACTGCCTTTTAGCTGCCAGATATAAATAGGGTTCATAAAAATGATGAACAAATATTTTGGTTTTGCTATCCGGAAATAAATCAAAGTAATTTTTGTCGGCAAGAAGAACTATGGTCGTTCCTGTACGAACATAATCGCTGCTGTTGAGATAAATAGGCGATTGAAAATTTACTAAGTTTTTCCGAACTAATTTTCCTGCAAAACCACCTAAATATTTTCTGTATTGCCTCATGGCCTTATATGGTGTTTTTTGAAGACGGTTAAATATGTGCATAACAAATAAGTTGGTAGGAAATTTTTGTTTTCTGATACCAGCTTTTGCATTTACCAAAGGATTGGTATTGTTAATGTCTTTTGTAGTTTGAATGGTTATTGGTGTTTCCGGAACCCAATCAGCAGAATTTACAACATTAAAAGCCCATCCATTGCGGGTCATGTTTTCATATTCATAAGCGAAATATAAATTTCCGGGTTTTGGTGCTGCACTGCAATAGGTTTTAAATCTTATGTCTGAAGCTATTTGGTTGTTTTTTTGATAGTCATAAAGACAAGAAGTAACTAAAAATGCTATGGCGCCACCCTGACTATGTCCACTGACAATAAAATTGGTAATACCTTTTTTATAACATGAGTCAATGTGTGGCAGTATATCGCGTATAAGGTATGCAGTGATCAATGTCCAACTTGTATGCACTGCCGCTTTAGAATCATCAGCAAAATGATAATTAAACGTATCACCGGGAGCTAAAATCAGCTGACCTTTAGCGGGTATCATACCTGCATAAAAGTTTGCCAGCCAGCTTGTGCTGTTTGCTATTGTTCCTCTAATACTGATTACTGCAACAGAGTCAGCACCCATCCACAACGACCATTGATTCAGTAAGCCCATCTCCGGTGATTTATATACTTCTTTAAAGTTGTGATAATGCATTGAGTCAGGATATAGTGAGTCCTGCTTATGGAATTGCATAAGCTGAAAACTCAACAACTCCATGTATTCTTTTGGATTATAACCGGGTTGTAGTTTTGATGCAGTCAGACTGTTTACAGTAAACAGACTAATAATAAAAGTAGTTGTTAAATTTCTCCACATAAATAAAATATTTGGAGCAAAAGTAATGCAACTTCAGAAAAAAGAATTTTATGAACTACTATAGGAGTATTCTATGTATTTCTTTTAATGAAAAATACTTTGAAGGTTCACTTATTTAAGTTGCTTCAATTTTCCGTCAGCAAAAGAAATGATTGTTCCATCTATTGTTGATAATGCAACGTTTTGCAGACTTACTACCTTGTCAGGAAATGCAGTTTCTGTAACTTTAATATTTACCAACGAATCGGTAGTTGGTATTTCACTATAAACAAAAAATTGAAATATCTTTTCTTAAACCACGCGGAGAAAATTCTTTTTTGAGAAGTATATTTCCATCACTGCCTGCCACCTCAACCATAATCGGGCTTCGCCTTTTTACAATAGGTTTTAGTGACTGCATTTGTCGTTGTTGATTGGTGTTTTGTTCTTGAAATTCTGTTGGTGATGATATGTATTTAAAATTCAATACTAGCAATTTTTCATCTTTATCAAAGAATGAGAGTTTTGTATTGCTGAAAAAAGGCATTAATAGAAAAAAAGCACAAAGTATCAATGCTGCTGCAATATGATTGGTTTTAAAATAATCCAACACTTTTATGGTTGCTTTTCCATCATTGGGTTTTGCAGATGCAAGCGAGTCGGTAAATTCTCTTATTGCTTTTGCAGAATAGTGATTTGTAGTGATGAGTTGAATTCTGTCGCGTGATAATTTTTTTGCTAAACCCGGTGGACGTTTTCTGTTTATTCTGGCAACAGCCAGATTTCTGCCATAGCGATAGTAGCAATCTTCGCAGCCTAACAGTAAAACTCCTTCTGATTCTTCGTTTAACATTTGTTCAACTTCATGCATGTGTAAATCTCCCAGGCAAGGCAGCGACTTCTTTTTATGCGTAATTCCATCAGGAATTTTACATCATCAAACTGCGAGCATGAAACAATACTCAGTTGACTTTTCTGTGCCAGATTTAGTGGCAATACATTGTGTTCAGGAATGCCCGGCATTGTTATGGCATGCTCTTTACAAGAAGCAAGACAAATTCCGCAACTGATACATTTGTCAGGATCTAAAATTGCCTTACGTTCACCTTTATAAATGAGCATATCAATGGCACCATATGGGCAATCTTCAGAACAAATATTACAGGCATCACATTTATCTAAATCAATTGTGGCAGGTTTGTTTTTCTTTTTAAATATAAGTGGAACCAATGCTAATCCGGCTCCGGAAACCAGCATAATTACCCAGTTCATAGGAACAGAAACAACTTTCATAAATGAGTAACCGAAGAAGTAGTACCAATCGAATGTTGTATTGTATGGAATAAATCGCTCTTGTGCTGAAGGGTCACTCTTAACCGGAAAAACCAAACAAACTAAAACCAATGCAATCATGCTATAAATCCAGATGATGCGTGGTGAAAATAATTTTGGTTTTGCAATACGCATTACGTGCAGCCATAGAACGATTACCAGGAAAATTGAAAAGAAAATATGTCCGAATACTGAAACTTTAAAAAACCCACCAATAACATCAAGATTGTTTGAAATAAATGAACCTGCAATTGAAGGGTCGAAGAGTGGAATTGCAGAAAAGAATTTTGCAGTAAGGTAGCCGACTAATTTCCCTTTTTCGTCCCATACAAGAATAAAACCTGTTACACCAATAATGAGCACTACCATCAAAGAAATAATTCCACTTACCCAAGAAAGAATACGTTTGAATTTTCCTGTCAATAAGGTTTGAAGAAAATGGAGTACAATAAAAATAACCAATAAGTCACTGCTGTAACGATGAATACTTCTGATGACAGCATTAAACGGATTGGCAGAAATTTTTTCTACTGATTCGTAGGCGTGAGCAGGATCAATATTATAAAACAAAAAAAGATAAACTCCACTGATGCATGCAACAATAAACATCAGTATTGCAATGTCGCCAAGGTGGTATAATGGGTTTAACTTAGAAGAATAAATTCGGCTGAAGATGCCGGCAAATCGTTGAAAAAGCCAATGGCTTGATTTATTATTAATCATAATTCTGCACTGTCTTCAGTGTTATTGGAGTATAAACTTTTAATGAGAAAATAGCCTACAATAATGATGAACATCATTCCGACAGAAGTTTGCGAAATAAACTTCCAGTCGAGGTGATAAGATTTTGTTGCAGGGTTAAAGGTAAAACAGCGTATGTAAAGTGTTTTAAAAAAATTGTTGAAAGAAGTTTTTTCAACTTGTGCTTCCATGATGGCAAGTTCAAGGTCAATAGCTTTGGGCTCAACGCCATAGATGTATCTTGAAATTCGACCACTGGGTGTAATGACAACAACTAAGTTTGGATGTAAATACTCCTTACTTTTTTCATCATATTCATAATGATAATCAATTGACCTTAATAGTTCGCCAATGCCTGCTGCGTTGGAGGTGACCGTTTTCCAGTTAACACCATCCATTTTCCAGCGTGCTTCAAATCCACTCAAATCTTCTTTGGTATCAGTTGAGTCAAACGAAAATGAAATGACTGTAAAATCCTTTCCTAAAGTACCTAATTTTTCGATGGAGGTTTTTAATCCGTTGCTGATAAGCGAACAAGCCATTGGGCAACGGGTGTAAACCGGTGACAACACAATGGGTTTGCCTGTGGGATAATCAAAAAGCTGAAGGTTGTTTCCCTTTGAATCAAGAATAGGAATATTCTTTACCTCGCGACCAATAAATTTTTTCTCATCGGGAATATCGAAAGAGGATAAAGAAAAAAACAGGCTTAGTAATATCACTAAGCCTGTAAGTTGCATTTTATTATTAATCACGAACCAATAATTAGAAAAGAGATAAATAAATTATTTCACCCACCATGTTGCCGCAAGCCATTTCCAGTTAACAAAGAACAATACTGCAAATGTGGCAAGGAATAAGAGTGTGAGAATTAATGTTCCGGGTGCTTCATAACCTTTATGTTCTTTAGCGGCAGGAGCCATTGGCGAAAGTGGTAGCTGCATGTCTTCAGGCCCGTTTACTTTTGGTCCGAAGAATACGGAAACAACAACCTGCAAAACCCAGATGAGAGCTGCCAAGAAGGCTAAAGTACCACCAAGCATCATTAAAGTCCAGAAGAAATCTACTGATGGATTAAACTCATGAGTGAAAGGACCTCCGCTGAATGTTGAATCCCAATGTCTGTGTGGAACACCTAACTGACCTAAGGCAATCATTGATACAGATAGGATGGCAACGCCAAAGAAAAACATCCACGGTTGCAATTGTGCCAGTTTGAATGCAACAATTTTCCTTCTGAAAATAAGAGGAATGAGGTAGTAGGTGATACCCATAAAAGTGAGTGTAGTACCAATAACTACAGTGCCTTTAAAGTGACCGGGAATTGCAATGGTGTTGTGAACAATAATGTTTGTTTGTTCCATACCGAAAATTACACCGGTTGTACCGCCAATAAATCCAAAACCAATACAGGCCAGAACACATGCTGCAAAAGCCGGGTTTGACCATGGTGCTTTAGAAAGCCATTCAAACAGCCCTTTGTTGAACCCCCATCTGCGTTGTGCGGATTCAATAGAACTTGGAACGGCAAAAGCATGAATCATTGATGCTAACACAGCAAGATACATTGCATAAGAAGTGTTCCATACTTTCCATGCTGATGATGTTGCAGGATCTGTTAACAAGTGATGTGCGGATGCAAGACTGATAAAGAGAATGTAGAGGAAGAATGCTGTTCGTGAAACTCTTTCATTGATTGATGTTCCGCCAAGCGCAAGGAAGGTAACTAAGTACCAGATGCTGACCATGGCAGCCACATTGATCTGCTGCGAAGAGTGACCAAGTCCCCACCAAATGAGTTTGTAAACGGCAGGATCTACGGAGTCAATTAATCCTAAAGACCAAAGAAAGGTCGGAATGTAAATGATAGCTCCTGATGCTAAGGTAATAACAGCAAGAATTGCAGCTGTCATTAAACCATAAGTAAAGAGGGGTAAAGTTTCACCAACATTTCCATCTCTTTTTGCATTAACAATATTGGCAAAAAATAAACCAACACCTATTAAAGCACCAACGGCAAATAGAATTATACCAAGGTAATAGAGTGGATGTGCTTTTAGTGGGACATAAGAGGTTAACATTACATCTGCTTTTCCCATCAATACCATTACGTTGGAAAGAACCATACCGCCTACCATGAGTAAAAAAGTTACCCATCCTAATGTTGGTGAGCAGAATTTCTGATTCAATACTACTGTGGATCCGAAATACAAACCTGCAATTTCGAAAAATACAATCCAATAAATAAGAGCATTCAAACCATGAAAGGTTGTTAATCTGTAGTACCATTCAGCATCTAAAAGATGTACAGGTTGGTATCGTGTAAACACAAGCAATATAGCAGCTGTAATTGCTAAGAGCAATGAAACTACTGCCATAACAGCATTTAATCTGATAAATTTTTCCGATTGCAGATCTACTTTAAATCCGGTTATATCGCATATTCTGAACATAAGCTTTAGATTTTATTTAATTGATTTAATGTAGGAGATTACTTGTTTAATTTCATTGTCTGTAAGGTTCATTTGAGCCATTGGTGTTTTTTCAAATCCTACAACAATTTGTTTTTGTGGCTCTCTGATAGATGTAGTAATATAATCATCATCAATAACAATTTCTTTTGCATTGCCATCTTCTTTTACTTTAACCTTGCTTCCATAAATGCTGTTGAAAGCAGGACCAATTTCGGAAGTGCCATCTGTTTTGTGACAAGCCATGCAGCCTTTCAGATTATACACCATCTCACCACCTTTAATAAGTTGTTCTTCGCTCCATCCGGAAATGTCTTCTTCAGCAGTTCCTTTGCCTGTGCGTGCCGGTGGTGCACTCAGGTTGTTGTAACCGTATTTTGCCAGATCAGCATCATTCTCAATTACAAGAATTTTTCCAATCATGGTGTGGTGACCTATGCCGCAGAATTCATTACACAATACTTTGGCTTCACCGGCAACGGTTGGTTTAAATTTCAAGACATAATCATAATCAGGATATACCTGAAAGTTCATGTTTGAAGGTTGTAATGAAAAACCGTGTACTAAATCTTTTGAAGAAATGTGAATGTTATACCACTCATCTTTCTTTAAAATAAGTACCGGTGACCATCGCCACATTTGTGCCATAAGAATGACATCGCTGCCGGTCTCCGGTTTTACAATAGGTATCCCATTGTCCATGCCCACCATGTTTCTTTTTACATACTCATCATGCAGCTGGGCAAATTCAATAGGGTTAGTTTTATATGTGGTGTTTGATGGATTCTGACGACCGAAAACGTGCCACAGTACCATCCATGCAAAAAGAAAAATACAAACCACAAACGATATGATTATCCACATGCGTTCGTCTTTTGAAACTTTCTTTTTAAACCACCCTTCAGTAGGTGCTATTAATGTCATAAATAGATTGTTTTAGAATTTTACTTAAGTATAGATTGTTTAACTGATTCAGGAATATTAGGCACTGTGGCAATCTCCATTATTCCCCAGATGATGTAAAAGATTGCATAGATTGTTACTCCAAGAAAAAGAAGTAACATGACATCATCCATGACTACCTGAAGTCCGGAAGCCTTCTTTTTATTCTCTTGTTCTTCCATATAATTTTTGGTTTTTAATTGATTATTAATCGAAATTTTACTTTTCGATGACAAGATTATTTCAGTAAAGCATTTTTAAGTATGACTTGTGTCATAAAAGAAAATGATTGTTGAAAGTTTAAACATCAAAGTAGTTAGCTAAACCATTCTTGTTCTTTTATTTAGTAAGATTATTTTTTGAGAATAACTTTTCAGTTTCATTATACTGAACACGTAGATTTTTTAAAGACAGTATGTAGTCAATTGCTTTATAAAATTCAAACGAATAGAATTGTTGAAGAAAGAAGTAAAGTTCCAGGCAAAAAAAAGAGGTTAGCTTTTTATAAAGCTAACCTCTTTTTATTTGAGTTTACAATATGTTTATGGAATCAGGAATTTATACCTGTCAATATTTTTAAGTGCAATTCCTGTACCGCGAACGACTGCACGAAGTGGGTCTTCGGCAACGTGTACGGGAAGTTTTGTTTTCATTCCAATACGTTTATCCAATCCGCGCAGCAAAGCACCACCACCTGTAAGGTAAATTCCTGTACGGTAAATATCTGCTGATAATTCCGGAGGTGTCATTTCAAGTGCTTTTAAAATGGCTTCTTCAATTTTGCTGATACTTTTATCAAGTGCATGTGCAATTTCTGAGTAGGTAACTGTAATTTCTTTTGGAATACCGGTCATCAGATCACGACCATGAACTGCGTAGTCGTGTGGAGGGTTGTCTAACTCAGGCAATGCAGAGCCTACTTCAATTTTAATCATTTCAGCACTACGCTCACCAATAAGTATATTGTGTTGTCTGCGCATATAATCCCAAATGTCCATCGTAAAACCATCACCGGCAACACGAATAGATTGGTCGCAAACAATTCCTCCAAGAGCAATAACTGCAATTTCACTGGTGCCACCACCAATGTCAATAATCATATTTCCCATTGGCTCTTCTACATCAATGCCAATACCAATGGCTGCTGCCATGGGTTCGTGAATAAGATAAACTTCTTTTGCTCCGGCATGTTCTGCACTGTCACGCACTGCTCGTTTCTCTACTTCTGTAATTCCCGATGGAATACAGATAACCATTTTAAGCGATGGCTGAAAAAATCTTCTCCCGGGGTTGATCATTTTAATCATTCCGCGAATCATATTTTCTGCAGCATCAAAATCGGCAATTACACCATCTTTTAATGGACGGATGGTTTTAATATTTTCATGTGTTTTTCCATGCATCATCATAGCCTGCTTACCAACAGCAAGTACCTTACCTGTCATACGGTCAATAGCAACAATACTTGGCTCATCAACCACAACTTTATCGTTATGAATGATTAGCGTGTTAGCCGTGCCAAGGTCTATGGCTATCTCCTGGGTCAGAAAATCAAATAGTCCCATTTTTCTTTTATTGTTAGTGTTTTCCTTTATAGTTTCTTCGACAATGAGAACTTCAGGCGTAGGCTTTTTTTTCATTTTTTCTGTTGTTGCAGACATTTTTAACACTTTGTCTGCCAACAGACTTAATGTTTGAAATGCCTTTTACCTGTTAATACCATAGTCATGTTATTTTTGTTACAATATTCAATAGAATCTTTATCTTTAATACTTCCACCCGGCTGTACAACAGCTTCAATACCAGCAGTTTTGGCTATCTCTACACAATCCGGAAACGGAAAGAATGCATCACTTGCCATAACACTGTTTTTCAGGTTAAATCCAAAATTTACTGCCTTTGCAATGGCTTGCTTCAATGCATCAACACGAGAGGTTTGCCCGGCACCACTTCCAATCAACTGCTTATTCTTAACCAAGGTAATAGCATTGCTTTTTAAATTACGGATAACTCTCACAGCAAAAAGCATATCCTCTGTCTCTGTAGTTGTTGGCTTTCGCAAAGTAATGTTATTCCATCCATCTGTGCTCAATGCTTCACTGTCTGTTTCCTGCATTAAATATCCGCCTAAAGCAGACTTAATACTTTGCTTGGCAACAAGCTGTTTTTTTAATTGAAGTATAATTCTGTTTTTCTTTTCTGAAAAAACTTTTACTGCTTCTTCTGCAAACGATGGTGCAATTATAACTTCAAAGAAAATAGCATTGATTTCTTTAGCGAGTGATTCATCTATATGCTGATTAAAAACAATTATTCCACCAAATGCAGAAACAGGATCACCTGCTAATGCTGCCTGCCATGCATCTGTTGCTTTTTCTCTTGTAGCAATTCCGCAGGCATTGTTGTGTTTGATAATTGCTGCAGTCACACCTTTTTCATTGCTGAATTCTGCAATAAGATTAATTGCTGCATCGCAATCAAGCATGTTGTTATAGGAAAGTTCTTTTCCACCTAGTTGTACAAATGTTTCATTCAGGTTACCGAAATAATAACCACGCTGATGTGGATTTTCGCCATAACGCAAGGTAACTGAATTGTTGCATTGTAAATTCAAAACCGGCTCTGATTGTTCATTCTTACTATAGAAATAATTAAAAATGGCAGAGTCGTAATGACTGGTTATGGCAAATGCTTTTTGTGCAAGTTTTTTTCTGAATGATAAATTAACTTCACCATTGCCCTGATTGTAAGTTTGCAGAAATGCTGTTACATCATCTGCAGAGGCAATGATAGATACATCATTAAAATTTTTTGCTGCGGCACGAATTAGTGATACACCACCAATGTCAATTTTCTCAATGATGGCACTTTCATCAGCACCGGATGCAACTGTGGCTTCAAAAGGATATAAATCAACTACAACCAAATCTATGCATGGGATGTTGTATTTTTCAACTTCCATCACATCATTTGCATCGTTTCTGCGATTTAATATTCCACCAAAAATTTTAGGGTGTAATGTTTTTACTCTTCCACCGAATATGGATGGATAATCTGTCACATCTTCGACAGCAGTAATAGGAATTTTCAATGATTGTATAAAATCAAAAGTTCCTCCAGTTGCAAACAAAGTTACCTGTTGTTGATGCAGAGCCTTGATAAGTGGTTCAAAGCCATTTTTATTATAGACAGAAATAAGCGCACTTTTAATCTTCACTTCCGGGAATTCTTTAAATTGATGGAGAGTTTGCAAAAATAGGTAAGTGAATCAATTAAAATTTGTTAAACTGAAAATAAATTCAGAGCAAATCATGGCAACTTTATACTTTTGTTGCAATGAACCGAATAAGGATTTTTCTGAAATTGTCAGCTGAAAGCATAGCATTTGCACTGCATGCTTTGAGGGCAAATATGCTCAGAACAGTGTTATCTCTATTGGGAATCTCCATAGGTATTTTTGCCATTATCAGTGTTTTTACGGTGGTTGATGCCATGGAAAAAAACGTACGCACCAGTGTAGAGTCGTTGGGAGACAAGACTATTTATGTTCAAAAATGGTGGGCTTTTGGAGGCGATTACCCTTGGTGGAAATATTGGCAGCGTCCGTTACCTTCTGTAAAAGAAATGCATCAGTTGGCTGCTCGCTCTCAGAGTATTGAGGCTTTTACTTTCGAAGCATATTTGAATGGTAAAACAGTTAAGTACCTGAACAATAGTGCAGAAAATGTAACTGTAGCCCTAGTGTCGCATGATTTTGACAAGGTAAAATCTTTCGAACTTTCAGCCGGTCGTTATCTTACTGAGATGGAGTCTAACTCCGGTAGGGCTGTTGGCATTATAGGCAGTAATGTTGCTAACGGGCTTTTTGGAAGTGCAAGTAATGCTTTAGGGAAAGTTTTTGAAGTTATGGGTAGGAAAGTTGAAGTGATTGGTGTTTTCAAAGAAGAAGGTAAAAGTCTGCTTGAAACAGAGATGGATAATACGGTGGTTCTGCCATTAAATTTCGGACGTAATTTCGTTAATATTCGCAGCGACAGAATAGATCCTTTCATCAAAGCAAAGGTCAAAGAAGGTGTTCCCATTCAGTTTGCTAATGATGAATTAAAATCCATTATGCGAAGCATAAGAAGACTACGCCCTATTGAGGACGATAATTTTGCACTCAATCAGTCAAGTTTGTTGAGCAATAACATCACCAATATTTTCAGCGCGCTGAATATGGCAGGAGCTATTATCGGAGGCTTTTCTATTTTGGTGGGTGGCTTTGGTATTGCAAACATTATGTTTGTTTCAGTGAAGGAACGTACCAGTCAGATAGGTATTCAGAAATCTCTTGGTGCCAAGAATTATTTTATTCTGATGCAGTTTTTGTTTGAAGCTATTGTACTTTGTCTGATAGGAGGGTTGATAGGCTTGAGCATTATTTATTTTTTAGCCATGTTTGTGTCCCATGCCTTTGATTATCCACTAAGCCTTACAGGACATAATATTATGCTTGGATTGTTTATTTCAGCTTTAATAGGGTTGGTTTCAGGATTCATCCCTGCATATTCAGCATCACAGCTCGATCCTGTAGAAGCTATCCGAGCCAATGGATAAGTTGCAGATTTAGGATTTTTGTTTATGTTTGTTGTAAATTCTTTAAATCAAATAACAATGAAAAAACAGTTCTTACATTAGCGGTAGTGGCAGCAACATATTGCGCCAATGCCCAAACAGAAAAAAAGGCAGAAGATCAGGCTCAACCTGTAAAGAGTGAGCATACCACAACTCCTCAAAAAGAAGTTAAGAAAGATGCGCCTGCAACAATTCAGGCAGCACCTGCCAATCATGAGTCAGCACCTGCTGATAAAGAAGTAAAAAAAGATGCACCTCAAAAGGATTCACACAAGGCAACAGAAATGGAAAAGCCGAAAGACAAACCTAAAGAGTAATGCAGTTGTAAAACAATGTGTAAATGCCCGATTTTTATCGGGCATTTATTTTTTGATAAGGTCGTTAAGAATTCGTAAAAACTCTTCCTGCTTTTGTGTGCCGATAATATAGTTCATACCATCCTTGTCCGTAATTTTTATTGCAGAACGGCCTGATGTATAAAAATAAATACTGCCATTTCTGTGCAGATTATATACAGGAGTATTCATAATGTAGTTGCTATACGGGATTTTTTGAACATCAACAATTGTACTGAGATCAATTTTTACTTTACGCATTGTCCAGAGTCCATCTAACTCAATACATGAATCATAAACCCTAGTGTGCAGGTGTTTGATAAACATAGAAAGTAATGAAATTACCATAAACGCTACACCACCAAAGAAGAGTAACTCTGCATTATTTTCACGGTTTTCTGTAACATAGTAAGCCACAAAACAAAAGAGTGCCAATACCATACTTCTAAGCAGACTGTAGTGATTCAGTCCCAAATATTGTTTTTCTTCAAAGTGAATGGTTCGTTGTGTCATGCTCTTTAATAATTTATCAGAAGGTTACTTCTTTTTCTACAACATCTTTTCCTCGTTGTACTTTTACTTTTACAGTATCACCTTTTTTGAATTTGCTTAATGCTTTCATGTAGCTCATCATATCAGCAACTTTTTCTTCACCCATCTGTATTACCACATCGCCTTTTAAAAATCCGGCAATTGCAGCAGGTTTTCCTTCTGTAACTCCGTCAATGCGCATACCGCTACCTTCAAAAGCATAGTCAGGAACAACACCTAATGTTACTTTAAAACGTGGCGCATCTTCATTACTTGAATCATTGGTTTTTGTAAGTAAGCTTTGGTAAATTGTTGGTTTGTTCAATCAGGTCGTACATAAAGTGAAAAATTGAAACCATACCATTGTAATTTATCAAAGGCTCGTCATCACTGGGTTTATGATAATCGCTATGTGTGCCACTGAAAAAATGCAGTACAGGAATTCCTTCCAGATAAAATGAAGTGTGGTCACTTGGTCCAACTCCTGAAGCTGTAGTTTTTATTCTGAGAGAATCTACTTTAATGTTGTTTAATAAACTATCCCATGAAGGAGAAGTGCCGGCACCGTTTATGAGTAAAATATGTTCTTCAGGTTTCAGTCTGCCAACCATATCCATATTCAACATATAATTTACTTTTTTCAAATCAATTGTTGGATGTTTTACAAAATAGTTTGAACCCAGGAGTCCTTTTTCTTCTCCTGAAAAAGCAATAAACAAGTAGTTGTATTTTTTTAATGATGATGAATTTAATTTTCTTGCCAGCTCAATTAATGTTGATGTTCCGCTTGCATTATCGTCAGCACCATTATGTATTTCAGGCTTACCTCTGTAGAGTGATTCATGTCCGCCATACCCCAAGTGATCATAATGTGCTCCAATCACAATTGTATTTTCTGCACGGTTATCAATGTATCCGATTACATTATGACCGGAGTGCATTATTTTTTCAATATCTGTTGCTATAGTTACCTGCTGATTATCTTTTAGTAATGTGGCATCATTTGATTTTATAAATACAACAGGAATTGCAAATGGTGTGATTTTTATTTCCGAGTTTTTTTCAGGATTTTTTATTGAATCATTTGAATTATAAATAATCAATCCACTAATGCCTTTTGATACGGCAATTTCTATTCTCTTACGTAAGTCTGATGCCTCAGCCCACTTACTATGCGGATTATTTCCCTCCGGAGTAGCATAATCCATCACTGCTATCCTGCCTTTCAAAACAGTTAACCCCTCATAATCGTTTCTGCCCAAATCTTTTGATAACAACCCACTGCCAATTTTTATTGATTTGCCCTCTGCGGTTGCCTGAAGTGCAGAATACGGTAACACATAATATTCGGAATCTGATTTTAAATTTTTTCCGGCTATGGTCAATTTGTTTTTAACTCCATTTTTTGTCCCGGCAGAAAACTCAAATGATTGTAAATAACCATTACTTCCTAATGATTGCAAACCAATATTCTTAAATTGTTGTGTAATGTATTCATAAGATAAACGTTCACCCTTGGTTCCCGGTTCACGTCCTTCAAATTTATCACTGGCTAATATGCTGATGTGTTGTTTTAGGTTTGATTTCAGTTCTGTATCTGATTGCGCGTTTACAGAGGTTGAAATCAGTAATAGCAAGAGAAAGTTTAAAATTCTACTATTCATGTCTGACTGATAATTTAATGATTTTTTAAAATAAAATTTAATTACAATTATTGATTGATGTTGTGATTATCTAAATGTGACTCAATAGTTCTTTTTAGTAACGTATATGTGCTGTCCTGTTGTTGTTTAAAGATGGGTTCAGTAAATACAAACATTGAACGTAACATAAAATTATTACCACTTGCTTTTGTTTTTACAGTCAAACTACAATGAATTGAATCGCCTTCAAAAATTATTGTGTTGGTTGAATTCAGTAATGTATTTTGCGCATGAAATTTATAAAATTTCGGATAGCTGTAATCTTCAACCGTTTCAGTAATCTCAATTTGTTCGTTGTTGAGGTTCAAGACCAATAATTGTTTAGAACCTTTTGTAAGCATTTTACCCTCTAATGGTTTAAATGAAACGAATCCCGGCATCCAGTGTTTCATCATTGAAGTATCAATAAAAATATCGAATGCTTTTGTTACCGGTGCGCTAATCTGCACCCTCGACTCATATTCAATTTCAGGATGAATAATACCTAAGCTTACAAATCCTAATATAACTGCGGCAATGCCTGCCAGGGTGTATTTAACGGCTGCATTCATAACATATTATTACCACTCTAATATCCAGGCAAACATCAGCGGTGCAACAATAGAAGCATCACTTTCTACAATAAATTTTGGGGTGTCAATATCTAATTTGCCCCATGTAATTTTTTCGTTTGGCACGGCACCGCTATAAGAACCATAACTTGTTGTACTGTCGCTAATCTGACAGAAATAGCTCCAGAAAGGTACATCATGCCATTCCAAATCCTGATACATCATGGGTACAACACAAATCGGAAAGTCACCTGCTATACCACCACCAATCTGAAAAAATCCAACGCCCTTACCGCCTGAATTCTGACGATACCAGTCAGCCAAGCCAAACCATATATTCAATACCGCTTTTCATGGTTGTTGCTTTCATTTCATTTTTAATGACGTATGATGCAAAAATATTTCCCATAGTGCTGTCTTCCCAGCCGGGAACTACAATTGGAATATTTTTTTGTGCTGCTGCAAGCATCCATGAGTTTTTAGGATCAATCTCATAGTATTGTTTCAACACACCACTCAAAAGCATTTTATACATGTACTCATGAGGAAAATAACGCTCGCCTTTATTGTCGGCATCTTTCCATATCTGATGAATATGTTTTTGTAATCTTCTGAAAGCTTCTTCTTCGGGAATACATGTGTCAGTAACACGGTTAAAATGATTGTCTAATAATTCTCGTTCTTGCTCGGGAGTAAGGTCGCGGTAATTAGGAACTCGCTTATAACTGTTGTGTGCTACAAGGTTCATAATATCTTCTTCAAGATTTGCTCCGGTACAGGAAATAATATGCACTTTATCCTGACGAATCATTTCTGCAAGTGAAATTCCAAGTTCTGCTGTACTCATGGCACCGGCAAGTGTAACCATCATTTTTCCACCTTCGGCAAGATGTGTAACATAGGCTTTTGAAGCATCCATCATAGCAGCAGCATTAAAATGACGGTAGTGATGCTGCATAAATTGCGATATGGGTCCTTTTGACATAACTAAGTTTGATTTTAAATTAAAATTTTTTGAGAGTGCAAAGGTAAAAAGATATGCTAAAGAAATGGTTGTTGCCTAATAGATTCTAAGATGTAAAATCAAAAAGCCATCAGTATTTCAGCATACTGATGGCTTAGTTGTAATTATTACAATTTTATTACTTAAAGATTAATCTTTAAGTAAAATGAATTTACTGCGTTCTGTGCCGTTTGGTGTTTGTATTTCGGCAAAGTATGTTCCATTGCTGCATGCACTGAAATCAGCTTTAATGGTATTGCCTTCAACACGAGTATTTACAAAAACTTCTTTTCCCGAAATGTCAGTGAAACGGATTTTATAATCAGAATTTTGTGTTTTAGTTCTGATGGTTACAATTCCAGTTGAAGGGTTTGGATATAATTCAAATGTAGTATTAGCAACTTCATTGATTCCTGTTGACAAAGAAACATTCACATTATCAACATAACCATTGTTACCATAACCACTCACTGCATTGAAACGAATAAGTACATTGTTGTTGCCTGCATATTGATTCAGGTTTACGGTTTCAGCACGCCACTGTGCTGCTGAAGGTGTAAAGGCGCCTGTCTGATAGCCTGTAACTGTTGCAAGAGCGGCACCCGATTTAGCCCATTCTGTATTCCATGTTAGTCCGCAATCTGTAGAAACCTGAACATTTATTGCATCAATATAGGCAGCACTATATTGACGATGTGAAACATCAAAAGTCATAGTAGCACCCGATGCACCACTCATGTCAACCGGATATAGATAAAGATTATCAATGTGACCGGTAAAGCTGCTATAAAAATCAATTTTAGCAGATCCATTTCCTGCAGTTGAACGTAACCATCCGGTATTGTTTCCATTCTGATCAACACGAATCCAGTTAGCTGGCGGGAAAGTTGATAAAGTAAAATCCTCCAAAACATTTCCTGCAACAGCAGCACCCGGAATACCGAAATAAGCAGTTTTGCTATTGTTAAGCATATTATTATCCGTAACACCGCCATTAGGATTCGCTGTAGTTAAAGTAATACTATGACTTCCATTTCCTGAAACCGGAATTGGTGGCAAGGAAATGGTTGTACTTGTAAAACTTGGCAACAGTCCCATCCAGGAATATGTCTGCGCAGGATTATTATCTACTTTATATTGTATGTCTAAAGTTGAAATGTCAGTTATGCCATTGTTTGCAACTGTAAATGATGGTGTCATTGTACCGCTGCAAGTAACATCCTGCATGCCTGTTATTGCTTTTGCTTTTGGGTCCATAGGAACTTGTGCACGACTGAAACCTGCCTGAAGTACTTCTTTGCTAGAGTTGTCCTGAACAAATGCAACTACTGATAGCTGATAATAAACAGGAGATGAAAGTGCAGCAGGTGTGATGTACCACGAATAATTTAGAACAACAGAATCGCCTGCATTCCATGAGATTTGCAATGGCGTTCCGTATGCAGAAGGCAACATTTTACGAAGTACTCCTTCGTAGTGTGTTTCACCATTAGGTGATGTGTATCCAAAAATATCTCGTTCGGTAACTGCAATCTGTGCAACCAAGTTTGAGTCGCTATAACTTTGTGCTGCTTTTATTATTACAGAAGCATAAATAGTGTCGTTGGCTGCACTGAAAGTATGAGCAACCCTAACTTCAAATGGTGAAGGTGTTGCATAACGTGGGTTGATGATAACAGGATCTAAAGCACCTGCATTATCGTTAAACTGATTGCCATCCATAATTCCATGAGGTGAATAAGTGTTGTTGTAATATGCCTGACGGGCTGCAATATCTGATTGTGCATAAGGCCAGAATCGCGGACCGGGAGAAGGAATGTTGTTTTGATACTTAATAGAAACAATTTTTGTTTCTTCATCATTAAGCATTTCGTTGAGTGTAGGATTTACCAGTGCACATGGCCCGCAGGTTTCACCGGTAAATTCCTCGAAAAGAACAAGGCGTTGTGTTTGTGCTGAAACAGCAGTTGTAATACACAACATAGCAAATAGTGTAGAGATTTTTCTCATTTGAATGACATTTATATTTTGAACTACGAATGTACGTAGCTTTTAAATACCTGAGAAATCTATTTAACTGCTGCGTCTTTTAAACAGATAATAGATGGGTAATCCTAGCAGAACAATAAGTAAGCCTTTGCCGGCAACGGCTGTTTTGGTATAAAGTAATATAGAGCAAATTGATAGTGCTAAAATAATATAGAGTGCCGGTAAAAATGGATAACCAAATACTTTGTAAGGCCTTTCTGCATCAGGCTCACGTTTACGCAAAATAAAAATACCGGAAATAGTTATTACATAAAACAGGAGTGAGGCAAAAACAGTGTAATCAAGTAAATCACCATACGTGCCGCTTAGACATAATAAACCTGCCCATATTGCCTGTACCCATAGCGCAATTGCTGGAACTCCTTTTGAATTGAGTTTTTTGCCTGCTTAAAAAAGAGATTTTCCAAAGCCATTGCATAATAAACTCTGGCACCACTAAGGATAATACCATTGTTGCATCCGAAAGTTGAAATCATGATGAGTGCTGCCATGATATAAACACTTGAGTCACCAAAAATCATAGAGGCTGCGGCTGTTCCTACCCGGTCGGTGTCGCCTCCTGCAAACTGAATACCTTGCCCTGCAACTGTTGCAGCATCAATACTGCCTTTTAAAGGTAATAATGCCAGATATGCAATGTTGGCTAAGCAGTAAAGTAAAGTTACCATTGCTGTGCCCAACATCAGACTTCGTGGAATGTTGCGGCTCGGATCTTTTATTTCACCGGCAATAAATGTAACGTTGTTCCAAGCATCGCTGCTGAATAATGAGCCTATAATGGCAGTGCCAAGCATGAGTATTATTGCAAAGCCACTGATGTGTTGTTCTATCCAGCCCGAATCGGTTTTAATCATTGAATTAACGCTCCAGGCATTGCCGAAGTTAGTTGAAAGCGTGTTGGTTTTTAATCCAACCCATAGTCCGGCTACAATGAGAATAAATAGGGCAAGCAACTTTGCTGAAGTAAAAATGTTTTGAATGGTTTTTCCACCTTCAATACCACGGCTGTTGAACCATGTTAGTACAGCAATGAGAAATATAGCAAGCATTTGTGCAGCAGATATACTTATTCCGCCTGCCTGAAATAAAATATTGCCTGTGTTAAAATAAGGAAAAAACACAGCAGTAAATTTTGCAAATGCTACAGCCACTGCAGCAATAACTCCCGTTTGAATGACCATAAATACTGTCCATCCGTATAAAAATGCCAAGCAGTTTCCCCATGCACGTCTGATATAAACAAACTGACCTCCTGCTTGCGGCATCATACCTGCCAGTTCGCCATAACAAAGTGCTGCTATAAGTGTGATAACACCACTTAGCAACCATAAAAAAAGCAACCATCCTGCAGAACCTGTATGCCGTGACATGTCGGCACTGACAATAAAAATACCTGAGCCAATCATTGAACCGGCAACCAACATGGTAGCATCCCACAGTCCTAATGAACGGTGCAGGTGTGGTTTGTCGTTGTGCATATAAATTTTTAGAAAGTAATTTTATTTCGGATTACTTAATTTACTGTGATTTATATTGTAGCCAAAATAAATAACGAAACCTATAGCCAGCCACATTAGTAAGCGTGACCAATTAGGCCAACCCAAGCCGAATATCATGGCTCCACAAACAATAATTCCTAAGATGGGAACTAATGGAACTAAAGGTGTTCTGAAAGTACGTTTTGCATCGGGATTGGTTTTACGCATAATGATTACACCGGCTGCAACCAGCATAAATGCAAACAGTGTTCCAATGCTTGTCATATCACCAACAATATCACCCGGTACAAATGCAGCAAAAAGTCCGACAAAAACAAAGAGAATTAAATTCGATTTATAAGGTGTTCGGTAAACAGGATGTAGTTCTGAAAAAACTTTAGGCAACAATCCATCACGACTCATAGAATAAAATACACGTGATTGTCCTAAAAGCATAACTAAAATTACAGAGGAGAATCCGGCAAGAATAGCAACGGTTACCAATTTTGCTAACCAGTCGTAGCCATGCATATAGGTTTGAATGGCATAAGTCACTGAGGCTTCACTACCTTGTGTTCTGGAAATCTTCTACTGAGGCAACTCCTGTTAGCACATGAGCAAACAGAATGTAAAGGACAGTACAAATTATTAATGAACCTAAAATTCCTTTTGGCATATCACGACCGGGATTTTTTGCTTCTTGTGCAGCAGTGCTCACGGCATCAAAACCAATGAATGCAAAGAATACCACACCGGCAGCACCAAGAATTCCCAATATTCCACCATAGTGATGTGGCACACCCATGTGGTCGGTGAAAGTGCTTGCAGCAGGTATATAAGGCGTGTGATTAGCAGGATTAATAAATTGCCAGCCAAAAACAATAAAGAGTATTACAATAGCCACTTTAGTAACTACAATGATACCATTTACGAAGGCACTTTCTTGAGTACCTTTTATTAAGAGTAAGGAAAGTAATATGAGAATTACCAATGCAGGAACATTCATAATACCATAAACACCATCTAAACTATGTTCAAAAGGTGAATGGCACCATTCATAAGGTATGTGCATGCCCAGATAATTCAACAATTTGTTCAGGTATTCGCTCCAGGCAATACTCACTGTTGCTGCACCAAGTGCATATTCAAGCACAAGATCCCATCCGATTATCCAGGCAATAAATTCACCCATTGTAGTGTAACTATAAGTATAGGCACTACCGGCAATAGGTATCATACTTGCAAATTCTGCATAGCACAATCCTGCAAAGGCGCAACCCAATCCTGCAATAACAAAAGCTAATGTAACAGCCGGCCCAGCATTGTTTGCAGCAGCAGCAGCAGTGCGCACAAATAGTCCTGCACCAATAATAGCACCAATACCGAGTGCAATAAGACTGTTTGCAGTAAGCGTTCTTTTTAAACCTTTTTCGCTGTCTTCTGCTTCAGCTAATAAACTATCGAGAGGTTTTTTTACATGTATTCCTTTGGACATACCTTTGATCTTGATTTTTAGTGGAGTTCAAACCTACATGATTAAGATTAAATTACCAAAAAAATAAAAGAGGATTTGTATAACGAGGAGGGAATAGAAAGAAATTAATAAAATTTTACGGCAACTACCACCAATAACCATTGTGCAATAAGCAAACTGTCAACTCCAACCTGATAAAATTTAAAGTTTGCTGCAGGTGGTGCAGTAATTGTCGCAACTACCAACAACAGTGCACTTGTGATAAATGCAACTGCCATAGGTAATGTAAAATGTTCATGACGATAAAGTACAGAAACAATTAAAATAAATAATGCTGCAGATGCAATAACAATATATCGGGTTACTGTTGTTCCTAAAACCACGGGTAGTGTCAGGTGGTTGCGTGTTTTGTCTTTTGCAGTATCGCGAATATCAAACAATAAAGAAATGCCGAAAACATAAATGAAACGGAGTAAAAAACTTCTTTTATTATTGGTGATTCATGCCCTAATGCAGCCATCGGTAAGAGTACAGTAATTAATGCCCAACTTAAAGCAAGAAAAATATTTTTTAAGAAGAAAAATGTTGCGAATTCCTTTGATGCGTTTGCCCTTGTAATTAAAAGGCATCATATAAATGAGACAAGCCAGAATAGCTGTCAAAAAAAGATTTATGGAAATATAATTATAATTGATTATTAAAATTGGTGAGAATAGAATCGAAATAAGACAAATCCATGTCCGTGTGTTAAGTGGTTTTTGCCATGGCAAACGAGGAAAATTATAGATAGCCAGAGTAGCAAAGAATATAATTGCTATAAGAACTACATTGTTTGTTTCATTTATTCTGAGAATAGTTAAATGACTTGCTGCACTTGCTGCAAGGGCAATGAGTAGGTTATAGGAAACAGCTTTATGAGCAATCTTCCTGAACAATCAGTTCCGTTCTATTAGAGTGAAAGTAACAATGCCAACAGCAAAACCTATCATGCCGGAAATAAATCCTTGTCTGATTCGCTGATTACGTCTTTGTTTTTGATAGCCTGAAATAAATCCTTCGCTGTTTTTCATTTCAGGAGCAATAGCCGGATCGTTGGGTAATGCAGGGCTTTGCCGTCCCACAGCAATGGCATAAATTGCAGGCACCGGAATACCATAAAAAGTTAAAGGCTTCCTGCACCGCCTGCAGCTATTCCACCAACTTCAGTAAAGTTTAGTCTGCGGTGCCATTGGTTATCGTGTTTGTTAAAACGCTCTCTTTTATGCATTATTCCATATTGTTGTCCTGCAATAAAATCGCGCACCCATGGAATATCAGGATCATCTGATGTGCTGTCCGGTTTATAAAGAACTTGCTCTGTGCCATCAGCTTTTTTGATGGAGAACACTTTGTAAACATCAATCTTTTTTAACACGTGAACTGCCTTGCAATTTTACATATCTCACCCAGTCGGGGTCGTTGAGGTTAAAAAGTTTTACAGGTTTGGTTTTGCCATTAAGGAGCAACAGTGTGTCTTGTGCGCTTAATGTTGTGGCGCTGAAAAGAAAAATAAGGGATGTTATAAAGTGACGTAAGGTCATATCAGTTATTTGATTCAAAACTATAAAAAATGTATGTAATATGCAGCATTTGTTAAAAATTTGATAATGTGTTGTTATATGGATAATCGAATCGGAGGAGAAAAGTTTTGTTTTGGAGATGTTTTTTTGCTTGAGGGATAGTAACGTAAAGCCCGCATACTTCCGCAGGAAGGAGCGGACTGCAGTGTATAGCCCGACAGCGCCAGGCGGTGACATGCCCAAGTTTTAGAAATATTGAAATATCAACATGTGTTAATAATTTTTGTGCTAAAAAGCGGTAAATGCTTGATGTAAATCATGTTGAATGCTTTCAGAAATACATTTTTTAACGTTCTAATTATTTACTTTTGCGGCAAAATCCAGAGTACATGTACTATTCTTTTGCCGACAGGCACATTTACCTGATGACAAGCAGGTTAAACACATGCTTGCCACCATTGGCGTAAAATCCGTAAATGATCTTATTGCTAAAATTATTCCTGAACTGATTCGTTTGCAAAAACCATTAAACCTTCCGGAGGCAATGAGCGAGTTTGAATATTTAAATGAATTGAAAGCAACAGCTTCGGAAAATCAGGTTTTTAAAAATTTTATTGGCATGGGGTATTACAATACCATTGTGCCGGGTGTAATAAAACGAAACATTTTTGAAAATCCGGGTTGGTACACAGCATATACTCCTTATCAGGCAGAGATTGCACAGGGCAGGATGGAAGCATTGTTGAATTTTCAGACTATGGTGTGCGATTTGACAGGAATGCAGATTGCAAATGCATCGTTGCTGGATGAGGCTACTGCTGCTGCTGAAGCAATGGTGATGTTTTATTACACCCGCTCTAAAGAGGCAGAGAAAAAAAATGCATTTAAGTTTTTGTGTCTGAAAACTGCTTTCCGCAAACTATAGATGTGTTGCGCACACGCAGCAAACCATTGGATATTGAATTGGTTGTTGGCGATGAGCAATTGTTTTCGCCTGATGACAGTTTCTTTGGTGCATTACTTCAGTATCCTGATGCAATAGGTAATGTGTTGGATTATAAAAACATTGTTAACATGTGTCACCGACATGAAGTTCGTGTTTGTGTAGCAGCAGATATTTTAAGTCTTGTATTGTTAACGCCTCCCGGTGAGTGGGGTGCCGATTGCGTGGTTGGATCTACCCAACGTTTTGGTGTACCAATGGGATATGGCGGTCCGCATGCTGCATATTTTGCAACACATGATGTATATAAAAGAAATTTGCCCGGAAGAATTATCGGTATGAGTGTAGATGCAGAAGGCAATCCTGCTTTACGTATGGCATTGCAGACACGCGAGCAACATATCAGACGAGATAAGGCAACAAGTAATATTTGTACTGCGCAGGTGCTGTTAGCAGTGATGGCATCAATGTATGCAGTGTATCATGGAGCAGAAGGTTTGAAGGCTATTGCTACTACAGTACATAAGCGTACTACTGCACTTGCAGAGAGTTTAAAGAAAGCCGGATTTAAAGTAGTGAACAACTCATGGTTCGATACATTGACTGTTGAAGTAGAAGATACAGAGAGTGTTCGCGATATGGCTGAAGCTAATCTGATAAACTTCCGTTACAATGGAAATACAGTTGGTGTTAGTATAGATGAAACAACCTCTGACGAAGATTTAAAAGACATTTTACGTGTGTTTGCTGCAAGTATTGGTAAAAAGTCAATTGCTGCCGTAAGTCTTAATGGTAATGCTATACCTGCTGCGCTATTACGCAGTTCAGAATTTCTGACCAATGCAGTATTTAACACACACCACAGCGAAACAGAAATGCTACGCTACATCAAGCGTCTCGAGAATAAAGATCTTGCATTGAATCATTCAATGATTTCATTAGGTTCTTGCACCATGAAACTGAATGCTACCAGTGAAATGGAGCCACTAAGCTGTAATGAGTTTGCCAACAACTGCATCCATTTGCTCCGGTTGAACAGGCACAAGGTTATGCGCATATTATAACAGAACTGGAAAATTACCTGAAAGAGATTACAGGATTTGCAGCAGTGTCGTTACAGCCTAACAGTGGCGCACAAGGAGAATATGCCGGTTTAGTTGTTATTCAGAAATATCATAATGACAGAGGACAGAGTCATCGCAATGTGGTATTGATACCACAATCTGCACATGGAACCAATCCTGCCAGTGCTGTACTTGCCGGATTAAAAGTTGTTGTTGTTAAATGTGATGATGATGGAAACATTGACCTGAGCGATTTAAGACTTAAAGCAGAACAGCATCAGGAAAATTTATCTTGTTTGATGGTGACATATCCTTCAACACATGGTGTGTATGAGGAGAATATTAAACAGATAACAGCAGCAATACATGCCAACGGTGGTCAGGTTTATATGGATGGTGCAAACATGAATGCACAAGTAGGTTTAACATGCCCGGCATTGATAGGTGCTGATGTTTGTCATTTGAATTTGCATAAAACATTTGCCATACCACATGGTGGAGGTGGCCCCGGAATGGGACCTATTGGTGTAGCTGAACATCTTGCGCCATTTTTACCTTCGCATACTGTTGTGCCCACCGGTGGGCGTAAGGGCGTAAATGCCGTTGCCGCAGCTCCTTGGGGCAGTGCATTAATTTTGTTGATTAGTTATGGATATATAAAAATGCTAGGTAAGACAGGTGTACAACGTGCAACAGAAATAGCAATGCTCAATGCCAATTATATTAAAGCACGTTTGGAAAAACATTATCCGGTTTTATATAAAGGCAAAAATGGTTTTTGCGCTCATGAAATGATTTTAGATTGTCGTGCATTTAAAGCTGTTGCCAATGTTGATGTAACTGATATTGCCAAGCGACTGATGGATTATGGTTTTCATGCACCTACAGTAGCATTTCCTGTTGCAGGAACGCTTATGGTGGAACCTACAGAGAGTGAGCCATTAGAAGAGATAGATCGTTTTTGTGATGCAATGATTGCTATCAGACATGAAATTATGGAAGTAATCAATGGTGAGTACAGCAAAGAAGATAATATGCTTGTGAATGCGCCACATACTGCACTTGAAGCAACAGCAGATGAATGGAAACATAGCTACTCACGTCAGAAAGCAGTTTTTCCGGCACCTTGGGTTGCAGGAAATAAATTCTGGCCATCTGTTAAGAGGGTTGATAATGCTTATGGCGATAGGAATTTAGTTTGTACTTGTCCTGATGTTTTGTCTTATGAAAATGCAGAAGCAATATAAATGATTTTTAATCAGTTCTTGTTCTCCCATAGCAGCTTTTTTCCAAAGCCAAGTGTGTTATCGGTCATTTTGATGTAGGTTAATTTTATCAGCCATAAGTCGCCCGATATTCCTAATGCCAGAGGAAATTTACTGTAATAAATTTTCTTCGCCTGCTCCAGCATGACATCTTGTGGTTCAAGAAAAATTCCTGAAAACTGAATGCCCTTGATGTTTCCAATCTTACTTATGTCAGGTAATATTGTGCCTACCACTTTATTATTTACAAGTGCATGAGAAACATGACCGGTAGTTTTTTGATTTAAAAATCAAATTAGCACCGTTCGGCATGAAAGCATAAAAGCAATTAGCACATTCAGGTGTGTCGTTAACAGAGTGCATAAGGTCATATTTTTTGCGCACTGATAAAGCTTTCTATTATAGAATCCATTTATTTCCTTTTTACTTTAATAATGTTTACCGGACAGTTTTTTGCTGCCTGCAGTGCTTGTTCATATTCATCATCATTTACAACAGCAATGTAAATGCCTTTATTATTTTTTCCACCTACCAAAGTGCATTTTCCGTCTTTGCGCGACATACGCCATCGTGTTGCTGAAGCTTCAACACAGGCATTGCAGCCAATACATTTACTCCTGTATTGTACTATCTCAATCATTAATGATTTTATAAAGTTTGTCTGATGGTTTTATTTTTCTCAACCGGCATTGAAAACACATCGCCTTTTTTTACAGTTGTAACCGGTAAATCATCCATTCGCAATTCCTGAACCTTGGTAAGAATAATTCCTGTTGTTGAACCGGTAATCATAATATCATTGTCAACGGAAAGTGTTCCTGATTCCAATTTAAATTCACCTACTTTGTTTTTTGGAAAATATTTAACGCCCTTACCGACATAAATTTTTTTGGTAGTTGCCTGCGAGCCTCCTGTATTACTCCATTCACCCATAGTTTTTCCAAGAAAATAACCACCCCAGAAACCACGGTTAAAGACTGTTGCCAGTTCATTTTTCCAATGTTCAATTTTTGTTGCAGAATAGCTGCCATTATGATAACATTCAACAGCTTCTTTATAACATTTTGTTGTAGTATAAACATAGTCGGCAGCACGACCTCTGCCTTCAATTTTCAAAATACTGATGCCCGTTTCAATTAGTTTGTCAATAAAATCAATAGTGCATAAATCTTTTGACGACATGATATACTCATTGTCAATTTCAAGCTCAACTTCGTTTTCTTTATCCTGAACAATATATTCACGTCTGCAATTCTGAATACATGCACCACGGTTTGCTGAGGCATTGTGTGAGTGGAGACTCAGATAACATTTGCCAGAAACGGCCATACATAAAGCACCATGGGCAAACACTTCTATTTTTATTAATTTACCTGAAGGACCTTTTATTTTCTGACGTTTGATCTGTTTTACAACATCAGCTACCTGATGCAATGTTAATTCACGAGCCAGCACAATTGTATCAGCATAAACTGCAAAAAAGCGAACACTCTCAATATTGCTGACATTGGCCTGCGTTGAAATGTGTATAGGCATACCAATTTTTTTAGCATGCATCAATGCCGCATGGTCAGATGCTATAACAGCATCTATATTATTTTTCTTTGCTGCATCAATAATTTTTTCATCAGCATAATGTCATGATCATACATTACGGTGTTCAGTGTAAGGTAGGTTCTGACATTTTTTGCATGACAAATCTTTTTAATTTCAGCAAGATCATCGAGTGTAAAATTATTGGCTGCACGTGCACGCATGTTCAGTTGCTCGATTCCAAAATATACTGCATCGGCACCACCTTGTATAGCTGCTTGCAACGACTCGAACGAGCCTGCAGGTGACATTATTTCTGTCATTATTTATAAAGTAAAATAAAGGTGTGCAAGATGGCAGAAACGGATGAAATATAAAATGACTTGCATCAGCAAAATTGTTGAGTTTGCACTCTACCGCGGGAAACGAAGGGAATTTTGGTAGCATTGCGCATATTGTCCTGATGCCTGCTATTGGAGATACTATAAGGTATGTTGATGCCAACACATTTGGATTCAACCAAAACGGTACAGGCCCTGTCACTAATACACTTTGGGATAATGCACTGCTTATGAATGCAGGCACCAACTACAGTTTTTTCTATGACGACCCGGCAACAATAACAGGTAATGGCGTTGATTCTTTTCCCGGTGCAACATTAGCACGTGGTGAGAGTGGTGCAGCAGGTTATTTTTATTATCAGAATACTGCAAATGATATCAATCGAATTGGATGGTATAGCAGCGCATCTAATTATGGCGTTTATAATACAGGTACCTATGCCACAGAATTTCATTTTCCCAATGACAGCAGGGCAAACAGTTAACTCATCTTACTCCGGACGCTATGCACCATTTGGGTTGGGCGAAGATTCCTGCACTCTTGAAAGTGGATCGCTTGCAATCAATGCCGATCAGCAAGGAACTTTGATTTTACCTACAGGTACATTCACTAATGTGTTGCGTATTCATGCAATTGAAACATTTCATATAAAAATTTATATGTTAGGTACTCCGGTAATTGATTATTTGGTTTCTGATGATTACTACTATTGGTTTCATGATACCATCAAACAACCTTTACTTACCTATGGTATTACAACTATTGACGGAACTGCACAAACACCTGTTTTGCGCTATCAACCAATTTCCGGAACTACAGGGCTTATGCCAACTGGCACAACAAAATGAAATCAATATTTCACCAAACCCTTCAAGTGGTCAGTTTTTAATTAGCGATTTTAGTTTAACGCAAGCCGGCAATATAGAGATTTATAATGCCGTTGGGCAAAAGGTGAACTTCAACATTACATCAGTCGGAAACAATACGCTTAAGTTAAACTTTTAAACAATACAAAGGGTGGTACTTAATTAAATTAATGAATCAACAGTCTGTTCTTACCAGAAAAGTAGTTGTGGAGTAACTATTCTACAATGTTTTAAACATGTTGAAAGTTTATTAACCAACTCAAAAGCACCATCAGTAATTCTATTGATGGTGTTTTTATTTATTAGCAGGATGATTTGCAAATTGAAAACAATAATTCATTACTGACGGAAGCGTAAAGTTGATTCATTACCGTTTCACCAAAATCCATTGCAGGTAATTAAGCTATGACTTTACAAGACAGGTGAAATGATGTGCCAATTCCGGGAAAAATGGTTTACACTTGGACTGAAGTACAATTGGAAGAAAAAGTAGAGTTTATCTGAAAGCTTTTACTCGGTAAGTAAAATGTATTATCAGAGCAATCCTGAAATTAGTTGAGGGGCGATACCTAGAATTAATGAAAGCACTGCGCAAATGCCCAATACGGCAAGGTCGGATGGTCTTTCGCAGTAGCCAGTGTTTTCTGTTTCAGGTTGTTGAAAGGCTGCAATGATAACTTTAAAGTAAAAATATATTCCGATAAGTGAACTTAATATTGCAATAAGAACCAACCACAGAAGATTTTCTTTTAGTGCTGCCGTAAACAAATAATATTTTCCGAAAAAATCCTGCAACAGGAGGAATACCTGCCATGCTCAGCATACAAATAGTCAACATAATAGCAGATACAGGATGCTTATAAAACAAACCTTTCACAGCTTTTATTCCTTCGTTTCCTGTAACTTTATGTACTGAGTAAAGAAGATTAAATGCACCTAATGCAGAAAGTGAATAGGCTGCCAGATAAAACAGCAATGCATTTTTTGAAGCAATGCCCGGTGCTGCCAATGCCATGAGCATGTAGCCTGCATGTGCAACACTGGAATAAGCAAGCATACGTTTGAGACTTGTTTGATAAACCGCTGTGATATTTCCGGCCAGCATGGTTATGGCTGACAGAACAGCAAAAACCGGTGTCCAGAAATCATAGATAGAAATAAAGCATGAAACAAATAATCTGTAAATCATAGCAAAGGCTGCTGTCTTTACTACAGATGCCATAAACGCTGTCACTAATGTTGGCGCACCATCATACACATCAGGTGTCCAGAAATGAAAAGGTGCAGCAGCAATTTTAAATGACAGACCAATTAATATCATCAACACACCAACTTTAAAAAAAGCAGGTAGTGCATCTTTATTTTGTTGTGTATAGTTTGCAATTTCCTGAATGTTGAAAGATGATGTTGCTCCATAAATCAGTGTAATTCCAAAAAGTAGAAAGCCTGTTGCAAACGAACCCATGATAAAATATTTCATGGCAGCTTCGTTACTCTTGATATTGGTTTTGTCACTTCCGGCCATGATGTAAAGTGCAAACGACAATATCTCCAATCCAAGAAAAGCATGGACATGTTTGAAAAAGTTGTCATCATCACACCACCGGTGAGTGCAAAAACGATGAGTGCAAAATGCTCGCTCATGCTACTATCACTACTAAAGTAACTACGCGACATAATCATCCACAACAAGGTTGTTACAATCATGAGTGATGAAAAAACTATAGAAAAACTGTCAACCATTACCATCTGATTGAAGTACGAACCGAAATTATTCCAGTCGTTTATTGAAAAACCTAATGCAACAACTAAACCGGCAATCACCAGCGTGTACATTATGCGCTTCAGTTTAAAAACTTCTGAAAGCATGGCTGCAATGCCGACTATAGAAAGTGTAACGATGCTATTCACAATTAGATTAATTTATTTTTAAACATTATCCTGCATTAATAATCATTAACAGCGATTTTATACTTGGTGCTGCTGCATTCATCAGAAAAGATGGATACACACCTAATAAAATAACCAAGAATGCTATAGTTCCTAAAACTGTTTTTTCACTCAATGTCATTGGATGAAACTCTCCTTCATTCAGATGACGGCTGCCAAGCATGATAGCCTGATAGCTTCTGAACATATATACTGCACCGAGTATGATTGTCAATCCGCCAAATATTGCCATCCACGCTTTAAACTGATAAATTCCTGTAAGCAACAGAAACTCTCCAACAAAACCATTAGTTAACGGAAGTGCTACCGTGCCTAATAATACTATCATAAACAGAACAGCAAACAGAGAATTGTTATTTGCAATGCCACCCATTTCACTCATGTTATGTGTTTTTAATCTGCTCATCAACATATCAGCTATAAAGAATAATCCAACAGCATTAATACCGTGACTGAGCATTTGAAATACTGCACCTTCAAGCGCTTCAACTTTTAAAGTGAATAATCCGGCAGTAATTAAACCCACGTGTGCAATAGATGCATAAGCAATCATCCGTTTAAAATCTTTTTGAACTATGGCAATGCATGAAGCATAAACCACACCGATGATTCCAAGTAACATTACAATAAATGCATTATCTGCTGATGCTCCGGGAACAATAGGCAGTAACCATCTTAACACACCATAAAGACCCATTTTTAGCATGATACCGGAAAGTAACATCGTGCCTTGTGTTGGTGCATCGGTATAGGTGTCGGGTTGCCAGCTATGTAATGGAAATACAGGAATCTTTATTGCAAAAGCAACAAAAATCAACCAGAAAACTAACGTCTGTTGTTGTGATGAAAGCGTTAAATCATAAAATGCCTGAATATCGAATGTGTGACTTCCAGGTGTTTGCAGATAGAGGTAAATTAAACCTACAAGCATTAATAAACTTCCGGTAATGGTGTAGATGAAAAATTTTAAAGTGATTCGTATTCTGTCTTTGCCACCCCACAACAGGCAAATGAAATAAATAGGTAATAGTGCAAGTTCCCAGAAGATGTAAAATAGAAATGCATCGAGCGAAATAAATACACCAACCAAAGCAAACTGCATCAGTTGAATGAGTGCATAAAGTCCTTTAGGATTTTCTATTCTGCGTCCAAAAGATGAAAGAATAATCAATGGTGTTAGTACGTTGGTCAATAAAATCATCATCAACGAAATTCCATCAACACCTATTTTGAAATTTATTCCTAAATCCGGCACCCATGCATAATTTATTACATACTGCATTCCACCATTAGGATCAAACTGAATAAACAAGCAAACTGAAAGCAATAAACTGATGAGAGAAAATACAAATGCTGTTTTTCCTGTCGCTTCACGTGAAGGCAACAGCGACAATGCCATGCCGGCAAGTGGTAAAAATAAAATTATCAGTAATAAATTATTCATCTACAGCAGCATTTTAAATACAAAAATCAAAATGATTCCTATGACCATACTCACCAAATAGAATCCAACACTTCCGTTTTGTAATAATCTTAACCCGGAAGAAGTCAGGTTTGTGGCTCGAGGTATAAAATTTACAATTCCATCAATGATACTAATGTCAAATATTTTATAAAACAATTCGCCAAACGCTTCTAACGGTTTTCTGATTATCATATCGTATAATTCATCAACATAATATTTGTTGGCAAGTACTTTTTGGAATGATTTTGTTTGACTGTCATCTTCAGGCACCACTTTATCTCTGACATACATATTTTTAGTCATAACATAAATTATGGCCAATCCAATTATAGTGCCTATCAACAAAGTAAACTCAAATGTATGCGATAAAATAAATTCTTTTGGAGAATAAATAATTGGATTAAGGAACTGCGTAAACACGTGGTGCGTTCCTAATTTTTCATTGATATATTCCGGCATGCCGATATAACCTCCTATTACAGAGAAAACAGCAAGAATAATTAATGGTACAGTCATGCTCGAAGGTGATTCGTGAAGATGCTCTTTCTGATGATGTGTGCCACGAAAATCACCATAAAAAGTCAACCAGTATAAACGGAACATATAGGTTGCAGTTAGTACCGATGTGATTGCTAATATGGTAAACATCACCGGTGAATAAGTCCAGGTTACTGCAAGAATTTCGTCTTTAGAAAAGAATCCGCTAAACAACGGAACACCACTAATTGCCAAAACTCCCATCAGGAAAGTAAAATGCGTTATCGGTAAATATTTTTTCAAACCCCCCATGCGTCTGATGTCCTGTTCGCCACTCATGGCATGAATAACACTACCGGCACATAAGAAAAGCAATGCTTTAAAAAATGCATGTGTTACTACGTGAAACAGAGCAGTGGTATAAGCACCAACACCTAATGCTACAAACATATAGCCCAACTGACTTACGGTAGAGTAGGCAAGTACTTTTTTAATGTCATTTTGTTTAAGACCTATTGATGCTGCCATCAATGCTGTTACTAATCCTATTACAGCCACAATCTCTCCTGCAAATGGTGCAAGCGTATAAATTACATTGCTGCGAATAACCATATAAACACCGGCAGTTACCATGGTAGCAGCATGTATCAAAGCTGATACAGGTGTAGGTCCTGCCATGGCATCGGGCAACCAGGTATAGAGTGGTATTTGTGCACTTTTTCCTACTGCACCAATAAAAAGAAACAATGCAATTGCAGTCAGCGTAGCATCACCTGAAGGATAGTTTCCTGCAGCAGCAAAAACATCTTTAAATTCTAATGATGAAAATGTCTGATACATTAAAAACAAGCCAAGTAAAAATCCTAAATCACCAATACGATTCATGATGAATGCTTTGTTTGCTGCTTTATTATAGTCGTTGTTTTTAAACCAGAAACCTATCAGTAAATAGGAGCAAAGACCAACACCTTCCCATCCGGCAAACATTACTACATAGTTACTTCCCATTACAAGCAGCAGCATGAAAAAGATAAACAGATTCAGATATGACATGAACCTTGAGTAATCTTCATCATGTTTCATATAGCCAATAGAATAAACATGAATCAGAAAGCCTACACCGGTAACAACTAAAAGCATTATAACCGATAAGCGATCAACTAAAAATGAAAGACCCAGATTGAGGCTACCTGCATTGATCCACGAAAACATGGAATAATACGATTCCTTAATCGAGCCATTGTTGATTTGCAAAAAGAGATAGCAGGAAATTAAAAAAGAAAATAGAACAGTGCCGCTTGCAATAATGCCTACAAGACTTTGCGGCATTTTTTTATTGATTATGCCGTTAAGCAGAAAACCGATGAGCGGAACAAGAGGAATTGCTGATATCAAAAAATCCATTACCTACCATTTAAGTTTATTTAAAACATCTATATCTGTTGACTTAACATTACGATAAATCATAACCAGAATAGCTAATCCTACTGCAACCTCGGCAGCGGCTACAGTATAATAAAAATCACAAACACCTGACCCGATGCATCATTATGCTGATTGCTGAAAGCGGTCAATAGGAGATTCACAGAGTTAAGCATTAGTTCAATACACATAAAAATAATTATGGCATTGCGTCTGAATAATACTCCGGCAACGCCAATACAAAAAAGTATGGCAGAGAGCAGCAGGTAGTGATTTATATTAACCGGTTCCATTTTATTTAACTTCTTTTTTTCCAAGCATCACAGCACCAATTAATGCAGTGAGCAGTAATATTGAAACCATTTCAAATGGCAGCATATATTCATTGTATAGTACATGTCCAATGGATTCTACCAAACCTATATCTGTTTGTGAGTTCAATTTGGAAGATTCTACATCCACATGCTTGAGTACACTTACAATTACAATCAGCAACAGACCACTGGATATGACGGCTGCAAATTTTGAAACAATATTTTTATTGGGTTCAATTTCTTTATTAAGGTTTAGCATCATAATCACAAACAAAAACAAAACCATGATAGCACCTGCATAAACTATTAAATGTACTGCAGCCAGAAATTGTGCATTAAGCAGAATATAATGACCGAATAATGTAAAGAAGAAGAATATCAGATACAATACACTGTAAACCGGCTTTTTAGAAAATACGGTAAACAAGGCACTCATTACCGAAAGTGCTGAAAGTATGTAAAATGCGTATTGGCTCACGTTAGTATTATAGAATGAAAAACTGGTGCGAAATTATTGTTTTAATTGATTATTTGCTATTGATTAATTTGTTTTTTCCGGGCAATGATATATGTCAGTCACAACTACATGTACATTGTAATTGGGATAAAACATGCTTGGTGAATCATATTCGTATTTTTCTTCCTTGAATTTATCGTCTTTAAAATCTTTTTCTTTATCGCATTGCTGCTCAGTTTTTACGGTGTCACCGGGTATAATATATGCTGCAAGCGTAGTGTCGGTATAGGTACACAACATCGAACGCACCAAATAGCAATCCCTGCACACATCTTTATCGCAAGACATTAAGCCGAGTGATAAAGTGATAATAACTCCGGAAAAAAGTTTTTTCAAAGAACCCATCATTCTACTTCTTTTCTATGTGCTCTTGCTCTGTAGCTTATATCTACTCGTTCTTCCGGTGCAATACCTTCAACCAATTTGTCTTTACCGTAAATAAAATTATCGCGCAAAGTATCCGATGGTGTCATGCGGTTGGTTAAAAATATTGCTTCTTTCGGGCAGGCTTCTTCGCATAATCCACAGAAAATACAGCGCAGCATATTAATTTCATAAACAGCAGCATATTTTTCTTCTCTGTACAAATGTTCTTCTCCTTTTTTGCGTTCAGCAGCTGTCATAGTGATGGCTTCAGCAGGGCAGGCTACTGCACACAATCCGCAGGCAGTACAGTTTTCTCTACCTTGCTCATCGCGTTTCAGAACATGCAGGCCGCGCCAAACTTCACTTATTGGCTTTTGTTGCTCAGGAAAATTAATAGTTGCTTTTTTCTTGAAAAAATGTTTAATAGTAATCATCAGTCCTGCTACAATTGCAGGAATGTATATCTTCTCTGCAAATGTCATTTCTTTGTTGACTACTACTTTACTTCTATTGGTTAACATGATTAATTATAATAATAACCGTTTACAAATGTAATGAATGTTGTTTACTTTTTTCTTTTTTTGAATGGTGATTTTGTAGTTATAGAACCATCTGGCAGTCTGTAAAAAACCATATCCATGATTCCGAAAACAGTTGGTATTTTTCTTTTTTTAGAATCAATCATTGCTAATTGCACACCCCGGTTACCGATGGCTGCAAATTCCAATGCTTCTTTAAACAAATTGCTGTTTTTATAATTCTTAAACTTACTACTTTTCATTTTTCAATATCTTTTATAAATAAATCAAATAATGATTGATTGACAATGTCATATTTATTCTTCTCTCCGGCTGCTATTATCTCAAATCCTGATTCTGTGTTGTTAAATAATTTCCAGTCTTCAACCAAATCTTTATAAATTTTCCAGAAGTTGTTTTTCCCTCTTGTAAACCTTCTCCTAACATCATCATCTGGTACAAAATGTCCTCCTGTTTCAACTCTATGTTTTATCCTTCCTATACATTGTTCCGGAGCATTTAATACTATAAAAACAATTTTTATACTGTAATCTTTCTTTTTAAACTCTCTGATCAATTTTCTCAGAAACAAACCTGACAAAGTTGATTCAAGAATGATGTTTTTATTTTTTGCTTTTAATTTTTCTATCCGTTTAAAGTATTCTTTTCCTGATGAAATATTTCCTGCCCTGCTACCATCATTTGATAATTCTCTTGCAATTTCATCTGCATTTAAAAATTCGTATTTATATTCCTGTAAGAACGATTTTGCAAAAGTTGTTTTACCACTTCCATTTGGTCCTCCTACTATTAATAATTCTTTTGTCACTTTTCATCTGATGCTTAAAAATGAAACAGTCCGTTTTTCCATAACAAGAACACACCGGTCAGCAAAACGTTTAGAATAGATAATGGAATGAGCATTTTCCAACCAAGGTTCATCAACTGATCGTATCGGAAGCGGGGTATTGTCCACCTTACCCACATAAAGAAAAGATAAAGAAGAATATTTTTATAAAATAGAATAATACACCTAGCAATGTCAATGCATTATGCGATAATCCAAGTTCACTGATAAATGGCATGTTGAATCCGCCAAAATAAAGTGCAGAAATAACAGCAGATGAAATAAACATATTGATGTACTCGGCAAATAAATAGAAGCCAAGTTTCATCGAAGAGTATTCTGTGTGATAGCCTCCAACCAACTCTGTTTCGCATTCCGGTAAATCAAACGGTGTACGGTTACATTCTGCAAAAGCACAAATCAGAAAAATTAAAAATCCTAATGGCTGATAAAATACATTCCAGTGAAAGCCCTGCTGCTGAACAACAATTTCACGAACACTCAAAGTGCCTGTAACCATTATCAATGCAATGATTGACATTCCCATTGCAAGTTCATAACTGATCATTTGTGACGATGCACGAACCGAACCAAGCAGAGAGTATTTGTTGTTTGATGCCCATCCGCCAATCATTATACCGTAAACACCAATAGAAACCACACCGAAAATATATAGTACACCAATGTTTACATCGGTAATATGCATAAAGTATTCTTTTCCATTGATAATTAAAGTATCGCCCCATGGAATTACGACACCTGTCATACAAGCTGTAAGCATCATCAGGCTTGGACCTAATATAAACAATGCTTTATCGGCATGTGATGGAATAATTTCTTCTTTCATAAACATTTTTACACCATCAGCTAATGGCTGAAGAATACCGAATGGCCCTGCACGGTTAGGACCAACTCTGTCTTGTAAAAATGCCGCCACCTTTCTTTCTGCATAGGTCGAATACATGGCTATCAGCAATGAAACCAGAAAGACAGCAATTACAAAAACTGTTTTGAATATTAATACCGAAACTTCCATTTCTAAAATTTAATTATGTGCTTTTTCTCCTAATTTTTCTGACGTGATAAATCCTGCTTCAGTTTTTTTCAACTCTTCGTAATGATTTTGTGAGATTACTGAATGGCGGTCAATGTGACGTGGCCCTTCAATAACCCAGTCGCTTGTTTTTTTCTTATCGAAGCGACATTCATTACAAATAAATTCATCCACTTCTCCCCATTGATCTTTTCTGCCTGTAACACGAAGCACTTCTTCTCCCTGATACCATAATACAACTTTGCCTGAACATGTTGGGCAGTCGCGATGTGCATCTACAGGTTTGGTAAACCACACACGACTTTTGAAACGGAATGTTTTATCGGTTAATGCACCAACAGGACAAACATCAATCATGTTTCCGCTCCACTCATTGTCAACAGCTTGTTCAATGTAGGTAGATATTTCTGAATCCCATCCTCTGTTTAAAACACCATGAACTCTTTCAGGACATAATTGCTCAGCAACTTTCACACAGCGATAACACATGATACATCGGTTCATGTGCAGTTTAATTTTATCGCCAATATCTATCATCGGAAAAGTTCTTTTCCTGAAATCAAGACGTGACACTTCATGGCCATGCTCGTAACTTAAATCCTGAAGATTACATTCTCCTGCCTGATCACAAACCGGGCAATCAAGAGGGTGATTGATTAATAAAAACTCAACTACTCCTGCGCGTGCATCTAAAATTTCAGGCGATGTAATGTTTTGTACTTCCATACCATCCATTACAGTCTGTCTGCACGATGCAACAGGTTTTGGCATTGGTCGCGGATCTTTTTCAGAGCCTTTACTTACTTTAACCAAACAAGTGCGGCAATAACCACCTGACGTTTTCAATTTGGAATAATAGCACATTGTTGGTGGCACAATATCACCACCTATTTTTCGGGCTGCTTCCAGTATGGTTGTTCCTTCAGGAACTTCGATGGTGTGACCATCTATAGTAACTTTTGGCATTATGCTTCTTGTAAATTATTTAGTCTGTAATAATGTTTCACGTCTTTCATTCCGTGATTGTTGATATAAGCTTCAAACTCGCTTCTGAAGTGTCTGATTGATGATGCAACAGGCCATGCTGCTGCATCGCCTAAAGGACAAATTGTTTTTCCTTCAATATTTCCCTGAATGTTCCACAACAAATCAATATCTTTCATTTCACCTTTGCCGTTTAGAATTTTATTTAATATTCTGTACATCCATCCTGTTCCTTCACGGCATGGCGAACATTGTCCGCAACTTTCATGATTATAAAAATGCGCAAACGTCCACAGGTTTTTTACTACGCTGGTATCTTCGTCCATCACAATAAAACCACCTGAACCAAGCATGGTGCCTGTAGCAAATCCACCATCGGCAAGACTTTCATAAGTCATCAGACGAGGTTCGCCTGCTGCAGTTTTTAAAATGAGGTGTGCAGGTAGAACAGGAACAGAAGAGCCTCCGGCAACAACAGCCTTTAACTGTTTTCCGTTTTTTATTCCTCCGCAGTATGCATCGCTATAAATAAATTCTTCAACAGGAACACCCAGTTCAATTTCATAAACTCCGGGTTTATTAATGTGTCCTGATGCGGAAATTAATTTTGTGCCTGTACTTTTTCCGATACCGATTTTTGCATATTCTTCACCGGTTATTTTTATTATCGGTACAACTGCGGCAATGGTCTCTACGTTATTTACCACTGTTGGACATCCCCACAAACCTTTCACTGCCGGAAAAGGAGGTTTAATTCTTGGGTTTCCTCTTTTACCTTCTAATGATTCTATCAATGCTGTTTCTTCACCACAGATATATGCACCTGCACCACAGTGTACATGCAGGTCGAGATTAAAGCCGCTTCCTAAAATATTTTTTCCGAGATATCCTGCTGCATAAGCTTCGTCAATTGCTTTTTGAAGTATGTGAAATACATACATCATTTCACCTCTGATGTAGATGTAGGAAGTATTTGCCCCTAAGGCAAAACTTGAAATTATCATTCCCTCAATTAAAATATGAGGTTTGTGTTCCATCAGATACCGGTCTTTAAAAGTTCCGGGTTCACTTTCATCGGCATTACACACCAAATAACGTGGCACACCTTCGGGCTTAGCAATGAAACTCCACTTCATACCGGTTGGAAAACCCGCACCGCCACGTCCACGCAATCCTGATTTTTGTACTTCACTTACAATTTCTTCAGGCTTCATTTGAAGTGCTTTGCGCAAAGCTTCGTATCCGCCATTGTCGCTGTAGCCGGTTATTGACTGAATGCCCGGCTTATCTAAGTTATCTAAAAGTAATTTACGTGACATACTTTTTCTTTCAGGGTTTTACTTTATCTTTTTCCCAGTGCGTTCTTCTGTTGCCCTGGTTTTTATGATCATTTAAAATATCATCAACTTTTTCTAAGGTCAGATTTTCGTGATAGGTTTCTCCGATTTGCATCATTGGTGCTGTGCCACAACTTGCCAAACATTCAACTGTCTTTAAGGTAAACATACCATCGGCAGTTGTTTCTCCGGCTTTGATTCCTAATTTCTTTTCAATATAACGAACAACATCTTCTGCACCCATCAGCCAACAAGGTCCTGTGCGGCAAACTTCTATCAGACACTTACCCACAGGTTTCATGTTGAACATGGAGTAGAATGTAGCTACTTCATAAACTTCAATAGACTGTATTTTTAGTAATGATGCTACATAATCCATCACTTCAGGACTTAACCAACCGTCAAATTCTGCTTGTGCAATATGTAGTATTGGAAGAAGCGCAGATTTTTGTTTTCCTTCAGGATATCTGTTTATTATTTTTTGAACCAATGCCATAGCATCGTCCGAAAATTGTATGTTTTTGTTTGTGCTCATGTTACATCATTAATTTATGCATCCAGTTCACCGGCTATTACATTCATTGAACTCATTGTTAATATAGCATCACTCAAATAGGCTCCTTTTATCATTTCAGGATAGGCTTGATAATAAATAAAGCAAGGTCGTCTGATATGTAAACGATAAGGAGTACGACCGCCATCACTGATTAAGAAATATCCTAGTTCACCGTTTGCACCTTCAACACAATGATATACTTCGCCTTTGGGTACAGCAGTTTCGGCCATAATAATTTTAAAGTGCCATATTAAAGCTTCCATTTCATTATACACTTCATTTTTAGGAGGTAAATAAAATTCAGGCACTTCGGCATTAAAGGAAGTTTTATCTTCCAGTTTATCTAATTTTTGCATGGCTTGTTTTATGATGCTCATGCTTTCTTTCATTTCTTGTTCGCGTACCATAAAACGATCGTAGGTGTCGCCATTGGTTCCCAAAGGAATCATAAAATCAAACTCTTCGTAAGATGAATATGGATTCATGACACGAACATCATAGTCAATGCCGGCAGCTCGGAGGTTTGGTCCTGTGAAAGAATAAGCCAAAGCCATTTCAGCAGAAATTGGTCCGCAGTTTATTGTGCGATCCATAAAAATACGGTTGCGTATCAATAGGTCTTCAAATTCTTTTAATCCTTTAGGAAGTTCTTTTAACAGTTTTTCAATCTTCAACCAAGCAGTCTGCGAAAAATCACGTTCTAATCCACCAATTCTTCCAATGTTAGTTGTTATTCTGGCTCCGCATATTTCTTCGTAAATTTCATAGATATGTTCGCGAAACTGAAAAACGTATAAGAACCCTGTCATAGCGCCACTGTCAACACCAATAACTGAGTTGCAGATAATATGATCGGCAATACGTGCAAGTTCCATTATGATAACACGCAGATATTCTACTCGTTTGGGAAGTCTAATTCCCGCCAGTTTTTCTACTGTCATGTGCCATCCCATATTGTTAATAGGTGAGGAACAATAATTCAAACGATCGGTAATAGTTGTTACCTGTCCATAGGGTCTGCGCTCGGCAAGTTTTTCAAATGCACGATGAATATATCCGATGGTAGGTGTTGATTCAATAATTATTTCACCATCCATTTTAAGCACATTCTGAAAAATACCATGTGTTGCCGGATGTGTTGGCCCAAGGTTTAGGGTTGTATATTCTCTACCGATAAGTTCTTGTTTGATTTCTTCTTTCATTTTTTACAAGTAAATTAACGTCCAAACATTCTATCGTCTTTATCAAATCGTGCTTGGTCTTCAAGCGGATATTCTTTTCGAAGCGGCCAGCCTTCCATACTGTCTTCGTTCAAAATTCTGCGAAGGTTTGGGTGGCCATCAAAACGAAACCCGAAAAAATCATAAGCCTCGCGCTCCATCCAATTAGCTGCAGGAAAATATCTGTCAGCGTTGGAAAATGTGGAGGGTCGTTTTGTGTAAATGTTTTAATTCTGATGCGGAGGTTGCGTTTAAAATCATGCAGATGATAAATCATTCCGAATTTTTTTTCTGCAGTAGGAAGATGTAAACCATTGCAGGAAGTCAAAAACTGAAAACCTTGCTCCTTTAGAAATACAATTACATTTTTTATCACATCGTGTGATACTTCCGCAACAGAAACATCGTAATGTTTTTCAACTAATAAAATTTTTTCTGCAAACTGTGTTGTAAGTTGCTCAAGTAATGCTTCAGGTTCAATCGTGTTAAACATCTTTACAATTTTTATTCACTATTTAATTCCGTAACTTGCCATTAGCTCTGCATATTCAGGAGAGTTTCTTCTGCGTAATGATTCGTTGTGTACCAATTCCTGAATTTTCATCACACCTTCTAAAATTTGTTCGGGGCGTGGTGGACAACCGGGCACATAAACATCAACAGGAATAATTCTGTCAATACCCTGTAGTACACTGTAGGTGTCGAAAATTCCACCGGAACTTGCACATGCACCAACAGAAAGAACCCATTTTGGTTCGGCCATTTGTTCGTAAACTTGGCGTAATACAGGTCCCATTTTTTTTGCAATGGTTCCCATTACCATCAGCATATCTGCCTGGCGTGGAGAAAAACTTAAACGCTCAGAGCCAAATCTTGCAAGGTCATAATGCGAAGCCATTGTAGCCATAAATTCAATGCCACAGCATGATGTTGCAAAGGGCAGTGGCCAAAGCGAGTTTTTTCGTGCAAGACCAACTGCTTTATCTAATGTGGTAGCTAAAAATCCGGGCCCTTCATAGCCTTCTAAACGTTCTACCTTTTGGTTTATATTGGTTAAATTTTTTTCGCTCATAACAATTTCTTTATTCCCATTTTAATGCGCCTTTACGGATTACATAAATAAATCCTATCAGCAATAATGCAAGAAAGAGTAACATTTCAAGAAAGCCTACCATACCAAGTTTTAAGAAACTAACAGCCCATGGGTACATAAAAATTACCTCTATGTCAAACAATACAAAAAGAATAGCAATCAAAAAATATTTGATGGAGAATGGCAGACGTGCATTATCTTTTGATTCTATACCACATTCAAAAGTGTCGAGTTTAATTTCTGATTTTCTTTTTGGTCCCAACAAGTGAGTAACAAAGATGGTGGTTAGTACAAACCCCATTGCTACAATAAACATGATGGCAATTGGCAGATAGTCTATTGGTGTGCTTAAAAGTACCATAAAAATATTTATTCTTTGGCAAAATTAGCCTTTATATGATACAATAGCAAAGCAAAGTATTTTGTTTTGTAATGCCGTAAAAATCAATAAGGAGGCCCAAAGCCTCCTTATTGATTAATTTGTAAATTTTAAAATTAGTTGTTTTCGAAAAGCAGCCTTGTAAATATCTGGCTATTAATGGTCATTTTAACGGTATAAACACCTGCAGAAAATCCATATTGCTTAGCGTTGAATGGATATTGATATGTTCCGGGTTCCTGAATTCCTTTATGCAGTGTAGTTACTTTTTGTCCCAACTTATTAAACACTTCCAATGTTACTTCAGAAGTCTGATCTAACTGATACACCACATTGGTTTGTTCTGAATAAGGATTAGGACTAACATTAAATGATAAGTTGTTATCACTGATTGATGCAGCAACTTTTTTACTGATATCAAACATACCATCATAATCAATCTGCTTCAGACGATAGAAATAGGTTATACCTTTTGAGACACTAATATCAGTATATTGATACATATTCATCAGGTTAGTCGTACCGTGACCATTTACCCAGCCTATATTCTCAAACATTTGACCGTCTGTACTTCGTTGTACTTCATAACCTTTGTTGTTCTTCTCACTAGCAGTTGACCATTCTACTTTAATGGTGTTTTGAACACCTTTGGCTGTAAGAGCAAGGTATTCAACCGGTAGTGGAGTAGGTGACTGTGCAGTACCAAACATCAGGGGTGTTGTTACTGATGCAGGCTTAATTGTTGCCCATTGCATGTTGGTTCTTGAAACTGGTCCGGGTAAAGAGTTTCCACTTATACAAGCACTTGCCGGAAATGGATTTAGTAACCAATCTGCAGCAGTTGCAGGGGTACCTAATTTGTTATACATTACAGTTTGTCCGTTGGCACCATTACCATATCCATTTTCTGTTAGTGAGATATCTAAAACGCCTGCAGTTCCAGCAGCAGAACTACCGGTTATAATTCTCCACAATCCATTATTCAATGGATTAACTCCTGATGAGTGGTATTTAACTGAACACTCGTCAATTGCACTTCCGGTGAAAGCAGTGTTTGTTGCAGGTACTGTATTATCGAATCCAACTAGGAAATAGGATGGGTTGGGAGATAAAACTGTTTTAGCATCAAGTTTAAGGTTAGAATATTTTGTTATTGTACCTACCGGTAAATCATAAACACCAACAGCACCGGTTGTAGCTTTTTTCAGCGTATAAAATGCTGGTGCATTTCCGGTTCCTGAAATATAGCTGGTATTATTCATACCTGTTATCGTGCCTGGTAATGGATTCTGCATTTCAACATAACCTTTATTAGTTGCAGGCACACCGGTATTATTTACTGAACCATTGACAACAATTTTGCCTGTTGCAAAAGTTAATGTTCCGGATGTACTCAAAGTCATGTGACCAAAAGCTGATCCACCATGTGGTTGAACTGTAACTGTAGAAGGGGCAGATTGATTAACAAAAACACTACCTAAAACATTTCTGTTCATATAGTTTTGATTTGCCGATCCGGTAAACTCTAAAACCGAACCACCACCGGTAACAAAGGCTGCTGTACCACCGGCATCCTGATAGACGAGAAAATCACCACCTACCTTTACATATTTTCCATTACCACTGGGTTGCGTTAAGAAATTTGTCAAACGGTTTGTAGCAGAAGTACCGGAATTGTAACCAACTTTTAAATTACCACGAACATCAAAATCCTGATTGGCTCATACCTGATTTACCATTGAAGCTTTAAAAATATCTAAATGATGAAAGGCATTAGTTCCTGTTAGGTTTCCATCTATATTCTGATTACCTGTATAAGTACCTATTGCAGGTCCATCAAAAATTACTCTTGAGCCAGCCTGAGCTACAAAATTTCCATTGTTTTTATAGTCTTTACATATTTCAAGTACTCCTGTTCCGTTCACTGTTAAAGTAGCACCCGGATTAATAGTTAAACTACGACAACTAACAGTTCCGGTAATGACTGGAGGATTAACATACAATGCAGGAATTAATGCATCAGTTTCACCTGTTCCACCACTACAACTTGGAATGGCACAGCCGCCCCAGTTGTTTGGATCTGTCCAAGATGAGCTTACGGTTCCTGACCATATAATGGTACCACCATTGGCAACAGAAGATGAAATTACTGCAGCGGCACTTGGTGTTGTATAAGTAAAGTTTAATGCAAACCCTGCAGTACTGTTACTGTAATTACTAACAAAAATATAGTAGGTTTCACCTGCTACTACAGGTATTCCTGTCTCATAAGCACCATTAAAGCCGGGGTAAATAGCAGGAGAATTACCTACATTATAACATCCTGTTACACCCAAAGCACTATAATTACACCTAACCTGACCCTGTGTTTGTGTTCCTGAATTTGCAATTGATGCACAAGTTGCAAGTGCTCCTGAACCTGCCATTTTCCAAACCGCAAAGTCATAGTCAGTTGCAGTTGAGCCGTTATAGTCATTAGGTACAATATCAAAATTTAATGTTCCTGGACCAATGATATTAACCTGATACCAGGCACCGCCTCTGTCACCTGAAAACAGACAATTGCCTCCTCCACCTGAAAAATCGCAAAGTGAGCCATAGCCCTGATAGCCAGGGTTAGGAACAGAAATAGATGATCCACAAACAATATTTGGTGAAGAGCAATCTGCACCCGGAGTTGGTGGATATTGATTGGTACATCCTGCACCACCATCCATAATGAATAAAGTAAACGTTCCAACATCACCATTTTTACCATCTACGGCTATGTAATAATCGAAGCCTACGAAAGTCCGGACTGTGTTATTTCTGAGTTGTAATATTGGCTCGAACCACATGATACTCTGTTATCATTACAAGAAACATAAGTTAATGTGTTTCCGGATCCGCAAGGTACTACACCTACTAAAGGTGCTCTTGTATAAAGAGCAATTTGAGTATCGTATAATGAACCTCTTTCTGTACGTATTCTTACACAACCACTACTTGGTGCACGGAAACGATACCAAACAGTATTTATTTGACTCACACCTCCTGTATTTGTCCAACAAGCAGGTGCACTAGGCTCATCTGCATTACTACCACAAATGTTACTACCCGGAAGGTATAAGCCTGCATTAGATAATGGAGGAATAAAAGTTGCAGTACATGGTGCATCATTTAACGGACCTCCTGTTGATATTATGCTAATATTGTCAACTGCTGCCGGAGGTTGATTTCCAACAGAGCCATCGTTTCTCCAGCTAAATACCAATCTGAATTGCCTTCCTGATAATGCATTGAGAGAAGCAGTAAAGGTTGTATAAGACGATTGTCCATTTATTGGACCTGCAATGCGAACCGGATTAGATAAATTGGGTAATACTCCACCAACTGCACCACCGGGTATAGCTACACCGGCAGTTGGAACATAAGAAACCGGTACGGCAAATACATCAAGCCAATCATAACCACCTTCACCGGCACATCTGTAAGAAAAAGCTAAGTTAATACATGCACCACCACCAGTAAGATCTATCACAGTATTGCTCATTGCATGAGTCGTGGAACTTGCAGTAACAGTATATGTGTTACTTGCGCCTGCATTATTTGAAACATACATACCTCTGTTACCACCTGCACTGGTTCCATTTCCAATATACCATTGATTGGTTAGACCACCATTATACATAGTCCAATTTACACATCCTTCAAAATCTTCAAAATAAGGAGGTACACCACTCACAATGGGGTTTGTACCTGTTGTAAATGAATAGCGAAAGAAATTACATCCTGCTGTGTTCGCACCAAAGGAATTTACGGGGATTATATACCAGAAATAAGTTGTATTAGCTGCTAGTCCGGTAAGATTATAACTTCCGGCAGATGTTGTTCCTATTAGCGTATAAGGTCCGCCAAAAGCAGTTGAAGTATAAACCTGATAGCTTGTTGCACCATTACATCCTAATGAATGATTCCAGGTCAATGCAACGTTACAGGGTGAAAGTCCTGTAGCACCATTAGAAGGAGCAGTGTAGGTTACACAAGAAGGTAAAGCTGTTGGTGCCTGACGAGTTAATAATACATCATCAATTGCAGCAGGTGGTTGTGTTCCAAGTGAGCCATTTGATGAAAACACAAAGGCTAATGTATAGTTGACACCACTACCTGCAAATTTAGGATCGAGATTGATTGTCTCTGCATTCCAAACATTAGAGCCATTATACCAAACAGATCCTACCTGATATTGATTTTGAATGTCGTTTGTAGTAATAGGTCCTCCTTTGGAATAAAATACACCTTAAAGTTATCCAAGTCATTATTACTTACATCGTTTTCTCCCATACATTTCCACTGAAAACTCAAAGTAATACATGATTGTCCAACAGGTATATTTACCGGTAAAGTACGAGCCAAAATCAATGTATCAACATTTGCCAAGGTGTAGTTGTACGGTGGTACTCCTGCCGCTGGATTTGATGAAACATATCCGGCTTGTGTACCTGAAGTAGCACCGGCAGCAGTATTAATTACCCAGCCATCATTAACAGTTGGACTGATGTTGGAAGTAGCTGCCCAGCTATTTCCGGCCATCCCACCGGCTAAATCAAAGTTGCCGCCAGTAAGTGGACCGATTATTGTGACTTGAGCTATAGAAATATTACTTACTGCAAGGCACAGAATGAAAACCAATAAACGAAGTGCTTGTTTCATGTTAAGTTCTGTTTGTAGAAATTATTCGTATATGTATATTAATATCTAAAATTATTAATTGCCAAATTTACTATGCCTTTTTCAATAATGTATATTTTTTTTTAAAAATAACATAAATTATACGTAGCAGATGTAAAAATGTGACATTGAATCCCCCTATTTCTTACTTGACCGTAGCGGAAAATGAAAAATTACGCCCAATAACTCGTTTTTCAGGGTAAAAGACTATGTTCAGAAGGTGATGAGCTAAAGTGTTTTTATACCTAATTCCTTAAGTTGTGCATCATCTATGGCAGAAGGGGCATCAATCATAATATCGCGAGCGGCATTATTTTTTGAAAAGCAATAAAATCACGTATTGATTCTGAGCCTCCAAAAAGAGAACAAAGTCTGTCGAAACCAAATGCAATTCCACCATGAGGAGGAGCACCATATTGAAAAGCATTCATCAGAAAGCCAAACTGCTCCTGCGCTTTTTCCTCTGTAAAACCAAGCACTTCAAACATTTGTGCCTGCAGTTTTTTATCAAAAAATTCTAATCGAACCGCCACCAATTTCAACGCCATTGATAACTAAGTCATAAGCATTGGCACGAACCTTACCCGGATTACTTTCTAACAATGTAATATCTTCAGTTTTGGCGAAGTAAATGGATGGTGCATGGCATGAAATCGCTGTGACTCTTCGTTCCATTCAAGTAATGGAAAGTCATACACCCATAGGCATGAATAGTTATTTTTATCTCTGAGTCCTAACCGGCTTCCCATTTCTAGACGCAGTTCACTCAATGCTTTTCGGCTTTTGCTTTCAGCACCGGTAAGTATAAGCAACAAGTCTCCTGGCATGGCACTAGCTTGTTCAAGAATAGTTTTTAGTTCTTCCGGAGAGTAGAATTTATCAATACTCGACTTAATACTTCCATCAGTATTGTAACGAATGTAAATTAATCCTCCTGCACCAATTTGCGGACGTTTAACCCAATCAGTTAATTCATCAACCTGTTTACGTGTATATTCTGCACAACCTTTACAAACAATTCCACCAACATATTCTGCATCATCAACAACTTTAAATTTTTCGGGTATGATAAATTGCCGGTTGCTTTCATCTTTAAAATTTACAATTTTCATGTCAAAACGCATATCCGGTTTGTCATTACCATAATATTTCATGGCATCGGCATAACTCATTCTTATAAGTGGAGGAATAGTAATATTTTTTACCTCTTTGAAAAGATGAATTACTAATCCTTCAAACATAGCCAAAATATCTTCCTGTTCAATAAAACTCATCTCACAATCTATCTGTGTAAATTCAGGTTGTCGGTCAGCTCTAAGGTCTTCATCACGAAAGCATTTTACTATCTGATAATAACGGTCAAATCCTGCCACCATCAATAATTGTTTAAATGTTTGTGGAGATTGTGGCAATGCATAAAACTGACCATTATGCACTCTTGAAGGCACAACAAAATCACGTGCACCTTCAGGGGTAGATTTTATGAGAACAGGCGTTTCAACTTCAATAAAATTCTGGCTGTCTAAATAATTTCGAACAGCAGAAGCCATTCGGTGTCGCAGTTCAAAATTAGCTTTTACATTAGATCTGCGCAGGTCAAGATAGCGATACTTCATTCGTAGCTCGTCACCACCATCAGTGTTTTCTTCAATGGTAAAAGGAGGGATTTCAGAGCGGTTGAGGGTGACAATTTTCTCAACTATGATTTCAATTTCACCGGTTGCAAGCTTGTTGTTTTTACTGCTTCTTTCGGCAACTGTACCTAGGCATTGCACCACAAATTCACGTCCCAAAGTACGTGCCTGCTGACATAATTCAGCATTACTATCCATGTCAAATACCAATTGGGTTATTCCATATCTGTCACGTAAGTCAACAAAGGTCATTCCACCAAGGTCGCGCGAACGCTGAACCCAACCACTGAGAGTAACTTTTTGTCCTTTGTGAGCAATATTTAACTCACCGCAAGTATGTGTACGTAGCATAATGTCCTGAAATTAAAAGAGTGCCGAAATTAGAGAATTTAGTGCCTTCTGAATTGTGTAGCGGAATAATATTTCTAAACCCATTTTTAACGCAGGTATTCCAATACTTTTAATAGTTAAGAGATTAGTGACTCAAAATTGACATAATATTTTCATTTTCACCAAATAAAGATTACTTTTGCGCTCCCATAAAAACAAATTGATATTAACTTTAAATTTTATATAAAATGACAAAAGCAGAGTTGGTTAACGAAATTTCGATTAAAACCGGTATTGAGAAAATGGTGGTTCAGAATGTAGTTGAGTCCATGATGAAAGTAGTAAAAAACTCTTTAGTACAGCAAGACAATGTGTATTTGAGAGGTTTTGGTAGTTTTATTGTTAAAAAAAGAGCGCAGAAAACGGGTCGTATCATAACCAAGAACACTGCAATTATTATCCCAGAGCATTTTATTCCTGCTTTTAAGCCTGCAAAAACTTTTACTGATAAAGTAAAAAACGCTTATAAGAAAAAAGAGTCGCAGCCACAGCTGTAATCTGACTGATGAGTTCATTTTCGAAAAGTACACTCATTGGTGTTTCTGCTGTTGTTCTGGTTGGTTTATTATTTCTTCTTCCAAGACATAAAAAGGGTGACAAGGTTGCCGATATTCCGGTAACTAATAGCTTTAGTATTGATCAGTTTGAACAACAGGCAAAGCTTTCGTTAGATACGACTCAACTTCATCAGATTGATGCTTTAAATAGTCTGAAAGAGCCTGAGCGATTTGACTCACTTGCAGCGTTTTGGGATAGAATTAGTGTCCCCGGATTGGCTGCAAAATATATGGAGTTGTTAGCAAAAGGTACACCCACTGAAAAGTCATACATCAATGCAGCTTATCGCTACTTTGATGCTTGGAAACAAGCACAGGATTCATTAAGTAGAGACTATTTTGTAGGTAAAGCCATTGCAAGCTACTCTGAAGTGTTGAAAATTAATCCGGAAAATCTGAATGCAAAAACTGATTTGGGAATTTGTTATGCTGAAGGTACAAACAATCCAATGCAGGGCATAACCATGTTAAAAGAAGTAGTTGAAAAAGACCCGAATCATGAAAATGCATTGCTCAATTTAGGGTTTTTGTCGGTGAAGTCCGGACAGTTTGACAAAGCTTTAGAAAGATTTAATAAAGTGCTGCAAATCAATCCCTCACGAATTGATATGTATGTGTTCATTGGTCAAACCTATGTTCAGATGGGAAATAATAACGAAGCTATAAAGAGTTTCGAGACCTATAAATCACTTTCTAACAATACCAAAGCTATTGCAGAAATAGATTCATATATAAAAGAGTTGCAAACAAAAGCTGTTAAATAAAAAGAATATATTACTTTTGCACTCCTTAAAAATCACGATAACAATAATTTAAATAAAAACATTAATATAACATGCCAAGCGGTAAGAAAAGAAAACGCCATAAAATGGCTACTCACAAGCGCAAGAAGAGATTGAGAAAAAACAGACACAAGAAAAAATAATCTAGTGTTTGCGGATTTTGCAGGGGTATATTATCTCAGTACAAATCTGTTTTTTGGGGTTATTTTACCCTCTAATCAATTAAAATTTGCGTCTTGAGCAACGATTTAGTTATAGACTCAAGTCCATCGGAAGTACGTATTGCCCTCCTTGAAGAAAAAAAGCTGGTTGAATTAAACAGCGAAAAGAAGGACAGAAGTTTTGCCGTTGGCGATATTTACCTGGGCAAGGTAAAAAAGCTCATGCCTTCACTCAACGCTGCATTTGTTGATATTGGCTATGAGAAAGATGCTTTTTTGCATTATCTGGATTTAGACTGCAGTTTCAGTCGCTATTAAAATTTGTAAAAGACACACAAAGTGGAAGACAGACAAATGCCACACTGAATAATTTTGAACTTGAAAAGGATATTATTAAGACCGGCAAAATAACTCAGGTGATGAGTTCCGGTTTGTTGCTGCCTGTTCAGATTGCAAAAGAACCTATATCAACTAAAGGACCAAGAATTACCACAGAAATATCCATTGCAGGACGCTACTTTGTGGTTTCACCTTACTACAATCATGTTTCAGTTTCATCAAAAATAAAGAGTCCGGAAGAGCGTAATCGTTTGAAACGTCTTGCCCTTAGTATTAAGCCAAAAAATTTTGGTATCATTGTCAGGACAGTTGCAGAAGGAAAAAAGGTTGCAGAACTTGATAAGGATATTCAGGACGTGTTGATGCGCTGGAATTTATTTTATGACACATTAAAAGTAGCACAGCCGGGACAAAAGGTGTTGGGAGAGATAGATCGCACTTCATCTATCCTGCGCGATATGCTTAATCCTAATTTTAACCATATTCATGTTAATGACAACCTTCTTTATGACGAGATTAAGTCTTACCTAAGAAGCATAGCACCTGAGCAAGAAGAGATAGTAAAGTTGTTTAAGAATAAGCAACCGATATTTGAACATTTCGGGATTGACAAGCAGATAAAATCTGACTTTGGAAAAACCGTAGCCATGCAAAACAGTGCTTACTTGGTGATTGAGCATACAGAAGCTATGCATGTTATTGATGTTAACAGTGGAGGACGAAACCGGGGCGATAGCGATAGTCAGGAAAAAAATGCTTTTGAAACCAACTGTATGGCAGCTAAAGAAATTGCCAGACAACTCAGGTTGCGCGATATGGGCGGTATTATTGTAGTTGACTTTATTGACATGATTAATCTTGAACACAAACGTCAGTTACATGAAGTGCTCAAGGAAGAGATGAAAAAAGATCCTGCTCGTCATACTGTTTTACCACCAAGTAAATTCGGATTAATTCAGTTGACCCGAGAGCGTGTGCGACCGGAAATGAAAATTTCAACAACTGAAAAATGTCCGTCATGTAATGGCACCGGTGAAATAAAAGCCAGCATTTTACTTATTGACGAAATAGAGAACAACGTTCGCTATTTTGCACATGAACAAAACGAAAAGAAAATTATTTTACATGTACATCCATATATTGAAGCGTATTTGAATAAAGGATTGATTTCGATAAAATGGAAATGGTATTTACGGCATACAATAAAAGTGAGTATTGAGGCAGTAAGTTCGTTTGCTGTAACACAGTTTGCTTTTTATAATACCAAAGGCGAAGAGATAAAGATATAGAGAGATTAGAATGTTTCACATTCATAATATCTTGCAAATTATATTCAAGGATAGATTTTAAATACACTACCTTAGCATTCCTTAAAAACCATTCAAAATAATGAGAAAATATTTCATTCTGTTAGTTGTTGTTTTCTGTATGGACAGTACTAATTTATTTGCAGGAAAAGAATCATCTGTTACAGACAAACGTTTCGATTCTTTTAAAGAAAGATTTATAAAAGACCTGTGGAAACATAATCCAATGTGGGCAACTGAAATAGGTTTTCATGCATACGATTCTATTCTTGAAATTAATAATGAACAATATCGTAATGGGCAGGTAGCTTTTTCAAAATCATATCTCGATTCTTTAAAGACATTTGATAAAGTTGCTCTAAGTAGTTTAAACAGGATGGATTATGGCCTGATTGAAAATTATCTCAACAGCAACATTTTTTACATTACAGAAATGAAAGGCTGGCAGTGGAATCCATCATCATACAATGCAACAGGCAATGTAGCATTTATGTTATCTGAAAACTATGAGCCGCTTAATAAGCGATTAGTAAATATTGGCAAAAAACTCTCGCAGTTTAAATCTTATTACGAGGTAGCAAAAAAGAACATAGCAAACCCAACTGATGAACATCTTAAGTTGGCAATGGAGCAAAATGCAGGTGGCATTGCCGCACTTGAGACAGATTTATTAGACTCACTGAAACAATCTACACTAAAGGCCGATGTTAAGCTAAACATTACTCAATCACTGACTGATGCAAAAAAAGCTGTTGAAGATTATATTGCATTTTTAAAAGACTTTAAGAATGAAAACCCAAGAAGTTTTAGGTTGGGAAAAGATTTGTATGCAAAAAAGTTTGAATACGAAATACAGAGTCAATATACGTATCAGCAGATTTATCATTCTGCAATGCAACGAAAATCTTATTTGCATAATGAGATGTTTAAAATCTCAGACAAGTTATGGTCAAAATATTTTGGAACAAAGGCTAAACCTGTAGATAGTTTAGCAATGATTAAAATGATGATAGATACCATTTCTGTACGTCATGTAAAGCCTGATGAATTTCAATCAGCAATAGAAAAACAACTTCCTGAATTGGTTAAATTTATCAATGAAAAAAATCTGATTTATATTGATCCTTCAAAACCATTAAAAGTAAGGAGAGAGCCTGCTTATATGGCAGGAGTAGCAGGTGCATCTATCAGTTCACCTGGGCCTTATGATAAAGGAGGTAATACATACTATAATGTGGGTTCACTCTCAGGTTGGTCTGCTGAACGTGCAGAAAGTTATTTACGAGAGTATAATCATTACATTTTGCAGATTTTGAATATTCACGAAGCAATACCGGGACACTATACGCAATTGGTCTATAGCAATAATGCACCAAGTATTATTAAGGCAGTATTTGGAAATGGCGCCATGATTGAAGGATGGGCAGTTTATGGGGAGTTGATGATGCTTGAAAATGGCTATGGTGACAATGAACCTGAAATGTGGCTGATGTATTACAAATGGAATCTGAGAACAGTTTGTAATACCATTTTAGATGTTTCTGTTCACACTAAGGATATGACAGAGGCACAGGCATTAAATTTATTGGAGAATGAAGCATTTCAGCAAAAGGCAGAAGCACAAGGTAAGTGGAGGAGAGTAAGTGTAACTAATGTTCAGCTTACAAGTTATTATACCGGTTTCAAGGAAATTTATGACTTACGCGAAGAGTTAAAAAAGAAAATGGGAAGCAAGTTTAATCTGAAAGCTTTTCATGAGAAATTTTTGAGTTACGGTAGTGCACCTGTTAAAATGATTCGTGAGGAAATGCTCTCTGAGATAAAATAACATGATTCGTTTCGAGCGCTTTTTAACTTTAATTAAACGACAGTTTTATATTTATGTAGGCGGACTCTTTCTGCTTCTGTCAATTCGTTTATTTTTTCTTTTTCGATTATTCAGCATTGCTGAAATTAAGTTAAATGTTGTTGATATATTACATGCATTGGCTGTAGGTTTCAGATTTGACACAATGGTGCTGATGTATGGAATGGCATTACCTGTTTTGTTAAGTATTTTATCTCTGATTGTTGGAACTGCAAAGAGCAAAGATATGGTGATGCGTTTTAACAGAGTTTATGCAATAGTCATGTTGATGCTTTTTGTAATTGTTGGAATCGTGGATGTTTATTATTACAATTATTTTCAGTCACATATCAATGTGTTAGCTTTTGGTTTGTTCGATGACGATACTGCTGCCGTGTTAAAATCTGTTTGGACAGACTACCCAATTATGAGTGTAATAGCTGCATGGATAATTGTTTTTTTTCTGATCAGATTATTTGTGAACTATGTTTTTAGTGATAAAGTAAAGCCTGTTGTAATTAATAAAGTTTGGCAAGGTGCTGTATGTAGTTTGTTAGCGTTAGCAATGTTTTTCTTGGAATGCGTGGTTCGATAGGCACATTTCCATTGCAGATTGATGACTCTACAGTTTGTAATAACAGCACTATAAATCTGATTCCGATAAATGGTGTGTTTGCAATAAAAGAAGCATTTCTGATGCAAAGTAAACAGATGAGTATTGAAGGCAATATAACCTTCTTGAAAAAATTGGGTTTTGGTAGTGAAGTAAAAGCTGTTGAAGATTATTATGGTCATGCACCGGAAAAGATTTAAACAAATCATACTTTACAGTAACACCTAATAAGCCTTCTGGATTTAAGCATCCTAATGTTGTTTTTTTCTGATGGAAAGCATGAGTAATAATAATTTGTTTTATCATTCAGCTACACTTAATCTATATGGTGCATTGGAAAACATCTTTCAACAGATTATTTTTTAAGAAATTTTTTACCATCAGGTAATGGTACTATCAACAGCCTTGAAGGCATAATGGTCAATACACCGGTGACATCATTGGCACAGTCAGAACATAATTCGGTTTCTTATTCCAGTTCTGTTGCATTGCCATTTAGAAATTCAGGTTATGAAACAACATTTATCACAGGCGGTAAGTTTGGCTGGCGAAACATCAATGAGTTTATTCCTCATCAGTATTTTCAGCATGTGGAAAGTAAAGATAATGTGCTGAAAGAAATTGCAGGCTCAACAGAGTGCGAATGGGGCGTTTATGATGAGTACTTATTTGACTATGTGTTCAAAAAGTTGGAAAAGGCCACTAAGCCACAAATGATTTTTGTACTCACCACAACAAATCATACACCTTTTCATTTGCCGGAAACATATAGACCATATCCTATAAAACTGACTAATGAAATAAACTCAAAATTACTTACCGATGAGAACCTTGCTGTTAAGAATCTTACTAATCTGCAATATTCCAATGATTGCTTAGGTAAATTTATGGATAAGGTTAAGCACTCCAATCTCAGTCAAAATACAATCGTTGCAGCTACAGGCGACCATAATAATTTAATGCTATTTGATTTTAATGAAAGTCAGATGTACTACCAGCGAAGTGTTCCACTGTATATGTATGTGCCGGAAACAATTCATCCACATGTGGCAATCAACAAATGGGGTTCACACAAGGATATTTTTCCGACTTTAATAAATCTTGCACTGCCACAATCAACTTATTTTAATGCCGGAGATAATTTGTTTGACACATTGCAAAGTCGCAATAATATTTTTGCAACAGACTGGATGAGCATGGAAGCCATGAATGAATTTGGTGCTGTCAAGTATGGTGAGTCTGTAAAATATTTTGATTGGGATAAGAATAAAATGCTGAAAGAAACAGCAACACCATCTGCCGATTTGCAAAAATTACTTCAACGCGCAAGAAGACACTATGCTGCAATGGCTTATTTTATCAGAAGTGAAACTTTAAAAACTAAACAAGGAAAGTAGTGTTTAATTTGTTGGTTTCAATAGAAAAAGTTTGATAATAGAAATAAGTGAAACCAATGCCCATGCAGCTTCAAGAATAATAAAGGGCATATAATGAATCAGAACAGAAGCCAAGCATGCAAGAGAAGCGCCAATAAAATTCAGAATAAGATAAAAGAGCTTATCCGGTTTAATAATTCGGAAAAGATGAAGGAAATATGCCACTAAAAGGATAAAAACACCAATAAATCCAATAAAATCTTCCATAAAATGTTTAATTTAACCAGAACCAAAGGTATGGCAATGGTTGTATAATTTATCTTCGTACGTTTAAATTTTGTAACAATGAAATTCGCAACTAAAGCACTTCATGCAGGCGTTGAGCCAGATCCAACTACCGGTGCTATCATGACACCTATTTACCAGACTTCAACCTATGTACAGGCATCACCGGACAACATAAAGGTTATGCCTATGCTAGAGGAAAAAACCCTACCCGTTCGCAGTTAGAGAAAAATATTGCTGCATTAGAAAATGCAAAATACGGATTGTGTTTCAGCAGCGGAATGGGAGCTACCGATGCAGTGATGAAGTTGTTAAAGCCCGGTGATGAAGTAATTTCCGGTGATGATTTGTATGGTGGAACATATCGTATGTTTACCAAGGTTTTTGCAAACTATGGTATTAAGTTTCATTTTATAAATCTAACTGATGCTAACAATATCAGTAAGTATATCAATTCAAACACAAAACTCATTTGGGTTGAAACACCAACCAATCCAACCATGCAGATTGTTGACATAAAAGCTTGCAGCGCAATTGCAAAAAAGAACAATTGTATTTTGGCTGTTGACAACACATTTGCATCACCCTATTTGCAGAATCCAATGGATTTAGGTGCAGACATTGTAATGCATTCAGTTACTAAATATCTGGGCGGACACAGTGATGTTGTTATGGGTGCATTGTGTATGAGTGATGATTCATTATATGAAAGACTTGCCTTTATTCATAACTCATGTGGTGCCACTCCGGGACCTATGGACAGTTTTCTTGTATTAAGAGGAATAAAAACTTTACATCTTCGCATGGAGCGTCATTGTTTTAATGGAAAACAAATAGCAGCATTTCTTCGTCGCTCATCCAAAAATCGAAAAAGTTTATTACTGGGCTTTGAAGATCATCCAAACCATCACATTGCAAAAATGCAGATGCGCGATTTTGGTGGTATGATTTCTTTTGACTTAAAAAGTCACTCTCAGGAAGAGGCTTTTAAGTTAGCGTCATCGGTAAAAGTGTTTTCATTGGCTGAATCATTGGGTGGAGTAGAGTCTTTGGTAAACCATCCTGCATCAATGACACATGCCAGTGTTCCGGTTGCGGAAAGAGTAAGAGTTGGTGTAACCGACTCATTATTGAGATTAAGTGTGGGTGTTGAAGATATAGACGATTTAATTGCAGATTTGAAACAAGCAATAGGGTAGTTCCTTCACAAAAAATTTACATTGAACATATGCTCAAAACACACGATTTTATTACTTTTGATTCATTATAAATAAATTAAAACAATGCTAAAAAAATCTACTAATTTTTTATTACTGATGATGGCCATGATTGCAACCATTACAGTCAATGCACAGAACACACATTGGTGTGCTACTGATGAAGTTACTAATGCTGCACTGCAGAATAGTGCTGCTGCCCGTGCTGCACAAAATCAGTTAGAAGCGTTTACGCAACAGTACGTACAAAACTTTCAACCAAGCTATTTCAGAAGTACTGGCACTGCTGTGTATGTTATCCCTGTGGTATTTCATGTCATTCATAATTGGGGTCCTGAGAATATTTCAGACGCGCAGGTTTATGATGCAATCAGAGTTTTGAACCGCGATTATAACGGACAGCGAACAGATACAGCAAACATCATCCCTGATTTTAAAGCATTGAATGCCGATGTTCAGATTGAATTCCGTCTTGCACATAAAGATCCTAATGGAAATTGTACTAATGGTATTGACAGACAACAATCGTTGTTAACTTATGATGCCGGTGATCAATCAAAGTTGAATCCATGGCCTTACAATAAATATTTAAATATCTGGACTATTTCTAACTTCGGTTCATCGCATGCACAAGCGGCAGCTTATGCATACAAACCCGGTACAGCGCCTCCCGGTAAAGATGGAATCATTGCATTGCATAACTACGTTGGTAGCATAGGGACTGGTAGTTCAACAGGTCAATATACACTTACGCATGAAATTGGTCATTGGTTAAATCTGAATCATACATGGGGTGGAACCAATCAACCCGGTGTAGCTTGCGGTGATGATAACGTAACAGATACTCCGGTAACTAAAGGTTATACTACATGTCCATCCGCTTCAAATGCAGATGTGTGTAACCCGGGTGTTATAGAAAACTATCAAAACTACATGGACTATAGCTATTGCTATTACATGTTTACTTTAGGACAGAAAGCGCGTATGTGGGCTGCATTAAATTCAGGTGCAGGCTTGCGTAATCAGGTTCATACTGCAACCAATTTAACTAATACGGGAACCGATGGAGGTACGTATGTTTGTGCTCCTACAGCAAGTTTTTCACCCGTACAAAAAGTAATTTGCGAAGGCGGAACTGTTAGCTTTAGTGATGCAAGTTTAAATACAGATACAGTGGGCACAACTTATCTGTGGACTTTTAACGGTGGTACTCCATCAACCTCAACAGATAAAAATCCAACAGGTATCATTTATAATACTGCTGGTATTTACGATGTAACATTAACTGTTACTACTTCTGCAGGTTTTGATACTTATACAGGTATTGAAAGCGTTGTTGTAAGACCGCAGCAGGTTTCTAACTTTGTTCCATATTCAGAGGGTTTTGAAAATGTGTTATTCCCTTCTGTAGATTGGATTGTTGATAATGAAAATGGCAATGCATGGGAACTGAATTCTACCGCTGCACATTCAGGATTTAATTCTGTTAGAATAAATAATTTCAGTGGCAATGTTGCGGGTACCAAGGATGTATTTATTACACCAGGTTTTAATTTAACAAACACTACACAAACACAATTTACTTTTTGGCTAGCTTATGCACTAAAGAACAGCTCCGGTACAGATCAGTTAAAAGTTTATGCTTCTAACAACTGCGGTCAGTTGTGGAACCTGCGTACAACAAAAACAGGAACGCAATTGGCAACAGTAAGTTCAACAGTAACTTCAGATTTTGTTCCTAATGCAGCAGACTGGCGTCAGGAAACAGTAAGTCTTACTTCAGGACAGTATTCAACTAAACCAAACGTTTCTTTAAAGTTTGAATATACTCACGATAAGGGTAATAATATTTATATTGATGACATTAACCTTACAGGTGTTGTTGGTATCAGCGACTATGCTGTTTCGGCAAGTGATGTAACTATTGTTCCTAATCCTGCTTCAGAGAAGTCAAGTGTAAACTTTGAATTGCTGCAACCTGAAAAAGTACTGATTACAGTAACTGATATGTTGGGTAAAGAAGTTCATCGAATTTCAGAAAACCGTTTAGATGCTGGAGAATATCAATATGAAGTAAACACAAATTGGGCTAAGGGAGTATATACAGTTCGTATTGCTGCCGGAAGTCAGATTATCAGTAAAAAATTAGTAGTAGAATAAATTAAGTAAATATTAATTAAGCCTGAAGCTGAATTTGGTTTCAGGCTTTTCTTTTTGATGGTTATGAGTGAAAGTAAATTTTCAATTGAAATGAATTATGTGGTTTATGCAAAACCGGAAGCGGTGTTTAATGCATTGACAAATCCTGATGTGATGAAAAAATGGATAGAAGGAAGTTTTGTTTTTGAATTGAAAAAAGGAGGTAATGTTGAATTGTTTGACGGTTGGGTTAAGGGCGAAGTTATTACGTTTATTAACAATGAATCATTCAGCTATACCTGGAAACCCAATACATGGGATAAAAAGACCAAACCAAGCTTAGTGGAAATTGAGTTGAAGCCCGATGCTGCCGGTACAAGAGTGTATATTCATCACAGTTTGTTTCCAAGTAATGACGATACAGATAAACACAGACATGGATGGATCAATTTTGTACTTGACCCGTTGAATGATTATTTCATCGGATTGATGTAATAAAGTTTAAACTTCATCATCCATAGATTTAAAATTGAATACTGTTCGCATTAAATCTTTAAACTCTGTGTTTCTTTCCAAAGCAGTTTTGCTGATCTGAGAAAAGGCAGCAAGTCCATACAATAGAAATTCCATCCATAGATGAACTTCGTTTTCATTTATGTTTTTCAGAAATTGTTTCACTGTTTTTTTAAGTCCATGAACTTCATCGAGCTTTTTAATGTATTGTGCTGTTGTATCGAGATGTAAAAGACTCAATGTATTTCCTTGTTCAAACCAATTTATAATTTCTGAATATGGATTGGTATTTTTTGATTTTTTTAATTTTTCGGGATCAGTAAATGTTTCTGCAAAAACTTTTCTGATAGCCTTATCCATCAAAGTTAATGCTACTGATTGAATGCCTTCGGCTTCACCTTCATAGACCAATTCCACACGCCCGGTGATAGATGGTATTATGCCTTGCAAATCGCTTATGCGTCCATTGCTTTTGTTCTCATGATTTAATAACATCCTTTGTTCGCATGTGCTGTACAAATTTTCAAGTGCAGAAATGGTCAGTCGTGCACTCACACCACTTTTCTGATCAACCAACTCGCTTTGGCGGGCTTCCATGGCAGTTTGCTCAATGAGTTGATGTAGTAAAGGAGCAATAAAAATATTTTCAGATTGAGATTTTTCAATTTTTGATTCCTGCAAGGTAATAGCTCCTGCTATTTCAATATTCTTTGGATAGTGTGTAAGTATCTGGCTGCCTATACGGTCTTTTAAGGGTGTGATGATTGAACCTCTGTTGGTATAATCTTCGGGATTGGCAGTAAACACAAATTGAATGTCTAAAGGCAGACGCAGTTTGAAACCGCGAATCTGTATATCGCCTTCCTGCAGAATGTTGAACAATGCAACTTGTATTCGGGGTTGTAAATCCGGAAGTTCATTGATAACAAAAATGTTTCTGTTGCTTCGGGCAACTAAACCATAATGAATAACGCGCTCGTCAGAATAGTTTAACTTTTGTGCAGCAGCTTTAATAGGATCAATGTCACCAATCAGGTCAGCTACAGAAACATCTGGAGTAGCTAATTTTTCAGTGTAACGGTCGTTTCTATGTATCCATGTTATGGGTGTGGTGTCGCCCTCATCTTCAATAATATTAATAGCATATCGCGAAAGCGGATTCAGAGGATCGTCATTTAATTCAGAACCACTTACTATAGGCATGTATTCATCCAACAGTTGTGTCATCAGTCGTGCAATTTTTGTCTTTGCCTGACCGCGTAGTCCTAAAAGAATGATGTTATGTTTAGATAAGACAGCAGTTTGCAGTTGTGGAATTACTGTATCTTCATAGCCTTGTATTTCTTCAAATAATTTTTCCCCTGATTTGAGTTTACGAATCAGGTTTTCTCGCATTTCTTCTTTAATAGACCTGGACTTGTATCCGTTTTTTTTCAAATCGCCAAGTGTTGTTATATTTTTAATCTTCATTGGTTATAGAACTCTTTTTTTACGGTTTTTTACATAATCTTCAAATACAAATTCGCCCAATCCATTCAGGCTGCTGTAGAATGCACGGCCTTTATTTATTGCAGTCATTTGTCTTACAAATTGCTGCAAATAAGGGTCGGTAGCTATCATAAAAGTAGTGATAGGAATTTTTTGTTTGCGGCATTGTGATGCCAACGAGAAAACACTGTTAATTATCTTTTGGTCAAGGCCAAAACTATTTTTATAGTAAGATGCACCCGATTTTATACAAGTCGGTTTGCCGTCTGTAATCATAAAAATCTGTTTGTTCTGTGTTTTTTTTCTGCGTAATAATTCCATGGCAAGTTGTAGTCCTGCTGTAGTATTGGTATGATAAGGACCAACCTGCAAATAAGGCAAATCTTTTATGGCAATAGGAAAAGCATCATCACCAAATGCAATAATGTCTAAAGTATCTTTAGGATATTTTATACTGATAAGTTCTGCCAATGCCATAGCTACCTTTCGTGCGGGTGTTATCCTATCTTCTCCATAAAGTATCATGGAGTGCGATATGTCAATCATCAAAACTGTTGAATGCTGGGTTTTAAATTCTTTTTCCTGAATTTCAAGATCATTTTCTGTTAAGTTGAATTCATCTGGTCCATGATTAATTTGTGCATTCTGCAGTGATTGAGTAAAGTTGATGCTGTCAATATTATCGCCAAATTGAAAGGGACGTAAATCAGAAGTCCATTCATCTCCCTGACCGGTAAACGATGTCTTATGATTTCCTGTATTTGATTTTTTAAGCTTTCCGAAAATTTCTTCCAATGCACGCTTACGAATAGTCCTTTCAGATTTTGAACTCAGACTGAATTTATCGTTGTCGGGATTATCCTTGATATAACCTTTTTCTTTCAGATCTTTAATAAAATCACCCATACCATAACTTTTGTCAGTTAGTTTATATTGTTTATCAAGTTCTGTCATCCATGATAAGGCTTCTGAAACATCACCGGCAGTATAGGGTAACAACTCCATGAAAATACTGAGTAGCTTATCAAATGGAGTGTTTTCTTTTTCAGGAATAAAGGCTGTAAAACGTGTGCCGTGCATGATGTGTGTTATGGGAGTTTAAAAATACAACAAACCAATTAACAACTGGATACTCGGAATGTTTACGGTATAAATTTATGAGAATTGGACAAGACATTGCCATTGTGTGATTAGTTTTTCATGGTACGACATGGCTAAATGAAAAAAGGGGAGGCTTTTTAAAGCCTCCCCTTTTTGTTCTTTCTTACAGAATATTAAGAAAGGTGTTTGCTAACTAGTTTAGTCATTTCAAACATAGAAACTGTTTTTTTGCCACCAAAAACTTTTTTCAAGTTGTCATCAGCATTGATGTTACGTTTCTCTTTTGGATCCTGTAATTTGTTTTTCTTAATATATTCCCAAAGTTTTTTAACAACTTCAGTACGTGGAAGTGGCTTGCTTCCTACAACTGGATGAAGAGCTTCGCCAATTGTCATAGCTTTCATAAATGCAGCATTTGGAGTACGCTTTGTTTTAGCTTTTGCTGCTGCTTTCTTTTTAGGAGCTGCTGCTTTTTTCTTTGGAGCAGCTTTCTTTTTTGGGGCTGCTTTTTTAGCAGGTGCCTTTTTAGCTTTTTTAGTTGCCATTTTGAAATTTGTTTTTTTAATTTGTTGAGCAAATGAAATACATAATTTTTGCTTTGAAGCAACCCTGTACATTAATTTATTAACAGCTGTTTTCAGAGGGTAAACTGACAAATTCATAACATCAGTCACTCTGTGGTGTTAGAATAATATTTTAGTATAATACATGTTTTCTCCTCTGAAAAATATGTTTTTACCAATGAAAAATCAATGTAATTTATTGTTTTTACCTCTGAAAATACCATGTTGACAGAAGCTGTTATATTGTTAATAACCGAAGTCATTAAAGAAGTAATAAAGTTTTTACAAGGGAAAAGTTGTTGATTTTCTCTGAATCTTACAGCCAAACTTACATCAATAATAGCAGTAAGGTTATCACTTTATAGACTCAACCAACACTTGGATTTTAGCGTTTAGCAGCACATAACAATTGTTTTAACTAATGAAAAAAGCAATATTTATTACACTCACATGTGTTGTTGCCCTGTCAACGGTCAGAGGTCAGGATATGTGGGGAATAGCCAATAGTAACTATGCAGGGAATTTTGCCATAGATATTAATCCATCTTCAATGGCTGTTTCTCCTATAAAGTATGAGCTGAATATACTTTCGGGGAATATGACTTTTTATAACAATTATCTTTATTTACCGAAAGGTAAAATGTCTGTAGGGAAATTTTTTAAGGCAGACTATTTTAACTACGATTGGCAAGATCAATATACAGGCAAGGATAAGAATGCATTTTTTCAGACAGGTATTAAAGGTCCTTCGTTTTTTCTGCGCTCAGGACAGACAGCTTTTGGATTACAGACAGGTTTAAAGGCAATGGGAAGTGTAAGGAATGTTGACTTTGAAATGGCAAAGTTGTTTTATGAGAATTCTACCTACACACCTTTGCAGCATACAGAACTTGAAGCCGGCAATAATAAGTTGGCTGCTTTATTATATGGTGAAATAGGTGCCAGTTTTGCACAGCAGATTGAAGCAGGGCCCGGAAACAGAATAGCAATAGGTGCTACCTTTAATTACCTCATGGTCTTTGATGGATTTTATGCACAGAACGATCACATGCAATATCGCTTTGATGATGAATCTATGTTGCACGTACCCGACCTTCAGGCTGAATATGGTTATGCCGTTCCGCAAGACGGCAAAAGCGATTCCCTAAAAGTTCGTGGTAAGGGATTTAGTACTACATGGGGTGTTCAATATATACATGGACTGAACCCTGAGGCTTATAACGTATATGCTAGCCGCCTGAAATTTAAGAAGTATAAATATAAGATAGGTATGTCATTAGTTGATGCCGGAAGTATATTATTTGCAAAAGATACCCGTACAGTAAAGTTCGACAATAATAATATAGACTGGAGCGGATTTGATACAACAGGAGTTGAAAGCATCAGTCAACTTGGAGAACTTATTCGCTCAAAAGTTTTTGATGACTCCACATCAGGATATGTGGCCACAAAGTACCGTGCTAAACTACCTGCAGCTATCAGTATTCAGTTTGATTACTGCCTGACTCATTTTCTTTATCTGAACACCTCAATAATTCAACCTGTCACCAGTAAGTCAACAGCTATCAGACGACCGGCACAATTGTCTTTTACACCTCGATTAGAAACATGGCGTTATGAAATTTCTTTTCCTCTAACATGGTATGAGTATGATCAGGTCAGACTTGGAACATGTCTTCGTTTAGGTCAGGTAGTTATAGGTTCCGATTATCTTACTTCCATGCTGGGTTTGTCTAAATTTAATGGGTTCGACTTTTTTGTTGGAATAAAACACAGCAGTTATGCCATGGATAAGTTGAGTAAGCGTAAAAAAGAAAAAGTTAAAGACACTTATACCGGAGGCGACATTTAAAAACTACCCATTGCTGCCATTTTAATCGTTTAAGAAAAGTAGTTCACATTACTTACTTTTGCCCTTCAATTCAATAGGCGTGAACATTAAACAGACAGAACAGTTTCTGAAAAAGGTTAAGGGAATGCATACCTTAGTAATAGGTGATGTAATGACTGATGCTTATCTGTGGGGTCGTGTTGACCGTATATCGCCAGAAGCACCTGTGCCTGTTGTGGCTGTTCAAAAGCGCGAAAGCCGGCCCGGAGGAGCTGCCAACGTTGCAGTAAACCTTCATTCTTTGGGTGCAATACCTTTTATATGTTCTGTTGTTGGGAAGGATAATGCAGGAAAAGAATTCCGCGAAATGATTACCAAAAGTGGTATGCCTGCAGATGGAATATTAGCATCTTCAAAAAGGACTACAACCATAAAGACCAGAGTTATAGGCAACAACTATCAGCTATTGCGTGTAGATGCAGAAGTAGCCGAGCCACTGTCGCAAGCAGACGGTGAAATGCTCATAAAAAAAGCAATAGAGATAATCAGAAAAAAAAAGCCGGCCGTTATAGTTTTTGAAGATTATGATAAAGGTGTTCTTAATAAAACTGTAATAGAAGCCATTGTTGCTGAAGCACAGAAGCAAAATATTCCCACAACGGTTGACCCCAAAAAAAATAATTTTTTCCATTATCGTAATGTAACTCTTTTCAAGCCTAATCTAAAAGAGCTGCGCGAAGGACTAAAGACTGATTTGGAGAAACCAACGGCAACAGCGCTTACGAAGTTGGCATCTGATTTTGCAACTAAGCAAAAAATTAAGTCATTGCTGATTACGTTATCAGAACATGGAGTATATTATTATTCAAAGAATGAAAAAGGAATTATCCCTGCACACTTCCGAAATATCAGTGATGTTAGTGGTGCAGGCGATACAGTAATCAGTGTTGCATCTTTAGCAATTGCAGCAGGGTTTTCATGTCATGAAATGGCGGCAATAAGCAATCTGGCAGGTGGCTTGGTTTGCGAAAAAGTTGGCGTTGTTCCTATTGATGGAAATCAGTTGTTGAACGAGGTTAAAAGACTTTCCGGAAAATAAAATGCAAGTTACGCCCTATAATACAGGAGAATCAAAGAAAGAGCAGGTGCAACACATGTTTGATGCCGTAGCACACCGTTATGATTTCTTAAATCACTTTCTGTCATTAGGCATTGATAAAATCTGGAGAAAAAAAACTATTAAAGAGATTGGTAAACTAAAACCAAGGACTATTCTTGACATTGCCACCGGTACAGCTGATTTAGCAATAGCAGCAACATCTCTTAATCCAGAAAGAATAATAGGAGTGGACATTTCAGAAAAAATGCTTGCAGCAGGAAGAGTAAAAATAGAAGCAAAGAACTTGAACAATATTATTTCATTGCAACAAGGCGATAGTGAGCAACTTCAATTTGAAAATCAAACTTTTGATGCAGTGATGGTAGCTTTTGGTGTTCGTAATTTTCAAAATCTGGAAAAAGGATTGATGGAAATGAAACGGGTACTTAATAGTAATGGAAAGGTTTTTATTCTGGAATTCAGTAAACCAACAATGTTTCCTATTAAACAATTTTATGGCATCTATTCACGTTATCTGTTACCACTTTTCGGCAAGTTGATTTCCGGTGATGCATCCGCCTATACCTATTTGCCTGAATCGGTAAAACATTTTCCTTCAGGAAATGATTTTGCACTTGTTTTGAAACAGTGTGGTTTTACTAATATTGAAATTAAGCCGATGACTTTCGGAATAGTAACATTATACATTGCAGCAGCATGAAACAGAGGGTTATAGTTTTTTCTTTCTTAGTTCTGCTGTTCAATGCTGATAGCTTGTTTGCACAAAAGCAAAAAATTCTAAACCTGCCAAAGTATGACAGGCAGCGCTTTCATTTTGGATTTATACTTGGCATCAATAAAACAGATTTTGTAATTGACAGAGTTGCTTCTTTTAGTTTGATTGATTCACTTTATACTGTTGAATCAAAAGGTACATCCGGTTTTAATCTTCAGATAGTAACCAACATGCGAATGGGAGAGCATTTTGACTTACGATTTTTGCCCGGACTGGCATTTGCATCACGCAATTTGATTTATACATTTGAAAAAGGAAGACCACTCAGCAACGTTGTGACCAAAAAGGTAGAGTCAACTTTTGTAGAGTTGCCTCTGGATGTAAAGTTCAAGTCGGCACGACTGAATAATTTCCGTGCCTATGTATTAGGAGGAGTTAAGTACAGCATAGATATGGTATCGCAGGCGAAAGTAAAAGCAAAGGATAAAGAATATGTAAAGTTGCAACGAAACGATTATGGATATGAAATTGGAGTAGGATGTGATTTTTATTTGCCTATGTTTAAGTTTTCACCGGAGATAAAGATGTATCATGGTTTACGAAATCTTTTGGTTAAAGACGATTTGGTTTACTCAAAATCTCTTGATGGATTGTTTTCAAAAATGTTCACCTTGTCATTGACATTCGAATAATAGAAGATACTTTTTATGCAAACATTTGAACTTGTTGTTCTGCCCGAAGAGGCAGCCAGTGAGTCGGTAATTCAACACATAGTTGCTAAGAAATTTGGTGGCAACAGATTGTTCCGTATTATAAAACGCAGTATTGATGCCCGCTCTAAGACTGTAAAAATCAGATTGCAGTTACAATGGACAGATGAACAGAATCAAGAAACTTTAGTTGAAAATCGAAAGTGGCGGCAAGTTGCCAATAGTGAACCTGTAATAATTGCAGGATGTGGGCCTGCAGGATTGTTTGCAGCCATCCGACTTATTGAATGTGGATTTAAACCAATAATAATTGAACGAGGCAAAGACGTACGTAATCGCAGACGTGACCTTGCTGCAATAAATAAACAAAGGCAGATTAATCCGGAGTCAAATTATTGTTTTGGCGAAGGTGGTGCAGGCACCTACAGCGATGGAAAACTTTATACACGTTCCAATAAGAGAGGCAATATTGCTTCTGTATTAAATACATTTATTGAGCATGGTGCCGATGGTGATATTGCTGTTGATGCACATCCACATATTGGAACCAATAAACTTCCTGCAATAATTTCTGCAATGCGAAACAGAATTGTTGAATGTGGAGGCGAAGTATTATTCGATACAAAACTTGTAAATATTGATTTTGACACAAGTGGTGTAAATGGAGTAGAGGTGCAACAAGGGTTGGCACAATTTCATATTAAATCTAAAGCTCTGATTTTAGCAACCGGTCATTCTGCACGCGATGTTTTTTACATGTTAAACAATCAAAAAATATTGATTGAAGCAAAACCAATTGCTATTGGTGTTCGTGCTGAACATCAGCAGCAGGTTATTGACTCTGTGCAGTATCATTGCAGTAAACGCAGTCAATTTTTGCCACCGGCATCTTATGCATTAAAACATCAGCATGATGGTCGAGGAATTTATTCTTTCTGCATGTGTCCGGGAGGCATCATTGCACCTGCTGCAACCGACATTGGCGAAGTAGTTGTTAATGGTTGGAGTCCTTCAAGAAGAAATAATGTTTTTGCAAATTCAGGAATCGTTGTTAGTATTACAGAAGAAGATGTATTACCATTTAAGAATGCAAAAGAATTACGTTTTTTAGAATTGCAGAAAAGTATAGAAGAAAAAGCATTTGTTAGTGGTGGAAGTAATCTTGCTGCACCTGCACAACGTATCGTTGATTTTGTGAATCAAAGAGTGTCTTCAAATCTGCCTACTTGCTCCTATATACCGGGAATCAATTCAGTAAATCTGAAAGAAATTTTTCCTGCTTCGGTTACAAACTCGCTTGCTGCAGCATTTGTTGCGTTTGGTAAAAAAATGAAAGGCTACTATACAAACGAAGCAGTATTGGTGGGCACAGAATCACGGACTTCATCACCGGTTCGTATTCCTCGTGATGTTGAAACAGCAATGCATGTTCAGGTTAAGGGACTTTTTCCTTGTGGTGAAGGTGCAGGCTATGCCGGAGGCATTGTGTCTGCCGCTATGGATGGCGAATTTTGTGCAGAAAAATGTGCTGCATATCTAAAAAATAATAATTGAATTAGTTACTTTTAAATCCACATTCTTTAACAATGGAAATCAATCAACCACCTTACTATATCAGAATAACTTTTAAAATCCTGTTAGCGATTTTAATTTTTTATGTCCTGCATGCTGCACAAGATGTACTCATTCCACTTACTGTTGCTGTATTGTTTACCTTTTTGTTAATGCCTGTTTCAAACAAACTTATAAAATGGAAATTTCCACCTGCCATAGCAATTTTATGCAGCATTTTACTTGCATTCGTAGCCGTTGGTGGACTTTTGTATTTCTTCTATTCGCAAATTGTTTCATTTGCTGAAGATTTGCCTTTACTTCAGGCAAAACTCCTTGAAAAGGTAGAGTTCTTGCAACACTTTGTAAACGAAACATTCAGAATTACCAAAGAGCAACAAAATGTTTTGGTAAAATCAAAGTTGCAGGAAAATATTGCTGACAGCGGATTACTGCTACTTAATCTTTTTTCTTCAACAGGAACTTTTATTGCCAATTTTGCCTTAGTAACTGTTTATGTTTTTTTTCTGACACTTTATAAGAAAAAGTTTAAGCAGTTTATTGAAGCAATCGTTTCTGATGGAAAACACAATTCCTATTTTCAGATTGTAAAAAAGTAGCTGGTGTTTCACAAAACTATCTTAAAGGTATTTTTTTAGATGTTTTGATTTTATCCATTCTTAATTCAACAGGATTTTTGTTATTGGGCATTGAACATGCTGTTTTATTTGGAGTACTGGCTTCTGTTCTCAACATCATACCCTACATTGGTGTTTTAATAGGAAGTGTTTTACCGGTACTAATGGCATTGCTCACAAAAGATGAAATAGGCTATGCAATTGGAGCTGCCGGAGTTTGTGTCACTGTGCAGTTTATTGACAATAATTTTATTACTCCTTATGTAGTTGGCAGTAGTGTAAGTATAAATCCACTCACTGCAACAATAGCGTTAATTATCAGTGCTTCAGTGTGGGGCTTGGCAGGAATGGTTTTATGCCTGCCTCTGACAGGGATGTTAAAGGTAGTTTGCGACCATGTAGAAGGTTTAAAACCTATTGGATTTTTGATAGGTGAGGAGGTGGATTATAGGAAGAATAAATTTAAACTTGGGCGAAAATAGGTCTGTTGAAATGAAATGCTAATTTTGCAATTTATAGCGAATTGGCATGAGCCGATTCAGATTAAAATCAAGAGTAAAAATGGAGAATCTTAAACAGCATATTGAAGCATTAATTTTCACTTCAGAACAAAGTATCACTGCAAATGAAATTGCTGCTGCTTTGAAAGCAAGTTTCGGATGGGAGCTTTCTAATGAAAATATAAGACAAAGTATTTCTGAATTAATCAACAAATATTCTGCTGATGATTATTCTTTTGAGTTGGTAGAAATTGCCGGTGGATTTCGTTTTCTAAGTAAGAAGGAATATTACGGTGTAGTGAACACCATGTTGCAGATAAACTCTAAAAAGCGACTTACAACAGCAGCATTGGAAACGCTTGCTATAGTTGCATACAAGCAACCTGTTTCAAAATCAGAAATTGAAAACATCAGAGGCGTTAACTGCGATTATTCCATTCAGAAATTATTAGAGAAAGATTTAATTACCATTCAGGGAAAAGGTGATGGTACGGAAAACCAATTTTGTATGGTATCAGCCGAACATTCATGGATCATTTCGGTTTAAAATCAGCAAAAGATTTACCAAAGTTAAAAGATGTAATTCTTGATGAGAACGAGATTGGAACACCTGCCGATATGCAGTATGCAGAGAACGACAATGCCGAAGGTGTAAGTATTACCTTAGGAACACAGGAAGGCAATACAGACAAGACCGATGACGTTGCAGAATAATCAGTCTTTAATTGAAATTCATTTTTTGAGGTGAAAATTTCTGTACTTGGCTTGCAATTTGATTCGGCATTAAAAAATGTTTTCAGCATGTTATCAATTGCACTCATTTGTTTAATGCAACCAAGTATCAGTGAAGGTCAGGAGAAATTACGTAAGGTAGAAAATCAGGCATTTACTTATGGCGAAGTTTTGGAATATCGAGTACATTACGGAATAATAGATGCAGGCGAAGCAAAGCTTGCTGTAATGCCTGATAAAAAAACTATAGGTCCTCGGGAAGTGTATCATGTAGTTGGAACAGGACAAACAAAAGGAGCATTCGACTGGTTTTTTAAAGTGCGAGACCGTTATGAAAGTTTTATAGATGCACAGGCAATTATCCCTTGGTTGTTTGTCAGAAGGGTTTATGAGGGTGGATATAAAATCAATCAGGATGTTACTTTTAATCAGGTAAAAAATTTAGCCATAAGCAAGAAGGCAACCATTGCCACACCACAGAATGTTCAGGATTTGATTTCTGCATTTTATTATGCACGCACAATTGACTTCAGCAATGCCCAACCCGGTGCCTTATACGATGTTGATGCGTATTTAGATGACGCCATTATTCCTGTAAAATTCAAATATGTAGGAAAAGAAAATATCAGTACTAAGTTTGGCACTTTCCGTTGTTTGAAGTTTCACCCGCAATTGTTGGAAGGCCGTGTTTTTAAAAACAAGGAAGACATGACTCTCTGGGTAAGTGATGATGAGAATAAAATTCCTATACGAGCAGAAGCAAAAATTTTAGTTGGATCTGTTAAAATGGACATTAAAAGCTTTTCAGGACTTGCCAACGAAACACTATCGTTGTTGAAGAAATAGTTTAATAACATTTCGAACTAACTTTAATAAATATCTAAGTGTGATTTGTTGAGAGAAGTTAATTTATTTGATAATCAGCCACGGCTGACAGGTTTGATGATTAGATAATTTGATAATGTTTTTGAATTTTTGAATGATGTTGGTTTCCACAGAGTATTCAGATGTAAAATTGTAGAGACAGAGATGCGGAAAAAAAGTGTTTGTTAAATTACACAATCTGGGGTTTTGCAACGTGACAGTTATAAAGTTAACTACTTGACAAAAGGAAGAAATTGTTAGTCGGTGTTTATGTACAAAGGTGAATTCCCACTCAGTTTACTAAGTTGCTAACTTTTGTAAACTAAAACATATTAGCTGAAATTACTAGCTTTCATTGCTTTATCACTTTACCTGTTTTAAACACACCCTTGTAGTTGTGCAACGCATAATAATAAATACCTTCTGGAAGCTGCTCTGTATTTATAGTCGTGGAGTTTGAAAATGTCTGTTGCAAAACTCGTTGTCCAACAAAGTTATAAAGAGACGCTGTTGTTTTTTCGTTGCTGGCAAGAGAAAAAGTAAGTTGACTGGAAAAGGGATTTGGATATAAACTTACATCAGCATTTAAAACCTGAAGAGTATTTTGATTTTGAAAAGATGGAACAGACGACACTAAAGGGCATAAACTGCTGTCAGTAAATGAAATTGAGTTTACTGACATTTGTGCCAGCACATCAATACTTACAAGGCTTACCGGTTGAGATAAAATGCTTGTGGCACTATCGGTTACCGAATACGAATAAGTTGTAAAGGTGGATGGTGTCTTTCATACAAGGTGTTGTTAGAACGCTATCAGTTTTGCAAAAGTAAAATCCAAAATTATTGAAGCCACCTCCATAACCAAACATCGCTAAACCGGTTTGTGGGTTGAAGTAATGGCTGTATGAATGACAATTTGAGTAATTATTATACTGGTGCATGGATAACAGGTTTCCTGCACTATCAATTCTTGCTGCTGCATTTATCGAAGGATTAAAAATGTCAAAATTACCTGCTGTAACAAAAGTGTTGCCTGAATCCGGTGTTATTTGGTCGAAGAAAAGATTGTAAAAAGTGGAATCTGTGAAACCAACATTCCATAGCGCATTTCCGACACTATCCGTTTTAAAAACTGTGCAGAGCCGTTAAAGGCGGTTGCTACGGCAAACATAAAGCCATGGTCATGGGTTTCTACTACGGAAGAAGGAATAATATTTTATTGACATAATTAAGCTGGCGTTGCCATGTAATATTGCCAATACTGTCGGTTTTGATAAGTATGGTTGAAGCGGGTAATATTGTGCCATAAATTTGCCGGGTTCCTGCAAGGAGAAAACCACCATCGCTGGTTAGAGTTAATGCCCTAAGCTCAATTCTGCGTGATGTACCTCCGTTCATCATTCTCGACCAAATAATGTTGCCATCTAAATCCATTTTACAGAATAGCCCTCCATTAACTCCGTTTGCTGAAACACGTCCTACTCCATAAATAGCATTATTTTTTTCTTCCTGAAAATAAACAGTTGATGAAATGTAGTTAAGTTTTTTGGCACCTAACATGGTACCTGAATAACTTGTTTTAAGTTGAATAGTGCGGCCATCGTCATAGAGGTTAAGCATTAAGGTGCTATCTGAAAGAGGTAGAACAGATAGCCCGAATGTTTTAAAAATTGCGGTAACTCTTTGATAAGATTTACTCCATTTCAGTATGCCGTCATTACCCACAAGAGAAAGTATTGCACCCGAATCTGGACCGCCAAAAGTACTGAGAGTATAATACCCCGAATCATCGGGCGATTTTATAACATCATAATAAGTGAGAAAAATGTCAGAAACACCACTGGGTTTGAACATTTTTTCGAAAGCCGTCTGTCCGCTGGACAAGTATGTTGCAAGAATAAAACTGAATTGTAAAAGTTTTTTCATTGTCTAAATTTTCGATAAACGATTCACTGTAGTGGTGTGTTTTAACACTGTCAGTGTAACTCACAAATTTACGAAGTTTGATTTTTAAAACCAAGCAAACGATACTACTTTTCAATCTTATAGCATCTCAAAGTTTTATAAAAATAGTGCATAATTATATTTTTAATTTTTGAGGATATAAAGAAAGTTTGAAGGTTATAATGTTTTTAAAGTTTGTGTTATTTCTACAGAGTTTCGCGAAGTAATATCGAAGAGAATTTGAGGGGATAAAAATTAAGTATATGTTTCTGTTAATTCACTCTGTCAGGGGCTGTGCTACTTGACAGGTGAAATCAGAAGGTTGCAATGTTGGAAGGTTTAGAATGTTGTTTGATAAGTAAAAAAAACAGTCTTTGAGCGACAAACTTTTGGTGGAAAAATAGATATCAAAAACTTTTAAAGTGCCATAGGTACAACCTTATTATTGGTAATTAAATAACACAATAGTAATATAAGTTTTTTAATGATAATTAAGCACAAGTCGAAAGACTTGAGCCAGATGGGAGAAATAAATTACTCAACAATTAATTTCTTGCAGTTGCTATTTTTTCCATCAAACACTTTCATGAAATAAATTCCATTTGATATATTATTCAAATTGATAACTTTTTTTGATTCACTTATAATATTTTCTTCAATAATCTTATTGCCGAAAGTATTGAACATCTGAATTTTCCCATTGTCAATTACATGATTGAATTCAATTACAACCTGACTTAATGCAGGGTTGGGGTAAATGTTGATGGAAGAATAATAATTTGTGTTTTCTGTAATATCCGTCAATAAGTTTGAATTGAGAAAAACTCCATTCCCTTGTGTAGCAGCAAAAAAATTTATTCCGCTTATTGTTAAATCCGTAACAATTTTATTTGTTAGGCCATTATTCACAGCTGACCATGTAGTGCCGTTGTTGTTAGAAAAATACACACCATCTTGCATTGTGGCTGCTAAAATATTTGTTCCATTAATCGCAAGACAAGTAATAATTGATGTGGTTGGTAAACCATTATTTACTGCATTCCACGAGTTGCCATTATTGGATGAAAAGAAAACACCATTACTATCAGTACCTGCAAAAATATTTGTCCCGCTAATAGCTAAAGAAGAAACATGCAGATTTGTTAAACCATTATTAACCGCATTCCATGTATTGCCTGTATCAGTTGAAAGAAAAACACCGTTTTGATAAGTTCCTAAAAAAATGTTTGAGCCACTTATTACTAAACTTGAAGAGCCGCCTGTTGGTAAACCATTGTTTATCAGATTCCATGTTGAACCATTATTAACAGATAAATAGACTTCATTTAAATAAGATGCAGCAATAAGATGAGAACCTAATTTAGCAACAGCTATTATAAATTTATTTGTAATACCACTATCGGATTGAACCCAAGTATTTCCAGTGTCAGCAGACATAAAAAGTCCGTTAACTGTTCCAACAAAAAGGTCATTAGTAGTAGCTAGGATAGAATTAATAAAAGTGCTGGTTAAACCATTATTAATCTGGCTCCAAGAATTTCCATTATTAGTAGAGCGATACATTCCCTTATAATTACTTCCTGCAAATAAATTTGACCCTGACACAGCTAATGAATGTACGAAAGAACTTGCCAAGCCTGTATTTTGTGCATTCCAGGAAGCACCATTATTAGTTGATAGAAATAAACCATCTGCAGAAGTGCCAACAAAGATGTCTGAATTATTTATAAGAAATGAATAAATTGTTGAACTTGTTAAGCCATTATTTGCCGAAGTCCATGTATTTCCTGTGTCAGATGAAAAAAATACACCTCCTCCGGCAGTTCCTGCAAAAACATTTGCACCACTTGCTGCGATTGCAGAAACGTGCAGATTTGTTAAACCATTATTTAAGGCATTCCATGTATTTCCAGTATCAGTCGATAGAAAAACACCGCCATAGATTGAACCTGCAAAAATATTTCCAGCATCTATTGCTAAATGACTAATATGTAAATCCGTCAAACCTGTATTAACAGCTACCCATGAAACACCATTGTTGGTTGATAAATAAACACCTTGAAATTGTGTTACAGCAAAAATATTATTTCCACTTATTGCAATTGAGTTTATTTGAATTAATGGTAGCCCTGAATTAGCCACCGACCAAGAAACTCCATTATTCGTTGACGTATACACGCCATTATCTGGAAGTGCCAATAAAAGGTTTGTTGCATTTGCGGCAAATGTTGTAACAGAAGTGAATGGTGGTAAAACAATATTTATTAATGACCACGAATTTCCATTGTTGGATGTCACATATAGTCCTCCATCTGTAACCGCAAATAAATCTGCACCATTTAACCAAAGTGTTCCAACACGAATATGTGTCAAGCCATTATTTATAGCTGTCCACATCTGACCATTGTTTGAAGACCTATATACACCACCATAATAAGTACCTGCATAAAGATTTGTTCCATCAGTTACTATTGATGATATATCCCCACCTTCAGGTCCATTTGTCTGTGTCCACTGTGCATTTACAGTTTCAAAAATAAGTAAGCAAAAAATAATTGCAATCAGATTTTTCATTATATTTTGTTTTACACAGTTTACAAAAATTAATTACTTGCAATCAACATGAAATTACACTGCCGCTAAACAATATCAGATAACATCATTCGGGCCGATAGTTATCAATCCAATGACTATCAGAATTAAAACTATTCATTAGTTCAAAAGTAGTAAAAAAACTATTTAAAAAAACAATAGCGAGGTGTTAGGCAATTTAATAAGTATGAAGTGCCAATGTGATAGTATATACACACAGGTTTGCTACTTAACTTTTTCTATACTACCTATCAGCAGACATGCGCGAAAATTTTAAAGGGTTTGCAGTTATTTCGCTTGTGATTTGTCGTTGTTTTGCAATGTCGCAGGCAAGATAGACAGCCTCACGGAATGAATCTTCTGATGCCTGATTTTTTCCTGCCAGATCGTAGGCAGTGCCATGGTCGGGCGAGGTGCGGATGATTGGAAGACCTGCTGTGTAGTTGACCCCTGTTGAGAATGCCAATGCTTTGAATGGTACCAATCCCTGATCGTGATAGATGGCCATGATGGCATCGAAACTTTTAAAGCGCGAAGATCCAAAAAAACCATCGGCAGGGTAGGGTCCAAAGGCACCAATGCCTGCATTGTACATTTCACTGATGGCAGGGGTGATGATTTCCTGTTCTTCTTTACCCATTAAACCATTATCGCCAGCATGTGGGTTGAGTGCAAGAATGGCAATACGTGGCTTTTGTAAACCAAAGTCGCTGCGAAGTGACTGATGTACCAATTTGGTCTTTGCAATAATTTTTTCTTTGGTAAGCTGTGCAGGCACCTCCTTTAAAGCTACGTGACCTGTGATGAGTCAAACACGAAGTTTGTCGCTCACCATAAGCATAACGTGTTCGGCATTGCCGCAGAGCTTTGCAAAATATTCTGTATGCCCTTTGAAAGGAAATGCATCGCTGTGAATGGTGCTTTTGTCAATGGGCGCTGTAACTATGGCATCAATTTTTTTATCGAGCACATCTTTGCCTGCAGCTTCGAGTGATTTGAATGCATAGGTTCCCGCAATGGTTGATGGTTTTCCCAATTCAACTTTAACATCTTCTTCCCAGCAGTTGATGACATTGGTCTTTTTGTGACTTGCTTCTTCGGCAGTACGGATGGTGTTGAAATTAAATTCCTGCTGATGCAGTGATTTTCTATGATAGGAAATAACTTTTGAAGAACCATAGATGACAGGTGTACATACAGAGAGCATTCTGCTGTCGGCAAAAGTTTTAATGATGACTTCTATTCCAACACCATTCAGGTCGCCAATGGTGATTCCTATTTTAGGTTTTATTTCACTTTCAGTTATAGTTGACATAATCAGATTTTATTTTTTAGAAATTCAGAAATCAGTCGCACACCAAATCCAGTTCCACCTTTTCCACGGTAAGAATCTTCGGCATGAACAAATGCAGTGCCTGCAATATCGAAGTGCATATAGGGGTAATCAATAAAATGTTCAAGAAATTTTGCAGCTGTTATCATTCCTGCTGCAGGACCACCAACGTTTTTAATATCGGCAACATCAGATTTTATCAGCTCGCCATACTCGTCCCACATAGGAAATTCTACCACACGCTCAAAAACATGTTCCGCACTTTTTTCAATGCTGAATTTTGATTTTGGTCTGCCGTTGTTAAAAATGCACATGCATATTTTCCTAAAGCACTTGATGCCGATCCTGTTAATGTAGAAAACTCCATGACTAAAGCAGGATTGTATTTTTTTGCATGATGAAGTGCATCGGCAAGAATCATTCTGCCTTCTGCATCGGTATTTAAAACTTCAACAGTTTTGCCACTGTACATTTTTATTACATCACCTGGAACATAAGCATTTTCTCCGGGGCGGTTGTCCGTAGCAGGAATCAATGCTACTACATGTAAAGGAATTTTTGCTTTTGCCAATGCATAGATGGCACATCCTACGGCTGCTGCTCCACCCATGTCGCATTTCATATAGTCCATGCTGTTAGCAGTAGGCTTCAGGCTTAATCCTCCTGTATCATACACTACACCTTTGCCGACTAATACAAATGGTTTTTTGTTTTTATGTCCTGCAGGTTTGTATTCCATAATAGTAAAAGTGGGAGGATCCTGACTGCCTTTGTTTACGGCAAGCAATCCACCCATGCCTGTTTTTTCAATTTCTTTTTTGTTGAGCACAGTAACTTTAATGCCTGCTTGTTTTCCTAATTTTACCAACTCATCAGATAGTTGTGTTGCAGTTAAATAACTTACAGGCTCATTCACCAAATCACGGGCTTTGCAGGTAGCATCTACCATGGTGTTTAACCACAATAAATCTTTATCTGTTAATTTGTTTGAATGCAGGGCAATCACATCAAGTGTATTGCTGTCGCCAGAGGTTTTATATTTTCTGAATTGATAATTGGCAAGAGCCAAACCTTCGGCAAAACATAAAGCCTCCTGACGCAAGCCTTTAGCTTCAATTAAAACACTATTAGCTTTAATCTTGTTCAGCAATCCTGTTACCTGATGGCCTGCCTTGCGGCACGATTCCATATACTGCGATTGATTCTTAGCTTTATTTTCCAGAAGGCAGACATAGACCATGCGGTTGTATTGATTAATGGCAACAAGATTTTTTTATCCTTAAGCTCGTTTTTCATATACTTTAACTCATCAGCAGAAAAGACAGTTTCATCAAATTTTGTAGCTGATGTGGTGAGGATTACTAAGGAATAATCGTGGTTATGGTCTGCAAGTTTATTTTTAACCATATTTTAAATTAATGTTAATTAAAATGACAGAATCAACTTCTCATCTGCCATAAATTTCTATAAATTTACGCATTGAAAAGAAAGACGTTTGCGGCCGTGAAATTATAAAAACAAATCACACCGTTTGCTGTTGAGTAAAGTGAATTCTTAAAGTATGAATGTAGAAAATTTACTGAGTCGTGCACTGGATTTTGAATTTTTGAATGTTGAAGAGGGGATACACCTTTTTCATCATGCACCATTAACCGACCTGATGTTTGTTGCCAATGAGTTGAGAAAAAAGCAGAAGCCTGAAAATATTACTGCTTCTGGAGAAGAGCTTGTTACCTGGATGATTGACCGCAATGTAAATACTACCAATGTATGTATTGCCAATTGTAAGTTTTGTAATTTTTTCAGAGTGCCGGGGCATAAAGAAGCATACATCACCAGCATTGAAGAATATAAGGTTAAGATTGAAGAGATGTTTCGTTATGGTGGCGATCAGTTGTTGCTACAGGGAGGTCATCATCCGGAATTAGGTTTGTCATTTTATACCGGTATTTTCAGTGAGTTAAAGAAACTTTATCCGCAGGTAAAACTACATGCACTTGGCCCACCGGAGGTGGCACATATCACTAAGTTAGAAGGTATGACGCATACTGAAGTCCTTAAAGCCTTAAAAGATTCAGGACTTGATACCTTGCCGGGTGCAGGAGCAGAAATTTTGAGTGACAGAGTACGCAGGATGATTTCTAAAGGAAAATGTACAGGTCGTGAATGGCTTGATGTGATGCGGGCTGCACATCAGTTAAACATTACCACATCTGCAACAATGATGTTTGGTCATATAGAAACATTGCAGGAGCGTTTCGAACATTTAGTCATGCTCAGACAGGTGCAGTCAGAAAAACCTGCACATGCAAAAGGTTTTCTTGCCTTTATTGCATGGCCATTTCAGGATGAGAATACAATTTTAAAGAGAGTAAAAGGTATTCGCAACAAAGTTACTTCCGAAGAGTTTATCAGAATGATTGCATTGAGCAGAATTATGTTGCCTAACATCAAAAACATTCAGGCATCATGGCTCACTGTAGGAAAGCAAACGGCACAAGTGGCCCTGCATGCAGGAGCAAACGATTTTGGCTCTATCATGATTGAAGAAAATGTAGTGAGTGTTGCCGGTGCGCATCACATCGTTTTACATCACAAGGTATTCAGGATGCTATTCGCGAAGCAGGATTTATTCCTCAATTGAGGTCACAACAATATCAGTTCAGAGAAATACCTGAAATGATGGAACAACAGGTAATCAACTACTGATTGTATGAGAAAAATTTCAATCTTTTTTTTGCTGCTTTTCGGTTTGCAAATGGAAGCATGGGCAACACACAATCGTGCAGGTGAAATAACTTTCAATCAGATTTCATTGCTTACTTACAGAGTGCAGATTGTTACTTATACCAAAACGAGCAGTCCTGCAGACAGACCTATGCTTGAAATGAATTGGGGTGATGGCACGCAGGATTCTTTGCCGCGTATAAGTAAAACTACAGTGGGCATTGACATCAGCAGAAATTATTATGAAGGTGTTCACACTTTTCCCGGGCCTGCAGTTTATACTGTGTTTTTTGAAGACCCAAACCGCAATGGTGGTGTTGTAAATATTCCGGGCTCTGTAAATATTCCATTTTATGTAGAGTCGCAAATTGTCATCAATCCTGTGCTGGGATATAATAATTCACCTGTGCTGTTGCAGCCGCCAATTGATAATGGAGCCGTTGAAAAATATTTATTCATAATGCCAACGCTTATGATCCTGATGGTGATAGTTTATCTTATGAACTGATAAAATGTAAGGGCATCAATGGACTTGATATTCCCGGATATTTTTATCCTGCTGCAAGCACATCATTTACGTTGGATGCTGTTACCGGAGATTTAATTTGGAATACACCAACCATTCAGGGTGAGTTTAATGTGGCTTTCTTAATTCGCGAATGGCGCAATGGTGTAAACATTGGCTATGTTGAGCGCGATATGCAAATTGATATTGTTGTAACAAATGACAATCCTCCGGTCATAAATGCATTGAATGACATTTGTGTTACTGCCGGAACATTAATTTCTCAGAATGTAACAGCAACCGATCCTGATGCAGGAAATATTATCACCTTATCGGCAACAGGAAGTCCGTTAGACACCAACTTTACACCAATAAGTCCTGCAGTTTTTCCTGTTGTAACGGACACCAATTCTGTTACCGGCACTTTTGTTTGGCAGACAGAGTGTGTACATGTTCGCAAAGCACCCTATCAGGTTTTGTTTAAAGCACAGGATAATGTCAATCAGATAAATCTTGTTGACCTGAAAAGAATGAACATTACCGTTGTTGCACCTGCACCACAGAACCTTACTGCTACACCTGTGCAGAATTCTATTCATCTTACTTGGGATCAGTCGGTGTGTTTTAATGCAGAAGGGTATCGTATTTACAGACGAATTGGATTTTTTGGATATGTGCCTTCGCTTTGTCAGACGGGCGTTCCGGCTTTTACAGGATATACTTATCTGGCAACGGTTCAGGGATTGGCGAATAACACTTTTGTTGATGATAATAACGGTGCAGGGCTGATTCCCGGAAACGATTACTGCTACATGGTGATTGCTTATTTTAATGATGGAGCAGAGAGTTATGCCTCTAACGAAGCCTGCGCTAAAATTGTTCAATCACTACCCATTATGACCAATGTTAGTGTAACTGCTACTGATGCTACCAATGGAACCATGTATGTGGCATGGTCTAAGCCTAAAGAAATTGACAGCATACAAACTCCCGGACCTTTTGAATACCGATTGTTGCGTGGACAGGGCTTTTTACCATCAGCGTTTACAACAGTTTCAACATTCAGCAATCTGAATGATACTACCTTTAACGATGTATCGTTGAATACTGCTGACAATGCATGGACTTACAAAGTAGAATTTCATAACCTTACACAGGGAAATACATTTAAGATAGGAGAGTCGCTTGCTGCTTCAAGTGTTTATCTGACTACCACACCAACAGACAATGCTATTCAATTGTCGTGGCAGGCAAGCGTACCTTGGACAAACAGTGCAACTGTTGTTTACAGAAAAAACGGTGGTGGAATTTACGCAGTTTTAGATACTGTTTCAGGAAATACATTTAACGATACAGGCTTAAAAACGATTCTTTATTCTGTTATAAGGTTGAAACAATAGGAGGCTATTCATCACCCGGATTTGTTTCTCCTATTCTGAATTTTTCGCAGGAGAATTGTAACGCAGCTAAGGATAATGTTAACCCATGCAATATCAGCAGTGCAACAGTATCGGGTTCATGCCTGAACAGCGAAGTTGTTTTAACGTGGCAAAAACCTGATAGCGCCTGTGGTGATGATGTGATAACTTATGAATTGTATTACGCGCCTTCAAAGAGTGCTACACCATATCTGATTGTCTCTTTGGATGGAATTAATCAAAGTACATACACACGTAATATTCCCGACAGCACAAGTGGTTGTTATTATTTTATGACAGTTGATTCCGCAGGAAATAAAAGCAGCCTTAGCGAACCTTATTGTGCAGAGACCTGTCCTGTTTATACATTGCCTAATGTGTTTACACCTGACAATGATGGAAAGAACGATTTGTTTGTTCCATTTCCTTATCGTTATGTTGACCATGTTGAACTCACCATCTACAACCGTTGGGGAAATAAAGTTTTTGAAACACATGACAAGGATATTTTATGGAAAGGAACAAAAGATAAAGGCTCAACAAGACTGAGTGATGGGGTATATTATTACATTGGAAAGGTGTATGAAATTTTCATTGATGGAATAAAACCACGTACCCTCAAAGGTGCTGTTAACCTGATTGGAGGTGCTAAATAATGTTTACAGGAATTATTGAAACTTTAGGCATTGTAAAGAAAATAGAAAATGAAGGCAGTAATCGTCATTTTACTGTTTCATGTTCTTTTGCTGATGAATTAAAAATAGATCAGAGTGTTGCACACAATGGTGTTTGCTTAACTGTTGTAAATATTAATCATGAAAACAAAACCTATAAGGTTACTGCTGTTGATGAAACATTGCGCAAAACAAACCTTAGTAGTTTGGTTGAAGGCAATGAAGTAAATCTTGAAAGAGGCATGTTGTTGAATACACGTTTAGACGGACATATTGTACAGGGGCATGTTGACGGTACTGCTGTTTGCACTTCTATAACAGATGAAAATGGAAGCTGGAAATTTATTTTTGAAAATGATGGCTCAGCACGAAATTTAATAGTTGAGAAAGGCTCTGTAACTGTCAACGGTGTAAGCCTTACAGTAGTTGATGCCGGTGATTATATGTTTTCAGTTGCAATAATTCCATTCACCATGCAGCATACCACATTTAAAAATCTTAAACGCGGACAAACCGTAAATGTTGAGTTTGATATTATCGGAAAATATGTTGCAAGGCTGACGGAAAAATCAGTCTGACCAATTTACACCGGTATAATTTTCAGGAGTAATTTTCAGCAATTCAGCTTTTACTGTATCACCAACCTGAAGTGTGTTGATGAACTGATGAATATCCTGCAAAGTGATATTCTCTTTTCCTCGTGTTAAATCTTTTAATGCTTCATAAGGATTAGGGTAGCCTTCGCGTCTGAGAATAGTTTGTATTGCTTCTGCAATAACAACTGCATGACGATTTAGGTCAGCAGCAATTACCTGAGTGTTTGGCGAAATTTTATTTAATCCTTTCAGTAAAGATTTCAGTGCAATGAGTGTATGTGCAAACGGCACACCGGTATTTCTCAACACAGTGCTATCAGTCAAATCACGTTGAAGTCTTGAAATAGGAAGTTTGGCTGACAGATGTTCGAAAAGTGCATTGGCAATGCCAAGATTACCTTCTGCATTTTCAAAGTCTATGGGATTAACTTTATGTGGCATTGCAGAAGAACCAATCTCACCGGCTTTGACAGTTTGCGAAAAATAATTCATGCTGATGTAACTCCAAACATCACGACATAAATCCAATAAAATATTATTGATGCGTTTTAGATTATCGAATAAAGCCGAAAGGTTGTCATAAGGTTCAATCTGTGTTGTGAATGTTGTGCGTGTTAATCCGAGTGAGTTCACAAAATCATCAGCAAAAGAAATCCAGTCAACAGCAGGGTAAGCCACTGCATGAGCATTGAAGTTTCCTGTAGCCCTCCGAATTTTGCACTATGCGGAATTGACTTCAGCATGTCTAACTGTGAGCGAAGTCTTTCACTGAAAACTTTCATTTCTTTTCCCAGTCTTGTTGGGCTTGCTGGCTGTCCGTGTGTATGTGCCAGCAGGCTGATGTTGTTCCATTCCTGCGCCTGACTTTCAATTTTGTTTAACACATCTGTTAATGCAGGCAGCATTACTTCGGCAATACCATGACGGACAAGCATGGGTGTTGCAGTGTTGTTGATGTCTTGCGAGGTAAGTCCGAAGTGAACAAACTCTTTGGCATTGTTCAGGCCTAATGTTTCTAATTTTTCTTTTACAAAATACTCAACAGCTTTTACATCATGATTGGTTGTTTTTTCTGTCTGCTTAATCTGTGCTGCATCGGCCGGTGTAAACTGACGGTAGATGTTGCGAAGTGCCTCAAATTTTCCGGAATCAATATGAAGTTGTGGCAATTGCAGTTGTGCCAGTGCAATAAGATACTTAACTTCTACTTTAACACGCTCACGGATTAGCGCATATTCAGAAAAATATTCTTTTAACGGACTACAAACAGCGGCATAGCGTCCGTCAACAGGCGAAACGGCAAAAAGAGCATCAGACATAGCATAATATTTGGTGCTGCAAAGGTAGATTTTAAAAATTAAATGCTGTTTATGATTTGGACTATATCCTACGACAATAAATTTTACTGCAATTGATATGGAATGTTTATTTTAGCTCTCTGAAATTTTATCTTATCAGCATGGCAAAAGCAGATTTACGTTTTCTCAACCACCTGCCACCTGTAGATCAGGTTGGTGTAGAAGAGCGTGTTGCACGATTAAACAAGCGCAGCATAAAAAATGAGTCGAAGATGGAAGCGTTGAAGTTAGCCATTTCGATGATGGACCTCACCACACTCGATGCAAAAGACACACCAGGAAAAGTGAGACAGCTTTGTGCCAAAGCCATCAGACCACATGAGATGGAAGGAATTCCTTCTGCTGCCGCTGTATGTGTTTATGCTAATTTGGTTTCTGTTGCCAAGCAGGCATTGGAGGGAACAAAAGTAAAAGTGGCAGCAGTGTCCACTGCATTTCCCAGCGGCATGAGCAATAGAAAATTTAAACTTGATGAAACACGCTATGCTGTTGCAGAAGGTGCCGATGAAATTGACATGGTTATTTCGCGTGGTGAATTTTTAAGAGGAGAATATAATTTTGTTTATGATGAAATTGCTGCTGTAAAAGAAGCCTGTGGCAATGCACATCTGAAAGTGATTTTGGAAACAGGAGAACTTTCAACATTGGATAATGTGAGAAAAGCAAGTGAGTTATCTATTGCGGCAGGTGCAGATTTTATAAAAACATCAACAGGCAAGGTGCAGCCTGCAGCAACATTGCCGGTAACATTGGTGATGCTTGAATGTATTCGTGATTATTACTATAGAACAGGAATAAAAATCGGGATGAAACCTGCAGGAGGCATTGCTACTGCAAAGTTGGCATTACAATATCTAGTGATGGTTAGAGAAACATTAGGGCAGGAGTGGTTGAATGCCGATATGTTCAGGTTTGGTGCAAGCTCGTTAGCCAACGATTTACTGATGCAGATAATAAAGCAGCTTACAGGAGCCTATCAAAGTGCCGATTATTTTTCAAAAGATTAAAAGAAAAAACTAAAAAGATAAAAACACAAATCTGATATGAAGTATAAAAGAATATTACTGAAACTTAGCGGTGAAGCATTAATGGGAGAGAAAAATTTTGGGATAGACAACAATAGGCTTACCCAATATGCAGAGGAGATAAAAACAATTGTTGACAAAGGTGTTCAGGTTGCAATAGTTATTGGCGGAGGTAATATTTTCAGAGGGTTGCAGGCAGCAGAAGGCGGCATGGACAGGGTGCAGGGCGATTACATGGGTATGCTGGCAACAGTAATTAATAGTATGGCTTTGCAAGGTGCATTGGAACATAAAGGCATAAACACGCGTTTGCAATCTGCCATTACTATGGATGCCATCTGTGAGCCTTTTATAAGAAGAAGGGCAGTGCGCCACCTTGAAAAAAACAGAGTTGTGATTTTTGGTGCAGGAACTGGTAATCCCTATTTTACAACAGATACAGCAGCATCATTACGTGCCATAGAAGTAGAAGCCGATGTAATTCTTAAAGGAACAAGGGTTGATGGCATCTACACATCCGATCCTGAGAAGAATAGCGATGCAGTGCGCTTTGAACATCTGACCTTTGATGATGTTTACGAAAAAGATTTAAAGGTTATGGATATGACTGCATTTACACTGTGTCATGAAAACAAACTTCCTATCATAGTCTTTGACATGAATACACCGGGCAATCTGTTGCGACTTGTAGAAGGCAATCATGTAGGCACGCTGGTTGATGTGGAATAAATTGCAAGAAGATTTTTGGTGAATAGAATTTCGAAAAGATTTTTTTGATAATGAAATACTAAAAGGAGAATGATTCATTTCAAAACTAGCCACCCCCTAAAAAAACTACTTCTGCAAACTTCTTATTGCTTCAACATAATGTTCAACACTGTGTGCATTGCTAAGTTTAAAATCACCAATGCATGTGCGGATGAGTGAGCTCAGATATGCACCGGAGTTTAATGCTTTCCCAAAATCGTTGGCTAAAGAACGTATGTAGGTTCCTTTACTGCATACAACACGAAATGAAACAACAGGCATAGCTATTGCTGTAATCTCAAAACTTTGTATATTAATTTTTCGTGGTGTAACTTTTACTTCTTCGCCACGTCTTGCTTTTTCATAAGCACGTTCACCCTGAATAATTACGGCAGAATGTGCAGGTGGCAGTTGCTCTGTTTCTCCAACAAAAGTTTGCGCTGCCTGATGGATTAGCTCCGTAGTGATGTGCGATATATCAAATGTCCTGTCAACTGTTGTCTCTGCATCATACGATGGTGTAGTTTGTCCAAGAGTAACAGTGCCTGTATATTCTTTTTCAAGACCCATTAGTGAGTCAATACTTTTTGTGGCCTTACCGGTGCAAACAATAAGCAAACCCGTTGCTAGTGGGTCTAAAGTTCCGGCATGTCCAACTTTTATTTTTTTATAAGGTCTGCTGCCGTCTTCAAATTTCAGATGCTGTAAGGTGCCTCTTAATTTATTCACTACATCAAAAGATGTCCACTCTAAAGGTTTATCTACCAACAGCACTTCACCTTGTAAATAATCAGGCATGCAGATTAAAGCATTTTAAGTTCAATGCCTGCAAAGTGCAACAGTAAAATTGCAGCACCAATAATTATTCTGTACCATCCGAAAATTTTAAATCCATGCTTGGTCAGATAATTTATAAATGATTTTATGGCAATGGCAGCTACAATAAATGCAACAACATTTCCCACAGCAAATAATTTTATTTCTTCTGCGGTGAAACCTCCATTCAGTTTATAGAAGCCATACATTTTATATAGTGTAGCTGCAAACATAGTTGGCACGGCAAGGAAGAACGAAAATTCTGCAGCAGCTTTTTTATTGAGTCCCTGAGCTAAGCCGCCAATGATGGTAGCTGCCGAGCGCGATACTCCCGGAATCATGGCAATGCACTGAAACAATCCTATATAAAAAGCAGATTTATCTTTTGTGAGTTCTTCGCTTCCGCGTTCTTCTGTTTTCTGAAACCATTTGTCAAGCAAAATGAATATGATACCTCCAACAAGCAACATGGCTGCAACCACCAATACATTTTCGAGCAAAGCATCAATGTAGTCGTCAAGCAGCTTGCCTAAAACAGCAGCAGGAATAAATGCAATCAGTAACTTTTTATAAAAATTAAAATCAATAACTAAAAACTTACGCCAGTATAAAAATACCACAGATAAAATTGCGCCAAACTGAATGGCAACAGTAAATGTTTTAGTGATGGGAAGTTCGGCAATGCCCATTACGGAGGAGCCGATAATCATGTGTCCGGTAGAAGATACAGGCAGAAACTCTGTGATACCTTCAATGATGGCCAGAATGATAGCCTGCAGTGTATTCATTAAAATAGTTGGAAGAGTGTTTTAATCTTTTGCATTCACAACAATGGCAAGTACTTCAAGGGCATAGCCAAGCACTACCATTATTGGCGCAACTGTTAATCGTTGTGTATCAAAAATGGCAGGATTAAAAACTTTTGGATCGTCAGAACCGCCACCACTCATCAGCATATAGCCGAACAGAATAAGTACTATGCCCGAAATCATCAGGATGTAATTTATTTTTCCAAAGGCTAATTGTATTTCCGGCTTTGATGCAGACTTTGCTGTTGTACTTTTGGTTATGGTTTTTTCCTTTGCCATGAATTTGAATTGTTAAAAGATGTCTTCAGTTCGTTGGCGAAGATATTTATTTACTGCAAAATAGGTGCTGAATCCTGAAATAAAAATGCCTAAAAACACCACAATGCCTAAAACTATGCTCAAATTCACCGGATTTTCAAATGCTATGATTTCAGGAATCTGCTTTTTGGCATAGTAAAACACTACTAAAATCATAATATTGGCAATGACTGCGCCAATCAGACCTTGCAAAATTCCTCTTACAATAAATGGTTTTCTGATAAAATTTCTTGTGGCCCCAACTAACTTCATACTTTTTATGAGCATACGTTTAGCATAGAGCGCAAGCCTGATAGTGTTGTTGATTAATGCACCAGCAATAAAGAACAACACAGCACTGAATCCAAGAATAATCAAGCTGATATTTCTGATATTTTTATTGATGGCATCGAGCAACGACTCCTGAAAATAAACTTCCTTAACTATACTGTTTTTAGAAATAAAATCTTTTAGCTGCGAAATATTATTCTCTTCAGTATAGTCGGGCTTAAGTTTTATTTCCATCAGTGGCAACAATGGATTAAACCCTAAGAAAGTATTGAAATCTTCTCCCAGTTCTTGTTTTAATTGCTCTGCCGCCTGTTCGCTGCTGATGTATGATACTTCTTTAATAAAAGCATTTCCTTCTAATTGTTTTTTAAGATTCTGAATGTCGGCATCAGAGGCTTCCTGCTTCATCATCACCGTTAAGATTACATTTTCTTTTAAGTAATCAGAAAGTTGTTTGGCATTGATGAGTAACAGCCCCAATGAACCAATCAGAAACAATACTAATGAAATACTAATTACGGTTGAAATATTTGAACTGCGAAGTGCCTTCCTTGCCAGTTTATTATCTTCACTCATGGCAGCAAATTTAGATGGTAAAACACTGCATCAATAACCTGAAACAGAATTTATTCAACAGGGTTATTAATAAATTTTAATTATCGGCATCGGATTATTTGGTTTCAAAATAATGCTGTGTGTTCTTTATGATTTCCTGAATATCCATATCGTTCATACAGCGGAAATGTTTTTTAGGACAGGTGTTGTAACCAATTTTAGAACAAGGCCTGCAGTTTAAATTCTTCACTTCGCTGATGCTGAAAGGCACACTGTTTACAGGCAGATAGGGATACATTCCAAACTCAGGGACGGTGTTTCCCCAAACGGAAACAATTTTTTTTCGCAAGGCTGCAGCAATATGCATCAGTCCGGTGTCATGTGTGATTACGGCTTTACTTTGTTTGATGAGTGATGCCGACTGGTAATACTTGTTATGCCGCAGGCATTAAAAACTTTTTCGGGAAATAATTTCTGAAGCTCTGCTCCTTTCTGTTTGTCTTCAAATCCGCCAAGCAAAACAACCTGATGCTTCAGTCCGCTGATAATTTCTTTCATTTTTTCAAGTGGCAGACATTTAGTAGCATGTTTGGCACCCACAACAAAGGCCACATATCCCTGACGGAATGATGCAGGTAAAAAAGTAGAAATGTCAACTTCATCAAGCGGGTTAATGAAATAGTCAAGACCCTGCCCATCATTCACCACACCCATTGGGCTGATGGCATCAAAATAACGGTCAACAATATGTTTGATGCGGCAACTTATTTATTTTAAAATTGACGTAAATCCACTTTTCAATATTAAGCTTGTTAAAACTGAATTTTTTTGCTCTTACTGCTCTTTTCACTTTCCATGAACGCATGTTGTGATGCAGGTCAACAATATAATCATAGCCAACCATTTTTAGCTGCCTGATAATTTCAGGAAGGTTATTGTCAACATAAAAAGTATTGTCAATGTAGGGGTTGTTTGCCAATACATCACTAAAATCGCGCTTGGTAAGAAAATGCACTTCTGCATTGGGCAATTGTTTTTTAATACAACGCAAAACAGGTGTTGTTAAAACAATATCGCCAATAGAGCTAAAACGGATGACTAAAACTCGGGACATACAGTGGTTTTCGAAAAAATGTCTAATGCCATTGTTTGCAAAGGTAAGCATTGGTTTAAATACTTAAATTCGATTTACTTTGCATCATGATTTTTACAGATACACACACACATCTCTATGCCACTGAGTTTGATGCAGACAGGAAAGAGCTTATGCAACAGGCTATTGATGCCGGTGTGAGTCGTTTTTTTCTTCCTAATGTTGAAAAATCAAGTGTTAACGAAATGCTTGAATTGTGCAAACAGTTTCCGGAGAATTGTTTTCCTATGATGGGGTTGCATCCATGCTCTGTAAAAGAAGATTATTTGGCTGAGTTGGCTTTGGTTGAGTCTGAATTGTCAAAGGGAAAATATTTTGGTGTAGGAGAAATTGGTCTTGACTTTTACTGGGATAAAAGTTTTATAAAAGAACAGGAAGAAGCTTTTTTAAAACAGATTACATGGTCTTGTGAATTAAATCTGCCGGTAAGCATTCATTCGCGCTCAGCAACTACACGTGCCATTGAACTTATACAATTATCAGGTCTAAGTGTAAAAGGTGTTTTCCATTGTTTCAGTGGAAGTATAGAAGAAGCAAAAGCAATAACCGACATGGGAATGTATCTGGGCATTGGAGGTGTAGTTACTTACAAGAATTCAGGTCTTGATGCAATTGTCAGTCAGGTAGGATTAAAGCACATTGTTTTGGAGACCGATGCGCCATATTTACCTCCGGTGCCTCATCGTGGCAAAAGGAATATTCCTGAATATTTACTGCTGACAGCACAGAAATTAGCTGTCATAAAAAATTGTTCAGTGGCAGAAGTTGCTGAACAGACTACAAACAATTCTAAAGTTATTTTCAAACAATGATAAAGACAGATAAGAAGAACCTTCTGGTAATTTATACCGGTGGAACCATAGGTATGATTCATGACGAAGAGACAGGATCGTTAAAACCCTTTAACTTCGGCAAGCTCAAGACCGTTGTACCTGAGTTGAAGAAACTTCCCTGTAAAATAGACTTTCATTCATTCGACCCGCTGATTGACAGCTCTGATATGCAACCTGAACGATGGATACAAATTGCAGAAGTTATTGAAGAGAATTATGGCAAGTATGATGGATTTATTGTTTTACATGGAACCGATACTATGGCATATACTGCTTCGGCATTGAGCTACATGTTTCAGAATCTGAACAAGCCTGTAATCCTCACCGGATCACAATTACCTATTGGCGAAATCAGAACAGATGCAAAATCAAACCTTATTACAGCAGCTGAAATTGCCTGTGGAAATGTTGTGGTGCCGGAGGTTTGTATTTGTTTTAACAATCAGTTGTTCAGAGGTAACAGAGCAGAAAAATTTACATCTTCAAAATTCGATGCTTTTCAATCCATCAACTATCCGTCATTGGCTGAGGCAGGCACTGAAATTAATTACAACCACGATGCCATTCGTGAGGTTAACAACAATGCGCTGAAAGTGAAAACACACTTCAATAATTCGGTGATGATTTTTAAATTGTTTCCGGGAGTGAATGAAAAAGTATTGTCAGCAATTTTAAAGTCAGGTGCGCTAAAAGGATTGATCATTGAAACGTATGGCTCCGGCAATGCGCCTAAGAATGAAAAACTGCTAAAGCAATTAGGCGATGCAGTAAAAAATCAAATGGTAATTGTAAATGTTTCGCAGTGTAGTGGAGGCGTTGTGCAGATGGAAAAGTATGAGAATGGACTTGCGTTAAAACGTGCATGTGTAGTCAGTACTATGACATGACTACTGAAGCTGCCATTACCAAACTTATGTTTTTATTGGGCAGCGAAATGGATTATCAAGAGATAAAAGTGAATATGCAATTGGATATGGCAGGAGAACTTAGTCGTGAATAAATGTGTTGATAACAAACTACGCATTGGCGCAGTTGTTCAATTTGTCAACCTACTTTTGATGCGGTTTTAATCAATCTGTTGACAACGGTCAAAAGATAGGTTTGGTTTTAGGTTCTCAGCCTGTCGTATTTTTTTCGGCAGGCTTTTTCTTTAGCCATCATGTTAATTTGTTAGCTTTGCAGGCTCAAAAAGGAGAGGTGTCCGAGTGGTTGAAGGAGCACGCCTGGAAAGTGTGTTTACGCCAAAAGTGTAACGAGGGTTCGAATCCCTCTCTCTCCGCAAAAATCATTTATCTTTATCATTATGTACACAGGAATTTTACACACACACACACTGGTAGTTTCACTTTTTATTGTTTTATACCTCATTAAAGCAACCTTGTTAGTGCTGAACAGGCATGCTGCATTAGACAACTTTGTTAAAAAAACTAAGGTTGCAGAAATGATCATCAGCACATTGTTCCTACTAACCGGAATTTATCTGGCTGTCAACACAGGTAACAAGGGTACATGGTTGTGGGTTAAATTGTTTGTCATTGCCTGCACTATTCCACTTGCAGTAATTGCATTTAAAAAGAAAAACAGCTCATTGGCATTGATTTCACTCATGGCATTGATTTATGCTTATGGCATTTCTGAAACCAAATCAATATCCATGAAAAAGGCTGATACAGCTGTAAATACAGAAGGCCTTGAAGGTGCTGCTGCAGGTAAGGTTATTTTTGAAAGTAAATGCCAGTCTTGTCATGGTGCTGATGGAAAATTAGGATTGAGTGGTGCAAAAGACCTTACTCAGTCTGCTTTATCTCCACAGGAAAAAATTGACATCATTACCAATGGCAAAAAAACAATGGCAGCCTATAAAGATCAATTATCACAAGAACAAATTGCTGCCGTTGCAGAATATGTTCAGACACTGAAATAATTTATTTCAGTTTTATTTATTGATGAAAGAAAAAACCGTTTTCAAGCCACTTACTGATGTTAAGGAGCGTGCCGTTTTAGTAGGCGTAATATTAAAAGATCAGCCTGTAGAACAGGAGATGGAGTATCTTGATGAGTTGGCTTTTCTTGCAGAGACTGCAGGCGCACAGACCTTAAAATCGTTTACACAAAAGTTAGATCATACCGACCCACGCACCTTTGTAGGTTCAGGAAAACTAGCAGAGATAAATGAGTTTATCAAAGCGAATGAAATAAACCTTGCTGTTTTTGATGATGAGTTGTCGCCTTCGCAGCAACGCAACATTGAAAAAATATTACAGATAAAGGTATTGGACAGAACACAACTTATCCTCGATATTTTTGCACGAAGGGCACGCACAGCGCAGGCACAGGTGCAGGTTGAGCTCGCACAATACCAATATCTGATGCCACGCCTGACACGCATGTGGACACACCTCGAAAAACAGCAGGGAGGTATAGGTAACCGCGGTCCCGGTGAAAAAGAAATTGAAACAGACAGACGTATTGTTCGTGACCGGCTTAGTAAACTCCGTGAACGTTTAAAAGAAATAGAGAAGCAAGGCTTTAATCAACGTAAGGCAAGAGGTAATATGGTGCGTGTTGCATTGGTAGGTTATACTAATGTGGGCAAGTCCACAATTATGAATCTGCTTAGCAAGTCAGATGTGTTTGCAGAAAACAAACTCTTTGCAACATTAGATACTACAGTCAGAAAAGTTGTGCTTGAAAATATTCCTTTTTTGTTGAGCGATACTGTTGGATTTATCAGAAAGCTGCCACATCATTTAGTTGAATCATTCAAGTCAACACTTGACGAGGTGCGCGAAGCCGATATTTTAATTCATGTAGTGGATATTTCGCATCCCAATTTTGAAGCACAGATAAATGTGGTGAATCAGATGTTGCAGGAACTTCAATCAGCAGACAAACCTGTAATTCTTGTCTTTAATAAAATTGATGCATTTACTTATATTGAAAAAGAAGCAGATGACCTGACACCCATGACAAGCGAAAATATTTCATTAGATGATTTACGAAAGACGTGGATGAATAAAGGCAATGTAGAAACAATATTTATTTCAGCTACAGAGAAAGATAATATTTCTGAACTGCGAACCATGTTACTCGAAAAAGTAAAACGTATTCACTTGGTGCGTTATCCCAACAATAAAATTACAAACGATTAAATTCGTTTGAGTTTAAATTTACCTGAAGGTTTTACTACTAAAGGAACGTTTTCTACAGTTACAGAACTGGTGTCAAGACCAAAGGCTTTTGACTCGGGCAAACTAAATAATTTTAAAAAGTCATAAGCATTGAGCACAAACTTTTCATAGAAATTCAGTTTGTTGTCATACGATAGTGTTTTCTCAATCACTACAAAACGGAAATCACCTATCACATTTTTTTCTTTAAGTGAAGTGTAGCGACTGGTAATATCAACCTCATTATTTTTTACAAGCTCTTCAACAACCTGACGGAACATCTGATTGATTCGTGGCTCTATTCTGAAACCAAGTCTGAAATCAATATGGATAACCTTATCATTTACCATTTCTGCAACCTTATATTCCATGGTGTAAGGTTCATCAAGCACATCAACGTGAACAAACCAATAGATGTCGGCACGCTTCGGAAATTTCTGTAAGAGCGAATACATCACTTTCGATTCAATTTCATCTCTGCGGTTGGCACTGGTAAGATACACAAGGTTGGTAGCATATTTAGGAATAGATTCGTCTTTACTCAGGTTGGTAAGTATCTCTAAAAAATCTTTTACCTTAACAAAGTCAACAAACTGATTTCTGATTTTACGTGCTGCATACCAAACATACATGGTGATGAATAAAAACATAGTAAGTAGCATGGTAACATATCCGCCATGTTCAAATTTAATGGAGTTGGCCACCAGAAAAGCAATTTCAATGACAATAAAAAGAAGAAATGTAAGCATTACTAACGGTAGCGGATAACGTTTTAAATACAAATAGAATGAAAGCAGAATTGTTGTAATCATCATATCAATGATTATCGCTAATCCATAAGCACCTTCCATATTGGATGAGTGTTGAAAAAATAGTATTACGCCAATACATCCTGCACATAAAGTCCAGTTAACGGTTGGAATATATACTTGCCCTCTGAGGTCTGTTGGATAAACAACTTTAAGTTTTGGGCCAAAGTTCAGTCGCATGGCTTCGTTTACTACGGTAAATGCACCACTGATTAATGCCTGGCTGGCAACAATTGCTGCAAGAGTAGAAATAATGATGCCTATTAACAGAAACCAATCAGGCATAAGTTGGTAAAATGGATTTACATCAATTGTCTTTCCTTCAAACTTTAGCAGGTGTGCACCCTGACCAAAATAATTGATCAACAAGCAAAATTTCACCATTGTCCAGGTAATATAAATATTTTTACGTCCTACGTGACCAAGGTCAGAGTAAAGTGCTTCTGCTCCTGTAGTACAAAGAAAAACTGCACCAAGGACCCAAAAGCCTCCAGGATAATTTACAAGTAACTGATAGGCATAGTAAGGGTTGAAAGCCTTAAGTACAGACGGGTTCTGAATGAGTTGATGAAATCCTAAAACAAATAACATGGAAAACCAAATCAGCATCATAGGACCAAAAGATTTTCCAACAAAGTTGCTGCCAAACTGTTGAATAAAAAACAAACCAAAGATTATGGTAATAATAATAGGTATTGTAGGTAGGTCTGGATGAAGAATCTGAATACCTTCTACAGCAGACGAAACAGAGATGGCAGGGGTGATTAATCCATCAGCAAGTAAGGCGCTGCCTCCAAGTATTGCAGCAATAGCCAACCACTTTACCTTAGTTTTTCTAACTAATGCATAGAGTGAAAAAATTCCACCTTCACCTTTGTTGTCGGCACGCAGTGTCAGGAAAACATATTTAAAAGTTGTTTGAAGTGTCAATGTCCAGAATATACAACTGATACCTCCAAGTACTAATTCAGGACTTATGGGTCTGTCGCCAATGATGGCATTCATTACATAGAGAGGAGATGTACCTATGTCGCCATAGATAATTCCCAAGGTGACTAAAAGTCCTCCAAGTGTTATTTTGTTTAACGGATCGTGGCGTGCAACCATATTATAAAAATGATGACAAAGGTATTATTCTTGAAACTTAACTTCAGAAAGGAAAAAAGAATTTTTAATAAAGTGTGGTTTTTATCGAGCTAAAGAAAGTGGGCCCACCTGGGCTCGAACCAGGGACCCACAGATTATGAGTCTGTTGCTCTAACCGACTGAGCTATGGGCCCGAAAAGAATTATAATTTAAATGAACTTTGAGGGCTGCAAAAGTATATTTTTGCACGCAATAAACAAAAGATAGAAAGAGAATGATTAAAAATATCATTTTTGATTTTGGTGGGGTGTTACTTCCGATAAATACAGAAAAAACCGTTTTGGAGTTTGGAAAAATGGGGTTGGACAATTTTGACGAACTGTATTCAATGCAAAAGCAAGCCAAGTTTTTTGATGATTTCGAAAAGGGACTTATCCCTGCCTCTGCATTTCGCAGCGAAATAAGAAAGCATTATAAACGTCCGCTTTCTGATGAAGAAATTGATTATGCATGGAATGCCTTGCTTGGTGAACTGAATCCCGAGAGATTTAATTTTCTGAGTGAGCTTCGTGATAAGTATAATATTTACCTTTTGAGTAATACCAACATTATTCATCATGCTGCATTTATCAAGAGTCTTAATCAGACTTTTGGAAAAGACCGCTTTGAGAAACTGTTCGAAAAACATATTATTCTTTTCAGATGGGAACACGCAAGCCTGATAAAAGAATTTTTGCTGATGTGATAAAAGACAGTGGTGTAACTCCTGCTGAAACCGTTTTTATTGATGATAATCTGAACAATGCATTAGGTGCACAAAAGGTAGGTATGAATGCCATTCATCATGACAATGCCATGGAAATTGAAAAAGAACTGATGGCAATGCTCTCTGCTTTTTAAGACTTAATTTCCTGACACAATTCTACCAACACACCATTAGTTGATTTAGGGTGAAGGAAACAAACCAATTTATTGTCGGCACCTTTCTTGGGCTCACTGTTTAAAAGTGTAAAGCCTGATTGTTGCAGTCGTTGCATTTCTGCTTTAATATCATCAACAGCAAAGGCTATGTGGTGAATTCCTTCACCACGTTTATCAATAAATTTTGCAATGGCACTTTCCGGTGAAGTTGCTTCTAAAAGTTCAACTTTTGTTTCGCCCGTCTGAAAGAATGAGGTAATTACATTTTCGCTTTCAACGCTTTCTTTTTTATAAGGCGGACAACCTATTAATGCTTCAAATAAAGCATCAGAAATTTGCAGACTTTTAACTGCAATACCAATGTGTTCAAGATTCTTCAGTGCCATTCTTTTCGTCTGATTTTTTATACGAATAAACAATTTTTAATGATGACTGTGTTGCATTATCATCATTTTCTTGGTCATCAAAGGGTTCATCATCGTTCCACTCATAAACTTCCTTCTGCTGACCTTCTTTTCTGAAAACTATTGCGCAAAGTATTCCGGACAGGGCACCAAATAAATGCCCTTCCCATGAAATTTTTGGAACCACAGGAAAAAGCCCCAAATTAAACTGCCGTATAAAAAACCATGAGCAATGAAACAGCAATAAGCCCTGTATGCTTTCTGATAAAACCACTTAGAAATAAAAATGCTGTGATGCCATAAACAATATTGCTGGCACCAATATGATAATTTTCTCGTCCACCAAGCCAAAGCCAAAAGCCACTTAAAATGTAAATGAGCAGTATAACCTTTACAGCCATTTCTTTATAAAAGTAAAATAACATACTGCCTGTAACTAACAGCGGAACAACATTACTGAACAAATGTTCCCAGTCGGCATGAAGAAATGGAATAAACAAAATGCCTTTTAATCCGCTTATTTGTCTTGGCAAAACACCGTACTCACCTAAATCAGTATGCGATAAGACTTCAAAAATTTTTACACCTATCATTAGAAGTGATAGGAGGAGTGGTACTGTAATGCTTTTAAAAATTTTACGGACTTCCGGATGCATGTGTTTTACCTTACAAACAATCTGCCATTGTGGTTAAACAAAAACAATCTGCCTTTATTGCTGATGCTTTTCCTGGTTTGGCAGTGAAATACTGATTTAATGACAATGTGTTTTGTGCAATTGAATTTGTCTGTACGAATGTAACAAAGAAAGACTACAGAATAATTTTACAATTGATCCATTCATCATCAAAAACAGTATCGTACTTTTTATAAAAATTAATTGCAGGCTCGTTCCAGTTCAGTACCTGCCATTGCAACTGTTGGCAGTTTTGTAATTTGGCTTCTGCTGCAACAGCATCAAACAATTTCCGGCCTATACCTTTTCCCCGTAATGATTCTTGCACAACAATATCATCTAAATAAAGACACTTTCCTTTCCATGTTGAATATTTGATAAAGTAAATTGCTATACCCACTATATTGTCATTGGTTTCTGCAACTAACAAATCAAAAATCGGTTTTTCTCCAAAGCCATCTTTAAGCATTTGCTCAACAGTATTGATAACCTGTTCTGGCGCTTTTTCATATTCTGCCAATTCTTTGATAAGATGAAGTGCAGGTTCAACATCTGCAGGTGTTCCTTTGCGTATGTTAATCATTTTTTATAAAATTGATTTTAATAATATCTCTGAATAGGTTGTAGGAGGTTTCTCAAATAGTTTTTCAGTTGCTGAATAACAGTCGGCTTTGCCATCTTTCATCACCAAAACATTGTCACACATCTGACGGATAACTTTCAAGTCATGCGAAATAAAAATACATCCGAAATGAAATTGCTGTTGCAGCCTGTTTATCAATTCAAGAATTTTTGCCTGAACAGAAACATCAAGTGCACTCACAGCTTCATCGCAGATAAGTAAATCGGGTTGTGGTATCAGAGCACGGGCAATGCACAGTCTTTGCTTTTGTCCGGAACTTAATTCATGTGGATAGCGGTTAAAATGTTGTTCTGTTAATCCTACTTTTTCAAACCATTCAATAATCTGGTTTTTAACAGTAGTGGTATTTTGTGATGAAAAATGTAATTTAAAGACTTCTGTAAGTTGTCTGCCCACAGTCATCTCCGGATCGAGTGAGCCATGTGGATTTTGAAATACTGCCTGAATTTTTTTTCGCCATAATTGTTTGGTGCGAATAGGGTAGTCTTTAAGATTTTCTTCGCTTAATTTTATCACGCCACTATCAGTTTCAATAAGTCGCAGTAATAATTTAGCTAATGTTGTTTTTCCAGATCCCGATTCACCGGCAATGCCTAAAGTCTCATCTTGCTTTACTGTAAAACTGATATTGTCAACAGCTTTTATAATATTTTGTTTACTGCGTAATAGCCCTTGCCGTTGGTTGTAACTTTTGCTGATGTTTTCTACTGACAGAATATTCTTTTCACTGATAACACTGTTTCTTTTGAATCCTGAAGGACGGCTTTGCAATAGCTCTTTTGTATATTCTTGTGCAGGATGTGCAAATATTTTTTCTGTCTTTTCCTGCTCAACCATCTGTCCTGCATGAACCACTAATGTGTTATGTGCAATCAATTTTACTGCTTCAAGATCGTGACTGATAAAAAGCATGCTCATGTTATTTTCTGACTGTAATTGTTGTAGCAATAAAAGAATGTCTTTTTGCACAGTGGCGTCTAAGGCTGTTGTTGGTTCATCAGCAATTAGAAGTGATGGATTGCAACTTATAGCCATTGCAATGGCAACTCTCTGTAGCTGCCCTCCTGAAAGTTGATGAGGAAAACGCTTACTTATTTGTAATGGATTTGGTAGCTTTACTTTTTCGAACTGTTGCAATACTTTTTCTGTTGCATCATTTTTGTTTAATGCAGTGTGTTTTCGAATAGCTTCAGTCACCTGATGCCCACAAGTAAACAGAGGATTAAATGCCTGCATAGGCTCTTGCATTATCATTGCAATATGACGACCTCTGATAGCTGTTAATTGTTTTTCGTTTAGCGTTAAAAGATCAACAGGTTGTTGTAAACTGAAAGATGCATTGCCACTTATAGCAACATTTTTATTGTTCAACAATCCAAGTAATGCCAATGACGAAACAGTTTTCCCGGAACCTGATTCGCCAACCAATCCTAAGGTTTCGCCTGCTGCAATAGAAAAAGAAAAATCATTTACAGCAACAACAGGATTACTGTTTTGATGAAATACAACTTTCAGATTTTTTACCTCAAGCATGGATGCCAAGATAAAAAGTAAATGTCAATGTCAGAAAAATTATTGTAAGGATTTTACTTCCTTGATGTTATCTTCGCTATTCCTGTCAATCAGTTTATGCAATGGGTCAATACCTGCCTTAGACGGTTTTTCATCAACAGTAACAACAATTGTTTTTCTGCCACCTGTAAATAATTGTTTCTGCAAATATTGATAAGAGTGTTTTCCGTTGCCATCATATTTCATTATGCCTATATCAATCCAGTCATTTGGTTTAACCCCTGTTCCATTTCCCATACTGTCTGCATAAACTTTTCCGGTCTCTACATCTAAGGTAACCTCATATTTGTTGCCTTTCTTTTTGTAGCCGGCTTCAACACATTTTAAATCAAACAGCGTGATACGGTTAAACATATCTTCAACCACTTGCTTTAAACTGTCAGGTGTTGCATCTGCCATGTATTGAACAAACTGCGGTGCTTGTACATAAGGTGGGGACTGAAATCCATACGTTTTTATAAATCTGTGTAAGGCTGCATTTAGTGTGTCTTCGCCTAAATAGTCTTTCATTGCATACATTACCAAACTACCTTTTGATAGTGAATATATCCCTGTCCATCGTTGCGTGCAATAGGTTGCTCATTTATTCTTTCTGATGAACGTCCTGATAAATAGCCATCCAATTCGTATTTAAGAAATTTTTCCATGGCATCTTTTCCAAACTCTTTTTCCATCACCATCAGTGCTGTGTATTGCGCCATACTTTCTACCATCAAAGTTGAACCCTGACTGTTGGCACCACAGACCTGATGTCCCCACCACTGATGTGCCACCTCATGTGAGGTTACATAAAAGGCATTGTCTATATCGGTGTCTTCGCTAACATCATAAATAAAACCAATGGCTTCGCTGAATGGAATGGTGTTTGGGAACGATTGAGCAAAGGTTTCATAGCGTGGAAACTCCAGAATACGAACCTGACGGAACTGATAAGGTGAAAAAGTTTTCTGACAGTAAGCCAATGTTTTTTTAATGGCTTTGTTCATTTTTTCAATGTTCCACGAATGTGTTTTGTGATAGAATATTTCAATGTTTATTCCCTGAAAGGAATCACGAAAGACTTCATAGCGTGCACTTAAAAAAGAATAAAAATTCACCATTGGTGCATCCATTTTATAATGGAAATAACGTCTTCCGTTTTGTGTCCATTCTTTTTGAAGGTATCCCGGTGAAACGGCAATCTGATCGGGTGATGTGCTGATGATGCTCTCATATCTTATCCAGTCTGCATCATTAGCTAAATAAGTGTTGTTGCGCGATGCACTATCACTGAGCAAACGCATGGTGTGATTTTTTCTTGGCAAATCTTCTTTCTTTCTGTCGCTGTTGTCGGTCAACTCAAACGATTCTGAATATCCAAATGCAGGCAAATAGTTGTTATTGATAAAAGTACCGTTGTTTACCAACCCTAACTCCTCTTCTGAATTGGCAAAGCCTTTGTTGATGTATTCAATGTCGAAATAAACTTTTGTAGAGTCACCGGGCTTTAATGCATGAGCTAATTTATAAACGACAAACTGTTTCTGATAATTTTCAACTTCATCAGCCAGAATATCAAAACCAAACCTGTTGATTTTTATATTCTCATGTGCCCAGGTTATTAAAAATGTATCAATAGGCAGTGCAGATTTGTTTTGTATGATATAATAACCTTTAATGGCAGCGTATCTCTTTTCAGGAACCAAATCAATATTTACATTCACTGCTGTTATGCGCGGCTGATTAAAATCAAGATATTTTCTAAATCGTTTTTCGTATTCGGCCTGCTCATGTCTGACAGTTTTATCGCTTTTAAATTTATGAAGGATGTTGGTATTGTAAAAGACAAAACATCCCGAAACAATGAAAACAAAAAGTAATGACCATACAATTTTTTTTCCTCTGCTGAATTTCCATTGCTGTTTAAAAATTTGCCACCGCGCTTTAATTCCTGTTTCACTACCATGACGATTCATCATTACACCAATAATGAAAAGTACAAGTCCTAAGCTTCCCCAATAAATTAAGAACATATATTTAGGATAAAGAAAATGTCCATATCCATTCATGTCTGAGTAGGGTGCAGAAGGAATGTTACCATACCAAATCATTTTATGCGTTATCCCCATAGCGGCCGCTGACATTCTTCCTACAAAATAGGCAATCATCAAGGTGTGGCCGATAAATTTATTGTTGACCATGCTGTGGATGAAAAATGCAAGCAACACAAGTAAAATCAAACTTGGGTACTGACTGACAAAAAGTGTTTTTAAATAAACATCAATATCATAGCGATAAAATCCTTTTAAGGTCTGAATGAAAATTCCCATAAACATGACAGTCAATTGCAACATGGCCACAATAAGACACATGGCAAAAAACTTGGCTGTTATCATTGCATATCTTGAAACAGGAAGTGAATCTGTTATCAGATGAATGCCGCGTTCTCGTTCTTTCCACACCAACTCAACGGAATAAAAAGTAATAATTATCAGAGTAAACAAGGTGAAATTTCCGGTCAAATCATCAATGATAGCATAGGTAACAGGATATATCGTAGTGCCAAACATTTTGCCTATTTGAGGCATTTGACCAAGTATAAGAATCACTCCACAAATCCAGATTGCAATAAAAGGAACAGAGCGTATGGTGCCAAAAAAATCGAATCGCACCATTTGAAGCCATTGCCGTAATTTTGTTGAAAAGGAGTAATCTTTTGAAGTTTCTGGAAGGTTGATGTGACTTAGATTTTCAACACTAATTTTTTCCTGATTTTTTCTGCTGCGCAAAACAAACGGGCTGCTCTTTGAAAACTGAAACAACCGATAAGTAACAAAAGCGCCTATTAAAGCAATGCCCACCCACAACAAACGATTCCACAACAGATAACTTTCCAATGGTATTGTTTGCAGATTTTTTTCAAATGGTGTCCAGTAGCGTGTAATATAAAATGATGGTGCGATGCCGAATACATCGAGTAAGGCAAATTTTGGATTATTTTCTACATCTCCGGTTGTAGTGGTAAGCACTAAATGAAGAAGAAAGAAAACCATCCCTTGCAGATAAATTGCCAATTGATTTCTGAAAAGTGAGCCTGTAGCAAAAAACATTACACCCAGAATAAACACATTGGGTATGATGATGTACAGAAAGGGAAGTACATAGGCATTCAGCATAAACGGACCTATAACTTCTTTGTCAATCCATGGCATTAATAATCCTGTTAAAATGCCTAATGGTATTCCCAGAAAAATAAATAAGGCAGTGAAATATGAACCTAAAAAACGCCCTCCAAGATATTGTGCTTTTGTAACGGGAAGCGTAAACATAATTTCATGAAAGCGATGTTCATAGTCGCGATACACAGGAACACCCATCACCGCAGAGATAATCATCGTACCTAAAAGAGTAAGAATCAACATAACCTGATAAATGGTGTATGGTGAGTTTTTATGAATGTTGCCAACAGCACCACTGATAGAAATTGCATCTGTAGCAGTGAATAAAAAGCTGATCAGAAATAAAATAGCTAAATAGATGTAAGTTGCAGGCCTTCTGAAACGGTACGACAACTCAAAACTGAGTACACTCCACATAGCTTAAGGTTTTAAATTACCGTTAAGAACAGAAAAATAAACATCTTCCAAAACGGGCTGCGCAATGGCGAAGTGATGATTAAGCGGTTCTTCGCTCCAGACATGCAGTTCAATGAGGCCGGTATTGAATTTTTGTGAAATGACGTTATATTTTATCATCAGCTCACGAGCTGTAGGCTTGTCAACCTGGCACATCCAGATTTTCCCCTGAACTTGTTTTATTGCTTCTGCAGGGTGACCACTGAACATTACTTCACCTTTATTGATAATAGCCATTTGAGAGCATAACTCTTTAACGTCTTCAACAATGTGTGTAGAAAGGATTACAATTACCTGCTCGCTGATTTAGCTAAGCAAATTCAGAAAACGGTTTCTTTCTGTTGGGTCAAGACCTGCCGTTGGCTCATCAGCAATAATAATTTTTGGATTGCCGATTAATGCCTGAGCAATACCAAAACGCTGTTTCATTCCACCGCTAAAACCACCTAAATTTTTGTTGCGCACCTCATAAAGGTTTGTTTGCATTAACAAACTTTTCACAACTTCATCGCGCTCTTTTTTAATATGAACACCTTTAAGTAAGGCAAGATGCGTGAGCAGCTCTTGTGCTGATATGTTAGGATAAACACCAAATTCCTGTGGCAGATAGCCCAATATTTTTTTACTTCTTCTTTATCTTCAAGTACATTTAGGTCATCTAAAAATATATTTCCGCTATCGGCATTTTGCAGCGTAGCTATTGTTCGCATCAGGGATGATTTACCTGCACCGTTGGGATCAACAAACCAAAAAGGCAGTTCTTTATTTCAAGGTTTATATTTTTAATGCCTGCACTCCGTTGGGATATGTTTTTGTCAGGTACCTTTAATGGTAAGCTTCATTGGCAGAAATTTGATTTTTATGTTTGTAAAAAAATGAATGCTATAAAAGCAGCAAGCAAAATAAGAGGTTTTGTTAACGGCTAAAGTAGCGAAGAAATGAGAACAGTGATGCAAAGGTTCTTTTCTGCTGATGTGCCACCACATTAATAGGTGCTATTGTTACTGAGGCAATGTAGTTGTTGCCATACTTTACTGCAGGATAAATTTGTTCGTTAATTTTATTTGCAGTAATCGTAACAACGGGTAATTCAACAGCTTTTTGTTCAGCAGCATTCGGGGTAATGATGACTTCCGGAAGTTGTTGATAGGGTATCACCTCGCCCTGACTGATCAATGCAGGAACTACTACCGGTGGTTGTGTGTTTTGTGCTAATGCAGGCAATATTGCTGCAACTAAAATGATGGTTAAAATTTTGAAGCGTTTCATCTGTATATGTTTTTATTGATTATTGCGATGCAAAGATATATTTATAAAACAGTACTATGCAACACATAGTAGTATAAAAAATTGTAATATATTGAAAAACAGTCATAAAAATTTAAACTATACTATTAAATTATCGGTTTTTTACTTTTCTGAGAACTAATAACAAGACGTTTCAGATGCTTAAAATGTTACAAAGGCAGGTTAAACAGGGTACATAAAGTAATAAAAAGCACCTGATTCTTTATTGGCTTAATACTAATATTGCCTCAACAAATTTAATCCATGCACCACTTTTTATTTTCTTATGGCACATTGCAACTTGATCAAGTTCAACTGGAAAATTATGGTCGAAAACTAAAAGGCAACAAAGATTTATTAAAAGGCTATAGGATTGAAGATTTAGAAATTGCAGACAGTGAAGTAATTCGTAAAAGTGGAAAGCATATTCATCCTGTGGCTGTCCATTCCGGAAATGAAAACGATATTATTGAAGGAATGATTTTTGAAATTACAGAAGATGAATTACAGGCTACCGATAAATATGAAGTGTCTGACTATATGCGTGTGATCGAGAAATTTGAATCGGAAAAGAAGCATGGATTTATATCGGAAAGAAAAAATAATAATGCATTAATAAACCCCACGAACCCTGATAGTCTCCTTACTGTTTTTTAAATCTGATATCAAACCCGAAGAAGCTTTTTTATCTATGTCAACAGCTACATAACCTATTGTATTATTTGTTTGCAGGTATTGTCCGAGAATATTTGCTTTATGTTTACTCATTATGGTATTTATTTCGGAAAGAACACCGGGCACGTTGCGGTGAATATGTAAAATGCGATGTGCACTTTGCTGCAATGGTAAATTCAATGCTGGTACAGAAACACTGCCCATGCTGTTGCCTGTTTCAAGATAGCGGATAATTTTTCCGGCTACATCAGTGCCAATGTTTTCCTGTGCTTCAAGTGTTGACCCTCCAATGTGTGGAGTCAACAACACATTATTCAAGTTTTGTAAAGGCGATTGAAAAATATCGCCTTTATGTTGTGGCTCATCACCAAATACATCGGCTGCAAGCCCTGCAATATGTTTTTCTGAAATGGCTTTTGCAATAGCTTTTTCATCCATCACCTCACCACGACTCAGGTTGATAAGCACACTGCCTTTTTTCATTTTTCGTAAGAAAGATTCATTCACCATATTGCGCGTTGCCGAAGTTCCCGGCACATGCAGTGTAACAATGTCTGATTGCCTGAGTAAATCATTTATATTTTTACATGCTTTGGCATTTCCCAAACTCAGTTTTGGCTCTACATCATAAAAAATTACTTGCATGCCTAATGCTTCTGCTAATACAGAAACCTGACTGCCTATGTGGCCATATCCTATTATCCCTAATGTTTTACCGCGAACTTCAAAACATCCTGCACTGTCTTTTAACCATTGTCCGGCAAGGGCGGCCTTACTTTTTCCGGAATTCTGCGCAACAACATAATGCAATTGGCAATCACTAACTCTGCTACAGAGCGTGTATTGCTGAAAGGCGAATTAAAAACAGCTATTCCATTTTCTATGGCATCACCCATACTTACCTGATTGACACCAATACAAAAACAGCCTGTTGCAATGAGTTTATCTGCTTGTGCAATAGCAGCAGCAGTAAGCTGTGTTTTTGAACGTATGCCAAGAATATGTATATTGTTTATTTTTTGTAACAGTTCTTTTTCCGATAATGCACCGGCAGTGGTTTCTATCTGTGTGTATCCAGCATCTTTAAACATTGCCACAGCAGCAGGATGAACACCTTCAAGCAATAGGATTTTAATTTTTTCTTTCGGAAAACTTGTCAACGACATAAATCAATTTTGATGCAATGATAGTTTGTTTTATCTGACCGGAATAGTGTAAATAAGACAAGTTATTTACATTCAGTTTAGGAAAGATAAAACCAATTAATTTATAGCGAAAATATTAAAACGATTTTTAAAAAAGTATATTTTGTCCATTCGAAGTCTCCCGTATTTCAGGGGACTTTGAATGGATGCAAGAAATTAGTGATTATTTAAGCAATGTAATCATTTCTCCTGAATCCGTTTTTACAAAGTTTACGCCAGCTTTTGCTTTTAAAAACGATTCTTCTATTGTAAAAACCATTTGAAAGCGCAATATAAAATAGCTTTGAAAAAGTGATGGCTGAATTGTCTGAAATTGGGGCATTCATACCTATTACATAGGGTACATATTTTTTTATTTCTTTCGCTTGTTTTTGAGAATAGCATGCATTTAACACTACTAATTGTAAATCTTTAAAATTAGAAAAAAAATCTGCTAATCTTTTGCCTTCAATAAAATTGGCATGCAATTTCTCATCTAAAAGAATAATACCAGATTCACTTCCATGTCCAGAAAAATGCAATATTGTTGGTTCTAATTTTATCATTTCCTCTACCATATTACTTGGTTTTACTGAATCAAAAGAAAAAAATTTGAAAAAAACGCTAGTAAAATTTGAGTTTAGGACATCTTTGATTTCATTTTTCTCTTTTTCTAAATTTAGTTGAGAGGTTTCAATTGGATTTGCAGATAAAAACAGTATCTTATTTGAATGTAAGTGATTTTGATTAGATAGTAGTGGGTTGGATAAGTCTAACTTTTCATTAAGAAAATTTTTATTAATTATGGAAACAGATATACCAGTAAGTTTTATGGCAGAATTATTTCTTACATTAAAATTCAAAGTATAAATTCCACTTTTGAGTTTTTTAGGTAACGTAAAAGTTAAATAATTTTGACTGTAAGTTGTTGCGAGACTACATACAGCTTTATCTTCTAAGTAAAGTTGAAGTGTAAGATCAGTTGGATCGATTTTACAATTAAATGTAGAAAATTTTAATAAAAAAGTACTATTGTTTTCATCAATATAAATATCATTTATTGGCGTTTTGTTTTCTTTTAATATTTCCTCACTAATTATATAAGGTTCATTGATAAAATTTCCTTTAAGAAAAAACGTGTTATTATTATTAATTCCAAAGCGATTTGGTTTTAAATTTAATGGTGGAGCACAAATGTTTCCGTCAATTCCAATTGTGCCGGTCATGATATAGTTGCTTGGATCTATGTAAAAAATACCATCTAGAAAATATGAACCTGAATAAACAAAGTTTAGTATTTCTTTAGTTTTCAGATTAAATTTAATAATTGAATCATTATTGAAAAGAATAAAATTATAATCATCATATAGATCGAAATTACTAGAGGTTGTTTGTAGAATTTGACTTTTTTCTCCTTTAGAGAATTTGAACAACCCGTTTTTCTCCAAGTAATAGATATCTGATTTGTATGGTAGTATTTTAATTAAAGAATCTACTTTAAAATTATTCAAAATCTTACCAGTTTTCGTGTTTAGTAAGTAAATGTAATTATTTTTATAAGCAATTAAAATGTTGTTGTAATCTATTTCTAATTTGGAAAACTCACAATTTTCGAATGAGTATAGCTCATGATTTTCTTGAGAATAAACTCTAATGATTTTTCCATCATTAATGTAAATATTTAATGAATTATCTACACCGATTAATTGGCTTCCATTAAATGCAATTAAATTAATCATCTCACCTGATGAGTTGAACTTTGCTAATACACTATTCGCTCACACTGGAATTTGAAAATATTTATTTGAACGTGAATCATAAACTTTTCTATCGGGACCAATGCTATTTAGGTTAGCGGTCAAATAAATATTACATTCTTTATCAATACATATATTTCTAAAGTTTGAATTATATGTTTGGAATGTTTGATTAACCAATGCTAAATTACCAAGATAATCATATTTTTGGATAATAATATTTGAACTTGCTTTTCCTGTTGATTGTGAGCCAACTATAATAACATTGTTGTTTGCATCTTTAAGTGAGGCAATATTGGAGTTTTGTCTATTAAATTTAGAAGATAAATAATGATTAGAAATCATTTGACAATTTACTGAATTTTGAAATATAATAATTGTTATAATAGATAGAAGCGCGCGCATTTTTTTAATTATAGATACATTATAGCAAGAATTCCATAAAATTTTAAACAATGAAAGTTTTAGCTATTAGAATAACTTTATTATAGTTTTACTAAATTTTTCTATTGATTAATTATTAACATTGCGGCCTGTGTCAATGTAAGCTTCATTAAATTTTTCATTCCTCCCTAACAATTTTCATTGTTTTAATTTCACCGGCAACAGTCGTTAGCTTAACAAAGTAAATGCCGTTTGAATTTATATTTGGTTTTACCACATAAGATTGTTTAGGCAGAAGTTTTAAATCTTCAGAAAAAACCTTACTGCCTACGGTATTAAAAATTTCAATTTGCACTAACTTGTTTTTCGAGCTAATACTAAATGCATCGTTAAAAGGATTGGGTGCAATATTAAAATCGAAGTTGTTATCTAAAGCAGAGATAGACAATGCAGGGTCACAAACACCCACCTGAAAGGGATGCAGGTTGTAGGCAGTGTCTGTTACCAGGGTTATACTATCTGTTAAGATTGTTCTTATGTATGAATTATAACTTATTATTCCCGAAGGCACAGTCCATTGATAGTTGCCATTGTTTGGTGCTGCAGTTGCAACAGTTGTCCAGGTGCCATTAATACCGGTTGAAGAAAATTCAATCTTTACAGATGTTTGATGTCCCGGAACGACACTACTGTTCCATGTAATATTTCTTACTGCATTGGCAGGCAAACATTCAAATCCATTTGGGAAAATCTGATTGATGTTTAATGTTGTTACCGGTGTAACTTCTCTGAGATAAACCAATTTATTAATAGTAGAAAACAGTCCATTGTTGAATGTTGCCCACACTGCAATTTCAGGCAAACCGTTTTGATCTGCATCTGCAATGGCTATGTCCTGGCAAAAAGTCATATTGGTTAAAGGTATTGTTAAAACATTATTCCATACTGTTCCTCCGTTACCTAAAAAGATAACAACACTACCTGTTGTAGCAACTACTGCATCGGCAAAGCCATCATTATTTAAATCTGACAGCTTTATACATGATGCCAATCCAGATACTGTTAACCCTGCTGAAGAATTTACCCATTGTTGTGTAGTGTTATCCCATTTATAAACATAAGGCATACTGTTGTTATGAATAAAGCCAAAATCATCATCACCATCGCCATCAATATCTTTAAGAGAAATGTCATAAAAACCTAAAGGACCAATGGAAGGCAGGTTAAAATGACTGTTTGTAAAATTTCCTGTGCCATCACCAAAATAGGCAGCACCATTCTGATGGCATGAAACAAAATCAAGATTACCATCATGGTTTATGTCGCCACACTCAACATAATGTTCTGTGTTACCATTTATATATCCGAATGAATGGTTCCACACACCGGTGCCAGTGTTCAGATATACATGTGTGCCTGCGCAGCAACCAAACGAGCCTGAAACAATATCCAGCAAGCCATCATTATTAAAATCGCCAAAGTCTGTTCCAAACATACCCCATGTTTCACCGGCTGTAGCAAGCGAGTCGTCCCATGGTGTCCAGTTCATTCCTGTGCCATCACCTAATGCAACTTCCAAAAGCTGATCACCAAAATCTGTAGCAGAATAATTGTGATGAATGCCATAGCCAACATCTAAAAAGCCATCGTTATTGACATCGCCCACGGCAATGCCACCATAACCAAAATCGCCATTCTGATAAAGTGTCCAACCGGTGCCGGTTCCGTTACCAAAAAAAACACTGATGCCATGTTGACTTGAGTTGATGAGCGGGCTTCCATGATCGCCAACAGTCAATAAATCTAAATGTCCGTCATTGTTGATGTCGGCAAATTCAATTTCTGTTTGTCCACCTTCTAAAGTTAGGGCAGTAAAACAAGTAGTGTCAACAATATAGGAAGGTACTTGGGCATTGCTGCCGAATACAAAAAAACTTAATGTTAAAATTGTAAAAAGTCGCATATTTTTTTTTGATAAATTTATAAAATAAATACTGTAATGTTTTGTTTTCTGCTTGTAGGTATTGAGTTCAATTTTTTGTAGATATGAATCTAAATAAATCGGTTAATCATAAGGGTATTGAATGGATTGGTAGCATTAGGTTTTAATAATTGAAAAGCATATTATGCTTTTCCCTCAGTTGCAACTAAAAATTACCCATTTACCTCTTCTCATTTTTTTCTTCACCACATTATAAACCGCTCTTTAATTATCAGCAGTAATCTCAACAAAATAAATGCTCGGTTCTGCATGAATGTTCGGGTATAGTTTTACGGATTTAATTCTCAGTCACAATTAATTTCTTATAACAAAGTTTATCACCTTCAGTTATGAAGCGCAAGATAGATTCCTGCAGAAAGTTTTTTGTTTATGATAAAGGAATTGTTACTTAATTGTTGGGATGAATAAACAGTATTTCCAAGACCATCAATAATACAAACTGAAAATACTCCTTTTGCATTTAGGTTTCTTATTCGTATCAAATTATTTCCTGATGGGTTCGGATATATTACGAATGATGAATTATCGGATGCTGTTACCGAACTGACACCGTTATTGATTTCACAACACAAAGTGTCGTTTAAGGGGTTGGTGTCTCCGGGCAATTGGGTGAAGAAACAAATAGTGTAATAACCATTTGGCGCTATAAAATTACCTACTGAAAAACTATCAGCCTTGATGGAAGTTAAGGAGCCATTATAAATTGAAAAAAATGGTGTTCCACCATTGATGGTAACACCAACGGGAATAGATAATAGAGTGTTTGAACCAACATTAGCAATATTAGCCGTAGCCAAAACAGAGGGTTGTTGTACATTTTTTGATGGAGAAATTATTGAAGCAATGGCTGCATCATTATTCGGCAAGGAGTAAATAGAAAAGTCGTCAATGCTAATTCCATCATAGAAAATGTTTGTATCAGAAGAAAATTGAAATCTGAATTGAACATCAGGTAAACCGTAAACAGAATCTAATTTAATGGCAGACAAAGCCCAACAGTTTGATGTACCTGACCAACCCCAGGCTCCAACAATGTTATGCGAATTCCAGTTAATGGTTGGAATGGTATCATTGAATCCAAGTACTTTCCATGTAGTTCCTGAGTCTGTTGAATATTGAAGTAGAGTTCCGTCCCATTGTGCTTCTACTTTGTAGTTTAACCAAAACGATAAAATAGAATTGGTAGTAGTACTAAAATTAAAGTGTGGAGAATACAAATAACACAAGGTGTTGTTTTGGTAAGCAGAATCAAGCGAAATATCCCATGCATTGCTGCCGGAATGAGCGCCTGATGTTAATCCGAAGTTAGGTGTACCAAGCTCCCACGAACTTCCACTGTAGGTGGTATCAAACCAGCCTTGTGCACCATTTTCAAAGTCGTTAATGTAGGGAGGTGTGATTTGTCCTTTCACAGTAAAAGAGGACAGGCAAAGTAAAAAGAAGAGATTTTTCATGGTTGTTTAATTTTTAAAATGTAAAGCTAAGTAAAATTACGGTTGACTTTTCAAATAAAGGAATGCTAATTTTTTACATAAAAAGTTCAAGCTAAAGATTTTTAATTGTAAATGTGGTTAGGCCTTTGAGCTAACTCACAATTTTACAATTTACCCATCACAATATCAAAACAACATTTCATCATGAAACATCAATCAGACAAGTACACACGGCAATTCACTGTTCAAGAACACTTGGCTATCGGCATGTAGCCTTTTTCCTTATTTTTGTAACCCAAACAAGATAACACTTATGTACACACCAAAACGGGTTATAACTCTAGGACAATTTATTATCGAACGTCAGGCAGATTTTCCTTATGCAAAAGGAGAATTATCACGTTTGCTGCGCGACATTGGCATTGCTGCTAAAATGGTTAATCGCGAAGTGAATAAAGCAGGCCTTGTAGATATTCTTGGCGACTATGGAAATACCAATGTGCAGGGCGAAGAAGTAAAAAAATTAGATGTATATGCCAACGAACAGTTTATTTCTGCATTGAGCAGCGGTGGCGAAACCTGTGCTGTTGCCAGCGAAGAAAACGAAGAGATGGTTCCCATCAATTCAGAAATTTCTAAAAATGCAAAGTATGTTGTTGCCATGGATCCTTTGGATGGCTCATCAAATATTGATGTAAATGTTTCTATAGGAACAATTTTTTCTATCTACAGAAGAACAACACTTTCAAATTACAGCAACCTTTCTGATTTTATGCAAAAAGGTACTGAACAGGTGGCTGCCGGTTATGTTATTTACGGCTCATCAACCATGATGGTTTATACAACAGGCAAAGTTGTTAACGGGTTTACATTAGATCCTTCTATCGGTGAATTCTGTGTTTCGCATCCCGATATGAAAATACCAAAAGAAGTTTTTATTTATTCTGTAAACGAAGGTAACTATACACCTTTTCTTGAGGGCGTAAAGAAGTTTATAAAATTCTGTCAGGAGGAAGATGAAAAAACAAAACGACCATATTCATCAAGATATATAGGATCGTTAGTTGCCGATTTCCACCGCAATCTTTTAAAAGGTGGCATTTATGTTTATCCAGCCACAGCAAAATCACCAAAAGGAAAACTAAGATTGCTTTATGAGTGTAATCCGTTGGCATTTATTGTAGAGCAAGCCGGTGGCAAAGCCTCTGACGGATTTAACCGCATACTCGATATTCAACCAACATCTTTACATCAGCGAACACCATTATTTATTGGCTCTCCTGATATGGTTACAAAAGCAGAGGAGTTGATGATGCGCTATTCGCAAATGGGTGCATAGAATTGTTTGAAGTGTTTGTTGTTATCTTTAATTTAACATCTAACTAAAAGAATGAATGATTAATTGAAGTAAGCATGAGTGATGATACCAATCAAACATCATATCCTGAAGAAAATAAACTAGGAATAACAGACAAAAGATTCATTAATGAGATTGAGTCGAAAGGTGTAGCAACTGCTGAATATTTTATTTTCGAACTCGACACGGATATTATTATTTCTTCTCAATTAATATGCGAAATTCACAGGATTGCATTTTCAGAATTATATGAATGGGCCGGTAAATGGAGAACAGTATCAGTATATGTCGGTAATCTGATACCGCCTGAGCCAGGTCAGGTTGTTCAATTAATGTATCAGTACATTGATAATTTAAATTTTAAACTAATCAATTCCAAACACACTCAGGATCATCTCGATTGTTTAATATTTGCTCATTATGAGTTTGTCAGAATTCATCCTTTCAATAATGGTAACGGGCGTACGGCAAGGATATTGATGAATCTTGTTGCATTGAAATTGGGGTACAAACCTCTTGAACTTTATCACCGGCAAGGCGATAATCGTAATATTTATATCAACGCATTAAGATTGGCTGATAAAGGAAATTTTGAGCTATTATTGAATTTGATCAGAAAAGAATTGACCCCCTTTTGATTCCTTTTCATTCAGAAGTGATTTAACAATCTCCTGAATTTTTTCATCGGAACTTGTTGATTTTCCAAAGCCATTGTGGCAAAAACAGATTTTGACAAGAGTTCTGCTAAAAATTCTTTTTCTTTTAATTGTGGATATTTTTCGTAAAATTTCATTTGCATTACAAAGATAAATAAAACTTTTTCGCAAAACAATTTAAATATATTCAAGTTGCTTTTAGAATAATTGGTTAGACAAATAACAATTCATGATATTCCATCACTGTTTTTGAACACTGTATTGATTTTATGTACATTTGTGGCATAGAACAATATTATGCGCGAAATACAATTCAGAGAAGCCCTGCGAGAAGCCTTAAGCGAAGAAATGCGCAGGGACCCCAATGTTTTTTTAATGGGCGAGGAGGTTGCACAATACAACGGTGCATATAAAGTTTCGCAAGGCATGTTGGATGAGTTTGGTGCCAAACGTGTTATTGACACACCTATTGCAGAATTGGGTTTTGCAGGAATAGGTGTTGGTGCTGCCATGAATGGTTTGCGTCCTGTTATAGAGTTTATGACCTTTAATTTTTCATTGGTTGCCATTGATCAGGTTATTAATGCAGCAGCTAAAATGAAAAGTATGAGTGGCGGACAATATGGAGTACCTATTGTTTTTCGCGGGCCTACTGCATCGGCAGGTATGCTCAGTTCACAACACTCACAGGCATTTGAAAGTTGGTATGCCAACTGCCCCGGACTAAAAGTTATTGTTCCCTCAAACCCTAAAGATGCCAAAGGACTTCTTAAAGCCGCAATACGTGATGACGATCCTGTAATTTTTATGGAAAGCGAACAAATGTATGGCGACAAAGGCGAAGTGCCTGAAGGTGAATACCTGATGCCTATTGGCGTTGCAGACATCAAACGTCCTGGCAATGATGTTACCATTGTATCGTTCGGAAAAATTATAAAGACTGCATATAAGGCAGCAGAAGAGTTAGCCAAAGAAAATATAGACGTTGAAATTATTGACCTGCGTACGGTGCGTCCTATTGACTATGCAACAGTTATTGAGTCGGTTAAAAAAACCAATCGCATGGTAATTGTTGAAGAATCGTGGTAGCTGGCAAACATTGCTACAGAAGTTGCATTTAAAGTACAGCGCGAAGCATTCGATTATCTTGATGCACCGGTGCTGCGTGTAACAGGTGGCGATGTGCCATTGCCCTATGCCCCTACACTTATTGATGCCTACCTCCCAAACCCCGAACGTATTATCAGGGCTGTGAAGAAGGTGATGTATTTGGACTAAACAAATTTAGCACAGGGTGTATATCAGGTAAAGGCTGTACGAACATCATACAATTTACGTTTGTTTAATGTACTGAATAAAGAAGTTTACAGGCAAAGTTTTGTACAACAAAAAGTAATCGTTCCCATAGCAAATCTTGCAAAAGGCATTTACATTGTTGAGGTTAGTTACAATGGTTTTAAAGAATATGCAAAATTTGTAAAAGAATAGATCTGGATTTCTTAGTATATCAAAGCATTAAATTAAAGTCTTTTTTGTTGAGATTTATTTGTATTATAAAGGCATTTAATCACTGAAATATTGTAGGCATCATGCTTTTCAATTATTGGGAAGTTTAAAAATTTTATTCCTCCTATACTTCTATAACATTTCATCCGTTACCTTTATGATTTTTATAAAGGTAAAATCTGCATTATGAGTACCCTTAAACACCATTTATGGACAATGCTATGCATTGTTCTGCTATCGGCATGCAAAAACCAAAACACTGTTACTGTTACCGGCAAAAATTTTGAAGATGTTGTAGCGCAACAACAAAATCTCATTTTTACTTTTGATAAAGACCTTGTTGACGACAGCCTGCTCAACCGCTGGGACAGCATACAGTATATTGCCTTCACACCAACGGTCAGGGGATTATTTAAGTGGAATACCAAACGCGAGTTGATGTTTTCGCCAGAAACATCTTTTGGCCCCGCTACCTTTTATAAAGCTGTTGTTACGGATAAAATTCTTTTTGGAAACAGACTGCTTTCTTTTGATGCACCTGCTGCTTATGATTTTCATACGCCACTGACGCAGCTTGAAGGCCTTCATGCACACTGGGCACTTTCTACACAACAAAACAGCATTGTGTTGCTGGCAAAACTTGATTTTAATTATCCTGTTCCGTCAGCGCAGATGAAAGACCTTGCTCAACTGAAAATTAATGAAAAAGTTTATCCTTTTACCGTTGTTACCAACGAAGCTTCAACAGAAGTGGTTCTGGAAATAAACAACATACAACCTGCAGATTTTAAAAAAGTAAATGTCAGCGTTTCTATTAATAAAGGTTTGGCATGTAATGGCAGCAACTATAAAACAGAAAATGTTCTTGTTAAAGATGCCGATGTGCCACTGCCCGACAGGCTTACAGTTATGAATGTATCAGGCGAATATGACAACACGCAACCTGTCATTCATGTTTACACCAATCAGGCTGTTGATTTGAAGCAGATTGAAACTTACGTTACTGTTCAGCCAAAAATAGACTTTACCACAGAAGCAGCCAACGATGGTTTCTTAATCAAAGGAGCATTCGACCCAGGACAATCCTATCAGCTTACAGTTAAAAAAGATCTGAAAGGATTAATCGGTGGCATGTTAGATCAGGATTTTATTGCAACTGTACCATTTGGAGAAATGCAGCCATCCATATCATTTACCAACGCTGCAGGCATGTATCTTTCTTCAAAGGGAAACAGAAATGTAGGAATACAACTCGTAAACGTACCTAAAGTCCGTGTCAGTGTTTATAAAGTTTATGAAAACAACATTCTGAATTTTATGCGTCAGAACAGCTACAGCGAGTACTATGAAGAATCGGAAGACGGAAACTCCGGTGGCAAACAATATAATATTTACGGAATCGAAAATTATGGCGACTTAGTGATGCAACGTAATTACAGTGCTAAAAGTCTGCCCCGTGGCAATGGCATCAACTTGCTCAATCTTTCTCTTGATGAGATTAATGCTTACAAAGGAATTTATGTAGTTGATGTTGCATCAACAGACGATTATTGGCTACACGATACAAAAGTTATTGCACTTTCTGATATTGGAATGATTGCTAAGTATTCAGAAAATGAATTGACAGTTTTTACCAACTATATTAAGACGGCCTTGCCTGCACAAGGTGTAAATGTCAGTTGCATATCAACCAACAATCAGGTTTTGTTTAGCGGCACAACAGATAATGACGGAAGGGTTACTTTTTCTGATATCGGAAATAAAGCAAAAAATTTTCGTGTAGGGATGATTTCTGCCCGGCAGGGAAAAGATTTTAACATGATTTTACTGAGTGAAACTAAGGTAAGTACAAGCCGCTATGATGTTGGTGGCTATAAAGATAATCCTGCCGGAGTTATGGCATACATTTATGGCGACAGAGATATGTATCGCCGGGTGAAACGATTTATATGAACACTATAGTGCGAAATGATAAATGGATGCCCGTTGCCAATGTACCTGTTAAATTAAAAATGACTTTGCCTAATGGCCATGAGTTTAAGACACTGCGTAAATCCCTCAACAGTCAGGGTGCAGTGACAGCAGATTTTTTATTGCCGCAGGCTGCTGTTACAGGAAATTATAATATAGATATTTTCTCTGCCAACGATGTACTTATAGGATCAAGAACAATACAGGTAGAAGAGTTTATGCCCGACAGAATTGATGTGAAGGTAAAAACTAACAAAAACGATTATCAACCTGCCGACACCATTGTTGCAGCAATTGCAGCAACAAATTTTTTCGGTCCGCCTGCTGCCATGCGCAAGTATGAAGCAGAGTTTAATTTGATCAGAAAAAGTTTTTCAAGTAAAGAATTCAGCGGCTATAATTTTACCGTCAAAACAATTAATGAACTTCCTGTAGATAAAAAGATTGAACAGGGGCAGACAAATGAAAAGGGCGAAGCAATAGCTAAGTTTCTGATTCCCGATTCCTGTAAGAACTCCGGTCTTTTGCAAGGCAGAATCTACACAACGGTGTTTGATGAAACAGGTCGTCCGGTAAACAGACTCAACACTTTTGATGTAAATACACAGAGAAATTATTTCGGCATTAAGCTGAACGATTACTATGCAAACATTGGCTCTAACATGAGCATTAATCTGGCAGCATGTAATAGCAAGGGCAGTGGTGCAGCGGCAACTGCCTATGTAGAAATAATTAATTACGATTGGTATAATGTGGTTGAGAAATCAGATAACGGACAGTATCGTTATGTTTCGCAAAAGCGCGAAGTAACTATGTTAAGCCGCGAAGTGAGTATTGCAGCAGGCGGAAGCAATCTGAATTTTATTCCTGCCAATTCGGGTGAGTATGAGGTACGCATCAGCGCAGTTAGGGGTGGCAACTATGTTGCATCAAATTTTTGGGCTTATGGATATGGCTACACTTCAAACACTTCTTTTAACATAAACACAGAAGGGCAGGTAACCATTCAGGCAGATAAAGACACATTTGCACCGGGCGAAAAAGCCAACTTACTTTTTAAAACACCTTTTGCCGGTAAACTATTGGTAACGGTTGAAAGCAACAGAATTTTAAAGCATTATTACATCAACACCGATAAGCGTTCTGCAATGCTTACTATACCTGTGGACGAAAATTTTTGCCCAATGTATATGTAACGGCTACATTGTTTAAACCACTTGATGATGGGGCTATGCCTTTAACGGTAGCACATGGCTTTATGCCGCTTATTGTTTCAAAACCTGAACTTAAATTGCCTGTTGCCATAACTTGTGCTGCAAAATCAAGGAGTAAGAGTAAACAAACTATAAAAGTACGTTCTGCTCCCAATTCCGAACTGACAGTAGCAGTTGTTGACGAAGGTATTCTTGCATTAAAAAATCAGAAGTCGCCAGACCCATTCGGATATTTTTATCAGAAGAAAGCATTGCAGACTGCAACGTATGACGTATATGCGCAGTTGCTGCCCGATTTAAAAATGCTTTCATCAACTACAGGTGGTGATGGCTTTGATCTGGCAAGAAGAGTAAATCCATTATCCAACAAACGTGTTCAGTTGGTGGCACTATGGAGTGGCATTCTTAAAACCAATGCTGCCGGTGATGCATCGTTCAATATTGAAATTCCGCAGTTCAGTGGTAAGTTACGTGTTATGGCATGTAGTTGGAAAGATAACCGCTTTGGTAGCAGTGAGCAGTTTATCAGCGTTGCCGATCCGGTAGTTATCAGTCCATCGGTTCCAAGATTTTTAAGTCCCGGTGATTCGTTAGAGATGCCTGTAACCTTCACCAACACTACGTCAATGCCGTTAGCGTTAAATGTAAGTTGTGCTACAACAGGAAATCTGAAATTATCCAACAATGCATCATCACAACTCACCATTGCACCTTCTAGAGAGGCACGTTTTGTATGGAGCATAATAGCCTCATCAGCTATAGGGCAGGGTTCAATAGAAGTTAAAGTAAATACTGGTAAAGAAACATTTTCAGATAAAACTGCTATCACCATCAGTACCATCATCTTTGGTGAAGGAAACAAGTAATGGTGTGGTAGAAGGAAATACTACCGTGCAGGTTGCATCTGATTTTATTTCCAGTTCAACTAAAACCAATTTTATGCTTAGTGCATCGCCAATGGTTCAGTTTACAGATCAGTTGATTTATCTACTCGATTATCCGCATGGCTGTTTGGAGCAAACTGTCTCCATTGCATTTCCACAGTTGTATTATGGTAATCTTGCAAAAAACATTACAAACAAAAGTGGTGTGGCATATAATCCTGACTTTAATATTCAGGAAGTTATAAGAAAAATTGAAGGCATGCAGATTTATAATGGTTCAATGACATACTGGCCGGGTAGTGTAATTGAAAATTGGTGGGCAACTGCCTATGCTTTGCATTTTCTGACTGAAGCAAGAAAGGCGGGATATGCAGTTAACGAAAACACCATCAACAGAACTTTTGAATATCTGAAGTCGAAAGTGAAAACGAAAGAAACAGAGACAGTATATTTTGCTAATGCAAACAACGTTATTGAAAAACAAGTTAGAGTAAAACGGGAAATTATTTACTCACTTTATCTGATGGCAATGAACGATAGAAAAGATTTGTCTATGATGAATTATTATAAGGCAAATCATTCGCAACTTACATTAGATTCAAAATACATGCTTGCCCTAAGCTATCTTGCTATTGGAGATACAAAAAGTTATTTGGCATTGTTGCCCGAAAAATTTGCAGGAGAAAAATCACAACGTAGTCTGTCAGGTAATTTCTCATCCTACATCAGAGATCAGGCATTGGCATTAAACTGCTTGTTGGAAACAGACCACGACAATGCACAGATTCCAACTATGGCACGCACACTTTCGCAATTGATAAGAGGAGAAAAATGGTTAAGCACTCAGGAACGTGCATTTGCATTACTTGCATTGGGCAAGTTTGCTAAACGCAGTACTTCTGCAAATGTTCGTGCAACTGTATTTGCTGATGGAAAACAAATAGGCACCTTTAATGGAAATGATTTAGTGATAAATAGCAATCTTGCAGGAAAAAAAATTGAAATACGGACAGAAGGCAAAGGTCAGTTGTATTATTTTCTTGAAGTGAGTGGAATTAAAGAAAGTTTAAGGTTGAAAGATGAGGATAGTAAATTGAATGTCAGGAGAAGTTACTTCAATCGCTTTGGTCAGCAAATTAATAACAATTTCAAGCAAGGCGATTTGATTGTAGTGCAGTTGGCATTAAGTTCTCCTACCGGCATTGAAGTAGAAAATGTTGTACTTACTGATTTAATTCCTTCAGGATTTGAAATTGAAAATCCACGAATTGTGGACGACAGAGAAATGACTTGGATAAAAAGTAAATCACAGCCGGATTATTTCGATATCCGTGATGACAGAATTAATCTATATACTCAGGCAGGTAAAACAACAAAGTATTTTTATTATACCGTCAGAGCTGTCAATACAGGAAGTTTTGTTGTGGGGCCGGTGAGTGCTGATGCCATGTATGATGGCGAGTTTCATTCTTATAGCGGAGGTGGAAGAGTTAAAGTAGTTAAATGAAGTCAGCAATTAAAGGCTTCCGAAGTGTTGTTTTAAAAAGTGCAATTGTTGTTGCATCATGCATGTTGATGGTGTATGTGTTGGCGTGGTTGATTCCATTCAATATAAAAATTCCTTATGCTGTTACAGTTACTGACAGTCGTGGCGAAGTGCTGCATGCATTTTTATCTAAAGATGAAAAGTGGCGGATGAAAGCAAACTTGAATGAAATAAATCCACAATTGGTAAAAGCTATTATTCAAAAGGAAGACCGTTGGTTTTATTTTCATTATGGCGTAAATCCCGTAGCCGTTGGCAGGGCCTTAGTAAATAATTTAATTTATCAGCGAAAGACCTCGGGTGCATCAACCATCACCATGCAGGTTTCAAGATTGCTTAATCCTGCACCAAGAACATTGTTTAACAAAATGATTGAAGCCTTCCGTGCAGTACAACTGGAGAACAGGTATTCAAAGAAAGAAATTTTAGAGATGTATCTCAATCTGATTCCCTATGGTGGAAATATTGAAGGGGTAAAAGCTGCATCAGTTTTGTATCTCGACAAATTGCCTGCAGACTTATCTCTTGCAGAGTGTGTAACGTTATGCATTATTCCTAACAGACCAAACTCTCTGCGCCCGGGTTACGATAATGATCTGATAAGACGGGAAAGAAATAAATGGCTGACAAGATTTGAAAGGAATAAAGTTTTTAAAAAAGAAATCATTAACGATGCATTAAATGAACCCGTTGAAATGAAGCGACAGGCTGCACCTGCATTAATTACACAGTTGGCATATCGGCTAAAGGAACAGTATCCAACCATTGAGAATATTCATTCTACCTTACAAGCACCAATACAGCATAAAGTACAGTCGCTTGTTTATAATTACAGTAAACGTAAATCACTGCAAAGTATTTACAATGCATCAGCAATTGTGATTGACAATAAAAATCATAAAGTAGTAGCCTATATTGGCTCTGCAGATTTTAAAGATCAGTTACATCATGGACAGGTTGATGGTGTAAATGCTGTTCGTTCTCCCGGCAGTAGCCTCAAACCATTAATCTATGCAATGGCTTTTGACAAAGGTTTAGCAACACCTATGACAGTAATTAATGATGTGCCTGTAAATTATATGGGTTATAATCCTGAAAACTACAATTCAAAATTTAATGGCAGAGTTACCGTAGATTTTGCTTTGTCACATTCACTGAATATTCCTGCAGTAAAAATTCTGAATCAATTGGGTGTACCTACTGTCACACAGGCATTGATTAAATGTGGTTTCACTTCAATTGAAAAGAGTAAAAATAAATTGGGGTTGTCTTTGGCACTTGGGGGTTGTGGTGTGCGTCTTTTTGAACTCACCAACCTGTATGCTGCCTTTGCAAATAGTGGAGTCTATCAGAAGTTAAAATATGTTGAAGCGGATTCATTGAATAATGACACTATAAGGATAATGTCTCCCGGTGCAGCCTATCTGACTACAGAAATACTCAGTAAAATTACACGACCTGATTTACCTGATAATTATGCCAACTTACTTCGTATTCCTCATATTGCATGGAAAACCGGTACATCGTATGGTAGGAGGGATGCATGGAGCATTGGCTACAACAAGAGGTTTACAGTAGGTGTGTGGCTTGGGAATTATAACGGTAATGGCGTTGCCGAACTTAGCGGTGCATCGGTTGCAACTCCGTTGCTCTTTGATATTTTTAATGCAATAGATTATGATAGTGATTCAACATGGTTCAGCCCGCCTGCTGATGTAAATTTCAGATTGGCTTGCAGCGAAACAGGTCAGCTTCCCGGTGTCAATTGCGCAAATCAGATTATGGATGAGTTTTTACCCGGTATTTCATCCAATGCAATTTGTACTCATGTAAAGGAGTATATCATTTCACCTGATGAAAAAATAAGTTACTGCACATCATGCATGCCTGCTGCAGGTTATAAGAAGAAACTTTATCCGGTTCCAGATGCAGAGTATTTGGCATTTTTAAAAAGTGAAAACATCAGTCTTAATCTTCCACCACCGCATAATCCTTTATGCACAAGAGTTTTTACCGGGCAGCCACCAAAAATTGTTTCTCCCAATATGCAAAGTGAATATTTGCTTGATTTAAAAGGAGGAGATAAAATTATGCTTCAATGTCAGGCATCTGCTGATGTGCAGAATGTTTACTGGTACATTAATGATTTGTTTTATCGTGCTGCTTCATCTAATGAGCAACTGTTTTGTACGCCACCAAAGGGTCGTGTTAAAATTTCATGTGCTGATGATATGGGTCGCAACAGCGACATCTTTATTAAAATAGAACAGATGTAATTCAGAATTTTTCCAGCATCCTTACACGCATAAAACCTTTTCGCTCCCAAAAATCTTTCAACTTAACAGCTTCTTCCTGTGTAGAAATGTTTAAGACTAAAATATGGTAAAGTGGTCTGCCATTCTGATTTTTTTTGCCAACATAAAAAGACTGAATGTATTCTTCCTGTTGCAAATATTTTGTCAGTAAAAGCGCATGATCAAAATCGCGTGTGCGCCAAATACTGATGGTGTAACCGGTTGGATTAACAACCTTACCTTCAGCATCAATAACTTGTTCCTGCAAAAAATATTTTTCAAGAGAGTCAGCATTTTCAGGCGGGTTAATTATTTCTAGTTTAACTTTTGTTATGCCATGTTTATAGCTTCCGATAATACGTGCAGCCTGTTCAGTAAGGTCAATGATGCGGTTTTTTGCATAGGGACCTCTGTCATTAACACGTACTATAGTTACCAATTTATTTTTCAGGTTTGTAACCTTTAAAAAAGTATGAAACCTTAATGTCCTGCTGGCACAGGTCATGTCATAATTGCTGTACAATTCGCCATTCGCTGTCTTGCGGCCTTCAAATTTTTTTGCATAATATGATGCACCGCCTGTAAACACTTTGTTTTGTGCAACGGACGTTAAAGTCGTTAAACTCAAAGCAAAACCTATCCAATAGCTTCTAAGCAATTTTAAATCAATAGGTTTGAATAGATTCTTAAATGTATTAGCAGTTAAAAGAAATTGAATTTTGTTCATCTTTTAAGTGTATTTCTTTTTAAAAACCAAGCAAAGCACACGTTCAAAATGCCTACATTTGCAGTCAATATTTAATATCATGTCAACGGTAAAATTCAACAATAAAGATGCAGTATTTTTTCCTGAATTAAAGCAGCGCATCAATCAATATTTTGAACAAAATAAAATAAAGCCTACCGGTAATCTGAAATTGTATTCTAAAACCATAATACTTTTCACCATTTTAATAGCGCTTTATATTATACTGGTATTTTTTACCCCTGAAAACGGATGGCTGTCCTTGTTTTTAGCTTCGCTTTTAGGTTTGGTAATGGCATCTATTGGATTTAATGTAATGCACGATGGTGCGCATGGCAGTTATTCCAGCCATAAATGGGTAAATGAATCAATGGCACATTCGCTTAATTTGCTGGGTGGCGTTTCATTTATCTGGAAACAAAAACATAAGATCAACCATCATTCCTATACCAACGTTGAAGGTATGGATGATGATATAGACATCAAACCTTTTATACGAGTGCATGAAGGTCAGAAGAGATATTGGTTTCATCGCTATCAACATATCTATGGTTTGCTTTTGTATGGAATAACTTATTTCTTCTGGGTTTTTTATAATGATTTTAATAAATATTTTTCAGGTAAAATAGCAGAGCATACCCACATGCAGAAAATGTCTGTTTGGGATCATGTTATTTTCTGGGCGACTAAAATATTTTATGTTTTAGTGTTTATTGTTTTCCCAATATATAATGTAGGTTTTATTGATACGCTTTTAGGTTATGGCGTGATGGTAGCAGTTACAGGAATTACTATTGCCGTTGTTTTTCAGTTGGCACATGTTGTTGAAGATATGCCATTCGTTAGTCCTGAAGGTGATGTAATGAAAATTGAGTCGGAGTGGGCTGTGCATCAGTTACAGACAACAACCAACTTTGCTACTAAAAATAAATTTATCAGTTGGTTGTTAGGTGGTTTGAATTTTCAGGTTGAACATCATTTGTTCCCACGCATAAGCCACATACACTATCCATCAATCAGTAAAATTGTGCGCGAAACCTGTTTGGAATATAATGTACAATACAAAGAATTCCGTACCATGCGTGGTGCATTGGCATCGCATATTCTTCATCTGCGCGAAATGGGTAGGAAATAGGCAACATTGTTTTTGCCTGTTTAGCTCAGTTATTACTTATACGCTGTAAATTTTTCGTAAAAATTTGGTTAATTCAAATTATTATTAACTTTGTGTGAAGTTTTTCTGAAACCACATACATGAAATTATCTTTCATTCAAGGTTATTCACAATATAAAAAGGCTCTGTTTTTCATTGATACAGACAGTAGATTAAACCGCCAGTTTCATTCTACAACAAATAAATTAAATAAGTTAAACTCAAATTAAAAGCAGTATGAAGAAAACAATCACATTGTTTATTTGCCTGTTCTCGTTGTCATTGGCAACTTGGGCACAGGACAAGACAGTAACCGGTAAGGTTACTTCATCGCAGGACAAACTGGGTATTCCCGGTGTCAGCATCCTCGAGCCCGGAACCACCAATGGTACCGTTTCGGATATTGATGGAAAATATTCCATTAAAGTTAAATCAACTACAACGCAACTTCGGTTTTCCGGAACCGGTTTAACAACGCGCACAGTTGATATCCCGGCATCAAATTCATTAGATCTTACTATGCAGCCTGATGTTCAAAAAATTGGTGAAGTAGTAGTAACAGCCTTAGGTATTAAACGTGAATAGAAGTCATTAGGCTACAGTACACAAAAAGTTAGTGGCGATGATTTGGCAGCTGCAAAAGAAGCAAACGTTATCAACTCTTTGCAAGGTCGTGTTGCCGGTGTTAGCATTACAGGATCAAGTAATATGGGTGGTTCTTCAAGAATATTATTGCGCGGTATGCGTTCTATCAACTTTGAAAACCAACCTTTATTTGTGGTTGATGGTATTCCAATGAATAACGAAAACGTGGCCACAGTTGATCAGCAACGTGGAGCATTAGGTTATGATTATGGTAATGCCATTCAGGATATAAATCCTGATGACATTGAATCTATAAACGTACTTAAAGGGCCATCTGCAACAGCACTTTATGGTTCAAGAGGTTCAAACGGTGTTATCATCATTACAACTAAAAAAGGTGTTGCCCGCGAAAAATCAGAAAAGTATTCTCCAATCGGTGTAACACTAAGTACAGGATGGAGCATGAAGAAAATTTATAATCTTCCTAAATATCAGAACCGTTATGGTGGTGGCGCATCTTCAGATTTTATTGAGAGTGATATTCACCCCGGAGAGTTACGCTCAGAGTTTGAATATGATGGAAGCTGGGGTCCTGAATTACTAGGACAGGAAGTTTATCAGTGGGACAGCTACGTTCCTTCAATGGCCAACTACAATAAGAAAACACCATGGGTAGCTCATCCAAACAACGTGAAAGATTTCTTTGAAACAGGTATCGTTAAAAACAACAGTGTTTCTTTAGATGGCGGAAACGAAAAATCACTCTTCCGCCTCGGTTATACAAACTATGATGAAAAAGGTGTTATTCCAAACGAAAGCCTCAACAGAAATATCATCAGCTTTAATGGCTCCAATAAATTTAATGATAGGCTTTCTGCTACATTAAATATGAACTATGTTGTTGCAAGAGGTAAAGGTCGTGCTGCAACAGGATATAACAGCATTGCCTCTAACTTCAATCAGTGGTGGCAACGTCAGCTCGATATTAAAGAGTTGAAAGATTATAAAAACCCTGATGGCTCACAGCGTGCATGGAATATGAATGCTGAAGATGATCCATCTCCACTTTATTGGGATAATCCATATTGGGTATCTTACGAGAATTATGAAACCGATCAACGTAACCGTTTATATGGAGGTTTGACATTTGATTATGATATCGGAAAAGGTCTTTCTATAGCAGTATCCGGCAAAACAGACTACTATAACGACAACCGCCAGGAGCGTGTTGCTGTTGGAAGCGCAGTTGCAACTGCAATACCTGCTTATTCAGAAAACAGTATCACATTCAATGAAAATAACTATGACATGATATTGTCATACAAACACCGTTTAGGTGATGATTTAGATTTTAATGGTTTTGTAGGGGTTAACAGAGTAGATCAGAAATTCAGCAACAAGTTTGTTTCTACTCAAGGTGGTTTAAATGTTCCGAATTTCTACAACATCAATAACTCAACCAGCAGCGAATTAATCTATACTTCTCAGGTTAGACAACTTCGTAAAAATTCTCTTTTTGCAAGTGCATCTTTCGGATATAAGAGTTTCTTATATCTTGATGTAACAGGACGTAATGACTGGAGTTCTACATTACCAGAAGGCAAGAATTCTTACTTCTATCCATCAATTACAGGAAGTTTTGTTTTCTCCGAAAAACTTGATTTCAATTGGTTGAGCTATGGTAAATTGCGTGCAGGATGGGCACAGACAGCTATTGACCCGGTTCCTTACCGTTCAACTTTAACTTCACCAAGTATGTCTGACAACTTTAATGGTTTGCCAACAAGTGTTATCCCAGGTACATTTAACAATACCGATTTAAGACCGGAAATGACTTCAGGTTTTGAAACTGGATTGGAACTGCATTTCCTTCAGAAACGAATCTCCTTCGATGTTGCTTATAGCTCAACACGCTCAAAAGATGTAATCTTCAATGTACAACAGTCAGGTGCAAGTGGTATTGATTTTAAAATCTACAATGCTGCCGAATTAACCAACAAAACAGTTGAATTGATGATTAACGTTATTCCTGTTAAATTGAAAAACGGATTGGAGTGGGGCGTTGGTATGAACTGGGCAAAAACCAACAACAAAGTTGTTAAACTGTTTACAGATGAGTTAGGTAATGAAACCGAAAACGTTCAGATTGGAACAGCACCTTTCTCTGCAACACTTCAAATGCGCAAAGGCATGGAAGCATCGCAGATTGTAGGTTATGATTTTGTTTATGATGACAAAGGAAACAAAGTGGTTGGTGCAGATGGTTTTTATTTACGTTCAGAAACAGTTAAGCCTTTAGGCTCAGTATTGCCTGATTATACAGGAGGTTTTAATACCTATGTTTCATTCAAAGGTATCCGCCTTTCAGGTTTAATTGACTTCCAAAAAGGTGGTAAAGTTTTCTCTCTTACCAATGTATGGGGAAAATATTCAGGAATTTTTGCTGAAACAGCAGAAGGTGACATCCGCGAAAACGGATTGGTTAACGAAGGTGTAACTGAAACAGGTGAGCAAAACACTACAGTTATTGCTGCGGTTGACCACTATTTTCAGGATGGTGGTTATGTAATTACAGCAGCTGATGTATATGATGCATCTTTTGTAAAATTACGCGAGATGACTTTATCTTATGAACTACCTCAATCACTGTTTAAGAAAGCCATTCGAGGTGTATCTGTTGGTGTATATGGTCGTAATCTTGCTATCCTTCATAAAAACGTACCAAACATTGACCCTGAAGCAGGTTTGTCAAGCGGAAACGTACAAGGATTTGAAGGTGGTCAGTTACCAACTGCAAGAATTTTTGGTGTTAACCTGAACGTAAGATTTTAACTTTAAAAAAGATAGATCATGATAAAATTTAAGATAAATCAAAAAGCAATTGCAACGGTGATGGTATTTTCGCTGTTGCTGGGTTCATGTAAAAAGAATTTTGAATCCATAAACGAAGATCCGAATAACCCCAAAGAAGTACCGAATGCTTATCTGTTAACAGGTGCAATGCGCGGCTTAATGGATAATACAATTGACGTATGGTGGGGTGGCAACGTAGGAAATCAGCTTGGTCAGTATTGGTCATCTAATCAATATTCCTCAGAGAGTCGCTATCTGTACCGTTCTAATGTTACCAACTCCTATTGGAGATATTTTTATGGTGGCGTTCAAAACGATCAGTTAGTAGCTGTTGGCGGATTGTATGAATTGAGTCAGATAGTTAAAAAGTGTAAAGAAGATTCAATCGAAGCATCGCGTGATGGCTATGTTCCCAATCAGATTGCTGTAGCAACAATTATCCGTGTTTGGACTTTCCAGAACATGACTGATATTTGGGGTGATATTCCATATTCGGAAGCGCTACAAGCCGATGGTAATAAAACACCAAAGTACGATAAGCAGGAAGATATCTACAATGGCCTTCTAAGCGAGATTGATGATGCTATCGGAATGATTAACGATGCTGAATCAGGACCAAATGGCGATGTTGTTTACAATGGCGATATGACTGCATGGAAAAAGTTTGCTAATTCCTTAAAGATGCGTTTAGCTTTAAGGATTGTAGATCGTAATGCTGGAAAAGCACAGTCAGAGTTTGAAGCTGCTGCTGCTGGAGCATTTACCTCTAACAGCGACAATGCATTGTTGCAATATGGAGATTTCCCAAGCGGTAACCCGATTTATTACAACCGTTACATCTCCGGACGTAATGACTATGCATCAAGCAACACCTTCCTTGATTCTACTTTAACACCATTGAACGACCCACGCAGAGAATGTTTCTTTGTTCCTGCAACTGCTACCGGACTATGGACAGGTGAAGTTTATGGATTGTCAGAAGCAAATGCTGCACAAACACCAAACTCACGTGTAGCACAACGCTCTCCTTTGGTTTTATCTGCTAGCTTACCCGGTATTTTTATGGATTATGCACAGGTAGAATTTATGCTTGCAGAAGCTGCTGAAAGAGGATGGGCTGTTACAGGCTCTGCAGAAAGTCATTATGATGCAGGTATTACTGCAAGCATTTCTTTCTGGACTGCACTTAATGGTGCTGCTGCTTCTGCCGGTGATATTGCTGCATATATAGCACAACCAACTGTAAATTATCAGACTGCCGGAGGTACTTGGCAACAACGTATTGGTGTGCAGAAATGGATAGCTTTATTTGATCAGGGTATTCAGGGATGGGTTGAGTGGAGAAGACTTGACTTTAATAAACTGATGATGCCTGCCGATGGTGTTATTGATGGTACTGGTATTCCATTAAGAATGAAATATCCTGTTCTTGAACAAACACTTAACAGTGCAAGCTACAGTGCTGCAGTTGGTGCTCAGGGCGCTGATGAACAAGACACACGCATGTGGTGGGATGTAAATTAATATAATGATTTGAACTACTTATAAGGGCGGAGGTTTACTCCGCCTTTTTTGTTTATGCTTTCTTAGCATACCGTTGTTTCTGATAACTTTGCGGCAAATATTATCGCATAATGAGTCACAGTTATATTAAAGCATTATTAAATACAGAACCAACAGGTCAAATTGTAAAAGCAAAAGGATGGGTGCGTACAAAAAGAGGAAATAAAGCCATTTCTTTTATTGCCTTAAATGATGGCAGCACTATTCATAATATTCAGGTTGTTGCAGAGAATAATAGCTTTGATGAATCGTTATTGAAAAACATAACTACAGGTGCATGTATTGCTGTTGAAGGTAAACTTGTTGCCTCACAAGGACAGGGGCAGAAGGTAGAAATGCAAGCCACTCAAATAGAAATTTATGGCACTGCCGACCCTGAGACATTTCCATTGCAGAAGAAAGGTCATACCATGGAATTTCTTCGTGATATTGCACACCTTCGACCACGAACAAACACTTTTGGTGCAGTTTTCAGAATAAGACATACAATGGTATATGCCATCAATCATTATTTTCATACCAACGGATTTTTTACATCCATACACCAATCATTACAGGCAGCGATGCTGAAGGTGCAGGAGAAATGTTCAGAGTAACAACATTGGACATGAACAAGCCACCACGCAATGAAGACGGTAGCATTGACTATAGTCAGGATTTTTTTGCAAAAGAAACAAACCTGACAGTTAGCGGACAACTTGAAGGTGAACTCGCTGCAATGGCATTGGGAAAAATTTACACTTTCGGGCCTACCTTTCGTGCCGAGAACAGTAATACGCCACGCCACTTAGCAGAATTCTGGATGATAGAGCCTGAAATGGCTTTCTTCGACCTGAATGATAATATGGATCTGGCAGAAGATATGCTCAAATATTTAGTTCGTTATGCACTCGATAACTGTATGGATGATTTGGAGTTTCTCAATAATATGTACGATAAGGAACTGATTGGGCGTTTACGCAGTGTCATCGAAAATCCTTTTAAACGTTTAACCTATACCGAAGCAATAAATGTTTTGGAACCAAACAACAGTAAGTTCGAATATAAAGTTAGTTGGGGTGCCGACCTGCAGAAAGAACATGAAAACTTTCTTGTAGAACATTTTAAAACACCTGTTATTTTAACTGATTATCCTGCTTCCATCAAAGCATTTTATATGAAGCAGAACGATGATGGAAAAACGGTCAGAGCAATGGATATTTTATTTCCATGGATAGGTGAAATTATTGGTGGCTCACAGCGCGAAGAAAATTACGATAAGTTAGTCAGCCGTATGAAAGCCATGCACATTCCCGAAAAAGAAATGTGGTGGTATCTCGACACCAGAAAATTTGGTGCATGTCCACATGCTGGTTTTGGTTTAGGCTTTGAACGTTTGATGCTTTTTGTAACCGGTATGAATAACATCCGCGATGTCATTCCATTTCCACGCACACCACGCAATGCAGAGTTTTAATTTTTTCTGATTAAGGTAAATTTAATTCTTTAAGTTTTTTTGCTTTTATAAAGGTAATTAATACCACAAGCAAGGTCATTCCTCCGCCAAAGAGTACAGAAGGTATTAAGCCCATGAGCTTTGCCATAACACCAGATTCAAATGCCCCCAATTCATTTGATGAGCCTACAAAAATACTGTTCACTGCCGATACTCTTCCTTTCATTTCGTCAGGTGTAAAACTTTGAATAATGGTTGAGCGAATCACCACACTTACATTATCAAAAACACCGCTCAAAAACAACAGAAAAAGAGAGAGTAAAAAACTGCCCGAAAGTGCAAACCCTATCATGCATAATCCAAATCCAACAACGCTTGCCAGCATTTTATAGCCTGCATCTTTTCGGGGTGGATGAAATGCTAAGAATATGGCCATTACTACTGAGCCAACAGCAGGTGCAGCACGCAACAAACCAAGTCCTTGTTCGCCTACATGCAAAACCTGATCGGCAAAAACAGGAAGCAGCGCCACAGCGCCACCAAAAAGTACTGCAAACAAATCGAGAGAGATGGCTGAAATGATAAATTGATTTTTAAAAACAAAGTTGACTCCTGTTTTTAAAGATTGTAAAATTGATTCTGTTTTGTTGTGATAGTCAACATGCCTGTCTTTAATCAGTAAATAACAAATCATTGTAACAATGATAAAAGCACAGACTACCAACGAAGAATAAAATACACCAATCCAACCATAGAAAAAACCACCCATTGCAGGACCAATAACTGCTGCCACCTGCCAAAGGCTGCTGTTCCATGTTGATGCATTTACATAATGTTCTTTGGGCACTAACTGACCCCAAAATGCTGCCTGCGTAGGTGCATGAAAATCCGCGTGCCAATCCAATGAGAAAAATAGTAAGGTAAATTGGCCAGGTAGAAATTTTGCCAAAATCATAAACATAAATTGCCAGGAATGCTGAAGCAGAAAGGGTGATGGCACAACTCCATATTAGAAGCTTGCGTCTGCTAAGTCTGTCGGCCAAATGCCCACCAAACAAAGCAACACTCAATGCAGGAATTGCTTCAATCAAACCAATTATTCCTAAAGAAAGCGGATCTTTGGTCATCTCATAAATCAGCCAGCTGAGAATAATACTCTGCATTTGAATTGCTATTGTCAGACAAACTTTAGCTATCAGAAACAAACGGTAATCTTTATGCTTCCAGGCTACAAATGCATTTCTTGTTTTTGTCATAAAAAAATTAAGGCCAAGCATTTATGCTCAGCCTTATTTTCAGATATCATTTATAAGATTAATACTCATCTTCGTTGAAAAAAAAGTCATCCTTAGTTGGATAATCAGGCCAAATTTCTTCAATACTTTCATACGATTCACCTTCGTCTTCAAGCTCCTGAAGATTTTCAACCACTTCTACGGGTGCTCCTGAACGGATGGCATAATCAATCAATTCGTCTTTAGTAGCAGGCCAGGGGGCGTCTTCAAGATGCGATGCTAATTCCAGTGTCCAATACATTACAATATTCTTATTAAAAAATTAAACTAATTGTGCCTTAATTTTTAAGGGCTGCAAAAATATGTAAATTAAATTGGAAAAAACAAGTGTTTTTTTTAATAGTTATTAAGATTCTAAACTCTTGGTCTCCAGGGAGTTTCTGTTATATTTCGGACAAAGCATACATGGCGTGCCAACATAAAAAGATAGTCAGAGAGCCTATTTAGGTAGATTAGTACCATTGGTTCTACCCATTCCGACTCGCTCAGACCAGTAGCCAGACGCTCTGCCCTGCGGCAAATACAACGTGCCACATGAGTGTGGCTGTTTAACAGATGACCACCGGGCAAAACAAATGACTTCAGTGGTGGCAGTGCGGCTACCATTCTGTCAATTTCCTTTTCTAACAGCGTAATGTCTTCTGTATTTAAATCAGGAATTTTCATTTTCGACTTTTCCGGATCAGCAGCTAATGACGAGCCAATGGTAAACAGTCTGTCCTGTATTTCAGCCAATATTTCCTTACACAGGTCTTTCTCTTCGGCAAGATCCTTCAGTAGCCCTATGGTAGAATTTAGCTCATCAACAGTGCCATAGGCATCAATACGCAGATGGTGTTTGCTGACTCTTGTACCGCCAATGAGTGATGTTTTGCCGCTGTCACCGGTTTTGGTATATATTTTCATTGATTAATCAGATAAATAATAATTTTTGTACAACAAACCTATTAACATTTTGTTACTGAAAAGAAGTGACAGAAGTTAAAATGTTAACAGCTTTGGCTGTTTTCTTTGATAGTTAAATTAAAGTTTGTTAAACTATCTTACAGCATGTTGCTTACCATAGATCGCATGGATTAATTTTGGTATGTTTACTTTCTGTAAAAACGGATATTTAAAGTTCAATTATAATGTTTAAAAAAGTAGGATTAGTATTATTACTGTTAGCGTATTGCCGAAGTACATCAGCACAAAACATAGAAATTCAAAAGTTGGGTGCATTGCTTCAGATGATTGATTATTATTATGTGGACACTGTTAACAAACCAAAATTGGTTGACGATGGCATCAGAGCTATTTTAAAAGATTGCGACCCGCACTCACAGTATATTCCGGCAAGTGAGTTGAAAGAAATGAACGAGCCATTGGTAGGTAAGTTTGAAGGTGTAGGCATTCAATTCAATATTCTTGATGATACTATTATGGTAACACAAACTATAGCCGGTGGTCCATCAGAAAAATTAGGTATCAGACCCGGTGACCGTATTGTAAATATTGACGGAAAAAAAGTGGCTGGAGTTAAAATTACCAATAAGGATGTCATCAGCAAACTCAGAGGCGACAAAGGCACTAAAGTAAAAGTGGATATGTACAGACGTGGCGAGGCAGAACTTTTAACTTTTGATATTACACGCGATAAAATTCCATTGTTTAGTGTTGATGCATCCTATAAAATAGAACCCGATATCGGTTACATTAAAATAAGCCGCTTTGCAGATAATACCGTAGAGGAATTTAAGGAAGCACTTGCCAAGTTAAAATCGCAAGGAGTAAAAAGTCTGATTCTTGATTTAACAAGCAACGGTGGCGGATATCTGAATCGTGCACATCAGTTGGTAGATGAATTTTTAAGTGATGGGAAACGCATTGTTTATACAGAAGTACTGCTCACAGTCCAGAGAAGATTATTTTTCTACTGCAGCAGGTGGATGGGAAAAAGGCAAACTTGTTGTCATGATAAATGAATACTCTGCATCGGCAAGCGAAATTGTTTCGGGTGCCATACAAGATTGGGACAGAGGTTTGATTGTTGGCCGCAGGTCGTTCGGAAAAGGGTTGGTTCAAAAACCATATTCATTGCCCGATGGTAGTGCCGTAAGACTTACCGTTGCAAGATATTATACACCGTCAGGACGTTGCATACAAAAGTCATATCAGGAAGGCGATGAAGAATACAGTGACGACATCAGCAACCGTTTTAAGCATGGCGAACTCTATCATGCCGACAGTATTAAATTCAATGACTCACTTAAATACACTACCAATGCCAAGCGTGTGGTTTATGGTGGAGGAGGTATTATGCCCGATGTGTTTGTACCATTAGATACCATGTTCAGCTCTAAATATTATTCAGATTTAATCCGTAAAGCAGCATTAAGTGAGTTTGCATTAACATACGCTGACAATAACCGCAGTAAATTAAAATCGGCATACACAACGGTAGAAAATTTTAAAAAGAATTTTAATGTTGACGATAAAATGATGAATGACTTTATTGCTTTTGCAGAAAAGAAAGAAGTGAAAAAAAGACGAAGAAGGATTAAAGCGTTCAGGCACTATGATTAAAGCGCAGATAAAGGCACTCATTGCCCGCGATATTTTTAATTTCGGTGCCTACTTCTACATCATAAACGATAGTGACGATACTTTTAACAAAGCAGTAGAATCCATTAAGGATAATACCTTTAGTAAAATGAAAATTGCAAATAATTAGATTTATTATTCCTTCGTGAATCTCAGCATTTGTATTTGATGTAATGCATTTTTTATGCTGATGAAATAAATCCCTTTTGTAAAAGTTGTTTTAATTTTTTCTTTTGTATTACTTGTTATAACAGAAAGTACAACTTTACCTACTGCATCAAACACAGTTAAAACATTTTCGCCATTTGTAAGTCCAGAAATTATTAATTCGTCTTTAACAGGGTTCGGATAAATACAGATGTTAGCACTTCCAATGTTATTTATTGAGGTTATCAATATATATATTGAATCGCTAATCTTGGTGCAACCATTGACATCAGTTACCATTACACTATAAAATCCTGTAGCAGTGGGTATGTAACTTGTAGCGGTGGCGCCACCAATTGGTAGTCCCGATAACAACCATTGATTGCCGCTGACAGACGAACTTTGAAGAGTGTTGGCAATGTTGGTTATAAAAGGTTGTGGTGGAATTGGATTAACAATAATGTTGTTTATGATACTTTGGCTACATACCAAATTGGATGCAACAAAGGTTAACGAATAATTTCCGGCACTTAAACCAGTGAGATAAAATGATGAATCATTTGAGTATGATGTACCATCTAAAAGCCATTCACTGTTCATATCAAACAATAATGCAGAGTTGGCTTGAATAGAGTCGTTTTCGCAAATGGTGGAGTTGCTAAGTGTTACTGTGGCCATTTGGTTGCAATCGAAAACAGTATTGGTAACAGTGTTGGTAATTACGGGCGAATTAAAATCAAAATAAATAGCTGCATTATTTTGTATAACTGTACCAGCAGCATTTCCGGGTATTTGATCTATTTTAAATTTAATATAACCGTGGCTTGCCGGTTCGTTTGAATTGCTGTCTGGTAATAAAATATTATCGAAATGAAATTTTACCACATTGCCTGAAGCAAATTCATAGGTGAAAGGGTGAGAAGTGTTCAATACACTTAACGAATATTTGTTGAGTGATAATGGAAGCGTGTCCGCAATCATTACTGCAAAAGCAGTATCAGTTCCGGTGTTTTGGAAACGGATGGTGTATTTGAGTTGTTGTGCGGCTGTAATGTAACCTGCAGCATCAAAACCATGCGGCATTACAGCTTTATCATTAGGGTCAAACGAACCGGCTACTGTTTGTGAAATGGAATCAATATTATTTGAAATGATGGTTTCACCAACAACTGTTGTTATCAAAGCAGAAGCATTTAATACTGTTCCTAATGGTGTAGTAGATGGAACAACAGTATTAATCTGAAATGATGCAGTGCCGAAAGGAGGCAGTGATATACCTGTAAACATTAAAACTCCGTTGCTGTTGGTTGCCGGTGCAGGAACAGCATTTACAAAATTTAAAGTGGTGTCATAACTCACCGTTAGTGTTTGAGCCGGAATTATTTTTGGAGTAAGATTGCGAACATCAATTTTGTAATGATGATTAAATCCGGGTCGAGGTTGATTGCCACTAATGCCAACTTGTAAATCGGGATTTACGTTTACACTATCGGCCACTTGTACATCAACTAATGTTCCGGGTGTAGTAATGTTAATAGTAAATGTGGTAGTATCAGGACATACCTGCGCAAATTGGTATGGTGCATATTGTTTAAGTGTGTAGGTGCCATTTACTACCGGAATAAAAAATTCACCGGCAGCATTGGTTACAGAACTATAACCGCCAGGATTAAGTTCTACCAATGTTCCTGAAAATAAAATATCACCGAAACCATAAGAACAGTTTGAGTTATAATCACCAAACACACGACCTTTTACCAAAGAACAATTAGGATCATTAACAATTGTAAAAGGTGTGGAATAAATCAAAATAGAATCCTGTATGTTGGGTATGCCTTGTGAGTAGATAGTGTCGCCTGTAAAAACTTTTAAAGTGTAATTTCCGGGAAGAAGATTCTTGTAATCGAGTAATGAATCCTGTACAGCACGATACCCTACTGTGTTGTTAACAGAATCTGTTATTATGGTTTTGTATTTGGAAGTAACTGCATTTCCAGCTCCTGTGTAGCTTGAAATTAAATTGCTGTTAAAAGTATTGTTGTTAATTGCAGGGTAGGGGTGAAGATTAATAGAAAGATTTCCTGTAGGAGAACCATTGCATGCATCCGATACAGAAAAAGTTGGATTAATAGTGGGCAGTTCTTTAATTCGGAATTCCACCTGGGTGTAGCATCCGAATGGTGCCACGCCATGCACATAATATTTGCCAGCAGGTAAGCTGTCAAAAATGTAATAAGGATCTATGGCTCCGCCTACATAATAACTAAATGTATGTGTCGCGAGCAAATTTAAAGCAGTGCTGTCATACAAATTGTAATTATAAGTACCTTGAGGTATGTCATTAGCCGAAGGACCTGGATAAATAACTACTTGAAATGCACCGTTATTTGAGCCCGGGTTTGACATAGCAATTGAGATAACAGAAAAAGGCACTTCAACTTGGGCATTCACCATGCCGCTGCTTTGTGCTGAGTCGCCTTGTGCATCAATAACCAATAAATCATAAATGCCGGCAGGAACACCCAATAAAGTATCAGTGCCGGGAATGCCATTCCAAAAGAAGGAGTATGGTGCAACACCACCGTTTACCTGAGCTATTAACGCCCCTGAGTTACTGCCGCACCAGGCACTTGTCCATTGTATAACAAACGCAGAAATGGGCATTTGGTTATTCTCAGCTTTTGCCTGCTGAATAATAGTAAGAAAAAAGAAACTTAATATTAATTTTTTCATTGAATAAATAATTAGTTGAACTATAAGGAATTTTTTCAATTACAAAATTATATAGTCATAATCGAATAAAGAATAGTAGGAAAAAAAATTAAAAAAAATTGGCTTGAATATAGATTGTATTAATTGAATTAGGAGTTAAGATGAAATTGGCAATTTATAATTATAGATAAATCCGGTTTTCCAATTAATTCAAATGAGTTAATTTATTTGAAGCTATTTTATTAGGAAAAATAAACGGTTATAGAAAATGGCATTTCATAAGTCTATAAACTTGCAAAACAAAAATAGAATGATAAAATAGCAATATTAGCAATGTTATTATGCTACATGCCCGGTTTTAAAAAACAACTCAACAGACGAGCCATTGTTTGAAAAAATAATCTGATCGGCTAAATGTTTCATTAAAAAGACACCGCGTCCTGTTGGCTTTTCAAGATTTTCGGGAGCAGTAGGGTCGGGCAGGTTATAATAGTCAAATCCTTTTCCCTGATCGGTAATAGCAAAAGAAATAGTGTCGCTTTCTACTTCGTAGCTGATTTTAACTTTCAGGTTTGGGTTGTATTTGTTTCCATGCTGTATGGCATTGTTTACAGCCTCTGTTACGGCTACCAGAATGTTGCCATAAGCATCTTCGGGAATGTTGTGTTCGCCTTTAAGATCGTCAACCAAACGCTCTATAATATGTATGCTTTCCGGTTTAGATTCTATCTGAATTGTCTGGATGTTTTTTGTTGTCATCTGTCTTAAAATTGAAGTCCTTGAAAATAATTATTTACCAAATTTTTGTAAAATGTATTTAAACCCGGAGGTACTGTATTCAGTAGTTCCGTTTGTTTTTCTTTTAGTTTTTTATACTCCTCAAAAGCGGCAGGGTTACGTAAAAATTGCTCTTTTGCTTGCTCTGCCTTACGTGTCTGATCTTGTTCTCTTTCACGCTGCGCATTCTCCGCTTCAAGCAGTCGTGTAAGTATTTCCTGCTGCCTTTTTAAGGTTTCTTGCGTTATTTTTTTATTCACAAGATCGCGCTCGTTTTGCTCCATCTGATTGGCCAAATTACCGAGGTTGCCCATAGAGTTTTTACCATCTTTATTTTCCTGCTGGTTCAACTGGTTTAACTCATTTCTGATAGCCTCCTGTTGGGCAGCCATTCTCGCTAACTCTTCGCTCATACCTTTGTCACCCTTACCCCCGTTTTTTTGCATTCCTTCTAACTTTCCTTTCATTTTTTTCATTTGTTCAGAAAGTTGTTGTTGCATCATTTTTAATTTTTCTGCAGATGGTCCCGGTTTGCCTTTGCCCGGTTTCTTACATGAGCCATTGCCCTGCTTCTGTTGTTGCTGCTGCATTTGCATTTGTTGTAATGCTTCACTGAGCAGTAGTGCCAGATTATTGGCCGATGTCATAATGTATTGCTGCGAGCTGCGAGCCACAGGAACCTGCCTGTCCTGCAAAAATGCAATAGATTTTTGAATATTTGACTGAATGTTAGAAATTTCAGTATTTACCGTCTGCTGAATCTGAATTACACGCTTGCTAAGGGCAAATAATGAGTCTTCAATAATTTTCAGGTCGTCCTGCAGTTTTTTCTGCCTCTGACCCATTTTTACATACTGTGGATTGTTGACATCTGTAGTCTTTAATGCCTGCATCAGTGCTTCCTGCTCAAATGAAAAACGAAGCAGGTTCTCTAATAAATACCTTAATGATGCCATATCCTCTTCCGATTGTTCCGATTCACTCTGTGCCATTTGGTTTTTCATTTTCTGCGACATGCTCTGCATCTTTTCTGACGCATTTTTTTGCGATTTACCGGCATTCGACTTTTTGTTTTCGTTCAACTGCTGTTCGCTGTTCTGTTGCTCCTGATCTATGTCTTTTTGCTCCTGCTCTGTGTTTGCCAGCTCCTGTGGAAATTCCAGTTCCTGATTTTTCTTTTCTAATGCTGCAATATCTTTTTTAATGTCTTCAAACTGTTTGTTCAGATCCTTCTGTTGTTCTTTTAATTTTTCTGTATCGGAATTTTTATCCATGCTTTGCTCCGATAGTTTTTTCTGATCTTCTGCCAGTTTATCTAAATTTTCTAATGTGTTTTTTAACTTTTGTTCTACTTCTAACTGCTTAAACAATTCCAAAGTGCGATCCATTTGTTTTTCAAGATCCTTATTGTTGAGCTTCATTTTATCTAACGCTTCTTGCACACTTTGTTTGTCGAGTTGCGAAAGCATTTGCTCTAATTGCTTCATCAGCTCTTTTAATTCAGGATTCTGCAAACGGTCAAACAATTCCTGTATCTGTTGCTGTTTTTCGGCTAACTGACTTTCATTGTTCTTGAACTCATTCTGCTTGGCAAGATTTTGTTGTTGCTCATTTTTTATCTTGTCTAACTTTTCGTCCAACTCTTTTTGTTGCTTCAACAAATCTTCAATACGCTTGCGGTCTTCAAAGTCAGTTTTTTTCTTTTCTGTCAGCTTGCGTGCAGCATCGGTAATTTGTTTTTGAATTTTTGATGCCTGTTTAAGACTTTCCTGCAAGTCTTTTTTAATTTCATCGTTACTTTTCTCTGTATTCTCTGCCAATTCACGAAGCGTAGGAGCTTTAAAAATTAACGATTGCGATTTAGCTGATTTTGGCCCATTGACACCGTCATTGTCCCAAACTTCAAAATAATATTCAACTTCATCACCGGGTACTACACCATGCAATGCACCATCCCAAAAATGATAAAAATCTGTCTGATTGTTATTCTTGTTGATTGTAAGAATTTCTGTATTTAGTTTATCGCTATGTGCCGATGAATCGTTTTTACTTTTTACAAAACGATAATGAAAAGCCAATTTCGAAAAACCATAATCATCCTTTACAGTCCCTTTAAAAAATATTCTTTGTAATGATGATGAATCATTTTGTTGTTCTACCTGAATGATAGGATACTGATCGGGAATTACGTTGATGGAATATTCTAAAGTGTCTTTATTGGTGATAAAATTATTGGCAGTGGCAATGGAATAATTAGCACCTGAAAGCATTCTTTTGCTGTAGGTGTATTGATTGTTGTCCGACACCAATGGAGTGAGGCTGTCATTAAACCAAAGTTTGAATACTGAGGTATTAACGGTGTTGAATGTCCATGGCACAATAGTGCCTGCAGGTATTAATAAGTCGCCTGTATTATTCAGTGTTTCGTTTTTCTTTTGAAGATAGGCAGGATAGTTTAAATCAATTTTGAATGCAGAAATTAATGGATTGGGTACTGATTTCAATTCATAATTTTCGGAATAAAAACCATCAGCCATCAATTGAAAAGATGTGCTTTTTATGATGCGATGAAAAGTAAAAGTAAAATGTTGTTTATCTTCTTTGTCGGCTTTAATCTGTCTTCCTTCATAAGTCACATAAACTTGATCGGGTAGTTCCTGCCCTTCTACTTTAAAGTTAAGTGTAAAGTCATTCTGTTCAATTACATTAAAGTTTTTATTGAGTAGAATAAAATTAAAAGGTGCAGGTTTTTTATACGCTACATTGTAATTGACAAGTCTGCTTGTACTTTCTTTAATAACGTTTGGTGCTGCAAACAGCAGAATAATTAAAGTGCCTGCAGGTATTAAAGCTAATGGCAAATATTTTCTGTTCTTTTTAAAATCAATAGCACCGGTAAATGGAATAGGTTTCAGGTTTTGAATTTTCTGATCAATGCCGGCCTGAACCAATTCATTGTGGTTGTTTTCGCTGAGTTCATTAAGTTGAAGCGTATTGAGTAGTTTATCTTTTACATCAGTAAAGTGGTTGCCGATAATTGTTGCAGCTTGCTCGTAAGAAAGAGTTTTGCCTAATTTCCAGATTTTAAAAAGAGGAATAACTATTAATCTGATGATGACTGCAAGAACTGTAAATACATAAATATAGAAAAGTGCTGTTCGGAGTGAAGAGCCCATCCATGCAAAATATTCTGCCAAAGAAATGAAAAGAAAAAATCCAATAGTTATTCCTGTAGCATAAATGCTCCCTCTGATTACCTGATTGCGGTAATACTTACGAATAAACTCATCGAGTTTTTCAATCAATAGACGGTAATTTCCTGTCATGTCCCTTTGTTCAATACATAACGCTAAAGTGTGGTTTCAGGTTATGTCTGACCTTAAATTTTAATAAACATTTTACAGCCTAAAAATAGTAAAAATGAGCAGGCCAAATGCCATGCATTTGCGAATATTGCATGAAGAGGCAAACAAACAAATGTTAAAAGAAAGTAAGATTTAAAGCAGTTTAAACGATTCCAGAAATTTAGTTGTGTAATTGCCTTTTCGGAAGTCTTCGTTTTTCATCAACTGAATGTGAAAAGGGATGGTAGTTTTTACACCTTCAATCACATATTCACTTAATGCACGCTCCATAGTATTTATTGCTTCTTCTCTGGTTTGTGCAATAGTGATGAGTTTGGCAATCATACTGTCGTAGTTTGAAGGAATAGTATAGCCTGCATAAACATGCGAGTCAACACGCACACCGTGTCCGCCCGGAACGTGCAGATTGGTAATTCTGCCCGGTGATGGTCTGAAGTTGTTGTATGGATCTTCTGCATTGATACGACATTCAATGGCATGCATGGTAGGGTAGTAGTTTTTACCTGATATAGGTTCGCCTGATGCAATTTTTATTTGCTCTTTAATAAGGTCGTAGTTGATTACTTCTTCCGTTACAGGGTGTTCAACCTGAATTCGGGTATTCATTTCCATGAAATAGAAATTTCGGTGCTTATCCACAAGAAATTCAACTGTACCAACACCTTCGTATTTTACAGCTAAGGCAGCTTTAATTGCTGCTTCACCCATTTTTTCGCGCAATTCTTTTGTCATGAAAGGCGAGGGTGTTTCTTCAACAAGTTTCTGATGTCGTCTTTGTACCGAGCAATCACGTTCGGAGAGGTGACATGCTTTTCCATATTGATCACCTGCAATCTGTATTTCTATATGTCGTGGTTCTTCAATATATTTTTCGAGATACATACCATCGTTTCCAAAGGCAGCGCCTGCTTCCTGACGTGCACTGTCCCATGCCGCTGCAAACTCTTCGTCTTTCCACACTATGCGCATTCCTCTTCCACCACCACCGGCAGTTGCTTTCAGGATGACAGGATACTTTATTTCAGCAGCAATTTTTAAACCTTCTTCAACACTGGTAAGTAATCCTTCAGAGCCGGGAATAGTTGGTACACCGGCCTTTTTCATAGTGTCTTTTGCATTGCTTTTATCGCCCATGCCATCAATCTGTTCAGGCGTGGCTCCAATGAATTTTATTTTATTCTTGGCACAAATAGCGCTGAACTTTGAATTCTCTGATAAAAATCCATATCCGGGATGGATAGCATCAGAATTGGTGATTTCTGCTGCTGCAATAATATTGGGGATATTAAGATAAGAATCTTTGCTGGGTGGAGGACCTATACAAACGGCTTCATCAGCAAAGCGAACATGCAGACTTTCGCGATCGGCAGTAGAATAGACTGCCACCGTTCTAATATCCATTTCTTTACAGGTGCGGATGATGCGTAAAGCAATTTCACCTCTGTTTGCAATTAATATTTTTTTAAACATAATTAGTTTGGTAATGATGAAATTAAAAAAGCGCCAAGGAGCTTATAATTCTAAGAAAAATATTGTTGAATGAATCAGGATGGATCAATTAAAAACAACGGTTGGTCGTATTCTACAGGAGTGGAATGTTCTACCAAAACTTTTACAATTTTACCTTTAATGTCACTTTCAATTTCATTAAACAGCTTCATTGCTTCAATAATACAGATTACCTGACCTTCTTTTACTTCGTCACCAACATTTACAAAATTTGGTTTGTCGGGCGATGGAGTTCTGTAAAAGGTGCCAATCATTGGCGACTTGATGGTTTTGTATTTTGAATCATCACCTGCAGTTTTTGCGGCAGGAGCGGCTGCAACTGCAGGAGCAGCAATTACTTGTTGGGGTTGAGCAGGTGCCGGCATTTGCATGACTGGCTGAACTGCTGGTGCTACATGTACAATTTGCTCTTTGGTTGGGTTTTTAATGGTTATTTTAAAATCCTTTTGTTCAAGGTGCACTTCACTCACTCCGGCTTTGGCTACAAAGCGAATTAATTCTTCAATTTCTTTTTTGTTCATATACTGTTGTTTTTTACAAGTCTTTTCGTGAAAATGAATCAATTATAACATAACCGCTACAATAGGTCATTTCAAAAGACAGCATCAAAAGTAGAAACTTTTTACAAATATGATGAAATGGGCAAAAAAGAAAAAAGGGCAGCCTTATGGGCTGCCCTCGCTTATTTTGGTTTCAGCGCTGCCGGTTTACTCTATAACCAGCTTATTTCTTTGATAATTTAGCTCAATCATATACACTCCTTTAGCAAATTGAGCAAGGCTAATCTGAACTGACTGACGACCGGAAATGGTTTGAATTTTTTGCACCATAACAGTTCGTCCGCTCAAATCAAGAACTTTAAGATCTTTTTGCATGCCATCTTTATCAGACCAGAATTCAATGTTTACTACATCTGATGCAGGATTTGGATACATATTGAAGTTAGCTGCAGTCAACTCTTCCGATTCGCGACAATTGGTTGTTGCATTATAAGTTTTAGTTGCAGAACAACATGCATTACTTGCTGTTATTGCAATTACACCATTGCCTGTACCCCAGTCAAGCGTAAGACTGTTTGAATTACCCCCACCGGCAACATAAGTTGCAACAGGTGCAGAAGGATAGCCCCAGTCAAGTGTATAAGAACCGGTTGTATTGCTGATATTAGCTGTCAATTCAATACCTTGTGTATTTGCGCACCAGCTTGAAGGTAAAGCTATTATGTCAGTTGGAGGATTTGGAGGCTCCTTTTACAGCTACACAACGTGGAGGCACTTGTGCCGCATGTGTTACTTGCAACAACACAAACCTGTCCCGTTGTCATAGTAGAAAACTGAATGTTAACAGAGTTGTTTCCTTGTCCGAATACATTAGCGCCTGCAGGTGCTGTCCAGTTGTAGCTTGTACCTGTTTGTATAGGTGTACTGTAAGCTACAGATTGATTACACAGTCCATTTGTAATACCTGTAATTGCAGGAGGCACCATTGGTATTCCGGGAGCCACAGTTTTGCATTTTAATGCAGATGTAACGCCACAAATACTTGTAACACTTACACAAACATTTCCAATATTATTGTAACCATTTCCAAAGGTAACATTTATTGAGTTGTTGTTTGATGACCCTGAAGCACCAGTTGGTAAAGTCCAGTTATAAACTGCTGCGCCTTGTAAAGGTGTTACAGAGTAAGTCTGACTTGTATTTGGACATGCAGTGAAATTACCTGAAAGATTATTTGGTATTCCGGCAGATTTGCTAAGACTAATACATTTTGATGCACTGGTATAACATGATGTTTGTGCCGCTACACAAAGTGTTCCGCCATTCCAAGTCGGACCAAAGTCAATATTTACATTGGTTCCATTGCCTGTAACCGTTGCATCACCGGTAATACTCCACTGATATTGGCTTGCTCCAGTAATTGGTGCAATGTTGTAAGCAACATTACTTGTGTTTTCACAAACAGTTTGTGGGCCAAGCACTGTGGCAGGCACAGAAACAATACCTCTTACTTTTTGAATTTTTCTTAAGGTACTTCCACATGCATTTGCTGCCTGAACACCTACATTATAAAATGAACCATTCGGTGATCCGAAAGTCACTTGTACGTTAGGTGAACTTGTTGTATAAGGTGATACATTTAAAGGGTTGCCATCAAAATAACTACCTATAGGTGCATCCCAAACATATTGTGTAGTATTATTAACAGCATTAATCGAAAGGTTTGCAGTAGTTCCAACACAAGCATTTAATGGCATCCCTGTCATTGGCACAGTAACTGCTGCAGAAGGAACACCAACTGTAATAGCTAATGATAAATCAGCACATGGTGTGGCACCACAAACATCTTCTGCACGTACATAATAAGATGTACTTGATGATGGATTTACTGTAATTGATGGCTCCTGAACCAACAGGCGTTGTACCACAATTTGTTTTATACCATTTCCAATCAGCAGTAGATCCTAAAGAACCACCTACAGCAGATAGTGTTGTTGAACCACCTATACAAAGTTCTGTTCCGTTTTGTGATGAAACAGACAATGCAGCAGTTGATGGTGTATTTACAAGAATTAAATCTTGTTGCTGAGTGCTTGTTGCACACATGTGAGCATCTTGTACCATTACATTATAACTTCCGGCAGTTAAGTTGAGATTTGCATTGTTGTTTACATAAGTACTGCCGTTGTCATAACTATACATGTATGGTGTTGTACCACCTGTTGCATTCATTGTTATGCTACCAAATGTTGATGGACATTGCTGATCTGTATATGTTTTGGTAAACTGCAGCAATGCCGGCTCCGTTATTGTAGCTGTAACTGTATTCTGGCAAGCATTGGCATCACTAACATAGATTGTATAGGAACCGGCAGGAAGTAAATCAAACTCACCTGTTGTATTAAAGTTTACGAAGTCGTAAGTATAGGAATATGGTCCTGTACCATTTGAAGTGTTGGTAGTTATTGATCCATTGCTCTCACCAAAACAATTTACGTTAATCTGTGTGGAAACATTTATTACAGGGTTCGGATTTACATCAACCTGAACAGTTGTTGTTGCAGTACATAGATATTGATTTGTTACAACAACAGTATATGTTCCGTTATATGCAGAAGTAGCACTAAAAATATTAGGGTTCTGCTGAGAACTGAAAGGAAGATTGTTTGGATCATACCACTGATAGCTATTTCCGCTTCCTTGTCCCCCGGCTAAGTTATCTGCAATAAAGTTAATATCATTTCCATCACAGACAGGCGCATTACTGCTTGCTATTGCCAAAGGTCCCGGTGTTGCACTTACACCAACAGTTGTGTTTGCGGTGCAACCATTAGCTGTTGCAGCAAGATTATATGTTGTTGTTCCTGTTACAGTAGCAGAAGGATTTTCATCTGTTGAATTGAATCCGTTAGGTGTTGATGTCCAAGTATAAGTAATACCTGAAGAGGTCATAATGGTAACTGTCCATGAAACAATTGTTCCTACATCGCCACTGGCTCTGTCAGACATGTTAAGTACCCAGTTTCCTCCGGCATTCATTGGGAATGAGATTCCGCTCCAATTTGTATTTATTGAACCATTTGTATTTGAAGGTGCATAAGTTCCGGCAGGAATCGTTGTAGGGCCCGAGTTTGATTCTGGAAGAACTGAACCTGCACTTACATCAAACTCATAATAGCCACCAAAATTCTGACCATTTCCAAAACTTGAAGCAGGTACACCAAGACGGTCAAACACAGTTATTACTCCTCCTGGTGAAGTTACTTTTGCAATAACATCACCTGAATAGGTATGAGTAAGATTAATACCAATTTTCAGCTGGGTAGCAGAAGCAATAGTTTGTGCAGGAATTGTTATCGTTGAATTTACTCCGCTTACATTGTTATCCGGTATGCTTACGTTAGGTGAAGCAGAATAAGAAACCGGTAATCCCTGATTTGCATTTAATGTTACCGCAGAACCTTCACATACTGTTGCATTTGAAACAGTAGGAGTACCTGTTGGAGCCTGGTTTACTACAACTGTTGTTGTTGCTGTTGAAGAACATCCACCTAAGGTAACAGTAACAGTATAAGTTCCATTCATTGCTAAGGTTGCATTGCTGCGTGTTGGGTTTTGCGTAGAACTTGTATATCCTGCAGGGCCACTCCATGCATAAGTTGCACCTGATGGACTTGCATTAAGATTTAATGTTGTTGCAGTACATACCGGTGCATTGCTCGATGCAGATGCAATAGGAGCATTATTAACAGCAACAGTTACACTTGATGTATTGGTACAGCCGGCAGAACTGGTAACAACAACAGTATAGCTACCATCATTTACAATCTGAGCATTTGAAATTGAAGGGTTACGAATTGAGCTTGTGAAACCATCAGGTAGGTCCATGCATAGGATGCACCCGATACGGATGGTGTTGAAAGATTAATTGTGAAACCAACACAAACAGGTGAGTTGCTGCTTGCAGTTGCAGTAGGTAATGCATTAACCACAACATTTGTTGTTGCAGTTGCAGAACATCCTGCAAGAGGATCAGTTGCTGTTACAGTATAAATGCCTGCATTTGCAGCCGCAGCACCGCTTATTGATGGGTCTTGCAATGAGCTATTAAATCCGGAAGGTCCAGACCATTGGAATGTTACTCCAGAAGCAACTGCATGTAGTTGTATTGTTTGACCTGCACATACAGCACCATCATTACTTGCAGAAACAGATGGTGCAGCATTAACTGTGACAGAAACACTATTATTTGTGCTTATTACAGAAGAACAAATTCCACCCGGAGCACCTGAACTTAGATTGGTAACAGTGATTACAGGTGAACCACTTGTGGTTAATCCTGTCGCTGTAAAAGTTCCACTACCGGCAGTAGTAACTGTCATAGTAGTTGTTAATCCGGCTGCAGCAGGTAAACTGCGGTTATAAGTTACTGTATAAGATCCAACAGGTAAATCTGTAACAGAGCCTGTTAAACTAATAACAGAAGTGCCCGGTAAAGGACATATAGGAGTAACAGCAGAAATTGCTGTAATATTATAAGCAGGACAAACCCAAGTAACAATTACCTGACCTCTGTATCCATCACCACCAGTGCGGCTTCCCCATTGGCTGCTGCTGTTTCTACCACCTGCACCACCACCTGACAATGCTGAGGCATCAGCGCCATCACCATTACTTGATCTTCCATTAGCACCATTTCCACCACCACCGGATCCTCCGGTTCCACCAGTCATTCCTGATGCATTACCACCGTTTCCTGAAGTACCTGCACCACCACCACCACCACCGGAATTGCCACCCGATGCTGCTGCACCATTACCACCATTTCTGGTTCCAAAGGCACCATTACCTCCTGCACCATTTGTAGGAGATGTGCTTCCATGTTTTCCTCCAAGACCACCACTAACAGTTACTAAGCCACCAAATGAAGAGGAGCCACCATTATTTCCATCGGCACCGCCTACTCCGGCACCACCTGCTCCAACAGTAACAGTTATTGTACTACCGGGAATTACAGTTACAGATGAGTTTTTCGCGTAAGCGCCACCACCACCACCACCACCGGCACGTGTAGGAGGAAATATTCCTGAGGCCACACCACCACCGGCACCACCACCTCCCCAGGCTTCAACCTGAACAGTAGTTACTCCGGCAGGAACTGTAAATGTTCCTGATGATGTGAATGTTTGTGTTTGTGCAATTGCTCCTTTAAAAAAGAACAAAGCGATAAAAACGAATACCACTTTTAATGCACTGAATAATTTTTGCGGGATAATTTGTTTTTCCATTTTTAGTGATTTTTGTTATTAATTAAAATTTTACCCAAGCAATTTAGGATAACATCGTTGCTCATTGAATTGTAATTTGGTGAATGGCAAATTTTTTAGGGCGAAAATCAAAAAACATAAAGCGACATATTCCGTCCGTGCTTTTATTTACGCGATTATGCTGTAAATAGCCGCACATGTGGTCTTTAAAGCCATGTTTTTGATTGTTACTAAATGCGAATGGAATTACTATTTTTGGCATAAATTAAAATACAGATGAAACATTTAATTTGGCTTGTTCTGATATATATAATGAGTGCTTTTAGTGTTAAAGCACAAGATCCAACAACCTTAATTCAACGAACTCCAATAAAATCATGGTATGCCATGAATTCCGGAGAATTTATTTTTTCTGCAGGTGAATTGAAGATATCTGATAAGGCAGTTTATGATCCATTTGGTAGTATAAACACTATTGCTGACCCTGATAATAAAATCCGTTTTAGTGGTTTTTTTCATACCAGTCAGGAACTTCATTATAATTTTTCGAATGTGTTTGGATTTTATACAGGACTTGCATTGCGAAATGTTGGATTTATCAATACCATGAAAGTGGGCGGAGAAAAATTAACCATCAAACAACGCTCCTATTCATTAGGTATTCCTGTAGCATTAAAGTTAGGCAATATGCAAACCTATTTTTTGACAACAGGAATCGAGCCTGAAATTATGTTTGCCTATAAACGAAAATTGTTTTATGATGGCGATAAGTCAAAAAAATCACAATGGTTCAGTAATGATGTCAACGTATTCAATCCATCATTGTTTGCACAAGTAAATTTCAAGGGTGGTATGTACATTAGAGTTAAATATTATCTCAACGATTTTCTTACAAGCAATACAGAAAGTTTCAGTCTGCCCGATAAACCTGTTTCTGTCAGCTATAAAGTTGATTCAAGTAAACTTTACTATGTATCAATAGGAACAAGTATTAAAACAGGAAGATGAAAAAGCCTATTAAAACTTCAGTAGGTATTTGATGGATGATAAACACAAGTTCTTAATTTTTTTTAGAAAACATTTATAGAAAAAGCACAAGAAAAGGATTGTTGTTGGTTTAATAGAATGATTCCTTCTTTTTCCAAAATATTACCCGAAGCATTTACACTATCAGCTATGCCAAGCCAAGGTTCAATGCAAATGAAATCTGCATTTTTTGCTGCCCATATTCCAAGATAAGGAAAGTTTGCTGTTGTGACACTTAAACCATGAGTATTATTCTTACTTTTTAATTCAATTAAATCTGATTTTAGATTTTTAAAAACCAATGCATCATTTTCAAATAAACTTTTTGAAAGTGGAATCTCTGATGTGTTATTAAAAAAAGGTGTTTCATTCTTCAGCAAGCCATTTTCGAGTTTCCAATTTCCGTTATTTTCTTTTTTATTGAATTGTAAGTAATAATCGCTGTAGGTTTCATCTATGCTTAATGGAATATTAAAAGCAGGATGTGCACCAATAGAAAAAGGCATGATAAAATCACTGTTGTTCTTAATTTTATTGCTGATAGTTAACGTATTTCCATTTAAGCCATATTTAAGTTGAAGCGAAAATTTGAATGGATACTGTTGATATGTAGTTTCATTATCGGTTAATTCAAATGTTGCAGAGAGAGAATCATTATCAATTAAATTGAAAGGCATATTTCGTGCAAAACCATGGCGTTCCATTTTGTACGTTTTGTCCTGCCATTTATATTCATTGTCTTTAAGCTGACCGACAATTGGAAATAATACGGGTGAATGTTTAGCCCATTCAGGTTTTGCCTGCCATAAATATTCAATAGCATTTTTTAAATTTATCAAACTGCATAATTCAGCTCCCTGCTTTTTTATGCTGATTTGAAGGATATCATTTTGTAAAGTAATCATATCAAAATGGTGAAATTTAAATCAATTTAGCCCTCAATGATAAGAAAACATTAATTTTAGCGGCAATTAAGTTTTATTCAGAACATTTTCAGTATTTTACGTATAAGATAAATGTCGCTTTTGTCAAACAATAATGATTAAATCATTTTTCTGTTTATTGTTTTTATTGTCAATACAATTGGCAGATGCGCAGCATTGTCAGATAAAAGGTAAGGTTTTAGAGAAGAAGAGTATATCGCCACTCGATTCTGTTAAGATAGAAATTTACGAAGGCAGCCTTATGTATAAGATAATTTATTCAGATAAAGGTGGACGGTTTGATACCAAGATGTTTCAGGTAATAAGCAATGTGAGTTTCAGGATATCGAGGCAAGGATATGAAAGACGAGTTATCAGGTTTAATAAATTGAAAGGGAATAATGTGATTTTTATGGATATTTCACTCAGGAAAATTACAGCAGAAGAAGAGGCTAAAATTCAACATAAGGAAGAGAAAAAGCATAAAACAAAGTCAAAACGAAAAAAATATGCCAGGCCGGGAAAACGTATATTTTTACCTTTCTAAGTTTTTTTAATAAAGGTATTATTTTTATTCAATTTTAGTTATTTTGGCCAATAGATTTCAGCCGTGTAGTTCATCGGTTACAAGTTTTAATCCGAGTTAAGTTTTTATATGGGTGTTTTTTTATTGGTAACCTCCAAGGAGCTAATGATGTTTAGCTTTGCTGCTTTCTTATTGGCGTTTGCTTTTTTGTTTTTTATCTTTTACCGTTCAAAACGCGAGGCAGAAGTTCAGATAGAAAAAAGCAGATTGCAACTTCAGGTAGCTCAAGTAGAAATGAAGGCGCTGCGTGCACAGGTGAATCCACATTTTATGTTCAATGCATTAAACAGCATTTACATTTTAATTGCTGATAAGGAAATGCAAAAGGCAGGAAACTATGTTTTAAAGTTAGGCACATTAATCCGTAAGATTCTTGAAAACTCAAACCATCAGAATATTTCTTTGAAGGACGATTGTGAAGTTATTGATCTTTATATTCAGGTTGAATGTATGAGGCTTAATTATAGTTTTAATTATCAACTGACAATTAATGAAACTATAGATAATGAAAGTGTGATGGTTCCGCCAATGATTATTCAGCCTATTGTAGAGAATGCAATTTGGCATGGTTTAAAAAACAGAAAAGATGGTGGTCTTCTTACCATTAATGTTGACAGCACAAAAGATGAATTAGTTTTTGAAATAAAGGATAATGGTTGTAAAGCAGATGCCCGAATGTCAGAAGATGAAAAACTGCGCAATGCCAAACGAAAATCAATGGGAATGCAAATCACTAAGGAGCGTTTAGATATTATCAATCAAAGCAACAATGCCAATGCCAGAATAATTGAAAAAGAAATTATTGGTGGTGATGGCAGTTATCAGGGTAAGGTTGTGAAACTATATCTTCCTCTTTTGGATTAAAATCTTGCTATTTAATTCCTAAGCTCAAAATTCTGTCCGAGATATACTTTTCGAACCTGCTCATCATTAGCAAGGTCTTCGGCAGTACCGGCTTTTAAAATTTTACCTTCGTACAGCAGATAGGCGCGGTCAGTTATAGTTAGTGTTTCGTGAACGTTGTGATCAGTAATTAAAATTCCGATATTTTTTTCTTTAAGCTTTGCTACAATTGATTGTATGTCTTCAACAGCAATGGGGTCAACACCTGCAAATGGCTCATCGAGCAGAATAAATTTAGGACTCACAGCCAAAGCACGTGCAATCTCTGTTCGTCTGCGTTCGCCACCGGATAATAGATCACCTCGGCTTTTTCTTATCCTCTGTAAACCGAATTCATTAAGAAGTTCTTCTGTCTTGGCATCCTGTTCTTCTTGCGAAAGTTTTGTCATCTCCAAAACAGCCTTAATATTATCTTCAACACTTAATTTGCGAAAAACAGAAGCTTCCTGAGCTAAATAGCCAATACCGGACTGTGCCCTTTTATACATTGGCAAGGCTGTAATATCATTATCATCAAGAAAAATTTTACCGCTATTGGGTTTTATCAAGCCAACAGTCATATAAAACGTTGTGGTTTTACCGGCACCATTGGGGCCAAGCAAACCAACAATTTCACCTTGTGCTACCTGAATAGACACATTGTTAACAACGGTTCGTTTTTTATAAATCTTAACTAAGTTTTCTGCGCGTAACAACATTTTTGTCAATTCAATATGGTGCAAAGATAACAGCTATCAGAATGTCAATTGCAAACTTCCTCTGATTCCGAACTTAGAAATGTCAGGATTGTCTAAATAGCTGAGACGATAAATAAAATCAACACGAATTATTTTTAAAATATTTTCTACTCCAAAACCTGCCTCAAGATAGGGTTTTTTAGAAAGTGTATTGTAGGTAGGGGCAACCATTAAATCATGATTTTTTTGCGACATGCTGCCATAAACACCACGAAGGCTTGCCACTTCGCGCCACTTTAATTTTTTAAGCAATGGAATTTTATCTAAGAAGAATCCTTCAAAATGATGTGTTGCATAAAATGCAAAATATTGGTAGCAGACAAATTCATAATAATTCATCAGGTTGAAAGATAGATAATCATAAAAATAGGATTCATTGCCGCGATGCACTTCCAGTAACGGATAAGGTAATTTACCCCAAACTTTTCCGGCTTCTAAAACATAGTACAGATAGCCGATTGGTGCAGTATATAAATAATCATCCACCTTAACAATCAGTTTCTGATAATCAAAGTCACTTCGTAAAACACCTTTTAATCCTTGTGTATATACAGCCTGCAGCACCGGATATTTACTTCCAAGACTTACACGTCCATGCTTGCTTTCAACAAATTTTTCACGATAGGCAAACCTGAAGTAAGCAGAAATATCAGACGTGTTAATTTTATCTCTGATGTTGCTTTCATTTTCATTTGTATAGTAACGATAATCTAATTTTCCTAGTGGTATAAACTCATTGTGTTCAAAAGTGATTCGTCCACTGACACCGGAAAGCCATTCTTTTTCAAAATAAATTTTTTCACTTTCAGTATAAGTTAATTTGTTGGAGGCCGATCGCCTGAAAAGCGATGCCAAAATATTATCGTCCTGAAATGCATTATCACTTTGCCCAAGTTGCATCACATCGTGCCTGTATTTAAAGCCAACACCCATGCGTGGTTTTGTTGTAAATAAGTAACGAGTGCCAAAACTATAGTTGAACTGTTCGTTTTTTGTACCATAGGCAACAAAGCCTTCTAAACGCAGATGTTTACTAAAATCCTGATTCGTTTTTCCACCAAGCCGAAAACGATAACCTTCAATTTCATTAAAACTAAATACTGTGAAATACGGTCCCAAATCAACTTTGCCCAATGTTTTATATCCGGTAACAAAAAGTGTAATTACATCAACATAAGTTTTATAAGCAGGTAATGATTTAATGGTGTCAACCATGGTGTAAATTTTCTTTTCACGCTCGTTTAACGAATCATGCCTAGCCGTATCCCAAAAACTATTGTCTTTGTAAAGTGCACTATCAAGTACAACCACATCCTGCGAGCCTTTCATTACATTTGGTGGAATAGGTTTGTTCAAATCAAAGTTTTTATAAGATGTTGACTTTCGTCCTATGAGACCAAGTCCTTTATCGCGAGCAGCAAATTCTATCACCAACAAATCTTTTGAAAGCATCCACATGGTGCTGTCCACAAATTCATATTCTTTTACAACAGCACAGTCTTCCACAAAGTTGATATTGGCTTTATTGGAAATACGCATGTTTACTTTTTTGACTGCCCAAGTAGTGTCGGTAATAAACATCTCACCTGTAAAAGTAAGGTCTTCGGGTCTGCGTGGTTTAAACTTAAGTTTATAGCAATGATTGTTACCCATATACAAACTGTCGAGCAGATAATATTTGTAATAAATTAGTCCAAGACTCGAAATAGGACTAACAAATTTTTTGCCGAACACATCCATAAAATTATCGTAGATGTTTATGTTTTGGTACATATCACCCAAAAACTGTGTTACCGTTTCGTTCTCAACACCGGAAACCTTACTTGCTTTAATGATTTCGCGTTTGTCTTTTGGATTGTTAGACAGATAGCGGTCACTTAAAGATTCTGTAATAAAAATAGGCAGAAAAGGTTTTTCGTTGGTAGTAGTACTATCAATATTGTCAAAGATAAATGCAAAGGGTTTAAAAATTTTACGGTTTTTAAATTTGTCGGTAATGTTGGTTAAATCAAATTCTAATTTATTGTATGTTTCGAAGGAATAGCTGTTCAGTTTTTCAAAATTATTTTTATCCCTGTTTGCAATAACTTTTTTAATGATGATGTTGGCCGGGTTTTCTCCTGCGTGAATCACTGCTTCTTTCAGTTCAACCTTGCTGGCTTTTAAAAGAAAATTGATGGTTTGTGTTTGACCTTTTCGAACCGGAAGCGATACAGGAATATATCCTAAAAACTGAGCAGAGATGCTGTCGCTTGGTGTATCTGATTCTAAAGTGTAGATGCCATCAATATTGGTGTTGACACCTATGGTAGATTTTTTAAAAACAACACTGGCAAAGGGTATAGGCTCACCGGTGAGTGCATCGGTAACCTTACCTGAAATTCTGGTAAGTTGTGCCAACGAAGTGCTGTGAAAAAGAAGGAATAAAGCAATGCCTGCAAGCGATTGGAAAATGGTTTTCACAAATTGATTTATGTAGAACTTTTTACCTTGCTAAGAACGGAAAAAAGTTCGATTCCTTGCCTGACAGGGCTTTAGTTTTATGTTAAACGGGCAGTTCTTCATTTAGTTTTTTAAGTTTGCACAATAGAATAATTAACACAGCAGTGAAAGATAAATTATCATTACTTGAACAGAAAAAGAAGGAAGCACTTGCAGGTGGCGGTGCCAAGCGGATTGACGATCAGCATAAGAAAGGAAAACTAACGGCAAGAGAGCGGATACATTTTTTGCTTGATGAGGGTAGTTTTGAAGAGATAGGCATGTTGGTAACGCATCGTGCAACAGACTTTGGCCTGGCAAAAGAGAAATATCTTGGTGATGGTGTTGTTACCGGTTACGGAACAATTCATGGTAGGTTGGTGTATGTTTTTTCTCAGGACTTTACTGTATTTGGTGGCTCCCTGAGTGAGACACATGCAGAAAAAATTTGCCGTATTATGGATTTGGCCATGCAAAATGGTGCACCTGTAATCGGCTTAAATGATAGTGGAGGTGCCCGCATTCAGGAAGGTGTTGTTTCATTGGGAGGCTATGCAGATATTTTTTATCGTAACACATTGGCATCAGGAGTTATTCCTCAATTGAGTGCCATTATGGGACCTTGTGCAGGTGGGGCTGTTTACTCACCTGCAATAACAGATTTTATTATGATGGTACAAAACACGTCATATATGTTTGTTACCGGACCTAATGTTGTAAAAACAGTTACCCATGAGGAAGTAAGTGCAGAAGAGTTAGGTGGAGCATCAACCCATTCAACAAAATCCGGAGTGACACATTTTTCTTGTGCCAATGAGATGGAATGTATTCAGTATCTTAAAACTTTACTGAGTTATATTCCGTCAAATTGCGAGGAGATGCCGCCATCAGTTGCATATTCAGAAGCTAATGAAGTGCGTGAGGGTTTGAATACGATTGTACCTGAAAATCCAAATCAGCCTTACGACATACGAGAGGTAGTAGCGCAGGTAGCAGACGAAAATTCTTTTTTGAAGTACATAAAGACTTTGCCGAAAATATTGTTGTTGGCTTTGCGCGTTTAGCCGGTCGTAGCATTGGCGTAGTTGCCAATCAGCCTATGTTTCTGGCAGGTGTTTTAGATAATCATTCATCAACTAAGGCAGCACGCTTTGTTCGTTTTTGCGATTGTTTTAATATTCCATTGTTGGTGTTTGAAGATGTTCCGGGATTTTTGCCCGGTACCGATCAGGAGTGGAATGCCATCATTACTAACGGAGCTAAATTGTTGTATGCATTTAGTGAGGCAACGGTGCCAAGAATAACTGTCATCACACGTAAAGCTTATGGTGGTGCTTATGATGTGATGAACTCCAAACATATTGGTGCCGACATGAACTATGCATGGCCATCTGCAGAGATTGCAGTGATGGGAGCAAAAGGTGCAGCAGAAATTATTTTCAAAAAAGAAATTAGTAAGGCTGATAATCCTGCTGAAAAGCTGAAAGAAAAAGAACAGGAATATATTGAGCTTTTTGCCAATCCATACAAAGCAGCAGAACGTGGCTATATTGATGAAGTGATTGAGCCTGCACAGACAAGAGAAAAATTGATTAAGGCATTTAAAATGCTTGAAAATAAAGCAGCCAAATTGCCTAAGAAGAAGCATGGAAATATTCCGTTGTAGGAAGGAATATTTCTTATTTATTACAATATTGTTTTAAACAAAAAGCCCTCTGAAAAGAGGGCTTTTTTAATGATGACCAAAAATCAAGGTTAATGTTTAATTGTAACCTTCATTACTGATGATTTTCCATTGACTGTCAACTTAAGAAGATATAAGCCTTCTGAAAGCTGATTGGCATTTAGATTTGTTTTATGCAAGCCTGCCTGCATCATGACTTCGGGCATTAATGTGGTGCTGCGTCCTGCCGCATCAAACAATTCAAGTCCTACTAAAGAATTTTGCCCTAATGTAAACTGAACAGTTGCAACATCACTGACAGGATTAGGATAAACACTTTGTAAGTTGGCTTCGCTTTGTTCGTTAATTCCAGTAGGATTCACCATAGTAACAACTGCAATGTTAGTAGTTACCGGACTATTGAAGTCGAAATAAATTCTTGAGAAATCAGCAATTTGAGTTCCTGCAGCAAGTCCGTTAACGGCATTGATTTTATATGACACAAATCCATGACTCATCGGTTCATTGCTGATGGCATCAGGAAGCATAATGTTCTGAAAATTATAAATAACATTCATGCCATTGCGGCTTACAGAAACATTGTGGCTTGCACCGGTTAACTGATAAGAACTTGCAACCAAATCAGTAGAGAGGTTGTCAACTACCACTACATTCACTGCAGGTGCTGTTCCTAAATTCTGGAAGTTGATAGTATATTCAATTTCCTGATTTGAATTTATTGAAGACACAATCTGCTGAACAGGATTGTTGTTGTTGGTTTGAACAGAAAGTTTATTGTTCGGATCCCATGAGCCTGTAACAATCTGATGAACGGTATCAGTATTATTAGTTAAATCAATATCAGTTCCTGATGTTGGATAGGCGCTGCAGAACTCAAACGTTGGGTCGCCAATCTGATAAGAAGTTGAAGCACTGAAGTCGGCCTGTATATAGAGGCATTGTCCTGAAGTCATTGTTGGAAGATTCCAGGTAATGACGTGCGCAGTTGTATTTACAGATGTTGGTACAGGACTACCAAATGTATAAGTTAATCCCGGGTCGTAGTTCATAGTAACTGTTGCACCTGTTGGGTTGATGCCAATGTTGCAAACCTGAATATCGTACCATGCAGGGAAGCCGGGTGTAACAGTAGTATGCGGTAATAAATTTACTGCAAGATTTGTTGAACCTGCGGGTAAATCAAGACCATAGTTTCCACCCTGATAAGTAATACCAACGCCTACGACACTTACACTGTTACTACTTGCAGTTGTCAATGGATAAGATGCATAAACTCCTGTTGGCGTATAGGAAACTGTATAAGTTCCAATCGGAACATAACGCTCATATTTTCCTGTTAAATCAGTGTAGGAAGTAAGGTTTCCAATCTGCACAGGTTGATAAGCAATACCTGCTTCGCCTGCATCTTTGATTCCATTAGTGTTGCTGTCAACAAAAACATAACCTTCTATTGAAGAACTGTTGAGAGAAACACCAAAATTAAATCCACATATAGTATCACCTGCTGCAATTGTTACCTGATAAAAACCGCAACCTCCTGAATCAAGTGGTAAGGTAAGACTGTAAGGTTGTTGAACACAGTAAACAATATTATAAGTTCCGGGAGGAACATTGATGCTGTAATTACCATTTGAATCGGGCATTGCAGTGTATTGCATACCGGATCCCCAAATCATTACCGGTGTATTGGCAAAGCCCGGTTCATTATCATTAAATCCATTGGCATTCATGTCCTGAAAGACATTGCCGCAAATAACTGTATTGCCTGCTTGTGGTACAATTACAATCGTATCGCAATACTGTGAACATATAGCACCGTTGCCATCATAAACTGTCAGACAAGGATAATAGGTTCCTGCCTGAGCATAAGTGTGTGTTGGTGATGTAGCAACAGAAGTGGTGCCATCACCAAAGTTCCAGAGTAGTGATGCAAAACTCTGTGAGTTGTTACCAAACACCACAACATTACCCATAATGTTGGTGATAAATGCTGCACTGCAACCGGAGCCACCCACCATATAGCATGCTGTATAGGCACAGCCGTTAGCATCGGTAATCACACAGCAATACATTCCTGGATTACCAACAGAAATGCTCATTCCTGTTTGACCATTTGTCCAGTTGTAGGTGTAAGGTGCTACACCGCCTGATGCTGTAACTGTTAATGTTTGTTGCAGTGAATCATAAAGAATGACACCGGATATATTACAGGGGTTTAAACTAACTAATGCGCAGGTAGAATCGCTGCAACCATTAGATGTTGTAATAAATAAACATACTGTGTAAGGACCCACACCATTATAAGTATGCGATACTTGCTGACCTGTTCCTGATGTGCCATCACCAAAAGTCCAGGTATAACCGGTGATATTGCCTGATGCAAAACTTGAGTCCATAAAAGTTACTACTCCACCGGGTCCGGCAAAGTATTGAAAGTTTGCATTACAATTTTGTGCCATACTGCTCAAACCGGAGAGCATGATGGCAAGCATGATAAGGATGCTTCTTCCTTTTTTGTTAATCTGTTTCATGATATTTGAATTTTGATACAAAGAAAATGTAACGGTATATTACTGCAAAACGGATTTTGAATAAATCTTACTTGCTTAAAGTAGCTAAAATGTTCTATTTTCAATAATGAAATCAAAAATAAGCTTACTTACCTGAGGCTTTTAAAAACTGCTCCTGAGAGTAACTTTTATCGCATAAAACAATCTCTGATGCTAATATTGTTGCAGCAGAAGTTTCTTTTAAGTCAGGAATGCCGTCTGTAAAATGGCTTCCGCTGAAGTCAAGTTCTGAAACAATATTACTTTTCATCAATTTGGGGACAAAACCAAAATGACATTTTCTCATGTCCAATTGCTGAGCTGTGGTACTAAGTATTTCGAAGCGTTTACTAAACACACTACTACTGAAAACTGCCTGTTGTTGAAATTTGCAGTAGTTGAAGAAAACACCCATCTGAAAAGTGCAAACAGTAAAATCAGCATATTTCTGAAACTCTGCATTGCTAAACTGCGCATCAAAATAAAAAACAGCATTTTGAAAATATACATTTGATTCAAATCGTGCATTCATAAGAATCATTTTTTTCATAAATACAGCATTTTGAAAGAATGCTTCTTCGCGATATTTGGTTTCATTTAATAAAGCATCTGTATAAAAATGACATTCCTGAAAATCGGCTTTTTTTACAAAGCTACAACCTTGAAAATTTGCCGGAGCAGAAAATATTGCTCCTCTTAAATTTATATCATCTTCAAAAATACAATCAATGAATGTTACACTTTTTTGAAAATAAGTCATTGTTGACTTGCCTGATTGATCAGTAGCATATCCTGTAATTTTTCCTTTGAATGTACACTGTTTAAAAGTAATTGCAGAGTTGACATAACATCGGTTTATGCCATTGCTTTCAACAACAGGTTGCAGCAGATTTGTAAAATTTAAATCAGTACTGATAGTTTTATTTTCAAAATAAATATTAGTTCCGTTTTTTAGTTGTTCTTTCATATCCGGTTCGTTTGAAGAGCTGTTTTTTTGTCCTGTAGCACAGGAAATATTTAGTGTTGTAAAAATTGTAGCTATAAGAATTGCTGTACGCATAATATTTTTTTTACAAGTTTAAAAATCATTTGGTGAAACAGAAAAAATCCCGGCAGAAATTTTCTTACCGGGATGATATTGTTTGCGGTTTAAATGTTGAATTTATTTGGCACCAAAGCCTCCGTTGCCTTTTTGACGCATTTTAAATTCTGCTAATTTACGGTCAAGGTCACCGGTTTTTTTCTTCCATTTAAGCATCTGTCCAATTTCTTCAGATGAATAAGCATTTGGACGTTGTTTGGTAACAACAGTATTATAGATGCTTGAAGTTAAATTGTGCTTTGATGGTTGAAGTTTATTAATGAATTTGTACTCTACATAGTTTGTTGCATTGGTTGATTGCATTTGCGCAGTAATACGCCCACTGTAGCCATTTTGAAATGTTTTTGGATACTGATCAGTTGTGTAGAAGAAGTTATTTTGTTCATTATCTTCTGTAAATGCATTTTCTGCATCAGCAATCATTGCAATATAATATTCTCCATTCAGAGTTGAAGGGGTGTAGTAAACCTGATACAATTGTTGTGTTCCAAAACCAACATTACCAAGATCGTTATTAGCAGGTATGTCAATATTCAGAATAATGTGATTGGGATCATTCGGGTCAACCTGATAAGTATTTTGAGCAATAGATGTATTGAACTCATCATAGAAAAGCACACCATAATCATTGGCATCATAAGCATTAAAGTAAATATAATACAAACTCCAGTTTGAAGAACTTGCTGCTCCCGAAGTTCCAATGTTGTATAGATTCCAATAAACAACACGTTCGTTGTAATATTGTGTTTGTGATGTACCATAAGTTGTTTCATCACCAAACACCCAAGAGGCTAGGTCAACGCCTCCTGAAGGTGTTGGAGTAGGTGAAGGAGGATTTGTTCCTCCATCGGTTGTGGCGGTATAAAAGTTTTGATCGAATACGAATTCATTCACAAGAAAATTATAATCTATCCAGATATATCCAACATCGCCCCAATTGGTTCCCCATGAGTTTACAACTTTGAATGCACCATTGGCACCTTTACTATCATCATAACCGGAAATGATAATTGCATGATAGGAATGTTGTCCAACCTGATTGTAAGTTGAATTTGAATTGTAAACGGCATCGCTGTTCCAAGTCATGAAATTGTCGGAAAGCTTAGCTCCAATCACTACCGGAATTTTATTGGCTAATTGCTCTTTAATACTTTGAATATTCGGACTGACTTTTCTGTAATTTTTAATCTTGCGTTGATTCGCTTCCTGTGTCCAGTTACTTTGCACACCGGAGTTGGCACAATTGCCTGATTGGTATATGGAACTGTTTGCATAGTAGCTGCGCCACGATTTAATAATAAATCCATTGCATCAGAAAAGTTTGTACCACTGCAATTCTGACCTTTTTTTGCATCAGGTATAGCAAGAAAAACATCCTTAGGACTCGTTTGCTTGTTTGTATTCGTCAGGTCGCTTGCATTAAGATTTTGCTGGATTGCATCAATAACAGTTTTCATATTGTAACCCGCAGCCCATGCTACACAGGTTCCATACTGACCCTGATCACCAATTGGAGGAAACTGTGGTAACAAACTAACTGATGTTGGTAATGTTCCACTATTAAATACAGGGGTATTGGTAACCGAGGTAGGCACAGAATTGGGGTTATCACCACCGTTCCATCCTAAATTTTTTGGCGTATTCCCCGATGGTGTTGGAGGAATAGGAGTAGGAGGCGTAGGTGAAGGGCTATCATCTTTTTCTTTCTTGCAAGCACTAATTGTAAGTGATAGTGCCAATGTTACTAAGAATAATCTTTTAATCCATTTCATTTTTTAAAATTTTAAATTGATGAGTGCTACAAAGTAGAATATAACAAACTGGATTGTCAATCACCAAATCTGGTGATTTTTATAGCTGAAAACAATACTTAATTTGATGTATAAAAACGTAAAATATTGAACAATAAAGTTTTAATTTTGACACATGAATATTGATAAAATAAAGCAACTTGCAGAAATAGCGTTTAACATAGTGCTTGCAGACAGACGGCATTTGCATAAAAATCCTGAACTTTCATTTAAGGAATTTCAGACACAACAGTATGTTTGGGAGAGATTGGATGAAATAGGAATAAGTAATAAAAAGAAAATAGCGGAAACCGGAATTATTGCAATGATTGAAGGTAAAAATCCTTCGGCAAAAATTATTGCACTGCGTGCTGATATGGATGCGCTTCCCATTCAGGAAACCAATAAAACAGATTATGTTTCACAAAATGCAGGTGTCATGCATGCATGTGGACATGATGTGCATACTTCTAGTCTTCTGGGGGTTGCTTCTGTTTTGCAACAATTAAAGAGTGAATTTTCAGGAACTGTAAAATTATTGTTTCAGCCCGGAGAAGAAAAACTCCCCGGTGGTGCTTCATTAATGATAAAAGAAGGGGCATTAAAAAATCCTTCGGTTTCAGGAATTTTAGGACAACATGTAATGCCAATGATTGAAACCGGAAAAGTAGGTTTCAGAAGTGGTGTTTATATGGCAAGTACAGACGAGATTTATGTAACTGTAAAAGGAAAGGGTGGACATGGAGCTATTCCGCATCAGAATATTGATCCGGGCTTCATAGCATCACATATAATTGTTGCGTTACAACAGATTGTAAGTAGAAATGCAAACCCCATTATGCCAAGTGTTTTGTCGTTTGGAAAAGTAATGGCCAACGGAGCAACCAATGTTATTCCTGACAGTGTTTATCTTGAAGGAACTTTCAGAACACTTGATGAAAAATGGCGAAGTGATGCACATACAAAAATGATTCGTATGGCAAATGCTATTGCAGAAGGTATGGGTGGAAGTTGTGAATTCAAAATTATTCGAGGTTATCCTGCATTAGTAAACAATCCGCAACTGACGGCATCAGCAAGAAAAAATGCCGAAGCTTATTTGGGGAAGGAGAATGTTTTAGATCTTGACATCTGGATGGCAGCAGAAGATTTTGCATTTTATTCGCAGGAAACCAATGCTTGCTTTTACCGTTTAGGGACAAGAAATGAAGCCAATGGAATTACTTCATCAGTGCATACTTCAACATTTGATATTGATGAGAAAGCATTGTTGACAGGTGTAGGATTGATGTCATACTTGGCACTTTGCGAATTAGAACAATAAAAAAACCGCCCCTTTTCAGAGGCGGCTGCTAAGTTTTTTGTTTAGTTTTTAACTAAGCGTATATTACTTATTTCACCATCATGATTTACCTGAAGTTGGTAAACACCTGCATTGAGTGATTCAATATTAAAAATATTTTCTCCATTTTGTAAAACATAACTACCTACTACACGCGATGTAGCATCAAACAATGTTGCCTTTACAGTTCCGAATGGATTAGAAATATTTAATTTATCACTAACAGGATTTGGATAAGCAGATAAAATACTTCTGTCATTTTCTTTTATACCGGTGGTGATATACACATTCACAGGAACCATATTGCTAACACACTCCCACGATTCTTTTTCTACCTGCCAGTCATAGAAGTAATATAAGTACTGCCCACCATTACTTGAGTTTGTAATGCTTAGCGCATCAGATAAAGTATATGGATAGTTTACACCGGAGTTGTTTCTTTTGAATTTAGGTGAATCAGTTCCAAGATTATTCTGATTGGTTGTGGTATTTGTGCCAAGTGTATAACCCATTCCCGGAGTTAACGGGAAGTTTAGTGTTACTACCTGCGAATCAGGAGAAACGTTTACATCAACATAATTGATAACAGTGGATGAGGCATCTTTTAATTCAATTCTTCTGATTCCGGCAACATTGGTAAATACTTTGACAGATTTTAAAGTACAGTTTTTTGTAACATTAAATTCTGTTGTAGCATTGGTAGTATTTCCAGAATACCCTGAACCAGAACCTGACCATGTTGGTAATCCTACTGCGTAAATGCCACCACCGAAGGTGTCAGTTGCCTGCATATAGTATGTTGTGTTCGCGGTAAGAACAGGTGTAGTGTAACTTGGTCCTGTTGCTAAAGGTGTACCTCCTGCATTGGTTGCATACCATGAAATGTTATTACCCACTGTAGCATTTAATGTAGCACTTCCGGCTGCAGATAAAATAACATCGTTTGCTATCGGATCAGTAACTGTATTTACAGTAACATTAATTGGATCAGAGGTAAATGACTGACAAATGCCCTGAATAGTCAATGTTACAGGCCCATTAGTTGTTACAGTAGCTGTTTGTGTTGTATCGCCATTTGACCAAAGGTAGCTGCTGAATCCTATAGGTCCCTGAATCTGAACACTACCTCCATTGCAAAACACAGTTTCGCCAAGCGCAGTAATAGCAGGTGTCTGATTTGGTGATGGAATAACAACCATTGTAGCTGATGTAGCAGAACAATTGTTTCCGGGTTGTGAGATAGTTACATTGTATTCACCTGTTTGGGTGATAGTAATACTTTGTGCAGTTGAACTGTCGCTCCATAAGTAATTAAATCCTGCAGGTGCAGTTAAAGTTAATGCCTGGCCACTTGTACACAATACTAAAGGACCAGATGCAGTAACGATTGCCTCAGGTGAAACACAATCATTTTCTTTAATTGATAAAAATTGATTAATTGAAGGATTGCTTATTGTTTGACTTACACCACTTGGCCAGATTACTTTCATAGAATCAATAGCCGTGGCTGTACCTAAACCAAAATGTAAAATTGCACTATTATTGGTTCCATAACTTTCACCTGCTCGCACTTCGCGCAGTTGAACTCCCCACGTTCCATAAATCAGTGCACGCGCACCAATAGCATCTTTATTGGTAGTATTTCCTTCAAGCACCACATTAAAAAAATTGTTGGTCGGTAGTCCGGCAACACCATCAATAATATTTTGTTTACTACCGTTGTTAATCCACAATACATCATCAATGTTTGAAGGGATGGTGTAAATATTTGCATAACTTGCCATAACATCAATCCAGCCATCATGGTTTGCATCACCAATAGCAAATGATTCCATGTCATTGTTATCAAATAAATTTTCAACTAAAGTAAAAGTGCTGTTACCATTATTTCTCCAAAAGCGTGAATCGCTTCCGGTTACGAAAATGTCAACAAATCCATCATTGTCAAAATCTTCCATTACACTTTCAATAGGAGTGATGTCAGAAACAGTAAATCCTGTTGATGATGTAATATCAGTATAAACACCCGTTCCATCATTCTGAAAAATCTGACTGTTGTGGTCGTGATTTGTAATCATCAAATCAAGATCGCCATCATTGTCAATATCACCGAAAGCCGCTGTCCAAGTTTGCCAGCCAATATTAATGTTGTAAGCAGCAGCATTTTCAGTAAAAGTACCATTACCATTATTTACAAATAGTACATTAATACGTCTAGGGTCGGAAGGATTATTTACAGATTGTCTGCATTTCGCAATGTATAAATCAAGGTCGCCATCGTTATCAAAATCGGTCCACACACTTCCGTAGTTTCCTGAATTATCAGAACCATTGGGTAGGTTAAAGTTGATAATATTTGACTGTGCACCAAATCCACCGGAGCCATTATTCAGATAAATATGACTTGCTGCATTATCATCGCAACAAAAAAATATCAATCCAACCATCGTTGTCAAAATCGGCCATGGTTAAATTCTGCAAGAAGAAATTTGAATTGCTTAATGAAGATAGTGTAGCACCGGTACCACTATTGTTTGTTTTTAATATTTCAACACTTCCAAAAGCGCCACCGGCAACAACATCTTTGTAACCATTTTTATCTAAGTCGGCAACAGCCATTGCCCACGTACTTCCTGAAAATGTACCAAGAAATATGCGTTGATATTGCTGATTGGTTTTATGCACATCAACATAGCAATGTTTCCCATTATCTAAACGAATAATGTCGTCTAAGCCATCATTATTCCAGTCAACTACAGAAACCGGACAGCCACTGTGAAATGCTGGAGATGCCAGTCTTGAGTTACTGTTGGTAAATGAAAGTTGTGCAAAGGAGAATGCAGGTGCTAGGAGCAGCAGGCATCCTAATTTTGAGTAAAGATTATTTTTCATTTTAAACAAGTTTCTGATTTAATGTAATTTGTTTTATTTATAAGAGATGTTATAGTTTCTAAATTCGTAATATTTTATAAGATTTAACCTGACCATTCACATTAAGTCTGATAAAGTAAATACCTTTTGCTGTGGGCAGTTGAACTTCGATTGAATTATTTTTTCTGGTAAGAATAACATTAATTTTTTTACCGTTTTGATCAAACACTTCTAATTGAAATGAATTGTAACCTATGCCTGAAAGAAGAACTTTTCCGTCTCTTGTTGGATTGGGTGAAATATTAATGGTTGTTAAAATATTTTCTTTTATTCCTGTTGAGATATTAAGCAATGTATCAGCATCAACTTTTACAGGACTTTTATCTGCATTGGCATACATGGTAAGAAATGTATTTATTTCAGGGGAAGAATAATTGCTCATGTCACTTAAAAATGCAGGTGGCAGTGTTTGATAATAAACAGCAGTATAAACATTAATGGTTCCACTGTAATTGTTTAATGGAATATGATAATGAACAATGTCATGTCCTGTTCCTTGTGTTGCGCCATTTTTATTAAAATCTACATCTGTTAAAGCGCTACCAACAATTTTACAAGTGTCATATGCATAATGCAAGGTTGAAAATCCTGCCGGAGGGATGCGGTTATCTTTCAGATGTGAAGCTGCGCGTTCAAGTACGGTGGTTACGGTTCCGTTTACATCACCCATTACCATTTCATAAATCTGATTTTGTGTTTGTGTGTTGATGATATCATGGTGTTGCTCAAAAGGTGAAGCCACGTTTTGCATTTCATAATTGGCATCAAACAGTCCGGAAGCAAACAACGTATCGCCATTAGCTTTTGTAACTATCATCTGTAGCACAGCTCTTCTTGAAGGATATCCACTTGGGAATTTATGCCCTGCTTTGTTTGTTAGGTCAACATCAATGAATGCTGTATCTGAAGTAATAGCTGCTAATGAAGCCTGCACATCCAATGATTGTGTTGTCAGCATGTGTGTGATAGCTGCAAGTGTTGAATCAAAATTATAGTCAGGTGCTGAAACACCCAATGCAGTTTTGTTTTGCTTAATCAGATTTACCATAAACGAGTTAGCACCTGCAAACTGATGCAGATTAAATGGAGTTCGTCGGGCAAACCAACATTGCCATTTGCCAGTATTACAGCATCTTCAATTTGTGGCATGTGGCAACTTTGACAGACTGTTGCCTGTGATGGATAAGTGGAATTAAGCCATTCATGATAGGTTGCCTGCTCAATGAAAGTGCCTCCTGTAGGAATACCATTTAAATCAACAGTGTTGGAAAGTAATGTGTGACAGGGTGAACAAAATTTTCCTTCACTTACATGTGGGCTGTAGGTAGGTATCATGCCTACATAAAGTTGCATGGGTCCGGCCACAGGAGAAATAAAAGGTCCAAATAGAACTTTATTAGTATCATAAGGAATCTGACCAGTAAATAGCTGACCTAAACTACTGCTGTCACCAATAGCATGGCAAGCTGTGCAGCTTACACCTGAAAGACCAAGAGAGTCGTTCAACAAATCGGACATAACATAATGTTGTTGTCCTTTATAAATTGCGCTATAGTGCCCTGCAGGTGCATGACAAGTAATACATAAATTCTGTAACTCAGTTGCATGTGCCGGATTAACCATAGTTTCGTGACTTACCTTGGCACGCCAAAAAGGGTCAACTGCAGAAAGTCCCATCATTGAGGTTTCCCAGTCATCATGAAGGTTAACATCCTGCCCGTTGGCATCAACATTAGCAATTCCTAAAGTATCAAAACCATGACAGCCTTTGCAGTTATCTGGAGTTAAAAAAAATTCTCGGGGGGCAATCGGTGTCATTGAGTGATTTTTAAAAAATGCTATTTGAGATTCAGAATGATAGTATAGCCTTTTTTGGTTGAAAAGGAATAGCGCTAATACCTATAATGGCTACTGAAATCAGAAATAAAACGATTATCTTGTTTTTCATGCCTGCATTATCCTCAATATTTTTTTACGGATTGATGGCAATAATATCAATTTTTTTAATGTGCTGCAACAGAAATCTTTGGCAAAACATCAAATTATTAACGTCAATAGGTTCGTAATACAAGTAAAGAGAATGGTCGGATGAAGAAATAAGAACAGTCCATTATTCATCATAATCAATCTGTAACTCCTTTTGTTTTTTGGGAGTTTCTTCTTTTGGTGGTTTCTTGCCACTTATCTCTTCTTTGATAATTTTTAAAAAATCATCCTTGCCGGATTTTACAGATTCTGTAATTTTTTTCTCTACTCCTTTACGGTCATAGCTGAATTTGGGGTTATCTAATGGCCCTTTCATGGTCAGAAAAAGATTTAACCCACCACTGCCGTCATCTTCAATGGTTCCAAATTCTGTATTTTGCTGACGCACTTTTTTGCCGAGTAGCTGAGAAAGTTTCATTTGTATTTTATAGTCAACAAAATTGTCAAAGCCATGTGTGCCACTTATGGTCATGTTCATTGCAGTGGAGCGAATATCCATTGTGGGGATAAGTATTTTTTGTTCATGAATTCGAATTGTGTTTTGAAGTTTACTGAAACGAACATTTTGCAGATCGCTGCCTTTTACAAAACGCGAAAGTTTAAGCATTGGCTTAAAATCAATAAGAGCGCCATCGTTAATACTTAGGTCTGCTGATGCAATGGTACGACTTTGTTTTACTTCAAGTTGTTTTGTCCAATAGGTAGCAAGTTGAACGGAAGCAGTCAATGTGCCTCTGATATTTTTTTCTGTAAGCACTTGCTGACCAAAGCTTCCTGTTTCAAAAAAAAGTCTTTCAATGTTTATTGATTCAATTTTCGCATTGCTTGATATGTGTACTTCGTCTTTAAAATTTGTATTAATAGTGCCATCAAGAGCTATGTGACCTTCCATAGCATTAAATGAAAGTTGTTTTGCAGTTAGAATCTTATCTTGCAGTGATATGTTTCCGGAAAGGTCTTTAGCGTTGAATTTCCTGAATTTTACTACATCTGCACTTAACGATGCATTCAGATTAAGATATGCAGGCAAATCAAAATCAGAAGTGTCGGTAGATTGATTACCGGTAAGCAATTCACCGGCATCTAAAAAATGACTTTCAACAATTCCGTTAATAGTGATAGTCTGATTATCACGAAATATATAGTTGTAAAAATTAAGAATATTTGCATTGATGACAACATCACTTTGCCCGGCAAGAATTTTTAAAGATTCAACTTTTACATCAGCATTGTTAAAATTAATTTTACCACTGATGCTATTAACTGCAATATTTCTTTTTTTAAGTTTAAATTTCAGATTGTTTAATGTCAGTGTACCATTGGAGCGATAAGTATCTTTCTTGTCTGCTTGTCCGCTAATTCTACCATGAAGAGAAACAGAGCCTTGTTGTTCTTCTGTAAAGTCAGCAGGTAAATAGCGACTTAAACTGGCAAGGCTAATGTCAGCATCTAACTGTATGTTGAAGTATGGATTTTTAAGATTTTCGAGATAAACTTCGCCAATAATTGGTTTGCCTTCAATTCTTGCAGAAATATTTTTCAGACTCAAAACACTAATATTTTTTCCGGATTTACGATTAGAATAAAATCCTTTTAGTGCAACATTCTTCAATGCATAATTTTCATTATCAGGTATAATGTCGGTTTTATTAGTGCCAAAGTTAATTTCAATGGTTGGTGATTGTTTTGATGATACAACACCATTTATATGTGTATCAAAGTTTATGTTACCATGATAGCGATAGTTTAAAATTTGCGGTGCAACCCAATTAGATGGTAAAATAGAAAGTAGTTCTGATGCATTGGCTTTTGTAGCAGTAAATTTAAGATCGAGAAAAGTTTCATTTCTTTTTTCAATTTTTCCTTTTGCATTTATATTTAAGTTGGCAAGTTGAATTTTTAAATCATTAAATGCATAAATGTCATTACGTAGGTCAACCGAAACAACACCATTAAGTTGTATGGGCTTTTGTTTGATGTAAGAAATATTTTCATGTTGAATAATTTCAGCAAACAAATCTGTTTCTGTTTTAAGTTCAAATGTTTTATCCTTAAAATTACCTGAAGCAAGGCTTTTGTTCAGGTGAGTTTGTAAGATGAAATTAGATGGTTTATTTTCAATACTCAGATTAACATTTTTAAGAATTACTTTTTTGAATTCAGCAGCGAAGGAGTTGTTGTCGTTTCCCTGTTTGAAAATCTGATCATTTTTTTGACCGTTTTCATTGGTCAGAATATTTAATTCAGCATCAGAAATCTCTATCTTTTTCAGCTGTATTGTTGAAGAAAATATGCTGGTAATGCTAAGCACCAAATCAATTTTTCCGGCTTTTAGCAAAGGGCGTTTTGTGTCTTGCCAAGGATTGCCTTTTATGACTACATTTTTAAGTGTAAGTGATGCATTTGGAAAAAAACGTAGTACGGAAAAATCAATTTCACTAACACTTGCAGGTGTGTTGAGGCTTTTATTTATTTCTTCTATTACAGATTGTTTGATTTTATCTTGTAATAAGACTGAAAGTCCCATTGCAATGAGCAGTAGTGCCAAGCATGTCAACAGTAAAAAACAAAGTAGCGCAAATACTTATTCATGTCCTCTTAAAACGTTGCAACTTTTTTAAATTGTAATAACGATAAAAATGTATTTTGCAAAGTAATTTTATTAGCACATAGTAAACTATGAAATAAGGCGTTTGTTTTATGGAGTTTTAAACTTTTAATGTGCAATAAAAAGGCTGCCTTAATTCAATTAAGGTAGCCTTTATAAATTAATTAATCGGGAAATTATTTCTCGAAACGATTTGACACTTCGTCCCAGTTAACCACATTCCAGAAAGCAGTACAGTAATCGGGTCTGCGGTTTTGGTAGTGCAGGTAGTAGGCATGTTCCCAAACATCAATACCTAAAAGCGGTGTACCTTTTACTTCAGCAACATCCATTAACGGATTATCCTGATTGGGGGTAGAACAAACTTCAAGTTTACCGGCAGCATTTTTTATTAACCAGGCCCAGCCTGATCCAAAACGAGTTGCTGCAGCTTGATTAAACTTCGTTTTAAATTCGTCAAACGAACCAAAAGCGCTGTTTATAGCGTCAGCTAATTTTCCTTTTGGTGCACCACCTGCATTGGGTGCCATAATGGTCCAAAACAGTGAGTGATTGTAGTGTCCGCCACCATTGTTGCGTACTGCCATCGGTAGTTTCGAAATATTTTTACAAATATCTTCAATGCTCATTTTTTCTGCATCTGTACCTGCAATAGCATTGTTTAAATTGGTTACATAAGCCTGATGGTGCTTGTCATGGTGAATTTCCATGGTGCGTGTAGCAATATGTGGCTTTAACGCATCGGGTGCGTATGGTAGTGGAGGGAGTTGAAAAGACATAATATCTAATTTAAATGTTAAGCAACAAAGGTAGTGAAATATGCTACCTTTGTTGTCAATCAAGTACTATTTTCAGAAGAAATACATTGATACAGGGGTTGTTACTCTCCGGCTAAAATTATAAAACACTGATAACCAACGAATAAAAATTTAATATAAAACTTAATATGCAGAGGTAAAGCAATTTATATTTGCCGCTCAAATTTCAAATCAATTAATTACAAAACAATGAAAAAAGTTCTTGCCTTAGTTATGGCTGCCGGAATGTTCAGCATCGTTGCATGCGGTCCTTCTGCTGAAGAAAAACAAAAAATGGAAGAAACAGCTAAAGCTGCTCAGGATTCAATTGCTGCTGCTGCTCAACAAGCTGCTTCTGCTGCTGAACAAGCTGCTACTGACGCTGCTCAGGTTGCTACCGATGCTGCACAAACTGTAGATTCAACTGCAGGTGCTGTAGTAAATCAGGCTACTGAAGCTGTTAAAGAAGCTGCTACAAAGTAATCAGCCCCCATTTTAAAAGATATAAGCTCGCTTTAGCGGGCTTTTCTTTTTATATCAAATCATAAACCTTTCCCGGATAATTTTTATCACACCTTTCAATTCTAGATTCAACAACAATGCAGGAATACGGTTTAGCTTAACACCCGATCGGAAACAGATTGTATCAATATCAACCTTTGAGTTTTCTTTCAAAAAATCTACCAACTGTTTTTCTTCAGGATTTAAGTCTTCAAACAAACGTGCTTGTTTAGGAATAGATTTCACATCTGTTTTATCCCATCCCATAAAATATTCAATGTCGGCAGCAGATTGAATTAAATTGGCTTTATTGTCTCTTATCAAGGCATTGCAGCCTTTTGAATATTCTTTATCAACCTGACCGGGAATGGCAAAAACATCTCTGTTATAAGAGTTAGCAATGTCTGCAGTAATCAAACTACCACCTTTAATTCCCGATTCAACAACCACTACAGCATCTGCCATGCCGGCAATGATGCGGTTTCTCTTTGGAAAATTTTCTTTGTCTGCATTAGTCTTACTCATAAACTCGCTGATAACAGCACCTTCTGCCTGCATTTTTTCTGCAGTGTTGCGATGTTCTGCCGGATACAGTGTATCAAGACCATGTGCAACAATTCCTGCTGTAGGTATTTTACATTTTAAACTTGCTTTGTGTGCTGTAATGTCTATACCAAAAGCTAGTCCGCTGACAATCATCATTCCATCTGTTTCCGCTAAATCTGCAATGAGTTTTTCAGTGGTTGTTTTTCCATAGTCGCTGGCTTTTCTTGTTCCTACAAATGCAATACATTTTTCCGGATTCAGATTACCATTGCCTTTCACAAAAATCATTATTGGCGAGTCATTACATGCTTTAAGCCTTTTTGGATATTGATCAGAAGTGAAAAATAGCGGTTTTATTTTATTTTTCTCAATGAAACGAATTTCTTCTTCAGCCCTCTTTAGCGACTGTTCTTTTCCATTTTTAATTTTATCTGCTACTATCTGACCAACATTAGGAATTTTTAGTAATGCCTGTTGTTTTTCTTTGAAAATAGCCTCTGCACCACCACAATACCCGACTAGGTTTTTTGCTGTAATGTCGCCAACACCAGGTAAGAGTGTCAGCGCAAGCTGATATTGTAAAACATCGGTTGTTAAATTATTTTCCATTGTTGACTTTCAAGATTTTCAAGAATAGTTTAGGTTTGTGCCTTCACAATCTGAATCTGCAAAGAAAAACATGTTTAGCCAAAGAATAACTTTATTTTATTTTTTTTTCGTTTTAGGAATTTATTCTGTGAATGCACAGCAGCAACGTGTTTCTGGAAAAGTTACCGATGGAGAGGGTGAATTGCCCGGTGTAGCTGTTTATGCCGATGAAAGCCACGCTACTACATCAGATGCTAAAGGTGAGTTTGTTTTAATGCTTGATAAAGGGAGTTGGACACTTAAAGCAAAATTACTCGGTTACGAAACTTTCAGCAAAGTAATTCTAGTAGGCGATTCTAACTATGTTCAAATCCATTTGATACCATTAAGTAAACAATTGCAATCAGTTGTAGTGAGTGCCGGAAAGTTTGAGCAGAAACTGGAAGAGGTTACAGTTACGATGGAGACCATTAAACCTAAAAGCTTTGAAACAACAGGCGACAACAATGTTGAAACAGCACTTGAACATGTAACGGGATTGAATGTAAATGATGGGCAAGCAAATATTCGCGGAGGCAGTGGATTTAGTTATGGTGCAGGCAGCAGGGTGCTAGTGCTGGTTGATGATATGCCCATGCTTAGTGCCGATGCCAATGATGCAAAATGGAGTTTTTTACCAATTGAAAATTTAGAACAGATAGAAATTATAAAAGGAGCATCATCTGCACTTTATGGTTCGTCAGCTATGAATGGGGTGATAAATTTCAGGACAGGTTATGCTAAGTCGGAGCCGGTAACAAAAATTGTACAGTACAATGGAATTTATGATTCACCACGAAGAAAGGAGATTAAGTGGTGGGGAAAAGAAACTCAGATGTTGAGTGGAGCAAATATGTTTCATGCGCAAAAATTTGGACAATGGGATTTTGTAGCAGGTGGACATTATCTGCTCGATGAAGGGTTTAGAAAAGGTGAAACAGAGAAGCGAGCCAGAGTTAATATAAATACACGATACAGATTTCCGAAGATTGAAGGACTTACAGCTGGAGTAAATGCTAATTATATGGAATCATTCGGTGGTCTTTTCATTATATGGAATGATGATACCACAGGTGCTTATATTCCAAGTGGAGGCGTGAATGATTCAACATCTACTTTGAGTAATTATCACACGGTTAGATACAATATTGATCCTTTTATTACTTATCATAGTAAGAAAGGTTTTAGTGCAAAGTGGCGCTCTCGTTATTTCCGGACTTTGAATTACAATTATACCGATCAGGAAGCTTTTGCAGATTTATATTGTTCAGAAGTGCAGTTGCAACAGAGTTTTGAAAAATGGAATCTGGTGTTAACCGGTGGAGGTGTGATTACTGATGGTGGTGTGCGCAGTGATTTGTATGGTAGTAGAAAAACATATAACAAAGCATTGTATGCACAGGCAGATAAGAAATTTTTTGACAGGTTGAATCTTTCATTAGGCTGGCGGTGGGAACAATTTCGTTTCCGTTACAGTAAGGCAGAATCCAAACCTGTAATCAGGGCAGGAGCAAACCTGCGTTTATTACGTGCCACGTATTTACGCAGTAGCTACGGACAAGGATACAGATTTCCATCAATTGCAGAAAAATATGTAAAAACAAGAGTAGGTTCAATTGTTATTTATCCAAACGATTCAATATTTTCTGAAAGCGGATGGAGTTCCGAGATAGGGTTGAGGCAGTTATTTGCTGTCGGCAAACAATTTTCAGGATATGTGGATGCATCGGTATTCAGAAGTGAGTATAAGAACATGCTAGAGTTTGCCTTCGGAAGTTATGGTGATCCTTTTAAAGATCCTCTGTTTGGACTTGGATTTAAATCACTGAATATTGGTAATACTCGTATTGATGGAATGGAGTTTGAACTTGGTGTGCAGGCAACAGTTCTTAAAAAAATAAATCTTCAGTTTGGAGGAGGCTACACTTATATTGATCCACGTTTGACTGATTTTGATTCTTTAAAAGCATCAACAGGAACCATTACATACAACTTCTTAAAATATCGTTACAGAAATTTGTTTAAAGGTTATGGAAGTATAGCCTATGGAAAAGTTTCTTTAGCTGTAAATTGCAGATACAATAGCTTTATGGAAAACATTGATGTTGTATTTAATGAATTGCTTCCAGGGGTTAAAAGGTATCAGGTACGAACACGATAAAGGCGACTGGATTTATGATGCAAACATCAGTTATAAATTAAACTCCCAAATAGCGTTATCCGTTATTTCAAGAAATTTGTTCAATCACGAATATTCCGGAATTCCCTCTCAACTCGAAGCACCAAGAATGTGGTTGTTTCAATTTGTAATTACACCTTAGTGTTTTACTATCAATGTTAAAATCAAACTAAAGTTGTGTAAGGCATCAACTGTTCAGGATTTTATTTTTAATCGTTTTTGAAACAGCTTCACCGATTGACTTAACATGAAGTTTGTGATATATTTTTCTGATATGAGTGTGGACTGTTTCGTAACTAACTTTAAGTTCTGTTGCAATGGTTTTGTAGGACTTACCTTTTACTAATAATTCCAGTACTTCCATTTCGCGTTTGCTAAGATTGTAGTCTTCATTTTTGGTTTCGGTAACTTGTGTTTTAGCAAAACGAGTCAGAACTTTTCTTGCAATAACCGGTGTCATTGGTGCGCCTCCGGTATAGACTTCATGGATATGGTGAATCAGAAGCTCCATGCTTGTGTTTTTCAAAATATAGCCATTAGCACCAGCACATATTGAATCAAACACCTTATCATCATCTTCAAAGCCGGTGAGCATTAAAATAGGTAAGCCAGGGAACTGTTTGCGAATAATTTTTACTGTTTCAATACCTGACAATTTAGGCATATCAATATCCATTAGGATAACATCAGGTTTTAAGGTGTCAACTTGTTTTATACATTCTTCACCGGAATCAAATTCTGCAATTAAAAGCAATGATGGTGTGCTTTGCAGAAGAAGCGCAACAGATTCTCGCATGTTTTTATTGTCATCAACAATAATCACTCTCAGTGGCTTATCGGGAATTGTTTTATTCATGCTACAAATTTGAATATTCTTATTTGATCTTGCAATCACCAATTCTGGTTATATTGCATGTTGTTTCAGGCTAATAGTAATTTCTGTACCCTTACCCGGGGCACTGTTAATCTGGAACTCAGCATTTAAATCTTTTGCTCTGGAAGCCATGTTTTTTAATCCATTACCACCATTTCCATTTGTTTGCGAATGATTATTGGCCATATCTATTCCACAACCATTGTCTTTTATTTTTAAAAATGTCATTCCACGATTTCTGCTTAAATGGATATCAACCTGAGTGCAGTGTGAATATTTTACAATATTGTGAATAGCCTCTTTAAAAATCAGAAAAAAGATTCTTTCGTTGTGCCATATTAATTTTCAGGTTCTGAATATTCTCTTCAACAATGAAATTAAAATTTATATCAGCATCGCCTAAAATGCTTGCAGCATAGGTCTCCATACGCAATGAAAGGTTAGACATGTTGTCATTACTTGCTTTAACCACCCAAACCGTGTCACCGGTTTTTTCAATAATTTCTTTTGACGACTTTTTTATTTTCTCTAAAATTCCGGGAATTTCATGGTGTTTATCTTGTTTCATTTTATTATCGGCAATCTGACTGTAGAGGTGAATACTGCCTAATGTGCTGCCTATGTCATCATGTAAATCGCGTGCAATATTGTTTCTTACTTCTTGTAATCTTAGAAGCTGATTGATTCTGTAACGATAAATGAAATACACAAAGGCACCAATACTAAAAACTACAATGCCATAGAACCATATCGTGCTGGTAAACGGTGGTACAATAACAAAAGACAAAGTCTTAATGTCGCTTTGCAAATTATTGTTCGAAATGGCTTTAACATCAAGACGAAATTTTCCCGGAGGTAAATTGGTGTAGGTTATTATAGGATTATTATCGTTGCTGCGCCAATTATCATCAATACCTGACAGGCGATAGAAATAAGTTATTTTATCACTGTTGGTATAAATATTTGGTGACACATAAACTTTTAAAAAATTCTGATTGTGATGAAGTTTGATGTCAGAGAAAAGTAATGAATCAGATGGTTTGTCCATTACCCATAGTTTGGTAAACTGAAGGTTTGGTTTTTCTGTTGAAGAGAGTAATTGTGATGGGTTATAACTGATGAATCCACCATTAAAGCCAACACTTAGTGTATTGTTGTCACCAGGTTTATTTTGAAAGAAATAGCCGAATATATTCTGACTTAAACCACTGCTTGCATCATACAATTTAAAAAAATTTGTTTTCTCATTGTATTGTAAAAGACCTGATGAGGTAATTATCCATAATAAGGAGTCTCCTGTAGATTTGATTCCTTGCATAGATGTGATATCAGAATCAATTATTTTAAAAGGAGAGGTTTTATTTTCTTTACTAAAAAGTACCAAGCCTGCCCCCTGTGTCGAAAGCCAATAGGTTCCATCTTTACGTTCAGCAATATCAAAAACATTTTTTATTTTTATTGGAATTGAGTTCGGCAACATATTCCAATTTGTTGGCATCACCGTTATTGGTAACATGGAATCATTATCAGCTGCATATTTTGATAAACTAAAATCGCTCTTGAATTTAAGTTGGACAAGACCTTTTGATCTGCCACAAACCCAGAAATTGTTTTTTGAATCAACCCAAATTTTGCGACTTAAATTCTCTAAATTGTCCGATATTTTTGTATTTTCATGGATAAGATAGTACAAGTTTCGATTATCAAAGTCAATTAATACAATGTAGTTGCCATAGTAAGATGCAGCAATTAATTCTGAATTGTCTTGTTTGAAACTGGTGAGAGAATTGACTAATGATGCACCATTAAAGTAAAATGAAGTTTCTTTCAGATTTTTATTAAAGTCTATTGTATTGAATGAAATATTTTCAGGATTAAATTTGAAAACAGTTCTGTTACTGCCAATGTAAATATCACCATTCTTCGTCATCAGAATACTATATAATTCCTGCTCTTCATTTCGATAAATAACAGTTTTGAACTTATAGGATTCATTTGGAGATTTTTTATAAAATAAACCACATTGGGTAATGACAAGGTCTAAACCATTGTCAGTAATGAGTCTGTCGAATACTTTGCAAGCATTAACTCCTTTATTACACGGGTATTAATCTGATGAGAAAAATTTATATTGTTTATAAATGATTTAGAAGCTTTGTTAAAATAAATATGCCTGATGATTTTGTTCCACACCAGATGTTATTGCTGGCATCAGAAGAAATTGAAATAATCTCTTCGCCAGATTTTTAAATTTAGATGTTCCGTCAAAGATGTACGATTGGAGGCGCTTACCATGGATATTGAATAGATGCAGTGCATTATCCCATGCGCCACACCAAACATTCAAATCATTATCAATATAAATTGTATTAATAGTTGTAGCTGTATCACCAACCATACCCTTATTCCTTCCAACGTTATCTAATTTTTTTAGTGATTCTATTATACCTGCAAAAAGTGAAATAGTGTCTTTAACAGCAACAGCGTAATATGAGTTGATTGAATATACATAGGGATTGAGTTTTTTATTTTTCAAATCAAATTGTTGCAGACCTCCATTATTCATGGCAACCCAAATACAATTACGTACTTTGTCAAACGCTAAATCGTTAATATATTCAGCACGAAGGGGACTGTTGCGGGCATGATAGTTTTGAAAAGTATTTGTTTTGTAATTATAACTGCAAAAACCATTAGATGCCGTTCCAATCCATAATAAAGAGTCGTCTGTAACTTCAAGGCAGGTAATATTGTTGCCACTAACAGAGTTTTTATCACTTTGAAATTTAAATACCTGAAAACTTTTTCCGTCAAAACGGTTCAGCCCATCTTTTGTACCAATCCAGATGAATCCATATTTGTCCTGAATGACACAATTTGTTTGATTGTCGGATAAGCCATCATTAGCAGTAAATTCATTGAGATTGATGGTTAATGAATCCGCCAATGCAGGTAAAGTAAAAACCAGAAATAGAAGTAGTGATTTGAAAAATTTAATCATTCGGTTTTGGCAAGGAATTGCCTAAAATAAATAAAATCTTCTATTTAAAGAAAACGATTGGTGAAATTAAAAGTAGAAGTGGTTAAACTATGGATTTGTGTGGTGTAATGATGTGTTGTTGTTTAATCACACAGAAGCTTTAATAATTTTAGTCGTGTACAGAAAAACGCTTTGTAACAGAACTGTTGCTATTAGAAATTTTTAAAACATATATGCCATTAGCAAGATTTTGTGTTTGGACATGAAAAATATTTTCTGTTCCATTTAATTCTTGCGTTGAAATTATTGCTCCATTAATATCATAAACTTCTGCGGTTAAATTCTTTTCGACATTACCTGTTACTTTAAAATAGAGGTTGTTTTTATTCGTAAATACAGCATAGTTTATTTGTAGCTGTTCATAGTTGTTTAGTTCAACAGCAACTGAATTGCTCAAATGGCTTTCACCATTAAAATCAAATTGTCTTAAACGATAGAAAGATTTTCGTGCTAATGGTTTTGAATCTGTTGCATGATATCGTAAAAGCTGATTAGAAAATCCTGCAGCCTGTGTTTTATTAATTGGTATAAAGTTTAAGTCAACAGCAGCACGTTCTATTTCAAAGTAATCACTATTTATTTCAGATACTGTTGACCATCTTAATTCAACTTGGTCATTATTTAGTTGTGCTGTAAAATTCAGCAACTCAACAGGTAAGGGATTTTCTGAAGATGCCGATGATAAGGTAAATGGTCCAAATAAATTGTCTGCTGTGCTTGTAGTAATGGTACCTGCTGACACATTTCCTGTTGTGCTGCCATTGCCTAAATTATTCCATATAGTTCCAACACTGCGCCAACGAGCAACTCTTAAATCGCTGAGTAAGGTTACTCCACAACTGGAAGCATCCCATGATAATGTTACATTTCGACTTGAACTTCCTGCAATTTGATTAAGCGTCCAGAATTCGCACTGACTGATGTGGTCAAGTGTTGGATCAAAAATATTACTGTATGTTATTTGCGGATTAGCACGCATATATTCTGCAACAAACTGACTTGAAGTTAAAGAACTTAGCGAAATATCATCTATGGCAAAGGATGGATCGGTGCCTACTCCATCATCATTGTTTTCCCATTTCAAACCAATTCGCACATTAGCATTATTATTTGCACTTGCCGGTAGTACCATTGAAAATGCTGTCCATTTTCCTTGCCTGAATCCATTACATGCTCCACCGCAACATGCAGTCTTTGGCATATCGGTAATTTGTGCCCATGCGGCACCATCATAATACCAAAGGGTAGCATTGTCAATTGTACCATCGCCAAATTCAATGTAATTAAAACTGATGCTAATGTTACTTTTTCCTGTGCAATTGATTACAGGCGATTGTGCCATTCTGTTTGTTTGGGGGCAGTATAAAAGTCCACATAACCCACCTGCATCATATGCAGCTCCACCTGTTGGATTAAATACACTACTAACATGCATGGTATTGTTTCCATTATTTGCAACTCCACAACCACCTGCAGCAACACCACCTTCTGCATCACTTATTACAAAAGGATTTGGATCAGCACCTTCGGGCCCCATAACGTTAACAAGAGACCAGCCTGCTCCGGTATTAAAATTTTCTGTCCAGAAAGATGACGATGATGCATCAGCGCCAATAGCAATTGACCGATATGAAGTATTTTTTCCTACAGGAAAAGTGAATGCCTGTGAGCCGTTTTTTTGCACCGGGCCATTTACAAAACTAACATTTGATGCTCCTGTTGCAGTTGCACCATTTTCAACTATTAAAATATTGGGAGTTGAAGAATTTATAATACCTGTTATTAAGTTCAGATTGTTATCAACCTTTACTGATTTTAAAAGGGTAAGGCTGTTGGCAGACTTATTCATTTCAAGTTGATAAATCTGTAGCGATGTAAGTGCTGTAGAGCCTGATATAGATTGTGCATTACCACCACTGAATCTATACTTACGTGCATTAGCTGCACCATAACTTGTGGAGCCATTTACAGTTAGGTTTCCGAAAATTTCAAACCCTGTTCCGAAATTTCTGAGATTGCATCCACCACGTATTAGTATATTGCCCTGAACTTGTACCGGTGTAGCAAAATTGTTATCATTTAAAAAATCAACAGTGCCTAATAGTGGAGCTAACACACCACCAACATCAAAATTACCTTTGATAGTTGCAGTAGCTGTGCTGCCTGTGAATGTTGATGAAACAGCAGTTGTCCAAACACCTCCCGAAGTATTCATGATAGTGAGGTTTGGATAAAACATATTTAAAGTTGTTAATGAAGGTGCAGTAACTGAACTGGGTGTTTTATTTAAAACCCAACTTGCAGTTGCAGGGATAGTGCTTATGCCACCCTGATAATTGTTTTGCCAGTTTGTTGCATTTGTATTCTCTGTTTTAACATAAGTGCCTGATGCACCTAATGCCCATGTTGCTCCAGCTAGCCAGGCAACGCTGGTTGAACTTCCATCTGTAAATGTACCGTTAACCTGTAAGTCAACACCTGTACCATTATTGATTGTAAGCAGTTTGGAATTGTAATTTACAGTTCCACCATTGTTAATAGTTGTTTCATCAATGCGTACATTGGCCGAAATGGTTACTGTATGTCCACTGCGAATGGTAATAGTTTTAGCATAGTAGTTTGGTAAAAAAACAGCTGCTGTCCACGTAACTAAATCCGGTGATTGTTGCCATGTTGATAATGAATTCCATGCACCGGAAGTGATACTGCGATAATGATTTTGTGCATCGTTGGCTTTAATAATTACATCATCAATTCTTGATGAACCACCGGAAGCCACAGTGCTGTTGTTAACACTTGTATTCGTTGTCATTATCCAACGTAAAAAAACTGAAGCTTGATTTTCACATGCAACAGGTAAGGGGATATCGGTGACAACACCTGAAGTAAAATTGTCTGCCATAACAATTGCACCGGCACCGGGAATTGGTGTCCATGTGCCGGCAATACCAATCTTATATTCTATAGCAAAGTTCTTGAACTTTGTGGGCGAACTGCGTTGTTTAGAGGATAATTCAAGATTAAAATAACCTGTTGTATTAATTTCTGTCTCCCAATATTTTGTGCCGGAGCCATTATCCCATCCTGTTGTCCAAGCACTTTGAGTTGTGGCACCGGCAGTTGTATAAACAACTGCGGCAGTACCTCCTACGGTGTAAATGGTTTTTGCACTATTAGCAGGAATAGAAATATCTACAGTAGCATTATCAGGATTGTTTGGAAAATTCCATTCAGCCAATGTTAATTGAGCAGAAGCGGCTTTGACATAAAGTAGAAATGCCAATGAAATAAATAAATTGGCTACTCTTTTCATGTTGTTTTTTATTGTAAAATCAAAGATATGAGAAATTATTACTAATCCAACATTTAATAGATAAAACTTATGAAAGTAAAAAACTGATAATAGGATGAAGGCATAAGGGGGTGAATGTTGCAGAAAAGGATATCCTTAAAAACCGGAGATTTTAAAGGAGATTATGCAATGAGTATATAGGAATGGTGCCTTCAAGAAAGGCTTACAAAAAAACAAGGCTGCCCAATCGGGAAGCCTTGTTGTAAGAGAATTATGGGGTTAATTAATCCTTTATCAGTTTATAAGTCTGAACCACATTGCTTGAATGTAATTGCAACAGATAAACTCCTTGAGTGTAGTTAGATAAATCAACAGTAGTTTCATTGCCTGAAAACAAAGTATTAATCAATGTACGACCTTGTAAGTCTGTTACTGTTATCTGAACATTTTCAAGTTGATTGTCGGATTGTACATTAAATACTCCTGAAGAAGGATTTGGGAAGATGTTGAGTAATGTGCTGTTGCTTTCAATTTTAAAAGCTGGATGAACAAAATCAAATGCAAATTTTCTTTTGCCTTTTTTTAATTTCAACTTCAAACCTGAATTTTGATGGCAATCCTGTTTTTAAAATCTCATTGGAGTGTTGTTAAGGATTAACTAACTAAATAAACAGTATTGTTATTGTCAATATGTAACGAGTTTACAGAGAAGCAAGTGTTTATTGCCCAGACAAAATTTCCTGCTGCATCAAATTTGATTAAGAAAATTGCATTGACGTTGTTACCGCCTGGTGCTGTCAGATTTAAAACAGCTGGGCCCGGATTAAAGTCAACAGTTCAGAAAAGAACTGGTTACATAAAGGTCACCGTTAAAGGGATCTTTTGTAATTGATTTTCCTTTTTCATTAGAGGCCACTCCCATAGTCTTTACCCATGATAAAGATGGCATTTGTGAATTTGATATTGTAAATGATACAACAAACAAACATGCCATTAATCAGGATACTGATTTGTTGTAAAATTTATTCATGACTTTTCAGTTTATATTTTAGTGAATGATAATTTTTTCTGTTAAGATATTTTCCTCCGGAGCACTAACAGAAAATAAATGAACGAAATAAATTCCACTTTCTAATTTGCTTACATTAATTGCTGTTTCTGCACCTCCAACAACTGTATGTAAAACTTCTTTTCCCATCACATCAAAAATTTTTATTGCACTGCCTATCTCAAACTTTAAATTGTTTATCTTTAAAATGTTTGTTGCAGGGTTGGGGTAAACGGTAAACTTGTTTTGGATCATGTTTTCATATATGCCTACATTATTTTGATTCATCTTAAGCACATAAACATTGGAAAGGGTATTGACAGTAGTAAGATTATTAACACCGGTATTAAAATCAAAATCGGCAGTGCGGCTAAAACTGCCAGCGGTAAAAATGTTGCCGGATGCATCGGTAACAATTTCTTCTCCGGCATCGTTACCTATGTCACCGGCACGGCCTCCCCATAAAAAATTGCCGCCTGCATCTAATTTTAAAATATAAATATCGGGGCTGCTGGAGGCAGCAGTTACAAAAGCAGAATCAATACCGGGGTCCAAATCAGCAGTGCCTGCAAACGAACCTGTTATATATACATTGCCGGCAACATCTGTTGCAATGCCATTGCCTGCATCATAAAACGAACTACTTACTATTTGTTTTGCCCATAAGAAATTACCGGCAGCATCTGATTTTAAAACAAACACATCTTCAAAAATACTGGTGGTAAGATTAAAAGTGCCATTGCCCCATTCAAAATCTACTGCGTCTTCAAAATAACCTGTTGTAAATACATTGCCATTGGCATCAACACTTATTGCCTTACCCACATCTTCGGATGTTGCTCCAAAATTTTGCGCCCAAATAAAATTGCCTGTTGAATCTAACTTTAAAATAAAAATATCGGGGTCGCTTGCCACAAACTGATTGCTGCGCGGAGCAATTAAATTAAACACACCTGCACCCGGGTCAAAGTCAACCGTATCGGAAAAAGAGCCTGTTGCGTGTACATTACCCAAGGCATCAATAGCTATGGAATTTCCAATGCAGTAATTGAACCCTCCAAAATTTTTTGCCCACACAAAATCACCTGTGGCATTTAGTTTTGAAATAAAAATGTCGCAATATGGGCCAGCATTAAGCGTAACAACCCCGGGTCCTGGGTCAAAATCGGCACTAAGTTCAAAGCTACCTATGGTGTAAACATTTCCCCAATTGTCGGTTGTAATATCATAACCCACATCCCGGCTGTTAATAGATGATGCCGTACTGCCTATATTTTTTGCCCATACAAAATTTCCGTTTGTGTTAAGATGCCATATAAATATATCACGCCCACCGTTTGAGGTCAGGTTAAATGTGGCAGAGCCCGGATCAAAATCAACCGAGTCCTTAAAATGCCCTGTAACAAATACATTTCCTGCATCACTGCATGTAAGCGCAACCTCACTTAAATTTCCAATCCATCCGGTGGTTTTAACAGCCCATTCAAAATTGCCTGCTGTATCCAACTTCAACACAAAAAGCTCTAAGCCAACTGAACTTGTTAAATTATACACACCAGGGCCGGGATCAAAGTCAACCGTTTTACCGAAGCAACCGGCTACATATAAATTTCCTGCTGCATCGCGTGCAATAGATCTTCCTTGGTCACCTGCCGAATCGCCAACTTGTTGTACCCATTCAAATGCCGGTGTTTGTGCCTGCACAAGCAGGGTTGTTGCCATTACGAAAATGGTAAGCAGTGTTTTTTTCATTTGACTTTAGTTTAATGATGAATGATTAATTTTTGCGATGCACCTGATGACTTCATTGAAGGAGAGGAGTATGAAAGCTGTAGAAAATAAATTCCGTTCTCCAATTTGCCTACATCAATTGTTGACTGATTACCGCTGATGGTGGATGTATGAACTTCTTTTCCTGTTACATCAAAAATTTTCAGTTCGCAGTTTTCTTTTAATAATCCATGATTAACTACCAATAACTGATTAGCAGGATTGGGATAAAGAATGAAGTAATTTTCATCAGTTAAATGAGCTAAACCAACTGTGCTAAAGTTCATTTTCTGAATAAAGGCATCAGTATTTCCGATATCATTTAAAGTGGTAGTGCCTGTGCCAGGGTCAAAATCTATAGGGCCGTAAAAAGTTCCGGTTACGTAAAAGCTACCTGTAGGATTTACACAAATAGCATTGGCTTCATCATCACCATTAGATGGACCTCCAATTTCATAAGCATAAACAAAATTTCCTGTTGCTGAGAGTATGAGTACAAATGCATCATAGCTGCTAAATGTACCGTTGAGGTTAAATGTAACTGTTGGATCAGGGTCAAAATCAACAATTGAAGATTTAAAGCGGCCCGAAAAATATACAGAACCTGCATTATCAGTAGCAATATCCAAAGGTACATCAATAGAGTTGCCACCCACTCTTTTAACCCATACAAAATTGGCTGAAGCATCTAATTTTAGAAAATACATATCAGACATATTTGTTCCTGTCCCTACAGATGTAAGATTAGCAGTGCCTGTACCAGGGTCAAAATCAACTGTTCCTGTGAATGTTCCGGTAACGATAATGTTTCCGGCTGCATCAGTATTGATAGCATATGCATTTCCGCCATCTGTACCTGTTGTTCCACCAATATTTTTAACCCAAATGAAATTTGCAGCAGTATCAAATTTCGCAATATAAATATCTGTAGCACCAATAGGAATAACATTAAAAACTTGAGTGGCGTTAGGATTAAAATCAGTGGTGTCATTAAATGATCCAGCTAAATAAACAGTATTGTTATTGTCAATATGTAACGAGTTTACAGAGAAGCCTGTGTTTATTGCCCAGACAAAATTTCCTGCTGCATCTAATTTAGCCAGATAAGGATCCTGGCCACCAGTAGATACGAGGTTATACACACCTGCAGAAGGATCAAAGTCAGTGGTGGTTTGGAAGGTGCCTTCGGTGTAAACATTGCCTGAAGCATCTAAAGAAAGTTCATCAACGAATGTTCCATATGTCCCACCAAAGTTTTTAGCCCAAACTAAATTTCCTGATGAGTTTAATTTAACTATACAAACATCAAAAGCGCCTGATGCTGTTATGATTGATGTTCCCGCTCCCGGATCAAAGTCAACAGCTCCTGTAAAGTGTCCGGTAAAGTAGCAATTGCCCGATGCATCAAGTGCCATTGCCACAGCAGTTTCATTACCAGTGCCTCCTATATTATGCGCCCATAACAGATTTCCGGTAGTGCTGTATTTAGCAATGAATATGTCATCATTTCCATTAGAAGCAAGATTAACAACGCCTGCTCCGGGGTCAAAATCCGCAGTTCCTGCTAATATTCCTATTTCATAAACATTGCCGGCAGCATCGGTTGCAATATCATAGCCTTTATCGAAATTAGTACTGCCTATGTTAATAGCCCAGTCGAATGTTGGCGTTTGTGCATTTAGCGTTAGTGCTGAAAAGCAACAAAGTGTAAGTAGTGTTGTTTTCATCTGTATATAATTTTTGAATTTTAAATTGCAAGACTTTTTTTTATAAGAATCAATTGCTGATTGTGATTTTTAAATATAGAGAATTTAATTGTTACACTGATTTAGTGCTGTATGACTAATTTTTGATAAGCCCTAGCACTTTTACCTAAAGAGGAAGAGTTTGAAATTTGAACATAATAAATTCCATTTTTAATATTGGTTACGTCAATTATAGATTTCTCTCCGATTACGTTCGTCTTTAAAACTTCTTTACCCATCACATCAAAAATTCTGAGTTCATAAGCGCCATCAAACATCAGACCTTTAACCTCAAATTTATTTGTGGCAGGATTTGGGTAAATATTTATGTTAGAATTATCATTAATATTATCAATACCTGTTCCGGAATTATATTTTAAAATTACACCATCGTAGCCTACCACCCATCCTAAGCCGGCATTTATAAAATATGAGTCAGTGGTTCTTGCATTTACACCCGTGGGTTCTACCTGATAGGTTACCCCTCCATCTGTGGTTTTTCTGAGAGTATTGTTTGAGGGTAGCGAAGCTTCAAGATTAATGTATCCTACGCTTGATGATACATAATGTACAGCAATAATGCTGGTTTGGAAACTAAAAGAAGAAGAGTTCCATGTTATGCCACCATCCATTGTTTTAAGTCCGATTGAGTTTTCTCCCACAACCCAACCTTCGGTTGCATTTATAAAATGGACATCGTTATAATGGACAACAGGTGCAGTTTGCTGAGACCAAGTGGTACCTGCATTAGTTGTATGTAATATTAAAGGATATCCTACAGCCCATCCTTCAGTTGGTGAAATAAAATATACAGCCTTGAAAGCATTATTCATTCCTGATTGTGGTGTCCAGGTAGTGCCGCCATTAATGGTATGTAGTATGGTGCCTGAATTACCTACTACCCATCCCTCTAAAGGGTTAACAAAAAAAACATCAAGCAAAAGTTGTGTAGTGCCCGATGTTTGAGAAACCCATGTAGTGCCACCATTGGTTGATTTAAGTATAGTTCCGCCTAAGCCAACAGAATATGCAGTTTGGGAGTCAGCAAAAAAAATATCAAATAGGTTTACTGTTACTCCTGATGTTTGATTAGTCCATGTGGTTCCTCCATTAGTGGTGGTTAAAATAGTTCCGTTAAATCCGGCAGCACCCCCCACATTGGCATCAAAAAAGTGAACGCTATTCAGGTCTTCGGTAGTGTTGCTTGTCTGCTGTGTCCATGTTTGTGCTTTTATACTATTCATTGATAAGCTACCAACAATTACCAATGTGAAAATTAATTTTAATGTGTTTAAATTTCTCATATTTTTCAGTTTAAATTTTAAAAACAATTATGACCCTAAATATCGGAATTATTTTTTACAAATAAATATTTATTTATTAGTTTCTGCAATCACCAATTCTGGTGATTTAGAATATTAATAAAAAGAATATTGAAATCAGATTAAAAAGTTCTTATAAAAACTTTTTAAATCAATAAAAAATCAGAAACAATTAAACAGCAGTAAGCGTTAGCTAACTAAAATGTAGAAAACAATACCTTATATAAAAGATTAATATTGAAAATATGCTGCCAAACAGAAATTAAAATTCAACATTTAAAATTTTAGTGCTGAATAATAATTTTTTGTGATTTTGATGTAAAGTTTTCTGAAACTGAACTAAGTTGAACAAAATAAATTCCATTACTCAGGCTGCTAATATCTGCAACAGTTTCGTTTTTTGAAATTTTCAAGCTAAGAACTTGCTTCCCCATTACATCAGATATGTTTATTACATCACCGGGTTGGAAGCCATTATTTTTGATTACAACTTTTTGTGATGCAGGGTTTGGATAAACACTTAATGTTTTTGAAGTTTCAATAGGTGCAAGTCCACTTGAAGTGATAGTATAAATTTCCACTGTGTTGATTGGGAAACCTGAGTTGTCAGGCAATCCACCACTAATTAAAAACTGCGTTCCTAATGCAGTTGCAGCACAAAAATAACGTCCTGTTGTCAGAGAATCAATACTCCAAGTTGCAGTGGCAGTATCAAAAATATCAACAACATTTGAACCTGTTGCCAAGCCCGCATCTGTTCCACCCGCAAAGAATACTTTTCCCATAGTGGCAGCTGCGGTTAAATATTGTCTTGCCTGTGACAGTGTGTCAGTAGTCCAGGTATTGGATACGACATCATAAATATCTACTACATTACTCACCACTCCAATATTGTTAATGCCTCCACCAAAATAAATTTTATTACCCATTGATGTTGCAGCTAATCTTGAACGTGGTACTGATAAATTTGCTGTAGTCCATGTTCCTGTAGTTACATCATAAATATCAACATTATCATAAGTGTTTCCTGAAAAATTTTCACCACCGGCAAACAGAATCTTATTGCCGGCAGATACACCTGCAAGATTAAATCGTGCAACACTCAATGCACTTGTGGTCCAACTCTGCGTAAGCGTATCAAAAATATCAACCGTATCATAAACAGCATTAATCATATCAAACTCACCACCGGCAAAAAGAATTTTGCTCCCTGCACCTGCAGCCGCTAATTTAGCACGATTAACAGAAAGAAAATCTCCATTAGTCCAACTGCCTACAGTGCCATTATAAATATCAACTCTGTTATAGGTAGAAAGAATCCAGTCGTTGGCACCACCACCAAAAATTGCCCAGTTGCCTGTTGACGCTGCTGCTAATGAAGTTCGTCCTTGTGAAATTTGTGACTGTTGCCATTGATTTGTTGACTGTGTGTAGATATCTAAGGCAGGTGGTGGAACACTTATCATACCAATACCACCACCAAACATAGCTTTATCTTGAATAGAAGTAGCTGCAAGTAAACTACGTGCAGATTGAACAGTAGCTGTACTCCATTGTGCTGATGCAGTCATTGAAATTAAAAAGAAGTAAGCTAAAATGAGTAGATATTTTCTCATAAAATTCCGATTGAATATTTTTACAATATTAGTAAAAATAATTTTCAGAGAATCTTTACAATAGTAATAATTGGGTAGTAAAATCCTGATATGAAAATCTCTTTAGCTTTTAATTCAGCTAAAAAATTTTATAAATTCAAGGTGCTAAATCAAAGCAGCTGTAAAGAATATTCAGATAAAAAATTATTGTAAGACAATAGTTCTTATTGATTTGTTTCTGTTATTTTCAATCTTTAAAAAGTACAAACCCTTAGATAAATTGCGTATATCTAACTGCATTTTTTCCGAATTGTTATTTTTCTGGGCAATAATTGTATTTCCTAAAATACTACATAATTCTACATATGTATTACTTTCAATATTTTCAATGTTTAGAAAATCTTTTGTTGGATTTGGATAAACACTTATTGCAGAGTTATCATCAAAATTGTCAATACCTGTTCCGGAACTATATTTTAGAATGATACCATCATTACCAACTGCCCAGCCTGTATTTGCATTAATAAAGAATATATCATCAGCAACAACGTTGACCGGTGATGGAGAACCTTGCCATGAAATACCGCCATCATTAGTTGTTTTTATGGAATTATTTTGATTTGTTGCAGAACCCACTTGCATCCATCCTTTTGTTGATGAAACAAATTGAACACCCCATGCCTGAAAACTATAATTGAAAGCTATATCCGTCCATGTAGTTCCACCATCGGTAGTATTTGCAAAAGCTCCATAGGGGCCAATTATCCAACCTTCGTTAGAGTTAATAAAACTTATATCATAATAACTCCCAGCCGGGGCAGTTTGTGGTTGCCATGTTACCCCTGCGTCAGCGGTATGGAGCACAGTATTACTAGTTCCGGTACCATTGCCAGTTATCCAACCCTCTGTTGCAGAAGTAAAACATAATGCATTCAAAGTAGTTGTTACACCTGAAGTTTGAGTTGTCCATGTAGTTCCACCATCAGTAGTTGCTTTTATCAACCCTGTTTCTCCAACAGCCCAACCGGTTAATGGACTTACAAAAAACACATTGTACAACGATTTTGTTGTGCCTGAAGTTTGAGCTGTCCATGTTGTACCACCGTCAGATGTTTTAACGATTGTACCATTCATTCCCACAGCATATGCAGTAAGTGCATCTGCCATAAATACACTTAATAAAACAGTACTTACACCTGAAGTTCGAGGTACCCAGGTTGATCCTCCATCTGTTGTAGTAACTATGGCTCCATTAATTCCGGAGGCAATACCTGTATTTAAATCATAGAAGTTTACAGCTCTTAAATCTTCAGTTGAATTGCTGGTTTGAGTTGTCCATGTTTGTGCTTTTGTAATATTCATTGATAAGTTACCAACAATTACCAATGTGAAAATTAATTTTAATGTGTCTAAATTTCTCATATTCTTTGGTTTAAATTTTAAAAACAATTGTGACCCGAAATATCGGAATTATTTTTTACAAATAAATATTTATCAAAAAGTTTCTGCAATCACCAATTCTGGTGATTTTTCCGGTTAATAATGGTGTAGTTAAGTTCGTAAAACAAAAACAAGGCTGCCCTTTGGGCAGCCTTGTTGCAAAACAATTAGAATGCTAAATTATTACTCAACAACAATTTTAATTTGTTTAGCAAACTGATTTGATTTTACACTAATCATATAGGCACCTTTAGCCACTTTGGTTAAATCGAGCTGCATAGTATTATTTCCGGCAGAAACATTCTGAGATGAATTCAGGATTGTTCTGCCACTTAAATCAATAACAGAAACAGATGCATTGCCCTTTTCAACTGCATTGAATTCAACATTCAACATACCGGCAGTTGGATTAGGATATGCAGCTATAGAACCTGCATCAACTTGTTGTGCTTCTTTACAACCAATGTTCGCTACGTAGGCTTTAGAACCTTCACCACAGGAGTTGCTTGCTTTAATAATAACAGTTCCATTACCTGTGCCCCAATCAAGAGTTAATGAGTTGGAGTTTCCACCACCTGAAACATAACTTGCAGTAGGCGCATTAGGAAATGTCCAGTTTAAAGTATAAGCACCTGTAGTATTACTCATGTCAGCATCGAACTGAATACCTTGTGTGTTTGCACACCATGTTGCAGGGTTGCAGTTAACGAAACAGGCGTATTAGGTCTCCTTTGATTGTAATGCAACGAGCAGCACTTGTGCCGCAGGCATTGCTGGCAGTAACACAAACAGAGCCTGTAGTAAAAGAGCCGTAGCTAACGGTAATGGCACTGGTGCCGTTGCCTGAAATAGAACCAGGTGCAGTCCAATTGTAAGTAATGCCGAGCGAAGAACTAACACTGTAAGGAGCCGTTTGTGCACACAGACCGTTAGAAGGACCGGTGATAGCATTAGGTCTTGCTGGTAGTCCGGGAGCAACAGTTTTGCATTTAGGCGCAGAAGTAACTCCACAAACACTTGTAACGGTAACACATATATCATCTACAGTGTTATAAGATGGGTAAAGGTTACAACAATACTGTTGGTATTAGAACTACCAGAAGCACCGGCAGGAAGAGTCCATGTATAGTAAGAAGCACCAGCAGAAGGAGGCACACTGTAAGTGATCACACTACCGGGACATGCTGTAAATGTTCCGCTGATGGCGTTAAGAGCAGTAGCAGAAGAACTGATGTACATACATTTTGCCGGAGAAGTAAAGCAAGGAGTTTGAGCGGCAACACAAAGATTGCCACCAGCCCATGCGGGACCAAAATTAACAGTGACTGTTGTACCATTACCAACAACTGAGGCATCACCGGTAATGCTCCACAGATATTGTGTAGCATCAGTTACTGCAACAATAGAATATGTGCTACTGCTGTTGGCACATGCATTAACAGCACCAGAGATTGAAGCAGGGGTACTGATTTTATAACGTACCTTTTGAATTTTACGAAGTGTTGCACCGCAACTGTTTGCGGCTTGTACACCTATGTTATAGAAGGAGGAGTTTGTGGTACCAAAAGTTATCTGCACGTTTGGAGTTGCTGAAGTGAATGGTGAAGTGTTTAACGGATTACCGTTAAAGTAGGTTCCGGTAGGTCCATCCCATATATACTCAGAAGCATTAGGCACAGCAGGAATACTTATTGAAGCAGAAGAGCCGGGACATGCATAAGCAGGTAAGCCTGAAATAGGAGGAATAACTACGGCATGTGCAGGCAGAGAGGTTTTTACAGTGATAGTGAGATTAACACATGCAGAATTACCACAAGCACCTTCAGCACGAACGAAATAATTAGTAGCTGAAGAAGGAGAAACAGTAATACTGCTACCTGTTCCAACAGGAGTGCCACCACAAGAGCCACTGTACCACTGCCATGAAGCACCGGTGCCAAGACTACCACCATTTACAGTTAAAATTGCATTACCACCTAAACAGATTTCATCGAATACAGCATTGCTTGTAATGGAAGATGGATCAGTACTTGGTGTACCTAAATCATCAGCCATGCCATTACAATTTTCATCAATACCGTTGCATGCAATTTCAGTAGCACCAGGATGAATAGAATTATTGGCATCATTACAATCGGTGTTATCAGCAACATAACCTGCAGGAGGAGTAGGATTATAATTTACAATAAAATTGCCAGGATCACCATAGGTGTCACCATCAGTATCGGCATACCATGTATAACTGCCACAACCTTCGTCAATCTGACCATCGCAGTTATCATCAATGCCATTGCATATTTCGGTTGCACCGGGATGAACAGCATTATTATTATCATCACAATCTGTACTGTTGCTAACATATCCTATAGGAGCAGAACAAGCCTGAGTAGTAACTGTTAAATCGCCATAACCATCGCCATCTGCATCGGCATAGAAAGTTGAAAGAACACCTTCGTCAACCTGACTATCGCAGTTATCATCAATACCGTTACAAAGTTCCGTAGCACCAGGGTGAAGAGCAATATCATAGTCGTTACAATCGGTGCTGTTAGAAACATAGCCTGCTGGTGGAGAACAATCTTGAATAGTATTACCAAGATCACCATAAGTATCACCATCAAGATCGCGATAGTAGGTTTGCAGAGGAATGGTGTTTGTTGTAACAGATGCTGATGAGGCAGTACAGCCATTGGCATCATTTATAGTTACCGTAAATGTGCCGGCAGTGTTAACAACAATACTTTGTGTAGTAGAAGCATTGCTCCATAAATAGCCAGTGGCTACACTTGAAGATAGCGTTACATTGCTGTTTGCACAGAAAGTAAGCGGACCATTAGGTGTAATGGTTGGTGTTGGAGGCAATGGGTTAACAGTTACAGAAGTTGATGCAGAAGTATTGCTGCACAATGCTGCATTGTAAACTGTAACCACATAATTACCTGATGCACTTACTGTAATGGCTTGTGTAGTTGCACCGGTACTCCAGAGATAAGATGAAGCAGCATCGGCAGTTAAAACAACATTTCCACCTGCACAGAAGGTAGTAGGACCACCAGGAGTGATGTTTGGAACCGGAGGTGCAGAGAATACTGTGTTACCACTTACATTATTGCAAGAAGCAGAAGCACCGAAGGAATGTGATTGGAGATAATAAGTTCCAATACCAAGATTTGTGAAGCTAACAGTAGAAGAAGTTGTTTGTGGTGCACCAAATGGATTACCATCTTTATAAAGCTGAACAGTATAATCTGCTAAACCACCTGAAACAGTATAGTTAATGGTGCCAAGGCAAGGTACTATTTGCGAAGAGGTGCTGGTAATATTGTTTGCACAATTTTCTGTATAAGCAGCTGTTAAACGATAAGCACCAAAGGTGTTTGCAGACTGTGTCAGTCGCAAATAATATTTGCTTATGGGTGGAGAAGGAATTGTTAATGTATTTGTGGGATTAATCCAAGTGCCGGAATATATTGGAGCAGCAGCCGTATCAGTATAAACTGCATAAGCAATATCAGGATAATTAACATCAAAATGATTTTGCTCCAATTCGCAGGTAATAGTCATTGCTCCTGTGCCATCATAACCCATCACCCACCAGTCGCGTGTGTCATTAACTCCGTAGTAATAGAAGTTGATGTGACCTGTTGTTGCTGTGTTGGCAGGTAGCAGTGTTGGAGAAATGGCATAGGCATTATCAGCAGAATTTTCTGCTGCAAAATTCATCGGATCCAATACATTTGTTAATGTATATGGTGTAAACTCGTTGTTGTAATAAGTTTTTATTCTTATATAGTATGTGCCTGCTGCCAGATTATTTTTAGTGTATGTAGCAGTTGAATTTGTATAACTACCACCTAAGTAAGTTGTACCATCACCATCATAAAGTTGAGCATACACATATTGTCCGTTGCCTGAAGTTATTGTCCAGGTAAGTTTACCATCTACAGGAAGTGTAATAGCATAAAAATCTAAAGTATCATCTAAATTGTTATAATAGTAACCACTGTGTCCGGTTACAGTTGTATTAACTGCTAATGGGACTGCCGTAGCAACACTGCCGTTTGGTTCTGTATCATTAGTATAAAGCGCAGGCGTAAGTGAATTGCTTAAAGTATATGGTGCAAATTCATATCCATAGTATGTTTTAATTCTTATATAATAAGTGCCGGCAGCAAGTCCGTTTTCATTAAAAGTGGCAGTAGTTGATGTATAGTTTCCGGCTAGCAATGTTATTCCATCTCCATCAAAAAGATGTGCATAAACATATTGTCCGTTATGCGAAGTTATTGTCCAGAATAGTTGACCGTCTGCATTGGTAGTTACAGCATACCAATCATAAACATCAACACTTCCGTTATAGCGATAACCAATATGACCGGTAGTTGAGTCATTTAGTGTAAGTGGTGTAGCTGTTGTATAAATGTCATTTGGCAAAGCATCATTTGCCTGAATAGGTTCAACTAAACTATTTGATAGCTGATAGGATGCAAATTGATAGGCATAGAAAGTCTTAATACGAATGTAGTACATGCCCGGTGCCAGACCATTTGCATTGAAAGTGGCTGTTGTGGTCGTATAACTTCCACCTAAGTTAGTAGTACCATCACCATCAAATAGTTCTGCATAAACATTTTGACCGTTATCAACTGTAATAGTCCAATATAAACGTCCATCAGCATTGGTAGTCACACTGTACCAGTCAACAGCATCAATATTTCCGTTATAACGATATCCAATGTGGCCTGTAATTGTATCGTTCAAGGGGAGTACAGTTGCTGCTGAGTAAGTTTCATTCGGTGTTGCATCATTAGCATAAATCGGCAAACCTAAACTGTCAGATAATTGATAAGAAGTATATTCATAAGAGTAAAAAGTTCTGATACGAATATAATAAGTGCCCGGTGCTAAACCATCTTTATGATATGTTGCAGTAGATGTTGTAAAGTTTCCGGCTAAGTTTGTAATGCCATCACCATCGAATAATTCTGCGTAAACATACTGGCCATTATCACTGGTTATAGTAAAGTATAAGTCTCCATCAGCATTTGTATTAACACTATACCAGTCATAAACGTCAACATTTCCGTTGTAGCGATATCCAATATGACCTGTTGTACTGCCATTTAAAGCAAGCGGTGTTGCAGTTGAAAAAGTTTCATTTGGTAAGGGGTCATTTGCACTAACAGGAGGTATTAATGTATTGGATAGTGTATATGGTACATATTCACTGTTAGGGTAGTATGCATGAATTAATATATAATATACTCCAGGCGCCATATCACCTCTGGAGAAAGTTGCAGTACTTCCTGTATAATTTCCTGCAAGTTGGGTTGTGCCATCACCATCATAAAGTTTAGCATAAATGTATAAACCATTTTCACTTGTAATAGTGTAGCTTAAAGTGCCATCCTGAGTAACGGTAACAGCATACCAGTCTATAGTATCGCGTTGGTTGTTGTAATAGTAGCCAACATGTCCGGTAACACTTCCATTCAGAGGTAACACATTTGCTAATGCAGGAGTGCTGTTATCCTCTGTGTCGTTGGCAAAGCCCGTTGCTGTCAGGCTTGGTGTTATCGTATAAGTGTTGGTTTCCGTAGCAGTGTAATTGTATAGTCGCACATAATAGGTGCCTGCTGCCAAGCCATAAACTGTTCTGGTTACGGTTCCAGAATGATAATTGAGAAAGAGATTAGTTGTACCATCATTATCGTAAACCTGAATATAAATGTAACTCGAAAAAGTACCGGTGATATTCAGATTTCCATCTTCCGGAGTGGTAACAGAAAACCAGTCAGATTCACTGAGTGCAACAGTACCGGGCATTCCTGTATTTAATGTTAATGTGTTGGCCTGAGCCTTGCTGTCATTAGGCTCTGTTTCGGCTTTTGCTAAGCCTGTAATGAACAAGCATAGCAAGAAAAAGGTTATTCTTGATAAGTGAAACAACCTTTTTGTTTTTGCGATTTTAGTTGTCATAATAATTTGGTTTTTAAGTGTGAAATAATTTATTTTCTATTTTGCAATAATGTGACTTTTTAAGTATGCTGTCAATCGCCAATTCTGGTGATTTTTTTAATTCAGAAAGCTACGTATTCTTATTTGCGTCTTTTGAACCGAGAATTATTAGATTATTTTAATGCTACAAATATTTCTACTAATTAATTTTATTGTAAATACTTAATATGTAGTAATCAGAAAATATTTCAGATGAATGATACTACAAATTGAGTATTGACTTTTTTGGCTTAAAAAAAAGATCCTGATTTCAATCTGTTTATTTAGTTTTACGGTATTAATTATTAAAAAGGCATTCAGATGTTTTTCTGTTTTGGTGTTTATTTTGGCACAGTTGAATAATGCAATTTGGGTTTTAAAGCTGAAATAACAGACATCAGCACTTTAACTGTTAGAAAACATATTGCAAATATTTACAACAAACTGCATGTAAATTCTAAGGCGCAGGTAATTTCAATGGCGCATAAAAACAAATGGTTTAATATTTTTTAGAACTATTCGGCTTCTGCCATCACTTCCGAAACTTCAGGAATCATTCGTTTCAGCAAATTTTCAATTCCTGCTTTTAACGTTAATGTTGACGAAGGACAACCACTGCATGAGCCTTTTAAAACTACAGTAACAACACCATCTTTAAACGACTTAAAATCTATGGCACCGCCATCACCTTCAACGGCAGGACGCACATATTCATCAAGCATGGTGATAATTTTTTCTTCCAGTTCAGAATGTTCAGTTGGGTTTTGTGTCACCGGTTGCTTTACCAATTCTTCTGCTTTTGAGGCTATTACTTCTTTTTGTTTCAGCTTGCTCGGAAAAGGATTTTTAAGAAATAATTTTTCTCCGCTATTTAAAAACCCTTTAATAAACTCTCGCAAGATATTGGTGATTTCATACCAATCAATATCGGCTTCCTTTGTTATAGTTATAAAATTTGTAGTTATAAAGACAGACTTAATACCGGTAAAGTCAAACAACTGATAAGCTATCGGACAATCTACCGCTTCGGCTTTAGATTTGTATTCAACAGTGCCTTCAAAAAGCAACAACCTGTCGGCAACAAATTTTACACTGTTGGGATTAGGTGTTAACTCGGCATAGACCTGATGATTTCTTGTTGTCATGAATAGTTACTTTTGCAATTAATTTACGAAAGTAAACATATTCGACTTATTTTAGTTTAAAATTTCGATTAATAAAATGACAAAGACCGATTTTCTGGTGATAGTCAGCGGAATAGCCGGCTTAAGTTTCGCATTAAAGGCGGCCAAGCATGGCAAAGTAACCATCATCACAAAGGCTAATGAAGATGAATCTAACACCAAATATGCACAAGGTGGTATTGCTGCTGTTTTGCCGGAGGCAAAGGACGACTCTTTAGAACATCATGTTCAGGATACGTTGAGTTGTGGTGCAGGATTGTGTGATGAGAAGATAGTGCGCATGGTAGTAGCCGAAAGTGGCGAACGCATAAATGAACTCATTGCCTGGGGAACAGAATTTGACAAGAACAAGAGTGGCAACTTTGATTTAGCTATGGAGGGTGGTCATTCCGCTCATCGTGTATTGCATCATAAAGACATTACCGGACTTGAAATTGAAACAAAGCTGCTTCAACAGATACATCAGCATCCAAACATCACATTACATACCCATCTTTTTGCTGTTGACATCATTACGCAACATCACATGGGTGTTATTGTTAAACGTAATACTCCGGGAATAGCATGTTATGGTGCATATATTTTAAATACTAAAACCGGCAAAGTAGAAACTATGCTTGCAAAAGTTACAGTGATGGCTACCGGTGGTGCAGGACATGTTTATAAGACTACAACCAATCCTGTTATTGCAACCGGTGATGGCATTGCCATGACCTATCGTGCCATGGGAAAAGTAAATGGCATGGAGTTTATTCAATTTCATCCCACAGCATTGTATCATCCCGGAACCTATCCATCTTTTCTCATTTCAGAGGCAGTGCGTGGTTTTGGTGCAGTGTTGCGAACTATTGATGGCAAAGAATTTATGCAACGCTATGATGAGCGTGGGTCGCTTGCGCCACGCGATATTGTTGCCCGTGCAATTGATAGCGAAATGAAAAAAAGTGGTGACGATTATGTTTGGCTTGATTGTACAAAATTAAATATAACAGAGTTTAAAAAGCATTTCCCGAATATTTACAACCGATGCATGTCGTTGGGCATTGATGTTGCTAAAGACTGTATTCCTGTTGCACCGGCACAACATTATTTATGTGGAGGTATTAAAGTTGATGAGCATGGACAATCGTCTATTCAACATCTTTATGCAATTGGAGAATGTTCGTCAACCGGACTGCATGGTGGAAATCGTCTGGCGTCAAATTCATTACTCGAAGCTGTTGTATTTGCGCATCGTGCTTATGAGCATGCCTCAGAGCGATTGGAATTTATCCACTACAATGAACACATTCCGGAGTGGAATTCAGTTTCGCCACGCGAAGCAGCAGAAATGGTTCTTATTACACAAAGCCGAAAAGAGTTGCAGGAAATAATGAGCAGCTATGTTGGAATTTTCAGAAGTGATATGCGACTAAAACGGGCGCTTGAACGTACACGACTTTTATATGAAGAGACAGAAGACCTGTATAACAGATGGGAAATTTCTCCTCGTATATGCGAATTGCGCAACCTCATTAATGTAGCATACCTGATTATTAAAGCAGCAATGGCAAGGACAGAAAATAAAGGACTGCATTTTAATGTAGATAATTAAATTAATTGCTTCTGTGTGATTTCAATTTTTGAAAACAATTTTAATTTTGAAAATACAGCACTTGAAAGTTTTAGGTTTCAGGCAGAGAATAACGCTGTTTATCGCAACTATCTGAAATTATTAAACATCAAGCCAAATCAGATAAGTAATGGTAGTCAGATTCCTTTTCTGCCAATAAGTTTTTTTAAAACAAAAAAGTAGTCTCAGGAAATAATGACTCAAAAGCAATAGTTTTTTCAAGTAGCAGAACTACAGGTGCAGAGCCATCACTACATTATGTCAATGATATTTCTTTATACGAAAAGGCTTTTACACAAACATTTAATCAGTATTATTCGAGTGCAGACCAATGGTGTATATTAGCTTTATTGCCTTCTTATCTGGAGCGCGAAGGTTCATCGCTGGTGTATATGTGTCAACATCTTATTGAAAGAACAGGAAAGAAGAACAGTGGATTTTATCTTAATGATTTCAGAAAATTGGCAGATACCATTATAGTAAATGAACAAAAGGGAATTAAGACTTTACTTATCGGTGTAAGTTTTGCATTGCTTGACTTTGCCCATACACATCCGATGCCACTAAAGAACACAATTATCATGGAAACAGGAGGTATGAAAGGACGAAGAAAAGAAATGATAAGGCAAGAACTGCATACTATCCTGATGGAGGCGTTTCAGTTGAATGCAATTCATTCAGAATATGGAATGACAGAACTGCTTTCGCAGGCATATAGTAGCGGTAACGGTATTTTTAAATGCCCGCCATGGATGAAAGTTTTTGTGCGCGACAGCAACGACCCACTGTCGGAAAGCAAACCCGGACAAGGTGGAATCAACATTATTGATCTGGCAAATATTAACAGTTGTAGTTTTATTGCAACTCAAGATATTGGAAGGGTCCATGCTGACGGCACTTTCGAAATTCTCGGCAGGTTCGATAATGCAGAAGTGCGGGGATGCAATCTTTTAATTGAATAACTATTTTTGCAGTATGGAAAAAGTTACCAACCTCGATTTTATTAAAGGATTCAGCAAAGGCGACATGAGCCGCGTTAAGAAGTATGTCATGATGTATATACAGAGTGCTGATGAGGAAATGCCTGTTATTGAAAAATCATTTAATGATAAGGATTATAAAAAACTCAAAACATCCTCACATACCCTAAAATCAATTGCCGGCTATATGGGAATGGATCATGCACAGCAACTGTTAAAAAAAATTGAAGATAGTGCATCTAATGAGAGTGTAACTGAAGAAATGTCTCATGATATTGCACAACTTAAGGAGATGATAACTTTATCAAAAGATGAACTAAAAGCGTTCATAGCTCAAAATTAATTTGTATTCTTGTCATGCTAATACTACTGTCATAATATGTCAAAAAGCTCAACAATATTTATCATTGATGATGACCCAATGATGCAAAGTATGCTTAAAGATCATCTGTCGGCAATGTCAAACTTTACCATCCACACTTTTGCCACAGGTGAAGAGGCATTGGCTTCCGGCCAGTTAGTTCCTGATATTGTATTTCTTGATTACAATCTCGATTCTAAAATTGCTAATGCAATGGATGGAATAGATGTTTTAAGAGAGATAAAATCAAAATATCCTGCCACAGAAGTTGTCATGCTTTCAGGTCAGGATAAAATTGAAGTTGCTGTTGACACCATGAAGTACGGTGCATTCGACTATATTGTGAAAGGTGAAAGTGCTTTCTACCGTGCAGAAAAAACAGTGTTCAATCTATTTAAGTTAGCACAACTGAAAAAGAATGCCGGGATGTACAAGATTTTAACCATCACTTTTGGTGCTGCATTGTTACTCATGATTATTTTAGTCATCATTCTTAAAGCTAAAGGAATGATTACTGATCATGTTGGCTGGTACTAATATCACAAAACCATGAAAACTGTTCTTGCACTCTTATTGATTTTCTCACTTACATCATGCCGTAAGGAGGAAAAATATCCTATAGAGCCTGTTTTGTTATATAAGTCAGTGCAGTTTTATGAGAAAAACAGTTTTTATCTCACCACAACTTTTACAGATGGCGATGGAGATATTGGGTTAAGCGATGCAGATACTTTGCCACCTTATGACCAGACAAGCCATTTCTATCATAATTATTTTTGTAATTATCAGCAACTCATCAACGGCAGTTGGACGCCAATAAATTTCAGCATTCCCTATTATTACCGCATTCCAATGCTTACACCAAAACAGCGAAACAAGAATATCAAAGGAGATATTCAGGTTGATGTTAAAAATTTTCTAAGTTTCACAACGAATGGAATTGCCGACACATTCAGAGTAGAAATTTCTGTTGCCGACAGGGCACTGCATGAAAGTAATAAAGTGCTTTCAGATGCTTTTGTAATATATAAGTAACAAAATATTTCGAGGGCGTAAATGCAGGTTAACTCAAAAGGTTAAATTACCACATTAACAATTCTTCCCGGAACAACAATAACTTTCTTTGGTACATTGCCATTTGTCCATTTCTGCATTTCTTCAGAGGCCATCACATGTCTTTCTATTTCTTCCTTATCAATACTTAAAGGCAATTGAATTTTAAATCTGGTTTTTCCATTTACAGAAACAGGATAATCAAATTCGTTTTCTATTAAGTACGTTTCATTCCATTCCGGAAAAGTTGCAAAAGAAACAGAGTTACTGTGGCCAAGCAGTTGCCATAATTCTTCTGCAATGTATGGCGCATAGGGTGAAAGAATTATTGCTAAAGGTTCAAGTACTTCGCGCTTATTGCATTTATGTTCTGTCAGCTCATTCACACAAATCATAAATGTACTTACAGAAGTGTTGAATGAAAATTTCTCAACATCTTCCTGAACTTTTTTATAGTTTTATGAAGCGTTTTTAATTCTGCCTTTGTAGCGGTTTTCATTACTTACTTCAAATTTACCATTGTTGTGATACAGTTTCCAAAGCTTTCTTATAAAATTTGATACGCCTGCAATACCATTGGTGTTCCATGGTTTGCTTTGTTCAAGAGGTCCCAGAAACATTTCATACATTCGTAAGCAATCGGCACCGTATTTTTCACAAATCGAGTCTGGTGTTACGACATTATACCAACGTTTACTCATTTTTTCAACGGCAGTTTCGCAAATCAGTTTTCCGTTTTCTGTTACAAATTCAGCAGTTGCAAAATCATCTCTCCATTTTTTTAAACCTTCAATATCAACTTCTGTGTTGTCCACCAGATTTACATCAATGTGAATGAGTGTAGTATTGTAATTTGATTTTAATCCTACCGAAATAATTTTATTTGTAGCAACTTCGCGATGTACCATACAAGATGTACCTTGTATCATTCCCTGATTGATTAATTTCTGTGCAGGCTCATCAATATTTATATATCCTAAATCTTTTAATGCCTTTGTCCAGAAACGTACATACAATAAATGTCCTGTTGCATGTTCGCTGCCGCCAATATAGAGATCAACATTCTGCCAATAGTTCAAAGCATCTTTAGAGGCAAAAGAAGTGTTGTTGTTTGCATCCATATAACGTAAGAAGTACCAACTGCTGCCGGCCCAGCCAGGCATAGTTGTAGTTTCTAATGGAAACAGATTTTTGTATTTCCAGTTTTTAGCTCTTGCCAATGGAGGTTCACCGGTTTCTGTCGGTAAAAATTTATCTACTTCAGGTAGGACTAAAGGCAACTCATTTTCAGGAATTGCAACAGGAATATTTTCTTTATAATAAATTGGAATAGGCTCGCCCCAATAACGCTGCCGGCCAAACACAGCATCACGCAGGCGGTAGTTTGTTTTTCCTTTACCCAGATTTTGTTTTTCAATTTCTGTTATACAACAGCTAATGGCAGATTTCACATCCAAATCATTTAAAAAACCGGAGTTAATTAATTTTCCTTCCTTGGCATCCCATGAACCCTTACCGAAGTCATGTGTTATATTGGGTTCTATCACTTGTGGTCTATCGAGTCCCAAATGTGTAGCAAAACGAAAGTCGCGTTCATCATGTGCAGGCACGGCCATCACTGCGCCAGTGCCGTAACCGGCAAGTACATAGTCGCCAATCCAAACAGGAATTTTATTGCCTGTAAAAGGATGAATGACATAGCTACCTGTAAACACACCACTGATTCGTGTTACTTCAGCCTGACGTTCGCGCTCACTTCTGTTTTTTGTTTTGGTAACATAATCCTGCACTTCTGCACGTTGTGATGATGTTGTTATTTTATCAACCAACTCATGTTCCGGTGCTAATGTTACAAACGAAACACCAAATAATGTGTCGGGACGTGTAGTAAATACTTCAATATAGTCATCAGAATTCTGCAAAGAAAATCTGATGGTTGTTCCTTCTGATTTTCCTATCCAGTTGCGCTGTGCTTCTTTCAATGAATCGCTCCAATCAATATTTTCTAATCCCTGCAACAAACGTTCAGCATAGGCTGTTATGCGCATGCTCCATTGCTTCATCAGTTTACGCTCTACCGGATGACCACCACGTTCACTCAATCCGTCTTTTACTTCGTCATTGGCCAATACGGTGCCTAATGCAGGACACCAGTTTACATACGCTTCGCCTAAGTATGCAATGCGATAGGCCATCAGTATCCGGCTTTTTTCAGTTTCATCAAAGTTTTTCCATTGTGCAGCAGTGAAATTTTCTATCTCATCATGAACAGCACTAATATCATTATTGCCGTTTTTTTCAAATTCTGAAATCAGTTTGTCAATTGATTCGGCACGATTACTTTTATTGTTATACCATGCATCAAACAATTTTAAAAAAATCCATTGAGTCCATTTGTAGTAGGAGGGGTCAGAGGTGCGCACTTCTCTGTCCCAATCGAATGAAAAACCCATCTTATCCAACTGTTCACGATAGCGATTGATGTTGGTCTCAGTGGTAATTGCCGGGTGCTGACCTGTCTGTATTGCATACTGTTCTGCAGGCAATCCAAAAGAATCATATCCCATTGGATGCAAAACATTAAAACCTTTCAGTCTTTTATAGCGTGAATAAATATCAGAGGCAATATAACCTAACGGATGGCCAACATGTAGCCCGGCACCGGAAGGGTAGGGGAACATATCCAACACATAAAACTTTGGCTTGTCAGATTTATTTTCAACCTTAAAAGTTTTGTTTGCAGCCCAATATTGCTGCCATTTTTTTTCTGTTTCCCTGAATTGATAGTCCATTATTTGCGCTCCGAAATGATGCGCTAAAATACTGAAATACTGCTGATGTTTGTATTCTTTATTGACTTAAAAAGTCACGCACCGTTGTAAGCATACATTCCGGGTTGTCGGCATGAACCCAATGGCCGGCATTGGCACAGGTTTTTATTTCTGCTTCAGGGAATAAGTTTAATATTTCAGACTTATCATCATCGGTTATATACTTCGATTTCTCACCTTTAATAAATAAGGTTTTCCCCTCGAATTTTTCTGTTGATGTAATTCTTTCGCCTACCGATTCAATTTTTTCTGCAATTACTTTCAGATTAAAACGCCATTGTAAACGATCGCCTTCCCAGTATAAATTTTTAAGCAAAAACATTTTTACTCCGGCATCATCAATATATCCAGACAGAATATGTTCGGCTTCTTTTCGGGTGTTAACCGTATCGAGATCTACTGCCTGAAGTGCTTTTATTATCTGCTGATGATGTGGTGCATAATAACGTGGTGCAATATCAACAACTATCAAAGATTTTAAAATATCCTGATGCTTCAAAGCAAATTTCATTGCTACTTTGCCACCAAGAGAATGCCCCATGATGTTTACATTTTGTAAATCGTGTTTACTGATAAAAGCGAAAACATCATCAGCCATTGAATCGTAATCAAACACAGAGTCGTGTGGCGAACTTCCATGATTGCGCAAGTCAACGGCATACACTGCTATATTATTTTCCGTTATTTGTTTTGAAAAAGATTGCCAGTTATCATTCAGCCCGAATAAACCATGCAAAATAATTAACGGCTGACCATTACCACTGCTGCGATAAAATAAATCAAGCGACATTATTTTCTGATTACTGCTCCGAGATTTTTCTCAAAAGCTTTTTCAATCTTCTGCATTACTGATTCTATTTGTTTATCCGTTAATGTAGCCTCATCATCAGCCAAAGTAAAACTCAATGCATACGATTTTTTTCCTGCTTCAATTTTTTCGCCTTCATACACATCAAAGATGTCAACCTGTTTCAATAATTTCTTTTCTTGCTTTAATGCTAAATCTCTCAGGTCGGCATAATTTATTGCCTGATCGAGCATTAGTGAAAGGTCGCGTTTTACCTCCGGAAATGGTTGTGGTAATTTGATAGCAGTTTTATGCGATAAACTTTTTTCCAGCAAAACATCTATATTCAATACTGCAAGATAAACGGGCTGTGCAATATCGAATTGTTTCAAAATATTTTTCTTTACTGATCCAATATACCCAAATGCTGACTGCCTTTGCATGATGTTTGCGAAAGTTGAAAACAAAGTATGACTATCCTGCACCCAATTTAAATGAGAGCTTATGCGAGGCATCACTAACTCAATAGCTTTTTCTGCAACAGATTTAAGATAAAATAATGACGATTCTTTTTCTGACTTATGCCAGTTAGGTTCATTCACCATACCGGTCATAGCAATTACCAAATTGTTTGTTTCTTTAAGTTTTCCTTCATGCTGAAGATAGGTCTTACCAAATTCAAACAATTTTAAATTATGATTTTTTCTATTGATATTATAACAAATAGTGTGTAGGGTAGAAGCAACCATATCGGGGCGCAATATGTCTAACTCCTTACTTAACGGGTTTAAAACTTTCACAGCCTCATCACCGGCAGATGAATGTGAGGATGATACTAAAGAATTATTAATCATTTCAAAAAACCCGATAGAGCTCAGATGATGTGAAATTTTATATTGCATTGCAGGTTTTCTGTCAGGGGTGTGACTTGAAAAGGATATACCCGTTTTTTCATTCAATGGAATGTGATGGTAACCATAAGTCCGTAAAATTTCTTCAACAACATCGGCCTGTCGGGTAACATCGGTTTTATATGTCGGTATGGAAATGGTTGCACCATTTACATTGCTGCTTTTAATACTGAAGCCACAATACTCCAACACAGAAAGCAACATATCATTACTGAAATTAATTCCTGATAGCTTATTTATTTTTTCAAAGTTTACATATATAATGCGTGGTTCAACAACTTCAGGATACAGGTCAACAACATCGGATGTTATTTTTCCCCCTGCAACTTCTTTTATAAGTAAGGCTGCACGTTTCAATGCATATAGTGTTCCATTAGGATCTGTGCCTCTTTCAAAACGAAATGACGATTCTGTCTTTAATCCATGATGTTTGGCAGCTTTACGCACTTCGGCAGCATTAAACCAGGCACTCTCTAAAAATATTTGTGTTGTAGAAGCAGACACACCGGAGTCGGTGCCACCCATCACCCCTGCAATACACAATGGTTCTGTGGCATTACATATCATCACTTCATCACCTGTCAGTTTTCTTTCAATGTGGTCGAGTGTAGTAAATACAGATGCCTTACCTGTTTTCTGCACAATAATTTTTCCTTTCACTCTGGCTGCATCAAAGGCATGCAATGGCTGCCCGGTTTCAAACATCACAAAGTTGGTTACATCAACAATGTTGTTAATGCATTTAACTCCTATGGACTGCAGTCTGCTTTTCAGCCATTCCGGTGATTCGCCTACTGTTACACCACTAATAGAAACTCCGCAATATCTTCCGCAGCCTGAATTTTTATCTACAACTACGTCAATGCGCAGTGCGTTGTTTTCAGATTTAAAAGCACCCACATCAGGCATACTGAATTGTGCTGTTGTTGAATTATTGTTTTCTGCTTTTGCTCTTGTATTGATTACAGCAGCAAGATCGCGTGCCACACCACCATGCGAGGCTGCATCAATGCGGTTTGGTGTCAGACCTATTTCAAAAATATGATCCTGTTTAATTTTAAACCATTCAGCAGCAGGAGTGCCCGGCACAGCATTGGCATCTAAAACCATAATTCCCTCATGCGAATTTCCGAGTCCTATCTCATCCTCAGAACAAATCATCCCCTCTGAGGCCTGCCCGCGTATTTTAGAATTCTTTATGTCGAATGGTTCGCCAAAGGTTGGATACAATCGTGCTCCATTCAAAGCAACCAATACTTTTTGTCCTTTGGCAACATTGGCGGCACCGCAAACAATCTGCAAGGGAATAGTTTTGCCTACATTCACCTTCGTAACACTCAGTCTGTCGGCATCTGGATGTTTTTCCTTCTCCAACACTTCGCCAACAACCAAGCCACGCAGTCCGCCTTTAATGCTGTCGGTTTCGTCCAGCGACTCCACTTCAAGTCCGCTGCTTGTCAGTAAATGTTCAATTTCTTCAGGTGTCTGTTGTAACTTTATATAGTCCTTCAACCAGTCGAGCGATATTTTCATTCTTATTTTTAATGAAAGTGAAAATGCAAAATTAAATTATTCGGGCAGACAAAAATATTCAGCTATTATCCCTGCTAAAGGTCGCTTCCAAAACCGCTGTTATGCTGATGGTCTTTTTTGTCTTGTTCATACTTGCTGCAGTCTGTCTCTATACTCAGCGGATGTTCCGGTTTTTCAAAATCACCGTTGTACAAATTCAGGTCTTTATCGGCATAAGCCTTTTTCATATACAATGCCCATATAGGCAATGCTGTATTTGCACCCTGACCAAGGCTGGTAGTTCTGAAATGCACTGAGCGGTCTTCGCAACCTACCCACACACCTGTCACCAATGTTGGTGTAATGCCCATAAACCATCCATCACTCTGATTTTGCGTTGTACCTGTTTTACCTGCAATGGATTTGTCAATCCAAAACGAAAACGCAAACGTCCACCCGTTCCACTTTGTACAACGCCCTGCATCAGATTCAGCATCAGATAAGCTGTCTCTTCGCTTATGGCTTCAACCTTGCGTGGCACAAACTCTTGCAGCACCATGCCGTTTTTATCTTCAATTCGTGTAATGTAAATTGGCTCTGTCCACACACCTTTATTGGCAAATGTGCTGTATGCACCACACATCTCAAACAAACTCACATCAGGTGTGCCTAAACAAATTGAAGGCACTTCGTCAATGGGCGATGTAATACCCATTTTCCTTGCAATCTCTATCATCGGTTTTGGTCCAAACTGTTTCATCAGATAGGCCGACACACTATTCACCGACTCGGCAAGAGCTTCCTTCAATGTCAGCATGCCGCCATATTTTCCATCACTGTTCGATGGGCTCCAGTCGGGCTGTCCGGGTATAGGAATCGTCACACGCACATTAGGGACTTTAAAGCAAGGCGAATAGCCTTCCTGCATGGCAAGCGTATATAAAAACGGTTTAAATGTTGAACCCACCTGCCTGCGTCCTGCCTTCACGTGGTCGTATTTAAAGTAGCGATAATTGTTTCCGCCAACCCATGCACGCACATAGCCTGTCTGTGGCTCAATACTCATCACACCGGCTTGCAAAAACATCTTGTAATACTTCAGCGAGTCAAGCGGACTCATCATTGTATCAATATCGCCCTTCCACGAAAAAATCGTCATCGGTATTTTAGTGGCAAAATTTTCTTTTATCTCCTGCTCACTCAACCCTTCAGCTTTAAGCGAAATATAGCGGTCGCTTTTCTTAATACCGTCCTCTATAACTTCCGGATGTTGCGCCCACGGCACTCGACCCTTCCAATGCTGATAAAAAGTTTTTTGCAACTCTGTCAGATGTTCCTTCATCCCTTCTTCGGCATACTCCTGCAATCGCGAATCTATCGTAGTGTAAATGCGCAAACCGTCACGATACAAATTATAGCTGCTGCCGTCAGATTTTTTATGCTCCTTGCACCACTTCACCAGTTCCAATCGCAAAGTCTCTCGGAAATAAGGTGCCAGTCCGTCATTATGATCCTCTGCCCTGAAATTTAATTTTATCGGCAGCTTCACTATAGAGTCGTATGCTGCCTCACTCAAAAATTTATACTTCTCCATCTGACTCAACACCGTGTTGCGTCTAATCAATGCATTCTTCGGGTTACGCACCGGGCTGTAACGTGTAGGTGCCTGCAGCAAACCCACCAGCATGGCCGACTCTTCCACCTTCAACTGAGATGGCATCTTATTAAAAAAAGTCTTTGCTGCCGATTTTATTCCATAGCTGTTATGACCAAATTCAACCGTATTCAGATACATGGCCATAATCTCCTGCTTGGTATAGTTGCGCTCCAGTCGCACAGCAATAATCCACTCCTTAACCTTGCGCACTGCTAACCGAAAACCGCTCTCATTCTCACGTGGAAACAAGTTCTTGGCCAACTGTTGTGTAATTGTGCTGCCACCACCCGAAGAACGCTGCTGCAAAATCACCGTCTTAAAAAACACCCTCCCCAATCCGCGCATATCCACACCGCTGTGCTCCTCAAAACGAATATCTTCCGTAGCCTTTAGTGCATCAACCGTATTTTCGGCAAGCTCCTTATAATGAATGTTCGAACGGTTCTGAATATAATATTTGCCCAACAAAACATTATCGCTCGAGATTACCTCCGATGCCAGACTGCTGTTCGGATTCTCCAACTCCTCAAACGTAGGCAACTCACCAAACTTACCCATGTTCACTGCACCCAACACCAGCACAATTATTGCCAGCGGCAACAGTGCCACCACCCACATCAGCAAAACAAACATGCGGAAAACCCCGCGCTTTTTCTTATTGGTCATATTCCCCATTCTGTCAGAACCGGCAAAACTAAACTTTCCACTCGTAACATAACGCCAGAGCTAAGTTTTTATTCAAACAACGCCATTAACAGCAAAAGTGATATTGGAATAGAGGATATTTAGAATTAAACAAGAACACCGAATTATTTTTTGATAATTCGGTGTTCTTGTTTTAAAACTTTACAGTGTCGAAGAATGAATTAGAAAAAATAATTCATCGTTAATAAAAATTTATTCAACAACCAATTTTATGGTTTGTGACTGTTGTGGAGATATAACTCTGATGAAATATAATCCTGCCGATGGTGGAAGAGAAAATAGTTGAGTCGAATTAATAATCCTTCTACTAACTAGACTTCCTTCTGAAGTATACAATTCTACTGTAATGTCTGAACCTAAATCTTCAGGTAATTGTATTGTAACAAAATCACTTGCAGGGTTGGGATATATCAAAACACCTTCTTGCCGGTTGTTAAAATTTGAAGCGGAAAGTTTACATGCAGGAATGTTTAATGCAAGAGTTGTAGTAGCACTGCCGCAAGTATTATATGCCATTAGCTGTACAGAAGCTGTTCCGGATGCAAGCCAGTCTGCGGACATTTGATTTGTATTATTTGGACCAATAATAGTAGCATTCGCTGAAGGAGCTATTTGCCATTTTAGACTGTAGTTACCTGCAAGATTACTGATGTTGCTGTTAAACTGAACATTGGTTGCCGGTGTACACCATGTACTTGGAAGACTTGAAATTGCACCAGGTTTACTTGGAGCCCCTTTAACAGCTATACAACGTGGAGAACCGGTACCACAACTGTTTGTTGCAGAAACACACAATGATCCTGAAGAGAATGTTCCATAATCAACAGTAATAGCATTGTTTCCATTTCCGGTTATTACAGCACCAGATGGAGCTGTCCAGTTATATGTTGCGCCACTCATTATAGGACATGAGTATGATTCTGAAACATTACATAATCCTGTAGTAGCTCCTGTTATCGAAGAAGGTCTTCCCGGCAATCCTATTTTAATGGTTTTACATTTTGGTGGTGTAGTTGTCCCGCAAATAGTTGTTGAAGACACACAAATATTACCACTATTCACAAAGTTAGGTCCAAAGGTAACCGTAATACTGTTTGTTGTTGAATAGCCACTTGCTCCTATAGGCAATGCCCAATTGTATGATGCAACTCCGGGTTGTGACGGAACGCTATATGTTAAAACTGAATTTGGACATGCAGTAAAAGTTCCTGTTGGCGCATATACTGTTGTTAAAGTATTTTCGATATTCATGCATTTTGAAACCGTAGTGTAACAGCCTGCTTGAGCTGCAACACATAAAGTTCCACCTGACCAAGTGGGTCCGAATGAAATGGATACCGATGTGCCATTACCACTTACTGTTGCATCACCTGTAATTGACCATTGGTATGAAGTGGCACCGGTTACGGCATTTATACTGTAATTTCCATTGGTATTAGCGCATGCAATTGTTAAACCATTTATTACGGAAGGTGTTGATATTATACCTCTGACTTTTTCAATCTTACGTAAAGTAGTTCCGCAGGGATTTGCTGCTTGAACACCTATTGTGTAGAAGGATCCTGATGGTGCTCCAAATGTTATTTGTACTGAAGGTAAAGTGCTGGTGTAGGGAGAGGTATTTAATGGATTTCCATTGAAGTATGAACCGGCAGGTGCATCCCATATATAGTTGGTAGCACCTGCAACAGAAGCGATGGATAAGTTTGCAGTTGTTCCATTACATATATGAGTTGGCATTCCATTAAAGGGTAATGTCACGTTAGATGATGGAAGTGCAGTTAAAATTTGAATATTGGCTGATCCTGAAACTGTGCCACTCGTACCTCCTGAACTAACTGATACCAATTGATAGTTGGTGGTAGAAGCAGGATTAACCCATATTATTTCAGGGTTAGTAACGGCTGTGAAAGGTCCAAAAACAGTAGTACCATTTGTATAACTGTAGTCAAAAGGTCCATTTCCTGTAAAATCTATTTTAAGTTGAGTTTGTCCTCCATTACAAATAGTTGTGTCCCCCGAAATAATAGCAGAAACCGGTGTTGTTGCTACAGTAACAGTCATTTCATCATAACTGGAACAAGTACCCATTGTAATGGTCCATCGTAATAAATTAGTGCCATTGCTTAAATTACTGACGCTCGTATTATATAGGGTAGCATCATTAAAAGTTGCAGTTCCTGATATCACTGTCCATAAGCCATTTCCGGGTGATGGGTCATTTGCAGTCAGGATAGTATTTGATTGCGAAATTGTCTGATCATTTCCTGCATTTGCTGTTGGTGGTATGCCTATAGTAAGATTTAAATTGTCTTGCCTCCAGCATACTTCATATCCATAGTTATTATAAACATATCCATAAAATTCAAGTTGTACATTACCTTCAAGTTAATCACCAGTTCCGGGATAATAAATTGTGTTTAATGAATAAGGATCAAGAAAACTTCCATCACCTAATGTATTCCAATTTAAAAGCCAGATCCTTGACCGTTTAGTGTAGCCTGATCTCCTGCACATAATAGCTGATCAGTCCCAGCGTAGATATCATTAACATAACCATAAATATGCGTAGTGGCAGAATAAGTTTCTCCAAAAGTGTTATAAACTTTTACGCGATAATAACTGTGTTGAGGCAAAGGTTGAGGTAAAGTAAGTGTTGACTGTGTTGCTCCCAAAATTGCATTACCATATTGGTCCTGCCATTGATAAGAAGGAGAAGGGGTACCTGTGGCAACCACGGATAGTGTTACAGATTCATCATCACAATACATATAGCCACCGGGATGGGAGTAGCTTGAAATTTCAGGAATAGTTTGTGCTGGTGTTACAGTGCCATGAATAATTACCTGATAAACTATAGCTACATTATTTAGCCCTCCGAAGCATCCTATTGTGAAAGTAACAGGTGTAAGAGAATTAAAATCGGTAATATCCCATGTTTGTGTATAAGGAACAGCATTAGGAATTCCATTTAAAGGATCGCCATCACATTCTTTAGGTAAGGTGTCCATTTGAACGCCTTCTATCATTCCTGTACCGTTAATGTTTAAACCAAATTTTAGATGCTCAGGGCCATTTGCAAGTCTTCCGGCTACAACTGTCATCCCCGTTATATTCATTTGATAACCTGATTGGGGTGTAACTGTAAAATCAATACGGTCATTAGCATTGAAATCAAATTCTTCCACCGGACCTTTTAAGAAGTGAAAAAATGGATCGTTGCCATTAGTCCTAACCGTATATCCCGTGTCGCATCGGTATCCTAACATACCGGCAGTGTAGAGAGGCGTTCCATTGGCATTTGCGTCAACATAAATTGGTTGACCATTTAAGTCGCCAGCATAGTTGTAGATTACCTGACCATGTAATTTTGCCATGGTTGTAACCAAAAGAATAAAGAGTGTTGTGATATGTTTCATTTTTCTTTAGTTTGATAAAGTAAAATTAGGGTGTTTTTGTTGATTCCATTGTGACTTAAGTCACAATAGAAAGAATTTTTTTCATTAATATTTTAAATTTGTATAATTAACTTTTCAAGTTTAGGAATTTCAATTTTTACCTTAGTATCTCCACAATTTTACATCCGTTGACTCTGAAGAAATTCCAACCTTCCAAACTCCACCCATCCGACCTCTTGAAAAATTGCGTAAAGCAAAAGTCGTGAGCATAAGCAAAAAGAAAATAAGCTGTCCGAAGTTACAGCGTACAGCGCTGTAACAAGTTTTTGTTTTCGTGGGCAAGCAGACTTTTGTAGCTTTTTTCAAGCAGTCTTGATTTTTTTTACAGCTAGTTACAAAAATGGTTAATCCCGATGAATCTTTGATTCCATCGGCCTATGGCACATTTCGTATTTTTTCTAAACGAAATGTGGATTTGATTCTTTTGTATCAAGACAAAAGAATGGAAAAGCGTAAATAGAATAAGAAAACAAATTGCTAAGTTTGACCTGACTAATTCAGATTTAGGATTTGTATCTAATTGATTTGTAGTATGGAAATTTGACGTTAGTCAGAAGTTTAACATCAGTTCTACGCAAAAATCACTTCTACCAAGACAAACAAAAAAACACACAACAAGGTTGCACTAAAGAGAAACATCCGTATATTTGCAAAGTGAACGAAATGCAGAAATATAGAACCATAACTTTTTACAAGGACTATTTCCAAGTCTTTTTTGATAAACAAAGCAAGAAGGTAAAAGCAAAAATAGTTTGGACATTTGACTTGGTAGAAGACTTGGAAAGAGTTCCCGAAACGTATCTAAAACATATTGAGAATACGGAAGGACTTTACTAAATCAGAGTTCAGTTAGGAAGCGATATTTTTCGTATCTTCTGTTTTTTCGACAAAGGACAATTAGTTGTCTTGGCAAACGGGTTTCAAAAGAAAACACAAAAGACACCTAAAAAAGAAATTGAAATGGCACTTAAAATAAAAGCAGAGTATAAATTGGAAATCACGAATACCAATCAAAAATAAATAACAAAGATATGAGTAAAACGAAAAATAAAAACTTAATGACACTCGAAGATTTTAAAGAAAAAAACTACGGCAAGCGTGGAACAAAAAAACGAGACGAATTGGAAGCTGGTTACGAAAGTTTTAAAATCGGAGTAATGCTTCAACAAGCAAGACTTGAAAAAGGCTTGACTCAAGAGGAACTCGCGGACAAAGTTGGCACAACAAAATCCTATATTTCCAAAATTGAGAATAACATCAAAGAGGCACGAATTTCGACACTTCAAAAGATAGTTGAACTTGGTTTCGGAGGACATCTGGACTTGTCAATAAGACTGTAACGAAAAAGAAATGTCTTGTCCTGAAATAGGTTTACACAAAAAAGTGTAAAACATGGATAAAAAAATCATTCAAAAAGCGGGTAAATATTTTGCCGTAGAAGAAAAACACAAAATCATTCAGGAGCTAATTGCAACTCAATGTACCAAAGTACAGATTTGGGAAAAATACACAGGTGAAGCTGAAGAGCACGGACAACTTCTTCGCTGGATGAGACAATTAGGCTACAATGCCGGAATTAAAACAAGAAGACCTAACATTGTATCAAATTTATATTCGATGGCACAACGAAAAACTAAACCTGATAACTTGTAGGCGCGAGCGTCATTTCTGCTCTTGCCATTTATCCTGTCAACTATTTTCAGGACGAGGCAAACATGGCATCAACATCAGAAACCGGACACGCAAAAAATGTAGCCAACTTTGAGGACATGATTTCCTTCTGTACCGACTATGGTGGCACTTACAATCCTTCAAAGCTGCCACTCAAATTCCATTGCTCAATACTCTTCGCACCTGCAAGCACTTTGCAAAGCTTGAGTTACCATTGCTCGAATAACAAAGCATTAATACGCCCAAACGTTCTTAATCACTATTCAACTATTGCACTTTCATGCCTTTGGTTATACAATTTTTTTGAGGGAGTGATTACTTGCAACTATTCATTAAATCTTCCTCATTTTTAGAAATTAAAATTATTTAAAAACAATTTTTTTAGTTGCACTTCCTTTATCTGTAGTAATTGCAACAAAATAAATACCAACTGGAAGAATTAATTTTTCTGTAAAAACGTTTCTGCCAATTTGCGCAACTACGTTTTCGCGTTGCAAAAGCGTTCTTCCGGCAATGTCCAAAAGTTTATAGTTAACATTTTGACTTTGCGTTACAAATAATTCAATGTATAACTCATTTGCAAATGCAGGATTTGGATATACATTCACTAAAATGTTGTGTGCATTATTTTCAGTAATACCAAGTGGGTTAACAATGGTATTATAAACCGAATTAGTTATTACAGGGGCATTAAAATCAAAATAAATAGCAGCTGAATTTTCTATTTGTGTACCTACCGGCAATCCGTTTTTTAGTTTTATAGTATATGTAAAGTATCCGTGGCTTAATGGTTCATTACTGTTGCTGTCGGGTAAATTAATATTTGGAAAACTTATTTGAAGCACATTTGCATCAATCATTGTAAGAAAATAATTGTGGCTTGATGACAACATTTGCAATGATGAAATGTTTAAATCCGTATCAAGCGTATCGAGCAATACAATATTTTGTGCCATGTAATTTCCGGTATTCTGAAAACGAATGGTATAAGTGAGCATAGAATCGTTCGCTGTAATATTTCCTTCGGGATATACTCTTTTATCATTAGGGTCGTAACTTGAAAGAATAACGGAATTAAAAACGGAGGTGTCGTTTGCTGCATTGTTATCGCCATTAAAGCAAGTTACCGCTGCCATAAAGCTAACAGAATCGAAAAACTGAGCAGTTGTATTTGTAGTAAGATAAAAAATTATTGACGAATCGGCTTGAGCCGGTAAAACAACATTGTTAAATGAATAAGTTCTGTTGTTGATTGTGGAAGCGGGTATTGACAAAGAATCAAAAGTAAAAAGTGAATCGAGAGTTACAGTTACTGATGCCGAATCAGTAAACAATTGATGGTTGGAAACATTCACACGGAATTGGTAAAAATTTCCGGGAACGGCAGGCGACAGCGCAACTGCATCAACACCAAAATCGTGATACGATGAATCTATTTGTAAAGGAAAGTTCTGTACAGCAATAGTAGTATCGGTTACATTTACCTGAGCGGGTAAAACATTACATGTATTGATGAGTGCACCCGTAAGTATAGGTTGCACATTATAAACGCCTGCAGGAAGTTCGAATCCATAATTACCTATTGTATCGGTTGGCATAACTATACTCGCAGCACTTACATCTATCATCAAATTTTTTATTTTCATTTCAGTCGAATCGTAAATACAATTGTTGTTGGCATCAACAAATACGTTTCCAATAAGGTTGTCGATGCAATTATTACAAAAATTATAAAGTGTAAAACATTTTTCATACGGGCTAAAGCCTTTGGCCATCGCAATTAAAGTACGCGAATGATTGTTTGAAAGTACATGTGTTACCTGTATTCCACCAAATTCAAGTGTGTAGGGTTTCCGTATTGATTCAATAAAATTGATATTAGAATCGAGTCTTGCAAATTCAATGCTTTTATCCAGGCTATTAAGTCTGAATCCATAAAAATTTTTATTCTGTTTATCAAAAAAACCATTAAGGGCAGCCCAACCACCTACCATGATGTGAGCATGGTTTGCGGAAGCGTAATGGATGATACTACATTACCCGAAACATCAATTTTATTAAACCTTGTTGAATCAAGCCCAATAAAATAAGTTTCAATTACATTACCATCCTGGTTTCGGTATTTTATAGTTTGCTGTACCGGATCAATACGCTGCGAAATTTGATTTAATTGCGAGTCAAAATGATACAATCCATAAGACGAAGAAGTGCCCGGTTTCCAGGTCTGAAAATTGTCCGCTCCATCGTTCATCCAAAACACTCCCAAACCAACCGGAAAGGGAAGTGTAGTTGTGTTGGTAATTATTCCTCCATTAAAGTAGTCAAGACGCATTAATCGCGATCCATTGGCAATATACAATAATTGATTATTATCCCAGGTTATTACTGACTTATCCTGATAGCCCGGAAGTAAACGTTGTAATTGGTGTATTCCATAATTCATTTAATAAATTATCATACTTAATCACAACATAATTAAAACCAGCATCTCGCCTGATAGCGATTATGCTATTATCAAAACCAACCCTTAACCCCCAAATATTAGTTGCAACCCCACCAGAAACATTATCTGCACGGTGAAGCAGCAAATTACCACTGGGGTCAATCTTAACAATATGAGCAGTGTCGAAATTATTCTGACCATGAGCAATCACAAAAACATTTCCTAATGAATCAATATCCATTATGTGTTTATTGCTGGAAAAATCACCACCAAAAGAATTGACAGGCGCAATGTCATGGTTTGTAAGAAAAGATTTTTTCCAATCAACAAAACCAAATTTATTTATTTTCAATATATGAATTCCTTGGTTGTTTACTGTGCTGCCGCCAAGCAATACATAATAGTTGCCTAGCTGATCTTCTTTTAAATTTACATTAAAGGTTAAAGAATCAAAACCGGCTTCATTGTATTTAATTTCACGTATCCATCTTGTTTTTAATTGTGCTTTAGCAAGAATGGGTACTAATAAAATAATTGTAAGAAAGATTTTCCTGTGCATATTTATGGAGTGATTAACTAACTGTGTCATTTTGATTTAAACGTCCTGCGAAATAAATGTTTAATTGATTTCTGATTGCATTCCAGTTGAAGATTTTTCCTTTCCATTTTGTTTGAGCATTTTGGATAGCTAGGTATACCTGTTTCAATATGGCATCTTCTGAACTGAATGCGCCTTTGGTTTTTGTAACCTTTCGTATCATACGGTGATAACTTTCGATTGGATTGGTGGTATAAATTAGCTTACGTAGTTCATTATGACGGTGGACAATCTTTTTGACAGGTTGTAAATATAGTAAATGAAATAGAATATTGCAGGATGAGTTTAAACGGAAGTAGGCTCTGCTGAGGAGCAACCTGCCAGGGATAAAACTCATGCCGATGGAGTTTTCATTCGAGGGTGTGTTTTCAATGCACCCTTGTAAGCGCGAGCGTCATTTCCGCTCGTGCCATTTAACTCTTACGACTTCCAGTCGCATTCAAAATTTGATATGTGTATTTGTCAAACTGGCTATGCATCTTAGTACTTTCAAAGTCCCTCGCATTTCATAATTTCACCTCTCATACTGCACCACCCATATCAGAGTAATTTAACACAAACAATTAATTTTAATACAGCCTAATTAACTGCTATTGCCTTCTTGAATCATTTTTCTTTTACTTTTGAGCTAATGAATAGTTTTAAGACGGACTGCCGTTAGCTGCAACCATACACCGACACTGCCGATACAAAACGACATTGATGAAAAAGAAAAAAAAGAAGATTGACAAAACTACTCCTTGGGAAACTTCAACGAATAGATATGTAGGTTTTGTTGATATTATGGGTTTTAAAGATATGTTAACTAGACTTAGTCATAGTGAGGTTTACGACATTATGAAAAAAGTTGCAAAGTCTGTAAGTTCTGTGCAATCAGTATTTTCCGTTGACTATGAATCAGAAGCAGATATTGACATCAATGTTACAATGATGTTATATTCTGACAGCATTATGATTTATACAAGGGACGACCAACAACATAGTCTTGAAAATTTAGTAGCATCCATTTCAGCACTTTCTGACTCACTTTTTTCAGATGGTATTCCACACAAAGGAGCAATTGCATTTGGGCAAATGACTTTAGACTTTACAAATTCTATATTCTTTGGACAACCATTAGTTGACGCTTTCTTGCTTCAAGAAGAATTGAAATTTTATGGAATCGCAGTTCACGGAACAGCTGAAAAAAATGAAGATATCTTTGATGACGAATCCATATTTGAATATAATTGTCCACTTAAAAACGGTTTCGCTAAACATCTTACAATTGCACCAGGAGTTTCTTTGTCAGAGGACTTTGAAGAAAAAACAGTTGACACTTTGATTGAAAAAGTATCTAAAATGAGAGAAAATACTTCTGGTTCTTTGCGAAAATATATTGACAACACAATTGACTATCTCGACAATGTTAAATCAAAAGGGCTACAAATTTTAAAAGAGGAAGAGGACGAATTTAATGAAGAAGAAAATGGTAGCAGCTAACAAACAGTTTTGCGTCAGGCGGGCTGAAGTGCAAAATTCAACAGCAGTTTTTCAATTAAACATTAGTAATAATACCAACTTTTGTGCTTCGATTTCCCGCCCGAACGCAAAGCTGCCGGACGTTATAAGTAATGCGCCAAGACGCTCCGTAGAAAAATAACGTGAAACAAAATAAATCTCGACCGAAAAATGAAAACAAGAACATTTATTAAAAAAACAAGTATGAAAAGTTTATTCTTAATTGCTACCATTATTTTATTTAGTTTCACATTAAATGCTCAAAAGCATTTAATGTACAACTTTTACTATTATTCAAATCCTGCAAGTGTAGCCAAAGCATACAAAAACATTTTAGTTATTTCTACAATGGATAACACGACAGATAAAAGGATAAAACGCGTTGGCAGAAACATGAATTATCACTTAACCTTTTTGAAGATGTTTTTCCTCCAATTAGAAAATATACAGACAATGAAATAGTTGCAACTTGTGAAAAAATGGGTATTGATGCAATTATTTATTACACCTATCTCGGTAGTACAACTAGGTCAACATCAAGTCAGACTTATGGAAATATTTATTTACCGCCAACTGGCGGTGTTGGTAGTGTTTCCTCAACTACAACCACCGAATCTTCAAAATTTATCAAAATGGACATTTCATTTGTGAAGTTTTCCGACAGAAACACTAAAGAATTTTACGTTACTGGAGGCTATGGACCACAGTATTCTGTAAATGTTGGTGTGGAATTATTTAGAAAAACATTAAAGAATTTAAAAAAACAGAACATAGCATTACCTCTTAGCGATGATGAAATGAAGGCTTTTGCAGAGCAAAATGAAATAAATGAAAAGTTACAAAATGAACAAAACTTAAAACATCAAGAATATGCAAAGTATGAAGAAGCAGGTAACTCAGACTTCAACAATAAAAAATACCAAGAAGCAATAGTAAATTTCAACAAGGTCATTGAAATTGACCCAAACAACAAACTAAAGCATATTTTACAAGAGCAAGAGCAAAATCTAAATTAGGTGACTTTAAAGGATCTATTGAAGACAATAATAAGGTTATAGAAATTGACCCAAATTCTTCCATGGCATATAATAATAGAGGTTGGGATAATTATTTACAAAAAAATTATATTGAAGCTTTAAAAGATTTTAATAAAGCTATAGAATTAGAACCACGCAACTACGTTGCTTACGATTCTAGACAAGAAACAAAATTTGCATTAAATGATTTCGCTGGTTGTCTAGAAGACTGTAATATGGCTATTTCATTAAATCCAAAATTAGCTAACTCCTATTTCTTTAGAGGTAAAGTGTATTTCAAAAATGGTGACAAAGTTAAGGCGTGTGAAAATTGGAGCAAAGCAGGACAATACGGCACAATGGAAGCTTACGAATTAATTAAGCAAAACTGTAATTAGTAAAGGTGTGCTTTCGTACTTTCAAAGTCTCTCGCATTTCAGAGGGCTTTGAAATAATAAAAAAACATTGAAGGGTTAATGTGTTTAATATGAATATAGAACAAATTCAATTTCACCTATCATGTCGCACCACCCTTGTCAGTGTAGTTTAAATTTCAACATTCCAAACCTTCTAAACTTTCCAAACCTTCTAAACTTTCCAACCTTCTAAACATTTCCACTTTCAAACTAAAAAACCTCCTTTTTCATTACCTTTGCACTCCAATTTAAAAAAGCTGCAATGAGTGACGATAAAAAGATCATTTTCTCCATGGTGGGAGTCAGCAAAACTGTTCCGCCACAACGACAAATATTAAAAGACATTTACCTCTCTTTCTACTATGGTGCCAAAATCGGAATACTCGGTTTGAACGGTGCCGGTAAATCAACCTTAATGAAAATTATTGCCGGAATAGACAAGTCTTTTACCGGAGAGGTAGTGTTTTCACCCGGCTACACTGTTGGCTATCTGGAGCAGGAGCCTAAGTTAGACGAAAGCAAAACGGCAAAAGAAATTGTCATGGAAGGTGTTCAACCCATTGTTGACTTGCTCAAAGAGTACGATGATGTAAACAACAAAATGGGCGAGGAGGAATATTATTCCGATGGAGATAAAATGGATAAATTGCTCAATCGTCAGGCTGCACTGCAAGAAAAAATTGATGCTACCGATGCCTGGAATCTCGACAATAAAATTGAAGTAGCTATGGATGCCCTTCGTTGTCCTGATACCGATGCACCGGTAAATGTTCTTTCCGGTGGCGAGCGCAGAAGACTTGCTTTATGTCGTCTGTTATTGCAGCAACCCGATGTATTGTTGCTTGATGAGCCTACAAACCATTTGGACGCAGAGTCTGTTGATTGGTTGGAACAACATCTTAAACAATATGCAGGAACAGTTATTGCCGTAACGCACGACCGTTATTTCTTAGACACCGTTGCAGGATGGATTCTTGAACTCGATCGTGGCGAAGGTATTCCATGGAAAGGAAATTAGTCAAGCTGGTTAGAGCAGAAATCAAACCGCCTTGCACAGGAAGAGAAGCAGGAAAGTAAGCGGCAGAAAACTTTGCAACGTGAGTTAGAGTGGGTGCGCATGTCGCCCAAGGCAAGACAGTCAAAAGGTAAGGCACGTTTGAATGCTTACGAAAACCTGTTGAGCGAAGATGTAAAACAAAAAGAAGAGAAGCTAGAAATATTTATTCCTAACGGACCACGTTTGGGCAATGAAGTAATTGAAGCCATTAAAGTTTCAAAAGCTTATGGCAATAAAGTTTTGTATGATGATCTCAATTTCAAATTACCACCTAATGGCATTGTAGGAATCATTGGCCCTAACGGTGCCGGAAAGACAACAATTTTCCGAATGGTAATGGGACTTGAGAAGCCCGATTCAGGAGAGTTTAAAATCGGCAGTACGGTTCGCATTGGTTATGCCGATCAAACGCATAAAGAAATTGACCCTGAAAAAACAGTATGGGAAGTAATTTCCGGTGGCAATGAATCTATTGAGCTTGGCGGCAAACTTCTGAACTCTCGTGCTTATGTTGCACGATTTAATTTCAGTGGTGCCGATCAAGGAAAAAAATGCGGTGTTCTTTCCGGTGGTGAGCGCAACAGATTGCACCTTGCATTGACATTACGAAGCGAAGCCAACGTGTTGTTACTTGATGAGCCTACCAACGACATTGATGTAAACACATTGCGTGCCTTAGAAGAAGCAATCGAGAATTTTGCAGGCTGTGCAGTTATCATCAGCCACGACAGATGGTTTTTAGATAGGGTATGTACACACATTCTTGCTTTCGAAGACGACTCGCAGGTATATTATTTCGAAGGCGGATATTCCGACTACGAAGAGAATAAGAAAAAACGATTGGGCGATATCACTCCTCATAGAGTGAGGTATAAAAGTTTGGTAAAAAACTAGATTCGTAATTCGCAGCACCAAATGAAACCATCCATCCCCAAAGGCACTCGCGATTTTTCACCATCAGAAATGGTACGCAGAAACTTTATTTTCAATACCATCAAAAAGGTATATGAGCGCTATGGGTTTGTACAGATTGAAACACCTGCAATGGAAAACCTTTCAACACTTGAAGGTAAGTATGGTGAGGAAGGTGATAAACTTTTATTCAGAATATTGAATTCAGGCGAAGTTGTTCAGGATTCAAAGTCAAAAGGTGAAAATCTTAAAATTTCTGATTTGGCAGAGAAAGGCTTGCGATATGATTTAACAGTTCCGTTTGCACGTTATGTAGTCATGCATCAGAATGAAATCAGCTTTCCGTTTAAACGTTATCAGATGCAACCGGTATGGCGTGCCGACCGTCCACAGAAAGGACGTTATCGTGAATTTTATCAGTGCGATGCCGATGTTATTGGTTCAACTTCATTAATCAGCGAAGCAGAATTTCTTCTAATCATTCAGGAAGTGTTCAGCAGTTTGCAGATTGATGTTGCCATAAAGATAAATAACAGAAAAATTCTGGCAGGCATTGCCGAAGTTATTGGTCATGCCGATAAAATAATTGACATTACCGTTGCCATTGATAAACTCGATAAGATAGGAGAACAGAAAGTTAAGGAAGAACTTTTGGCTAAAGGACTTTCGCCTGATGCGGTAAATAAAATGCAACCGCTTTTTGAATCGCGCGGTGATTTTGAAACAAAACTCAACTTCCTGAAAACATTTTTGGCTGAATCTTCAATAGGATTAAAAGGTATTGAAGAGACAGAAAATGTTATAAGTTATCTTAATGCTTTTGGAAAGCAACTGAAAAATCTTGAATTAGACATAACCCTTGCACGTGGGCTTAATTATTATACAGGTTCAATTTTTGAAGTGAAGGTTAATGACTCGCGTTCAACTTTCAGTGGCAGTGTGCTTGGTGGTGGACGCTATGATGACCTTACAGGAATTTTTGGACTGCCTAATGTCAGTGGTGTAGGAATATCTTTTGGAATTGACAGAATTTATGATGTAATGCTTGAAATGAATTTGTTTGATCAACTTAAATTGAGTGAAACAACTTCTCAGGTATTACTTGCAAACTTCGGTCGGGAAGAAGAGCAGTTTAGTTTGAAGATTTTGAATGAGCTAAGGCAGGCAGGTATCAATGCAGAGATTTTTCCGGAATATTCAGCCAAGATGAAAAAACAAATGAGCTATGCCGACTCAAAAAAAATTCCTTTTGTAGTATTAATCGGTAAAGACGAAATGCAAAGTGGAAGCCTCACTATAAAAGATATGGCAACAGGGCAACAGGAAAAGTTAACTTTAAGCAAAATAATTTCTAAGCTAAGCAAGTAATAGCTATTAATATACTAAGTAACAACTGTCAAAAATGAAACATCAGATATCATCAAAACATCTGGATTTTAATACACTCAAACTAATCATTGATAACAAAGCTACTCTTGAACTTTCTGAGGATGCAGTTAAACGGATTACGCATTGCCGCAGTTATCTCGATAACAAAGTCAGCTCACTTGCTGAACCGGTTTATGGTATTAACACAGGCTTTGGTTCTTTATACAATAAGAGTATTGATACAGCTGATTTAGGTAAACTTCAGGAAAATTTGGTAATGTCGCATGCCTGTGGTTGTGGCGAGGAAGTGCCTGCTGCTATTGTTAAGTTAATGCTGTTTCTGAAAGTACAGGGACTTAGTTATGGCAACTCCGGGGTGCAGTTGCAAACGGTTCAACGTTTGATTGATTTTTATAATCATGATATTTTTCCTGTTGTTTATACACAGGGGTCATTAGGCGCATCAGGTGATTTGGCACCGTTGGCACATCTTTGTTTGCCGCTCATAGGTATGGGCGAAGTGTATTTTAAAGGAGTAAAAGTAAAGTCGGCAGAAGTTCTCAAGAAGTTTGGATGGCAGCCAATCAAACTGCAGTCAAAGGAAGGACTTGCATTGCTGAATGGTACACAGTTTATGAGTGCCTACGGCACACATGCAGTTATGCAGTCGCAACGTATGATGTTGCTTGCAGATATAATCGGAGCGCTTTCATTAGATGCTTACGATGGCAGAATTGAACCATTTCATCATCTCATTCATCAGATTCGACCTCATAAGGGACAGATATCAACAGCATTGCGTTATCGTCAGTTGTTGGCAGACAGTGAAATGATTAAAAGAAAAAAGGCGCATGTGCAGGATCCATATTCATTCAGATGTATTCCGCAAGTTCATGGCGCAAGTAAAGATGCATTGGATCATGTAAGCTACGTAATCTTTAATGAAATAAATTCTGTTACAGACAATCCTACAGTTTTTCCTGACGAAGATTTAGTTATTTCAGCAGGAAACTTTCACGGACAACCACTAGCATTAGTTCTCGATTTTTTAGCTATTGCTTTAAGTGAGTTGGCAAATATTTCAGAACGCAGAACCTATCAACTTATTTCCGGACAACGTGGTTTGCCATCTTTTCTTGTTGCAGACCCTGGACTGAATTCCGGAATGATGATTCCGCAATACACAGCAGCATCAATTGTAAGTCAGAACAAACAATTGTGTATGCCTGCATCGGTTGACAGTATTGTGTCGAGCAATGGTCAGGAAGACCATGTGAGCATGGGCGCCAATGCAGCAACAAAACTGTATAAGGTACTTTGCAATACAGAGAAAGTATTAGCCATTGAGTTACTCAATGCAGCACAGGCATTTGAATTCAGAAGACCATTAAAATCTTCTGCTCCATTGGAATCATTTATGAGTCTTTTCAGAAAAGAAGTTTCGTTTATGAATACAGACAGAATACTTTATACAGATATTCAATCTTCAGTAAACTTTTTGCAGTCTGTAAATGTTAATCAGTACGAATAAGTATCAAATTATATAACTCAAACATTAAAAATCATTATGGCAATTAAAAGAAATGCAACAGCCTTTTGGAATGGCTCAGGCAAAGAAGGTAAAGGAACAGTATCAACACAAAGCACTGTTTTAAAGCAATCGCAATACTCCTATAACACACGTTTTGAAGATGGTGTAGGCACCAACCCCGAAGAACTGATAGCAGCAGCACATGCAGGCTGTTTTAGTATGAAACTCAGTTTTGTTTTAGGTGCTGCAGGATTTACTCCCGATGCAATTGAAACAAAATGTGAAATTACACTTGATAATGGTGCAGTAACCAACTCGCACCTTATTCTGAATGCAAAAGTTGCGGGCATCTCTAAAGAAAAATTTGAAGAATGTGCCAATGAAGCTAAAGCAAATTGTCCTATTTCAAAATTATTGAATACCAACATTACTTTAAGCGCAACATTAGCTTAAAAATTATTTGGAAGCAGGACAATCGTTTTTTACGATTGTCCTGATCTGTTTTTGAGTGCAAATGCACTGCATACATGTAAGGCTGCAGTTTCTGTGCGCAGTCTTTTTTCACCAAGAGAAATATTTTCATATCCAGCATCATTGGCAAGTTTAATTTCATGTTGTGCAAAATCGCCTTCGGGGCCAATAAGTACAATTACCTGTTCTGCTGAAATTGATTTTTCAAGATTAAGTTTTTCGCTCTCCTCACAATGTGCAATCAGTTTTTTTACAGTTGAAGGAATTGCAATAAATTTTTCAAACGACATCATTTCATTTAATACTGGCAAATAAACTCTGTTACTTTGTTTCATTGCAGATAATAGTATTTTACCACATCGTTCAGCATTTATATGTTTACGTTCGCTGAAGCGGCATAACAGTGGTGTAATTGTTTCAATACCCAATTCAGTTGCTTTTTCTAAAAACCATTCAAACCTGTCAATTGACTTTGGAGATGCAATAGCAATGTGCAGTTGTGTTATTGCAGGTTTTTCAAAATGTTTTTCTGCTATTTCAATCTTACAGATTTTTGAAGCCACCGAAATAATTCCTGAATATCGGTTACCTTTTCCATCAGTAACTTCAACAGAATCGCCAATTTTATGTCGTAGAACTCGCAAGCAATGTGCGCTTTCTACTTCGTTTAATGAAATTATATTGTCATCAATGTTTGTGCTGTAAAATAATTCCATCAGGCAAGTGTATAAAATTCTTCTTTCTCGGAGTGATTGGCCTGTAAAACACCAATACTAATCAGGTTTACAATAATTCTTGTTGCCCGCCAACGCGAAATATTGATGAGCTTACAGTATTGTTTCAATGTTATTCTTTTATGGACAACTAAATACTCCATCAAAGCTTTTTCTTTTTCAGAATATTCAATCAATGTTGACCTGCTATCGGTCTTTTTTCGTAATACATCAACCATCACCTTAGTTGTCAGCAACGTCTGATCATTAATTCGTAAATAAACCCACCATTTTTCGTTTTCATCTTTTGCGAAGACAGGTTTTTGTTCACTCTCCGGTACAGAAACTTCCAGAACAATTTTGTCCGAGCATTGCCACTCTTTAAATGCAACTGTAACAATAGGGCTACAATAATTTGTAGCAGCCTCATCAATCATAAATTTTTCTTCTTCTGTTGTAATGCCACAAATAGTTCTATCATCATTTACACCTATCAATAATTTTCCTCCATTACGATTTGCAAAAGAGCTTATTGTTTTTGCAATCTTATGCACACTGGTGATTTCTTTTTTAAAATCTAAGTGCTCACTCTCACCGGCATCAAGCATCTTCCTTACTGCCGATGGAATCCTTATTGGCTTCTGTATTTCTTTATTCTGACGATAGTAATTCATCGAGTAAAAGATTTAAAGTAGCATTTAAATTTGTAATTGCTAACTCAATTTTCCAGTTGCTGCGATTGCGAGGCTCAACCATGTTACTGATAGCTCTAAGCTGAATAACATTTGTCTTTAACATCATACAAACATAAAAACATGCAGCACCTTCCAGCGATTCAATCTGCCCTGTAGTTCTTTTTTTCAGTTGCCTAATACTGTTTTCGTTACCATGTGCTTTGTTGACAGTAATAGCATTAACTTTTTTAATTTTTTCTATTGAAGGTGTTGTAATTGTTTTCGGAGAAAGCCATTTTTCTTTAAAAGGAAATTCATTATTGTCAATCAATCCTAAATTAAAAAGGTCAAGAAAATTATCATGATCTTCAACTCCGCTATCTGCAATCTGCTCAGATTTAACCTGAACAACATCTCCGGGAATAATATTTTCATCTAAACTTCCGGCAATACCGGCATTAATAATCAGGTCATATTGCTTTTCTTTCAGTTTTCTTGTCAGATGAAAGGCAGTTGCCAGAATTCCTGGCCCTGATATCAATATTTCTACATTATGACTCTTATAAATATGAATTTCTTCAGGTTTTTCTATCTGAAATAGACTTATTTCTTGTTTTGTTGCTGCAATTATGAGTATATTCACGGGGTGTAAAATTAATGTTTTAATAGTGGCATTGGATGAGTTTTTTACCTTTGCGAAAATTCAGCAACTGAATGATTTATATTACAAGAAAAGAGCGGTTTAATGCAGCACATAAATTGTATAAACCGGAGTGGAGCGAAGAAAAAAACAAAGAAGTGTTTGGCAAATGCTCCAATCCTAACTGGCATGGGCATAACTATGAGTTGTTTATAACTGTAAAAGGTATGCCCAATCCCGAAACAGGCTTTGTTATTGATTTAAAAGTGTTGAGCCAAATTGTTAAGGAAAAAGTAATAGATCCACTCGACCATAAAAATATCAATCTTGATGTAAAATTTATGCAGGGCATTATGGCTTCTACAGAAATGCTTGCTGTGCAAATATGGAATCAGTTGTATGATGCCATCAATAGTCAGGGGGCAATGCTTCATGCTGTTAAACTCTATGAAACAGAGAATAATTTTGTTGAATATTTTGGAAACGAAAAATGAATAAAGACCCACACACTATAATTGATGATGATGATGACCCGGAGGGCTATCGTAAGATAGATCATTACAATCATGATTCATTAAATAAATTGTCACAAAGTTATTTAGAGGTATTACAAAATCTGGGAGAGAATACTTCGCGCGAAGGTATTCTCAAAACACCGGAGCGTGTTGCAAAGGCAATGCAATTTCTCACACAAGGTTATCACCTTAATGCAAAAGAAATTTTAGAGTCGGCACGCTTTCGCGAAGACTACAAACAAATGGTTATTGTAAAGGATATTGAAGTATATTCTTTGTGCGAGCATCACATGTTGCCCTTTTTTGGTAAAGCACATGTTGCCTACATACCAAACAACTACATTGTAGGTCTAAGCAAAATACCGCGTGTTGTTGATGTCTTTGCCCGCAGATTGCAGGTACAAGAAAGGCTTACAGTTGAGATTCGCGATGCCATTCAGGAAACCTTATCACCTTTGGGAGTGGCAGTTGTCATTGAGGCAAGGCACCTTTGCATGCAGATGCGTGGTATTCAAAAACAAAACTCTGTTACAACAACATCTGCATTTACTGGCGAATTCGAAAACGACAGAACAAGAAGTGAATTCTTACGATTAATAGCAGACAAGCATATTTAAAGTACATGACGCAGAAAAAGTTTTTGGTTTTTGTTGTTGAAGATGACCGTCATCTACAAAAAATGATAGTAGATTATCTTACAGAGCATTTCCCTGATATAGAAATTAATCTTTATAAGACAGGCGAAGATGCACTCATTGATTTAAAATTGGGTCCCGATTTAATTATACTTGATTACTTCCTGAGTCTTTACGATAAAGATGCCATGGATGGATTAACGGTGCTCTCACACATCAGGCAAGCCAACAAAACTGTGCGCGTTGTTATGTTTACCGGACAGGAAGACCCCGATGTAGCAGCTTCTGCAATTAAAATGGGCGCATTCGACTACATAGTAAAATCACCTGAAAGTTTCAATAAACTCAGCGAAATCATCACACAGCTCAAAAAACAAATTGTAAACGAAACGCCTCCTTTTGACAAAAGATTGCTGATAGTATTGCTTATCGGCATCATCATGCTAAGTGCGTTGTTTATATTCAGGCATTAAATATTTCATTGGAATATTTTTAATCAATTGACGGATGAAGCTTAAAATTATAAAGGATAATTTACTCAAGGCTTATCTCGGGCAAGTTCCAAAAGGTTTGCAAAAGGCATTTGATAATTTGCAAGATGCAGAATTGTCAACTCCGAATTTTAGTTTTTATACTTCAGTAGCTACTGTATTTAGCAGTAAGATAGAAGGTGAATCTATAGAGTTAGACAGCTACATCAAACACAGACGTGATGGCATTTCATTTCAGCCCGATTACACAAAGAAGATTGATGATTTGTATAATGCTTATCTCTTTGCACAAGAAAATAAATTAAATGAGCAAAATGTAAAGCAAGCACATGCAATATTAAGTAAGCACATTGTTACAAATGAATGGCAGGGTAGGTATTGGCAACAAAATATGTACGTAACCTCTGAAGACGGGCGCATAGAGTATGTAGCTGCATTACCTCAAATTGTAGAGGATGAAATATTAAAACTTTTTGAAGACATTGACTTGTTGATTAAAACCAATTTATCTTTAGGGAAAGTATTTTATTATGCTGCTATGATACATTTAGTCTTTGTAAAAATACACCCCTGGAATGACGGCAATGGCAGGAGCGCCCGGCTGATTGAAAAATGGTTTTATCAGAGAAGTTGGGTGCAAAGGCTTGGTTTATGCAGAGTGAAAAAATGTATTATTCACGACACAGTGAGTATTATAATTGCCTTAGACAACTTGGTTTGGAGTATGAAAATCTGAATTACCAAAAAGCACTTCCTTTTGTATTAATGCTCCCGGATTGTGTCTGATTTAAATAACTCCTGAACTGCATTTAGAATTATTTAATAGGGTCTTTTTATGTTTTAAGAAATGATGAATTCTCAGATTTATAATTGAAATTGTATTTTCGTAGTTATGAAACGCAGCGACTTTATTAAAAATCTAATTGGCATTGGATCTTCGGCATTGGTACTACCATCTTATGCGTGGATTAAGCAATACGATAAATTTTATTTACTTCAAAACTTTGTCCGAGGGTTCAGATATTATTGTGGCCCGCAATTATTGCATCAAATGAAAGAAGGCGATATGCTTGAACTGGTACGTGAGCCTGCAAATGAATACGACAGTTTTGCCATTGCTTTGCATTTCAACAAACAAAAATTGGCTATGTGCCTGCAGAGAGTAATGAAGTTTTAAGCAAGCTCCTCGATATACAACTTATAGAATTGACAGCAGAAATAACTCATCTTAAAGAAGAAGCTGCAGCCTGGGAGAATGTAGCGGTGGCTATTTATGTTTTGAAAGAAAAAAACCTGGCGATATTTTGTCAATAGAGGCTAAGGAACTCACCGTGTTGGAAACACCTGATTATTATTCAATAAAAAATAACGGTGAAAGAATTACACGATTTTATTTAGACGAGTTTGATGCGCATGATTATAGTACGGTTAAACTCTGAAAACAATAAAAGACTTTTTTCCTGATTTGAAAGGATTTGTTTTTTATAAAACACGAATCAACTATCCTGTTTTTCATCCCTTACTTTTTTAATCTACAATTCATTAAATCAAGAAATATATAATTCTCCAATTCTCCAAGACTCCAACTTTCCAAACTTTTAAACTTTGCAACTTTCTAAACTCATTACCCCATTGCAAAGTATGTATTTTGTTCTGACCTTTGCACTAAGATTAAAAATAGTAATAGGCAATAGAGTATAATGAATTGGACTTATTTAACAGTATTTATATTCGGCAATACCAACTCTTGACAAACAAAAAGAAAATGGAAAACAATCCTTTATTATGCAATCCTGATAGTGGTATTTGCGAAATGCCAACAAACAAGGCAACTGCAACACAAGACGGCAAAATAAAATCGGAAAAAAGGCCAATAAAAATTGTTTACTATACAGATCCGATTTGCTCTTCTTGTTGGGGTATTGAGCCACAATTACGCAAATTAAAATTGGAATACAGCAGCAATATTGAAGTTGAATACAGAATGGGTGGGTTACTGCCCGATTGGAGCTACAATAGCGGGGGCATAAGTAAGCCATCTGATGTTGCCCATCACTGGGATGAGGTAAGTGTTTATTATGATATGCCTATTGATGGTGATGTTTGGTTAGAAGATCCTTTGCAATCCTCATATCCTCCTTCCATAGCATTTAAAGCTGCTCAGATGCAAGATCAGGATAAGGCTATTCTGTTTTTAAGAGAGATAAGAGAAATGGTTTTTCTGAAGAAAAAGAACATTGCAAAGTGGGAGCATTTAGAGTCGGCAGCTAAGTCGGTTGGATTAGATGTAGGTAAGTTTAGGGAGGATTACAATGGAAAAGCTAAAGAGCTTTTTAATGAAGACTTAGCATTAGGCAAGCAGTTAGGTGTAAGAGGTTTTCCGACTATGTTTTTTACAGATACATCAGGAAAGACAGAAACTGTATATGGTTCAAAACCCTATGATGCTTTTGAAAATGCAATTATTAAACTTCAGCCTGATGTACAAAAATTCAACTATGATAAAAGTGTGGCAGCAGTTTTTGCAAACTATCATTCATTAACTGCTAAAGAATATTCGGAATTAACAGGAACGGCAAGACAGCAAAGCGAACAAGTCCTTAATGATTTGGTTGCAAATGGAACATTAGAAAAACTGACAACTAAAAACGGAGCAATTTGGAAATTGAAAAATGCAGGGCAATAGTAAGTGGGATATTAATTGTCTAAACTATGGTGCAACACTCATGTAACAGTAAAAAGAGATACATTTTTGCATTCCACATTCTTCAAATCTCTAATTCTCCAATTCCACAACCTTCCAAACCTTCCAGCTTTTTAACTTTCCAAACTTCTAGCTGTTCATAGAGATAAGAAACTCTTCGTTTGATTTAGTTCCTCTTAATCGGTCAAGTAAAAACTCCATTGCTTCCATTGGGTTCATGTCGGCTAAGTGATTTCTTAAAATCCACATACGCTCCAACATTTTGCGGTCAAGTAATAAATCTTCACGTCTTGTACTTGAAGCAACTAAGTCAATTGCCGGATAAACACGTTTGTTGCTTAACTTGCGGTCAAGCTGCAACTCCATGTTACCTGTGCCTTTAAATTCTTCAAAGATAACTTCGTCCATGCGCGAACCGGTGTCAATTAAAGCAGTTGCAATGATGGTTAATGAACCACCTTTTTCTATTTTACGTGCTGCACCAAAAAATCTTTTTGGTTTGTGCAGTGCATTAGAGTCAACACCACCGGATAATATTTTTCCTGATGCAGGAGCAGTGGTGTTATAGGCTCGTGCCAATCGGGTTATAGAATCCAATACAATCACTACATCATGTCCGCACTCAACCAAACGTTTTGCTTTTTCCAAAACAAGGTTCGCAATTTTGACATGCTTGTCTGCAGGCTCATCAAAGGTCGAAGAAATAACTTCGGCTTTTACACTGCGTGCCATATCTGTAACCTCTTCAGGTCTTTCATCAATAAGCAATACTATCAGATAAACTTCCGGATGGTTGGCAGCAATGGCATTGGCAACTTCTTTTAAAAGTACTGTCTTACCAGTTTTTGGCTGTGCCACAATTAACCCACGCTGGCCTTTTCCGATTGGCGAAAACATATCCATAATTCTTGTGCTCATGGTGCTGTTCTCTCCTGCGAGATTAAGTTTCTCGAATGGGAAAAGTGGTGTCAGATAATCAAATGGAATACGATCGCGAACAACTGTAGGTTCAAGTCCGTTTATCAGTTCAACCTTTGTAAGCGGGAAAAATTTTTCTCCTTCACGTGGTGGACGAACTTTACATTTTACTGTATCACCAGTTTTTAATGCAAATGCTTTTATCTGCGACTGTCCAACATACACATCATCCGGTGAACTTAAATAGTCATAATCCGATGAGCGTAAAAAACCATATCCTTCGGGCATAATTTCCAAAACACCTTCTGCGGTAATGGCATTGTCAAACTCAAAATAGTCGTTCTGCTGACGGAAATTATTCTGTTGTTGATTGTCCGGAAATCTGCGCTCTCTGTTTCTGTTCTGAAAATCGTTTTGTTGGTTTTGATTATTATTATTATTATTTTGTTGTTGTTGTTGTTGCTGAGGCTGCTGCTGAGGTCTATCTTCAGTATGTACTCTTGCAGGCCTTGCAGGCGTTTCAGCTTCCTGCGGTGCAGAAGTAACTTCCGGGGCTTTTATGACATTAGGCTGAGGCAATTCATTTTTAGCAGGTGCACCTTGTGGAATAATTCTTTTTCTTCTTGGCTTATCGGCATCGTCCTGAGTTTTTGCTTCTGCAGATACTTCAGAGGTTGCGATTACAGATGCAGGTTCTTCTAAAGGCTTTTCTGTAACAGTTGGTGCGGCAGCAGGTTTCTGTTCTTTTTTCTCATGACGCGGCTTCTCATGACGTGGTTTTTCATCTTTGGGCTTATCGGCTTTTTTTGATTTTGCCAGTTCAGGATGAATGGCCTGATGGTCGAGAATTTTATAAATAAGGTCTTGCTTTTTTAAGCCTTCGTAGTTTTCAACATTAAGCTCTTTGGCAATGTCGCGTAGCTCGGCTACAAGCTTGTCACTAAGTTCGAGAATATCGTACATGAATTTGTATGTATAAGGTAAAAAGAATTATGTTCTTGTGGATGATAAAATATTATTGGAATCGGATTTTTGAACGGGGAAAAATGCTTTGGCTTTCGTTCAAATTCTGCGCAAACCTATAACAATTATTTTTCTTTTGCAAAAAAGATTCTTTAAAAAGCATAATTTCACCACATAACCTATTTTTGGCACATTAAAATTTCAGAAACATGATTCAAAGGATTCAGTCAGTCTATCTTCTATTGATAATTGCCAGTATGGCAAGCCTGTTTTTTTTACCTCTTTCATCCGTTTCAACCACTGAAAATAATGTAGTTTCTATTCATGTTTATAATGTAATGGGGCATAAAACATTTCAGGAAAATGTACAAACCCAAAATACACCCGGATACCCCGTTCTTGTGCTTTGTTTGGTGATATTAACACTTACACTGCTTAATCTGTTTTTATTCAAACACAGACAAAAACAAATCAAATTGTGCCAATTAATTATGTTGTTAATTGTAGTACTTATAGCTTTGGTTTTTCAACAGTCAGAAGTTGTTGCAACAGAAAAAACACATGTTGTTTATCATGTTGGGACTTATGTTACAGTAGCCTCTATACTTTGGGTTTTTCTGGCTTCAAAAGCTATTAAAAAAGACGAAGAGTTAGTGCGTTCAGCTGATCGTTTACGATAAAATATTTTTACTTTCTAAAGAGGCTCTTTGTCCGAGTTCAATAACATCAAGTTCACATATTTTGTTTTTATCAATTGTGAACTTTACCATTGTGCGTACATGATGAAATCCATGAACACCGGCTGCACCCGGATTGATATGTAACATTCCCGGAATTTTAGGATCCGGCATTACTTTAAGAATATGTGAGTGTCCGGAAATAAATAGAGAAGGCCTTTCTGTATAAATTGTTTTCTTTATTTCGGGAGCATAATTTCCGGGATAGCCACCAATATGTGTCATCCAGACATTAACCCCTTCTGATTGAAATTTTTGATGTAGTGGATGTATTTTTCTTAATTCTTGCCCATCAACATTTCCATATACGCCTTTCAATGGCTTAATTGCAGACAAATAATCACTGACTGCTACATTTCCAAAATCACCGGCATGCCATATTTCATCTGCATCCTGTAAATGTTTCACTATAGTCTGGTCAATAAACCCATGTGTGTCCGATAGCAGTGCAATTCTTTTCAAAGTGTTGTAAAAAAATCTGTTATTTTCTGACAAATGAAGTCCACTTCGTCATTTTTTAGATCATAAAACATCGGTAAACGTAATAGCTGATTGGTCAGCATATCTGAAACAGGTAATGCACGTCCATCATGTTTATTGGCATAGTATGCAGAAGCATGTAAAGAAATGTAGTGAAATACAGCGCTGATATTATTCTTTTTAAGATGATCAATTAACTTACTTCTGGTTTCAAGATTGTTTAACACAATAAAAAACATGTGTGCATTGTTGGTAGCATAATCCGGAATGACAGGAAGTTTTAAAAATCCTTTTTCTTCAATCGGTTTAAGTAAACTATAATAACGATTCCAGATTTCTTTTCGTCTTGTTTGAATCTTATCTATTGATTCTAATTGTGCCAACAACATGGCTGCTGTAACTTCACTTGGCAAAAAAGATGAACCTACATCAACCCATCCATATTTATCCACTTCACCTCTAAAAAATGCAGAGCGGTTTGTGCCTTTTTCACGGATTATTTCTGCACGTTTTTCAAATCGTTCATCATTGATGACTAACATTCCGCCTTCGCCACTGATAATATTTTTTGTGTCATGAAAAGAAAATGCCGACAAGTGACCGAAACTACCCAATGGTTTTCCTTTATAAAAAGAATCTATTGCCTGTGCTGCATCTTCAACAACATATAAGTTGTGTTTCGCTGCAATGGCATTAATGCTATCCATGTCGCAGGCTACACCGGCATAGTGTACAGGCACAATTGCTTTGGTGCGTGATGTAATCAGAGATTCAATTTTATTTACATCAATATTTGCTGTATCAGGATTGCTATCTGCAAAAATAATTTTAGCACCGCGCAGTACAAATGCATTGACTGTTGAAACAAAAGTATATGATGGCACTATAACTTCATCACCTTCTTTTATTTCAAGCAGTATAGCACAAGCTTCTAATGCATCGGTGCATGATGTTGTGAGCAATACTTTTTTGAAATTATATTTCTGTTGTAGAAACTGATGACATCGTTTTGTAAAGTTCCCGTCACCGGAAATTTTGCCTGATGAAAATACTTCTTTTATATAGTCAATTTCTTTGCCTGTAAGATGTGGTTTATTGAATGGAATCATAATTTTTTACTGTCTGATAAATTTCACTTTTTTGTTAAATGATTCAGATACTGCATCAAGAATGTAAACACCCTTGCTCAGATAAGGAAGTTTAAAACTGAAAATTTTTAAACCTGCATCAGAAGGACCATTATATAATGTTGTCAGTTTTTTGCCTGCAGCATCGTAAAGTACCAATTTAATTTCTGAACTTACGGGTAAATTTAAGTGAATAGAAAGTAGGTCATCAATTGGATTGGGGCTCACAGTCAGACTTCCATTCTCCGGCATTAGTGAAATACATTTTTCATTATTGTCTGGGTTTTTATCGCTGCTCCCATTTACATTTTTAATTGTCACACAAATGTAGTCGGGCAGTTTTAGCGGATTTACAGATATGCTTGTGTGCAATACATAGGTTTTGTCAGTTCCATAAACGATTGTTTCATTAGCATTTTCGATAAAAGAACCTTTGCCTTCCGGTTGAATTTGTAATTCAAAATTATTTACCGTTGTATTTCCTGCATTAGAAAGCAATGCAGATAGATTTAAATAATTATCGTTGATATTATAACTCAAAGATTTTAGCCAAAGGTCAACATAAGGAACAATAACATCAAAAGGCTTTTGCATTTGCACCTCACACCCAAAAATACTGGATGCAGTTAATGTGATAAAATAACTTCCTGTATCACTATAAACATGCGAAGGGCTTTCATTAGGATCTATTGCTGTGCCATCGCCAAAATCCCAGGAATAAGAAGTTGCACCTGTTGTATTGTTTAAAACCTGAATTGTATTCCCAGGAGCTCCTGTTGGCGGCACAATGGTAAATGCAATTACCGGTACTGGTTTCATATTAACTACTGAAACAATGGTGTCGTTACATCCTCCGGCAGCATAGGCAATCAAAGATACTGTGTAGTTGCCTGTACCGTTATAAATATGTTGAGGTGAATGTTGTGAAGATGTATTGCCATCGCCAAAACTCCATTGCCATCCGCTAATCTGTGTACTAACGCTGTCTGTTTGGTTTACAAAATCAACCGGAGAATTCTGACAAATTCCATTGGTGATAAATGCTGTATTCGGAACAGGATAAATTGTCAAAGTGTCGTAAATAGTTTTCTGACAACCGAAAGAATCTGTTACAGCCATTGATATAGGATATGTTCCTATTGTTGTATATAAGTGTGTTGCGTTTGGAGTAAAAGCATAGGTGTTGTCACCAAAATACCATGTCCATGCATAGGCAGATATATTTCCATTCGGATAATAATTAAATGCAGTTTGATTTCCTTTACAAACTCCATTATGCGAAATGGTAAAATCAGGCTGTGGTCTTACAGTAAAATTAAATGTTTTGCTGTTGCTGCAACCATCTGATGTAATCACTGTTAATGTTGCAGTGGCATTTCCTGCATTGTTAAATAAGGCAAATGGATTGGGAAGACTGCTTGTTGTGCCATTGCTGAATTGCCATTGCCATTGAGTAATATTACCATTGCCAATATAGCTGGTGTCAAGAAAATAAATTTCTGTATTGGCACAACGTAGCGGTTGTACATAGAAGCCTGCAATTGGATTTTCAAAAACCTGAATAGGTTGTGATGTTGTGTCTTGACAACCATTGTTTGAAGTTACACGCAGTAATGCATTAAAACTACCGGGAACTGCGTAAATGTGTGAAGGGTTTTGTGTTTGCGAAGAATCGCCATCACCAAAATACCACTGCCACGCCACAATACTGGAACCACTGCTTACAGTTGATTGATCTGTAAAGTTAGTTGATACACCCTGACAGCCATTGCCTGTTAGGAATGCTGCTGAAGGTCCTGCAAGAATATTGATAGTTTGTGAATAGGATGCTGCACAATCGTTACCTGAAGAAACTGTAAGCTGAACAGTATAATTACCTGCATTGTTGTAAACGTGCGTTGGGTTTTGAAGAGAAGAAGTATCACCATCACCAAAATCCCATTGCCATGATGAAAGGTTAAAACCAACAGTACTATCACTAAAATTAATGGCATTGTATTGACAGTTGCTTGATGGAAAACCAAAGTTTACAGAAGGCGGTGTTGAAATAACTATATTCTGATTGAGTGTGTCTGAACAACCTTGTGATGAGTATGCAATTAATGTTGTCGGGTAGCTACCTGCCGAAGTAAAATAAATTACAGTATCAGTTTGTGTTGAAGTAATACCACTGCCAAAATCCCAAAAATAGGCGAGTGCAGTACTATCACTAATTGTTGATATGTTAGTGAGATGCACCGTATCGCCAAGACATGTTTGCAATGCCATAAATGCAGCAGAGGGTGTTGCTTTTACCTGCACAATGTTGACTAATGAATCCACACATCCTGAGCTGTCAGTTACTGTGAGTTGCACATTATAATTACCCCCTGTCTGAAATATATGATCAGGATTTTGCAGTTGACTGCTACTGCTTCCATCACCAAAATTCCATGTCCACGACTGCAAACCTGCTGCCGATGAAGACTGATCTGTTAATGTTGTTGCAGAATTGGCACACGATAAATTATAAGTAAAATTTATAATCGGTAGTGCATGAATAGTTATTGGGATTATCGTATCCTTTTCGCATCCTGCAGTGATGGTTAGTTTAACCTGATAGGTTCCTGATGCTGTATATGCATGTTGTGGGTTTTGTTGTGTGGAGGTTGTTCCATCACCAAAATCCCACAACCATCCTGTAATTGCTCCGGAGGGCGAGGTTGATTGATCTGTAAAAGAAATACTATCATTAGGATTAAAGCATGTATTGCCTGTAAAGTTAAACTGTGATTTTGGACCGGTGATAACAAATACACTATCATAAGCAATGGATTTATATCCGTTTGAATCAGAAACAGTAAGTGATAATTTATTCCATCCTGTATTTAAATAGCTGAAAGAAGGATTTTGATCTTCACTGTATTTTGTATAACAACTGTCAAAATAAAGCATGTCAACAAAGTTCAGTGTTGGAACATCGCTCACTATGAATCGGGTAATTGATGAATCGGTCAGAGATTCAGCCTGATTTGGACGAAAGTAAAAAGCAGGTGATGTATAAACGGTTGGCGTATTGGCGAAGTTATTTTCATTAAACTGCAGCCATTTCAATTGTTTATTTGCTGTGTCTGTGAAACAAACAAAGTAACTTTCAAATTCCTGGGTAATTGTAACAGAGTTGTTACCAATTGAACCTGTACCGAGTAAACAGACAGAGAAGGGGCATTATTAAATCCACTACTAAATGATAGTTTGGTTAGATCACCATTTTTGGAATCTGTAACAAATCCTACAGGTGGAGCGCAAGTAGTTACAATATCAATGTCAGATAAATTAATGCTTCCTGTTATGTTGAAGCTGTATAATTCTAAGGGTAAATTCGACATTGAGTTGCCAAATGAAAGACAGGTAACATTCCCGTTCCCTTTACTTGCTATAAATGCATAGTAAATATTGTCAGCATGAACTATTTTAATATCTGCAGGGTTTGCTACTGAGCTGAATGATGACAAAGGTGTTAATACCGGTGTTGACTGAATTCCTCCGGGGAAAGTCATCAAGTATAAAGTGCTGGTAGGAGAGTAGGCAGCTAATCCATAAACATTGGTGTCACCTTCAACAATAAAGTCAAAACAGTCAAGCTTGGTAAAATTGCCGTGTACAATTGCATCAAAAGGGCGATTAGATAAATGGTTGCCGATATTACCAACTACAAAGTTGTTGTAAATGCTATCCATCGTAATCAGATAATATCCACTTCCGACTTTTAGTAAGTCCATATCAGTCATAGTATAAAGCACATAATTGTTGTATCGGAAATATTGATACGATGTGAAACCATGTATTTCCTGAGGACAAAAATCCCATTGATAGGTCAGTCCGTTTCCTGTTGAAGTGTTTGTTAAAGGAAGTGGAATGCCGCTACAGACAGTATCAGGTAATGAAAAAGAAGCTGTAGGGCATTGCGATTGTGCATTTCTGCTTAGACTGAATAACAGCAATAAAGCAAAAAATATTTTCTGCATTTTAAGGTGGTTTTTAAAACAAAGTAAATGTATATATTTTTGACTTAAAAAATGACTGAGTTAATATTTTGTTCCAACAATGAGCATAAATTACAAGAGATACGTAAAATGCTGCCTTTCGGTTACATTTTACAGTCGCTTTCAGAGGCAGGAATTCAATCCAATATTGATGAAACCGGTACAACCTTTCTTGAAAATGCCTTTCTGAAAGCTAATGCCGTTTCTTTATTGACTAAGAAGAATTGTTTTGCAGATGACAGTGGTTTATGTGTTGCTGCATTGAACAATGCACCGGGAGTTTATTCGGCACGTTATGCAGGAAATGAAGTTACCGATGCTGATAACAGAAGAAAGTTGTTGTCGGACCTTTCAGGAATACAACAAAGAAATGCATATTTTATAGCAGTTATTTGTTTGATTTGGAAAGGTAAAGCTTTTTACTTTGAAGGCAGAATAGATGGGATGATAACCCATATCGAACAAGGTAATTCAGGATTTGGCTACGACCCTGTTTTTATTCCTGATGGATATAAAATCACCTTCGCAGAAATGTCTCCTGACGAAAAAAATAAAATCAGTCACAGGCAAATTGCCGTAAGTAAGATGATAGCTTTTTTGAGAAATTCTAAAGTTTAAATGATTGCAGTTCTTCCGGAATTTCAACATTCTTAAAACCAACCTCATTTAGTTTCTCTTTAAACTCTTTTTGTACTTCATATTCGCCATGTACCAGAAAAAGTTTTTTAACTGCTGATGTATCCTGACAAGAAAGATATTTTATCAACTCTAAATAATCGGCATGTGCACTAAAGGATGAAATTACTTCAACACTTGCTTTTACAAGGTATTCATTTCCAAAAATTTTAATTGTTTTATCTCCACGCATCAAATGCCCGCCAATTGATTCAGGTGTGCAATAACCAACAATAAGAATGGTGCTTCGACTATCATTGATGTTGTTTTTAATATGATGTTTTATTCTTCCGGCTTCAATCATACCTGATGCAGAAATGATGATGCAAGGTCCTTTCAGATCATTAATCTTTTTCGACTCTTCAACTTTTCGTACATATTTAAGATTACTAAAGCCAAAGGGATCATCATCAACATGCAGGTAGTTCACTAAATCGGAATTAAAAAACTCACTGTGTTTGCGCATGATATTTGTGGCATCAATTGCAAGTGGGCTGTCAACAAAAACAGGTATAGAAGGCAGTTTGTTTTCTGTCTTAAAACGGTCTAATGTGTATATTATTTCCTGAGTCCGGCCAAGGCTGAATGCCGGAATTATCAATTTGCCTTTTTTTTCAACACAAGTTTTATTGACAATTTGTAATAATTTCTGTCGTGCATCTGTTGACTGGTCGTGAAGTCTGTTTCCATAAGTAGATTCACATAAAATGTAGTCTGCCTGCGAAAATGATGCAGGCGCTTTTAGGATTAAATCATTAAAACGACCCACATCTCCACTAAAAGTAATTTGTTTTGTATTGCCTTTTTCGGTAATGAATAAATGCACACTGACACTACCTAAAATATGTCCTGCATCTGTAAATTCGAATGAAATTTCATCGTCATAATGAAAGCGTTTGTTGACTGCCACAGGGGCAAAGAGTTTCATAGCTTTTTCTACATCTTCAATTTCATAAATAGGCTCAAGTGCTTTTTGTCCATCTCTTTTTCGTCTTCTGTTGATATATTCGATATCACCACTTTGAATATAGGCACTATCGGCAAGCATTACTTCGCAAAGGTCAATAGTAGCTTGCGTTGTAAAGATTGTTTTGTTAAATCCCTGCTTGACTAAGTTTGGAATATTTCCTGAATGATCAATGTGTGCATGTGACAGAATCATCAGGTCAATTTGCTGAGGATCAAAGCTAAAATTACGATTCAGGCGATCATTATCTTTACCTCTGTTCTGAAAAAAACCACAATCGAGTAGTATTTTTTTCCCTGATTCAGTCTCTATCAGGTGTTTACTACCGGTAACATTTCGGGCAGCACCATAAAAAGTTATATTCATAAGGATTCAAAAATAATATTTTTTTTCAATAACTTTTTATCAACATTACTTCAGTTTTAGCTCAGTGTTTTTAGTTTTGCGGCATAATCCTTTTAAATAAACATCGGTTTATGTCATTTATTCAATATTTTATCCCTCAGGATAAAAAGTTTTTTCCACTATTTGACCAGGCAGCATTAAACCTGCAGGAAGCCGGTAAAACTATGTGTCAGTTGGTTACTTCTACCGATGCCGATCAACGCAAACAACTAATTCGTGAAATAGAAAGACTTGAACATCGTGGCGATGAAATTACACATGAGATTTTTAAAGAGTTGAGCCGTAATTTTATTACACCTTTCGACAGAGAAGACATTCACAGGCTAGTGAGTTCTATTGATGATATACTTGATTACATACATGGATCATCAAAAAGAATTGACTTATATAAAGTAAAAGAATTTTCATCTGATATGGTGAAACTTTCAGAGTTACTTCAAACACAAACAGAAGAACTGAGACGTGTTATCTATGAGTTGAAAAATAAGAAGAATATGCGTAACATTTCTGAATCATTGGTTCTGATTAACTCAATAGAAAATCATGCTGATGATATTTTTGATAATGCAGTAGCAAGATTATTTGAAACGGAAACCAATGCTGTTGAAATTATAAAAACAAAAGAAATTTTATCGGCATTGGAAACAGCAACCGATATGTGCGAAGATGCTGCCAATGTCATAGATTCTATCATAGTTAAAATGGCCTGATGATATGACTCATGCACTTATTGCAATAATCATCCTTGCGTTACTTTTCGATTTTATTAATGGTTTTCATGATGCAGCCAACTCTATTGCAACAGTTGTATCAACAAAAGTACTAAGCCCATTGACAGCAGTTATCTGGGCAGCATCATTTAATTTTCTTGCATACTGGATTTTTAAACTTAAGGTAGCTGATACCGTTGCCAAGACTGTTACACCTGATAGTGTTACGTTGATGGTTGTCGGAGCAGGTCTTGTTGCAGCAATCATCTGGAATCTACTGACCTGGTGGTGGGGAATTCCAAGCAGTTCATCACATACACTTATTGGTGGTTTTGCAGGAGCAGGTATTGCTAATGCCGGAAGTTTTAGTGCATTGCAAGTGGATAAGGTAATGCCAACAGTTTATTTTATTATTCTGGCTCCTATTATTGGAATGGTAATGTCTTGGATTATATCAGTGATTACACTTCATTTATGCAGGAAATCAAATGTATCACAGGTGGATAGGACATTTAGAAAATTACAGTTATTGTCATCTGCTGCTTATAGTTTGGGTCATGGCGGGAACGATGCACAAAAAGTAATTGGAATTGTTGGTGCGGCCATGCTTTCGCATGGAATGATTAGCGATATTGACCATATTCCTGAGTGGGTTCCACTTTCTTGTTATTCAGCTATTGCACTTGGAACTATGTTTGGCGGATGGCGTATTGTAAAAACCATGGGACAGCGTGTCACAAAGCTCACTCCTTTTGAAGGATTCAGTGCTGAAGCAGCAGGGGCATTTACTTTATTTTTTACGCAACATTTTAAAATACCTGTAAGTACAACACATACCATTACAGGTTCTATTATTGGTGTTGGACTCACTAAGAGAATTTCAGCTGTTCGTTGGGGAGTAACACTTCAACTTATCTGGGCATGGATTCTAACTATTCCTGTTTCCGGTGCTTTGGCTGCTATCATTTTTATGATAGCACGTAAAGTTTTCAGTTAATAGATACACTCTTATAAGAAATTTTTTTGAGTAACTCAAGTAGTCTTTCTGAATACTTTGTATTTGACTGTAGCTGTAATCAAACTATAATGGATTGACAGAATAAGCGTTGGATTTTATGATTTTGGTTTTCAATTAGTTAAACTAATATTATTGAAAAAGGAAATATATTTATTGATAAACGATAAATATATATTATTTTTGCCTAAGTAAATCACAATTAAATATGGCGAACACTAAATTTATCTTTCAGGCATTGCATGTCATTGCCTGGATCATCTTCGTTGGTCTTTGTATAGAAGCAGGCGGCATTATTGTAAATTTTATTTTCAGTATCTACAATCCCGAATTTGTAAGTAAACTTTATCAAAAGCTCGACCTAAGTGAATTGTACAACAGCAACAAATGGATCTTTTACAGTATGTATAGTTTCATCATTGTTATTGCATTGTTGAAAGTGTTTTTATTTTACACGGTAATCATGTTACTGCTTAAACTTGATTTGTCCAAACCGTTCAGCAGTTTTGTATCAACTCAAATTTCACAAATCAGTTATTATACGCTTTCAATTGGGATAATATGTTTAATAGCAGCTCATACAACTAAAAATTTAGAGCATCATGGTTATGTAGTTGAACGTTTATTTCAATTTTGGAATGATGGTCAGGCATTTATTCTGATGTCTGCAGTAGTTTATGTAATTGCTACTATTTTTAAGAAGGGGGTTGAACTTCAGAATGAAAACGATTTAACTGTATAAGCTATGCCGATAGTTGTAAATTTAGATGTTATGATGGCGAAGCGAAAAGTTTCGCTCAACGAGCTTTCTGAACGTGTTGACTTAACTTTATCCAATCTGTCAATTTTAAAAACCGGAAAAGCCAAGGCTATTCGTTTCAGTACTTTAGAAGCAATTTGTAAAGCATTAGATTGCCAGCCCGGAGATATTCTTGAATTTGCAAACACTGAAAAATAAATTGATACATTACGAATAGAGGTTGCTTATCGTAAATCAACTTAGCAATATCGTATTATTAAATTTTATTCTGTTAATTTGAAAGCAGTCATTAGTACTTAAAACTACGTAAATGCCTCCTAAGTTATAATTTTATTTTCTAACCTACTAAGTAAGAAAGCCCGTTATTGACATTCTGATAAAGGTCACTTACTTTTTTTTCGAGACACATATTTTTAAACAACTCCCGAACCGGTTTAAAATCATTGTGAAAAGGGCAGGGGCGCGACTCTGAACATTTTGTTAATCCCAAACCACATTGTTTAAATACATCCTTGCCATCAATAGCTTCAACAATATTTATTATAGGTTGGCTTTTTTGTTTTTGTGTTATATAAAAACCTCCATTTGGTCCTTTAACACTTTTAATGATGTTGTTCTTAACTAACTTCTGTAATATTTTTCCAACGGTATGTTCGTTTTCATTAATGTGTTTTGAAATTTCTTTAATGCCGGACTTATCACCAGATTCAAATCTGGATCCAAGAAAAATAACAGCTTTAATTCCTGCTTTACAACTTAAACTCAACATAATTATCGTCCTAAAAATTTTTGACCTTCTTCCGAAATCATTTCAGGATTCCATGATGGATCAAAAGTCAGGTTCAAATCTATTGAATATTCCGGAAACACCTGTTGTACTGCATTTCTTGCATTTTCAGTAATGGATTCGCCCATAGGGCAAAACTCAGTAGTAAGAGTCATAATACATGTAATCTTTTTTTCGTTCTCATCGAAATTAACTTCGTAAATCAATCCTAAGTCAACAACATTAAGTCCTATTTCAGGATCATCAACATGTTCAAGTGCAGCAAGTGCAACAGTACATTTTAAATTGTTATTTGTTTTTACATTCATAATTGTTGAGGTTTATGTGTAATTACTTTTAAAACATTAAACACATATAAGGCGGCTGCCATTAGTAAAAGTACAGCACCACATTTAATTAATAACAGATGAATCATCAAACTACCCGTAACAAATAGAAGTAGTCCTGCAATATAGGCCACACTCATTAATTTAAATACAGTATTACTAAATAGATCTTTTGGGTTAGGTGTTTTTCCAATGCCCGAACGTTTATGATAAACTTTGTTCCACACAATAAATGGAAGTGTTTTAAATGTCATTCCCAGAATAATTGCCGTTATCCATCCAAAAAATATCAGAAAGCCATAACTTAAAGATAAGGCAATGTCTTCCTGCGAAAAAATTACAGCTGAAACAATAGAAATCAATAGCAACAACAATGGTATCATAAGGAGCATTACAGCCAATAGCGAAACTTTCATTGGTTCGTCAACCTGTTTTCTGATACGATGTTTAAAAGCTGAATAACAATAGAAAATAAAAAGTGCAATTCCTGTAAAAAGCATCAGCCAAGGTAATAGAATTACTTCAGTGATTTTCACAAAGTAAAATATCAGAATATAGGATATCAATGCACCGTTTATCAATACAAAAATCCATTTGAGGAGTTTTGTGTTGGTATATTTAGAAATTAAAAACATGGGTATCAGCCTTGAGCCTACACCTATTATCAGCATCAGAAACCAACCAATCACACCTGCATGCACATGAAGCGGTAAATAATGTAAAGAATCATGCGGAAACATGTTGTATGTAAAGTTATATACTAAGGCAAGACCCAGAAGCGCCCGTAAGAAATAACCACAATGCCGATGTAAAAACAAATAAAGCATGAATATTTTCTTTTTGCTTTTCGACATACTTACACCAAGATTAATCAAGTATGCAATGATTGATAATAATATAAACCTGCCACCCCATTTGGCAGGATTATGCATGTTGAATACATAAAATCCATAAACTAATAACGGAATACCAATTCCTGCAAGAATAAATGAAGCATATGCTAATGCATTGCTATAAAGTTTTCCTTCAATCAATACGGGAACAAGTTGATGGCTTGCGCCTAATATTATCATAGTACCCCAACCCAGTGCCATCAGATGTGTGATGGCTAAAATGTGAGGCTGAAAATAATGATCTGTAAAGGCAGAAGAAGATGTTAAGAGTAAAATTGCAGACAGTAAGAATGCAAAAGCAGCATAAATATAAAATGGCAACACCACTTTATAGGATGTTGTTTTTATGGAATCAGAAATGATAATACTTTAATGCATTACGACTTGAAAATAAGCAGGTGCACTTCACCATCAGATATTTCTTTTATTCGGTAATCGAATTTCTTTTCAGCTAATTCGGGTAGCAAAAATACAGGAATACGTTTATGATAAACATATAATGCATGATTGGATGGTAGTTTTTCTAAAGCATCTAAAATTGTAAGCATCGGAAGTGGCATCTCCATAGCACGCACATCAATAGTTTGAAGTTTATTATTGTATTGCTGCATGATTTCATCCCATCCACCCGAAGCATTAACTACAGGATTTATTTCGTTTTTGTTGTCTGACTTTTTGTAGAAATATGTTTCAATGAGTTCATCACTAATGGTGTCTGTATATGTTACAAAACCTTTTTTTTCTAACATGATGATGAGTGGAGTAGGCTCAAAAGTGTTTATTATTTTTAAACATTTTCCGGCTTCAAGACTGTTGACTTTTTCAAGAATAAGGTTTAGTGGATCATTGCCAGCAGCTAGCACAGGTCTGACATCAAGTATAACTATCTGTTCTTTTTTTAACGTGGTAAAAACCTCAGGCATCTTATCGGCCGGCTTCTCAATAACCTGAGCTGTGCTGTCAATCTCAAAACCTAATGGCTGTAGTTTTACAAAGAAGTCATTTACACTACATCCGCCTATTTTTGATGCCATAGCCAAACTTGTACGTCCTGCCATAATTTTTCTTAATAACGGATTGCGTAGCTTCTCAAACTTAGGACTGATACTTACTATCGCATCAAGTGCATCGGGATGTTGTTTTAATATGGCAGCAATTTTAGTATTAGCATTTATAGTCATCTGAAAATATTTTATAACAGTACATTATTTTATTCAGGTAATGGTTGGATTCAATATTTCAAACCGTAATAGCACCAATCAGTAATGTACATTCCGAAGATGTGTTATTTTGTATAGCATGCTTTTTTGCTGATGGGAAAATAAAAAAATTCACCCGGCTGACCAGAATAATGATTGCCTTCAATAAAAAATTCAGGATTCCCTTCTAAAACGAATGCATATTCTGTTTTGTCCGGATGAATATGTTCCGGATACTGTGCATGTGGATCTACTTTTACTAGCTTAACAGTGCCATTGTTGAGATTAAGTAACTCTTTGCCGTAAAATCCACTCACTCTTCCTGATGCCCATGTTTGAAAGGCGGGTTTTATATTATTTTCCATTGTATGATTTTTTTTAAAAATATAGTGTTCAGGATACTTTGAGACTGGAAAAATAAACTTTTTAAGCTTTAGCTTAAAAAGTTTGAATTAATTTAAGTATTAAATTATCTGACATAAATACAGAGCGAAAATTGCATCTGGTATCACAAACATAACAAACCATACCTTTCTGCTGCTCTGTATTTATTGACTTTTCGTCTATGTCAGATTAATGAAACACTACCGGAATTAAATGAACTATAAAATAATACTAATAAGTTTAATCTTTTACTTTGTTACTAGTTCTTTTTCAAGATCAAGTGCTTTTGGAAAAAGTATGTTGTTTTCTAAGTGCACATGAGTATGTAAATCTTCTTCAAATTCTTCAAGCAATCTGAATAGCAAACTGTAACTTGCACAAGCATCTTCCGGCAAAGTAAAGTCATTGCTAAGTGTTCTTATTTCACTCATATTTTTACCTGCCGATTCATGCTCAATCTCCATCATATTGATAGGGCCTTTTACTGAACCAAATGATGATTGCTGGATAGTTTCTTTATTATTTTTTGCTTCAACCATGCGCTTAATATAAGGAAACAGTACTTGCTCCTCTTTTGCCATATGTGATGAAAACTCTGAGCTGATTGCTTCAACCAACTGATTTATTCTTAATAGTTCAGGATGGTTATGACCATGTACTCTTGCAACTTTTGCTGCATATCCGCTGATTTCAGGAAGATTGTTTTTTACATAAGTGTGATGTGTATTCACAATATAATCTGCCAGAAAATCAAGATTCCATTCATTGTATGGTAATGGTCTGTTGGAAACTACTTTTCCTGCTTTCTGCAATTCTTGCTCAATGATTGTAACATCAATGCCTTTTTCTGCACAAGCTTGTTTAACTGTTTTTTTTCCACCACAGCAAAAGTCAATACCATATTTCTTGAAAATTTGTGCTTTGTGCATGTCTTTGGCTACAATCTCACCAAGTGTTTCATCGCTTTCGCCACTAATACGTTTTGAAATTTTAACTTTCCACCACTGCGGTCCCTGCTCCAGATATTCCCATGTAAATATGTTGCCACGTTCACCTAAAAGCTGATAATAAAGAGGCTTAGGGTCATGATCGTTGTGGATAATTAAACTCTCGCCAGGATTCAGTTCATCAAAGCGTGCAAAAATGGTAGGGTGTTTCATTCTTGGTTCTAGTAGCGTTACGTTTAAAATGTTGTCAACTTCTGCTTGCATATTAGTATGTGTTTGTTTAAATAATGGCACAAAAGTAATTAATATATTTAATAAAAGTAAAGAAATACTTTTAATATTTACTGATTTTTGTCAGTAAGTCGTCAGTTTTTGGTGATTGCAGCCAAAAGAATCTGATAAATGCTGTTTGGTAATTTAAATTATCCAATTGAATTTATCTCAACTCATTTGTTTGATTAAAAGAGATAAACTAACTCACTGTATTTAGTTTAATGAGTTAACTCAGATAAATCTTACTTGTTGTTTTCTTCAGAAAGGGCAGCTTCAATATTTTTATCAGGAATTACCCAAAGTATTGCCGGAATAATAATTAATACTACGCTTAACCATGGTAAGATAAGCGCAGCCACTGATGCTGCAATATAAATACCTAGCGATATCATTCCTTTTGTTTTTTGTTTCTTAACAGCGTCAATTAGTTTACTTGTGGTTGTGTATTGCGGTAAAACACACATTTGAAGTAAGTAGAAAGCAACTGCACATACTGCAAGGTTAATTGAATAAAGCATCAATGGAATTTTTTCAGGAATATTTTCACCCATCCATGCGCTTGTAAATGGAAGTAACGATAGGCAAAAAAGCAAACCCATATTTGCCCAGATTACTTTTCCATTTACATGATGTATTGTATGCAGCAAATGATGATGATTGCCCCAATAAATACCAACATAAATAAAACTGATGATGTAACTGAAGAAGACCGGCCATAGAATAAGTAGTGCTTTAATACTTGTTTCATGAGGTACTTTTAATTCTAATACCATGATGGTGATGATGATTGCAAGCACACCATCGCTAAATGCCTCTAATCTTGTTTTGTTCATTTTGATTTTATGTCAGGTGATTTATTTATAATTTAGTTTTTAAAGTATTATTCATTTAGGTAATTATTGATTTGCTGAAACAAAAGCTGCTTGCAACGTTTTCATACTGACCATAATTTTTAATTCTTTTATAATTATGTTTTTGATAGAGTCCAATAGCTTCTGCCATTTTATCTCCTGTTTCAAGAATACATTCATTGTAATTTAATTCTGATGCCCATTTCTCTAGTGCGTTTAAGATTGTTAATGCAATTCCCTGACCACGTAGTTCTGTTTTTACATACATTCTTTTTATCTCAACAGTGGTTGAATTATATTCTTTAAATGCACCGCAGCCTACCGGCTTTTCATTAATGTATGCCACTATTACATGATTAATGTTGCCTGATTTGTTGTATTGTGCAAAGAAATCATTTTTATCTCCATTTTTAGCTTTTAAATCTTTATCTAATTCTGCTACTAATTTGATATAGTTAATATCTTTAGATGTTGTTCTTTCTATTTTAATTTTTAACACCATATTACTTATGTAAACTATTGCTGTGAAAATGTGAAGACAGCATTCAAAGTAACTAAAAAGATTGATGTAATTTATTTATGATTGCATTTTATTTTACTATCTTTTAATTTATTTATTTATTAATATATTTTTCAGAAAACAACTTTAAGTTTGTAGGGTATAATTTGTAGTTTGTTCTTGACTGTTAATACTACAATGATTAATTTTCTTAAAAAATATTAACTATATGAAATTACAAAACTGGTGGTTCACCACATTACTTGGGACAGAAGAATCAATTTTACCTCCCCTTAAAGGTGATATAAAAGCAGATGTTGTAATTGTGGGGGCTGGTGCTGCCGGCCTTGCTGCTGCACACAGACTCATGGATAAAAAACTAAAAGTAGTTATTCTTGAAAAAAATATTTGTGGTGGCGATACGTCTGGTAAAAGTGCTGGGTTTTTAACTCCCGACAGTGAATTAGAATTGTCACAGTTGATTCGTAGATTTGGGATTACAGGCGCAGCTGACCTTTGGAAAATTGCAACTACAGGAGTAAAAATGATACATCATATTATTGAGACTAATAAAATTGGTTGCGATTTTCAGGTGCAGGATAGTTTGTTTTTAGGTATTGGCAAAAGTGGCTTGCAAGACATCATTGAAGAAATGGAATCCAGAAAATTATTGAAGTTTGATCAGCAAATTTATACCAAAGAGAACATTAAAAGTATTATTGGTTCAGAAGCATACTCAGGCGCAGTTCGTTATACGGGCACTTTTGGTATTGATGCACTTTTGTATTGCCAAGGGATGAAAAAACTGTTACTTGAAAATGGTATTGAAATTTATGAGTCGTCAGAAGTTGTAAAAATTGAAGATCATTGTGTCAGAACACACTTAGGCTCAGTTAAAGCAGACCAGGTTATTTTTTGTGCAGATAAGTTGCAGCATGAATTAACACACTATGCAGACAAAGTATATCATGCACAAACATTCCTTTCCGTAAGCGAACCCATGAGCGATTCCATGATTGCTAACATGTTTCCATCAGGTAAATTTCAGTGTTGGGATACTGATGTGGTGTATTCCTACTTCAGACTTTTAGGAAGCAACCGTTTGTTGTTGGGTGGAGGTGATATGCTGACTACTTTTTCAAAACAGGATGTCAACTCTTCAATTGTTATTGATCGCGTTATCAGAAAATTCAAACAGAAATTTCCTCAGTTAAGTAACCTTGAATTTGTTCAGTATTGGCCCGGAAGAATAGATTGTACCCGCGATTTATTGCCAACTATTGCACGTGACGAAAATAAAAAATGGTTGCATTTTGTTTTAGGTTGTGTAGGACTTCCTTGGGCAACTTTTTGTGGCGACTTTGCTGCACGACATGCGTATGATGACAGCGCCTGTGACGACCATCATTACTATGATTATCTTAGACCCGACAGAGGATTTTTTGTCCCACTTTGGCTTGAAAAAATCCTAAGCAAACAAATTGTTTTTTCACTCAACAATGGTTGGGCAAAGTATTATCAGGTAGATATAAACTCTGCAGAGACTAAGAGAATTACACAGAAACGTGAGGCCGAGAATTCCAATATGAATTGAGAATTACTGATGCAATTGAATCTTAAAATATTGCTACTGACTATTTTCGAGGTTAGAGTAAAAGAAAAATGACAGATTGAAGTACTGTTTTTCAATCTTACACAATATATTTGCGAAAGATTTATATTGCTATGTCAGTGCCATTAAGAACACAATTATTTAATGTTTTTCGTTTAGTGAATCGGATTCCAAAAGTTGAAAAATGGCTGGTCAAACAATCGAAAAGCAAAAATAGTTTTGCGCGTAAATTAATTGGTAACCAGAATTTATATAGCCCGAAAGATATCCGTATTTGTACACGACATGGTATAAACTATCAACTTCAAATAAATGATTATCTCGACCACGGAATTTATTTTGGCATGCACGACTTGAGTGATTTTAGTCGTACAAGTTTGCTTAAAAACATTCAAGCAGGAATGATAGTTTTTGATATAGGTGCTAACATTGGAGATTCGGTTTTACAAATTGCAAAAAAATTAAATGGCACAGGATCAATTTATGCCTTTGAACCTTCGCCAGATGTTTTTCAGCGACTGAATAGAAATGTAAGCCTCAATAATTTCAATAATATTGAAACCTTTAATTTAGGTATGGCTGACGTTGAAAGTCAGTTGTCGTTTGTAGTTGAAGACAAAAACCATTCAGGTGGTGCATTTATCAGTAAGGATGCAAACAATGCTATAAAAGTTGCTGTCACAACAATTGATAAGTTCGTTGCTGAACATAATCTGTCAAAACTCGATTTTCTGAAAATAGACACAGAAGGATTTGAAGTTTTTGTTCTTAAAGGTGGTGTAAATACTTTTCGGAATTTTAAGCCTAAGATGTTTATTGAAGTCAGCGATTCATTACTTAAAAGAGCAGGCTCTTCTGCAAAAGAGCTCATCCAAATATTAAATGAGCTGAATTACCACAGTGTAAGAGTGGACACTCAGGAAAACATAACGGAAGATTATAACTTTGCCGAACAGCATTTTGATATTTATTGCACACCTCTTACATAGTTGAATTTGAGCTAATTAGGCGTTATAATAGAATGCCTGATATTTCAGAAAAAAAACTATCTTTGCCCGCTCAAATTTTTGCAGAAACAATGACTGATAAAAAATCAACCGGTTTTGATGTAGAAGAATCCTTAGATAGGGCTGAATCCTATATACACGAAAACAAAAAAAGTCTGACCATAATTCTTGTAGTTGCAGTGGTATTGGTTGGCGGATATTTTGCATACAATCAATTTATCGTAAAGCCGCAGCAGGCTAATGCCGAGAAACAAATGTTCATGGCTGAATATTATTTCAAAAACGATTCTTTGGATAAAGTATCAAAGGTGATGGAAATTTTCCCGGCTTTGAAGAAATTATTTCCAGCTATGGTTCATCAAAGTCAGCTAATCTGGCACACTACTACCTTGGTGTAAGTTTGTTGCGCAAAGGACAGTATGATGATGCTATTACTGCTTTATCTAAATACGATGCAGAAGACGATATTACAGGAGCTATTGCTTTAGGATGTATTGGTGATGCGTACATGGAAAAAGGCAATAAAGAAGAGGCTATGAACTTTTATAAAAAGGCTTCAGATTATGATCAGAATCAATTCACAGCGCCTATTTATCTGATGAAGCAGGCAATGGTTTTAGAGTTGAACAACGACTATAAATCTGCCTACGATATTTATAACAGAATAAAAAGAGACTTCCCAAACTCTACTGAAGCACGTCAGATTGCAACCTACATGGCGCGTGCAGAAGCACACATGAACTAATTTTTTCATGGCATTATATCAGGAAAATAATTCTCTCTATAACCCTGCTGAATATCCTGATGCATCTTCGGTAAAAGTTGGAATTGTTACAGCAAGTTGGAATAATAAAATCACCTCAAAACTTTTTGACGGAGCCGCTGATGTCCTTAAAAAATCTTCTGTAAAAGAAAATAACCTCATCACTATTCAGGTGCCGGGTAGCTATGAACTTACTGCAGGTGCACAATGGCTTTTTCAACAACATGCTCCTGATGTTGTTATTGCACTGGGTTGTGTCATTCAGGGCGAGACACGTCATTTTGATTTTATCTGCAATGCTGTTGCCAATGGACTCAATCATGTTTCGTTAAAATTTGGCAAGCCTGTAATTTTTGGCGTACTCACTACCGACAACGAACATCAAGCACTTGAACGTTGTGGAGGCACTCACGGACATAAAGGGTGTGAAGCCGCATTCACTGCATTGAGCATGGCACTTCTCAAAACTCCTGTTGCCAAAATCGGTATTTAAAGTTTAAATTTATTTTAAGCTGATTAAATTCAGTATCTCATCTGTTTATTTTCTGCAATGACGTAATGTTGTATTCTTTACTTTAGCACTTTGTAAAAAAAATAATTATGACAGTTAATAAAGAAGCACTCGATTATCATGCCTCAGGTCGTCCGGGCAAAATTGAAGTGATACCCAGTAAGCCTTATAGCTCACAGCGCGATTTATCATTAGCCTATTCGCCCGGTGTTGCAGAGCCTTGTCTTGAAATTGAAAAAGACATTGACAACGTTTATAAATACACTGCCAAAGGAAATCTTGTTGCCGTAATTTCTAACGGCACTGCCGTACTTGGTCTTGGCAACATTAGTTCGAAGCATCAAAACCTGTCATGGAAGGTAAGGGACTGCTGTTTAAAATATTTGCAGACATTGATGTATTCGATATCGAAATCAATCAAACAAACGTTGACGATTTTGTAAAAACAGTAAAAGCCATTTCACCAACTTTCGGTGGCATAAACCTCGAAGACATTAAAGCACCAGAATGTTTTGAAATTGAAAGTAGGTTAAAGAATGAGTTGAACATTCCTGTAATGCATGACGATCAGCATGGCACTGCCATCATCAGCGGTGCAGCACTCATCAATGCATTAGATATTGTAAACAAAAAATTGATCTCGTAAAAATTGTTGTCAATGGTGCAGGTGCTTCTGCAATTTCATGTACCAAACTTTTTGTTTCGCTTGGTGCGCAGAAAAAAACATCACCATGCTCGACAGTACCGGTGTTATCAGAAAAGACCGCGAAGGGTTAGATGCCAACAAAAGAGAATTTGCAACTGATAGAAACATAAACACGCTTGAAGAAGCCATGCGCGGTGCCGATGTATTTATTGGTCTCAGCAAAGGAAATATCCTCAGTGCCGACATGCTCAAATCTATGGCCGACAAACCTGTTGTTTTTGCTATGGCCAATCCCAATCCGGAAATTACTTATCCCGATGCCAAGAGTGCACGCGAAGATGTAATCATGGCAACAGGCCGCAGCGACTTTCCCAATCAGGTAAATAACGTAATTGGTTTTCCATTTATTTTCAGAGGAGCCTTAGATGTGCGTGCAACAAAAATCAACGAAGAGATGAAACTGGCAGCGGTGCATGCAATTGCGCAGTTGGCACGACAGCCAGTTCCCGAAATGGTAAACCTTGCTTACAACACAAAAAATCTGCAGTACGGCCCCGAATACATTATCCCCAAACCACTTGACCCACGATTGATTTATACCGTTGCACCTGCCGTTGCACGTGCTGCTATGGAAACAGGTGTGGCACAAGTCAGCATCACCAACTGGGAACACTATGTAGAAGACCTCAAAAAACGTCTCAACCTCGATAATAAACTCATTCGTGCAATTGTAACACGAGCCAAACAAAATCCGCAACGCATAGTCTTTGCAGAAGCCGACAACTACAAAATTCTTAAAGCTGCACAACAGGTCAAAGAAGAAGGAATTGCACGACCAATTTTGCTCGGCAACCGCGAGCGAATAACACAAATCGTCACAGAAAACCACATTGATATAACAGACATTCCCATCGTTGACCCTCGTGTTGACACCGAACACCTCAACACCTTTGGCGAACTCTTTTTCGAAAAAGCAAAACGCAGAGGCTTCTCCGTTTACGAAGCTAAAAAAGTAATGCGCGAAAGAAACTACTACGGTGCCATGATGGTAGAAACCGGACAGGCCGATGCACTCATCTCAGGCCTCACACGTAACTATGCCGACACCATCCGTCCGGCATTACGAATCATCGGTGTGCAGGAACATGGAACTCGTGTTGCAGGTATGTACATTATGATGACAAAAAATACTTTGTTTTTGCCGACACCACCATCAATGTAAATCCTACATCAGAAGATCTGGTGGAAATAACCTTGCTCACAGCCAAAGCCGTGCAGCAGTTCAACATAAAGCCGCGCATTGCACTCTTGTCATTCTCCAACTTCGGCACTTCAAACGATCCTTCAGCTATTCGCATCAGAAAAGCTGTAGAAATATTACACGACAAATTTCCGGGTATGATAGTAGATGGCGAAATGCAGGCAAACTTTGCACTCAACATGCAGATGCTGCATGACAGCTATCCGTTTTGTGAGCTCATTAACGGTGGTGTCAACACACTCATCTTTCCAAACCTCGATGCCGGAAACATTGCCTACAAACTTCTGCAATCTATGGAGGCAGCAGAGGCTATTGGTCCTGTACTTCTTGGCATGAAAAAGCCGGTACACATTCTGCAACTCGGCAGCAGCGTCCGCGACATAGTAAACATGGTAACAATTGCTGTTATTGATGCGCAAAGCAGAAAACAGCAGTAGTGGTTAAACGTCTTGTTTGAGTAGATAATTTTTTAGAACACAAACTGCAGTAACTTTTACAATAGTTTCTCCGATAATTATCGGGGTCGGTGCATGGCACCGCTCACGCACAAAACCTCCTCCCGATCGCTATCGGGATCATCAGGGCTAATTGTTTATGTGTAAAACATTTTCTTGCTGTGTATTAGTTGCTCTCATCACTTTTCACTTTTACATTTTAGATTTATTATTTTACATTTTACATTTCTCACCCATATCAGCCGTGGCTAATTGATAATACTGAATTCTGAACTCTGCATTCATAATTATCAAATTACTTCATCACTTCTCTCTATTCACGTATTAATTCTCGACAATCTGATTACTTTGCTCGTTACTTTTGAACTGATGTATAGATTTAATTCAGATAGCTATTTTAACGATATTCATTTGACAGACTGACGTTTTTAATCTTTTTAATAAACAGAACAAATGTTAGTATATATTCAAATATTACAACTATGAAGAATCTTTTGACTCTTTTATTACTATTATCCATTCTAAATTTAAGGGCAGATTATTGTACACAAAAAAGCAAATTTTCCTGGAATTGCAAGAGAAGCACCTTTTTCTTTTTCCATTGGAAACAGCGGCTTTGTTGGCGGTGGAAGAGATGCTTTTTCTGTGTTTCACAATGATTTATGGGAGTATTACCCAACGACTGATTCATGGACACAAAAAGCAAATTTTGGCGGCACACCAAGATATGCGGCTATTGGATTTGCTATTGGCAACAAAGGATATGTGGGAGTCGGATTTGATTTTCTTGGCGTTTTGAAGCAAGATTTCTGGGAGTATAATCCATCAGCAAATGTATGGACACAAAAGGCAAATTTTGGAGGAGGGAATAGATACCTTGCAATTGGTTTTTCAATAAACAACTTTGGCTATTGTGGAACAGGTTATAGCACAATCACCACCATAAGCAATGATTTTTGGGAATATAATCCTATTAATGATACATGGTTGCAAAAAACGAATATGACAGGATATTATCGAGCAGGTGCTAATTCGTTTGTTATTGGCAATAAAGGATATGTAGTTGGTGGCTTTGATACAACAGGTTCAGTATTCTATTCTGACTTATGGGAGTTTAATCAATCTTTAAATAGTTGGAGCCAAAAATCTAATTTACCTTCTGGTGGACGTTGTGATGCTTCTTCATTTTCAATTTGTGGAAAGGGATATTTAGGAGTTGGGTTGGACAATGGAATCGTATTAAATGATTTATGGCAATATAACTCTGTTAGCAACACATGGGTCTCAAAAGCAAATTTTCCAGGTTTAAATAGATATATGGCAGCTTTTTTTTCAATTGGAGACAAGGGATATATTGGATTGGGGGCAAATGGACTTTTTCAAAATGATTTCTATGAATATACGCCTGACAGTTTATGTGCAACAAATATTAAAGAAGAAAATAATTTTAATAAATCAATGTTTGTTTTCCCAAATCCAATTAATAATGAATTGAATATTAGTTCTAATGACAAGGTGCAAAAGGAAATTATTCTATATGATGTTTCTTCAAAGAAATTATTGCAGCAGAAATTTACAAACTCGATTTCATTAAATACTGAAGGACTTGCAAAAGGAATTTATATTTACGAAGTGCGCGACAAAAATGGTTCGTTCAAGAAAGGAAAAGTTGTGAAGGATTGAGAGAGAGAGACGGCTGATAACAGAAAGATTCCCCTGTAAATATTAGTGATTGAAATTTTAATTGCAGTAGTTGAGAAGCGTTAAAATCAATATTTCACCTGACATGATGTGTAGCCCCTTACAGTTTGATTTAAAAGTGATATTTAATTTCTTAGTCCACATAGTACCTCTACTATTTTGTATTTGGAAACTCTGAGAAAATATCAAACCATATAACATACAAAATTTTCAAATTTTTTTAATTATCTAATAATAAATTCTTCCAACTCATCAACTCAGCAAACCTGTCAGCCGTGGCTGATCTCCAACTCAGAAGCTCACCAACTTTCCGTAAGTTTGAGGTCGCATTTTTATAGCAGCAGAAAAAATTTTTAAAAAAGATGTACGATTATATTTCAGGAAAAATAACCCATGCAACTGCCACCTACCTTGTTGTAGAAGCCAATGGAGTAGGGTATCAGCTTCAGGTTTCACTACAAACCTATTCAAAACTTAAAGATGCACAGAGTGCCAAAGTTTATACTCATCTATCTATTAAAGAAGATGCACATCTGCTTTTTGGTTTTGTTGATGAAGACGAAAGGCAGCTTTTCCGTCATCTTATTTCAGTATCGGGTGTTGTACGGCACTGCAAGAGTTATGCTTTCATCGCTCAGTACTTCGAATTGCAAAGTGCCATTACGACAGGCAATGTGGCTGTAATCAAAAAAATTAAAGGCATAGGCGACAAAACAGCGCAACGCATAGTCATAGACCTTAAAGACAAGTTGGGAAAGGCCGGCACCACTGCACCGGTTTTATTAACACAAGGCAATACTATTAAGGAAGAGGCGTTAAGTGCTTTGCTTACTCTTGGGTTTAACCGTAATGTGGCCGAAAAAGAACTGAATAAAGTGCTGGCCGGTAGTGGTGAGGTTCAGTCTGTTGAGGTTTTACTGAGAGAGGCTTTAAAAAATTTATAAATACGGACGTTCAAAAAAGTGCTTCATTTTAACAAAAATGAAGTTGAAAAAAAAGTGTCCGTAACTGTTGATTTTTACCTTTAAACCGTTTGATTTTTTGTTTTATTTTTAGCCGGAAAATTTTTTAACACTCATTTGTAGGACCCCCAAATATCAGATATTTTGCAAGGACTAAAATTGCTTCGCTATTCAGTATTAAGTTTGTTTGCATTTCCGTTGATGTATGTCAATGGCGGAGGCAGCCCATCTTCTTTTTCAGACTATTCAGACCTTACAGGAACCCGCACCATACCACTGCCTGTTGACACACCTGTTAATCTTCCTTATCCTTTTAACGACAGGATAACCGATCCATATTCCAACCCTTACGACCATAGTCCGCTTTACGGAACTACGCCTTCCAATGTTAACACCTCAGTTGAATACAATCCTGAAACCAGAGAGTACGACATCAGCGAAAAAATAGGTAAAGACTTTTTCCGCAACCCTTCCTACATGACGTTCGAAGAGTTTAAAGAAGATCAGTTTCGCAAGTCAACACAGCAATATTGGAAAGAACGTGCCGAAGGTGAAGATGCCATTACCCGCAAACCATTAATCCCTAAAATTTATGTTGCAGGCGAAACATTCGACAGAATATTTGGTGGCAACACCATTGACATCCGTCCGCAAGGTTCTGCAGAGTTGACTTTTGGTGTTAACATAAACCGCACCGACAATCCGCAGATACCCGAAAAACAAAGACGCCTTACTTCTTTCGATTTTAACGAGAAAATTCAAATGAATGTAATCGGAAACATCGGAGAAAAAATGAAACTCAGTGTTAACTACAACACAGAAGCAAGTTTCGATTTCGAAAATCAGATGAAACTTGAATACACAGGTTACGAAGATGAGATTATCAGAAAAATAGAAGCAGGTAATGTTACTTTACCACTAACAGGAACATTAATCAAAGGCAGCCAGAGTTTGTTCGGTATAAAAACACAGTTGCAGTTCGGAAGACTTGGTGTTACAACAATTTTCTCTCAGCAAAAAGGTCAGGCTAGTACCATCAATGTACCTCCCGGTGGCGGCCAGGTAACTAATTTCGATATTGATGGTGATCAGTACGAAGCCAACAGGCACTTTTATATTTCTCAATATTTCAGAGAGCATTATGATGAAGCAGTAAGCAAACTGCCTACTATAGTTTCACCCATCAGCATCACCAAGATAGAAGTCTGGATTACACAGGTAAACTTCAACTCACAAGATCAGACAAGAAACCTTGTAGCCATGCAGGATTTAGGAGAGTATAATGCTTATGCTTCTTCATTTGTCGGGCAAGGCACATCCGTTTATCCATCAGATCAGTTGTCAAACAACCTGTATCAGAAACTGACAACAACTTATAGCGGTATTCGTAATTTTCAGTCGGCATCTTCTGTACTCGACCCATTATCTTCAGTTTATAATTTTTCGCCACAGCAGGATTATGAGTTAATCACGAATGCAAAAAAATTAAGCAGTACAGATTTTACCTACAATGAAAAGTTAGGATTTATTTCGCTCAACTCCGAGTTGAGAAATGATCAGGCATTAGCCGTTGCATTTGAATATACCGTTAACGGTAAAGTTTACAGAGTAGGTGAACTTACTACCTCGGGTATTGACCCATCGCAACCACTTATTGTAAAACTTATCAGAGGAAGAAACTTCAACACCACACTTCCATCATGGAAACTGATGATGAAAAACGTTTATAACCTGAATGCTTTTCAGATTTCAAGCGAAAAATTCAGATTAGATGTTCTTTATTTCGACAATACTGCAGGAAGTTATGTGCGTCAGTTGCCTGAGCCTAACGAGCCCAACATTGCCAATAAAAGCCTTATCAGAGTGCTTAATGCCGATAACCTGAACTCTACCGGTGATGCTACACAATCCGGTGACGGTATTTTTGATTATGTGGAAGGAATAACGGTAAACAGTGCTAACGGAAGAATTATTCTGCCCGCTGTAGAACCATTTGGACGATACCTGGAATCAAAATTTTCAAATTCTACAACGGCAGCAAAGTATGTGTTTAAAGAGCTTTACGATTCAACAAAAACAATTGCATTAGCACAAGGTAAAAATAAATTTAAACTTAAAGGCTCATATCAGAGCTCTTCAGGATCTGAAATTTCGCTCAATGCCATAAACATTCCGCAAGGCTCTGTTAAAGTTACTGCCGGTGGAACAGAATTGGTCGAGAATCAGGATTATACGGTTGACTATAATCTAGGTCGTGTAAAAATCATCAATACTTCGGTGCTGAATTCTGCAACACCAATAAAAGTTTCTTTAGAGAGTAATTCCTTGTTTTCTGTTCAGTCAAAAACATTGATGGGTGCACGGTTTGATTACAAGTTCAGTAAAGATTTTGCTGTTGGTGGTACCTTTATGCACCTCAACGAAAGACCTATTACACGAAAAGTTAACATTGGTGATGAACCTATCTCGAATTCAATATTCGGTTTGGATGGAACTTATCGTACACGCTCACGATTCATCACTAAGTTGGTTGATAAAATTCCATTGATTAATACTAAGGAAGAGTCTTCAGTTTCATTGAACGGAGAATTTGCTTATTTACTTCCCTAGCATAGTAAAGCAATTGGTAAAAAAGGTAATGCTTATATTGATGCCTTTGAAGGAACACAGAGTACCATTCCGTTGAATATAGCAGGTCAGTGGTTCTTAGCTTCTGTGCCACGTTTTCAGCCTGCACTGTTTCCTGAATTTGACTATGTGAGTGCCACAAACGACACATTAGGTTATGGCTACAATCGTGCTAAAATGGCTTGGTACAATATTGACCCGACTGCTTTTTACAGAAGCAACAGTACGGTGTCATTATCTGCTGCAGAAAGAAGTAATCATAATGTAAGACAAATTAGTGAAAAGGAATTATTCCCCAAGCGACAATACAGCAATGGTATTGTTCCTTACATGAATACATTCGATATTTCTTTTTATCCTGATGAGCGTGGACCTTACAATTATGAAACATCTGCACGTGCAGGTTTATCTGCAGGTATTGATGCTAACGGAAAGTTGGTTGACCCAACATCACGTTGGGGTGGTTTTATGCGAAAAGTAGAAACGAGCAACTTTGAAGAGTCAAACATTCAGTACATACAGTTTTGGTTGATGGATCCTTTTAATGGCGATGCACCTGATTCCAGTATGTCAAATACAGGAACGCTTTATTTCAACTTGGGTGATATCTCTGAAGATGTGTTGCGTGATGGATATGAAAGTTATGAGAATGGTCTTCCAACAACAGCAACACCGGCAGCATATCGTCAGAATGCATGGGGCCGCACACCTGTTGCACAGAATGTACTTTACGCTTTTGACAGAGATGAAAGTACACGTAAACAACAGGATGTTGGTTTAGATGGTTTGGGTAATGATGATGAGAAACTACATTTCCTCACAAACTTCCTCGATTACATTGACGCCAACGTAACGAATCAAACTGCAAAGGATGCCATTCATGAAGACCCTTCGTCAGATGATTTCAGATATTTCAGAGGTGATGCTTATACCAATGCCGATGGAATATTGCAGCGTTATAAAAACTTCAACGGGACAGAAAACAATTCACCGGTTGCAGGCAGTGGAACATTTGTGCCATCAAGTACACAAACTCCAGATGCAGAAGATGCAAACCGTATTAACGGTATGGAAGTTGACGAAAATTATTTTCAATATAAAGTTGATATAGATCCTTCAAAATTGGTAGTAGGACAAAACTATGTAACAGATGTGCTGGAGAATGTAGCTGCATTAAATCTTCCTGATGCATCAGGTAAGACCATCACATGGTATCTGATAAAAATTCCGGTGAACGATCCAAGTCGTGAGCGCATTGGTCAAATCTCAGATCTGAAGTCCGTAAAATTTATCCGTGTTTTTGCAAAAGGATTTAACGGACCCAAGGTGCTGCGCCTTGCAAAATTTGAATTCCTGAGAGGTGAATGGAGGAAGTATGATTATAAGCTTACAGGTATTCTTAGTCAGCCTGCTGTTTTTGATGTAGGTGCTGTTTCACTCGAAGAGAACAGCAACCGCGAGCCGATTAATTATGTTTTGCCTCCGGACTTTGAGCGTGAAATTGATGTTACCTCAACCAATCAACGCCAACTTAACGAGCAGTCGCTTTCGTTTAAAGTGTGCGAACTTGCTGATGGTGATATGAAGGTGTGTTATAAAAACACAACACTCGACATGCGTAATTACAAACATGTAAAAATGGTTATCCATGCCGAATCGTTTCTACCACCTGCCAATCCAACCAACGATGGTGAGCTTTACGCAGTTGTTCGTTTAGGCTCTGACTTTACAGATAACTACTACGACTACCGCATTCCATTAAAAATGACTCCTTTTGGAAGTACAGATCCTACAGTAATTTGGCCTAAAGAGAATGATTTTGATATTGATTTGGATAAACTGACCGATGCTAAGCTGGAGCGTAATAATGCAGGTGTTGCATTTACAGATGAATATTCTAAGCTTGATGGCAACAATGTAATTTTCATTAAAGGTAATCCTACATTGAGCGAAGTGAAAGTTATGATGCTTGGATTGTGGAACCCAAGTGGTGAGAATCCTGCATTCCCGCCACGACCACCGGATGACGGATTGGCGAAGTGTGCAGAAGTATGGTTCAACGAATTCCGCATGTCCGACTTTAATGATAAAGGCGGATGGGCAACTATAGGTCGTGCGCAGGTGAAGCTTGCCGATTTGGGTAATGTTTCTGTTTCCGGTGGCTATTCAACTCATGGATTCGGAAGTTTAGAAAGTAAAGTTGGTGAGCGTAGCAAAGAAGATGTGACAAACTATGATGTAGCCACATCACTTGAGTTGGGTAAGTTTTTTCCATCAAGTACAGGTCTTACAGTGCCAATGTATTTTGGTTATGGTGAAGTATTCAGCAATCCGCAATATGATCCTCTTGATCCTGATATTGAATTCAGCCGTTCAATCAGCAACATTGACGATTCAAAACGCAAACAAAACAGAAAACGTTTTTCGCAGGATTATACTCGAAGAAAGAGTTTGAACTTTACCAATGTCAAGAAAAATAAGACAGGGAAGAATGCATCTAAGTCAAGAATTTATGACATAGAGAACTTTAATTTTACTTATGGATATACTGAAGTTTATCGGAGAAATATCAATACGGAATATGATATTCAGAAAGACTACCTTGGTGCAATAGGTTATAATTTTAATACAAACCCAAAACCGATTACGCCTTTCAGTAAAATGAAGGCTAAGTCGAAGTACCTACGTCCTATTAAAGATTTTAATTTCAACTACATGCCATCAACCTTTAATTTCCGATGGGATGTAAACAGACACTATGGCGAACTTAAAGTGCGTGATGTAAATGCTGTATTGAATCAGGGTGTTTCTGATAATTCTATTCCTGTGTTGTATGATAAGCGTTTTACAATGAACCGTCAGTATGGAACAAGTTGGGACATCACCCGCGCATTGAAGTTTGAGTTTAATGCCAACAATCAAAGCAAGGTTGACGAGCCTGATGGTGCTTTAAACTCAGAAGAAAAACGCGATTCTGTAAGAAAAAACTTTTTCAACTTAGGACGTAATACAGATTACATGCACAATGCATCTTTATCGTATAATCTTCCATTAAATAAGTTGCCGATAACAGATTGGATAAGCATTAATACGCGCTACAGCACTACTTATCACTGGACAGCATCACCTTTAATAGTAAACACAGACAATGGAAGGTACTATACAAACCCTGCCTTAGGCAACACTATTCAAAACTCAAATTCTATTCAGGTTAACAACAGCTTTAACATGACTTCTTTATACAATAAGTGGAAACTGTATAAAAAGTTGACAGCACCACCAAAGCCAAAAACATCTGCTAAGAAAGAGCCAAAGGTTGATGCTAAAGCACCGGATGCTGCGAAAGACAGTTTAAAGACAAAGAGTGTTAAACCACCGGAGAAGAAAAAAGAACAGGAAATAAATCCTGCTATAAAAGCATTGGCAAAAGTTATTTTCAGTTTAAAGAATGTTTCGTTTAACTGGAATGAAACCAATGGATTGTTGTTGCCCGGCTTTAACAGACAGAGTGAATGGTTAGGTCAGAATTGGGATGGCACCAGTGCACCGGGATTTGCATTTACTTTTGGTAGTCAGAATCAGGACATCAGAGAACGTGCGGCCAAGAATGGATGGCTTACAACAGACTCAACTTTCAACAGTCAGTTTACTTCTACCTACACACAAAACATCACAGGAAGAGCTTCTCTTGAGCCTTTTACAGGATTTAATATTGATGTAAATTTTAACCGCAATTACTCTTTAAGTACGACAGAAAATTACAGAGCCTACAACAGTCCGCGTGCTAACGGTCGTTATTATGAAACATTGGCAAGAGTAGAAACCGGTAATTTCAGTATCAGCAATCTGATGTGGGGAACATCATTCACTAAAGACAGAAAAGATTATTCATCAACCATCTTTGAGCGGTTTGCAGAAAACAGAAGAATACTTTCTGAAAGATTGGGCAATGAAAATCCAAACTCATCAGGTGTTGGCGCTGATGGCTACAGAGATGGCTACAGTGGAACATCACAAGAGGTAGTGATACTTTCATTCCTTTCAGCTTATTCTAAGAAGAGTGCCTCACGCATGTCGCTCGATTTGTTTCCATCGGTACCACTACCTAACTGGACAGTGCGCTATGACGGACTTACCAAAATTGCATTTGTAAAAAATCTATTCCAGAGTGTAAACCTTAATCATGGTTATCGTTCTACTTACAATGTAAACAGCTTTACTACTGATGTTTCTTATGTTCCCGGTGGTAATGCGCGCGACATCAACATGGATTTTATTCCTAAGAGACAGATAGGGCAGGTGAGTTTGAGTGAACAGTTTAGTCCTTTAATCGGAATAGACATCACCTGGAAAAACAGAAATGATAAATCATCAGGAAGTAAGTCGGCAACAGAGCGTGGCGGACGTTCTTCCGGTGGAAATTTCACCACACGTTTCGAGTACAAGCGTGATAGAAATATATCATTAACACTTGCAGGTATTCAGGTAACAGAAGTTAAAGGACGTGAGTTTACATTTGGAGCAGGCTATCGAATTCCAAACTTTAAGTTTCCTTTCGGACTGTTTAAGAGTGTTAACTCACGCAGATCAAACGATCTGAATACAACATTAGATTTCTCAGTTCGTAAGAACACTACCATTCTCAGAAAATTGGTTGAAGGTACCAATCAGCCAACAGCAGGTTTAACCATCATCTCTATTAAGCTTGCTTCTGATTATACGGTAAGTGAACGACTTAATTTAAGATTGTTCTTCGAGAAGACTATCAATACACCTGTGGTGTCAACATCTTACCCCAATGCGAATACTGCATTTGGTATTACAATAAGATTTACACTGTCGCAGTAGGAGTCCTAAAATAAAATAATTGAAGAGGGCAGGCTACACCGTAACAGCCTGCTCTTTTACTTCCCTAACGGCATTTACGAAGTTGTCGAAAAGATAACGCGCATCATTAGGGCCGGGTGCAGCTTCGGGATGATACTGAACAGAAAAAGCCTTTTTATTTTTTACACTGATTCCTTCTATACTTTGATCGTTCAGGTTTATATGTGTAATTTCAATCTCTGCCTTATTGATAGTTTCTTCCGGAATAACACCGAAGCCATGATTTTGTGATGTCACTTCTGCACGACCTGTCACCAAATTTTTTACTGGGTGATTGATGCCACGATGTCCGTTAAACATTTTAAATGTTTTTATTCCACAGGCTTCTGCAAGCATCTGATGACCTAAACAGATTCCCATCAGCGCTTTATCGGAATTCAGAATTTTTTTCACGGTATCTACCATAGCAGGCATTACAGCAGGATCGCCCGGTCCATTGGAAACCAAATAACCTTGCGGATTAAATTTTTCCATTTCTTCAAAAGAAGTGTTCATCGGAAAAACTTTTATGTAACAACCTCTGTCAGCAAGACAGCGCAATGTGTTTTCTTTTACTCCTAAATCTATTACAGCCACACGCAATGCTGCTGCTGCATCGCCATAGGTATATGCTTTCTGAGTGCTGACTGTGCTCGATAATTCAAGTCCTTCCATAGAAGGTACTTTGCCAAAAGGGTTTTCAGCTTTGCAAGATCGGTTTCTTCCAGAAGAAACAATGGCATTCATAGCACCTTTGCTGCGGATGTGCTGCACGATGGCACGTGTATCAACATCAGATACAACAACCATATTGTTTTCAATAAAATAATCCTAAGGCTTTGATCGGCTTTTTGCGTGAAAATGGTCAGAGAAATTGCGACAAACCAATGCAGATATTTTTGCTGACGAAGATTCTGACTCTGCCTGGCACACACCATAATTTCCGATGTGTACAGAGGTCATCACCATAATCTGCGATTTATAACTTGGGTCGGTAAATATTTCCTGATAGCCTGTCATGCCGGTGTTAAAACAGATTTCACCGGTGGCAGTTCCAATTTTACCTGCCGACTTTCCATAAAATACCGTACCGTCCTGAAGCAACAATACAGCGGGTGATTTGTGTGCGTATTTCATTTCGAAAAGTTTCGCAAAAGTACCATTAAATCGGTTATCAGATTTTTTACTTGTAAACAGGCTGTTGAAAAATCAAAGCTGCCCTTCATCGGCAAAGCTGTAATAGTCGTCACCGGCAATAATAACATGATCTAAGATGTTTATTTCCAGTAATTTTCCGGCCTGACTTAGTTTTGATGTCAGATTAACATCAGCCTGACTTGGTTTAGGATTGCCACTAGGGTGGTTGTGACAAAGGATAATGCCCGAAGCTAAATTTTCTATAGCCGATTTAAAAATGATTCGTGCATCAACCACAGTTCCCGAAACACCACCTTTACTGATGTTTTCGGATTTGATAATCTGATTGGCGCGGTCTAACAAAAGTATTCTGAATTCTTCATGCGGCAGGTCGGCCAGTAAGGCTTTAAAATAGGCTACTGCATCTTTGCTTGAAGTTATTTTTTGTCTTTCCAAAGCCTGTGCTTGTGCGCGTCTGCGTCCTAATTCCAAAGCAGCAACAATAGTGATAGACTTTACTTTGCCCATACCTTTATACTTCATCATGTCTTTTACGGATAGCTTAGAAAGTTCTGACAGCTCGTTATGTGTATTTTTTAAAATACGTTTGGCCAAGTCAACAGCAGATTCCTGACGGGTTCCTGAACGGATGAGGATAGCTAGCAACTCACTGTCGGTTAAGGCTTCCTTGCCTTTTTCAAGGAGTTTCTCTCTTGGCCTGTCACTTTCCGACCATGATTTGATGTTTTTAGGTTCTTCCATGGTGCTAAGATAAGGTGTTAAACAAAAAAAGCCCGCATTTATAGCGAGCTTAAAATTCAAAATTATGTGAATATTATTTTAAAGCACTAACATATTTAGTGATACTTGATTTCAGATTTGCAGCCTTATTTTTATGAATAAGGTTCTTTTTTGCCATTTTATCAAGCATACCTGATACTTCCGGAAGCAACTTTTCAGCTTCTTTCTTATCTGTGGTAGTACGCAGTTCTTTCAAAGCATTACGCGAAGTTTTTGCCTGATAGCGGTTTCTGTCTTTTTTAGCACCGTTGGCGCGAATTCTTTTTACTGCTGACTTGTGATTTGCCATAATTACAGTTTTTACTTTTTAATGATGGATATTAATCCTTATTTTTTTTGTAGCCCGTACGAGAATCGAACTCGTGTTTCCTCCGTGAAAGGGAGATGTCCTAACCCCTAGACGAACGGGCCAAACGTTTTTTTGAGGCTGCAAATGTATAAAAACAATTTACATTCAAAGCCTTATAGTGTAAATATTTTTCATTTTTCTGCTATTTGGCTGAAGTATTCTGACTTCTGTATAGAAAATCATCATTAACAACCTAAGTAAGACTGAATTAAAGCTATTGAACAGGTCAGATTTAACAGCCCAAAATAAACTCATAAACACCTTTTTAACAAGCTAAGGTCTATATTAAAATGCTGCCGTAAGCTGAACAGTATAATTTCTGGGCGACTCAATTTTTAACGGACGCAATGAATACTCAAGGTTTGTGGCATTGTTTACTAAAAATGAAGCTTTAAAAATTTCGTTGAGTTTGAAGCCTAAACGAATATCGTGCACCAAGGTTCCTTTGTCATGTTTTTCGCGATAGGCTTTTACACCGGTCGGTAAAACTGTTTCATCAAGATCATAAAACTTTTTATCAATATTTTTCATGAAACTGTAATAACGAATGCCATAACCTAAAGAAATAAATTTCCAGGTTAGCTCTATATCCATTTTGGCAATATGCTGAAAACGGTATTTGAGAATATTCTTTGATGTGTCTGTGCTGGTGCTGCTGTATGATAATGAGTCGGGTAAAAAGTCTGTTGGCGGATTATCAGTTGCAAAAATATAGTCAGGCTCCAGACTTTGCGGCAGCGTATAAGTATATCCACCCAGAAAGCTTATGGCGAAATTGTGAACCGGTTTTCCTTCACCCATAATAGAAACTTCAAGGCCTTTAACACGTGAGTTTCCTGTATTCACAAATTTAAATCCGGCTAACTGATCGGGTTGCCATAAAGCATAAATATATTCAATGGTGTTGTGATAGCGTTGTTCAAAAACTGCAAAATCGGCAAAGCCAAAGAAGTTTCCAATCTTAAAACCTTGCTTAATTCCTGCTTCGGCATTCCAGCTTGATTCAGGTTGTACCTCTGGATTTGGGAAAACAGAAATTCCACCGGCACCGGTTTCAATATATTTTTCTGCAATGGTTGGATAACGATATCCTTGTCCGTATGAGCAACGAATAAAAGTTCCTTCTGTAAGCTGATAATTTAATCCTGCACGTAAAATAGGTTCTAACTGCGATTCTTTATTGTTCATCTCAAAGTATTCAGTTCTGAAACCTGCAGACACCATCAATTTTTTTATAAGTTTTTTTTCTAATTGTATAAAAGCTGCATAGTTTTCAAGGGTGTTTTTATCGCTTCCACTACCTGCATAAAGTGATGCATGACTGAATGATTGCTGGAAATAAACTCCAGAGGTTACATTTAATCTTCCTAATGAAATCAACTCGCGGTTAAAACGATATTCAGCCAGATAAACATTTGTTTTATTTGATTGATCGTTGCCATTGTCATTGTCGGCATAAAAAATGCGTGAACGCAGTTGATGTGATGAACCTTTTTTTCGGTCAGACTGATGTATGGGTCAATATAAAATGTTTTAGAATCGGTAAGTGTCATTGTTTTCGGGAAGGCATTGTAAATTCCTGTGCTGTCATTTGCCCAAACCAATGAAAAGTTAGAGTGTGACTGCATAAAATTTCCATTGATACCCGCTGAAAGGCCTTCGACATTTTTAAACCTGTGACGGATGTTGAAATTTAATCTGCCCCAGCGTGATGCAACATCATTGTTACTGATGGTTGTATCCTGAAAAGGTAAAGAACTCATAGCTAAAGGCGGGCCAATAAATCCGTGGTCATACAATCCATTGCCACCAATGATTAAATCCCAACGATTGATTTTCTCACTATGTAAAAAGTTGATGCCTGAAAAAGTTGCAGGCCTATCCCACCATTTTGCATCTCTGTTTGATGGTTTGTCATAAACGCCACCATAAGTTCTTAAATAGGTGTGATAACGCTCTTTTGGATAGGCTGTCCTGAAATTGATTGTTCCACTTAATGCAGACGAACCATATAAAACTGAAGAAGCACCTTTAATTACTTCTATCTGCTCAATATTTTCGACAGGAATAAATTGCCATTCTGTACGTCCTGCATCACCGGTCATAATGGGAAGGCCGTCAATGAGTGTAGCTACTCGACTGCCAACACCAAAACTAAAACCACTACCACCGCGAATTTGTGGCTCCTGATCTAAAATTGTAACACCCGGAGTTTGTTCGAGTACACTAGTAACATTGGTTGTGTTTCTGTTTTCAATAAGTTTTGGACTGATAACTTCCATGCTTACTGTAATATCTTCAATACGTTGTTCGTACTTACTTGCAGAAACAACTACTACATTCAGATTTTTAAGGTTTGATGTAAGATAGATATTGCGGATAGACTCTGTACCATCTTTAATATCTAATGTAAGGGTATCATTTTTTAATCCTGTCAATGTATAAACGATGGTTTGTTTTCCAACAGGGAGATTTATCTCATAACTTCCATCAGCATCAGATGCCACACCTATTGATTTATCATTGACCGGAAAAATACCGGCACCTGCAATAGGTTCACCATTTTGTTTTAAGTAAACATTTCCTCTCAACACACCCATTTGTGCATAGCAGGAAATGCCAAACAAGACATTTGCAATAATTAATAGAAATGATTTTTTTGCGTTATTCAGATAGCGCATATTAATTCCTGATAATTACTTTTCCGTTATTGATAATGCCTGAATTATTTTCGATGATATAAAAATACAAACCATCCAAAGCAGAAACATCTACAGTACTTTGTTGTGAGTTAAGTTCTGTATCTGTTACTATTCGTCCGGCAGTATCAATTAATTTGAATTGATAAACACCGGTATTTTTATAATTAAATCGTATTTTTTCTTTTATGACATTGCCCAGAATGGAAACTTCGTTTTTTGTATCAATTGTATTTACAGAAGAAGGGTTAAAAACCATTGCAATATCATCAATAAAAATCTGACTGTTGACAATAGGTCCGACTCCTTTGCTTGAGGAAAGTATCCATATAGTGTTTGATGGTGTTGCTGTAGAAAGATAATTTACAGCAGCAGCAAATCGTGTGTATGTACTTACTGTGGCATTAGGTGTTTCAAATCTTACATAGCCAATAGTGTCTGTGTTTGTAGTGCCTAACAATTGCAATTCAACAAATCCCTGATCTGTACCGGCAGGTGTATATTTATACCAACCTGTAATACTATCCGGGCGACCGGTAAAGGCAATGCCTCCTGATACGCCATAAGGTGGTGTTGTGATTAATGTGCCTGTACTTGCTATACCATTTGCTATAACATTAAATCCGGGAATTAATTTAGTAGTTAATTTAATTGCATAGCTTCCACTGTGTGCATCTGCACCTGAAGCACGAGCACAAGTTAACACACCTATTATTCCGGTGCTTGGATTCAGATTATTCCAATCGGCAGGGTCAAAACGATTTCCAACCTGATTCCAGTTTTCAAAACCTGCATTAGGCGTTGCATTTTGTGCCTGAAGGCTAATGGCTACTAAAGTTAAAAATATAGTTGTGTAAAGTCTTTTCATTAGTAATGGAGTTTGCATTAACCGGACAAATATAGTGCAATGAATTAAAATTTTATAGTGATAGTAAATTACTTACTCACAGCAGGTTGTAACAGGAAAAACAGATTTTGTTCTATGGTAAGATTCTCTTTTAAGTGTATTGCGCCTAAAAAATCAAGATTGTGTTGAAGGTTATTTTGCTTCATACTGGCATTAAAAACAATGTCACATTTAGGCAGACAAATGTTTTGAATTGATTTCCAAAAAGATTCTGTGAAACAAAACTCAGGAACAGCATCGTCAATAAAAAGGTCTATCAAAATTAAATCATATTCCTCTGTACAATCTTTAAGGTAGTCAACGGCATTAGCTGCATAAATTTTTAATCTATCAGAAGGAGAAAGGTCAAACATTTCTTTTGCAATGCTAATTATCTTCCGGTCAATTTCAACAGTATCAAGTTGTGCATATGTATTGTTTCCTAATAAAAACTTTACAACACTGCCACCGCCCATACCAAGAACTAATATTTTCTTTTTGTTTTTGATGTCAATATTAAAACGAAGCAATGCTTTTATAAAAACACGAAATAGACTTCCATAGCTGTAATTGGCATGAGCAGAATTCAGAACCAGTTTGCCATTTTCCAATGTAGTTTCTAAAATACTATTTACTTCCGATTGATCTTTGTGAATGATAACAGGAGTTATAAAACTAAACAACCATTGAAATACAGAATATCGTTTTGCCATTATGCAAAGATAACTACGTAGAATATTCTATGGAAGCAAAGGGAGTTAACTACTGCCTAAAAAGTAGTTTTATGTTAAATGAGATTGTTCTCTTTTTTAATTGTTTTATTTCTTTCTTACAGTTTGATTGACTGTTGTAACAACCTTGTCAACATTAATATCACCTTCTTCCTGACTTACTAAAATCCCATTTGGTTTAAAGGTGCTGATAATGTTTGAGTGTGAAAAATCAATAGGTGAAATCTTTTTGTATTTCATTGAAAGTACGTTTGCAAATTCTTTTGTTGCGTTTTCAGCAGAGCGTAAGAATGTCCATTGTGGCCCTGTCATTTCGTTTTTAATCGAAAACTCTTTGAGATGTTCCGGAGTGTCTGTTTCAGGGTCAATAGATACTAGTACAAGATTGATTTTATCAATGTCTTTCCGATCAAATTTAGATTCAATCATTTTCATTTTAGCAACAAGTATAGGGCATGCAGTTTTACAGGTAGTGTAAATCATAACTACTACCAGTGTCTTACCCTGTAAGTCTTTTAGCTTAATAGTTTTCCCATCTTGATTTTGCCAGTCGGAAGTAAGATTGAAAATTGAGTTGGATGGAAGCTGCTCAGTAGTTTCTGCACCTTGCTTAGGTTCAGAATTTTCTTTGCATGAAACAAGCATTAATAGTGAAATGCATAATAGTGAAATGAGTTTCATAAAATTATAGTGTTACTGTTTAATAATTGTTGTGTCTTTTGCACAACGGAATCCTAAATTTCCAATAGTGTAATCGGCTTTGATGGATGTACGCAGTGCAAATCTCATATATGCTGCATAATTCATAACATCGGTTGCAGATGTTGCGCCACCTGCACAGACAAGATTTTTGTCATTATATTCTCCACTTCGCGAATCGCCTGTTGTTAGTACAGCATTAAAATCATCTGTCCATTCCCAAATCAGATCAAACATATTATAAATACCCCAATAGTTTGGAGGACTTTGTTTAACCGATTTGAATTGTCTGTTTTTTTGAAGGTATAAATCAATGATGCTATCTGAATATTTTGGTTTTTTTCTTGCATTGGCTGTTGTTTCATCTGCCATAGCTACAAATTCCCATTCATCTAATGTTGGCAAACGTTTATCAACACTTTGAGCAAATGCTTTGGCAGCAAACCATGATACGTTACATACCGGAGCATCTTTCAATGCATTTTCAGGTAATGTAATGTCTGTAGGCCATGTTTTTAAATAGTTGGTGTCTGCAAACAGTCTTTTAATATTTGATTTTTGCCATTGTGGATTTGCAATGACAAATTCAAGAAATTCTTCGTTGGTCACAGCTCGCTCATCCATTAGAAAAGGAGCTACACTCACCAATGTAGTGTTAGAACCAAAGAATGGTTTATATTCTCCTCCGGGAATATAAACCATCTTAACGGTACTTTGTATGCTTTGTAATGTATCAGTTTTATTGCCCTCTAAGTTTTTGTAAACAGTTTCCTTTTCGGATTCCTTAGAGCAAGATACAATTACAATAGAAAATAAAAGTATGATTAAGTGTTTCACGTTGCATTTTATTGCTTACAAAAGGCGGGTTACTCTTTTGTCAGAGTTTTTGCACTGAATACTTTCTCATTAGGCTCACCGGTAACTTTAAGTTTTCCAATACAGCCTTTGTTAAATGCTCTTGAAAGTGAGTGATCAACCAATACATATTCGCCCCGTACTTCACATTTAAATTCAACCATAGCTGACCCTCCTTCAGGAATCATTGTTGTTTGAACATTATGTGAAACAGTAGATCCACCCTCTAGATAAACATTGTCAAAAATTTCTCCAATTACGTGAAATGAAGATGTTAAATTAGGGCCACCATTGCCAACGAAAAGTCTTACAGTTTCTCCAACTTTAGCTTCAAGCATATTAGCTCCAAGTAATGAACCTTTTTTTCCGTTAAATAAAACATAATCCGGATTTTCAGCAACAGCTTTGTCATTGTCAAATTCCATTAAACCTTGTTTAACTACTGATGCTTTTGTATAGAAATCACCTTGCATAATGTAGTATTCTCTGTCAACAGGCTTTAATCCACCGGCAGGTTCAACCAATATCAGACCATACATTCCATTACCTATATGCATAGGAACAGGAGGTGCAGCGCAATGGTAAACATAAAGGCCTTTATTTATTGCTTTAAAAGTAAACGAAGCTTCTTTGCCGGGAGGCGCTGTGGTTGCTGCAGCACCGCCACCGGGTCCGGTTACAGCATGCAGGTCAATGTTATGCGGCAATATACTGCTGCCATCATTTTTAAGATTTAATGTCACTTCATCGCCTTCTCTTACTCGGATAAAACTTCCCGGTACGGTGTTGTTAAACGTCCAGAAAGTATAGGGAATACTGTCGGCAATAATTCCTTCTATCTCTGTTGTCAATAAATTTACAATGAGCTTTTTTGCAGCTCTGGCACCAATAGGGGCGGGGACTTTTGGTGCACCGGTAACCTCTGCGACTTCCGGATTACCTTCAGCAACCATTGCTAGTGCTGCCTCTGCAGAACTAGTTTCAGGTTTTGTTGTGTTTGTTGAATTACAACTAAGCAGTGCAGTAATCAACAGTGTAGTTGCGCAAATTGTGAAATGTTTGTGTTTCATTTTATTATTAGTTTAAAAATTTGTTTTTAAAAAGTGTGGTGTTACATTCAGCGAAAGCCATAACCATTGCTGATAGTCGTTTGCTCCCGGAGTATTTTTTAAATACTTCAGTGTTGATGTCGCTAAATAAAAAGAGTATCCACCGGTAAAGGTTGCAAATGTATTTACTTTTAGTGAGAATGATAAATCTAACTCCTGGCCAAGATTGCTGTTGTAGTTTTTGCTGTAGCCATCACTGATTTTATTTGGGGAAATAAACTGATGTAAAGTAGCATTCAATGCAAGTTTGCCGGTAGATTTATAATTAACTTTTAAATAGCTGTCTGATATTCCTGCGTTTTTATGTGCGTTGCCGGCATAGTAGTAGTCCATGTTCCCATAAAATTTATGTCCTGTATGAAAGTATGGATTGAATGCATGGTTGATATTGTTTGTTTTTCCAACATCATTGCCACTGACATAATCACTTCCTAAACCAAGATTCAACTTGTTGTTAATTTGTAATGCAGCATTAGCTGTGATTAAAAAAGCATTTGTGTTTATTGTTTGCGAATTATCACAGTATTGATAATAGGCTGCAACATGTATATCAATTTTATTTTTCTTGTAATGGTTGTTCAAGCCAAGCGTTTGAGTGAATATAGGGTTAGTATCTATAGTATTGTAAGTCGCTTTTTGATATCCCAGATTGTTTGCAAGCAATGTAAATCTGTAGTATTTTCCAATTGGAATATTGGCCCATATTGTCTGCATCCACTTATAAGGAAATGCATCGGTTGTGGAATATAAATTACCTGATGCGTTATTCAGATTGTTTGCATACATTACTTTGTAATTCTGATTGAAGGCAAAATATCCACGTAGGTCAAAAGACTTTTTGTGTATGTCAATTGCTAGAGCATCATGTGCGCGACCTCCTTGCGCCCAATCTAATTCGCCAAAGAAACGTTCATCATCTAAAGAAATAATCTGTCGTCCGAATTTTATATTTACACTTGGGGATAGATTGATTTTAGACCAAGCTTCAAATAATGCAAAATGATTACCGCTGTATTCTGCACCTTGTACCATATTTGCCTGACCCCAGATTCCAACTGCCTGTGGTGAAATTTTTACTGTAAGTAAATCTCTATAAGAGTAGTCAAAATTCAGACGAATTCTCTCGCTGACCAATGCTGCCGGCTGTTCTTTTTCTGTGAGCGGCCTGAAGGCGCCATCGCGTAATTCAAAACGTGTTCTTAGCTGACCTCGTATGTCAAAATTGTTTTCTGATTTTAGAGTATCCTGTGCTTGAGAATTTGTAGAAAAGAAAAGCTTAAAAAACAGGACAAAGATACCACTATTTATTGCGTTTTTACTTTATTAAGTGAAAGCATAAATAGTATTTTAATTCCGGTGCAAAGGAACAATCAGACTATGGATTGTGTAATGATTAAGGTCATAGAATGTATGTGATAATTATAATGAGCACAAATGACTTAAGTAGGGTTATGTCCAGAAGTATTGAAAGGATTATTGCTATATATTCCGCCAATTTCATCAAAATTATTTTTTTGTCTTTAGCTTTTTCAAGGGCTTTTGTCAGGTTGATAGTGGTTGTCTATATTAATTATAGGATTGATTTCTCTTTTGATTTCGTATTTTACTATCTCTACAGAAGAAAATGTATTTACTCTTGAAGTGACAGATTTTTATTGAATCATTACCTTTGTTCAAAATTTGCAATCATGAATCTTGAACAAAAAATAATGGCAGAGTTAAAAACTGCAATGCTTGCTAAAAATGAGGCTGCTTTGCGTGCTCTACGTGCTGTTAAATCTGCCATAATATTAGCAAAAACCAGCGGCTCAAATGTTGAATTATCAGAAGCCGATGAAATGAAGTTATTACAAAAGTTGGTTAAGCAACGTAAAGAGTCATTAGATATTTTCACACAACAAAACCGTGCTGACCTTGCAAAAAATGAAGCAGACGAAATTGCTGTGATTGAAAAGTTTTTACCTGCAATGATGAGTGCCGATGAAGTAAAGGAAGTTTTGAAAGGAATAATTGCTACAATGGGAGCAACGCAACCATCAGACATGGGAAAGGTAATGGGCGCTGCCTCTAAAACAGCTTGCAGGCAAAGCAGATAATAAAATGATTAGTGAGCTTGTAAAAAAATTTGTTGAGCGGAGGCTGATTATTTTAACAGCGTGACAGTTCCATTATAAGAATGTCCTTTACCGAACTTGTCAGTAATGGAAATGGTATAAACATAAATTCCCTGCTGCAATTCATCGCCTGTATTTTGCATACGGCCATTCCAGTTAAATGGAAATACAGAAGATTCAAATACTTTCATACCCCAGCGGTTGTAAACTACCATTCGCTCAGAAACAATGTTGGTTCCCTGCGATGTAAAAACATCGTTTCTACCATCAGCATTTGGGCTGAAAGAATTAGGCACGTAATAAGAGAACTGATCAGTTACTTCAATTGTTTTTGTAATTGTATCTTCACAGTATGTGTTTGAAGAAACTAATGTTACCTCATAAGTTCCAATTGTAGTATATCTGTTTATTGGATTTATTTCTGATGAAATTATTCCATCTCCAAAACTCCAGCTATATACTGTTGCAAATTGAGATTGATTTTTAAAAGTAACTTCAGGATTCAGCATTGTAGGCTCTTCGGGTGCAAGAGAAAAATCTGCAACAGGACGATCAAGTGCATTAATGCCGTCAGTGTATGTATAAGTAGCTGTACAATTTTCAGGAGCAGCTGTGCTGATGGTAAGTATCGGATAATATAAGCCCGATGTTGCATAAGTTATCTGATAGTTGTTGCCTTGCTGCGAAAGTGTTCCGTTTGAAGTATTCCAGTTATAAACCGAGCCGGCTATTGATTGCGAATTGTCAGTTACATTAACTGTAAGTGGAATACATCCTGTTGTATTCTCAGCAGTAAAAGTAACTATCGGTGTTGGAACTACATTAATTGGAATGATTGCAGATGTTGAATAATTACATCCATCAGTAGCAGTAATGTTTACCGATGTTGATGAAGAATAAGTTTGCGTAAAAGTTTGTTGTGCAGATGCACCATTGTTCCAGTTGTATTGATACTGTCCATTACCGCCTGAAACATTTGCAGTAAAACTTAATGAAGTATTTTGACAGACAGAGTAGGGGTTAAATGTATTTAAAGCTAACTGTGGATAAACATTGATGATTGCAGAGGCCACAGAAGTACAGCCATTATTATCGGTAACAGTTACAGTAAATGTTGTATTTGCAGATGGTGTTGCATACAATGTATCATTAGTCTGACCATTGCTCCATAAAAACTGATATGGCGCAGTACCACCGGATGGTGATGCAATAGCAGTTGATGATTGTAATGAGCAAACTGTTTGTGCAGCAGGCATCGAAACTACAATGGCAGTGGGTTGTGTAATGGTAAAAGAATTTAATACTGTACAGCCGGCATTGTCGGTAACAGTTACCTGATAATTTCCTGCAACTAAATTTTGAACAGAAGATGTTGTCTGACCTCCTGTCCATAAATAATTATAGGGTGCAATACCACCGGTTGCTGTAATCGAAGCAGTGCCATTACTTCCTCCATTACAATCAACATTGGCTTGTTGTGTACTTTGAATTGTAACTGCCGTTGATGGTTGTATAATGGTAGATTGTGTCAGACTGCAATTGTAAAAATCAGAAACAGTAACTGTATAATTTCCGGAAGCAAGATTGTTGATTTGTGCTGTATTTAATCCGTTTGACCAGAGAAATTTATATGGAGATGTGCCACCGGTTGGAACAGCAAGTGCAGAACCGTTGTTAAGCCCGCATGAAGTGCCGACAGGTGTTGTTGCAGAAGATAAAGCAGAAGCAGGTTGCGTAATGGTGTAAGATTGTTGTTTTGTACAATTATTCTGATCGGTTACAGTAACCGTATAATTACCCATAGTCAAGGTTGTTATAGACGAAGTAGTATTACCATTCGACCATAAATAAGATAGTGTTCCTGTTCCACCACTTGACGCAACGTTAATATTCCCTGTATTGTTTCCAAAACACTTCACGTTTTGTTGACTGACAGTTTGAATGGTTATTGCAGTTGGTGAGGTGATATTGTTTGAAGAAGTAACTATACATCCTGCATTGTCAGTAACTGTAACAACATAACTTCCTGCAACAAGATTAGAAGCACTGTTACTGTTTGAAACATTATTTGTCCATTGATAGCTGTAGGGTTGAATTCCGCTAGTAACATTAATGGTTATGCTACCGTTGTTGGCATTTGCGCAGTTTAAGTTTTGTAAGTTAGTTACATTGATAATAGGTGCTGTTGAAGCAGCAACTGATGCAGTTTTGGTTTTTACACACAGGTTTGCATCTGTAACTGTAAGTGTATAAGTTCCTGATGCAAGATTTGAAATATTTGCATTTACAGATCCATTCGACCACAGATAGGTATAAGGTGTTGTGCCTCCCGTTGCAGAAGTAACTAATGCTCCATTATTAAGACCACAGTTTGTTGCAGTTGGTGTAATACTGCTATTTAGCACTGCAGTAGGTTGATTAATGGTAACTGAGCTATTCTTAGTACATCCATTTGCATCGGTCAATAATACAGTATAGGTGCCTGCATATAAGTTGTTGGCAGAATTGCTATTCCCACCTGCCGGTGACCAAAGGTAGGTGAGCGTTCCAGTTCCACCAGAGCCATTAAAAGTTGCACTGCCTGTGTTTTGTCCAAAACATTTTACATGTTGAACGGTGCCTGAAGTTAATGTCAATTGTGGAGCATTCAAAATAGTTACGGTTGCATTTGTTGTACAACCTGCCTGATCAGTTACGGTTACATTATAATTTCCTGTTGAAAGTGCATTGTTAGAATTAGTTGTACCCAATCCTGCCGACCACAGATAAGAATATGGAGCAGTTCCGCTATTGACAGAAATACTTGCACTGCCATTGCTACCATTATAGCAAGAAACCATTTGCTTAATGTAATTTACTGTGGCAACAGGTGATGTTGATGCTGCTACAGCAACCGTTCTTTTAGCAGTACATCCATTGGCATCAGTAATAGTAACTGTATAAGTTCCTGAAGCTAAATTTTGTGACAATGCACCTGTGCCTGAAGGTGTCCATTGATAACTTAATGCACCGGTTCCGCCTGAAGCATTAACGGTAATTGCTCCATTATTTAGTCCACATGAAGTTGATGTAACCAACGGGCTTGACATTACCGAAGTAAGTGGTTCAATAATAGTAAGATTGGAAAGCGTAGTCTGACAATTTCCGTCAGTAACAGTTACGGTATAACTGCCTGCAGGTATATTCAGCAAATCCTTTGTTGTTGCACCATTCGACCATTGATAAGAAGCACTTGCAGAAACACCGGTAACAGACAATGTTATCTCACCATCAGTACCGTTTTTACAACTCACATTTTTTGAATGGTGTTTACTGATGCATTGATGTTGTTATTGTCAGGGACATTAAAAGTCTGAGTAAAATCACAATTGTTGTTATCTATAACAGTTAAAGTATAGTTGCCCGGAAGCAGTGCTGTTGCATTAGCGCCTGCACCACCCGATGGTGACCATTGATATTGATAAGGTGCAGCACCTCCGGCTATTGTTGTTGCAATGGAACCATTGGCAGCGCCACATACGGCTGAAACAATATTTTGATTTTGTAAAACCAAATCAGGTGGTTCCGTTACCGTGACTGTGGCTAATGCACTACATGCACCATTAGAAGGAGATACTATTACAGTGTAGGTTCCAGCAGTTACGTTTGTAGCAGTATTACTGCTGCTTACATTGGGCGACCATTGATAAGTAAAAGTACATACCACCTGGCGTCAGTATAATGCTTCCGTCATTATCGCCAAAACAAGAAACATCAGTATGTGCTGCAGAAACTGTTGCACCATTAATGTTGATTGATTTATTGGTTGGAACAGAAATCAGGTTGCCACACAAATCCTGAACCGGACTTACTACTGCAAAGTTGTAAATACCTGCAACTGAAATAGCAGGGGTGAAAGTCACCGTGTAAACCTTACTGTAATCTGCACCACTGGTACATCCTGCAGAATTCACTGCTGTAATCATGTAGGGTCCTCCGGGGCCTGTTAATACAAAATCTGTTGCCTGTACAGAGTTGCATGTTACGTTTTCATTAAATGTCATCGTTAAAGAATTCGAACCGCAGGTAAGGGGAGTTGTCGTTAACAAAAAGGGTGGAAAAACATCAAAAATACTTCCTGTAGAAGCAGTAAAATCAATGGTATAGCCAGATTGTGTGGATGAAAAGTTACTTACATTAATTACATAAGTCTGACCTGGTGTAACAGGAATTATTGGATTGTTTTGTCCACCACATGGCCCTGCTGTTTGATTATTGGGTCCTGTAGTTCCATTGCAACCAAGATTAGGTGCATAATTGCAACTGACTTCTATTGATGGGTTGGTGAAAATATCGGCACAAGTTGCAGTAGTAAGGTTATAAACTGCCCAGTCATAATCGTCAGCAGGATTGTTTGGTGTAATGGTAAAATTAAGATTTCCGAAAAATGGTGTTGTAAATGTGTACCAAACATCATTGCGCTCACCACTTAAAAGACAGGAACTTCCGTTATTAATTTCATTCGGAATATTTCCTGTTCCACTGTATGAAATGACTGTGGAGTAAGTAGTGTTACAGATTGGAATTGCATTCGGACAATCCTGATTTGTAGGAGATTGTGCCTGTGCAACAAAAACGGTTACAGCAAAAATGAATACTGTATTAATTAATTTGGAAAAGGTTTTCACACCACAAATATACAATTTCACTTAATAATCAAACACATTCACCAAAAAATACACCGTTAAATTTTTTAACATTTAGCGTCATGCAACATTTTTTTAAATAATTTCGCCCTCTGAAAAATTTTAATTTAGTATAAAATGAAAGTAACAGTTGTAGGTGCAGGAAATGTAGGAGCTACCTGTGCAAATGTGATTGCTCACCGCGAATTGGTTAACGAAGTTGTATTGCTCGATATTAAAGAAGGTACTGCTGAAGGAAAATCATTGGATATGTGGCAAACCGCTCCAATCAATCTTTATGATACAAGAATAAAAGGTTCTACAAACGATTATGCTGCAACAGCAGGCTCTGATGTTGTTGTAATAACATCAGGTCTTCCACGCAAGCCGGGCATGAGTCGTGACGATTTAATCGCTACCAATGCAGGTATCGTTCGTTCTGTGACTGAAAATATTGTTAAACATTCTCCAAATACCATCATCATTGTAGTTTCCAATCCTTTGGATGTAATGACCTATTGTGCATTCTTGACATCAGGATTTGACTCTAAGAGAGTTTTCGGTATGGCAGGAATTTTAGATACTGCACGTTACAGAGCATTTTTAGCTGAGGCATTAAATTGTTCTCCAAAAGATATTCATGCTGTATTGATGGGTGGTCATGGTGATACTATGGTGCCTTTGCCAAGATATACAACTGTTTCAGGTATTCCTGTAACAGAAATGATAGCTGCTGATAAATTAGAAAGTATTATACATAGAACTAAAGTTGGTGGCGGTGAGTTGGTGAACCTTATGGGTACATCTGCTTGGTATGCACCGGGTGCTGCTGCTGCTCAAATGGTAGAAGCAATTGTTCGCGATCAAAAACGAATTTTCCCATGTTGTGCATGGCTGCAAGGTGAGTACGGACAGAAAGATATTTATCTTGGTGTTCCAGTAAAATTGGGTAAAAAAGGTATTGAACAGATTATTGAACTTAAACTCAATACTGAAGAAAAGCAATTACTTGATGGCAGTGCAAAAGCTGTAAAAGAAGTGATGAATGTACTTGATGGTATGCAACAACCGGTAAAGTAAATTTCTTTCTGTAAAATAATAAAATGCCGCTTGTTGTCAGGCGGCATTTGTTTTTTAATAATTACTTAATCTGCTGAACTGATTTTTTTGCTACATTCGCAGAAGTACAGTTCTAACCATTGTAATATTAAATTTTTAACCCGTTAAATGTCAATGAACATTATACTTGCTGATAGCAACCGTAACGATTTACTTCCATTTACTTTTGTCAGACCTGTAGCAGAAATTCGTTGTGGTATTTTAACCATTACAGAAAAATGGAATCGCCTGAGTGGAGCGCCAATGCTCATGGCTGACTGAAAAATATCTGTCTGCAAAGTATTCGTTAGCTAAAGAAAAAAGTTAACTGTGTTGCCAATGCATCTGTACTTATTGACAAAGCGCTTTTCAATGAAATCAAAACTCTGAAAACAGGTCAGGCACTTGTTAAGGGAAATACTGTCATTGCTGTTTGTACAGAACAACAACAATTCGAAACATTGGAAGATGTAAGCTACAATGAAGCATTTGAAACAGGACTTGAAGTGAATGTGCTGAAATATCCTTGGGATATTTTTCGATTCAATGATAAAGCTATCAACAGCGATTTTCAATTACTTACAGAAGGAAGAAAAAGCGCAGGATATGATTCTTCAAATACCGTAATTAATGAGCAGCAGGTTTTTATTGAAGATGGTGCCAAGGTCATGTGCAGTATCATCAACGCTTCAACAGGCCCTGTTTATATTGGTCGTGATGCTGAAATAATGGAAGGGTGCATGATAAGAGGCCCTTTTGCACTTGGTGAACATGCTACACTTAAAATGGGTGCTAAAATTTATGGTGCCACTACAATTGGGCCACACTGTAAAGTGGGAGGCGAAGTAAACAATTCTGTTATTTTTGGTTATTCCAATAAGGCACATGATGGTTTTCTTGGTAATGCAGTAATTGCTGAGTGGTGTAATCTTGGTGCTGATACCAATAACTCAAACCTGAAAAATAATTATGGTATGGTAAAAGCATATAATTATTCAAAGAAGGATTATATCAATACAGGTTTACAATTCTGCGGACTTATGATGGGCGATCATAGCAAGGCGGCAATCAATACCATGTTTAATACAGGCACAGTAACAGGAATTTGTGCTAATATTTTTGGAAGTGGGTTTCCTCCTAAATATATTCCCTCTTTTGCCTGGGGAGGATTTGATGATGAATCGGTATTCCAACTTGACAAAGCATTGGAGTTAGCTGCCGAGGTATATAAAAGAAGAGAATTGATTTTTGACAAAAAAGAACAAGATATAATTAATCATGTCAACATGCTTGAGCTAATTCTGCCAAAAAATTAAATGGCACAAGCATTGACAGATTACTATTTTAAACTAATAACAGCCTGTTGGCTGACAACTTGACGTAAACTATGTTCAATCCGGAAGATATAAAACACACACTCATTGGCGGCATAAATGACGATGAGCCCGAGTTAATACCATTACTTTCTTCAGAAGATGAAGAACAACTCAATAAGGAAAGCATACCTGACGAATTGTCAATTTTACCATTGCGGAATACAGTACTTTTTCCAGGTGTGGTTATTCCCATTACGGTAGGGCGCGATAAGTCAATTAAGCTGATAAAAGATGCTTATAAAAGCAATAAAATTATTGGTGTGGTTGCACAGAAGGACACAAACATTGAAGATCCCGGATTCAATGACCTGAATAAAATAGGAACTGTTGCCAGTGTCATAAAGATGTTGCGATTACCTGATGGTAACACTACAATTATCATTCAGGGAAAAAGAAGATTTTCTTTACTTGAAATGACACAGAGCGAGCCTTATCTGAGAGCTAAAGTTGAACCACTGAACGATATTGTTGCTGCATTGAAAGAAAAAGAGTTTAAAGCAACAGTTGATTCGCTCAAAGACATTTCCTTACAAATCATTCAACATTCTCCACAAATTCCAAGTGAGGCCGGATTTGCAGTTCGCAATATTGAGAGCCCTGCTTTTTTAATAAATTTTATTTCGAGCAACATGCAATTGGAAGTTTCCAAGAAGCAAGACTTGCTCGAAATGACAGATATAAAACAACGTGCTTTAAAAGTACTTGAGTATCTCACACAAGAGTTGCAGATGCTTGAGCTAAAATCGCAGATTCAGAATAAAGTGAAAGTTGATTTGGATAAGCAGCAACGCGAATATTTTTTGAATCAACAATTAAAAACTATTCAGGAAGAATTGGGCGGCAACACACCGGATCAGGAATTGCAGCAGTTAAAGTCTCGTGCCAAGGATAAAAAATGGAATAAGCATGTAGCAGAAATTTTCAATAAAGAAATTGAAAGATTGGGACGCATTAACCCGGCAGCAGCAGAATACAGTGTGACTTTAAATTATCTCGATTTATTACTCGAATTGCCCTGGGGCGAATTCACAGAAGATAATTTCAATCTAAAACATGCACAAAAAGTACTTGACAAAGACCATTACGGATTAGAGAAAGTAAAAACGCGCATTCTCGAATATCTTGCAGTGTTGAAGCTGAAAAAAGACATGAAGTCGCCAATAATGTGTCTTTATGGTCCTCCGGGAGTTGGAAAAACCTCTCTTGGTAAATCTGTAGCCAAGGCTTTGGGCAGAAAGTATGTACGCGTTTCTCTCGGTGGATTGCGTGATGAAGCAGAAATAAGAGGACATCGTAAGACCTATATCGGTGCAATGCCCGGCAGAATTATTCAGAATATCAAAAAGGCAAAATCATCAAACCCTGTTTTTGTTCTTGATGAAATTGATAAACTCACCAACGATTTTCATGGTGACCCAAGTTCTGCATTACTGGAAGTTTTAGATCCTGAACAGAACAATGCATTTTATGATAATTACATTGAGCTTGATTATGACTTATCGAATGTGTTGTTTATTGCTACTGCCAACAGTTTGAGCTCCATTCAGCCTGCACTGCGCGACAGGATGGAGATAATTGAAATCAACGGCTACACAGTTGAAGAAAAAATTCAGATTGCAGTAAAGCACCTCATCCCAAAACAGTTGGAAGCACATGGATTAAAGAAACACCATGCTACTTTCAATAACAGTGTAATTGAATACATAATTGAATTTTATACCAGCGAAAGCGGTGTTCGTAGTCTTGAACGCAATCTGGCATCAGTCATCAGAAGTATTGCAAAGAGAGTTGCCTTAAATGAAAAGTATGATAAGAAGATAGATAAAGATACTGTAGAGAAAGCACTTGGTGCCCCTATATTCTTGCGCGACAGATTTTCAGATAACAGTGTTGCCGGAGTTGTCACAGGTTTGGCATGGACATCAGTAGGCGGTGATATTTTATTTATTGAAACCAGTTTAAGCAGAGGCAAAGGACGCTTATTACTTACAGGAAATTTGGGAGAGGTCATGAAAGAATCTGCACAGATTGCTTTAGCTTATTTGAAGGCACATGCAGCAGATTTTGGCATTGATTATCGCGTGTTTGATAGATGGGATATTCACATTCACGTTCCTGAAGGAGCAACTCCTAAAGATGGACCCTCTGCAGGTGTCACAATGCTCACTTCTCTTGCATCAGCATTTACCCAACGTAAAGTTAAGTTGAAATTAGCTATGACCGGTGAAATTACTTTGCGCGGAAAAGTACTGCCTGTTGGTGGAATTAAAGAAAAAATTCTTGCAGCAAAGCGCGCAGGAATAACAGACATAATTCTTTGTGCCGACAATGAGAAAGATATTAAAGACATCAAGAGCGAATATCTTAAAGGACTGAAATTTCATTACGTAAGTAAAATGGGTGAGGTAATTGACATTGCATTGCTTCGCGAAAAAGTGAAAAACCCATTGAACTTTACTATCAGTCAGCTCGAAAGAAAAGAAACCGTTTAAGATTTATTTTTCTACTACAGTGGGCTTGAATTTTGCTTTTTCAATGGCATTATTAAGTTCAAATCCAATAAGCAACTGTATGCAGTTAAAGTTCAGATAAATTAGAATTACTATCAGCGTTCCTATAGAACCATAAATTTTATTGTACTGTCCGAAATTCAGAATAAAAAAGTTGAATGCAATGGATGTAACAGCTATAAGGATAGTTGCCAGAATACTTCCGGGTGAAAAGAAATGCCATTTTTTACTGCCACCGGAAGGACCAAAAAAGTAGAGTGATGATATGGCTGTGAAACAAAGCAAAATCAGAATAAGATATTTGCCTGCGAGCAACAAATAAACTGAGCTCTTATCTAACTTTAGAATGTGATTATTGAAATAATGCAGAATAACTTCTGTGATGATAATTAGTAATATTGCTATGATTAATAATGTCGCTAACAGAACAGTTAGATATAATGCAACTAATCTTTGTTTCCATCCTTTACGTTTTTCGTGCATGATGGTTTTGTTGAAACCTTCTATCAATGCAAACACACCATTGGTAGAAACTATTAATGCCAGAATAAAACCAAATGAAAGCAGTGATTGCAGGAAAGATGGCTAAAAAAAATGAAAAGGCAATTGCTCTGGCTCTTATTTGTAAATCGCCTTTAAATAATTCACGAAGAAAAAATTCACCCACGTCATAAATTGGAATTTTTTGAAAGCCGGGTAGCGTAATTCTACGTGTGTAATTTAACAGTAGTGATAAGTATTCGAGCAACCTGCGTTTCATTGGCTTGCCTTTAAACTCATGTCCATACTTTTAAAAGAATGTGTTAATGCGCCAACAGAAATATAGTCAACTCCTGTTTCAGCATAATCTTTTACGTTCTGAAGTATAATGCCACCGGAAGCTTCTGTTTCAAAACGACCTGAAATCATGGACACGGCTTCTTTGATTAATGCAGGTTGAAAGTTGTCGAGCATTATTCTTTCAACGCAACCTGTGTTTAGCACCTGTTCAACTTCGTTTAAGTTGCGTGTTTCTATTTCAATAGGAATATTCAGGTTTCTGTTTTTTCTGAAAGTATTTGCTGATTCAATAGCTTGTTTTATTCCACCTGCATAATCAACATGATTATCTTTAATCATAATCATGTCATACAATCCAAAGCGATGATTGTGCCCACCGCCAATACGAACAGCCCATTTTTCTATGTAACGATTCAGTGGTGTTGTTTTTCTGGTATCTAAAATTTTTGCTTTTGTATGTTTCACCTGTTCTGCATATAGGTATGTAGTGGAGGCAATGCCGCTCATACGCTGCATACAGTTAAGTACCAAACGTTCTGTCTTCAGTATAGAAAGAACGCTTCCTTCAACTGTAAAAGCAATTTCACTTTTATCAACGTGTTGCCCATCTTTTTTAAAGATGTTGATTTGCAACGAAGCGTCAACAGTTTTAAATATTTTTTCTGCAAGTTCAATGCCTGCAAGTATTCCTTTATCTTTAATAATAAGATTGGCCTTGCTTTGAGCATCTGCCGGAATGCAACTTAAAGCACTGTAATCACCGGGTCCGACATCTTCCTGTAGTGATAATGAAATGTATTGATCTAAATCCATGATAATTATTTCTGCTGCAAAATTCAGCTTTTTGATTCAAAGAATCATGTAGGATACGATTTTTTTAAAATACTAAAAAGGAAAAAGCCGTAAACAAGAGTGAATACGGCTTTCAAAAACTATGGGGAAGATATTCTTATTCTTTTTCGAAGCGCAATTCCTGAATAGAAGAATTGCCACCACTTTCTTTTACAAAGAAATAAGTTCTGATATTCTGACCTTGCGTTGTAGTGAGTGTTCCTATTGCATAACGGGCACCTTCCTTCGAAACGCCTTTATGGATTATGGTGAAACTTTTTGGTGCGTTTTTACTGAAAAAATCTTTAAGCACCATTTCTGCCTGCGCTTTACTGTAAACTTCTTCCTGATTAAATATTGTCAAATCAACATTGTTATTAAAGAAACGAGCAATTTGTCTGGCATCGCCAGAACGGATGGCAGTGCCGATATCATCGAAAACATCAGCTGCCTTTACAACGGTAACTATCAGCATGACAGAAAGAAGAAGCTTGATGGTTTTTTTCATCCTTGATAAATTATGTTTGTGAACTGACAAAAATCAAGCCAAGAGCGCATAGGAATGAAAAACTTATGAATGCATTTTAGCATAAATCTTACAGTAATAATTAAACACTTAAATGTAAATCCGAAACAATATTAAGGCATAAAAATTTACTTTCAAAACTTAATTTCAGATTTTTGTAAATAATCATTATTGGATAACGTAATTATGCAGATCAAATTGTTAATGATAGGTAAGAATAAGGATAGTTTTGCCGATGCCGCAATAGCTGAGTATGCGAGTAGGGTTGAGAGGTTTAACAGTTTTGAAGTCAAGTATCTGAAAGAAGCCAAAAACAACAAAAACCTTACAGCAGCAATGGATGCTGAGGCTGAAAATATTTTCAAGGAGTTATCGCCAAATGACTTTGTTATTCTGCTGGACGAAAAAGGCAAAGAATACACATCGGTGCAGTTTGCAACAAAAATCGAGCAGTTAAGGATTAAAAATTTCAAACAATTGGTTTTTATTGCTGGTAGTGCTTATGGTTTTTCGGAAAAAGTTTATGCACGAAGTAATGAACTGTTTGCCCTGTCAAAAATGACATTCACCCATACTCATGCAAGATTGATTTTTGCCGAACAGATTTACAGAGCATTTACTATCCTGAATAATCATCCTTATCATCATATTTAATTTCATCGGCATACTATTTGGTAAGATGGAAAATCTAATTTTGCACTTTCAAAAATTTTTGATCAGAAATCTATATGTGCGGTATAGCCGGCATTCTCAATTTTCAGCATAAACCTGTTGATTTATCAGTATTAAAGCAAATGTCAGACACCCTTTCTCACAGGGGGCCTGATGGTGAAGGTATTTGGCATAACGAACAGAAAATATAGGACTTGCACCCAGACGATTGGCGATTATTGACCTTTCTGATGAAGCCAGGCAGCCAATGCATTATTTAGGTCGTTATACAATAGTCTATAATGGAGAAATTTATAATTACCTTGAACTGAAGGCTGACCTTGAAAAGAAAGGCTATCAGTTTGTGTCGCACTCCGACACTGAGGTGATTCTTGCAGCATTTAACCATAAGCGGGAAAAGTGCCTTGAAGATTTTGACGGTATGTTTGCCTTTGCAATATGGGACAGTAAATTGCAGCAGTTATTTTTAGCCCGTGACCGTTTTGGAGAAAAACCTTTACGTTACTATATGGATAGTGAACGGATAGTTTTTGCTTCGGAAGTAAAAGCATTGTTTAAAGCCGAAGTTCCGAAGAAGGTTTCTAAAGAGAAGATGGATAACTACCTTCAGAATAATATTTCAATTTATAACACTGAAACATTTTTTGATGGAATAAAGAAACTGCCACATGGTCATTATGCTTTTGTGCAGAATGGCAATATTGATATCCGTGAGTATTACAGATTGCAATACAAGAATCTTGTATCCATGGATGACCATGAATATGCAGAGGAGTTCAAAAGGTTGTTTTTTTTATCAATAAACAGACGATTGCGAAGTGACGTTCCTGTGGCAACATCATTTTCCGGAGGGCTTGATTCCTCCGGTATTGTTTGTGTAATGCATCAACTCAAGGAAAAAGTTAATTATAAATTATTTTCAGCACGATTTGGAGATGATGTAAAAGATGAAGGTAAATGGATGAAGCATATAACGGATTTACTTCACTTTCCACAGATAAATAAACAGATTGAGCCCCAAGAAATTTTAGAAGATATTGAAAAGATTGTCTATCATAATGAGATTCCCATTGGATCCACATCAGTAACAGCACAATATCTGCTTTATAAGGAAGTTAAAAATCATCATGTTAAAGTTATTCTTGATGGACAAGGTGCCGATGAAATGCTGGCAGGGTATGGGCATTACCGTTTCCATTATCTAAACGATTTGTTGCTTCGCTTCAGGGTAGCGGAATATATTAATGAAAGGCGAGCATATAATGATGCATATCAAACTTCACTCCCAATTGGCCCTTGGCAACTGACAAAGATGTTTCTCACAAAAACTGTAAAGCCATTTGAAGATAACACTCGGGGATATCAGTCATTTAAAGCTACACTTTATAATGATATGATGATGAGTCTTCAATTGTTGTTAAACTTCTCTGATAGTAATTCTATGGCTCACGGTGTGGAAGTAAGGCTTCCATTTTTGTATCATAAGTTGGTTGACTTTGCCTTTTCACTACCTGCCAATCAGATTTACAGAAATGCAACAACAAAGTATGTTTACCGCAATGCTATGAATGGAATTATTCCTGATGCTATTCTCAATCGTAAAGATAAGGTAGGGTTTGCACCACCTCAGGAACGATGGCTTCCTCAATTTAAACTCCCGGAAAATGCAAGACTTCGTGACATGGGTTTAACTTATTCTGATAACCACTGGCGCAATTACATCTCAGAAGTATTTTTAAAAGTAGCCGACAGCCGATACTGATTAATTGGTTTTTCGCAATAAATGTGCTGTATTTCCTTGCGCAGTTGGTGTAACTACAACATCATTTATACAAACATGTGCAGGACGGGTTGCAACAAAATATACAATCTCTGCAATATCTTCCGCCACTAATGGTTCAAATCCTTTATAAACAGCATTGGCTTTTTCAACATCACCTTTCAATCTAACCAAAGAAAATTCTGTTTCTGCAGCACCTGGATTTACTGCACTGACTTTTATGCCATGTTCTAATAAATCAATACGCATACTTTTTGTCAAAGCATCTACTGCATACTTTGTGGCGCAATAAACATTGCCTTTCATATAAGCATCTTTTCCGGCAATAGAACCTATGTTGATGATATGTCCGCTTTTTTGTTTTATCATCAGTGGAATGATATTTTTAGTGACATAAAGCAGTCCTTTCACATTAGTATCAATCATTGTGTTCCAGTCTTCAGTCTTGCCATCCTGAATCAGATTTACTCCTGCTGCAAGTCCTGCATTATTAACTAATGCATCAATTTGTTTCCATTTGATGGGGAGATTTTCAATAGCTTCATTAACCTGTTGTTCGTTTCGAACATCAAAAGGAAGACTGATGACATCTGCTCCAAGATTCTTTATTTCATCTTCTAAAGTGCGAAGTCTGTCAGTTCTTCTACCATTAATAATAATGCTCCAATGGTGTTGTGCAAATTTTAATGCTATGGCTCTTCCAAATCCTGCTGTTGCACCGGTAATAAAAATTGAAGGCATAATAATTTATTTTTTTATAATATTTAACTTACTGTTTTTATAGCTGTAACCGAAATAAATAATCAGCCCTACAGCCAGCCAAATCGAAAACCCAATCCAGTTTGATATGCCCATTTCACTCATCATGTATAGGCAGCAAACCAAACCTAATAATGGAATGAGCGATAGATTGTGTTTCCAGGTTAAAACACAAAGATACAGACATGAAATGATAAATATCCATGTAGGTATTTTATGTTTAAAAAGTCCAAGACCCGATTCATAAATTTCTTTATGCGACAATCCGTAGTCCGTTAGTTTCTGGAGATAATTATCGGTAGTTATTTGTGAAAAATAATTTGCAAGGTCGTTGTCGGCTTTAGCAAATGCTGCTGAGTCTTTCAAAGAAACAGTGTTTACCAGATCTTTAATTCTGTCAGCTCCTAAAGAAGGAATCAGATTTTCGGCAGAGTAGGGTTGTGGAGTGTTCTTCAAAAAATTGGAAACGCCATCTTTATTATATGACCACGACAATGCTGCAGTTAAAATGAGCATTAACGGGAAAATATATTTAGCATTTACATAAGGTGTATTAAAACTACCTCGGGGCGCATTAGGCGTGATTTGCATTTTCAAAACTCCGGCACAAACTAACACAAAGGCAAATAAGGTTCCAATGCTACAAAGGTCTGTAACCATTGTAAGGTTCATGAAAAGTGCTGGCACTGCAACTACAAAGCCGGTTACAATTGATGCAAACGATGGTGTTTTATATTTTGGGTGAATGGTTGCAAATTTCTTAGGTAGCAAACCATCTCTGCTCATACTCATCCAGATGCGTGGTTGACCCAATTGAAAAACCAACAATACACTTGCCATTGCAACAATAGCACTCACTGCAATAATTGCCGACATCCATTTTAAATTCAATACACTGAAAACATAAGCCAATGGGTCACCAACAGCCAAAGTGCTGTAGTTTACCATTCCTGTAAGCACTAATGCTATGGCAATATAAAGTATTGTACAGATTATTATTGCCCACATCATTCCTCGAGGTAAATCACGTTGTGGATTTTTACATTCTTCTGCTGTTGTGCTGATAGCATCAAAACCTATGTATGCAAAAAATACTGCTGACACACCTTTTAAAACACCGGGAATGCCATTGGGTAAAAAAGGATACCAGTTATCGGTATTAATATAAAACAAACCCACAGCAATGACTAAAAGCACAACAGAAAGTTTTATGATTACCATGGCATTACCTGCATTTTTCGACTCCTTAATTCCTCTGTAAACAATCCATGTAATGATGAGAATAATTAAAAGAGCAGGCAAATCAGCAACAATATGCAATGGGCCTATTGTTGGAGCACCCTGCCATGCTAAATAGGCATCACGCAAACCGGCATCAAGACTTTCAAGTGTTCTTCCGCTAAGCATCAGTGCGCCTGCTTTGCTGAACCCTTTTGCTGCTGTAAGATAATCCATCGTCATCCACAGTGGCAAATGTATGCCCATACTGTCGAGTAACCCTGTTAAATAATCGCTCCATGAAATAGCAACGGTAATGTTTCCAATGCCATACTCCATAATCAATGCCCATCCGATTATCCATGCAATAAATTCACCAAAGGCTACATAGCTGTAAGTATATGCACTCCCACTAACAGGAACTAATGATGCAAACTCTGCATAAGCAAAAGCGGTGAAACCACAGGCAATGGCAGTGAAAAGAAACAATAAAATCACACCGGGTCCACCTTGTGCACTTGCATTACCAATAGTGGAAAAAATTCCTGCACCAATTATGGCAGCAATGCCCAAAGCAGTGAGGTCGCGCACACCTAAATGCTTTGCTAACGAGCCATGCTGTGAGGCATCATCACCGGCACGTTTCATAATTTCATCAACTGTTTTCTTTCTGAATAAATTCATGAACAGACATTATTATCCGGTCAAAAATAAAATAATTTCATCCGCAAAGGTCTTTTTCTTGTTTAATGTTGATTAATTCATTATATATTCTCATGTCAATTGGCTGCTATTAAATAGTTTTGCAGTCATCAATAATTCAATCATTTATCCGTTAACACAAAGGTAAAATCACTTATTTATGAAAAAGTTTTTTCGCATTTCTATAATTGTTATTGCAGTTCTTTTTGCAGCAGCTCTTGTTGCACCTTTTTTGTTTAAAGATAAAATTATTACAGCCATTAAAAATGCAGCTAACGAAAACCTGAATGCAACATTCGATTTTAAAGACCTGGATTTAAGCTTTATCCGTAGTTTCCCCTCTGTGTATTTAGCATTAAACGATGTTTCCATTGTTGGGAAAGATGCATTCAAAGACGATACACTTATTTCAGCTTCGTCCATACAGGTTAAAGCTGAGTTTTGGAAACTCATTACTTCAGGAAACACACAGGTTAAATATTTTGGATTATTGCAGCCACGCATTCATCGTATTGCTCTTAAAGACGGAAAGGTAAACTGGGACATCACCAAGCCTGAAAAGGAATCACCAACAAAGTCGGAAGAGTCTTCACCATTTCATTTTTCATTACAGAAATATGAAATCACGAACGGTTATCTTACCTACAACGATGAGGCTTTGGCAATGAATACCAAAATAGATAATCTGAATCATACAGGCAAGGGTGACTTTACACAGGATAATTTTTTACTGAATACCTTAACTTCAATTGATAAACTTACTTATACTTATGCAGGTGTAAGTTATTTGTATCAAGCTAAAGTTAACCTCAAAGCAGATTTAAACATTGAGTCTAAGACATCGAAATACACTTTTGCTGACAATGAGTTAAGCATAAACGAATTTCCAATAAATTTTTCGGGCTTTGTGGCTATGCCCACAGACGATATTAGTATGGATTTGAAATTTAATTCACCACAAACAGATTTTAAATATCTGATGTCATTGGTTCCGGGTGCCTATAAAGAAAATTTTAAAGATGTAAAGTCTTCTGGAAAGCTGGCCTTCAATGGTTTTGTAAAAGGTGTTTATTCAGAACATACCATGCCCGGATTTGGTATTAATTTAACTGTTGACAAGGGTAACTTTAAATATCCTTCATTACCTGCATCAATCAACAATGTAAATCTTAAATTAGCTGTTTCCAATCCCGATGGCGAACCTGACCATACAATCATTAACCTTTCACAGGCACATGCAGAGTTAGGTGCCGAACCAATTGATGCACGATTGTACGTAACCACTCCGGTGAGCAATGCCACATTTGATGCCATGCTGAAAGGAACCATAAATTTAGCCAACATTAAAAATTATATTCCTATGGATGAGCCATCATTATCAGGGATTTTCAAGAGCGACCTAAGCATCAGTGGGAATATGAATGCTGTGGAGCAAAAACAATTTGAAAAATTAAAGTACTTAGGATGGATGTCGCTTACTGCTATGAACTACAAACCCAAAGATGGTCACACTACAAAGATTAATGAAATGAAACTCAGTTTTAATCCACGCACTGTTCAGTTAGAGAATTTGGATGCAGTTGTAGGAAAAAGCGATTTCAGAGCTAAAGGTGTAATGGATAATTTGTTTGGCTATTATTTTAAGAAAGAGTTGCTGAAAGGAGAATTTACTTTAAACAGCTATTTGGTTGACCTCAATCAGTTTATGTCTGATGATGGCAATGCTGCAGCAACAGACACCACCGCATCTGGCGTTGCCGAAGTTCCCGAGAATGTTGATTTCACCTTGACTACTTCAATCGGAAAACTTCTTTACGAAAACAAAGTCATTGAACAATTGAAGGGTAATGTTGCCATGCGCGACCGCACATTGGGACTTAATGATGTTAATTTAAAAATGTCAGGTGGCACTGTTGCCATCAATGGTGTTTATCAGACCAAGGAGCGCAACTCGCCCTATTTTAATTTTGATCTGGCATTGCAGAATTTCGATATTCAGAATACAGTTAAAACTTTCAGTACAGTAAAGAAAGTAGCTGCTATTGCAGAAAGATGTAATGGAAAATTCTCTTCTGCATTTAATGTCAGCGGAAAGATGGATGAGAAAATGGATCCTGTTTTATCTACACTTAATGGTGGAGGAAAGCTAACTACACAAACTGTTTCTCTGAACAATTTTGAATCCATAAATAAATTAGCAGAGGCGTTGAAGATGTCGCAATACAAGCAGATGAATCTTTCAAACGTGAACCTGTCGTTTAAATTTAAAAACGGAAGTGTTTTTGTTGAACCTTTTGAAACTTCACTTGCAGGCAGCAAGGCTGTCATCAGTGGGCAATCGGGTTTTGACCAAAGCATTAACTATAATATTGACCTGAGCATTCCCAAGGCACTTATGGGAAGTGCAGCTACAGGTGTGGTGAATGGCATGTTTGCTAGTATCAACAAAGCTACAGGTGCATCGTTCAGTATGCCCGACCCTGTAAAAGTTAAAGTAAATATGGGTGGCACGGTTCAAGAACCTGAAATTAAAACATCGCTTGCCGATGCAGGTAAAGGTTTGGTTGAAGGGGTTAAAGATAAAGCAATGGAACAGTTGGATGCTAAAAAGCAGGAGTTGGAAGACAAGGCAAAAGCAGAGGCCGACCGTTTGAAGAAGGAGGCAGAAGAGAAAGTGAAGTCCGAAGCAGACAGACTAAAAAAAGAAGCTGAAGCAAAAGCTAAGGCAGAAGCAGACCGTTTGAAGAAAGAAGCAGAGGAGCGAGCTAAAAAGAAGCCAAAGACAAACTGAATAATATCTTCGGTAAGTAAATTTCTGTAGTACTTAAAGCATTTTTCAGAGGGCAAAAGTGTTATCTTTGCACCCTCAAAATTTTACTATGGGATTGAAATGTGGTATTGTTGGGCTGCCGAATGTAGGTAAATCAACACTGTTTAATTGTTTAAGTAATGCCAAAGCACAGGCTGCAAATTTTCCATTCTGCACCATAGAGCCAAACATTGGTGTCATTACAGTTCCTGACGACAGACTGAATAAGTTGGAAACTTTGGTAAAGCCACAACGTGTTGTTCCTACTACTGTCGAAATTGTTGACATTGCAGGATTGGTGAAAGGTGCAAGCAAGGGACAGGGTTTAGGTAATCAGTTTCTTGGAAACATCCGCGAGACAGATGCTATCATTCATGTTTTACGTTGTTTTGATGATCCCAATGTGGTGCGCGTTGACGGCTCTGTGAATCCTGTGCGCGATAAAGAAACTATTGACTTTGAACTGCAGATAAAAGACCTTGAAGCTATTGATAAAAAAATACAACGTATTGAAAAAATTGCACGTGTAGGCAATGATAAAGATGCAAAGAAGGCCTATGATGTGTTGCAGGTTTTTAAAAAACATTTGGAAAGTGGTAATGCAGCACGAAGTGCACCTGTGCAGCCCGAAGATTTTCAATATGTGGCTGACATATTTTTACTCACTGCAAAACCTGTACTATACGTTTGTAATGTTGACGAAAAATCTGTTCTCACCGGAAACAAGCATGTAGATGCCGTGCGCGAAAAGGTAAAAGATGAAAAAGCCGAAGTGCTTGTTATTGCAGCAGCTATTGAAGCAGAGATTACACAATTAGAAACTTTTGAAGAGCGTCAGATGTTTTTGTCTGATTTAGGACTTACAGAGTCAGGTGTTGCTAAATTAATTAAAGCAGCATATCGCTTGCTGCAACTACAAACGTATTTTACGGCAGGTGAGAAAGAAGTTCGTGCATGGACTATCACACAGGGCATGACAGCACCACAGGCAGCCGGAGTCATTCACACCGATTTTGAAAAAGGATTTATTCGTGCAGAGGTTATCCGTTATAATGACTTTGTTCACTTTGGCTCGGAACAGGCTTGCAAAGAAAATGGAAAACTGTCTGTAGAAGGAAAAGAGTATGTGGTGAATGATGGCGATGTAATGCACTTCCGCTTTAACGTCTGATTAGTTTTTTCTTTTCCAGGGCAACAGGTGATGAAACTCTTCAAGCACCTTATAACGATAGATTAGTAGCAGATAAACCACTGTTACAATTACAGAACGATGAATCATATCAAGAATTTTGTTTTCAATTGCTGGCAGAAAATAATTGATTGCAAAACAAAATATTATTGCAAATAAAATAATCAACATTTTCTTATCAAATGGATGCAGGTTATAAAATTTCCAAACTACTGCTGACATAAACAGGTTGTATAATACATAACAGCTTACTGTGGCAATTGCTGCACCGTTGAGCCCAAGCCATGGGATAAAAACCATTTGCAAAGCAACAGAAACAAGGGCTAAAGCAATCAGAAAAAATGCACCCCAACGATATTTATCAGAATTAAAAAGTATAGGTGCATTGGCACCGGTGAGCATATTTACTAAAGTTCCAAGGCTGATAATAAAGACTACAGTGGCACCCTGCTGATAGCCATCAGGCAAAAAGCTTAGTAAATTCTCAATGTTTATGTTGATACCAGTAAACAACAATCCACCCAAAGCCAGCATATACAATGACGACTTGCGGTAAATTTCAAGAATATCTTTTCTGTTATTTTCTGCCCATGCAAATGCAATGCGCGAGGCGGCAATTTTTTCAAGTGCTGTCAATGGTGCTTCAATCACTGTGGGGATAAATGCTGCGATGGTGTAAATACCCACAAAACTCAGCGGTAAATATTTTCCAAGCATAATGCTGTCTAAATATTTTAATCCTATGGAAGCTACTCCAGCAAACCACAGCAGCAGCCCGTAGCGTATGAGTGTTTTAAAATCTTTTTCCCGAAAATATTTCCAGTCAATTTTAAAAACGGGCTTATCAAAAACAAAAATATAGGCTAATAACATCAACAGTTGAATACCATAAAGCCCCACATAGCAGGAAATAAACTGATTTAGCGTAATCCATTTCAGAAAATAAACCGTGATAACAACAATCACCAGCACTCTTGCAACTACATCATTTAAAAAAGCAGGAATAGTTGACTTGTAATTGGCATAACAGTAAACATTCAGGCAGGTGATGAGTGAAAGAATAAATGTAAGCGGAAAAACATAATAATAAAACTCAGTAAACATTGGCGACTCGCTGATGTATTGTGCTATGATGAAATTTTTATTGCAAAAAGAATTGCTGCTGCCAAAACAAATCCGGCTAATGGAAACAGCATCATAAAGGCAAAGTAGCCATGATGATTTTTATTGCTGTCTTTAAACAGCGGAAAATATTTTGTGGTAGCATTGCCAATGCCCAATGGTACAAACATGGCAACTAAAATGGAGAAGGAGTACAGAATACGGGTAAGCCCAAGTTCTTCCTTTGTAAGAAACTGTGGCTGAATTACAATAAGACTCACAAAGCCAATGGCAATACCCAAGTAAGTGGTAATGGTATTTTTTAATCCTTGCCGTTGAATTACGCCCATGAAAAATTATTATTCCTGCTTGTTTATTTAAAAAATAAGTGTAATTTTGTTAGCAAGAGTAACTAATAAATAAATTAAGTCATGAAGAAATTATTACTTTATATCAACGTCATAGCGTTGATGATTATAACAACAGATGTTTGGGGGCAAAAAGAATCCAACATTTGGTACTTTGGAAACCATGCAGGATTAGATTTTAACTCAGGTAGTCCGGTTGCAATTACAAATGGAGGAATGATGACGTACGATAACGCAAGTGCTATTTGTGATTCAGCAGGGAATTTATTGTTTTATACAGATGGTCAAATGGTTTGGAATGCGAATCATCAGATAATGAGTAATGGCGTTAATATAGGCGGTAGTACAACAGGAGGACAGGCAGCAGTTATAGTTAAGAAGCCATTAAGCAATTCAATTTATTATATTTTTACTTCAGATGGTTTTGGTGCTTCAGGTGGTTTGGAGTATTCAATTGTAGATATGAGTTTATTAGGGGGATTAGGTGAAGTTACTCAATTAGGTACATTACTTCAGATTCCCTCAACTGAAAAACTTGCCGGTATTCATACTTGTACTGAAAAGTTTACTTGGTTAATAACCCATAGAGGAAATTCAAACGAATTTTGTAGTTATAAAATTACTCATAACGGATTAGATACAGTACCCGTGGTTAGTGCTATTGGAACATTTATTCAGGCAGGACCTTATGGTGTTGTGAATAGTACAGCAGGGCAGATGAGCCTTTCTAAAGATGGAAGTAAATTAGCAAGTGTAAATTATCAAAGTGGAACTGTAGAGATTTTTGATTTCAATGTGGCATCTTACCATAACCAATCAAATCCTACTAACTAATACATATCTTCATGCTTGGGGAGTTGAATTTTCGGCTGATGCATCCAAATTATATTTATCAGTATATAATTCTCCTTCAATTTTACAGTTTGATTTAAATTCAGGAAATGCAACTACAATAACTGGTTCTGAAATTAGCATTGGAAATATATCCGGAACTTATTGTCCCGGATTTTCTGGAGCCACAGGGTATCTTCAACGTGGACCTGATGATAAAATTTATTTAGCTAAGTGTGGTTCAACTTATATTAGTGTAATCAACTCCCCAAATGATGCGGGAACACTTTGTGGTTTTGTAGATAATGGGATTTATCTTAATTCTAAAGTCTCGACCTTTGGCTTATCAAGATCAATTGCACATGAATGTGAAAGTACAGGATTAAAGAGTGTTGATAAAAACGAATTGTTTTCAGTCACACCCAACCCAAGTAATGGAAGTTTTAGTATTAATTTTTCAGAAAACAATTTTAGAGGGATTCGAGTATTGAAAATTTTTAATTCAATGGGAGAAGTAGTTTATTTTGAAAAAGTAGATAATTCTGAAACAAAGAATGTTAGTACAAATCTTGCAGCCGGGATTTATACTTTAGAATTAAATTTAGATAATCAATCAGTTTTTAAAAAGATTGTTGTTTATTAAGTTGTCCACCTATCAAGCCACATTTGAAGATTAAATAATTTCCACAAGCGATAAAAATCAAGATTGTTGTTATTTAGATATGCATTGAGTATTGCATTAACTTCTGCCTGTTTAAATATCTGATATTTAGAAATAGATTCTTCAGAAAGATGATGTAATAATAAATCTTTCATCTCGCTCTTTAGCCAAAGATGTAGTGGTATTTGGAACCCCATCTTCTCCCTTTCCATTATTTCTTTTGGAATATATTGATGTGTTATTTTGCGCAACAGATATTTTGAGGTTCCATTGTTGAGTTTAAACGCAGAGGGTAATTGAGCAGCCCATTCAATAATGTTGTGGTCGAGCAGAGGTTCTCTGCCTTCAAGACTTACAGCCATCGTTGCGCGGTCAACTTTCTGTAAAATATCGTCAGAAAGAAAAGTTTTATAATCAAGCCATAAAAAATTGTCAAGTAGTTCAGGTGCCTTTAACTTATCAAAATCATCAAATGCAGAAAGTGGAAAAGTAATATGGTTCATTAAAAGGCTGCTAACTTCATTTTGTGTCATACCCTGAGTGATAATATTAAATGCTTCAACAGGATGTTTTGCTCTTAGTATCAGTTGCAGTTTGTCTGCTCTGTCCGGGATGGAAAGGCTGTTTGATGAAGTCATTTTCCAGAGTAAAGCCGGAATCTGTGCAGCTGTTTTTGCAATGCTCGGTAGCTTTTGAAGTTTATTAAGATAATCGGTTGCCTTTGCATATTTGGTGTAGCCTGCAAAAGTTTCGTCACCGCCATCGGCACTCAATGCAACAGTAACTTGTTTGCGTGCCATCTTACTGACTAAATACGTAGGTATCAATGAAGAATCAGCTAATGGTTCATCGGATATTTCAGGGAGCATAGGGATAATATCCATTGCTTCTTTATAGGTGCAAGTGTACTCATAGTGCTCCGTTCCTAAATGTTCAGCTACCTTGCGTGCATGTTTGGCTTCATTATAACTTTCTTGTTCAAAACCGATAGTAAATGTCTTTAGCTTTTGAGTTCTTTCTTTCTGCAATAATGCTGTCACCAATGAGCTGTCATATCCACCACTTAAAAATATGCCTACAGGAACATCAGCAACCATACGGTAGTTAAAAGCCTTGGTTAATATTTTTCTGTTTCAGTTATTGCCTCAGTTTCAGAAATAGCAAGTTTAGGTTTGTTATAAAAATCGGATACATCCCAATAACATGAGTTACGGATTTCTTTACTTCTTAAATCAATTGTTAAGTAATGACCGGGTAAAAGCTTGTATGTGTTTTTAAAAATACAATGTGGAGCAGGAATGTATCCATGTTGAAAATAAAGACTAATGGCACCGTGATCTATTTCTTTTTGAAATGAAGGATGGCGGTGAAATGCTTTTAATTCAGAACCAAAAAGAAATAAGTCATTCTTAAAATACCAATATATAGGTTTTACACCGGCACGATCTCTTATCAGATAAACTTTTTCTTCTTTTGAATCATATAATGCAATGGCGAACATTCCAATAAATTTCTGAATGCAACTAATTCCCCATCGTGAGAAAGACTGAAGTATAACTTCTGTATCGCTTTGCGAACGGAATGAAAGCCCTTCTTGCTCTAATTGTTTGCGTAGTTCTGCATGGTTATAAATTTCACCATTGAAAATAATTGTAAAGTTGCCATCAGCCGATTTCATGGGTTGATGTCCTGCTGATGAGAGCTCAATTATGGCAAGTCTGCGAAATCCCATCCCTATTGCAACGTTTGGATGTTGAATTATTTCATTACCTTCATCATCAGTACCACGGTGATGTAGCGTAGCAGACATCTGTCGCAACATTTCTAAGGCGCTTTTTTTATTAAAATCTAAAAATCCGGTAATACCACACATAGGGCGGCAAATATAATTCATCGTGGGGTAAAGTCTATATCTGCAATGAAGTACGAAGAGATATAAAAATGGAATCGAAGTGAGTAAATCCATGCTTCAGCATGGGGGCTAAGGATGCATATAAGGTACTGCCGGACTTCAGCCCACAGAAAACACAGTAATTATGATTTTTAGTTAGTATATTAGCTCAATAAAATTAGACAATGAAAATCAATTACATTTTTTTAGTTTTTCTATTGCCATTTTCAGTAATTGCACAACAATATGTTTGGACACAAAAATCGAGCTTACCTGCTGCTTTACGTTATAATCCTGTAGGATTTTCTTTTCAAAACAAAGGATATATCGGATTGGGAGTAGGTACATCGGGCTCATTGAATGACTTATGGGAGTATGATGATTCTTCCGATTCATGGACACAAAAGGCATCTTATCCGGGTGCAGGTCGTTATGGCGCTGCATGTTTTGTTATCGGAGAATTTGCTTATGTAGGTTGTGGCTGGTCGCCTAATCCTGTAGTTGACTTTTATCGTTATCATGTTCCTTCTAATGCATGGTATCCTATAGCATCATATCCCGGAACACCATTTTATACAGGAGTAAATTTTTCTATTGGCGGAAAAGGATATACGGGTGTTGGATTTTCGCCATATACACATGAGTTTTACGAATATGATACACTTACAAATATATGGACGCAGAAAGCTGATTTTGCAGGAGGCATCACACAAAGTACATATAGTTTTTCATACAATGGTAAAGGATATGTAACCACAGGTTCTCATGGATGGCCTGCTAATCCTTACAACGATATGTGGCAATATAATCCAGCGGCTGATGCTTGGACACAAAAATCGTCAATGCCCGGTGCTGTTCGATATGGTTGTTCCGGTTTTGTTATTGATTCGATAGCTTTCGTAGGACTTGGACAGAATGGAACAAGTTATTTTAACGATATGTATGCATATAATATTAATGCAGATACATGGACTATTGCGGATTCGTTTCCAGGAACTCCAAGAGTATTTCCCGGAAATTTTTCAATCGGAAATTCCGGTTTTTTATGTGCCGGTGGAATTTCAGGACTTAATGTAAATTTTAATGACTGTTGGGAATATGGTTTGGTTTCAGGAATATCAAATAAGGAAGAGCATGTAATATTAAACTCACAACCTAATCCATGTACTGATTTTTTTATTCTTGATATTCCAAATACATTTTCTTCTGCACCTGACTAACTTTGATTGATGCAAGAGGGTAAGGTGGTATTGAGTAAAGTTGTTCAAGTTGGAAAAAACAGAATAAATATTGATAGGAAATTATTATCAGGTGTTTATTATGGTTTTTGTTTTGATAACAGGAATCAGAAAGCAACATGTAAAATTGTTGTTAGAAAAGATAGCTAAACAATCTTTTCAATACTTTCGCGCGCATGATTGATTTTGTTGCACCACTAACAAAAAACAAACTTGTTTTGTCTGATAGTAAATTAGTATCAGATAGTGGAGAGAAATTTCCTGTTATAGATGGAATTCCGCGTTTTGTTGAGCTTGATAATTATGCTAACGCTTTTGGGTTACAATGGAAATCTTTTGCTAAAATTCAACTTGACAGTTATAATGGCAGCACTATTTCTAAAGATCGTTTAGTACGATGTTTAGGTACATCATTAGCAGAGTTGCAAGGTAAAACTATACTTGAAGTTGGTTGTGGCGCAGGACGTTTTACAGAACATTTGGTGAGTAGTGGTGCCTTGGTTCATTCTGTTGATTTGAGTGCAGCAGTAGAAGCAAATCATGATAACATTAGTGATAAACCCAATTATAGAATTGCGCAAGCTGATGTTTACAAGCTGCCTTTTAATGAAAATAGCTTTGATATTGTTATTTGCCTTGGTGTGATTCAACATACACCATCTCCCGAAAAAACAATTCATGCATTGTGGAACATGGTGAAACCTGGTGGTACATTGGTTATTGATCACTATACGTTTGATTGGATGTATTTATTGAAACCTATCATGTTTTATCGTTTCTTTCTATCAAGAATGAAACCTGAAAAATCAAAAAGAATAGTTGAAAGTCTTGTTGGATTTTTCTTTCCGCTACACTGGAAATACAGAAGTAGTAAGTTGATGACTATGTTGCTTAATCGTTTGTCGCCATGTTATGTTTATATTAAAACATTTCCGAAGATGGACTACGATTTTCACTTTCACCTGACAAGACTTGACACGTATGATGGACTTACAGATTATTATAAGCATCTGCGAAGTAAGACACAAATTGAAAATATTTTAAAGAAGTTTAAGCCACATTCCTTAAGTGTTTGGAAGGGTGGGAATGGTGTTGAGGCAAGAGCAATTAAGCCTATAGGCTGATATTCCACAAAGTTTTATCTTCATATCAAACCACATATAGAATGGCATTTGTGAAAATTATTGTGCATGTTGTTTGGGGTACCAAAAAACAGACATCCTTTTCTCACTAAAGAAGCACGTAAAAAGCTAATAAAACATATCAGAGAAAATGCCAAGGTGAAAAATATTTTTATTGACAGAATTAATGGCCATACAGATCATTTGCACTGTCTGATGTGGTTGAACGCTGATATGAGTATTGCTAAAGCGATGCAGTTGATAAAAGGCGAATCGGCTTTTTGGGCAAATAAAGAACAACTTACAGAATCAAAATTCGAATGGGCTAATGAATATTATGCAGCATCAGTAAGCGAATCTGCTCTTGATGCAGTAAGAAAGTATATTGACAATCAGGAGGAGCATCACAAGGAAATTCCTTTTACTCAGGAATGTGATGAGTTTCTTTGACCTCACACTGAAGTGTGAGATACCAGGAGTCGAAGAGCATGACCTCATGCTTCAGCATGGGGTTACAGGACTAAGGTCCTGCTTCGAGCACCCCACCTCCAAAATCCTTACTTTCGCAATCAAATATTTTCCTTGAAAAAGAAAAAACTCATTTTCGTTTTTCCTAACTATTCAACCTTTGTACAAAGGGATATTGAATTGCTGCAAGAGCGTTACGATGTGATTACTTTTTCTTTTAATCCACGAAATAAAATTTTTATTCCTCTTGCATTCATCAGGCAGTTTTTTTTTCTGTTATTTCATCTGCCTTCTGCATCTGTAGTTGTTGGTCAACTGGCTGCCTACCACACTTTTTTACCTGTGATTATGGCAAAGCTTTTCCGCAAGCCATCGGTCATTTTTTTAGCGGGGACTGACAGTGCCTTTTTCCCCTCTATACATTATGGAAATTTTTGCAGGCCGCTGTTGCGATGGTTTACTATTGCAAGTATTCGTATGGCCACGCATTTAGCACCCAAACATCAGTCGCTAATTCATTTCAATTACGACTATGATGCCTCCGGTGCTCCTGTGCAGGGCGTAAAACATTTTATAAAAAATTTTAAAACGCCATACACTGCTATTGCCAATGGTTTCGACAGTAATAAATTTTTCCCTTTACAGACAGAACGCAGAAAAAACACATTCATCACAGTTGCCGTAGGTATGGGTACGGGCAACATTAATCAGCTAAAAGGTGTTGACCTTATTTTGCAAACAGCACCACTTTTCCCTGACTGTGCATTTACACTCGTTGGCATGCCGACAACGACTTTGGATACATTGCCACCGAATGTAAAAGCATTGCCCTTGCAAAACGAGAAACAACTGCAGCAGCTCTATTCATCGCATCAGTTTTATATGCAGCTTTCGTTAAGCGAAGGTTTTCCCAATGCAGTGTGCGAGGCTATGCTTTGTGGTTGTATTCCTATAGTTTCTAATGTTAATGCACTGCCCGAAATTGCTGCTGAAGGCTTTGTTCTACAGCATAAAAATAAAGACATGCTGGTTGCACTCATTCAAAAAGCACTGACTTCTGATACAGAAAAACTATCGAAAGCAGCAAGGCTACATATCATCAAAGACTATTCTCTCGAAATAAGAAAAGAGAGGCTGTTTGCATTGCTGAATTTACTTAAAGCATAGACCTAACTGCTTTATTTTAGCACAAAGGGAAAGGTTTGAATTTTTAGACTATTTTCGCAGGCATGTCAGAATTGAATATTGAAACCGTTGATAAGGCAGGAGAAGATTATTGGTCAGAAGTTTGGAAAAATACTCCCTTGCCTGATAAAATTATATCAGGAGATAAAAAACTCAAAAATCATATTTTAAGAGCATTTGAGAAAGTGTTCAAAGAGAATCTTCCACAATTTGATTTGAAAGGGAAATCAATTATTGAAGTAGGATGTGGAAATTCTGTTTGGTTGCCATATTTTGCCGAAACATTTAATTTGATTCCAACGGGTCTTGATTATTCTGAATTTGGTTGCGAACAAGAAAGGAAAATTTTTCAAAGAGATGGTATTTCTGGCGAAGTTTATTGTGCCGACATGTTTAATCCTCCAGCAGAATTGCTTGGTAAGTTTGATATAGTTTTATCAATGGGCGTAGTAGAACATTTTGAAGATACGGCCAAGGCAATAAAAGCAATGAAAAGTTATATCAAACCTGATGGAATAATAATTACAACAATTCCAAACAATGTGGGATTGACAGGTTGGCTGCAAAAGTTAATTAACAGACCTGTTTACGATATCCATAATATTATTGATAAGAACGATCTTGAGGTAGCACATAGGGAAAACGACTTTGAAATTTTTTTTTCAGAGTATGTAGTAAGTGTTGGTCTGCATATGAATCTGGATGTTAAAGATAAACCGATTAAAAATCTGAAATTTAAAAAGATTATTGCGAAGGGTTTATCTGTAATTACCTCTGTTGTTTGGTTGTTTGAAAAATATATTTTTAAATTACCATCTTCAAGTTTTTTTTCACCGGCTGTTATTTTAATTGCAAAAGGTAAGAAATAGGGTGTTTCTTTTTTAATAAATTTATAGTAAATTTGCTAATAAGATTACTTTAACAAATGAAAAAGCTATTCCTGATTTTGTTTGTAATTTCTTTCCAGGCAAGCTTAACAACAATATGCATGGACACAAAAAGCATATCTGCCTGCAGCACCACGTTATGAAGCAGTAGGTTTTTCAATAGGTAATAAAGGATATTTCGGCACAGGAGCGAATCATAATATCAATTCTGTTTATAATGATTTTTGGGAATACGATTCGCAAACAAATATTTGGACACAACGAGCAAGTGTTCCGGGCAACAATAGGTATGGTGCAACAGGATTCAGTATTAACGGCAAAGGATATATTGGTACAGGCTGGACGTTAACAAATTCAGCACTAAATGATTTTTATGAATATGATCCTGTAAATAATTATTGGATTGTTAGGGCAAATTTCATTGGCTCTCCACGTTACGATGCCATTGGGTTAGCTATAAATGGACGTGGTTATATTGGATTTGGTTATAGCGGACTGCAAAATGACTTTTATGAATATAATCCAAACTCAGATACTTGGACTCAGAAGACAAATTTTCCTGGGGGAGCACGCCAAAGTCTTACATCATTTACAATTGGCAACATAGGATATTTCTGCGGTGGTGCAGCAGGTTCTGTAAATTTTAATGATTTATGGTCTTACAATCCTGCAATTGACACTTGGACACAACTTGCAGCTTGTCCCGGAAGCGGACGATATGGAAATGTTTCTTGTGTAATTAATAATAAAGGTATTGTTGGTGGAGGATGGAATGGAACAACAACATTTAATGACTATTTCAGCTATGACCCGGCATTAAATCTATGGACAACGATAGTTAACTTTCCGGGAAATTCAAGACATTCAGGTGATGGCTTTTCTGTAAACAACAGAGGTTATGTTGGCTTAGGGCGTGATGAGTTTGCTAATCATTATAACGACCTCTGGGAATTATCTGATGTAACGGCATTGACCGAAGCGGCAAACACTCAACCTAAAGTTTATTTTAATCAATCTAACTCAATACTAACGGTTACGGGATTGGCGAATAAGAAATCAACATTAAAAATATTTTCTCTGTCGGGGCAGATGGTTTATTCGCAACAATGCCATTCAGATATGGAGCAAATGCCGCTAAAACTCAATAAAGGAATTTATTCTTACAGCATTGAGCAAAACGGAAAAATGATAAATGGGAAATTTGAGATTGTCAGATAGTTTTATTTGTAGTCAACCTGTACATCTAATAACTTATTCTTGCTTTTGTTCAGAGGAAAAACAACCATAAACTGAACAAAACAATCGCCATCGTTAATTTCAACTTTACTTTCCGGACATAAAAATGAGTCTGCAACATTCCAAGGTTGTTTAATATTTTTTCCATCTTTCGAACTGCGGTAACAGACAAGATATGGTTCTTTATTGTTAAGCAATGCCGTCACCGTTATATAATTACTATTAACAGCTAATATTTCTGATTGAAAGTAGCCATAAACAGGCAGTTCATTCTCTTCTGTAATGGGTGTCAGTTGCACTTCAGTAATTCCTGCAACAGGTTTCTGTTTGTTGGAAAACTGCAGTGTCAGCATGTTGATGTCAACAGGTGATTTAAACCAATATTCCACTTTATTGGTTGATGCAACTTTCTCAAACTGTGAGATGCTTTTAGTGGTTTTTCCGGAATCACTGCTGTAAGTTACTTGTTCAAGGTTAATATTTACAGTGTCATTAATCAACTTGAAAATTACGCTGCCCACAGTAATATTTTTACTTAACTTGTATTTTATTTGACCTTTATTGGTAGCTGATGCTAAGGTCAGATCAAACAAAGTTTTATTGCTGTTGTCTAATAAATATTGTCCGAAAAATCTTGTTTTAAAACCAATGGCTGTATCATTTGTAACTATATTTCTTGTTAGAATATTCGAGCGATCTTCTGCTTGTACAAAATTATTATTGACACGTTTAACTGGAATACCAAGATTAGCATAATTCAGATAGCATGAGGGCATGTCAAGCGGCCGTTCAAATGTATAGGTAGCCCATATCATTGATTGTTTTCTGAAAAATGTATCCTTAGTAAGGCGGAATAAATGCTCCATTTCCAAAACCTGCGCTTTCATATACCAACTTGAAACGCTGGCTTTTGCGCCCCTGTCATAGGTGAGCCAATTGTTTCCGGTTTCATAAAACTGAACACTTTTTTTAATGGAAGTCAAACATTCCTGTTTTATTTCTTCTGCATATTTATCGTCAGGAAAAAGTGTGCAATATTCTATAATGCCAATTGTTGTAATAAAAAATCCATTCAGGACATGCAAATGCTGTTTTGAGTTAGGGTATTCTTCAATCCAGATATTTCCTTCTGCTGTTTTATTGAGCAATCCACCTTTGTCTAAAGGGAGAAATAAAAAGTCTCGTACTTTTTTAATAATAGGTATTACATTTTTATCCTTTGTTAGTGCATAATAGCGTATCAATACACATATAACCTCTGCTTGTGCAAGTCCAGAATACCATGGTGGTTTATTCAGGTCATGAAATGTCATCCAATAAGGATAGGCAATTCCACTATCACCTTTATCATGATAAATTTTTTTATCAAGCAGATAATTTATCTGGTTTAAAAAATGTGTTTTATATTTTTCATCGCCTGTTTTTATGTAATGATCATAACATGCTAATGCAAATTGTGATATACTAACTGGATTGTAATTATTATTGGCTTTAATTATTCCTGATGTATCGAAAGTAAAACTTTTATTATGCAACCAATGATTAACTGATACAGCCCTATCAATACTATAGAATTCTTTTATCCAATCTGTTTCTTTAATATTTCTAAACTCAATACTCGGATTCAAATGGTTGTTGTTGAAAGATGTCATCAATGACATTATAAACAGGAGAATGAAAAGATATTTAAGATGTTTCAACAGTTGTATGTTATGATATTATGTTAGAATTTAGAAACAAAATTGTAAAACAAGTATTCAGTGGCTAAATTTGGCCCAAAAATAAGATGAAATACATTATCACTTTCATACTTCTATGTATTATTTTTTCATGCAATCCAAAACAGGATAGTCAGCAGCCTATGGATGGAAAAAAAGTACAGCCAGCCCCCTTAATCAACAATGTCACTGTTCAGACTTATGCAAACGATAGCACATTAGGCGGCTATGGCTATGATATTTTAGTTGATGGAAAAATTATGGTACATCAACCTAACATCCCTGCTGTAATGGGTAATCGTGGCTTTGCCACAGAAGATGATGCCTCAAAAACAGCAACACTTGTATCATTTAAACTAAAAAACAATATCATGCCGCCCTCTGTTACTCTTGAAGAGTTAGACAGTATAGGCATTAAATAATACTTACTAAATATTTTATATGGAAGAATTAGGAATAGGTTCACGCATCAGACATCCCGAATTTGGCATTGGTGTGGTCATCAATGTAAAACCACGAACCTACATTACGGTATTTACCGAGCGTGGTAAAATAGAAGTTGCTAAAACATATCAGAACCTCGAAGTCATAGATGCACAACCACCCGTGGGCGACCCTGTGAGCTTTGCTGACATGGAACGTGTTTTTACCAACATCATTAAAAAATATTCAGACGTACAGGAGACCGTGCCTTTGCATGGTCGCTGGATAGGAGGTAAGGTTGTGTTGCATCCCAACAATCCTTCACAAAAGCCTAAAGAAATTCCTATGGATGTTTTCTTCAATAAAATAATTATGATTCGCGACCGACTGCGCGTTATGGAACAGCGCATCAACGCACATGATAAATTAACCGAAGAAGATAAAATCAACCTTCAGCAATATCTGACACGTATTTATGGCAGCCTCACCACCTTTAATGTTTTGTTTAAAGATGAGGAAGATGTTTTTGTAGGCGAGAAAGGAAATAAGGAATAATGAATAAGAAGATTTTAATTTTTGCCGCCATATCCGGCCTTTGCGCAGTGGCATTGGGTGCCTTTGGTGCACATAGGCTAAAAGAGTTATTGTCGCCACAGATGTTGTCGGCCTTTGAAACAGGTGTGCGCTATCAGTTTTACCACACTCTTGCTTTGTTATTTGTTGCATTTGCAGCAAATGAAAATAAAATGCTTAACCGTGCTGCAACTTTTTTTATGACAGGTATAATACTTTTTAGTGGCTCTATTTATGGATTGGCATTATCATCTATTAGTGGCAACACCTGGATATGGCTTGGACCTGTTACTCCTATAGGCGGACTTTGTTTTATGACGGGATGGATTTTCTTGATTATTTATGCATTTAAAAAACAATAATGAGTGAACTATATCAACAATATGTAACCCACCTTCAGAAGGTTGCAGACATCAATTACAGCAGTGCTGTATTGCAGTGGGATCAGGAAGTGTATATGCCAACAAAGGGCGCACATTACCGCGCACAGCAACTGTCAACCCTGGCAGGCTATGCGCATGAGTTAATAACTGATAAACGTTATGAAGAGATTATCGAAAAGCTGCATGACGATACTTCCAAACTTAGTCCTGTGCAATGCGCCAATGTGCTGGAGTCGTACAGAATTTTTAAACAGCAAAAAAAATATACAACAGAATTTGTAGTTGCACTCAATCAATGTATCTCAAAGAGTTTTAATGCATGGCAACAGGCAAAGCAAGAAAATAATTTTAAGTTGTTTGAACCACATCTGCAGGAGCTGATAAAGTTTAAAAGACAGGAATCGGAGTTGTTGGGTTATGAGCAACATCCGTATGATGCACATCTCAACCTTTATGAAACAGGATTGAAGACAAGCTTTCTGGAAACAATTTTCAATCAGGTAAGACAGAAACTTGTGCCCTACATACAGCAATTGGTGCAGAAGCCTCAGCCTGATGACAATTTTTTATTTAAAAGCTACAATAAAGATAAACAGTGGCATTTTGGGCTTGATGTGTTAAAGCAGATGCACTATGATTTTGAAAGTGGCAGGCAGGACATCTCTACGCATCCTTTCACCACCTCCTTTTCTGCAAACGATGTCCGTGTAACTACACGCATCAGTGAGCATGATTTGTTCGAAATGATTGGCAGTTGTATTCACGAAGGCGGACATGCACTGTATGAACAGGGATTGCCTGCAGATGATTATGGATTGCCATCAGGCGAGTATCTCAGTTTAAGTATTCATGAGTCACAGTCGCGCCTGTGGGAAAACCATGTAGGCAAATCGCAATATTTCTGGAATCATAATTTCAAAACACTAAGAAATATTTTTCCTGAGCAGTTGCATGATGTTAGCGAAAGAAGTTTTTACAAGGCAATAAACCGCATCAAACCATCACTCATACGCACCAATGCCGATGAACTTACCTATCATCTGCATGTGTTAATTCGTTTTGAGATTGAAAAAGATATTTTGTCGGGAGCATTGCAGGCTGCTCAACTTCCGGAAGTATGGAATGAAAAATATAAATCCTATCTGAATATAGATGTGCCTTCTGACGCAAAAGGGGTGTTGCAGGATGTTCACTGGAGTCATGGCAGCTTTGGTTATTTCCCGACATATTCTTTAGGGAGTTTCTATGCATCACAGTTTTTTCATCAGGCAAATAAAGAAATTCCGGCATTGATGCATCATATTCAAAATGGTGACACCATGCCGCTACTGATGTGGTTAAGAAGCAATATACATAATCATGGACGAACGATACTGGCAGATGAGTTATGTAAAAATGTGACGGGAGAAGTACTTAACTTCAATTATTTTTTAATTATGCAAAACAAAATACGATGAACTATATGCTTAACAGGATGAATTGTTGTGCCTTGGTGCTGATAGTTGCCATGTCAGGCTCGTGTAAAACAAATAAAAATACAACTGCGGAAACGCCCAAGCAGGAGCCTGCAGCAACAAACCCGCGTGTAGATTTGCCCGACAGCATGTACAGGGTTATTGTTTCATTCATCAGCATTGGTGCAGGAACAGATGGTGCTGCAAAAGAAAAGTTAGATCAGGTGGTTCAGCAATATCAGACTGATGCCGGAATGCCTGTTGCACACGAAGAAATTGCATGGGGTAGAGAAGGAGAAGTAGATTATTGTTTTAGACTTCTTGGTCAGGATAAAAAATCAAAAGACTCTTTTGTACAGCATTTAAGAGATACTTTTAAAGGTAACAGCTTAGTTCAGATTACTGAAAACACTCCTGCATTGCATCAGGCAAGACCATCATTCAACAAATAATATTTTGTCAAGTAATATAAAAGCCGCTATGTTTTGCAACACAGCGGCTTTTTGTTTTGGTTTTAAGATTAATGTACCACAGAAATTTTCTGCGATTTAAATAATTTTTCTCCTGACATCTGTAAGGTATAAATGCCTTCTGCCATTCCTTTCAGGCTAACCGATTCTGAAACGGTGTTGCCCGAAAACTGATTCTGATAAACTATTTGTCCAACGGTGTTGAATAATTTCACATCAACTGTTGTTCCATTTCCTTTCCATCCGAAATTAAGTTGTTCATTGGCTGGATTCGGATAGGCATACCACGATAATATTGGTGTTTCAGAAATACCTACAGGCTCTGCACTCCAGATTTCAAGATCATCAAGCAAGCCTTCTACCAGACTTCCATCGTTTGCATCTTCACCAATAAATTTCAGTCGCATGTTGGCTGTTGGCTGCACATAGTCTGCAACACGAAAAGCAAAACGTCTCCAGCTATGATCGGAAACAATACAGTTTTCAATAGGCACAAAAGTTGTTCCGCCATCATTGCTCACAGAAACCTGCCAATAGTCTGTGCCCGGTGTGGCTCCCTGATCGTTGGTGTACCAACGCCAGTATGAAATAGCAGGATTGGAGTAAGCCGAAAGATCAAAGTTAGGTGAGAGCAAAGTTGTTTTTCCATCGTCAATATCGTTGGTTCCTGCGCCATCGTTAGGGGCTGCATTCCCTGTCACTGCGCAAAGGTTGTTAGAAGTGTTTGTATGATCAATAGGAGGTTGAACATACACCGGTGGTGACCCTCCGGGATTTAGAATAGAACCTACTGGCGATGCAATTATCCATTGTCCTGTCGTTGCATTATCACCGGGCATACCTAATGTCCATCCCTGACTGTTGCCTGTATCAAAATAATCACTTGCCACTAAATTATATCCAACCAAAACATAGTATGGAAGATTAGGATTGGTATCAGTTACATTAGATGGTGTTATACTAAAGTGTGTTCCACATTGATCTGTTGCATCAAGATAATATGATACAATAGTTCCGTTGGGTTGTCCGGGTATATTCCCCTGAAAAATGGTTCCGTTATAAGCGAAGCTGATTGGATTCCATGTTGCAGAATGATTAAGACTGTAATATCCGTTAACACTGTTGCCTGGACCATTAGCAAAACCTGAAGGGCCGGAAGCATTGAGTGTGATGTTCTGTTGACCGGGAGCGCTGAGTACATCATTATGAGTTATTAATCTTCCAACTACGAACATGTTTATTCCATGTATGCCAAAGGCAGAAGTAATGGCGCAATAATTTGGTGTTCCATTGCTCAGGTCTCCATCATTATCATCAATAGTTAATGCTTCAACTAAAATATCGGTGTAGAGTTGTCCTTCTTGTCCGTCAGGATAATCAATAGTTGCTGCAAAAGTCTGTACAAATAAATCCATACGTTGCTGCACGTTGTTAAAGTTTAAACCAACATCCCACCAGGCACCTGCAATAATTTCACCATCGGCATGTACTTCGCCCATAATATCATCTGGATAAACTTTTCTTCCCTGATCATAACGTCTTACAAAACCTGTTGCATTACCGGAATAAAAACCTATTCCCAAAACAGGATCTTCTGTTAATCCGTTAGCCCATGTATCTGCATATCCCTCTCCAAGTGCACCATTGCTGAATATACCTCCATAGTAGGAATACAAGTCATAGTTTATTCCATGACCATATTCGTGATAAACCACATCGTTAATAATAGAAGTTGCATTACATTGGCCACCTGCAGCATAAAAGTTTAAGTCGCCATTATAAAATGCATTACAGTTTCCTGAAACATCTACTATGGTTTGCATTTGAATATCCATTACTGTTTCAGCGCCTGAACCCATCATCTTGGTTACATAATAATCATGAATTTCATTCACAGAATTGTATGCAGAAAGTTCTTTGATATTTGCACTACTGAATGTGATGTTGTTAGCACCCGGATTTAAAGTTGCTGTAAACTGTGGTGTTGTAGCACCGGTTTTACATTTGCCCAACTACCTTCTAATTTAAAAGTTGCCGTTACAGGTGAAGTGTTAGGAAGTCCTAAATAACCATTTGCATCAGTCAGAAAAGGTACACCGGAAATGGTAACATTCATGTTGGCTAATGGCTCAACAGCAGTAGGTAAATAAGGCTGTGTTGGGTAAACTGTTGCTGTTACATTGACATCTGTGTTGGCAGCAAAATAATTGATTTTATTATGACGATAAAGCACTTCGCCATTATGTGCATCAACAAGCGTATAATATTCTCTTGGAAAATTTTCTGCATCTGTTGCTTTGACAGTTACCTCATAAACCAAATGATAAATATTTTTTGCTGCATCAGGCACAGGCAAAACTTTTAAATCACTGTTTACTGTGGTGCCATTTAATGTTAAATTTAGACCATTAATTGCAGCAGCAGAAGCAGCTTGTGTACTCAATGTTGGATTAATCTTTACAGTAATGTCTTTATATGCATCGCAAATAAACTGATTAACTTTTCCATCCTTGGTAATTTTTATCTGCACTTTCGACCATAATACTTCAAGTCCATTATAACGCTGAATGTAGTTTACATAAAAGTACTTTTTGTTTTGTGCTGTATTCCTGAAATATAAATCGTTTAACGGAAGACCAAAAGAATTAAGCTTTGTACTGATAAACGACCAAGCAGTAGATTGAGCATCTAAAGGCAGTCCCACAGAAATTGGTTTCCCAAAAGCATTGTGTGGTAATCCGGTTTCTTCGTTAAAAACTACAGACCATCCTTTGTTTTGTTCCGAAAACTGTTGCCACGATTTTTGTTGCGCAAGACTTTCCTGACGGTTTACATCAGGTAAACGTTTTCTGTCTTTAACAAATACTTTAAGATTGGGGTCTTCATTACGGTCGAAACCGTTGTGATCATGTGCTGCATTAAGCATCAGCGGTGCAAAAATTGCAACGAGTAAAATTCGCAATGTCATATTAAATAGATTTGATTTTTTGGAAGGACAAAATTATTCATATAAAATTAAGGTGCAAATAAGATTGTGTCACTGATTAAACATATTTTTGGGGTCAAATGAAGCGTTTCCGTAGTCTTTTTGGGTTGAAAATCATGGTAGTGATGGTACTGTTGTTTTCTTCATTTAAAGCACCTGATTTTACACTGAAACTTGCCAAGCTCAAATATGCAGGTGGTGGTAATTGGTATGTCAGCCCTACGGCATTACATAATCTGGCTGTTTTCTGTAATCAGAATATTAATACCAACATAAGTCCTGAAGAGGCAGTAGTAGAACCGGGTAGCCCTGACTTGTTTAATTATCCATTTGTGCACATGACAGGAAATGGTCGTTTTGTGTTCAACAATCAAGAGTACGAAAACCTGAGAAAATATCTGATTGCCGGTGGATTTTTAAATATCAACGACAGCTACGACATGGATAAGTTTGTCCGACCTGAAATGAAAAAAGTTTTTCCTGAACTTGATTTCGTAGAATTACCTTTCAACCATCCAATATATCATCAGCGGTATAATTTTCCGAATGGATTGCCTAAAATCCATGAACATAATGGAAAAGCACCACAGGGTTTTGGACTGATATATCAGGGTAGGTTAGTCTGTTTTTATGAATATGAAAGTGATATTGGCGATGGTTGGGAAGACCCCGAGGTTCATAACGACCCACCTGAAATGCGTCAAAAAGCTTTGCAGATGGGTGCTAATATTCTGCAATACGTTTTTAGCGGACAGTAATATTATTCAAAACCCGAATCAATATTCAGTAATGAATCAATTTTAATTGTTTTGTGTGAGTACCAACAGTGCGGAATTGTCAAACGACTTTATCTTTTTAATGCTGTTCTCATTAATGCTGTACCAAAGTTCAATGTAAAATTCGTTGAAATAAAACAGATTTACTCTGTAGCCATAAACTTCTCTTACATGAAGATGAATTGCACCATTCCAGATATACCAGGTTTGTTCGTCATGTGACAGGTTATTAAATTCTTTGCAGGTTACCAACGACATACTTCTTAGTTTAACGATTGTTTTTTGTTGAATTGTTAAACCAATATGCAGTCTTATTCTTGCAGATGGATAAACCTTTTGGTCAAAATCGTTTTTTAATTGGCTAATGTCAATGGAACGAAGTTGAACGAATGGTACTTAAACATTACTGCTGTACAGTAACACTGAACTGATCACCGGCAATTGTAAAATGCCTGATGTTTACACATAAAACAGGCAATTGAAGATCGTTAGCTACAATTTTTTGTTCTTCAACACCTATTACATAATCGGCAACATCTAAGTCGGGCTCAATAGTGGTTACAATAATATCGGCATTATGCGCAGCAGCTTGTTTGGTAATCACCTCATATTTATCATCAAGTGAAAATGTCTGTTCAATCAATTCGTACTTAATTTTTGCATTATCGAGTTCGTCTTCAAAATAACCGGTATTGAGATCGCTTCTTTTTTGAATGTAAGGATCGTGGTTGTTTTGTTTGAGTAGCAATACGCTTGCATTAAAAAGCTGTGCATATTGAATTACTGCAGGTAGTTCTTGTTTTACTTCTTTGGTGAAATCAACCGGAACAAGCATTTTTTTCAGTGGACTGTAATCTTTCTGTTGCACCACAATGAAAGGTGTTTTTGAATGTGTTATCAACTTCATGGCATGGCTGCCTAAGAAATGTTGAATACCTTTTATACCATGTGTAGCCATCACAATTAAATCGGCATTAACCTCTTTTGAAACATCCCCTAATGTTTCAAAAATGTTTCCTTGTTTTACTTTTCCCTGTACCGTCAGATGCGCAGGAATGGAATATTTGTTTGTAATGTTGCTGAGTTGCTGCTGTGCTTCTTTAGACTTTTTTTATGTCATCAACAGCGTGAAAAAGGATTATTTCATTTGCAAAAGGTAAGGACAATGCATACTTAAATCCTTTTTCAGTAATATCGGTAAAGTCAACCGGAACTAAAATTTTCATATACATGTTATTTAGAATGATAACACTCCGCAACATAAAAAGTTAAAGCAATAAATGACGAAAGGATGATTGTTTTACTTAAAGGCCATTGCCGGCATTGCCCCACCAGCCTTTGCGTCCGCTGAAAAGTTTTTTCCAGAATCCGGGACCTCTGTAGCGGGTTGGATGTTGAGCCTGTGGGTTGTAAACCAAACCTATACCAAAATGAATATAGTTGTCGTTCTTGGTTGCATTTGAGCGGTTTCTTCCTGAAGGATCCTGAGACCTGTTTAATCTTCTGTCTGCAAAATAAGAAGCCAATTCACCTTTTGGTGTTAGTGATAAGGCTTCCATGTTGGGATATTTACCACTGGCATCATCTAAGTAATCGGTCAGTGTAAAATGTTCAGAAAATTCTACTTTCAAACGCCATTTAGGGTTGATTCTGATATACGTGCCAATGCCTATTGGAAATACAGCCTGATAAAGTTTGTATGGTTTAGGATAATCGCCTTCAGTGATGTATTGTCCTTCTGTGCCTAAAGGTTGTAATGAAACTAGTTTTCCATAATAATCAGGGTTACTGCCATAATAGCGTGCTCTTGGATTAAAGAAAAATAAACCACCACCGGCAAATACATAGGGTATGGCAAGTTTTTTTGTGCGGTTAGAGAATAAACTTGCACTCAGTTGAAAAGAAATTTCATCAATGCGTGTTTCAAAGCTGAGGTTACGTTGTTTGTTATCACGCTCCTTAGTTAAAGAGTCAGCACCCTCAATGCTTCCATGATAGTAGTTTAGCTGTAAGTTTACATGCCTTGTCAGATGAATACCTATGGCAGCATTACCATAGTTTCTGAAAATTTTTGTTGATGGAACTGGGCTTTTATCGTTAAGGTCGCCATTGTAATAAAGAATACCTCCTGACAGTGAAAAGAAGGTGCGGCTTTGCCCGTAAAGTTGATTTACAGATAGTAGTAAAAGTAACAGGGTAATTTTTTTCATGCTCACTCCCGATTGAATGCAAAAGTAGTCTCTTACATAAAACTACAATTCTAAAACGCCCACTGTTATACTTATGTTTTACACAGCGTTATGTTAAGTAATGTTGTTCATGAAAGCAACGATTTTCCAGTCATTTCAGAGGGTTGCTTCACTTGCATCAGTTGCAGAATAGTAGGTGCAAGGTCGGCTAGAATGCCGTTTTTTAAATTGAATTCATGTTGTGGTTGGATAAGAAACAGAGGTACAGGATTTGTTGTGTGAGCAGTATTTGGTGAGCCATCATCGTTAATCATATAATCGGCATTACCATGATCTGCTGTAATTAAAAATGAATATCCTTGCTCCAGACCACATTGCACAATTTCTTTTACACAGGCATCTACTGTTTCTACTGCTTTTACAGCTGCGGAAAATACGCCAGTATGCCCAACCATATCTGCATTGGCAAAGTTGATGCAGATAAAATCTGTTTCGCCTTTTTTTAGTTCTTTCACTAAGGCATCTTTTAATGGTAAAGCACTCATCTCCGGTTGAAGGTCGTAAGTGGCAACCTTAGGTGATGGAATCAAGATGCGTTTTTCTCCTCTGAATTCATTCTCTCGTCCTCCTGAAAAAAAGAAAGTAACATGCGGATATTTTTCTGTTTCGGCAGTTCGTATCTGAGATTTATTTGCATTCTGCAAAACTTCGCCTAATGTATTGTGTAAATTATCTTTGGAAAAAATGGTTTTAACACCTGTGAATTTGTCATCATATACAGTCATGGTAACATACTCCAGATTTAGCTTATGCATATTCTGTTCATGGAAATCTTGTTGTGTAAGTGCCATAGTTATCTCACGGCAGCGGTCAGTACGGAAATTGAAACAGATTACTGCATCACCATCTTGTATGGTTGCAACAGGTTTGTTGTTTTCTGTAATGCAAATGGGTTTTATAAATTCATCGGTGACATTGTTTTTGTAAGATGCTTCAATTCCGCTAACGGCATTGCCGAAGTTGGTGCCTGTTCCATTTACCATTAAATCGTATGCTTCTTTAATGCGTTCCCAGCGTTTGTCTCTGTCCATTGCATAATATCGTCCCACAACAGAAGCAATTTTTCCTGAAGATGTTTTCAGATGATTCTCTAAGTCCTTAATAAAACCCAATCCGCTTTTTGGGTAGCAATCACGACCATCTGTAAATGCATGGATAAAGACATCTTTAACATTATTGTCTTTTGCAATATCACAAATAGCTTTAAGATGATTAATGTGTGAGTGCACACCACCATTACTCACCAAGCCGATAAGGTGCAGTTTTTTTCCGTTGCGTTTTACATAGTCAAGACAGTTGAGAATTACAGCATTGCTATGCAATGTTTTTTCTTCAACAGCTTTGTTGATGAGAGCTAATTCCTGATAGACTATTCTTCCTGCACCAATGTTTAGGTGTCCTACTTCGCTGTTTCCCATCTGTCCGTCTGGGAGACCAACATTAAGTCCCGAAGTTAGTAACTCGCTGTGTGGGTATTTATCATAACAAGAATCTATAAATGGCGTATTTGCTTCATAGACTGCATTGCTTTTGTCTTTGCGTTTGTCAATCTGAAATAACTTAACTTCAATATCTGAATTTGCTGGTGTATATTTCTGTGCATTTTCAATAAGGTTAAGTATCAGTGAATGAATGGCATTTTTATCAGCTGTAATATGAATATTATTTTCAATTTTCAATTTGAAATTATGACTGCTTGCAGATTGCTGTAATATAGCCATAAGATCTGATAAGGTTTCTGATAAATTAATATCAGTAAACTGAAAATCCATATTTGCTGCTTCAATACGTGTTGCCGTAAGAATATTTTCTACCAAAAAATTTATTCTGTCGGTTTCAAGTAAGGCACGGCTGAGAATTTTATCGCGTTGTTGTTTTTCTACATCACGCCTTAGTAATGTTTCTAAACTTAGTCTGATACATGCAATAGGTGATTTAAATTCATGTGTAATGCTCATCATAAAATTTTTCTGTTGCAAGGCTATCTGAAATTCTTTTCTGAACGACCTTCGTGCATAATAAATTCCAATGCCAAGCAGTGAAAGAAATACCAAACCTTCACCGGCTACCATCAGATATTTTTCGTTAAGTTTTTTTACGAATGGCTTTTTCCTGAAGCATGGTGGCTTCCGTTTGCGGAAGTGTTTCTAAGTAACGAAGTTTTTCATTGCCCAACTCAGTGTTTAATTTCACTAAGAGGTACGACCACCAGCCTAATTGCAGCAGCACATAAACGACTAACAGATAAAATATTTTAGTTGACTTCATCGGTTTGTTGTTTTTCTTTGTTAAAATAATTTACAACTATTGCAGCCTTTTGTTTCCCTATTACTTCTGCAATTTGTTCTGTAGTAGCTTCTTTAATTTTTTTTACACTTTTAAATTGGATAATCAGTTTCTCGAATGTAGCATTTCCTATTCCGGGAATTTGCAGAATTTCTGACTGCAGAAAATTATGACTTCTTTTATTTCTGTGATGTGTTATCCCGAAACGATGCACTTCATCTCTCAGTTGCTGAATGATTTTTAAGGTCTCACTTTTTTTGTCAAGATACATTGGTACAGAGTCTCCGGGATAATAAATCTCCTCTAACTTTTTTGCAATACCTATGGTTTGAATCTTTTTGTTTAACCCCAATTTTTCAAGCCCTGTCAATGCAGCATTAAGTTGCCCTTTGCCACCATCAATAATAATAAGTTGCGGCAAAGGTTGTTTCTCATCTAAGACACGTTTATAGCGTCTGAAGATTACTTCCTGCATGGAAGCAAAATCATCCGGCCCTTCAACGGTTTTAATGTTGAAGTGTCTGTATTCTTTTTTTGCTGCCTTGCCATTGATAAAAACACTCATTGCTGCAACGGCATTGGTGCCCTGAAAATTTGAGTTGTCAAAACATTCAATCCTGCGTGGTTGCTCCATCATCCTTAAATCAGTTTTCATTTTCTCCATCAACCTGTCAGTTTTATGTTCAGGATTCAGTTTGTCATACTGTGCTAATTTTTCCATCTGATAGTAACGCGCATTTTTTTCGGAGAGACTTATCAGATGTTTTTTTTCGCCTATTTTAGGAATACTCACCTCTACACCCGCAGGATAGGTGTCAGGCATTACGTTCACCAATATTTCTGTTGCATCGCTTTCAAAACGCTGGCGTAATTCTGTCAATGCAAAAGTGATAAGGTCAGCATCTGTTTCAGAAAGTTTTTTCTTCAACTCAATTGTTTGCGATTGCAGAATAGCACCATTAATTACTTTCATAAAATTGGCAAAACCATAATTTTCATCAGAGACAATTGTCACTACATCAACATTGTTTATACCAGGACTTACAATAACAGATTTGCTTTTGAATAACTCTAAACTATCAAGTTTGCTTTTGATTTGTTGCGCTTTTTCAAATTCAAGATTTTGAACGGCAGCATTCATTTCATCCTGCAAAATACGAATCACCTGATTGATGTTCCCATTTAAGATGTGCTTAATATTTTCTATACCTTGCTGATAATTTTCTGCTGATTGGCGTCCTTCGCAAGGGCCTAGGCAGTTGCCAACATGAAATTCAAGACACACTCTGAATTTTTTATTCTGAATATTTTCCTGTGTCAGATTGAGATTGCAATTACGGAGTTTATATAACCGATGAATCATATCTAACAACACGTTTATCATTTTAACCGATGCATAAGGGCCAAAGTACTGTGAGCCATCACGAATTTTTCTGCGTGTATAAAATACTCTTGGGAAAGGCTCATTTTTTATACAAATCCATGGATATGTTTTATCGTCTTTGAGGAGGATGTTGTATCGAGGCTGATGTTTTTTTATCAGGTTGTTTTCAAGCAACAGTGCATCAAGTTCAGTTTCTGTAATGATAAAACGAATATTCACAACCTGCCGCACCATGATGGTAGTTTTTCCACTCTCAAAAACATCTTTCGAAAAATAACTGTAAACTCTTTTTTTTAAATTTTTGGCTTTGCCTACATAAATTATTTTTTCAGACTTATCAAAAAACTGATAAACCCCCGGTTCATTTGGAAGTCCATCAAGAATAATTTTGATATGTTCGTTTTTAACAGCCATTACACATTTTCTTTCTCACCGTATAAAACAACTGAATAGATAGCTTTTGTTTTTTCTGCGGTTCGCCTGAAAGTAAATTCCTTTAGCAATTGATGTGAATTGGCTATAAATCTTTCTTTCAATTCGTTGTCATTCATTAAAGTCAGAACATGTGCTGCAAGTTGTTTTGCATCACCAACCGGTGCTATTAAACCGGTTTTGCCATGATGTACAATTTCAGGAATGCCACCTGCATTGGTTGCCACTACAGGAACTTTAGCTGCAAAAGCATCCAAAATTGTGGTGCCCAAGCCTTCCGTTTTCGATGTCATCAGAAAAAGATTGAGCTCAGGCATCAATTCATTTACATCTTTTCTGAATCCGGTAAAATGAATATGAGAAGTAAGATTTTTGTCAGCCACTTTTTTCTGAAGTGCATTCAATTCTGCGCCATCACCAATCAGAAAAAAATGAACGTGTTGAGTTTGTTTTATAACAATTTCTGCTGTATCAATAAACGTAAACAAATCTTTATGGTCGGCCAATGCAGAAACATTTCCTACGATAAACGTTTCTTCTGAAAGATTAAATTCATGATGTAGCTTCGTTTTTCCGTAAACAAACTTTTCGGTGTCAACTCCTGAATGAACAACTTCTAAAATATTTTTTCTTTTAATGGCAGGTGCAGTCATTTGTCTGATAGCATCAGACACGCAGATAATTTTTTTTATTGAAGAGTGGTTGTACTTCAAATGAGAAAACCAGGAAGAAGAAACCGGAAAGTCAACTCTGCGGCTTATCACCAAAGGGCATTTATTGCCAAACAGCCAAGCTGATAAGAATGCAGCGGTATGTGCATGTGAGTCGTGAGTGTGAATGAGATCAATCTGATGTTTCTGACAAAGTTTTTTATTTGCCTTGCTAACGACAAATTGATTGATGCACCTTTTTAAAAGTTTCAATTTTAAGATTTGAATTTTAAAACGTTGAATTATTGGTGCATCTGTAGGGCATAGCAGGACACACGTTGTTTGCATTTCATTCAGTTGACCAACTAAGTAAGCCGCTTGTTGCTCGCCACCACGCCAGCCTGTTGCAGTAGATATGTGCAGGACTTTCATCAGAGGTTTTTAAGTTTTTCGTGGTTGCGAGGTTCCAACAATGAATAGCGCAGATATACACTTTTTGCACAATATTTAGCAATGAGCCAGCCATAGTATCCATCTAAAAATCCGGCTTTTAAAATATAGGTCTTCAAAAATCTTCCTGCCGTATGTAACAACGTGTTGAATACATTTGAAGACTGACCTTTAGCAAATTTTGCTTTGGCAGCAATGATGCCAAACTTAGTTGCTTGCTGTATGTGCTGTTCTATACTGTCAATACTGAAATGAAGTAAGTCGCCTTTCAAATGTTGAATGGTAGTTTTTTCTGATAGAACAATTTTATCATGTGGATTTGTTCCTCCCCAATGTGCTTTTGTTTTATCAAACAAGCGCACCTTTATATCAGGATACCAACCACTGTGATAGATCCACTTATCACAATATCGGGTCAGCCTGTTCATGCTGTATGCTGTAGCAGTATGATTATTTTTAATTTGCTCAATTGACTTCTGTAAAGATTCGGAAAGACATTCATCTGCATCTAAAGAAAGCACCAAATTATTTGCGGCAAATGTCAAAGCATGATTTTTTTGTTCAATGTAGCCTAAAAACTTTTGTCTGATAAACCGGACGGCATAACGACTGCATATTTCTTCTGTTTTATCTGTTGAAAGCGAGTCCAATACTACAATCTCATCACAAACAGGTAAAAGACTTTTCAGGCATTGTTCAATCTTTTTCTCTTCGTTAAAAGTGATTATAACTCCTGAAATTTTTACCATGTACGAATAAATATGATGCAAAAATAACATTATCTAACCGCAAAATGACTACTCACATTTAAATGCAATTCTATCTTTGCAGCATGTCGTCAATCAATTTAAATCAGGCAGAAATCAGGTAGGGTAATTACCGTTCGCTGGCAAAAGTTATTTCTCAGGTCGAGAATGCTGCTGATGGTGCAATGGATTTACTACGGCAGTTAAAGATTAATTATGACATTCCTGTGATAGGATTTACCGGTCCTCCCGGTGCAGGAAAAAGTTCATTACTAAATGCATTACTTGCTAAAATGGCCGATAAGTGGCGCATTGCAATTCTTGCTGTTGACCCAACATCGCCTTTCACAAGTGGGAGTATTTTAGGTGATCGTTATAGAATGAATGATTACTTTTTACATCAGAATGTTTTTATCAGGTCGCTGGCTACGAGAGGAAATCTCGGAGGGCTATCTGCAAGGACTATTGAGATTACTGATGTGTTGCGTTCATGTGCATTCGATTTTATATTTATAGAAACAGTGGGGGTAGGGCAAAGTGAAGTTGAAATTGCTGCATTGGCCGACACTACAGTATTGGTTTTAAATCCCGGTGCGGGAGATGACATTCAGGCATTAAAAGCCGGTATTATGGAAATTGCTGATGTATTTGTTATCAACAAGGCAGACAGAGATCAGGCTGATGCGCTTATGAAACATATTCAGAATATGTTGAGGTTGCGAAATCAGGCACACCATCCTCCGATTTTTAAAACTGTGGCAACAGAAGGTATAGGAATAGATTTACTGACAGAATGTTTGATTGATAAAACAAGAAAGCAAACAGATAAACTGAGTTTGTTTTATGAAAAATCTATTCGTCTTATTATCAGTAATAAAATGAGAGATTTTGATTATAAGTCTTTAAAGAATAAACTACAAGCTGCTACCGATTCAAAGGATTTTAACCTCTATAATTTTCTTCACGAAAATTATTTTAGGAAGTAACTGATTTTCACGAAAGACAACTGTAATTAATACAGGCAAAATCTAATATTGGAAACACTCTGTTTGAATGAATTACAAGAATTTTCATAAAAAATTTGAGGATTAAGTTTTTTTGCATTGTTTTGTGCAGGTATAAACCGAAAGAGCATTATATGCACGAATCAGAAAATAACGGAAACTCAAGAGAGGTAATCTTCTCTAAAGCAGTTAAGGCAGGAAAAAGAACCTATTTTTTCGATGTTAAATCAACCCGTGCAAACGACTATTTTGTTACCATTACAGAGAGCAAAAAGAAGTTTAACATGGGCGATGACAAACCTTTTTATGAGAAACATAAAATCTTCCTTTATAAAGAGGATTTTGAGAAGTTTATTGAAGGGTTGAATGAGGCAGTTTCGCACATTAAAAATGGCAATGCCGGAAAGTCAGAGCAAGACAATGACAGTTCAGGTGGTAGTTCAAACCCCTATACTGACATTAGCTTTGATGAAGAAACTAAGTGATTTGCCACATTTTAGGGTATTTTGACCCTGCTGTTTAAAACTTTTAGCTAAAAAAAATTGGTTTTAATAAATTAATATCTACATTTGGTCATCAAAATTTTAATACTATGGCAGTAATAGCATTATCAAAAGCAGAAATGCAAAGCATTCAGAAAATAGGCTCAATGCTTACAGGTCTCTCTAAAATTATTGGAGAAGATCAGTTGAATGAGTTCAAGCTTTATGATGAAATTGAAGCTGAAAAGGCAGCTGCACAATGTGCAACTCGCAAGCAAGCTTACTCAAGTAAAGCAACTATCGAAAAACTTATTTAAGAGTTTATATTTTAAGTTTGCGGTCACAGCCTGATTTTCAGGCTGTGACCGCATTTTTTTATATCCACACCCTGATGACTAACAGCGTTTCTTCTCTTCTTTCTTCTGTTTAATTTCTGATTTCTGTATTCTTTGTAGGTTTGAACTTTAAAATTTATGAAATGATTAAAAAAATATTTTCTCTCTTCTTCTTTGCTTTTACTGCTTTAAATCTGTCCGCTCAAAAACATTTTACGTATGCCGACATTTGGGGCTCATCACAGTTTTCTGCCAGAAGTGTTTCTTCCTTAAAAAGCATGAACAGTGGCGACACTTATTCAAATACTGATAGAGCAGGAAACCTGATTCGCTATAGTTTCAAAACCGGAAATGTTATAGACACATTAATTAGAATTGACGAACTGCAGTCCATAATTAAAGACTTCAGGTATTCTGATTATTCTTTTAGTAAAGACGAAAAAAAGGTTTTGTTGACCACTGCTTCAGAAGCAATTTACAGACATTCTACCAAAGCAAATTTTTATGTTTTTGATTTCAAGAGTAGAAAGTTGACAGCCGTTTCAGAAAATGGAAAACAAATGAATGCTCAGTTTAATCCCATAGGTAGTATGGTTGCATTTGTTCGTGATAATAATATGTATCTAAAAAATCTTTCTGACCTAAGTGAAAAGATGATTACTAACGATGGACAGAAAAATTCTATTATCAATGGTGCATTAGACTGGGTTTACGAAGAGGAATTTTCTTTCAGTCAGGGTTATCAATGGTCAAACGATGGAATGTATATAGCATACTACAGGTTTGACGAAAGCAACGTTAAAGAATTTACACTTACATATTACGACTCACTTTATCCGAAAGAAGAGAAATATAAATATCCTAAAGCCGGTGAAAATAATTCTGTTGTTGAAATATTTGTTTATGATTTAGCTTCAGGCAAAAGTGTTAGAATGCAAACCGGAGATGAAAAAGATCAATACATTCCAAGAATAAAGTGGACAGAAAGTAAAGGACAGTTATGTGTATTGAGAATGAACCGACATCAGAATAATTTGGATTATTTGTTGTATAATGCTGTAACAGGAAAGGCTTCATTACTTATGAATGAAACTAATAATACATTTATTGAAATAACAGATAACTTAGTTTTTCTAAAAGATGGAAATCATTTTATTTATAGTAGTGAAAAGTGCGGAAGCAACCAACTTTATTTGCGAAATGTAAATAATGGCTCTGAAAAAATGCTCACTAACGGTGGCGAGATAACTGCGTTTTATGGATATGATGTGAAAACAAAGACATGTTTTTATCAGGTTGCAGACCCAACTCCAATGGAAAGAGTGGTGTATTCTGTTGACTTGAATTAAAAGAAGAAGTTGTTATCACCTGCTAATGGAACAGCAGATGCCTCATTCAGTAGTGATTTTTCCTATAGCGTTATTACCCATAGCACCATAGATAGTCCTTTTAATTGTTATGTTCAGGATGGCAAAGCAAAGAAAATAAGAGTGTTGGAGAATAATGAAAGGGTAATCAAAAATCTGGAATCGTTTGTTGTTTCCAAGCCTGAGTTTTTTAAGTTTACAAATTCAGAGAAAATTAGTTTAAATGGATGGATGATAACACCACCGGGTTTTAAAGCCAATGAAAATAAAAAGTATCCTGTTATTGTATATTTATATGGTGGACCGGGCAGACAAACTGTGCCGATAAATGGGATGGGTCAAGATACTTGTGGCATCAGATGCTTGCTCAAAATGGATTTATTGTTGTATCAGTTGACAACAGAGGAGCAGCGGGACGTGGTAAAGAGTTTGTCAATAGTATTTATAAAAACATGGGTCATAATGAAACGATTGATCAGATTGAATTTGCAAAGTATCTTCGTACATTATCTTATGTTGATTCAACCCGCATTGGTGTTCATGGCTGGAGTTATGGTGGCTATATGACATCTTTGCTAATGACAAAGGGTGCTGATTATTTTAAAGTTGGTGTAGCTGTAGCGCCTGTTATCAATTGGCGTTATTATGATTCTATTTATACTGAAAGGTATTTGTCATTACCTGCAGAGAATCCCAAGGGATATGATGACAACTCACCTATATTTTTTGCTGATAAATTGAAAGGTAAATATTTGCTCATACACGGATTAGCTGATGATAATGTACATTTTCAGAACAGTGCAGAAATGGTAAAGGCATTAGTGAAAAGTAAAAAGCAGTTTGATACTTTTTATTACCCTGATCAGAACCATTCCATTAGCCAATCTCGTCGGCATTTGTATGAAATGATGACAGAATATTTTAAGAAAAATTTATAACGTTTCTCATAGTTTTACCTCAGTTAAAATCAAATTTTAAAATTGTGATTGTAATACTTAATATTAAAGGTCTTTGCGGAATTCTTGATAAAGAGATACTCATCAAACGTGGACAGGATTTGCGCAGTTTTGAAATCTTGCCTTCTGCTTTTATAGCTGTAAAGATGGGTTAATAGAGAGCTATGGCACCATGACTGAATGGGAATCTGTGAAAGAGAAATTTAGCACTTACGAAATGGTTCAGGCAGATGGAAAGTATCTGATGCCGGGTTGGTGCGACTCACATACACATCTTGTTTATGCTGCTTCGCGCGAAGAAGAATTTGTTGACCGCATCAATGGATTGTCTTATGAAGATATTGCGCAACGAGGTGGAGGCATTCTTAATTCAGCAAAAAAACTTGCTGCTGCATCAGAGGAAGATTTGTTTCACTCAGCAAAGCAACGTATTGATTCAATGATAGCCAAAGGGACTACAGCTATAGAGATAAAGAGCGGCTATGGCTTAAGTCTTGAAAGTGAATTGAAAATGCTTAAGGTAATAAGACGTATTAAAGAAAGCTCACCACTGATTGTAAAATCTACTTTTTTTGAGCTCATGCAGTTCCCGAAAAGTTCAAAAACAATAAAGCAGGATATATAAAACACATTATTGATGACATGATTCCGGCAGTTGCTGCAGAAAAGTTAGCTGATTATTGTGATGTATTTTGTGAGCGAAATTATTTTACGCAGCAGGAAACAGAAGAAATTTTGAATGCAGGCATAAAACATGGATTGATTCCAAAGGTACATGCCAATCAGATGAGTCGTTCAGGTGGTGTTCAGGCAGGGGTAAATTGCAATGCCATCAGTGTTGATCATCTTGAATTTGTAGAGGACGAGGAAATTGCAGCGCTTAAAAATAGTTCAACAATGCCTGTTGTATTACCCGGTGCTGCATTCTTTTTGGGTTTGCCATTACCTCCTGCCAGAAAAAATGATTGATGCAGGCTTGCCATTGGCTGTTGCAACAGATTTTAATCCCGGTAGCTCGCCTAGTGGCGACATGAATTTTATGATAAGTCTTCTTTGTGTTCAGTATAAATTAAATCCTGAAGAAGCCTTTAATGCTGCCACTATCAATGCTGCCTATGCCATGAATATCAGTCATCTTGCAGGCAGTATTTCCATTGGTAAAAGAGCAGATTTTTTTATTACCAAAAAAATGCCATCGCCTTATATCATACCCTACTCATTCAATGAAAATGTGGTTGAATCGGTTTATGTAAGAGGTAAAAAAGTTGTGTAAATATGAGTCATCTTGTTGTTTACAGTCAGGAAGATATTAATCAGGAAACACGCACCCGCAAGAATGAAACTAAGGTGGGCGAGAATGTGCAGGTGCTCAAAAAAAGTGATGCTACTTTACTAGAACGTCTAAATCAGTGTAATGCAGAGTATGTGTTATTGGGCTTGCCTGAAGATATTGGAATCAGAGCTAACGGAGGTCGTGGTGGTGCATATAGTGCATGGAAACCCGCATTGTTCAGCTTGTTGAATGTGCAGAGTAATTGTTTTGGTGATGGTAGTAATATTTTAGTTCTTGGCCATATTAATTTTGATGATCTGATGCTTGCTGCCGATGGGATTAATTTTAAAACTGATAAAGGACTTAGCAAAGCAAGAGAACTTGTTGAACAGATTGATGAAAGAGTTTTTGAGGTTGTAAAGGCGATAATTCAATCCGGTAAAGAAGCCATCATAGTTGGTGGAGGGCATAACAATGCATATCCTAATATTAAGGCTGCTGCAACAGGTCTGCAACTGAGTGGAGTCATTAAAACTGAGAATATAAACTGTATCAATTGTGATGCACATTCCGATTTTAGAGTCATGGAAGGTAAGTCACAGCGGCAATGGATTCCGATATGCTTATGAGCAAAAAGTTTCTCAGTAAGTATGCCATTGTCGGTTTGCATGAAAGCTATAATGCAGGTAATGTACTGCAGTTTATGATGGACAGACCGGAAAATTTTTCACTGTCTTTTTTTGAAGATATTTTTATCAGAGAAAATATTTCATTTACTAAGGCAGTTGATAAAGCTATTGAACATGTTAAGGACAACTTCTGCGGTATTGAAATTGATATGGATACCATTCAGAATATTCCTTCAAGTGCTAAAACTTCAAGTGGCATCAGCACCATTCAGGCAAGGCAGTACATTAATCGTGTAGCCTCAAAGTTAAATGCTTGTTATTTACATATTGCCGAAGCTGCTCCCGTGCTTTCACACATTAAGACTGACAATAAAACAGGTAAGTTAATCGGCTATCTTATTGCAGATTATATCAAAGCACGCAATACGTTTAAAAGCCAAAAGAATTAGACTGATTATACCCAATGACATTTGCTCAGGGTGCAATTAATAAAATTTCGTTTAAAACTTTTTATGCTTTTCGTTAACGAATATGTTTTCAGAGTAATTTTGATGATCTTAGCAAACATATTTTTCAAAAAGATTAAAACAAATTTAAATGAAGCAGTTGATTGAATGTGTTCCCAATTTCAGCGAAGGGAATGATTTAACTATTATCAAACAAATTACCGATAGCATTGAATCGGTAGAAGGAATAAAATTGTTGAATGTTGATCCGGGTAAAGCAACGAACCGAACTGTTGTAACTTTTGTAGGTGAACCTGCAGCAGTAGTTGAAGCAGCATTTAAAGGCATAGCAAAAGCAGCAGAACTTATTGACATGAGCAAACACAAAGGTGAGCATCCGCGAATGGGAGCCACTGATGTTTGTCCATTTATTCCTGTAGCCAATATTTCAATGCAAGAAACAGCAGAATGGTCAAAAAAATTAGCTGCACGTATAGGTAATAAACTTCATATTCCGGTTTATTTGTATGAAGAGGCACAAGAAGATAAAAACGAAATAATCTTTCAATCATCAGAGCAGGTGAATATGAAGGCTTCTTTAAAAAGATTAAACAAGCAGATTGGAAGCCTGATTTTGGTCCTGCAGAATTGCCTGCAAATTCCGGTGCTACTGTTATTGGCGCTCGTGATTTTTTAATTGCCTATAATGTAAATCTGAATACCAAATCTGTTAAACGTGCAAACTCTGTTGCTTTCGATATTCGTGAGGCAGGTCGTGTGAAAACTGATAGCAATGGAAAAAAAATATTGGATGATGCAGGTAATGAAATCAGAATTCCCGGTAAACTTAAAGGTGTTAAAGCGATTGGATGGTATATTGAAGAATATGGTATTGCACAAGTCTCGATTAATATTACAAAGTTCAGAGAAACTCCCTTGCATCTTGTTTTTGAAGAGAGCACACGAAGTGCCTATGAGCGTGGCTATCGAGCTACGGGGAGTGAGTTGGTGGGCTTGGTTCCATTGCAGGCCATGCTCGATGCAGGAAAATATTTTCTGAACAAGCAGCGTTTGTCATCGGGTGTCAGTGATGCTGAGTTAATTCATATTGCAGTAAAATCAATGGGGCTTGATGAGTTGTCGCCATTCACTCCTGAAAAAGAATTATTGAATATGTGATGGAGAGTGAAAACAAGCCTGTCTTGGCAAATATGCGGTTGAATGCTTTTGTTGATGAAACTGCCAGCGAATCACCTGCTCCGGGTGGTGGATCAATAGCTGCTTATTGCGGTTCATTAGGTGTTGCACTTGCAACAATGGTTGCCAATCTTTGTGCATCTAAAAAAGGATGGGAAGAGCGATGGAATGAATTTTCTGATTGGGCAGATAAAGGTCAGAAACTTAAAAAACAATTACTTCATTTAGTTGATGAAGATACAGCAGCATTCAACAAAATAATGGATGCATTTAAGTTACCAAAAACTACAGATCAGGAGAAAGCAGACAGAAAACAAGCTGTTGCTGAAGCCACACGTTATGCAATTGAAGTACCATTATCGGTAATGAAAATTTCACTACAGTCAATGGAACTCATACAGTCAATGGCAACTAATGGTAACCCTAATTCTGTTTCAGATGCAGGCGTAGGGGCAATGTGCGCTAGAACTGCTGTTTTAGGCGCAGGACTTAATGTGCGTATTAATGCTGCATCATATTCCGATAAAACTTTTGTGGAAACAGTCTTAAAACAAGCTGCTGAGATGGAAAGTAAAGCAATCTCGAATGAAAAAAACATTCTTGATGAAGTAAACCGTAAAATTACAGGCCTTTAAAACCAAATTAGCTGTAATACGTATAATATAGTTGAAGATGCAGAAATGAATATTAAGGACAGACTAAAAATTTTCTGGTTTTCTTTTCCTGTTCAGTTGGTGATAATGCATGTAAAGAAGAGCCAGCTGCTGTTAGTCTATTGGTTGGTTTTATTTGCCTGTGTTACTCAGAACTTTGGTAATCGCTTTGGTATTCCCTATCTTTTTCTTGATCCGGAGTACATGGGTAAAGTAAGTTGGCTTGCTTTCTTTATAATCGGAATTTGTCTTGGAGTTTTTATTATGGCATATAACATTTCAAGTTATATGCTCAATAGTTTCAGATTTCCGTTTCTTGCATGTTTGTATAAAACTTTTGAGAAGTACTGCTACAATAATGCTGTGTTTCCTGTTATGTTTATTCTGACATATATTGGTGGCATCTACTATTTTCAATTAAAGAATCAGTTACTTCCTATTGGTATTGTCACCATTCAGGTTTTAGCACTTCTGCTGGGTGTTGGTTTTGTTATCTTCTCAACATTAAAATATTTTCAGCATACCAATAAGGATATTTATAAACTTTTTGGTGTTGCAACACATGATGGCGATCATGATAATGTAAAATTCGTTTCACCAATCCGCGATACTAAACTTAAACGTCAGCGCAGACGCGGATGGAAAGTTGAAACCTACTTAACCTTCCCTTTCAAACTCCGTTTGGTCCGAAGTACATCGCACTATAAATCTTTCATGCTTGCATCTGTGTTCAGACAAAACCACATTAATGCAGCTGTGCTTGAAATGATCATTTTCCTTCTGTTTATTTTACTCGGATTATTTCGTGACTACAGTGTCTTCAGAATTCCTGCAGGAGGCAGCATACTGTTGCTTTTTACCATGATTATTATGATTGGTGGCGTATTTCGTTACTGGCTTCGTGGTTGGGCATATACTGCATTGGTTGGCTTGTTTATTCTGATAAACTTTTTATCAGGCCTTGAAGTTTTTAATTTCAAGAACAAAGCTTATGGGCTTAATTATGACGGTGCGCAACCTGAGTATTCTATTCAGAAAATGGAAGAAATGCTAAGTCACTACCGTTTACAGAAAGATTATGAAACAGGTTTGGTAAGCCTTAATAACTGGAAGAAGAAATGGAATGATGCCGGAGTTGAAAAACCGAAACTTGTTGTGTTGAATGTAAGTGGTGGTGGTGTTCGTTCTGCCTTATTCACCTTTAATGCAATGCTTGAGTTAGATAGTGCATTAAACGGGCAGCTACTTAAATACACACAATTTATCAGTGGCTCTTCAGGTGGATTGATAGGAGCTTCTTATTATCGTGAATTGTATTTGCGAAATAAGGGGTCGGAGAATATATTTGAAAATAAAGATACCTATCTGAAAAATATTTCTAAAGATGTGTTGAATGCTACAGCTTTTAGTTTTATCATCAGTGATTTGTTTCTAAATTTTCAGCAGTTCAGCTACCACGGAAAGACTTATCTTAAAGACCGTGCTTATGCATTTGAAGAGCAGTTGAATGAAAATACCGGGCATGTACTCGATAAGCAATTGAGTGAATATTATTTGCCTGAATTAAAATCTGAAATACCAAGATTAGTTATTTGCCCTACTGTGGTGAACGATGGTCGTTCCATGGTTATTTCTCCTCTGCCGTCAACCTATCTTCTTAAAAGTAAGAACAACAGTAATTTTAAAGAAGCCATTCCTGACGGAATTGACATGATGTCGTTTTTTGAAAATCAGGGAGCAGGTAATCTGCGTTATCTTTCTGCATTGCGAATGAATGCAACTTTCCCATACATCATGCCTGTTGCACAGATGCCATCAGAACCAACATTTCAGGTTATGGATGCCGGTGTGCGTGACAACTATGGTGTGCAAACTTCTGTTCGTTATCTCATTGCTTTCAGGCAATGGATTATGGAAAATGCTTCTGGTGTTGTGTTTGTTCAGATTCGTGATAACAATAAATATGAGCAGAGTAAGATGAGAACCATTCGTTCGTTATGGGAAAAAGTAATGTCGCCATTTAAAAATCTGAGCAGCAATTTTATAGTCATGCAGGATTATGTTAATGATAGTTTTTCCGAATATCTTAAAACATTATATGGCCGTCAGATAAGGTTTGTTGATTTGCAGATGAATCAAAAAGAAGAACGGATATCATTAAGCTGGCATCTTACTCAGAAAGAAAAACTCTACGTAATTCAAGAGGGGAATAATGAGCTTAACAAGTTCAGCATTGAAGCATTTTGTAACTTATTGAAAGATGAAAAGTCGTGGTAGTTTCAGGTAATAGAATTTTATCACCACTACAACAGAATCTGCATTAGATTTATTTTTCAAGTGTAAAATAATCATCTTCTTTCCTGAAAGGAATAAATCCTAAATCAGTTTTATCATCTTGTTTAATTTGATTTTGATTAAATCCTTCCTTGGGGTTATTTTTCTTTTTGATTTTATCAGATTTTACGATTTTAAACCGGTCAAAAATTGTATCGGTTGATGTGAGGAATATTGCTGATAAGGTGTCTTTATTCACATCAATAATCATGGAACCATGATGACTTTTAGAATAAGAATACATAGCTAAATCATGAGCATGACCACTCATTACCAAATCAACTTTAAACTTTTCTAATAATGGAATAATATTTTGACGTAAATCTGTTGACTCACCCGGTTTATCAGAATTGTGTGTTCCACGACTATAAGGTGGATGATGAAAATAACAAATGGTCCATCGTGCATTGTTTGCTTTCAAATCTGCACTAAGCCATTTATACATGTCGCTTTCTTTATCTGAACGTGCACCATAACTGTCTAAAACGATGAAGTGAATGTTTGAATAATTGTAGGAGTAATATTTTTCTGTCTTACTTGGCACACCACCACATTCACCATTTTCGGGACAATCAAAAATTTTAAAGTATGGAAAATTAGTTCCGAGCGAAGCACTATCTAGATAACCTTTCTTAGCATAGTCATGATTGCCTATTGAAGGAAACAAGGGAAGATATTTAAAGATTGATTTATATAGATTGAAAACTTTGTAGGTAAATTGTGCATCATAACCATAGGAATATGCATTGTCGCCAAGCCAAATCCATAAGTCTGCCGGATGATTTTTAGAATATCTTAAATAAGAATCACGCACTTCGCGTTGTGCAAGACTGCCATTGCCAAAATCGCCAATAGACCATATTCTTACCGGTTGAATGGCTCCTGTTTTTGGTGCTGTAATAAAATAATTTTCTTCATCGCCCTGTTTATCATTACTTGTGGAGCCAATGGTGTAGAAATATTTTGTGTTAGGTAGAAGTCCTGATAACAAAACAGTATGTTCATTAACGTTTGCAGTATCTTCTTTTACTTTTCCCTATTGCATGGTTTCGCCAAAGCGTACTCTGCTGTTTTCAGAAACAAAAGTTCTCCATCTAATAACCACGCTGTTATCTGTAAGCATTTGCAGATATGCACCTCGCACAATAGAATCTTTAACATTGACATGTTTGGTTGTAAATGAAACTACATTACTTACACTACTAGTATCATTACCACAAATGGACTTGAGTGAAACCATGAAAGTTGTCATTGGTTGTAGCTCGGTAAGTTGTAAACTGTTGTTTGCGGCAATTAATGTGTTAGTTTTTCCTGATGTAGAAATAATTTGCAATAGAAATGATGAACCTGACTTAACTTCATTCCATGAAACTTGTGCTGAAGAAGATGTAACATCTGTTATTGTAATATGTTCGGAGGCTTACAATCTGATGCAAAAGTCTGAATAGGAAAATAAATAAGAAAAATTAAGACAAATGGTTTCAGTAAACAACGCATAACTAAATTTTATATAAGAAGTATAAAGTTAGATAAGAACGTTATTATAATGCTGACTTTTATCAGTTGACTTTATTGAATTATCATCGTTTCATACTTTTGCATCATGAAAATTATAAATACAACACAGGCTCCAGCACCAATTGGACCTTACAGTCAGGCAGTACAATGTGGTAATATCCTTTTGTGTCAGGACAAATTGCAATAGATCCTGCAAACGGACAACTGATTACTTCATCAATTTCTGCTCAGACTATACGCATCATGCAAAATATTGAGGCTATACTACTGGCAGCAGGATTAAATTTTTCAAACATTGTAAAGACTACCATCTTTCTGACTTCCATGTCAGATTTTGATGAAGTTAATAAGGTTTATGGCAGTTATTTTAAAGATAATTTTCCGGCTCGCGAAACTGTTGCTGTTGCCGGTTTGCCTAAAGGTGTTAATGTAGAAATTTCGGTTACAGCAGAAGTTTCCTGAATAAATCTAAAAATTTTGTGAAGGTTTTTGAATTTTTGTAGTGCATTGTGTTATGTTCAATGATTGGAATGATACATTTGCAGGAAATTTTTCTGACTAACATTTAAAAACTAAATATTATGGGATTTCTAAAAGAGTTTAAAGATTTTGCCATGCGTGGCAATCTTGTTGATTTTGCTATTGGTGTTGTAGTAGGTGGTGCATTTGGAAAAGTTACTTCATCATTTGTTGATGGCATTGTTATGCCAGTTGTAGGTAAATTAGTAGGTGGTGCTGACTTTAGCGAACTTAAATATAAAATTCAGGATGGCAGCAAGGAAGTACTTGATGCAGCAGGAAATATAACCACAAAGGCAGTGCCTGAAGTATATATTAAATATGGCGAATTTATAAATGTTTGTATTGATTTTATAATAATAGCCTTCGTAATGTTTTTAGTGATTAAGGCTATGAATAAAATGAAAAAGGAAGAGCCAGCACCAGCACCTGCAGGACCAACAAAAGATCAGGAGTTGCTTGGCGAGATTCGCGATTTACTGAAAAAATAAAATTTATAAATAGGGGGGAGGGGTTGACAACAATCCCTCCTTTGCTTTATGTAAAAGCATTAAAAATTAAATATTAAAATCATTACAATGAAAAAAAATTATTACAACTGTTATTGCTGTTGCATTTGCTGGCAGCACCATGGCTCAAACTTCTGCACCGGTTGATACATCATGGAAAAAAGGTGGAATGGGATCTATTAACTTCAATCAGGTTGCATTAAGTAATTGGGCAGCAGGCGGAGAAAACTCAATGTCAGGAGCAGCATTTTTGACGCTGTTTGCCAACTATGCAAAAGATCGTTTGGCATGGGATAATCAACTTGATCTGGCTTATGGTTTATTAAAATCAGGCGATGCTAAAGTTCGAAAAAACGAAGATAAAATTGAGCTTAATTCAAAGGTTGGTTATAAGGTTTCGCATGAAAGTAAGTTCTATTACACCTTCCTCTTCAACTTCAAAAGTCAGTTTGCAAACGGATATGATTATAAGAACGATACTTTACTCAAATATCCAATCTCGAAATTTTTAGCACCCGGATATTTGCTTTATTCAATTGGTATTGATTACAAACCCAACGATGCATTTAGTTTATACCTTTCTCCTTTAACAGGTCGCACTATTATTGTAAATGATGATATGTTGGCCCAGGCAGGTGCTTTTGGTGTTGACCCAGGCAAAAAATCATTAACTCAGTTAGGTGCTTACTTACGTGCAATGTATAAGAAAGATGTATTTACTAATGTGAACTTCCAAACCAAACTGGAGTTGTTCAGCAATTATCTTGATAATCCACAGAACATCGCTGTAAATCACGAAATTCTGATTGCCATGAAAGTAAATAAATTCATCACTGCCAACATTGGAACTCAAATGATTTATGATGACATTATTCCTGTAACGGTTATCAAAGAAAAAAGCGGAGTAAAAGAAACTAAAACCGGGCCGCGTCTTCAGTTCAAAGAAGTTTTCGGTATAGGTCTTTCTTATAAATTTTAATTAGTTAACTAATTGACTTGCAATATAATTAATAAATTAAAGCCCTGTCAAAGTATGGGGCTTTATTTTTTGAGAAATTGAATATTATAATCAAATAAAAACCTATCTTTGCACACTTATTTTACAAAATCATAGTCTATACCAATGATAGTTACATCTGAAAGAAAAAAGGAACTGTTTAAGCAGTTTGGCGGAAACGATAAAAATACCGGTAATTCTGAAGCACAAATTGCCATGTTTTCTGAGCGCATCAATCACCTGACTGACCATCTTAAAATTCAGCCAAAAGATTATGCTACACAACAATCGCTGATTAAGCTTGTTGGAAAAAGAAGAAGTTTACTGAACTATCTTCACAAAACCGATATTACACGTTACCGTAAAATTGTAGCTGACCTCGGTTTAAGGAAGTAAAATTTAAATTGAATACAATAATATTTCAGAAAGGCAATGGTAAACAATTGCCTTTTTGTTTTTAAATAAGACGATAAAATGAATTTAGGAGTTAAACACACATTTACTTTACCCGATGGTAGAGAGATTTCAATCGAAACAGGCAAACTAGCCAAGCAAGCTGATGGTTCAGTAGTAGTAAGAATGGGCGATTGTATGCTTTTAGCAACAGCATGTGCCAAGCAAGATGCAATGCCAGGAGTTGACTTTATGCCACTGACGGTTGACTATCAGGAAAAATATGCCAGTGTTGGCCGCTTTCCGGGAGGATTTTTTAAACGTGAAGCACGACCATCAGAATATGAAATTCTTATCAGCAGACTCATTGACCGTGCACTGCGTCCAATGTTTCCTGAAAATTTTCATGCCGACACACAAGTATTGGTAACACTACATTCAGGTGATAGTACAATTTATCCTGATGCCCTTGCAGCCTTTGCAGCATCTGCTGCATTAACCATAAGTGATATTCCATTTAACGGACCGATTTCCGAAGTTCGCGTTGCTCAAATTGATGGTGCAATGGTTATCAATCCCTATATTGCAGACATTGCGCGTGCCACACTTGATTTGATTGTTGCCGGATCAATGGAAAATATAGTGATGGTAGAAGGCGAGATGAGTGAAGTAAGCGAAGCTACCATGCTTGAAGCTATCAAAGTAGCGCATGAAGCAATTAAAGTTCAGTGCAAGGCGCAGTTGGATTTACTCGAAAAAATTGGTGGAAAAACCAAACGTGAATACAATCACGAAGAGCATGACGAAAATTTGAGAAAATTGGTTCGTGATGAAACATATCAGAAAGTTTATCAGGTAGCCTTACAAGGTAATCCTAATAAAAACGAAAGAAAAAAATCATTTGAAGCAATCTTAGAAGAGTTTAAAACCCGTTTTACGGAGGAAGAATTAGAAGAAAAGTCAGCATTCATAAATCATTACTATCATGAAGTGGAATATGATGCAGTTCGCGAAGCTTTATTGGCAGAGAAAAAACGTCTTGATGGCCGTGGGTTAACAGAAGTTCGTCCGATTTGGAGTGAAACAAATTATCTACCAACTGCACATGGCTCAGCTGTATTTACACGTGGCGAAACACAATCTTTGACTTCTGTTACGCTTGGCGGTAAAATGGAAGAGCAGATAATTGATGGTGCCATGATTGAAGGAACTAAAAAGTTTTTGTTGCATTATAACTTTCCTCCATTTTCTACTGGCGAGGCAAAGTGAGTGCGCGGAACAAGCCGAGAAGTTGGACATGGTAACCTTGCATTGAGAGCATTAACAAAAGCACTTCCACCGGAATCAGAAAATCCATATACCATCAGAGTGGTTTCAGATATTCTTGAATCTAACGGGTCAAGTTCTATGGCAACTGTGTGTGCAGGAAGTATGGCATTGATGGATGCAGGTATCAAAATGAAATCAACAGTGGCAGGTATTGCAATGGGATTGATTAGCGATGGCAAAGGACGCTATGCTATATTGAGTGATATACTTGGTGATGAAGATCACTTAGGTGATATGGATTTTAAAGTTGCAGGTACACGCAACGGTATCACTGCAACACAAATGGATTTGAAGGTAACAGGTTTGCCTTATGAAGTAATGGCGCAGGCATTAGAGCAGGCACGTCAGGGACGTTTGCATATTATCAGCGAAATGGAAAAAACTATTTCAGAAGCGCGTCCTGATTACAAACCAAATGCACCACGTATTGTTGAGTTTACAATTGAAACAGATCAGATAGGTGCAGTGATTGGACCCGGAGGAAAAATTATTCAGGAGATTCAACGTGAAAGTGGTGCTACTATCACAATTGAAGAGAAGAACAATAAAGGCTATGTGCAGATTGCTGCTGTAGGAAAAGAGAGCATGGACAAAGCATTAGAGCGTGTAAAAGCTATTGTTGCAGTTCCTGAAATTGGAACCGTTTATAAAGGAAAAGTAAAGAATATTACAACCTTCGGAGCATTTGTTGAAATTATGCCCGGTAAAGATGGTCTGTTACATATTTCTGAAATTACACATGAGCGATTAGCAACCATGGATGGTGTTTTTAAAGAAGGCGATTTAGTTGAAGTGAAATTGATTGGAGTAGAAGAGAAAAGTGGTAAACTGAAATTATCCCGTAAAGTGTTGTTGCCAAAGCCGGAACGTCAACCGGGTGATGCAGGTAAGCCAAATGATGGCAAACCTCGTGAGCGAAGAATGCCCAGAGAGAATCAAAACTCATAATACAGTAAACCGGTCGTAAGGCCGGTTTTTTTTTGACCGATATATAAAGATGTAAAAGCTTTTAATAGCCCGTTTAATGATTTTATTATATTTGTTTGATAAATCAAAACTGTTCAAACCACTAAAATCAAAAATTTATGAAAAAGTCTTTACTCTTTTTTACATGGGTTTCTCTTTGTCTGACGGTTAGTAATCAGTTAAATGCTCAAAGAATGGATAGCACAATCCTCAAACATCAACCCAAACAACTATGTGCAATTTATTGATGCAGTTGATACCAATGTAGTATGGGGATTATCTTCTGACCGCAATTCGCAGCAGAATCCAGTTCAGGAATTTACACGAACGACCAATGGCGGACTGACATGGACAGCAGGTACTATTACAAATGCAGCCAATCATGGCCCGTCATGTATTATGGCTCTCAATGCCGATACTGCATGGGTAGCAATGTTTAATGTCAGTGGAGGAGGAAGTATTTTGCGAACCAATGATGGTGGTGTTTCCTGGACAAAACAAACAACGGCAACTTTTACAGCGCCTAATGGCTTTCCTAATGTTGTGCATTTTTTTAATGCTAACGAAGGCTTTTGTATGGGCGACCCAAATGGTGGATATTTTGAAATTTACACAACAACAGATGGTGGCAACAATTGGATTCGTGTGCCTCAGGCAAATATTGCAGCAAACCTGACGGGTGAATTTGGTATTACTGATGTCTATACCAACTATGGCGACAGTACTGTCTATTTCGGAACTAATAAAGGACGCATTTATAATTCAACAGACAGAGGAATGAACTGGACTGTGAGCAGTACCCCTTATACGGGTTTTATCGGTGCCATCACTTTTCGCGATGCTAACTTTGGAATTGCATGTGAGGCTGATAATGCAACCACATCAACAGATTTAATTGTCACTAACGATGGTGGTGCAACATGGAGTCTTTTGCCTACTTCATCTGCAGGTTTTACTATGAAACAATCAATTCGTTATGTACCTGGAACAGACTCTACTTTTGTCATCACTTCTCCCTATACCATTTACGGTTCAGCATTCAGCATTGATAATGGTGTTAACTGGCGTTTGATGGATAATCTCATCCATTCAGATTGCGACTTCGTAAATGCCACTACCGGTTGGAGTGGAGGTGGAGAATTGAATTCGCCCATTTACAAATGGACAGGCCATGACAATTGCTGCCAATGATGCTATGGTTAAGAGTATTGATGTTCGCAGCGCAGTTGGAACAGGTACACAGACTCCTATGGCAACGGTTCTGAATAACGGACTTACTTCTCAAACCTTTAATGTTACTATGGATATTTCAGGTGGATATACATCAACTAAAACAGTAAGCAATCTGGCATTCAATCAAACACAACAGGTAAGCTTTGACCCGTGGACTCCGGGAGTAACAGGAAGTTATAACATTACCGTTTATTCTCAATTAACCACTGACAGTGATTTATCTAACGACACTTTAAATAAGACAACAACAGCTTATAATGAACTTCCAAACTATGGATGGACAAGCAAAACACCTGCTACAATAGCAACCTTCGGTGGAGCATCGGCATTTATTCCTTCTGTAAATGCCCCTCTTGATTCAGGATATTTGTTTTCTGATGGCGGAAGTGATTTAAGTATCATTCAGCCTAAGAATGAAAAATTTGATGAGATTACAAATAGCTGGACTTCTGCTACTGATATGCCCTTAGGCGTTTATCAGTTTTCAATGCATGGTGTACAAAATATGATGTATGCAATTGGTGGTTATAGTACGGGCTTTGTTCCTTCTGCTACCAATTATATTTATAATTCACAGACTAACAGTTGGACATCGGGTGCAGTAATGCCACAGCCTGTGGGTGACTATGTAAGTGGAGTTTACAACGATTCATTAATTTATTTTATTGGCGGTTATGATGGAACTAGTGATTTAAATGCTGTTCAGATATACAACCCGGCAACAAACAGTTGGAGTATGGGAACGCCTAAACCAGGCACTGCTGTATCCGGTTTTAGAGGAGGAATTTATAATAATTATATTGTTGTAACTTGTGGATACAGTCAGACTTTGCAAGGTGCAATTGATGAAACATGGATAGGTCAGATAGATCCTGCAAACCCAACAAACATTACATGGCAGGCAGCAGCGCCATATCCCGGTGGCACAATGACACGATTTGCAGGTGGTGGAACATTTAAAAACAGTTTGCCCTACGTGGTATTTGCTGCAGGTGACCCTACAGGTGTCGGTTCAGAAGTAAAAGATGACGTTTGGGCTTATGATTTGAATAATGGCGAATGGCTGATAGGTCCGCAAAACCAACTGCATGCAGTAATGTAAGTAATTTCACAGGAGTTGTAAGCAACGATAGTTTGTATATGGTTGTTGTAGGTGGTTTTGATGGAACTACGACTACAGGTGCAAATGAATGGCTTAATCTTGGAGCTTCCCCTTTTGTAGGAGTGAAAGAGTTGAATAATCAGTTAGAAGTTTCTGTTTGGCCAAATCCTGTTTCTGATATTTTAACAGTGCTAATGCCGTCACCGTTGGAAATGACCAAACTAACAGTATTTGATTTAAAAGGAAGAATGGTGAAAGAAATTCAAGCTAATGGTAGTAAGATTCAAATTGTTGTTAGAGATTTGGATAATGGTGTTTACATTTTAAAATTGTCTGATAAAAAGAATTCAAACACTGCACGATTTACAGTGATGCATTAACTTATCCAAATAAACTTCCTGAATCGAAGGAGTTACTCTTATTACAAATATTTTTAAAATCACAAGGATAGGGCGAATTACAATGTTCGCCCTGTTTTTTATTGGGCATTTTTTTGTTACGGATGATTTCTTTAGCGGCTAAAATGTTGTCTTCAACAAATTGTTGTTGTGACACACACCACTCTTTTACACTTTCAGAAACGAATAGTGCTTTTACATCGTCAACAGGAAGTTCTTTATAATCAGGTTTCAGATGGATGATGCTAAAATCTTCCAGTTCAAATCCACACTGTGTGATAACATAATATTGTAAAGCTGCATCATTTAAAATTGTTTGACTGATAGCAGTAGAACTTTTTACCTCAAATGCATGGAGAAGCCCGCCTTTACGCACCAGAATATCCAAGGCAACAATTACTTCATTTGCAATAAAGGCAGCTTCATAAATTACAGGTTGCTGTTTTAGTAATAATGAATGTGTTTGTTTTGCTGATGTTGCATACTCAAATGGCGAAGGCGGTGAAACATCTACACCTCCGGGAAAAAGTTGATGTGCAATTTTTCCATATTGATGTCCGCGATCAAACTTAGCTTGTTGCTCTGCACTAATCGGATCACGGTCTTTATAGTTAAATTTATAGAAGTAAAGCGACTTAAGACATTGTAAACTTTTTATGTAACTTGACTTCGATAAAATGTACTTCATGACATTTTTATTTCATGTAAATGTACTCAATTCAATACAGATAGCATTTCACTGCATATAAACTCTGATGCCTTGCCATCACCAAATAAAGGTGCGAAGCTTAATTTTGATGAAGCGAGTTGGTTATAAGCATCAACAATTTTAGCATAATCCGGACCGGCAATGATTGCAGTACCTGCTTCAACTAATTCAATCCATTCTGTTTCATTTCTAAGAATGATGCATGGTTTTTGGAAAAAATAGGATTCTTTTTGAACACCTCCCGAATCTGTGATAATCATTGTACATTCAGATTCCAGACTTATCATATCAATGAAAGAAACAGGTTCTATAATTTTTAAAAGAGTACTATTGTTTACTTGCTGAAACAATTCCGGGCTCAGGTTTTGTTCCAGCACCTTGGCTGTTCTTGGATGTAGTGGAATTACAATGTTTTGTTGTTGTGTTTCAGAAATTTTGATCAGCGCTCTGAAAATTTCTGAAAGATTTTTTGGGTTATCCGTGTTGCTGTCACGATGAATGGTACAGAGCATAAAGTCATTCTTTACAATCCCGGATTTTGATAGAATAGATGATTGTGATTTAGCTTGTGCAGCAAAGTACAGAGAGTTATCGTACATCACATCACCACAGAAATATACTTTTGGATTGTTAATGTTAAATGGTGGAAGTGTATGTTCAGAAAAGCCTTCGCGACAGAGATTGTTTACACCGGTTTTTGTTGGTGAAAAAAGTAATGTTGACACATGATCACAGCAAATTCTATTAATCTCTTCGGGCATTGATTTGTTGAATGAACGCATGCCTGCTTCTACATGAACCACAGGAATATGCATTTTAGCAGCAGTCAGTGCACCTGCAAGTGTTGAGTTGGTATCGCCATAAACTAAAACGGCATTGGGCTTTTCTTTTTCAAGAACTGATTCTAACAAACGCATGATTTCCGCAGTTTGTACAGCATGACTCCCTGAACCGGTTTTTAAATTGTAGTCTTCACGGGGAATATTCAACTCATCAAAAAAGATGGCAGACATTTTTTCATCGTAATGCTGTCCGGTATGTACAATAACCTCTTTAATTTTATCACTAAAAGATTTTTTAATTGCCCTGCTGATAGCAGCAGCTTTTATTATTTGTGGGCGTGCCCCGATGATGGTTAATAGTTTGAACACAAGTTGGAATTATGGAATGATTAAAAAAATTTCAATATAGATTAGAGTAGTAAAAGTAGGAAATAATTACTGACCCTTATTTTCTGATATTTTTAAATTTTAATGCAACAAAAATATGTAGTTGTTTATAATGGAAATGTACTGTTAAGATAAATGTGCAATATCATTCAATACTAAAGCAAGTTGTTTTGTCAGATTTTTACGGCTGAACTGATCTATATTTTGAGATTGAATGTTAAGATTATTTTCTTTGAATTTATTATATAAATCTTTTACTATTTGTTTGGTGCGATTCACATCATTAAATCCTGCAACAAATCCGGCTTGGGTTTGATTAATAATAGCGGCTGCATCACCATCTTCAGGCTATGCAAAGGATTGGACGTTTAGCTAAAAGATATTCAAAAATTTTTCCTGTAAGCACACCTTTTGCATTTGGAGTATTGTTAACAACCAATAGAAGTACTTGTGATTGTTGTTGTAATTTAACTACTTCCTCATGTGGCATATAATCAATTCTGTTTATAAAAGTAGTTAGTGCAAAATTTTCTAACGATTGACTTACTTCCAAATCTGCTTTACCCACAATTTTTATTTCAAGGTCTGCTTTTAATTTAGGAATTTCAGTTAATAATTCACTCAATGCTTTCCATAACACAATAGGATTACGTGTCTTTACCATAGTTCCAATGTGAGCAATAGAAAATTTTAAGTCCACAGTTGCAGATGTATTTAAGATGTCATCATGGTCGAAACCATTGGTTATACAATGAATATTTCTTTTAAACGAGGCGCTGAATTCTTCCTGCATTGTTTTGCCAATGGTAACAACAGCATCAGCTTTTTGAACTACTTCTTTTTCTAAACGATGATGTTTTGCATCAGCCCAGGAACTCAATTTTAAGTCTTTATAAAAATCAATATTTGTCCATGGATCACGGAAGTCGGCAAGCCAAGGCAAATTGAGTTTCCTTTTCAGTTTAAGTGCTATAAGGTGGCAGCTATGCGGAGGACCTGTACTGACAATAGCATCCACTTTATTTTCATTTAACCATTTTGTCAAAGTACGTACGGATGGTTTAATCCAAAAAGATCGGGCATCAGGAATAAATAGATTTCCTCTGATCCAAACAGAAAGATTTTGTAGCATACCCGGATTTTTTTTCTCAGTTAAAAATCCTGCATGTATTTTATCGTGCTTCTTTTTACCTGTTAAAAATTTATAGAGTAGATAGGGCTCCCAAATAGGTTGTTTAATCACCTTAATATTTGAAGGAATATCTTTTAAAAGAGAGTTGTCCTGTTCGGGAAATTCTCCATTTGCAACGGTAAAAATTATAGGCTCCCAGCCAAAGTCACGAAGATATTTTGAGAATTTTAACCATCGTTGAACTCCTGCACCACCACTAGGTGGCCAGTAATAGGTGATGATTAATACTTTTTTCAATGTAATAAACTTTTATTTCTTCTCTGTTCCTGATTTTAATTCAATCCAGGCACCTGCAGCAAAGAGCAACAGAAGAACAATTGACCCTGCAAGTGAAATTTTTTCTCCTGTAAAATAAACTTCGGGTTCAAACTTAAACTCTATTTTATGTTTTCCTGCAGGGACTACCATGGCACGCAATACGTAGTTTGCTCGCACGTAGTCAGCTTTTTGTCCGTCAATGTAAGCGTTCCACCCTTTGTCATAATAGATTTCTGAAAACACACAGAACTGCGGCAATGCCGTCTGCGTTTCATATACAAGGTGATTACATACAATAGAATTAAGTTTAACAGTAGCAGTAGAGTCGTGTTGAGGAGAAAAGGATTTTAATGTATTTTCAAAACGCTTGTCAACAAATGCAATTGTTCGTGGATTAAAGGAGTTAAGTGCATTTATTTCCTCATCGGCATTAGCAACCATTTTTACAGTGTCTGTAAACCAGGCAGCACCAATTGCACCAGGGTTAAGCTGTGCTACAGGCTGTTGTTCTTTATCACTTACTATCAGATATTTCGTGTTAAGCATGTCAAGCACACTCATGTTGTTTTTGGAGATACAGTTTTCAATCAGTTCCTGATAGCGTTTTAATTTTGCGCCATGATAGCCACCTATGCTGCGATGAAAATAGGAGGTAGATGCATCACTGAATGCATTTAGTGTTGTGTTAAGCACTCTGAATCCGGGAGTTGTATCCTGTAAAATTTGTGTATCAGCAGGTGAAGGCTCAAATGGTTTTTGTGTTTTGCTTTTCGCAACAAAATTGTTGTCATTGAGATAACGTTTACCTACAGATATAAGTCAACAGTAAAAGGACAGCAATAGTTATTATAGCAACGGTTGCCTTTATTTTATCTTTTAACATAAACCATAATACACCAAAAGTTGCAGCAATAAAAAATAATGAGCGCAATGCATCCATTCTGACTGCACTTTCGCGGTCTTGTTTTATGGCAGTAATTAACCAGTCATATTGTTTCAGTTGTTCATCAGCTTGCGAGCTAAAGTCATTAAACATTCCTGGTAATAATGTAAATAGCAAACAAAATCCACCGGTAATATATAATGCCATTTTAAGTGACTTTAATATATCGTTCTTGTTTGTTTTGCCATCAAATATTTCTTTTAATGCAAGGAGTGCAAGCAAAGGCATGGTAAACTGTGCAATTGTAAGTATCATACTCACAGCTCTGAACTTATTGTATCCCGGAAAATGATAAAAGAATAACTCGTTGAATGAAAGAAAATTTTCTCCCCATGAAAGCATAAATGAAAGAATTGTTGCTACCAGCAGCCACCATTTTTCTTTTCCTTTTATCAGCATTAAACCTGCAACAAAAAGAAAGCAAATTATTGCACCGGCATAAGGTGGGCCCGAGGTTGAAAGCATGTTTCCGAAATAGAGTGGCACTGCCTGAATAAAACTTTTTGCTTGTTGAACGGGTACTCCATTACTTGTTAATGCCTTGTATGTAGCAGAATTTTCATCTAACGGACTGACAGATGCACCACCATGAAAACGTGGAATGATGAGAGTAAATGTTTCGCTGATACCATAGCTATAGCTAAATGCATAATCTTTATCAAGGCCTGATGATTCTTTTTTTGAAGTAAGCTCACTAGGGCCACGGGTTGAATATTTTCCATACTCATAAGTTGCAGCAAGACTGGTATAGTTTGGCAGAATTCCTATCACTGCGGCAATGGCCAGTACGGAGGCGCTTTTGATAAAACCACCAATCTCTTTTTTCATGATGGCATCAATGAAATAGGCAATTACCATTACTAAAATTGCAATCATCAGATAGTATGTTATCTGAAGGTGATTGGCATAAAGTTGTAATGCAAGTGCCATTGCTGTCATAGCACCACCAAACCAAAATCTCCCTCGCATGGTAAGGATGATGCCTGCAAATACCAATGGCATTAAGGCAATGGCATGTGCCTTTGAATTATGCCCTGCGGCTATGATTACAAAATTATAACTTGAAAATGCAAAAGCTATGGCACCAGCAATACCCATTCTGTAATCAAATTTCAGCACCAGCATCAGAATGTAAAAACTTAACAGAGCAAGAAACACATAGGATGCAGGAGAAGGAAGAAAGAAAAACAATAAGTCATTTACATATTGTATCAGATTAGCCGGATACAAAGTCGAAATCTGATAGGCAGGCATACCACTGAACATAGCATTTGTCCATAATGGTTCAACATGATATTTTGCACGGAAGTCAGTAAGTTCTTTGCTCATACCTGTCCATTGAGCAATGTCATGTTGACTCAGTCCCTTACCTTCTAATAGAGGTAAAAAATAAACGGCTGTTAAGAGTAAAAAAATACTGATGGCTATGCCGTGAGGGATTAACTTCTTGAAGTTTATCTGCATACGATTTCTTTATTGGGCAAATGTAATAGTTTAGAAAGGAATAATTCCGTTGTTTTTCAGACATTAAAAAAGCCTTAATATCGGGGATATTAAGGCTTTTAGCTATTGTAGGGAAATTACTTTACTTTTATGAAGCGCTGTGTTTCAATATTACTGCCTGTAGCTGTAACAAAATACATGCCTGCAGAAAGATCTTTTACATCAACAGAAATTTTAGTGTTTGCATTAACAGAGATAGATTTTATCACCTGTCCTGTAATGTTTTTAATCTCTACTAAAACTTGTTCTCTTTTTTGCCTGCAACATTTACGTTCAACAATTCTTTTACAGGATTAGGATATAAAATCATGGAAGTAGAAACTATGTGAGTTTCAATTCCTGTTGGCGTAGTGGTGCAGATTTCAAGTCCCCAGCCATTCAATGAGCCACCATCAGAATTAAAATGATCGGTAACTGTTAGTGTCCAGTTGCCTGCTGCTTGCTGTCCGTTGAAAACACTCAGTGGTGTAACGGCATTGTAAGTGCCGCCACCAATTGGAGGGCAAGGTAATGCACCCGGTGCAGCTGCATCATCAAAATTACAGTCAAAATCATTTTCATTGGTACAAATCTGATCAAACAATGTTACAGTTGTGTTTTGCGGACTTTTAATGCTTATGGTAAGGTCGCTAATCCAGGTGTGTGTGCCATTAAGACCAACAACATTAACATCTGTTATTGTTCCAGCAGATGCTATGTTAAGTGTTGAAGTAACTGTTGGTGCACCACTTGATGGAATAACAACAGGAACATTGGCACTTGCTAAATTCGAGCAATTGTTGGTTGTGAAAGACCATGCAGCGCTGTAGCTATTTGCAAAACATGAATTATAAGACTTTACATGCCAATAATAGGTTGTACTTGATAACAATGGAGTAGTGGTAAAAGTATTTGTACTTATGCCGGTAGCAGATGCAATAACATTCGTAAATAATGAATCTGTTGCCACTTCAATATCATATAGTGTTCCCGGACTTGCAGCAGTCTGCCAGGTTAATGTTGCAATAGATGCGATGCCACTGCTTCCATCAGCAGGTAGTGTTAAAGTTGCTGCAGGTAAGTTTACATCTAAAATATCAAGTGTAACAGAAGTAGTCTTGGTTACGGATGGTGATGTACCAGTGATAGTAAGATTATAAGTTCCGGTCATGGAAGGTGTTAATCCTGAAATCAGCAATTGCACGGGAGTACTGTCATTTACTGCTGTGGCAGGAGTAAAAGTTCCTGTTGCACCGGCAGGAAGCCCTGTTATAGAAAACACAGTTGTTTCATTGAATGCCAGAAATGTGTTGTACATAAAATTATAAGTAATGTCGTTTGGAGGGCAAACACTTTGTGCAGTACTGCTCATGTTCATTACAAATTCTGAAGCCTGAATGTTGATATAGCTGCCATTTAATGCATAGAAAATATTACCTGCACCACGTACCATCACACGTCCCCATTGTGATGCTGCACCTGCCGGAACAACTATGCTAGCACTTCCGTTATTTGGTACGTTGGTTGCAAGAGTATATGGGTAAGTAAATCCACTGTCGAGTGAAAGAAAAATATTTACGAATGGCGTATTCACAGGAGCAATATCTGTGCCTGCCACATTCCATGTTACAGTTTCTGAAGCACCTGCATTCCAGTTAGTAGGTGTGTTTTGTGAAGTAACTACAAATGGACCTGCAGAAGCAACAGTTACTTGCATAAGGTCTGATGCCGTTTGACCACCATTCACATCGTTATCTCTAACAATAAATGAATAGTTTAATGTTCTGGCTACATCGGATGTTTTTTCCCAGGTAGGATATAGGTTTTTTAGCACTACACTTCTCAGGTTGGGCATATAACGGTTAGGTGATGTTCCGGGTTTTATTGCTCGTGACAAAGGGCCCACTGCCCATGTTGGTTGTGGGCTGCTGTTAGATGGAGCTTGTGCTGCATCATTCTGACACCAATTATAGGTTAATGATGCCATGCCATCAGCATCTGTCGCAGAGCCCTCCAATACAAATGCAGTTCCTTTTGGGATGGTGTAATCAGCTCCTGCATCAGCAGTAGGAGGGTTGTCTGTTAATGGTGTTGTAACTGCGCAAGTGCTGCTACCGTTCTGAATGTTTGCAGAGATATCTCTTACGTTAACATAATTAAAATCATCATCACTATGTGCTTGTATGTTTACTGAACAAATACCTGCATAACCCATAATTGAGCTACCACTGCAAGGTTCTACTTCTGTGTTTCCACTGCCACTGCGGCTGCATGTGTTCATGATGTGATAGCCACCATACTGATGTCCCATTTCATGTGCAACATAGTCAATATCGAATGGATCGCCAACAGGATTTGCACTTCCTGTCATGCCACGACCTTTATGTGTTCCACTCTGCGAAGAGCTTAAACAAACACAGGCAATACAACCTGCATTACCACCGCCTGTGGTGTTAAAGTTATGTCCAATGTCGTAGTTGGCAACACCAATGTATTGATCACAAACTTGTGCTGTCTTTGTGTTCCACTCATTTGACCAAGGATCCTGAGAGGTGTTTCCATAAAAAATCAACGTGTCGTTATTGGGAACAAATTCCATAGTAATTGCAAGGTCGCGCTCGTAAACACCATTTACACGATTCATGGTAATTGTCATTTGCGCCATGATGTCGGCTTTTTCATTACCGGGTGTTGTGGCAAAAATATTGACATATTCAGCAGTGCAGGTAAGTGCCAATCTGTAGGTTCTTAATAACTGATCATCAGTGTTGTTATTTATACCTGCAACACCATTTCGCATATGCTTGGCAACTCTGCATCTTCATCGGTAAGACATTCAAAGTTGCGGACGTTATTGGCTAAAGAAGCTTTGTCATAAACAATGTAGTAATTCAAATCCTTTGTATAAGTATCAATATAATTTGTTGGATTTGTTCCTGATAAAGTCATACAATGCAGACCAAACTGTGTAACACTAAAACGCATGGTTGCTGTTGGGTCATTTATACCTTGTGCGCAATATGTTTTAATCATCGGATACTTGGATGAAAGTAATTCAGGCATTATTGGCGATGCATAAACTCTGAAAGCATTCATGTTTCCGTAAGCATCAGGGAAATCTATAATCAGATTTGATTGCTGACCACGATTAGGTGCCTGCTGTAATAAACTTTGCAACTGCTGCATGTTCAATTCATAAAAACGGGCAGTTGACGGAATGGTGTTTCGATTCATTTTTCCCAGTCCTGATAAAGAAACCTCTTCAACAGGTTTCCAGCAGTTATTTCCTGCAATGGATTGCCCATAGAGAAATACTGCAATGATTAGCATGGCTAATTTGCTTTTAATAAAGTTTTGCATGTGTAATTTGATTTGTTTTTGTTTGATTTGGAAATGGTGCATGAAATGACCTCATGCACCGATTATTCCGCTAATATAGCAGTAACAGAAACAAGTACAATTACTGTTTGCAATCAGTTAATAAATGAGTAATCTCAGTACCTTATAAGGCTAAAAAAGGGTGTCGTTTTCATGCACTACCAGCAAAGGAACCTTGGTGTTGTAGGACACGCTTTTTGCTATACTTGGCTTATATAACCCTTTAAATAAGTTACGATGGCGGGTGTACATCACCAAAGCGTCAGCTTTGAATTTCTTAAGGAAATGACTCACACCATTCTGAATAGAAACATCAGTACATACATATCCTGATTGTTTTGGATATTTTACCTTTTTGCGAACCAGATCTGTAATTTTTTTAACATCTATTTCATCTTTAGATAAAGTTGTTGTATCAATGTAAAGAAATAAAAGTTCACTGTTAAACGCCTTAGCAAATGGAATCAGTTCTGATGCTTTGCTCAGGTTGTCATCAGAAAGGTCAGTTGCATAAACAAGTTTTTTTAGTCCATTGAATTTTACACGCGGTGGAATAAGAAGTACAGGACATGGTGCATTTTTTACAACACGACCTGCATTGCTTCCAATTAAAAATCGTTCGCCTGCACCGGTGCCTGTAGTCCCCATAACAATCATGTCAACTTTCTTTTCAGAGGCAGTTTCCATCGCGCGTGCAGATGCTAATCCTTGTTGCAGTATCAACTCTACTTTGAGTTTAGCGTACTTATTTACAAAAAATTTCTCTTTGAACTTTTTTAGTTTTTTTGCTGCAGCATCATGCAGCACTTTGTAATCATATTGTACGGTTACAAACGCTACATCACTGTATAAAATTGGTGTTTCGAAAGTATGCAGAAGTATTAAACTTGCATTTGTTTTTAATGCCATTTCGCTGGCATAAGCAACAGCATGAGTTGCATTTGAAGAGAAGTCTGTCGGACAAAGAATAATTTTCATATCAATAATGGTTTTGTTATTTTATTAAGAAATGATCTATAGATATTAAATCCCATGCAGCAGGTAATATGAGTAGTGTAACTAACAACGCCAATCTGGGAAAAACATGTTGCAAATCCCACATAGGTCGCATAATGCTGAATGCAAGAGATGCGCCAATCATATTCAAGCCAAGAAGATATAAAGAATAATACTTAAAGAGACCGATAATTAATAAAAAGCCTCCAGCAAATTCTATAAATGATGACAATGTCAGTAGTGGTTTTACAACGGAAAGGGGAAACCCTTTTTTAACCAATTCCGAGCGGTAAATTTCTGTCACTTTAGTTATGCCTATTGTAAAAAGTTTTTCATAACCCTGAAACAAAAACAAGATGCCAAGAACCACTCTGCATAGAAATACAGCAAAAACTTCTGGTGACCAAATACTGTGCATGACTAATTTTTCTACAAAGTTAGAAATTAAAGAACATTGCCGGATGATTTATCTCACAGGATATAGTGATAAAGTAAACCCTTCACATAAAAATTTTAAAATTTGAAACGAAAATATTTTAAATTTGCCATATTAATCATCTATGCTATCATTCATAACAGAGCGTTTTAAACAGTATAAGGAGAACGAAGAACATTACAAATTGGCTCGTTCGCGCTATGTTATTGCACATGAATATTACCTTTTCAGGATTAGTGTCAGGCAGGCACTTGTTTCATTAGTCTTTGTTTCTTTAGGTATAATTTCTGCGGGATTTGGGTTGAAGGGATTTTTATTGCCCAATAAATTTATTGATGGGGGAGTGACAGGAATTTCGCTTCTTGTTAGTTTAAAAACTGCCATTAGTGTTTCGGTTTTAATTGTTTTAATAAATATTCCATTTCTGATTCTTGCCTATAAACAAATTGACAGAAAGTTTTCTGTCAAGAGTATTATAGCCATTGTATTTCTTGCCCTTGCAGTTTATTATATTCCCTATCCAACAGTAACGAACGATAAGTTGCTGGTATCAATTTTCGGTGGATTTTTTCTGGGCATGGGTATTGGTTTTGCTATTCGTGGGGGTGCCGTGCTTGATGGTACAGAAGTATTGGCAATTTATATCAGCAGGAGTTCCGGACTGTCAATAGGCGAAATTATTTTTGCATTTAATATTGTAATTTTCAGTTTTGCTGCAGTGCTCATTTCTATTGAAGTTGCCATGTATTCAATTTTAATTTATCTGGCAGCATCAAAAACCATTGATTTTATTCTTGAAGGGGTAGAGGAATATACCGGTGTGACCATAATTTCATCGCACAGTGATGAAATAAGAAAGTTGATTACTGAAAAACTAAACATGGGTGTAACGATTTATAACGGTAAGCGCGGCTATGGCAAGAATGGACACAATCTGGCAGAGATTGAAATTATTTACACTGTTGTAACCCGGCTTGAAATATCGAAACTTAAAACCGAGATTGAACATATTGACCCCAATGCATTTATTATTATGAATACCGTACGCGATACAAAAGGCGGTATGATTAAGAAAAGAACACTTAAAGATTTTTAGTGGGAATTAAGTTTGGAAAGTTAGGAAAGTTTGAATGTTTAGAATGTTGAAAGGTTTAGAAAGTTGGAAGGTTTGGAAAGTTGGAAAGTTTGGAAGGTTTGGAAAGTTGGAAAGTTGGAAAGTTGGAAAGTTTGGAAGGATTGAATGTTGTTGGCTAATTCGAAAAAAAATTAGTCACGGAGGGAGGAACTTTTGGTAGCTAAATAAAATTCAGAAATCTTTGAAGTGCCGTAGGTACGAGCATATTATTGGTAGGTAAATCATACTGTCATGGGTGGTGCGACCTCATAGGTGAAATTAAATGTGTACTATATTACTAAAAAACGTATTAATCCTTCAATGTTTTTTTATTATTTCAAAGTCCCCTCAAATGCGGGAGACTTTGAAAGTACGAAAATGCGACTGGAAGTCGTAAGCGTTTAATGGCACGAACGGAAATGGTGCTCGCTCCTACAAGGCTTTCTTATTTCTTTCCATATTTTCTGAATGCTGCAATAAACTGATAAATTAAAAATCCAACAATGATTTTATTTAAATAATCTATTGCCAAAGACCAACCATTTAGTTCAATCTTGCTTACCAAAAAATCTGTCCTATGTGTTATGTCAAGAAACGAAAAGTAATAACCGAACAAATTCCAATCAATTCCATTGCTGTTAAACATTCTTCCTAAACTCCATAAATACAGAATGTAAAAGATAATTGAGATGAAAATTGTTGCAATAAATGGTGCTTTTATTGATAATCCGTGATTATTTGAAAGACTATTGATTTCCAAAATTACTCTGTCCCAATAAGGCAGGTTTTCAACGTTTCTAAGAGCTTCGTTTGATATTGCTTGAAATTTTTGAGCTTCATAGAAATTACCAGATGCTTCAAGCTGTTTTTTCAACTGCAAAAATGTTTCGTAGCGTGTTTTGAAATAATTTTTATCTTTTCTCTCTGGATTGTGAATATTTTCAATGGTTTGTATTTTATCAAAACCCATGTATTTACTTGGAAAATCGCAAGCCGTCAAAGTGGTTTGCCCAAATTTATTTCGGTAAAGTGAAATTGTAGAATAATCATCAAACGCAACATTATCAAACCAAACTTTGTCAAGGTTTGATTTGTGTATTTCTAATTTTGTTTCTTCTGTTTCTTTTCTGAATGGTTTGATGTCATAAAAATTAGCTCCTAATTGTGCTGAAAAATTTCTGATATACCAACTGTCTATGTTACAATTTTCAATCAGCAATTCGCCTGTTGAATAACCGCTGAGAGATAAAGCCAAAAGTTTAGCATTTATTATTTTAGTCAAGTTGTGTTCTTTGTCTGCCGAGTACTGAACACTCAAACTGACTTTAAATTTCTTCTTTTCTTCTCCATTCAGATAATACCCAATTTTGTTTTCAATCTCATAAGAATATGGTCTTTTGTAAACCCCTTTGGTATTTGTTGAATTTTCATTGAAAGTAAAAACAATATCTTTACAGTCGTAAATGTAAAATGAGTGCTTTTCGGTAAGCAAGTTTTCAAGATTAGTATTAACCGACTTGAATAGTTTTTTCCAACGAATTGGAAAAATGTTTTCTTCTGTGTATGAAACAATAGCTCTTTTTAAATCAAGTAAAAACAATGAATTATTTAAGAGACAGTTGTTCGCTTCAACACTCCTCAAATTTTCATTCTTTATTCTTCCTTGTAAGATTGAACTTCCAAAGAAGATTGAAAAATTTGTTGTGATGATATTTTCAACGTTGATTTCATTAATTAAACAACCTATAAATTGTATACTTATGTCTTTGAAGTTTATAGTTTCGCTGTTTTCAATTTCTAATTTCTTAAAACAACAGCCTATAAAACTAAATGTAATTCTTCCGTCTTGAAATGGCTCATTTGAAAAGTCCGAAGCCCTAATGATACTTTTGGTTTCAATAGAATAATCTGTATTCTCAATAATTGTATATGGAGTCAAAAAGATTTCATTCATTTCTTGCTGTCGTGGCATTTCTTAAAATTCATGTTACAAACGTTACGATTTTTAGTGCGTTTGTATGTTATTTACAATGCTGTTTCATCGCATCGTATGCTTTGATTTCGCCAAGTTCGCCTGCTTTTGAAAGGTCTTTGCAACCACTTTCATTTTGTCCTAATTTTATCCTTGCAAGTCCTCTGATGTAAAATGAATTATCGTGTTCTTCTATTCCTATAGCTTTATTCATATCTTTTATAGCTTCATTATATTGCGCAAGTTTGTAGTATATCTCGCCTCGTGTGTCCCATATATACCAAAGGCTTTTTTCCAAATCAAGGGCTTTGTTTACAAAAGGCAATGCTTCATTAGATTTATCAAGTTCAACCAAACAATATGCCTTGTTATTGTAAACAGTTGCCATATCGTAAACACTCGGTTCAGCACTTTTTTCTCGTTTTATTATTTCGTCATAATCTGAAATTGCTCCTTGTTTGTCATTCATATTTGATTTTATCAAGGCACGCATAAAATATGCGTCAGTGTTTTCTTTGTTCATACTAATAACTTTCGTAAAATCTTTCATAGCTTCAATGTTCTTTTCTAAATCGTGAAACGCCATTCCACGAAAAAAATACGCTTCTTCAAAATCGGATTGCATTTGAATGGACTTAGTAAAGTCATCAACTGCTTTTTCATAATTTCTGATACCATACAAATAAATAAAGCCACGGAAATAATACGAACCCGCATAATTAGGTGAAGCATCTATTGATAAATTGATTTGTTCCAATGCTCCTTTATGGTCTCTGTTTTCCCATAGTTCTTGGGCTTTTTGATAATATATTTCTGCATTTTGTTCTGATGTTGATGATTTTTTAGGTGTTGTGTTATTGTTTGAACTCCTATAAGAATTTCCTTTATCGTTAATCACAATCAGGTATGTATAATTTGAAGCAATTTTTACTTGCTCTGTTAATCCTTTTCCACTTAAAGTATTTAATGTAGACTGATTTATTGATTGAGGCAACAATTCTATGAGGCTTTTCAAATAGCTGACTTTGACTGCATAACTTGCATTTTCAGCTAAAGAATGTTTGGCACTAACAATTCCTATAAGGTTTCCATTTTTGTCAAACAAAGGTCCTCCTGAATTTCCGGGTTGAACAGGTGCTGAAACTTGGTAAGAAGATATATCTCCTTTAAAGCCTGTTTTAGAACTGATAATACCATTTGTTAATTTGATTTCTTCTCCCATTGAACTTGTCATTGGATAGCCCAATACAAATACATTTTCGCCAACGTCTGCAATTCCTTGTCGGAAAGTGTAAGGAACAGGGTAAGAGTAGTAAAATTAGGGTCATTGATTTTGATGATTGCTAAATCATTTTTTCATCTGAAACGGCTATTTCAGCCGATAATTTTCTTGAAAAGTTCCCATTCACCCTTTACTTCTATAGAATTTGCATTTTCAATTACGTGATGATTGGTTACAATATAGCCGTTAGATGAAATCGCAAATCCTGTTCCCGATGATTTTACATTATTTGAAGATGAGAATGTTCCCGAATTGTCATTCTCTGTTTTGGGATATAGTTTTATGAGAATGATTTTATCTCCGTCTTGTTTTGTGAATGTGAATAACGCAGATGCTTCAAGCAATCCGATACAGGTTTGAATTTCAATATCTGTATTACCCGAATAGTTTCGTCCCGCTGTGTAGTAATCAATATTGAAAACTCCGTTAGCTGCTGTCTTTTCCATAAATCCTTTCACATAAGTTTCTTTCCAAAAAGGATTATTTGTATTGTGAGAAAGAATAATTACACGATATTTGCCTTCCTGCCTCATTCCATTTTCAACGTCCTTTTCAATGGAATATTTAAAGCCGTCATTGCTTTGCCAAATTCCCTCAATAGGGTCAATATCAAATCTGTCAAAGTAGGATTTAGCAGTTTGTTCATCATAGCCTTTTACGCTATAATAATTTGCAACTTTCTTTTGTCCGAAAGTCATTGTAAAGTTCAATAGAACCATTGTCAATAAAAGTATTCCTTTTTTCATATTTGTTTTATTCGGGTAGTTGTTATCGTTTTTGAATGATTGAAAAGCGTTGGCAAAAAATGGCTCTTTTGGTTTTGCGAAGAGTCGGCTTGTGTGTCGGGGCAAAACCAAATGTGCCATTTGTGCGGTTGGCTAAAATTGTTTTAAAAAAATGTGCGGTGGAAAAAAATAAAAATACAGAAGTGTTGGCTTTAGGGTCGGCTGTCTGATGGTTCATTTGTCCCGTTACTTTATGTTTATTTCTGTCTTTCATTCTTGCTGTGTCGTTTTATAGGCTTGCAGGTAACGAAGAAGGGATTAACGCAGTAAAAAAAAGAAGGGTTTAGAACCACAACTCTCCGATTACCGATACTCTTTATTACTTGCACCACTGTTCGTTTACCTCTCAAAGCCCTTCTTTTTTTTATTGCGTTTAATCTTGCTGTTATCGGCAGTTTTCTTTTCACTTTAATATCCAAAGAAATTTATTCCATACGGATTGTCAAGATAATTACTTGGTGTCATTGAAAACTCAACGTTGAGTTCATTGTTGTCGCCAATTGTTGCATAGTCCATTTGCGAATGAACAAATATCGTCTTCAATATCTTCTCGTGTTGAGCGATGAATGTTTCATAGTAAGTTGGATTGAAATAAATATTTTCCACATGAGCTGCTACCAACATTGTAATATCAGATTTTTAAGTTATTGCGGAGTTTAAGTTGTACTCCAAGATTTCCATACAGATGCTTGTCTTGCGTAAAGTAGCTTAATAAAAAATATGTTTTTTTCTCTCCTGGTAAAAGTGTTACATAAATATCTTCCATTCTTTCATCTGAATGAGGAATTGCATTTCCTTCAAAATCAAAATCCAGAAAAAAAGAGGATGATACTGCTATTGGGTAAAATGCGGGCAATTCAAATATTTCTGTTTCAATAATAGAGTAATCGTTTGCTAATATTGCTGAATCAAATATTTTTCTGTTTTCATTAATGTCCTTGTCGGATTGTTCGCCAAAATTTATCCATGATGAAACTTCTATTTTCTTGTGTGAGGAAACAACAAAACCTCTATAAGCAAATAAAAAATTTTGTTCAGCAGTGCCAGTGAATGGATTAATCTCTATTGGTCTGAAAATGGAATCATGATTATTACAGAAACCCCAAAATATTGAAGCATAGTTTTTTCCAAGTTGTTTCCCATCAAATTCGCCTTTATTCATGTCGTATCCCATGACATGTCCATTCTCTACTATCTTGCTAAGAACTCCATTGTTCTGTATAGAATGCGCAGCACTTACAATAATTTTTCCTGAACTATCAATATTGCAAGTTGTGTTACTTGCTTGAGGATGCCAACAAAACTTGTTGCTCTCAATTCCCCTTCTCATTACTTCTCCTATAATTGTAGAAGCATCCTTTGGAGAAATATCAGTTAGATTAAACTGCTTATCAAGCGTTGCATAGTCAACATCTGTTCGGTCGTTAATTGGTGGTAAACTTTTAACTGCCTTTATAAAATCAACAAACATTGAAGGATTAATTCCCCCTTTACGGAAATCTCGCATCACTTCAAAATTTCGTTCAAAATTGATTTGAGGGTTTTCTAACCAGCCAAAATAGTTTGCCATTTATTCTAAATGTTGATGTTAGCACACAGTTTAATCGGAGCGTCAAATTGCCGATAACATTTATATTATCGACACTATTATTTAGTAAAATTATTCATTATGACACAAATATAAAAATTATTCGCAACTCTTGGTGCGGATTATTGCAACAATCGCAAGCATAGTTTATCCAAGAAGGTTTAGAAAGTTTGAAGGATAGTCAGCTGTAGATTTTTCCAATAATGTAACGTTTCCCCCGAGACATTTATGTTTTATGGTTGCTATAAAAATATCCTCTATAATGCAAACTTTCAGACGGGAGTGAGTGAGAGAATATTTTATCTCACAAATAGTAGGGACATCGTATGTACAAGTTATTAGAAATAGTTTAGATTGCGAGTTTTCGTTTATTCAGTACAACATTAAAGTTCACTTTTGCTCCCAAAGCGTCAAAGACTTTCAAAATGGTTTCAAATCTTGCATTTTTCACACTGTTTTCAATTTTTGAGATTTGAGCCTTCTGCACGCCAACAAGGTTGCCTAATTGTTCTTGTGTTAAATTGAGTTCTTGTCTTACTTGTTTAATTGCTTGGCCTAACAAGTCGATTCGCAATTCATTTTCAAAAGCCTCACGTTTTTTAGTTCCACGCTTGCCAATGTGCTTATCAATCATTGTATCAATTGAAACTGTTTTGAACTTATTTGTTGCCATAATTATATATTTCTTATTTTGTTATTTAAATACTGCTTTCTTACTTCTTCTGCCTTCTTAATTTCTTTCGGTGGTGTTTTCTGAGTCTTCTTTAAAATTCCATGTGTTGCTACTACCAAAGTATTTTTTTCCGTCTATTCTGTCCCAAAATGAAAAGAGTCGGTATGCTTTATTGTTATACAAAGTCCGAAACTCCCAAATGAAGTCGTTTAGTTTTTTGAAAAGCTCGTTGTCATTAACAAACTGAGCTTTCTTGATATTGTAATAAATCTTTTCTCTCACCTTATCGTCAAGATTATCTAAAAACTCAATTGCTTCAGGTAGTAATTCAACCTCAAAATTCGGCTTCATTCAGAATTTTCGTCAAAAATACTAATTTCCTTATTGGGAAACAAGTAAATTTGCTAAAGGTTTAAATTGGGTCTGTTTTTTGACTGTAGATGTGTTAATGCCGTATAGTACATGCTGACGAATAACTTCAAACTGCCCAATAGCAATCGTGCCAATCACTAGCGGCATAAAAACTATTCACTATCTCAAAAATAATAAGAAAACAATTAAAATAAAAAAAGCCGTCCAATGGACAGCTTTTTTTGGTTTTAAATCAATCTGTTATTTCAACTTCAATTTATCTTTTACCATATTCATAATATCGTCAGAGTCGCTTGTGTAGAGTAGTGCACCCACGCTTGAGTCGAATATGTAGGTGTAGCTTTTTTCTTTAGCCACGGCTTTGATAGCTTCTTTAGCTTTGTTGTTTATAGGAGTATAGACTTCTTCTTGTTTCTTTTGAATAGAAGTCTGTGCCGACTCCTGGAAGTCCTGAATACGATCGCGTAAATCGTGTATTTCTTTTTCTTTAGCTGCTTTAATAGGCTCTGCCATTGAGCTGGCTTTTTCCTGATATTCTGCAACTTTTGAATCGTATTCTGCCGCCATTGTTTTCATCTGTGCCTGCAATGTTTCGCCAAACTTTTGCAAAGTAGAATCTGCAGTTTTTATTTCGGGCATCATTGCCAGCAATTGTGTGGAGTTGATGTGTCCTAATTTAATTTGAGCTGATGCAAATAAACTGCTGCATACAAATGCTCCGGCAATAAAAAATTTAATTGGTTTTGTCATGATTAATTTATTGAATGATATTATTTATTATTTTTTTATGGGTTGTGCTTCGTCAGAACGTGATGGAGAGTCCATGCTTTTTCCACTGTCTTTGGTGCCTGTGCTGCCGCCACTGCCTGATGAACCTGCTGCGCCTCCTGATTTGCCACCACCTTCAGTTACTTTGGCTTTATAGCCCATTGCATTAAGAATCTCATCGCTCTTGTCGTACTTAGGATTGGTGTAAAGCATAGTAAGGTCGCTCGATTTGTCGAAGATTACGGCATAGCTCTGATCTACTGCCATTTTCTTTACAGCATTATAAATTTTATCCTGTATGGGCTTTACTAACTCTTGTTTTTTCTTAAACAAATCACCTTCGTATCCAAACTTTGATTTCTGAAGCTCTTTAACTTCTTTTTCTTTTGCAGTGATTTCTGCTTCGCGCTTGCGCTTCATGTCTTCTGTAAGCAATATCTGCTCTGCCTGATAATCCTTGTAAAGTTTATCAATGACTGCATATTTGGCTTCAATGTCTTTTTGCCAGTTTACAGAAATCTGATCCAATTGCTGCATGGCTGATTTGTACTCCGGAATATTGTCTAAAATATACTGAGAGTTAACGTATGCATACTTCTGAGCCATTACTGAAATGGAAGAGGCAACTGTCAGTGCTAATGCGATGATGATCTTTTTCATTTTACGTTTAATTAATGTGTGCAAAGATATGATTTTAGCTTAACCATATACTAAATATCGTACCACTAACAGCAATTGCGGTGAACAACGGATGAATAGGATTAAAACTGCTGTCCGATAACAAATGAGAACTTGCCTACACCTGTACGTGGGTCGTCACGTTGCGGGTCGAGACGCCAACCATAGTCAAGACCGAGTAAGCCGAACATTGGAAGAAATACACGAAGGCCTACACCTGATGAACGTTGTAAACTAAAGGGTGCAAACTCTCTGAATGTTGACCATGCATTGCCACCTTCAAAGAATCCTAATACATAAATTGTTGCACTTGGATTGAGCGATACAGGATAGCGTAATTCAGTTACAAATTTATCGTAGATAGTACCACCTACATCGTTACCGATGTTATCTGTTGGCGTGAGTGCGCTGTTTTCATAACCACGTAATGCAATAATTTCTCTACCATCAAGTGCATAGCCGGAAAGACCATCACCACCCAGATAAAAACGCTCGAATGGCGACTGCCCGATGCCTTTGTTATAAAAACCCAGGAAGCCAAACTGCATTTTATTATACATGACCAGATTGCCAAGAAGTTTGGTGTACCATCCAATGCTGAATTTCCATTTGTGATATTCTATCCACTTGTATTTTTCTTTTGTGTCTAATTTAGAATAGTCCTTATTTGTAAATGCAGAGTAGGGTGGGGTAAACTGAACAGAAAAAGAAATCTCTGATCCTTTGCGCGGATAGATTGGTTGATCTACACTGCTGCGTGTAAGATTTTCTTCAATAGAAATATTGTTCGAAGTTCCATCGGTAAATAAAAATGTGGAGCGATAATTTTTAAGTGTATAAAGCCCATAATTTATTCCTGAGTAGAGTGTAAAATAATCGTCAGGCCACTTAAGTCGTTTTTGTAAACCAACAGTTGCACCAGAAATAAAAATTGCCTGCCTATTGTCATTAGATTTTTTTAAACCATTGGTTTGAATGGAGTGATATATTGAAACTGTGAGTGCATTTGGTTTTTTGCCACCAAGCCAGGGTTCTGTAAACGAAGCATTATAAGACTGATAGTAAATACCGTTTGTAGTAGCACGAATACTTAATCTTTGTCCATCACCGGCAGGCAGCGGCCGCCATGCCTTAGTATTTAAAATATTTCTTGCAGAAAAATTGTTGAACGTAACACCTAAAGTACCCACAACCTGATTAGCTCCCCATCCTCCGGAAAGTTCTACCTGATCGTTAGGTCTTTCTTCTACTTCATATTCTATGTCAACAGTGCCATCAACAGGATTGGGCTTTGGGTTTACTCCCATTTTTTCGGGATTGAAATAGCCTAACTGCGACAATTCGCGCTGCGTTCTGATGATGTCACTTCTGCTGAAAAGTTGCCCGGGCTTTGTACGTATCTCTCGTAAAATTACTCTGTCGTTGGTTTTTGTATTTCCTTTAACGGTAACATGATTTATCCTTGCCTGCTTACCTTCGTAAATACGCATTTCCAAATCTATTGAATCGTTTTCTGCAGATACTTCAACAGGATCAATATTGAAAAACAGGTATCCATCGTCCATATAAAGCGAAGTAATGTCGCGGCTTGACTCACTCATGTATAGTGAACTTTCAAGTCGTTTTGCATTATATACATCACCCGGTTTTATGCCTAAAACTTTATTCAGTTCTGCAGAGGTGTATTTTGTGTTTCCAATCCAACTGATATTTCTGAAATAATAACGATTGCCTTCACTAACTTTTATATCAATGTTGATTCTCCTGCGGCTGACAGGATAAACACTGTCACTTAAAATCTGTGCATCGCGATATCCTTTCTCATTGTATTTTGAAATCAGATTGCTTTTGTCATCAGTATATTTATCCTCATCAAATTTTTTGGAGTTGAAAAAATAACGCCAGCGCTGCTCGCGTGTGCCTTTCATGGCTCGTTTTAATTTAACGCTGCTTACTTCTTCATTGCCTATGATGTTTACTCTGTGAATTTTTACACGCTTGCCTTTGTCAACATTGATAACTAAAATTTCGCTGTTGGTTTCTGTGGTGTCTTTTATTGTAGTAAGGTTGACTTTAGCATTTAAAAATCCTTTTTCCTTATAAAAATTCAGCACTTGTGTGTTTACGGTGTTTAGTGCATTATCAGAAAGTACTCTGCCTTTTGATATCTGAATTTTTTCGCGAATCTTATCAGCATGACCTTTTCGCACTCCTGTGAATGAGAATTTACTGAGTCGTGGCTTTTCCTGAAGCTGAAGGTCAATAAATATTTTTTTTCCTTCAATTCTTGTAGCTACAATTTTTACATCAGTAAGTAAACCTTGTTTCCAAAGGTTTTCTATTGCCTTGGTAAATTTTTCGCCCGGCACTTTTACTTTTTCTCCAACACTTAGCCCGGATAAAATTTTCAATGCATTCTGATCGAGATATTTTATCCCGCTGACAGTAATAGCAGCTATTTCGTACTCTTTAGGATTGTTATAATCTAATGTTGCCTGATCGTCACCAACAGTTACCTGTGCAATGGAAAAAGTTGAAAGCAGTATAAAAAAGGTTAGAAAACCTAAAATGTGTTTATGCATGTTTGGCATTTGTTGATTCGTTTACGCCACCAAACCTTCTGTCGCGGTTTTGATAGCTAACGATTGATTCAAAAAGATCTTCGCGCCTGAAGTCAGGCCAAAGTTTGTTGGTGAAATAAAATTCGCTGTAGGCAATCTGCCACAATAAAAAATTAGAAACTCTGTATTCGCCACTCGTTCTGATGAGCAGTTCCGGATCGGGAATTCCTGCAGTGGTTAAATATTTTTCTACTAATGAGTCGTTGATTTCTGTTGCATTAAGCTTGCCGTCTTTAACATCCTGAGCAATGCGTTTTATGGCGCGTGTAATTTCCCATCGGGAGCTGTAACTTAATGCTAATGTAAGTGTCATTCTGCTGTTGCCGGCAGTTTTGTCAATAGCAGTTTTAAGATTTTTGTTGCAGCGTCCGGGCAGGCTTTCAATATCTCCAATGGCATTCAGTCTGATGTTATTATCCATCAGCGTTTTGGTTTCTTTTGAAATGGTGTTTACCAACAATTCCATCAGTGCATTAATTTCAATGGCAGGCCTGTTCCAGTTTTCAGTGCTGAAAGCATAAAGTGTCAGGTATTCAATACCCAGTTCTGCAGCACCTTCCACAGTGTCGCGAACGGCAGCCACACCATGCTGATGCCCAAACATTCTGAGCTTGCCCTGCTTTTTTGCCCAACGCCCGTTACCATCCATAATGATGGCTATGTGTCGGGGCAACCTGTCTGTTTGAATCTGATTCTTAATACTCATCCGTTAAAACGAAGGCGCAAATTTAGAATTTTAACCGAATGTTGAAGTTTAAGTTTTTAACGCATTTTGAACGATTTTATGATGTTTCACAAAACATTAATACTCACCTTAGTCTTTTAACATTTTTTTACATTTGGAGAAAGTGCGCATTTAGCCAATTTTCTCATCAAGAATGAAGAGCGCCATGCTATTTATGATAACATGTTAAATTTTTTTTCTTCACTTAAAATTGTACTCAGTGTTCGCTGCCTACAAGCCTTAAATTCCGCATCTTTGTAGAATGGATTTCCGCATCAACTCACCTTTTAAGCCAACCGGTGATCAGCCTCAGGTATAAGCGAGTTGGTAAAAGGGTTGGACAGAGGCGACAGGCATCAAACACTTTTAGGGGTAACCGGCAGTGGAAAAACATTTACTGTAGCCAATGTAATTGAGAAAGTACAGCGACCGACCTTAATTTTAAGTCATAATAAAACATTGGCAGCGCAGCTTTATGGTGAGTTTAAACAGTTTTTTCCTGACAATGCTGTAGAATATTTTGTTTCGTACTACGACTACTATCAACCCGAAGCATTTATTCCTACTACCAACACCTACATTGAAAAAGACCTTGCCATTAATGATGAGATTGAAAAACTACGTTTAAGTACAACTTCAACCTTGCTATCAGGACGGAAAGATATCATTGTTGTAAGCAGTGTAAGTTGTATTTACGGATTGGGAAATCCTGCTGATTTTTTAAAGGGTATTATCAGAATTTCAAAAGGTGAGCGCATCAGCCGTAATACTTTTTTACATGCATTAGTAACTGCATTGTATTCGCGGACAGAAGGAGAATTTAAGCGTGGCACTTTCCGGGTAAAAGGTGATACTGTTGATTTGTTCTTAGCCTACGCTGAACGGGCATTGCGATTTACTTTTTTTGGTGATGAAATTGAAGAGATTGAAAGTATTGAACCCGCAACAGGAAAACGAATTGAGTTATTGGATCATGTGGCAATTTTTCCGGCAACTATTTTTGTTACCAATGCAAAGCAGCAACTGAAAGCCATCTGGCAGATTCAGGAGGATATGGTAAAGCAGGTGGATTATTTTAAAGAAAATGGTCGCAATCTGGAAGCCAAGCGCCTCGATGACAGAGTAACACATGACCTTGAAATGATTCGAGAATTAGGTTATTGTTCAGGCATTGAAAATTATTCACGCTATTTTGATGGTCGTGAACCCGGCATGCGCCCTTTCTGTTTGCTTGACTATTTTCCTGAAGATTATATTATGGTCATTGACGAAAGCCATGTAACCATTCCTCAGATAAGAGCCATGTATGGAGGCGACCGATCAAGGAAAGTTAATCTGGTTGAATACGGTTTCAGACTTCCTGCTGCAATGGACAACAGACCTCTGAAGTTTGAAGAGTTTGAAACACTTCAACAACAGGTTGTTTATGTTAGTGCAACACCTGCCGACTATGAAATGACAAAATCCGAAGGTGTAATTGTAGAGCAATTGATTCGCCCAACAGGATTGCTTGATCCTTTGATTGAAGTAAAACCTTGCGGCAATCAGGTAGATGATTTATTAGAAGAAATAGATGTAACAGTAAAGAAGAATGAGCGTGTGTTAGTGACTACATTGACAAAACGGATGGCAGAGGAGTTGGCTAAATATTTGACCAAGCTTTCCATCCGTTGCCGCTATATTCACAGTGAAGTAGAAACACTTGATAGAGTAGAATTGTTACGCGATTTTCGTCTTGGATTGTATGATGTTTTAATTGGAATAAACTTGCTGCGCGAAGGTCTCGATTTGCCTGAAGTTTCTTTGGTGGCTATTATGGATGCTGATAAAGAAGGATTTTTACGAAGTAATAGGTCATTGACACAAACAGCAGGACGTGCTGCACGTAATGTTAACGGAAGAGTAATTATGTATGCCGATAAAATTACTGAGAGCATGAGAAAGACCATTGACGAAACCAACCGCAGACGCGAAAAACAAATGAAGTACAATATGGAAAACGATATTGTACCTACACCATTAAACAAATCGCGCGAGATGATTTTGCAACAGACAGTTGTTTCCGGAACTAAAAATGTAAATGCTTATATTGAAAGTGAAAATGTAACAGTTGCTGCCGACCCTGTTGTTCAGTATATGACAGAAGAGCAGTTGGGAAGTGCCATCACCAAAACAAAGAAACAAATGGAAGTTGCAGCAAAAGAGATGGATTTTATGGAAGCAGCACGTTTACGTGATGAAATGTTTGAGCTACAAAAACTTTTGAAAGAGCGTTTTGGCAAATAGCACTTTCACATTTGACAGATTATTCAGGCGTTTTTCTTCATGGCATTATCACCTAAATTGATATTTTAAAAATGCCTTGTAACTTTTATCTTTGCGAAACTTAAAGTTTAAAAATCATGACAGTAATTTCAGATAAATTAGACATCAGTAAACTTAAAACACCTACAGGAAATACTATTAGTTGTAAAGGTTGGGTTCAGGAAGCTGCATTGCGCATGTTGCACAACAACCTTGATCCTGATGTGGCAGAACGTCCTGAAGATTTAATTGTTTATGGCGGCACCGGAAAAGCTGCACGAAATGTAGAGTCATTTCATCTCATTGTAAAAGCCCTGCGTGATTTAAATGAAGACGAAACATTGTTAGTGCAATCAGGTAAACCGGTTGGAATTTTACCAACGCATAAAGATGCTCCAAGAGTAATTATTGCCAACTCCAACCTTGTTGGCCATTGGGCTAACTGGGATTATTTCCGCGAGTTGGAAGCAAAAGGGTTGATAATGTACGGACAGATGACAGCAGGCAGTTGGATTTACATCGGCTCGCAAGGAATTGTTCAGGGTACTTATGAAACATTTGGTGAAGTGGCACGTCAGCATTTTGGTGGGTCGCTAAAAAACACCTTGAATGTAACAGCAGGTCTTGGTGGAATGGGTGGTGCACAGCCATTGGCAATAACAATGAATGAAGGCACATGTCTTGCAGCAGAAATGGAAGAGTGGCGTGTTGACAAAAGAATACAAACGCGTTATCTTGACGAAAAATATTCTGATTTGGATAAAGCCATTGACCGTGCCGTTGAAGCAACAAAAAAGGGTGAAGCAATTTCAATTGCTTATATTGGCAATGCTATTGATATGCTGGCACGATTGATTGAAAGAAATATTATTCCCGATACCTTAACAGATCAGACATCTGCACATGATGCTTTGGTAGGATATTTCCCTGAAGGATTAAATGTGACAGATGCAAAAGTTTTACGTGATTCTAATCCTGAAGAATACATAAAGCGTTCTAAACAAAGCATGCGCAAGCATGTAGAATTGATGATTGCCTTGCAGAAAAAAGGTGCTGTTACGTTTGATTATGGAAACAACATTCGCCAGCAGGCATTGGAGATGGGATTAAAAAATGCTTTTGATTTTCCGGGATTTGTTCCTGCATACATACGTCCGTTATTTTGCGAAGGCAAAGGTCCGTTTCGTTGGGCTGCACTCAGTGGCGACCCTAATGATATTTATGAGACCGATAAAAAAATTCTGGAATTGTTTCCTGAAAACCAAGGCTTACACCGTTGGATAACTATGGCACAAAAGCGCATTGCATTTCAGGGATTGCCGGCACGCATCTGTTGGCTTGGACAAGGTGAACGCGAAAAAGCAGGTCTTGCTTTTAACGAATTGGTTAAATCAGGAAAAGTAAAGGCACCTATAGTTATTGGTCGCGACCATTTGGATTGTGGAAGTGTTGCATCGCCAAACCGCGAAACAGAAGCAATGAAAGATGGTAGCGATGCCATTGCAGACTGGCCAATACTAAATGCATTGATCAACACTGCCGGTGGTGCAAGTTGGGTTAGTTTACATCATGGTGGTGGAGTAGGTATCGGCTACAGCATACATGCAGGTATGGTAATTGTCGCTGATGGTACTGCTGATGCAGCAACAAGATTAAAACGTGTGTTGCACAATGACCCTGCTATGGGAGTTCTGCGCCATCTTGATGCAGGTTATGACATTGCTGCAGATACAGCAAGAAAACATCGTTTAAATTTGCGTGATAGATTGGCATGAGAAAAAATAAGCAAGTATTATTTTTATTAACGTTGGTGATGTTGGCATTCACAGCCTGTACACCCGATGATGATAGCACAGGCGATGACAGAGATAAATTTACCGGAAGCTGGACATGCCGTGATTCAAATACAACAACCGGTGTAACGGATCCACTTTATTCTGTCAATATTTCAAAGGTTGGTATTGATGATACGATAATGATTACAAATTTCTACAATCTTGGTGGATCAACTTTTGTAAAAGCTGTTGTAAGTGGAACTAGTGTTGTTATACCGAATCAGTATGATGACAGTTATTTGATTTCAGGTTCAGGAATTTACAGCAACAGCGAAGTTAAACTCAATTATTCGGCATCCTTAGGCAGTAGTATGAATAATATTTCAGCAAAGTATTCGAAATAATTTATCAGAGATTTTCAGATAAATATTTTCTTTTCAGTCTTGCATAATCTGCAGGGAAATACATTCTTAAAATTGTTGCATAATAGTTGTATGGTTTATGCTGCCATCCCCAACCGGCCTTTTTATAAAGATTCTCGTCAGTAAATTTACCATTAGAATCACGTTTGTAAACTTGCATGAGCGAATCGTTTTGCAGAATCGAAGAATCACGCAGCATCAAAGGGTAAGGAGCGGCTTCTAATTCAACTCTGTTGCCGATGGGCTTGTAGTTAAACTCTTTTTTGTAGTCCGGTAATTCAGCATAACCAACATTTTTTACAATTCTTTTATGTGCCGACTCGGAAACACTTCTTAAAATCTGCCCCAATTTATCTTCAAGCATAATAATTCCCTGCTCGGTTGCAGCTTTTTTTGCGCTGAAAGATTGATTGTCGAACAGCATTCCCCATAGGCTGTTTTTTAATGAGGCACTGTCGTTATATGAAATAGGGAAGGTTGGAATTTGGTCGGCAATGTTAACAATATTGAAACTTTTATGTGTATCACAAAACTTACGGTTGTATTCATCGACAAATGCCTGATTGCCCACCATAGGTGCTGCAAATGCATAGGTTCTGAAATTATTTTTCGCTGAAATTTCCTTGCCTTTTATATTATTGAGCCATGCAGTAGCAAGGTTTGCCAATGCACCACCCTGACTATGCCCTGTAATAATGATGTCGAAAATACCATCATCGTTAAGTATCTTAATCCTGTCAATCAATTCCGCATGCATAAATGCCAATCCTAATGAGTAGCCACTATGAACGGCTGCACTTGTATCGTCAGCAAAGTGATAAGGAAAATTTTCTCCCTCTAAATTTATGACACCTTGTGCGGGAATCATTGCTGCATAAATATTTTCGAGCCAGCTAACCTGTTTGTCTGTGGAGCCTCTGAAATTAATAACGGCAGTGTGATTTTTTTTATAAATCTGAAATTTATTATCCATACCAAAAACTCCTGAGGTATAAACTTTACGATAATCTTTAGGAATGATGTCTTTGTCACTCTTGTATAGGTCAATAAATGTGAAACTATTGCAGAGGGCAATCATGTCACGCATTTCGGATTTGTCAAGACCTGTTTGCGCATTAAGTTGTGCACAAATCAGAACCATTAGCAAAGTAAGCCTGAGTTTCATTGGATACAGATTAAATTTACGATTCGTGTTGCAATGATAACACTACGGATAAGAATTAATTGTGTGCCGGATGAAAAGTTTTTCAGGTTAGGATGTAGAAAAAATGTACTCAGGACATAGATGTTCATTTTCAATTCACAAAATGGCTGATAGTTTTACAAACACTATTTTGTTTTAAACGTAAAAACTATACTTTTACAAACCTTTTAATTTATTATGAGTAAAATCAAATTCATTCCGGTTTTGTTAACCGCATTCATCCTTAGTGCATTTAAAAGTAATGCATCTTCCGATGGCTATCAGGTAAAAATAAAGATTACACCTGTTTTTAAAGATTCACTTTATTATCTGGCAAACTACTTTGGCGACAAACAATATATTCAGGATTCGGCAAAGGCAGATGCTGCAGGAATGGTAATTTTTAAAGGCAAGGAGAAATTGCCCGGTGGAATTTATCTGTTTGTTGTTCCCGGTAAAAAATATTTTGAGCTGATAATAGATAAAGAGCAAAACTTTACAATGGAAACCGACACTGCAGAAATGGTAAAAAACATGGTGGTGAAGGGCTCTGAAGACAATCAGAAATTTTACAACTATCTGCGCTTTGTTATGGATAAACAAAAGGAGGCAGAAACACTTCAGGCTTCAATGCATAATGCAAAAACTCCAAAAGACAGTCTCGATGCCCTTGATAAATTGAAGGACCTTGGTAAGGTAGTAACCGATTTTAAATTAAAGTACATTACAGATTATCCGGACTTTTTATTAAGTAAAGTTTTTAAAACCTCGCAAGAGCCGGAAGTGCCTGAAGCACCTTTGTTACCCAATGGAATGAAAGATTCAACTTTTGCCTATCGTTATTATAAAGCACATTATTTAGACAATGTTGATTTTACTGATGCACGCTTGCTGAGAACGCCTTTGTTTCACACCAAACTTGACACCTATATCAAGAAATTAGTAATGCAGGTGCCTGACAGCATAAACAAAGAGGCTGATATGTTGGTTGCAAAAGCACGACCCAATCCGGAAGTGTTTAAATATGTAGTTTGGTATCTTACCAATACCTATGAAACATCTAATATTATGGGAATGGATGCAGTTTTTGTGCACATGGCAAAGACATATTATACAAAAGAACAAGCAACATGGGTTGATTCAACAACATTATATAAAATACAAGAACGTGTAAAAGTTCTTGAACCAATTTTGATTGGAAAAAAAGTACAGAATCTCATAATGGAAGATACTAGTGGTACATATAAGGCCTTGTATAACATTAAAACACCTTATACAGTTTTGTTATTCTGGGATCCGGATTGCGGGCATTGTCAAAAAGTGGTTCCTGAAGTTAAAAAACTTTATGATATTGTAAAAGGAAAAGGAGCAGAGGTTTATGCTATATGTACAGAGACAGAAATGGATAAATGGCGAAAATTTATTCGCGAAAAACATTTAGACTGGATAAATGTAGCTGACCCAAAATATCAGAATAATTTCAGATATGAATTTGATATTACCAGTACGCCACAGATTTATTTGCTCGATAGCAATAAAGATATTATTGCAAAAAAAATTGATGTGGAAATTCTGGCAGATATTTTGTCTAAGAAACTTAACATGAAAATCGAGGGAATTAAAAACCCGGAAAAACCGGCTCATTAAAAAATGCTTCTCCAATATCTATATGCACGAGGAGATAAATATCAATTTACGGGAATGGATATTTTTTATTCCCTTTTTCTACTTGTGTTTATATTTTATTTCGCCAAATCCATAAGAGATAAACACATAAAGGAAAACCCGTCTTATCGTTTTTTTCTGAGTGGATTATTGGCAAAAATTTTAGGAGGAATAATGGTAGTATTGGTATATAGTCTCTATTATTCAGGGGGTGATACTATTTACTATTTCTTTGACTCAATGACAATGTCCAATCTGTTATTTAAGAATTTTGTTCAGTTTGGTGATGTAGTAATAAATGGGTGGGCGAATCACAAATTCAGTTATTTGGATAGTACCACAGGAACATTTGTTTATTATCGTAGTCCTGAGTCATTTTTTATATCAAGAATAATCTGGCCATTTACAATTATTGGATTGCAGCAAATGATACCTACTGTTATGGTGCTTGCATTGGTTTCTTTTGGTGGTGTTTGGCGTATGTACCAGATATTTATAAAAGAATTTCCTGCATTAGAACGACCACTTGCCTACACATTTTTCTTTTTGCCTTCGGTATTTTTCTGGGGGTCTGGAATTTTGAAGGATTCAATTACATTAAGTGCATTGGGATATTTCTTCTATTCATTTTACTATGTATTTATTGAACCAAAAAAAGTTATTAAAAACTTGATTATTGTTGTGATTTCTGCATGGATTATCATTTCAATTAAAGCATATATTTTTATTGGAGTGCTGCCGGGGGCACTCATCTGGATAGTAGGGAAAATGACGTCAAGAATTCGGGGAAGTTTTATCAGAAAAGTTACTTTCCCTTTGATAATGATTATTGTCGGTTTTTCCGGGTTTTTATTACTCAATATGTTGGGTGATGAATTAGGTAAGTTTAAAATTGATAAACTTTTAGATGAAGCAGTTGTATCGAATACCGATTTACAGGCAGATTACTACGGTGGTAACTCTTTTAGTATAGGTGAAATTGAGCCTACGGTTGAAAGTATGTTAATTCATATGCCATTGGCAATAAATGCAGCATTATTCAGACCCTATATTACTGAAGCCAGGAATGTTATGATGATGGTGTCCGGAATAGAGAATTTGTTTATTCTGTTCTTTACATTATATGTGCTTTATAAAGTGAAAATTTTTGGAATTTTCAAATACTTTAATAAAAATCACTTACTGACTTTTCTCTTATATTCAGTTTGTTTTTTGCTTTTGCTGTAGGTATTTCAACCAGTAATTTCGGTAGTCTTGTTAGGTATAGAATTCCATTACTGCCTTTTTATGTTTCATCTTTAGTAATCATCAGATATATGTATGAAAAAGAAAAAGTTGAAAAACGTGAGTTAAGTTATAGCTACTATAAGGCAATAACAGAGTAGGCTTTAATTTATTTTATCCGAAAAATTAACAGGAGTTTCATTTGATATCTGAGGTTTCAGGAAATGAACAATTATTTATTTTCTGAAAAGAAGGATGCCTGCCTAAAAGAAAATGACTAACCAAAACCGAATTCTAAATCAGACAGGCGCTCCTTATGTGCGCTTTTCATAGCTGCTTACATGGCAAAAATTCCATCATGGCTTCGGAACTATGCAGTAAGAGCATGAATTAGTCGAAAAGTTGCATAGCCCTTGAATTTTTTCTTTTCAAATCACTAATACATTGAATTGCAGTAGGTAATTTATAGGCTAATTGGGGTCAAAAGGTACAATGTAAAGATTTATATAATGTTTGTGGAAAATAATTTCTAATGCACTGATTAAAATTATTTGTTTTTATGAAAATTACATTAAATTTACCCCGACTAAGTTAGCCACCACTAAAGCACCAAAGACTACAGATATCAGCCCATAGCGAATAACTTTTTAAATTGTTTCGAATGGTTTTAAAGAATAAGCTGAGTAGTATTTTCAATGTTGATTCTCGTTCCGGTTTATTGCCGAAGCAGGAATCAAATATTCCCATAATAAACCACCAACCTAAGTTTCATTTAATCAGCCTGGCTCATGATTAGACAATTACTCACCACCGTTGTTTTTTTTCATTTTTTCATTTTCGTCAATTGCTCAGAATTATTTAATGAGCAGCACCAATGTTTCAACCTGTGCAGGGAATTTTTATGATAGTGGAGGTGGAGGAGCCAATTACGGCCTCAACCAAAACACTACTATGACCTTATGTAGTAACACAGCCGGACAATGCATCAGGATTTCTTTTACTGCTTTTAATCTTGAAAATAATTTTGATTTTTTAAGAATTTATAATGGCCCAAATACAGCATCACCATTAATCGGTTCCTATACAGGAACGACAAGCCCCGGTGTTGTTACAGGAACTTCCGGCTGCTTAACTTTTGTTTTTACCTCAGATGGTTCAATAAATCATGCAGGATGGACAGCAGCTATAAGTTGTGTTACCTGTGCTGCAGGTGGTAGCTGTCTTCAGACTTGTAATGGTGGGCGGCACCTGCAAATGATGCATGTAGTGGAGCGCAAAACCTTGGAATGCTTCCTGCACCTGCTGCATGCCCTAATGGAATAGGATCGTGGGTAAATGTCAGTACTACCAACTTATGTGCTACTGCTGAAATGCCTTATACGACTTTAACAGGATGTAACCCTTCAGGTAATATGGCAAGCCCTGCAAGTGATGTATGGTATCGTTTTAATTTAACAGGTCCTACTTTAAATGTGCAAATCTCAGGCGGAATACAAACACCCAATGTGGCACTTTATTCAGGCAATGCATGCAATAACCTTATTGGTCGTGGATGTGCAATTGGCGCAGGTGGTATTCTGAATACAACATTTGGTGGTCTTGCAGCAGGAACATATTATTTGCAGATCAGTGGAGGTAGTTTGACAGATCAATGTGATTTTAATCTGGCGTTACAAAATAATTTCGATTGTCAGGGTTGTGTTATTGTAAATAATTTAGTTGTGAATCCGCCACCGGTTAATGGAACGTATCAAGCCGGACAATTAGTTAACTTCTGTTATACTATTTCTGATTACAATCAAACTTCTGTTAATTGGCTTCATGCCGTAGTTCCAACCTTTGGTGCAGGATGGGATATGAGCACATTAACTACTGTTATGCCGGCCAACTGTTCCGGTTCCGGTTCATGGGGTTGGTATAATACTAACATTACAAGTTCTGCCACCGGTGTTTCACATGGTCCCGGGTTTTATTATGAATCAGGTTTAGGAAGTCCCTTAGGTTTTATGGATGGTAATCCCGGAAATAATTTTGGGGATAATAATGCATTGAATTTATGTAACTGGACTTTTTGTTTTAGTGTGAGAACAATGCCTGCTTCACAATGTACGCAAGGTGCTAGTTTAAATGTCAGTATAGATACTTATGGTGATGGAGAATCAGGCTCATGGACATCATTAGCTTGCACAGGTGATCCTGTTACTGATTTTTTTGCAACGCTTTCTTGCTGTCAACCCCCAATTGTAAATCCAAACAACCCGCTTTGTGATGGCTATGTTGGTAGCGCAAACGGCATAGCTCAAGGAGCATCTCCTTGGACTTATATCTGGCAAAACAGTTCCGGTGGAACAATTATGCAGGTCAATAACATCAATAGTGCTCATGCTATTCCCAATCTTGCAACAGGAAATTATTCACTCACAACTATTGATAATAATGGATGTTCATCAACAACTTACTTTTCTATTACAACACCACCTGCAATTGTTATAGCTGCCAATGCAGTCGGAACAAAATGTAATAATAGTGATGGCGCAATAAATATATTTGCAAGTGGAGGAGTTTCACCATACCAATATAGCATCAATAATGGCTCAACATTCAGTGCCACATCTGTATTTAACAATCTTGCTGCAGGAAGTTATACTGTAGTTGTAAAAGATGCTAATGGCTGCACATCATCGCAGGTTGTTAATGTAGCACCTTCATCAAGTCCTGTAATAAACAGTAGTCCTGTAACACAAGTCAGTTGCTTTGGTGGTAATAATGGAAGTATAGTTGTTAATGCAACCGGTGGAAATCCACCTTTACAATATAGTATTGATAACGGTACCACTTATCAAGCTTCAAATAGTTTTGCAGCATTAACTGCAGGAACTTATACCGTTGTTGTTAGTGATGTAGATGGCTGTACGTATAGTGTAACACTCAATGTTACACAACCTGCACAGATAAATATATCCAATGTTCAAACAACAGATGCAACTTGTGGCAACAGTAATGGATCATTAGTTGTTACTGCAAGTGGCGGAACAGGGACATTACAATATAGCATAACAGGTGGGGCACCTTATCAGGCATCAAATACATTTAATAATCTTGCTGCATCAAACTATAATGTTGTAGTTGTTGATGCAAATGGTTGTACACAAACAATCAATGCACAGGTAAATAATTCATCTGCACCTGTTATAAATACAACTAATGCAACATCACTATTATGTAATGGCGATAACAATGCTTCAATTACAATCAGTGCAAGCGGTGGAACCGGTACACTGCAATTCAGTATTAATAATGGTGCAACTTTTCAATCAGGAAATGTTTTTAATGGATTAGCTGCAGGCACATACAATGTTGTTGTCAGTGATGCAGTAGGTTGTCTGGTTTCAACTTCTATCGTTATTGCTGACCCTCCAATATTAAACATATCAGCAAGCAATGTTGGTACAACATGTACACAAAGTAATGGTTCTATTAGTGCAAGTGGTAGTGGTGGAACAGGTGTTTTGCAATATGCAATAAATGGTGGTTCCTATCAGGCGTCAACAAACTTTAATAACCTTGCTGCAGGTAACTATACTGTAACTGTTCAGGATGCAAATGGATGTACTGCAAGTACAACAACCAATATCACCGATGCCCCTTCAGCAGTAATTGTTAATATAACTACAACACCGGTTAGTTGTAATGGTCAGTCTGATGGCACAATAGATATTGTTGCAAATTCAGGAACAGCACCTTTAAATTATTCAATTGATAATGGACTTACTTTTCAAGCCTGTAGTTATTTCTCCGTACTTGCTGCCGGCATTTATAATATTGTAGTTAGTGATGCAAATGGATGTACAACTACAAGTAGTATAATTGTTGTTGAACCAACAACGTTAAGTTTAAATCTAAGTTCAACCAATTCTACATGTAGTCAATCTAATGGAAGTGTGAGTGCAGTTGGCAATGGCGGTACACCGGCTTATCAGTATAGTATTGACGCAGGTATAACTTTTCAGGCAAGTGCAAGTTTTAGTGGGTTGGCAACAGGTGTTTATTCAATTGTAGTTCAGGATGCAAATGGTTGTACAGCAACAGGCAGTATTAATTTATTCGATGCACCGGGCCCACGTATTGATAATGGAGCTACTGTTGACATTAATTGTAACGGTGCAAATAACGGATCAGTTTCTATCACAGCTTCAAATGGTACTGCACCGTTGCAATATTCAATTGATAACGGAACGACTTATCAACCAGGAAATGCATTTAGTAATCTGTCACCGGGAAGCTATAATATAGTTGTGCAAGATGCTAATGGATGTACAGTTACAGCCACTGCAAATATTTCAGAGCCTACAGCAGTTGTAATCAGTGGTACACCTGTTACAGATGTAAATTGTAATGGAGCAAACAATGGTGATATCACTATCAATGCTAATGGTGGGACGGGAACATTACAATATTCAATTGATAACGGAGTAACTTATCAATCTTCAAATTCATTCAGCAACTTATCACCCGGTAGTTACAGTATAGTTGTGCAAGATGCGAACGGATGTACTACAACAGCCACTGCAAATATCACAGAACCCACAGCTGTTGTGATTAGTGGTACTCCTGTTACAGATGTAAATTGTAATGGAGCAAACAATGGTGATATCACTATCAATGCTAATGGTGGAACAGGCACGTTGCAATATTCAATTGATAACGGAGCAACATATCAAGCATCAAATACATTCAGCAACTTATCGCCCGGTAGTTACAATATTGTTGTGCAAGATGCTAATGGCTGTACAACTACAGCTACAGTAAATGTTTCAGAACCAACAGTAGTTGTGGTTAGTGGTACGCCTGTTACAGATGTAAACTGTAATGGGGCAAATAATGGAAGCATCACTATCAATGCCAATGGTGGAACAGGAACATTGCAATATTCAATTGATAACGGTGCAACATATCAATCTTCAAATTCATTCAGCAACTTATCACCCGGTAGTTACAATATAGTTGTGCAAGATGCTAATGGTTGTACAGCAACAACCACAGCAAGCATAACAGAACCAACAGCAATTGTGATTAGTGGTACGCCTGTTACAGATGTAAATTGTAATGGAGCAAACAATGGAAGTATCATCATAAACGCAAATGGTGGAACAGGAACATTACTGTATTCAATTGATAATGGTGCAACTTATCAAGCAGGAAATACATTTAGTAGCCTGTCACCCGGTAGTTACAATATTGTTGTGCAAGATGCCAATGGCTGTACAACAACTACCACAGCAAATATCACAGAACCTACAGCAGTTGTGATTAGTGGTGCTCCTGTTTCAGATGCCAATTGTAATGGAGCCAACAATGGAAGCATCACCATCAATGCAAATGGTGGAACAGGAACATTACTGTATTCAATTGATAATGGTGCAACTTATCAAGCAGGAAATACATTTAGTAGCCTGTCACCCGGTAGTTACAATATTGTTGTGCAAGATGCCAATGGCTGTACAACAACTACCACAGCAAATATCACAGAACCTACAGCAGTTGTGATTAGTGGTGCCCCTGTTTCAGATGCCAATTGTAATGGAGCCAACAATGGAAGCATCACCATCAATGCAAATGGTGGAACAGGAACGTTGCAATATTCAATTGATAACGGAATAACTTATCAGGTAGGAAATACATTTAGTAGTCTGTCACCGGGCAGTTACAATATTGTTGTGCAAGATGCCAATGGATGTACAACAACTACCACAGCAAATATCACAGAACCTACAGCAGTTGTGATTAGTGGCGCACCTGTTACAGATGCTAATTGCAATGGAGCCAACAATGGAAGCATCACTATCAATGCAAATGGTGGAACAGGAACGTTGCAATATTCAATTGATAACGGAATAACTTATCAGATAGGAAATACATTTAGCAGTCTGTCACCCGGTAGTTACATTATAGTTGTACAGGATGCCAACGGTTGCACAGCAACAAGCACAGCAAGCATAACAGAACCAACAGCAGTTGTGATTAGTGGCGCACCTGTTACAGATGTAAATTGCAATGGAGCCAACAATGGAGCCATCACTATCAATGCCAATGGAGGAACGGGAACATTACAATATTCAATTGATAACGGAGTAACATATCAATCCGGAAACATATTCAATAGTTTATCACCCGGTAGTTACAATATAGTTGTACAGGATGCCAACGGTTGCACAGCAACAACCACAGCAAATATTACAGAGCCAACAGCATTGTCTTATACCTCTGTTGTGACAGATGCAAACTGCGGCAATGCCAACGGAAGTGTGGCAATTAATGCATCAGGAGGTACTTCACCCATACAGTATTCGATTGACAATGGTTCAACATTTCAGTCAGGTAATAATTTCACCGGACTGTTAGCCGGAAGCTATCAGGTGCAGTTGCAGGATGCCAATGGTTGTACATACAGTGGTGTTGTTTCCATACAAAATTTAGCTGCACCTGTTATCAATCAGGTTGTTTATTCAGGATTAACCTGTAATGCATCAAACGATGGAACAATTAATATTACTGCAAGTGGAGGAACAGGATCGTTACTGTATTCAATTGATAATGGTGTTACATTTTCAACTGCATTTAACTTTACAAATCTTAGTGGCGGCAATTATTCATTAGTTGTGCAGGATGGTGCAGGATGTCAAGCTGTGTATGCTGTAGTATTAATTGAACCAGCAGTTTTAAGCGTAAACCCTGTGGTGAGTAATACAACATGTTCTTTATCCAATGGTAGTATAACTTTAAATGCTAATGGTGGTACTTCACCATATTCTTACAGCATTAACAATGGTGCTAATTTTCAAACGCAAAATATCTTCAATTTAATTGCAGCAGGTAATTATGCAGTAGTTATTACTGATGACAATGGCTGTTCTGTTTCGCAACCTATAGTTGTTAATGATGCACCTTCACCTGTGATAAGTAATGTTCAACAGACTAATATTTCATGTAATGGTTCAAGTGATGGTGCAGTTCAGATGCTGACTAATGGCGGCACAGCACCTTTGCAATATTCTATTGACAATGGTTTAAATTATCAGGCATTAAATAGTTTCAGCAATTTACCTGCAGGAAACTATAACGTTATTGTACAAGATGCAAATGGCTGTACTGTGACAACGACTGTTCAACTGAGTCAACCTTCTGCAATTGTTTTAAATCCATCTGCAACACCAAGTACTTGTGGTAATGATGACGGTACTGTTACAGTAACAGCAAGTGGTGGAACAGGAGCCTTTAATTATAGTATTGACAATGGACTTACCTATCAACCATCAAATATTTTTGGTCAGTTATATGCCGGAAATTATTCTGTAACAGTACAAGATGCCAATGGTTGTACCAACACAATTGCAATTGCAGTCAATAACCTTTCCGCACCTTCTATTCAAACTTTAACACCAACAAATATTACCTGTAATGGAGCTAATAACGGTACTATCACAGTATCTGCGAATGGTGGAACAGGTGCTTTGAGCTACTCAATAGATAATGGAATGAGTTATCAGTCCGGTTCAGTTTTTCAGTCATTAACTCCTGGAAATTACAATGTTGTTGTTCAGGATGGCAACGGTTGTACAGTTACATCAACGACAACAATTACCGAACCATTAGCCATTCAAATAAATAGTAATGCAACTAATACAACCTGTGGAAACAATAATGGCTCTATAAATATTCAGGGAAATGGTGGTACAGGAATTTTAACTTATTCAAATGATGGTGGAACAAACTTTCAGGTATCAGGACAATTTGGTAATGTTTTAGCAGGAACATATCAGATTGTAGTTACAGATGGCAATGGTTGTACGGCAACATCACAAGTTGTTGTTACCGATGCACCATCACCTGTAATTGCCAACATGCCTTTAGTGCAGATTTCCTGTAATGGACTAAGTGATGAAGTAATTACTATTAATACACTTGGAGGATTAGCCCCATTGCAATATTCAATTGACAATGGAACTACTACACAATCATCAGGTGTGTTTAATAATCTATCGCCCGGCAATTATCAGATAATGGTTACTGATGCTAATGGTTGTACAGCAACTTCGTCTGCTACATTAAGTCAACCTTCAGGAATTACAGCAAACGCTTCAACAGTTAATGCCAATTGTGGCACAGCTGATGGTACAATAACAATTGCAGCTAGCGGTGGCAGTGGAACATTGCAATATTCAATTGATAATGGCGTTTCGTTTCAGAGTGCATCTTCCTTTGGATTTCTTGTTGCGGGAAATTATAGCATAATAATTCGTGATGCAAACGGATGTACCAATACCGTGACAACCACAGTAAGTAATAATTCTGCTCCAGCAATTTCTGCAGTGAGTACTACTGATATAACATGTTTTGGTGCAGGCAATGGCAGCATTTCAGTAAATGCAAACGGTGGTTCCGGCACATTGCAATATTCGATAAATAATGGTGCAACATTTCAGGCTTCTCAAATATTCAACAACGTAGTTGCCGGAACTTACACTGTGATAGTTCAGGATGCAGGTGGTTGTACAGTAACAGATGTAGTCTCTGTTTCAGAACCATTAATGTTGAGTATTAATAATACAACAAGTGGTTCGACATGCGGATTATTGAATGGTCAGATAAATATTTCAGCAAATGGCGGCACATCACCATTTCAGTTTTCTATTGATAGTGGAATAACATTTCAAAGTACAGCAACATTCTCCGGATTAGCTTCAGGAAATTACCAACTGCAGGTTCAGGATGCAAACGGTTGTACAATTAATACAACAACTCTTGTAGCTAATGCACCATCACCACAAATCAGTCAGGTTGCACATACAGACTTAACTTGTTTTGGAAGTCAGAATGGTACAATATCAATTGCTTCCTCGTTGGAACTTCACCTGTCATGTATTCAGTTGATGGTGGTTTACAGTTTCAAGCCGGTGCTGTATTTAATAATTTGAATTCAGGCAGCTATCAGATAATGATACAAGATGCGAATGGATGCACAGCTACATCTTCAGTAGTTGTTGTTGAGCCATCTGCAATAACTGTAACCTCAGTTACTACTGATGCCACTTGCGGAAACAGTAATGGTACCTTAACAATTAATACCATTGGAGGTTCCGGAGTACTTACCTTCAGTATTGATAGCGGATTGAATTTTCAGAGTGGAAGTTTGTTTCAGAACTTATTAGCAGGAACATATAATCTTGTTGTACAGGATGTCAATGGCTGTACATCTTTAGCAAGTGCATTAGTTAGCAATGCATCTGCACCGGTAATTAATGCAACACCTGCAACAAATGTTTCATGCAACGGTTATAATGATGGTAGCATTTCAATTCAGGCAAGTGGTGGTTTGGGAACATTAACATATAGTATTAATGGTGGTATTACTTCATTTCCAAGTGGCATATTTAATAATCTGCTTGCAGGAAGTTATAATATGTGAGTTACAGATTCTACAGGTTGTAGTGTAACTGCTGTTGTAAATATCACTCAGCCGGCAGCTATAATTTCAAGTACATCTGTTGTAAATGCTATTTGTGGATCAACAAATGGCGAAATAACCATTACAGCAAGTGGCGGTGTGGGTACCTTGCAATATTCAATTAATAATGGCGGAAGTTTCCAATCAGGAAATATTTTTAATAGCCTCGGTGCGGGGAATTATCAGATAGTAGTGAGTGATGCAAACGGTTGTACCATTGGCGCAGTGGCCTCAGTTAATAATACCAATGCACCCGTAATACAATCAACCAATGTTACTAATGTTAGTTGCTTTGGAGGAAACAATGGTTCTATCATTATTAATGCTAATGGTGGAACAGGTGTACTGCAGTATTCAATAAATAATGTTGTTACATATTCGCTAAACAATACTTATACGAGTTTACAACCGGGTAACTATTCCATTCAGGTGGTTGATGCTGCCGGATGTATTGCTACTTCAAATGTTGTAATTACAGAACCTGATGAATTGTTGTTTAATACAACTTCCACTCCTTCTACTTGCGGAAATGCCAACGGACAAATTACATTCAATGTCATTGGAGGAACAGCACCACTTCAATATTCTGTTAATAATGGTTCAAGTTTTCAATCAGGTGTAAGTTTTACCGGTTTGACAGCAACAAATTATTCCGTTGTGATACAAGATGCCAATGGATGTTCCGCAAGTGCAGTTGCAACAATAACCAATCAGGCAGGTCCAACAATTGCTACCGTTGTAACCAATGATGTAAAATGTAATGGTGCAGCAAATGGTATTATTTCTATAAATGCTAATGGAGGCACAGGAATTCTGCAATATTCTATCAACAATGGTTCATTATTTCAACAAGGAAATATTTTTTCCGGATTGTCAACTGGTACTTATCAGATAATTATTCAGGATGCCAATGGATGCAGCATAACTGCACAATCTATAATAAATGAACCTGATGCTATTTTAATGTCTGTTGTGGAAAACGGTTCAACTTGCAGCCAACCCAATGGTGGCATCAATGTTTCTGCAAATGGAGGCACAGGATCGTTACAGTATTCTGCTAACAATGGTATATCATTTCAGACAACTTCTTCTTTCTTAAATCTGCCATCAGGAAATTATACAGTAGTAGTTCAGGATAGCAATGGATGCACTGCGCAAATGCCGGCAACCGTTACTGATGCACCTGCACCTGTGCTGCAGAATATTAATGTGACAAATGTTTTATGTTATGGCAATAGTAATGGATCAGTTCAGGTTCAGGTAAATGGTGGCACAGGAGCAATAAACTATTTATTAAGCAATGGTGATGTTAGTTCGTCAGGAATTTTCGATTCATTAACGTGGGGTAATTATTCAGTAATTATTACCGATGCAAACGGTTGTAGTGTTACAGGAAATGCAATTGTTGCACAACCACAGCCTTTGAATTTCTTTGTTAACACAACGGCATCAACCTGTGGTAATAGCAATGGTGTAATCACAGTAAATAGTATAACAGGAGGAACAGGAGTTTGTGTTTTCTCTTTAGATAGCGGATTGACCAATCAGTCACAAAATCAATTTGTGAATTTGAATGCCGGAAATTATTCTGTGCTAGCTACAGATTCAAATGGTTGTTCATTGCAATCGAATGTTTTATTGGCAAATATTGCAGGTCCTTTATTTAATGCATTGAATATTACAGATGCACTGTGTTCCGGTGCCATGAATGGCTCAATAACCGTTAGCCCACAAGGTGGCACAGGACCGTTTTTGTATAGTGCAGATAGTGGTTTTACTTATCAGGCAGGTAATATTTTTAGCGCATTATCAGCAGGAAATTATAGTTTAATTATTCAGGATGCCAACGGATGTTTAACAGACAGTATTGCAACAATAGGTGAACCTTTGCCTCTGAACTATCAGGTTGCTTCGGCAGTGGCTACATGTGGTAGCAGTAATGGAACAATCACATTAAATGCCACAGGTGGTAATGGAAGTTATCAGTATAGTATCAATAATGGAATAACATTTCAGTCAACAGGAACTTTTGGAGGTTTGATTCCTGCAGGTTATCCTGTAGTGGTAACAGATTTGAATGGATGTTTGGACAGTGGATTGGTAAGTGTTGCAGATGCGCCATCACCAGTATTAACTTTAGTATCTGTTAATGATGCAACCTGTAACGGATTTACAGACGGTGTTGTTTCTGTTACATCACAGAGTGGTACATTGCCAATTCAGTACAGTATAAACGGAGGAACTTGGCAGCAGTCAGGTAGCTTTGCTAATTTATCTGCAGGAAATTATTCAGTAATAGTTCAGGATAGTTATGGCTGTACAGACACAGTTACTGCGTTAATAGCAGAACCGTTAGTAATTGCATTGCAGACTTCAACAATACCTGTTATTTGTAATGGACAAAGTAACGGACAGACTGCAGTGACAGTTACCGGTGGTACAATGCCATATTCTTATCAATGGAATGCGGGAGCGACCACAGCTTCTGTGAATAATCTTTCTGCCGGAACATATTCCGTTGTTATTACTGATGCCAACAATTGTACATCATCAGCAACTGCTGTAGTAACAGAGCCTGTGGTATTACAAATGACATTGGCTACAACACCGGTAACATGTTTTGGCTATAGCAATGGTATCATTAATACAACAGCATCAGGGGGGACAGGTAATCTGCAATTCTCTATAGATACAGGAGCAACCTATCAGAGTTCAACTATATTTTCATCATTGACTTTTGGAAATTATAATATACAAGTTACCGATGCCAATGGCTGTACATTATCTGTTCCGGTTAGTATGACACAGCATTCTGCTGTTGCCCTGACTTCAAATACAGTTGATGTGAAATGTTTTGGTGGCAATGATGGAAGTTTAACTGCAAATGCAAATGGAGGAACTGCACCTTATCAGTTTGTTATTAATAACGGTAATCCGCAAGCAGGTACAACATTTAATAATCTGACAGCAGGTAATTATGTTATTTCAGTTACAGACGCTATGGGTTGTTTGAAAACAATTTCAGACTCTGTAGGGCAGCCAACGGCTTTAAGTGCTGTTGCTTCCGGGCAGAATGTTTTATGTAACGGTCAGAGCAATGGCGCAGTTAATGTTATCATTACCGGAGGTGTTCAACCTTATATGTATCAATGGACAGGAGGTTACACCACATCACTTGTAAACAATTTGCCTCAGGGAAATTATCAGGTAACGGTTACAGATTTTAATGGATGCACTATTCATTCATCGGCAAGTATAACACAACCAACTGCGATAAATTTAGGATTAACCCCTGACCCGACTATTTGCATTGGACAATCTGCATCGGTGACAGCAAATGCTAATGGTGGTACGCCTCCTTATGTGTTTAAATGGAATACAGGACATGTTGGTGCAACTTTGCAGGCTTCACCCGTAATTACAACAACATATAATGTGTTTTTAACTGATAGCAATGGTTGTAATTCGCCTTTGCGTTATGCAAATATTAATGTCAATCCTGCCTTAGCTTTGGTAATGACTGACGATGACACCTTATGCGAAGGACAAAGCACTACCTTAACTGCAACACCTTCCGGTGGCAATGGCGGACCCTATATCATCAACTGGAATGGGCAAACACAACCTGCAACATCAATTACAGTTGCACCAACTCAAACCACCAATTATGTTGCTACTCTGACTGATGGATGTACTTTAATGCCGGCTACAGCAAATGCAGTAGTTGTTGTTAATCCGTTGCCACAAGTAGTTTTTGTTCCATTGATAACAGAGGGTTGCGTGCCGCTGATTGTTGATTTTCAGAATATGTCTTCTAATGGTGCTTCATGGCAATGGACTTTTGGCGATGGTGATAAAGACACTTTAATAAATCCTACGCACACCTATACACAGCCCGGAACTTACTCAGTGGGCCTTTACGCAGTTAGTAATGCAGGATGCGAAAATCAACTTGTTCTTGATGATGCCATTCAGGTTTATGAAAACCCGCAAGCTGCATTTACAAGCAACAGGGTAGAAGCATCAATTCTTGACCCATGGTTTGAGTTCAGAAATCAAAGTATTGGGGCTTCCACATATCTGTGGGATTTTGGTGATCAGCGAACACAATCAACAGAAATCAATCCTATGTATGTTTATGGTGACACCGGAACCTATCAGATCATAATGACTGCCACCTCTGAACATCAGTGTAGCGATACTGCCTATGGCGAAGTGCATGTTAGTGGTGCTGTTACTGTGTATATTCCAAATGCATTTACGCCAAATAGTGACGGGCGTAATGAATTGTTTTCTGTTTCAGGTATTGGCTATACAGAATTGCAGATGATAATTTTTGACCGATGGGGAAATATGTTGTTTAATCAGACTTCTTCAAATCCGGGATGGAATGGCATGAATATGTTTAATAATTCAATGTGTCAGCAAGGAGTTTATGTTTATAAAGTGATTGTAAAAAACATATTCAACAAACAACAGGAGTTTAAAGGAACTGTAAGTTTATTGAGGTAAATTGTAAGTGAAAAAAGCTGCTCTATTGAGCTGTCTTTTTTGTTATTGTCTGTATTGTACAATGTCTTTCATTATTACAAATCATGCATTTTTGTTTTGACCTGACCCTTAGGTTTGTGCAATCATAAACTCTCCCGCATTTCAGGGGACGTTGAATGGACAAAAGGTAAAAATATATGATAAAAATTTAGCTCTTCACAAATTTTTGCGAAGGGCTTTTGCTTTAATTTAAGTATTGTTATGGCTTAGTTTTTGGCTCCATCAATTTAAAGAACTGATCGAGTTGTGGCAGAATAACAATTCTGGTTCTGCGGTTCATGGCACGTCCTTCTGCAGTTGTGTTAGGCTGAAGACTTACATACTCACTGCGTCCGGCTGCAATGATGCGTGATGGATCAACACCATAATTTTTTTGTAAAACACGAACTACAGACGTAGCACGCAGTACACTTAAATCCCAATTGTCTTTTATAAATGCTGTGTGAATAGATTTATTGTCAGTATGACCTTCAACCATAAACTGCACTTCAGGTTGGGCTTTGATTACTTCTGCTACTTTTCCTAAAACTTCTTTTGCCTTTGGTGTAATTTCATAACTTCCACTTCTGAAAAGCATTTTATCGGAAATAGAAATAAACACAGCACTGCCTTCAACTTTTATCTCTACATCTTTATCGTTAACATCTTTCAATGCGCCTTTAAGGTTCATTACTAATGCCATATTCAAAGAATCTTTTCTTGACATTTCTCGCTGCAAGTCCTGAATAAAAATATCTTTTGCATTAATATTTTCGAGCGATTTGCGGATACTTTCACTTTGTGTGGTTGTCAATACAGAAAGGTCTGATAGCTGTTTCAGCATTGTAGTACTGTTGGCTTTAAGATACGTCAGTTCCTTTTCCATTTCCGACATTTTTGCAGATTTTTTTTGTTGCTCATCCAAACAGGCACTAAGCTGATAATTTACCTTATCATAATCAGTTTTCAAAGTGTCGTATTTACTCACCTGTGTTTTGTATTTTTTCTGACTCACGCATGAAGTCAACATCATTCCCCCCAAAAAAAAAATAAAAAATCCTTTTTTCATTATTTTTAAAATTAAAAGTTAAACATAAAATTGAGAATGCAAAGGTATCCAACCATATCGCTATAAATGTTTAAGCAAGCATTAATGTTTCCACAAAAGGTATGTTAAGTAAGATTATCATTATTTGTTCACATATAAAACCATCAATAAATGATTTCTAAAAAAGTTCTGCAGTAAAAATCAGATTAGATAATTTTCTACTGATGCCGATAGAAAAAATTCCTTATTTTCGTAAACTGAAACCAATTTATACCAATATCATGAATAGAATTTTACGATTAACGATGTTTTTTGCCCTGATTTTTGGAGCAGAAAAGGCAACAGCATGTTCTGTTGCAGGAACGGTAACCTCAAACCGCGATTCAGTATGTTATCAGGACACAATTACGCTAACTACCACAGGCTATACCGGAACGGTTTTTCAATGGCAGAGTGATAACGGTGGTGGTTGGGTAAATGAAGCAGGTGCAGGTGCCACAACAGACACCTATACTTTTGTGCCTGGTGAAACCAGACAATACAGAATTATTGTTACAGCAACCGGTTGCCCTGCAGACACTTCAAATATTTTAACAGTAACAGTGGGTTCAATTCCTGTTCCAACAGGAACTGGCGCATCACGTTGCGGTTATGGGCAACTTACTTTAACAGGAACAGGATCTGCAAATGGTTCTTTACGATGGTTTACTGCACCAAGCGGTGGTATTCCTATCGGCACAGGAAATTCTGTGAACGTTACAGTAGGTGCCACAACTACATTCTACTTAGAGGACAACACTTCCGGTGGAGGTGGTGGTGCAAGTCCACTGATAATAACAGAGTTTGATATTAATGATGAGGCTTCAGGAAGTAGTGGTGATGACCTTGAGATTCAAAATGTATCGTCCCTGCCACTTGATGTTACCGGCTGGCGTGTAGCAATTAATAATTCTTATTCAGACATAAATCTGGTAAATGCTAATATTCAAACATTGAGTGGAATAATTCCTCCGGGTGGCATTTTAAGTTGGGGTGATGCTACAACTGCAACAAGCTACTGGGGCTCTAATATTCTTTGGAACTCCGGGGCATTTCCGACATTTACAGGCTGGGCAATGATTCTTGATAACAACAATGTTGTCAGAGATTTTGTTCCATTAAACTGGCCTGCAGCCAACATAGCTGCAATGAATACAAACGTTGGCGGAACTCCCGTTACCATTCCACCCACATTGTGGACAGGTGATGGTGTAAATATCACTACAGTTGGTGCCGGAATGGGCGTTGCACGTACCGGTAATATTGATAACAATTCCAATGCAGACTTTGTGATTCAAACATTAGATATAGGAACAACAAATGCAGGTATGATAATTCCATTCCAGGGCTTCGGCTGTTCAAGCCCAAGAGTTCCTGTTGTAGCAACAATCAATGCTTCTACACCTGTAACCATCAATGCAACTTCAACAGCATTATGTATGGGACAATCTTCAACATTAACGGTGAGCAGCAGCAACAGCAATTATAGTTATACATGGACACCTGCTGCAGGATTAAACACAACTTCAGGCGCAACAGTAACTGCAACACCAACAGTTCCTACTACATATTATGCAATAGCCGTTGATGGAAGTTGCGGAGCAATAGACAGTGTGTTTATTGATGTAGGACCAACATCTATTGCAGGAACAGCTTCTGTTACATCATCAACCTTATGTGCAGGGACTAACACAACATTAAATCTTAACGGTTCACTAGGAAGTATTCAATGGCAATCAAATGATGGTAGTGGTTGGGTAAATATGAGTGGTGCTACAACAGCACCTTATCAGTTTGCACCTACAGTTACTGCCGATTATCAGGCCATAGTTACCAGCGGTGGCTGCCCTTCGGCAACTTCTAATATGCTTTCTGTTACTGTGATTCCTGTAACAACACCAACTACTGTGAACGATACAATTTGTGCCGGTGGAACAGCTAACCTGCAATCAAGCGGTACAGGCATTGTAAACTGGTTTACTTCGCAAACAGGTGATACGTTGGTTAATACAGGTAATACATATAATGTTTCATTAGCCGCAACAACTACATTTTATGTGCAGACTGTTGACGGTGGAAATGTATATCATGTAGGTCCTGCCGATCGTAGTATCGGTAGCCAGGCAAGCAATGCTCCAAATAACTATGGAATGCGTTTTGATGTTTTGCAGGAAGTAACAATTGACTCAGTTTATATTTACCCGGTTACAGCAGGAACAGTTACCATTAATCTTGTAGATGCTACCGGAGCAAATATTCTAAACACCAAAACTATTACAGTTCCTAATACTTTTAATATTTATCCGGTATATCTTGGATTCAGTGTTACCGGTGGAACATCATATAGATTGATAGTTGCCTCAGGAAGCGTAAATCTTTATTACAACACATCTGGTGCAATTTATCCTTATGCAGTTGCAGGTAGCCCATTATCAATTACAGGATATTATAACCCTAATCCAAATACCGGTGCAGCATATTATTATCTCTACAATTGGGTTATCACCAGTGGATGTAAGAGTGGTTATATCCCTGTAACAGGAGTGGTGCAGGGTCCGCCAATGCCAACAATTACTCCAAGTGGTTCACTTTTAACTTCATCAACAGCAGCAAATTATCAGTGGTTATTGAATGGAAATATTATTCCAGGAGCAAACAGTCAGACTTATCAGACAACACAACCGGGTTCTTATACTGTTCAGGTGACTGATGCTACAACAGGATGCATAGTAACTTCATTACCTTTTATGATTGTTTCTATAAGCGATCCAAATGCAATTGCTGCAGGAGTAAGCATTTATCCAAACCCATCAACAGATAAATTTTACTTGAATTTTAATGAAGCTGTTTTAGGAAATGCTTCGGTGAAATTATTTAATGGAGTAGGACAGTTGATTTATGTAACTGAAGTAAATAATGTAACGGGTAAAACAGTAGAATTAGAGAAAGATTTATCAAAAGGAATCTACTTTATGCAACTGACCACAGAAAAAGGGACATTTCAGACAAAAATTATTCGCGAATAAAAACCAAAAAAGAAACCGCCCTTGAGGCGGTTTCTTTTTTAAGCTTGTGCTGTTGGCCCACCGAAATTCATCGGTATGGCTATGCCATCAGTTTGTTTAATTGTGCCATGTGCCTGCTCATATTTTGCAACATTTTCGGCTAAAGCTGTCATCAGCCTTTTAGCATGTTGAGGCGTTAAAACAATTCTTGATTTAACTTTTGCCTTAGGAACACCAGGCATAACTTTAATAAAATCAACCACAAACTCGGAGTTTGAATGGGTTATGATGGCCAGATTGGAATAAATACCATCTGCAATTTCCTCACTCAGTTCAATATTTAACTGATTCTCGTTTTTATTGTCCATTGTCTGAATTTTCTTCAAAGATACGGTTAATTCACAAGCCGTCTTATTTAAAATTCACAGGCGAAGGGCTGACTTGAACAGAAATAGCAATAAAAAAGTAAAGATTATTTGTAGAAAGAATAAAAAATCTATCTTTGCGCCCTCTAAAAGAGGGTCCGGTAGTTCAGTTGGTTAGAATACATGCCTGTCACGCATGGGGTCGCGGGTTCGAGTCCCGTCCGGACCGCCTCTTAAAAGCCACTTCAAAATAGGAGTGGCTTTGTTTTTTTGGATAAGTTTCCTCTCAGATTTTGGTTAATGTATTTCATACATTTTTCTTAAAGAGAATTTCAATAAATTGATATTCAATGTATTGTATCAGGTTCTTCTGACCATATTTAAAATCAATTTTTGTTGCCCAAACAAAGCTTCTGTAAAGTTTAAATTGCTGATAGCTTATTTTTAATTAGATTATTTTCTTTTCTTAATTTAATTTTCAGTTATTGAAATATACTTTTAAAAATTAATTGCTGATTTGATACTCAATAAAATCAGTTTTGTTTTTTCTAATATACAATCCCTAATATGATTGATGTAATTAATTTAAAGAAAAGTTATGGCGAGCGAGAAGCAGTAAAGTCATTAAACTTTTTGATTAAAGATGGTGAGTTTTACGGTCTTTTAGGCCCTAATGGTGCAGGTAAAACCACAACCATTTCTATAATGAGTACAATTTTAGATGCTGATGCCGGAGATGTTGTAATTGATAACTATAACATCAAGAAAAATCCAAAAAAAGTTAAGCAAGTCATAGGTGTTGTACCTCAGGAAATAGCGCTCTACAATGAACTTTCAGCCGGTGAAAATTTAAAATTCTGGGGAGGTTTGTATAACGTTCCTGAAAGTGAGCTGAAAGCAAGAATGGATGAACTGCTAAAATGGTTTGGTTTATATGATCGGAGAAATGATAAAGTGGGTAGTTATTCAGGTGGGATGAAACGCAGAATAAATATTGCAGCAGCTTTGTTGCATCGTCCTAAAGTACTATTTATGGATGAGCCAACGGTTGGTATTGACCCGCAAAGCAGAAATTGTATTTACGAAGTGATTGAAAAACTCCATCGTGATGGAATGACTATTGTTTACACAACGCATTATATGGAAGAAGCAGAACGTTTCTGCGATAGAATTGGAATTATTGATGAGGGAAGAATTATTGCCGAAGGCACGTTAGATGACTTAAAGAAGTCGATGGCAATTAAGGAGGTTATCTCAATTACTTTTTCAAAGTTAAGTGATACACTTGTTAACGAACTTACTTCATTTTGGAGAGACCTGAAACATCAGGATGATAAAATTCTTTTTTATTCAAATGATATAAAAACAGATTTGCCCAAGTTGGTTTCAAAGTGTAATCAATTGAGTGCTGATATTGCCAACATTGAAATTCAAAAAACAAATCTCGAAACCATCTTTTTAAGTCTAACCGGTAAACAATTAAGAGATTAATATGATAAAGCTTGCTATAAAAGATTTAATGTTATTTATTAAAGACAAAAGGTCAATGGTGCTGACTTTTGCTATACCAATTGCTTTGATAACACTTTTCTCATTTGCCTTTGGTGGTGCAGGAAAGAACAAAGAAGATCAGAAAATAACACTTTTACTCAGTGATTTGGATAAAACAAAATTGTCGGAAGCTGCAATTGAAAAGTTAGACTCGTTAAAATCTATTCAAATAGTACAAATACAATTAGATTCCGCGCAGAATGCAATTAAAAAAGGAAACGAGAGTTGCGTGCTAATTATTCATAAGGGTTTTGCAGATTCTCTTTTGGCCGGCAATGTATTGCCATTAGAGTTGCAATATGATGAGGCCAGAGATATTGAAGTAGGGTTGCTTCAGCAATCGCTTATACCTACTGTTGCAATGCTTCCATTCGATTTGGGAAATACGCAGCAAGTTATGGCCAATAAGTTTCAGAAAATGGTTGGTAATTCAAGTCAGAATTCAAAAGCAAATATTCAGATGAAGTCTGATAGTTTGTTTAGTGCAATTTATCAGGGAATGGCAAACAATAATACCGGTGGAGGAGCTAATGCAAGTGATGCTTTTTTTGATAGCGGAATAAAGATGACAAAACTCATTGCATCAAAAAATGATAATGCATTAGGATTGATTCATGCAGTTGCAGGAACTTCTGTGATGATGCTTTTGTTTTCAGTGGTTGGAATAGGGGTAGGGCTTTTAGACGAAAAACAAGAAGGAACTTTAAAGAGATTACTTTATTCACCCATTGACCCTATTCATATTTTATTTGGAAAATTAATTACTGCCAATATAATTTCAATATTTCAATTAGTAGTGATGTTTGCATTTTCAGGCTTGGTATTTGGTTTGGATGTCAGTGCTCACTTGCCGGGTTTAATAATAGCAATTGTTGCCACGGCATTTGCCTGTTCTGCATTTGGTGTTTTTCTTGCATCATTCGCTAAATCAAGACAACAAGTACAAGGACTTTCTACTTTAATTATTTTAGTGATGAGTGCCATTGGTGGAAGTATGATGCCGCTGTTTTTTATGCCTGCATTTATGCAAAAATTAGCCGTTGTTTCAGTAAATTACTGGAGTATTCAGAGTTTTTATGATATTTTCTGGCGTAACCTATCAATTACAAGTGTTACATTTTTGTCGAGAATAGGAGTGTTGTTATTAATAGGAACTATACTCAATATAATTGCTGTCTATTTGTTCAGGAAAAATATTCTTAAACTGACTTGATATAATGAAGCCATAAAATGTTTACCTGTAAATTAACTTACTTCATTAATCATTCCCTGGCTCACTTCAAAGAGTTTAATGTTTACTGAAATGTCTTCGAAAATTTTTTTTAACCTTTCCGGATGCGTGTCAGTAATAAAAATCTGACCAAATGTGTGACGGCTGACTAGTTCCATCAGTCTTTTTACTCTAAAGTCGTCTAACTTATCGAAAATGTCATCAAGCAATAAAATGGGTTTTGTTTTTTTGTGGCGAAACAAATATTCAAACTGCGCAATTTTAACTGCCATCAAAAAAGTTTTCTGCTGTCCTTGCGAAGCAATTCTTTTTAGTGGATATTTTCCAAGTTTAAAAACCAATTCATCTTTATGTATGCCGGCAGAAGTGTGTTGAAGTGCAATATCTTTTTGTAGAGATAATTTCAATAATGTGCGAAAATCGTCTTGCTCAAGTTGTGTTTGATAATTTATTGAAACTTCTTCGGCATGATCGGCCAGATAATTATACGTCTCATTAAACAAAGGAATAAATTCAGCAATAAATTTTCTTCTTTCTTTTTCAATCGCACTTCCGTAATTTACTAACTGTTCATCCCACACTTCCATCATAGATGGGTCGGGCATGCGCCCATGCAATTGTTTCAGATAGCTGTTTCTGTGCATTAGTGCTTTGTTGTAGCTAATCAGGTTTTCGAGATATGGTTTATTGACTTGTGAAATGATACTGTCAATAAACTTTCGCCTTTCATCACTGCCTTCTGCAATCAGAATATGATCAACGGGTGCTACCATCACAATAGGAAAAAGGCCGATATGATCACTTAGCCTTTCATATTCTTCATTGCCTCTTTTAACTTGTTTTTTAAATCCGGTTTTTACTCCGCAAAAAACATCTTCTTCTTTTTCGTTAACAACAAATTTTCCCTGAATGACAAACAGCGATTCACCATGATGGATATTTTGTGTATCAGAAATATTAAAATAGCTTTTCGTGAAAGAGAGATAATAAACAGCGTCAATAATATTGGTCTTTCCACTACCATTACTGCCGGTAAAACAGTTTACACCGGAAGAAAAATTTAATTGCGCTTCAGTGTAGTTTTTAAAATTTACAAGAGATAGGTTAGAAAGATACACTTATTGCAGACAAATTGATTGATGGAATTATTTTTTCAGATATTGTTTATTTACATCATCCCATGATGGAAAATCATTGTAATGCCACATGGCAACTACTACACCATTTTGCAGCAGTACCAATCCCGGATTTGAACGGATGATGGTCTTCAATGTTGTTCCATCACAGAAATAATAATCAAACATGTTTTGGTTTTCATGACGGAATAAATCTGTTTCTGCTGCAACGGTAGAGGTCAATCCAAAAAACTGAACTTTATTCTTGCTACAGGCATCAGCAAGCTGATTTACTTTACTTTGAATTTTTGTATTAGACTTATTCAGATCATAAGCAACAAGCATAAAGGAATATTGTGGATTATTTAAAAATTCCTGAGTATGATCATGGCCGTCTGCATCAACAATAGTAAAATCATGTATTTTAGGCTTATCACCTTCACGAATTACTTTGTCTGTACGATCAACAAACTCATAGTTTTCCAAATCTTCCGGCAGGTTGTTCATGCCAAATTCTTTTATTGTACCATCTTTCGCTTTGTATTTGAAAACAATAACCACACTGTCCGGACGTGCATTGGGTGGCGGCAACATACCTATTTTAAGGTTATTTCCAATTGCATAAGGTCTGAAATCAATTACAGGTAAGTGTGCATAGGTGTAGTATGTAAAAAGCGAACTGGCAAATAATGCAAAGATGACAACCCAACGTGTCTTTTTAAGTTCAAACAACGGTTTAACTTTATTGCGCCATGCGAAGATTACCAGAATAAGTACTAAAAGCACTACATCTTTTCCAAACGATTGCCATGGAGTTAGTTTTAATGCATCACCAAAGCAACCGCAGTCCTTAACAACATTGAAATAAGCAGAATAAAAAAGTCAGAAAGGTGAAAAATACAATCATCAGCATCAATAACCAGGTCACTAAATTCATGCGCCAGCCTACTAAGGTAGCAACACCAAGAACAATTTCTGCAACACAGATAAACTGTGCCAATGCCACAGAAAATGCACTCATAAACGACATGTTGAATACTAAAAAGTATTCATCAAGTTTGTAGCTGAAGCCAAGAGTGTCGTTGGTACCTTTAATAAAACCTGAAATGATGAATAAAACACCAACTAAAATTCTACAAAGTGTAACAATATATTTCATACTTTCTGTTTGTTATTAATGTCTTTTAAATCAATACAAATAATGTTGTTTTATGCCAATTGTTTTCAATAATTGACAAAAACTTTTTCACACCTGATGTCAATTGATATTTTTGCTCTGTAAATCAGTATATGCAAACATTTACTTCTATAAACTGCTGTGGCAAATTAATCAATCTGCATAAACCTCATGTTATGGGTGTATTAAATCTTACACCGGATTCTTTTTATGATGGAGGTAAATACAACAGCGAAAATGCAATTTTAACACAAGTAGCATTAATGCTGAATGAAGGCGCAACATTTATTGACATTGGTGGTTCTTCTTCGCGTCCGGGCTCCAAAATGCCGACTGAAGAGGAGGAGTGGAGCAGAATAGGAAATGTAATTGCATTAATTAAACAACATTTTGGGGATGTATTGATTTCTGTAGATACTGTTTATTCAGTAATTGCAAAACGTGCAGTTGATGCAGGTGCATGCATGATTAATGATATTTCTGCCGGTTTAATGGACAGTAAAATGATTGAAACAGTTGCTGCACTTAAAGTTCCCTATTTGATGATGCACATGAAAGGCCGACCTGAAAATATGCAGGACAACCCCGTTTATGATAATGTGCTTAAAGAGGTCATTGATTTTTTTTCAAAGCAGTTATTGTTGTGCAGGAAAGTTGGCATAAATGACATTTTAATAGACCCGGGTTTTGGTTTTGGCAAAACTGTCGAACATAATTTTGAACTGTTAGCCAAACTTAATTTGCTGAAGATTGTAGGACTTCCAATTGTAGCCGGTTTATCAAGAAAGGGGATGATATGGAAAACACTTGATATAACTCCTTCAGAGGCATTAAATGGTACTACTGCACTAAACATGGTTGCATTAATGAATGGAGCCAGAATTTTAAGAGTACATGATGTTAAAGAAGCCATGCAGTGCATAAAGCTGTTTAATAAATTAAATGAGGTAAGATAAATATTGTCGGAACAACTAAGCCAATTCTGCAATTACAGTAACACCACCTATAGTTTTCTGATTGAGTTCTACATTAATTTTTGCTGTCAGTGGCAGATAAATATCCACACGCGAGCCAAATTTAATGAAACCCATTTCGGCACCTTGTTTTACCAAATCGTTTTCTCGAGGATAATAAACAATTCTTTTTGCAAGGGCTCCTGCAATCTGACGCAATAAAATAGTTTTGTTGGAATCTTTTTCAACAACAATAGTGGAGCGCTCATTTTCTGTTGACGCTTTCGGATGCCAGGCAACTAAATATTTCCCTTTATGATAGCGCAAAAATTTTATTTTACCACTCATCGGATACCAGTTGGCATGTACATTTATGGGTGACATAAAAATAGAAACCTGAATACGTTTATCCTTATAGTATTCACTTTCTTCAGTGCGTTCAATTACTACAACTTTACCGTCAGCAGGGGCAATGACATAATTTTCATTACGTGTGATATTTCTTTTCGGATAACGGAAAAACTGAAGTATCAGTAAAAAGAAAACTATGGTTACTATTAAAACTAAAACTGTTATCCAATCGTGTTCTGCACGAAAATTAAGTACAAGAAAATTGATAAGGAGGACAGTGATGAGTGTCCCCCATACCCAATTTTTTCCTTCACGGTGAATAGTCATTTTTAGTGGATTAGTAGGCGGTATGTTTTATTAATAATGACCGCGAGATTTAATTCCTAATTCGATTTTGCCAAGTGCATAAATATATGCAGCAATACGCATGGTAGTCTTATGTTTCACAGAAGTATTCCAAACATTGTGGAAAGCTTGTTTCATCCAATGATCAGCTTTTGTGTTTACTTCTTCTTCTGTCATATATAATCCTGAACGGTTTTGACCCCATTCAAAATATGATACAGTTACACCACCACCGTTTGCAAGAATATCAGGAATTACAACTGTACCTTTTTTGCTCAGAATGTGATCGGTATCATCAGTAGTTGGGTACATTGGCACCTTCAACAATTAATTTTGCTTTAATCTTTCCAGCGTTCTCATCAGTAATCTGATTTTCCATTGCACATGGTGCCAGCACATCTACATTAAGCGTCAGTAACTCTTCGTTAGAGATAAGTTTACCTCCCTTAAATCCTTTAATTACACCTTTATTAGAGTTTCTGTATTTAATGGCTTTTTCAATATCAATTCCATCAGGATTGTAGAAAGCTGCTGTATGATCAGAAATTGCTACAATCTTCAATCCTTTTGCTTCGTAATGTTTTGCCGTAATTGAGCCCACATTTCCAAAGCCTTGAACGGCAGCACGGCATTTAGCAGGATTTAATCCCATTTTTGCCATAGCTTCCATTGTGGCAGTCATAACTCCGCGACCTGTTGCTTCCGAACGTCCTAATGAGCCACCAAGATGTATAGGTTTTCCTGTAACTACACCCGGAGTAAAACCTCCTTTTAACTTACTGTATTCATCAACAATCCATGCCATTTCCTGAGGGCCTGTATTCATATCAGGTGCAGGAATATCCTTGTCCACACCAAACACATCAACCATAGCATTGGTATATGCTCTTGTCAAACGCTCTAATTCACCTTTCGACATCGTAGATGGGTCGCAAGTAATTCCACCTTTTGCACCACCATAAGGAATATCAGCAACAGCACATTTAAAGGTCATCCATGCAGCAAGTGCCATCACTTCGTTTTCATTGACATAAGTGCTGTATCTCACACCACCTTTCGAGGGTCCTAAAGCTGTGCTGTGAACAACTCGAAAACCTTCAAATACTTTTGTTTTATCATTATCCATTTTAACCGGCATGCTGCAATACACAAGCTTGCTGGGTTTTTTCATTATTTCATAAACTTCAGAGTCTAATTTCATGATTTTTGCTGCTACATCTAAGCGCTTAATCATTTCTTCGAATGGATTTTCCTCTTCGTGATTTTGTTTTGCTTTTTTACTATCAGCCATGTCTTATATAATATTGATTGGGAACGCAAAAGTAGGAAAGATTTATGTGTTTGCAAACCATGCAGGAAGGCTGTACTTTTTTATAGGTTTTGCATGAGATATATCAGTTTATCGTATGTAAATGCAAGTTTAAATATTACTTTACTTACTTTTTAGAATAGTAGCCAATGTCAATTTTGACATTCAGTTGACAATGCACTTTTTATCAATGAAAAATCTATCTGAAAAACACTATTGAATGATGTTTACTTCAGGCTCAATATGAACTCCGAAATGGTTGTAAACAGATTCTTTAATTTTTAATGCGAGGCTATAGATTTCAGCACCTGTAGAATTACCATAGTTCACCAGTACTAAAGCTTGATTTTTATGACATCCTGCATCACCCTCTCTAAATCCCTTCCACCCACATTGCTCAATAAGCCATCCTGCTGCCAGTTTTATTTTGTTTGCAGCTCCCGGATAATGCGGAATATTTGGATGTTGTTGCTTGATTTTTTCAAATTCCTGCTCAGTAATTTCAGGATTCTTAAAAAAACTACCTGCATTGCCAATAACAGCAGGATCGGGTAATTTACTTCGTCTTATTGCTATTACCGCATCACTGATGGCTTTAACACTAAGATTTTTAATTCCTTGTTTTTCAAGTTCCGAGTGAATGGCACCATATTCAGTTTTAAATTGAGGCTGCTTTTTCAATTCCAGAATAATAGCTGTGATAATGTATTTTCCTTTTGCTGCATTTTTGAAAACACTATTTCTGTAGCCAAATTCACATTCATGGTTATTAAACACTTTTTTTTCTGCACTATCTATTGCTAATGCTTCAACAGCTACGAGTGAGTTTTTTATTTCTACACCATAAGCGCCAATATTCTGAATTGGTGCAGCACCTGCAGTACCCGGAATCAGCGAAAGGTTTTCTATACCTCCAAGGTTTTTTTCTACCGACCACATGACAACATTGTGCCATACTTCACCTGCACCAATTCTTATTTTAACGGAAGCTTCGTTCTCTTCAACTACGTCAATGCCGTGCAGGTTGTTTTTTAAAACTATACCATCAAAATCTTTAAAAAAAAGCATGTTGCTGCCACCACCCATTACCAATAATGGAAGTGTTGTTTTTTTATGCTGAAGAAGAAAAAGTATTAAGTCGTCCTCACTGTGTATATCAATATAATAGCGTGCGTTTGCTTCAATGCCGAAGGAGTTTAAATTCTTTAATGAAACATTTTCACGCATAGGCATCAGTTGACGATGAATTTACCAATAGCAATAATTTCATTTGCCGACATTATTTTTACATAATACAGTCCAGCTTTTAATCCATTGTTTTGTATAATGAAGACTTGTTTATTTTCAGTATTACCTGCATGGTTATAGGGAATATTTACTATTCTTCCTGCTACATCAAAAAAGTATAATTTAAAATCTTTTGATTCTGCAGTTGTAATACTTAAGTAAGCTTTGTCAGCAAATGGATTCGGGAAAATTTTAATTTCTTTTATTTCCGGTGAAAGGCTGTTTATTGCAGTAGCTTCGTCAACAAAAACACTATCACATTGCATGCAATTGTTGAAGTCCTGTGCACAAAATAAATAGTAACCCATACCAAGATTGGTTGCTGCTGAATCTGCAATTCCTAATGCTGGATACAAATAATCATACGGTGGTGTGCCACCTGTTGCAGTTGCTATAATGCTGCCATCTGTACAACCTGGGCAAGAGGCATCAATTACTGTAAAATTGATAACTATTGGATCAGGTTCAACAAAAGTAAAAGAGTCAACAGCTGTACATAGATTGGCATCTGTAACGGTAACTGTGTAAGTGCCTGCACAGGTATTAAAAATAGAATCGAAAGTTACACCATTCGACCATAAATAAGTATATCCGGGAGTTCCACCTGATGGAAGAGCACGAACAAAACCATCACAATTTCCATTACAGGTTATTCCTAAAAAATTATTCCCGATAAATATTGGTGAAGGTTCAAAAATCAAAACAGAATCGGTGACAGAACAGTTGTTAGTGTCTGTAATTATATAGGTAGTGTAGCCAAAGCACAAATTAGTGTTTGTAGAATCTGTTTGTGGAGGCACAGTATTCCATAAATAAGTCAGAGTGCCATTGCCGGTTGCAGTGATGGTTGAAATACCATTGCATAGATTGGCACAGGTTGCATCTGTATGCGATGCAGAATAAGTTATTGCAGGTGGGTCAACAATGGTAACAGAATCAGAGCCTACACAACCAACAGAATCTGTTATGGTGATGTAATATACACCTGCACATAAACTGTCAATAGAAAGTGATGTTGTATCGCCCGTTGACCATTGCCATTGAAATGGTGCTACGCCTGATGGATTTATCGAAGCCAATCCATTGCATTGTCCTGCACAGGTTGGTGCTGTTGCAATTGGATTTAGTAAAACAGGCTGACTGATAATTTGTGCAGAGTCTGTTACAACACATCCAAGACTATCGGTAATGCTTACAGTATAAATACCCTGACAAAGTGAATCAATTGAAGCAATGGTATCACCCGTTGACCAAATATAGCTTATTGGATTGATGCCTGTAATTGCTGCGCTTACTGCGCCAGCGCACACACCGTTGCATCCTGCAAATTGTGTTGTGAATGTAATCGGAAGAGGAGGAGCAGGGTTTAGTGAAATAGAATCTGTTACTGTGCAGCCAATACTGTCACTTATGATAATGGTATAAAGACCTGTGCAGAGTGAATCAATAGTGCTTATTGAATCACCGTTTGACCATTGATAAATAAATGGGGCTGTTCCGGTTGATGTTGCAGTTAACAAGCCGTTACAAGAACTGACACATGCTGGAAGTTGAGCTGTAAAAGAAATCAGATTGGCCACAGGCTCTGTAATCACTACGGAGTCGGTTACAGCACACAAGTTACTGTCGGTAACAGTAACAAAATAGGTTCCTGCGCATAAATTTGTTGCCGTATCTGTGGTTTGAACAGGAGTTGTGTTCCACAAATAAGTAAATGGTGAAGTTCCGCTCGAAACAACTGATGCAGAACCGTTGCAACTTCCAAAACAAGTTGCTGTTGTAGTGCTGAACTGTAATGTTGCTGCTGCAGGATTGACAATCTCAATTGAATCTGTAGCCATACAACCTGTACTGTCAGTAACGGTAATGTAGTAAACACCTGCACAAAGCCCTGTTGCTGTATCGGTTTGTTGTGCCGGGATTGTATTCCACAAATATTGAAAAGGAGCATTTCCTGTTGATGCTACTGCGGCAATGCCATCACAGTTATTATAACATGAAGGGTTGGATGATGTTAATGTAAGTGTGTTAGGAGCAGGGTTGGCTATAGTAACTGAATCTGTTATCATACAACCTGCTGAGTCAATAAGCGTAACTGAATAAGTGCCTTCACAAAGACCTGTAGCAGTTTGTGTAGTTTGTGCAGGAATGGTATTCCAGTTGTATGTTACAGTACCTTGTCCGTTGTTTGATGCTAATGCATTGCCATCGCACAATCCAAAGCAGGTAGGGTTGTTTGAAGAAAAGGTAACTGCAAACTGTGCAGGCTCTGTAATCGTTACAGGTTGTGTAATGCTGCAACCTATATTATCAGTAATTGTAACTGTATAATTTCCTGCACAAAGATCAGCTGCTGTTGAATCAGTCTGAACAGGAGTAGATGACCATTGATAGGTAAAGGGTGCATTTCCTGTTGCTGTAACTGTTGCTGTTCCATTGCACTGACCAAAACAAGAAGTTTGTGTTGTAGTGATGGATGCATTGGTTAAACATGTTGTTCTGTATTTGGCAATGTAGGTTGCCGGATTTCCTCCAGCCATAGTGAAAGCACCTCCAACATACATTTCATTGCCATAATTTAATAATGCATCAACCTGATTGTTTGTTCCACCGCTAAGGTCAGCCCATGTAGTACCATCATAAGCTGTAATATTTGAAACAGCATTTCCGCCTGCAAGCGAAAAATTACCACCTACATAAAGTGTATTAAATAAATATCCAAGTGATTTTACTTTAGCTTGTCCTCCGGTTATACCTCCGGGAATTGCTAACCAAGCAGCACCATTCCATTTAGCAACGCTATTGGACGAAACGCCACCTGCAGCAGTAAAAGTTCCACCACATATCAACTCACCGTTTACTTCTTTGAAAGCAGACACTCGCATAGACAATCCACTAACGCCACCATTCAGGTCAAACCAGTTGGTGCCATTCCATCGTGCAATGCCGCTTACTGATACACCACCTGCTACACCAAACTGTCCACCTGCAATTAAATCACCATTGTAAAAAGTCAATGCTTCAACATAGTTAGAGCCACTACCAATGCCAGAACCTAATGCACTCCATGTACTGCCATTCCATTTAGCAATACGCTCAGTGCTTACGCCACCGGCTGTTGTAAATATTCCACCGGCATAAATGTTTCCATTAGCATCTCCGGTAAGTGCATAAATCTCATCATTGCAGCCTGTGCCTAATGGTAGCCATTGTGTGCCATCCCATTTTGCAATACGTGTTATCGGATTTATTCCTGAAAAAAGAAACGAGCCTGCCGCATAAAGTGTATTGTTGCTATGATCATAATATAGCGCAAATACATTACTGTCAAATCTATTTCCTATAGCTGTATAGGTTGTTCCATTCCATGATGCTATGCGTATGGCAGTAACGCCACTGGCATCTGTAAATCTTCCACCGATGTAAAGAATGTTGTTAACGGTATCCTTGGTCATTGCATAAACATTATCGTTTACGCCTGAGCCAATGGGTAACCAAAATTGTGCTTGTACTTTTTGCAATGTGCAAATAAAAAAGCAAATGATAAAACTAAATAAAGAGATATTAAATTGAATTCTTTTTCTCATGATTCTTCTTCTGAAATAAATTGAAATAAAAATTATTGTGCAATAAGTTCTTTGATAATTACGGTCATTTTCTGTTCTGCTGCATTAGCAACTTTTAAAACTTCTTCGTGAGTAATAAACTCCGGTTCATCGCTTCCGCCTAAGTCGGTGATTATAGAGATAGCAAAAACAGGCAGATTCATGTGACGAGCAACAATGTTTTCCGGAACAGTTGACATGCCCACACAATCTGCACCTATAAATTTAATGTATTTGTATTCTGCACGTGTTTCAAACGTTGGCCCTGTTACGGCAGCATAAATTCCTGTATGGCAGGTAAAGCCATGTTTGTCTGCAATGGCTTTTGCATTTTTAATCATTGTTTTATCGTAAGGCTCGCCCATATCCGGAAAGCGTGGGCCTAAATCATCATTGTTAGGTCCTATCAACGGGTTGGTACCCATCAGATTTATGTGGTCATCCAAAATCATCAAATCGCCTACTTTATATTTTGGATTAACACCACCACTTGCATTGGAAAGAATCAGATTTTTTATTCCAAGAAATTTCATCACTCTCACGGGCATTGCAACTTCCTGCATGGAGTATCCCTCATAAAAATGGAAGCGACCTTGCATCGCTACTACCTTTACTCCGTTTAATGTTCCGAAAATAAGTTTGTTACCATGACCTTTAACTGTTGACACTGGAAATCCGGGAATGTCTGAATAGTTTAATTCTTTTACAATTTCAATTTCTTTAACTAATCCTCCAAGACCAGATCCTAAAATTATTCCTATTTCCGGACTAAAGCCGGTGGTTTTGCTGATAAATTCAGCCGTTGCTTTGATTTTTTCCAACATACGATTTTACTATATCTAAAAATTTTATTTCGTTTTCATTGATGACAACTGTTACAGGTATTGAATATACAGGAAGATTATTTGTGAGTGGTTTTAATTCACTGCTGTTGAATTTTACAGCATCTTTTTCTGTAACTACAATTATTTTTTTTTCAGAGGCTAAAGTATTAAAAATGGCAGTGATATTTTCAAAATCTTTTGCACAATAATTGTGATGGTCTTTAAAGGATATTTCTTTGATTTTTCTGCTATGAGTACTCAGAAAATCGAGTAAATTTTTATTGGATGCAATTCCCGTTATTAACAAAATTTCATACTCATACAGGTCTGTTAAATTCAGTTTTTCATTACTATTTAACGACTGAAGATTGTCATAATTAAATGAACTGAAGAAGACAGGTTTTTTAGGCAATTCACTGATGATTGATTTTTTTTGTTCTGCTGTTATTGTTGATGGACATTTGGTAACTATAATTACATCTGCTCTTGATGCAGACAATGCCGGTTCCCGAAGATTACCTGCAGGTAATAAGCAATCATTTGTAAACAGATCATTGTATTGTGTCAGCAATAAATTCATTCCGGCTTTTACACTGCGATGCTGAAAGGCATCGTCAAGTAAGATTACTTCTGTATTTGGATGATGTTTTAAAAGATAATCAATGCCATCATTTCTTTTTTCACTGACAATGAAAGGTACAGTTGGAAAATTGCGTTTAATCTGTAATGGTTCATCACCGGTGTCATTGGCTTGACTGTCAACCAGAACTTCGGCAATGCCTGATGTGTTACGTCCATATCCGCGAGAAACAACGGCTGTTTTGTAATTACTCAATGCAGAAAGTAAATATTCTGTATGTGGTGTTTTGCCTGTGCCACCTGTGTTTAGGTTTCCAATGCATATTACAGGCAGATTTACAGTCCTGCTTTTTAGTAATCCGGCATCAAATAGAAAATTACGCAACATTACAACCATTCCGTACAGCCACGAGAAAGGAAGGAGTAACATGCGCAATGACTTCATTGAACAAAAGTATTGATAGAAAAGAAATTTTATAAAAATAAGAAAGCCTACCCGTGTTAAAGGGTAGGCTTTTAACAATTTAATATTTTAAATTAAGCCTGTGCTACAGGGGTAATGTACACGTATGATTTGTTATCAGTTTTTTTCTTGAAAACAACTTTGCCATCAACCAATGCAAACAAAGTATGATCTTTTCCCATACCTACACCTTCACCTGCATTATGCTTGGTGCCACGCTGACGAACAATGATGTTGCCTGCAATAGCATGTTGTCCACCAAATATTTTAATTCCGAGACGTTTACTGTGCGACTCGCGGTTGTTCTTTACTTTACCTTCGCCTTTTTTATGTGCCATGACTAAATATGTTTAGTTTTTTATGCGTTAATAGAATTGATTTCAATTTTACTCATATACTGACGATGACCATTCATCTTCTTATATCCTTTTCTTCTCTTTTTCTTAAACACCAGAACTTTGTCACCTTTTACATGACTGATGATTTTTGCAGATACACTTGCGTTTGATAAAGAAGGCTTGCCAACTTTTATGTTGCCACCATTATCAACTAATAATACATCGTTGAATTTTACTTCTTCGCCTTCAGCACCTTCTAAACGGTGTACAAATATTTGCTGCTTTTCTTCAACTTTAAACTGTTGTCCTAATATGTTTACTATTGCGTACATGATTAATGTGTTTTTACAAACGGACGGCAAAAGTAGTTTTTTTTACTATATTTTCAAATCCTTTATTAAATTTATTTTCAACTTCAATAATTTGGTTAATCGGCCGGGAAATGACGCTGATTATACTCTATTAATAGAATAAAAATATTTGATTATCAATATAATATAAAAATTTACTCTCCGGTTTTAACTAACTTAATACTTGAAATAACACCCTGATCAGATACCAATTTCACAAGATAAATGCCTTTTTGGAAGTTCTTGCCAATTAAAATCTGTTCATTTTTATGAACTTTTAGCGTTTCCACCATTTTGCCGGTAATATCTGTAATGGTCAAAGTGCCACCATTTTCGCCAATTGTCAACCTAGATTCATTGTTAAAAGGATTAGGGCTTGACGACAAAGTGTTTGTTGCCGAAATTAGTGTTGAAATGCCAACTGTTCCTGTTACTTCAAATTTATCAAAACCGCCTTCAACCACATGTCCTGACATTGCCTGATCGGCAGTGTAAACACTAATCTGCATGGTGCTGGTAATAGGAATTAAACCAGTTAAGTTGAATGACTGTGGCACCCATGTTCCCATTCCGGGAGTAGAAGCACGAACTGTTTCTAAAACTACATTGGTAGTTCCATTTGAAACACGAATAATTAAACTGTCATTTGGATTTGAATTTCCACCGGCATTGTAAAACCAGCGAACATAATTTATGGTTGGATTGGTGAGATAAGTTGGGTCAAAAACAGGAGATGTCAATAATGTATAGCCATCATCAACATCGTTTGATCCTGAAGAAGATGCATTAGGATTGTTATCGGTAACATAAGCCTGATCCAAACAGTCTGTCTGATCGTCAGCATCAGGATTAGCAAAGCCCGGTCCGAATACTGCAGGTGTTCCATGTGGTACGCCTCTTTCCCAAAGATTTTGAGTAGTGCCTGTTATTGTCCAGCCAAAGTCAAAAGAAAAGTCATCATAATAACCTTTGTTCAAAGTTATAACCAATGGTGCAGGGTTAAGCATAATGCTTGAGTTGAAACATGTAGTGCGATGTCCCCAACTTCCGGCTACAACCTGATAGTTGCCAATTACCATTGAAGGAATTGTAAAATTGCCTGAGGCATCGGCTGTTGTATTATACACCAATGCGCTATCCTGAATGGTGACCATTGCATTGGGTATTGGGTTTCCTGTTACAGCTTCAACTACCTGTCCGCTTAGTGATGTAGAAGCAAGTGGTGACAACTGAACATCAAGTTGTGTTACATTTCCATTAGTGAGCGAAACACCGTTAATTGTCTTGGTAAAATAACCTGCTGCAGAAACTTCAACATTATAACTACCTGCAGTAGCTGTTCCTGTTTTATATTCTCCGTTTGCTTTTGTGTTTTTAGTAATGTTTGTAGATAGAACTTTTACCGTTGCATTAAAAATAGGGTTACCTGTAACTGAATCTGTCACCACACCTTCAAGATAGCAGGCACGCTGATAGGTAGGTCCTAAAACAAAAAGTCCGTTGTTGATGTCAGATACTACAAGATTTCCTGAGGGCAGATAGGGATAAACACCCCAATCGCCACTGAAACCATCACCTGCACCTTGTGTATAGGTATCGTACCAACCAACGTTAACCATATTTTGTGGACGTGTTACATCAGTAATCACCACACCATCTTTATACCATGAAGTAACTGCATAGTCAGCACCATTTTTTTGAATGATGTGCGTGTTGTGAACGATAGAACCTGAGCCGGGAGTGATTTGAATTCTGTCCATTTCAATAATGTTGGCAGGATTTGAAATGTCATAGGCTGTCAAGTAGGAATCAGAAACTTCATCAGTAGTAAACAAATACTGACTGTTGGTAGAAAGCCATGCATTGTGTGTAAACTGTCCCGGTGTTACTTTTATTCCCAATGGAATGGGATTGGCTTTATTGGTAACATCATAAATGGTAAAATCGCCATTATAAATATGGCAACCGTAATAATAGTTACCTCTGGCATAGCCGTCATGCACATAGGCACCTGGTGTATGTCCAACATAATTTGGACTTAGTGGATTGGTTGCAATATCTGCAATGATAGTTGCACCCTGAAATAAATTTGAGCCATGCAGATAAACATAGCCATCTTCAATATGCAATGAGTGAATGTTATCTAACTGACCACTGATGGCACCATTTCCTGTCCAGTCAATAGCAGGTGCTGCATTAGGAAGTTGAGAGAGGTCAACAATTTGTAGTCCGCCACCACCTTCGGTAGTTACATAAGCATAATGGTCGTAAGTTTTTACCTCGCGCCACTGCGATTGTGGTCCGGGAACTAAAATTACCTCTGTTGGGTTTGCAGGATTGCTGACATCAACAATAGAAAGTCCGGATTCTGAACCTACGAGTGCATATTCTTCGCCCGATGGTGATACCCATCCGCCAATATTGGCAAGGTCGTCATTGGGGTAGGGCAATGTGCCAAGTAAAGAAATGTTGAAATTTTGTGCATTAACTGCTGTAGCAAAGCATGCAGCTAAAAAGAGTGTGAAGAATTTTTTCATGTTTATTTTTGAAAAGACCGACAAAGCTATCAAAATAGCAATACATCAGTAGTGTGATGCAATTTTAATTTAACATCAATTAACAGGTGAATGGGTGGGGGGATAAATGAGTTTTTAGGTGATAATTACGATAATTTCTATCAAAATCCCATCATCACACAACCATACATTGTATCTGCTTGTAGGCTGTATCCATGAAAAAATTTTTGCACCACAATACTAAGATTGCAATGTTTTGCAATACGTTTGGTATTTTCTTCATTTTCTTCGGCAAATGCAGAGCATGTTAAATACAGAAACAGGCCGTTACTTTTTAAATGCATTGTAGCTTGTTTGGCAATGGTAAATTGCAACTCGGCATAGTCCTTAATTTTATGTTTATCGAAATTCCAAAAGTTTTCAGGTGTGCGACACCACGTGCCGGAGCCACTGCATGGCACATCAGCAATAATCACATCAAATTTTTCATTAAAGTTTAAGTCTGATGTAAGGTCGGCTTGCAATGTTTTATAATTTCTGACAGTAGCTTTTTTTAATCTTGTTTCTGCATTTTGAAGTGAAGAACTGCGTATGTCGGTAAGAAAAAAAGACGCATTTGGAAAACGGTCGGCCAGTAACAAAGTTTTGCCACCTGAGCCACTGCAACAATCCCACATACGTTGCCCGCAGTTATCGGGTAGCAACGATAGTGTTTGTTGTGATGATAAATCTTGAATCTCAAAATAGCCTTTCAGGTATGATTCAAGTGTTGTAAGAGGGGCAGCAGGGGCAAAGCCCAACGTTTTTCCTTCAATTTGCAATGGGGTAATTTCTTTTGACTTCAATTCATCTGAAACATGTTGCTCAAAACCTTTTCGTATTCTTATCCACACTAAAGGTTGTTGAAACATTGATGCAGTAAATACTTCTTTATCTATTTCTTCGGAAAGTAAATTTAAGAACGGAAAAGCTATATCTGGATTTATTCCTCCCTGTTGTTTATTAAATTCCAGTTTTTCAGAAAGATTATGTGATTCGTTATTTGTGATATAATATTTTTCGAATAAATATTTGCTTAACAGGTTTGTTTCATTGGTTATAAAGAAACTCAAAGCCAATTTCTCTTCAACACTTTTGTGGGGTAGAAGTAAAGCACAGCGATAAAAGGCATAGCATCCAGATGAAATTATTTTTCTGTCGCGGCTGCCGAGTTGTTTGTTTTGTCTGAAATGGTTTTTCAGATAGTGATGTAGAGGTACAGAAAAATCAAAACCGGCAATGATGCCGGTTATATGATTGAGTAATGTTTGATGGCGCATGAATCAGATTTCCATTTTCATCTGCACTTTTTGTGCAGGTGTTTTTCTGCTCAGTATTGTTTTTTTCTTTTGGAAACTCAAAGAGTTCAGGCTCACTTTCCTTTTCGTTTTTTTTTGAAGGCTCAGAGCTTTTCACTGCAGAAGCTTCTGATTTTCCTTTGCCAACTTCTGTGATTTTGTGAACAGGAAATTTGGTGAGGATATTTCCAACGGCAGAACGGTTTTTTATCAGCATCTCGTTAAAATTCACGTTAAACACCGTATTTTTTAATTTTGGTCGTGGCTTCAGCACAATCTGAATGGTTGGTGCATTGTCAGTTCCGGAAATGCCGAGATAGATAATCTTTGAATTTTCAGTTCCTTTTGTAAGGTCATAAATTTTTTCGCGTGTGATGCCTCCGATAGAAAAACGTTTGATAAACAAATCACCTCGAGGTCCATCTCTGTAAACCATATTGTAAACGGTGCTTTCATCATTCTTTTCAAACACTTTGATAAAGCGTATGTCTTTACCGTAATAGCTTTTGTCAGATATACGGTTAACTACAAACTTTCCATCACCGGTTATTGCCAGTACATCATCAATGTCTGAACATTCACTAACAAGTTCATCTTTTTTCAGACCATAGCCTGCAAATCCTTCTTCACGGCTTACGTATAGCTTAGCATTATTGATAACAACTTTTCTAACTTCAATCTGCTCGAATCCTTCTTCGCTGATTACAGTTTTTCGCTCCTTACCTTTACCATATTTTTTAAGCAACTCTTTAAAATATGCAATAGCAAAAGGTGTCAGATTTTTAAGATTATCTTTTACAACTTTTATTTTGTCATTAAGTGCTTTAATATGTTCATCTGCCTTCTTAGCATCAAATTTAGAAATACGTTTGATTTTAATTTCAGTAAGTTTTACAATATCATCCTCAGTGACTTCGCGCTTCAATAATTTCTTAAATGGGTTCAGTCCTTTGTCTATTGCTTGTATTACTGCTTCCCAGGTTTCGCATTCTTCAATTTTACGATAAATACGGTTTTCGATAAATATTTTTTCGAGTGAAGAAAAATGCCAATCTTCCATCAACTCACTCAGTTCAATTTCAAGTTCGCGTTTCAGTAATTCAAGTGTATTGAATGTTGACTCTTTAAGAATATCATTTACATTCAGAAATTCCGGTTTGCCATCTCGAATAACACAGGAGTTGGGTGCAATGCTTAGTTCACAATCAGTAAATGCATAAAGTGCTTCTATTGTTTTTTCAATGTCCTCGCTGGAGTCAGGATGCAGATAAATAGCAATCTCAACTTCTGCAGCAGTGTTGTCTTCTACTTTTTTTATCTTAATCTTTCCTTTGTCATTAGCCGAAAGTATAGAGTCAATGAGCGAAGATGTTGTAGTGCCGAATGGAATCTGTTTAATCAGGAGTGTCTTTTTATCTTTCTGTTCAATGACTGCACGTACCTTTATTCTTCCACCACGCAGGCCTTCATTGTAATTTCTGAAATCTGCAATACCTCCTGTAGCAAAATCAGGAAGTATATTTGTTTTTTATTTCGTAAAACGTCAATAGAGCCTTGTATTAATTCACAAAAATTATGTGGTAATATTTTACAGGCCAAACCAACGGCAATACCTTCAATCCCTGAAGCTAACAACAATGGAAATTTTACAGGTAGTGTAACAGGCTCTTTATTTCTTCCATCGTATGAAAGTTGCCATACAGTAGTTTTAGGATTGTAAATTACATCGAGTGCAAACTTTGATAAACGTGCTTCAATATAACGTGAGGCAGCAGCGGCATCACCGGTGTATATATTTCCCCAGTTACCCTGCATATCAATCAGCAAATCGCGCTGACCAATCTGAATCAGTGCATCACCAATTGAAGCATCACCATGCGGATGATATTTCATGGTGTTACCAATGATGTTGGCACTTTATTGTATCTTCCATCTTCCATTTCCCACATGCTGTGCAGGATTCTTCGTTGAACAGGTTTTAGTCCGTCATCGAGATAGGGGACAGCACGTTCGAGGATTACATACGAAGCATAATCTAAGAACCAGGTCTGATACATATTTGAAATATGTGTTGCCGGTTGTTCGATTATAGTGTTTTACAGGAGATTTTACAGGTTTAATATTTTTTTTGCTCATTAGTTACTTTTTTTGTGTCGGGTGACGGTGAAATAAATCAATTATATTTCAATTATGCTTCTGCAATTTCAGGTTCTAACTCTTCTTCAAGTTTCAGATTGCCGATAATAAATTCCTGTCTTTCCGGAGTGTTTTTACCCATGTAATATTCTAATAGATGTTGAACGGAGCCTTCGCCTTCAATACGCACCGGTTCGAGGCGCATTTTGCGACCTATGAAATTTTTAAACTCATCAGGCGAAATTTCTCCAAGACCTTTAAAGCGTGTTATCTCAGGTTTACTACCTAATTTTTCTATAGCAGCAACACGCTCCTGCTCGCTGTAGCAATAGATTGTTTCTTTCTTATTCCTTACTCTGAAAAGCGGTGTTTGTAGAATATAAACGTGATTATTTTTTACCAACTCAGGAAAAAATTGCAGAAAGAAAGTGAGTAACAACAACCTGATATGCATTCCGTCAACATCGGCATCGGTTGCAATTACGATACGGTTGTAGCGTAACTCGTCAAGTCCGTCTTCAATATTTAATGCATTTTGCATCAGGTTAACCTCTTCGTTTTCGTAAACAATTTTTTTGGTGAGTCCAAAGCAATTCAGAGGCTTTCCTTTTAAGCTGAAAACAGCTTGTGTGTTTACATCACGCGAAATGGTTATAGAACCACTTGCTGAGTCACCCTCTGTAATAAACAGTGTTGACTCAAATCTTTCAGGAGATTTGGAGTTGAGGTGTGAGCGACAATCACGAAGTTTTTTATTGTGCAGGTTTGCCTTCTTAGCACGTTCGTTAGCAAGTTTTTTTATACCTGCAATTTCTTTTCTTTCACGCTCGCTTTGCTGAATTTTTTTTAACCAGATCTCAGCAGTTTCAGGATGTTTGTGGAGGTAGTTGTCGAGGTTGGTTTTAACGAAGTCGTTAATCCAGTTACGTAATGAAGGGCCATTAGGATATGTATTTTGTGAGCCTAATTTTGTTTTTGTCTGCGACTCAAAAACAGGCTCCTGAATACGAATACTTACAGCGGCCTCAATACCTTCGCGCACATCACTTGAATCAAATTCCTTTTTGTAAAACTCACGTACCGTCTTAACAATTGCTTCTCTAAATGCAGCAAGATGGGTTCCGCCTTGTGTAGTGTGTTGTCCGTTTACAAAGAAAAATATTCTTCTCCATAACTTGGTGTATGGGTAAATGCAATTTCAATGTCATTGTCTTTTAAATGCACAGCAGGGTAGAGCACTTCTTCACTCAGGTTTGCCTTCAGCAAATCAAGTAATCCATTTTGTGAAAAGAATTCTTTGCCATTGAAATTCAGCTTTAATCCTACGTTCAGAAAAGCATAATTATTCAACATCCTTTCAATAAACTCACTGTTGAATTTATAATCAATAAACACTTCATTGTCGGGAATAAAACTGATGAGTGTGCCGTCAGCAAGGTCGCATGATTTTTCTTTTTGCTGTTTTTTTAATTCACCTCTTTCAACTTCTGCAATGGTAGTTTTGCCTTCACGCACACTTTGCACTTTAAAATAGGTAGAAAGAGCATTCACTGCTTTAGTACCTACACCATTAAGTCCAACAGATTTCTGAAATGCCTGTGAGTCGTATTTTCCACCGGTATTTATTTTAGAAACACAGTCAACAACTTTTCCTAATGGAATACCACGACCGTAATCACGCACCGTAACACTGCCATTTTCAACTGTAACATCAATCTGCTTTCCATATCCCATCACATATTCATCAATGGAATTATCTATCACCTCTTTCAACAAAACATAAATACCATCATCGCGTGAAGAACCATCACCTAATTTGCCAATATACATTCCCGGTCTGAGGCGGATATGCTCTTTCCAGTCTAAACTTTGTATGCTGTCTTCGGTGTAGTTATGTGTAGCTTTTTTTGACATGCTTCGATTATTTTCTTAGTTCTTTAAAATTAAATAAATTGGCTGCAATGCAAACCATTGCCCGATTGCTGAAATTATACTTTAAATACAGACGGTTCTGTTTTTTAACAAAAATGCCTTTTAAACAAGTGTCTGTTAAAAAATTCAGGGTGCAAAGATAAGAGGTGTGACTGCTTCATTTTTCATTTCTTCAACTGTTGTTAAAAAGTATTACTGCTGAATTTTAGGAGGTTATCGGTTTAGTAAATAGTTTGCATACACATGTTGTTTTTGTCAAAAAACTGTTTATGAAGCTGTAATTATATGGGAGATTCAGTTTCTTCAAGTGTTTGTTCCAATTACATTTTTATTTTATGGTAGAAATTTTTTTATAACTCAATAAAATGAACAAACAGACGTTTTGTTTTAATTTGTAATTTAGAGCAATATAAAAAATGGAAAAGCAACGCATACTGTGGGCCGATGATGAAATAGATCTACTGAAGCCACACATTTTATTTCTTAATGATAAGGGTTATGAAACTGTTACAGCAAACAGCGGAACAGATGCATTAGAAATTTTCAAAAAAGAACCCTTCGATATCGTTTTCTTAGATGAGAATATGCCCGGACTCAGTGGCATTGAAACGATGGTGCGCATTAAGAGTATCAATAGTAGTATTCCTGTTGTCCTGATCACCAAGAGTGAAGAAGAGTCTATAATGGAAGATGCCATTGGTTCTCAGATTGCAGACTATCTGATAAAACCTGTAAATCCGAATCAGATTTTATTGTCGCTGAAAAAGAATCTTGATAACAAGAGATTGATCAGTGAAAAAACAAACACACAGTATCAGCAGGAATTCAGGCAGATAGGTATGATGCTTGGCGACAGACTTGGGCATGCAGAGTGGGCAGAGTTGTATAAAAAACTTATTTACTGGGAGTTGCAACTCGATAAAGTGCGTGATGAAAGTATGTTCGAAATTCTGATTCAACAGAAAGAAGAAGCCAACAGACTGTTTTCAAAATTTGTTGAGAGTAATTATCTGAGTTGGATAAAAAATCCTGAAAGTAATGCACCGCTCATGTCGCAACATGTGCTAAAAAGAAAAGTTATTCCTGTTGCAGAAACATCGGATGTGCCTGTGTTTTTTATTCTGATTGATAACCTGCGTTTCGATCAGTGGAAAGTTATTGAACCTGTCATCAGTGAACTTTTCAGAGTAACGGAAGAAGATTCTTATTTCAGTATTCTGCCAACTGCAACACAGTATGCACGTAACAGTCTGTTTGCAGGACTCATGCCTGCCGACATCGAAAAAATGCATCCAAAATGGTGGGTAAATGATGACGATGAAGGTGGAAAAAATTTACATGAGGAAGATTTACTGAAAGATCAGATCAGCCGTTTAAGAAAAAATATAAAATCATCCTATACTAAAATCACTAACCTTGATGCAGGGAAAGAATTGGTTGATAATATTCCGAATTTGTTTGGCAACAAACTCAATGTTATAGTTTACAATTTTGTGGATATGCTTTCTCATGCACGTACAGACATGCAGGTTATTCGCGAACTTGCAGATGACGAGCCTGCATATCGTTCCATCACACTTTCCTGGATTGAACATTCGCCATTGCTGGAGGCATTGAAACGTATTGCACAGAAAAATGTAAAACTCATAATCACAACCGATCATGGCACTATCAGAGTTAAAGAGCCATCAAAAATTATTGGCGACAGAAATACCAATACCAATCTGCGTTATAAGCAAGGAAAAAATCTGAATTATGAAAAACGTGATGTCTTTGAAATAAAAAATCCTGCTGATGCATTGTTGCCAAAATTAAATGTGAGTAGCACCTATGTATTTGCCAAACAAGATAAATTTTTTGCATATCCTAACAACTTCAATTATTATGTAAACCATTACAGAAACACATTTCAGCATGGGGGTATTTCGCTTGAAGAGATGATTGTGCCTTTTATTTCATTGGTTAACAAATGAAGGTAATGAATGAGCATGTTTTTGTTTGTAATTCGCAAGATGAATTAAGCAATGTTGCAAAGCAGATTCTTGCTGTTGTTGGAGATAGTAAAATAGTTTTGTTTAAGGGCGAGATGGGGGCAGGTAAGACAACATTGATAAGGGCAATTTGCCAGCAATTAAAAGTGACTGACAATGTCAGCAGCCCTACTTTTTCAATTGTAAACGAGTATCATGCTTCCGATGAAGTGATTTATCATTTCGACTTTTACAGAATCAATAACCTGAGAGAAGTTTATGATATGGGCTATGAAGAATATTTTTTTAGTGGACACCGTTGTTTTATTGAATGGTAGAAAAGATTGAAGGTATTATAAATTTTGACTATACACTTGTGCAAGTGGAGGCGAAAGACGAAATTCGCACCATAATTGTTACGATATGACAACTGTGTCAAAGAGCGGAGGAATGTTTTCTTCGGAATCGGTTTTGCTTCCACGCGAAAGCATGCTTGAAGTGCAAAAGACAAAAAGAGAAGTGCTGATTGGTATTCCAAAAGAAATTTCATTTCAGGAGCATCGTATTGCATTAACTCCCGATTCGGTGGCTGTGCTGACAAGTAATGGGCATCAGGTAATGATTGAAACCGGTGCCGGTGATTCCGCAAACTTTACTGATACAGATTACAGCGAAGCAGGTGCCCGAATTGTTTACAGTGCCAGAGAGGTTTATACGGCAGATATCATAATTAAAATCGCAGCACCTACCAATGATGAGCTTGATTTAATGCATGATAAACAGACTTTGTTTTCTGTATTGCAGGTTAATATGCAGAGCAAAGATTTCTTTCTGAAAATGGCCAAAAAGAAAATTACAGCAATCGGTTATGAGTATATGAAGGATGATTCTTCGCTGATGCCGGTAATACAAGCCATGAGTGAAATTGTGGGTCGCACTTCAATACTTATTGCATCAGAATTATTGAGTAACACTACTGGCGGAAAAGGAGAGTTGCTTGGAGGCATTGCAGGGGTGCCACCTTCGGAAGTTGTTATACTTGGTGCCGGTACAGTAGGAGAAAATGCTGCACGTACAGCTATGGGACTTGGTGCTGATGTCAAAATTTTTGATGACAATATGTACAAACTCAGACGTGTAATCAGAAATCTTGGCGAGCATGTTTTTACCAGTACATTAACACAGTCCACCATGCTGAAGGCGTTGCGCACTTGCGATGTTGCCATTGGTGCCTTACATGCACGCACAGGACGTACACCAATTGTAGTTACAGAAGAGATGGTTAGCGAAATGAAATTTGGTTCTGTAATTATTGATGTCAGTATTGATCAGGGTGGATGTTTCGAAACATCAAAGCCCACCAATCACACACAACCTACTTTCAGAGAGTATGGTGTGGTGCATTATTGTGTTCCTAATATTGCAAGCCGTGTAGCCAAAACAGCTTCTCATGCATTGAGCAACATTTTTACTCCCATTCTGTTGAATGTTGGTGAACATGGCGGACTTGAAAGTTTATTGTGGAAAGATGCTTCTTTTCGTTCGGGGGTTTATCTGTTCAGGGGTACGGTGACCAATAAATACGTCAGTGATTTGTATCGTTTGCCTTTTCGTGATTTAAATTTGCTTATGGCAAGTTTTACATTTTAAATTCAGGCAACAAAAACCCGCACAATGGCGGGTTGAATATTTTGTTTCAAAAAATCATTAAGGTATTTCTCTATAGTATGTTACTCCGTTGATAGTTATTGCTGCAATAGCATCGCAAGTGCCATCACCGTAATCAATGTATCGGATAGCCTGCTCACCGGGAGTCAGTTCTACTTTACCTTTGGTGATAAAACGACATTGCAAGGAAACAGTCAAAGGCTCAGTAATATTTGCAGTGAAAGAGGTACCGTTAAAAGATTTTCCGCTGCCACTTCCGGTAACTGAGTAGATATCATCCTTAACACCATTGATACTGTCGGTATTGAAAGTTGTGTTTTCTCCGGTAATCCATGTGCGTGTACGCTGACTTTGCCATGTCATTGTTTTGCCATTAGGATTACTGATACTGATATCTGCTTCTATAGAAAATACAGATTGATTCTGATTGTTTTTTCCGGTATTGGTTATTTTTCTTGTGCCTTCAATTTTATAGTCGTTTACAAAATAATTTTCGAAGCTTATGGTGTGCTCATGATTGGCATCTCGATAATTTCCTTCAAACTGAACGAAAATTTTTCCGCGTCTTCTTTTGCCATCTATGCACGTAACATCAGTTACTCCAAAGTCAAGAGTCATTTTTTTGATAGATGCAGTTACATTTTCAATGGTCACTGTTGCGCAACCTATAACTGTAACTGTTGCAGGAATGCTATTTCTGTATGTCATCAACTGACCGTAATCTCCGGCCTGATCAGCCATTTTAGTGACTTCCTCCATTGTATTTTCTGCTAAAGACATATCTGTTGCCATAGAGTAATCATAGTCAGCATCGCTTTTATCTTTTTTGCAAGATGAAATACTCATTACGATTGCAAGTGCAACTATTCCGTAAATAACTGATTTGTTCATTTTGGATAATTTTTAAATGCCTATACGTTAATTCCGGTAAATGGTTTCAATGATTTTTTGTTATCATGATTTTGGGGTGATTATTCATCAGCAATCAGAAATTTTATGACTGAAAACAACTTAGTTATCCTCATTTTTCTGTTCATAAAAAGACAAATAAACAGGCGTAAAATCATTAGCGCCCTAAACACATCAATAATTTTGCATTTTATCTTAAATCAGCAATTAAACATGGTTAGAATGGTCAGGCGAAGTATATATTTAATGTTATTGTTTTTTCCACTGATGTCGTTGGCACAGCAAACCAACATTTACACCGATGTGGAGTGGCGTTATAAATCAGCACTGGATTTGTTACGAAAAGAAAAATTCAGTGCAGCACGCGAAGAGTTTACAAAAGCATTGGAAGAGCCAATTTCTGAAGCGGCACGTCAGGATGCAATGTATTATATTGGTTTATGTGCAGCAGAATTATATCACCCTGATGCAGAATTTTTGCTGACAGATTTCATCAGTAAGTATCCGCAGAGCATTAATGTTTCATTGGCACAATTTCAACTTGGACGTATTTATTACAAACAGCGGAAATATCGCAATGCTATTACTCATTTTGAAGCAGTAGATGTTGCCTACCTGAAAAATGACGAAGTGATTGAGTATTATTTTAAGAAAGGGTATAGCTATTTCACACGCAAAGACTATGATAAGGCAGGAAAAAGTTTTTCGCAGATCATCAATGTAGAATCAAAATATCAGACAGCAGCACAATACTACAATGCGCATGTAGAGTATTCAAGAAATAATAACAAGGCAGCATTGGAGCAATTCATGAAGTTGAAAAATTCAGAATCATTCGGTCCTTTAGTGCCATTGTATATCACACAAATTTATTTTGATCAGCAGAAGTATGATGAAGCACTTGATTATGCAATACCGGCACTGAAAGTAGAGAGTACACAAAACAAGACAGAGATTACCAGAATAGTTGCAGAGTCTTATTATCGTAAGGGCAACTACGCAAAGGCTATAAGTTATTTTGAAGATTACTCCAAAAATACCCCTCAAACAACACGGCAGGAAAAGTATCAGGTAGGTTTTTGCTACTACATGCTTAAAGATTATACAAAAGCAATTGATTATCTCAAGCAGGTGCTCAACCCCAAAGACAAACTCGCACAGAATGCCTATTTTCATCTTGCAGATTGTTTTTTAAAGACTGACGATAAGCAAGGTGCATTAACAGCTTTTGAGTCTGCATCGAAGATGAGTTATGATCCGCAGATACAGGAAGAAGCAATGTTTAATTATGCAAAACTTTCTGTTGACCTTAACATGCAATCATCAACCATCCGTGTGATGAATGATTTTATGACCAAATATCCAAAGTCTGAACATAAGGATGAAATAACAGAATTACTTGCAACACTCTACATGCAGACAAGAAACTATAAAGAAGCATTGGCGGCATTGGATAAAATTAGAAACAGAACTGCAACAGGAAATGCAGCTTACCAGAAGGTCGCATATTTCCGAGCTGTTGAATTATTTAACGACCGCGACTATGAACAGTCAATCAGATTACTCAATAAAGCTATTACAACAAACATAGATCCACTCATTCAGGCACAAGCTATTTATTGGAAATCGGAAGCATTGTATAATCAGGGCAAGTATGATGATGCCATAAAGGAGTATCGCATTTTTATTTTCACACCTGCTGCATTGAAGCTTAGTTTCTACAATCGCTCAAATTACGACATGGGCTATTGTTATTACAAGAAAGGAAATTACAAAGAAGCAGCAACATGGTTTCGTAAGTACATAGCATCAAGAGGAGAGACAGATAATAATCGTTATAATGATGCATTGGTGCGCATTGGCGATGCTTATTTTATGCAACGCGATTTTGCTAATGCAGAAAATTTTTATTCGCAGGCAGTAGGATCAAAGGCTTCTTCTTCTGATTATTCATTGTTTCAGCGAGGAATCATTCTTGGCATTAATGGTAACAACAGAGCAAAAGCAGATGCTATGCAGCAATTGATTACTACTTATCCAAAATCAAATTATGCAGATGATGCTTATTTTGAAAGAGCCAAAGCATTGATGGTACTCGATCAGGATGATGAAGCGGAGTTAGCATACAATAAACTCATCAGTTCATATCCTACAAGTCCGTATATCAAAAAATCTTTGCTCAATAAAGGTCTCATTTATTTCAATAATAAAAATGATGAAAAAGCAATTGAGACTTTTAAGCAGGTTGTTACAAAATATCCATCAACTCCGGAATCGGTAGAAGCATTAAATCAGATTAAAAATATTTATGTAGCACAGGGAAATCCCAATGCTTATTTTGACTATGTAAAGAAAATTCCTAATAATGCAGTGAGCAGTGGCGCACAGGATTCTATAACTTATGAAGCAGCAGAGCAGCGTTATATGAAAGGCGATTATAAAAACGCATCAAACGACTTTGCTCAGTATATGTCACGTTTTCCTAATGGAACTTACATGTTGAATGCAACTTTTTATAAAGCAGAATGTGAGTATATGGCTAAAGATTATACCAATGCACTTAAAGGATATGAAACAGTAAATAATGCAACAAAAAATTTATTTACAGAGCGCTCGCTCATCAGGTCATCAGCTATTTATTACACACAGAAAAATTATGATCAGGCACTTGCTGCCTATCAGCGATTGGAATCTAATGCTGATTATGCAGACAACTTATTGATAGCACAAACAGGCTCTATGAGGAGTTATGATAAATTGAAAAATTGTAGTCAGGCAATTGTTTATGCTGATAGACTTTTAACCAATGATAAGACCGATCCTACCGTAATTTCTGAGGCACGATTAATTAAAGCACGATGCTCAATGGAAGCAAAAGATTATGCTGCGGCAGCCAAAGAGTTTAATTTGATTGCTAAAGGCAGTAATAGTGAGGTTGTGGCAGAAGCAAAATATACGCTTGCATTTATTCAGTATAAATGGGGCAACTTTAAAGAGTCGCAGAAAAAATGTTTTGAAGTGATTAAACAAGTTCCTTCTTATGATTATTGGATAGGAAAAGCATTTATTCTTTTAGGCGATAATTATGTTGCGCTGAAAGATAATTTTCAGGCTAAACAGACCTATCAGAGTATTATTGATAACTATGAAAAAAATCCTTCAGACCCGGAAGACCTGAAACAAATTGCAACAGAAAAACTCAATGCACTGATAACAACAGAGGGTGTTCCTCAACCACAGCAACCTAAGGAGGAGGAGGAAAATAATGAAAACTAAAGCAACAATTGAATCAGGAATGAATACAGCAATCATGTTAAAGAAGACAATATTCTTTTGTGTATTGAGCTTAACTTTTTACAGTTGAAAGCACAAACACGCGACACCATTAAAAATATCGGTGACGAGAATATTATTGTTGTAAAGGACTATCAGCCTACATTGTCTGATGCAGTTAAGATTAGCGATATGCCTGGTGCCGATACATCATCAATAAAAGAGGTGAAATTCAATTATGCAATAGAGGGTAAGCGTGCTGATTTGCCTTTTAGTACTTCACCAATAAAACCTGTTAAAATTAAAGATGATGAAATAAAAATGTTGCACAAAGGATATGTGCGTGGAGGATATGGAACACACAATACGCCCTATGCTGAATTGTTTTTTAATGCACTTCGCTCAAAAGAATTTGATGCAGGAATACATCTGAAGCATCATTCATCAACAGGAAAAATTAAAAACTATGGCAAGACTGACAATAGTGAGAATGCGCTTGAATTATTCGGTAAAAAGTTTACTGATTATGGTACGCTCAGAACACAATTAAATTTCGACAGAGATGTATATCGTTTTTATGGCTATGATGGAAGGTCAACTGTATATAGCAAGGCCGAAACACGTCAGTTATTTAGCGGTATAGCAGGAGAGGTTGGGTTCGATAATTTTTCAAAGCAGGAGTCCACCTATAAGTTTGATGCAGGCTTGTCGTTTTATGGTTATAGCGGAAAACGTGACACCAGTAAGACAACAGAAAACAGTGTAATCTTAGCCGGAAAACTACAGCGTAAAATTGCCGACAGAGATGCATTTGCAGACATTAAAATTGATTATTCACGTACTAAACTTCCTTTTGATACATTAGTTAAAAACACTATTGTGGGCGTTTATCCGCGTTACACTTTAGAGTTTCCGGAGTTTCGTTTAATTGCCGGTGTCAATACAGAGTGGGAGGCAAATAGTGCGGCTAAGTTTCATTTGTATCCGCATGTAGAAGCCAGATATAAATTAGCCAGTGATGTTTTGATGATACATGCACAGGTTTCAGGAGGTATGCAGAAGAACACTTATAAGGCAATGACAGCGGAAAATCCTTTTACAGGTGATTTTGTTATACCCGGAAATACAAATAAGAAGTTTGATGTTTCGGGAGGACTGAATATTAAGTTAGACAAAGAAATTCTCTTTAGCGCAGGAGCATCTTTCAAGAGATTAAAAGATGCAGTTTATTTTGAGAACGATTCGACAGGGGCATTAAACTATACAACCTTTTCTACTGTTTACAGTGATGCCGATGTGATTACAATAAATGGCGAATTGGTATTTGAGCGCAATGAAAAATTCAATGCACATATTGGAGCAACTTACACCAATAACAAGCCCGATGGACTTGCCAAGGCATGGTTTGTTCCGGCTGTAGAAATTAATTTAGGCGGATATATTTTACTGAGAGAAAAAATCATCTTTAAAACAGATATGTTTTATCGTGGCGAACGATTTGCTTCAGCTTACAATGGCGACTCATTCCAGCGATTAAAGCCCTATTTTGATGCCAACCTTTCTGTTGAATACCGCTATTCAAAAATGGTATCTGTATTTCTTAATGTAAACAACATTGGCTCTGTACAGTATTTTAAATGGTATAATTATCCTTCTTACAGGCTGCAATTGCTGGCAGGTGCTTCTTTATCGTTTTAAAATTATAAGATTTATTTACGAGGCTGCCCGTTTCGGGCAGCCTCGTTGTTTTTAGGAAATCCATTGCGCATTTAATAAGGCATCAAGCTTATGCAATACACTAAGTTGCAAAAACTGATGTATTATTAATAAAACGATATTTGCATCATTGCCAATGCAATCATGAGATTAGACAATTGAAAAATCTTTTCACATTAATACTTTTATTCTGTAGTACTTTAAGTAGTATGGCTCAAAGAAGTCGTAACACGAACCGTACTCATGGGTTGGATGTTACCATCAGCAGGTTAGTTCCTAATTTTTCTAAAGTGCCCGATCAGAATTTTTTGTTTCACGAAAGTTTGACTTATTCTATTGTTGCCGGACAACGTATCCGTGCATTCGCAGGAATTAACTTTTTGGCACCTGCCAAAGGTGGTGTAACACGATATGGCTTTCATACAGGATTTCTTGCCGGATCCAAGAATCCAACTGCAGGACTCATTTATGGGCCGGTACTTTTTCATATTGTAAACAAGACTGCTTACGATAATGGTGCTCTCCGAAATTATCATAATACGGGATTGGCATTTGCATTGGGTGTTTATTATGTTCCTGTAAGCCAGTTTGTTTTATAAACTAAGATTGCCCCTGCTATCTATCATTATAGTGTGAGAAAGAAGAATAATATTCCTGTTATTGATAACAATTCCGACTCGCGCTCCGAAACTTTTTACATGGGTTTTTATAATCTGTTGAGCCTGAGTGTTGGATACCGTTTTTAAGAGAATGTTGATGGTTTAAAAAATCATCTCATTACATACTTTCTTTAGCAAATAAACCTTTACTTTTGTGTTCAGTAATTTTTATTAAAATGAGTAAGACAAACGAGGTATTAGACCAGGTAATCATAAAGTTTGCCGGTGATTCCGGTGATGGAATGCAGTTAACAGGAACACAGTTTACCAATACTGCTGCACTGTTTGGAAATGATTTAAGTACATTTCCTGATTTTCCGGCCGAGATTCGTGCCCCACAAGGTACAGTGGCAGGTGTTTCAGGCTATCAGTTGCATTTCGGAAGTGTAAACATTTTTACTCCGGGAGATAAATGTGATGTGCTTGTGGCAATGAATGCAGCAGCATTAAAAGTAAATCTTAAAAATCTAAAAGATTCAGGAACTATCATTGCCAACAGTGATGGATTTGATCCAAAGAATTTGCGATTGGCAAAATATCCTGATGGACAGAATCCTATTGAAGATGGTTCATTAGGTAAGTATAATCTGGTAGTGATTGATGTCACAAAAATGACCCGTGCTGCATTGGTTGATTCGGGCTTAGGTACTAAAAGAAATAGACCGTGCCAAAAACATGTTTGTGCTTGGTTTCCTATATTGGATGTACAATCGTTCGCTCGACAATAGTATAAAATTTCTGGAAGAAAAATTCGGAAAAAAACAAGCTATCCTCGATGCAAACATTAAAGTGTTGAAGGCAGGTTATCACTATGGTGATACAACAGAAACGTTCCGCACCAGATATACTGTACAGCCTGCAAAAATGAAACCCGGTGTATATAGAAACATCATGGGAAATCAGGCAACAGCAATTGGTTTGGTTGCGGCATCACAAAAAGCAGGAATAGATTTGTTTTTTGGAACCTATCCAATTACTCCTGCATCAGACATATTGCACGAGCTTTCTAAGTACAAAAGTTTTGGAATTAAAACTTTTCAGGCAGAAGATGAAATTGCAGCAGTTTGTTCAGCAATTGGTGCTTCATTTGGTGGTGCCTTGGGTGTAACATCATCATCGGGTCCGGGTATTGCTTTGAAAGGTGAAGCAATGGGCTTAGCTACTATGCTCGAAATTCCATTGGTGGTTATAAATGTTCAGCGTGGAGGCCCTTCAACAGGATTGCCAACTAAGACAGAACAGAGTGACTTAATGCAGGCGCTTTATGGCAGAAATGGAGAAGCACCAATGCCAATTGTTTCAGCTTCTTCACCCGCTGATTGCTTTAATGCAATTTATGAGGCCTGCCGCATTGCTATTGAATATATGACGCCTGTTATTTTTCTTTCTGATGGTTATATTGCAAATGGTGCGGAGCCTTGGCAATTTCCAACTGCCGATCAGCTAAGAGAATTTAAAGTGAAATATGCAACTGAAACAAATGGAGAACACTTCCTTCCTTATAAACGTGATGAAAAACTTTCTCGTCCATGGGCAATTCCCGGAACAAAAGGGTTAGAACATCGAATTGGCGGTCTTGAAAAACAACATGAAACAGGCAACATCAGTTACGATAACGACAACCATCAGTTTATGGTGAAAATGCGTGAAGCTAAAGTGGAAAAAGTAGCCGATAGTATTCCAATGCAAACATTAGATAGCGGTCCTGAAAAGGAAAATTACTCGTTGTTGGTTGGGGAAGTACGTATGGTGCTATTAAAACAGCTTGTCAGATGGTACCAAAGAAGGTTATGAAGTAGCACATGCTCATGTTACTTATCTGAAACCATTTCCAAAAAATTTTGGTGAAATGTTATTCAAATATGACAAAGTGCTGATGCCTGAAATGAATATGGGACAACTTTCAAGAGTGGTGAGGGATAAGTTTATGATACCTGCCATAGCAATGAATAAAGTTATGGGAATACCTTTTTCAGCAACAGAGATAAAAGAAAAGATTGTTGAATTAATGAAATAACCAAAAGAAAAATTTAAATCAGTTTTTAATATATAATATTTTTATGGAATCAACTGCAACAACACCCACACCGTTATTTACATCAAAAGATTTGGTAACCGATCAGGATATTCGTTGGTGTCCGGGATGTGGCGATTATTCAATATTAAAGCAGGTACAGACCGTTATTCCTGAGTTGGGTCTGCCACGCGAACAGATTGTTTTTATTTCAGGAATCGGATGCTCTTCACGTTTCCCATATTACATGGAGACGTATGGTATGCACTCTATTCACGGAAGAGCAACAGCCATAGCAAGTGGACTCAAAGCTGCACGCAAAGACCTTAGTGTTTGGATTGTAACAGGTGATGGCGATTCAATGTCTATTGGTGGAAACCACTTTATACATCTGTTGCGCAGAAATTTTAATGTAAACGTTCTGTTGTTTAACAATCAGATATACGGACTTACAAAAGGTCAGTATTCGCCAACATCAGAATCAGGAAAAGTGACTAAGTCAACACCTTTCGGTTCAATTGATCATCCTTTTAATCCTGCTGCTTTAGCTATGGGTGCCGATGGAACTTTTGTGGCACGAAGCATGGATCGCGATCCTGTGCATTTAAAAGAAATGCTCCGTCAGGCAGCACAGCATAAAGGAACTTCCTTTCTTGAGATTTATCAGAACTGTAACGTATTTAATGATGGTGCATTTGAAGTATTTACAGAGAAAGCATCCAAAAACAAGAAGCACTCTTTGTTGAACATGGCAAACCATTGGTGTTCGGGCAGAATGGTGAATTGGGAATTAAGCTTGATGGATTTAAACCTGTCATTGTTAATCATGCAGAAAAAGGTATCAGCACAAACGACCTTTGGATTCATGACATGTACGATAGAGTTAAGTCAGGAATTTTAGCGAGGTTCTTTGATAACCCTGCAAACGAAAGTACTTCCACGCCCGTTTGGAGTCTTCTATAAAGAAGAAAGAAGTTGCTATGAAGATGATTTACTACAACAGGTTGAAGCAGTTATTTCAACAAAAGGCAAAGGTGATTTGAATAAACTTTTGCGTGGAAATGAAGTTTGGGAAATTCAATAGATCCTGAATAATATTTTATTGCCATAATTTTAAACTGTTATTTTTTTATTTCATGATAACAGTTGTAGTGGCTATACGTAACCGGTTTTTAAGCAACAATTGTTTTTATAACTTAAATTTGATTCTGTGATTGTATTTGTAGGATATCTGGCATCAGCATTTTTGGCTGTTTCATTGCTGATGAGCAATGCGTTTAAATTCAGATGGTATAACCTGGCAGGACAAATTGCATTTATAATATATGGGTATCTCATCAATGCAATGCCTGTTATTATTGCTAATGTTATTCTGATGATCATCAATATTTATCAGATAATACAACTTTACAAAAGCAAAGAAGCATTTGATGTGATTCCTATTAAAGAAAGCGATCCATTAGCAGAACGTTTTATTGAACGAAACAAAAAGAGATATTGGAATATTTTCCAAAGTTTGAAATCAATATAAATTCCGGCTTTGCCATTATGGTTTTTCGCGATATGACAGTAGCCAATATTTTATAGCCGATGTGGCTGCAAATGGTGATGCAATTGTACGACTCAATTATACCATCCCTAAGTACAGAGATTATAAGGTCGGAAAATATTTATTTGAATTAGAAAAAGAATTTTTAATCACAAATGGATTAAAAAAGATAACTTATAATAACCTTAATCATGCCGGACATATTCGTTTTATTAACGCGCTTGGCTTCAGCAAAGGCAATGATGTAGGAAACTATTTTAAAATTTTGAACTAATTCTGATTACTTACTAATTATAAGTTTTTTTGTTGCTGAATGTCTGCCATCGCTAATATGAAGTAAATAAGTTCCAGATGTTAATGATGGCATCTTTACAGAAATTAAATTTTCTTGTAACACTGAAGTAGTTTGAGAAATTATTTTTCCGGTAACATCTGATAATTGAATTGTAGTTTTATTTTTTGGTGACTCTACAAAACGAATATTTAATTCAGCAGCATTAAAGATGATTCCTGAAATAAATCCATCTTGACTAACTTCGTTCATTCCTGTTGCAGCACTCAATCGGTCAAAGTAAACCCAACTTCCGTTTCCACTGTTTTCAACCCATGCCACACCAACATCATTGGTAGTTCCGTTAAAGGCTGTGATAACAGGCAAGTGATAAGAAGGTGTATCAACAACATTAAAATCACTGTATGCAACTGGTGTGCTAAATACAGTTGGTGTATTAAGTGAGGCATTGGTAAACATCATTGGAAATGGAGTAGGTGGTAATGTGGCATTGGAATTATAATAAGTTAAATAGCAACCCCATGCACCAAAATTTGCATAATGACAGGCATCAAAATTGTAGTTGCTATAGCCATTGTTGCCTGCAACAATTTGTTCAGGTCCATAATTGTCTCCATTATCTGTGCTGATTCGACATTTTATTACTTGTGAAGTGTCGCCTTCAGTAAAGAAAAACCAAACTGTATTATAGTTATAAACCGATTTGAATTGTTTCTTTTTTACAAATGTATTAGTGGCAATATCAATAAAAGCTGTAGCCCCTATTGTGCCAGGAACGCTTTCATCATAAGTGGCAGCTCTTATTTTAGAAGTAGAAGGATCGCTACTTACTGACCATAATAATTTAATATCAATCGAGTGCCTGACATATATACTCTTGGCGTTTGTCCTGACGTTGTTACAGTTGCTGTACTTCCACCCCAGGTTAAACCTCCATCTAATGTTGTGTAGCGCTTTATTGTGAAATTTATTGGTTCGTTAACAAATAAATAAATTACATTGCCTGCCGGTGAACCTGCTGCATCAAAATCTTCAACAGCCGAATATGTAAATGAGCCTATAACACCGGTTTCAACATTCAATAAATATACACCTGCAATAGTGCTATATAAACAATAAATACTATCACTGCCTGTGTGCACCATTTTAGTTTTTGTAATAGCAGTTGCCATTGGCCCGGTTGTATTACTTACAGGAAGCCATGTGTTTCCATCGTTGGTTGATTTTAATAATTGAATGGAATACATGCCTGCACTGCTGTCTGGCACAGCAAGATATAATGTACCATTACTTTTTGCTTCCATACTATGTTGTGCAATAGGTTTGCCATTGTAAACCAAAATGTCGTTCCACCAGGCAAATGCATTTGATGTGAATAGAATAAATATAACTGATAGTAATGTATAACGTATTCTCATATACTGTTTTTGTTTTTTTACTAAATTATGTTCTTTATGTATATGAAGACTTTTTTTAACGAATTTTTTTTAACCTGTCCATTGTTCAGTTAATTATCTTCGCAACCTAAATTTATATCCATGCGATTACCTCTATCCTTGTTATCAGTTGCAATAATTGCTGTTGCATGTAATAGTTCAAAAACACCGGTACAGACTCATGATGAGTTGGTGCAACACATTGACAGCAGTGTTCGCTCGGGTGACGATTTTTTTATGTTTGCTAACGGACGTTGGTTTGCACAGAATCCAATTCCATCAAGCGAGCGCAGCAATGGTATTTTCAGAACAATAAACGACACCATCAATGCAACAATTTTACAAATTTGTCAAACGGCAGCCGGTAGTACGAATGACAAAGGAAGTCTGAAACAAAAAATTGGTGATTATTATTACAGCGGTATGGACACCGTAAGTATTGACAAAGCCGGAATCGCGCCACTGCAAGAATATTTTACAGAGATAGATCAGATGAAAACTTTTGATGATGTGATGAAAGTGGCAGCACATATACATCGCATTTCTGCGTCACCGCTTTTTGGTCTTTATGTAAACTCCGATGATATGATCAGTTCAAAAAATGCTGTATTCTTATCGCAAGGTGGATTGGGTTTACCTGATCGCGATTATTATTTTAATACCGATGAAAGAACAAAAAAAGTAAGAGAGGCATATCCTGAACATTTAAAGAAGATGTTTGAATTGAGTGGCTTCGATGAAAAGAAGGCAACAGATGCAGCAGCTGACGTTTACGCAGTAGAGTTTGCATTGGCAAAGGTCAGCCGTAAGATGGAAGACTTGCGCGATCCATTTAAAAATTATAATAAGACATCAGTAAAAGAACTGCAAGAAAAATTGAACAATGTACCAATGCAGACATTTTTCAGCGGTTTAGGAATGAATCTACCAGACACTGTAATTGTCGGTCAGCCCGAGTTTTTTACTTATCTGAATCTTGCATCTCGTCAGTTTGGAATTGAAGTTTGGAAAAATTACCTACGTTGGCATTTGTTACGTGGACTTGCTCCTTACTTAAACACTGATATTGAAAAACAGAATTTCAGTTTTTATGGGACACTGTTAAATGGTGTAAAAGAACAACGCCCAAGATGGAAAAGAGTAGTTGAAGATACCGATGGTCAGTTAGGAGAGTTGGTAGGACAGATTTATGTGGAACAATATCTTCCGAAAGGAACTAAAGAAAAGTTGATGGAAATTGGAAATGCCGTTAAAGAAGTTTATCGTAAGCGCATTTCAGGACTTGACTGGATGAGTGATGCAACAAAAACAAAAGCAATTACAAAACTCGATGCCATGATTATGAAAGTGGGCTATCCTGATAAGTGGAAAGATATGAGTGCATTGGAAGTTGACAAAGCATCTTATGTAGGTAATGTGATTCGCGCCAATTCCTGGCATTTTGATTATATGAAAAATAAATATGGCAAACCTGTTGACCGCACAGGGTGGAATATGACACCACAGACTTATAATGCATATTACAATCCATCAAATAATGAAATAGTTGTTCCAGCATGTAACATAACAGTGCCCGGATATGAGAAAACTTTAGCTGATGATGCAATTCTTTACAGCATTATTGGCGGAAGTACATTTGGTCATGAGTTTACACATGGCTTTGACGATCAGGGTAGCAAATATGATCAGTTTGGTAATCTGAATAATTGGTGGACTTCTGAAGACAGCATTCGCTTTTATGCAAAGACAGGTGCTGTTGTGAATCAGTACAGCCATTATCTTGTTGTTGACAGTTTGTATATAAATGGTGATATGACACAAGGCGAAAACATTGCCGACATTGGCGGTGTTGCAATGGGACTTGAAGCATTCAAGCAAACCAAACAGTTTAAAGAAAATCAAATTATAGCAGGACTAAATCCAATGCAACGGTTTTTTCTGGGCTATGCCTATGCATGGATGGTAAACATGCGTCCGGAAGCATTAGCAACAAGAGTGCTTACTGATGTACACTCACCTGCCAAATTCAGAGTTATTGGCCCTTTGGTAAATATGCCCGAATTTTATACTACCTTTGGTGTAAAGGCGGGAGATAAAATTTTCCTTCCGGAAAATGAGCGTGTACATATATGGTAAATTATTAATTTTGAAAAAACTTGTGTGATGAGAGAAGAATCAATAAAATATTATTCGCCAATCATTGGGCGCGATTTTGAAATGCTCATTTTCGGAGAGAGTGGCATTCCGGTAATTGCATTTCCAACAAGTATGGGCAGGCACTATCAAAACCGCGATTTTAAATTGATAGAAAGTGTTGCCCCCTTTGTGGAAAGTGGATTTATTAAAATTTACTGCCCCGATAGTATTGATGAGCAGAGTTGGTACAATACACACATTCATCCTGCCGACCGGTGCGCAACCATCTTCTTTACGATCAGATGATTTTAGAAGAAGTTGTAAGCCGTGCACAAAAGGAAACTTCGCATAATAAAGTAATTACTGCCGGTTGTAGTTTTGGTGGTTATCAGGCAATCAACTTTGCCTTTCGTCATCCTGAAGTTGTTGCACATACTTTCAGCATGGGTGGTGCTTTTGATATTAAAATGCATCTTGATGGTTATTATGATGACAATGTTTATTTCAATAACCCACCGGATTATTTACCCGATTTGGATAACGAGCATTTGTTTCAGATGGGAATAGTTCTTGGTGTAGGCGAACATGATTTTTGTATAGCGCAGAACAAACGCCTTTCAGAAATTATGACTAAAAAAGGTATGGCTCATTGGCTCGATATTCGGCCCGGTGCCAACCACGACTGGCCTGTGTGGCGCGAAATGTTTCCGGCATACATTGAAGCATTGCAGACAGCTAAGGTTTAGATTTTTTTGAGAGTTGATCAAACATTGTTGACAGGAGTGATCAAGTGAGGAGTGATGAGGTGACGAAGTCAATTTGATAATCAGATACGGCTGACAAGTTTGATAATTCTGAATTCAGAACTCTACATTTTGCATTGATTTCCTTTACCGACACTAGCCTGCCGTTTACCGATATATTTTTCTATTCACTGAGTTTGTAGCTGCTATAGACCTATTGTGTCTGTGAACTACCTTTGAAGTCAACATATCTTTGTCCAATAATATTTAAAGAAATAATAAAATGGAAAATCAAAAAGATAAATCTGAAATTGAAGACGTGAGAGAAGACGTATGGCGCAGATTTGAGAAAGATAATCAACGCGGTAAATTGTTTGGTGGCTTAATAATAATTTGTGTTGGTGCATTGTTGTTTGCCAGAGAAGCCGGTTTTTATTTCCCGTCATGGATTTTTTCATACTATATGATTTTGATAGTTATAGGGATATTTCTGGGTGTAAAACATGCATTCCGAAATATGGCATGGATGGTATTAGTACTTATTGGCGGATTGTTTTTGATACGAAACAGTTTCCCGATTTTTGAATATAGAAATTTTATCTGGCCTGTTGTTATAATTCTACTGGGGTTGTTTATTATTCTTAAACCTTCTAATCGTTTTCGCAGAGCTTGCAGGCGAGGCAGGTTTCACCCAAGACATCCGCAAAGGCAATTTGGAAACTATACCGGTACGCCATCTTCAGGTGAAGATTTTTTGGAAGCAGTCGCAGTTTTCGGAAGTATAAAAAAAAACATCATAAGTAAGGACTTTAAAGGTGGTGAAGTGTCGGCTGTGTTTGGTGGTGCAGAAATTAATTTTATGCAAGCCGATATACAGGGTAGAGTAGAGCTGGAGGTGAATCAGGTTTTTGGAGGAACAAAACTTATTGTTCCAGCACATTGGGAGATTAAGTCAGAAATTGCTGCAGTGTTAGGAAGTGTTGAAGACAAACGTCCATTGCGTAGTGCATCGCTAACAGATGAAAAGAAAGTACTGATATTACGAGGTACTACTGTATTTGGAGGAATAGACATTAATAGTTATTAAATTTTAAATTCATTTTTTAATCAAACTAAATTGAAATGTATTTTATAGCTAAAGTAATTTATCAGATAGTAATCAACGGAAGTAAAAATAATCAGTTTGATGAGCAACTTTTAATCATTAAAGCACAAACTGTTGCCGATGCTTATTTAAAAGCACGTGCAATTGGCGCAGAGAAGCAACATGAGTTTATTAATGATAGAAAAAACCCTGTTATGTGGAAAATGATTGATGTTGCAGATATTATACCTGTTGAATCACCCGAGCATGGTTCTGTTGTATATTCGCAGGTTATTGAAGAAGACTCTGAGTCGTTTATTGATTATATTAAACGGAAAGCACTGACACTTCAAACGCAATCACTTTTGTTTGCCTGATAAATAATGATTATTGAAAAAATAAAAAATTCAATTGACCAGATTGTTTGGTGGCTATGCTGGTATTTTTTTGTTGCAGCATTGGTTCACCAATTTGGATTTGACTGGTGCCTGTCTTTTGCAGACAGCACTGTAATGTTACTATTATTGTTGCTTACTTCGTGCAGCACCTATTTTGCATTTAATAAGTTTCAAAAAACAGGAAATCGTTTTTTTGTGATATTATGGAATATTGCTTTATCGTGGATTTCTGTTTTTATATTAGGCTTGGTGCTAAGGTATATTTATGTTGATGATTTAAAATATTTGACTTTTCTCGATTCATCGATGGTGGTTCGGTTTACATGGTTTTTTATAATGAATCTTTTAGTAACTGTCATCTATGGTTTGCAAGTAAATATTTTGGAGCAGAAAAAATTAGAAGCACATAATAATGAAGATGCCAACCTGATGAAAGATGCAGAATTATCCGGATTACGATTACAACTTCAACCACATTTTTTATTCAACAGCCTGAATTCTATTAATGCATTAATAGGAACAGAACCTGCAAAGGCAAGAAGTATGGTGTTACAGCTTTCAGAATTTTTACGCGGCACTTTACAAAGAGATAATAAGAAATTGATAAGCCTTCAGGAGGAAATCAGCCATCTGAAGATTTATCTTGAAATTGAAAAAGTGCGGTTTGGTCACCGATTGATTACGCAAATTGAAATTCCTGAAAACTGTTTGAATATGATGGTGCCACCGCTTATTTTACAACCTATTGTAGAGAATGCTATTAAATTCGGACTCTATGACACCACAGGTCAGGTCACAATTTCATTAAAGGTTTCCTGCATGGAAAGTCATTTAAGGATATTCGTTGCCAACCCTTTTGATTCTGACACTGCTGCATCGCAGAAGGGCACCGGCTTTGGCCTTGACGCAGTGCAAAGGCGATTGTATCTGCTTTATGCACGTAACGATTTACTTAAAACAGAAAAAGAAAATAGTATTTTCATTACACAAATAGACATTCCTCAGATATGATTAAAGCAATTGTGATAGATGATGAGCCTTTAGCAAGAAGTCTTGTGTTGGAGTTTCTTAAAGCGTTTCCAAACATTGAAGTGGTACAGGAATGTAATGATGGCTTTGAAGGGTTGAAAGCCATTCAGCAGTTTCAACCTCAACTTATTTTTCTGGATATACAAATGCCAAAGATTAATGGTTTTGAGATGCTTGAGTTGATTGAAAACCCGCCCGGTGTAATTTTTACAACTGCATTTGACAATTATGCAATTAAAGCTTTTGAAGCGCATGCCATAGACTACCTTTTGAAACCATTCAGCGAAGAACGATTTAACAAGGCTGTTGCTAAATTTCTTGCAACCAATAATAAAGCACCTGCAATGGATTTAGTAAGTGCGGAAAGCAATATTCTGCCTGATGAAAAGAATAGAATTGTTGTAAAGATGGAAGTAAAATTACGATCATTCCTGTTGATGATGTAATTTATATTGAAGCTTATGATGATTATGTGAAAGTTCATACACAAAATGGTTTTAAGTTGAAGAAGAAAACCATGTCGTATTATGAAAACACTTTAGATAATTCTAAATTTTTGCGTGTGCACAGAAGTTATATCGTAAAGCTTAGTATGATTACCCGTATTGAGCAGTATGAAAAAACATCACACATAGCATTACTTAAAAACGGACAGAAAGTTCCATTGAGCAAACAAGGTTATGCAAGATTAAAATCGGTTTTAGGTATATAATTTAAAACCCAAAAGCTTTTTTGTCTTTATTAAAGCTAATAGTCATTCTTGTTTTACAGGCTTTTTCTTTTTGTGCATTAGCATCAGCAGGATTTAATTTTTCCAGAAAGATATTAGTGCTGTAAGAATAATTTTTCTTGCTTAATTTAACCGGAAGGTGTGTGTTGACTTCAAATTTGTACGCGACAGCGTCAGGTTTTATAATAGTGATCAGGTAGTGATTGTTTAGTTTTAATTTAAGTCTGTTCTCTTTTGTTGTATTCAAGCGGTTTACATTTCCGGATTCATCAGCAATTACAACAACAATTGAATCATATAAATTATCTTCAGCAGTTATGTTGGTTTTTAATTTCAGGCATTGCGCCTGACAATTTACTGCAGAGAAACAAATGATATATAACATACATATTCTAATCATTCACGTGCAGACTTTATTTGATGTTTATACATCTGTACCGTATTTTGTAAACCAAAGTACAATGCATCACTAATCAAAGCATGACCGATTGATACTTCAATAACCTGCGGAATATTTTTTATAAAATAATTAAGGTTGTTCAGATTTAGGTCGTGCCCTGCATTTACACCCATGTTTAAAGTTGAAGCATGTGATGCTGCTTTTTGATAGTCGGCAATTGCCTGCTGAGCCGATTTTTCATATCCTGATGCATAACGTTCTGTATAAAGTTCAATTCTGTCTGTGCCTGTTGTTGCCGCTGCATCTATTTGTTTCAGGTCAGTATCCATAAATAACGAAACGCGCAGGCATTTTTGTTTCAAGCGTTCAATTACATTTTTCAAAAATGCTTGTTCACGAATAGCATTCCAGCCGGCATTGGAAGTCAGCACATCAGGAGAATCGGGTACCAAGGTAACCTGATGTGGCTTTACCGACTCAACCAATTTCAGAAAACCTTCTGATGGATAGCCTTCGATATTAAATTCTGTGGTAACACATTCTTTCAATTCATAAACATCTCTGAAACGGATATGCCTTTCGTCAGGACGTGGATGCACTGTTATTCCTTCGGCACCAAAACGCTCTATATCTATTGCCGCCTTAACTACATTTGGAATAGTTCCGCCTCGGGCATTGCGCAGTGTTGCAATTTTATTAATGTTCACACTAAGTTTACATGCTGTCATATACTCTGAAAATTGATACAAATGTACTATGTTTGCCGGCAGATTCGATTTGGGAAAAAATATTCATGAACACAAAAGCTTATATTAAAGATTTTATTCCTCCGTTAAAGAGTTCCGACACTGTTGTCAGAGCATTGCAATGGATGCAGGCATTTAATTTAAATCACCTGCCTGTGGTTGATGGGGTAAAATATAAAGGCCTCATAACCGAATACGATCTTAAAAAAATTGAAGACAAAGAAAAGTCGCTTTCAGAATGTGAATTGGAATATCAGAATGTTTACATTTTTGAAACGCAATATATTTATGATGCATTGGAGTTTGTAACAGTAAAAGGTCTGAATATAGTTCCTGTTGTCAGTAAAGAAGGAAATTATCGTGGGCTTCTGACCTTAGTTGATATTATTGATTGTTTTGCACAAAACAGCTCTGTTAAAACACCTGGTGGAATCATTATTCTTAATGTTGAAAGAAAAAATTATTCTATGCAGGAAATTGCACGGATAACTGAATCGAACGGAGCATTAATTTTAAGTTCATCAGTAAATCAACTTCCGGACAGTGAAATTTTTGAGGTTACTTTAAAGGTTGATAAACTGGATCTTTCGCGAATACTTGCAGGATTTTATCGGATGGACTATAATGTGGTGGCATCTTACCAAACTACAGACTTGCCCACTGATATTGAAGACCGTTATCAGGCATTTATGACATACCTTAATGTTTAAAAGAGCATTTTTAATAAATCTGTTTTTTGCATTTTGTTTTAGCAGTTTTGCTTCCGATTCTTTACAGGTTGATACCAATACAATTTATGTAAGGCAGATTGTTGTCACAGGAAATAAAGTAACACGATATTCTGTTATTCAGCGTGAGTTGGCATTCAGTCAGGGGCAGACCATGACTGTTGGTGAATTAAATGAAAAAATCACAAAGAGCAGAGAGAACTTATTGAATATTTCGCTTTTTAATTTTGTAAATATCAACAAGCAGCTAATCGGAAACGATGTTTATGTGATAATTGATGTTGTTGAACGTTGGTATATTTTTCCTGTACCTATTTTCGAAGTTGTTGACCGTAATTTCTGGGAATGGTGGCGCGATAAAAATCTGAAGAAAGCCAATTATGGTTTTTATTTAAACTGGGAAAATTTCAGAGGCAGGAGGGAGAATGTAAGGCTGTTGCTTCGTTATGGTTATTCGCAAAGGCAGGGATTTATGTACAGCATTCCAAGCATTGATAAAAGTCAGAATAATGGGTTAGTGTTTACTGCTTTGCAAACAAGAATGCGCGAGATTCCCTATAAGTTAGAAAATAACAAGTTGGTTTATTTTGAAAACGGAAGTGAATTTTTAAGAAAAGAATACATTGCAAACGTAAGATTTATTCACCGGCAGGGATTTAATAAGACTTATACTTTTACCGGAGGTTATCAGTACAACATTATCTCCGATACATTGCTGTCGCTCAACAGAGATTATTTTGTTAGTGGACATAAGTATGAAAGTTATCCTGTAATTTCTTTTGAGTATAAAGATGATGCCCGCGATATCAGAAATTATCCTTTAAAAGGTTACTTTTTAAGTCTTGAGTTTACAAAATACGGTTTTGGCATCAGCGATAACGATCCTTCGATAACTTATATAATAGCACATTTTAAAAAATTCTGGAAACTGAACGATTCATGGGCTACTGCATTTTCTTTTAAAGGCAAATTATCAGGAAACAATGATGTTCCTTATTATAATCAGATAGCTTTGGGCTACAGAGGCGATTTAGTCAGAGGTTACGATCCTTATGTTATCAATGGTGAAAATTTCGCCCTTTTCAAAAGCGGAATTAAATATGCTATTGTTCAACCTAAATCATTTAACATTCCTGTGGGATTACCTCAGAGTTTCACTCGGATACCTTATGCATTGTATGCCAATTTATTTTTTGATGCTGGTTATGTCCGTGACAAACGCTTCTATCAAAACAACCCTTTATCAAATAAGTGGCTCTATAGCTTTGGCGCAGGACTTGACTTTGTAACTTACTACGATTTGGTGCTTCGTGGCGAATTTGCATTTACAGGATATGGTAAATCCGGAATTTTTCTGCACCTTACAGCGCCAATTTAATAACTTTGCTCGATGACAATTGCCGTATATGCCAGAAATGTAAATGAAAAAGTGCTTGCAGCACTCGATGTTGTATGGACACAATTACATCAGAATGATGTTGACGTTTTGTTGTATGGAACATTGTATCGTCACCTGAAAAAGTCGGGGAAGGAAATGCAAAACACACATGTTTTCAGCACCTCAGCAGAGATAGCAGGTAAAGCCGATTTTCTTTTCAGCATAGGTGGTGATGGCACCATTCTCGACACCATTAAATTGGTAAAAGACTCAGGCATTCCTGTTCTTGGCATCAATACCGGCAGACTTGGCTTTTTATCTATTGTTTTGCCCGAGGCTATAACCGAAGCAATAAACAGTATTCTCAAAGGGCATTATTCACTCGATAAAAGAGCAATGCTTAGGTTAGAAACCGATAAAGAAATTTTTGGTGATGTACCCTATGCTTTAAACGAACTTGCCATTCATAAGAAGGATAGTTCATCCATGATAATTATCCATGCTTTTTTAAATGGAGAATATCTGAACTCTTATTGGGCAGATGGACTTCTGATAGCCACACCCACAGGGTCAACAGGTTATTCTTTAAGTTGCGGAGGACCTGTTATTTCACCAGGATCAGGAAATTTTGTGATTACACCCATTGCCCCGCATAACCTTAATGTGCGTCCTATCGTAGTATCGGATAAAAATGTAGTTTCTTTGGAAGTTGAAGGTCGAAACCCATATTTTATGGCATCATTGGACTCCAGGTCAGTAACCATAGATTCATCCGTGCAACTGGCTGTCAGACGGGAGGATTTCAGTTTCAATCTGGTAAGGTTCGATAACGATAATTTTCTTCAAACCCTAAGAAATAAGCTAAATTGGGGCCTTGATGCCCGTAATTGGTAAGAATATATTATAATTGTACCTGCAAATATTTGAAATGTTTATTTTTGTCAATAACCACCCCGGCTTATGAACGATAAATACAAGAAATTACTGCTTGTTGGCTTAATTTTAATTCCCTTTTTAGGTAGTGCACAGATTGCTAAAAAACGCTGGAAGGCGTACCGTATTGAGTATATTGCAGGACTCGGAGCAACCAATTTTTTAGGTGAACTTGGAGGCGCAAACAGAGTAGGCTCACATGCTTTCCGCGATTTGGAATTTTCGATGACGCGCCCTGCCGCTATGATTGGCTATCGCTACAAACTTTCACCAACTTTTGCATGGTGCTCTAAGTTTTCGTATGGAATAGTTTCAGGTGATGATGCTTTGACAAAAGAGCATTTCAGAAATAACCGTAACCTCAGTTTCAAATCAAACATCTTTGAATTAAGCACCAATATTGAAATTTCTTTTCTTCAAGAACAAGTTGGTCACCGCTATAAACTTCGTGGCGTTAGAGGTTTGCGAAATGTTGAAATCTCTGCCTATGGATTTTTAGGCATTGGCGTATTTCACTTTAATCCAAAAGCTAAACTTGATGGGCAGTGGTATCAGCTTCAGCCTTTGGGAACAGAAGGTCAGGGACAAGTTGCATCTAGAAGTAAATATAAACGTACACAATTATGTGTTCCTTTAGGACTTGGTGCAAAATATGCAATTGACCGTCAGATAAGCGTAGGGCTTGAATTAGGTTTACGCTACACGTTTACTGATTATATTGATGATGTAAGTAAAAGCTATTATTACGACAGAGGCGGCTCATTAGTTGAAATCCTTGCAGACCGCAGCCATGATGATAACTCACATGTAGGTGAGCAGCGTGGCGACCCAAGATGGAATGATGCCTATGTTTTTGCAATGTTTAATATTTGTTATAAAATAAGAACGGGTAGAGTAAATTATCCTATGTTCTGATGTAATTTTCAGAATAATTTTCCGTTTTTATTGCTGTTTTTCAGCCATGCGCAAAATTTTAATCTTATTTTTTACAATCGTGGTTCTTCAACCACAAAAAATATCAGCACAAAGTAGTGAGTTAGGATTACTGCTTGGTGTAGCTTCTTATAAAGGCGAAATAAATACCCATCTTTTTAATCCAAATGCATTTAATCCTGCAGCAGGTTTATATTATAAACGTTGTCTCAATAGTTTTTGGTCTTTTCGTTTAGGACTTACTTATGGGCAGATAACAGGTAGCGATGCCATTGCAGACGAAGATTTTAATCAATATCGCAACCTATCATTCAGAAGTGATATTTGGGATGCCAGCGCTTTGTTTGAGTTTAATTTTTTTCCTTTTCAGACAGCTTCGGAACATACCTCTAAAGTTGCTCCATATCTTGTTGCAGGAATAACCTTCTTTCATCACAACCCTCAAGGTTTTATTAATGGATCATGGTACGATTTGCAACCTCTCGGCACAGAAGGGCAGGGTAGCGGACTTCCAAATACAACAGGAAAATATAAGCGTGTGCAGTTTGCTTTTCCTATGGGTGGCGGAATAAAATTTAAATTATCAAACAGGTTCTCTTTATCTGTAGAAGCTATTGCACGAAGAACCTATACCGATTACTTAGATGATGTGAGTACGGTTTATCCTGATCAGGCAGAGTTAAGAAATACCAATGGTGTACTTGCAGCAGAACTCTCCGACAGAACAATTTTTGCAGGCACAGATATTAATGCAAAACGTCAAAGAGGAAATGCCTCAGATAAAGACTGGTACATGATGGGTGGCTTCACCATCAACTGGACACTTTCAAAGAAATATACCGATAAGTGTAAGCCATTCCGAACTAAATTGAGATAAAATTTTTAAGCGTTCAATTTAAAATTAAGCTCAAACTTTTAGTTAATTTTGCATTCCGTTTTTTTTACAAATGGATTTACTTAAAGATTTAAAAGAAAAATATATAGCACACCCTGCTGTACAGGAACTCTTTTTTGCAAATAAGTAAGCAAGCTTCAAAAACACATCTTCAAAATACTGCCGGTTCTGCCTCATCATTTATTGCAACTGCAACATTTGAGCATGAACCTGCTCCCATGCTTTTTATTTTACCCGACAGAGAAGAGGCTGCTTATTTTCTTAACGATTTAGAAAACCTTAACCCTGAGCAGAAAGTTTTTTTCTTTCCTTCATCCTACAGAAAACCTTTTAAACTCAATGCACATGAAAATGCATCTATTCAAATGCGTACGGAGGTGCTTAGTCACATTAATAAACACAGTCAGTCATTTATTGTTGTATCGTATGCCGAAGCTGTTGCAGAAAATGTTGTAACACGACATGCACTCGAAAAAAATACTATTGAAGCGCGTGTGAATGAGCAACTGAGCATTGATTTTGTAAATGATTTTCTGACAGAGAATAATTTTCAAAGAACTGATTTTGTTTTTGAACCCGGGCAGTTTGCCATCAGAGGCGGTATTGTTGATGTTTATTCTTATGCCTATGAACTGCCTTTCAGATTAGAGTTTGATGGAAATAAAATTGAATCTATTCGCTCATTCGATCCGGTGACACAATTGTCTGAAAAAAATCTGCACTTTGTTACCATCATTCCAAACATTCAGACAGAAATGCAGCAGAATGTGACAGAATCGTTTTTTAAATTTCTTCCTGAAAATACTTTAATCTGGACACGCGATCTTTCTTATTCATTAAACTATCTTGATGATAATTTAACAGTGCTTAAAAATCAGACTTCTGAGAATGATGAGGAAGAAAGAGTGATAATCCAAGAATTGTTTATGATTCTATCGAGGAGATTAAATCTGTTCTGTCAACTTTCAGACAGGTAGAGTTTGGTTTGAAATCTTTTTATGAAAATGTAGTCGGAATAAAATTCAATATACAGCCACAACCACAGTTCAATAAAAACTTCAATTTACTTGCCGGTCATTTAAAAGAAAATAGTGATAAGCATTTTAAGTCATACATTTTTTCTGATTCTGCCAAACAGGTTGAACGCATCTATGCCATTTTTGATGATTTAAGTTTTAAAAAAGAAGTTCAGCGTGACGATATACAATTTAGCCCTGTTTATACTTCATTGTACAAAGGTTTTACTGATTTAGATCTTAAAGTTTCTGTATTCACGGATCATCAGATTTTTGATCGCTATCATCGTTTTAAACTACGTAAGAATTACAGCCGAAACGAAGCCATTTCCATTAAAGAATTGTACAGCCTCAAGCCTGGTGATTATGTAACACATATTGATCATGGTGTAGGTCGTTTTGGTGGATTGGAAAAACTAAATATAGAAGGTCGTCAGCAAGAGGCAATCAGATTGGTGTATAAAGACAACGATATTCTTTATGTAAGTATTCACAGCCTGCATCGCATAGCCCGCTACACAGGTAAAGAAGGCACTGCACCATCGCTCAATAAGTTGGGTAGCACATCATGGGCATCGCTCAAGCAAAAAACAAAAAAGAAGGTAAAAGATATTGCGCGCGATCTGATAGCACTATATGCCAAGCGAAAAGCACAGGAAGGCTTTGCATACACTCCCGATAATTATCTGCAAACAGAATTAGAGGCAAGTTTTATCTATGAAGATACGCCCGATCAGATAAAAGCAACACGTGATGTAAAAAAGGATATGGAAAGCGCATCGCCAATGGACAGATTAATTTGTGGTGATGTTGGATTTGGAAAAACAGAGATAGCCATTCGTGCAGCTTTTAAAGCCGTAAACGATAGTAAACAGGTTGCCATTTTAGTGCCTACTACCATATTGGCAATGCAGCATTACAGAACCATTAGCGAAAGGTTGAAAGATTTTCCCTGTACTATTGATTACATCAACCGTTTTAAGTCAACTGCACAACAAAATGAAACACTACGTAAACTCGAAGTAGGTAAGATTGACATCATCATTGGCACGCACAGGCTGCTGAGCAAGGACATAAAATTCAGTAATCTTGGGTTGTTGATTATTGACGAAGAGCAGAAATTTGGTGTTGCAAGTAAAGAGAAAATTAAATCTCTTAAAGTAAATGTTGACACACTGACTTTGACAGCAACACCTATTCCAAGAACACTTCAGTTTTCATTAATGGGTGCTCGTGATTTATCAATCATAAACACACCGCCACCAAACCGCTATCCTGTAACAACAGAGTTGCATACATTTAATGACAAAGTTATTCGTGAGGCAATAATGTATGAAGTATCGCGTGGAGGTCAGGTGTTTTTTGTGCACAATCGTGTTCAGGATATTCACGATATTTCTGATATGATAAGAAAACTTTGTCCTGATGTAAAAATTGTTGTAGGGCACGGACAGATGGATGGCAGTCAGCTTGAAGAAGTGCTTATGACTTTTATTGAAGGTGATGCAGATGTTTTGGTGGCAACAACCATCATCGAATCCGGAATTGATATCAGCAATGCAAACACAATTATCATCAATCAGGCACAAAATTTCGGATTGAGCGATTTGCATCAGATGCGTGGCAGGGTAGGGCGAAGCAATAAAAAAAGCTTTTTGTTATCTGCTTGCACCACCACTCACTGTGTTAACACCAGAGGCACGTCAGCGACTGCAGGCCATAGAAGAATATTCCGATTTAGGAATGGGATTTCAGGTAGCGTTGCGCGACTTAGATATTCGTGGTGCAGGAAATTTACTGGGTGGCGAACAGAGTGGTTTTATTTCTGAAATAGGATTTGAAATGTATCAGAAAATTTTAGACGAAGCGTTGATAGAATTGCGCGAGTCTGATTTTAAAGAATTATTTCCTGCTGATGATAACAAACCAATTGTTGCCGATTGCCAGATTGAAACTGACCTTGAAATTTTGATTCCCACACAATATGTAGAAAATATTGTGGAGCGATTGAATCTTTACAAAGAGTTAGATGATATAGAAACAGAAGAAAAACTGAATGCTTTTGAAAGTCAGCTTCGTGACAGATTTGGCCCTGTACCAAAGCAAGTAATGGAGTTGTTTGAAACTATTAAACTGCGATGGAAAGCAAAATCATTAGGTTTTGAAAAACTAATTTTAAAGAATGGGCAGCTTAAAGGATATTTAGTTTCAAATCCCGATTCACGATTGTATAAGAGTGATTTATTTATGCAGATAATCAATTTTGTTAAAAGCAATCCATCGCGCTGCCGCATGAAAGAAGATAAAAGTAAACTTAGTCTTACCTTTTACAAGATAGAAACTGTGAATGAAGCTAATGCTGTTTTCCGGCAGATGATGAAACCATCAGTGGCAACGGCATAGGTTGATTATTGTACATTTGCAGCCTTGTATGGTTCTGTAGTATAATGGATAGTACGCAGGTCTCCGGAACCTGAGATTCGAGTTCGACTCCCGACAGGACCACTTAGATTTCATATTGATATTAAAGAAGTATCAATAGTAACCGTTTTTCTATTGGATTGCTAAAAGCAAAATAATATTACTTCACCATTAAAAACTTACCCGGTCTTTCTGGGTCGGCAATAAACCAGGCATCTTTTCCATTAGCATCTTTTCCTAAACGAGCGCCCGGTATTGGAGGATGTTGTCCATTGCCATTTTGCAAATGTCCGTTAGAATTTATTTTCGATTGTTCGTTGTTTTTATCAGAAGGAATGAATCCGATTTCGCAAAGCTCAGATAAACTTTCTTTGAATTTAGAAACAACAAAGTCAACATCTGCATCTGTAAAAGCAAGTGTTAAAAAGCATGGAAAGCCATCCATGATGTGAACACCTTTATAGCGCATCATTGCAAAAAGTAATTCAGTGTAATGAGGCTCTGTTTCCCATTTGCCTTTAAATAAAGAGCCAAAGGTTACCAACTTAAATGGTGAGCCTAATTTTTTACTGTGTGCATTTACTTCGTCAACCAATCTTTGTGTTTTAGCATTCAACTTTTCATAAAGCGGCTTGCCTTCTTTTTTAAGATGCAACAACACTTCTTTCATTGCTGCCATAGCAAGCGGATGACGTACAAATGTTCCAGCAAAATAGGTTACACCAACTTCAGGAATAGAATTATCACCATACTGCCAGAATCCACCATCTAAAGCATCCATGTATTGTTTCTTACCTGCAATCGCACCAACAGGCATATTGCCGCCAATAACTTTTCCGTAAGTACTCAGGTCGGCATCAACACCATAATATTCCTGCGCACCGCCAAGTCTTAATCTGAATCCTGTTATCACCTCATCAAAATCATCAGCACATTATTTTCTTTAGTTAGTTTTCTAACCTCATGAATAAATTCTTTAGGATGAAAATCTGCTCTGCGTGATTGAATAGGTTCAATCATTACGGCAGCAATTTCATCCATGCGCTCGCGGATAATCTGCAAACTCTCTTCTGTGCCATAATCTAATACAAGCATATTTTGTACAGACTCCGGCATAATTCCCGCTGCTGCCGGAAACGATTTTAGTTTTTTTGTTCCACGAACAATCACTTCATCATTGATGCCATGATAAGAACCATTGAAACAAATAATAAGATTTCTTCCAGTAACGGTACGTGCTATTCTCATAGCACCGAGTACAGCCTCGCTGCCTGTGTTGCAAAAACCTGCACGGTCATATCCGGTGAGTTCACAAATTAATTGTGCACACTCGCCTGCAAGCGGTGTCTGTGGACCAAGCTCAACGCCATCATCCAATTGTTTTTTCCATGCATTTTTTAGCATGTCGTTTCCCCAACCAAAAAAGTTGGAGCCAAAACCATTCAACACATCTACATATTCATTGCCGTCTATATCGTGAAAGTTTACTCCTTTAGATTTATTAACTACAACCTGGTAAATTATTTCTTTCAAGGCAGGTTTAAATCCTGTAACCACACGTGGGTCGGCAAGCACGCTGCGATAATCCTGACAATATTTTTTTGAAGCTTTTGTTTTTTCAGTGTATGCTGCTATAAATTGTTTCAACCATTTTTCCTGCTCAGATGATATGTCATTTGATGTACCTTTTTCAATTCTGGCAATAGCGCCAAATGGTTTTGCCAATTCAGCTTTTTCGTTTTCGCTTACATCTTCTTTCTTAGTGTGCGATTTTATCTCAACCGCTTTCTCTATATGCGCCTGAACAGAAGGTGCAACTTGTTGTTGTGGCTGATTCATCTGTTGCATCATCATCTGCATCATTTGCATTTGCTGCATCATCATCATCTGCATGGGGTTCATGCCTGTTGTTTGCATTGCCGGTTGTTGCATGACAATATTTGTTTGCTGCGGTGCTTGCTGCGGTGCCAATTTAGCTGCAGGCATTGCATCTGCTGGTAGGTTAGCATCTAAATGCGCTGAAAGCGATTGCAGTGATGAAAACTCTTCGTTAAGTTGTCTGAATGTAACTTTTACTCCATATTTTTTGCTGATGGTCAGGGCAGCCTGTGTCAGAAAAAGTGAATCCAATCCTAAATCAAGGAAGGTTGCACTGCTGTCGTTGCCCAATTCCATACCTGAAGATTCTTCAAGAATTGTTTTTAACTCTGCTGTGATAAGATCTTTTCTATTCATTGTTGTATTGTTCGTTGTTTCAATTGTTGTGTTTACAGATGGCTGAGTAATGATTGGAAACTCAAAGCCGGAAACTGATGGTTGAATGTTTTCTTGTGTAATATTTTGAATGACATTAATTGGGTCAAGCCAATATCTCTTTTTTTCAAAAGGGTAAGTAGGTAGTGCAATGCGATTTCGTTTTTCAAGTGCATAAAAATTTTGCCAGTCAATTGCAACTCCGCTCATCCACAGTTGACCTAAGGCAAAGAGTATTTGCTCCCATTCTGCATAATTATCTGCTGAATCACTCAGCGATGAAATTGCTGTTTGTTTGGCAGGTTCTTTTTGCCTGCTGTTTAGCTAAGGTTGCAGCAGTATTTCTTGGTCCACATTCCAACAAAACACGTTGTGGTTTATCACCCCACAAAGTTTGAATACCTTCAGCAAAACGTACAGTAGCTCTTACGTGATTCATCCAGTATTCCGGATTGGTTGCTTCTGCATCTGTAATCCATTTTGAGGTGGCTGTTGATACAAATGGTATTGCAGGTTTATTGAGTTTAACGGATTTTACTTTCTCTAAAAAAGGTTTCAACATGGGCTCCATCATTGGCGAATGGAATGCATGTGATGTCACTAATAACTTTGCTGTAATTTCGCGACTTTCTAATGATTTTTGAAGTGCTTCAATTTTTTCAGCAGGGCCGGCAACTACGCAAAGTGCAGGGCCGTTAATTGCAGCAATAGAACAAGAAGAATCAATCTCCTTTTCAATTTCCGCAGCAGCCTTACGAACACTTAACATACTTCCATGTGGTAATTCCTGCATCATTCGTCCGCGATTGGCAACAAGCATCAGTGCATCTTCTAAAGAAAATACTCCTGCAAAATGTGCACCTGCAAATTCTCCAATGCTGTGACCGATAAATCCCTTGGGTTGAATACCCCAACTCATCCAAAGTTTTGCTAATGCATAGCCGATTGTAAACAACGATGGCTGCGTATAAATAGTTTCTTTCAAAAGCTTTTCTGCTTTTTCTTTTTCAGCATCTTCAGGATAAAGAATTGTCCGCAAGTCAATACCTAAATGTGGTTGCAAAATGTTACAGCATGTGTCAACGGCATCTTTAAAAACTATTTCATCATCATATAAATTTTTTCCCATGTTTACATACTGTGAACCTTGTCCGGGAAACATAAAAATTATTTCAGGATTGCCTGTTGTCAGTTCGCGTGCAGCTGTTTTCTTTGGATTAGCTTGTTGTATTGCTGATACAATCTCTTGAACATCACCACCTGAAATAATTCTGCGATGATTAAAATATTTTCGTCCTGTTTGTAAAGTGTAAGCAATATCTGCAAGATTTGCATCCGGATTTTTCTCTAAAAACGATTGTAGATTTTTTGTTTGTGAATCCAATACATCCTTAGTTCTTCCTGAAAGTAAAAACAAATGTTTTTTTCGGGCAATGCCTGATTCAGCTTTTTGAGGTGCTTCTTCAACTACTACATGAGCGTTAGTTCCGCCAACACCAAAAGAACTGATGCCTGCACGCAAAGGCTCACCATTTTCTGTTGTCCATTTTTTTAGGGTGGAATTAACATAGAATGGAGAAGATTTAAAATCTATTGCAGCATTTGCTTTTGAATAATTCAGTGAAGCAGGTAGTATTTTATTTTTTAGTGCAAGACATGTTTTAATTAATCCTGCAACGCCTGCTGCCGGTGTCAGGTGTCCGATATTGGTTTTTACTGAGCCAACGGCACAAAATTGTTTTTTATCAGTTTTGCTTCTAAATGCCTGAGTGAGTGCTTCAATTTCTATTGGGTCACCAAGTGGTGTGGCAGTACCATGTGTTTCAATATATGAAATGGAGTCAGGCGACACACCTGCTTTTGCCTGTGCCATTGCAATTACCGCAGCTTGTCCTTCAACACTGGGTGCAGTAAAACTTGCTTTTTCACTGCCATCATTATTTAAGGCAGCACCACGAATTACTGCGTAAATCTCGTCACCGTCTTTTATGGCATCTTTATATCTTTTCAGGATAACGGCACCTGCACCATCACTGAATACAGTTCCGTTGGCACCTGCATCAAAAGCTCTTGTATGTCCGTCTTTACTGAACATCCCACCTTCATTATAGATATGTCCACTGTTTACAGGGACTGTAATAGCTACACCTCCGGCCAATGCCATATCACATTCATGGTTTAACAGACTTTCATAGGCAAGTGTAACTGCAGTGAGCGATGTTGAACATGCAGTATGCACACTCACAGCCGGTCCTTTTGTATTAAACTCATAAGCTATTCTTGTAGCAATATAATCTTTTTCATTTGCAGTCATTGTTTGAAATGAGCCTACACGGTTAATTGCTTCTTTATTATGAAAAACATTATTCGGAAAATAGGTGTTGTTTCCCATTCCGGCAAAAACTCCTATTAGTCCATCATATTTGTCAGGAGCATACCCTGCATTTTCAATAGCTTCCCATGCCACCTGTAAAAAAATGCGCTGTTGCGGATCTGTAACTTCTGCAAGTCGCGGATTCATATTAAAAAACGGAGCATCAAATTTGTCGGCATCCTCAATTATACCTCGAACAGCCACGTAATTTTCATCGTTTTTATCTTCTTCCGGCACATCATTATCTAATTCCTGTTTTTTGAAAAAAGATACAGTCTCTTTGCCTTCAACAATGTTTTTCCAGAAATCATCAACATTGTTTGCACCGGGAAAACGCCCTGCCATACCAATTACAGCAATGCCATCTTCTACAGTTTCAATCTTGCCTTTAATGTTTGAAGAGAATCTGTCCTGTGCATTTTCATAAAATGATTTTGTTGCAGACCCGTTAGTTAAAAATTTTGTCAGAGAAAAAATATCAGGATGCTGATACATTTTAACAACAGGAAGATCTAAATTATGCTCCTGCCTTAGTTCTGCTATAAATTTTAATGCAAGAAGTGAGTTTCCACCAAGATCAAAAAAGTTGTCATTAATACCAATCTCAGCAACCTTTAATAACTTACTCCATGTCTTGACAAAAGTTTTTTGCAAATCTGTTTCTGCAGCAACAAATACAGTGCCTATATCTGGCCTTTTATTAGATGGTGCAGGTAAACTTCTGCGGTCAATTTTTCCTGAAGGTGTGCGTGGAAATTCTTCTATCTGTACAAATGCAGATGGCATCATGTATTCAGGTAATTTATCTTGCAGGAATTGACGAAGTTCTCCTGCTAAAATTTTCTTATTGTCATGTGGGAGACAGTATGCAACTAAGCGTTTATCACCCGGTTCATCTTCTCGTGCAATTACAACAGCTTGTTTTACTGTTGCATGTTTATCAAGAGTTAATTCAATTTCTCCCAATTCAATTCTGTAGCCACGCACTTTCACCTGACCATCAATTCTTCCGAGGTATTCTATATTGCCATCGGGCATATAACGAGCAAGATCACCGGTTTTGTAGAAATATTTTCCTTGCGAATTGCTATATGGATTTTCTATAAATCGTTCCTGTGTTAAGTCAGCTCGATTAAGATAGCCTTTTGCAACACTTACACCACCAATATAAAGTTCACCATCTTCATTATCTGCAACAACATTTCCTTCTTCGTTCAGAATATAAATTTCTGCATTATCTATAGGCTTACCAATTGAAGGCAGTGCAGCCCAAGCATCAGGATTTGAAGAGAGCTGATATGCAGTAACAACATGCCCTTCAGTTGGTCCGTAATGATTCCACAATGTGCAATTTTTGTTCTTCTTAAAAAAGTTTTTGATAAACTGTGTTGACTGTAATTGTTCTCCTGCTGTAATAACTTCTTGCAGACAGCTTAAATCGCCTTCAAAATTTTCAGCTACTTCGCATAGATGCTGCAAAGCAATGAAAGGTAAAAACAAACGATTAATTTTTTCGGCAGCAACAAAGTTTAAAAGATTTACTGCATTCAATCGCATTTCATCTTCAATCATCACCAAGGTGCCACCACAACTTAGTGTAGAAAAAATTTCCTGAAATGAAACATCAAAACTTATGGGAGCAAATTGTAATGTTTTTGTTGAGCCCAAAACCTTGGTATTCTTCAATTGCCATGTAATCAGATTAACCAAAGGTCTGTGAGGCATGGCAACACCCTTAGGCATACCGGTTGATCCACTGGTAAAAAGTACATAGGCAATGTCAGTAGGAGAGTGCGTTATATTTTGAGTGAGTGGCGAAGAATGTTTTTCAAAAATCTCTTCGATTAAAATTTTTTCTGCCTTACTTGCAGGTATTTTTTCCGAAAGATTTTTATTGGTGATGAGCAGTGGCATTTGCGCAGTCTCAATCATATATTGCAATCGCTCTTGAGGATATTCAGGGTCGAGAGGAACATATCCGGCACCGGCCTTCAGAATCCCCAATACACCAACAATAAGATTACAACTGCGTTCAATACAAAGACCAACAAGATCACCTGGTTTTACACCTTTGTTGATCAGAAATTGTGCAAGAATTCCGGCTTGTTTCTCTGCTGTGCGTAAGTTAATTTCTCCTCATGAAAATATACGGCAATTTGGTCAGGTGTTTTAGAGGCATGAATATCAAAAAAATCAATCAGCAGCATATCCTCGTTAAAGGGTGCTATAGGAAAATTGTAATGGTGCGATTTCATTAAGTTGGTGGTTTAAAAACTATTATGTGCCGCCCTTCGGTACAACTATATTGTACGGAAGCGAATATAATAAGTTTCACTTTATGAAGTATCTGTTTTTGGTGGATGCACCAGATTGTGAATTGTAGCTTGAAAATGCGGTTGTAAAAAAGCAGTGTTAGGAGTTAAAATACAGTAATAAGCAGGATTATTCCCTGTTCTGAATATTTAATACTAAGGTAGATTTCTCTGAGAATCAGGCATTGCATCATAAAAGTAAAGCGTTCCAAAGCCCGTATTGATGTATTTTTTTTCTGTAATGGTAAATCCCTGATTTTGCACCAATACTTTAAAAAGCCCTTGTTTCAAATCATCAGTTGTTTTGTGGCCACCAACCCATTGCAATATCTTAAAACCAGCTGCTGAAAAAATGGTTTTCGGTTTTCCCCAATCCATAATAATCAAATGCCCGTTATCAGTTAAAATTCTTTTTATTTCATGTAAAGTTTTAAGCTTTTCTTCCGGAAGTAAATTGCAGAACAACAGGCTTGTAATTATAGTTGGAACACTTTTGTTTTCCAATGGCAAAAGAGAAGAAGATGCATTAATCAGCGAAATTTTATGTTGTGGTACTTTATTCAGTTTTCGCTCTAATATGGACAGTGCTTTTTTATCAATATCTACTGCGTAAATCCGTGAAGAGGAGAATCTTTTTGCAATAGGTAGGGTAAGACCGCCTGTGCTGCATCCCAGTTCAATTAAACTATCATTGTTTGTTGTTTCAATGATACTGATAATGGTATTTCGTAATTTTTTTCTGGCAGCAATATGCCAAAAGAAAATCATAAAATGGTGTAAGAAAATGAAAACGTAGTGATGGAACAAAATCGGTCACATCATCAATTATTAGGTGTACATTCCTCCATTTACATGCAGTACCTGTCCGGTTATATAGGTACTTAAATCAGATGCAAAAAATAAGACAGCATTAGCAATATCATCAACAGTTCCACCGCGTTTCATGGGTATTGCATCAGCCCATCCTTTTACAGTTGCAGGGTCTAAAGAGCCTGTCATTTCTGTTTCAATAAAACCCGGGGCTATTGCATTGCAACGAATATTACGGGAGCCTAATTCTAATGCTACAGACTTTGTAAAACCTATCATCCCTGCTTTGCTTGCAGCATAGTTTGCTTGTCCGGCATTTCCTTTTTCGCCAACAACAGACGTTATATTTATAATAGAACCTGAACGTTGCTTAAGCATTGATTTCTGAATATGTTTTGTGGTGTTAAAACAAGATTTCAGGTTGGTGCGAAGTACTTCATCAAATTGCTCTTCTGTCATTCGCATTAGCAGATTATCACGTGTTATACCTGCATTGTTTACCAGAATATCAATTTTTTCAAAATCTGTAAGAACCTGATTAATCAGTTGCTCGGCAGCATTAAACTGCGATGCATCACTTTGATAACCTTTAGCTTTTACACCATGTGATTTTAAAATATTTTCCAATTCCATTCCTTTTTCAGGCGATGACAAGTAGGTAAAGGCAATATTTGCACCATGCTGTGCCAACGTAAGGGCAATACCTCTTCCAATACCGCGCGAAGCACCGGTTATCAATACAACTTTGTTTTCGAGTAGTTTCATACCATTAGATTTTGACAATTGAATTAAAGTTCTACATTTGCGGTTCAAATATATAGCTAAACTTTAAAAGTGATGAAAAAACTATTATTCAGTGTTGCTTTAGTAGCAATGGCGTTGACAGTAAACGCACAAAATTCAAAGTTGGTTTAGGTGGTGGCTTTAACAGCACCTGGCTGATGAATAAAAAACGTATTCGATGCCGATGATGATTTAAATGTTGCCATGTCTTTTGGCGGTCAATTCGGGTTGAAAACGGAGTACTATTTTAATGATAAATTGGCTCTTGAACTGGGCATTATGCGTGCCGGCCACAATCAGAAGTATGATTTGAATGATGGTCATGATCAACTTACATTGAAATTACGTTATTTAGATGTTCCTTTATTACTGCGTTTGGGTGGTGACAAAGGAGGATATTTTGAATTTGGACCTCAGTTCAGTTTTCTTAGTAGTGCCAAGGATGTTGATGACGATGGCGACAAACATGATGTGAAAGGATCACTTAAAGGTGCCAATATTGGTCTTGTAATAGGCTTTGGAGTTGATGTTGATTTGAGCGAGCAATTTACATTGACTGCAGGTATGCGTTTGGGTTACGGTTTCAGTGATGTTACTAAGAAGTATTCTAATGCTATAGATATGGCACAAGATATGGATGATATGTCAGGTGCTACTTATTGGGCTAATTTTGAAGATGGAACATCAGGTAATTTCAGCTATAAGACTACATCAAGAGTTTATGGTGGTATTCATTTAGGCGTTCTTTATACAATTCCAACAGGAAAATAGTAGAATCAACTATTTATAAAATTGACCGCTTCAACATTGGAGCGGTTTTTTTATGGATTCATGGTTTATTTATTTTTGACAAAAATTTTTAATTTTTTGTAAGAAGCATAAAATGTGTGGCATAGCCGGATTTATTGATGATATTGCTGATGGCGAGAAAATTCTTTCTGCTATGCTTAAAGCCATTGCACACCGTGGACCTGATGCAAGCAAAATGTACATGAGTCAGAATGTTCATCTCGGACATAACAGACTCAGTATAATTGACCTTAGTTCCAATGCTGATCAGCCGATGTACGATAACGGTCTGACTATAGTTTACAATGGAGAAATTTACAATTACATTGAGCTTCGAGCAGAATTGGAAAAGAATGGTGAGGTTTTTAAAACAAAAAGCGATACTGAAGTAATCTTGAAAGCCTATCAGCAGTGGGGAGAAAAATGTGTTGAACATTTTGTTGGCATGTGGGCATTTGCCTTATGGGATCAGAAGGAAAATAAACTTTTTTGTTCGCGTGACAGATTCGGGATAAAACCATTTTACTACATAAGCAACAATAATAAATTTTATTTCGGGTCGGAGTATAAGGCATTAAAACCTACTCCTGTTTTTACAAATGAAATTAATCAATATCAGGTGTTGCGTGGTTTGCAAATGGGATGGATATGCTATGAGGACGAAACCTATTTTGACATCATCAAAGCATTGCCTGCTGCACATAATCTGGTATATTATCGTGATAAAGCTGAAATTAAAATCTATCGTTACTGGTCGTTACAAACCGGAGTTTATTCCAACCTGAGTTTTGATGAAAAGTGTGCTACATTTTATGAGTTGTTTTCTCAGTCAATAAAGTTACATTATAGAAGTGATGTGCCTGTGGCCAGTTGCCTTAGTGGAGGATTAGACAGCAGTGCCATTGTAAGCATGGTGCAAGAACAGCATCCGGGAATGTCCTACAAAACATTCAGCATTTATTACGAAGGTAAAGGCGATGTAGATGAGCGTCCATTTGTGAATGAAGTTCTGAAAAAATATCCTGCTCTGAAACCTTATTATTTTTCACCATCTGATAGTCAGGTGACGGAACATTTTCATCATGCTTTGTATCATGCTGATGTTCCAAGTACGGGCTCCTCTTTTATCTCGCAATATTTTCTGATGAAGCTGATTAAAGAGCAGGGGATAAAAGTTGTGTTAGATGGACAGGGAGCAGATGAATATCTGGCTGGATATAAACATACTTTTTATAGAATGGTTGCCGATATACTCTCGTCAGGACAAGTTAGTCAGGCATTAGCACTTACAGGCATTGTGGCTAAGAATCAGGAACTGTCTTCTACGCAGCAATTAGCTCATTTAGGTAAAAGTTTATTAAGTGTTGCTAAACGTGAACAAAAATTATATGCACTTGAATACCTGAAATATTATCCGTTTATGGGTAAAGACAAACATGTTCCATTTTGGTTAGACAAGGTTGATGGCAACAGGACAGATAATTTTTTATACCATCTTCTTTTCAATACAAGTTTGCCATCACTGCTGCAATACGAAGACCGTAACAGCATGGCTTTCTCCATTGAATCGCGTGTGCCGTTTTTTAGATCATCGCTTGGTGGAATTTTCTTTTGGATTAAGGAATGAAGAAAAAGCCAATGGCATATACACCAAATGGATAATGCGTAGTGCCTTACAGAATGTATTACCACCTAAAATTGCCTGGCGTAAGGATAAGAAAGGTTTTGTGACACCCGGTGAGGTGAAATGGCTAAGAGGCCCTTTAGCACATTTAATAGAAAGCGATTTTAATAAACTTGATTTTCTGAATCAACATAAAGTTAAACGTATAATTACCGACTATAAAAACGGTGATAACAGTCAGGCATTATTAGTGTGGCGACTTTGCACTTTAGCCTACTGGCAAAAACACTTCTGTTGATTTTTACAAATCGTTTGCTTTTTCAATCAATTCAGCAATGTCAAGAACTTTTACAGAATCTTCTTTGTTGAAATTTTTCACACCGTCAGTAAGCATAGTCATACAAAAGGGGCAGCCAACAGCTACATAGTCTGGTTTAGCTTCAAGAATTTCTTCTGTACGTTCTATATTCACATCTTTAGTTCCATTTTCAGGTTCTTTAAACATTTGTGCACCACCTGCACCACAACAAAATCCGTTGGCACGGCTTCGTTTCATCTCAAATAACTCTGCATCTAATTTTTTAATCACATCACGTGGAGCTTCATATACATCGTTGCCACGACCTAAATAACATGGGTCGTGAAATACAATTTTCTTACCTAAAAATTTTCCGCCATTGATAATCAGTTTTCCATCATTTATCAATTGTTGCAACAACATGCTGTGATGCACAACTTCATAGTGGCCACCTAACTGTGGATATTCATTTTTAAGTGTATTAAAACAATGCGGACAAGCAGTTACAATTTTTGTAACATTATAGCCATTCATGATTTGTATATTCATCAACGCCTGCATCTGAAATAGAAATTCATTACCTGCACGTTTTGCAGGATCACCATTGCAATTTTCTTCTGTGCCAAGAACAGCAAAGGAAATATTGCAAGAGTGTAAAATCTTAGCAACAGCCTTGGTGATTTTTTGTGCACGCTGATCAAAACTTCCTGCACAGCCTACCCAAAATAAAATATCGGGCGATTCGTTGGCAGCTAAAAAATCTGCCATGGTTCTTACTTTTAATGTCATCGTGTTTTGTTTAATTGTCAATCTTCGTTTTTCCAGTTCAGGCGGTCAGCAGGTGAAAACTGCCATGGTGCCTGATTATTTTCTATTTTAGTAAACATGCCGTTTAATTCTGCAGGTGCCTGTGATTGTTCCATTACCAAATACCTTCTCATATCAATAATTATTGAAAGCGGATCAATATTTACAGGACAAGCCTCTGTGCAGGCATTACAGGTTGTGCAAGCCCAAAGCTCTTCAGGTGAAATATAATCATTTAACAAAGCTTTATCATCATCATGTTCTTTTCCGTATTTATCAATATTTTTTCCTACTTCGTCAAGGCGGTCACGGGTGTCCATCATAATTTTTCTTGGAGACAAAAGTTTGCCTGTGATGTTTGCAGGACAAACGGAAGTGCATCTTCCACATTCCGTACACGTATAGGCGTCCATCAGTTGTTTCCAGCTAAGGTCACGCACATCTCTTGCACCAAAGCGCATAGGAGTATCACTTGGTGGGGAGGAGGTAATGATGGATCCATCATCAACTTTACTTCATTGGTAACACTCTCTAAATTTGTAAGCCTGCCTTTTGGATTCAAATTGCTGTAATAGGTATTTGGAAATGCCATCAGAATATGAAAATGTTTAGAGAATGGCAGGTAGTTCATAAATGCAAGTATGCCAATGATATGTGCCCACCAGCAAAACCTTTCAATAAAAATCAATGATGAGGCAGACATACCGATAAATAAATTACTGATTGAACTACTAATTGGAAATGAACCAGCTTTTATATAGTGTTCTGCACCTGATTGCTGCAACAGATAGTCACATGCATTCATGGTCAGAAATAATGACATTAAAATAATTTCAGTAAATAGAATAATGTTGGCATCACTACGTGGCCATGAAGTCATTTCCTTGCTCCAAAAACGTTTTAGTTTCAGAATATTTCTTCTTGCCAGAAACACGATGCATGCTATTATTACCAACACTGCCAGTATCTCGAACGAGCCAATGAGGAAATCATAAAAGCTACCCATAAACGATAAAATTCTGTGAGTGCCAAAAATGCCATCAATCATAATTTCCAGTACTTCAATATTGATGATGATAAATCCGGCATAAACTATCAGGTGGAAAAAGGCAGCTATCGGCCGAACTGTCATTTTACTCTGACCTAAGGCAACACGAATCATAGTCATCCATCGTTGTGATGCATTGTCTGACCTGTCAAGCGGTTTGCCTAAAAATATATTTCGTCTGATGCGTCTGATGCTCTTGCCGAAAAAGAATATTCCGGTAGCCAGCACTATGGTAAATATAATTCCCTGAATCATAGATGAGCTTAAATCAATTGATGCAAATGTAAAAGAAACCAAACAATTTATTTGTGTTTAAGTATTATCTTTCGTACGTGAAAAACGGCCTGCTTTTTTTAATGATTTATTTCTTACCCTCTTTTTGTTTTCTCTCTGAGAAAATACGTTTTGAAGGTAATGCTATGGCAATGCCTACTGAAGGAACAGATTCACTTAACATTAAGTTAGAAAAGACTAAGGATGATAAAACCAAGGTTATTGTTTATTGTGAATTAATGGTTGAGTACATAGACAACAACCTTGATACAGCTTTTATGTTTTTGAATCCGGCATTGCAACTGGCGGAAAAAATTAAATGGGATGAAGGTATTGCAAGAGTAAAGATTGAAGGTGGCCGTCTTTTTTGGCGAAAGGGGAGTTTTGAAACAGCATTGAAGTATCATAATGATGCATTAAGTTATTTCATTAATCAGGAGGATAAAAATAGTATTGCAGAGCTAATTACTTTCATTGGACAGGATTATGCCGATTGGGGAAAGTATCAGGAAGCATTGGAGTATTTTGTCAAGGCAGATTCTATTTATCGTCTAAACGGGAATGAGAACAAATTGGCTGGAATCTATTTGTTGTATAGTTTTATTTATCAAAGTCAGGGAGACTATACAGAAGCTTTAAAAGTTAATTACAAAGCTTTGAAAATTTATGAAGCAAATGGCGACAAGTATGGTGCTGCAGTATCCTTAATGAATATTGCCGATTCTTATAAGAGCTTAGGGAATTATCAGGATGCCCTAAAAAGTTATTTTAATGGAGTAAAGGTTTTTGAAAATAATAATGATAAATTTAACCTTGCTTCAACATATTCCAGTATTGCCGAAGTTTATAAACTAAAAGGAAATTTTGAAGAAGCATTAAAATATAATAGTAAGACTTTAGCAATTGCCAAAGGAGTTAATAATGGTTATCTGATTGCCACTGCCACACAAAGTATAGGTGAAGTTTATTTTCAACAACAGAATTATAAGGAAGCACTTGGCTATTTTATAACTTCAGCAGAATCATATAGGAGCGTTTCTGATTATTTAGACCTTTCATTAATACTAAGTAAGGTAGGTCTTTGTCAAGTTAAACTTGGGAATTTCGAAGATGCAAAGAAGCATTTGGATGAAGCTTATTCAATTGCACAGACTCTTGATTCAAGACTTACCTATACTGCATATTATCAGGGCATGGAACTTTTAGATAGTGCCACAGGAAATTGGCAAGGTGCATATAAAAATCACAAAGAGTATATTAGTAACCGCGACAGCTCAATTAATTTGGAGAACACTAAAAAAATATTGCAACAACAAATTCAATATGCAAGCGATAAGAAAGATGCATTGCTCAAAGCAGAACAAGACAAGAAAGATGCAGTGCAGAAGGTGTTTCGATATTCAATGTTGGCAGGTGCTTTAACATTATTGGTTTTATTGATAGTAGTTTACAACCGTTATCAGATTAAGACTAAAACCAATGCAAAGTTGCAGGATGCTTATGACAACTTACAGAAAACGCAACTGCAATTGGTTCAGCAAGAGAAAATGGCCTCATTGGGTGCATTAACTGCCGGTATTGCACATGAAATAAAAAATCCGCTCAATTTTGTAAATAATTATTCCGAAGTGAGTCATGAACTGATTGATGAATTTCTTGAATCTAAGGATGAAAAAGAGAAAGTTGAGATTGCACAAATTTTGAAACAAAACTTAGAGAAAATAGCAGAACAAGGAAAGCGTGCAGACAGCATTGTAAAGAATATGCTAAAACATTCTCGCACCGGAAGTTCAGAAAAACAACTTACCGATATTAACCTTATTTGTGATGAGTATCTTGATCTTGCATTTCATGGAATGCGCGCCAGTACTTTAGGATTCAGATGTGAGCTGGTGAAAAACCTTGATCCAAATTTGCCAAAGGTAAATTGCATAGGGCAGGATATTTCACGAGTTATTCTCAATCTGATTAATAATGCTTTTGATGAAGTTTATGAATGTGATCATCTTGGATTGAAAGGTGGAGAGTCTTATCAGCCAACTATTTCAATAAAAACAGCAGTATCAAGTCCACATACAAATAAAGCAGGGGTAAAGTATGTTACAATTGCTGTTGGAGACAATGGCAGAGGTGTTCCTGATTATGTAAGACAAAGAATATTTGAGCCATTTTTTACTACCAAACCTACTGGTAAAGGCACGGGTTTAGGATTGAGTTTAAGCTATGAAATTATTGAATCTCATGGTGGTAAAATAGACATAGATTCTAAAGAAGGCGAGGGAACCAATTTTATAATTTCACTTCCTTGTTAAGAATTTCTAAAAATTATTTTATTATAAAATCTTACTTGTTTTTTAGACGCAATGCTTTCAAATCATCAGTAAACTGAAAGCGTATTTTACTCCTTATGCGAAAGGGTTACTTGATTGATTTTCGAATACATGATAAATGTTGCTTTTCGTTTTAATTTAAAGCGGTATTTTTGAGCAGATTTTTATTGAGGATGAAAAATATTAAAATAGGAATACTAAGAGAAGAGAAAATTCCACACGATAAACGTGTACCATTTAGCCCCGAACAATGCAAGGTAATTAAGACAGAATATCCCGAAGTAGATGTTGTGATTCAACCATGCAACTATCGCGCTTTCAGGGATGATGAATATAGGAGAGAGGGAATTGTTTTGCAGGAAGATTTATCAGATTGCGATATTCTTATTGGCATAAAAGAAGTGCCTAAGGATAAGCTCATTGCAGGAAAGAAATATCTTTACTTTTCACATACCATAAAAAAGCAGCCTCATAACCGTGAAATGCTGAAGAAAATAATTCGTGATAAAATTACACTCGTTGACTATGAGTGTTTGGTTGATGATCATGAAAACCGCATTATTGGTTTTGGACGCTATGCCGGTATAGTAGGAGCATATAATGGTATCATGGCTTATGGTTTAAAGTATGGATTGTTTAACTTGAAAGCTGCGCATCAGAGTTTTGGTATTGAAGAGTTGCATAAGGAATTAGACAGCATTAAACTTCCGAATATTAAAATAGTGATTACAGGAGGTGGTCGTGTTGCTAATGGTGCTATTGAAACAATGGGAATGTTAAATATCAGGAAAGTTACTCCATTTGAATTTCTGAATTATTCATTCCGTGAGCCTGTTTATGTGCAGCTACATTCCGAAAATTATTACGAACGCAAAGACGGGTCAGATTTTTTGAAGGCCGACTTTTATCACTACCCTGAAAAATATAATTGCACTTTCTGTGACCCGGGATCATATTCATCGTTCACCGACTTGTTGGTGCATTGTGCCTATTGGAATCCTAATGCTGCTGTGCTGTTTACGAAAGAAGATATGCGAAGCCCTGCATTCCGTATCAGTGTCATTGCAGATGTCACTTGCGATATTGATGGTAGTATTCCTTCAACGCATCGCGCAACAACTATTGACGATAAATTTTATGGTTATAATCCAATGAATGAAAAAGAGGAGGAAGCATTCAGTACGGATACCATTACTGTCATGTCTATTGATAACCTTCCTTGCGAATTACCGCGTGATGCTTCTGAAGGTTTTGGTAAGCATTTAATTGAACGTGTTATTCCTCTTTTGATAGGTGAGGACAAAGGCAATGTGATATACCGTGCTACCATAGCCCGCAATGGTGAATTGACTCCACGATTTGCATATCTTACGGATTACATCAGTTGATGTTTATCCTTTTTTAAGTACTTCAATTGTGGCCTTTGGGTCAGAAGAGCTAAAAACGGTATTTCCTGCAACAAGAACATCGGCACCGGCAGCAATAAGTTTTTTGTAGTTATTCAGGTCAACACCACCATCAATTTCTATAAGTGTTTTTGAGTTGTGAATAGCAATTAGCTCTTTCAACTCCTGAATTTTTCTGTACGTGTTTTCTATAAATTTCTGACCGCCAAAACCCGGATTCACGCTCATCATACAAATTAAGTCGGCTTCGAAAATAATATCGCTCAATGATGCCACAGGCGTGTGTGGATTTATGGCAATACCTGCTTTCATACCTTCTTTTTTTATCTGCTGTATTGTTCGGTGCAGATGAACAGATGCCTCTATATGAACGGTAAGAACATCAGCACCTGCTTCACGAAACTGTTCAACATATCTCTCGGGTTTTATAATCATAAGATGAACATCCAAAGGCTTTTTTGCATGTTTCTTTATGGCTTTTATTACCGGAAATCCAAAAGAAATGTTTGGCACGAAAACACCATCCATAACATCAACATGAAACCAATCTGCAACACTGTTGTTGATCATTTCCACATCTTTACTCAGTTGTGAAAAATCGGCAGAAAGAATGGAAGGTGCTATAAGGTGCATGGTGAAACTTTATGCAAAACTAACTTTTATCCATAAAAAAAGAGCCTGGCGGCTCTCTTTTTAAAAATTCAAATCAAATAACTATTGGGACTAATTCATTTTTGAAGGCACAACCATTCTAAACTCAGGTATCTTAACATAAAACATTTTATTATCGCTAAGGCGTTCCATTAGATAGGTGCCATACATTTTTCCTATTTCAGTATTCAGGTTGCATCCCGAAACATATCGGTAAAGCTGACCCGGTTCAATAACAGGTTGTTCTCCAACAACGCCTTCGCCTTCAACTTCGCGTCTGGCATTGTCGCTGTCAATGATATACCAATGTCTGCGTTTTAGTTTAATGCTTTCTTCGCTTTCGTTAGAAATGGTAATCCGATATGCGAATACATAATGATGCTGAACAGGGTTGGAATGGGTAGGTTGAAAGAATGTTTCTACCGTTACCTTTATTCCCGCTGTTACCTCTGTTGACATATACATGATGTGTTGTTGTGTATAACGGATGTAAAATTAAACATGCATGTATGCAATGTTAGGTTGTTTTGGTAAATGTGCTTTTTTACAGGGCGAAGGTTGATTTTATCTGTATAGGCATTAAAAATGTAGATTTGTTTTTGGTGAAAAGCAGAGAATTTGAGTTAAAAATGAAGGATAATAATTAATCATAGTTAGTTTTTTGGGTAAAATGATTCTTTATACAAATAAAAAAGCGAGCATTGCCCGCTTAATCTATTACTAAACATTATAAATGATTAATTACCTCGTGCATCTCTTCTGTCTTTAAGTTGACGAAGTAATTCTTTCTTAAAATCTTCTTCAGCTTGATACAATCTGGCAACTTTTTTAATAGGAAGAACCTGTTTAAATTGGGCATGATATTTTTTAATGATATCCAATTCGCTCTGACGAAAAACAATCTCATCATCAACTACTTTTTCAACTTCCTTGTCAGACAATTGATCAAAATCCTGTTTGGCTTCACGCCTGTCACCTCTGCGTTTTTGTCGTAGTGAACTTAACTCATCCTGAAATTGATTATAAACAGAGTAGAATTTCTTTGCTTCATCTTGTGTTAGGCTCAGTCTGTTGGTGATGAATCAATTTTCATAGCTTCAGCCTTATCCCTTCTGTCCATCTTCTTTTGACCGGGTTGTGCCATTGCCATACCTGCAAAAAGCAAAATAAACACAGCAATTCCTGCTGATTTCATCATTTTAAATGTCGTTGATATCATAACTTAAGTCATTATAGTTTTCAATAAGATAATTTATAGTTTCAGCATCAGCATTGTTATCTGCCGGTGCAATAGATTCTAACTGATCGGTATCTAACAAGTCACTCAGTTCATTGACATTTAAAGAATCAACATTTACTGCAACAAATGCATATTGATTATCTGCTTTGTGTTGATTGAATAAATAAAAACCTCCAACCAAAAGTATAACAGACAATCCAATTGCAAATTGCGGTTTCAGCAACCTTGAGAATAAAGTTTTAATTGTGCTGGTTTGCGGCTGTTTAATTTTTTGTTGAATGGCTGAGGGCAGTTGATCAAAATAATTTTCAGGAGTATCAAAAAGATGCTTCTTTTCTATTGACGACAGCAACGGTGCTTTATCCTTCAATTCATTGTAAATTTCATCTTTCATACTACTTTGATGTTTTTGATTTAAAAAGGTTTAAAATGATTGTAAGAATTTTTCAATTTTTTGCACTGCATGATGGTAAGATGCTTTAAGAGCGCCAACAGATGTACCTAAAACCTCGCTCATGTCTTCGTATTTCATTTCATCATAATACCTGAGGTTAAATACTGCCCTTTGTTTTTCCGGTAAAGATAATATTGCTTTTTGAAGTTTAAGCTCCAACTCATTGGCTTTTAAAGACGGTTCATGTTCTAATTTATCTGCCAGTTCAGCTTCAACATCATGGATGGGAATAAAAAACCGTTTCCTTTTGTTTTTCAGAAAAGTGTAACATTCATTGGTAGCAATTCTATACAGCCATGTATAAAGCTGTGCATCGGCTCTGAAATTTCCTAAGGCTTTCCATGCTTTAATAAAAGTTGTTTGCGTTAAATCATCGGCATCATCATGGTCAGCAACCAAACGCCTTACGTGAGTGTAAATCTTCTGCTGATATTTTCTGACAATGAGATTAAATGCGTAATCGGCATTGCCGTTACTAAATTGCTCAAGTAGTTCTTTATCCGAGTAGTGATTCAATGAAAAACCGATTTATCCTATTATTTCAATTTAAAAGATTCCCGGTGTTTCACAGGGAAAAAATTAGCCTGCCAATTCCTTTTTGCGCTGCAAAACCTGTTCAACTGCAAAGACAATATTCTTACTGTCGAGTCCGTATTTAGTCATCAGCGCATCAGGTGTTCCACTTTCACCGAAGGTGTCTTTTACTCCAACCATTTCAACAGGTGAGGGCAAATGACGCGACAATAACTGACAAATACTATCTCCAAGCCCTCCGTTAATCTGATGTTCTTCTGCAGTTATTGCACATCCGGTTTTTGAAACTGATTGTATGACTGCTTTTTCATCAAGAGGTTTAATGGTGTGAATATTTATTATTTCTGCACTAATGCCCATGTCGGCAAGTGCCATTCCTGCTTCAATAGCCTTCCAGACCAAATGCCCTGTTGCAAAAATACTGACGTCTGAACCTTCGCTTAGGAGCAATGCTTTTCCTATTTCAAAAGGTGTATTCTCAGGAATAAATATCGGCCAGGATGGTCGTCCGAAACGTAAATAAACAGGTCCGAAATGTTTTGCAATAGCCATGGTGGCTGCTTTTGTTTGATTATAGTCGCATGGGTTAATTACAGTCATGCCCGGCAACATTTTCATCAGGCCAATGTCTTCAAGAATCTGATGTGTTGCACCATCTTCGCCTAATGTTAAACCTGCATGAGATGCACATATCTTTACATTCTTGCCAGAATAGGCAATTGATTGCCTTATCTGATCATAAACCCTTCCAGTAGAAAAATTAGCAAACGTTCCTGTAAAAGGAATTTTTCCACCAATAGTCATACCTGCTGCAATACCCATCATGTTAGCTTCTGCAATGCCACATTGAAAAAAACGCTCGGGAAATGCTTTCTCAAATGCATCCATTTTTAATGAACCTGTAAGGTCAGCACATAATGCTACTACATTAGGGTTGGCCTTGCCTGCTTCTAACAATCCTGCGCCAAAGCCGGAACGGGTATCTTTTTTTTCGGTGTAGGTAAATTTTTTCATTACTCAATTATTTGTTGATGTTTACTGTAATTCCTGATCCGGAAGTTATACGGAATGTTTTTTCTATAGTATAAATTGCTTCTTTAGATATTTTTGGTCTGAATACTACTCTGTAATTTCCGGGTTGTAATAATATACTTTCATGCATGTTGTTTTCGCTGAGATTACAAACCCAATTCAGTTTATTGTCTTTTTCCTGATATACACTTCCATAACCGGCAGAAACAGTTTGAAAAGTTGCCATGCCCGGATTTGGAATCTGAACGGTTGTGGTTTTACTCTGTGCAATATTTACATCATTAATAATCATCCTTGGCAGACATAATACTTCAAGGTCATAATCTCCGGTGAGGTAGCGCGTGGTAGTGTTAAATGCTTGAACATGCAGTGTTTTACTGTCACCTTTTTTTCTGACAATGCATTGAAGATTTTTATAGTCGCTTGTACCGTCAAATTTTAAAAATAAATCACCCTGCGGACAATCAATACCAATTGTATTGTGTTTGCCTGCAACAATTTTATTACTGTCTTTTCTTACCGGTGGTATGGTGTTTACAACAATGTCGTAGGTGCCTAAAGGATCAATTAATAAGGTGTCCGGTAGTCCTTTTGCATTCAATGTGTGGACAAAATTATAGCGTAAGGCACCCGAATAGGTATCATAAAAGGTCATGTTTACATTGGTTTCTGTAGGTCTGTGTTTTTCATCCAGCAGGTTAACCTGTATGGTAGTGTTGTTTAACGCTTGAGAAATCACAACATTGAATACAGTTCGGAAACCTGTTTCATCAACTGCATCATAATAGTTACCTACACAATTAAAAACGTCTTTATATTCTTTGGAAAGCCCAAGGCCGATAACAAATGGTTTCAGAATAATTCCTTTTCGTTGCAACATGAGTGAAACTGCGCATGGGTCTCCATTACATTCTTCTATTCCATCTGTAATGAGAATAATAATGTTTCGTGCAGGATCTGTTGGGAAGTCATTGCCACATTGATCGAGCGATTGTGCAATAGGAGTGGTGCCACTCGGACTTATTTCACTCAATCTTTTTTTAATCAGATAGGCTGTGTTTTTACCAAAAGGAACTTCAAGTCTTGTATCGTCACAATCCTGAGGAGGAAATTTTTTAGTGTGACCATAAACACGCAAAGCCATTTCAACATTGGTGATTTTATCTAAGCTGTCAACCATTTCAGACAATAGCTTTTTGGCAATTTCAAAACGGGTATTTGTTTGCCATTGTGCATACATACTCTGCGATGCATCAAATAAAAACTCAATGCGTGTAAGTGGCAAAGAATTATTTTTTTGTGCCCTGACAGTTGATGTAAAGGCTATGAAAAATGCTGCGAGGAAAAATAATTTCCTGAAATGCTGCATAAAACTTTTTATTACCGACATACAATTAATAATCGCCTATGGTTTCCGGCAGTTGTGCAAGTGCTTGTTTCAACTGTTCATCATTTGGTGCTATGCCATGCCATTTATGTGATCCCATCATAAAGTCAACACCATAACCCATAACAGTTGTCATCAATATAACGACAGGTTTCCCTTTTCCTGTATGCTGACGTGCATTTTGAAGCGTTTCAACTACTTGCTTCATGTCATTTCCATTCATTTGCAGCACATCCCATCCAAATGCTTCCCATTTTGCTTTCAGGTTGCCTAATGAAAGCACATCATTCACACCATCAATCTGCTGACCGTTATAATCAACTGTTGCAATAAGGTTATCAATTTTTTTAGCAGCAGCATACATCATTGCTTCCCAAATCTGCCCCTCCTGCAATTCACCATCACCATGCAGTGAATAAACAACAGAACTGTCGTTGTTTAATTTTTTTGACTGAGCTGCGCCAATGGCAACGCTAAGTCCCTGTCCAAGAGAACCTGACGACATACGAACTCCAGGCAGGCCTTCATGTGTTGTTGGGTGCCCTTGTAAACGACTGTTGATGCTTCTGAATGTTGATAATTCTTTTATGTCGAAGTACCCACTTCTGGCTAAAACACTGTACCACACAGGAGAAATGTGACCGTTTGAAAGGAAAAAGATGTCCTCATTTTTACCATCCATGCTAAAACCTGCAGGATTGTGTTTCATGATTTCGAAATAAAGTGCAGTTAGAAAATCGGCACAACCTAAAGACCCACCGGGGTGTCCGCTTTGGTGGGCATGTACCATGCGAACAATATCGCGTCTGACTTGTGTGCTGATTTTAATAAGCTGTTCTGTTGTGGGCATGAGCTAAAAATTATGCTCCAAAACTCGGTAAAATGCTTGTTGAACAAAAAGGAAGTTTTTAACAAAAAAGCATTGTTATTATGGAATGGACGCAGAGAAATATATCCTGGAATCTGTGAATATAGTGGAGTAATAAAAACTAATGAAAGAATATGTCCACACAGCCACAATTTTGTGGAATGGTTAAAAAAAGTCAGCCTGTTTTGGCTGATAAATTTAAAATTATCCTAAGTAAATCAGAAAGAATATAAAGGCAAAAACAAAATCATCCATACTGCAGTAAATGCGCCAGTGCCGCCTTCATATAAAAAAGTCTGTCCTTTTTCTTCTACGTGGTGATGTCCCATTGTTTCAAATAATTTTTGCAAAGATAATTCTCCGAAACTTAATTCGCAATTTTTTGATGCAGCAAATTGTTTATCCTATTATTTATGATGAGTGTTGATAAAAATCATACAGTTCAATTGTTGAAATATACTGAGTCATGAATTGCAATTGGTTTTCGTAATCTCTACATTTGCGCATCAATTAAAAACTAATTTAAATTAATAGCTATGTCGTCAAATAGTGTACTTAGCCTGTTTAAATCATCCATAGGTAAAAAAGTTATCATGGCACTGACAGGGCTTTTTTTAAGTATATTCCTGGTGGTTCACGTTAGTGGAAATTTCCAGTTGTTTAAAACAGATTCCGGTTTGTCATTTAACCAATACTCTGTATTAATGACTACCAACCCATTCATTAAAACCATTTCATATCTGTTGTACATCACAATAGTTTTACATGCCATAAGAGGAATTATGCTGGTGCTTGAAAACAAAAAAGCCCGCCCTGTATCTTATGCCAAGTATGATGGAAAGGCTAATAGCAAATGGGCATCACGAAATATGGGTTTACTGGGTACCGTGATTTTATTTTTTATCGTTATCCATTTGAATGATTTTTGGTATCAGTATAAATTCGGACATATTCCATTTACCATGTATAAAACAGAACTTACTACCGGCAAATTAGTTGAAGTAAAAGAAATGGAAGCCGGTTTTAAAATGGGTTCAAAAATGGAAGAGATGATTGTTGGTGATCATAAGTATGTAATTGTAAAAGATTTATATAAAGAGGTTAAAGACGAGTTTAAGGAATGGTGGATGGTGCTTATCTATGTTGTGAGTATGGCAGCAATTTCATTCCATCTTTATCATGGCTTTAAAAGTTCATTTCAATCTTTAGGACTCAATCACAGAAAATACAACGGACTAATACAGTCAATAGGAACATGGGTTTTTGCCATTATTATTCCTGCAAGTTTTGCAGCTATGCCTCTATATTTTTTTATTAACCGATAATACTTACTGAAAATTATGACAAACAACATACTTGACGCACATATTCCTGCCGGTGAGATAGAAAAAAAATGGAGTAAATACCGTTCAACGGTGCCATTGATTAATCCTGCCAATAAAAGAAACCTCGAAATCATTGTTATAGGCTCTGGTCTTGCAGGAGCTTCTGCAGCAGCCTCGCTTGCTGAATTAGGATATAAAGTAAAAGTTTTTTGCTTTCAGGATTCGGCACGCAGGCGCACAGTATAGCCGCGCAAGGGTGGTATCAATGCAGCTAAAAACTATCAGAATGATGGCGACTCAATTTATCGCTTATTTTATGACACTGTTAAGGGCGGTGATTACCGTTCGCGCGAAGCCAACGTATATCGCCTTGCCGAAGTAAGTGGAAATATTATTGACCAATGTGTGGCACAAGGCGTTCCATTTGCCCGTGAGTATGGAGGATTGTTAAGTAACAGATCTTTTGGCGGTGTACAGGTACAGCGCACATTTTATGCTGCCGGCCAAACCGGTCAGCAGTTATTGTTGGGTGCATATAGTGCATTAATGCGTCAGGTTGGTATGGGTGCTATTACAATGTATTCTCGTCATGAAATGCTTGATATTGTGAAGATAGACGGAAAATGTCGCGGCATCATTGCACGTAATTTAATTACCGGAGAGTTGGAAAGACATTTCGGACATGCAGTACTGATGTGCAGCGGTGGTTATGGAAATGTGTTTTATCTCTCGACTAATGCAATGGGCAGCAACGTAACTGCAGCATGGAAAGCTCATAAAAATGGAGCTTATTTTGCCAACCCTTGTTTCACGCAAATACACCCGACCTGTATTCCTGTCTCAGGCGAACATCAGTCGAAACTTACACTGATGAGCGAGTCGCTGAGAAATGACGGACGTATTTGGGTTCAAAGAAAAGGAAGATGCAGAAGCTATTCGTGCCGGCAAGCTAAACCCTAATGATTTAAAAGAAGAAGACAGAGATTATTATTTGGAAAGAAGATATCCTGCTTATGGTAATTTAGTGCCAAGAGACGTTGCCTCACGTGCGGCAAAAGAACGTTGCGATGCAGGCTTTGGTGTTAATGCTACAGGCGAAGCTGTTTACCTTGACTTTGCTTATAACATGAAGTATAAGTATGGTAAAATGGAGGCTACTATGAATAGTATAGAGAACCCTACAGAAGAACAACTATTTGAATTAGAGCAGAGCTGTAGTAAAAGAGAAAAAAGGTAACCTGTTTGACATGTATAAACAGATTACTGGTGTAGATCCTTACCACAGCCCGATGATGATTTATCCTGCTGTACACTATACAATGGGTGGATTGTGGGTTGACTATAATCTGATGACCACCGTACCGGGCCTTTACGCACTTGGTGAAGCCAACTTCAGCGATCATGGCGCCAACCGTTTGGGTGCTTCTGCACTAATGCAAGGTCTTGCTGATGGATATTTTGTGATTCCTTATACCATTGGAGCATATCTCAGCAGCGAAATCAGAACCAAAGCCATCAGCACCGACCATGAAGAGTTTGTTGCTGCAGAAAACCGTGTGAGAGAAACATTGCAAAAGCTCATGCAGATTAAAGGGACAAAATCTGTTGATCATTTTCATCGTCAGCTTGGAAAAATAATGTGGGAAAAATGTGGAATGGCTCGTAATGCAGTTGCACTAAAAGAAGCTATTGCAGAAATACAAGAGCATTTTCTTGAGTTGGGTGAGTTGATGTGTATGGATGCATTGCAACGTAATGAGTCATGTGGAGGTCACTTCAGAGAAGAACATCAGACAGAAGAAGGAGAGGCTATGCGTGACGATGATAACTTTGCATTTGCAGCTGCATGGGAGTTGACAGGCGATTCGCAATGGAAAATGAATAAAGAAGAGTTGAAATTTGAAAACATTAAAATTGCACAACGCAGTTATAAATAATATTTTATCAGAAAAAATTAAAATAATACAGGTATGAATATCACCCTGAAAGTTTGGAAGCAAAGAAATAAAGATGAGAGAGGTCGTTTTGAAACATATCAGGTACAGGATGTGTCGGAAGACATGTCTTTTCTTGAAATGTTTGATGTGTTGAATGAACGACTAATTAACGAAGGAAAAGATCCTGTTGCATTTGACCATGACTGCCGTGAAGGAATTTGTGGTGCTTGCAGCATGTATATTAACGGTCGTCCACATGGGCCATTGCAAGGGGTCACTACTTGTCAGTTGCACATGAGGTCTTTTAAAGATGGTGACACTATTGTTGTTGAGCCATGGCGCTCTGCAGCATTTCCTGTAATTAAGGACTTGGCAGTTGACCGTTCATCATTCGACAGAATAATGGCTGCCGGTGGTTTTGTGTCGGTGAATACCGGAAATGCACAGGATGCAAATAGCATTTTAATACCAAAAGATGATGCTGACAAAGCTTTTGAAGCTGCAGCATGTATAGGCTGTGGAGCTTGTGTTGCAGCATGTAAAAAATTCTTCTGCTATGCTATTCGTTTCAGCAAAAGTATCGCAGCTTTCATTGTTGCCTCAGGGAAAGGCCGAAAGGCATGAGCGTGTAATGAAAATGGTTGCACAAATGGACGATGAAGGTTTTGGCAATTGTACCAACACAGGCGCCTGCGAAGCAGAGTGTCCAAAAGAAATTTCTATTGAAAATATTGCCCGTATGAACAGGGAATATCTTTCAGCAAAAATTTCTTAAACAGCATCTACTGAACTTTTTTTAGCATTATTCGTAAAAACAAACGAACGGGTAATTTATTACCGGATGGTTCTTTTTCTAAGAATCATTTTTTAAAAATAAAATCGCATGACAGCATCAGAAGAAGAAAGAATCAGAAAAGCATTTTCAGATAAAGACTGGCAGGAAATTAAAGCTCAGGATACCTGGCAGATTTTTAAAATAATGAGTGAGTTTGTTGAAGGGTTTGAAAAAATGAGCCGCATAGGCCCTTGTGTTTCAATATTTGGTTCGGCAAGAACAAAACCAGATACAAGATATTATTTACTGGCAGAAGAAATAGCTTATCAACTCACACAATCCGGTTATGGTGTCATAACGGGAGGAGAAATGGGTATTATGGAAGCAGGTAACAAAGGTGCACAACGTGCCGGTGGAAAATCTGTTGGTTTAAATATTAAACTTCCGTTTGAACAAACATCAAATCCCTTTGTAGATCATGATAAGAATCTGATGTTTGATTACTTCTTTGTACGCAAGGTAATGTTTACCAAATATGCCCAGGGTTTTGTTGTACTTCCCGGTGGGTTTGGTACGTTAGACGAATTTTTTGAAGCGTTGACACTTATTCAGACAAAAAAGATTGGCAGATTTCCGATTGTACTTGTTGGCAAAGAGTATTGGGGTAAATTGTTTGAATGGCTGCAAACAGTTATGGTTGATGAAGGCAATATTTTACCTGAAGACCTTTCACTCTTTAAATTAGTTGATGAAGCGCATGAAAAGTCACATATTGATGCATTCTACAGTAAATATTTACTGAAACCTAACTTTTAATCCCTGCGCCATTCACTGCAAAAAATTGCAGCAGACATGGCAATATTTAAAGACTCTACAGAGCTGCTTTTTTCATCAGGAAACTTTGGAATGGAAATATCCAGATCAATCAATTGCTGAATTGAATGCGATAAACCTCTTGATTCATTTCCGAAAACCAAAACAGCAGGTTTTTTCTTAGCGACAGAATAAACAGACTTGCCATTAAGCATGGTAGCATAAAAGTGGCATTTTGTTTATTGGCAGAAATCCATTTTTCAACATCTGTATAAAAAACATTCACTCTGAAAATAGAGCCCATTGTAGCCTGAATTGTTTTGGAATTATAAAGATCAACAGAAGTTGATGAACATACTATTTGCTTAATACCAAACCAATCTGCAATTCTGATAATACTACCCAAATTACCGGGGTCGCTGATGTCATCAAATGCCAGAATGATATCATTAAATTTTATTTCGGTTTCCTGTTGTTGCCGCATGGCTACTAAAGCCAAAACTCCATTAGGTTGTTTTAATGATGATATCCGCTCTAATTCTTTTGTTTTAACCTGTATGAGTTTTTCATTTAATAGACTTAATATTTCATTATTTGCTTGTCCAATCCACTCATCAGTAGCATAAACAGCTATAATATTAAAAGCTGAATGAGCCAGTTCTGTAACCATTTTTTCGCCCTCAACAACAAATTTTTGTTGCTCATGACGGCTTGCCTTGTCCTTTAATGACTTTATCTGTTTTATTTCTGAACTTGTCAGCATTAGAAGAATACTGTTAAAGGGTATAAAGATAGATGATCAATAAGTTTTATTTTTACCGCATCTGAAAAAATATGCGCAAAAGGCAGTACGGCATTTTAATTACTCTGATTTTACTGGTAGCATCTTGCAGCCCCTTTAAGCAATTGGACAAAGGCGAGTATTTGCTGAATCGCAATCAGGTAATAATAGACAAGCCCGAACTGCGCGAAGGTGTTAAAGCAATTATCAAACAAAAAGCCAATAGGAGAATTTTAGGGTTGTTTCGTTTTCATCTTGCTGTATATAGTATGGGTAATCGGGGTAAGCCAACAAAATTTAAAAATTGGTTAAAGAATACGGTAGGAGAGGAGCCTGAAGTTTTGGATACGCTGTTTACCAAAAAGTCAACACAACAGATCAAACAGTTTATGTCTAAGAATGGCTATTTTGATGCAGAAGTTAAAGACAGTACCATTTACAGAAAGAAAAAAGCTATTGTTCGTTACACCATTGTTGCACATAAACCTTCTTTTATAAAATATGTGGCAAGAGAGTGTGCAGACGATAACCTCGATTCTCTTGTAATAAAAGATACTTCAACCTCAAAGCTGCAAGCAGGCATCATTTATAATGAAGGCATATTGCAAGGCGACCGCGAACGACTGACAAAAAAACTTCGCAACGAAGGTTATTTTCAGTTTTCACCGCAGTTTGTTTCTTATCGTGTTTATACATCAGATACTACAAAAAATATAGCCGTATTTCAGGATGTAGCAGCATTTTCAAACCCCGATTCAACAATAAGTTCCGCTGCATTACCACATACAAAGTTTAAATTGAATCGGATAATTTTCAGCCCAGACTATGATCCATTAAGTCTTAATACATCATTAATTCAATATGATACAGTAGCCTATAAAGGTTATTTGTTTGTGAAACGAGCAGGAAAGAGAATGCCCGTAAAACCGGAGGTAATCGTTAATCATACATTTCTTAAACCCGAAGCTGTTTTCAGGCAGAGTAATGCAGACTATACCTATAAAGGACTTAACCTGTTAGGTATGTATCGTTTTGTAAACATCAACTATAACGTTGTTGACAGCAATAGACTTGATTGTTTTATTAATCTTGGTACAACGCCAAAACAAGAGTATAAAACAGAGCTTGAAGGTACCAATAACGGTGGCAACCTAGGTGTTGCAGGTGATTTTACTTATAGAAACAAAAATGTTTTTAGAGGTGCAGAGATGTTTGAGTTTAAGATCAGAGGTGCATTAGAATCGCAAAAGAAGTTTACTGATGATAAAGAGAACAAAGTCTTGTTGTTATTCAATACTTATGAGTTAGGTGTTGAGAATTCCATTTATTTGCCTAAAGCCATAAAACCATTCAACCGTTTATTTAAAAATATAGCTGCCAATCCTGTCACTGTTTTTTCTACCAATTATAATATCCAGAATCGTCCGGAGTTTAATCGTTCTATCCTCGATTTTTCTGCATCATTAGAATGGCGGAAGGGTAGGTTTATCAAACAAATAGTAACACCATTTCAGGTAAATTTTGTTAATGTAAAGCTCGAGCCTGAATTCAAAGCACGATTGGAAAGCCTGAATGACCCTGTGCTGTTCAGCAGTTATGACAACCACCTTATTTCAAATGGACGTTATACCCTCATCTATAACAATCAGCAATTGAATGAGCCTGGCAATTTTAAATTTTTCAGAACAAATATTGAATTTGCCGGAAATACACTTTACTGGTTCAGACAAATAGAAGGTGCAGATAAGGATGCGAACAACAGTTATACTATTCTTAACAAAAGGTTTGCTCAATACTTCAGGCCTGATGCCGATTTCAGATATTATCAGAATATAAATGCACACAACTCTATTGTTTACAGAATTGCTGCTGGTATTGGTATTGCCTATGGCAACTCGAAAATAATTCCTTTCGAAAAAAGTTTTTATGCCGGTGGATCAAATGATTTACGTGCATTTCGTGCTCGTAATGTTGGTCCGGGAAATTTTACCAGTGTGAACAATTTTGAACGTACAGGTGATATAAAAATCAATGGTAATATTGAATACCGTTTCGATATTTTGAAAATTCTGAAAGGTGCATTCTTCCTTGATGCCGGAAATATTTGGGTTCGTAAAAAAGAATCATCACGTCCCAATGCTGAGTTTGAAATTGATAAGTTTTACAAACAATTAGCTATAGGTAGTGGCTTGGGTTTCCGTTTTGATTTTACTTTCTTTATTTTTCGTTTGGATATTGGTGTTCCTATTGTTGACCCTCAATACAAAGGTGATGATAAAATGGTTGCAGATGAAGTGAAACCACGTAGTCTGATTTATAATTTTGGAATTGGATATCCTTTTTAAAGGTATTTACCAGTCGAGAAAATCATCTAATGCACGTCTTTCTTTTTTAGTAGGTCTTCCTTCATTGTGTTGCCTGTAGGTACGCACGGCAAGACTATGCATTTTAATTTTTTCGTACTCATCGGCTGACGTCAGGTCTTTGCAGAATTGATCTTTAACTGCTGCTGCTACTCTGTTTTCTATTGGTTGAATAACCTGAAATACTAAAGTAAAAGAACCACGTCTGATAGAAATTGTTTCTCCTGTTTTTACCATTCGTGATGCTTTAACAGCAGTTTCGTCAATAAAAACTTTCCCTTTTGCACAGGCCTCCGCAGCTTGCGAACGTGTTTTGAATATACGAACTGCCCACATCCATTTATCAATGCGCACTTTTTCCGGTTGAATATTCATGTTCAAAATTATCATCATTAAAGCACTTAGGGTTGCTGAATACCTTTCATCGAAAACTGAATTCTTCCTGTTTTACTATCTGCACTTAATACTTTTACCATCACCTGTTGATTTAGCCGCACTGCCGATGAAATATCGGAAATAAATTCATCACTGATTTCTGATATGTGAACCAGTCCGTCTTTTTTAATTCCTATATCTACAAATGCTCCAAAGTTCGTAATGTTAGTAATAATTCCGGGCAGCAACAAGTCAGGCTGCAAGTCATTGATGCTTTTTATTTCAGTATTAAACTCAAAAACTTTTATAATACCTCTTACATCCCTTCCGGGTTTTGATAATTCAGCAATGATATCTTTCAAAGTAGGTAACCCAACTTCAGCAGATACATATTTTGAAATATCAATCTTCTGAATCAGACTATCATTGCCAATTAAACCGGCTATTGTTGTGTCAATGTCTTTTGCCATACGTTCAACAAGAGTGTAGTTTTCTGGGTGAACAGCACTTTTGTCTAATGGATTATCACCGTTAACCCGGATAAATCCTGCACACATTTCATAGGTTTTATCACCCATGCCTTTAATATTTTTCAATTCATTTCTGGAATGAATACCTGAGTTGGCTCTTGCATCTATAATTTTCTTAGCCATTACTTCGCCAATGCCTGAAACGTAGGTCAGCAGTTTTTCACTTGCTGTTTCCAGATTAACGCCTACAGTGTTTACGCAGTGTTCAATGGTTTGATCTAATGCAGTGTTGAGCATCATCTCATCAATTTCATGCTGATATTGTCCAATGCCGAGTGAGCGTGGATCTATTTTTATGAGTTCGGCAAGCGGATCCATCAACCTGCGACCAATAGAAACAGCACCACGGACGGTTACATCATATTCAGGGAACTCTTTGCGCCCTTCTGCTGAAGCAGAGTAAACAGAAGCCCCGTCTTCATTCACAACAAATACCTGAATTTTTCTGTCAAATCGCAAACGCTGAATGAATGTTGCCGTCTCACGACCGGCAGTGCCGTCACCAATAGCAATGGCATCAATTTTATATTGGCTTACCAACGTTGAGATTTTATGCGATGCAATTTTTTGCTGACTTTGTGGTGGGTGAGGATAAATAGTTTCATTATGTAAGAGCCTGCCGTTTTTGTCGAGACAAACAATTTTACACCCACTTTTAAATCCGGGGTCAATGGCTAAAATATTTTTTTGACCTAATGGAGGTGCAAGTAGCAATTGTTTTAAAACAACAGCAAACAATCTTGCTGATTCTGTTTCAGCTTTCTGCCTGTAATGCCCAATGGTTTCATTTTCCATTGAAGGTACAAGAAGTCTTTCACATGCATCTTCGGCAGCTGTTTTAACCTGAGTGTTTAAATAAAAACCTTCGGTTTTTATGGTATCAAATAGCAGATTCAGTAAAAATGTTGAATCCGGCATTACAGAAACTCTTAGTAACTTTTCTTTTTCGCCCCTTAAAATGGCCAATAAGCGATGTGCAGCACAACTACTTATTTTTCCTTGTAATCGAAATAGTCTTTGTATTTAACAGCTTCTTCAACCTTAGATTTGATGACCGTTGATACAATAAAAGATTTCTGCTCAAAGCATTGACGAAACGTTTTCCTTACCTGATGATTTTCTGAAATTAATTCTGCAATAATATCACGAGCCCCTTGCAATACTTTCTCCGTGTCAGAAAAGGTTGATGATATATTTTTCTCTGCAAGTTGCTTTGCTTTTCTGTCATCATGAATGAGCGTTTGTGCTAATGGTTCAAGTCCAGCATCTCTGGCAACTTGCGCACGATTTTTTCTTTTTTCTTTAAAGGGAAGATAAATATCTTCAAGCTCATTTAATGTTGTGGCGGCTTCAATTTTATTTTTTAATGAATCTAAAACTCCTTTAGCCTGAAGTGTATTAATGATGAATTGCTTTCTGTTGTTAAAGTCCTCAACTTCTTTGAGTAACTTTTTAACTCCAGCAGATTTTCATCACTCAGCCCTCCGGTTTTTTCTTTTCTATAGCGAGCTATAAAAGGAATTGTAGCACCCTCTTCGAATAGCTTTATAGTTTGTTCAAGCTGATGAACTGATATACCGGTGCTGCCTCTAAACCCTTTTAGCAATAAAGAATCAACCAAGATAACAGATGAAAAATCTTAAAACAAAAAGTTACTGAGCATAGCCATCATTGATCCATTTTTCAATGGTTGCAATAGCTTCTTTGCTGAGTTGTGGTGCCATGCGAGGCATTGCTTTAACACCACTTTCATGCTTTATAGACGCTAAAAGTTTATGTTTTTCACAAGCATCTTTCACACCTTCATAGAAACTAAGGTCAAGTCCATCTGCTTTTTTTGCTGGGCTGTGGCATTTGGTTCCGCAGGCTGCATCAACTATTGGTTTAACATGCACTGCATAGCTTGGTTTGTCAGGTACAGAAACAGCAGTAGTGGTGCTTGTTGTAGATTTTGATGACTTACAGGAAGGCGTAATTACAGTAGCTGTAACAACACAAAATGCTGTGGCAACGGATAAAAAAGTGAATGTTCTTTTCATAATTATTAAATTTGTTTTGCAAGTTTAATAGATTTTCTTGAATTGAAAAACAGTTAGATTAACTCATCTCATGTAATTTTACCGAAAATTCAGATTGTGTCCTATAAACCAAATGATTATTATGCACGTAAAGCAAAGCAAGAAAACTTTGCAGCCCGAAGTATTTATAAACTAGAAGAGATAGATTTAAAGCATAAATTATTCAGACAAAGGGATAATGTACTTGACTTAGGTGCCTCACCCGGATCGTGGTTGCAATATGCTTCAAAAAAAGCGGGGGAGAAGGGTAAAGTTTTTGGTATAGACCTGAAGCCGGTAGAAGTGAAATTGCCCAATGTGTTTACTGTTCAGGATAACATAGAAACTTTTGATCTGCAAACCTTGTTTGACCGCTATGGCTTTAATGATAAGTTTGATGTAGTAATGAGTGATATGGCTCCAAATACTACAGGAAGTCGTTTTACCGATCAGGCTCGTTCTTTTGACCTTAGCATGCTTGCCCTTCAAACAGCAAAACGTTTTCTGCGGCCGGGAGGTCATTTTGTTTGTAAAATATTTGATGGCGAAGATGCAATGACCTTTCGCGATGAAGTAAAATCATGTTTTGGTGAATGTTTTGTTTTACGACCTAAAAGCACACGCAACAGCTCAAAAGAAATATTTGTGACTGGAAAGTATTTTAAAACCTGATATTTTAGTAAGTGTATTAATAAGTTTCTGCAAATTTGTTTTGCACTTCAAATCATTAGCTATTTTTACTCAACTAAAAGAAATGGATATGAAGAGAATTTTACTTAGTTTAGCTTTTACCATTACAGGTTTCCTTGCATTTGCTCAATGCAGCATTGACAGTACACAGACTGATCCCGGAATTTATCCCGACACTTTATTGCCTGCCACTGTGAATCAACCTTACACTCAGGACATCACCTTTGTGATGATTACTGATACCATGGGCATAACCATAACAAATTTTAACATCGCAAATATTACCGGACTACCGGTAGGTATGACATGGCAATGCAACAACTTTGCTAATGGATGTAATTATGATCCTTCTCAGTCTATTTATGGTTGCGTTAATTTAAGCGGAACACCATTAATTGCCGGTGTTTACAATGCTACTGTCACCGTCATTGCCACATTACAAGTTTTAGGTGATCAAACTATTAGCTACACATTACCATTTACAGTTTTACCTGACACTGTTAGCAATCCGGGCTTTTCAATGACCAATAGCAGTGGGTGTTTGCCATTGAGTGTAACGTTTGTAACCAATAATCCCGGTCAGGCGTCATATTTGTGGGATTTTGGAAATGGTATTCAGAGTACACTGGAAAATCCACCGATACAGACATATAACGCACCTGGCGATTACGTAGTAACACAGACTGTTACAGCCAATGGTTCACCACAATATTTTCTGACTGATATTACCGTAGCCAGTATCCCCGACAATTATGGTGCACCGGTTGATGTTCCTGATATGTATTTTTATCTGTACGATTCTCAAGGCAATCAGATTTACGATAGCCATCCTTCTGTTTCAAATACAAATGCACCCTTATCTTGGACATTGCCCAACATACCTTTACAAAATAACAATTACACCTTGCATGTATGGGATGAAGATGGTGGATTGTTTGGTGCAGATGATGATTTGGGCTCCGTAACCTTTCCGGGATGGAGTGCCAGTGGAACAGCCACAGGTACATTGTCTGGTGTTTCCGGTTCGTTAGTAGTGAATTATTCAATAATGCAGGTACCTGTTGCTACAGCTATTCATACAGACACTGTGCATGTTTACGCAGTTCCTGATACACCGATGGTAAGTGCTAACATTCCATTGATTTTGTGTACAGGCGATACTGTTGTGTTGACTTGTAATGATACATTGCAGGTTCAATGGTATGAGAGTGGCAACCTGCTGATTGGGGAGACCAATTCAGACTTAGTTGTAACTGCATCAGGTAATTTTTCTGCTGTTGTTACAATGCTCATGGTTGCACAGCAACCTCAGTAACTATTAGTGTTCAGGTGAATCCTAATCCACCAAAACCAACGTTTTTTGTCAATGGTAATACTTTAAACTGCGTGCTAACCGGTTATATGTTACAGTGGTATTTTAATGGTTCAGCATTGACCGGTGAAACTGCATTGCAATTAACAGCAACTCAACAAGGCACTTATTCTGTAATTGCTACTGATAGCATTTCAGGATGCAGCTCTGTATCAGATCCATTAGTGTTTACTCCGGTTGGAATAGATCAACTTCAATCTGTCATTTCAGCAATCTTATTTCCAAACCCTGCAGATAAAAGTGTTGTAGTGCAACTTACATCAGGTAGAAATGTTTTTACAACAGTTCAGCTTTTAGATATTAGCGGATGGCTGTTGCAACAAAAAGATTTTATGCTGCAACAAGGCTCTACTCAACTGCCATTCGATTTAACTGATACAAGTAAAGGTCTTTATCTGATTAAAATAACACAGAAAAATGCCTCTAAAACTTTGCGGCTAGTGATTAGCCGTTGAGTGTTACTGCACAATATTCATTTCTTCGGTTAGCCATTTGGCACCTGCAAATTTGTCAACGATAAACAAAACATAGCGAATATCTAATGTGATGTTTCTGCATTTTGCAGGGTCAAACATAATGTCGCTCATTGTACCTTCCCAAACGCGATCGAAGTTAATTCCGATTAACTGACCTTGTCCATTGAGAACAGGACTTCCTGAATTACCTCCTGTTGTGTGATTGGATGCCAGAAAACAGGGGACTAATTTTCCATCTGTAGCATAACGGCCATAGTCTTTCTTTTTATGAAGTTCAAGAAGTTTTTCTGGTACATTAAAATCATAGTTTGTTGAATCGTACTTTTCTGCAACTACATCAAGAGTTGTATAGTATTTGTAAGCAATTCCATCACGTGGCTCATAACCTTCAACCTTGCCATAGGTAATGCGAAGTGTAAAGTTTGCATCCGGATAGATGTTCTTTTTATTCTCAGCCGCCATTTCTATTTGACCTTTCATATATACTTTTTGCAGATTATTTATTTCTAAGGTCATCTTTGTCATTTCAGGAAGCACCTTTGAAGCATAAGCCAATGAACATTGTTTAATGAGAGTATATGCAGGGTCATTTAGGAGTTTACTGAGTTTGTTTGGTGTAAATGACTGAATAAAACTCTCTGTTCGTTTCTGATCTGCAAACACGGTTTTTTTGAATACATAATCACAATAACTTGATATATTGTTTTTGTGTTTTTTAGCAATAAAATTAAGATTGGCTTCAAGACCTGCAGGAGTTTTGTCAATATATTCTTTAAGTAATAATGGCATAATAGCTTTATCAATGGCAACATCATAATTTTTAAAATAGCCGGCAGTTGATTTTAGTAAATTTGCTTTTAATTCTGATAATGCTTTTTCATCTACAGGATTTGTACTACAGATTTTTTCAAGCCTTGAAAATGTTTCAGAAAACGTAAGTAATTCAATGCCTTTTATGGCTTCAAAATAATAGTCGGCTGCAATTGTTAGTGGTCGCTGTTTAATATGTAGCTGATTAAGTTCGCTCACCACTTTTTGATATTCAGTGTTAGAATTCTTTTTGCCCATTGGTAGAAATCAAACTCTGGTTGCGACTTTACACCTAAAGCATTGAGTCTTTTCAAACCTAGTATTTCACCCTGCCATTTTGTGTAGCCGTTTTTTATTGATGAATGTTTGGATGAATATTGGATGCGAACGGTGTCGTTATGCTCCATAGCCTGTTCCATTTGATCTAACCGAATTTTACGAAGTTCAATACGCACAGGGTCGGTGTGATTCATTAAGGTTCGTACTGCCTCCATTGGCAAGTACTCTTGTGTTCGTCCGGGAAAACCATAAACCATAGTAAAATCATTTTCTTTAATTCCATTCAGACTAATAGGCAAAACGTACTTTGGTTTATAAGGCAAATTCTCATTACTGTAATCGGCAGGGTTGTTGTTTTTATCTGCATATATTCTGAAAAGAGCGAAATCACCGGTCTGACGTGGCCACATCCAGTTATCTGTTTCATCTGCAAACTTTCCTATGCTTGATGGCGGTGCACCAACTAATCTAACATCTTTAAATTTTTCAGTCACAATCATAAAATATTTATTTCCATAATAAAAAGGTTTCACTTCTGCATCATAATGAGTTCCTGAATAGCTTTTTGCACTAAAACCTGAGAAAGCTCTTTTATCATAACAGTCTTTTCTATTTCTTTTAAACTATCATTTACAAAAGGTACGATGCTTTCAGTAACATCTTCCATGCGAACAATGAATGTGGCTGTTAGCCCTGCGCAAGGAAGCTCTTCGTTCATGCTCATTGCCCAAAAACCATTGGTAAGGTAATTGTCTTTAACGCTGCTATGCGACACAACCTGACTGTAGCCACAATGATAGTTTGTTAGAAGAAGTCCGTTTTTCCCGATAATTTCTCCGGTGCAGCCACCGCCAAACTGAACAATGGCATCTTTTATAGATGAAGAGTTTAGTGAAAACAAAGAGTCAATGGGTATTTTAAGCCCTTTGCTGTACATAGCATCGGCATTTATGGTTTTTAAAAGTGAAGGTAACCACATGCCTTCATCGGCCTTCGATAATAACTGACTAAGCAATAGGACAGTTGTAAGTAATGTTCTTCTAAACATGAATATTGAAATTTTATGATGGCAAATTTAAGCAAAGCGCACAAGCAGTTTTCACTGATAAATGTCAAGTTTCTTTAGGTGATTAGTAACTTTTTAGCATCAGATGAGTATAACAGTTGTCTTTATACAATGAAAAAGATAGCCCAAATAGTAATTATCAGTTCTGTACTCAGTACAACTGCCTATGCACAATCTGCAGAGTCGGGTAGTCATTTTATTTCTCCAATAGCCTCATTGCCTGCAAGTCAAATTATTTTTAAGTTTGAAGAGGAGAAAATATTCTATGTCAAAGTTTCTTCGGAAAAACTTCGCTTAAAGGTTTCGGTTCCTGATGAACCAACCTTTAAAATGCTGACACAGGAGCAACAACGCAAACAACAAGACGAAGAAGATAAAAAATTTCAGGCTAAGCAGGATGCTGTTGTACAAAATTCTCAGTCAATAGCAGGTAATTATAATCTTACGGATATTACTCTTGATCAACTTCAGGCACAGGAGAAAGAAGTGGTTGTTTCTAATGAAGATTTAACTGTAAAAGTTATTCCACTGGTTGTGCCGCCAACCGATACAATGCCTCAACAACAACATATTACAGAAACTGTGAAGGAGATTTATACAGTTCAAAAGGAATATGTAGAATCTTCAGTGACTGCCAATCAGAAAACAATTCGAAGCCTGCAGTGGCATTAATAAATATTAGTTATGCTGAAACAAGTGATCAGGCAACAGCAAAAGTTTTAGAGAATGGAAATGCTCCAAAAGTGGTAAATTTAAATCTAAAAGAGGAAGCTATACCTGTGAGTATCAGGCGACAACACAACTCAGTAATAGGTAAATACATTCCTGTAGTCATCAATTAAATATTTTTCTTTTTATGAAGAAATCGGTCTTTTCCTGATTTTTCTCCATTGATTTTTGAAATTTGATTTTGCTTGTTATTATTGCACTGTTCAACAAAGAAACATCATGTCGGTAAAACAAGCTGAGGAAATTAAAGAAAGTAAAAAATCGCAATCAAACGATCATCATATCGTATTGTATAATGATGATGTGAATACTTTTGATTTTGTAATAGATTCTTTAATGGAAATTTGTAATCATGAAAGAGAACAAGCAGAGCAGTGTTCAATTATAGTTCATAATAATGGCAGGTGTTCTGTTAAAGATGGCTCTGTAAAGACGTTGAGGCCAATGTGTAAGGCTTTGGTTGAACGTGGACTTACAGCCGAGGTAGAATAAGTCAGGATTTTCATTCGGAATTTATTTTGTATGCATACCGAAAGCAGAATTATTAAGTTTTAGTTTAAAGCGTAAATCACATGAAAGGTTTAATAAAAATATTGTTGCTGATCTTTTTTGTTTCATGCAGTAATGTTCCGTTAACAGAGCGAAAACAAATAAATCTTCTACCGGAATCGCAGATGGTTGCTATGGCCCTAACATCATACAGCGATTTTCTTAAAGAACATCCTCCTGTAGTAAATAGTAATGCAGATGCGCAAATGGTTAAAAGAGTAGGTGAGCGTGTTAAGGATGCCGTTGTTCAATACATGCGCGATCATAATCTATACGATAGAATAAAAGACTACAAGTGGGAATTTAATCTTGTTGACAGTAAAGATGTAAATGCATGGTGTATGCCTGGAGGTAAAGTTGTTGTCTATTCGGGATTATTACCTGTAACAAAAAATGAGGAAAGCCTTGCCTTGGTTATGGGGCATGAAATTGCACATGCTATAGCTCGCCATGGAAATGAAAGAATGAGTCAGCAATTGATAGCAGCAACAGGTGGTCTGGCATTAGATGTTGCATTGATGAATAAGCCTGCAGAAACAAGACAGTTGTTTAATACAGCCTATGGTGTTGGTGCAAACCTTGGCGTACTATTACCTTACTCACGCTTGCATGAAACAGAAGCCGATAAACTGGGATTAATATTTATGGCGATGGCAGGTTATAATCCTGCAATAGCACCTGATTTTGGAAAAGAATGGCAGCAGTATCGGGTAATAAAGTTCCTGAAATACTAAGCACACACCCAAGTAGCGAAACACGTATTCACGATTTGAATAAGTTTATGCCTACAGCAATGAAGTACTATAAACCTCGTCCATAGTTATTGTTTTTTTGGAAAGGAATTTCTACACATCTTATTTTAACATTTATAATTTCTGAAGAATATTTAGGATTAATAGTTTTACGCCTGAAATATTTTGATCATGTAGATATATGACTATCGGCAAACTTGAGTTTGAACAGGCGTATATTAAATTGCGTAAATCGGAAGGCAGATTGTATTCTGATGCAGAGGTTGCATTACTTCCTGAAGTAGCAAAGGGGCACACACATTTTAAAGAATGGAAAGTAAGAAAAGATTCTTTGATGCGGCTACTAAACTATTTAAGCCGGTCTGGTAATGTGAAAAATATTCTGGAAATTGGGTGTGGAAATGGGTGGCTATGTAATCGGTTAGCGCAATCAGGATTCGATGTTACAGGTCTCGATATCAATCAAACAGAGTTAGAACAAGCTAAACGTGTATTTCCTGAAATTAATTTTTTCTACAAGGATATTTTTAATTCCCGTTCAGAAGAAAAGTTTGATGTTGTATTATTTGCTGCATCATTGCAATATTTTAGAAATGTAAATGAGGTAATCCTGCTCAGCATGAAAGAGTTCTTGAATGAAAATGGTTGTGTTATCATTGCAGATACAAAATTTTATACCCAAACAGAATGTCTTAAAGCAGAGAAAAGAAGTAAGTTGTATTTTGAAGAAAATAATTCGGAAATGAGTGAATATTATTTCCACCATTCTATAGATGGGCTAAATCAATTTGAAGTTAAAGTGCTGAAGCCTGAAAATACTTTTGTCAAGCTTATATCAGGATTTAAAAATCCGTTTAATATTTATATTGTTAAATTAAAACCGCAATTTATTGAATCAAATTTACAATTGTAATTCCGATGAAGTTCGATTGTCAATATTAAAGGTGTTGACTTATTTTCGGATTTTCTCACATCCATTAAAGCTACAAGAAATTGCATTGCTTTGTAGTGTTTCTGAGAAAATAGCTGAACAGAGTTTGCAAGTATTGATTGCTGATGAAATAGTATATTGTTTTGATAAACATTTTACTACCTGTAAAGAAGTGGCACAATTAGCCGAATTGCGCTTTGTGAAAGAAGCTGAGGCAGAAAAGTATTTTGCTAAACTTAAAAAGTATGCAAGGTTGTTATCAACTTTTCCTTTTGTACGAGGAATTGCTGTTTCGGGTTCACTGTCAAAAGGAGTAATGAACCCTGATGGTGATATTGATTATTTTATCATAACCAAACCGGGCAGGCTTTGGATTTGCAGGACATCAATGGTGTTGTTTAAGAAGCTGTTCTTGTTTAATTCTAAAAAGTATTTCTGTGTGAATTATTTTGTTGATTCAAAAAACCTTCAGATTAGAGATGAAAATATTTTTACTGCCACAGAATTTATTCATTTGCTTCCGGTATTTGAAAAAGATGGTGTACTTGCTGATTTTGTTTTTCAAAATGAGTGGGTAAATAAATTCTATCAGCGAAAGCCTGACTGGAATAAGAGTTATATGGTGAAGGGAAATTCAAGAGTAAGAAGTTTATTAGAATTTTTCTTCAGTTATCTGTTTTTAATCCGATTGAACGAGTTTGTCATCGCTTAACTATTTTATTTTGGCGTAAAAAATTTTCAACTTTCAAAAAAGAAAAGTTTGATCTGACTATGCGAAGCACACAAGGTATTTCAAAACATCACCCAAGCGATTTTCAGACTAAGGTATTAAAAGAATTTCAAGAGGAGATTAGTAAAATTCATTCAGTTACGCTTGCAGAAATATGAAAGTGTTAATCACTCATAGTTATTTCTTACATTTCGACAAGAAGCAACTCGAATTATCGAAACCGTATCCACCTTTGGCTACCTTGCTAGCAGCAAGTGTTTTGCGTAATCATAGCCTTGAAGTGCATTTTTATGATGTAAGTTTTGATGAAACTGTAGAAAAAGTTAAAGAACAAATCAATGTTCTTAAACCTGATGTTTTACTGATTTATGATGATGGATTTAACTATCTTACAAAGATGTGCCTTACCAATATGCGTGAAGCTGCTTTCAGGATGTTGCACTTTGCAAAGTCGAAGGGCATTAAGACTATTATATCAAGCAGTGATTCAACTGATGAATATAAAAAGTATTTGGATGCAGGAGCAGATGTAGTTTTGTTAGGAGAGGCTGAAGAGACATTAATTGAGTTATTTAATAACAGACTGGAGGTAAATGAAGATATAAAGGGAATTGCGTTTACAAATAATAATATCTTCTATAATACTGTAAGAAGAAATGTTAATACGCAGTTAGATCAATTACCATTTCCAGCTTGGGATTTGTTGAATATTAAGCCCTATAAAAAGGCATGGGAAAAGCATGGCTATTTTTCAATTAACCTTTCAACTACCAGAGGATGTCCATATAAATGCAATTGGTGTGCAAAACCTATTTACGGCAACAGGTATAATGTTCGTTCAACTGAAAATGTATTAAATGAATTAAAATACATGAACCGGTTTTTTAAGTTTGATCATGTATGGTTTTGTGATGATATTTTTGGACTGAGACCCGGATGGTTAGATTCTTTTTGTAGTCGTATCAAAGAATCTGGAATCAATGTAAAATACAAAATTCAATGTCGTGCGGATTTGTTACAGCGTGAAGAATTAATACAAAAGTTAGCAGAAAGTGGAGCCGAAGAAGTTTGGATAGGTGCAGAGTCGGGCTCACAGAAAATTCTTGATGCCATGGATAAAGGGATAACTGTTGAGCAAATTTATCATGCTGTCACACTTCTTAAGAAGTATAAAATCAAGCCCTGTCTTTTTCTTCAATTTGGTTATCCCGGTGAAACAAAAGCTGATATTCAACTCACATTAAAGATGCTGAAAGAACTAGATCCTTATGACATTGGAGTCTCAGTCAGTTATCCATTGCCCGGGACTAAATTTTATGAGAACGTAAAAGAAACAATGAAAGAAAAGACTAACTGGAGTGATTCTGACGAATTGTTATTGATGTACTCAGGTGAGTATAACCCATCTTTTTATAAAACATTACATCGTTATGTGCATAAATCTTTCCGTGCAGGAAAAGGACAACAAGAACTTAAGAAGTTGATAATGCTTCGTAGAGGAAGTTTGCAAAAAGCATTGATGACTGCATATTATAAACCTGCAAGTTTATTTCTTAAAACAAAAATTAACTTGAACCAGTGATAAAACAAGTTATGAATACATCAACTAAGGCATTCTCAAAGCAAGCTGCACATTTTGATGAGTATAATGCGATTAATTGTATTACACAGTATTGTAGAAAAGAAATATATAAAATTGCAGAGCAACATTTAGCGCCCAATAGTAGTATTCTGGAACTGAATTGTGGAACAGGAATTGATGCAATTTATTTTTCGAAAAATCATCGTGTTTTAGCTACTGATGGAGCCACGGGAATGATAGAGGCATTGAATAAAAAAATTAGTGATAATGAAATTACAGATATACAGTCAATGCAAATTTCTTTTGATCAGTTAGATAAATTAGGAAAGCAAAAATTCGATTTTATTTTTTCTAATTTCGGAGGATTGAATTGTACGGAGAATTTGGCTGATGTTATAAAAAACTGCCTGCATTACTCAAGGAAAATGGGAAGATTATGCTTGTAATAATGCCACCAATCTGCTTTTGGGAACATTTGCATGTATTATCATTTAATTTTAAACTTGCTTTCAGACGATGGAAGAAAGCTGGGGCAAGAGCAAGCGTTGAAGGAGTTGAATTTAAAACATTTTATTATAGTCCTGAAAGGATTTGCCTGTTGTGAAAAAGGAGTTAAAGGTAGTATATCTACAGGGTTTGTGTAATGTAATGCCTCCGGAATATATGTACAATCATTTAAAGAACCATCCTTTTGCTTTTAATTTACTAGCTAAAGCAGATCGGTTTGTCAATCGCTTTTTCCGTTTAATAAAACAGGAGATTATTTTGTAATTGTCTTGGAAAAGTAACAGAAAATGCACAGTGTAAGCAAACAATTTTACATTATTGTAATATTAATTGCCGCAGGCATATTTTTTATCACCGGATATTTTGCCTTCAGTGGTTTGTATGGGCAGGATGCTTATAGTTATTTGTTGCAGAGCAAGAATTTATTTACCGGTGATTATCATTTAAATTTTTATCCTCCAGTATATGCATTCTCCGGATGGGTGTTGCAACTTGTTTTTCAAAACTATGCAGTTTCTCTTCAGTTGGTCAGCCTGATTGCAGTTGTTGTATCAACAATTTTGGTTTGGAAGATTGTTGTACTGCAATATAATAATGAGCGGCATGCTTTAAGTTTTAGTATTATTATTTTTTTACTTAGCCCGTTTATGTTGCGTGCATCCGTGCTTGTTATGAGCGATGCATTGGCTATGATGTTTTGTGTTGCCTGCCTTTTCTTTTATAATATAAAGAGTCCTTCTTCTACTTTTTGGATTTATTTATTTTTCACACTTTCAATTTTAACTCGTTATGCTACAGCTCCATTACTTACTCCGGTTTTAATTTTCAATTTGTGGCATTCAATTAAAAGAAAACAATTTGTTTATTTAATAGGAGGTGTCGGTATGATGCTGGTTTTACTTGGATCAAATTTTTTATTCTGGTCAACAGAAGCAGGAGGGGCTAAGCATCAATGGTTACATTTGTGGCAGATTCAAAATTTTTTCAAGAGCAGTTTCTCAACGCCAGATGGTATTCAGGATTATTTTTTACCCAATGTGCTTTTCCCATTAAAAGCGCTTGCATATCCAGGGTTTATGCCTTTGTTTTTTATATTGTTATTCTTTTTACGAAAAGGTGATGTATTGAACAATAGAATGTTGGTACCATTATTATCTCTTCTGATTTATTTTATTTTCCTTTCTGGCATTCCGTTTCAGAACGATAGGTTTCTGGTAATTGCATATCCTTTTGTAGCATTAATCATGTATCCGGCATTTAGCAGAATATTGGAGCGGTTTAAACCTTCCCTTTTAATTGTTTTTATGGTATGTATTGTTCAAATTACTTTAGCCTTTCGAGCAGTTTTGCCAATGTATTATCGAAGCATTATTGAAAATGAGATTGCAAATGCATTAGAACCATATCAGGGAAAAATTTTGTATTCTTTTGATATGGATATTGCATTGAAAGGAAAGGGCTTGAATTTCGAATATAGGAATTTGAATGATGACAAAATTGCGAATTTTGAAGATGGGAGTTTACTTTTATTTAATGAATCAAAATTTCAAAAACAATGGAAGGGAATGAATCCAATGTTGAATTTCAAATTCATACAAGAAAATTGTTTATTGGATCATGAGAAAGATTTTTCTGATGATTGGAAATTGTACCTGATTAAGCCCAAACAAAAGTGAATGTAATCTGATATTACCCGGCTTTGCGTCAAACGAATCGGATTCAACCTGTATTCCTCCATTACAGGATTTGGCTTTATCATTGCAACAACAGAAAGTTAATTTAACGATTCTTGCTCTTGATTATCCATTTGAGCAGAAAAGTTATTGCTGGAATGGTATCAGGGTTTATGCTGTAGGAGGTGCAAATAAAAAGCGTTTTTCAAGAATGTTATTGTTGTTAAGAGCATGGAGGTTGCTAATAAGTCTTATAAATAATCATGGTGTTGATATAATACATTCATTCTGGTTAACATACTTGCAATTTTGGGTCAGCAGTTTTGTAAAAAAGTATAAACTACCTCATCTGCAAACTATCATGGGTCAGGATGCAATGAAGAATAAATTTTACAGGTTGTTTGATTTCAAATACTCAACAATTGTTAACCTTACACAGTTTGCCAATGAAAGATTTTATTCAGCCATAAGTCAACAGAGTGATGAAATAATTCCATTTGGACTAGGTCAGGTATTTGAGGAAGTAGTTGATCGAGATATTGATTTAATAAATGTTGGCTCAGTGACAGGGTTGAAGAATCAAATGTTTTTTTTAAAGTTAGTGTATCAAATTCATCAAATCAAACCAAACATCAAAGCTGTAATAATCGGCAAGTTTTACGATATGCATTTGATTAAAGAGATGAAACAATTTATTGTTGAGAAAGATTTAGAAAGTAATATATCGCTTTTAAACGAATTGCCCCGAGTGGAAATTTTTAAATTTATGCGGAGGTCAAAAGTAATGGCCCATACATCTGCATTTGAAAGTCAGGGTATGGTAATGCTTGAAGCTATAGCGCATGGTTGCAAAGTATATTCATCAGGCAAAGGAATACATTTCAATCATGAATTATATTCTCTTCTTACTGATGATTTGAAAGAGAATGTTAATTCTATTGTTAGTTATTTAATAAAGAAAGAATATCCTTATGGAGAAAAACTGATTTCTATTGAACAAACAGCTAATTGTTATTTGGAGCTTTATAAAAAGCTATCTAAAAAATAATTTTTCTAACGACCGGTTTCGTTCAATAATGTAGTTTGCTTTCTGAGGATTTTAATAACTATATAAAATAAGATACTGAAAACAGTTCCGTAAACTAAAAAATTGTTTTGAATAGCATTGTTGGTTATTAATTGACCAGCTGCATAAAAGAGTAAAAAGACAATGAAAACCGCAGCAAATCCATTCTTTTCTTTTTTTAGAACCTTTTTCCAACTAAATGGAAGTGATGGTTTTTTAAAATTTGAAAATTCAGGAATAAAGGCAGGCGTTTTCTCTGCCCAATCGGTGTAGGCATTGCCGAACTTCTTGCGCATAAATTGTTCTTCTGCATACATTATACGCTCATAGTACAGCCAATAAACAGCAATAAACAATAAGACAAACCAAATACTTGCTGTAAACAATGCTATGCCAAGCCACATGATAAAATTACCAACATACAATGGATGACGAACCATCGAATACATTCCTGTTTGATTAATGGTATCAGCAACCTGACCTTCAGCTGTATTGCGACCAGAAGTGTTTGCCGGAGTGTGTCCTACAATATAAATTCTCATCAATAAGCCTAAAAACGATACAGCCATACAAACGTATAAAAACCATTCTTCAGACCTTGAATTTTCCGGAAATGGTCTAATGTGATGCATCTTACTCCATAAATAATAAGACAAGCCTCCTGCTAAAAGTAGTAAGGGTAGGGTGCTACGGTACCTGAATAACCATAGCCCTTGTTTTTCCATCTCTTCTTGTAAGGCCATACTGTTTGAATATGGCACAAAAATAAAAACAGAACCTTACCATAAGATTCTGTTTTCATTTTAAAACAAAATAGTGTTAATAGCTAAGGACTACTGAATTAGAATTTCCATTACTTGTCCATGATACTTTAAATCCATAAGCACAGTCGAGTGTGCTTGCATTTCCACTTTGATCAACTCCCAACGTGAGTGCAAAATCTGTAGCATTTACATGATGAATCAACTCACCTGAAATAGGCCGCCACAAACCACAATAGGTGTTTGAAATTATTTGTGTAGTATAATTGGTTGTAAAAGCCTGACCATATCTGTTTGTTCCCCACATGCTGCTGTTTGAATAGTTATTTACTGTAGAATCGCCATTGGCAGTAAAAATAAGATAAGCACCATGATTTCCTGATGGAACATACAACCATTCAGTAATGTTTGCCTGATTCCAAGTGGCAGTTGAGCCATCATCATAAGCCACATTAATATTAAAAGCACGGCTTTGGTATTTAAAACTGCTTGTACCGGCCAGAAAAGTTAGCCAGTTGTGTCCGTTAACATTTGTCAGTGTTTTAACACCATTAAAGGTGATGGATTTATTATCGCTGAGTCGGGTTATTTTAAAATTGTTGTAAGTAATGGTAAGAACAGACCCAGCCAGATGCCAGTTTGTACCTGTTGTTAACTGAACTTTAATTTGACCTGATCGTGTGCGTGACGGACTGAAACAAGGTGTGATACCATCAAAATTAAAGAACAGAATTTTCTGTGAAAGCTGAGATGAATCAATTGTTACACCACAAAGCGGGCTTGATACAACACCAGCACCTCTGCCAAATGCAGGGATTTCGTTAATGGTGTTGTTGATGTCATTGTCAGCCTGATCAGATTCTGCTTTGTAATTATTAGAATCATCATTAAACTGTTTTGTCTTTGAATCTAATGCTTGCTGGTCTTCCTTTTTGCAGGAGTAAAAGAATGTGGTAAGTACCACTGCTGATGTAATTAAAAAGAGTTGCTTTTTCATTTTTACAGAATTTAGAATAAAAGTAATCATTTTAAGCATCAGAAGTTTGTTTTTTAAAAAAACGTCACATTATATACAATATTGTTTATTTTTCTTCTTGTGTGAAATAAACCAACAAGTCATCAACAGGTCGTATAATGGTTTTGCCTACAATAAATTTCTTTTCCGATGCAATTTGCTCTAAAATATTACGAAAATGAAATGCTATGCTGCCAATAAAATGTACCGGATAATTCTGATGTTGAGGATAGGCGAGAATACTGGTGTCGGCAAACTCAGTAAGACCCTTGTATATCAGATTTTGTATGTAAGGATGCGAAGCTTCATCAGATAAAAATTTTGCAAATGATGCCATATATACATTTGCTCCCGCCAGATGGTAAACATTTTTAATAGCACTTTCTTTTGTGAGATGATAGCGCTCAAAAAATTTCTCTTTTAAATCATTTGGCATAATACCATACAAAAAATGTGTCATGAGCTTTCTGCCAAAATAACTTCCGCTACCCTCATCACCTAAAATATAACCCAATCCATGGTTGGTAGGGTGAAGGTGTTTACCATCCCAAAAAGCAATGTTCGATCCTGTTCCTAAAATTGCAACTAACCCTGCTGTGTCAAAGCATGCAGCTAAGGCTGCACCCAACATGTCGTGGTCAACTAAAAGTGTTGCATTGGGAAAAATAATTTTAAATGCTGCTGCTACAATGTTTTTTCTGTCATCGCTGGAACAACCCGAACCAAAAAATTTAATATCTTTTATTGCATCGGCATACTTAACTAATTTTTGATTTTTTTTAAGCTCGTTTAAAATGAAATCAGTACTATGAAAAAACGGATTAAATCCAATAGTTTCAATTTCTGTAGTAAAATTTTCTCTGTCTGTTAAAAGCCAGTTTGTTTTTGTAGAGCCACTGTCTGCAACTAAAAGCATAAAGTTTATATTAGAAGATGATTTATAAAGATAAGAAATAATTGTATGACACCAATCGCTTGTCGAAAGGATTGTGTTGTTTAACTACTTTTTCAAGGTCAATCAAAGTAACTTCTTTACCATTCCAGCCTGTCATTTTATTGGTTTGACCACTGAGAAGTGCATTTACAGCTTCAGCACCAAACCGTGTAGCCATTATTCTGTCTTTAGCAGTTGGACTGCCTCCACGTTGAATATGACCAAGCACAGTAACTTTAATGTCGTAGTCAAAAGATTTTTTTACTGCTTCTGCAATTTTAAATGCACCGCCACCATCATCACCTTCAGCAACAATCACCACACTTGAAGTTTTTCTTCTTTGTACACTTTCTTTTAGTTTTTCAACCAAAGCACTGATGTCCGTTTTTTGTTCAGGCATTAATATTTCTTCGGCACCACTGGCAATTCCTGAATAAAGTGCTAAGCAACCGGAATCACGACCCATAACTTCCACAAAAAACAATCTGTCATGCGATGCTGCAGTGTCTTTAATTTTATCCACAGCATCAATTATAGTATTCAATGCGGTATCAAAACCTATTGTGTAATCTGTTCCAAAAGATCGTTATCTATTGTTCCTGGAATACCAATAAATGGAATATTATTGACTTTATTAAACTCGACCGCGCCTTTCAATGTGCCATCACCACCAATAGCTATAATGCCCTCTATTCCTTCACGGCAAAGATTGTCATAAGCCTTTTTCATGCCTTCAGGAGTCATGAAAGCCTTGCTGCGTGCTGTTTTAAGGATAGTTCCACCTCTTTGTAAAATATTGCTGACAGAGCGGGCATTTAATTCTACAAACTAACCATGAATCATTCCTTCATAACCCCGCATGATGCCGACTACTTTTTTCTTTTGAGAAATGGCGCTGCGCACTATTGAACGAATACAGGCATTCATTCCCGGAGAATCGCCACCGGAAGTAAGTAAGGCAATTTTTTGAATGTTCATAATTTTTGAAAAAAGAATAGGCAAATTTAATCCATTAGAATCTCTTTTTTTACTTTTACACCATTAAACCATTATAAATTTAAAAAATCACAAATGACAAAATTTACACTATTAGCTGCTTTCGCAGTGTTGTTTTCCGGTGCTTCCATAGCGCAAGACCGGGTTCCTGTGAATCAAAACCCTGCTATTGGGGCAAGATCACAGTCTGTAATAGCTACAGAGTTCACAAATTCAGGACAATTGATTCCAAGAAATGGAAACAGTGCCATCAATGTTGCTTTTTCTGATGACTTCAGTCAACAGAATGACACTTCTTCTTTGATTGCCAGAGGTTACCTTCCTTATTACAGAGGTACAGGTGCGCAAGGTATATCTGCAACATGGTTTCAACCTGATGGAACAGTTTTTCCTGCATATAATGGCGCTATCTCTGAATATGTAGCTGCCAATTATAATGTTGTAACTGCAACAAATAATATTGATAGCTGGTTGGTTACGCCTGCATTAAATGTTGCATCAGGCGATAAGATTTCATTTTATGCAAGAAGTGTTACAAGTTCTACATGGGTTGATTCAATTCGTGTAATGTACTCTGCAGCCGGTGATTCTACTCCTGAAGGTTTAACTTGGGTTGAATTAGGAAGATTTCAAGCAAGTGTTGCAGGAACGTGGGACTATATTAATTATGCCGTTACTACTGCAGGCGCTACTGCACGTTTTGCAATTCGTTATGCTGTTATAGATGGTGGTCCTAATGGTTCAAACAGTAATTTTATTGGAGTTGACCAATTAGATATTTATACACCACAAACAACTGATGCAAGTGTGTTTGCAATAAGCAGCATGAATTCAGGCTGTGGTTTAAGTGCAACAACACCAGTCGATGTTTCAATATTCAATTGGGGTGGAAGCGCAATTTCCGGATTCCCAGTATCATTTGTTGTTGATAATGGTACGCCTGTAACTGAAACTTTTACTGGAACAATTCCGGCAGGAGGTTCATCATCATTTCTTTTCACAGGTACAGCTGATTTTTCTGCAGTTGGACCACATACAATAAAAGCTTATAGCAGTCTTTCAGGAGATGGTAATGCGGCAAATGATACAACTACTGCAACTGTAACAAATATACCTCCAATAGTACTAGGTTCTACTGCAGTAACAGAAGGTTTTGAAGCTGCTTCAGGAACAACACCGCCTCCGGGATGGACAATTGAAGACACCGATGGTGATGGTAATATATGGGACTTTGCTACTACCTATACCCATAATGGTTTAGTATGTGCTCGTCTTGGTGTTGCTCAGGCAATGGCAGGCACTCCTGAAAACTGGTTATTCTCACCATGTCTTGATTTAACTGCAGGAACAAATTATAAAATTGAATATTGGTATAAGAGTTTTACAGAAACTGCAACTTCATATCAATTAGAACTGCGTTATGGAAATGCAGCCACAGGTGCTGCCATGACCAATAATATTGCTGTTGATCCATTGTTTACTGATTCAACTTATCATTTGGCTTCTCACACATTCACCCCAGCAAACTCAGGTGTTTATAACATCGGTATAAATGGTTTTGGTTCTGGTGTAGACAATTCAATCAGAGTTGACGATGCTTCTATGGTAGTAGTAACAGGTATAAAAGAAACTGATTTAAGCAGCAATGTGACACTTATGCCAAATCCTGCTACAACAGAATTATTGGTTTCTGCTAAACTATATGGCAACTCAACACTTACTGTTTATAATCAATTAGGTCAGGAAGTTATTAAGCAAAACTATAATGAGCCTTTCCGCATCACATTAGATATTCAATCTTTGAAGAAGGGTGTTTACACACTTAAAATAAGCAATGCCGATGGTGTTGTAGTAAATAAGTTTGTAAAACAATAATTAATCTTTTATACAAAAACCACCGGCTTTCAGTCGGTGGTTTTTGTATTTTTATACCTGTATGAAAACATCAGATTCCTTTAATGCCGATGAGATTTCTTTTTTGAAAAGTATATCAGGTAGTTCGTTTAATTCCGAAAGGAAAAGTGACTAGTTATGGTGCCATAGCCAAGTATCTTGGCAGCGCACAGTCATCACGTATGGTTGGTTGGGCGATGAATAATAGTAGTCGGATAAAACCAAAGGTTCCTGCACACAGAGTCGTAAATCGAAATGGCATGCTCACAGGAAAACACTTTTTTGGTGCTAATGATGCCATGCAACATTTGCTCGAAAAAGAAGGCATAAAAGTATCAGACGATAAAATAATTGATTTTAAAAAACACTTTTGGGATCCATCTGTTGAATTGATGCTATAAACACTCATTTACAACCATTATCTTTGCACCATGCAGATTACAAAAGAAAAAGTATTAGAAGCTTTAAGTTATGTACAGGAACCTGATCTTAAAAAAGATTTGGTGACACTGAACATGATTAAAGATATTGAAATTGAAGGGCAGAATGTTAGTTTTACCGTAATCCTTACAACTCCAGCTTGTCCTCTGAAAGCTGAAATTGAGCGCGCCTGTAAAAATGCCATAGTTCATTTTGTAGATAAAGATGCTGTTGTAACAGTAAATATGACTGCCAATGTTACTACACAGCGCAGCATGAATAATGAAATGATGAAAGGCGTTAAAAATATTATTGCTGTTGCCTCCGGCAAAGGTGGTGTAGGTAAATCTACTGTTGCTGCTAATTTAGCAGTTTCACTAGCTAAAACTGGTGCTAAAGTTGCCCTTGTTGATGCCGATATATTTGGGCCTAGTGTGCCAATTATGTTCGGCTCGGAGCATGAGCATCCTTTTATTGAAGAAGTAAACGGAAGACAATTAATGATACCGGTAGAAAAGCATGGTGTAAAACTTATTTCAATTGGTTACCTTGCAGATCCATCGCAGGCAATTGTTTGGCGAGGACCTATGGCATCAAAAGCATTGAAACAACTTTTTAGTGACGTTAAATTCGGCGAACTAGATTATATCATTGTTGACCTTCCTCCGGGAACAAGCGATATTCATCTTACATTAATCTCCGCAGTACCTCTGACAGGTGCAGTAGTGGTAACAACGCCACAAGATGTAGCATTAGCCGATGCCAGAAAAGCAATAGCAATGTTTCAGCTTCCATCAGTAAATATTCCTGTTTTTGGATTAATAGAAAATATGTCGTGGTTCACTCCTGAAGAGCTTCCTGACAATAAATATTATCTTTTTGGAAAGGATGGTGGACAAAAATTAGCTGCAGAAATGAATGTAAAATTACTCGGTCAGGTTCCATTAGTTCAGTCTGTTCGCGAAGGTGGCGATATAGGAAATCCAATTGCAACAGGAAATTCAATAGTTTCAGAAGCATTTAACGAATTATCAAAATCTGTTGCACAACAGGTAGCAATTCGTAATGCTGTTATTGAGCCGGCACAGCGTGTTCCTGCTGCAGGATTTTAAAAAGTGTAAGAATGAGTGAGTCATTAAAAAATAATTTAAAACATAAGGTCGAGCAGGCATTGGATACCATTCGGCCCTATTTGAAATCCGATAATGGTGATGTTACCGTTCTTGATATTACACCACAAAATGTTGTTAAGTTGAGGTTTGAAGGAGCATGCAGTTCGTGTACAATGAGTGCAATGACATTTAAAGCAGGAGTTGAAGAAACTATTTTACGGATGGTGCCTGAAATTACTGCTGTAGAAGCATTGAATGTGGAAAATGTTTAAATGGTAATTTTATCTAAAATAAAACAGACTTGTTGATGTTATCTCTTAATAAGCGTTTTCTTCCAATGAAAATTACAGCTGCTGTTGTTGTTTCTATTTTATTTTTTACCGGCACTATACATGCACAAACTTTTGTTGTTTTCAAAGGCGATACTATAAATCGTAAAGACGCTAAAGGACTTAAACAAGGTATATGGAAAGAGTTTTACAGAACAGACAGCTTGTTTTCGATAACATCATTTAAAGACAACAAACAAACTGGTACAACAAAATTTTATTACGAATCAGGTAAATTAAAGTCAACACTCATTTGGAAAAAACCCGGTCAGCTTGCTTTTGCAGAAAGCTTTTTCGAAGAAGGAAAAAAATGTCTGATGGTTATTATCTGAATGAACAGAAGGACAGCACTTGGCATTATTATAACGAAGAGGGTAAAATTACATCACAGGAAACCTATCGCAAAGGTGTAAAACAAGGGAAATGGCTTACCTATTATCCTGAAGGTGGAAAAGTAGAGGAGAAAAATTATATGAGTGGTAAATTGGAAGTACCATACTTAAAATTTTAAAGATGGAAAATTAATGCTAAAGGCAACCTATAAAAACGATAAACTTACAGGTGGTTATACCATCTATAATGCAGATGGTGGATTTTATACAACAGGGCAATATAATGCGGGAGACAGGGCAGGTAAGTGGACTGTTTTTTAATGAAAAAGGCAAGCCGTGGATTGAGAGTCAATATAAAAATGGATTTGAAGTTAAGACAGATACACTTCAGTAATAATTAAAGTAACTTTGCAAGGTGAGTAAGAAAGGTAGAATTTTAGTTGCCATGAGTGGTGGTATTGATAGCTCTGTTACAGCTATGATGCTGCATGATGAAGGTTATGAAGTTATAGGCATCACAATGAAAACATGGGATTATGCAACATCGGGAACGTCCGGTAAAGAGACAGGATGTTGCAGCCTCGACTCAATAAACGATGCCAGAAGTATTGCTGTAGAAAAAGGATTTCCGCATTATATACTCGATATCAGAGGTGAGTTTGGCGATTTTGTGATTGATAATTTTGTTGATGAATACCTTGCCGGACGAACACCCAATCCCTGTGTGCTTTGTAATACACATATCAAATGGGAAGCATTAATTAAACGTGCCGATATGTTAGATTGTGAGTATATCGCTACCGGACATTATGCATCTGTACGCAATGAAGGAGGTCGTTACATTGTCAGCAGAGGAAAAGATTTAAATAAAGATCAAAGCTATGTGTTGTGGGGTTTAAGTCAGAAAAATTTGGCGCGAACACGATTTCCATTAGGGAATTATAAAAAATCAGAAATTCGCAATATGGCATTCGACATGGGATTTAAAGAATTAGCCAATAAAAGTGAGAGCTATGAGATTTGTTTTGTTCCGGATAATGACTACAGAGCATTTTTAAAATCAAGAGTTGAAGGTATTGAAGAAAAACTTGATGGTGGCGTATTTGTGAATACAAAAAATGAAGTAATAGGAAAGCATAAAGGATATCCTTTCTATACAATTGGTCAGCGTAAAGGTCTTGAAGTTGCATTTGGTAAGCCAATGTATGTTACGGAAATAAAACCAAACACAAATACTGTGGTATTGGGTGAGCTGGAAGATTTACAGAAAACTACTATGAAGGTACGTGGATTAAATCTTGTAAAGTATGAATCGCTCAGTAATCCCACAGAAGTACTTACAAAAATACGGTATAAAGACCCGGGCACTATGAGTGTCATAACGCAAACATCTGCAGTCAATGCTGCTGTTGAATTTCATGCACCGGTTACTGCTGTTGCTCCCGGACAGAGTGCTGTTTTCTACGAAGGCAACGATGTAGTAGGAGGAGGATTTATTGATAAAGAGTATGGCAAAGTCTAAAAACATTTTCTCACTGATCATCCTGGCTTTAGTATTATTGATGGGGTGTACTAAAGACAAGGAAACAGTTAGTGCCATTGACTATCGTTATTATCCAATAGCAATTGGCGATACTATGATCTATCAGGTTAGTTTGTTTAATAAAGACCTTAACACCTATGATAGTACCTATCAGTTATTAGAAAGAGTAGAATCTGTTTTTAATGATAACGAAGGTCGACCAACATACCGTTTAGAACGTTATGTTCGTAATACCGATACAGATGCATGGAGTATTTATAAGGTGTGGACAACCAATAAGACTACTACCAGTATAGAGAAACAAGAAGACAACATTACTTATATAAAACTCATTTTCCCTGTAAAACTCAATAAAACATGGAATGGTAATGCAAAAAATATTTTTGCTGATGACTTTGATGATTATAAAATTATTTCTCTGAATGAACCATTGCAATCAGGAAATTATTCATTTGACAGTACTTTAAATGTGCAACAAATAGATTATGATTATGGCTTTGAAAAAAGAAAGCATTTTGAAATTTATGCCACCGGAGTAGGAATGATTTACAAAGACCAGTATGATTCTTTGCAAGGAAGTCCGCTTGGTAAAATTTATCATTACACAGAGACATTACTTTATCACAATAAAAAATAAGCATGAAAAAAATTTACTTGTTGATTCTGATTTTTCTGACATCACATGAGTTGTATAGTCAGAATCGTTAAGCAGTAATGCTGACAGATAAAAATAACTCTTCTTTTAGTTTCTCTAATCCATCTGCCTTTTTATCTCAAAGAGCAATTAACAGAAGATTGCAATTTGGTATTGCTATAGATTCACTCGATTTACCGGTTAATGCAACTTATCTTACAGCAATTCAAAATACCGGAGCAGTAATTTTAAATACATCACGCTGGCTAAATGAAGTGACAGTAGATGTATCCGTAAATCCAAATGCAATAGCAGCAATAAATGCATTGCCTTTTGTGAAACAGACAAAATTGGCTTCACGCACAACTAACAGAACAAACAGCAAGTTCAGTTTTGAGATAGAAAGTTTAATGGAGCGTCAATCTCAGACACAGAAAGTAGCTTCGACTGCATCATTTTATAATTATGGAAATGCACTCAATCAAATTCAAATGCTGCATGGCGACAACTTACATGATTTAGGATTCAGAGGTGATGGAAAAATTATTGCTATGCTTGATGCCGGATTTCTTAGAGCTGACAGTATGACTGCATTCGACAGTCTGCGTGCATAACAGAATTTTGTCCACTTATGATTTTGTTGATCATAACAGTAATGTTTATGACGACCACACACATGGTTCCATGTGTTTTGCAATAATTGGCGCTCATGATCCCGGAAATATTGTTGGTACTGCACCTGAAGCTTCATTTCTATTGTATCGTTGAGAGGATGCAGCAACAGAAAAGCTGATAGAAGAATATAACTGGGCAACAGCAGCAGAAACAGCAGACAGTGCAGGAACAGATATTATCTCAAGTTCATTAGGATATAGTGTGTTTGAGGATTCTACAATGAATCATACTTACAATGATTTGGATGGCAGAACAGCACCCATATCCATTGCAGCCAACATTGCTTCACGAAAAGGAATTGTTGTTGTTAGCGCTGCCGGTAATGAAGGTAATGGTCAATGGCATTACATAACAGCACCTGCAGACCCCGATATTATTTTAGCAATTGGCGCTGTTGATGCAGCAGGAGTATATGCTTCATTCAGTGGCACAGGTCCATCTTTTGATGGAAGAATAAAACCATCTGTAGTTGCACAAGGACAAGGCACATTTGTTTCGGACCCTTATTCAAATACTGTTTTCTCCGGTAATGGAACTTCTTTTTCATGCCCGGTAATTGCAGGATTAGTGGCTTCATTGTGGCAAGCAATTCCATCTGCAAACAACATGCAAATTATTAATGCCATAGTGCAGAGTGCATCACAGTATAACAATCCTGACTCATTGCTGGGTTATGGCATTCCTAATTTTGATTCTGCACGTAACTCTTTACTTGCAGTTTTTAATCCATATTATGGTAAAAGCGATTTTATCGAAAAATATTTCCTAATCCATTTAAGAACCAACTGAACATAAATTTTTATGCAGATAGTAACAGTCAATATACTTCAGAAATATTTGATCTCAGTGGAAAGCAAGTAATGATGAAACGTGGCAAATTTGTTCCATATTCTATCAACAGCATAAACCTTGCTACCACAGCCATGGCAAAAGGAGTTTATTTGTTGCGTATCACTACTGAAAAGAATGTTTTTCAGTCGCGAATTTTGAAACAATAGGCTTCAATGTCATCAATAGGGAAGAAGCTTAAAATTATAGGAACCAACTTCGCTTTTTTAATATTGTTTTTATCCCTTGCGGAGGTTGGATTACGAATTGCAAATCTCGGTTATGACAATGCAGCCTTCGAACCCGATTCTGTTCTGCATCATATTCACAGACCTGATTATTCGTTTATTCATTCAAACGCTGCAGAGCATGAGTACGGTAATATTCCTGTCAGGTATGATAAGATAGGTTGTGTTGTTAACCCTGTTAAAATTCTGAATGTGCAGTGTAATAAAAGAGTTTGGTTATTTGGCGACTCTTATATTGAAGCATTGCAAGTAAATTATGATTCATCTGTTATAGGTATTTTAGAAAAAGATTTTCCGGATGTATGCTTTAAAAATTTTGCTGTTGGTGCATACAGTCCAGTTCTGCATTATTTAAAATTAAAACAATTGTTGAAGAATGATAAACCTGATGTTGTCCTTTTGTTTTTATATGCCAATGATGCTGCAGAAGATAAACAGTATCTTAATGAAGCCAAGTTAGCTGGAGGAGAAGTAACGGCTGTTGATGGTGGTATGCCACAATGGAAATATGAAGTTATTAGGAACTCAAACCTGCTTCGTTTGATACGTAAATTTTATATGCAGATGACTGTGAAACTGGAAAATAAAAAGTACATGAATGAGTCTGCTTTGAGTGAGAATAATGCAATTCTTGCAGAGCCAACACTAACTTATTTAGAAAAATTTGTTACACTTTGTAAGAAAAATAATGTTAGAGTTATAGTGTCGTGCATACCTTCAAAGACAGATGTTCTGAGAAATGATTTTAATTCTGCTAGTTTTTCAAGTCAGATAAAAGCATGGTGTACCGGAAGATGTGATTTTATAGATTTACAAGAGCCCTTACAGAGATTCTATTTGCAAACTAACACTTCACCATATTACAAAAATGATATTCATTTTAATAACTACTACCACCGCATTGTGGCAATGACAATAGCGCAATTACAAACTATCAAGAACTGATTTGATTTTATTAAAGTCAGGAATTTCACTTGCATTTTCTAATACTTCTATGTAACGTAGAATCCCGGTTTTATCAATGAGAAATGCAGCACGTTTTGTAATACCTTTCATCCCTAATCCAAACAACTCATATTGTGCATGATAAATTTTACCTATTTCTTTGTTGAAATCGGAGACTAACTGAAAATTCAACTTCTGCTCTTCTTTATATTTTGCTAACGAATAAATAGTATCGGTTGAGATGCCAATTACTGTGCAGTTTAAGTTATTATAATAAGACAGATTGTCTCTGACACTACACAATTCTTTTGTACAAGTACTGGTAAATGCTGCAGGAAAAAATAGGAGTAAAACATTCTTGCCTTTTAATTGCTCAAGTGAAAACGGTTGCTTTTCTGAATTGAAACTTTCAAAAAGTGGTGCAGGGTGATTAATATTTAGTGACATAATATTTATTTGTTTAATATTTTATTTCCGTTTGAATTAATATTTGTATGGTTCATCAATTGTATAACTGTTTTTAAGTTATCGCCTTCGCAATAGCAACGTAAATGGTGACATTTATTATTTAAGTCTGTGATATTTATGAGAGTAATTTTTGAATTAGGGAAATTTTGAATAAAATAATCTTTTAGTTTAATTGCTTCATTGTTTGAATTACATCCCAAAGTGGTGTTACCATGCTTTCTTGGCCCCGGACCAAACAACTCTAAGAAATAGTCTTTCTTGCGCAACACAAAATATTTTTTATTGTATAATACAAATAGACTATAGTTGTCACTCTTTTTAAATGGGTATGTGCTTTTTCTTGAATAGTAACTTTTAAATGCTTCTATTCCGCTTATTGCAGGTGCAATTAGACATATATTAATATTGCTGTTATTGGGAGTAGGATAGTTGTTTACTGTTGTATCAAACATAGCATTGGTCACTACTACAGCACCAAGACTGTGTGATATAATGTTGACTTCCGGTGAAGTGGTTCGTGAAAGTATTTGCCTTAATCCATAGCCAACAGAAATAGCATTAAATTGCGCTTTCTCAAAGACTGTAAAAATTTGTTTCATCTGCTTTACGCCTTCCGATATATCCAGATAACTACCATCCCAAAACACCCTTATATAGGAATACTTTTCAGTGCTTAGACGATTTAACGACTCCATTAATAAAGCATAGTCTATCACAGAAGTAAAAACGCCAGGTTTGTTAACATAAGATTTTCTGAAACCATGAATCATGAAGGTCGGGACCTGACCTTCATTTGTTTGATTATTTATTTTATCAGCATTGGTTTGAAAAATTGAATCATTTAAAATGCTTAAATTTGAAATACTATACTGACTAAAACGACATTTATATAAAGAACATATTGCGGCAAATTCTTTCGGATTATTTAAGTAAAAAGTGTCTAATGATCCGGTATTAATATTCAGTGCAGAGTCAGCAATAAAATAGTCCGGGTATGGCTTTCCGTTTCTGTCAAAATAGACTGATAGAATTGTGTCATTCAGGTTTCTTTCTCCAAACAAGACAGAATGCTGTGCCGTACTTTGAAACCAGGAAAACAGAAATGAAATTATTAGTATCAGTGAAAAGTACTGCATAAATATTAGAACAGTTTAAAAACGCATTTATCCATTGATTGTTTACAAGAATGATATTTAAAAAGGCAAAAATATCTTTTAAATTTTTACCAATATTGTTCTGAGTGATTTGTTGAAGTTGGCTAATTTTGTGAAATGTCATTTCAAAGACCGGGGTTAGTTGCATTAACAACAGGAGTTGCCTGTGGTTCTGTTTTTTTATTTAGTGAATATTTATATGGAATTAGTACTGATAATTTACTTTTTATAATTGTTGGTAGTATTGCCGTTGCTTTCTTCGTTTTTCTCCTCATAAACTATTTTGTTTTAGCATCATTCAGGAGCAAACTAATAAACATTTACAGAAGCATTCTCGATAAGAAAAACGTGCCATATACCTCAGTGCATCATGCTAAGAATATTGACAAGGTTTATGATGATGTGCTTAATGAGATCAAGAATTGGGAGAGTGAGAAGCAAACAGAAATTGATGAATTAAAGAAAGCAGAAAACTACAGACGTGAATTTCTTGGTAATGTATCACATGAACTTAAGACTCCACTCTTCAGTGCTCAGGGGTATGTTCATACTTTGATTGATGGAGGCATTGAAGATTCAGATGTAAATATGCTTTATCTGAAAAAAGCATCCAAGAGCCTCGACAGACTAATTGCCATGGTTGAGGATCTCGAGTCAATATCAGAATTGGAGACAGGTGTTGTCCCTCTTGAAATTATAACTTTTGATATTGTTGAACTGATTAAGGAGGTTAATGAGTCATTAGAAATTAAAGCAAACGAACGTAAAATCAGGTTGATTGTTGAGTCGGAAACAGAACGTGTTTATGTCTATGCCGATAAAGACAAAATTCGTCAGGTGCTTGTGAATCTGATAGAAAACTCGATTAAATATGGTAGAGAAATGGGTACTACAAAAGTTGTTGTATTTACACACAGTGATTCGGTGATGATAGAAGTTGCAGATGATGGTATTGGTATTTCTTCCAATAATCTTCCACGATTATTCGAGCGATTTTACAGAGTTGACAAAAGCAGGTCACGAGAAGTAGGAGGGACTGGGCTTGGTTTAGCTATTGTGAAACATATTATTGAGGCACATCATCAAACTATTAAAGTTAGTAGTGAAAAAGATAAAGGCACCGTTTTTTCATTCAGCCTGTCGGTAAGTAAGAAATAAGCCTTTTATTGTTGTTGTTCGAAGTCATTCCTTTGTAGAAGACATTGTGAGATTGTGAATAGATAACGTAAACAGTGAACATAAATAAAAAAGTCCGCATTTGCGGACTTTGTGAGAATGATCTTGGATTTGAGAAAGTCTCTACCGGCACCGGTTTTAAAATATTTTTCTCTTTTCAGCGCATCCGATTTAGAAAGAAAAGTTTCAGAATAAACCAACCTCCAAGGAGCTTTATTTTTGGTGTAATTTCCAAGTAGTCCATTGTTGTGTTGGAATAATCTTCGTTCCAGATCTTCAGTCATTCCTTTGTAGAAGACATTGTGTGATTGCGAATAGATAACGTAAACAGTGAACATAAATAAAAAAGTCCGCATTTGCGGACTTCGTGGGAGCAACAGTTCTAAACTTTTTTCGTTCTGCTGCACTCCTTTGCGCTCTAACGCTTGAATATCAATGAATTACGTGATTTACCTTTGCACCTGAAAGTATTTAGGGGCAGGGTAAAGCAGTAAATGTTTTACCCAATGTTTTACCCAGTTAATTCAAACATTTAAAATTAATAATTATGGTTTCAGTAAAAATTATCCACAGACAAGACAAACAAAACAGCAACGGAGAGCATCCTCTCTATTTAAGAATCATCAAAAACAGAAAGCCAAAGTATATAGCGTTGGGCATTTACCTAACCAATGAGTTATTGGATGATGAAAATAAAAGGGTTAAAATCCCACCCCAATGCCGGGAGGTTAAATAATTTCATAGCCACAAAAGTTTCAGAAGCTCAGGGAGTGGCACTTGAAATGGAGACAGAAAACAAAAGTGTTTTGCCTCATGAAATAAAGGAACAAATTATGGGCAAGGCCCCTGAAAGTTTTTACAAGTATGCCGATAAATATTTGGCAGATTTGGAGACAGGCAACAAAGTTGGCACCCTGCGGAAATCAAAAGCCATCATTGGAAAAATCAGAGAGTTTGTAGGCAACAGAGATTTACTCTTTAATCAAATCACCGTTTCCTGGTTAAAAGATTACGAACGATTTATGAGACAGGTGAAGAAAAACAAAACCAACACTGTTAGTTCAAATTTCCGCACATTGCGTGTCATAATAAATTTGGCCATCAATGAAGAATTGATTACTGATGATTTAAACCCATTCAAGCGCTTTAAGCTGACAACAGAAAAAGTCAACAAAGATTATCTGAACGAGGATGAGTTAATGTTGATTGAGCTTGCTCCATTGCAGGAAAACTCTATGCAAGACTTACACCGTGATATGTATGTGTTTTCAGCAACCTGCGGAGGCTTTCGCATTTCAGATTTGCTATTGATGAAATGGAAAAACTACGATGGAGAAAGAATAGTAATGAAAACCAAAAAGACCGGAAGTGTGGTTTCTGTTTTGCTTTCACCTAAAGCAAAAGCCATCATTATGAAGTACTATAAAAATGACACAGAGCAGGAGCATTTTATTTTTCCTGTTTTCAAAAATGATCTGGACTATTCAGAGCCACGTTTTTTATTTAACAGTATTTCTTCCGCTACAGCTTATGCAAATGATGATATGAAAGAAATAGCGCAGATGGTTAGAATAGAAAAACGAGTTTCAATGCACACTGCCCGTCACACTTTTGCCACTCGTGCGCTCATAAAGGGTATTCCATTGCCTTATGTTTCAAAGTTACTTGGTCATGCCAGTTTAGTCACAACACAGGTTTATGCAAAAGTTATAGATACTGAGTTAGACAAGGCAATGAAGGCTTTCAGTTAATAATTATTCAAAAGTCCCTGCTCAGTTTGAGTGGGGACTTACCTTATTTATAAGTACTTTAGTGTTTCTAAAAGCAAATAAGATAAGTTTAATGAATAGAGACTGGAACTACATAGAGAAAGAAGGTAAACAACTGAAAACAGTTGACGATTTTAAGAATTCGTATGTGCGGACAGTAAAGGCACACAAAAAGCAGGACTCAAATTTTAATGAAAAAAAATTTGAAGAGGAAACAAGGAAAGAAATAATTGCCCTTAGAGATTCTATTCTAACTGATAATACAGAAAGTAAAAAATACAAATTCATATTATTAAGGTTCATTGGTGAATTCCTAAATAAAAAAGCCCTTATTTTAAAATCTAAATATGACCCTGCACCAGACCAGTTTCCAAGAATTTACAATTGGTTCATAGAACAATTAGATAACATTAAGGACATTGACCTACAAAAAGAATTTATTGAAAGTGAAATTGAAAAAACCAAAAAAACGAGTATTAGCTGGATTAATAATGGTACTGACCTTAAAGACAAATTTTTAAAGGCTGATTTTGATGCAGGTCAAAAATATTTGGTATTTCTTAAACAAAGGCTAATTAATTACCAGCACACCCCAACTGCTTCAGCACATGAGAAAATAGTTAAAGATTACAACAGTCTGGGAAATTATTTACCGCAGGAAGAAGAAGAATTACTGCTTGCAGAAGAGCTTGAAAATCGCCTTATTATCGAAGGAGTAAACTATAAACATGTACTTTCTGAAAGATGGGAAACATTTCAATTTGATAAAGAGTACTTCAAGAAATTTATCCCTCATTCTCTTTATTCTGAATTTATATACTCGCTTTATGCAAAACTTGAGCCTTGGAATAATCAGGAGATTAACCGGTACCTTACTTTGTCTATTGCTCAATTCAAACGCTTTCATCCGGAATACCGCGAACAACAGTTCATTAAGAAATTTGCGGCCTGTTATTGGTATCCTAATGTTGTAGAAAAAGTTTATGAGGACGAAGAACGTTATGCCAAGTTTGTACTTAAAGAATTTACAGCTCACTACAATCTTTTTGTTAAAGAAGCCGAAAAGAGCTTGAAAATTTACAGGAAGGTATTATTGGGGCAACGGTAGGCTATAAAACACAAAACTCTTTTGAAGACTTTACAGCCACAAACGGAATTAATGTAAAGAATTTTTTTGATAGAATTACGGAAGGTAGTATTACACAAATTGAAATTGTCAATACAGTGGAAAACTCACCAACAATTTTCATTTGGGTAAACTTAATGTACTCCTTGATGATTTTGGTTTACATTTCATGATGGCAAAAGAACAATATGAATCACAGTTTACAGATGACAATATAATTGAGGCAATAGCCGAAAATGAAAAAAATGGAATGCCTATTCCCTATATTAAATTTCCTGCCCTCAAAACAAAAAAAGGAGAGAAAAAACTCCCTAAAAATGTTATTGATAAGGAAAAGCTTCTCTATCCCTATGACTTTTACACGGCATATCAGTTTAAACATTTTCTGAATGACCGCATAAAGGAAGCAGAGAAAATCAAAATCATTCCAAAACAAAAGAATGAATTAGAGCCCGAAATATTTGACAATTCCATCCCCAAAGAAAAGTCAGATTTTATTTTAAAAATGCTGGAAGACGTTGGTATCACAACAAACGGAAAAACTAAACTCGGCCGTAAAGGTGCATATCATATTCGAGCTGTCGTTGAAGCTGCCATTGAAAAGAATATTCTTCCAAAACGCATTTTGCACTTCACGAAATTAATCTGTGATAAGATTGACCATCCAATTTCTTCAAAGTTAGCCCGCTCCAAAGATTTTGATTCTCTTGTAAGGCGTTATAAAGTTTACATTGACGCAAATTATAAAACTACCTTGGCGGAATAAAGCGGAATTATCAGTACTCCGCATAGGTTCGCTCCCACCTGCGCATTATTGCACCGTTAATCAAAATAAAAGACGATGCCATATTTCCAATTCACTGAAAAGGAGTACAACACACTCGTTGAGCGCCTTGACTCACTAAATGAAAAAGTATCCTCTGGCTATAAACAAAAGCCGGAAGAAATAATCTTTGACAATGCCGATGTTCTGGATATTTTAAAAGTTAGTCGCAGAACACTTCAGCAGTGGCGCACCGATGGGGTGATTGGCTTTTCCCAGGTGGGCTCTAAGCTCTACTATACGCAAAAAGATATTTCTGACTTCATCGCTCGGCACTACAATAAAGCCTTTGTGAAATAATTCTCGCTCATGTTGTTTTCTCAACTACCGATGTTTTCGCAGAACAACATTTTGTTTGACTTTGTACAAATTGATGTTTTCGATGATAGATTACGTATACACCAAAATACATAATCTAACGACCGATGAATTGTTCAATAACGAAAGATTGAGCTTTGATGGTGTGGTCAGCTTAAAAACAGGTGAATTAGCGCCTAATACATATCGTAAGAGAAGAAACAGCATTAAACGCAATGATGCAGTGGCAGAATACAAATCATTGGTATTTTCTATTGTAAACAACAAACATTTACATTTTGATGGAAGCCTGCATCAATACGCGCATAATGGCAAAAACAATAATGATTTCGTGATTTCTGAATTGAAGCAGGTCTATAGTGAATTAAAATTACTCTTTGGTATTGAACCTGAGAATACAACAATTCACAATCTTGAATTTGCTGTAAATATTGAGTTGCCTTTTTCTGTGGCATTTTTTCTTGATTCAATAGTCAGCTTTAAAGGGAAAGCCGGAAACAGACAAGATTTTAACGGTAAAGGTGACATGCTCCAGTTTAAGTTTACACAGTTCGAATTAAAACTCTATGATAAGGGACGGCAGCAGGGAGGAGGTAAAAACCTTCTTCGCTTTGAAATTAAAATTCGCAAAATGGATTTCCTGCATTCAAAAAAAATTCCCGTTTATACTTTAACAGATTTATTGAATAGTGCCATCCTTGTCAGATTGGGGAATATACTTCTTGCCTTTGCAAGACATCTCCTTATTTCTGACCCTCAAATCAAAAATGAAAACTTCAGCACATTTGAGATTGATTTAATTAAAGACGGCAACAATCCCCGTTATTGGAGCAACCTCAAAAAAACAAACAACGAAAACTATAAAAAACGCATGTATAGGTTCAACAAGTTGATGTCCGATTTCGGATGCAATAAAATCAAGTTATCGCTCCTTGAACTCTTAAAAGTAAAATGGAATTTCCTTACCCAAAATGACTATGAGTAAATTAATTAGCTGTGTCATTATTCCCCAAAATCCCCTTCCCTTTTATGACCATTTTTTTAAAGTGTCATTTAAGGGAATGCAAACTAAAAGGGATAATCCCTCCAAAAAGAAGGAATATGAAGCCACTCATCCCTTCATTTGCTACTTTTGAGGCAATTAATATTGATTGGATGCAGTTAACACCATACCATGCAAAATACTTTGCTTATGAACTCACCAAACGCTATTCATCAAATAGCTTACAGAAGTTCACTGCTTCTCTTGCCGATGCACAGGTTGACCTTAACCCGCATCAGGTTGAGGCTGCCTTATTTGCTTTCAAATCCCCACTGTCAAAAGGGGCTATTCTTGCCGATGAAGTTGGCTTAGGAAAAACAATTGAGGCCGGCATTTTACTCTCTCAGAAATGGGCAGAACGCAAACGCAAAATTTTAATCATCACCCCGGCTAATCTTCGCAAGCAATGGAGTCAGGAAATTTCCGAAAAGTTTTTCTCCCATCACTGATTCTTGAAACAAAATCCTTCAACGAAGAACTGAAAACTGGAAACTTTAATCCCTTTGAGCAGAAAGAAAAAATTGTCATTTGCTCTTACCAGTTTGCAAAAACCAAAGACATTTATGTGCAGCGTACCAATTGGGATTTAATTGTAATTGATGAAGCCCATCGGTTACGTAACGTTTACAAACCAACAAATAAAATTGGCAATGCTATTAAACTTGCCTTGCTTGACAAACCTAAAATTCTTTTAACAGCTACACCGCTTCAAAATTCTTTACTGGAGTTATACGGCTTGGTAAGCATCATTGATGACTATGCTTTTGGTGATGTAAAAAGTTTTAAAACCCAATACGCACGACTTACTACTGAAGGTAATTTTGACGAACTAAAAAAAAGATTAGAACCTCTTTGCAAGAGAACTTTACGCAGACAGGTGCTCAAATGGGTTAACTATACAAACCGAATTTGCATCACCGAACCTTTTACCCCTAACCCTGATGAAACAAAACTTTACAATCTTGTTTCCGATTATTTGCAACGCACCAACTTGTATGCTCTGCCTCCAAGCCAAAGGCAGTTGATGACTTTAATCCTCCGTAAACTATTGGCATCATCAACATTCGCCATCTCAGGTACTTTACAGGCTTTAGCCGATAAACTCGGTGGTGTTATCCAAAAACAGGATACTCCTGTTCTTCCGCTTGAAGAAATAATCATTCCCAACTACGAACATTTTGAAGAAGAAAAGGATGAATGGGAGGATGAGGAGGATGAAACTATTTCCATTGAGGAAAGAATTTATACTCCCGTAGTAGTAGAAGAAATTAAAAGTGAAATTCAGGCACTCACAGAATTTAAAGAATTAGCAAAATCAATTCTCGTAAACTCTAAAGGTAATGTACTTTTTACAGCATTGGAAAAGGGGTTTGAAAAACTTAAAGAGTTAGGAGCAAATGAAAAAGCAATCATTTTTACAGAGTCCACGCGCACACAGGAATATTTAAGAAAAATATTGGAAGAGGGTGCTTATAAAGGCAAAGTTGTTTTGTTTAACGGAAGTAACAACGACACTAAATCCAACGTAATCTATCAGGAGTGGCAAAAAAAATACAAAGGCACCGACCGCATCACCGGCTCACGCACATCCGACAAACGGGCAGCCATAGTTGATTATTTCAGAGAGGAAGCAACTATTATGATTGCTACGGAGGCAGCAGCAGAAGGTATCAACCTGCAGTTTTGTTCCTTGGTAGTCAATTATGATTTGCCCTGGAATCCGCAACGTATTGAACAGCGCATTGGGCGATGCCATCGCTACGGACAAAAATTTGATGTGGTAGTTGTCAATTTCCTCAACACCGAAAACGCTGCCGACCAAAGAGTGTATCAACTACTTTCAGAAAAATTTATGTTGTTTGAGGGAGTGTTTGGTGCAAGCGATGAAGTATTGGGAAGTGTTGAAAGTGGTATTGATTTTGAAAAACGCATACTTAAAATTTTTCAAACCTGCCGCACACCCGAAGAAATTCAATTCGCATTTGACCAATTGCAGATTGATATGGAAGGCGGAATGGAAGCACAGTTAGATATTACCCGCAAAACACTCTTGGAAAATTTTGATGAGGAGGTGAATGAAAAGCTTCGTATCAGTTTAGACCAAAGTAGAGAATATCTTAACAGATATGAAAACTGGTTATGGAATCTCTCAAAATATTTTCTTGAACCTTATGCCACTTTCAATCATTCAGAAAATTCCTTTTTTCTCAACAGCAATCCTTTCCCAGATATTGATATTCATTCCGGCCCATACAAAATTGGTAAGAAGCATATTGGTGAACTAAAGGAGAACGAAAAACAACAGGGTAGAGTATCTTCTCCTTCAGAGCAGTTACTGGAGTTTGCTAATATTTATCGTGCAGGGCATCCACTCGCTCAAATAATAATTACAAAATGCAAAACCGCAGAACTCGGTATGCAGGAATTAGTTTTTGACTACACCAATTGTGGTAAAATTATTTCCATTCTTGAATCATTAAAAGGTAAATCTGGATGGTTGCAGGCTAAGGAACTCAGTATTTCAACCTTTGAAGTTGAAGACCATATTTTATTTGCTGCAACAGATGACAATGGAAATGTTTTGGATGCGGAAGAATGTCAGCGTTTGTTTTCTATCCCCGCTCAAGTTGCTAACCTCTCAGATGGTGCAACCATTAGCCCGGAAACACAAAGTGTTTTCAACCAGATATTTTACAGGCAGAAAGTAGAAAACATTGCCCAAAACGAAACACGTAACCACAGTTTCTTTGACGAAGAAGTAGATAAGTTGGAAAACTGGGCAGATGATATGATTAATTCATTGCGCAGTAATTTAATGGAGATTACTAAAGAGATAAAATCGCGCAAAACAGAAGCACGAAAATTATTGAATCTGGCACAGAAAGTTGCTGAGCAACGCATTATTAAAGACCTCGAAAAAAAGCGTAGTGATATGCAGCTCAATCTTTACCAAAGTGAAAATGATGTGTACAATCGAAAAGAAGAGTTGTTGAATGAAACAGAAAAAAAACTAAAACAAAACACGAGTGAAGAAATATTATTTACAATCAGATGGAAGGTTGTCTAAGAAAAAATCATGGCAATCCTTTAATCACATAAATCATGGTTCAGACAATTTAATTTAATGGCTAAGCAACTACAAAAACTTGAACTCACTTGGATAGGCAAGGGCAACGAACCCAAGCTGGAACCACGTATATTAATTGAAGATGCATCAAAAAGTTTTGGCGACCCCAAAAGTGAAAACATGCTTATACATGGCGATAACCTTTTGGCATTAAAAGCTTTGGAACAACAATTTACAGGTAAGATAAAGTGTATCTCTGTTGACCCTCCATACAATACCGGAAATGCTTTTGAACATTATGATGATGGCATTGAACACTCCCAATGGTTGAATTTGATGAAGCCAAGATTGGAAATTCTAAAGACACTTCTTCGTCCTGATGGTACTATTTGGATAAATATTGATGCTGAAGAAAGTCACTATTTAAAAGTAATGTGTGATGAAGTATTTGGTAGACAAAATTTTGTTGATGAAGTAATCTGGCAAAGGTCTTATGCCCCAATCAATTTAAAAAAGACATTATCAAGAAGCCATGAAACAATTTTAGTATATGCAAAAAATGGAAGTGGATTAGAGTTCAATAAATTACCTCGTAGTGGTAAACAAACTGCTATGTATAAAAATTATGATGACGATCCTAGAGGTGTTTGGAAGTCGGATAATCTTTCTGTTGGTCCGCCAATTGAAAAAAACATTTATGAAATTACTACTCCAAGTGGTAGAAAGGTAATGCCACCCAAAGGTTATTCTTGGAGATTATCTAAGGAAAGGTTAGCAGAATTTATTGCTGATAATCGTATTTGGTTTGGAAAAGATGGTAGTAATGTTCCATCGCTAAAACGTTTTTTGCATGAGGTTAAAGATGGGGTTACCCCCATGACTTTATGGACTTATGAGGAGGTTGGCCACACTCAAGATGCAAAAAAGGAAGTCAGAATGTTTAATGATGTATCAGTATTTGAAACACCTAAACCAGAAAGATTAATTAGCCGAATATTACATTTAGCAAAAGATCAAGGCGATTGGGTTTTGGATAGTTTTTTAGGAAGTGCCACGACAGCAGCAGTTTCGCACAAGATGAAAAGAAGATGGATAGGTATTGAATTAGGAGAACATGCCAATACTCATTGCCTCCCACGCTTGCATCAAGTCATTTCAGGTAAAGACAAGGGCGGCATTACTGATGAGTTCAATTGGAAAGGCGGTGGTGGTTTCAAATTCTACACCCTTGCTCCATCATTGGTGCAAAAAGACAAATACGGCACTGAAATTATTAACCCACAATACAATGCCAATATGTTGGCAGCAGCTATGGCAAAGCAAGAGGGTTTCCGTTACCAACCCGATGAAAACAACTATTGGAAACAAGGCTTGAGCAGTGAGAAAGATTTCATCTTTACCACAACTCAGTTTGTAACCGTTGCCATGTTAGATAAGTTAGCCGAAGAGTTGCAACCCGGTGAAAGTTTATTGGTATGCTGCAAAAGCTTTGCAAAAGGTTGTGCTAACCGCCACACCAATATCACCATCAAAAAAATTCCTCAAATGCTTTTAGGCAGATGTGAGTTTGGCAAAGACGATTACAGTTTCAATATTGTAAACCTTCCGCATGATGAAAACAACAACAACCAAAATGATAAAATAGAATTAGAGGAAGCAACAACGGCAGGGAAAAAAACAAAAGTGAATAAGAAAAATGGAAGAGGCAAAGGCGAACAAACACGTTTGTTTTAATCAGGGCAATCTTCTAATCATGTAAATCATAGTTCAGACAGTATGAATAAAGTAGCAGAAAATATAAAACAACGTTTATCACTTCGCAAACCCTTGCAAGAGGCGTTGGATATACTTACTCAACTTTCGGCAGAATTGGAGCTTTCAAAAGAAGTGGACTTAAAAGCAGAATTGGAAAAAGTACAGGCATTATTTCCCACTTGTTCCGATTTTGAAAGAGAGTTTCCATCTATTTGTTTCAGCATTGCCACAGGGGTAGGTAAAACACGTTTAATGGGTGCTTGCATTGCTTACTTGTATTTAGAAAAAGGCATCAAGAACTTTTTTGTCTTAGCCCCCAACCTTACCATTTACAACAAACTCATTGAAGATTTTGGCAATAGCAGCAATCCCAAATATGTATTCAATGGCATTGCCGATTTTGTACACAATAAGCCTGTTATCATTACCGGAGACAATTACAATCAGGTAAGTTCACTATTCAGCGAAACAGAAATCAGGATCAACATTTTCAATGTTTCCAAATTCAATTCGGAAAACAGAGGGACAAACCGTGCGGGAGTGCGACAACCACCACGCATTAAACGATTGAGTGAATACATTGGGCAATCGTATTGGAGTTATTTAAGTGGTTTAACCGATTTGGTAATACTAATGGATGAAGCCCATCGCTATCATGCAGATGCAAGCCGTAATGCAATCAATGAACTAAAACCAATATTTGGAATAGAGTTAACTGCAACTCCAATTGCCGAAGATGGTAACCAGTTTCGCAATGTAGTGTATGAATATTCTTTGGCTCAGGCACTGGACGATGGTTTGTATGTAAAAAACCCAACCATAGCAACCCGTAAAGATTTTGACCCGAAAGGTAGAAGTGATGATGAAATAGAAAAATAAAATTGGAAGATGCTGTCAGCATCCACGAAGACACCAAGCAGGAATTAAATCTTTATTCCCAAACTACAGGAAAAAAATTAGTCAAACCTTTTGTATTAGTAGTATGCCGCGATACTACTCATGCAAAGGCAATTTTTGACCTTGTTTCATCAAAAGATTTTTATGAGGGTTCTTTTGCAGGAAAGGTTTTGCAGATTGACAGCACCACACGCAATGAAGAATTTATTGAACAACAATTTATCTCATTAGAGCATCCCGATAATGAAATTGAAATTGTAATCCATGTAAACATGCTCAAAGAAGGTTGGGATGTAACCAACCTATACACCATTGTACCATTAAGGGCTGCCAATGCATCTATATTGGTAGAACAAACCATTGGTAGAGGTTTGCGTTTGCCGTATGATGGAACAAGAACGGGAGAAGAAAAAATTGATAAGCTCACAGTTGTAGCTCACGATAATTTTCAAAAAGTAATTCAGGCAGCGCAAAATCCTGATTCAATTCTCAATAAATTAAAGTTTATTGAAATAGACCCTAATGATTTAGCTGCAAGAACTGTAGTTGTAACAGTTCAAAACTCATTAACGCAACAACTTCAAAAAGAACAGGAGGCTGTTACAGCCATTAAAGATAAAAAGCAAAAGCAGAAACAACAAAACATTGTTGATGCAAAAAATATTTTAGTTAAACTTATTCCTACCTTCAACAATAATGCAGCAGTAAAAAAAGTTGAAGACCTTAATAAACCTGAAGTAAAGCAACAGGTGTTGGAAGCAGTTCAAAAGGAGTTATCCATCGGACAATTAAATGTATTTGCAACTGACATTGCTTCAGAGGCAGAAGCCATTTATACAAGTTTTGTAACAGATTATAAAAACAACATCATTGAAATACCTCGCATGGATTTGGTGCAGGGTAATGTTATTGCTTCTTTTCAGGATTTTGATTTGGATGCAACCGGGTTCTCTTATGAGCAGTTAAATGATGAAATTGTTCGTATCGGGTTAAAAGATAAAAGCTATGATGTAATTGAAGTTAAAAGCGGAGTAAACTTTGGCAGTCCTGTTAAGCTCCTTATTTCTGAGTTAATCAACTATTCAGAAATTGATTACGATTCCAATGCAGACTTACTTCAAAAATTAGCTCGACAGGCTGTTAGCGAATTAGAGCAAAATTTAAAGAGTGATGAAGACCTTCCGAAAATTGTTTTCCAGTGGCGCAGCTTAATTGCAGCTCGCATCTACGAGCAAATGATGAAGCATTTTCAGTTGCATGAACCCGATTACATAAAACCTAATGTGTGGGCTTTTACGGTAATTGAAAAGTGGAATTTTACTGCTTTAAAAAATGCAGGGTACAAAGATTACCGTGATGAAAGTTTCCCTGCCCGTGATGTCTCAAAATACGTTTACAGCGGGTTTGAAAAAGCCTGTCACTTTGAGTATAAGTTTGACTCTCGCACCGAGCAAACTTTCTCTTTCGTTTTAGAAAACGACAAACAGGTATTGAAATGGTTAAGGCCAGCTGATAATCAGTTCCGGTTATGGTGGAATCACAATACAAGCCTTTATCGTCCTGATTTTGTTGCAGAAACCGCAGATGCTATTTACATCATGGAAACAAAACGCGCTGATGAAATCCCATCCAGAGAAGTGCAGGAGAAAATGAAGGCAGCATTAAAATATTGCCGTTATGCTTCTGAATTTACCTCTGAAAATAAGGGCAAACCGTGGCGCTATGTTTTAATACCTCACGACCAGGTTGCAAAGAACAATAGTTTTTCAGCAATGGTAACTCCCAACATAAAAACAGAATCTCCTGCATGATTGTTACAGGATACCAAACTTTGGAGGACAGAGACAACATTGACCATGTTGAAACAGCAGGTCCATTTCCTTGTTCTCGGGGTGATGCTTGGCTCAGCAATGGATGTTACTTGTGGGATACGAACATGAATTGGGCAATTGAATGGGGTCAGAATTCCTTTGGAAAAAAAGGGAAAGAGTTTATTGTAGCAACATGTGGCATAGATTTGTCAAAGAACTGTTTTGACTTGTTTGGTTCAGTAGCAGATAAGGTAGAGTTTATGAAAATTGTTGAAGTATTTAAACAAAGTGGGAAATTAAAACCACATCATAGGGTAATAGTTGCCAATATTATCCGTTTTATGGAAAACAAAAATATTTTCCCATATAAGTCAATTCGGGCAGCTGATTATCCAAGTGAGCAAAAGAAATATTACTATTCAGTTAATAATGAGAGGGGAGAGTATTTGATTATGAACCAAAGGGTGCAAGTTTGCGTTAAACACAAAAAAGGAGTAATTTTGCCACCTTTCAGAGTAATTTTTCCTGATAAATACAACGACCAACTATAATAATATTATGAAATCAAGAGTCTCAGAACAACTTAAAGAGTTGCTTCAGAACATGACGCAGGAACAGTTTGATAAAGACTGGGCAGCTATCGAGGCACTCGGTTTTGAAGGTCCAACTGTAGAGTCATTTATTGAGCATTCCTTAATAGCACCTACAGTGGCTGAAATAAATATTATTACCGGGATTGTTTCAAAATTGTCAGAAACCTACACTGCCAAGTCCACGGGAGAAGGCAACTTTGCATTTGCAGCATGAGTACTACTAGCCCAACCCTGCCGGAAGTTTCCTTTAGGTTCCTAAACTTCTTTGTTAAGGAAAGTAACATCATATTAAACCAGCAGGGAGACCCGAAAATTCAGGTTAATTTCTATCCCAAGGGATACATATTCAAATCCCTTCGCCAGTTTCATTTAGAAGTAGCGCTTGACATAAAAGAAGAAACAAACAAGTTCAGCATCCGCATTGTAGCAGTTGCTATATTTGAGTTTGACGAAAACGCTGACTTAGAAAAATACAAAACAGGCTTTTTTGTGCTAAACGCACCGGCAATAATGTTTCCATACATTCGGGCTTATATTAGCACTTTAACAGCACTTTCCGGCTTATTTACTGTAACCCTCCCCACCTTTAATCTCACAACAATGGGCGAAGCACTGAAGAATAACATCCAGGATATGGAGTAGATGATTTAAAAAATATTCTATTCCCTTAACGGAATATTATCATTTATGATCTAAGGCTTTTCATTAGGAGCATGATTTTCTATAGCCGATAGAATGGCCTTCTCTGGAGGCGAAAAAACTGTTTTGGAATTGTAAGGACAATAAGTAAAATATGTTTTAAGTAATTCCACATAACTTGATTCAAATATTACCAAATCATTGAATAGCTCTCCCTGTTCAATGTCTGTTGCATCAAATAAAATATCAAATAGCAAAACATTGTCATCTACTTTTGCTAAAGCTCTCCATAAGTACTTAGGCAAATCTTTTGTAACAAGTCGGAATCTTTCCTCTTCATTGATATTAGGTGTATGCAGAATAAAATTTTTATACTCACTTATTTCAATTAAATGGATATCCCATTCGATCGTAGTTATACTATTATAGTAACCTGGCACTAAATAGCTATTGAACTCTCTTATTATATTAAGTATTCTATTGTAAGGTATTCGTATTTTGTGATTTAATGCAATTAATAATATTTCCGGTATTGCTCTCACATCTCCGCTTGTATCATTATGATTTATCCATGATGTAGATAGGCTATCCGTTCTTCCTAATACTGTTGGTTCTATCTTATCAAATTTCATTCTTGCAAACGGGCCAACCCCGTCATCATGCACATATATTTCATCTATCCTTGAAGATGTCAGGTAAAAATCCTGTTCGAAAAATTTATCCGGCTTTGTTTTTGGTTTTAGACTATATCCGGTTATTGTTACTGCATGTTTGGATTGTGACTGCATAAATCTCGGATTTATACCTGACCCATAAGATGTTGTATCGTGTAATTTAAAACCAAATATTAATGGAATTTTTGCTTTTAGGTATGCATACGCAGTCCCTTTGCATAAATGATACGATAAAAATTTCTTTCTTGGATTTGTTACAACTTTTGAAACATCAATTAAAAATGGTTCTAGTCCAACATTTCTTACTGCATGTGCCATTTGCTCAATAGACAATCCTTTATTTGGAAAATGTCTGTTTGAAAAAGGTGTGTGATAAGTTGCTGCCTTAGTTATTTCAACTGGTGAGGGTATTTGATGTTGAAATAAAATGCCTGTCCCTTGAAAAGCTGCCCAAATTGCTGTAGATGCACATGCGGAAACCGTACTATCTTGCTCTTGATAAGCAATTGTTTTAGTGTGCAACGGAATCCCAAATAAGTTTGCTTTGTAGGTTCTAACTATAGGATAATTTCTTCTGCCTCCGTCATCATCATAGGTTTTAAGACATGTCTTACCGATTATTGTTAATGGTAATGGCTTTACAACAATAAATCCTATATAGCCTTCTTGCAACTCTTTTATTTTCTCATCATCGGGTTTTGAAATGAGGCTTTTAAAATCATTGTTATCTTTTATTTCCTTATCGAAAAAATGAAGCCTTGCACAAAATCTATCATAAGGATGGAAACACCTTACATAGTAAGCAGCAAAATCTTCAAGATAATCTTTATCTACGTATTTTCTTTCAACAACAATGGTCTTCGCTCCAATATTATTGAAATAGTCTTCAAAATATTTTAAGTGGATAGTTTTGATAATAATTTATTATCAATATCACTCCACTTGATTAGAACCTTTTCAAGTTCTTTAATATTGTATTTATATACATCAAAAGCACCATCATCCATTAACTAAATTGTGTAGGGTTCCTTAATAGCTTTAGGGTCAATTTGGGTCATATTCTCAATTACCTCTTTAAGCTCTTTACGTTGCTCTTCGGTTTGTGTAAACGCTTCCTTAGCTTGTGATGTTTTTAACCAGCTAACAAGATCCATTAACTGTTCTTTATCCCAGTTATTAAATGTTACTATTTGCGTTTCGTTTTTATTAGTGCTCATTCCGTTAATTAAAAAGCCATTTTTAAAAAGTGATGCAAAGTAAGTCAAATTGAGTATTGAAAAAAATCCTTTACCCTTAATTTGATACTGTTCACCATACAAGTGCCTGTTTTTTCAATAATAACCTGTTATTTAACCTATTATATGCATCATGAAATCAAGTTATTAACTGAATTTTCCATAAACCTTGCACTTTTTTAAAGAGTAATGTTGCTTGGATTTTATTACCAGCTTGCCCCAAGATTAAACGAGTTTTAACTTTTAATATTGTTAAAATCATCCTACTTTAATACTGCATCCCATAAAATTTATGCCCCCCCCAGCACGGCTTGTGTCTTGCCCTTAAATCGCACAACTTCACCCCTGCAAGCCACCTGTTGTGTTGCCGCCATTTTTCTTTATTTTTTCGCCCCAACACAATTACAGCACATTGCTTTTTTGTTTTTACCTTTTTATTTTTTAATGGCTTAAACAAAAAATCAAAGAGCTGTAGCCAACCCCTTCTGCAAAAAAAATAAAGAAAAAGTGTAACTATTTAACATAACAGCATCTTATGTGTTCACTAAGCACAGCATTTACCTCACTTGTGCAAGCACCCTGATACACATGCTGTCACATAAGGCAATTATGTTAAATAGCCAACACAACAGAAAACAAAGGGCAAAGCAATATCCTGTGCAAGCACCCAACCCTTTTTGCCCTTTGTTTTAAGCCGTGCCTACCACCGCACCATCTCCGATGGAACATCATACTAAACATTAAGCTCTCCTGATTCCTCTTTCTATTGATATGTATTAGTAAAATTGAACAGCCATGCGCCCCACCCACCCATTTCAATGGTGCTGAAAAAAAATAAACTATCTATTTGTTTGATAACATGTGCTTGCGGTAGGTTCATTCACTGCACTCATCCGTTTCGCTACATTCCGTTGCACTTCATTTCCGCTACACTACTTCGCTTCATTCATTTCTCCCACCTCAGCACTCCACACAAGAGTAACATCTGCTGAATGTAAAAATGCTATCCCTTCGTGCGGACGACAACTTAACCTGATTTCCTAACACTGCTGCTGTGGCTGCATAAATTTACAGCATCACCATCCGCACATCAGGTCGGGCCGCCATCAGCACCCCTCCAAATTTTTTCCATTCAGCAGATGTTACCCTTGTCTTTCCAGCCGCACTTTATAATTCGGTATAGTTTATTTTTTTTCCGCTATGTGTTTACCCAGCCAACCGCACCGTTACAATTGAACATTCGTCCTGACCGATTGAAAATCCTGCTCCAAATCAAAATCCCGACCCCTTGACTGACCTGAATTTAGTATCATGGTATCTTTTGCCTTAGGGAATGATACTAATGATACCAAATCTTAACCCAGAATTATACTGAATAATACCTCCAATTCTTTTGACCACCTCTGAAATGCAACCACCTTTCCCGACCCCCCCTGATACAAAAACGGCTTTCCCAAAACCCGCCCGCTACTAAAAACGCATTGCGTTCCGATATGTGCCCGTATTTCTTTTGCCTATGATTAGTGGCAAATCAATCCTTGTCTTAAAATTAAGCATCCAAATTGCGCCCTCAATGGCATCAGGACCATCGTCATGGTAACGGCTGCCTTTCTCAAACATGAGCAATTGTTCAACGAGTTTCTTAACCCCGGGTTTTCCTTTTCATCTTCATTAAAATAGATCAACCCGCGTTCAAACAGAGGCTGCATACTTTCAATCCTTTGGAACTTGTCTGGTTTGTTTCGCGCATCTCCTTTTATCGGAATATGCATTCCGGTTTCATTTCCCATTTGGGTAAATTCATCAAATAGAATATCCTGTAAAAAATTGCTCTCCATGTAAAAAGAAATCGGTGCAGCAGCTCCAAATGTTTCTTGCAAGGTATAATGCCAACGTACCATTTCCCTCACTGTTGTTTGCGCTGCAAACGCTTTCAATAAATGGTATTCGCCATTTCTGTTTTTACCTATCAGCACTGTTGCTTTGTAATCCGATTTTGCACCGCTCTTAAAACTTGGGTCAGTATAAGAAACAAGATAGCGGTAAGAGGTGAGAGGGTCAACTTTTTTGTAGCGTATATCTTTCAGTTTAAAAACAGCACCGTCAGTTATCGGGTTGTTAAAAAATTCCTTTTGTGATCTGCGAACGCCAATCGTGTTTATCACTTGCTGAATATCATCTTTGGAATATTTTTCATGCCATGTCGGGTTGCCCTTTTCATCAAGGGCATTTATTACGGAATGAAATATTCCTGGCACTTGTGCAAAGTGTGCAAGCACACTGTTTTTACTTATTCTGTTTCCAACAAAAACAAATCTTCCTTTACCCATATCCATTGTATTGAACACAGCCTCTAAAATCCAGTCAAGCATTTTGGTAACACGGTTTTCATTTTGAACCAGTTCATCATCATCAAGGTCATCAACTACAATGTAATCCGGTCTATGTTCCCGATACCGCAAACCGCGTGGTGATTGCCCACGTCCGAGAGCAAAGAATGCTTTTGAATCTTTAGTAATAAATTTCCCATCCTCCCAACTGCCAAGATTTATTTGTTCTCCAAAATCATGTATGTAACGTTGATTGAATTGTAGTTCAGCTTGGAGGTCACCAAGCAGGGTTTTTGCATTGTCCTCACTTTTTCCGACAAGAATCATAACGTTTAGTTCATTCTTTATTTTCAGCCATAGGGGAATCATTAAATCAAAGTGAGTGCTTTTCGCATGTCCGCGTGCCCACTCAAACAAAGCCCTCAGTTTTTTATTTCGTGCAACTTCATTAGCAGCTTCAATCTGAAACTTTCCACACTTATTTTTGCATAGTGAGGAAAATAGTATTCAACAAAGAATGAATAGTCATTTTTAGCTTTTGCAATTCGTTCAGCTTTTGCAGCTTCATTTTCAAAACCATTTAAAACAGTTTGTTGTTGCACTTTTGTGCAATGCGCTTGCCACCGCTTTATATTTTCCCTACTGACTTTCATTTACTGATTTTGCTTTGAATAAATAAATCCTGAAACTGATTATTTCGCTGCGCGAAATCCACATTCACATTCATAAGCCAATGGTTGTATTCTTCAAAAACTTCTATGTAGGTTTCAATTGTTGCTTTCTTTTCAAGCTTGTCAATTGAAGCAGCAAGTTTCGCAATGGAATCAACTTCTCTTGCTGTTAAAACCCGGTTCTCATCCTTTGCAGCTTCTACAATCTTTAAAGTTTGCGAATGCAGCATAGAAATTATTTGCTGCTTTGTCAAACTTTTGTGTCGCGCATTTCATTCCATTTGCCTTTCTGCTTTTGCTCGGTAAAAGTTTTTTCTGTCCAGTTCACAACCTCACAAATTTCTTTTTGTGTTTTCTCTGTCATTAGGTAAAGAGTACGTGCAACATCAATTTTTTGGTTCTTAGTCATTTCTGTTAAAATATTCTTTGTTTAATTGAAATCATGTAAGTGCAGAGGAACGAAATCGGAATAACGTTTCTGTTTCGTCTAATATAACACTATAATTTTATAATCGAAAACAAAAAATGAACAATAGTTATATTATAAATCAGAACGAAAATTCAGCAGAAATTTTGCTGTACGGGTTTATCGGTAATTGGAAGAATACCGACAGCAACCGTTTTATTTCTGATTTAAAAAAGTTAGAAACAACAAACAAAAAGATTAATGTCAGAATTAATTCCGGTGGTGGTGATGTGTTTGATGGAATTACCATTTATAACGCTCTTAAGAACAGTAAAGCTGAAATTAACACATACATTGACGGTGTTGCTGCAAGCATGGCAAGCGTTATTGCATTAGCCGGTTCTAAAATTTATATGTCCCGATACGCTCAGTTAATGATTCACCGAGTCAGTGGTTCGGCAAATGGTGATTCAGACAAGTTAAGAGAAACCGCAAAACTGATGGATGATCTCAGTAATTCCTTGCTTGACATTTATGCTACAAAACAGGAATTGACAAGGAGACAATTCAAAACTCATGGATGCAAAGAGGCAAAGATTCATGGTTTAATGCAACAGAAGCAATAAGTCAAAAATTGGTGGATGCTATTTTTGACGGTGTAATATCAAAACAAGCTCTTAAAAAAGATAATCCAGAGGAAGTGTGGAAATTCTATAATCTTCAAATTGAAAACTCATTAAGAACAAACGATATGAATATTTTAAATCGATTCATTACTCTTTTCGGTTTGCCCGAAAGCGTAACAGAGCAGGATGTGGTTGCCGCATACCAAAACCAAGCTAATCAACTAAAAGACCAGAAGATAGAAAATGAAAAACTCAAAAATGAAAATGATGATTTCAAAACTCAAATTCAGGCATTTCAAAAACAAAAAGTGCAAGACCTCATTGAAGATGCAATTAAATCAAACCGAATCACTGAAGAACAACGTTCTACCTTTACAGCATTAGCAGAATCAAATTTTAATGCAACTAAAGTAGCTATCAATTCTATAGCACCGTACAAAAGCATCACATCACAAATTCAAACTGCATCAGATGGTACAGTAGATTACAAAACGTTCCGTGAGTATCAGGAAAATGCACCGGAAATTCTTGCAGAAATGAAATTTAAAGACACCTCAAAATATAATGCCCTGTTCAAAAAAGAGTATGGCAAACTCCCTAAAAACGCTTCACTTTAAAAAAAATGAACTATGGCTATTCAAAAAGAAATTTGGACACGACACATTCAGGAAAGTCTTTTCAAAGACAATGATTTTCTTAACTATGCATTCAATGCCGACCAGTATGTAATCCAAGGGAAGGTAGTACACATACCCAATGCAGGTGCTGCACCTTCTATAGTACGTAATCGTTCTTCACTTCCTGCAACTGTAACTCAACGCACAGACGTTGATATAACTTATTCGATTGATGAATATACCTCTGACCCGGTTTTAATTCCCAATGCCGATACTGTTGAGCTTGCTTACGACAAACTCTCCAGTGTTTTAGATGAATCTGAAAGTGCCATCCGTGAGACAGTAGCCGATTGGATGCTTTACCATTGGCGTCCGGAGGCAACTAGCTCTATCATTCGCACAACGGGTGCTGATGTTGCAGCACACATGCCAGGAGCTACAGGTAATCGTAAAAAATTGGTGCTTGCCGATATCAAGAAAGCGCGTTTAACTATGAACAAACAGAACATTCCAAAATCTGACCGCTACCTTATGATTGATTCAGATATGTACGACCAGTTAATGGACGAGCTAAATATTACACAATACCGTGAGTCGGCAAAGGATTTGGATTTACCAAAAGGAGTAATAGGCAAGCTGTATGGTTTTTTCCTGATGGAACGTACTTCAGTTATGACTGCAAACAATGCAAGTACACCCATAATCCAATTGCCTGGTGCCAGTACTAACACAACCGATAACGGTGTAGCATTCGCATGGCATAAAAATTCCGTTGAACGTGCGCTCGGAACGGTTGACTTTTGAAAGCCTTGCCGACCCTCAATATTATGGAGATATTTATTCTGCATTAGTTCGTATGGGCGGTAGAAAACGCAGAAATGATGCTAAAGGTATTATCGGAATTATTCAGGCTGCTGCTTAACAAAAAGTAATTTTTTTTATTTGTGTATCAGGTTTAATTTTCGCCTCTCCATAAAAGCATTATTGTTTTTTACACTATCAAAATCCAAGTCTAAACTTGCATCAGGTGTATGAGAATCACTTCTGATATTGCATTGATACTGCAAAACATGAATCCAGTATAGGTTCTTAGGATTAATTGGTAGTTGATATTGATTAAACCTTCTCAGTTTATTAAAACTATCTCCGCTTAAATTCGTAATCATAGTATGATACTCTTCAATTAGATTTAGTATTTTTATCACCTCTGCTCGTCCTTCACCTGGTATTGTAATAATTTCTTCTTCTGTGCTAAACTGAAAAATCATTTTCAAAGAAATATTTACAACACCCATTTGTAAATCGTCATCTACATCTCTCCAAATTACATCTTCTATTTTCATTAGCATTGCCGGACATTCTAATGGCAGGCTTTCTCCATCATTTTCCAGTTGCCCCATATCAACATCACACATTGGAAAAAATCCGCTATCCCTTGTTACCGTGATAACTCCTTGATACAAACTAACTAATGCTGCTGCCATTTATTTCTGTTCCTTTCTTTGGTAGTGGAATATTGTAAGTCTCATAAAAATAGCTGTCATCAATTTCTATTTTATCTGCTAACGTCAAATCCATTTCCAATCTTGTTTTCTTTTCAATGTTTTCTTTTTCTTGAAATATAAACTTGCCATTGCCCACATCAAGTCCATGTATTCGTAAAAGTGGAATCAGCTTATCATTTAATACGTTTCGCACAAACAATTTATCAGCATTATGTATTTCTTGTTCCACTTCCTGGTGAACTTTTGCTTGCGCTAATGCTCCACCGGCCTCAGTAGTCATAGTCTGCCCCAAAATCAGTTTTGACAATTCCTTATTGCAGACATCTATCAATTGATCATAAAGTATACTGCTTCCTTGCGTATTGTTTTGAATAAAGTTCAAATCTGATTCTTTTGGAATAACAATGTATGCAGCACTACCGGCATCCTTCAAGGCACTTTCCAATTCTTGTCTCGTTTTCTCATCATAGCCATCATACTTTGCAACTCTGAAAGGCATCCCGAACAATTCACAATATTGCGCCCAGTCACCAAAACCACCTCTTTTGTAAATAACATATTGTGCAGCTTTCATCAGCAATCCTAAAGAATCACTTTCACCAATCTCAAGTAAATAATTTGAATAAGGATAAGTCCTGAAATCAAAACCAGTGCTATCGCTTTGGTTCTTTATTATGATTCCTTTGTTGGGTACTACATGCTTTCTGGGAATCAAAGTCGGTACTAAAAAGCCAGTCTCAAAACTCAATTCAATCAGGCTATGTCCCCATATTTTACTTTCCAGCACATAACCCAACATAGTCATAAAATTTTCTGTGGTCAGCATAGCGGTAATTTCTTCATGTACCTTGCCCTTTTCTACAAAATGCAAAGGTGTATTAATTACAGAAAGTTTCCGTTTCTCAATTACAGCCGTTAAATGCCCATCCAGAAGTATTTCCGAGTATAAGTCATAGAGCAAACTCCTTCGTGGGAAAAAAGTGCTTTCAGCCGCTTTAATAGCATTTCGCCAGCTATCAATATCCTGTGAACTCCGTCTGATTTGAGTAACATCAATTCGTTGAATAATATTCCCCTGTTTTCCCTTTGTTCGTTTAACCTTTGTCATTGCTGCTGATTTATTCTTTTATCATTCGTTCCGCTTTTCACAAACGACTTTTCATTTGGTGGAAAACCTGCAGGATTTATTTTCTGTTGAGTAACTTCCTGTAACCAAAGTAAAGCTTTCTTATAGCGTGTTTCCCTGATTGCAGGTATTACTCGGAAATTGTAAATCGAAAAAATGTGAAAAAGAGCAATGTCCCTGCAATACATCATTAACGTTTTATCCCTTCCATCTCCGGTTTTTTCAAATAATTCAGCAGCCATGTATCGTGTATTTAAATAGCTTGACATTTCATTCACTGCTTCATTCGTTAATTCATGCACTATTGAATCATCACTATCCACCAATGCCATAAGCACAGGGATTTTTATTGCAAATCGGTAATCTTCTATTTCAAGAAATGGCATTGTTTTTTTTTGTTTAAAGTTATAGGAGAGTCAAGTAAAATGCAATCATCATTTTACTTCCTTTTTCCCTCTGCTATTCATTTTCACCCCTTATGCAAAGGTGTGCCACGCGCAAAAATAAAAAGCAAAAGACTACGGCATAAAAACACAATGTCTCGCACCCATTAATATTTTCGTTTTATTCAAGCTCTTTTCTATATTGAAATTTTTACTTCAATGCCTCTCACACAACCAATCATTTATATTCCGTTTCCTTTTGCTTTTTATTTTCGCTTACAAAAATTGGTTGCATAAGAGGTTAAAATGATTCCTTGCGTTCATACAGTAGTCCTATCGTATTTTTCGGTTAGGCTACATGATGCAGTTAGGTGTTAGTGGGGTGGGGGAGGCGGCTTTTTTTTGTGGTTAATTCCATCCGGTGGTTTCCGGTTCTTGGGATGAACTATCTTCCTGCCAGCATCAATAAAATTGAGAAGGTGTCGGAAATATTCTACTGTCCAACACAAAAAAAACAGATTAGATTTTTACAGTTTTTGTCTCTGAAAAATGCGAAAAAGGTTGAAAAATATTTGCAAATGAGAGAAAATGAATGTATATTAGAGAACTTTTCAGAGGTAAAACATGACACAAACTTCAAATAATACCTATGCGTTAAAAACCAGTATTGGCGCATTTTTCAAGCTTTATTTTTCAGGTAAAACAACATCTCAAAATGTTTTACCTATGTTTTACCAAAAAACAAAACCCACGCAACTTATTGAATTGCAAGGGTTTTTACTTTTTACTTATGGGAGCAACAGGATTCGAACCTGTGACCCTCTGCTTGTAAGGCAGATGCTCTGAACCAGGCTGAGCTATGCTCCTAACTATTTTTAATGGGTCGTTTTTTTATGAGCGTGCAAAGATACAGATAGGTAAGTATTCTCCAAATTTATTTTGAAAATATGGCATAAAAAAACCGCTTTTAAGCGGCTTTTTTATTGTTATCTATTTATGCAGGATTTTCCGGCAAGTCCGTCATAATTTCCTGATCTACAAGAATACGACCGCAGTGTTCACATACAATGACTTTCTTACGTTGCTTAATCTCCAACTGACGTTGTGGTGGAACTTTATTAAAACAACCACCACAGCTATCTCGCTGAATAGAAACTACAGCCAGGCCATTAGCCGCGTTCTCACGAATCTTTTTATATCCGCTCAACAAACGCTCTTCAATAATTGCAGCAGCCTTTCCTGAATATTCGTTCAGAACGTCTTCTTCCTTACGGGTTTCTGCAATAATGCTGTCTAGTTCTTTGCGTTTGTTTTCCAAATCAGCTTTGCGATGCGTTAAATCCTCTTCTGATTCTGTAAGGATTTGTTTTTTAGATGTGATTTCAAAAGTATATTCTTTAATTCGCTTCTCACAAAGTTGTATTTCAAGTTTCTGAAACTCTATCTCTTTTGCAAGCGATTCATACTCCCTATTGTTTTTTACATTGTTTTGCTGACCCTCATATTTCTTTATAGCTGCAGTAGAATCTTTAATGCCTTGCTTTCTTTCAGCAATCATTCTGTCGAACTCTGCCATATCATTATTGATATTGCTGATTCTTGTTTCAAGACGTGCTACATCATCTTCAAGATCTTTTACTTCAACAGGTAATTCGCCTCTTACAATCTGAATTCTGTCAATCTCAGAGTCAATTTGTTGAAGTTGAAACAATGCCTGAAGCTTTTCTTCTGCAGAGGCATCATGAACACCTTTCTTAGGCATTTTTATCTGAAACTGAGATATGTCGCCAACACTGTATTTGCTTGATAATTTTGCTGCCGTACCTGTATCAATAGCTTTTAAGTTACGTGTTTCCGTTAAGCGTTTAACTACCGGTTTACTCACCTTGGTAATTACCGGTTCTTCTACCTTCTTACTTCTGCTTTTTGTTTTTGCTTTAGTGTCTGTTTTTGACATGCCTGTACTTGTTTTTTTTACTTCTTTGGATGATGTGACTTTTGTATTTGTTTCTATTGGTTTGGCTTTTATACTTTTCTTCTCTTTTTCAGTAGCTTTAGTTTTTGTGGTCTTTGGTGCAGCAGCCTTTTTAGCTGGTTTTGTAGGAGTTGCTTTCTTAGCCGGAGCTTTTTTTGCAGCAGGTTTTTTAGCTGCCGGTTTTGCAACAACTTTTTTCTTAGCAGGAGCTTTTTTCACTGCTGCCTTCTTAGCTGCTGGCTTTGCACTTGTTTTTTTTGCTGCAGCTTTCACAGGTTTTTTTGCCGCCATAATCAGATATATTTTACCGGATTAGTATCCACTTTTGTTAAACGGATGGCAAATGTAGTAAAATTTTTGATTAACAAATCTTTAATCAGCATCATTGTAAATTGCTCCGTCTCGTAATGTCCGGCATCAATGAGTAAAATTCTGTTATCGGCATCAAAAAACTGATGGTATTTTATGTCTGATGTGATAAAAGCATCTGCACCGGCTGCAATTGCTTGTGGCAAAAGAAAAAAGCCTGAACCGCCACAGACGGCAACTTTCCTTATTTTTTTATGGCATAAGTTGGTGTGTTTTAATACACTGCAATTCAGCTTTGATTTAATCATTTCCAAAAAGACCATTTCGTCCATCTCATCTTTAAGCAGGGCTATCATCCCTGATCCTGTCTGTTGATGACTGTTGGTTAATGCATAAATATCATAAGCAACTTCCTCATAGGGATGTGATTCAAACAAAGCTTTCAGCACCTTATGTTCTTTATGTGATTCGTAAATAATTTCTGTACGAACTTCACTCTCAATGTGTCTGATTAACTTTTCTCCAATAACGGGATTGGCTTCGGCTTCTGGCTTAAATGTGCCTTTGCCCTCAATATTAAAACTACATTCGCTGTAATTGCTGATGTTTCCCGCACCGGCTGCAAAAAGTGTAGTTCTGACTTTTCTGCCTGATCTATTGGAGTAAAAGTTACTAACTTCTTTAAAGTGCCTTGTTTCGGCAATAATATTTTTGCGTTTTCAAGACCCAACTGATGGCATAATCGCTGATTTACTCCAGAATCAATATTGTCTAAATTGGTATGTAATGCATAAAGCGCAAGGTTGTTTTGTATTGCTTTTATGATTACACGCTCAACATAATTTCTACCGGTAATTTTTTTTAATCCACTGACAACTATCGGATGATGTGCTATAATCAAATTGCAGTTTTCTTTTATTGCTTCATCGAGTACAGCTTCAGTAGTGTCAAGGCAAACCATTATTCCTTTTACCTCATCAGCAGAATTGCCGGTTAAAAGTCCGCAGTTATCATAACTTTCCTGATATGCCGGAGGTGCCCAGTTCTCTAATACATTTATGACTTCATTGATTCTGATCATTGCTTTTTCTGCCTTGCAAAAGTAAGCATGTAAATTGTTTTCAGAAGGTTAATGCCTGCTTAAATTAAACAATTCATAGTTAATTAGTTTTTTACATCACCTTTTCAGTGTGTCAACAGCATACTTACTTTGCATTGTTTTCAAACCTAATTGGATTTAAAAGTTAAGAGATGAGGAAAATATTCTTGTTAGTCGTTTTAGTGTGCATAAGCAATCTGATTATCGCACAAAATAGTGACCGTAAATGGAATTTAGGATTCTATGGCGGAGCAACTCAATATAATGGTGATATGGGACAAGGTTTTTATAAAACCAATCAGCCATTTATGGTTTCGGTGCCATTTCTGTAGGGGTATTATCTCCGGAAAATATGCCGATTTACAAATAATGGGAACTACAGGAGAAGCTGGATTTATTGAAGACCAGGTAAATCGTTTCAGAATAAAAATGACGACAGGAAGCTTGCATTTGCGTTTTCATTTCACAAAACCTGAAGCTGCCATCAGACCTTTCTTATTTGCCGGAGCAGGAATAATAGTGTGGGACAGAAATATTTGGGCTCAGAATGGAGATGTTATCAATCGCTATGATTATGCATTGCCTTCTTTTGGTGGCGGTTTAAATTTCAGACTTTCTGAATCGTTTAATCTTGTTGTTCAGGAAACATTTATGCTTTCATCAGAAGATGATGTGGACAGACAAGTAAATCAGAACAATGATGGATTCTTATTTCATACAGTAGGTTTAACTTTTAATCTTGGCAAAAACAAGGATTCTGATGATGATGGTGTTTCAGATAAAAAAGATAATTGTCCGAATACACCTAAGGGAGTAAAGGTAGATGCATCAGGTTGTCCTGTTGATACTGATAATGATGGCGTGGTAGATTATATTGATGATTGTCCTACAGCAGCGGGTCCTCAGCACCTGAAAGGCTGTCCTGACAGAGATGGTGATGGCATTAGTGATAAAGATGATTTGTGTCCTGATGCAAAAGGTTTGGTTAATCTGAAAGGCTGCCCTGACGAAGATGGTGATGGCGTAGCAGACAACAACGACAAGTGCCCTGAAACAAAGAAAGGATATAAAGTTGATGCAAACGGATGCCCTTTTGATAATGATGGAGATGGGTTAGTAAACGAAGAAGATATGTGTCCAGATGTTCCCGGAGTTGTTGCGTTGAAAGGCTGTCCCGACAGTGATGGCGATGGTGTTGCAGACTACGAAGACAGATGCCCTACCATAAAAGGTACTATCGCCAATAAAGGTTGTCCTGAAATTGCAAAGGAAGATGTGAAAAAAATAACACAAATAGCGTCTTCAATTTATTTTGAAAGTAACAGCGATAAACTCAAGCCTGCTTCACTCATTCAGCTTGATGCATTAGTTGGAATATTGAAAAAGTATGATGCAGCAAATCTGTCAATAGAAGGGGGCATACTGATAATAAGGGTGATGATGCTTATAATCTAAATCTTTCGCAAAAACGTTGTGATGCCGTTAAGAGCTATCTGATGAGCAAAGGTATTTTTGAATCAAGATTAACAGCTACCGGTTTTGGTGAAACTAAGCCAATTGCCGGAAACGACACTCCTGAAGGAAGAGCTAAAAACAGAAGAGTAGAGCTCAAAACATCTTATTGATTTTTTAGTTCCATTGCCATAGGGTATATTCTCCTTGCCGGTGAATTATTTTACCCTTGTGTTGTTCTGGTAGTTTATTAGCATTAAATAAAATCATTGAGTAACTTGCATTAGTTGGTTTATCTTGTATGCCTAAAAAAATACTACTTGCCTTTTCTCTTTGATTGATATTTTTCCATTCAATTTTTCTTGACAGATTATAATCAGTTGTGAAATTATAATACCATGTTTTCAGAAACCATGGTTCATGTATAATGGCTTTCCATGCCACAGGTGTAGGTCTTTGTGCTTCGCATAAAAATGAATCATCATCAGGAAAACTCAAAATCTTTGTAGTGTCAGTTGTGTTTTCTCTGATCCATTCATGCATCAGTGTTAAATCAGTCTTTTTAAACTGACCAACTGCATAGCGTGATTTTAGTTTTTCTAATGGTAATAATGAGGCATGTGTGATTAAATAAAAGATAAAAATTGATAAAGCAATTACACAAGCAGATACCCATTTATAATTTAAGATATTTTGTATCAAATTTTGCTTTGCAATGAAATGTGCTATATAAAAACTACAGAAAATAGTAAGCCAAACCGAAGTTTTAAACCATTGTAGTTTACCAACAACCATTAATCCACCGACATCAAAAATTAAATAGTAAAAAATCATTCCGCCAACAATGCCTGAAATTATTACCATTATTTGTCTGTTGTATTTTGTCGGGAATCTGAAAAATAACAAGCCTGATATCAGAAATAATATACCACTTTTAATATAATCTGCAATGGGGAAAAAGGAAGGTAGATAATGATGTGGGTTTCTGAAAACATATAAAACATAATAGAAAAGCTTGTCAGGTGCTGCACTTTCTGCAAAAAACTGACGATTGAATAAAGGTATCAGCATAGGAGAGGCCGACAAAAAGTAGAAAATTATTGTAGTGCCGATTTCTTTGACTCTGAATTTATTTATTACTAAATGCATCAACAACAGCAATAAAAATACCTGCAAACCTACAAGCGGTTGATACCAAGTTGCAAGTCCACAACAAAGTGCAGCTATTCTCAATCGTGAACTCAATCCGTAATAATATGCTGTCATACACAGTGTGTTAGCAAATACTGTACAGGTCAGCATATTGTCTGAAACAGAGTTGCCTCCAATTGTAATTTTATTAAACAGAATGATTGCAATGAATGGAGTTATGGAAGCTGTAATGTGATTTTTAAAAATTACAAACGATGTTTTTTGAATGTAAAATATAAAAACCGTCAGCAATATCAGCATCAGTGTAAATGAAACTGATGACAATGGAAACACAAGTCCGGGATAATATAATGTATGATTATAGAAGTAGCGCACCGAGAAATTGGATGCCAGAAACTCAGTCACATAATCGCCTTGATATAATTGCGGATTCAGCATTTTGTAAACTGCAGGCAAATGCTCCTCAAGGTCGCTGCAATTGAATTTATAACCATAAACTGCCAGAAACAATAAGCTGTAAAATATTGACCAAATCCAATATTTACCCGATTGTGACAGTGAATAGTTTCGCAACATAATGAACAAAGAAAACATTTTTGTTAATTAGCATCGAAATTAATTGATATGGCTGATCAAAATCTAAGAATTTTGTTGGTGGAAGATGAGCAAACCTTGTCTGAAACAATAAAGCTTAACCTTGAAATGGAAGGCTACTATGTGAATGCTGTTGGCGATGGCAAAACCGCTATTAAAGTATTTAAAGAAGCACGGTATAATTTGGTTATTTTAGATGTTATGCTTCCTGAAATTAGCGGATTCACTGTTTGCGAAGCAATACGTCTTGAGAATCTTGATGTGCCCATTTTATTTCTTTCAGCCAAAAACCATCCTAACGACAGAATTACCGGTCTCAAACTAGGTGGCGATGATTATCTGACTAAACCATTTAACCTCGAAGAGCTATTACTAAGAGTGCATAATCTTATCAGAAGAAGCACAGCTAATAAGGATGCGGCATCGCTTTCAACCTATAATCTGAATGACAATCAAATTAATTTTGCACAACTTGAAATAAAACGTGCTGACGGTACAATCACCCATCTTACAAAAAAAGAATCGTTACTGTTGAAATTGCTCATAGAAAAACGCAATGAAGTTGTTTCTCGCGAACACATTCTTGAAACCGTTTGGGGCTATGATATTTATCCAAGCACTAGAACAATAGACAACTTTATCGTTACATTCAGAAAATATTTTGAACCGGACCCGTCAAACCCTAAGTATTTTATCTCTGTAAGAGGTGTTGGGTATAAATTTACCGATCAGGATTGAATGTCGTGCCATAAAACATTCGCTATTTTTGACGAGTGAAAATTTTAGTCATAGATAACTACGATTCTTTTACCTACAACCTTGTCCACTATATTGAAAAGGCAGCAGGTGTGCAACCAACAGTTTGGCGAAACAATTCTCACTCTGTTGATGAGGTTGCTGCATTTGATAAGATTTGTATTTCTCCGGGTACTGGGAGTGCCTTCTCAGGCAGGTTTTACCAAAGAAGTTATCAAACGATTTACATCAGAAAAATCAATACTTGGTGTTTGTTTAGGTCATCAGGCAATTGCAGAAGTTTTTGGTGGCAGTCTTCGTAATTTACAACAAGTTTTGCATGGTATAGTACGCCCGGTGAATGTATTGGTACAAGATGTGTTGTTTGAAAATATGCCTTCATCATTTCCGGCTGCACGTTATCATTCATGGGTTGTGGATCAAACAGGCAGTCAACTTCAGGTAATTGCCGGTGACGACATTGGCGAAGTGATGGCCATAAAACATATACAATATCCTGTTTATGGAGTTCAATTTCATCCGGAAAGCATTATGACTGAACATGGACTGCAACTTATATATAATTGGATTTATAAAACCTGAACCATGCATATCAGGCAAGCTTCAACAGACGATTGTAGTGCCATCAGCGCATTAGCAAATAGCATTTGGCATAGTCATTACCCTGGTATTATCTCTATGCAACAGATTGATTACATGTTGAGCAAAATGTACAGTGTCGAGAAATTGAACCATCTGCTTGAGTCAGGTTCTGTAATTTTAGTTGCAGAAGAAGATGAAAAACTTTTAGGCTATATTTGTTTTCGTGAAGAAACTGATTACAGTTTTTTCCTCGATAAATTATATGTTGATTCAGAATTGCAACATAAAAATTTGGGTTCATTGCTTCTTGAAGCTATGTTGAGTAGTTTGCCTGAAGATATTATAATACGTTTGCAGGTTAACCGTTCAAATTATAAAGCAATTAACTTTTATTTTAAAAAGGGTTTTGTTATTGAACGTGCAGAAGACTTTGATATAGGCAATGGCTTTTTTATGAATGATTTTGTAATGATTAAAAAGTAATATGGCAGGTAATACATTCGGAACACTTTTCAGACTAACCACTTTTGGTGAATCACACGGACCCCTTATTGGTGTTGTTATTGACGGTTGTTATTCGGGAGTTCAGTTGGATTTAGAATTGATAAGAACACAACTGTCAAGACGCAAGCCGGGTCAATCTGCAATTACTACGCAGCGGATGGAAGATGATGAGCCGGAAATTGTTTCAGGTGTTTTTAATGGGATAACAACAGGTGCACCATTAACGATTCTTATTCGTAACAAAGATCAACGTCCTACAGATTATGATGCACTTAAAGATGCGTATAGGCCATCACATGCAGATTATACCTATGAGAAAAAATATGGTATTCGTGATCACCGCGGAAGTGGAAGAGCATCAGCACGCGAAACCGCTGCACGTGTGGCTGCAGGAGCTGTTGCTATACAAATGCTAAATGCTGCAAATATTTCTATTGATGCTTATGTAAGCCGTATCGGCAATGTTTCTATTCCTGAAAATGTTTCAATTGATACTACACAAACCTATAATAATATTTTGCGCTGTCCTCATGAAGCCACTGCACAGTTGATGCAAAAAAGTATTGAAGAAACTGCACAGACAGGAGACACTTTAGGAGGAATAATATCCTGTATTATTAGTGGTGTTCCTGCCGGGTTAGGTGAACCTGTATTTGATAAATTTCATGCACAACTAGGTAAGGCCATGCTTAGTATTAATGCTGTTAAAGGCTTTGAAATAGGGTCGGGGTTTAACGGAACTTCGCAAATGGGGTCACAGCAGAATGATGTTTTTGAGATTGACAAGGATGGGAAAGTTTTTACTAGGACCAACAACTCCGGAGGAGTGCAGGGTGGAATTACCAATGGTATGGACATTACTTTTAACGTAGCATTTAAGCCAGTGTCAACACTCATGAAGTCACAACAAAGCATTAACTTACAAAACGAAAAAGTGGTTATTCAACCCGGAGGACGTCATGATGTTTGTGTTGTGCCACGTGCAACACCAATTGTAGAGGCAATGGCAGCAATTACAACACTCGATTTTTTAATGATTGCCAATGCTGCTAAGTGCAAATAGTTGATATAATTTTAATGTTTACGGTATTCAGGTATTAAGGTTTACTCATAAAGATTATTGACTGTAAAAGAAAAGGCAGTTTCAATTTTTATATTGAAACTGCCTTTTCGATTTTAATCTTATACGGTAAATCTACCGATATAATTTTATTTATTCAATACTACTTTTTGTGTTAATGTTTCACCGGATGCATTCATTCTAACGGTATAAATACCATTGCTTAAACCTGTGAAATTTACAGGATAAATATATTCACCTGCTGTCATCTGTGATTGATAATTAGTGCGAACGATATTACCTAATACATCAATAATTTCGAATACTACATCTGCATTTTTCTTCAAATTAACTTTCACCTGACCATAATCAGATGTTATCGGATTTGGTGTTACATTCATATTGAAATATGTTCCTGTTAAGTTATGAATTCCTGTAGTAACTGTTGCACTGTTTGCATTTAAGATTCTACCGGTAGCAAAATCAGAAACCCATCCAATGATGATTAGATTGCTTACATTTTGAGTTGCCGGAATATTATAATTAAATGTCCAACTGTAAGTACCACCTGAAGTTATGTTTGCAGGCAATGAACCTTGCACACCATCATTTCCACCAAGAATTGCACGAGCAACGTGATCATATTCCATGTTGGCTGCTGGTACAGGATCTGTTTCATTCTGCCAATCATGTCCGGCACCCTGAAGCGGCATATTTGCCGTTTGATAGCTATAATAGTTTGCTTGACTCCATGATGAAGTTGTGCCGGTTAAATTATCTTCTGTAACAACACAGTTAATTCTATAATCGCCATTCAATGATGCTGCAAATTGTGGGCTTACAGTAAACGTTCCAACATTGGTACTTGAATTATACGTTGCAGTCACATTAACGTCACAAGGAGGAATATCGGAAATAAGGCTGTTGTATTCAGTGATAAAATCTGATGGGTCAACATCTAAATCTTTACGATCAACCAATCCGCTTGGATAGCCACTGATTTTAGTTCCCATCCATGAATCATAAGCGGCAACAGTCATAGGATCGCCATTGTGAACAGCAATCAACATAACTTCCTGGTATGTAAGTTGCGGAGCGAATCCATGTAAACAGCACCACGTGGACACCATCCGCACCAAGTACCTGTGGCTTCTTCAAATACTATACGTTTTGTTGGTAAAAACGGAAGATAGTTAATAACACCATTTAAACTATCATTAATATGGTTTGCATCTCCGGCTAAATCTGCCCAAAAGTTGAAAGAATAAGTTCCTACTGCACTTGCATTTATAGGAGTTGCATGAGTAAAATTATATGTTCCAAGGGGTGCAATATTTAATCCTGTCTTTGTGTCGGTATAAGTTGTGCCATTGAGTTGGTATTTAAGATCAACTGTAGTTATTGCACTTGAACCAAGATTTGTAATAACACCTGATAATGTAACGTTAGTTGGTGTTGTAACATATTGTGTATAGTTTAAAGAAGATAATGCTACATCATTTGCTGGCTGTGAACCATAGATAAATTCCCAATAACTGTTGTCAGCAGGTGATGGATCTGCACCTGCATATTGTGAAATGTTTGGAGAACCTGCAACAGAAACGGCTGTAGTGGCGTTAATCTGAACACCTATTGTGAGTGTTAACGCTGTTCCACCGTTTCTTTGATCAACTACATAAATTTTATTTGTTGATTCTTCTAATACAATACTATAATAAGTATATGCAGTGTTGCCCGGATCAGTATAGGAAGTGAATGAAATCCAGTGCTGACGGTTTGGTGCTGTTCCGAAAGTTTTAGTACAGATATTATCATTTGTACCACTTCCTGAAATTCCCCAACAACAAACTGAATTATCAGGTACTAAAGCTGAAGGTAATGCAACGTTGGCAACCGGAGGAGGTGTAGCTGCACCTGTTGTAAAGGTTAAAACTCCTGTTGTGGAAACTTTGTAATTTGTAACTGCCGCACCGTTAAAAGAAAATGCAAACGGAATTGTTACAGTTGTTGACCATTGTGGAGTGGTAGCACTTCCGGGATGAATGGATGTCCAACCTGCAGGTTGGCCTCCAGCAACAGGATATTCATCATCTGTGTTAAGGCCACCCGGATTTTGCCCAGCATTGATGTGTGGAAAATAATAATACTGTGCATTTACAGCTAATGCAAAACACATTATGCCAAATAGAAGAGTAATTTGTTTTTTCATTTTTATTTAAATTTAATTGACTGCGAAATTATCATTTTTCGCAACGTAAAATTAAGACTTTTAGTTAAATAATTGTTTTAGCTCTACGAAGGCAATGGACGGTTGTTTAAAGTTAGTCTATAACAGTTTGTATTACTGATACGATTGCATTAAAATACCAACTAAGTGAAAACTAATTAGTTCAAACCAAGCTTAAATTTCTTTAGTAAATTTATCGAACTGAATAAGAGGAAGGGACTACTGTCAGGCTCGTTGTTCCCAAACTTGAACTAAATTAACCAACACCTCAACAGCTTTATTCATATCCTGAACACTTACATATTCTTCTTTACTGTGAATACCCATTTCTCCTGTAAAAATATTCGGACAAGGCATGCCCATAAATGATAATCGTGCTCCATCTGTTCCGCCTCTGATGTTTTTCCGTTCACAATTGATGTCACTGCGTTTATAGGCTTCGCAGGCATTTTCCATTACCTCCGGATGTTTTTGAAGAACTTCATCCATGTTGCGGTATTGTTCTTTACTACTGATAGTAAAATTTGCTCCGGGAAATTGTTTGATTGTTTGTTCTGCCAACTTGTTAAGCAGTTGCTTTTGTTCGGTTAATTTAGCAGTAACAAAATCACGAAGAATAAAAGCGACAGTTGCTGTTTCTAATCCTCCACTAATGCTGACAGGATGTACAAAACCTTCATACGCTTCTGTATTTTCAGGACTCATTTCTTTTGGTAAAAGCGTGATAAAGTGCGCTAATACTTTTTGTGCATTAACCATTTTCCCTTTGGCATAACCCGGATGTGCACTGATGCCATTAAATGTTACTGTGCATGAGTCAGCCGAAAAATTTTCACCTTCTAATGTACCACATTCTCCACCATCGAGGGTATAACCAAAGTCAGCGTTTAATTTTTTCATATCCACTTTGTTTACACCACGACCAATTTCTTCGTCAGGCGTAAATAAAATTCTTATATCACCATGAACAATATCCTTTCTGTTTAAAAGGTACTGTGCAAAATCCATGATGATGGAAACACCTGCTTTATCATCAGCGCCTAACAGCGTAAGTCCTGAGGCTGTGATGATGTCATCACCAATTTTTTCGAGTAGATAAGGGTGTTTTTTACTGCTGATAACAACATTGTTGTCGTCAGGTAAAACGATATCCTCACCATTCCATTTTTATGCAGGATAGGCTTTTACGTTTGTGCCACTGCAATCAGGTGCAGTGTCAACGTGCGAACAAAAACAAATTACAGGTACTTTCTTTTTTTGAGTTACCTTTAATTGTAGCATAGACATAACCATACTCATCAAGTGCAGCATCAATGCCCATTGCTTTTAATTCTGACTCAAGCAACCTGCTTAAGTCTAATTGTTTTTTGCTGCTGGGCTGTGTCTCAGAATCTGGATTGGCTGTGGTGTCAATGACTACATAACGCATCATTCGTTCCGCAGTAGTATGTTGGTAGTTATCTAACATCTTTTATGAAGTAACTGCACGTGCAATTACAATCTTTTGTATTTCGGAAGTGCCTTCGTAAATCTGTGTAATTTTAGCATCGCGCATTAAGCGTTCAACATGAAACTCTTTAACATAACCATAACCGCCATGCACCTGAACTGCCTCAACAGTAGTGTCCATTGCAACTTTTGAAGCATATAGTTTGGCCATACTTCCTGCCAGGTCATAATTTCCATGCTGATCTTTAAGCCATGCAGCTTTCAAGCAAAGTAATCTTGCGGCTTCAATTTCTGTTGCCATGTCGGCTAACTTAAACTGAATTGCCTGATGTTGGCTGATTTCTTTTCCGAATGCTTTACGCTCTTTAGAATATTTTAGTGCAAGTTCATAAGCACCCGATGCAATGCCTAATGCCTGTGAGGCAATTCCTATACGCCCACCAGCTAAGGTTTTCATTGCAAACTTAAATCCAAAGCCATCTTCGCCAATACGGTTAGCCTTTGGAACTCTCACATCAGTAAACATCAATGAATGTGTATCACTTCCTCTGATACCTAATTTATTTTCTTTTGGTCCTACAGTAAAGCCGGGAGTACCTTTTTCTACTATCAGACAGTTAATGCCTTTATGTCCTTTAGCAACATCAGTTTGTGCCATCACTAAATAAACGCTTGCTGTACCACCATTGGTAATCCAGTTTTTTGTTCCATTCAGTAAGTAATGATCGCCTTTGTCTATTGCTGTAGTACGTTGTGAAGTGGCATCGCTGCCCGCTTCGGGTTCACTTAAACAAAATGCACCAATTATTTCTCCTTTGGCTAATGGAACTAAATATTTTTGTTTCTGCTCTTCTGTACCAAAAGTTTCTAATCCCCAGCAAACAAGAGAATTGTTTACACTCATCACAACTGAAACTGAAGCATCTACTTTTGATATTTCTTCCATAGCCAATACATAGGAAATTGTGTCTAATCCCGACCCACCATATTTGGGGTCAACCATCATACCTAAAAAGCCTAGCTCACCTAATTTTTTGATTTGCTCTGCAGGGAATTTCTGATGTTCATCGCGCTCAATAACTCCGGGTAACAGCTCGTTTTGTGCAAAATCACGGGCTGCCTTCTGTATCATTAAATGTTCTTCATTTAGTTGAAATAGCATATTCTGAAAATTTTTGCGAATGTACAACTTCGGCACGAATTTGAAAATAGGGGGTGCTGGTTTGATAGCAGAGGAGTAATCTAATGCTATACCAAATTTGCCATCTTAGTTTGTCATCTTTTTCATTCACACCACCCAAAGGATTTATTTCTTAACGTCTTAGCGTGGTGCTTTTTTTCAAACAAAGTGAGGATTTTTAGTAAGTAAAGTTTTTATTTCACGCAAAGTATGCAAATTTTTTTTCTTAGCGGTCTTAGCGTATTTTTTTCCTTTGCGCCTTAGCGTGATACTTTTTTTCAAACAAAGTGGAGATTTTTAGTAAGTAAAGTTTTTATTTCACACAAAGTTCGCAAAGCGTACTATCGTAGCAAGTGATGTTTTCATTTCACGCAAAGTGCGCAAAGATTTTTTCTTAGCGTCTTAGTGTGGTACTTTTTTTCAATCAAAGTGGAGGTTTTTAATAAGTAAAGTTTTTATTTCACGCAAAGTTCGCAATAGCTATTCTTTACTATTTCTACTTTTGCACATTATTCCTACAAGTCGAAAATTTCATCATTATTGAAAACATATCTTTTCTTACTAATTTTTCTTTTAGTATGGCTTCCTATTGCTGCGCAGAAAAAACCATGTGTAAGTAAATTTGATAGTATATCTGTCGTCAACTATATTGAAGAAAAAGGATGGTTAGACTTAATTCCGGTCAAAACTTTGGCTAAGCTAAGTTATTTTCCTGAAGTTGTCTCCACTGCAAGTTTAAATCAAGCAACCTGCAGATGGAAGGTTGTGTCTCAGGCTTCATATCATTCAAACGATGGTGATTGCCGTTTTACGAATGGTTGTACTGTAGTTGTAAAACAAGCAATTGTCGTAAATGCGAGAAATAAGCGTTTGGTTAGTAGGAGAAAAAATATGAAAATCTATCCGAATTTTGAGTAAATTTACCATGTAAGTTAATTATGAGAGTCAACACTGTTAATAAAACATCATCTGATTTTAATTTTTTAACACAATATTTTCAACCATCATATATAATTTTGCATCTGTTGCATTTTAAATAGTTTTAATTCAGGAAACTGATTAACTACTTTGAACGTTGTTGTTTTTTCCACTTTGTTCAAATATTATTTTAACCTTGAGTTTGTTGCATTCAGTTCAAATCATAAAAATTATTCATAGAAGTAATTCAAACTTTATACTTCAAAAGAATAATTTTCTGGTTTATTTTGATTTTCTTGTGTGTCAATCAAACTTCGCTAAAAAACTTTTTGCAAATGTTGAATAGAGGAATACCCATTTCTGTTTCATTAGAACCTAATTTCAAGAACGATACATCAGGAAAACTAAAATACAATAAGAAACGGCTCTTTAATTTGTCATTGCTTGCTATCTTGATTTCAATTTGTATCAGTTTTATTGCAAAGTTTCTCATTTATTTAATAGATTTTATTACCAATATTTCATTCTTCGGAAGTTTTTCATTTGCTGATGCAAGTCCGGCTCACAACACCATGGGATTATGGGTAATAATCGTACCTGCAATTGGAGGATTAGTTGTTGGGCTATTGGCACTATATGGCTCAAAGGCAATTCGTGGACATGGCATACCCGAAGCTATGGAGCAGATTCTTACCAATCAAAGTAAAATTAAACCATCTATCACATTTTTAAAACCAATTTCTTCTGCTATTTCAATAGGAACAGGAGGTCCATTTGGTGCCGAAGGACCTATCATTGCTACGGGAGGTGCATTAGGCTCAACATTAGGTCAGTTAATGCGCATTACACCTAATGAAAGAAAAATACTTTTAGCTGCAGGTGCCACTGCCGGTATGGCTGCAATTTTTGGGAGTCCAGTTGCAGGAATTTTATTGGCAATAGAACTTTTGTTATTTGAATTTTCGCCACGCTCTTTTGTGCCTGTTGCTTTGGCTTGCATAACGGGTTCTGCAGGACATCATTTATTTTTTGGCGAAGGCGTTGTCTTTCCCATGCAACAACAGGTTGAGAATGCTTCAAATGCAGCTTTGTTTTTTTATTCGGCAATGGGTGTTGTTGTAGGTGTTTTGGCAGTAGCAACAACAAAAATTGTTTACTGGATTGAAGATATGTTTGAGAAATTGCCTGTACATTGGGCATGGTGGCCTGCAATTGGTGGTCTGGCAGTTGGCATTGTTGGCTACTTTGAACCGCGTTCATTAGGTGTTGGTTATAATAACATTACCGACTTACTTGCCGGTTCCATGTCGCTGCAGTTAGTAGTTTCATTATGCCTTTTAAAATTTGTTTCTTGGGCAATATCCCTCGGTAGTGGCACTTCCGGAGGTACGCTTGCTCCATTACTTACTATTGGAGGCGCATTGGGTGTTATGGCTGGAATGGTAGGACAGTTTTGGTTTCCTTTGGCAGATATCAGTATTCCACTTGCTGCACTCGTTGGTATGTCTGCTATGTTTGCAGGTGCTTCTCGTGCATTTTTAACATCAATAGTTTTTGCTTTGGAAACAACGGGACAATCAAATGCATTATTGCCCCTGCTTGCATCATGCACATCATCTTATTTTGTTTCCTATTTTCTGATGGAAAACACAATTATGACAGAAAAATAGCACGTAGAGGAGTTTATACACCCAGCACCTACGAGCCCGATGTTTTAGAAAAAATAAAAGTAGATCAGTTAGCCACAGACAATGGAATTACAATAAGTGATGATATGAAAATAGGTGAAGTCAGAAATTGGCTCCAGCAAGAACCAGACTTACAGGCAAATTATTATATCATTTCTAGTGCTGATGGTAAATATATTGGATTGCTCAGTTCAACAACCATTTTCAGTTCACATCATCAACCGGATTTATTGATTGGATCTTTAGTTAAACGAACACAGGTTTTTGTGAGTAATACTGATACACTAAAGACTGCAGTTCAAACTATGGCAAAGGAAAATGTGGATATTCTGCCTGTTGTTTCCGAACAAGAAATAATTGGTATTCTAACCTATCAGCACATCATATCAGTCTATAATCATGGTATTGATGAATTGGAAACTAAACAAAAACATATCTCTTTAAAACGTCAACGATTAAAAATACTTCTGCGCGGACAAAAATTGGTTAATGTTCTCCGTACCAGAAGTCATGAGGAATAAATTATAACATTATTTTTAGTTTAATACAGTTTGTTATTTTAGCATCTTAATTCTGTTGCAGTGTTTTTTAAAAAGGTAGTATTTTTTTTGCTGATTTTCATTGTTTCATGTAAGAATAGTAATGATCAACAGACAATACAACAATTAACTAATGATGAGAAATCAATTGTTCAGCTTTTTGATGCTACTGTAATTCAGAAAGTTTCTCGTACAGACAGTCTGCAAAAAATTATTTCAGGCATTGATAGTTTAACTATAACAACACCCTCTGTAATTGTTATGATGGAGGTTGTTAAGGCAAATTTTAGTCGCAGAAGCGGACATTTTACCACTGCTGAGGTTTATTTTAAAAGAGCCAAGGAGCTACATAACGGAAGAGATTCGCTTTCATATTATATTTATTATGGCTTAGGTTCAACATATAAAAGCATTGGAAATTTTCCGGAAGGTTCTCGAAATCTTTATCAGGCTGTAGCTATTGGCGAACAGCTAAAAGACACTTTAAAAATTACACAGGCTTATTCTAACCTTTCACAGTTGCAAGCTGAAAAGGGCGACTATGACGATGCACGAAAAACATTGAATAAAATATTTTCGATTCTTAGGGGCAATACATATATGCCGTCTTATCTGAATGCAATGCACACTTTAGCAAATATTGAAGGTCAGACAGGAAATATAAAAGAAGCAATGAAGTTGGATGTGCGAGGCATTGCTATTGCAGACAGTTTAGGCGACCAAATTATTAAAGTAATGTATCAGGACAACCTGGCACGCTGTTATCTTGCACAGGATAGTTTTGAAAGAGCACGATATTATTTTAAAAATAATCAACAAATAGAAAAGCCTTTTAATAATCCGGGATGGAATGCCGATACAGAGATTAACCTTGCAGAAGTTGAAACCAACGATGGGAATTATGCCCTTGCTGAAGCACATTTGGATAATGCAGTAAAAATATTTTCAGAAAACAAACAATTAATAAATACACTGAAAGCTTATACAGTCTATGAATTGCTATACCAGAAACAAGGTAAATGGCAAAAGGCATTGGAAGTCAATCAAAAGTATCAGGAAGTATATGCAAATTCGATTAACGAAAAGAGTGAACAATCGTATGCTGAGTTTAATACTCTTTTTGAAACACAACAGAAGGAAAAGAAAATTTCTGAAATGAAATTACAGGTTGCGCAAGCCGATCTGAGAGCGAAACAAAAGAATGTATTGTTGTTAATTTTGCTGAGTGTAGTGGCAATAGTTTTGATGTTGTTCAGAAATCATCGAGTCAAGTCAAAACTTGAAAGCCAGCAACTTTTATTGGAGAATAATTTGTTGCAAGAGAAGGCATTAAATGTTGCACAGGAGCAACGGCTTCAGATTTCACGCGACTTACATGATAGCTTAGGAGCACAACTAACCTTTGTGAATTCTGTATTGGACGGAATCAAAAAATCCACTACATCAATTGATGAATCTCTGAAATCTAAAATAGAAACAGTGTCGGAATTTTCTGAAAATGCAGTGACAGAACTTAAAAATACACTTTGGGTGATGAACTTAAAGTCAATTAATGTTTCTGATTTGAAATTTAGAATTGCAAATTATATAAATAGTGCTGCTGAGGCTAAAGAAGAAATTCGTTTTCATTTTAATTTTGAAATAGCTGATGACATACAAATTCAGACTAAATCGGCAATGAATATTTTCAGAGTCATTCAGGAAATAGTAAACAATGCAATAAAGTATTCTCATGCTTCTGAGGTTTCAATAAGTATTCATCAGAATAAAAATGAACTGCTTATTGATGTTCGCGATAATGGTGTTGGGTTTGATGTTGATGAAATGAGAACAAAATCTTTTGGATTGAATAATATTTATAACAGAGTGTCAGATCTGAAAGGTACTGTTGATTTAGTTTCAGGAGAGGACTTAGGTACACAATATAAAATCAAATGTTTATTATGATAAATGTGGCTGTTGTTGATGATAATATTTATGCATTGCGTGCGATAAGAGAAAAACTTTCAGGATATTCAGATATTGATCTTGTTTGCATTGCACAAGGTGGTCAGGAGGTGATAGATTTTTTAGAAAAGAATAGTAGTTTAGATGTTGTTCTTATGGATATAGAAATGCCACAGATGAATGGTATCGAAGCCACCGCTGTCATTAAGCAGAAATATCCCTCAGTTAAAGTTATAATGATAACAGTTTTTGATGATGACGAATATATATTTAATGCCATTAAAGCAGGAGCTGACAGTTATATTTTAAAAGAGTCGAAAAGCGAAAAGATATACGATACCATTATTGATACTTTAAATGGAGGTTCTGTAATGTCACCATCAATCGCTGTTAAAGCATTACAATTATTGAAAAAAGCGACTACTGAAATATCCTCTGTTAAATCTACAGAGATTAATGTGGTTTTAAGTGTAAGAGAAATAGAAATTTTGGAACAATTAAGCCGGGGAATGACCAATAAAGCCATTGCCGAAAGTTTATTTATATCACCCTTTACTGTTAAAAGACATATTGAGAATATTTATCAGAAATTACAGGCACACAATCGTATTGACTTGATTGAGAAAGCAAAGAAAGGAAAACTGATATAGTTTTTATTTTTTTTGCAATTAATACGCTTAAAGTATTAACATCAACTTTTTGTTGATATTCTGTTTATAGTTGCATACTTATTCTGAAAACAAATTTGTGGTTATTATGTTAACTCATTATAAAAAGTCATTAAAATAGACAATTCAAAATGACCACTGAATAAAATAAAGTTATGGCTGAGCATTTAAAAATAATTGCAATTGAGAAAGCAACACACGATGTACTTCATATCACAACAGAGAAACCTGAAAATATTAATTATAATGCAGGGCAGGCAGCAGATATTTCAATCAACAAACCCAAATGGGAAAATGAGTTAAGAGCATTTACTTTTACTTCATTGCCAACAGACAAACAGTTAGAGTTTACAATAAAAACCTATCCACAGCATAATGGTGTAACCAATCAACTTCTCTCTTTAAAACCCGGTGATGAATTGCTTTTGCACGGTGTTTTTGGGACTATTGGCTATAAAGGCGAAGGAATTTTTATTGCCGGTGGTGCCGGCATTACACCCTTTATTGCAATTTATAAGCAACTTGAAAAAGAAGGTAACGTTGGGAATAACAAACTGTTGTTTGCCAATAAAACACGTGCTGATATTATTCAGGAAAAGAAATTCAAAGATTTACTTGGCAAATATTTCATAAATATACTTTCAGAAGAAAAACTTGAAGGTTTTGAATATGGCTATATTACAGAAGGTTTGTTAAGGCAGTATTTAGATGCAACAGGATATATTTATCTCTGTGGGCCGGAACCGATGATGGTTGCTGTTGAAAAGCACTTGAATAAACTGAATGTTGATAGTGCACGTATTGTTAAAGAAGTTTTTTAAAAAAGCGAGAAGGTGGCGAAATGTATTTGCATCAGGTATTGAATAAGTAGTTTGTTTTAGTTATTTTTATAATCTTTAAAATTATGTTATCATGTTAAGTACGGAGTCAACTTTATCAGAACGTATGCAGCAACTAAGACGTATGGGCTACACCGAAGATTTTAACTTAAAATCGCGTTTTGCGGAAGGGGATAAAGATTTCTTTAAGATACTTCCTGATGATTTTAAGATTGATTTGTACTATCGCTTTGAAGGCGATTCAGACCCGGCTGATGATGCAATTATATATGCGATTTCATCAGAAAGACATCATCTGAAAGGGATTTTGGTAAATGGTTATGGCGTGTATTCCGATCCTGTTGCGAACGAGATTCTTAAAAAATTAAAAGTAAACTAAATCACTTTTGGAACTGCTGAAACTAATTGATATTGCCGGTATAGCTGTGTTTAGTATATCGGGTGTATTTGCTGCTATGGAAAAGAAACTCGATGTCTTCGGTGTTTTTATAATTGCTTTTATAACAGCATTAGGTGGTGGTACTTTGCGCGATGTATTAATTGGACAACTACCTGTATCATGGATGTATAATTTGAATTATGGTTTAATTGTGTTATTAAGTACGCTTGCATCAATGTTCTTTTCTAACATCATCGGTAATTATCAAAAAACACTGCTGACATTCGACTCACTTGGAATAGGTTTGTTTACTGTTGTGGGAATTCAAAAGGGAATAATGCTTGATTTTCATCCTGCTGTCTGCATTGCATTGGGAACAATCACTGCATGTTTCGGTGGTGTTATTCGCGATATTTTACTCAACAATATTCCATTAATTTTTCAACAGGAAGTGTATGCTACTGCATGTATTTTAGGGGGAGTTGTTTATTTTGTTTTAATGCGATTGCAGATGAATGAGATGATTACAGAAATGATTAGTATTACTTTTATTGTTGTTTTCAGACTGGTGGCTGTAAGGTTTAATTGGCAACTTCCATCTATTTATAAGATTCAAAAGAAGTAAACCTGAATGGCTGAATTTTGAAATTGATTTTTTTTAGAGTTCATTTATGTTGAATCTTGTTTGAATAAAAAGTAATTTTTGAAAACTTAGTTTATGGAAAAAGTAAAATCACATATTGGAAAAGAAAATTATAAAGTTATAATTGAATCGCAATCAGGGAATATTCTAATTGCTGATGAGCCGGTAGAAAACGGTGGCAAGAATCTTGGGCTTTCACCATTTGAGTTAATTGCTGCAGCATTGAGCGCATGTACCTCAATAACTGTGCGGATGTATGCCGATAGAAAAGATTGGTCTCTTACTGATGTAAATACTGATATTTCTGTTAATTGGGATAAAGCCAATAACAAAACAATTATTCAACGTAAGATTAAATTTTCGGGTAATCTTTCAGATGAGCAGAAGAACCGATTGCTTCAGATTGCCAATGTCTGTCCAGTTCATAAAGTACTTACTAATTCCATTCTGATTAATACAGAGATATTTTAGATTAATTTGTCTTCTGTTTATCTGTTTTGAAATAAAACATGATATATCTCATTTAAATTTTAGCGAAAAACAAACTACAATGTAACTTATGTCACTGTAAAAACAGTCGGGCATAGGCACTTTTGTGCTGTCATTTTGAACGATTAGCTACACTTTAAATTATTCACTAAAATTAAAAATAACAGATATGTCTCAAACACATTTTTACGAAGTAAATGTACAATGGAAAGAGGGTAGAATTGGAGAGTTGTCATCACCCATTCTCGACAAAACAATTGAATGTGCCACACCACCGGAGTTTCCTAATGGTGTTCCAAATATTTGGTCACCCGAGCATTTATTTGTTGCTGCCATCAACAGTTGCTATATGGCAACTTATTTGGCTATTGCTTCAAACTTTAAAGTAGAACTGGAAGATTTCAGTTGTCGCACAGTTGCCAAACTCGAAATGGTAGATGGCAAGTATTTGATAACTCAGGCAGAATTATTTCCAACGGTAAAACTGAAAGATATAAATGATGCTGAAAAAGCACAACGCATTGCCGATAAGTCAAAGGCAGGTTGTTTGGTTACCAACTCAATGAAGACAGAAATTATAATGACAACAAAAATCAGTTAATGTAACAAGAGTAACAAAGTATCTGAAAAATCATTACTTACTTTGCATTATAGAATTCAGATACTTTCAGAATACAAGCACAACTATAACATTTAAATTATAACTATATGTTTTTTCAACACGTTTACGACAAAAGTTTAGCACAAGGGAGCTATTTCATAGGCTGCCAGGCAAAAGGTGAAGCAATTGTAATTGACGCACAGCGGGACATTGATATTTATCTTGAAATTGCCAAACAAAATAACTTAAAGATTACTCACATTACAGAAACACACATTCATGCAGACTTTTTATGTGGCTCTCGTGAACTTGCTGCTGTTACAGGAGCAAAGATGTATTTATCTGACGAAGGTGGCAAGGACTGGCAATATGAATTCAATCATGAAGGAGTAAGTGATGGAGATGTAATTACTGTTGGCAACCTTACTTTAAAAGTGATGCACACTCCGATATACTCCGGAAAGTATTAGCTTTTTGCTGACAGATCATCCGGCATCAGACAAACCTGTTATGGTTTTTACAGGTGACTTTGTTTTTGTTGGGGATATTGGCCGTCCCGATTTATTGGAGAAAGCAGCAGGAATAAAAGGAACTAAAGAGATTGGTGCCAAACAAATGTTTCAATCTTTGAAAAAATTTGAAGCATTACCCGAGTATGTTCAGGTATGGTCAGCACATGGTGCAGGCTCGGCTTGTGGTAAGGCTTTAGGTGCCGTTCACAGTTCAACTGTAGGATATGAAAAAATTCGCAATTGGGCATTTCAATATGGTAACGATGAGCAAGGTTTTGTTGATTTTCTTTTAGCTGACCAGCCTGAGCCACCAAAGTATTTTGCAATGATGAAACATCTTAATAAAGTAAATCGTCCACTTTTAGTTGAAGTGCCTAAGCATGCTAAGATGTCTAAAGAAGAATTTCTTTCTGCTTACAACAAAGGTATAACCGTAATTGATACCAGAAATAAATTTGAATTCGCAGAAGGCTTTTTACCCGGAAGTTTAAATATTCAAGGGAATAATTCTTTCTCAACCTGGATGGGATGGTTGCTTAATTATCAGCAGCAATTTATTTTAGTTGCTGGTGATAAAACTATTGTTGACTTAACCAGAAAACTCATGCGTATAGGAATGGATAACATGCTTGGTTATGTAACTGATGTTGCTTCATTAGGTATTGAATTGGAAAAATCAGAGGTAATTAATTTAGCAAAATTCAAAAGCACAATAAATAACGACAACTATCAAATCATTGATGTGCGTGGTTTAACAGAATTTGAAGCAGGACATGTTGAAGGAGCTGAACACATTTTTGTTGGAACCTTAGTGCAAAATCTTAAGATGATTAATAAGAAGAAGCAGGTGGTTATTCATTGTCAGGCAGGAGATCGTTCAGCAATTGCTTTTTCTCTGCTTCATAAATATGGCTTTAAGAATGTGTGGAATTATGCCGGTGGTATGAAGGAGTGGGTAGCGAGCAATGAAGCTACAGTCAGTGAACGACAAATGGCTTGTGCTATTTAATGACTTTGTAAATTTCTAACAGTTAAATTAAAATAAAATGATTGGACTAATTAAAAACATGTTGGGTATGGAAAATACACAACTAACAGATGCAATTAAGAAAGGAGCATTTCTTATTGATGTGCGTACTCCTGCAGAGTTTGCCGGTGGTAGTGCATCGGGCGCAGTAAATATTCCGTTGGATAAAATAGGAAGTCAGTTGTCTAAGTTTAAAAATAAGTCAAATGTTGTGGTGTTTTGCAAAAGTGGAATGCGCAGCATGCAGGCAAAGAACATTCTTGAACAAAATGGAATAGTAAATGTTATCAATGGTGGTACCGTTAATGACATTATTAAAATCCAGAATGCAAAATAGCAACTCAGCGCCTGTAAATAAAGATTCTCAGGTTAATGATCCATCAAAACAGTCCTTTTGGAATGAAAGATGGGAGACTAAACAAACCGGCTGGGATATAGGTTACCCTTCTCCTGCAATAGCAGAATATTTTAGTAAATTTTCTGATAAAGAGGTTGCTATTCTTATTCCGGGATGTGGTAATGCTTATGAAGCAGAATTTTTAGTGAGTGAAGGTTTTAAAAACATTACCTTGGTTGATATTGCTCCAAAGGCTGTAGAAATATTAAGGAAAAAGTTTGCCGGTAATTCAAATATCAGAACTCTTTGTGCTGATTTTTTTACAATAGAAGAGAAGTTCGATATTTTAATTGAACAAACATTTTTTTGTGCAATTCCTCCGGACAAACGTAAAGAATATGTTCAAAAAGCGTCAGAAGTTTTAAATCCTGAAGGAAAAATTGTTGGATTATTGTTTGATATAATGTTTGAAAAAGAAGGTCCGCCATTTGGAGGAAGCAGAGTGGAATATGAGCAATTGTTTAATCCGTTATTTGATTTAAAGATGATTCCTTGCTTGAATAGCATTACTCCCCGTGCAGGGACAGAGCTGTTTATAGAATTACAAAAGAAGTAGTTAGTTTATATTTTTAAAATTCTTATGTCATGTAAGTTTAGTGTAAGAAAGCACTGAAGTAATATGCAATTAAAAATTATTTAATTTAGAATCGTATGAATAAGGTTTTTTCAGGTTGGAATTGGATGCGTGTAATACGTTTAGCTTTGGGAGTTTTCATTGTCATTCAGGGTGTGCATGACAAAAGTTGGGTGTTTGCAACATTGGGTGTATTATTTGCGATGATGGCAGTTTTTAATGCAGGCTGTTGTTATGCAGGAAGTTGTCAGATGCCTGATGATAACGCTGATAAATCACAAATTGAAAATTCAGAAAAATATAAGTAATGCAAAAGGGAATTATTGTTTTATTACTACTAACTGTTGTATTCGGCTCCTGTCAAATCGGACAAAAACAAAAACTTACAGAGCAACAAGAGAAGGAGTATATAATCAAAGGAGACAGTATATCTGATTTTATGCAAGGTATCTTGTTGAAGCATGTTGCCAATGCGATAAATCATGGTGGTACGGAATTTGCAATCGGCTTCTGCAATATGAATGCCATACCAATTACAGACTCTGTTTCTGCATTATATCATGTTCAAATTCAGCGATTGAGCGATAAGAACAGAAATCCCGATAATGCAATTAAAACGTTGGAAGATAGTCTGGCATGGCAAAAAATAAAAAGCTCTTCATCTAGCTTTATCGAACAACAAGCTTCCGGAGATATAGTGTATTACAAGCCTATTAAAACCGGAATGCCCACTTGCTTAAAATGTCATGGTAGTAGTGCAGAAATTGAATCAAAAACTTTAGCGCTGATAAATGAAAAATACCCGGATGACAAGGCAGTAGGATATAGCCAAGGTGATTTAAGAGGAATGTGGAAAATTAAATTTAGCGAATAATATAAGCATGAAAGAATTTTTACGTGCAAATTGGTTAATTATTGCCGGTACACTTGCAGGAGCCGTAGGAGGATATTTATATTGGAAACTTGTAGGCTGCAGCAGCGGAACTTGTGCTATTACCTCTAATCCTTTAAACAGCACATTTTACGGAGCTCTTATGGGAGGGCTTTTTTTATCTCTATTTCAAAAGAGCTGATAATCAGATCTGTTTTAATTGTCCCGCACACCATAGTTGGAATTGGATGAAACCTGTCTTTTAAATTAATATTTCCCCAAAATAGTAATTTTATTTGTAAAAGTTAGGAATCCTAACTAAAATTGCAGCGGTAATAATGCCAAATAATATCATAACATCAAACAAAATGAGTAAATCAGTATTTTATCATGCAGGATGCCCTGTATGCGTTAGTGCAGAGCACGACATTGTAAATTTAATCGGAGCCAACAATGTTGAAGTAGTTCACATTGGTGAAAATCGTGGCCGTATTGCTGAGGCAGAAGGTAAAGGTGTAAAATCAGTACCTGCGTTGGTAACACCTGCAGGTCATGTATTGCACATTAACTTTGGTGCATCAATGGCTGATGTGAAAGGTTAAAAATTTGTCCCACATAGTTAGGATAACTACCTTTGTGGGACAGTTTTATCTGAACTATGAATTTTAAACAAACAATCATTTTAATTTTTGCCATAAGTTGGGCAACTTTGGCAAATGCACAATCAAAAAATAAAAAATTTATGAAAGTAGCAGTATGGGATACCTATGTAACAAAGAAGGACGGAAGCGTAATGCATTTTGATATCATTGCACCATCAGAAATGAAAGACACAGCAGTGATTTATAATTATGGTAAAACATATCTGAAATCAAGAGGGCAGGAGGGGCAACCATTATCTGCAAAGGAATGTCGCTTTTGCCATATAGAGTCTGTTAGACCGGATTGGGAAGCATCCATACATAAAGATGGATATTTTATTTACGAAATGGAAAATTGTAAATAATAGTTTAATATTTTTAGCTTACAAATTCTAAAGATGAGCAAGTCTGACTTTGATCTGAATTTTCAAAATAAAAGCGTTGATGGGCGTATTGTTGCAGCCCTTGAAAGAATTTCACAGGCATTTCGAGTATTACTATGGCAAGAGAGTAAAGATTTTTCTTTAAGTCCAATTCAGATTCAGGTTATTATTTTTCTGCTTCATCACAGTGATGATAAATGCAAAATAAGTTATCTGGCTGATGAGTTTAATATGACCAAAGCTACAATCAGTGAGACTGTAAAAACATTGGAACATAAGAAACTTATTCAGAAAGTTTATGAAGAGTTTGATAACAGAAGTTATACTATTCAGTTAACAAAGTCAGGAAATGCCATTGCCACACAAACAGCTTTATTTAGTAAAGAATTTCATAAGCCAATTGCAAAACTCAGTAATGATGGTAAAGAAAACATGTTGTTGAGTCTTCTAAATATTATCAATCATCTCAACAAAACGGGTGTCATCACTATACAACGAATGTGTTTGTCCTGCACACATCATGCATTAACAACAAATGGAGAAAATCATTTCTGTAAATTACTAAATCGTGAACTGCTTTCCTCAGAACTGCGTATTGACTGCCCGGAGCATGTTTTGAGCACTTAGTTGTATTAACCATGTAAAATCTTTTAAGAGCATTGTTTTTTCATACACATCTGCTTTTTAAATATTTCAATAGCTTGGAATACCTTATCTTTGCAGGCTAATTTTATTATAATTATTTGTTATGAGTAAGTTAATTATCAATCGTTTGGACTATGCGCGTATTAAAAAGTCTATCAGCGATGCCAAACAATTTAAGTCAATCAGCAATTCCGAAGCAGAAAAGTTACAGCAAGAATTAGATGCTGCTAAAATTGTTGAGCCTGAAGCAATACCTTCTAATGTGGTTACCATGAACTCAATTGTAAAACTTAGTTTTTTAAACAATGATAAAAAAATTCAGTTTCAGATAGTATATCCCGAGCAAGCTAATATTAAGGAGAATAAAATTTCTATTTTTTCTCCCATAGCAACTGCACTCATTGGTTATAAAGTTAATGATGAAGTTGAATGGATAGTTCCTGCCGGATTAACAAGAATACGCATAGATGAAATCGTGTATCAGCCGGAAGCTGCCGGTGATTTTGATCTTTAAAATTACCTGAATCCATGAAAGCATTTTCATATTTAATTTTATCTTTTATATTTTCTATACATTCTGTTGAATGTAAAACTGTAAGAGCATTATTTATTGGCAACAGTTATACTGATGTAAATAACTTACCTGAAATTGTAAAACAGATAGCACTTTCTACCGGTGACACACTGATATATAGTAAGAATGCACCCGGAGGATATACTTTTCTAATGCATACTACCAATGCAACCACAATTAGCTTAATTCAGGCAGGTAATTGGGACTATGTTATTCTTCAGGAACAAAGTCAGCTGCCCTCATTTCCTGATAATGATGTAGCAACGCAGGTTTATCCCTATGCAGCAGCATTAGACAGTATGATAAAAGCAAGTAGCCCTTGTGCAACTACACTTTTTTATATGACCTGGGGAAGACAAAATGGTGACGCTGCCAATTGCCCGTTCTTTCCACCACTATGTACTTATTTGGGTATGGATAGTTTGTTACAGTTGAGATATACCATCATGGCGCAAGATAACCATGCAGCCATTTCACCGGTAGCAAAAGTATGGCGCAAAATACGATCAGATTTTCCAACGCTAAACCTATATGCAAGTGATGGCAGTCATCCAAACAATAATGGATCTTTTGCTGCAGCTTGCAGTTTCTACTCAGTTATGTTCGGAAAGAATCCTCAATTAGCGTCATATAATTTTACAGTTACAGCATCAGATGCGGTCACAATTAAAACAGTGGCAAAAGAAGTAGCATTTGATAGCTTAAATTATTGGTTTCAATACGATGCATTGATTGCAGACTTTAATTTCTCAACTGTTACCAATACAGTTAGTTTTTTCAATACTTCGCAAAATGCTACTACCTTTAATTGGACATTTGGTGATGGCAGTAGCAGCACATTGATGAACCCATCACATACTTACACTGCAAGTGGCACTTTTAATATTACATTGATTGCTTCTGATTCTGTTTGTGGTTTTGCAGACACTGTTTCAAAAACAATTACAATTTCAACTTCCGGTTTAGCAGCACCTGAATCTTCAAATAGCATTAATATTTTGCCTAACCCTGTTTTGGATGTCATGACTTTTACATCAGTTAAAACAGTTTCATCATTCCAAATTTTTACAACTGATGGAAGGCTTATATTAACTTCTAATAGACCAATTCAATCTAATGAGGAGCATTCACTAAATGTTTCTATGCTATCGTCAGGTATTTATTTTTTGAAGGTTTACAGTGATGAATTAAATGCATCATGTATCAAGTTTACAAAATTTTAGACAAGAAAATTACTATAGAGGAATTTGCAAGTTATTTTAATAATGAATTTTCTGGTATTGGATTTAATTTGTAAAATCTGAATTTCTAACCAAGCAATGATGCAATTTATTAAATCGGTTTTTGCAGGCATTGGTCAGATTATGCTTTGCAATAACATCATTACCGGCATACTCTTTACAGTTGGAATTTTTATTGGTAACTTGTGGTGTGGCATTGCTGCTTTGTTAGCTGCAAGTGTTGGCACAGCCACTGCATATTTATTAAAATTTAGCAAGACTGAAATCGAAGCGGGGTTGTATGGATTTAGTGCAGCTTTAACAGGTGTTGTTTTGATCTTTTTGTTTGAGAACACATTGCTTATTTGGGGATTGGTATTTGCTGGTGCAATTTTAGCTGCATTATTACAGCATTATTTTATTCAAAAATGTTTTCCTGCTTACACGTTTCCATTTATTGTTATTACATGGGTAATTTATTTTGTGATTAGCAAATTTGATTTAGCTCAGTTAAATTTACAAGAGACAAATTCTTTTCAATCATCAACAATTTTACTTGCGGGCACCAATGGCTTTGGGCAGGTGATTTTTCAGGGATATTTTGTTTCAGGAATATTATTTTTTATAGCTGTATTAATTTCTTCTCCGATGGCATCATGTTTTGGACTTGCCGCATCATTTGCTGGTGTATTAGTAGCTCTCATGTTAGGCTATTCACAAAACGATATTACTGCAGGAATTTTTGGATTCAATGCTGTGCTTTCTGCAATAGCTTTTGCAGGCAGTAAGAAGTCTGATATTGCATGGGCATTAATTGTAGTTGTTTTTACCCTGCTGATTCATTTTGTTTTAATCAGTACACAAATACTAAGCGAAGTAGGAGGGGTGTTTACTTTTCCTTTTGTTGCGGGCTGCTGGATTACATTGCTATTAAAGTATAGCATCAGAAATTCTAAGAGTATAAATTAATTCAACAAGGTACTAACAAAGTATTTTTACACGTAATGTTTTGTGTGAGCAATGATGTTACATTTCTAATTATTCCGATTTGTTTAATGTCCAGATTATTGCATTTTCCTTAGTTGCTCTGAAAATTGTTACGTGCTTTTCTTTTGGCTCATCAGAATAAGTCCATTTAATATTGGCAAAGTTTTCTTTTTTCAGAATGTATGCCAACTCTTTAGTATAAGTCGAAATATCTTTTGCTTTTGAACCGGCAAACCACAGTCGTTTTTCCGGTGGTGGTAGTTTTGATAAATGTTCTTTTGCTGTTCTTACCAAATAGTGATTGTTCCACCATAAAGATGGGTCAAATGCAATGTAGTTATCAAACATTTCTGGTGTCAAAAAAAGAGTTTCCATAATAAAAAGCCCTGCTAAAGATTCGCCTATTATGCTTTTTTCAGATGTAGTTCTATAGCGCTTGTTTATTTCAGGGAATAGTTCATCTTTTATAAAAGCCCTGAATTTTTCTGAACCGCCAACAACCGGTGCAATTTCTTTGTCTTTTGCAATTTCTGTAGTGCCTGATAAGTCTCTTCTTCGTTGTGTGTTTTCGATGCCTACAAGTATCAATGGTTTAATTTTATTTTCTGTTATTAGCTTAGCTATCGTATTTGCAATGTGTGGGAAGTCTTCCTTTATTCCTCCATCGGGCATATACAATACAGGCAATGAGTCATTGTTTGTTTTGTAGTTATCCGGTGTCCAGACATTGATAGTTCTTAATTCTCCTACCTGATGAGATTGAATAGTGAAAGTTTCGTGTTGTGGTATCGGGTCGTTTGGCTGTGAAGATACTGTGTAGTTTGAAAGTGTGATAAAGAGTAGAAATAAATTGTAATATATGTAATTCATATCTTTCTGTTGTTACTGTTTTGTTTTAATGTATTGATAAATAGGTAGGAATTTTAATCAATGGTTAAATCACACTCAGTGAGCTATGCAACTTAAAGTAAAGAGGTTTAAAAAATTTAATGAAACTTCTTTCCTTCCTTCAACATTGCCAAAATTTCTTGCATTCGTTTAACTCTTGTTTCGGGCTTTTTGGCTGTTTGTAACCTAAAGTTGATAGCAAATTTATTAGTCTTGTTCAACGATGCATAAAAGGCATTTGCCGTTTTATGCTTTTTCAATTCTTTCAAAAAATCTTCTGCCTCTTGCATGGTAGTATGCGAATCGTATGCTCTTGCCCAACGCCCATCTGCCTTAGCTTTTTCTATTTCGGCAAAACCTCTTGAGGTCATTTTTCCTGATTTAATCAAACTTTCAACTATACCAATGTTGCGTTTAGACCAAATACTTTGTGCACGCCTTGGCGTATATTTCTGCAGGTATGATTGCTCATTATAACTTTTTCTTTGTCCATCAATCCAACCAAAGCAAAGTGCTTCGTCTAAAGCCTCTGTAATTTTAATTGATTCAATTCCTGAATCAACTTTAAATACCTGAAGCCATATTCCTTCTTGTAAGTCTTGGTTTTTTTCTAACCAGCTTCGCCAAAGTTTTTGGTTTTTAAAGGCTTTTATTTTTGTTTCTGCCATCAAATTTAAATTAATATTCTTTTTTAATAACAAAGAAAGAGCCTCTAATAATACCAGCCAATTTAGATTTTTGTCTTGCGAATTTGAATTTACTCAACTCTGCCGGCACTTCCATTCCTTCGGAAAGTTTGAAACCTACAGCACGTTTCTTTGGGTTATTTAGAGTGTAAAGAACGTTTATTGACAAACCACTTTCGTAAAAAACAAATACCCATTTAATGCCATCAACCATTAGCGATGCAGTTTCTAAAGGTTTTGAAGCAATCACAATATTTCTTTCTTCTTTTAAAATAGTGTTTACCCATTTTAAAACTTCTTTGCTTTTAGTAACAGGTGTTGTTACAAATTCTGCTTTGTATTTGTTATGAAAATAACGGGCCTCATTGGCACGCAAACCTGCAAGGGCAGTTGCAACAGGCGAAGTTTCTAATCCTACTTCGCTTACATTTTTAAAATCTACTAAATGACTCATTGCAAATTTATTTATAAATGTTTTGTTTCAGGTAGTGAAACAAATTCTTTATCATCACTCGGTATTTTTGGAAAAACTTCAGTGTTTTGGTTTTTCCAGTTTTCTTTAGCCTTTTCCAAAATTGATTTATCTGAGTTTACAAAATTCCAAAACATTTATCGTTCCTCAGCAAAAGGCTCACCCCGAAAAGATAAAGTGTGGTTTCTCCATTGGTTTGAAATTCGCATAACGAAGCATTTTTTGCAATAAGTAATTGTTTGCTTCCATAAATGTTATTTTCAATAGTTACTGTTCCGTCTAAGACATACATTCCAACTTCGCCAAATAATTTACTTCCAACATTAATTTTCTCTGCTGTTTTTGTTTTTATCTCAATGAAATATAACGGACTGTGAACAAGAACAGGTGATTTTATCCCGTTTATTTCACCTGCAATCAATTTATATGAAACATTATTTTCAATCCATTTAGGAATTGCTTCTTTGCTGAAATGAAAAAAGGTAGGATTAGTTTGCTCTAAATGTTTTGGCAACCCAATCCAAATTTGGAAACCATGCAAGTATTTATCGTTCTTTCTTAAATATTCCGGAGTTCTTTCAGAATGAACCACACCTTTTCCTGCAGTCATCCAATTTACTTCCCCGGGTTTTATTTCTATAGCATTTCCTATACTGTCTCTATGGAATATTGCTCCATCAAAAAGATAAGTAAGTGTAGAAAGCCCGATATGTGGATGTGGGGGTACATCCAGATTTTGATGTTCTTGTAAACAAGCCGGACCCATGTGATCTATAAAAACAAAAGGGCCAACCTTTCTTTTTTGACGGAATGGTAATAGTCGGCCAACCATAAAATTGCCAATATCTGCCGCTCTTTCTTCTATTACTAAACCTACGTTTGATTGCATATTACACGAATAATAGTTTTGATAATATTTTGTTCATGATACTATCAAAATTAAAACAATTCATTTGCTCAAAAATAAAAAGAAAAGTGATTAAGAAAGATAATTTGAAGATGGGTAAAGTTTTGAATGTTAGAAAGTTTGCGAGTTTAGAAAATTTGAAAGTTGTTTTTTCCTTAGAGTATTCCGATGTTGAATCGTTGAGACAGTATTTAGGATAGCAACACGATAAGGAAAGTTAATAAAAATGACCTGTTGCTCTTCACACAATGCAGTGACTTCGCACTTACAGGTTGCAACTATAAGTCAAGAACAATTCTTAAGTTAGTTTTAAGTTTTAGTATTTGGTCTTTGTTCAGATGACCAAGTTTTTTAATTAACCTTTTATTGTCTATTGTTCTAACCTGATCTACCAATATGTCACTTAATTTTTCGAGTTGTCCTTTTCTTAAATGAACTCTTAATAACAGAATTTCTTTTTGTACATTCGTTGTAATTGTACAAATTAATGTTGATAGATGTGACTCATTTAAAAGGTCAGTTTGAACAATAACCACAGGTCTTTTTTTGCCGGGCTCGGTTCCGATACTTGGATTCAGGTCAGCTAACCAAATATCAAATTGTTTAATTTTCATCCATTAACTTTTCAAATTCACGTAATATGTCCATGGAGTCTTTACTCGTCAATTTTGATTCTTTGGCAAGTTGTTTTTTTAATAAACGCCTTTTGTTTAATGTATTGTAAATACTAACAGCCTCATTGATATAACGATTTCGGGCCAATTTTAATTTTGAAGTAATTTCTTCAGTTTCATTAAATATTTTATCGTCAAGCTTTAATGATAAAGTTTTCATATCTCTTTTTTTACAAAGGTATATATTAAAAGTATATACTGCAAGTTTTCTTGACATCACCTCTGATAGTAGTTTGTTTGGAAGCTATAGCTCCGATCACTATTATTCATTTACCTCAAAAATAAATGATTCGGAAAAATATAATTGATAATTGTGGCTTGAAATGCTCACTTTTATAAAACTCACAAAAAAAGGCTGCCCTTGCGAGGCAGCCTTTTGTGAACGATAGATTTGGTTTTAATCAATTTCCTAATTCACTCATAAATTTTACACGCATCATTCTTATTTCGTCAATGGTGTAGTCGTTTTCGCCAAGTTCGAGCAAGGCATCTTCTGCACTGTCACTTTCTGCCGTGCGGAAATAGTCGAACACATCTTGCTGACGGTCGGCATCAATAACTTCGTTGAGGTAATAATTCAAATCAATTTTTGTTCCTGATGCCACGATGCTTTCTAACTCTGTGATGATATCGCCTAAAGGGATGCCTTTAGCTTCGGCCATATCATCGAGAGAAATTTTGCGGTCGATGTTTTGAATAAGATAAACCTTGAGACCTGATTTGTTGACAACAGATTTTACAATGAAATCTTGCGGACGCTCAATTTCGTTTTCTTCCACATATTTTTTTATGAGGTCAACGAATGGTTTTCCATACTTGCCTGCCTTGCCTGCACCCACACCGGTAATGTTTTTCATTTCCTCCATGTTGATGGGGTACTGTATGGCCATTTCTTCGAGCGAAGGCTCTTGGAATATTACAAAAGGAGGCAGATTTTTTTGTTTGGCTATTTGTTTGCACAAGTCTTTGAGCATAGCAAACAGTGTTTCGTCTGCCGCTGCACCTCCTCCGCCACCATCGGGCTCATCGTCCTCATCGCTGTCGGCACTTTCGTAGCTGTGGTCTTGTGTTATTTTGAAACTGTGGGGCTTGTCCATAAATTTTTTACCCTCATCACTCAACTTAAGCAATCCATAGTTATCAATGTCTTTGAAGAGCAGTCCTGCAAGCAATGCCTGACGCACAACGGCCATCCAGAATTTCGCATCCTGATCCATTCCTTCGCCAAAGACTTCTAACTTATTATGCTGATAGTCTTTTATGGCTTTGTCATCTTTTCCGATGAGAACATTGATAATGTGCTCGGCAGCAAATTTTTCTTTTACAGCCTGAACAGTTTCGAGCAGCAATACTACTTCGTCTTGTGCTTCGATTTGTGTTTTTGGATGCAGGCAGTTGTCGCAGTTGCCACAGTTTTCTTCTTCATAGCGCTCTCCAAAATAATGGAGCAGATATTTTCTGCGGCAGACTGATGTTTCGGCAAAGGAAACGGTTTCAAGCAGCATTTGTTTTCCTATTTCCTGCTCGGCAACGGGCTTGCCTTTCATAAATTTTTCGAGCTTCTCTATGTCTTTAAAAGAATAGAAAGTTACGCAGCGTCCTTCGCGTCCATCGCGTCCGGCACGGCCTGTTTCCTGATAATATCCTTCAAGAGATTTTGGTATGTCGTGGTGAATGACAAAACGCACATCGGGCTTGTCAATTCCCATTCCGAATGCAATGGTGGCAACAATGACATCAATTTTTTCCATCAGAAATTTGTCCTGCGTTTCGGCACGCACAGGTGCATCTAATCCTGCATGGTAGGGCAGGGCTTTGATGCCATTTACATTGAGTGTGCTGGCAACTTCTTCTACTTTTTTTCTGCTGAGGCAATAGATGATTCCTGATTTTCCTGAATGGTTTTTTACAAATTTGATGATCTCTTTAAGTACTTCAACTTTTGGTCGTACTTCATAATAAAGATTAGGCCTGTTGAAGGATGCTTTGAACAACCTCGACTCCATCATGCCTAAGTTCTTTTGTATATCAAGAGAAACTTTTTCTGTTGCTGTTGCAGTAAGTGCAATAACAGGAATGTTGCCGAGTGCTTCAATGATAGGTTTTAATCTACGGTATTCAGGACGGAAATCGTGTCCCCATTCTGAAATACAGTGTGCTTCATCAATGGCTAAAAAAGAAACTTTTATCTCTTTAAAAAATGCAACATTCTCTTCTTTGGTTAATGATTCGGGCGCAACATATAGCAACTTTGTTTTGCCGGCCTTTATATCTTTCTTTACCTGAGCAATTTCTGTTTTGTTGAGGGATGAGTTTAAGAAGTGTGCCACAGCCTCGTCTGTGTTAAATCCTCTAAGTGCATCTACCTGATTTTTCATCAATGCAATTAATGGCGAAACTACTATGGCAGTGCCGCCCATCATCAAAGCAGGCAGTTGATAGCACATAGATTTGCCACCACCTGTAGGCATAATTACAAAGCAGTTTTCGCCACGCAATACTGTTTGAATAATTTCTTCTTGCTCGCCCTTAAAGGTGTCGAACCCAAAATATTTGAAAAGTGCATCCTTCAGTCGAGCATCTGTAGGCTTTTGCTTGTTAGAGGCAGCAACTATAGTTTTTGCAACCGGTTTGGCTTTTTCGGTGTCCTTAGTTTTCTTTTCAACTACTTTTTCTTTCACCTTCACTTTAGCCTTGGTGTCGGTTTTTTCATTCTTGTCTTTCACAGATTTTTTCTTCTTTGTTTCTGCTAACATTTTATTTATTATACCAATTAAAAATTTGAGTTAACTAAAATAGATATTTTTGTTCAATAATATTGCAACAAATAATTTTTTTCAAAATTAAATCAGAAATACTTCAGATTGAAATCAGTTCAACAAATAATTAAAATTGCCAAAAAGACGCTTCAGATGGAGTCTTCGGCTATTAGTGGCTTGCAACAATATATTGACCATGATTTTTTTGAGACCGTAAAATTAATATTTTTATCGAAAGGTAGGGTAGTTTGTACAGGAATTGGTAAAAGTTCCATAATAGCTCAAAAAATAACAGCCACACTCAACAGTACCGGAACACCAGCCGTGTTTATGCACGCTGCCGATGCTGTGCATGGCGACCTTGGGGTAATACAGAAGGACGATGTGGTGATTTGTATTTCCAAAAGTGGCAACACTCCGGAAATAAAGGTCCTGGCACCTTTGCTAAGGTTGGCTGGCAATAAACTAATCGCCATGGTTGGCGACACTTCTTCATATCTGGCGCAACAGGCACATTATATACTTAACACTACCGTTGCCCGCGAAGCTTGTCCGCATAACTTAGCTCCCACAACAAGCACTACAGCACAATTGGCCATGGGTGATGCCTTGGCTGTGTGTCTGCTCGAAAACAGGGGGTTCTCAAGTAAAGATTTTGCACGTTATCATCCGGGTGGGGCATTAGGAAAAAGATTGTATCTGAAGGTTGGCGATGTTTATAAAAATAATGCCAGTCCGCAGGTAAATCCCACCGATGACCTTAAAAAGGTGATTGTAGAAATATCGGGAAGCCGCCTTGGGGCAACTGCCGTTGTAGATAAAGGCAAGCTAAAAGGAATAATTACCGATGGTGACCTTAGGAGGATGTTGCACAGAAGTGACGATATGTTGGCCACAAAGGCTAAAGACATTATGACTTCAAAGCCCAAATCCGTTAGCCCCGACACTATGGCTGCCGATGCTTTTATTCTGATGAAGTCAAATAATATTACGCAGTTGGTTGTGACTGATAAAGGTAAGTATCTTGGTTTTATTCACCTTCACGATTTGCTTAAAGAAGGCATATATTAATCTTCAAATAAAGAAATGTTTTTCAGAAGGAAGCCCGACCCCAACTCAGAAATGAATTTTCTGGATCACCTCGAAGCCTTGCGCTGGCATTTGGTGCGTGCTACATTGGCAATATTTGTGTTAGCCGTTGTAGCATTTATATATAAGGACTTATTGTTCGATAAAATTATTTTCGGACCCAAGAACCCTCATTTTATTACCTACAGATTGCTGTGTATGCTTTCGGAGAAATGGTCAATTGACTTATGCATTACTGATATTCCTTTTCACTTGATAAGTACTACCATGGCAGGACAGTTTACCACACACATGGTAGCTGCGGGAATTGCAGGACTTATTTTAGGATTTCCATATTTGCTTTGGGAGATATGGCGTTTTGTGAAACCTGCATTGTCTGCCAAAGAGAAGAAATATACAAGAGGTATAGTTTTTTCTGCTTCGTTTTTGTTTTTCTGCGGAGTGGCTTTTGGTTATTTTATTCTGGCACCATTATCAATTAACTTTTTGGGAAGTTATAAAGTGAGTGAAGAGGTGCAGAATGCTATCACGCTCGATCCATATATCAGCATTGTAAGCCTCATGACATTGGCTTGCGGAGCGGTTTTTGAACTGCCTATACTCCTGTTTTTCCTTACAAAAATGGGTATCATAAGCCCACAGTTTATGAGACGCTACCGTAAACATGCTTTTATTGTTAACCTTGTTGTTGCTGCATTAATTACGCCATCACCAGATGTAACCAGCCAGATGTTGGTGGCTATTCCTTTGTTTATGTTATACGAGTTCAGCATATTGGTTTCTGTTGTTGTGGCAAGGCAGGAGAGTAAAAACGAATAAAAAATAATCACATGAGTAAACGTGTAGATGAGTTCAATGACTATCGTGCCAAAATGAATAAGCGCATTCTTGAGTCAGATAATCTGGTTTTAAAACGCCTCTATAATCTCGATGCCAACACCTATATGGATGGTGCATTGCCGGTTCAGACTAAAGAAATGCTTGGGCTTGTTGCCAGCATGGTGCTGCGCTGTGATGATTGTATTAAATACCATCTAATGCAATGCAAACAAAATGGTATTACTACAGAGCAGGTTTATGAAGTGTTTGCAGTAGCCAATATAGTGGGTGGAACCATTGTGATTCCACATACCAGAAGAGCAGCAGAATTTTGGGATGAGATTTAAATTTCTTTTTTTAGCCTGAACGAAAGATAGGCTGCTTAGCGGCTAAATAGTTAATCCTTAACAACCCACCTCTGGCGCAAGTCTTCGGACTTGTGCCCACCTATCATTCAAGCAGCAGTAAGTCCAGTAAACCTTTGGTGCCGCCATAATCACATGCACTGCTGTAAACATAGTCTTCTGCTTTATAAACAAATCCCGCCCGCACAGGATTTTCGTGAATATAATTTAATCTTTGTTCCTGCATAGTTGCATCCGTTAATTCAATTGGGTGATTATCCTGTTGCCAAAACTGCCAGTTAGTATTGTTGGAATTATTTTCTCCTGCCTGCTTAAAGAGTTTAAATATCCATTCGCGCCTGCTTTCTTGCGGACTTTCCATTATGGCGCCAATATTTTTATAAGCAGTAAACTTTTTAAGGTCGCGCATGATGTCAGGTAATACCCTCAAGCTGTTTTTAGAAATGATCATATGTACATGATTGGTCATGATAACCCATGCATGAACCACTAAGCCTTTTTCTTTTTGACAGTGTCTAATGCTGTCCAACAAAATATCTTTATAAGTATTGCGGGTAAAAACATCAATCCAGTTTACGACCGAAAAAGTAACAAAGTAAATGGCATCAGGCTCTTGAAATTTGTACTTGGTACTCATGTATGCAAAGGTGCAACTTCTATTGATTGCAAATATTATTTGAGCACGGTAAAAGCCAGTTTAGCCTGCTTGCTGCTTTGTTACGCTAAAATTACTGCACTGCATTCTTTATTGATAGATCAGCACAAGTCCGAAGACTTGCGCCAGAGGGTGTTTTATTTAAAATTCGTTGACTCGTTGTAGTACGCAAAGTAAACTCAGGTCTGCTGTCTTTTTCTACACTAACCATTATTCTTTAATAACCTTTACACTTCTCTCAACACTTCCCCATTTTAACTTGCACAGGTAAATCCCTTTTGCCAATGCTTCTATATTCACTCTCTTATACTGGCTCCATGGTGCCACATATTCCCTCATCACCAAATTTCCCATCACATCATAAACTTCCAATTCTCCGGCAGTACTCTGCACATTAAATTGCAAGGTAAAATTCCCATTGCTCGGATTAGTCATGGCAACAACTCCCCCTTTAGGGGGCTGGGGGGTAGGCAGCCCTACCGTTGGCGCACACAAGCACCCTAATGTGCTGTCGCATCCCAAAAAATAATTAGGATGATTTGGCAGCGTATTAAAATAAACAGATTGCAGTTGAACACTGTGTTGGTTCACATTGCATCCCAAACCAATTACATCAGGGTTATCTATCGTGTGCATATGTATAGTGCCATTGCCTGTGGTAATGTAAATTTTTCCATCCGGTGCAAGGGCAGATAAACCGAACAATGTGGCAAAACCACTGGGAAACCCCGGGAAAACCGATACAAACGAATCATAAGTTGCAACTGTTAATTGCGATGCAGCAATATTTGCTGCTGTTAAATCAAATTGATACACATGTTGTGTATTAGAAACATATAAGGCATTAGACCCCGGAGAAATTGCCATACCGACATTATAGCCGTTCTCAAATGGCATGGTAACATGCACTGCATTACTTAGTGTTGCGGTGCATCTGTCAAAATCAAAAATATCCAAGCCTCCGTTCACATAATAATAAGCATATTTTTTCCCGTCCTGTTAAAACCATGCTTGTCCTGCATCCCATTGTCTTGTAACACCAATATTTTGCGTGTAGGGGCCTAAAATAACAGTAGGTGTTATCAATAGCTTTATAAATTGATTAGAGTTTACCCGGTGAACCATCACCCACCAGTCTCTGCCATTAGCATGTCTGGTAGCAGCTATCTTCCCTGTACTGAGTGTGTCAATTATTACAGGAACATTTTTTGTTATTACATTTCCTAATCCGCCATTGCCATTCATATCAATGGTTGTCAAGTAAAGTTGGTGCATCCTGCATCCTGTTGTCATCATATAATTATCGCAGGAACCATGAAACATGTAATAAATGGAATTACTACTTGGTTTTTGAATAATCAATGCAGCCTGCGCTATTGCAAAACCATCTGATGCAAAGTTTGCATATGCTCCGGGATTGATTCCGCTACCGTTTTGCATTGTATCATTAGTCGCATCTGCTAAATAATATCCATTGGTGTAAAACATCATGTTACCTGTTGCATCTGAAATATTTCCATGAGTATGCCTGAAATCCATCTCCAAACTATCATAAGACAAAACGGGAGTACCATTGTAGAAATCAATTTTCGTTTGCCCAAAGGGTTGGCCACCCCAACTTGAATACCCCATCAGCCAGTTATTATTTATTCCTTGTTGGGCAACAGAAATTGCATACATTAATAGGAAAAGAATTATAAGTAGTGGTCTTTTTTTGTCCATAATCAAAGGAGTTAAATAAAGGAGGAAACTGTTTTCAATTTCCCCCCCTGAATAATTTTAACGTATAATTATTAATTTACCATTTGCTATTAACTCACCATTGCTTCTCAACTCATAAAAATAAACTGATGGTTTTAAATCAGCCGTGCTAAAAGAGTATTTTGAATCGCCCGCTCGTAAAGGCTTATTTAAAATTTGCTGGTTTGTAGTTGTTCGTATAATAAATTCAGCCTTGCTGTCTTTTGGTAAGCTGTAATCCAAAGTAGCCATTTCATTTGCCGGATTCGGATAAACAGTTGCAACAGTATCTCCCTTTGCTTTTTCTGGTTTTCTCAAAGCAATACCAACAAGGTTGCAAATTTTAAAATCATCGTACTGCTTATTTTTATCAACCAAAGCATATAGCGACCGTGCCATAAAAAACAGCATTGCCGCCTTGCATGGGGCATTGTATGGCTATGCTGTACAATGTTTCAATATCATCCTGCGTAAATTCAAATACATCGCTGCCAATGGTGCGCAGGTAAATTTCATTTACTATCTGCTCATTTTCCTCCGGTGTATTGGTGGCTGCCAGTATGTTATTACTTATTCCAATGGCTGTTGCTGTAGTAATTCTGTCGGCAGTTTCATCGGCTATCACATCTTCAGCAAAGGTGTTGGTGGCAGTTACTGTTTCCTGCAAATCCATAATATCATCTGATAGTATTCGCACCGTTGCCGTGTCATCATTTACAAATGCCGTATCCAATAAAACCATTTGCTGCTCTATAAGCGTTAACTGCTGCGCTGCATCCGCCCTGTATTGCTGCAGCAAAGCTTCCGAAAAATTATCGGGCACAAACAATTCATTCTTATCAGCTTCCACAGGCACCAATTCTGCCAAAGTTGTGCCCTGCATGGCAATATAAAAATTGTTAAGAACGACATCATTTTGCAGCACCGGATTTTCTTCAATCCTTTTAAACAAATCCTTTTTAAACATCCACCGTGTTTCATCCGTGTAAGGGTCATTGTCAATTTGGTCGGTTGCTACCAAATAATCAAAATCGGTTGCCACATTCCTAAACGACCTTGATGCACATGCAAATTGGTCAGTGGCGCACTCATAATTTGTTCCAGCAGCAGGTTGAAACCAATCATCAGGGTCTTGAAAATTATTATGAGGTAATAAGGTATTTGTACCGGGTGGCCCAACATCATTCCAAGTAAAAACTGGATTATAAAACGGATTCTCATTCAATGCTAACCTGAAACCCGCAGGTGGGGTTGGCACATTCCATACATTACCTTGTAAATCCTGGTCAGCAGTAGTTGCCGATACACTATACCTGAATGCATTCCCGTGGTCGTAAAAATCATTCCCTTCCCGCCACCACAAACAGTCCGGTGTTGGAATAAAGTGCTGAAAAATCTGCTTCCAGCTCTTTCCAGTTTATTTCTTCTGATAGTAAAACCAACTGGTGGTTCATATCTATAAACTCTTTGAGCAGTGGCTGAAATAAATTTTTCTGATCTTGTATGGGTGATTTGCCTATCATTTTTCTGCAACCTTTTTTTACAAAAATAACCCACTTTGTTGCAGTTTTTATCACCTCTTTTTCTAAAGTTTTTAACTTTTTATAGAGACACGGAAGGGGTTGTTAAGGATTAACTAATTAACTTCTATTATTTTGTACATGCCACACCAGTAGGTCAGCAAAATGCAAAAAATTCTTTATAAATACACTATTATCAAGGATTTACAAAAAGTTGTCTTTGAAGGTGGACAAGTCAGGGGATTTAAATTTCTTTTTTTAGCCTGAACGAAAGATAAAAAATAGGCTGCTTAGCGGCTAAATATTTTTTTTCATAGGTGGTTTGAATGTCCATGTCAACGGGCATCAGTAATTCTTTATATAAATCTGTTGTTTGATGTAATATTATATGACCGGCATCATTTACAGTTTGCAAGGTAAATTCATACAAATCTTTATTATCTGTTTTTAAATGTACAATTCCATCAGGCTGCAAAAAAGTGCTGTATCTTTTTAGAAAAAGGGGAGAGGTTAATCTTTTGTTTTCTTTCGACTCCTTTGGCTGTGGGTCGGGAAAGGTTATCCAAACTTCACTTACCTCATTAGCTGCAAAAAACTTTTCAATTGTTTCCATTCTTATTCGCAGAAAAGCAGCATTCATTATCTTTTCTTCGTTGATGGTTTTTGCGCCACGCCATATTCTTGCACCTTTTATGTCAATACCAATAAAGTTTTTTTGCCGATAGCGTTGCGCCAAAGCAACAGTGTATTCACCTTTGCCACACCCAATTTCTAAGACTATGGGTTGTTGTTTTTGAAAAATTGTTTCGTTCCACTTGCCTTTAACTCAAAATCCGGTGAATGGTAGTTTATTTCCGGTTGAATTACTCTCTCAAAAGTCTGCATTTCAGCAAAACGTTTTAATTTGTCTTTCCCCATAATCTTAATGCCCGACTAACGGTAATGGTATTTACGAAGTTGTTAAATTATTTTACCTGACCGGATGGCAATGCAATTAAATTTGAAAATAAACGATATGCACCGGACACACCTGCCGGCAATTGCCTGAAAAAAGCAAGCCCTGTATAGACAAAATGTCCTTTGCCTGATTGTGCAATTATCAGACTTCCATTCAATGGGCTTTCTCCTTTGTCATTGCAACTTAAAGGTGTCTGATACTTTGGGTCAATCTCTTCTGCAAAATATATTCCACGCTCCTGAACCCAGCCTTTAAAATCGTCTGCATTTATTTTATTGGGTTTGTTCAATACAATGGAATTTGCTTCTGAAAATCGCATTTCTGCATATTCATCCGTTACCCTTTTTCGTGAAATTTTAAATGGGTAGGGACCAATGTTGTTATCAAGTTTACCTAAATTATTGTTAGTGTTGTATTGAACAATATATGTACCTCCTGAGGAAACAAAGTCCATGAGTTTGTTTTTATAACCCATAAGCCAGTCGTTGGTGTTATAAGCTCTTACACCTGCAATAATCACACTGTAATTTGACAGATTGTCGTTACTAAGATTTTCTTCTTTTAAAACAGAAATATTATATCCTGCATTCTGAAGGCATTGCATCACTTCATCACCGGCACCTTCAATGTATCCAATTTTGGAGGATGATGTTTGTAGTTGCAGTGGCACAATCTTTACTTCCGAAGGTTTGAAATAATATTGGTAGGGGATATGCTCGTAAATGATTTCCTGCAAAGAATATGCTTCTGTATTTGATGGCAAAATACTGACTTGTAAATGCTGATTTGTTTTGCTTTGGTCAAAATCAGCTTTTGCATCCTGCTGAATAGTAGCATTAAAAATCAGTCGTTCGTTTTTTAATAGTGCTGTAGCTTCAAATTCTGATGGACTGGCTTTATATCCTGCAGGTACATCTAATTTAATTTTACCCGTAAAGGATTTACTAAGACTTCGTACTGTAAGTTTCAGATTGCCGGGCTTGTTATTTATCAATAGGCATACGTTTTCATTAAAGTTTACCGCAACCGGTGGCACAACACAGGTTGTTCTGTATCTTTCACCTTCTACCGGATCTATCCATTTGTATCGAACAGGAAGATTGAAAGTTAATGTGTGGTCCGAAATTTTTACATTTACAGAAACTGAAAAAACAGCATCATTAACAGGTTTCTCAATCATGCTTTGGCTGTCTAAAACATAACGACCCGACTCCGGCTTATTTTTCAGCCAGTAATGAATACTATAAGGAATGCTTTTTGGCACAACAAATGATTTTTCAAGCGACCAAATTTTATTGTACTCAAGTTTTGTACTCATACTTGTATCAGAAAATGGCAGATATGAAATAGATTCAATTGTAGTTGGTATTTGTGAATATACAATGGAACTGAGTTTAATATTTATACTGTCAGCTTGTGTTACATAAGGTTGATTGGAGGTAGCATCAAACCACAATCCTGCACATGCCAAAATGAGTTGTTCTGTTTCTTTAATTTTTTGTTTTTTCCACTGCTTATCCTGAATTTTATTCAACTCATCATGTATTCTTAGCAAGTCGGGTAAAATAGAAGCAGGGTTTTTCATGTCGAATTTAGCCAAGGCTGTTTCACAAAGAGTTTTTATTGTTTCAGCGCCTATAACGCTGTTCCAACTGAAATCACTTTTGCAGAATAATGTTGAACATGAAGTGTCGCCATCAATGTTTTTTAAATATTCAAGCATGGAACCTCTGATAATTTCTACACCAAACCCTTGACTCTTATGCTGACTTCTGCTTTGTGCTGCAATTTCGCCACATCCCTTTCCCCACCATGTATTGAAAAACCCTACATCTGTTTTCAATTGGTCATCACGCTGTGTGTTATTATTTCCAAAATTAAAAGTGTTCCAATACAACGTTTTTGCCTGCCAAGGCTTTAAAGATTTAAGTTGCTCAGGAAAGTATTTCGGGTCGGCAGCCATCTTAAATGCCTCGCTTGCTAAAATAGCACTTGCCGTATGATGCCCATGCCCGCCTTCACCGGTAGTTGGAAAACGCGTAATGATAACATCCGGTTGTAACAGCCTTATTATATATACTACATCGGCAAGTACACTGTCATGATTCCAGAAAGTAAAAGTTTCTTCAGGCGATTTGCTGTATCCAAAATCAATAGCTCGGGTAAAGTATTGTTCTGCACCATCAATTTTTCTTGCCTGAAGCAGCTCGTTCGTGCGGATTATCCCTAAAGCAGCACCTTGTTCTTTGCCAATAAGGTTTTGTCCGCCTTCGCCTCTGTTCAGACTCAGATAACAGGTTCGCAAATGCTTTTCTTTTGATAGGTAGGTCAGCAATCTTGTGTTTTCATCATCAGGATGGGCTGCAATATATAGTACAGTGCCAACGGTATTTAATTTTTCAAGATTTAACTTAATCTCTGAAGGGTTATATGATTGGGCATGTAGTTGAAGGCATCCTAAGCCAAGAAAAAGTAAAAGTGATAAGGTAAATCGCTGCATAATTTTAAATAAAAGCCCGAAACTAATGCATTTAATTGTAATGCTTCGGCTTAAAGGTAGGCGATGTATAACTCAGACTGAAAGCCCAAAAACATCATTTAAGTACATCAACCAAATAACAGCCTCTATAATTAAAGAATTATGAATTCATTTTGGAGGGTGTTCTTGATATTGAGCGTTTTTGATGATTTAGGCTTAATTTGATGAAAAATGAAGTCATGTTTATAGCTGCTTTCAGATAAGTTTTTGGTTAATATCGAAAAGATTCAAAGAAGCTGATGTGTTGAATTAATGCTAATGCATTGATAAATAGTGTTATAGTTCATGACGCGAATATTTAAAAAAATCTTTTTCAATTAGTTGTAATTCTAAAAAGAATCTCTACATTTGCAGTCCCAAAAAATTTGGGATTAACATATTGGATAATTAAGATGCCTACAATACAACAATTAATACGCATAGGTCGCTCTAAAATTGAGGACAAAAGCAAGTCCCCTTACCTAACATCCTGTCCCCAGAGAAGAGGGGTTTGTACACGTGTTTACAAACAACACCAAAGAAGCCAAACTCTGCATTACGCAAGGTTGCCCGTGTACGTTTAACCAACAAATTTGAAGTAACAGCATATATTCCCGGAGAAGGTCACAATCTCCAGGAACACTCTATTGTATTGATCCGTGGCGGCAGGGTAAAAGACCTTCCGGGAGTTCGATACCATATTGTGCGTGGTGCATTAGATACTTCTGGTGTAGAAGGACGTAATAAGCGCAGAAGTAAATACGGAACCAAGAAGCCAAAAGTAAGAGCCCTGCAGCAAAAAAATAATCAGAAAAGTTTCAGTTTAAAATTTCATAGATGAGAAAGTCGAAACCCAAGAAAAGGATTTTATTGCCTGATCCACGATATAATGATCAACAGGTAACACGTTTCGTAAATGGTATGATGGAGTCCGGTAAAAAAGGTACTGCCTATCAGATTTTTTATGATGCTTTAGATAAGGTTACTGAAAAAACACAGGAGGACGGATTGGAGCAATGGAGAAAAGCATTGAATAATGTTATGCCATTGGTAGAGGTTCGCAGCCGCAGAGTTGGTGGTGCTACATTTCAGATTCCTTCTGAAGTTCGCCCTACACGCAGAACGGCTTTAGGTATTAAGTGGTTGGTAGGTTATGCACGCTCACGCAATGAGAAGTCTATGTCAGACCGCCTGGCAGGAGAAATTATTGCAGCAGCAAAAGGTGAGGGAGCAGCAGTGAAGAAGAAAGATGATACACACCGTATGGCTGAAGCTAACAAAGCATTCTCACATTTTAAAGTATAAAAGCAGAGAGACACTATTCAAATGGCAAACGATTTAAGATATACAAGAAATATTGGTATTGCTGCACACATTGATGCAGGTAAGACTACTACAACAGAGCGTATCCTTTATTATACAGGTGTAAACCATAAGTTAGGTGAGGTTCACGATGGTGCTGCAACAATGGACTGGATGGTTCAGGAGCAGGAGCGTGGTATTACTATTACATCAGCAGCTACTACTTGCTTTTGGAATTACCGTAACAATAAATATAAAGTAAACATTATAGACACTCCCGGACACGTTGACTTTACCGTTGAGGTAAATCGCTCATTACGTATTCTGGATGGTTTGGTTTTCTTGTTTTCTGCTGTTGATGGTGTTGAACCTCAGTCAGAAACAAACTGGCGCTTAGCGAATAACTATAACGTTACAAGACTTTGTTTTGTGAACAAAATGGACCGTGCCGGTGCCGACTTTTTAAACGTAGTTAAGCAGGTTCGCGAAATGCTTGGCGGTAATGCAGTGCCTTTACAATTGCCAATTGGTGCAGAAGAGCACTTTAAAGGGGTGGTTGACTTAATCAACTTTAAAGGTATTGTTTGGAATGAGCACGATCAGGGAATGACATTTACTGAAGTGCCTATTCCTGCAGAAATATTAGAAGAAGCAAAAAGCTTAAGAGAAAAACTTCTTGAATCTATCGCTGAATTTGACGATAAACTGATGGAGAAGTATTTTGATGACCCAAACAGCATTACCGAGCGCGAAATTCTTGATGCATTAAGAAAATCATGTATTGCAGGTAAAGTTGTTCCAATGGTTTGTGGATCATCTTTTAAGAATAAAGGAGTTCAAACAATGCTTGACCTGGTAATGGAATTGTTACCAAGTCCGATGGATAAAGATAATATTACAGGAACAAACCCTGACAATGGTGAGCCTGTAAGCCGTAAGCCCGATGTAAAAGAGCCTTTCACAGCTCTTGCATTTAAGATTGCTACCGATCCTTTCGTAGGTCGCTTGGCATATTTCCGTGCATACTCTGGTCGCTTAGAGTCCGGTTCTTATGTATTAAATACACGCTCAGGTAATAAAGAACGTATTTCTCGTATTTTCCAGATGCATGCCAATAAACAAAACCAGATTCCTTTTATCGAGGCTGGTGATATTGGTGCTGCTGTTGGATTTAAAGATATTAAAACTGGTGATACGCTTTGTGCAGAAAATGCACCAATGGTGCTGGAAGCAATGCAGTTTCCTGAAGCCGTTATTGGATTAGCCATTGAGCCAAAAACTCAGGTTGATACTGAGAAATTAGGCACTGCACTGAATAAGTTAGCCGAAGAAGATCCAACTTTCCGTGTAAAAACTGACGAAGAAACAGGTAAGACTATCATCAGCGGTATGGGTGCACTTCACCTCGCAAGTATTGTTGACCGTCTGAAGAGAGAGTTTAAAGTAGAATGTAATCAGGGTGCACCTGAGGTGTCTTATAAAGAAGCAATTACAGGCAGCGTTTCACATCGCGAGGTTTACAAAAAGCAAACCGGTGGTCGTGGTAAATTTGCCGATATTCAGTTTACCCTTAGCCCTGTTGACGAAGATTTTGATCCTATTGCAAGCAAATCAAGCCTGCAATTTGTAAATCAAATCAGTGGTGGAACTATCCCAAGAGAATTTATCCCTTCAAGCGAAAAAGGGTTCAAAGCAGCTATGGTTAATGGTGTACTTGCCGGTTATCCTTTAAGCAGCCTTAAAGTTATTCTGACAGATGGTTCTTTCCACGCAGTTGATTCCGATGCATTGTCATTCGAGATTGCTGCTAAACTTGCTTATAAAGAAGCTTGTGCAAAGGCAAAGCCGATTTTGCTTGAGCCAATCATGAAAGTTGAAGTTGTTACTCCTGACGAATACATGGGTGATGTTATGGGCGACCTTAACAGAAGACGCGGTCAAAGGGAAGGAATGGACACGCGTGCAGGAGCGCAGGTGATTAAGGCAAGAGTGCGGCGTTCTGAAATGTTGGGAGATGTTAGAACACTTGGTAGCATTACTTCAGGTCGTGCTTCATCAAGCATGGAGTTTTCGCACTATTCAGAGTGTCCTCGTGCCATTGCCGAAGAAGTAATTGCCAAAGTAAAAGGTAAATTAGAAAAAGCATAATTGTAGGTTTTAAAAAGAAATTAAATAATAAATAAATGAATCAGCGAATCCGAATAAAGCTCAAATCTTACGATTACAATCTCGTTGACAAGTCAGCGGAGAAAATCGTAAAAACCGTTAAGACTACGGGAGCAGTGATCAGCGGACCCATTCCTCTTCCAACTGAGAAGAAGATTTACACAGTACTTCGCTCGCCACACGTAAATAAAAAAGGCAGAAAGCAGTTTCAGCTTTGCTCATATAAGCGCTTATTGGATATATACAGCTCAACCTCTAAAACTGTAGATGCGCTTATGAAATTAGAATTACCCAGCGGTGTTGAGGTTGAAATAAAAGTGTAGTTAAACCCTTAAAGTAAAGAACAATGTCCGGAATAATAGGAAAGAAAATAGGAATGACCAGCATGTTTAATGCTGAGGGTAAAAACATTGCCTGCACAGTAATTGAAGCAGGTCCATGTGTTGTAACCCAGGTTAAATCAGTAGCTACTGATGGCTATGATGCCGTTCAGTTAGCTTTTGATGATAAAAAAGAAAAGCATACTACAAAGGCTCTTCAAGGTCATTTTAAGAAATCAAACAGCTCATTTAAGCGCAAAGTAATAGAGTTTAAAGGCTTTACTACTGAAGTAAAACTTGGCGATGTTATCAAAGTTGATATCTGTCCCGAAGGCGAATTTTGTGATGTGATAGGAACCTCAAAAGGTAAAGGTTTTCAGGGTGTTATAAAACGCCACAACTTTGCCGGTGTAGGAGGTGCTACACACGGTCAGCATAACCGTCTGCGTGCTCCGGGTTCTATGGGAGCATCATCTTTTCCATCACGAGTACTACCCGGAAGAAGATTGACAGGTCACATGGGCGATGAGCAAGTGAAGATTCAGAATCTTCAAATTTTAAAAGTAATGCCTGAGCATAATCTTTTAATCATAAAAGGCGCTGTACCAGGTGCTAAAGGTTCATATATTAAAGTAGAATTTTAAGCGAAATGGAATTAGAAATTAAACAAAAAAACGGTCAGGCTACTGGAAGAAAAGTAACGCTTAACAGCGAAATCTTTGAAGCAAAACCAAATGACCATGCTATATGGCTTGATGTAAAAAGCATCATGGCAAATGCACGTCAGGGTACACATAAGTCAAAGCAACGTAACGAAGTTTCCGGTACAACTAAGAAGTTGAAACGCCAAAAAGGAACCGGAGGTGCACGTGCAGGAAGTATGAAATCGCCACTTTTTGTTGGCGGTGGTCGTGTTTTCGGTCCTCAGCCACGCGATTATTCATTCAAACTGAATAAGAAAGTTAAACGTCTTGCCCGTATTTCAGCTCTTAGCTATAAGGCAAAAGACAACAACATTACCATCGTTGAGAATGTTGCAATGGAAGCTCCAAAACCAGTGAAGTGGTAAACATTTTGAAGCAATTGGAAAAACCCGTTTTACAAAAGCAGGTATTCTGCAAGGTAAAAAGGGCGGTCAAAAGAAGGCTTACATTACTGTAGCTAAGGGCGAAACAATTGATTTTTACGCAAGCATATAAAAATTGAACAATGGCAATCAAGAAATTTAATCCGATTACACCAGGTCAGCGCTTTTTAATTGCGCCAGATCATTCTAACATAACAACCAACGAACCTGAAAAGGCTTTGACAGAGCGTATTAATCGCAAAGGTGGAAGAAACAATTCAGGTAAAATGACCATGCGCTATATCGGTGGAGGTCATCGTAAGTTATATAGAATTATTGACTTTAAACGTAATAAGGACGGTGTTCCCGGTAAGGTAGCAACTATAGAGTACGATCCTAACCGTACAGCACGTATTGCATTAGTTCATTATGCTGATGGTGAAAAGATATATTCTTGCTCCAACAGGATTGACAGTTGGTAAAACTATACTTTCTGGAGATAAAGCAACACCTGAGGTGGGCAATGCTATGATGTTGAAAGACATGCCATTAGGTACAATTGTTCATAACATTGAATTGCGCCCCGGACAGGGAGGTAAAATGGCAAGAAGTGCCGGTTCTTATGCTCAATTAACAGCTCGTGACGGAAAGTATGCAATCTTGAAAATGCCTTCTGGTGAAACAAGAATGATGCTTTCAACATGTGTTGCAACTATCGGTTCAGTTTCAAATTCTGACCATAATAAAGAAAGTGCCGGAAAAGCAGGACGTAACCGTTGGAAAGGCAGAAGACCAAGAGTTCGTGGTGTGGCCATGAACCCTGTTGATCACCCAATGGGTGGTGGCGAAGGTCGTGCATCCGGTGGTCATCCGCGTTCACGCAAAGGTTTGTTGGCTAAAGGTAAGAAAACCCGTAAGCTGAAAAATCAAAGCAATAAACATATCATAGAAAGAAGAAAGAAATAATTCTCCATAATTAATAATACGCTTCAAGCTAATAATAAAAAATAAATGAGTCGTTCACTAAAAAAAGGCCCCTTCATTGATCCTAAACTGGAAGGAAAAGTTGCGTCAATGAGTGAGGGTAAAAAGAAGACGGTAATCAAAACATGGAGCAGACGCTCTTTGATATCACCCGATTTTGTTGGACATACATTTGCAGTTCACAATGGTAATAAGTTTATCCCTGTATATGTAACAGAAAATATGGTTGGACACAAATTAGGCGAATTTGCACCAACGCGTACTTTCAGAGGTCATGCAGGTAATAAAGATAAGAAATAATGGGAGCAAGAAAGAAAATAGCGGCAGATGCCCGCAAAGAAGAAATGAAATCAACCTACATTGCCAGGTTGAATAATTGTCCGACCTCTCCAAGAAAAATGAGACTGGTAGCTGACATGATCAGAGGTAAGAAAGTTGATCTTGCATTAGGCTTGCTTAAATTCAGTAAAAAAGAAGCTGCAGGCAACATGTATAAACTATTGTTATCAGCAATCAATAACTGGCAGGCAAAAAACGAAGGTGTTCGCATCGAAGATCAGCCATTAGTTGTATCTAAAAGTTTATGTGGACAGTGCCCGTCAGCTTAAAAGATTACGCCCTGCACCACAAGGTAGAGGCTACAGAATTCTTAAGCGTTCAAACCACGTTACCTTATTAGTTGACACTGTCAATAAAAAAGTAGAAAACACAAAACAAGTAACTGAAAATACAGAAGCATAAATGGGACAAAAAGCACACCCGATAGGAAATAGACTGGGAATCATCCGTGGATGGGACTCAAACTGGTATGGTGGAAAGAACTATTCTGACCGTTTGGTTGAGGATGAAAAAATCCGTAACTATCTGCATGCACGTTTGGCAAAAGGTGGAGTTGCCCGCATTATTATTGAGCGCACACTAAAACTTATCACTGCAACCATTCACACTGCACGTCCGGGTATTGTTATCGGTAAAGGTGGATCAGAGGTAGATAAGCTTAAAGAAGAAATTAAGAAGATTACCAAGAAAGAAGTACAGATAAACATCTTTGAAATTAAACGTCCTGAACTTGATGCACAGTTAGTTGCTGATGGTGTTGCTAAACAAATTGAAGCACGTATTTCATACAGACGTGCAATTAAGATGGCAATTGCTTCCAGCATGCGTATGGGAGCAGAAGGAATAAAAATTATGTGTGCCGGCCGTATCGGTGGTGCTGAGATGGCTCGTACTGAACAGTACAAAGATGGCCGTATTCCATTGCATACTTTCCGTGCTGATATTGATTTTGCCATTGCAGATGCTCAGACATCTTATGGAAAAATCGGTGTAAAAGTTTGGATATGTAAAGGAGAAGTTTTTGGTAAGAGAGACCTTTCTCCTAATGTTGGAATGAACTCAACACCAAAGCAAAATGCTGGAGGTGGCGATAGAAGACAGGAAAGAGAACGTGGCGGTAATGACCGTGGCGGCAGAAGAGGCGGACGTCCAAGAGGAGAGAAGAAATAATTATTTAAAAAAGAATTAAGGTTAATTAGCAATGTTACAACCGAAAAAGACAAAATTCAGAAAGCAGCAGAAGATGCGCAACCGTGGTAATGCTACCCGCGGATCGCAGATTGCCTTCGGATCATTTGGAATTAAATCACTGGAGAATGCTCAGCTTACTTCACGTCAGATTGAAGCAGCGCGTGTTGCCCTTACCCGTTTTATGAAACGTGAAGGACAAACATGGATACGTATTTTCCCTGACAAACCTGTTACACGTAAACCTGCAGAGGTTCGTATGGGTAAAGGTAAAGGAAGCGCCGGAATATTGGATTGCACAAGTAAAACCAGGAACCATGCTTTTTGAAGCAGATGGTGTGTCTGTAGAAACAGCCAAAGAAGCAATGCGTTTGGCAGCACAAAAATTACCGGTAATAACCAAGTTTGTTATTCGCAGAGATTATTCAGCTGCCTAACATTAAAATTTGAAAAACGATGAAACAGTCAATAGTTAAAGATTTAACAACAGAAGAAGTAAAATCACGCATTAAGGAAGAAGTGGATAATTTACAGAAGCATAAAATGCAACATGCCGTTTCTCCAATGGATAATCCAATGAAAATCCGCAGCACGCGCAAACTTATTGCAAGGCTGAAAACTGAGTTAAACAAAAGAATGTCACAAACATCAAAATAAATTATTCAATGAGTACTGAAAGAGCATTACGCAAAACAAAAATAGGTGTGGTTACCAGCATTAAAATGCAAAAGACTGTTGTTGTGGCCGAAGAAAAGAAGTTTAAACATCCTATGTACGGAAAGTTTATCAATAAGACTAAAAAGTTTCACGTACATGATGAAACTAATGCATGTGGTAGTGGCGACCGTGTTTTAATTATGGAAACCAGACCCATCAGCAAATCGAAGCGTTGGAGATTAGTTGAAATTCTTGAAAAAGCAAAATAATTAAAATTTCTCGCCCTACTAAAAAGGCAGAATGTAGAAAAGAAATAAAAGATGATACAGTCAGAATCAAGATTAACAGTAGCAGACAACAGCGGAGCAAAAGAAGTTTTGTGTATCCGTGTGTTGGGCGGTACACGCAAAAGATATGCTTCGTTGGGAGATAAAATTGTGGTAACCGTAAAGAATGCTTTACCTGCAGGAAATATTAAAAAAGGTGCTGTAAGCAAAGCTGTGGTTGTTAGAGTAAGTAAGGAAGTAAGACGTAATGATGGTTCTTATATCCGTTTCGATGATAATGCAGTGGTGTTACTCAATCAGGCAGATGAACTAAGAGGTACGCGTATTTTCGGGCCTGTAGCTCGTGAACTGCGCGAAAAACAGTTTATGAAAATCGTTTCATTGGCACCTGAAGTAATTTAATTTATAAAATCAGAATCATGTCAAAACTAAAGATAAAAAAAGGCGACATCGTTAAGGTTATTGCCGGTGAGTCAAAAAGGCAAACAAAGGTAGTGTGCTTGAAGTATTTCCTGAAACAAACAGGGCAAGTGTTGAGAATGTAAATATCGTTTCAAAACATACACGCCCGAATGCACAAAATACACAAGGCGGTATCGTAAAGAAAGAAGCTCCGGTTAATGTTTCAAATCTTATGCTTATTGATCCTAAATCAGGAAAGCCAACACGTGTAGGCCGTAAAACAGAAGAAGGTAAATTAGTACGTTACGCAAAAAAATCAGGGGAGGTAATAAAATAATGAGTTACACACCGCGCCTAAAAGGCAAGTATAAAAAGGAAATCATCTCTGCACTGAAAAATCATTTTCAGTATAAGAGTATCATGCAGGTACCCAAATTATCAAAGATTTGTCTTAGCCAGGGTATTGGCGATGCAGTTAGTGATAAGAAAATTGTTGATGCTTGTGTAGCAGAAATGACAGCTATTGCAGGACAGAAAGCCGTAGCAACTTATGCTAAGAAAGATATTTCTAACTTTAAAGTAAGAAAAGGAGTTCCAATTGGAGTTAGAGTGACTTTGCGTGATGAGCAGATGTATGAATTCCTTGATCGTTTGGTTTCAGTATCGCTGCCACGTATCCGCGACTTCAGAGGAATCAATAACAAAGGATTTGATGGTAAAGGAAATTATACTCTTGGCATTACCGAGCATATCATTTTCCCTGAAATCAATATTGACAAAGTAAGTAAGATTCGTGGAATGGATATCACATTCGTAACTACAGCTAAAACTGATAATGAAGCAATGCAGTTACTTAAAGAATTCGGACTACCATTCAGAACCGGTTCTAACTAAAAAATAATTCGAAAAAATGGCAAAAGAATCAATAAAAGCAAGAAGCAGAAAAAGAGAACATTTAGTTGAAAAGTATGCAGCTAAACGTGCAGCATTAAAAGAAGCTGGCGATTATCAGGCATTGGCATTGTTGCCTCGTAATTCATCACCTGTTCGTTTACATAACCGTTGTATGATTACAGGTCGTCCAAGAGGTTATATGCGTCAGTTTGGAATTTCACGCGTACTGTTTCGCAAAATGGCTTTAGAAGGAAAAATTGCCGGAGTAACAAAAGCCAGTTGGTAATATTAAACAATAATTAGAAAAATAATTAAAATGACCGATCCGATATCAGATTATTTGACACGTTTGCGTAATGCCGTAAAGGCCAATCACCGCATCGTAGAAGTACCTGCATCAAATACTAAAAAAGAAATTACCAAAATACTTTTTGACAAAGGGTATATTGCAAATTATAAGTTTGAAGAAACTGACAATAAGCAGGGAAATATTAAAGTTGCTTTAAAATACAATCCTGTAACCAAATTGCCGGCAATTACGCGCCTTAAGCGTGTTAGCCGTCCAGGTTTGAGAAAGTATGTTAGTCATGATCGTTTGCCAAGAATTATCAATGGTCTTGGAGTAGCAATTATCTCTACAAGCAAAGGAATTATGACTGACAAAGAAGCACGTCAGCTTCATGTTGGTGGTGAGGTTTTATGTTATATTTATTAATTTAAGAAAGCATGTCACGAATAGGGAAATTACCGGTTGCAGTACCATCAGGTGTTCAGGTTAATGTACAAGGAAATACAGTTTCTGTAAAAGGTCCAAAAGGCACCTTATCACAAACCATAGCCGATGGCATTACTTTAGAAATGGAAGAAAATAAAGTTGTTGTAAAACGCAGCACAGAGCAAAAACGTCATAAGTCATTACATGGCTTGTATCGTTCATTGCTTGCCAATATGATTAAAGGAGTATCGCAAGGCTATAAAATAGAGCAGGAGTTAGTGGGTGTAGGTTACCGTGCCAGCAATCAGGGTCAGATGCTTGATTTGGTTCTTGGTCACTCACACCATGTGGTTTTTGAACTGCCGACAGAAGTTAAAGTAAGCACAAAGACAGAGCGTGGTAGCAATCCTATGATCATACTTGAAAGTCACGATAAACAACTTATCGGGCAGGTTGCTGCTAAAATAAGATCACTCCGTAAGCCTGAACCATACAAAGGAAAAGGTATCAAGTTTGTGGGCGAAGTATTAAGAAGAAAAGCTGGAAAATCAGCTGCTAAAAAATAAGTAAAGTAAGAAAATGAAGAATTCAAAAGATTCACGCAGGCTTAAAATCCGTAAACGTATTCGCGGAAAAATCAAAGGTACTAATGAGCAGCCAAGATTGTCTGTTTTCAGAAGTAATAAGCAGATTTATGCACAGATAATTGATGATGTTGCAGGTCAGACATTGGCTGCAGCTTCATCAGCAGAAAATGGTGCAGCAAAAGGAACTAAGGTTGAGATTTCAACTTCAGTTGGCAAAATGATTGCTGAAAGAGCAACAGCCAAAGGTATTACCAAAGTAACATTCGACAGAGGTGGATATTTGTTTCATGGCCGTGTAAAAGCATTGGCCGATGGAGCAAGAGAAGGTGGATTAAAATTCTAAAACGTAACAATGATAGCAACAGCAAATAAAAGTTAAACCGGGCGAAATCGAATTAAAAGACAGGCTCGTAGCAGTAAACAGAGTAACTAAGGTTACTAAAGGTGGAAGAACATTTTCTTTTGCAGCCATTGTTGTGGTTGGTGATGAGAAAGGTGTTGTAGGTTATGGTTTAGGAAAAGCAAAAGAAGTTACCGATGCAATTGCCAAAGCTATTGACGATGCAAAGAAAAACTTAGTGAAGGTTACAGTTCATAAAACTACTGTTCCTCATGAGCAAGATGCTGCTTTCGGTGGTGCAAAAGTATTTTTAAAGCCAGCTGCTCCCGGTACCGGTGTAATTGCAGGTGGTGCCATGCGTGCAGTTCTTGAAAGTGTAGGCATACATGACGTGTTAGCGAAGTCAAAAGGATCTTCTAATCCGCATAACGTGGTAAAAGCTACCATTACTGCTTTAGCTATGATGCGTGATGCTGTAGCAGTGGCTAATCAGCGTGGTGTAGATTTAAACAAAGTATTTAACGGGTAATATTATACTCATGGGAAAAGTAATTATCAAACAAGTAAAAAGCGGAATAGATCGCGATAAAAATCAGAAGCTAACACTAAAAGCTTTAGGTTTAAGAAAAGTATATCATTCTGTAGAAAAAGAAAACACTGATCAGATAAAAGGAATGATCGAAAAGGTTAGACATCTGGTTGAGGTAACAGAAATCAAATAAGAAAAGCGTTATGAATTTAAGTAATTTAAAACCTGCCAAAGGTTCAACAAAGAAAAGCAAAAGAATAGGTCGTGGTGAAGGCTCTGGTCATGGTGGAACATCTACACGTGGTCATAAAGGAGCACAATCACGCTCAGGATATTCACGCAAATTTGGTTTTGAAGGTGGGCAGATGCCACTTCAGAGAAGGGTTCCTAAATCAGGATTTAAAAACTTCTTCAGAGTTGAATACACAGGCATTAATTTAGATGTGTTGCAGAAGTTAAACGAAAAATTTGGTTTAACAGAAATTGATCATAGCATTCTTTGCGAAAAAGGATTAATCGCAAAACGTGAGTTAGTAAAAATACTTGGACGTGGCGAGTTAAAAGTAAAAATGAATGTAAAAGCACATGCATTTTCAGAGACTGCAAAAAATGCTATTGAAGCCGCTGGAGGCACAACCACCATTCAAGAAAAATAATGAAAGAACTGATTCAAACATTAAGGAACATATTCAAGATTGAAGAGCTAAGAACAAAGCTTCTCAATACCTTGTTTTTTATTGCCATTTACCGCTTGGCCTCTCATATTGTGTTGCCTGGTGTAGATCCTCAGCAACTTGGTAATTTAAAGAACCAGGCTTCGCAGGGTATATTTGGCTTATTAGATATGTTTGCCGGAGGTGCCTTTTCACAGGCGTCAATTGTTGCATTGGGAATTATGCCCTATATCTCAGCCTCAATCGTTGTTCAGATTTTAGGAATTGCTGTTCCTTACTTCCAGAAAATGCAGAAAGAAGGAGAGAGTGGACGTAATCGTTTGAATCAAATAACACGCTGGCTTACAGTTTTAGTTGTGGCTGGTCAGGCACCAGGGTATTTAGTAAATCTTAGAGCACAAGCACAATCTGCTATTGTTGCCTATTCAAACCCTGATGCAATGTCACCAACGTTGTGGTGGATTACTTCTATCATCATTCTTATTGCAGGCACTTTGTTTGTGATGTGGCTTGGTGAACGTATTCAGGAAAAAGGAATCGGAAATGGTATTTCATTACTTATCATGGTTGGTATTATTGCCCGATTACCATTTGCCTTACGCGATGAGTTTTTATCTCGACTCAATCAGACAGGTGGAGGATTAATTATGTTCCTAGTCGAATTAGTAGCACTGTTTGCTGTGGTCGTGATAAGTATTATGTTGGTACAGGGTACACGTAAAATACCTGTGCAATTTGCTAAGAAAATAATTGGTAACAGACAATATGGTGGGGTACGTCAGTACATACCTTTAAAAGTAAATGCTGCCGGTGTAATGCCAATCATTTTTGCGCAGGCAATTATGTTTATTCCTGCAACAGTAGCACAGTTCTTTCCTGAATCTTCTTCCATGCAGGGTATTGCACACTCATTAACAGATTTCCATTCTGTATGGTATAATGTTACCTTCGCAATACTGATTATATTATTCACCTACTTCTACACTGCCATTACAGTTAATCCTAATCAGATGGCTGATGACATGAAGAAAAATGGAGGATTTATTCCCGGTATTAAACCCGGAAAACAAACAGCATCATTTATTGATGATGTTATGTCGAAAATTACTTTGCCGGGCTCTATATTTCTTGCGATAGTTGCCATCTTACCTGCATTCGCAACAATATTAGGTACCAGTACCAACTTTGCTCAATTTTATGGTGGTACATCATTGTTGATTCTTGTTGGTGTAATACTAGATACCTTACAACAGATAGAAAGTCATTTATTGATGAGACATTACGATGGATTAATGAAATCAGGACGTATTAAAGGACGCACATCCATTAATGCACCTGTTTAAAATATAAAATTGTGCAGATTGAATATCGCTCCAAAGAGGAGATAGATTTAATTAGAGTTAGTTCTTTACTTGTTGGAAAAACCATTGCAGAAGTTGCCAAACACCTGCGAGACGGAATAACTACCGGAGAGTTAGATAAGATTGCAGAAGATTTTATCCGCTCTCATGAAGCTGTGCCTGCTTTTAAAGGCTATCATGGATTCAGTGGTTCGTTATGTATATCGGTTAATGCCGAAGTGGTTCACGGAATTCCCGGAGCAAGAGTTTTGCATCCTGGAGATATAGTGTCACTTGATTGCGGTGTAGTTAAAAACGGATATTATGGTGATTCGGCTTACACCTTTGCTATCGGTGAAGTAGATCAGCAGGCAGTAAAACTACTGCAGGTTACACGCGAATGCCTTTATCTTGGAATAGAGAAAGCAGTTGCCGGTAACAGAATGGGTGATGTAAGCAGCAATATCCAAAAACATGCAGAGGCAAATGGATTTGGTGTTGTTCGCGAATTGGTAGGACATGGCATAGGAAAGAAACTTCATGAGAAGCCCGAAGTACCAAATTATGGTAAGGCAGGGCAAGGATTGTTGTTGAAACCGGGGTTGGTAATAGCAATTGAACCTATGATAAACATGGGAACAAAGAATGTGAAGCAACTCAATGATGGATGGACAATTGTAACAGCAGATCAAAAACCTGCTGCACATTTTGAACATACCATTGCAGTGGATAATGTAAAGGCAGAAATACTGTCTTCATTTGAAGAGATAGAAAGAAGTGAAAAAGAGAATTTGAATTTATATAAAATAGATTATAAGCAGCATATTATAGCATAGTAAGATTAGATTAATGGCAAAGCAGACATCAATAGAGCAAGACGGAACGATTACAGAAGCGTTGAGCAATGCTATGTTCAGAGTGGAACTGGAAAACGGACATGAGATAATTGCCCACATTTCAGGAAAGATGAGAATGAACTATATTAAAATTCTGCCCGGTGATAAAGTAAAGATTGAAATGTCACCGTATGATCTGACAAAAGGAAGAATAACTTATCGTTATAAATAACTGAAGTAACGAATCAGAATAAAAATTAAGGAGATGAAAGTTAAACCAAGTTTAAAGAAAAGAAGCGTTGATTGTAAAATCGTTAGACGCAACGGTAAATTGTATGTAATTAATAAAAAGAACCCACGCTTTAAACAGCGTCAGGGATAATTACATCTTAAAAATAATTGTAACAAAGAAAATAGTTAATATCAAATGGCTCGAATAGCAGGTATAGATTTACCAAGAAACAAAAGAGGTGAAATAGGCCTTACTTATATTTTTGGTATAGGACGTTCAACAGCACAACAGATTCTTGATGAGTGCGGAATTTCGTACGATAAGAAAGTAGATCAGTGGAATGACGATGAACTGAATAAAATCCGTTCATTCATTAATGACAATCTGAAAATTGAAGGTGCTTTACGTTCAGAAACACAGTTGAACATTAAACGTCTGATGGATATCGGTAGCTACCGTGGTGTTCGTCATCGTTTAGGATTGCCTGTGCGCGGACAAAGAACAAAAAACAATTGCCGCACACGTAAAGGTAAACGTAAGACAGTTGCTAACAAGAAAAAGGTAACTAAATAATCAGATTATATTGAATCCTGAAAATCAGCATTCAGAATAAATAAAAAGAATAATGGCTAAACAACAACAAGCATCAGCTGCAAAAACAGCAAAAAAGAAGGTGGTAAAAGTTGAGGCGACCGGTGAGGCGCATATCAATGCAACTTTCAATAACATTATTATAAGCCTTACAAATCTGCAAGGACAGGTTATCTCTTGGTCAAGTGCAGGTAAAATGGGTTTTAAAGGTTCAAAGAAGAATACACCTTATGCTGCACAGCTTGCTGCGGCTGACTGTGCAAAAACAGCTTTCGATTTAGGATTAAGAAAAGTGAAAGTATTTGTAAAAGGTCCGGGAGCAGGTCGTGAATCTGCAATCCGCTCACTCAATGCTTCCGGAGTAGAAGTTAGTGAAATTCTTGACCTTACTCCAATACCACACAATGGATGTCGTCCTCCTAAAAGAAGAAGGATATAATTTATTATCACAAATCAGTTTAAAAATTAAAATATTAGAATAATACAATGGCACGTTACATTGGACCAAAAACAAAAATAGCACGTAAGTTTCGCGAGCCTATATTCGGACCTGACAGATATTTCGAAAAAAGAAGTTATCCTCCCGGAATGCATGGTGCAGCTAAAAAGCGCGCAAAGCAAAGTGAATATGCAATTCAGTTAGCTGAAAAGCAAAAGGTGAAATATACTTACGGAATGTTGGAGCGTCAGTTTGCTCGTTTCTACAGTATTGCACTTCGCAAAGAAGGCATTACAGGCGAAAACTTATTGAAGCTTATTGAATCCAGACTTGATAATGTTGTTTTCCGTTTAGGAATTGCACCAACACGTGCTGCTGCACGTCAGTTAGTTGGACATTGCCATATTACAGTAAATGGTAAGGTGAACAATATTTCATCATACATCTTACGTCCGGGTGATGTTGTTGGCGTTCGTGAGCGTTCAAAGTCTTTCGAAGCAATAACAGATTCTCTTGCATCTCGTTCTAATAAGTACGGTTGGTTAGAGTGGGACACCACAGCTATGCAAGGTAAATTTGTGACTACACCTGCACGCGAAGAAATTCCTGAGAATATTAAGGAGCAACTTATCGTGGAATTGTACTCTAAATAATTCTTGCTAACCCTGAACAGTAAAACTCAGTAAATAATTAAACAAATAAAACACAAAATATAAAATGGCCATACTTGCATTTCAACGTCCCGACAAAGTGATTATAAATCATTCTACCGAAACATTCGGTCAGTTTGAATTCAGACCTTTGGAGCCGGGTTATGGTATTACTGTTGGTAATTCTCTACGTAGAATATTGCTTTCTTCACTCGAAGGACATGCAATCACCAATATTAAAATCAGTGGAGTTGATCATGAATTTTCAACAATAAAAGGAGTTGTTGAAGATGTAACTGAAATTATCCTAAACCTTAAGCAGGTTCGTTTTAAAAAGCAAATTGAAGGTACAGACTCTGAAAAAGTTCAGGTTGTAGTAAACGGTAAAACAGAATTTACTGCCGGTGATATTGCAAAACATACCTCTGCTTTTCAGGTATTAAATCCTGAATTGGTTATTTGCCAAATGGATCCTTCTGTAAAATTGGTTATTGATATGACCATTGACAAAGGACGTGGATATGTACCTGCAGAAGAAAATAAATCAAACAGCCATCCATTAGGAACTGTTGCAATTGATTCTATTTACACTCCTATAAAGAATGTAAAATATGCAGTAGAGAACTATCGTGTGGAACAAAAAACCGATTACGAAAAATTGGTACTTGAAATCACAACCGATGGAAGTATTCATCCTAAAGAAGCATTACGTGAAGCAGCAGAAATTCTGATTCATCACTTCATGCTTTTCAGCGATGAGAAAATAACACTCGATACAAAGTCTAAGACTCCGGTTGAAGAGTTTGATGAGAACACACTTCACATGCGTCAATTGCTAAAATCGAAACTTGTGGATATGGATCTTTCTGTAAGAGCATTGAACTGTCTGAAGGCAGCCGATGTTGAAACTTTGGGTGATTTGGTTTCGTTTTCGAAAACAGACTTGTTGAAGTTCCGTAACTTCGGAAAGAAATCACTTACAGAGTTAGAAGAATTGGTTCGCAGCAAAAACCTTACCTTCGGTATGAACATACAGAAGTATATGCTTGATAAAGAATAATTGAATAGTTTAAAGATTACGTAAAATGCGTCACGGAAAAAAGATAAATCATTTAGGCAGAACACATAGCCACAGAGAAGCATTACTCTCTAACTTAGCTTCATCATTGATTCTGCATAAGAGAATAAACACAACTGTTGCCAAAGCGAAGGCACTTAGAAAATATGTTGAACCATTAATTACCAAGTCAAAATCTGACAGCACACATTCGCGCAGAACAGTTTTTAGCTATCTGCAGAATAAAGAAGCGGTGAGTGAGCTTTTCAGAGAAGTTGCACCAAAAGTAAACGAGCGTCCGGGCGGATATACCCGTATCCTGAAAACAGGATTCAGACCCGGTGATGCTGCTGAAACTTGCATGATGGAGTTAGTTGATTTCAATGAGTTGATGCCTTCATCAAAAGAAAAAGGTACAGCTAAGAAAGCTAAGACTACACGCAGAGGCCGTAAGCCAAAAGCTAAGGCTGATGCTGCAGGAAGCGAGACAACGGAAGCAACGGAAGAATAAATTCAACAGAAAAATTAATCTAAAGGGGATGTCGGTTTCGGCATCCCTTTTTTTATTTTTATGTTTACAGTGATTTTCTCTGATAGCACAAATATGTTTGTTCAAAATACTTCTATACCTTTTGCTGATGCAGGATATTCTGCATTAATTACTGATTATTTAAACAACAATATTTTTTTAAAAGAATATGCATCATTTCAATATGATGAATCAGGTTTTAAAGAGGCATTACAGAAACGAGTAAAGTATAAAGCCAACCGTGACAGGCTTTGCGAAGTATTAGAGCAGCAGTATTCAGAAACAATTTTTCAAACAGATTGGAAGACGGATAAATCATATTCTGCAATTAAATCTTTGAAAGAAGAGAATACTTTTACAGTCACTACTGGTCACCAACTGAACATTTTTACCGGTCCACTTTATTTTATTTATAAAATACTTACCGTAATTAAGCAGGCAGAATTTCTGGCTCAGAGAAATCCCGGTTATAAATTTGTACCTGTTTATTGGATGGCCAGTGAAGATCACGACCTTGCAGAAGTGAATCATATAGATATTGAAACATCGAAAATAGAATGGCAAACAAATCAAAAGGGTGCTGTTGGCAGAATGACTACTGAAGGAATGTATTCTGTTGTTGAAGCATTGAAAAATCAGTTAAATAAGAATGATAATTTTCAGGAGTTAGCAACGATACTTGATACAGCATATTTAAAAAATGCAACGCAGGCTAATGCTATCAGAAGCCTTGTACATTCTTTGTTTTCAAAATATGGTTTGGTGATTATAGATGCAGATGATAAAAGATTCAAGCAACAAGCAATTAAATTGTTTGAAGACGATTTGTTCAATAACACATCATTTAATTGTTTTAAAAATCTTTCTGATTTTGAAAAAGCGTATGGATTACAAATCCATGCAAGAGAAATTAATTTGTTTTATTTAGTCAATGGAGACCGTAGCAGAATAATTAAAAATGGCGAAAGATTTGAAGTTGCAGATTCAGGTTTATCTTTCTCAAGTGATGAATTGAAAAAGCATATCAATGAGTATCCTGAACGATTTAGCCCAAATGTTGTACTACGGCCATTATATCAGGAAATAATTTTACCAAACATTGCATATACTGGCGGCCCTGCAGAAGTACATTACTGGTTGCAATTAAAATCTATTTTCGATAAGCTGAAAGTTTTTTATCCCATGGTTGTGCTTCGTAATGGTATGATGGTAGTGAATGCAGATCAAGCTACTGTTTTGAATGAATCGGCTTTGGAATGGAAGGATTTGTTTCATCCAACAGAACAAGTTGTGAATATTGCATTGAAAAGCAAGTATGGTGAAGAACTAAGTCTAAAGGAGGAAAAGGATACCTTGCAAAGGAGCTATGAAGAAATGGAGCAACGTTTTAAAGCAATTGATATAACACTTGAGAAACATGTTAAGGCAGAGTGGAGGCGAACAGAAAAACGGTTGATGGCTTCAGAGAAAAAACTTTTACGTGCATTTAAGAAAAAGCAGGTTGATGAAACTTGTAAAATCAGAAATACAGTGAAACAATTGTTCCCAAATGGTAAATTGCAAGAAAGAAAAGAAAATGTGTTTCCTTATTTAAGCAAGTATGGATTGCAGTTTATTGATGATTTGTATAAAATTTGTGAACCACTACCAACAAATTTCAAAATTGCGGTAACAGCAGAAAAATAAAAAAACTTAAAGTAATTCGTAAATACCTGCAGCACCCTGACCTGTACCAACGCACATGGTGACCATGCCATACTTCATCTTTCTTCTTTTCATTTCATTAAGAAGTTGAACACTAAGTTTGGCTCCTGAACATCCTAAGGGATGTCCTAATGCAATTGCACCACCATTTACATTGGTAATTTCCGGATTTAATCCTAAGGTCCTTATAACAGCCAGCGATTGTGATGCAAAAGCCTCATTGAGTTCTATTAATTCCATATCATTTTGCTTGAGTCCTGCGCGTTTCAGAACTGATGGAATAGCATAAACTGGTCCTACGCCCATAATACGCGGTTCAATGGCGCTGACAGCATAAGAAACAAAACGTGCAATTGGTTTTACGTTAAGCGTTTTGAGCATTTTTTCAGACACTACAAGTACAAATGATGCACCGTCACTGGTTTGAGATGAGTTACCGGCCGTAACAGTTCCTTTAGCATCAAAGACAGGCTTTAATTTATTTAATTTTTCTATTGTAGTATCCTGACGTGGTCCTTCATCAGTATCAACAGTACTTTTATGTGTCTGCCGTTTTTCATTGGCATCAAGATAGGTCTCATTGATTTCAACGGGAACAATCTGCTCTTTAAACAAATTATTTTTTATGGCATTAATTGCTCTTTGGTGTGATTGAAAGGCAAACTGATCCTGATCTTCACGATTAATTTTAAATTCTTTTGCAACTGCTTCTGCAGTTAACCCCATGTTCCAATACCATTCAGGATTATTTGCCGCCACCTCATAATTAGGAACAATCCTCCATCCGCCAAACGGAATAGGCGACATACATTCAACACCACCGGCAATAATACAATCAGCTAGGCCGCTATGAATTTTTGCAGAAGCAATAGCAATTGATTCGAGCCCTGATGAACAATAGCGGTTAATGGTCATACCAGGAACTTTAACTGTATTAAGTCCCATCAAAGAAATCATTCTTCCGATATTGAGGCCTTGTTCTGCTTCGGGTGTGGCATTACCTGCAATTACATCATCAATTAATTCTGTATCAAAATTCGGAACTGATTGTATGAGATGTTTTATAACAGTTACTGCAAGATCATCAGGTCTTGTATTTTTAAATTTTCCTCTTGGTGCTTTGCCAACAGCAGTTCTATATCCGGCTACGATGTATGCATCCATTTGTTCTTGCTATTTAATAAATTAGTGTTGGTAGCAGGTTCTAATTACAAAAGAAATTTATTTCTTTTCCGGTGTTGAAGGTGGTGGTGAGGGTGTTTTTAATTTAGCCCCTGGAGGTAATTTCTTTTTATCATCAGCTGCTTTTTTAGCTGCTGCAGCCTTTTTAGCCTTTTCATCAGCTTCCTTAGCAGCTGCCAGTGCTTTTGCATCCTCACCCATCTTATATTCAACCTGACTGATTAATTTACCTTTTCTGTCATAAACCTTCCACAAACCATTTTTGAGATTTACTTTATATGGACCTGTATTTCGTATTTCACCATCACTGAAATATGTTGTCCATGTTCCACTTTTTTTACCATTTAAATATTCACCTTCCATCTTAGCTTGCCCATTGTAATAATATCTTTTGTATTCTCCATCTTTTATTCCATTGGCATACTCTATCTCCTCCATTATCTTTCCATAGGGATAATATTTTTTTGCTATCCCATTTCTCACATCATCTAAATATTCAATTTCCTGATTTAATTCACCGGCTTCATTATAATATTTCCAAACACCTTGCCGCTGTCCTAATTCATCTGTTTTGTTGCGATGTTTTTCTCTTCCGGGCGCATATCTTGGTTTTTCTTCGCGTTGAGCAAAAGCAAAAGCCGGTAAAAGGATTAACAACAACAACAGTTGTTTTAATATTTTCATCTTTTATGATTGGTATGGTAATTCAAATGGCTAAAATAAAATATTTTTAATCAAAACATGAATGAAATTCAGAGTTTTTCTACATGTTTTTCATTTATAAACAGCTCATTTAATTTCTGTTTTTCAGAGGAAAAACAAATAATGGCCTTAGGTAAATTGTTGAAAACCCATGAATTTTAAAATGCTGACACAAATGATTAAATATTAATTCCTTAACGCTTTACCTGTAGTTAAAATTGCCTGAATGCGCTCAAGTGTTTTCTTTTCGCCTAATAAAGAAAGAAAAGCTTCTCTTTCCAAGTCAAGCAGATATTTTTCAGATACTAAAGATGGCGAACTTAAATTGCCACCACACATAATGTATCCAAGCTTTAACGAAAGCATTTGATCGTATTGGCTGATGTAGTTGCCTGCCAGCATAGCACTTGCACCGGCCTGTATAACGCCAAGCCCTTGTCTTCCTAAAACACGAATATCATGTCTTGGTTGCGGGCTCACATATCCGGCATTAGCTAAAGATAAAACTGCATTTTTAGCATCAGATAAAAGTCTTTTTCGGTTAAGCGTAATGTTGTCAAAACCTTTTCTAAGAATATGCAAGTCGTAAGCTTCAAATGCCGAAGTTGAAACTTTTGCAGTGGCAATGGTCATAAAAAAATCGCGTAATGCATTTGTTTCAATATCTCCGGGTTTAATGGAGTCCGAAAAACGAAGTGTCAATTCTTTGGTACCACCACCTCCGGGAATCAGTCCGACACCTAACTCTACAAGACCAATGTAAGTTTCTGCTGCTGCTTGCACTTTGTCTGCATGCAAACTCATTTCGCAACCACCTCCTAAGGTAAGGCCGGCAGGTGCAACTACAACAGGTACATTGCTATAGCGTAAACGCATATTGGTATTTTGAAATGCTCTTACAGCATAATCAAGTTCATCATATTCCTGTTCTACGGCAAGCATAAAAACCAAACCCAGATTTGCACCTGCAGAAAAATTTGCTGCTTCGTTTCCAATTACTAATCCTTTAAAATCTTTTTCTGCAAAATCAATTGCAGTATTTATTCCTTGTAATACTTCACTACCTATTGTATTCATTTTGGTTTTGAATTCCAGATTCAAAACACCATCACCAATATCGTGTAACAGGCAGCCGGAATTTTTCCAGACAATCTTTTCGTTTGAAGTGTTTTTAAGAATTACTAAACTGCCTTCGCCCGGAAGTTGATTTAATTTTTTAGTCTGTAAATCGAAATATGATTTTTTGCCATTATCAATTTTGTAGAAAGAATTTATTCCATTACTAATCATTTCTGTCACCCATGGTGAAATGCTATAACCTTCTTTTTGCATTTGTTCTACTACGGATTTTACTCCAAGAATATCCCATGTTTCGAAGGTAGATTTCCCCAACCGAAACCTGCACACATGGCATCATCAATCTTGTAAATTTCATCTGCAATTTCAGGAATGCGATGCGAAACGTAGGAGAATAAGGAGAAAAACATGTAACGATAAAATGATGCTGCTTCATCAGTCCCGGAGAGCAACATAGGAAGTCTTTGTTTCAGATCATCAACAGTTTTTGTACTTTCTAATGTTTTAAATTTTATTTTAGCTGATGGCTTATATTCTAAAGTTGTTAAATCCAATTCAAGAATTTCTGTTTTACCTTCTGCAGTTTTTGTTTTTTTATAAAAGCCTTGTTTGGTTTTATCACCCAGCCATTTATTCTCAATCATTTTATTGATAAATGGAGGAATTGCAAATAAATTTTTCTGTTCATCATCAGGCAAATTTTTATAAGCATCATTTGCCACATGTACCAATGTGTCTAATCCAACTACATCACTTGTTCTAAAGGTTGCAGACTTTGGTCTTCCAATTATAGGACCTGTAAGTTTATCAATGGCAAAAACTGAAAGACCTGTTTTTTCCATTGAATGAAACAATGACATGATACCAAATACACCAATTCTGTTAGCAATAAATGCAGGAGTGTCTTTGCATAGAACAGTTGTTTTGCCTAAGTAGCGATCACCGAAGTGGGAAATAAAATCAATCACATCCTTATCGGTAAATTGAGTGGGAATGATTTCAAGTAGAGGAAGGTAACGCGGAGGGTTAAAGAAGTGTGTGCCGCAGAAATGTTTTTTAAAATCATCAGAGCGACCTTCTGTCATCAAATGAATAGGTATTCCGGACGTGTTTGATGTGATTAGTGTTCCGGGCTTTCTGAATTTTTCTACTTGTTCGAATAAAGTTCGTTTAATATTTAGATCTTCAATAATTACTTCTATAATCCAATCGAAGTTAGCAATGTCTTTTAGATTATCTGTAAAATTCCCTATTGAAATTCTTTGTGCAAAGCTTTTATGATAGAGTGGAGAAGGGTTACTTTTTATTGCTGACTGTAAATGAGTATCTGTAATTTTATTTCGAAACTTCGGACTATCTTCAACAAAACCTGCTTTTTTATCAGCTTCTGTAAATTCTTTTGGTGCAATATCTAATAGCAGTACATTAAAACCTGCATTTGCAAAATGACATGCAATTCGTGAACCCATAATTCCTGAACCCAGAACAGCTACTTTTTCAATTTTTCTTCTCATAAAAACTATCTAAAAAATAAAACCCAAACCTAAGTTATTTTACGAATAAGGTTTGTAAAAACCAGATAAAGTTATGAAAAACAACAGAACTGTTTTGTCAATTAGTAACTAATTGTAAATAGTTTCTTTAGGATGTCTGTATGAGAGTAAGTTGCAATTACCTGCATTCAGTTCATTCCAGGCATCAATCTTAGATTCAATCATTGCTAGACCACTGGTTGAAAAATGCAAACTCTCTGTACCAGTTAAAAAATTTCACCAACCGCTCTAAACCCGGATTGTGAGCAATTAGAGCTACAGAGTTAATTTGGTCATCTAAGCTTTTTAATATGGCAAGCATATCTTTTGAACCTGTCATATATGGTTCTTTTCAAGTTGAATATTGTTAGGATGATAGCCAAGATGTTTGCTATAGATTAAAGCAGATGCATAAGCTCTGACTGCTGTACTTGTCAAAATTAAATCAACGGAGTTTATGTGATCTTTTAAAATCAAACTCATCTTTTCAGTATCGTGACAACCTTTTTCTGTTAGCGGTCTATCGCTGTCATTAATTTGAGAATACTCGCGAGTTGCTTTGCTGTGGCGAATTAGAAAAATTGTTTTGGGCATAGTTGGTAGTTAAATTTTTAAATAGGGTGATTAAAAAAAATTAAATTAGTTAAATCATGCAACAATTTTAACAAAAATGATGCCTTTTTGCAAGTTATTATTTAATTTTTTTGAACGGGTATAAAACAAGTTAAGAAAATGACACTATTTTGTTTCTTTGCTTGTGCATGAAACAGGAAATGTTGAAGTTTTTATCAATAGCGCAAAGCAAAAAGCGTGAAAACAAACAGGTTTTGAAAGACCTTTCCAAGTCTAAATCGCCTCAGTTAGATAATTTATTCAGAGAGGAAAGTGATAATTTCTTCAAGAAATTCAGTTGCCTGGATTGTGCCAATTGTTGTAAAACAACAAGCCCAATTTTCAGAGATGTTGATATTGAAAGAATCGCAGCACATTTAAAATTAAAACCGGGAGATTTTGTAGCAAAATACCTACATCTTGATTCTGATAGCCATTATGTTCTTAATCATTCACCATGTCCTTTTTTAGGAACAGATAATTATTGTTCAATTTATACGGTACGTCCGCAGGCGTGTAGGGAGTATCCGCATACTGACCGTAAAAATATCAATCAGATAATGGATTTAACTTATCAGAACACCTTAGTGTGTCCTGCAGTGGCGTCAATAGTTGAAAAATTAAAGACGGATTTTATTAAGAAATAGAAATGTAATGATTCTTATGGATTGATGAGTAATTCATCTAAATCCATTATCAACTCCAACTCATGAAAATAGTCGGCAATTTGTCCAAGCATTTCTTTTTCTTTATCAGACAATTCAACTACCCTTGATTTTTTTACTTCTTGTTTGCCACTGTTGTTTTTAAATGCTAAGGCAGTAAGTTCTTCATCTGACAAAACATATTGAAGTAAACTCTTAAAGAAATTTTTTCTTGAAGCAGGATCGAGTTTTTCAACCATTTGCTGCAAGAGTTTAATACGCTCTGCTTTTCTTAAGTTAAGATAATGGTCAAAGTCGAAATTTTTTACTTTAGAAAGGTTATTAGATTTTTTTTGTTTCTGCTTCATTGCTATGAATTTTTATATTTCATACGATGAATATGCAAGCAGGTTGCAAAAAGAAAAACAAAAATCTTACAAAACTAAAGGTGAAATCTGCTGATTGTTTTTTCCTGTAATTAAGGATGCATCAATCTGGTTTTTTGGTACAGTAAAGAAAAAGCTGAACCTTCTCCGGGAGTGGATTCAATACGAATGCTGCCACCAGCCTCTTCTACAATTTTTTTAACAATAGAAAGGCCAATACCGGTAGATTCAAATTCATCTCTTGCTTTTAATGTCTGAAATATTACAAACACTTTTTCATGATATCGTTTGTCAATTCCCGGGCCATTGTCTTTAATCTTAAACTCCCAAAACTTACCTTCTTCATGACAACTGATTTCAATATGCTTTTGCTCTTTGTTATTGTGTTTAATACCATTACTGATAAGGTTCATGAATACTTGCTGGTATTTAACTTTATCGCCATAATATTCAGGCATTGCACCTGAAATTTCTATTTTACAGTTACTGTCAGCACCGGCTAAATCAACAGCATTATGTACAATTTCATTAAATGAAAATAGCTCTTGAGTGCCTTTATGTTTTGAAGCTTTTGAGTATTCCAAAATGGCATTGATAAGTTGTTCCATTCGTTTTACCCGGCCTTTAATAATCTGGAAATTTTCTTTCGATTCATCTGAGAGGCTGTCTGCACTGTCTTGGGTAATCCAGTCAGTCAGGTTACCGATGGCACGTAATGGTGCTTTCAGATCATGCGAAACAATATATGCAAACTTGTCAAGTTCTTTATTTGTTTTTCAAGGTCACTTAAGTATTCGCTTAACTGTATTTCTTTCTTACGTTCGTTAATATCACTCATGATAAAAATGAACTTGCGAGAATTTTTTCATTGTCGCTTATTGGTGTAATACTGGCATGCATCCACACTGTTGTTCCATCTTTTTTGTAACGCAAAAGTTCACTGTCACAGAATTTAAATTCTCGCATACTGTTCTGCACTGCCTCAAGATTTTCCTTGTCGGTTTCAGGGCCGCTTAAGAAGGTTTGCAGTGATTGATCTATTGCATCATAAAATTGATAACCTGTTATTCGTGTAAAACCATCATTGACCCATTCAATGACACCATTTTCATTAGTAATAACAACGGCATTGTCTGTCTTGCTGGCTACTAATGAAAGTTTTTTAAGTTCTTTATTGATGATAGCAAGTTTGTTTCTTGAATCTGTGATGGTAGAAATGACTACATTTTTTTTACTCTCTAAATTGTTGATCATGCTGCTGATTACAATCAAACTGACAAGCCCTGTAATCAAATAATCCTGATTGATAAGAGATGCAGTTTCGCCAATGAAACTATAGTCAATCCAGTTAGTGTATTCAGTTATCAAAAAGAAATAAATCATGTTGGCAACAGACAGTATTGTGAACCAAATGCCATAACGACTGCCAAGTAGCATAAATGAAATGAGGATAAAAGCAATCTGATAAAACATTCCTGAGTTACGAATGCCACCGGCAAAGTAGGTTATGTAATGTAAAGCACCAAAGCAAGATAATAGACTAATGACTACTGATAGTGTGAGGTTTTTATGTACATTAAGCAGTAAATAATTCAAAATAAGCAGTGACTCTAAGCCTAATAGAATATAGGCAAGATTCTTTTCGGTTTGAAAAACATAAATTGCCTGATAACAGATTAAACCTATACCTATGATAGCAACAAGGTTAAAGATTCTGAAAAGGTTGAAACGCTGCTTAGCTAATATGTCATCATCCTGAATAGAACGATAAATACTATCGAGCATTAATTTTCTGATAATCCATTTTACAACAGGTGTATCCATACCGGTTTGTGTAGAAAATTGTGTTAAACTTAAGGTGTTTGTACGTTACTGACAAATAAAATGTTTTATTTTTGCAGATAAATATTTAGGTGATATATTTGGCAATTAATGAATAAGCAATTAACGATACTTCTTATTGATGATGATAAGGTTGACAGCATGATAATCAAGAGGGCAATCGCTAAACTTGATTTTCCATATCAGGTTGATACAGCCCACAATGGTCTTGATGCTCTAATGATGCTGCGCGGGATGAGTGATATTAGGATTAAAAGACCTGACATTATTTTGTTGGACATTAATATGCCGTTAATGAATGGACTTGAATTTTTATCTGAATTACGTGCCGATCCGGAGCTAAAAGATATTCATGTATGTGTTTTAACCACTTCTGAAGATGATTCTGACGTAAAGACTGCGTATGAGTTTAATGTTGCCGGTTACTTTATTAAGCCATTGAATATTAGTGACTTTGATGATCGTTTTTTATATTTAAATGGATATTGGCAACGTAATTGCTTTCCGGTTCAATAAGTCTCTCTTTCTTTTTAAAGACATTTGTTTTAGTGACCTTGTAAATTGGTTGAAAATCTTTCGACTTTCGACCTGAAATATCTTGCATTAACCAAATTCTTATTGTTGAAAACTTTAGCCGATATATTTTGGCGGGCTAATCTCAACGATGGACTCCCAAACCCGTTATATACCACATCTGGATGGAATACGTTTTATTGCAGCTATGATGGTGGTTTTTAACCATTATCTATCCGAACTAAATTTTGATTATAAATTCTCTACCGGTTTTTATGGTGTGCAGATATTCTTTGCTATCTCCGGATTTCTGATAACAGGAATTTTACTAAGACTGAAAAATGCTGAGAAAGTAATTCCAAGGCGACTTATTATCAAAAACTTTTTTGCTAAACGTTTCCTCAGGCTTTTTCCTCCGTATTATCTTTTAATATTCAGTTATATTTTTCTTGAGTGTTTTGGATTGTACATTGCACAGAAAGGTTGGATTGTATTTTATTTAGCGTATTTACCCAACTGGTTTTTTTATTTTCATGGCTGGCAGGGAACCATTGATAATCACCTTTGGTCTTTAGGGGTAGAAGAGCAATTTTATTTGTTATGGCCATTTGTATTATTGCTGCTTCCAAAGGGTACTGAGTTTAAATGGATAATCACCATGATTATTACCGGTTATCTTTTTAAATGTGTCATCAGACAATATTTTATGTTAGGAGGAGATCCTTTTTTATTGCCCATTTCACAAATGGATACTCTGGGTATTGGAGCATTGCTGGCATGTGGTTTTGAATATCGAATGCAGTTTATAGAATATTTCAAAAAAGCATTACCTTATTTGCTTCCTTTAGCAATATTATTAACCTTGGTTACATCTTATGATAAGCCACGTAATGATCCATTTTTATGTTTAAGCCTGATATTACTTTCAAGTAGCCTTGTATTAAATGCTGTGGTAGGATTTAAGGGCGTTGTAAAAATATTTATGGAGAACAAATGGGTGGTTTACGGAGGTAAAATCAGCTATGGAATTTATTTATACCACAAGGTTATTCCTACATTGTTTATCAGTTCAGTTGAAAGAGTAGGAATTGGAATGCCAAACAGGTGGCTGACATTGGTAGTGTCAATAGTTTTGACTTTTTTAATTTCGCACTTGTCGTGGAAGTTAATTGAGTCGCCTATATTAAAGCTAAAGAAAAACTTTGAGCATTAATGATTGGCAAACTCTTCTTTAATTTGCTCGAAACTGGTGTTGTTTTCTTTAAACACTACAGGTAAGTTTTCCGCAAGGGTCTCTAACAGTTCATCAATATCTTCTATCTGAATATGATTACTTAATGTAATACGTAATCCTGTGTGTTTAATACTAACAGCAGGGAATACCGATAGGTTGAAGAAAAGCCTGCTTTTTTCATTCTTAAAACAGTACTGTATCCAACATTAGGATTTCCAACTCCAATAAAAAATACAGGAGATCTTTCTTTTCTGATGACCAATAAACCTAATTCTTCGGCTTTTTTATTGAAATAGTCAATTTTTGCCATCAGGCTTTGTTGCAAAGGAATAATCTCATCACTCATGTGTATTTTACACGAAGCAATAGTAGCAGCAAGAATTGCAGGAGGCAATTGAATTGAAAAAATAAATCCTTTACCACATGTTTTAACTAATTTAAAATACTCTTCATCAGGATAGGTAAGTAGTCCACCGGCAGTACCAAATGCCTTAGTCATGCCTGTGGAAAGAAACAGTTTGCGATGATAATAGGGAACTGCATTCATAACCATACCTGTACCGTGTGGACCTGTCCAACTCATTCCATGAATATCGTCAAGATAAAGGTGCAATTGTTCGTACTTATCTGCAAGTGCATAAAGCTCTTTAACCGGTGCAAAATCACCATGCATGGAATAAACTCCGTCACCCAAATACCAAATTTTCTGATATCTGTTTTTCAGAACTTTTATTCTATCTTCAAGAATATCCATTCTGTTATGGCGGACAATGTCTATTTTAACATTACGCAATTTAAGCATTGCTGTAGCAGATTGAATGCTATCATGTGCCTGAACATCCATGATTATTGCATCATTATCACCAACAAGAAGGGGTAGGCCTGTTATATGACCAAGTGTAAGCGATTGCATTACCAATGCAGGACGGCCAAACATTTTTGAAAACAGACTTTCAGCTTCTTCGTAGTAGTGAGATGATACATAAGCACGCGAAGAAGAAAATTGTGCGCCATGCGAGTGAAGTGCTTCTACTGCTGCTTCAATAATTTTAGGATGCTTTTCAATGCCCAGATAACCACAAGTGCCAAAAAACAATTTCTTTTGACCTTCTAAAGTAATATAGCGGTATCCATTTGTTCATCTTGTGCTTTACAATGCACAATACCGGCACCAATGGTGATTTTTGCAACACCGGTAATAACGTCTATTGCCTGTTGAAACTTACTTTTCTGCTCTTGATTTTCCATCCCTAACCCAAAAAATGATTCGCGTGCAAAAATAGCGTTTGTAATAGCAAAATACTGATGATATTTATCAAATTCAGCTTAAATTCTGAACATTTCATCGTTCAAAGCCAATTTTCTTAAAAGTGGGCATACTCTATAACGGTCTTCGCCATAGTAGGCAAAAAGTTCTTCCATTTTATTATAAACCGCTCGCAACCCACGTTTATTTGCCCAAGTAAGCAGCCCTTGAGGGTAATTAACTCCTTTAGTCATGGCAGTTTCAATGTCCACAGCAGTTGCAATTCCCATCATCAATGCATCAGCAGCTTCGTTAACCAACATGGCAAAAATGCGATCAAAAATCTGGCTATGTAGGTTGTTGTCTAAAGATGGTTTAGGCTGAATGTTATTTTTATAATCATAATACCCTCTGTTGCTTTTACGTCCATAGAGTTTCCCTTCATATAATCGTTTCTGTGTAATAGAAGGTTTATATCGTGGGTCGAAAAACATCTGTGTAAATACCGTTTCAGTAACTTTAAAATTGACATCGTTTCCAATAAAATCCATCAATTCGAATGGCCCCATTTTAAAACCACCAACAGTTTTCATTGCATGATCAATTGTAGCAAAGTCGGCAATACCTTCCTCATAAATCCGAAGCGCTTCGCCATAATAGGGGCGGGCTATGCGGTTAACGATAAAACCGGGTGTATCTTTTGCTATCACAGGTGTTTTACTCCATTGTCTGATAATTTCAACCGAATTGGTTAATACTTTTTCGGAGGTGTTAAATGACGGAATTACTTCAACCAATTGCATCAAAACAGGTGGGTTGAAAAAATGTAAGCCTATTATTCTGTCTTGTTGATTGCATGTAGAGCCAATAGCAATGACAGGCAGTGATGATGTGTTAGTAGCTAAAATACATTTGTCAGAAACAATGCTTTCAACACTTTTGAATAGGCTCTGTTTGATTTCAATATTTTCTATAACAGCTTCAATGAAAAGGTCAGAACTTTTCAATTCATTTAAATTATCAGTAAATGTTATCTGAGAGAAAATAGAATCCGATAATGTCTTTTCAATTTTGTTTTTTTCAACCAATTTATCCAAACTGCTTCGGATAGATGCTTTTGCTTTTTGTAAAGCTTCAATGTTAGTGTCAAAAAGTGTAACTATATTGCCATTTGTAGCAGCAACTTGTGCAATGCCCGACCCCATAGAGCCTGCTCCTGCAATTCCTACCTGTTGTTTCATTGTCCTTTAAAAACGGGTTTTCTTTTTTCGAGGAATGCTTTTATACCCTCGCTGTGATCATAACTTTTTGCTGCATTGACTTGTTCTTCCAACTCACATTCAAGTTGTGTATTCAAGTTATTGCTAAGCGATTGATTTAGTAATTTTTTTGTAAGTCCTAATGCTTTGGTAGGTAAATTGGCTAATGTTTGTGATATCTGCATGGCAGTTTCCATTAACAATGCATCATCTACTGATTTATATATCATACCCATTGAAACAGCTTCTGCTGCTGAAACTTTATCACCCAACATAGTTAATGCACTTGCTCTTTGAAAACCAATAAGACGGGGCAAGAAGAATGTCCCGCCACTATCAGGAATGAGTCCGATTTTACTGAATGCCTGAATAAATACTGCTGACTCTGCCGCTAATACAATATCACAACACAAAGCAATATTTGCACCTGCTCCTGCAGCAACACCATTAACGGCACATACTATAGGCTTTTCTATATTTCTGATTAGAGTAATAATAGGATTGTAATGCTCACGTACTATTGCGGCAATGCCCGGACCGTTGGTGTCAACAGCTTCTGATAAATCTTGACCTGCACAAAAGCCTTGCCTGTTCCTGTAATCAAAATTGCTCGGATGTCTGAATTGTTTGCAGCTTTTTTTAGTTCGTCCTGCAATTGCAAAGACATTACTCGGTTAAAACTGTTGAATTTTTCCGGACGATTTAAGGTTAATTGAACAACCTGTCCTTTTATTTCCTGTAATACTGTTGATTCCATAATTGGCAAAAATAAATAGTTATCGGAATAATCAGTAAACAATAATTGATGATTCACTATTGCAGAATAAAGTTTTTTGTTTACTTTAGAGTTCTCTTTTAGCAGAATTGATATATGGAGAGCAATTTTGCCACACCATCAAATTTAGTTTCAGATTCTGTATCTGCGTTTTGGCAGGTACATAGATCTAAAGAGTCTGCATTACATGAAACTATCATCCCCAAAGGTGTAATAGAAATCATTTTCAATTTTGAAACCACACAGCTACAGGCACAGGTAAATAATAGACATATAACAGTACCAAGATGTTTTATACAAGGATATAGTACTTCGCCTATACATCTTCACCTTGATGGAAGTCAAACTTTTTTTGGTGTTGTTTTGAATCCGGCAGCAGTTAAGTACATTTTTAATTTCTATCCGCAAATATTTGCAAACTGTGTTATTGACTTGACACTAATTGATAGTACATTTTGTTTTTTATGGCATAAACTTGGCGAACAAAACAATTTTAATAACCGGGTGCAAGTTTTTACAGATTGGTTAATAAACAGACTTCCGGAGCTCAACGAAAGAGAAAAGGCATTCAATTGCTTTTTAAATTCAGACTCTAACATTCAATTATCTGTAACACAATTGGCTAATTTATTCTGTTATTCAACCAAACAGCTTTCCAGAAAAATATTTGAACTTGCAGGTATGAATACAGAACAAACTTTACTTTATAAAAAGTATTTGAAAGCAGTCCATCTTATCCATTCATCAGATTTAAAGTTGACTGAAGTGGCATATTTATGTCATTTTTGTGATCAATCTCATTTTATAAAAACGTTCAAAAGTTTGAGTTACATTACACCACATGAATATGTGAATAGAAAAAGCAATATCGTTGGTCATATTTTTGAGAATGTCCATTAAATACAATTTAGTCTTTTTTTCTAATTTCAAATTTGTTCCGCATATTTAATCCTAACAAAATGACAAACTATAAAAATTTGATTTATGCGCTACTGTGCTTAAGTTTTTCTATAATTGTTGGAGGATCATTATTTGAGCACATTGCTGTATGGCCAAATGCATTTGCTGCGCCTCCAAAATCATTAACAATGTTTCAGGGTGAATATGCTTTTAATCCGGAACCTTTCTGGAAGAGTATTCATCCGGTGACATTGATTTTATTCATTATCACCTTAATTATATCATGGAATACCACGCGAAAGAAAAATGTGCTGATTGCTTTTATGGGATATGTGGTGATTCTGATAGCAACATTTATTTACTATCTTCCGGAACTTAAGGATTTAATAGCCACACCATTTGCTGATTTAATAAATCAGGATTTAGTACAACGAGGTGCTCGCTGGCAGACATTAAGTTTATTTCGGACTGCACTAGCAATTATTTTAGCTTTGATATTGTATTTTGGATTATCAAAATCTGATAATAAATTAAGTTAAAGTTATAGAATTTCGATTCAATAGCTTATAGAGGTTATAAATTAAAGAACAATTTTTAAATAGAAAAAAGTAGCTACATACACTTGATGATAAAACGAAATTTAATAGTTGTTAACGATTAACTTTTTAGTTGTTCTGTTATTTTGATTCTCAACGGTGAGTAAGTAAATTCCGTTTGCAACATTTAAAGGTAATTCAACTAACCCTGTGTTTTTTATAGTTTTATGCCAAATCTCTTTTCCTGAAGGTTCTCTAATTGTAATTATAGATTCCGGTATGGTTGTTTGTATGCGTAAAATTCCATTTGTTGGATTGTTTAATAATGTAAAACTTTCCTTGTTAATTTCATTAACAGAAAGTAATTGGTTAAAATTTATTGGAGTGCCACATGAAACACCATTTTTTGAGTAAAATATTAACTCCGTATAGACCGGGTAAAAAGTAGAAGCATCAAAACTAACCATACCTAAACCATTTGCGTAATTGAAAGTATTAGTACAATCTATGAGAATACCCAAACAAGAGTCACTTAAATTATAAAGACAAGTAAAAACAGCTTTTGTCCAGATATTATTGCCGCAAGTCTGTCTTGAATCCACAAAAACTCCCTTAATAGCAAAATTAGCTGAGTCGATTTTTTCTTCTAATTTATTTAAATATGAATAATTTGACAGTGGATATATTAAAGTTGTAGTGTCATGTGTGTAATTAACCAATAGATTTGGAGCAGAAAAATTGCGATTGTAAGTTTGTCTGTCTGCTGTGTATAGCAGTGTATCACCATTTGTAGAAATATTTTTAGTCAAAATGGTCAAAGAAAGAAAATATTCATCCCATTGATTAATTGCAGATTGTCCATAATCATGATATTGAAAAGTATCACCAATATTAAAATTGAAGATGCTGTCAGCAATTAGATTTTGATAACCTAAATTTGACTGTGTAGTCCCCGTTATTGTCAATAAGGCTGTATCTGTTGGAAAATCAAGGAAGTTTATTGTATGTATCCAACCATATTGTTTACTCAGCTTTAACGTTTTTCCGTTGAAAGGATGTGCAATATTTTGACTGGAATTATCTTTTAATTGTAATGAGAAACTTATTACACTATCGCTGATATTAAGAAAGGATTCAGGTTGTACAGAAAGAACCGTTGCATCAAAATGCGTGTTGTTTGCTAAATTACAAAAAACCCATTATGATCCAACTTGTGTTATAGGGTCTACAACAATTGTGTCATTATTACCGGTTATATATTTTTCAATGCCGTTAATGGTTCTTGTAATTTTTTTGCCGGTCCAGTTTTCTCGATCATATTTTATACACAATGGATCTTGACCATGAATAAGAAAAGTGTTGAAAAGCTCTGTTTCATTTGCATTAACAGCAACGCTGTCAATCGCAATAGCCTTTAATTTACCTAGTGGGAAATAGTAATTAGTTTGGTGATAATAATGTGCAGTATCACCGACACGAACACCTGCATAATCTTGTGCTGCACATTTAACTGTTAATCCAATCAAAAGGAGCAGTAGTAATTTTTTCATGAGAATATATTTATGTAAATATACAGAATAATTCAAACAAGCAAATTGGTTGGTCATTTTTGAATGGAACAGGAATTTAAAGAATGTCATTCTAAAACAACGCAAAAGTTTGAGAAAATTTAATTTATAGATTCAAAATTCAATGCAGTTAACTTTCTTTGCATTAGTTATAGAAAAATGAATAATCGGTCTTATAAAATATTGATTGTTGATGATGAACCGGATATCCTTGAGTTTATTCAATATAATCTAAGGAAGGAAGGTTATTTTGTTTACACAGCTAAGAATGGGGAAGAAGCAGTTGCTTTGGCTAAGCAGGAAGTGCCTCATTTGATTGTAATGGACATTATGATGCCTGTGATGGATGGTGTTGAGGCCTGTCGTATAATGCGCACAATACCTGCTCTTAATAAAACTATTATAACATTTTTAACAGCGCGAAGTGAAGATTATTCTCAGATAGCGGGGTTTGATGTAGGTGCTGATGATTACATACAGAAACCTATTCGGTTACCTGTGTTGATGAGTCGCATTAAAGCGTTGCTGCGCAGAGCGAGTGAGTTGCCTGTGGCAGACGCATCAGTAATTGAGGTAGGCGGATTAAAAATTGATCGCATGCATTATCTTATTTATCAAAACGGCCAAACTTTTGAATTACCTCGAAAGGAGTTTGAATTAATTTCTTTACTGGCATCCAAGCCCGGCAAAGTTTTTTCGAGAGAAGATATACTCAGCCGGGTGTGGGGTAATGATATTGTAGTAGGCAATAGAACTATTGATGTTCACATTAGAAAAATAAGAGAAAAGTTAGGTGATCAGGTAATTAAAACCATTAAAGGAATTGGTTATAAAATTGAACCCTGAAAGATTCTCTTTTCACTAATGCCTAATGATGCAATGCGCCATTCTTGCAACAGTCAGGCAGTTTTTCAAATGCCTCAGGATTGGCTTTTACACTATCTGCATCATAACCTGCATTACTGATTACCTGGCGAAGTGTTTCCGGTGTAACTTTTTCGCCATTGTATTTAACAGCAACCACTCTTGTATTAAGGTCGAGCTTTGCGAATTTTACACCATGTTGATGCAGTAAGGCAGTCTCTAAGGCTTTCTTGCACATGGTACATTCTGCCGAAGTAGCAATGTTTATTTCAGCTTTTTATTTTGTTGTGCCATCAGTGAGAAACTGAAGAACAATAACATAACGGCACCTGCAATTAACTTTTTCATATTTATTGTTTATTTAATTGTATAACGAAATCCTACATAAAATGTGCGACCCATTAATACCCCATATCATTGAAGCATCAAAATTCTGACCAAAGGTTCATCAGCGGCAATAATAGCATGCTTTTGTCTATAGTCTGTAATATTCTCGCAACCTAAATAAAAATCTGCATGTTTGGTTCTCCAGGTTGCTTGCAATTCAATGTCATGAAACTTTCCGAATTTGATTTTAATTCATAACCATTGATGTTGATACCTCCACCCGGAATTCTGCCTTTGCCGGTGTATTTTAATGTTGCATCAATACTGTATTTCCCTTTTTTAATTTTATATTCTGCATTCATTAATGCTTTGTCACGAGGAGTAAATGGTTTGCTTTTTAATTCACCTGAAAAAGTTTGCTTAACTAAGTTGTATTTATAACCAAATCTCAACAGCAGATTACTTATTGGCTCAATATTTAATTCGCTCTGCAGATAATGTGAGAAAGATTTCCCATCTAAATTATAGAAACGAAGTTGATGAATATTTTCCATATCAATTACTACCTGATTTTTAAACCATGTATAATAATAGTCGGCATTGAATGATGCATCGTGCCCAAACCATTGCATTTTCTTTGTGAAATTAATTCCTGTATTCCATGCTTCTTCAGCTTTTAGATCATCAATAAATAATGCTCTTGAAGAAGTAAACACAGAAGTGTTCTCTGCATAAACTCTGGCAGTGCGCCAGCCCTTACCGGCAGATAAACGAATTGCAGTTAATTGATCAATATTGTATTTTATATGCAAACGTGGAGTCAGGAAGAAGCCATAAGTATTGTGTATATCGGCTCTTAATCCTGCAACGACAGCCCAGTTTAAATCGTTGTTGAATGAATACTCTGCATAAGCACCGGGAATGATTTCATTGGTATAGGTGCCGACTGAATTATATTTCTCGGAATAATGATTATAACGAAAACTCAAACCAGAGCGGATATAATGTCTTGTATCGTGAATGATAGTCTGATAAATGGTGTTGGCATTAAAACTACGTTGATCGCCTAAATATGTTTTGTTGCCGTAATAATTATCTTGCAAGTGTAAACGTGAAAGCGTTAATAATGCAATACTTCTGTATGGTTTGGCAGGATTTATTGTTCCGGTTTTTGTATAAACTTCAAACATTTTGTTTTCAATACCTACACCATATAAAGTTGACTTACCGAAATCATCGTCATAATTAAATCCTTTTTGTCCACCTAAACGGTTTTCATATAAGGCACGCCAGCCAATTTCTCCTTCTAGTTTATTGGGAACAGTAATGTGCCAAACGTTCATAGCGTTGACCTGTTTTGTTAAAGGCTGATCTAAAAAACCGTCTTTATCTCTGTCCACTTTAAGATGATTCATGCTGCCATGTGCAAGAAAAACCGTGCTGATATGATTTTTAAATCTTTGTGCAAGTTGCAGGTTAAGTTCTTCACGACCTTCATTATTCAGATAACCATTAATAAAAAGCGATCGGCATTTTGTGGTTTTTTCAGCTCTATATTTATTTGGTATGTCATTGCTTCAAAACCATTTATTACCGAGCCAATTCCTTTATTGATTTGTATTGATTCAATCCATGGTAGGGAGTAAAAGCCAAGCCATGTGATGCAGACAAACCAAAAATCAAAGGTAAGTTCTGAAACTGTATTTGCGAATAGATACCATCAAGCCCAAGCATTTGAATTTGTTTGGCACCTGTGACTGCATCGCTGTAGTTGACATCAATTGTTGGATTGGTTTCGAAACTCTCACTTAAATTACAACATGCAGCTTTCAGCAATTCATGTTGTGTGATTGTTGTCGTATTTATAGGTGTGATGGTTGAAATTGATGTACTTTCTCTGCGCGATTTTATTTCCACTTCTTTTAAGTCAATAGACTTTTTCAGACGAATTTTTAAATCGTTATCAGGTATTGCATTTAATGTCATTGTATCGGTTTTAAAACCTACAAACTGACTGATGATGGTAAGTGGTGTTGTGCCTGTGTACTGTATTTGAAATTTTCCGTCAATATCTGTTACTGTATGTTGATCGGTTATTGGAATATATACACTAACACCGGGTAGTGTTTCACTGTTGTCTGATTTTACCACGCCTCTGATGATTATTTGGGCATGACTTTGTAATGATATTACAAGTAATATAATAAATGATATAGTTTTTTTCATTGAAATCTGATTAAAATTATTATTTGATAAATAAGCTAAATAAAAATAGCCTGAATCAAATAGATAATTTCGAAATCAGCAGGAGTAAGGGGGGGGAGGGAATTGTTTGTTCCTGAATTGAAAACTTAGGCAGGAACACAGAAAATATGTTTGTGTTCTCTAAGAGTTGAGGCAATTCAACAATGGCAGGTGTTGAAACCTGTACTTTATTTTCATGATTAGAAAGTTGGTTGGCATCAATCACTGATTTTGAAAACTGACAGCAATCTCTTTTAAAACTACACTCTTTATTTTCTTTGTTCGAACAGTGGCTGAATTGCTCAAGTGATACCATAGTTTTGTTCTTTTTGGAACAAACCATTTTAAATACAGTTACACCCGAAGCTGATGCCAGCACCGAAAAAATTAAAACAAATGAAAGAATGAAGCGTATGCCTTTTCTAAACATGACACAAAAATAGTAACAACTTTCTGAAATGGCAATGAATTGAGGTAAATATTACTTTCGCATTAAAATATACCATGCACTTTATCAGTGAAGAATTAGAAGATTATTGTAGCCAAAAAACCTCAAAAGGCAGTGATTTATTACAACAAATAGACAGAGAGACTAATGCCAAAGTTCTTAATCCCCGAATGCTTTCAGGACATTTGCAAGGTCGTTTGTTGTCAATGATCAGTAAAATGATAAAACCAACCCGAATTTTGGAAATTGGTACTTACACCGGATACTCTGCATTATGTTTGGCAGAAGGATTAGCTGAGGGCGGTAAAATTACTACGATTGAGAAAAATCTTTGAGCTTGAAAGTATGATTCAGAAGAATTTGAGCCAAAGTGAATATTCAGATAAAATCGAATTACATATTGGAAATGCATTAAATATTATTCGAGTTAAAAGGAGCAGTATCAATTAGTTTTATTGATGCAGACAAAGAAAATTATCCTTTGTACTTTAAAATGATTTGGGATAAACTATCATCTGGTGGATTTGTGTTGGCAGATAATGTACTCTGGAGTGGAAAAGTAATTGAACCAACAATTACAGGGGATATTGATACAGAAAGAATAAAAATGTTTAACGAAAATGTGGTGAATATGCCCGATGTTGAATGTGTTTTGCTTCCTGTAAGAGATGGATTAATGCTAGTTAGAAAAAATAAGTAGAAAGTTTAATTAGAAATTCTCGCATTTGTTCAATATGAAAATATACAAAATGAAAAAGATAAGTTTTATTATTATGGTTTGCTTTTTCTGGAGCTGCACATGCTCTGTTGTTCGCGATGAGCCAACTGAAAATATTCAGAATGGTAATAGTTTAAAATCTAATTCTGATTCAGTACCTGAATATATTAAAGTTGATGCATCAGCAAAAATTAATGAGTCTGAATGGAAACCTGTAACAGGGGTGGTTAATGTGTCTATAAACCCTGATGGCAAGAAGAATTATGCCATCATGCTGACTGGTGATGGAATTACAGTTGCATTAACTTATAATGGAAAAGAACAGACGGGAAAGTATAAAACAGGTGAGGGGTTTAATGCATCGGTACTTGATGCAAAGTCTGCAGTACATAATTGTAATGAAGGCTATATTCAGTTTTCGGAATTTGATACCACAAAAAAAGTAATGTCAGGTAAATTCGGAATAACATGTATGGGAAACAAGGCCTCCGGAAATGGATATAACATTCAGGAAGCCTCGTTTAATAATCTTAAGTGGTGACTATTGCCCAACTGCAGAACAGATAACCGGACATTTCACTGTCGCAACAAAAGCTACAGGTGCATTTTGATCACCACTTCTGATTAAGGTGGTTTCGGAATGTGTGCCTTCAATCATTATGGTTACTGTTGAATCTTTTTCTCCGGTTTGACCAAAGTAACATACAATGCCATTTGCTCTGTTGTCTTTACAAAAAATTTCATCCAATGCACGTTTGCTGAAAAAGGCGCCTTTGTAAACTGTTTTATAGGTTGCTTTAAATTTATCAGATGCAGCCTTCCCATTATTTGTTGAAATCCATTCTCCACCGCCATCTTTTTCGTTTTTGTCATAACGTTCTTTGTCATCACATGCACAAGGCGGTGCATCTATGCCTACTGATGTGTTGTTTGCGACAGCATTGCTTACAAAGAATTTGTTGAATGCAAATACTGCATTAATTGCCAGCGATGCCAGCAAAATGTAACCTGATACTTTCATAATTTTTGATTTTAAAGTTATTTATGAATTAATTATATGGTAATGTAAATGAGAATTCTGTTTCCAAATGTGGTGTTGATTTTACATCCATGTCTCCATTATGCGATTTAATTATATCGTATGATAGGCTCAGGCCTAAGCCGGTTCCTTTACCAAGAGTTTTTGTAGTAAAGAAGGGTTCGTAAACACGAGGTAAATTTTCTTCATCAATACCCGGACCATTGTCTGAAATGGAAAGCCTTACTGAGTTTTGTATTTGACGTGTTTGAATCTTCATTATTGGTTTGTATGTCTTATCAACCATTAATTTTTCATTCATAGCATCAAAGGCATTGTTTAGTAAGTTCAGTAATACTGTTGTGATTTCCTGAAGATTTAATACAATACCTTTAAGCGACTGATCAAAGTCGTAGTGAATGTGACAATGGAAGTCAGGGTAATGTGAAATGAAAGAATGGTATGCAACACTGGTAAATTCACTGACTACTTTGTTAAGGTCTTCAATAGTTCTGCTATTGCTTTTTGGCTTTGCATGATTTGAGAAGTTGAGAATTATTTTATCTGCACGTAAAGAGTGCTGATATATCATTGCAAGATTATTCTTTAACTGCTCAAAATTTTCATCATGGTTGTTTTGAATTTTTTTGTCAATATCTGCAATTAATTCACTCGAAATTTTAGTGAAATTAATGACAAAATTTAATGGATTGCGTAGTTCATGTGCAATGCCACTTGACATACGCCCTAACGATGCCATTTTCTCATTGTGTATGAGTTGTTGCTGTACCTGTCTTAAACTATTTAATGCTTCTGACAACTCTCCATTTGCAATTCGTAATTCCGCCTCCCTTTTTTGTTTGTAATTATATCGCCTATACAATCCGAATGAAAGCCCCAATAACATAAAAATAGTTAATGCCAGCAGCCACTTTTGCAGTTGATCCGCTTTTTCTTTTTGAAATAAACTATCCAATTGTGCCTGTTTTTTTTCTGCTTCAATTTTTGCTTTTAAGGTATTGATTGCACGTTGATTTTCAGAATTATAAATTGAATCACGAAGTTGATAATGTTGTATGATATAATAATTTGCAGATTCAAAATTTTTCTCATCAGAATAAATTATTGCAAGTAGCTTATAAATATCTACCTTAAATCTTATAAAATTGAATTTTTCAGCAATTGACAATGCACGATTCAGGTTTATAAAAGCAGCTTCTTTTTTATTTGTTTCAATCAGTAATTTACTATATGGGATTAGTGCCATACAATATCCATAGGGGTCAATAATTGAATCCCATTTTGTCATTACCTTATCAAACAACTGTTCAGCTGCTACAAAGTTCTTTTGATTGGTGTAAAGACGAGCTAATGCCACATAACATTCATACTCTCTCTGATTGTTTGATAAAAGTTTACCTATTTTTAATGATTGTTGAAGAAAAATTTCTGCTTGTTTATAATTTTTTAATTCAAGATAACTTAAGCCTGTGAGATAGTATGTAGTAGAAAGGGAACTATCATTCGATGTCTTCTGATATAGTTCTGTTGCTAGTTTAATGTTTGGTAATGCATCAGGAAACTGACCTTGCAGATAGTAAACAAGTCCGATTTGCAGATAGATGTCGGCTTCACCATCAAGATTGTCAACACTTTTGTAGTATTTCAGGGCTCTGTAAAAATAATCTAATGCTTTAGCATCGTTCGCGATTCTGAGATAATATTTTCCGGTCAGCACATCGCTTTTAGCTACCAACTCAAGATCGCCTTTAGCTTCACCAAGATTGCGCAACGTGTCAGACCACATAATTGCAGAATCAGAAACCTCATCGTCAACTAAATAATGGTGAATAATTGAAGTTACATAGTCTGCAGCTTGAGCGCTATGTGTATCTCTTAAATACAGATTAATTTTTTTATTTAAATCGTCTGCTGAGGCAAATTGTGGATAAAGCAGTAATAATGCCAAAAAAAATCTAAGAGTTTTTATACTCAGATTGATAGCATAAATGCATTTTTTCTTCTTAGGCATACCTGGCAGGGTTGTCCCCAAAGATAAATACTTATTTTACATTAAAATCAAAAATTGTACAAAATGTCAATCTTTTACTACAAGACGATATCCGTTGCCATGAACATTCAATAATTCAATGTTTTGGTCGTCTTTCAGATACTTCCTGATTTTGGTAATAAACACGTCCATACTTCGAGCTGTAAAGTAATTGTCGTCATTCCATATCTTGCGTAAAGCTACTTCACGCGGTAGGATGTCATTTAGATAAACACATAATAAAGCAAGTAAAGCTGCTTCTTTAGGAGAAAGTTTTTCTTCTTTTCCAAATCCCTGAATTGTTCGGAGTCTGCTGTTAAATTTGAAGCCTCCTATAACAAATTCTACCTGCTCGTTAACTGCTTTTACGATTGTCTCACTTCTGTTGAGTAATGCTTTAATTTTGAATAACAGAATTTCTGAGTCGAAAGGTTTCGTAATGTAATCATCGGCACCAATCTTAAAACCTCTTATCATGTCCACTTTCATTGACTTGGCAGTTAAGAAAATGATTGGCACATTACTGTCTTTGGCTTTAATATTTTCGGCCAATGCAAAGCCATCCATTACAGGCATCATTACATCAAGAATGCATAGATTGAATTTGCCTTTTTCAAATTTTTCAATAGCTTGCCTGCCGTCTCTATACAGGTGAACATCAAATTCGTGTAAAGAAAGATAGTCTTTAAGAACCAAGCCGAAGTTGGTGTCATCTTCAGCTATCATAATTTTGGTTTTTCCAGTTAGTATTGACATGTTATGTTTTGTTGTTGTGTTCTATTTATTAATTATGTTTTCTTTTTGCTTTACGCAGATTTAATGGTAATAGAAATTCCATAGTTGTTCCTACGTCTTTTATACTTTTTAAAACTTTAATTTCTCCATGATGTGCCAATGCAATAGCTTTTACAATTGACAACCCGATACCATAACCTTTAACATCATGTATGTTACCGGTTCCGGCCCGATAAAATTTTTCAAAAATATTTTTCTGAACCTCACGGCTCATACCGATTCCATTATCAGAAATAAGTATGCGAATGTTATTTTGAATATTTTCCGTATTGATAGAGATGATTGGATTTTCAGGGGTGTATTTTATGGCATTGTCAAGCAGGTTGATTATTGAATTAAAAATAAAATCATAGTCGCCTAGCATTTGATGTTGTGCTGCATTTAAATTGGTTTCGATTTTGCCTCCTTTTACTTCTACCTGCAGTTTTATCTGTTCAATGGTATTTTGTATCATTTCGTGAATATCAAATTCTACCAGATTAAGATTGATATGCTTTCGGTCAAATAATGCAAGTTGCAGAATATTTTCTACATGTTTGTGCATTCTTTGATTTTCTTCTTTAATAATATTCATGTAACGATGTACACTTTCCGTATTTTTTGAAATAGCAGGACTGTTCACAGCATCGGTAGCTAATGAGATTGTCGCAATAGGTGTCTTGAATTCATGAGTCATGTTATTGATAAAGTCATTTTTAATATCAGACAGTTTTTTCTGGCGGAAAATAGTATAGATTGTATAGCTGAATCCAAATAGCATTACTAAAATAAATAATGATGAACTAATAAGCATGACCCACATAGTAGAAAGTACATACGAAAAACCTTGAGGAAAATTTAGCGAAAGTAAAATAGGTTTGGCAAGTAAGTCGTTAGGGAATAAATCTGTTTTATAACGACTTTTCAGAGTGCAATTTTGTTTTCAGGTGCATTGGTTGACATGATTTTATTTTCACCAACATTGATGACACCAAATTGATATGGAGTTGTTATTCCCCGGTTTGAAAGTTCTGTTTTTAAAATTGAATCAAGCTGAAAGGGTTTAATTCTGTCTTCAATTGTTTTTCATCTGTAATAAATTCAAAAGCCAGATTTTGCATCACTTTATTCCAATTGTTGATTTTAGCTTCAATCTTTGCACGTTGTTTTTCTAAAACATCCGCTTTAAGCGATAAAAATTTAACAGCATTATGCGTATTGGATTTTGAAGAATCATCTAACGTTATTTCCTGACGATTATGTCTTATAGTGATTTTTCTGCCACCACTATATTTTATTTCCATTTTAATAAAATCATTTTTGTAATCTTCCTGATTATAAAAGTCGGGAGGTAGTGGCGGTTCAATAGGAGGTGTGGGTCGAATTGAATTTTCCGGTGAAAGTTTATTTGCAATTGAGTCTTCTGTTGTGGAATCCAGACCTTCCCATTCTTGATCCAGCATTTTACGCTCTCTGAAAAGCGAAAAGATTGAATCGTTATTCATGGTTACAAAACTATTGCTGAAAATATTAAATGCTTCTTTTTTTTCCAGTTTAATTGCTACTGAAGTCAAAGCATCGTTTACCCTCTGATTGAATTGTTGTTCTTTAAGATGATAGTCGTGCAAAATCCAATTCACCTGCATGGCAATAATACCAATGAGAGCAACAGCCATGCATGTAGAGAGAATGATGATTTTGTTCTTATTCATTACATGCAAATTTAAAATTCTTTAACACAGCTTAAAGTTGTTTAACTTAATTTAACCCACCTTAACTAATTCTGGCTATTGAGTGGTTCCTGTGTTTTGAGATTTAGTTTTTCAGTAAAAGAATAAATTTTAAATAGGATCTACATCTATTTGCAAAACAATATTTTTAGACACCGGGTTTATCTTATAACGATCTATTGCGGAAAGCATCATCTGCCTTGTGTCATTTAATTTAGCCTGACGCGGAAATTTTATCAGTAAAGTTCTGATATAAAAGTTTTTTATTCTTGAAATAGGAGGTGTGACAGGGCCAAGTATAGATGGTATATGTTTTTTAAGTTCTGTAGTCAAAAGGTTTACGGCCTGTGCTGTTTTTGATTCATCACGACCCTTAACGGTAATTTCTAAAAGTCTGCTAAACGGTGGGTAGTTGAATTTCTTGCGTTCAGATAACTCAAAATCAATGAAAGATTTGAAGTCGTTTTTAACTACAAATTCGAGTATAGAATGCCCTGGGTTATAAGATTGAATGATTACTTTTCCTTGCTCTTTTTTTCTTCCGGCACGACCACTTACCTGCATCAACATTTGAAAACTCCGCTCATACGCTCTGAAATCTGGAAAGTTTATAAGGTTGTCCGCATTTAAGATACCAACCAAACTAACATTATCGAAGTCTAATCCCTTTGTAACCATTTGTGTTCCTACTAAAATATCTGTCTCACCGGTTTCAAAGCGACTGATGATTTCACTGTAGGCATGCTTACCTCTTGTGCTGTCAAGGTCTAAACGTGCAATGTTATGTTCCGGAAAAAATATCTGCAACTCATCTTCAATTTTCTCAGTGCCAAATCCGTACTGACGGATATCTGTTTCTCCACAAGACTTACATTTAGATGGCGGTTGTTGTGTGAAACCACAATAATGACAACGTAACAGATCGGCTTTTTTATAATAGGTTAAAGCTACATCACAATGCTGACAATGGGGAACCCAATTGCATTGATGACATTGCAGAATAGGAGCAAAGCCACGTCTGTTTTGAAATAGAATGATTTGTTTTCCTTTATCTAATTCTTCTTTTATGGCATTAACCAACATTGGTGAAAAATGTGATTTCATCTGCCGTTTAAAAGTGAGTTCTTTAATATTCACCAATTGAATTTGTGGTGGTGCAATATCTGCATGTCTTGCAAACAGTTCTACCAAGCCATATTTTCCGGTGATGGCATTGTTGTAAGTTTCAATTGATGGGGTTGCGCTGCCTAAAAGTACATTGGCCTCAAAAAGTTTAGCTAATACAATTGCTGTGTCGCGTGCATGATAGCGTGGTGAAGGATCAAATTGTTTGTAGGATGATTCATGCTCTTCATCCACAATTACAAGACCTAATTTATGGAAGGGTAGAAATACAGATGAACGTGCTCCAATTACTACAAATGGCTCTGAATTTGTAAAGCCATTTTCTATCATTCTTGTATAGACAGATGCCCTTTCATTATCACTGAATCGTGAATGGTAAACCATCAGTTTATTGCCGAAATGTTTTTCAAGTCTTGTAATGATTTGCGTTGTCAAAGCAATTTCAGGAAGAAGGTAAAGTGCTTGCTTGCCATTTTTAAGACATTCGTCAATAAGTCTTATGTACAACTCGGTTTTGCCCGATGAGGTTACTCCATGCAGCAGTGTTACAGGTTTTTCTGTAAAAGATTTAGTGATTTCTTTTAATGCAGTTGATTGTGCTTCGCTAAGTTCATAGAAATCTTTATTGAAAAATGACTTTGAGCCTGTTGCTCTTTCAATAAGAATTTCAATCAACCCTTTTCTTACTAATTGTTTTAATGCTGCTGCAGTTGCTCCTGATTTATGGAGAAGCACTTTTTGTGGAACCTTGCCTTCATTATAATTTTTTCTAATTGCATTAATTGCATCAAAACATCTAACTGTCTTGGTGCTTTTTTTTCGAGATGGTCAAATTGTTTTTTCAGAAAATCCTGATCATTAGTTTGTGCTGTCCTCCTGATAAAGTTAGCCATTGGCATTTTAAAATCTTCACCAATGTTTTCTACGGATAATACAAGTTTTTCTGAAGTAATGTTTTAACAACAGGAAATACATGTTTGCGGTCAAGAATACGTGATATTTCTTTCAGGCTTAATTCTTTTACAGAATGTAAAGCTTCCAATACCAAAAACTCATCATCAGTCAGATATTCACTTCCGGTTTCTTTTTCGGTATTAAGTACAATTTTTGTTTCACTGCTCAAACGTAATTCTGCCGGTAGTGCTGCTTGCATGACATCGCCCCAAAAACACAAATAATAACTGTGAACCCATTGCCACAGTGCAACCTGCTTCTCTGTAACAACTGGTATTTCATCAATTACTGAAAGGATAGGCTTGACTTCGTAATCTTCAGGTTTTGCCACAGAAGTTTCTAAAACTATAGCTGCATAAATTTTCTGACTTCCAAATTGTACCAATACTCTTTTCCCAATTTCTATCTGAGAAATTAATGCATCTGCTACTGAATAGGTAAATAAATTCGGTAGTGGTAGTGGCACTACTACTTTAATATAAAATCCACTGCTGCTTTTCTCTGTCATTCTCTGAAACGTATCCAACCCTTACGATGAAAAATGTACAATTGAATAACAACTATAAGCACCATCACAGCAATGACACCCACATAACCATAGGGGGAATACAATTCAGGCATATTCATTGGCAGACGTTCTCCTGTTTCTGGATTTGCAAGTTGAAAGTTCATGCCATACAGGCCAACAATAAATGTTAATGGGATAAAAATTGTTGAAATGATAGTGAGTACTTTCATCACCTGATTAAGTTTATGACTAACGCTTGAGAGATATACATCCATTAAACTTGCAGTAACCTCTTTATAGCTCTCAACAATATCAAGTATCTGAATGCAATGGTCGTAAGAATCTCTGAAAAATAATTTTGTTTCTTCAGGCACTTCGTCAAATGATGAACGTAAAATGTCGTTTATTTTATCTCTCTCAGGCCAAATAGCTCTTCTGAATACTATCAGTTCCCTTTTTATTTGAAGTATTCTGTTCATTGAATCCTGAGAAGGATTGCTTAGTAATTCATCTTCCAAATCATCTAACTTAAGTCCAATTTTTTCAAGTGCGGGATAGTAATGGTCAATAACTGCATCCATTAATGCATAAGTAAGTAACCGGGACGATATGTTCGCATATTGCCTTTTCCGTTCCTCAATCTTAGTCGAATTGGATCAAAAAGTCCTGATATTTTTCCTGAATGGTTATGACAAAATTTTTTCCTAATTAAACTTAACTGATCGTTATTAAGTGTTTCATCAGTCATGCTTAAGCAGTCTGCTCACAAAAATAAGTGACCTTCATATTCATCAACCTTTGGTCGTTGATATACATTAAAGACATCTTCCAGTTCCAATCTATGTAATTGAAAAAGTGCAGTCAGGTTTTCATAAAAGGTTTTATCTCCAAATCCGGCAACATGCAGCCAAAGTGTTTTTTCACCTAAATTTTGATAAGCAGTTTTTAATTGATCGAATTGAGTAACATCAATCTCCTGAAAAGAATCTTTGTCATAGATAAAACAAAGTGCCTTAGGTGTTAAAGCATCTGATGGTATCGAAAAACTTCCGGGTTGTGCACCTGGATGTGTAGTTTTTTTACGGCTGAGTTTTACACTTAGCCTTCTGATCTTTTCCATTATTAAATAAATGAGGTTGTCAAAAATAGCGATAAATTTGCCGGCTGAAGAAAGGTATTTTATGCAAAAGTGGTTTCAGTCGTGGTTCGATTCGCCTTACTATCATATTCTGTACAAGGATAGGGATAATCAGGAAGCAGAATATTTTATGGATAATCTTTTGGAACAAATCCATTTACCGGTAAAGTCAAGTGTTTTAGATATTGCATGTGGTAAAGGCCGCCACAGTTTATTCCTTGCCGACAAAGGTTATCATGTTACCGGTATTGATTTGTCGGAGCAAAGTATTGCATATTGTAAACAGTTTGAAAGACAAAGTCTTGAATTCTATGTACATGATATGCGTGAAATTTTCAGAACCAATTGTTATGATGTTGCACTGAATCTATTTACCAGTTTTGGATATTTCAATTCAGATCACGACAATCGTTTAGCTTTAAGAACAGCTTCATTGGCATTGAAACCTGGGGGATATTTTATTCTTGATTTTTTTAATCCTGACTTTATCAAAAACACTTCACAACAACACATAAAACAAGTAGATGGTATTGATTTCAGCATAAATAAGCACTCTGATGGGAATACCATAGAGAAAACGATTCAGTTTAGTGATTCAGGAAAGAGTTTTAAGTTTACTGAGTCTGTGCAGATTATTTCAAAACACACATTTCTTAAACACTTTGAACGGGTAGGTTTGGTAACAAGACATATCTTTGGCGATTATTCTTTGAGACCTTTTGAAGAAGATAGCAGTGAACGAATGATTTTTATAACTCAAAAACCGCAATGACGGCATTTATTATTTTATTCCTGCTGATTACAGGTGGAGGACTGCTTTATTTCTTATTGAATAAAAGCAACGATTCATTGCTGAAACTCTCTCTGGCATTTTCAGGTGCATATTTGTTTGGAATTACCATTACACATTTAGTTCCTGAAGTTTTTAGTCAGGGCGATAAATCCATTGGCATTTATGTAATGACAGGTTTTTTATTTCAGATTATTCTTGAATATTTTTCAAAGGGGATTGAGCATGGGCATATTCATTTACATGAGCATAAACAACATGCAGTGTTTCCGGTATCAATGATGATTAGTTTATGTATTCATGCATTTTTTGAAGGTGTACCAATGGCTGATAATCAACAGCGCCAGTCGCTCATGATGGGAATTGCTATGCACCATATTCCGGTTGCATTTGCACTGATGAGTATGCTTATGCAGTCAGGTGTTTCTAAGACAGTTTCTGTTTTTTCATTAGTCGTATTTGCCGCAATGTCACCTGTAGGTGCATTCTTTGGTATTTATCTTGGGGATACGCTGATGACTGAGTGGTTTAGTAAAATTATGGCAATTGTAATTGGGATTTTTCTGCATATCAGCACAACCATTTTGTTCGAAAGTGATAGTAACCATCGTTTTAATTTTATTAAAATGGCAGTAATACTTGCCGGAGTTGGTCTTTCACTGATGGTTTAAAATAAAATCCTCTTGCAATTTCTTACAAGAGGATTCACCACTAAAATAAACCAAATTAAATTATGAAATTTTTATTTCGCGCAACGGCTTTGGCCTTGCTTCGTCCTTTTTAGGAATTACTAAGGTCATCACACCGTTGTCATAAGCTGCGGAAATTTTTTCTCTATCAGCAGTTTCAGGCAGTGTGAAAGTGCGCTTAAAGCTTGAGTACGAAAATTCTTTGTGTGTGTACTTCTCGTTTTGTGTTGCTTGTTCTTCTTTCTTCTCTGCACTGATGTTCAACATATCATTTTCAATGTTAATCTTGAAATCATCCTTGCTCAATCCGGGAGCTGCAAGTTCAAGCTTAAATTCATGATCAGATTCCTTTACGTTTACAGAAGGGCTGAATGATTTAGTGATGTTGTTGCTAACCACACCATCAAAGAAGTCGTTGAACAAATCACTGAACATTGGTGAGCGCCCATCATTCTTGATGCCGGTTCGTTTTTAAATTTAATGAGTGTCATTTTTTTTTTGTTTTAATTGTTAATGTATGCAGCATACATCAAATTCAATTCCATTACCTTTTTTATGACAATATCGGCATAATTGAGTGATTTTGTAAGTCAGATTGTCTATATAATGCAGTAACTGACGACAATTTTTCCGATTTATTGAATAGTGTAATGTTTTTTACTGTGTATTAATTCTCAACTGATAATGTACTTTGCTGAAAATTTTCTAAAGTTTGTTAATTGTTTCAATTGAAAACAATCAATTCATAAAATAGAATCATATTTTTGTTCCTTTTATTTCTTTTGATTAATTTATGAAAGCATCACGATTTATTTTAATAGTATTAATCATTGCAGGATTAATTGCTGTTAAGTTGATATTTTTCCCGGGCACCAAATCTTCAAAGTTTGGTGGCAAAGCAAATGCAGCAGCAGTTCCTGTTACAGGGTTTATTGCCCGTTCGCAACCTCTTGAAAGTAATTTAAAGGCAAATGGAACAATCAATGCTTATGAGCAGACTGACTTACGAGCAGAGATTTCAGGACGCATTGTTGCAATATTGTTTAAAGATGATCAACCGGTCAAGAAGGGTCAACTGCTGATACAGATTTATAATGATGATTTGAAAGCGAATCTTTCAAAGAGTACAGCGGTTTTAAAGCAAACACAGGACAGGTTAAAACGGCAGGAAAAACTATTAGAAATAGGAGGGGTTAGCACTGAAGAGGTAGAAGAAACACAAACCGAAGCTGCTACTCAGAAGGCTGAAATAGATTATTTGAATTTTCAGATTGCCAAGACAGAAATTTATGCGCCATTTGATGGCATTGTAGGAATCAGAGACATCAGTATAGGCAACTACGTAAATTCGTCAACCGTTATTGCTACAGTTTATCAGGTTAACCCACTTAAAATTGATTTTACAGTTCCCGAGAAGTATCTTCCTTATATCAGTAAAGGAATGAAAATCAGATTTACTACGGATGTGAATAAAAAGGAATACGAAGGTGAAATTTCAGCAATTAACCCAATGATTGATCCGTCAACAAGGATGGTTCGTCTGCGGGCTTACACATCAAACAGTGACCATTCATTAACACCGGGTTCTTTTGCACACATTCAGGTTGATTTTAAAATCACTGAAAATGCAATATTGATACCTACTCAGTCTGTAATTCCAATTTTAAAAGGCAAGAAAGTTTTCATTAGTAAAAATGGCAAGGCAGACGAAAAAATAATTGAGACAGGTGAGCGAACAGCAGATATGATAGAAGTTACTTCAGGTTTGACTGCCGGTGATACGGTGTTGACAACAGGAATTTTGCAGGTTAGAAAAGGAAGCGATGTTAAATTCAGTGAGGTAAAATAGGTTTATGGATCTGAGTGAGATAAGTGTAAAACGCCCCGTTCTTGCTATAGTTATGTCGTTGGTGATACTGTTATTCGGTGTCATCAGTTATACTTTTCTTGGTGTCAGAGAGTATCCATCTATTGACCCACCAATTATTAATGTAAGAACATCGTATCCCGGTGCTAATGCCGATATTATTGAGTCGCAGATAACAGAACCACTTGAAAAGTCATAAACGGTATTCAGGGCATTCGTTCAATTTCTTCAAGCAGCAGTCAGGGAACAAGTAATATTACTGTTGAGTTTAATCTGAATTCTGATCTCGAAGCAGCAGCCAATGACGTAAGAGATAAAGTTTCTCAAGCTGTTCGTACTTTGCCACGTGACATTGATGGATTACCGGTTGTTACTAAATCTGATGCTAATGCCGATGCCATCATTTCGCTTACCGTTCAGAGTAATACCCGGAATACTCTTGACTTAAGTGACTATGCAGAGAATGTTATCGGTCAGCAATTAATTACAATTCCAGGTGTTAGCACCTTGCAGATTTGGGGACAGCGTAAATACGCTATGCGTTTAAGAATTTATCCTGATAAACTTGCTGCGTATAAACTTACCGTTCAGGATATTCAAAATGCATTGAATAGGGAGAATGTGGAATTGCCTGCAGGAAAAATAGCAGGTGATAATACTGAACTTGTTGTACGGACTACAGGACAGCTTCACAGCGAAGACGATTTCAATAATATGATTATCTTTAATGATGGCGATCAACTTATTCGGTTTAAAGATGTAGGTCTTGCAGAATTAGGGCCGGAGAATGAAGAAACTATTCTAAGGGAATCAGGCATTCCGATGGTGGGTATTGCTCTTGTGCCACAACCAGGAAGTAATTACATTGAAATTGCTGATGAATTTTATAAAAGGTTGGAAAAAATAAAAGTTGATTTGCCTTCTGATATTAAAATTGGTATTGCACTCGACAACACAACTTTTGTAAAGAAGTCAATTACCGAGGTGGAAGAGACACTTTTAATTGCCATTACGCTTGTTGTAATCATTATCTATTTGTTTTTCCGTGACTGGCTTGTGGCCATTCGTCCATTGATAGATATTCCAGTCTCGTTGGTTGGGGCCATGTTTATTATGTACATAGCTGGGTTTTCAATTAATGTGCTAACGCTTTTAGCGATAGTGCTTGCAACCGGAGTGTTGGTAGATGATGGAATTGTTGTTACAGAAAATATTTATAAAAAAATTGAAGCAGGACTTTCACCCAACAAAGCCGCAATTGAAGGAACAAAAGAAATATTTTTTGCAGTTGTCAGTACCTCAGTAACGTTAGCAGCAGTATTTCTACCTGTAGTTTTTATGGAAGGATTCGTTGGGCGACTCTTCAGGGAGTTTGGTGTGGTCATTGCAGGTGCAGTACTTATTTCAGCATTTGTTTCATTAACCTTAACACCAATGTTAAATGCGCGTTTGGTGAGAAAGGATAAAAAGCATTCTAAATTTTATGAAAAGACAGAGCCGTTTTTTCAACGGATGAATCAGGCTTATGAAAATTCTCTTAAGTGGTTCATGGAAGCAAGATGGCGTGCATGGACAATTTTAGGATCAGCCGTTGCTTTGATTTTTATTTTAGGAAGGAGTTTGCCAAGTGAACTTTCACCTTTAGAAGACAGAAACTGGCTGCGACTTTTAATTACAGCACCGGAAGGAGCGTCTTATGAATATACAGATAATTTTATCGTGAAAATTTCTGATGTTATTGAAGATTCTATACCGGAGAAAAACGGATTGCTAACAGTAACTGCACGGGTTTTACTGGTGCAGGAGCAGTAAATTCAGGCTTTGACCGAATAGTACTTACAACACCAGATAAACGTGAACGTTCGCAACAAGAAATTGCAGATCAACTTTCGGGAATTACACGCAAGATGACTGATGCAAGAGTATTTGTTCTGCAGGAACAGTCATTGTCGGCAGGAGGATCACGTAGTGCATTACCAGTTCAGTTTGTTCTCCAAAATCAGGAATTCGATAAGCTAAGAGAGGTTGTGCCTGCATTTTTAGATAAAGCAAATAAAGTCCTGTATTTCAGGGTGTGGATGTCAACCTGAAATTCAACAAGCCAGAATTAAATGTTTCTATTGACAGAGCAAAGGCAAATGCATTAGGGGTATCTGTTGATGACATTGCACAAACACTTCAATTAGCTTTCAGCGGACAGCGATTTGGATATTTTATCATGCAGGGCAAGCAGTATCAGGTCATCGGTCAGGTAGATCGTGAAAATCGTGATGTGCCTTATGACCTTTCAAAACTTTATGTAAAAACAAACAGTGGAGGTCTTGTTCAGCTTGACAATTTAATTGAAATAAAAGAAATCAGTAGTCCACCACAGTTATATCATTTTAATCGTTATCAATCTGCCACCATATCAGCAGGGCTTGCACCGGGTTACACAATTGGTGATGGAATAAATGAAATGAAACATATTGGCGATAGTTTACTTGATGAAAGTTTTTCGACCGATTTAACAGGTCCTTCACGCGATTTTGCAGAGAGCAGTTCAAATGTTTGGTTTGCATTTGTACTTGCAATTATTTTAATCTATTTGGTGTTGGCAGCACAGTTCGAAAGTTTTGTTGACCCATTTATTATCATGATTACAGTTCCACTTGCAATTTGTGGTGCATTGATTTCACTTTGGTATTTTAATCAGACATTAAATATTTTCAGTCAGATTGGTATCATTATGCTCATTGTACTTTGTTACAAAAAATGGAATTCTAATTGTTGAGTTTATTAATCAACTACGTGAAAAAGGAGTAGAACGATCTGAAGCAATTATTCATGGTTCTGTATCACGTTTCCTACTAATTTTAATGACAAGTCTTGCTACCTCATTAGGAGCGCTGCCCATTGCATTAGCTTTAGGAGCGGGAGCAAAGAGTCGTATGTCAATGGGAATTGTAATTGTTGGTGGAGTACTTTTCTCTCTGATATTTACTTTGTATATTATTCCGGCAATGTATTCTGTTTTTTCACGAAAAAAGAAATGGTAAGTTATGATTAAGGTACGATTAACAGTATTGATTTGTTTTTTCTTTGTACAGGCACAATGTCAACAGGTGTTTACACTGCAACAGGCAATTGAAAAGGCCCTCAATGATAATTTTTCAATCCGTATTGCCCGAAATCAGAGTGAAATTCTAAACAACAATGCAACATTAGGTAATGCAGGAATGTTGCCTCAGGTAAATTTGAATGGTAGCTATGTTAAGGCAAATAACAATGTGGTGCAGGAATTGAGTAATGGCACATCTACAGAGAAACAAAATGCAGGTCAGTCAACAATTGCAGGTAGTGCAGTTTTGGAATGGGTCTTATTTGATGGACTTACTATGTTTTCGGAGTATAATAAAAATTCAGCACTCTCAAAACAAGGAAAAGAGCAACTGAAGGCAAACATTGAAGATGTTATTGAGAATGTAAGTAAATCATATTTTACTGTAGTTAAAGAAAAGTTGTTGTTGTCGAGCATTAATGAAACCTTGAAATTTTATGCAGACAGACTTCAGATTGCAGATAGTAAATATAAAATTGGTTCAGCCTCTAAACTGGATTATTTACAGTCAAAAGTTGATTACAATGCAATGTTATCGCAGAAGTTGAATAAGGAAACAGACGTAAATAATGCAATGGTTGAGTTAAACCGTTTGTTACAATATTCTGCTGATACTTTATTGCAAACTGAAGATACAATCACTTTTGTAACTATGCCTGCAATGAATGATTTGATAACCGGACTTCAACAGAACACTGCAATGCAAGTGAGCAAACTGAATGTAGAAGTAAATCGTTTACAGTTAAATTCAATAAAGGGTTTCCGTTTGCCTGTAATTACAGGTCTTGCAGGGTATTATTATAATGAAAACCGCAACGATGCAGGATTGTTTTCTTTGAACAGAACTAATGGACCACAGTTTGGAATCACGGCACGTTATAATTTGTTTAACGGTTTCAATAATTCAAGACAAATCAGTAATACAAAATTGAATTATATCAATTCGCAAATTGAATTTCAGCAAACACGAACCAACCAAATTGCTGATTTAAATAATACATGGAATGCATTTCAAAAATCTCAGGAGATACTTAATTTAGAAACTGAGAATACTGCTGCTGCCCGTGAAAATGCAAGTGTGTATCTTGCCAGTTATCGTCTTGGTAGTGCAAATCTTTTGCAATTAAATCAATCACAAGAAAGTTTATATGATGCCTTAGTGCGGTTGGTTAATGCACAGTATGTTAACAAAACTACTGAAATACATTTACTGCGTTTGGCAGGCAAATTAATTAAATAGAGAAAATTTAATCAGGCTTCTTAGCAATTACTGTATAGAAGGTCGGGTTAAAAGCTTCAAAAATTCCAATACCGCCTTTAATATTTGTAGGAAAAACTGCTGGCGAACCAAAAGGACTGCCACTACTTCCTGCCTGTGATTCTGCCTGACGCCAAAACTTATAGCTTTCTTGTGTTATTGTGCAGAATTTTACCATAATGGTATCACCGGCTTTAAAGAATCCTGCTTCTTCATTCTCATCTTCAACCGCTGTACTGTTAGGCAAATGTCCCCGGTTATATGCAAAATCAAATCCTTTTCCATTAATAAATTTATCTTCAAACACCGAGCCTGATGGTGCAATAAACATTTTATCTTTATTTAATCGTTTGGCAAACCACCGATAGCAATTACCTAATGTGTCAGGATCTTTTAAATGTGCCCATACATAACCTAATGAATCTTTCCCTTCCTGAATTTTAAACCATACACTGTCTAATGGTACGGCAGGAAGCATTTTAGTTTCAGCAGTAAGTAATTCATTGTCGGGTGTAATGATGCGTAACGAATAGCTTTTACCTGTTTGCCCAATAATTTTTGGTGAAAAATAAAAATAGCCTATTGATGGGTCAACCTGTAGTAGTGTATCAGTAATATCACCATCAGAGATAACAATGGAAGCATTTTTAACCATGTATTGTTGCAGTGCTGCGGAATCAACTGGCGAAAAATAATCTGCTGTTTTAGAAAGCATGACATAGGCTGGTAACCCATTTTCAATATAACCTTCTACAACATATTGTTGTTTTTGTTTTGGGAGATTAACTGTAATATCTTTTTCGCAAGAGATGAATAAATTTGTTGCAGAAAAAATTAATAGAAATGATTTTATAAGATTTATTTTCATCGCCATCAGAATTTAAAATTATAAGTAACAGAAGGAATAATTGGAAACAGCGAAACTTGTTTTGCCTGAATTTTAAATTCACCTGTTTCTTTATCAACTTCATTATTAAAATAAATAAAATAGGGGTTCATTCTGCTGTAAACATTGTAGATGCTAAAATTCCAACTTGATTCAAAGCGTTTTGTCTTTTTCTTGATATAGGTTGCAGATAAATCTAAACGATGATAGGCTGCCATTCTGTAAGAATTTCTGTCGCCATAAACATCATATATCTGTCCGTTTGACATATTGGGTAATCCACTTGATACAACACCTTGTAAATCTAAAGGACCAAACATAAAATATCTTGAAACAGGCAGAGTAGTGGCATTACCTGTTGCATAAACCCAAGTCAAACCAAATGTCCAACGTTTGCTTGCATTATAAGACACCACAACAGAAATATCATGTCGCCTGTCATACTTTGCCGGAAATGTTTTTCCATTCATAATATCAGGAAATTTTCTATCTGTATAGCTAAGTGTGTAACCAACCCATCCATTTAGTTTTCCTTTTGCTTTTTTGATAAAGAATTCAGCACCATAACTCCATCCTTTACCAAATACAAAATTATTATCGGTATTATTTTTCACATCATCATCAGCCTGTGCACCTTCACGATACTCAATTTGATTGCGCATGGTTTTGTAATAAACTTCTACAGATGTTTCAAACATATTTTGATGAAAGTTTCTGAAATATCCTGCGGCATACAGTCTTCCGTCTTGTGGTTTTACTCTGTCGCTGCTGGGTACCCAAACATCTGTAGGCAGCGTAACAGAAGTAAACGATGCCAAGTGCACATATTGATAGTTTTGTGTGAATGATGCTTTTATGGAAGAGTTTTTATCTAACGAAAATTTAGCTGAAATGCGAGGCTCAAGTCCGTGATAGAAACCAACAGTTTCGTTTGTTTTATAGTAAATAGTATCAATAGTTTCATTGTCTTCGTTTTTAACATAGCGTGTAAAAGGCCCTGTAAAATCGAAAAGTGAATAACGTAAGCCAGCACTTACAGAAAATTTATCACTAATTGTCCAGTCATCATTAATGTAGGCAGCAGCTTCATGTGCATAGAGTCTGTTTACTCCACCCAAATCAAATTCTGTTGAATCCTGACTTGTACCTCTGCACTTGTAGGAGTAAAGCGATGGTAGGTGTAGTTTACACCAAACTTAACATTGTGTGTGATAATAGGAAACCAGCTAAAGTCAATTTTTGCATTATAATCTCTGATGCCTGAAAAAATATTGAAACTAAAACTTTCCTGTTTTGCATTGAAAGCAAAGTTATAATCAGAAAAAATAATTGAGGTGTTTACAAATAACTTGTCACTGAATAAATGATTCCAGCGTAATACGGCAGTAGCATTTCCCCACGGGATTCTGAACTTAAATCCTGTATCGGCACTTTTGAAGTTAAACACATCTCTGCCAAAGTAGCCGCTTAAAAAAAGTCTGTCTTTATCTGAAAGCTGATAGTTTATTTTAGCATTCAAATCATAGAAGTAATAGGTGTTGTTAGCAGCATTGGAACCTTTTTTTACAAACGGTGGACGTTGAAACAGATCAATAAATGTACGCCTTCCTGATACAATGAATGATGATTTATCTTTTGAATCGGACCTTGCAATGTAAGTCGTGAGGCAATGGGTCCTAATCCACCTTCCGCTTTAAACTCTTTGTTGTTTCCTTCTTTAAGCGAAATGTCTAATACAGATGCAAGTCGCCCGCCATAGTTTGCAGGCATGCCACCTTTAATCAATGAAACGTTATTGATGGCATCGGAATTAAATACCGAAAAAAAACCAAATAAATGTGAGGCATTATAAACTAATGCTTCATCCAATAATATTAAATTTTGATCGGGGCCACCACCGCGAACATAAAAACCTGTGTTCCCCTCACCGGCAGATTGCACTCCGGGCAGCAGTTGAATAGTTTTTAAAATATCCACTTCACCCATAAATGCAGGCAGTGTTTTTATCTGCTCCACATCAAGTTGAACTGTACCCATTTGCGTGCTGTTAACATTCTGATCTTCTTTCTTGGCAGTGATAACTACTTCTTGCGTTTCAATGTATTTGTTGTGCAGATTCACGTTTACTTTGACATCTTTAACAATAAGCATTCGTTGCTGAAAATCGTTATATCCTACAAAAGAGCTCATCAGTGTAACACTATCAGAGGCATCAACGGTAATTGCATAGTAGCCATAAGTGTTAGTCTGAACACCTTTCATCGTTTCACGCAGATATACATTAGCTCCAATTAATGCTTCGCCTGTAGAGGCATCTTTAACATAACCGCTAATAGTAAACCGTTTTACTTTGTCCTGAGCGTTTAAGATTTGAATTTGTAGAAAAGAAGTAAAAAGAGCGAATATTTTCTGATCATAAATTGATTATACGGGGGTTGCAAACTTATCATTTCATTCTTAAATTCAGATTCAAATACTTAAAATGTTAACATATATTTTTAATCTGAAATAAATATTGTAAAAAAACCTTTTATTGTAAATTTGTTGATAATTGTATTGCCCCTCATTATCTAAACAGAATATTTTATTTAAAATTGTTGACCAATAAAATAGTAATGAAAAAACCACATATTTCACTCTTAGTATTTTTATTATTTATTCTTCAGGGTGCATTCGCTCAGGATTTGAGCAAGATAAATTTTACACTTGCTAAAAAATTGTCCGGGCCGTTTTCAGTAACACGCCCTGTAGCATTATTTGCACAAGGAGATGTTGGCATTATTCAGAATTATGTTCAACAAAATAGCGGTAAAGTAAAGTTTGTAGCCGGAGATATAGTTTCATTGGTTTTACCCTTAGGTGCTGTTAATGGATTAATTGCACTTCCAAGTGTAGAAGCAGTTGAGGATAACGGAATGCAGCTTGTAGCTTTAGACGACTCTATGCGTGTGCGCAACAACATCAATCCTGTTCAAAATGGTATGGCTCCTTTGCCGCAAGGCTACGATGGCAGTGGCGTAGTAATGGGATTTATTGATTCAGGTATTGATTTTTCTCATCCTGATTTCAAACATGCTAACGGAAGTACACGTGTGTTGTATATCTGGGATCATAATTTAACAGTTGGAAATGCACCAATGCCCTATAATTATGGAACAGAATTTACTGCAGCAGATATTGATGCAGGCAATGCCTCCGCTCATGTTGACAACAGCAATGGACATGGCACACACGTTACAGGTATGGGTGCCGGCAATGGTCTTGCATTGAACGACCATAAGGGTGCTGCACCTGCTGCCGATATAATTTCTGTTTGTGTAAACTGGAACCTTTCAGACAATGATTGGTTAACAACAGTTGCCGATGCTGTGAATTATATTTATTCAAAAGCTTATGCACTTAATAAGCCATGTGTAATCAACATCAGTGCGGGAACTTATTATGGTTCTCATGATGGAAAAGATTTACAGGCACAGGCTATCTCTAATCTCATTTCCCAACGTAATGGCCGCTCACTTGTTTGTGCAGCCGGTAATGCAGGAAATATACCTATTCACGTTCAGCATTTGCATACTGCTGCTAATGATACATCGTTTACATGGTTTAATTTTAACCCTGCCTATGGTAATTCTATTTATTTAGAAATGTGGGCTGATGTGGCAAACTTTACTCAGATGAAATTTGCAGTCGGTGCAGATAATGTAACTTCCGGTTATGAATTACAGACAATGGGTAACTATTATACTGTTTCTCAAAATTTGGGAACAATACACACAGATACATTGTGGGGTGTTTCAGGAAACCGAATTGCGCTTGTGCAGCGTTTTGCTTCACTTTCTAATGGACGCTATAGTATGATATTTAATATTATTCGGACAGCACTCAATATCGCTTCAGACTCTCTTCAACGCAAACAGGCAAATTTGATTTATGGAGTTTTCAGATGACACCATCAAATGCACTACCAACACCGCAACAATTCCTGAAATTGTAAAATATGTTTCTCCCGATTATGACCAGACTATGGTAAGTAGTTTTTCATGCAGTGATAAAGTAATTACTGTTGGTGAACATAAAAACCGCATGACTTATATGGACTGCACCAATAATCTTTTTGTTTCAACAACAAACTATACACCGGGAGCATTGGCGCCACAAAGCAGTCATGGCCCTACTCGTGATGCACGTCTCAAACCTGAAATTTGTGCCAGCGGTGGAATGTCTATTGCAGCAGGTGCTTATAATGTGTTACCCAATCTTCCGGTCACAAGTAAGGCTTTAGGTTGCATGCACATCAGAGATGGAGGTACTTCTACAGCATCGCCTGTAGTTGCCGGTATTGCAGCACTGATACTTCAACGATACCCAAATGCATCGTGGCAGGATATTAAAAACTGTATCACACAAAATGCAATGGTTGACTCATTGGTTACAGGTACAATACCAAACAACAGCTGGGGATATGGCCGTGCAGATGGATTTGCTGCCATGCTTGGTTGTAGTTTTCTTTCAATCAATGATTATGATTCACAAATTGGAAGTATTTATCCAATTCCTTTTAATCAGTCATTTCAGCTAACGGCTGTGAAACAACTTTCAGCAGTAAATATTTTTAACCCATTAGGACAGTTGGTTTATCAATCATCTTTCAATATCGAAGCAACGCATAAGATAACAATTAACCCTATATTACCTTCAAAAGGCGTTTATTTTGCTCAATTGATTTCTACTGAAGGTTATAAGCAGACGATAAAATTGATATATCAATAGACATTTTAAAACATCAAACTTAACCCCAAAGAAACTTAAGATAATTGACTAATCAAGCAGATATGTTTTATTAAGTATTTGCCTTAGGTAAAATTCTACATAATACATTTTTAGAACTATCAATTGTTAAATTTTACTTCAAGTTAAATAACTGTAAAATTAAATGCTAATTTTCCGGTAAATTTTATGTAAGTTTTCATTGTTCTATATTTATACTATTATGCAATAATAATTGAACTTATATTGAAATAAGTAATGAATATTCCTTAAATAGATTATTAAATAACTAGCTGTGAAAAGGGAAAACGAAATATTAAATATTGAAACACTTGAAATGTTTGAACGGTTGATAAATCGTGATTCAAAGCAATATGATACCAATATGATGGTTATGCCTGGTACATTGGAAGACAAACATAAAAATTGTGAATCAATTCCTGCATTAAGAAGGCAATTTAACTTAATATACTTGTTAATCTCTGGTGAGCATGACGTTAAACTTGGTGCAGATCATTTGCAATTGAAACCTAACGACCTTGTTGTTATACCCGAGAATACACTTTACGCCAGCGATCATATAAAGAACTGCAAGGGATATTGCATTCATTTTAAGTCAGAATTTCTAAAACCACAATTAAAGAAGACATTTACAGAAGAGTTTCCATTTTTTAATTTTGATGCCCCGCATATTATTAATTTAAGTCAGACTGAAAGTGAAGTTATACAGTATGCTTTCAAACAAATTATTGAAGAGAACGATCGGACTTCACTTGAAAAAATTTTCTACTTTGTAACCTTATTCTGATTTTACTTTATAGAGTTAGAGAAATATATCGTAAACGTGTCAATGAATTTAAAACCAATGTTAGCAGACATGAACAATTGGCAAACGGATTTAAATTATTAGTAGAGAAACATTTTAAAACATATCGAACGGTAAATGAATACGCTAATAAACTTAATGTTTCATCAAAACATCTTTCAGAGGTAGTTAGTAATACTTTAGGGCGTTCACCATTACAAATTATTCATGATATACTATTACTTGAAGCAAAAGTTCAGTTAGGATCAACAAATAAGTCAGTTTCTGAGATAGCGTATTATCTGAAGTTTGATGACCCATCACACTTTACACATTTTATAAAGAGACGAACAGGTTTATCGCCACTAGAACTTAGAAAGAAACTCTGATTTTTACATACAATGCCGAATAATTTACAAAGTATCTTTTAGGAATGATATCTTACTTTGCAGAATAAAATTTAATTAAAATGGAAAAATCAGCAATTATTTCAAAAATGGCGGAATTTAAAAACTTCGGCAAGCCCGATGAAATCCGTGAATTTCCTAAAGGAAGACTTGAGTTAGTTAAAATTGGAGGAGCAACTATTGGTCGTGGTGTATTTGAGCCTGGTTGGCGATGGGCAACATCTGTTCAGCCAATCGCAAAAACTCATAGTTGTGAGGCACCACACTTTCAGTATCATGTTTCCGGTATATTACATGTGGTAATGGATGATGGTACTGAGTTTGATTGTAAGCCTGGTGATGTTTCAATATTGCCTTCAGGACATGATGCATGGACAGTAGGTAATGAGCCTGCAATTGTAATAGATTTTCAAGGAATGATTGACTATGCAAAACATTTGTAATCTTTTTAAAATAGTTTGATTATTATTTTAATTATGTAAGAAGAATTGCATTTCGAATCTCTTCTTTTAGAAATTATATTTCCTAATGAATCAATAAAATTATATTTTCAATTTTTATCGATTCATTAGGAAAAAATATGTAGTCAAGAGTAGTTTAGTAGAATGTATTTTCATTATTTTAGGATAGTCATTGTTGATATTGTTATTTAAAATTAATTTTTAATAATAAGGTTATGGGATCGCAACAAATGCAGAGTAAACTTTGGGGACAAAGACCTAAAGATTGGGCAACAATTCAGGAACCTACTGGAAAAATAGGATATGAACATGCCCTTGAATTTATTAAATTACAACCCATAGATAAGTTATTAGATATTGGCTGTGGTACAGGATACTTTATCAGTTTAGCTGCACAATCCGGAGCTGAAATAATAGGCTTTGATGCAACAGGACAATTTATTGAGGAAGCAAAACAACATAATCCATCAGTGAAATTTCTTGTTGGTGAAATGGAAGAACTTCCCTTTGCAGATGATTCATTTGATATTGTTACTGGCTTTAATTCTTTTCAATATGCTTCGGACGTTAAAAATGCTTTAATGCAAGCTAAACGAGTATTAAAGAAAGAGGGAAAAATAGTTGTAATGGTTTGGGGTAATAAAGAGGATTGTGATATAATTTCATTTTTGAAAGCAATAGGAAGTTTAATGCCACCACCTCCATCGGGATCACCTGGCCCATTTGCATTAACAGAAAATCACTTACTAGAGCGTATTTTAGAAGATATTGGATTTAAAATATTAAACGTTAAAGATGTAGATTCCATTTGGGATTATCCAGATACGGAAACTGCAATTAAAGGATTACTTTCTGCCGGACCTTCAGCAAAAGCTATTGAACATGCAGGTTTTGAAAATGTAGTAAAATCAACCTTAGGTGTTATTAAGTCTTACTCTAAAAGCAATGGTCACATTGTATTTGCAAATAAATTTAGAATTGTAATTGCAGAAAAATAAATATTTATACATTTCAATTTTATTTAGAAAATTCAATATTCCAATTTCACATCATAATAATCTCATCATAATCATACCCGGCTCGGACTAAAGCTCTTTTTGCTGCATCAAATGCAAACGGTGTAGGATTGGGCGGATGTAGTGGAACTTCCGGAGTTTTTTCAAGTTGATTTAAAAGCTCTTGAGTTTGAGATTGTGTCAGCAACTCACAGACATCATAAAGTCCACCCGGTTTCTCCTCTTCAAAGTCATGTTTTTCGAGAATATGTTTTATTACTTTAATCAGGTCAGGAGTTGGTGGTGGAACCATTAACGCTGTCAATGCACCATGTTCTAATCGGAATTGTGGTAAGATTTCCTGTATCTTGTTTGCATCAATAGCTTTTGCTGCCGGAAATAAAATATTTTCTTCCATTTTTATATGTCGTAACAAACCTGAACGAAAAGGCATATAAAATGTCATATCAATTTCAGGAGTTGTGATGGCTTTGTCTAATAGTTTTTCCAAACGATGATGATCGTTAGTGAAAAATTGATGTAAAAGTTTGTTCATTTTATCTCAGTGTAAATTATAAATCACAAATTTCGTAAGATTTTTTAACTTTTAAAGATAGAATTTCTTTAGACAACTATTCTTATTTTTGCATCATTAAGGTATATGAGTAAAATTTCTGAAAAAGAAGCAGGAGAAAAGATTAAACAATTGACCGTTGATCTTAATCATCACAATTATTTATACTACGTAAAGGCCCAACCCGTCATCAGTGATTATGAATTTGATGTTATGCTTCAGGAACTGATAGCTCTGGAAAAACAGTTTCCAAACTTACTGACTACCGAGTCGCCATCACAGCGTGTAGGAGGATTTATCTCTAAAGAATTTGTAACGGTTACTCATAGTTATCCGATGATGTCATTGGGTAATACTTACTCAGAAGAAGAGCTGCGCGATTTCGATGAAAGAGTCAGGAAGGTAATTGGTAGCGATTTTGAATATGTATGCGAGTTGAAGTTTGATGGTGTAGCTATTGGTCTGACATACCAGAACGGAAAATTACTTAGAGCTGTAACACGTGGTGATGGTGTTCGTGGCGATGATGTAACAACTAATGTTCGAACTATTCGCTCAATTCCTCTAAGCCTCATGGGCAACAATTTTCCGGATAAGTTTGAAATAAGAGGTGAAATCATTCTCGATAAAAAAACATTTGAAAGAATTAATGCTGAACGTGCAGACATTGGCGAGACACCTTTTGCCAACCCGAGAAATTCTGCTGCCGGCACCCTCAAACTACAAGACAGCAGTGAAGTTGCCAGACGTAAACTCGATTGTTTTCTCTATGCACTTTATGGTGATTTTGATTTTTCTACACATTATGACGGACTTAAAATGGCTGCTGATTGGGGATTTAAAATTTCTGAACACTATCAACTATGCAAATCCATTGAAGATGTTTTGACTTTTATTGAATCTTGGCGGAAGAAGAGAGATTTACTTCCTTTTGATATTGATGGCATAGTTATTAAAGTTAACAATTTCCGTCAGCAAGAAGAATTGGGTTTTACCGCAAAATCGCCTAAATGGGCAATTGCCTACAAATACAAAGCTGAATCAGCTTCAACCATTCTCAATAGTGTTGTATATCAGGTTGGGCGTACAGGAACAATAACACCGGTAGCCAATTTAAAACCTGTTTTACTCGCAGGCACAACGGTTAAGCGTGCTTCATTGCATAATGCCGATCAGATTCAGAAACTTGACTTACATATGCACGACACGGTTTTTGTAGAGAAAGGTGGAGAAATTATTCCTAAAATTACCGGAGTAGATTTCTCAATGCGTCAAGCAGGAGCCAAGCCGGTCAGTTACATTACACATTGCCCGGAGTGTGGTACAGAACTTATTCGGCTTGAAGGGGAGGCTAATCATTATTGCCCCAATGAAGAGGGATGCCCACCCCAAATAAAAGGTAGGTTAGTGCATTTCACCTCACGTAAGGCTATGAATATTGATGGACTCGGTGTTGAAACAATTGACCAACTAGTTGAAGCCGAACTACTAAAAAACGTTGCTGATATTTATCATCTTAAATCCGAAAAGTTACTTCAACTTGAAAGAATGGGGGAGAAGACTGTAAGCAATTTATTCGAAGCAATTGAAAAATCAAAACAAGTGCCTTTTGAACGTGTACTCTTTGCCATAGGCATTAGATTTGTTGGTGATACAACAGCAAAAAAATTGGCACGTCATTTTGGTTCATATCAAAAAATCAGTCAGGCCACTTTAGAAGAATTGATACAGACACCGGAAATAGGAGATAAAATAGCAACAAGTATTTTTGACTTTGTACGAGAGTTAGAGAACATTAAAATGGTAGAACAACTGCAAAGTGCCGGATTACAATTTAAACTTGATAAAGCTGCAATGCAAGAGGCTGGCAGTAAACTTAAAGGGTTAAGTTTTGTGATTACAGGAGTATTTCAGAAATTTGAGCGCGATAAATTAAAAGAGACAATTGAGATAAATGGAGGAAAGGTTTCAGGCTCGCTCAGCTCAAAGACAAGTTATCTGCTTGCAGGTAGCGACTGTGGACCTGCTAAACTTGAAAAGGCAGAGAAACTTAAAATCAACATTATCTCTGAAGATGATTTCCTAAAAATGCTTCAATGAAAATAGGTAAGGCAATAAAACAAAAAGCTGCAAGCTATTTATTTTACCGTGAATTGCAGCGTCAGCATCATCAGCCACGCACCACAAGTTTCAGTAATGCGCGCACTATTGGTATTTTGTATGATGCTACTATTGAGCGTAATTATGAAATTGTAAAAGCCTATGTAAAACATCTTCGTGACGATTTTAAGAAAGATGTTCTTGCACTTGGATATTATGATGGCAATGAACTGCCGCCAATGCGATTTTCAAAACTTGGACTTGATTTTTTTACCAAGAAAAATCTCAATTGGCATTTCAAGCCTTCACATCCTATGATTTCCAAGTTTGTTAATCTCGATTTTGATTATCTGATTTGTCTTAATGTAGATCGTTGCATGCCGTTAAGATATATCAGTGCTGCAACAAAAGCAGGTTTTAAAATCGGTCGTTATGAAAAAGGGTATGCGGGGCTTTACGATTTTATGATTAGTGTTAATGGTCAGGTTACACTACCACAGTTTATAGACCACGTAAATAATTATCTCAAACATATTGGACACGATAAATGAATAAATTCACAGGTACAGGTGTTGCATTAGTGACTCCTTTTTTAAAAAATGGCAAAACAGATTTTAATGCGCTTCGCAAGGTAGTCAATCATGTTATTAAAGGTGGTGTTGAGTATTTAGTTGTAATGGGTACTACAGGTGAGTCAGTGACGCTTTCAAAAGAAGAAAAGAAAGATATTTTAAAATTTATTAGTGAGGTTAATAATAAAAGAACACATATTGTTTTCGGAGTAGGGGAAACAACACACTTGAAACTGCACGTGAATTAGAACAAATAGATGCCCGTATGGCAGATGCCATTCTTTCGGTTTCTCCTTATTATAATAAGCCAAATCAGTCAGGCATAGTGCAGCATTACAAAACGCTATCAGGTGTATCTCAGTTGCCTATTATTCTTTATAATGTACCGGGTAGAACAGGAAGTAATCTATTGCCACAAACAACGCTTGAAATTGCTGCAAGTTGTAAAAACATAATTGGTATAAAAGAAGCTTCAGGTAATATGGAGCAGATAATGTATCTCATTCAGCATAGAAACAAAGGATTTTTAGTTATTTCCGGTGATGATGCTATTACAATGCCGTTAATAGCTGCAGGTGCCGATGGTGTAATTTCTGTTATTGCAAACGCCTTTCCAAAGCAGTTCAGTACAATGGTACGACTTGCGCTACAAGGTAAAATTACTGAATCCAGAAAACTGCATTACCAACTTCTTGACTTAATACCATTATTGTTTGCCGAAGGTAGCCCTTCAGGAATTAAATATGTTTTGTCGCAGTTAGATATCTGTCAGAATTATTTCAGGCTTCCGGTTGCATCAATCAGCAAATCATTGGCTCAAAAAATTAATACAGTTATTAAAGGCATCTGATTTAGATAATGCGTTACTTGTTTTATATGGGTCATCCGGCCCATTTTCATTTGTTTAAAAATACCATTATTGCATTACAGCAATCAGGTCATGAAGCAATGATTCTCATCAAGAAAAAAGATATTCTTGAAGATTTGTTGAGACATGCAGGTATGCAATACATAAACATCAATCCTGAAGGCAGAAGGGATGATAAATTTTCCATTGCATTAAAATTACTTAAACGCGATTTTCAGTTTTTAAAAATTTGTCTTCGATTTAAGCCACAGATAATGATTGGTACTTCGGCTGAAATTGCACATGTTGGAAAATTACTCGGCATCAGAAGTATTGTAGTTAATGAAGACGATGCAGAAGTTGTTCCATGGTTTGCAAAATTAGCTTATCCCTGGGCAACAAATATTCTTGCACCTTATTGTTGCAGTGTAGGTAAGTGGGAACATAAAAAAATCGGCTATAAAGGATATCATGAATTGGCATATCTGCATCCGTCCAATTTCTCGCCCAAAAAAGAAAACATAAAAAATTTAGGGGATGAACCTTTTTTTATACTTCGTTTTGCAAAACTAACAGCACATCATGACGAAGGCCGTAAGGGTATAAATACTCTAATTGCAGAGAAATTAATAAATATGCTTTCTAAGCATGGCAGGGTTTATATCACTTCAGAGCGAGAGTTAGAATCTCAGTTTGAGCAATATCGTATTGCAATAAACCCGTTGCATATTCATGATGCGCTTTACTTTGCTCAGATGTATATTGGCGACAGTCAGACTATGGCCGCTGAAGCTGCTGTTTTAGGAACACCTGCCATAAGGTTTAATGACTTTGTTGGTCAGATTAGTTACCTTGAAGAACTTGAAAAAGAGTTTGCTTTAACGTTTGGCTTTAAAACTAGCGATGCAGATGCCATGCTTGTTCACGTTGAAACTTTATTAAATCAACAGAATTTAAAACTGCAATGGCAGGAAAAACGTTCAATGATGCTTAATCAATGTATTGATTTAAACCAATTTATGATCAAACTTTTAACTCAATAACATCTTAAAAAGCCTTAAATAGTTGATTGAATTTTGTTTAAAACGATTTGAAGCATACACTTGCACAATTCGAAATTCGTGCTTATCTTAGCAAACCAAAATCGAATTATTTTAAACATTTTTCAACTTTTTTTAAGTATTGATTTTTAAAACCGATAACACAGAGGCAAAACTTTTGCAGTTAGAGGAGTTTGCTGAACTGGATGCAGTGTTGGCTACTAAGGCCAAAAATGATGTCCGTAATGAAAGGTTTGTCTTTAATTTAATTGAAAAATACGTTGACACATCACGTAGTGATTGCTTCACTTTTGCAGCTAACAATCACGATGATGCAAATCAATTGGCTGATGAAACATACCATGCAGTTATTCACTTTAAAAGAGTAAATAATTTTCAATTCATAAATAAACAATTCGAGGCAATCAATACCAAATTACCTAAAGGTGGGATTTTTGTCAGTAAGGTCGAAACAAACGACCTGCGCAAACAACGTCTGATGGAAAAATATCCACCATATCTAAACAAAGTTTATTATTTCTTTGACTTTGTTTTTAAACGGGTATTTCCAAAGCTACCGGTAACACAGCAAATTTATTATGCAATCACAAAAGGGCATAATCGCGTGTTGTCTAAGACTGAAATGTTGGGAAGACTTTATTCATGCGGATTTAAAGTTATAGAAGAGCGTTATATAGGTAATAGACTTTATATTGTTTCAGAAAAGTTCAGGGATCCTGCTTATGATGAAGACCCAAGTTATGGTGTCATTTATCCGATGAAACGCGTTGGTAAAGGTGGAAAAATTATCAGTGTTTACAAATTCAGGACAATGCATGCCTATGCAGAATATTTGCAGGAATATGTTTATGAAAAAAACAACCTCGAAGAAGGCGGTAAGTTTAAAGACGATTTCAGGGTAAGCCGTGTTGGTCGCATGCTTCGAAAATATTGGATTGATGAGTTGCCAATGATTTTGAATGTACTTAAAGGCGATTTAAAGATTGTTGGTGTTCGCCCGTTGAGCAGACATTATTTAAGTCTGTATTCAAAGGAACTTCAGGACATGCGTAAAAAGTTCAAACCCGGACTAATTCCTCCATACTATGTTGACCTACCTAAAACAATGGAAGAAATTATGGATTCAGAAATGCGCTATTTAAAAGCCTATCAGAAAAGCCCATTCCTGACAGATGTACGTTATTTCTTAATGGTGTTTTACACCATTCTTTTCAAGCGTGCCAGAAGCAAATAGCGGACAAGTATTCCTTAAATTATTTTTTTCATCTTTGCGCAATCATAATTTAAAATTTTATGAAAGCAAGCCGTTTGGTTTTTATTTTGATTTTGTCTTTTGCATTTCAATTGAATATATCTGCGCAGTATGTACCTCAGTCAGTATTCAATAAACCACTTTATGATTTTATGGATGACTTAGCTAATCTTCATATCATCACACTTAACGATGCAATAAAACCATATTCCAGAAAACAAATTGCCGAGGCATTACAAACGGGAGAATTCTGGGCAACTTTAGGAAAAGGGCTAAGTATTTTTGGAAGCTATCGCGATTATACTGACAGTAGAGCAGTTGCAGATGATAAATATCTGAACGACTTGCCTGGATATAATTATAAATATAAAGGTGCTGTTGGCTCGCCTAAACGTGGAGGAAGCTTTGATGAAACCCGTGGTGGCATTGCCTATGCTTGGAAGTGGGGTCATGTTGGAATAGTAAAAGATAATTTTGAATGGGGCAGTAATAATCATGGTGCAAACATTATTTCAACAAAGGCGCCATCTTTTGCTCGATTAGAACTTAAGCTTAATCCAAAAAGTGGTTTGAGTTCAACTATTTTCACGGATGGCTTTATTCTGAAATTAAGGATGATTCTGCAGCTTATTTCTCAGGCAATCCGCCTAACCACAGACAAGTATATTTTTCAAAATATTTTGCTGCCAACATGTTCACCGTAAAGCCTTTTAAACAATTCGATTTCAGTTTTGGTAATTCTATTGTTTATAGCGATCAACTGGAAGTTGCCATGTTTATTCCGTTTATGTTTTTTAAATCGCTTGATCATAGTAAAACAGGGCAGGGTAGTAACTATTCAGGTCAAAACTCTCAATTGTTTTTTAACATCAGTTCACACAATATTAAATATACGCATCTTTATATTTCACTATTTGTTGATGAAATTGCATTTGGGCGAATGATGGATAAAAATGAGCATTCAAACTTTTACAGTCTTAAAGCAGGCGCTGCTGTAATGTTACCGTTTTATACTTCAGCTACTTTTATTGCAGAATATACAAGAACAAATCCGGTTACATACAGACACTTTGTGAATACCACCACCTACGAATCTAATAGATTTAATATGGGACATTATCTTCGCGACAATGCTCAGGAAATTTATCTTGGTGCGCGTTGCGCGCCAATTTCAGGTTTATATATTTCAGCAGGATACACCTCAGCAGCCGTTGGGCCTATTTATCCCTATACAGGCAAAGATAAATCTGGTTTGGGTCTGCCATTTTTAAAAACAAAAGAATATGAGTTTACATCACTTGATTTGAATATAAAATACGAATTATTTAATGACATTTTTTTATCTGCAGGTGTTAAAATTGATGATAATAAAGGTGCTATGGCTAACGTTTATACTGCACCATTTTATTATGGAAAAAATGGTAAAACAACAACACTTTTCGGTGGATTTAATATAGGATTCTAAAATGAACTTTGATAATTTAACAACAGCACTCCTCATCATTGCGCCAACTTTTATCGTTGCCGGTGGCATGTATATGCTCATAAAAAATATGTTGGAACGCGATTACAGACTTAAACTTCTTGACGCAAGACGACTGATACAAAAAGATATGCTGCCATTAAAACTTCAGGCAGTAGAAAGAATGGTTGTATTTCTGGAACGCATACAACCGGAGAATATCTTATTCAGGATTTTACAACCCGGCATGAATGTGCGAGACCTTCAGGTTGATTTACTTGCTGCCATTCGTCAGGAGTACGAACATAATGTTAGTCAGCAAGTGTATGTTTCTGTACAAAGCTGGTCATTAATCACAAAAGCAAAAGATGACATAATTGCAACAGTAAATCTTGCCGCAGATTCTTTGGACAAGACCGAAAAGGCAATTGTGCTGAGTCAAAGTATTTTGCAACGTTCATCAGCAGGCAACAATTTTGCAGGGGCGGCAATTTTATCACTCAAGAGTGAGGTAGATAGTTTGTTGTAAATCTCTTTTTTATACCTTAGCCCGACAAGGGTTATGTCTTTTTCAACACAAATCATCTTTAAAACTGCTGTAAAGCTTCAACTTCAAAATTTGCTGAAGTTAATTCCCGCTTCACCAAATGGTGTGACAATACTTTGTTTCCATCGAATTTCATCACAATACGATTATTTCTGGCAGCCTATTTATCCTGAAACCTTTCGTTTGATGCTGGAGTCTTTAGTTAAGGAATATCAAATTATCCCAATTAGTCAGATAGAAAATAAATCTTTCAGAAGCACCAAGCCACCGTTGGTTTTAAGCTTCGATGATGGCTACAAAGATTTTATAGAAGAAGCAATACCAGTGTTACATTATTATGAGGCGCCAAGCAATCACAACATTGTGATAGATTGTGCCGATGGTAAAAGTTATATCTGGACACAGAAACTGAATCATCTGTTTAACTTGTTGCGAAATAGCAGCCGCTTTTCAATAAACATTGCATTAGACAAAAACTTTGTACTCGATATTAAACAACCTTGCAAAAATTGGTTCGCTCATTATTATAAAACTTTATTTTATCTGTTTAAACTTGATGTAATAGATCGGTCTGAATGTATTGCAGTTTTAGAGCAGTATCTGAATATTACAGAAACTGATTACCCGATAAAGATGATGAACTGGGATGATATTAAGTTTATAGCTACAAATAATGTTGAAATCGGTTCTCATACTGCATCTCATGTTAGTCTTTCGGCTGTTAAGAATGATGTAACGTTTGAGCATGAATTAAATTATTCCAAAAAAGAATTGAAGAAATGCTTAAATGCGAATGTCCTGTTATAGCTTTGCCAAATGGTTTATCAAATGGCGAGGCTAATCAGAAAATATCTGAAGCTGGTTATAAAACAGTACTCTGTTTGGCTGGATCGGGAAGTAATGCAGGAACTTCTACAGATAAAATTAGATTTTACAACAGATTAAACATGATTCAAGAGCCGAATAGTTATATGAATGTCAGAATTAAACTTTACGAAAAGGGCTTTATAAAATGAGTGAAGTTCAACTTAGGCAGCTTCTGAAAGATGAAATAGGGTTGTTGCCCGGACTGATGGAGAACTGCTTCAGTATGAAGGTTGACAAAGCTTATTTTAAATGGAAGTATTTAGATAATCCGGCAGGAAATTTTATTGGTTTTGGTGCATTCTTTGAAAATAAATTGGTCGGTTTCTACGGTGTCATTCCGGAACGGTATCAGATAAATAATAGTGAAGTAATAATATTTCAATCCGGAGATACTATGACTCACTCAACACAAAGAAGAAAGGGGCTGTTTGAGAAATTGGCAACCTTATGTTATAACTATGTTAGGGAGCATCATCAGTTAGCAGTAATTGGTTTTGGAGGCGACAAATCAACTCCGGGATTGGTGAAGATGGGATGGTGTCATATTGCAGATGTGAAATACTTTTTTATTCATGCATTGCATTGCAAATGGATTAATAATTTTACCACAGAAGATAGAAATTTTAATATAGTTGAGAAAACAGATATTCATGTGATTCTTGATATTCAAAAGAATTTCGGCTTTAAAAAAATATAAAACAACATTACAGCAAAGAGTTTTTAAAATGGAGATTGGCTAATCCACGATTTAATTATCGGTGTTTTATTTGTTATCAAGGACAAAATCCTGTGGGTTATGTTATTTGTTATGAAGATGAAGGGAAGTTGTTTTTACTTGATTATTGTAGTATATCTGTTAAGGTGCAGAAAACTTTAATCAGGAGATTATCACAAATTTGTATTAAAAGCAAGCTGAAGGGAATCATAACAATTGCAATTCCGAAGTCGGAAGAGGGAAAATGGCTTAAAAAGGCAGGTTTTTTAAGAAATCCATTTAAAAAAGGCCCGCTCACAACTAATATTCCATTTATGATTTTGACCGACCAAAAGCCTGAATCACAACTTTGTAGTAAAGACCAATGGCAGGTGACACCAATTTGCCATGATGCGCTGTAATAACCATAGCTTTAAACACTCACTTGCGCTCTGATTTTACCAGTTTATTAAAAATGGCATTTCTTAGACATTGGTATTCTGAAAAGTGTGTACTTTTATCCAAGAATTTTAAAATCAAATATTTATAATAATGAAAAAAATCTTTACTATTTTAACGGCAGCGTGCTTAGTAGTGGGTATAGCAAATGCCCAGTCACAGAGATATGTAGTTGTTGAAGAATTCACAGGTGAAACTTGTGGGCCTTGTGCAGCTAATAATCCCGGTTTCAACACCAAATTGAATGCTAATGCATTTACTATTCCGATTAAGTATCAGAATAATATTCCATCTAACGGATTTAATTATTATTCGTATAATACTATTGATGTAGCAAACAGAACATCGTTTTATGCAAATAACTACTCACCACATGCATTTTTAGATGGCAATGTATGGGATGGTAATGCAGGTTCATTTCCTGTTGCAACATTAAACTCACGTGTAGCAACAACTTCACCTTTTACAGTTGATGTTACACATAGTTTTTCACCTACTCACGATATTATTTATACTCATACCGTAATTCGTGCCACACAGGCTGTGACAGGATTAACAAGTTTAAAAGCACGTATTGCCATTACTGAAAAGGACTTATATGGTTATACTTCGCCAAATGGTGAATCTCATTATTCTGATGTAATGCGTAAAATGTTGCCTAATGGCACAGGAACAATATTGCCGGCAACTTGGGCTGTTGGTGATTCAGTTGTTTTGGATGAACAATGGACAATAAATGTACCCACTAATATACCTACAGTGTTTATGCCATATTGGCCAATGCTTCGTGCTGTAGCTTTTGTTCAGAATGACGCCACTAAAGAAATTATGCAAGGCGGAAGAAGTAGTGCTGCAGCAGTAGTGCCTTTGGCGGCTATTACAAATCTTACATCAGTATTTACTTGTACCAGTTCAATTGCCCCCAGTGTCACATTCAAAAATTAGGGAGGAGGCGGTGACCTTACTTCTGCGGACATTGAATACGGTATAGTTGGACAAACAATGCAAACTTATAATTGGAGTGGCAATTTGGGATCAAATACATCTGTAGTATTAACTTTACCTAATTTAACTTTGCCAGGTGCTGGATTACAGAATTTTTCAGCTAAATTAATCAGCGTTAATGGTAATGCTGCTTTCCATAATATAAATCTTGATTATAAAACATCGGTTGCACAAACAACAGCACCGGTAACATCACTCAGTCAGGATTTTCTTGCTACAACATTTCCTCCTGTAAATTGGATTCTAAATAACCCTGACAATGCAACTACATGGGTTAGAAGTGCTGCCGGTAGCTTAAAGAGGTGGTTCTGCAAAAATGAACTTTTATACTTATGCTGCAGCTGGTCAATCTGACTATCTTTACCCTTATACACCAATTGATATGACTAATGCTGTGAATCCTCAGTTGACTTTCAGTGTAGCATATTGTCAATATTCAACGGAGAACGATCGTCTTCAGGTACTTGCATCAACTGATTGTGGAGTAACTTGGACATCTCTATTTAATGAAGCAGGTGCAGCATTATCAACTTCACCAGCACAAACCACAGCATTTACACCAACTTCAGCATCTCAATGGGAATCTAAAACGGTTTCATTAGCTAATTATGTAGGTCAACCATCTTTACTTTTAAGTTTCAAAGCAACTAATGCTTATGGTAACAACCTTTATGTTGATGATATTAATTTAACAGGTGTAACAGCTGTTCATCAGATAGAAGGTGTAACTACTCTTGAAGTGTTCCCAAATCCTGCAAGTGATGTATTGAATATCAAAGCAACAATGGAGAAATCACTTCCAATGACAATTTCCTTAACTGATATTTCAGGAAGAAAGTTGTTCCAGAAGAATCTCGGCACTGTTTCTGTAGTAAATGAAACTGTAAAAACTTCTGATTTTGCTGCAGGAATTTATACACTTGAAGTACGTTCAGGCGATTCAGTTTCTTATCAAAAAATAACAATTAAATAATTAAATCAATTGCTGTCCCGGTATCTAAGATAACGGGGCAGCTTTAAAAAAAATATCATGAAGAAAATTGTACTAGCACTAATTTTAATTACATCAGCAAGTTTGGTTAAAGCTCAAAGTTTTAGCTATACAGGATTATCTGCAGATGTTTATGGCTCTGTTGAAGACAGTTTATTACATTCTTATGTATATGTAATTAATAACAGTCAGAATACAATAGATGCCAGCCTGAATGCCTATGATGTTTACAAGGTTCCCGGAACAGAGCATAACTTTTGTTGGGGTATTTTATGTTACGGAGTAGGTGTGATGTCATCTGCAATACCTGCTACTATTAATGCAGGTGCAACAGAAGGATCATTCAGAGGTGATTATCTTGGACATGGTTATGTTGGTACTACTACTGTAGCCTATACTGTATTTGATGGAAACAATCCACTTGATTCAGTTCAGTTTGCCATTAACTATCATATTACACCGGTTGGCGTAAAAGAAGTAAATAAAACAAATAGCATAAGTGCGCCATCTCCTAACCCTGCACGTTCGATAACTGCATTTAATTATAATATTAAATCAGGTAGCAAGGCTGAAGTTAAAGTAATAAATATGTTGGGAAAAACAGTTAAGAATTTTAATGTAAATAGCTCAACAGGAAATATTGTACTTTCAACAGCCGATTTGCCATCTGGTGTTTATTTTATTTCGCTTAATGTAGAAGGAAAAAGTTCAGCTGTACAAAAGTTAGTAGTAAACAGATAAAATTCAATTTTAATAAATAAATGAATCATTTAAAGAAGTTAGTAGTAGTCTTTTCATGTGCAGTATCAGTTTCTTCGGCACAGGTTTTTGAATCACGTCCAATACCTGCTGTTGATGTAAAAACATAAAATGTACGAAGAGATTAAAGCACTTACTAAAGAATCAAATTAATAAATAACTATTTGCTTTTCATGAATAAAATGATAAAACTTATAACCGGCAGAATATTGCCGGTTATTTTTTTAGGTGCACCTACTTTATCGCTTGCACAAAGTTCTCCCGGTGAAATACATGGTAGTTTTCAGATTGATGGACAGTATTACATTCAGGATTCAACTATAAGTGCACCTGAAGTAGCAGAGAAATATTTGCTTAATGGTTACGGAGATTTGGTTTTTACCAAAGGTAATTTCAAAGCAGGTGTTCGTTACGAAACTTATCAGAATGTATTGCTTGGCTACGACAAAAGATTTAATGGCAGTGGTATTGCGCATCGTTATGCAGAATATGACAATGGCGAATTAGCTATTACTGTCGGAAATTTTTATGAGCAGTTTGGCAGTGGATTGATTTTGCGTTCCTATTGGGAGCCAACACTAGGTTATGATAATGCATTGGATGGTGTTCGTGTAAAATTTAAACCTTACAGTGGAATCCTTATTAAAGGTATAATTGGTAAACAACGCTATTATTTTAAAACCGGAGAAGGCATTGTCAGAGGAGTAGATGCAGAAGTGGGTATAAATGATTTAATAAAAAAATGGAATGATAAAAAGACCAGGGTTACTGCAGGTTTTGGATTTGTGAGTAAGTATCAGAAAGATGATGACAATGTATATATCTTGCCTGAGAACATTGGTGCTTATGCCGGACGACTTGACGTTACAAGAGGTAAAGTAACCATCAATGCAGAGTATGCTTATAAATACAACGACCCTTCATCATTAAATAATTACAGCTATAAGTTTGGTGATGCCGCACTTTTGAAAGCAACTTATTCTCAAAAAGGTTTGGGAATATTACTTGCCGCCAAAAGAATTGACAACATGAATTTCCGTAGTGAGCGTAATGCAAATCTAAATGACTTATTGATTAATTATCTTCCTGCATTGACAAAATATCACACGTATTCATTAGCATCAATCTATCCTTATGCAACACAACCGAATGGTGAGTTTGGATTTGAAGCTGAAGTAAACTATACTATTAAGAAAGGAACAAAATTAGGTGGTGATTATGGAACAAATATCATTGTTAACTATTCCGGAGCCAATTCATTGAGCACAGAGCCTGTTGCAGGCAAAGACCTTTATAAAAGTGATTGGGGAAAATTTGGTAAGGATGTTTACTACAAAGATTTTAGCTTAGAGATTACTCGTAAGATGTCTAAAAATCTGAAAATTACTTTAATGTATATTAATCAGGTTTATGATAAAGACAAAATTCAGTTTCAGGGATCAAAGCAATATGGAACTATTTATGACAAGATAATAGTAGCTGATATTACCTTTCAGTTAAATGATAAAAACGCCATCAGAACAGAGTGGCAAACATTACAATCGGAACAAGATTATAAGTCTTGGATTGCCGGACTGATTGAGTATTCACACTCACCCAATTGGTTTGTTGCAGTATCAGATCAGTATAATTATGGCAATGAAAAATCTGACAAAAGAATCCATTACTTCAATTGTTTTGTCGGATACACAAAAGATTCGCATCGTATTACTTTGGGCTATGGTCGTCAGCGCGAAGGTTTGTTTTGCGTTGGTGGTGTGTGCAGACAGGTTCCGTCAAGTAATGGACTTACAGTTTCAATAAGTACAAGTTTTTAATTATTTAAAAGTTCACGAAAATGAAAAATAAATTTTGGTTAGCAATTGCAGCTTTAGCTGCAACAACAATTGTTTCATGCGATAAAGTTGATGGTCCATATAAAGAAGAAAACACAACTAACATTGGTACACTTCCAGGAACACTTAATGACATCAGAGTGCTTAATGCAACTACAACAGCTGACGATGTAGATGTGCTTGTAGCGAAGTTTTCACTCGAATCATCATCACCAAAAACAATAGCAGTTCAGTTTACATGGCACGGTGCTCAATCTAACGTGATTTCAGAAGTGGCAACAGGCAATGATGCCATCTTTGATAATGATTCAGTTTACATAACAGCTCCTGCGCCTTTTGGAACACTTACTTTTAAATATTCTGCAACCATTAGCGATACGCTAACAGGTCAGGCTGATTTTGTGGTTCCATACACCCCTGCAAATCCTGTTAAGAAAGTGTTACTCGAAGATTATACAGGACGTAAGTGTGGAAACTGTCCGCGCGCAGAGAATAATTGCTAACACACTTGAGCCATTATACCATGAACAGTTGGTTGTTGCAACCAACCATGCCGGTGTTTACGCAGTTCCTGATAATCCACCAAGTTGCTTTTCTGAAGATTTCAGAAATTCCAACTCCGATGAGTTGAATACTTTTTTTGGTTTATCTGCATATCCTTCAAGTATGATTAACAGAGTAGGGTATCCAACAACACATATTAAATACTACAACAGTTGGCAGTCTGTTATATCACAAGAGTTAAGTAAGCCGAATGATGCTTTTATAAATATTTATTCTGCATATAGTGAAAGTAATCGCACAGCTCAACTTACAGTAAGTACTGAGTTTTTGAACAACCTTGGCGATGATTATAAGTTAGCAGTATTTTTAGTTGAAGACAGTATTCACGGATGTCAGCTCGATTATGATTTGACAACACCTACGCAGATAGATTCAGCATATATACACAGACACGTACTTAGAGCTGCATTAAATAGTTCTTTTGGTGAAAGCCTGATAAACGATCCGGATCTGACAACAAAGTATATCAGACTTTACAACTATCAGATTCCTGATAAGTATAATGTTGATCAGTGTTATATTCTGGCCTATGTTTATCAGACCAACAACTATTATGTTTTGCAGTCTGAAATCAGAAAGGTAAAGCCTTAGGGATTTTCAATTTGTAAAAATCAATTATTGCCATTATTGTTAACTGAATTATATACTTCGTATATCCTGACACCGTTAGGTTATATGAATGCTATCACAGATACAGATAGTGTGCTTGCACTTGAATTTGATGACAAATACACTTCCGGTGAGATATTGAACGGAGCTGTGTCAATACAGATTGCAAACGAACTACAAGAGTATTTTTCCGGTAAACGTAAGTTATTCACCTTAAATTTAAAACCACAGGGAACAGTATTTCAGCTTCAGGTTTGGGAGAAGTTACTTTCTATACCCTTTGGAAAAACCATCTCTTATAACGAGCAGGCAGTGCAGTTAGGGAGTGCGAAAAAAATAAGAGCATCAGCATCTGCCAATGGTAAAAATCCGATTGCAATAATTGTTCCTTGTCATAGAGTTATTGGAACTTCAGGTGCACTAACCGGTTATGCAGGCGGTTTGTGGCGAAAGGAGAAGTTGCTGCAACTTTAATCGGGAAGTCAGCAAATAGAACTTTTCAGTCAATAGCGTGATGTTATCAGAAAGTGCGACCGATGCCGATTACATATCGTAGTTTGACATAATCTTTTTCAGCATAAGGGGCACTGCTTAACAAGAATGGAAAATCACATCGTATAGTAAGTGGCTTTATGGCATTCAAACGACCAATTTTTTAATTGTAAATGCTGTTCCAATACCGGCATCACTTTTCAAATTAGTGAATTGAATGGACTTGTTAGAATTGTTTGTTGCAATGGCACCTGCATCTCCAAAAAAATAAAGGTCAGCTTTTAACCACTTTTTAGTAAATGATGGGCGTAAAGGAATCAACCTGTCAAAGTCTATCTCTAAACTAACAGAAGAGCCACTGATGGCACGATAAAAATATCTTTGTTCGCCATCAATATTCTGCGGCACAAGATAACCTGCATAACCCCTTAAATTAAGTCCACCACCTTGCTGAAAGTGATTGGTCTTGTCTCCATAGCCCAACCAACTGTATGGAACAAATGCACGTGAACGTGTCCAAGCACTTTCCATCAACTCCTCCGGATTAGCACCGGCTAGATATAATGCACTTTCCATAGGAACATTTTGTCCATATCCATATTGACCGAAAACTCTTAATCGCCAGTCAATTTTTCCTGTTTCGTAGTTTGTGATGTTAGTTAATGAAAGCTTAGAATAGGAGTAATCACTAAATAATGATGCTGAAGTGTTTTGTATGACAACAGAACCGTTCCATTTATTTTTTCTGTATTGTGCCTCTGCACCTAAGGTTACAGATGTATTCATCAAAGCCGACTGCCATTCATTCGGGTATAATAAATATTCAAGCGTGTTGGTGTTTCTTCTGTACATCAATTTGTATTCAGCAAACAGTCTTACACGATTGTTTAGGAAAGTTAAATCACCTCCTGATTTTGCAAATGTTAAACCATCAAGCAGTCCGCCACCAATCCAAAAATTAACTCCCGGTGCAACAAACTTTAATGGTGTTTTGTAATTTATTCTGAATGATGCTGGGTCATTTTTATTTATGTCGGCAGTTTCGCTCAAACTATTTTGTCCCACAGTTGTATTAATCCAAACATCACCTGAAAAAAAGTGCATGGTATTCATGTAATTACTTTCTGCATGTACACCAACTTTTAGTCCGTCATAATTGTTGAACCAAACATCAGGACGTAAGTAAAATACATAGCTTTTCCAGTCTGAGTAGGCAGGTTTCTGCCATTTATCAAACGCAAGTTTAAACGGTCGCGGCAAGCGGTTGTCCAACCTATAAGCATCACCTAAACGGTCTGTCGTGTCTATAACAATACTGCTAATACCACATGGGATTTTAATTTGAGCCTTATAAGTATTTCTCAGATTATCCCAACCTTCCCATTTCGGCAATACCGTTGCATCGGTTTGTTTTACAAACCAGTTATTGGGAATATGATAATCGTATTTTACACCACAGTTTGAATAGACAGAAAAATCAATTGATGATTGCATGCGCCCTTTGCGCTTAAAATAAACATTAAAAGAGTCTTTTTCATCGGCCTTGCGATACTTGCAGATTTTATAGTCTAATTTTTTATTGGTCTCCATCCACTGATCAAAAAACCAGCTTAAATCGGTTTTAACATATTCTGTGATGCTGTTTCTGAAATCTTCAGGATAGGGATGACAAAATTTCCATTGTGCAACATAGTGTTGCATCGCCTTTAAAAACAAACTGTCACCTAAAATATATTGCAGGTTGTATAACATGGTTGCTGTTTTGTAATAAACCATTCCATAACCACCACCATGACCTAAAGCACTGCTGAAACCGTCACTATGTGTATTGATAAATCCATCTTTATCATTTAGAACATAATTGTAATAGAGGCCGTATGCTGTTGTCATCTGATAGGTTAAAGGCTCTGTTCTTTTCTGATCTTTCCATGTTGTTTCTCTCTGTTTTATATGATAGCCTTCAAGTATTTCCATACCCCACGATTTCAGCAACTGCGCAAATCCCTCATCAAGCAATGGCCTGTATGTTTCATTACTTCCTACCATACCATAAAACCAATTATGTCCTATTTCATGACATAGCAGGCCACGGAATCCGGGATCTGTACCATTGTCCATTGTTATCATTGGATATTCCATTCCATCATTTGCATCGGCAGTAACAATTTTCGGATAATCGTACATTCCAAAATCGCGTGAGAAAACTTCAATAATACGTGCTGTATATTCTGCCGCACTTTGCCATCCGTAGCAATGTTGCTCGCGGGCAATAGCTACACAACGAACACCATTCCAGTAAGCATCAGAAAGACGATAGGAAGGATCGGCAGTGAAAGCAAAATCATGAACGTTTTCTGCATGGAATTTCCAGGTTTTCGTACTTCCGTCAGGGATGATTATTGTTGAAGGTTGTGGTGAAGCAGGTCTTTCTTTAAAATTTTTAATATCAAGTTTCTTGCGCAGTTCATCAGGTAAAACTTCTTTCTCATTGACTAAAACACCTATTGCCTCTACTATAAAATTGTTTGCAAAAGTAAGTTCCACATCATACACACCAAATTCTCCATAAAATTCTCTGCCAAGATGCTGATCGGTGTTCCAAGCACGATGCGAATCGTAAACACACATTTTAGGATACCATTGACATCCATTGTAATGTTTGTTGCCTGCATTTTCAAACATCTGTAAGCGTCTGCGCTGACCGGTTTTATCGTAATAAGTTTTAAAATCAATTTTCAAAACAAGATCATGACCCGGCAACAAAGGTTGCGGCAACATAATTTTCATGATGGTATTGTCAATTGTTTTTTCTGCTTGTTTGTTTATAGTAATACCATTGACAGAAAGTGTATTTATATTAGTAATTTCAATTCCCAATCCTTGCAATTCATATTTTCCATAACGCACTTTGTTTTGATTGGCTTTGTTTAAGTCGTTCAAGTAACCACCGGGAACAAATGCATTCTGATAGAGATGCATAAAAATAAATTTCAAAGTGTCGGGAGAATTATTTCTGTAAGTAAGTTCTTCTACACCACTGATAATGTCTGTTTTTTCGTCTATTGCAGCTTTAATGTTATAATAAACATCCTGTTGCCAGTAGCCAGCAGTAGGTTTACGATTTTTCCAATAAAATTTATTCTGTTCAGAAGCATATTGGTCTAACTGAGCAAAACTTATAGAATAAAATACAAAAAAACACAGTGAAATGGTAAAGACACGTTTCATTAATTTACAGTTGTAGTTTAAAGGCAAATGTAATGTATTCGTGAAAATTTTTGGCTTACCCTGAAATGGGGTTTTAAATTCTATCTGTAAGTTGTAAAGCAGAATAGAATAGGTTGCAAAGCACTAAAAACAACGTTGTAAATAGAAAAAATTAAATATACTTTTTCTTGACCTCACATCTTTTCAATGCAAGTTCTGCTTCTTCAAGAACGGAGTTTGATAGGGTAGTGGTAATACATTTTTTATAGTTTCCAATAGCATCATCGAGTCTGCCTTGCATTTCGTAGAGTTTGCCCAGCAGCATGTAGATAGTATCTTTTGGAGCACCTTTTATGGCCATAGCTTTGTTGAGCATTGACAGTGCTTCGGGATATTTTTCCTGTTGCAGCATTAAGTTTGCGTAGCCGGTAAAGGCGTCAGTATTCATATCGGCAATGGCAATAGCTTTTTTATAATATTCTTCTGCAGTTGTTGAGTCTTGAAGTTTATTAAAGTAAATATCTGCCAGAGTGATGTGTGCTTTTGAAAAATCAGGATAGTCGGTAACGATTTTATTGAGCATATCTATTGCTTGGGGCAGTTTCCCTTCTGAAAGCGACTGCCTTGCAATAAATAGAAGTTTTTCGGCTTCTGCTAATGCAGATATATTCATAATTTGCTCAACAACTAAATGACTTTATACGTAGTTATGCCCTTTAGGTTACACGTTTTATATGTCTGAAAAAGCGCAATTTACACTTTTGAAAAGGAGAAGGCAAGACTAAAAAAATATTAATTCTATGTGTTCTGAATCAGTGAGATAGGTCAATATGATTTAGCAGAGAAGGCGTTTTTAATATTCGGGATTTATTAATGAATTATTCTAAAGCAATCTCATTTAAAAGTAGAATAAAAAGTAAATCCACTCAACTACTCAACCTGAGTCATAGCCTTTAGTTGTTCAGCATTTTTATAGCCACTTTCACGTTTCACCAATTTACCGTTTTCATAAAAAAGTAAGGTAGGCAATTCATTAATCTGAAGAGATTTTGAAATTAATTGATTTTCGTCTTTATTCAGCCGCACAATTTTTACTTTGTCTTTCCATGCTGTATCTAATGAATCTAACATAGGTTTCATTTTTACACATGGCGGACACCATGGTGCATTAATATCAACCAAAACTTTCCCGGCACTTGTAAGCAAGGCAAAGTTATCAAGACTGATACCTACTGGTCAGCTTTTTTTTTTCCTTCTACAGGCAGGTTTGCATCTGTCCATGAAGAATAGCCGCCTTCCATATCATAAATGACTTTGAATCCCATCTTCTCAAAATATTCGCAGGCTTTGGCACTGCGACCACCGGAATAGCAATAAACAAAAAGAGGTTTTTCTTTATCGAGATAGGGTGCACGGTTTTCAAAATCTTTGCTGTTGACATTCATATTTAAAGCATTTTTCAAATGCCCATCATTAAATTCTTCAGGTGTTCTTACATCTATAACTTGTGCCTCAGGTGTTTCGTGAAGCATTTTTTCAAATACTTCAGGCGTAAGGAGTTTTCCTTTCTGACTGTTTGCTACTCCACAACTTGCTAATAGCACTACAACGATAAGCAGCGATTGAATTGATTTAATGTTCATGATACAATTGTTTTTGCTTTTGTTATTTGTTGGTTGATGGCATCATCTTCAATGAGTCCGTCTTTTATTCTGACAATACGGTGTGCATGTCTGGCAATGTCTTCTTCATGTGTTACAACAATGATTGTATTGCCACGCTGATGTATTTCTTCAAATAGCAACATAATCTCCTCAGAGGTTTTTGAATCAAGATTTCCTGTTGGCTCATCAGCAAGAATGATTGAAGGGTGGTTGACCAATGCCCTTGCAACAGCCACACGCTGACGCTGACCACCGGATAACTCATTTGGCTTATGCATAATTCTGTCGGCCAAGCCAACACTTTCCAATACTTCTTTAGCCCGCTTTAAACGCTCTTCTTTTGAAACACCTGCATACACAAGCGGTAATGCTACATTCTCAAGTGCTGTACTTCGTGGCAACAGATTAAATGTTTGAAAAATAAAACCTATTTGCTTATTTCTTACTTCGGCAAGTTCATTATCTGTCATTCCAGAAACAGAGATGTTGTTCAGATGATAACTGCCACTTGATGGCGTGTCAAGGCAACCAAGAATATTCATCAACGTGGATTTTCCTGAACCGGAACTACCCATCAATGCCACATATTCATTCTTAAAAATGTTAAGTGAAACAGATCGTAATGCATAAATTGTTTCTGTTCCGACTTTATAAAGTCGTGAAATATCTGAAAGCGAAATAATGGACTGTGGCATAATTGATTTGTACGTGGTAAAAAGTAATAAATTGTGGCTTATGATTAAGTTACCAAATGTTAATACCTGATTACAAAATGTTGACGCAGAAGGTCTGTATCAAAAAAAACAATTCCCATCATAAACAAGTCAATACTGACAGTAACTGATGGATGTTGTTTGATTTCATGCCATGCTTGTTTCATTTCCTGACTGTAGTTAATATCATCAAACACAAACACACTTTTATCATGTGCTTTTGTTAAGCATTGATGAAAATAATTAATTGTTGGTTGATAACGGTGGTTGCCGTCAAAAAAAACAAAATCAATTTTATTTAAAGGATGTAATAATGCAGGAAGTGCTTCATCAAAATTTCCTTGAAGAAATTTTATGTTTTGATGCAGCTTTATCGAGGTTAATGTAGATTGCGCAATTTCTGATACAGTTTTATTACCATCAATAGTAAAAATATTTTTACAGCCTGATAATGCCATATAGCCTGTTGTAATGCCCAATGATGTGCCTAACTCAATAATATTGTCAGGTTGAAAATGATTTGCAAGCCTATAAAGTAAACGCGCATATCGCGGAGATTTTAAAGACTTCGCGGCAATGTCGGAAACACTTCGTTTATTGCTTTTATTTCCAGCACCTAATTCGGTAAAAAAAATTTTGTCTGTACTTTGTTTTAAAAGTATTCTTTGTTGTTCAATAGGTATAAATTTTGCAAGTTTTTTGTCGGGATGAATAACCTGTGTTGTGAGCTTATATACAAAAGGAGAATGAACACTGTGTTTGTTCCATGCCTTAACGTAATAGGAAATATACTGCAATGCAATAGATAATGATCCCGGCATCAGAAAGTAATTTTTGCCATTAGCATCTTTTTTCTATTCCAGCAAGGGACAATAATTTCGTCAGTGCTGATTTGTTTTGCAGCAAATGGCACAAGTAAAATCCGTTCTTCAGGTTTGATGATTTCTTTCGATTCTGTTTCGCCATTTCTTTTTATTCCGAAATAGGCAACTCCATTATTTCTGTCTGTGCGGGTGTTATAGAGTAAACTGATATCATTTTCTGTCATGGCTAAGGCAAACGAAGAATATTTTCCATAGTCATTTGTAGAAATCTGATCTTTTCTTAAAACTGCATCCCAGTCAATAGTACCATCAGCATTGATAGAAAAGGTAATGACATTATTGAAATGATATTCGAAATTACGAATGTAGTTTTGTGTAAAATAATCATAATAGGAGTAGTCTGTAACATAAGACACCTCTGTAACTAATACAGCACCACCATCATTTCGTAAAATCACTTTTTCTATGCTCAGGTTTTCAATTCCTGCTCTGCTACGGTCTAAATTTTGACCGGCAAACATGCGTGTTAACGTGACTTCGCCAATAGGTTGTCTTATCATCAACAACGAATCATTTCCTGAAGTTCCAAGACTTGCATAAATTATTCCGGATTTTGTAGAAACATTGTCAGTATAAAAAGCGGCAAGAACTATTTTCTTATTTATGGCATCATAAGCTATTGCACTGCTGCTTAATATCAGGTTGCTGGTATTGATAGCATATTCAATGGCGCCACTATTTCCATTGGACGATACAAATAGCTTGTATGCATCCCATCGTTTGCGGTTTTCACTTTTTTCTTTTGAGTAGTAACTTCCTTCAAGAATAAAGTCTGCATCATCTGTCAAAAGCCAGTTTTCGTAGTTGAAATTTTTTTCAGGGTATGGTACTTCAAATTGCAGTTGCCGGACAAGCCTAAAGTCACTATCAATTATGAGGCAATGTAGTTGCTGCAAACCATTTTGTTTCTTTTCATTTTGAATAAGTCCGAAGTAGTTATTCCCTTTCGAAGCAATAACTTTTATCTTATCTAAGTTGCTTGTTCTGTTAAATAAAATAGTTCCAATTTCTTTCTTGGTAGCAGATTCATTTCCATTGTCATCCAATGTAGTAATGAACACTGACAATTGATTGTCCTTACCTTCAAAAGAAGATTTAATTAAAGCAACCTGACCGTCAATCACAGTTATAGTTTCTAATTTCTCATTATCATTTTTAGGTTCTATTTTTTTCGACCATTTTAAAGATAGATTCAGATTGTAACAAGTAACTTTATATTTACGTGATTTGAATCCTACTCTGTCACGATCGTTTTCAAATGGCAGATTGCTTTGAAAAACAAAAAAGGAATTATCGTTATAGCCTGCTGTTTTTATATAATCATAAGAATAGGCATCAAGTTCCTGTTGTGCATAAGTAACTTTTTGTGCATGTGCAACATGGAAGCAAACTGAAAACCAAACAAAAAAGAATATTCTTTTAAAGGCCATTTATTTTTTGTTCAAATGTAGGCTAATTCAACGAAAAACAGATATATTATTGCTGAAACTAAAATGAAAACGAAGCATGAAATTGAATGTAATGAGGCTTTAAAAATGACATTTTACCTCAATCACCTTTTCCCCAAGAAAGAAGGATAGGTTTAGTCCTTAAATTTATTACTAAGGTTTTCGACCGACAGATGGGTTTCTTTAATTAACCGCTCTGTAATTTCATCACAGTTTATTATATCATCAATAAGTTCAACAGTTTGCCCTGCAGTCCATAATGTTTTGTAATTACCTGGTTTAATTGCTTGTTCAAGTGCTTTAACGCCTTTGTACTGCACCATCATTTTAAAATATTTTTTTGTTGTGGAGTTATTGCTCAGCCACTTTTCTAACCAATTTTGTTTATAGCCAATTTTTTTTTGCATAAGGTGTATTGATGATGTTGCATGGTGTTCCGGAAAGCCTTTCTGTCATAACAATATTATCCATACCTGAATTTAAAATACTGTTTTTATATTCATCACTGACTTCTGCTTCTGTAGATGCAATATATCTTGTTCCTATACTTACTCCTGTAGCACCTAAAGCTATCATTGCAGCAATGCCGTCACCGGTGGCAATACCTCCTGCTGCAATTACAGGTATAGAAGGAAAGTGTTTTCGTAAAGTTGGAATCAATACCGTTTGAGCATAAGGGCCTGCATGACCGCCTGCACCCTGACCAACGGCAATAAAGCCATCACAACCAAGTTTAGCGCATTTCTCTGCATGTCCAATATTGGTTACATCACAATAAACTTTTGCGCTATAAGAATGTGCTGCTTCAATAACTTCGCGTGGGCTCCCTAACGAAGTAATGTAAAAAGGCACTTTGTTTTCAACACATATTTTTAGATGCCTGTTGTAGAGAGGATTGGTTTTTTGTACAATTAAATTGACACCGAAACTCCCTTGATTTTCAGACTTGAATTGATGTAACCGCTTAATTAATGCATCAAGTTCACCTTCTTTTCTGTAGTTTAAAGTTGGAAACACACCCATAATGCCGGTTCGTATTGCAGATTGCATCATAGCCTCATTGCTTACTAAAAACATGGGTGCCATTATAATAGGATAGGCTATGCCTGTTTGCTCCGTAAAATTGGTTTTCATACTGTGCAATGACTTCTTAATTTATTTCTATTGGCTGCAATTATATTGTAAACTTTATTTCTGAAGGAGTTTGGGAAAACCATCATTATTCGGGCTAAAAGCCTCCAACGCCCACCAAGAAGAAGTAAGGTTTTTATAATTGCATCACTCTGTATGTGTAGTTTGTTGTATTCTATCAAAACAACGGAGTTTAAAGATTCAGGATTTATAAAGTATTGAGCTAAAATAAGTTTGGTGGTATTCTGATTGTTGTCTGCAAAGTCAAATTGAAGTTTGATGTCATATTTTTTAACGAACCGAATACATGATCTGCAAAAAGCACAACTGCCATCAAATATCAATAATGGCTTTGATTTGTTTAATAAATCATTATAGTTCATATTGCAATAGTAAAAAACATTTAAATACTTTTTATATTTTTATGCAGCACAACAAAACTAATTGAAGAATGGAAGTAACACGACTTATAGACTTGTTTCCATATCAGCTTTCACGTTTTCCTAAAGCAGATGCTTTGGCAGGAAAGCAGGATGGAGTATGGAAAAAATATGCAACAGCCGATATAATTGAAACAATAAATAATCTGAGTTACGGATTATTACATTCAGGAATAAGACCCGGAGATAAAATCGGAATTATTGCCAATAACAGACCGGAATGGAATTTTGTTGATCATGCTTGCCTTCAGATTGCAGTTGCTGATGTTCCGCTTTATCCTACTATTAGTGAAAATGATTTAAAATTCACGTTGAACCAGTCAGCAGTGCGCTATTTATTTGTTGCTAATGTGGATTTATATAAGAAGGTTAGTCAAATTAAGAACGATCTTCCTGCGTTAGAAAAGATATATTTATTCGATCGCTATCAGGATTTACCACATTGGAGCGAATTTATTGATCTTGGCCTTAAGCATCCAAAACAAGAAGAGGTTAAGCAGATAAGAGATAGTATAAAGCCTGATGATTTGGCAACGATTATTTACACTTCCGGAACTACAGGAAATCCAAAGGGTGTAATGTTGTCGCATAATAATCTTGTAAGCAACTTTAAATTTTGTGATGTGCTGTGCCCGTTTCATGAGTCATGGAAGGCATTAAGTTTTTTACCACTTAACCATGTCTATGAAAGAATGCTTTCTTATCTCTATGTTTATTTCGGTGTTTCAATTTATTATGCTGAAAGTTTAGATACTATTGCCGACAATTTAAAAGAAATTAAACCTCAGATTTTTGTAACGGTTCCGCGATTGCTTGAGAAAGTTTATGATAAAATAGTTTCAAAGGGAGCAGAGTTAAAAGGTATAAAAAAAGCTTTGTTTTTCTGGGCATTGAATCTGGGTTTGCGTTATGAATTGAAAGGTGCTAATGGATGGTGGTATGAGTTTCAGTTGCGCTTGGCAAATAAGCTTATTTTCAGTAAATGGCGTGAGGCATTGGGTGGAAATATTCAGGCAATAGCTTCGGGTGGTGCAGCACTGCAACCACGCTTGGCACGAGTATTCCATGCTGCAAAAATTCCTGTGCTTGAAGGTTACGGACTGACTGAAACAAGTCCTGTTATAGCAGTAAATAATTTTCAGCCCGACAGCATTAAATTCGGCACTGTAGGAACTGTACTCGAAAATGTTGAAGTAAAAATTGCTGCAGATGGTGAGATATTGTGCAAAGGCCCTAATGTGATGCTTGGATATTACAACAGCCCAGAGTTAACAGCAGAGGTAATTGACGCTGATGGCTGGTTCCATACCGGTGATATTGGCGTTTTTGAAGATGGAAAGTTTTTGAAAATTACAGATCGCAAGAAAGAAATCTTTAAAACATCAGGAGGAAAATATATCGTGCCACAGATGATAGAAAATAAATTAAAGGAATCAAGATTTATTGAACAGGCAATGGTAATTGGAGAGAATCAAAAATTTGCATCAGCATTTATTGTTCCGAATTTTGCATTTATCAGAGATTGGGCAGCCAAGAAAAATATTGCAGTAAATTCCAATGCAGAGATTGCCGCCAGTAATGAAGTAAAGAAACGCATTGCAGAAGAAGTAGAAGTAGTGAATAAAACGCTAGGTCATTATGAAACGATTAAACGATTTGAGTTGCTCGATCGTGAATTTAGTATAGAACGCAATGAAATGACACCAAAGCTTAGCTTGCGCAGAAAAATTATTCTCGAAAATTATAAAGATAAGTTGGCCAAAATTTACAAAGGCACTGAATGAAGTAATTTTTCCTGATGATAACAAGAAAACAACCTGTTACAATGATGTATTCAAAGGCATTAATAAAGCCTGACGGAGAAGTATTAAATTATTCCGATACATCTTCCGGTAATGAGGTGCTGGTGTTAATCCATGGATATCCATTTGATCAGTCAATCTGGAAAGAGCAGGTAATTGCTTTATCAGATCAGGCTCGCATAATTACCTATGACGTTAGAGGATATGGAAGCAGTTCAAAAGGGAAAGAAAGATTTTCTATTGATTTATTTGCCGATGATATAATTTTTTTGCTTGATTCATTACAAGTGAGTAAGTTTATTGTCTGTGGCTTATCTATGGGTGGATACATTGCACTAAATTTAGTCAAACGATATCCTGAAAGAATAAAAGGACTTGTTTTATACGATACACAGTGCTATGCCGATAATGCAATAGGGAAAGCAAAGCGCTATGAAAATATTGAATTAATCAGAAAAGGTGGAAAGCAAAAATATCTCGAGGATATGTGTAAGATTTTGTTTTCACCTGCCACATTTCAAAAAAACGATGTAGTAATAAAACAAACATTAGACCTTATGATGAAGGCTGATAATGAAGTGTTGATGCAAACTTTGGAAGCAATGGCAGAAAGAGAAGAGTCATGCAGCAATCTTTCTTCAATTAAATTCCCGACCATGATTCTTTGTGGAGAATATGATGTGTTAACACCTCCGGAAAAATCAGAATTTATGCAGCAGCAAATTCCCGGAAGTGTTTTACATATTATTGAAAATTCCGGTCACTTGGGTATTTGTTTTTTCTTCTTAGCAGCAGGAAATAAAACATTGTTCAGAATCAGTCGGTAGCCCGGACTGTTCGGATGTAAATTCAAGTCTGTAGGTGGGTCGCCAACCATGTGCTGATAGTCTTCCGGGTCGTGACCTCCGTAAAATGTCCAAGTGCCCTTGCCAAAATCTCCATGTATGTATTTAGCTTCATTAGCAGCTTTATTTTCACCCATAATGATAACATCAGGCTTTATATAATTTTTGTTGAATGCAGTTGTCTGACCCATAAAACCTTTAATCACCTGCATGTGGTCCTGACAAAGCATAGTAGGAACAGGGTCCCACTTAGCTGAAAAATCAAATAAAGTAAACACATCTTCATCGCGCGGTACTCTTCTTGTTGTTGTGACATCAATATTCGAAAAACGATATTCAAGTGGATTAACACTTAAAGTATAATTCCTGAATGCAAATGTTTTTGAAAAATCCAGATGATCATTGTAGTTAGGTGTAGTGCCGTCACCATCATACATACTCTCACAAATATCTAAGCCTTCTGCAGAGAGTGCAATATCATACGTATCAGTACCGGAACACATAGTAAATAAAAATCCGCCACCTGCAACAAACTCTTTTATTTTCTTTGCAACGGCAAGTTTCATTTGTGACACTTTAGCAAATCCAAGTTGTTTGGCCATGCTTTCCATGCTTCTTTGCTGCTCCTGATACCAGGTTGCATTTCTATACATATTATAGAATTTTCCATACTGTCCGGTAAAATCTTCGTGATGTAAGTGCATCCAGTCATACAATGCTAATTTGCCCTGAACAATCTCTTCATCATAAACAACATCATAAGGAATTTCAGCATAGGTTAAAGCAAGCGTCACTGCATCATCCCATGGGCGTTTGTCTTTAGGAGAATAAACACAAATTTTAGGAACTTTCTCTAATTTAACAACATCCTGATTGACTTGTGGATCTAAAATCTCAGAAACAATCTGATTGGCCTGACCTTCTGAAATAACATTGTAACTGACACCACGCAATTTCAATTCACTTTCAAATTTCGGATTCTGAATAAACATAAAACTACCGCCTTTGTAATTCAACATCCAGTTAATTTCTACTCCGCTTTGTAAAACCCAATAAGCGATACCATAAGCTTTTAGGTGATTGGTTTGTGTATCATCCATTGGAATAAGAATCTGTGCAGCATTAGCACGCAGATTTACTATTGCAAGAAGTGTGATTAATATTGTTTTAATCCGCATGACCTTTAATGTTTGCTATTGAATAATGAATGATTGACTCCGCCATCTGTTTTCGTCTGATGTATTTAAAAATAAATACCCGGTTTTGAATTCAATATTATCCGGTTGTTTTTTTGATGTAATTCTCCTTTTGAAATTGTTTTGCCACTGGCATCAGTAATGATGTATTTACAATTTGTTTTGCATAATACATTGATGAAATTACGCACAGGGTTAGGGTAAATTTGTAGATTTTCGTTACTCAAATCTTTTGTTTCAATTCCTGTTGTAACAAGATTGTTTGCTGATAAAATCCATAAATCAGGATCAAACACAACTGAATCTACCTGCCATGGGATTGACGCAGTAAATTGTTGTCCCGAAAAAGTATGATTAAATACAATAGTAGTATCTGTACCATTTCCATAAAACCTGACAGGTACAGACATTTCAAAAAATGAGACTGAAGGATGTGATGTAGTCTGATCAATTTTTAGCCAAACAGATGGGTTATTCTGATTCCATGTAATAGTATAAGACGGGTAGCCCTGATTGTAATACCATTGATTAAAGAAAGTACTCAGATTCTGCCCACTTGAGTTTTGCAGATGTGCTATTAAGTCAGGTGTCTTTGCAAAACTATATTTCAACAAAGTGTCATTAAGATAACTTGTTAATGCATTAAAAAAAACAGAGTCGCCAAGTTGCCAGCGAAGCATGTGCAATAAATACGAGCCTTTATTATAAGTTAGGCGTCCATTAAATATTCTGCTGACATTATTTGTGTCAGTACAAAATACCGAACCATCGGGCTGCGAGGTTATATTGTTTATCTTTTGTTTTTTCCAGTTATACCACAACGATGGATAATAATGTTCCTTTGTTAATCCTTCAAAATAAGTTGCAAAACCTTCGTTTAGCCAAATATCTTCCCAGCTACCACAAGTAACTAAATCACCAAACCACTGATGTGCACATTCATGCGCCATCAGGTCCTGACTAAAGTTAACCATAAAACTCATGGTTTGATGTTCCATGCCACCGCCCCAGTTAAATTGTGCATGACCATACTTTTCATGACTGAAAGGATAAGGAATAGTGAGGCTGTCATAAAGTTGAATGATTGGAATTATATCAGGTGTTTGTGTTTGTGCTGAAGATAAGTTTTCAGGATAAACATAATTGAGCACTTGCAAAGAATCTCCACCGGCCATTGGCACATAGTCGGAATATGCAGCATAATTGGTAACTGCAATTGCAATAAGATAGGATGCAGTAGGGTAGTTGCTTTTCCAATGCGTTATTTTTTGATTGCCTGAAGCAATTTCAGAAATTAATTTTCCATTGGATGCTACTTTGTAGGCAGTATCTGTAGTTACAAAAACATCTATACTATCCACTTTATCTGTAAGTGAGTTTTTACATGGCCACCAGTCGCTTGCGCCAAAAGGTTCTGAAAGCGTCCACAAGACATGGACACCATTGTGAGTACTCTGATTAAAAGACCCAAAACCTGAAGTAGGTGGTACACCATGATAAAAAATTTCAATACTATCTAATTGCCCTGTTGAGATTATTCCGGGAAGTAAAATGGTTATAATGTCACTGTTACTAGTATAGGGTAATAATGTTGATTGATATAAAATACTATCAATTGTAAGTGCAGATGAAAAATCAAATTCTAATTTGGATATTGGTGCTTTTACTTCAAACAATGTAAATACATTTCCGGAAATATATACTGAATCAGGATTTATCGTCCAGTTAAAACGATTGTATTTCACATCAAAATCACTACCTGTAGTGCTTATATTGTTTAAGCTATGAAGTTTTGAATTGTTTGAAATAATACGTTTACAATGTATGTGTACATAATCCTGACTGAAACTTAATAATGGAGATAAAATAAAAAATAAGAGTAGTTTTCGCATCATTTATCTGCATACTTATATTCACGCAGTAACAAATCAATTTCAGTTATCAATCTGTTGACATCAGTAGAGTCAGTTCCGTCATAATAACCTCTGATTCTTTTTTCTTTGTCTATCAACGCAAAGTTTTGTGTGTGTACAAAGTCATCCGGACCGCCATCACCTTTTGTTGCAGTAACTAAATAGGAAATGCGGGCAAGGTCATATATCTTTTGTTTGTTGCCGGTCACAAAATGCCATTTCTTGGCATCTGCATGATGCTTATCTGCATATTCTTTTAAAACAGCAGGAGTATCATATTCAGGATTTACTGAATACGATAAAAACATAACATCAGGATTTGATTTGTAATGTTCAAACACACGCTGCATCTGTGTTGTCATAACAGGACAGATGCTTCTGCATGTGGTGAAGAAAAAATCAGCCACATATATTTTATTGGAATAGTCTTTATCTGTAACTGTATCTCCATTCTGATCAATAAAAGAAAAAGATCCTATTGTATGATTGGATTTATTTTGTTCATCCTGCATACCGTAAACAGGTAATGTTCGTAATGGGCGATCTTCATTGCACGATGTCCACAACAATCCTAAAGTAAGAGTCATTAATATTAGAAGCCATTCCAAAGCAGGAATTGACCAAAGTCTTTTACAACTAATACAACTCATTTTTCTTCAAGGTAGGTGAGTGGTTCTTTAAGAAAATCTTCTTTACATGCCGATGCACAAAATCCATAAATTTTACCATCATACATTGCTGTATCAGAAAATTCTTCTTTAACTGACATTTTACAAACCGGATCAATGTCCGATGCTAATGCAATGTCCGGTTTTGCAGGAAATTCTTTTTCTTCAAGTGCCGGTGCAGTTTTTTGTTCAGGCTCTGAAGACTTAGGTTGGCATGCCGTAAAAAGAATTAATAGTGCTACAATAACTTTTCTCATTTTTTTGTTTATTTGAACTTTACAAAGTTATTAAATACAACCTTTATCAGATGAAGGATTCAGGTATTATTTTAAACGAATCAATTGAAAATTTAGTATGAAAAAACAAGTTTACACTGCGCTGACGATACTCATGGTTTTTGGAGTGATTAAGCAGACTAATGCACAAGAAAAGGTTTCAATTTACCATCCTGAAAAGAATGCATTTGAACAGATAAAGCAAGCAGAAATTACTGCACAGAAAGAAGGAAAACATATTTTTCTGATGATTGGAGGTAATTGGTGTCGGTGGTGCAAAATGTTTGATACTTTCAGTAAGACAGATTTATCAGTTGATTCAGCATTTAAAGCTAACTATGTTGTGGAACATATTAATTACAGTAAGGAGAATAAAATGATTCACTGATGCAACAACTTGAATTTCCAGCACTTTTGGGTTTCCTGTTTTTGTAATTCTTGATGCTCATGGGAAGAGATTGCATACACAATCTACCGGCTATCTCGAAAAAGGAGAGGGATATAATAAAGAAAGTGTAATTGAGTTTTTAAGTCAATGGTCACCCGCTGCATTGAATCCAGCAAACTATAAGAAATAGCTTGAAAAATTAATAAGCCGGATTTTTTATAGAAGCACCTTTTTGATTGTAAAATAAGGCCATCTGTTTATTACCCTGAATTTTATAAATTCGGCTCAATGAGTCGTATGCAGTTACACAGTTAGGGTAGTCTTCTATGTTTAATTTCAGAATCTTAATTGCATCATCCAACTGACGTTTACGAATGAGTTGCTTTCTAATGCCAGATATTGTGTCATACTCAGATTAGTTTCCTCTTCATTCGTTTTTTTAACTTTATATGCAGCAAGTTCTTTCTGAATACTTGTCATACGGGAAATAAAGAAATCTGCCGGTATTGTTCCATCCATTAAATCATCACTATAGAGTTCAAGACTTTGCTTAAGTTTGTTTATTCCTGCGATGCCCGGAGTTTTGCTTTTTTTATAATCAGCCATCATTTTTTCTCCTTGTACTAACCAAAGTGAATCTTTATTTGACTGAAGAAAACGCTCAAAAATCACAATGTTGGCAAGCGCAATCTGAGAATAGTTTTGCGATTCATTTTTAAATCCACCACATTCTGTTTTCCAAATTTGAGTAAACAAGTCTATGCCACCTTTTTTAGGATTAAGTTCATTGATGACACAAGCTACATTCCCCGGCCCGGCATGATAGGCATGCATTACAAGCAGGCGAAACCATAAATCATCCTCGCTAAATGGAATATTTTTATCATTCAACATGGCTTTTACCTTAGGAATACAAGAGCTTTTTAAGAGTTGTGATGCAGCATAAGCTGACTTATTAAGGTCAGTTCTTTCATCAACATGTTTGTTAACTTTTAAACCAAACTTTATAGCAACACTTTTCATCAATTGAAAAGGGCCATTGGCTCCAACATAAGATTTGTTGTGATTTTTTCCGGGATTCTCAATCAATAGAATTGTTTGTGCATACCAAGGGTCAACTTTATTGTTTTTAAAAATCTCAACGGATTTTCCGATTACAGGAATAACCCTTTTGTATTCATAAAACTCTTTTTTCCCGAATGTAACATAAAGGTTAGTATTTGTGTCAAGACCATTGGCTAAGTTTATGAACTTCTTATAGGCTGTCTTTTCTGATTCTGACTGACATTTCCAATCTTCAAATGGTGTTTTATGAAGTATGCATCGTGTAGAGGCAACGTTAATCAGTGCCGTATCAGCGGACTGTCTGATTACCTCCTGCCAGAATTTAACCTGCTGAAGTGTGTCCCATCGCTCTGTAAAAACATTTGCATTAGAAACAAAACTCAACCGGGTTGTATCATCATAACTACAAACAACTCTTTTTAATAAAGGCGTGTCTGCATTTAACAGCAAGCTGATGAACAGTGGTAAAAATGTAAGTACTATTTTTTTTAACATCAATTGCATTTATAGTTATACGGAAATTAACATAACCTGTTTAGACTTTTTTTATTGTTTTCTTGCATCTTCTGCAAAGGTAGGCTATTTAAAATTGAAATATTAAGCCACTGCAAGTTAAACAAAATTCGTTTTCAACACAAGAGTATTAACTATTATTTGAATTGTGAGAGAAATACTGCAATTTATAAGTTGCATAAAATGCAAAGGGAGATTCATTTTCAGAATCCCCCTTCGCTATAAACCAAACCTATGAAAAACTATCTATAATCCGAATCCATAATAAGCTCTCATGCCATTAGGATAAACACCTTCAATCAGCACACCACCTTTTTTATTGGCTAATGCAGCTTCAATGTCGTCAGGAGAATTTATTTTCTTATTATCAATGCTGGTAATTATAAACCCTTCGCGAATACCTGCACTTCTCAACTTTCCTGATTGTAAACCTGCAACCTTAACACCATTGCTTATGCCTAATTGTTTTTTCTCTTTATCAGTCACTTCTCCAAATTCAGCACCCATCATGTTGACATTGTTATTAGCACGTTCAACACGTTCACCACCACTGTTGTCGCGCAATACTATCTGATAATTTTTTTCTGTACCATCACGATTCAATGTAAGATTAACTTTATCACCAGAGCCAAAGCGTCCGATTTGTTCCCTGAAGCTCACTTGCAGAATTAACTGTAGTCTCGCCAACCTTAGTTACCACGTCACCGGTTTTATTCCTGCTGCTTGTCCGGCACCACCACTCACAACGCCATCAATATAAACACCCTGCATAGATTTTAATCCTTTATTCTGTGCTAATTGCTGGTCAATATCGCGTAATGTAACACCAATAAATCCTCGTTGAACCTTACCATATTCCAATAAATCTTTAGTTACCTTTCTTACAATATTTGCAGGAATGGCAAAAGAATAGCCGGTATATGAACCTGTATTGGAAGCAATGGCAGCATTGATACCTAACAAATCACCGTTCAGGTTTACTAATGCACCACCACTATTACCGGGATTCACAGCTGCATCGGTTTGAATAAATGATTCAATCGGAAACTGCTGATCATTTAAAATATGAATGTTGCGGCCTTTTGCTGAAACGATACCTGCAGTAGCGGTTGAAGTAAGATTGAAAGGGTTACCAACGGCCAACACCCATTGACCTACTTTAATATCATCTGAGTTTGCAAATTTTGAATAAGTCAAACCTGTCTGATCAATTTTAAGCAATGCCAAATCTGTTGAAGGATCTTTTCCTATAACCTTTGCAGTGAAGGTTCTTTTATCATCTAAAGTAACATCAACTTTATCTGCATTGTCAACAACGTGATTGTTTGTTACTATATATCCATCATCAGAAATAATTACACCGGAACCTGCTGATTGTTGTGGTTGTTGTGGCGCACCATATCCTGGTGCTCCCCAAAAATTAAATGGATTAAAAAAATTACCATTTACAGGTTGTGATGGATAAGTTGTTTTAACGTGTACAACTGCAGGAACTGCTTTTTCTGCAGCTTCTGTAAAATCAAACATCGCAGCTTCTGTATTGCCTGCTATACTTACTCTTTTAATTGGAACTGTGTTTTCCTGCTGACCAAACAATACAGGTTTTTCAGTTGGTTTGTAAATAGTCAATCATGTAAAGCCATTTATTGCTGCTATTGCTAGTATTCCGGCTGTTTTTTTAATCTGTCTTATCATTACTTATAATCTTGTATGTTTTACGTTTTATTTCGACAACGAAGTTATATCACTATCAGTGAAATGACTATGAAGCGCATGTTAACAATCGTTAACAATGTTTCAGAATATTCACGTAGTTTTACAACGTTTAATCTTAAGATATAGTTTATCAAATTATAAAAATGCATCTAAAATTCAGCAAGTATCAGGGCGCAGGCAATGATTTTGTTATGATAGATAACAGATCCGGTAAGTATTCTTCTTTAAAAGTACAACAAATGGAAATGTTATGCGACAGGCATTTTGGTATTGGTGCAGATGGACTGATATTGATTCAGCATAGTCTGAAGTCAGATTTTGAAATGGTATATTTTAATGCTGATGGCCGGCTGGGTAGTATGTGTGGCAATGGAGCACGCTGCGCTGTTTTATTCAGTAAACAGTTAGGAATGATTGGCAGGGAAACATTGTTTATGGCTTATGATGGGTTGCATTCTGCTAATGTCAGTGCAGCAAAAGGACTAAAGAGTGCTATCGTAAGTGTATCTATGTCTGATGTTTCGGAAATTAAAAAACACAATGGAAATTTTATATTGAATACCGGCTCACCGCATTACGTAAAGTTTGTTGATGATACAGATAAAATTGATGTCGTTAAAGAAGGAAAAAAAATAAGAAACGGCAATACTTTTAAGGCAAAGGGCATTAATGTGAATTTTGTTTCATTTAAAAGCAAAGCATCAAACATCAGAACTTATGAACGTGGGGTAGAGGACGAAACTCTTGCCTGTGGCACCGGCATAACTGCATCTGCAATAGCAGCACATTATTCCGGTTTAACAAAGAAATTATCGGTGAATATGATTGCACGTGGTGGAAGTCTGAATGTTACTTTCCAGGTTGAAGCTAACAAATACAAAAATGTTATGCTAACAGGTTCTGCTATGAATGTTTTTGATGGTGAAATTAAAATCTGAATTTAGCAAATAACATGGTATGTGTTCCTGCTTGAGGATAGTAAAAGTTTTCGTTAACCCTCATACCATCATATAAGTACCCATAAGTATAACCATTACTTGAATACATTTCATTGAACAGGTTATATACTGCAACTCCTGCTTCAGTTTCAATGGTTTTAAAAATCTTAAACGTATAATGTATTGAAAGATTGGTGTAGGCAAATGCTTTCAATGATTTTTCCTCCGAGGAGGTATTATCTAAATATTGTTTTCCAACATACTTCTCAGTTAGTTTGATGCTTAACATTTTTAACGGCCTTATTTCAATACCGACAGCAGTAATTATTGAAGGAGAAAAAGCAATGTCTGTTTTTTTATAGATAATTTTCTGCTGACCTGTATAGTTAAAATCTGCATCGTACTGATCAATATATTCCTTAAAGTTCAGAATTTTATTTTCGCTTAATGCTACATTGCCTGAAACAGCTAAGAACTTACCCACATCATAATTAAATTCTGCTTCTAAACCTCTTCTGAAACTATTTTTTACGTTTTGTCTGGTATAGTTGCCAACGTCATTGATTTTTCCTGTTAAAATCAGTTGGTCTTTATATTGCATATAAAAGGCATTAAGACTCAGTTTTAATTTTTTTATTGCGATTGAATAACCTGCTTCAAAATCTATGAGATTTTCTGATTTAGGTCGTGATTTGCAGTTGACTCAGTGAAATCATCTCTTGATGGTTCTTTGTTTCCAACAGCGATAGACAGCCAGGCACTTTCGTTTTCATTACGTAAAAAAGTAATGCCGGCTTTTGGATTGAAAAAATGAAACTCTGCAACCTGATTAGTGGTGGTGGCAAAATCATCAAATCCTGTAAACCGATAATGTACGTAGCGATATTGAATGTCTGCATATGCAATGAAATGCTCCCCCAAGTGTAAGGTTCCTTTTATCCAGTGATTGAAATTGTTTTTAATCCATTATTTTGATAGTAAGTGTAATTTTCTGAAGCTAATGGAATAATGTCACCTTTAATTATTTTACCGTAGTGATCACCATCATATTGATTGATGCCACCTCCGGTTTTTATTTCAAGGTTTTTATTTTCATAATTCAAAGAGTAAATCAAGCCATAAAAATAATTGTCGAGCCACTTTCTTCTCACAAGATTTGTTTTAGTAATTATGGTATCCTGAATTTGAATAGGAGGTAATCCATAGTCACTAAACTTTGCATTTTTTTTAAGCTCCTCATAATAGCCTTTACCACGTGTCAGGTGAGCAGCAACACTCAAAGTAAACAGGTTGTTAATCTGATGTGAGAAGTGCAACTGATAATTGTCCTGTTGGTAATTGTCTGTTTGTCCGGGATATAAATAGTAATTGTATTTCCTTCCTGATTCAAGAAGGTTTGTAGCGTCTTCACTGTCTAAGCCATTACGGGAAATATAATCCATCATTCCCTGCATGTTATTTTTATACCTTGACTCCGGCACACCATACCATGACTGATAAGTCGTTTCTATTCCTGAAAAAATGATTGCCTTCAACATTGACTTTTTACCAAAATATCCTCCCGAAAAATAAAAAGATTTTAAATTTGATGATGCTCTGTCAACATATCCGTCAGACTGTATGGAAGATAGTCTGGTTTCAAAAGCAAAGCGATTATTCAGTAATCCGGTGCCTGCAATAAGATTCACCTTTTTGTATTGAAAGCTCCGTAACTCAAGTTTGTTTCTGCAAATGGTTTTTCTGAAAGATTGTCTGTAAGAATATTGATGCTTGCACCAAATGCTGCTGCGCCATTTACTGAAGTGCCTACACCTCTCTGAAGTTGTATCTGATTGGTTGAGCTAAGAGGTCAGGCATATCAACCCAATACATACTTTGCGACTCCGCATCATTAATTGGAATACCATTTATAGTAACATTAATTCTTGTGGCATCACTACCACGCACGCGCATTCCTGTGTAGCCAACACCTGCACCTGCATCACTGCTAACCACGACACTTGTGAGTTGATCCATAATTTCCGGCACATCTTTCCCTGAATTCATTTCTTCAATTTCATTTTTATTCAGACTGTTTTGTGCAATAGGTATTTTGTTTTTCATTTTTAATGACTGAATAATTACCTCGTCAGTTACAAATGCTTTTTTGAAAAGTATTACTTCTATATGTTGATTACTTGCCAGGTTAATTTCACTGCTGTATTCATGATAGCCAAGCTGATTTACCTGCAAAGTGTATTTACCCGGTTTAAGATTAAAAAAAGTAAACTTGCCTTTTTCATCTGAAAAATGACGTATCAGCGATTCTTTAAGGGTAACAACTGCATGATCCACTTTTTTACCATCATTAGTACTCACAACTCCTGATAGATCGAGCTGTGCATTAGAATAGAGGCTTAAGCATAACGCTAAAAGCAATAAAGAAAATTTCTTAATCATCATTTTTCATTTTTAAGTAACATCACAAAAGAAGTTGCAGGTGCAATAAAAGAATGTTACCTATCCCTACGCAGGCATTATCCTGATCAGGTTATGGGTATAATCTCAGCATTCCTTTCACTACAGGAAGCACCCCTTTTGATGATGCAAAGTAATCATTCATTTTCCGAAATCACAAAAAATCCTGTAATGACTTTTTTCAGTTTGTTGAAATCTTTTTAAACAAATGATGCATTTTGGTTGAATGTTTTTTTGGATTAATGATTTTTTTACTATTAACTTTGTAAGATAAACCGAAACAATTTATGAGACAGCTGCGCATTCAAAAGTCCATAACCAACAGAGAAAGCCAATCGTTGGAAAAGTACCTTCAGGAAATTAGCCGCGAAGGCATGATTACTGCAGAGGAAGAAGCCAATTTAGCTCGAAGAATTCGAGAAGGTGATGAGGAAGCATTGAGTAAATTAACAAGAGCTAATTTAAGATTTGTTGTGTCAGTTGCCAAGCAATATCAGAATCAGGGACTAAGTCTTCCTGATCTGATTAATGAAGGCAATCTCGGACTCATTAAAGCAGCATCACGTTTTGATGAAACCAGAGGATTTAAATTTATTTCTTATGCTGTTTGGTGGATACGTCAAAGTATTTTGCAAGCCATTGCTGAGCAGGCACGCATTGTGAGGCTTCCTTTAAATCAGGTTGGTTCGTTAAGAAAAATAAATAAAGTTTTTTCAAAATTGGAACAAGAGTTTGAGCGTGAACCCTCAGCTGAGGAAATAGCAGAGATGATGGAAGTACCGATTGAGAAAATTTCCGACACATTAAAATCTCCTGGTAAGCATGTCAGTATGGATGCACCTTTTGCCGGCAATGAAGAGGCTACTTTACTTGATGTTATGCAAAATGATGATGTACCCGATGCAGATTTTAATTCATGAATGAATCACTTCGTAAAGAGATTGATCGTTCTTTAAAGACACTTACAGAGCGTGAACGTGATGTGGTTAAATTGTTTTATGGCATTGGTGTTTCACATAGTTTTTCATTGGATGAAATAGGGGCTAAGTTTGGTTTAACAAGAGAACGGGTCAGGCAAATAAAGGAGAAAGCTATAAGAAGATTGCGCTCAGGCTCTCGAAACAAGTTGCTTAAAGATTATTTAGCCTGATTTAAATTTAACAAGCAAAGTTTTACCTTCGCCACATCAACTAAGAATGGCGCAAAAGAAGGTTATAATTTCTGTAATTAATGATATAGCAACCGATCAGCGGGTTAGAAGAACAGCATCAGTATTTTCTGAGCTTAACTATCAAATACTTATTGTTGGTCGAAAGTTACCACTTAGTTTACCTGTTTATGATATGACCGGTTTGTCGGTAAGGCGATTTAGTATGCCAATAAACAAAGGGCCTTTTTTTTATGCATTGTTTCAGATTAGACTGTTCTTTTTTTTAATTTTTAAAAAAGCTGATGTTCTTTATTCAAATGACCTTGATACACTATTGCCGAGTTATTTAGTGTCACAACTGAAAGGATGTACTTTGATATACGACAGCCATGAATATTTTACAGGAGTTCCGGGAATTGCAGGACAATCATATTGCACGCAATGTATGGACAAGGTTAGAAGCTTTTATTTTCCCAAAACTTAAAAATGTAATTACAGTCAATAATTCGATTGCAAATCTCTATCACCAACAATATGGTAATGATGTGAAAGTTGTTCGTAATGTTCCTGATAGAACAGATAGCGTTAATTTCGATGTAGCGAAATGGAAGCGTTCTGTCGGATTTCCTGATGACAAGAAGATCTTTATAATGAAAGGTGCAGGAATTAATGTTGACAGAGGCGCAGAGGAAGCAATTGAAGCAATGAAAGATGTAGATGCCATGTTACTTATTATAGGTGGGGGAGATGTTTTTCATCAGTTACAAGAATTGGCTAACAAACATAATGTAGAACACAAAGTGATTATTCACCCTAAAATTTCACGCGAGGAATTAATTACTGTAACAGCATCATGCTTTGCAGGACTTACATTGGATAAAGACACCAACATCAATTATAAATTCAGTTTGCCAAACAAACTATTCGACTACATTCATGCAGGCATTCCTGTTATAGCTTCAGATTTACCTGAGGTTAAAGCAATTGTGAACGGATATAAAACGGGGATTGTGTTGCCACAATACTCTCAACAAGCAATAGCAGAGGCAATGAATCGTTTAATTATCGAAAAAGAACTTTATGTTAGCTATAAAGAAAATTGTAGTATTGCATCTAAGGATTTATGCTGGCAAAAAGAGAAAAAAATATTAATTGATGTAATTTTGTCCTCTGAGAAATAGCCAAACAAACTTTAAAACACATTGTGAAGAACAGCGGTAAGCATTTACATATTATCAGTTTTGATATTCCATATCCTGCAAACTATGGTGGAGTCATTGATGTGTTTTATAAGCTCCGTGCTCTTGTTTCTGCCGGAATAAAAATTCACCTTCATGCATTTCAATATGGTCGTCAGTCATCAAAAATTCTTGAAGAGTTATGTGAATCTGTTCACTACTATCAACGTGATGTTTCCAAATCGCAGTTGTTTTTAAAAGAACCATATATTGTTGTGTCACGCTCGTCAGAGCAACTGATTAAAAACCTGCTTTCTGATGAGCATCCAATACTATTTGAAGGATTACATAGTACTCATTATTTGTCTGATGAGCGACTAAAGAAGCGAAAGAAAATAGTCAGGACGCATAATATAGAACATGAATATTATAAAAACTTAGCAAAGGCAGAATCAAACATCTTTAAGAGATACTATTTTTATAATGAATCGAGTAAGTTAGAAATCTACGAGAGCATTTTATCAAATGCAGATGTGATTGCCACCATTTCGCCTAACGACACACAATATTTTAATAGTAAGTATGGCAATGCACATTACATACCTGCTTTTCATTCCTTTACAAAAGTAAATTCGAGAATTGGTAAAGGAGCTTATGCCTTTTATCACGGCAATCTGGCTATTGGTGAGAATGATATGGCTGCTCTCTATTTAGTGCAAGAAGTTTTTAAAAACTCACCGGTTACCTTGCTGATTGCCGGTAGCAAACCCGGTGTTAATTTAAGAGATGCTGTACAAAGAAAGAATAATATTACTTTGCTAAGTGATTTAAACACTAAGCAGATTAACGATTTAGTTTTGGATGCTCATATAAATGTGCTACCCACTTTTCAACCAACAGGAATTAAGCTTAAACTACTTTCTGCACTTTTTAGCGGTCGTTTTGCCCTCGTAAATACACCAATGGTTCAAAATACAGGATTGGAACAGTTGTGCACTGTAGCCGATACACCTGAAGCTATGCGTGAGGCACTTTCAGCAATGATTAAACAGGAATTTACTCAGATAGATATTTCGCTACGGGAAGAAATTCTTATGGAAAACTTCAATAATAAGGCAAATGCTTTAAAACTTAAAATTTGATTTTTTAAATTTATTTTTACTTTTGAAAAAAAATTCAAAATGCTTCAGGTAACAGGAATATTAAAACAGAAATTTGCAGAACAGGTAGTAACAGACAAATTTCGCAAAAGAGAATTTACACTTACAATAGATGCTAAGTCAGCCTATCCTCAAATAGTTATTTTTCAACTGGCAAATGATAAGTGCAGGTTAATAGAGAGTTTTCAGCCGGGTGACGAGCTTTCGGTTTCCTTCAATATAAAAGGCAGAGAGTGGAAATCACCATCCGGTGAGATTAAGTATTTTACATCGCTCGATGCATGGAAAATTGAAAGAACTTCTGCAGGAGAGTCCCCAATGGAATCGCCAATGCCATCTATGTCAGATTTACCACAGGAAGATTATAAAGACGATTTGCCATTTTAATCAGTTAAATTTATTGAATCATTAAATCACAATTGAATTCTAATTGTAAATTTTCAAACAATGAAAAATGATTTTAAGAATGAAAAGTGGTCGCTTGTAAAGCCTCCGTTTAGGTTTACCAATAATCTGAAAATAGAAGTATCAAATTTTGGGAGGGTCAGAACTTCCACCAAAATTGCAGAAAACAGAGTGCTGAAAGGAACTTTGATAAATGGATATCCGATTGTGAGGTTTAAGCTTTTTAAGAAAAGAGCTGATGATGCACAAAAGCAATTGGACCAAAAACGAAGAAAAATTGAACAACTAACAGGTAAACTGCGCGATGTAAAATCAGAATTAAAATCTTACAAAAAGAATTCACCTGCCTATAACAGCAATAAAAAGAAAGTTGATAATGTTGCTGCAGAGTTGAGCACCTTAAAGGAAGTGTATAGAAATGTATTCCGAAAAGATGAATTAGAGCGCACAATTAACTATGCTCCATTGGTGCATCGTCTTGTTGCAGATAGTTTCGTTAAGCAACCTTCTAAAAAACATGATATTGTTGCACATCTTGATTATAACAAAAGCAATAATCATTTTTCAAACCTGAAGTGGATGACTCAGGAAGATAATATCGAACATCAGAAGAAAAGTCCCGTAGTTATAAAAGAGAAGAAGAAGCGAATTGGTAAGCGTCCGGAAAATGCATCGGGCTATAAACTCAATGAGAAGAAAGTAGCTGAAATAAAGAAACGAATTCAAAAAGGAGAGACATTATCTAAAATATCTGACCGATTTAATGTTTCGGAAACGCAACTACTTCGAATTAAGAGAGGAATAAACTGGGGCGATGTAAAAGTTCCCCATTAAGTTTACTCATCTGTCTGATTTTTGTTTACTCATCTGTCTGATTTTTTTGTTGTAACTTGATTTAATGCAACACATATTTTTTTTCCTTTCAAAGATTTTAGATTTTTTATTATCGCCACTAAGTTGGATCGTAATCTTGTTGCTTATTTCTGTTATTACAAAGAATAAGAAACGAAGCCGGAAGTGTTTATATTGGGCAATAGGAGCAATACTATTTTTCAGCAATCCGTTTGTGCTGAATTTAGTAATGCATGCATGGGAAATTCAGTCGGTATCTATAGATTCAATTCATAAGGAATATGATGCGGCAATAATGATGGGTGGTGCTATACGTTATGTAAACGGACAGATGCAACGTCCGGTTTTTGGTTCAGGTGCGGATAGATATGTTCAGTCGCTGGAGCTTTTTTATAGAAACAAAGCAAAGTATATAATTATTTCCAGTGGTTCGGGCAGTTTGGTTTATACTGATGTTAAAGAAGCAGATTTACTGCGTAATCAGATGATACGCATAGGTGTTCCTGCAGATAAAGTGATTGCAGAAAATCAGTCAAGAAACACTTATGAAAATGCGAAAAATACTGCTGAAATTATTCGAAAATCAGATTTTAGACCACCATTTTTATTAGTGACATCGGCATTTCATATGCGGAGGTCAATGCTTTGTTTTCAGAAACAAGGAATTGATGTGGTGCCTTTTGCAGTTGACCAACATTCAGGTCAGATAATGTTTACACCTGATAAACTTTTTTTGCCATCACCGGAGGTGTTACTTGATTGGGACTTGCTATTTCATGAATGGTTTGGAATAGCAGTTTATAAAGTAATGGGGTATTTGTAAGATAAATATTAAGTCTAATATCAAAACAATGTATAGAGATATTAGTGTAACACTATGATCCAATCAGATGACGCAAATTATGGATTTGTGTGTCCCATAAACGTTGTGTTTCTTCAATATCATCTTCTACTGCAAAGTCAGATACCATTAGTGATACATCAGATGTCAATTCATCGGTTGTAATTTCAAATTCGATAAAAGCATCATCGCTGTCATCAATCCATTTGAAACGCACCATTTGATTTTCTCTTTTGTGAGTCATTTTGGCTTGCTGCTCATCGCCATCCCAATGGAAAGTGTAAACACCTTCACGAATAGTGACATCATCGGCAAACCATTCAGATAGCCCTGATGGAGTGGATAGGAATCCGTATAATATTTTGGGAGAAGACCGCATTGGAAACTCCATTTTTACTTTTTGCTTTTTCTGCACTGCCTTCATTGTATGTTATTGTTTAATTTTTACAATAATAATAAAAAAACTTATACAATCCTAACTTATTTCACTATGCCATTTCTGCTTTCTTACTCATGCGCTTACGCTCATTTTCATCAAGATAAATTTTACGCATGCGAATATTCTGAGGAGTAACTTCAAGATACTCATCTTTCTCAATATACTCCATTGCTTCCTCTAACGAGAATTTTATTTTTGGAGTAATACGCGCATTGTCATCACTGCCTGATGCTCTGATGTTGGTTAATTTTTTTCCTTCACATACATTCACCACCAAGTCGCCCGGACGGATATGTTCACCGATAACTTGTCCACCATAAACTGTTTCACCCGGATCAATAAAAAATGCTCCACGCTCTTGTAATTTATCAATAGAGTAGGCTGTTGAACTTCCTGCTTCTTTAGCAAGCAGCACACCCATATTTCTTCCGGGAATAGTACCCTTAGCAGGCTCATAAGAATTGAAACGATGTGCCATAATTGCTTCTCCTGCAGTTGCAGTAAGTACTGCATTTCTTAAACCAATTAATCCTCTTGCAGGAATATTAAATTCAAGTCTTTGTAAATCACCTTTAGGCAACATGCTTGTAAGTTCTCCTTTACGCTGTGTGGCAAGTTCAATCACTTTACCTGCTACTTCTGATGGTGTATCAACAACTAAATGCTCTACCGGCTCGCAACGAATACCATCTATTTCTTTGTACAAAACCTGTGGCTGTCCTAACTGAAGTTCATAGCCTTCTCTGCGCATGGTTTCAACAAGAATAGAAATGTGCAGAATACCACGTCCATAAACAAGATATGCATCCGGTGAATTGGTTTCTTCAACACGCATGGCCAGATTCTTTTCTGTTTCTTTATAAAGACGATCACGAAGGTGGCGAGAGGTAACAAACTTTCCTTCTTTACCAAACAGCGGACTGTTGTTGATGGTAAAAAGCATACTCATTGTGGGTTCATCAACTGCAATTGATTTCAATGCTTCAGGGTTTTCAAAATCTGCAATGGTATCACCGATTTCAAAATCATCTACACCTACAATAGCTGCAATGTCGCCACTGCTTACGCTGTCAACTTTTTTCTGCCTAATCCTTCAAAAACAAACAGTTCTTTTATTCTTGATTTTTTGCACTACCATCACGTTTCATCAACGTCACAGGCATATTTTCTTTCAATGTTCCTCTCACAATTCTGCCAATGGCAATACGGTACCAACATAGTTGCTGTAATCTAACGATGTGATGAGCATCTGAGGTGTGCCTTCAAGCGATTTTGCAGGAGGCGTTTTCTCTATAATGGCATCAAGTAAAGCTGTTATGTCTGATGTTTCTTTGCGCCAGTCTGCTCATCCAACCATGTTTACTACTACCATATAATGTTGGAAAGTCAAGTTGCTCTTCTGTTGCTTCAAGATGAAAAAACAAATCAAATACCGATTCATGTACTTCATCTGGGCGACAGTTTTCTTTATCAACTTTGTTGATGACAACGATTGGCTTAAGTCCTAATGCAAGTGCTTTCTGCAAAACAAAGCGTGTCTGTGGCATTGGTCCTTCAAAAGCATCTACTAAAAGAATTACACCGTCAGCCATTGTAAGAACACGTTCTACTTCTCCTCCAAAGTCAGCGTGACCCGGTGTGTCAATAATATTAATTTTTACGTCTTTGTACTGAACAGATACATTTTTTGCAACAATGGTAATTCCTCTCTCACGTTCCAGATCATTATTGTCGAGAATCAATTCTCCTGTTTGCTGATTTTGTCTGAAAACCTGTGTCTGATGAAGTATTTTATCAACTAAGGTTGTTTTACCATGGTCAACGTGGGCAATAATGGCCACATTTCTGATATTTTGCATGAAAATTTTATTTGGGGTGCAAAGATAAGACTTTTTACCGCCCAAATATTGATTGTCAATAATAAAAGTAGAAAAAATCAGCTCTTTTTTTGTGGTGTTAGCCCAAGTTCGAGGCCTTTTTTAAGCATTAACTCAAATGCTGCCTGTTGTTCATTAGGACAATCGCCATCTAAAATTGCTTCGCGAACAAAATCTTTTATAATACCAACATTAGGTCCAGGCGGCAAACCAAATGTATCCATAATCAATTGTCCGGTAACAGGTGGTTGCCAGTTTCTGATTCTGTCTTTCTCTTCAACTTCTTTAAGTTTTTGAATGACCAACTCAAAGTTGTTACGGTATTTGGCTTTCTTATATTCATTTTTAGTTGTCACATCAGCCTGGCACAACAACATCAGGTCGTCAATATCATCACCGGCATCAAATAACAGTCTGCGTACTGCTGAATCGGTAACAAGTTCCTGTGCCAAAACAATGGGTCTTAAATGGAGCAAAACCAATTTTTGTACATACTTCATCTTTTCATTGAGAGGTAATTTTAACTCTCTGAAGATAGGAGGAACCATACGTGAACCTTTGTCTTCATGCCCATGAAAAGTCCATCCATGCCCGGGTTCAAAACGTTTTGTTGCAGGTTTTGCAATGTCATGCAGAATAGCAGCCCATCGTAACCATAAATTATCAGTGACTTTTGCAATGTTGTCCAATACTTCCAAGGTGTGATAGAAGTTATCTTTATGACCTTTGCCTTCAAAATAATCAACTCCTTTCAGGTTGTAAAACTGCGGAAATATTAACTCCAACAATCCTGTATCCATCAACAATTTGAATCCTGTTGATGGCAATGGCGAAGCAATAATTTTATTCAGTTCATCGGTTATTCGTTCTTTGGAAACTATGCTGATTCTACTCTTTTCACTTTGAATTGCAGTCAGCGATTTTTCTTCAATGCTGAAATTAAGTTGTGTTGCAAAGCGTATTGCACGCATCATGCGCAGTGGATCATCACTGTAAGTTGTTACAGGGTCGGCAGGTGTGCGAATAATTTTATCGTTCAGATCCTGCATGCCGTTAAATGGGTCAATCAGCTTTCCATAATCATCACTGTTAAGACTAAAAGCAAGTGTGTTGATAGTAAAATCGCGTCTAAGCTGATCGTCTTCTAATGTGCCCGATGAAACCTTCGGCTTTCGCGAATGTTGACTATACGACTCTTTTCTTGCACCTACAAATTCAATTTCAAATCCTTCGGATTTTACCATTGCAGTTCCGAAGTTTTTAAAGAATGCAAATTCTCCTTCAAGAACTGCAGCAAGTTCTTTGGCTACGGCAATGCCGTCACCGTTAACTACAATATCAATATCTTTTGAAGGTCTTTTTAAAAAACTATCACGCACAAATCCTCCAATGACAAATGCTTTTAAATTATGCTTTTCGCAAAGTGAAGCAATCTGCCGGAACAAACTATGTTCCAGCATTTCTGTCTGCAGATTATTTTCTGATAACTTTAACTTCGCCATTGTTCAAAATCCTGATGATGGATGATGCTGTATGTTTTGTGTTTTCTTGTTGTCTGTACTTTACAACATAGTCAACTCCTGAAAGTATGGAATGTTCAATGTCATTAAAAACAGCAGGGGAGGGCCTGTCGCTCATGTTTGCAGAAGTAGATATGATTGGTTTCCCAAATTTATGAATCAGCATTTTGCAAAATGAATCTTTCACTAATCTGATTGCTGCGGTGCCGTCTTCTGCAATTGCTTTTTCAGAGATACGACTGATCTTTTCATAAATTATAGTTACAGGCTTTTCGGAATATTCAATGATGTCCCATGCAACAGCCGGAACATTTTGCACACAACGATTCAGCATTGCCTCATCGCTCACTAATGTGATTAAACTTTTTGACTCGCTCCGGTTTTTAAGTTTAAAAATTTTTCTACTGCAGCATCGTTTGTAGCATCACATCCAATTCCCCAAATTGTGTCAGTAGGATAAACAATAAGTCCTCCTTGTCTTAAAATTTCAAGACAAGATTTAATGTCATCATTAAAAATTTCGGTATTTGTATTTTTCATCACAATGCAAAGAAAACAGATTGAAACGAATTTTTACTTTTTAATTCTTGAGCTAATGATTTTTTAAAAAAATCAGTTGTGATTGCGGATGCCATCAAGCACTTTTTCCATTTTAGAACCGCGACTGCCTTTAACTAAAATAGTGCTTTCATTAATAGCATGATTATGTAAATAGTTGCAAGCATCTTCGGAGGTTTTAAAGCGCAATGCATGATCATTGAGTGTTGTATGCAGAAAATTTTCACCTACTAAAATAAGTAAGTCTTTTTCCATACTACTCAATAAGTCAACAATGTGTTGGTGCTCTGTATTTGCATCCTGCCCAAGTTCAAGCATTTCTCCAAGAATGATAACTTTATTGCCATCATAATTTTCAGAAAGATTTTTTAATGCAGCTTCCATACTTGAAGGATTGGCATTGTATGCATCAATAATAATTGTATTACTTCCTGAGATTTCTATTTGCGAACGCTGATTTTCGGGGATGTAACCTTCAATTGCTGTCTTAATTTTATCAGGTGTAATATTAAAATATCTACCAATGCAAACTGCCGCTACAAGATTTTCAAGATTATAGTCACCGGTAAGGTGCGTTATTATTTCATCAATCCTATTTTGATTTTCGAACCAATTAAATTTAACAACTGATGCAGGAGTAGAAATTTCACCACAGATACAATTGTCCACTTGCGTACTGTAGAAAATTACCTTTTGATAATGATTGAGATTATTTGTTAGCAATTCATTGTTTTTACGGCAGAAAATTACTCCATCATTTTCCATCAGGTGTCTGTACAATTCTGTTTTTCCTTTAATTACACCTTCAATACCTCCAAAACCTTCGAGATGTGCTTTGCCAATATTTGTAATGAGCCCGAAGTTGGGCAGAGCAATCATTGACAGTTCACGAATTTCTCCCTGATGATTGGCTCCCATTTCAATAACTGCAATCTGATGTTCGCTTTTTAATCTTAACAAGGTAAGTGGAACACCGATGTGATTATTCAGATTTCCCTCAGTAAATAAAACGTTATATGACGTGCCGAGTACCCTGCTGATTAATTCTTTTGTAGTAGTTTTTCCATTGCTACCTGTTAATCCAATAACCGGTATTTTTAAAACTTGCCTGTGATAGGTAGCTAACTGTTGCAAAGTCGTTAGAACATTCTCTACTAAATAAATGTTTTCACCCTTTAGTGAGGAATCATCCACTATTGCTGCTATGGCACCTTGTTGTATTGCTTGTAGTGCGAATTTATTTCCATCAAAAGAAGGTCCCTTTAAAGCAAAATAAATATTTCCTTTGAGCAGTTTCCTTGTATCTGTACAAACTCCGGTTGAGTTCAGGAATAAACTATGTAAATGTGCTATCATTTATATTCAATAACTTTCAAAAAGAAAGCCCCAAAAAAAGGGGCTTATGTATTTTATTTAAATGTTGAAGGATATTATCCTTTCTTAGACGCTTTTTGATTAAAACCAACAGGGCTACCTACACGTACCATTGAACAACGGAATCCAATCCAGTCAGTTGATTGTTGTTGGTCTAAAAATCTTCTTGTACCGGGTGACATCCAATATGCACGGTCTTTCCAGGAACCACCTTTAATAACGTGTGCATTATCATCAATCATCGTAGTACCACCCATTTTATATTCGATGTTATCAGGTTCATCACCATCAAGATCGTTTATGTAATCGGCTTTAGTATAATTTCTGCGAGCTTCATTTCTTTTTTTCATCTACCTCGCGCCATACCATGCGACCAAGACTATCCTTTTCTGCATATTGTCCTTCTTCGTCAAGTAATGGTGTTACAAATACGTTTCCTCTGTAAGGATTAAAGTCATCCATGTCTTCAGGTGATAAGGGGCGATAAACATCTTTTACCCATTCCGAAACGTTACCTGCCATATTATATAAACCATAATCATTTGGTAAATATGAAAATACTGGAGCCGGACGGTCTGCATTGTCATTTAATGCACCTGCTGTTCCCATCATATCACCACGACCTCTCTTGCAGTTGGCAAGCATTTCACCTTTATATTTTTCTGAAGAATTTCTTACTACGTGACCATTCCAAGGGTATATTTTTCTGTCAGTAACACGCTCATAAACCGTATTGCCAATTAAGCCTAAGGCTGCATATTCCCATTCTGCTTCTGTTGGAAGTTCGTAGCGTGGTAATAAAATTCCATCTTCCATACGCACATTACGTTCATCACGATTGGGGTTTAAATCCTGAAGTTTGCTTTTCACCAAACCTTCGTACTGTCCGGCAAGATATGCATCAGTATTAAAGTTATCTTCGTTTACCTGTGCAGGGTTAACACGTAAAATTCCTTCGCGCACTAATATCTGCTCATTTACACGATCGGTACGCCAACTTGCAAAATCATTGGCTTGTAACCAATTTACACCAACAACAGGATAGCGCTGATAGGCAGGGTGACGTAAATATAACTCAACCATTGGTTCGTTATAACCTAATTTACTTCTCCAAACTAATGTGTCAGGAAGCGCTTTTTTATACACTTCAGGATAGTCAGTTCCATAAACACGGTCTAACCAATAGAGATATTCTAAATAATGTACATTGGCAATTTCTGTTTCGTCCATGTAAAAAGATGAAACAGTAACTCTGCGAGGAATGTTATCCCAGTCATAAGGAATTTCTTGCTCTGTACGGCCCATTGCAAATGTTCCACCTTCTACAAGGATTAATCCCGGACCTGTTTCCTGTTCGGTATATGGAGTAACTTCAAATCCACCATTCTTTTCGTCATTGTACTTCCATCCTGTGGTTGAAGATTTCTCTTTTTGCTTGCAAGCATTTGTTGCCATCACTACTAAAGCAACGAAGGCAAGGGTTTTTGCATTTTTACGGAGATTCATTTTTACGTATTTGGAAACTTTATATGGTTTATGTCATTAAACTAAAATGTGGGGCAACTTATTGCCTTGAACCGTTTTTTCTTTGGACGGCATTCAAACTGCAAACCTAAAGAAATTTCATGAGATCCGGCAGTAACATTATTATTTAGTTTACAAACGGTAACATCATAGGAATAACCGAACTTAAACATGTCTTTTTGTAACCCGATGAGGGCAATGAAGCTGTCGCTTGACAGGAATTTTTTACCTGTATAGCCCCTGTACCACAAACCACCAACAATTGGCGACTTTATAACATAAAGCCCAAAGTTGAGTTGGTTAAATCCTTGCTGTTGCTGATACAAAAAGTTTGGTGAGATAAATGTACCTTCTAATTTCCCTCTGTAAGTTGAAGCGCCTTTTAATGGTAATAATGCCCCTACGTGTGCAGTATATTTTCTTGGTAACGGACTTGAGCCTTCAACAATAAATGCCTGATCAGGTTCTGTAATATGATGAACAGCAAAACCGCCATATACTTTTGAACTGTAACCTATAACGCCTGCTGAAAAATCAGCAAAACCACGCTTTTCGGCAGGACGTACTTCCTGCGTTTCGAACACATAACCATAGCGGGGATCAATCATATCGCCAAAGGTCAGTTTATCCCAGTCTAATTTTTCCTGAACATAGGTAGCTTGCAGCCCTGCACGAATAGAGAAATTTCGTGAAATGTTTAAGTTGTAAGAATAGATGCCGGAGAAGTTGGTTGTATTCAGTGTTCCATTACCTGCTTTATCATTCATAATGATTAAGCCTAATCCACCGGAGAGTGCTTCAACATGTTGGTCATAAGAGGCGCTCAAAGTGATGAAGGTTTTATTTAAACCAGGCCACTGATTACGATAGTTCAATGCCAGTCGTGGACAACGAACCGAACCGGCAAAGGCAGGATTCAGATAAATCGGATTGGCATAAAACTGCGAAAACTGCGGGTCCTGGCCAAAACAAATAGCTAACTCCAGGCTGATAATCATGGTAAGTACAATACGCTTAATCATAGTTCATTTACTTTTCAAACTTAATTTTATACGTATAGTACTAAAATAGTTACAATTCTGCACGAATATATTGGTGGTTAAAAATTTAATCGGAACAAAGTTAGGCATTAATTATTTTAATATCAAACAAAATAAAATTCAATATTGCATGTTTCATACATGTTGTATTGTTCGAGAAGCATATTTTTGAACCCAATTACCAAAACATGAAAAGGTCTTTTGCACTACTTTTTTTAATAGGATTGAATAAATATTAATATTTCTGATGAAGTTGCATCGGAAATAGTTCCGGAAACAAAACTTTCTTACTTTAAGGGAAAACCATCTTTGTATGTAGAATTTGTGCCGGTAAGAAAAAATTCAGTTACGGGGCAAACAGAAAAATTAGTTGCATTTAATCTTAAAACGACAGCCGGGCAACAGAGTCAAAAAATTGGTGCCACTTCAACTCAGGTTTACGCTGCTAATTCAGTTCTTGCTTCGGGTGATTGGTATAAAATTTCAGTTACAGAAGATGGAGTTTATAAAATAACATACAGTTTTCTGAAAGACCAGTTAAAAATTGATTTATCATCTTCCTCACCTCAGTCATTCAGGCTCTTTGGCAATGGTGGAGGCATTTTACCTCTATTAAACTCTCAGTTTAGATATGATGACTTGCAGGAAAATGCTGTGTTTGTAAATGATGGAGGTACAGCAGGAAAATGGGATGATCAGGATTATATTTTGTTTTATGGACAGTCACCCGTGCAATGGCTTTTTAATTCCTCTCAGAACAGATATTACCATCAGGCAAATTATTATTCCGATTCCACATTTTATTTTATTACGTTTAATGGAGGAACCGGAAGTCCTAAAAGAATTCAGCAATCGGCATCATTATCAGTGACACCTGACTTTGTTGTAAACAGTTTTGATGATTACCAATATCATGAATTGGATAAAACAAATTTTGTCAAATCTGGACGTGAATTTTATGGCGAGTCATTCGACATAAACCTTAATCAGACTTTTTCATTCACATTTCCAAATATACTGCAACAAACTGTGACTATAAAAACAGTATTTGCAGGTCATTCACCTGGTGTTACAAGTTCGGCTTCGGCACGCTATCAAAATATAACATTATTTTCGGGTACATACACAACCGGTTCACAATATACAGATGATTATGCAATGGAACGTACAACAACTTCAACGTTCTTGCCGTCTGCCGGTGATGTAGTGAATATTGATTTTGCTTTTACTCCTGCAAATACAGAGTGTATTGGCTTTTTGAACTATATAGAATTATTAGCAAAGCGAGCACTAACATTTGCAGGTAATGGTGCTACCGATCAGATGTTTTTCCGAAGTATGGAAGCTTCCGGCCCCGGTAAAACTGCACAGTTTAATATTGCATCGGCACCATCATCTATGACGGTTTGGAATGTCACTGACAGAATAAATATCAGACAACAATTACATAATAATGGTTCGTTTATTACACAGGTGGACAGTACACAGCAATTTTTAGCTTTTGGTGGGAATAATTTTTTAACGCCCGGAGTAATTGGTACAGTGGCAAATCAAAATTTACATTCATTGCCACAAGCCGATTTAATCATTGTAACACATCCATTATTTGAAGATCAGGCAAACCGCATAGCAGATATGCACAGAACATTGGACAACATGTCTGTGAATGTTGTGAGAACAGATTTAATATACAACGAATACTCTTCAGGAGCACAGGATATTGCAGGCATACGCAATTTTGTAAAAATGTTTTATGACAGAGGGATAGGCAATGGAACAGAACCAAAATATTTACTTTTATTTGGTGATGGTTCTTATGACAACAAATACCGCAGAGCCAATAACACCAATTTTATTCCAACCTTTGAGTCTGAAAACTCATATTCATTTTTAAGCTCATTCGTTGCTGACGATTTTTATGGTTTGATGGATGACAATGAAGGTTTGTGTTCAAGCAATGAAAAAATTGATATTGGTGTAGGTCGAATCATTGCGCAAAACATCAGCGAAGCTAAAACGGTTACAGATAAAACCATTCAATATGCATCATTGCCACAGAGTAGTGGTTGTCCGGGTTGTGATGGTAGTGGTGGAACATTAGGTGACTGGCGCAATGTGGTAACGTTTATTGCAGATGATGAGGATGGACCTATACACGTACCACCTGCAGAATCGTTTGCCAATTATTTAAATACATATCATAAAACATATAACGTTGATAAAATTTATTTAGATGCCTACAAACAAATATCAACCCCTGCAGGTCAGCGTTATCCTGATGTTAATGACGCTATTGATAAACGTGTCAATAAAGGTTCGTTGATTATTAATTATGTAGGTCATGGTGGCGAAACAGGATGGGCAGAAGAGCGAGTTCTTACCAATGATGATATTAACTCATGGACAAACATTAATAAACTGCCGGTATTTATTACAGCAACCTGTGAGTTTAGCAGATGGGACGATCCTGCAAGAACATCATCTGGCGAAAAAATATTATTGAGCCCAACCGGTGGAGGTGTTGCATTGTTTTCAACTACACGACTGGTATTTGCAAGCAGCAACGAAGTTCTTAACAGAGCCTTGATAAAGTTTATGTTTGATGATCCAAATTATCGTTTAGGCGATATCATGGTTGCCAGTAAAACCGATCCGGGAAATTTGAATCTGAATACACGTAATTTTAGTTTACTCGGTGATCCGGCATTAAGATTACATTATCCTAAATTCAATATTGAGGCTACACAAATTAACGCTCAACCAATTATAGCGCTAAACGATACTTTAAGCTCATTAGAGAAAGTAACCATTGCAGGAAGAATAGTTAAAGGTGGACAACTTCAGTCTGATTTTAATGGGTTTTTATATCCAACCGTATATGATAAAGCATCAAGCATAACCATGTTGCGCAATGATGCATCAAGTCCTAACATAACTTTTAAGCTTCAGAAAAATATTTTATATAAAGGAAAAGCTACAGTAAAAAATGGTGAATGGTCGTTTACATTTATTGTACCCAAAGATATTTCTTATCAGTTTGGGTTAGGCAAAAGCTAGCTTTTATGCTGAAAATGGAGTAGAAGATGGTGCAGGATATTTTGATAGCATAGTTGTGGGTGGTTCGTCTGCAAATATTATTTCTGAGACAGATGGACCCGGTATAAAACTATACCTTAACGATGAGCGCTTTGCTTTTGGCGGCACTACTAATGAAAAACCTACAATTGTATGTTTGCTCTCTGACTCAACAGGTATCAATACAGTTGGTAATGGTGTTGGGCATGACATCACAGCAATAATTGATGGAAAAGTTGATCCCGTTTACGTACTCAATGATTATTATGAAGCGGACTTAGACAGTTATTCTAGTGGGAGAGTTGCTTATCCGCTATCAAAACTTCCAGAAGGAAGGCATACGCTTAAAGTAAAGGCATGGGATATTCTCAACAACTCAAGTGAAGCTTATACAGAGTTTATTGTGGCTTCTGATGCATCATTAGCACTAAAGCATGTTTTAAATTATCCCAACCCGTTTACAACGCATACGCAGTTTTCATTTGAATACAACAAGCCTTGTGAAGATTTAGAAGTTCAGGTTCAGCTTTTTACCATTGCCGGTAAATTGGTTAAAACCATTTCTAAAAAGATAATTACCCCCGGTACAAGAATTGATGATTTAACATGGGATGGTCGTGATGATTTTGGCGACAGAATTGGTCGTGGAGTATATATTTACAGAGTAAAACTCAATACAGCAGATGAGTCGGCTTCAGAAACGCAAAAACTGGTGATTCTCAAATAGAAACCTTTTTTATTTTTTATCGTATATTTGCCAGCCGCTTCTTAAAAATAACATCATAAAATAAAAACCACTTATTGTCGTTATTCAAACTTAGCTTTTAAAACTTATTACTGAATTTCTTTATACATGAGATATAAATTGTTTTACGGTGCTTTGTCTTTAGCAGTACTTTCAGTACAAAATCAAGTGTCTGCACAGACTGATAAAGCCAACTTACTTGATCAGATTAACACTATTACAACTGCTGTTCCGTTTCTGATGATTTCTCCCGATACCCGTGCCGGTGGTATGGGCGATGCCGGTGTTGCATCATCTGCAGACGTTAACAGTATTCATTGGAATCCTGCCAAACTGGTGTTTGCAGACAAAAAGATGGGTGTTGGAATTTCTTACACACCTTGGTTACGAAAATTAGTGCCGGATATAAATCTGGCTTACGTAAGCTTTTTTACCAAGCCTAATGATGTTTCTGCAATTGGAGCTTCGTTACGTTATTTCTCTTTAGGTAATATTGATTTTACTTCTGAAACAGGCGACCCTATGGGATCGTACAAGCCCAATGAGTTTGCTGTTGACGTTGCATACTCAAGAAAGTTGGGTGATGAGTTTAGCGGAGGTATTGCTTTGCGTTATATCCACTCAAGTTTAACAGGTGGAATTACTGTTGGTGGCAATGCTACTAAAGCAGGAAATTCTGTAGCTGCCGATGTTTCTTTCTTCTATAAAACAAATCTTGAAATTTCAGGAAAAGATGCAGAGTTTGGCGCAGGTTTGGCCATTACAAATATTGGTTCAAAAATGTCATATACCGATAAAGGAACAAAGGATTTTATTCCTATTAATCTGCGCTTAGGACCTTCTTTGAAAATAAAACTCAATGACTATAATGAATTAGCATTTTTAGTTGATTTCAATAAGCTATTAGTGCCAACTCCACCGGTTTATTCCGATTCTACTATTGCAGGTGAAGAAAATCCTATTATTTTCGCAGGGAAAGATCCTAATGTTGGTGTAGCACAAGGAATTTTTCAATCATTCGGTGATGCGCCAGGAGGAGGAAAAGAAGAATTGCGCGAAATTAATATTGCAGGAGGATTGGAATATTGGTACGATAAGCAATTTGCATTCCGTGCAGGATATTGCTACGAGAACAAAACTAAAGGAAACAGAAAGTATTTTACTTTAGGTATAGGTTTACGCTACAACATTTTCGGACTTGATTTTGCTTATCTTATTCCAACAGAGCAGCGCAATCCATTAGAAAATACTTTACGTTTTAGCTTGTCATTCAACTTTGATTCAATCAAAGGAAGCGACAGTAACGAATAAACGGTGAATTTCAGAGTTGGTTTTGGTTTTGATGTTCACCAGTTAGAACAGGGCATTCCTTTTTTTTTAGGCGGAGTTCGAATTGAACATTATAAAGGTGCCAAAGGACATAGTGATGCCGATGTAATTATACATGCCATTTGCGATGCCTTGCTTGGAGCAGCAGCACTTGGTGATATTGGTAAACATTTTCCGGATACATCCAACGAATTTAAAGGAATAGATTCCTCAATTTTATTAGCAAAAGTTGTTTCATTATTAAAGGAAAAATCAATTGCTATTGGTAATGTTGATGTGAGTGTAGTTTTGGAGAAACCTAAAATTGCACCGTATATTCAGGCAATGCGGGAGAAATTAGCTTCTGTAATGCAGATTGAAATAGACTGTGTTTCAATTAAGGCAACTACCAACGAAAAAATGGGTTTTGTTGGTCGTGAAGAAGGTGTTGCTGCTTATGCAGTTGCCTTGATTAACCGGCAGTAGGACTAAAATTCTGTGGCTCATTGCCACGTTCTGATTCAATTTTATAGTAAAAGACTTCTGCAATTTTTCTTGCTCTTGATTTTGCGGTTTCTGCATTGCTGCCTTCAAACAAACCATCTACTGTAGCTTCAAATAGTTTAAGCCAGTGTTTAAAATGCTTCATTTCTATTGGCAATTGCCTGTGGGCTTCAAATGCACTTCCATTGTATAACGGTTCGTTGAAGAGAATGCTACGCCAGAAACCATACATTTTTTTCAGATGTTCTGGTAAGCGATCTTGAATGATGTTGTTGAATATTGGACCTAACAAATCATCTTCACGAATAGCACTGTAAAATGTATCAACCATTAATGTTATATCATCAGGTGTAATTATGTCATGTCTATTATCCATCCTCATTTTTTATTTTTTTTCTATTTCAACTTCTCTGATTTCACCCGATATTATTTTTATTTTTTTTGGCTGATGGTTTTTTAAGAATGAATTGAAGATACTTTGTGATTCTAAATGATTTTTAAATGAGTAACTCCTTTAATTAGATTAATATTGAATGTTGTTGCTTTCTTTCCAAAATAATATCCTATTGCACCCTGATGTCGGAACACGTAAACCCATTCTTCGCTACCAGCTATCGGATAGACAAGTGCAGCATCATGCCAGCCATCGCCTACCTCTAAACAGGCATCATTAAAACGATTGTTGTAGTTTGCTTTTTCATTGACATCAAGTACTATTCCGTTGCATTGTTTGATTTGTTTATAAAAACAGTTGTCACTGTAGCTCTCAAGACTATTGATGCAGCGACAGAGATTATATTTTTCAGTTATATGCGACAGAAATTCATCGGCAGCTTTTCTTGAACCGAAATATCTTAATGGTGATGAGTTTGTTTTTGAAATATCATGAATAAAGAATTTTGATAAGCCATTTAAAATATCATTTTTATAAACCCCGAAATTCTTTTCTGATTTGCCGGCACGATTAAAGAAAGGCTGATATTCTTTAATGTATTCAATTTCGAGTAAACATGCCAATAATTCACATCCTGTATTCATGTAGCTTATATCATGCAAGAGTGCTTTAATTTTTTTCGATTTGGAATTGTTGTTTCGAAAATGTGAAGTAACTCTTTTTTTGATATTTTTTGCTTTGCCGATATACAGAATTTCATGATTACTGTCTGTAAAGAAATATATGCCGGGTGTTTCAGGCAACTTGCTAATAAGTTCATGTGGTATTTCTGTATTTTTAATTGGTACACTCCTATGAAGCAGTGTGTGTTCAAGACCTTTTTCCGAAACCAATTTCTCTAAAATTTCACTGGCAGCAACAGCATCGTTCATGGCACGATGATGCCCTTCTAAAATTATTCCAAGATTTTTTGTGAGATTTCCTAAAGAGTAGGAGCCAAAACCGGGGAAGATTTTTCTGCTCAAAGAACAAGTGCAGATTACTTCTGCATTAAAATCAATTCCGCAACGTTTAAATTCTGATTTTATAAAACTGAAATCGAAAGACGCATTGTATGCTACAAAAATTTTTCCATCAAGCAACTGAAACAGTTGTTCTGCAATTTCTTTAAAGCATGGTGCATTTTCGACTAATTCATTAGTGATGCCTGTCAGCCCTATGATAAATGATGGAATGTCTGTTTCAGGATTTATCAGTGTAGAAAAACGATGTTCAATAGTGTTGCCATTATGAATCACTACTGCAACTTCGGTAATTCGGCTACCTTGTGTTAAACTTCCTCCTGTAGTTTCTATGTCAACAACTGCGAACATGCCACGTTACTTAAATTTTAATCTTATATGCGCAATCAAAATGACCTAAGGGGCAAGATTTATAGCCATGCAATCCACAGGGTCGGCAGCTCATTTCACCGACTTGTTTAATGATGCTTTTGTCTGACAAAGGACCAAAGCCAAACTCAGGAACTGTAGAGCAGAAAAATGCAGTCACAGGAGCATTAACAGCCGATGCAAGATGGAGTGGAGCAGAGTCGTTTACATAGTTCATTTCAGCATGTTGCATAAGTGCTGCCGACTCTGTAAGTGTTAGTTTGCCGCATAATATTTCAATATTCGGATGTGAAGAAAGCAACCTTATTTCGTTGCAAAGTGCAACATCAGCCGGTGCGCCAAGAAAATATATTTTTATATTTTCAGGAATAGTCAGAGTTAACTCTGCCCACTTGGCTACAGGTAATTGTTTGGTAAACCAAACAGAAGCCGGTGCCATGCAGACAAATGGTTTTGATTTTAATGACTGCACTTTTTGGTTTTCCTCCTCTGTGAAATACAAATTTGGTTTTTGATATTGAATATTTTTCAAGTCATCAATCAATGAAAAGTTACGATAAGTCTCATGCTTTTTACCAATGATATGCTCTGATTTTTTGTGGTAACAAAAGGACAATGGATTTTTATTGTAGCCTCTTTTGTTTTTTGATTTAGCGAATAAAGTTATCAGACCTGTGCTGAAAAATCGTTGCAGGTTAACAACCAAATCATATTTTTCTTTCCTGATTTGACTGATGAGGTTAATGAGATTAGAAAATTTGTTTTTCTTTTTATCCCAGACATATAATTTATTTACAAAAGGGTGGCTTTTCAATAACGACTCATTACCTTTTCTTAAAACAAAATCAATTTTTGATTCTGGAAAAGCCTGATGCAGAGATTCAATTAATCCTGTAGCTAAAATTACATCGCCAATAAATGCTGTCTGTACAATTAATATTTTATGCATACTTGTTAGTCTCAGACTGCAACATCATATTCGCGCAATGCATCGTTGAGTGATGTTTTATTGTCGGTAGATTGCTTTCTTTTACCTATAATAAGTGCACAAGGCACCTGATATGTTCCTGCTGCAAAAGTTTTAGGAATTGAACCGGGAATGACCACAGAACGTGCAGGCACAACACCACGATATTCAACAGGTGTATTTCCTGACACATCAATTATTTTTGTTGACATAGTCAATACAACATTAGCCCCCAAAACCGCTTCCTGTTCAATACGAACGCCTTCAACAACTATACATCTCGACCCTATAAAACAATTGTCTTCAATAATTACCGGTGATGCCTGAACTGGCTCTAAAACTCCTCCAATGCCAACTCCTCCACTAAGGTGTACGTTCTTTCCTATCTGTGCACAACTGCCAACAGTAGCCCAGGTGTCAACCATTGTTCCGCTGTCAACATAAGCACCAATATTCACAAACGATGGCATCATGATGACACCTTTTGCAACAAAGCTTCCATAGCGAGCAATGGCATGTGGCACAACACGAACACCTAAGTTTTCATAACCTGTTTTAAGATCTATTTTATCATAAAACTCCATCGGTCCTGCATGATGTACTTCCATTTTTTGAATCGGAAAATATAAGATGACAGCTTTTTTTATCCACTCATTTACGCGCCAACTATTATTCATTTGCTCTGCAACCCGAATGTTCCCTTTATCTAGGTCTTCGATAACTGAGCGGATAACTTTCTTGTTTGATTCATCGGTAAGTAACGCTCTGTTTTCCCAAATAGCATTGACTGTTTTTTCTCTTACAGGCATAAATATTATTTTTCAGCTACAAATATAACCACCTTAATGCATTCATTGCCCGTTGTTTTTTATTTTTGCATCTTTAAATTCAGATATGCCGCGCATACTTGCAGTTGATTACGGAAATAAAAGAGTAGGTCTTGCAGTTACAGATCCAATGCAGATTATTGCTACTGCTTTAACTACTGTTCATTCCTCTAAAGCGGTTGAATTTATTTGTAATTATTTTAATTCTGAAGAAGTAGAAGAAATTGTTGTTGGTAAACCCGTGCAAATGGATAATACACCATCTGAAATTGAGAAAAATATTTTGTTGTTCATCAAAAAGCTTATTGATAAATGTCCGAGTGCGAAAGTGATAAGATATGATGAACGTTTTACCTCTGTAATGGCACAACGAACATTGTTGGAAGCCGGACTGAAAAAGCAACAAAGACAAAATAAAGCATTGATTGATAAGACAAGCGCTGTTATATTATTACAATCGTACTTAGAACATAAAAAGAACTTTTTGAAAATATGATATTACCAATTATTGCCTATGGCGACCCGGTTTTGAAAAAGGTGGGCTCATCAATTGATAAAGATTATAAAGGTCTTACACAACTTATAGAAAACATGTTTGAGACTATGTATGCAGCATCCGGTGTTGGGTTGGCTGCTCCGCAGGTTGGTATTTCCATCAGACTATTTATTGTTGACACCAAACCATTTGCAGAAGATGAACCGGAGCTGGAAAATTTCAAGAAAGTATTCATTAATCCACAAATAATTGAAGAGGTAGGTGATGAATGGAAGTTTAACGAATGTTGTTTGAGCATTCCCGGAATCAGAGAAGATGTGATGCGTAAAAAAATAATTCATCTTCGCTATCAGGACGAAGAATTTAAAACACATGAAACAGTTTTTGAAGGATTGGCAGCACGGGTAATCCAACATGAGTACGATCATGTTGATGGTAAATTATTTGTTGAGAAATTATCACCTTTTAAAAAGCAATTGATAAAAGGCAAACTTCGTGACATTACCATAGGCAAGGTTGATGTTGATTACAAAATGCGTTTCCCAATAAAGAAATAGCAGCAATGTTGATATTTCTGATTGGATTTATGGGAGCCGGAAAATCATCTCAGGCAAAGAAATTAGCTGCAAGATTAAATTTTGAAAGCATTGACCTGGATGAACTCATTGAAAAAACAAATAAACAATCAACTTCAGAAATTTTTAAGATAAGCGGAGAACAGCATTTTCGTAAAATTGAGAGTGAAACTTTAAGAGCATTATCTGAAAAACAAAATGCAGTTATTGCTACGGGCGGTGGCACACCATGCTTTTTTGATAATATGCAATGGATGAATGAAAAAGGCATTACTGTTTATCTGAAAATACATCCCGGCACAGTTTATCACCGCATTGCACCTTCAAAATCTAAACGACCTTTGATTAGCCACATGAACGATGCAGATTTGATGGAGTACATTATGGAGACGATGATTGAAAGGGCACCTTTCTATAATCAGGCAAAAATTCAGATGTCGGGACTAAATCTTAAAACAGAAGATTTGGTAAGTGCACTTAAGCCATTTTTGAAAGATTAAAACAATAGCATTTCAGATTGACTATTTTTTTTTATGTTTACCTTTCAAAATAAAATATTATGAAAACATTATTATGCTTTTTGCTGCTTCCAACCATATTGGTTGCACAAACATTTCAAAAAAATCAAAGTGAAGGCAATGAGGATTTTATCAAACGGATTGCTCCACATTCGGCTAATGAAGTTAAATATCTTCTGAGTGATTCTTTTAATACTTCAACAGAAAAAATTGTTTATGCCTACAGCATTTTTGAGCATGGCAACCTGATAACAAACAACGATAGTACTTTGACCTATTTTTTATGCATCCTTGTTCCTACTTCTGTAGGAGCATTGGATTACAACATGCAGCAGTTTCGTATGGTGGCAAGCTATAAAAGAAAGCAAGGATTGAGAGTGCAGAGATTATTAAGTCGGGACGGGAAAAGAAACTTCAGGTATATATTGCAGAAATGGTACGATACTGGAGGTGTGCCAAGAGATGTAAAGCGCACTTTTGTTTATAAGCAGGAAAGAAAGCAGAATGTTTACTGATACTTTCAGAGAGGTTTTGGGTGACTATTAAAAACAGTTGTCCTTAATATGCTGATTTATTGCTGACGTTCTTTTTTTCAGATTTTCATAGTTGTGAATGGCTACATTCACCCTTATTTTCATATCGCTTAACAATTTATTGCTAAAGGAAACTATTTTATAATATTTTCGTATTGTATTTATTAAACCACCAATGACAAAGGAAGATGGCATCGCAATTTATCCCGGTAGATTTTAACCCTTTTGAAGAAGTTATTCCGGACAATTTTTTTACCACATCAGAAGAGCAACGTGAAATCTGGACATCCGTTCAAATAGGAGGTGATTCTGCATCATTAGCCTATAACGAAAGTGTTACACTTTTTCTGAAAGGACTGTGTAATCACAAGCACCTTTCAGAAGCTTGCAAGAATGTTGTTCAAAGGCATCAGTCACTTCGCTCTACTTTCAATACTTCAGGTGAAACATTTCAGGTACATGAACATGTCAATCTTGAAATTCCATATATTGATTTAACCGACTTAAGTCCGTCAGATAAAGATGCACGGATACTTCATTTTTCGCAGCGTGAAGTGTCCATACCTTTCGATCTATTGAATGAACCTGTAATAAGATTTGCCATTTTTAAAATTTCAAATTCAGAAACGGCATTGGTCATCACAGCACATCACATTGTCTGTGATGGATGGAGTATTGGTATCATCATGCAGGATATTAGTAAATTTTATTCTGCTTTAGTGAATAATACGAAACCTGATCTTGAACCTGTTGTACCCTTCAGCACTTATGTAAAGCGTCAGGAAGAAAGGAAATTGAATGGGGAATATAAACGTACAGAAGATTATTGGCTCAATTTATATTCCACAGATGTTCCTACCGTTGATCTTCCGGTTAACAAAGCTCGCCCTGCTGCACGTACCTTCAATGCAAAGCGATTTGATATAACTATTGATGCCGGTTTGGTTAGTGATTTAAGAAAACTTGGTGCAAAAAATGGAAGCAGTTATGTGAATACGTTGTTTGCTGCATTTGAAGTTTTTCTTTTTCGTTTAACATCCAATCCTTCATTGGTATTAGGGCTTCCTGCTGCAGGACAGTCAGCGTCCGGAATGTATGCTATGGTTGGTCATTGTGTTAATCTTTTACCAATTAAAAGTTTTGTTGATGAGAACATCACTTTCGGTGAATATTTGAAAGCCAGAAAACCTTTGATGTTTGATGCTTTCGATAATCAGGAATTTACAATGGGAAGTTTGTTAGGAAAACTTCCACTGCAACGCGACCCGTCAAGAATTCCTTTAGTGCCTGCTGTGTTTAATGTTGACTTGGGTATGACTCAAGGAGTTTCTTTTGAAGGATTGAACTATGAATATACTTCAAATGCCAGAAAGTTTGAAAACTTCGAATTGTTTGTAAATGCAACCGGTATGGGCGACAAACTCATTATTGAATGTACTTACAATACCGACCTTTTTGAAGATGAGATGATGCAATTGAGAATGCAGGAGTTTGTAGTGCTTCTTAATGGTTTGGTTGAATATGCCGATAGCCCGATAAAAAATTTACCACTGCTGACTGACGATGAAAAAAGAAAGTTGTTTATCGAATGGCCAGTTGTAAAAGAGAATAAACTTAGCAATGAGTGCATTCATAGCTTAATTGAAAAGCAAGCATCGGCACATCCTGATACAAATGCAATTTGGTTTAATGGACAAACAATTACTTACAGACAACTTAATCAACGAGCCAATCAGTTAGCGCATTATTTAATAAAGTCTGGTGTTAAAAAGGAAACATTAGTTGGAATTTGTCACGACAGGACAGACGATTTAATTGTTGCCATGCTTGCAGTATTAAAAGCCGGTGGTGCCTACGTGCCTTTAGATCCAAATTATCCTGCAGATAGAATTGCCTATATCATGAGCGATGCAAAAGCACCTCTCTTGATTTCATCGTCAAAATACATAGATCAGTTAGGTGAAACAGGAACAAAGTTGGTGTGCTTAGATAAGGAAGTAACTGAAATTTCTAAAGAGAAAATAGCAAATCCTGATGTTGAAATTACTTCTGATCAGTTAGCATATATAATCTACACATCCGGATCAACAGGAAAACCTAAAGGTGTAGCTATCGAACACCGCAATGCAGTTGCCTTAATTGATTGGGCACAGACAGTTTATTCTTCAGAGGAACTTGCAGGTGTGCTTGCTTCTACATCTATCTGCTTTGACTTATCCATTTTCGAAATATTTTTTACATTAAGCAACGGTGGACGCATTGTTTTAGTGAAAGATGCCATGGCTTTAAATGCCTTACCTGAAAATGCAGGTGTTACATTGGTTAACACAGTGCCTTCTGCAATTGCAGAACTACTCAAACTTAAAGACGGAGTTCCTTCAGGCATTAAAACAATAAATCTTGCAGGCGAGCCTTTGCCGGTTGAACTAGTTCAGAAAATATATTCGCAAACGACAGTACAGAAAGTTTATGATTTATATGGCCCTTCTGAAGATACTACCTACAGTACATTTACATTGCGTAAAGCTGATGGCCCATATACAATAGGAAAGGCAATTTCAAATTCGCAGGTTTATATTTTAGATAAAAACAGACGACCTGTTCCTGTTGGTATTGCAGGAGAACTTTATATGGCCGGTGATGGTCTTGCTCGCGGTTATCTCTATAAACCTGAAATGACTGAAGAGCGTTTTGTGGCTAATCCTTTTGTTCCTGGACAAAGGATGTATAGAACCGGTGACCTTGGGAAGTTTATGTCTGATGGAAACATTGAATTTTTAGGCCGAATAGATAATCAGGTAAAAATTCGCGGATTTAGAATTGAACTTGGTGAAATAGAATCAATGTTGCGATTGCGAAAAGAGATAAAGGAACTTGTAGTAATGGCACGTGAAGATCAACCAGGAAATAAAATTTTAGTTGCATACCTTTCTACTAATGCAGGAAAGCAGATTGATGTCAATGAACTACGGGAATATCTGAGAACAGAACTTCCCGAATACATGATACCTTCGGTATTTATGATTCTTGAATATATTCCGTTGACACCTAACGGAAAAATTGACAGAAGAGCTTTGCCTGTTCCCGAAGTGGAAGTTAAAGCAGAAAGTGCAAACTTTGAAGAACCTCACAACCCTTTAGAAAGTTTGCTTGTAGGTATTTGGAGTGAAGTGCTGGGAATTGATAAAATTGGTATTCACGATAATTTTTTCGAGTTGGGAGGACACTCGCTTCTTGGAATTAGAATGATGGGAGCCATAGAGCAGAAGACAGGAGTTAAATTGGATTATCCAACATTATTCCGTGCTTCAACCATTTCGCAATTAACTAAGGTGATGAATGCAGAAGAGTTGAACATTGACTGGCCAATAGTGGTTCCATTGCAGCCTAATGGAAAAGAAAGACCGTTGTTCTTTGTTCACATGCACAATGGAAACATTCAGCGATGGAGAGTCTTATTAAAACATTTGGATAAGGACCAACCTATTTATGCTATTCAACCCCGCGGACTTGATGAAAAATATGACTATCATTATTCTGTTGAGGCAATGGCTTCTTTCTATATTGATGAGATTAAAAAGATTCAACCTGTAGGTCCATACCGAATTGCCGGATTATGTTTTGGTGGAACAACTGCATTTGAAATGGCTCGTCAGCTAAAAGCAAAAGGTGAAACTGCCGAACTTGTGTTTATGATTAACAATTATGCGCCACCATCCAATCCAATGCAATATAAAATCCGCGAAACATGGGATGAATTTAAAGGCATGACTTTGGAAGATAAACTTGAATTTGCACTTGAGAAAACAAAGAATGCAGGAAAGAAAGTTTTAAGCAAACTGACTAAGGTTTTTGATTACGGCAGCACTACAGCCTCTGAAGTTAAAGTAAATACTAAGCCTGACATACGTTGGGTAAATTCAGTAGCCTTGCTCAATTATCAGCCCGAAGGTGAATATTCTGAAAAAGTAGTTTTAATCAAAACTGGTGAAGAAGTTGCCAAACATTATGACGAGACATTGGGATGGAAACGACTTATAAGTGGCGAGATAGAAATGCATCAGATTACCGGAAGCGATAACGATACAATCATTACCCATAAAGAATATTATACGCAGTTAGCGCAGTATTTAAATCAGGCCTTAAACCAAATTAAATAACCGCTGAGATGGATTTGCAGTTAACTCCGGAACAGGTTTTTTGCAATGAATTATTAATTCAGGACAATGATTGCTTGGTTTTTATTTTCTGTTCAGACTCGTTTATAGCAGTAGAAAGTGAATTGAAAAAACTTTTAAGCAATGATGAAACAGAAAGACTTCTTAAATTTAAGTTTGAAAAAGACAGACAGACCTATTGCATTGCACATGGATTGAAAAGAGTTTTACTTGCTGCATTGCTCAATACAAAAGAACAAGTAGAGATTAGTACACACAGCAATGGGAAACCATTTATTAACCATAAAAAACATAATATGCCGCTACATTTTAGTTTGAGTCATTCAGAAAAAATGATAGCACTGGCATTTCAGAAAAATAGCCCGTTGGGTGTAGATATAGAAAAAATTCAACCGGCAGATAAATATGGAAATGTGATTCAGCATTATTTTACTTCGGATGAGCAAAAGCTAATTTCCCGGTCAGACAATGATATCTTTTTTAAAATCTGGACTCAGAAGGAAGCCATTGGAAAAGCCACAGGTCAGGGTATAGCCAATTTACCTGAAATTGTCATTCCGGATGACTATGAGTTAAGCACTGCATCTTTAGGCGGATATATTTTAAGTACATGTTTTTTCAGAGGTAATGTGATTAGTTTTAAGACAATTAATGTGCAGGATGTTTTAAATCAGATTAATATACTATCTTTGCACCCATAATTAACATTATAATCAACCGGATAATTTTTTGAAAAACACTGATAATTCCGGTTCTTCCATCTTCAAATGAACAAAACTTCTTTCCATGAGCTTTCGTTAAGTCATGAAATGCTCCAGGCTATTGACGAAATGGGTTTCACTGAGGCTTCGCCCATACAAGCACAAGCCATACCTGTATTGATGCAGGGTCAGGACGTAATAGGGCAGGCGCAAACAGGTACCGGAAAAACAGCAGCTTTTGGTATTCCTTTACTCGAAATGCTCGACCCTAAAGTTAAGGCTACCTCTGCATTGGTCATGTGCCCAACACGCGAGTTAGCCGTACAGGTTGCACAAGAAATTAAAAAATTAGCCAAGTATAAAAAAGGTATTGCTGTGCTTGCCGTTTATGGTGGCGAGCAAATTCAAAAGCAGATAAATGCATTAAAACGCCCTGTACATGTAATTGTTGGTACACCGGGCAGAATTATGGATCATTTGGACAGAAGAACTATAAACCTTTCTAAAATTCAGATGGTAGTTCTTGATGAGGCTGATGAAATGTTGAATATGGGTTTCAGAGAAGATATGGAAGCAATTTTGCAACATGCCCCTGACGAAAGACAGACGGTGTTGTTTTCTGCAACTATGCCAAAACCTATTCTTGAAATCACCAAACGTTTTCAAACCAATCCTAAATTAGTTAAGGTCACCAAGCAGGAACTAACTGTATCATCTATTGAACAGATTTATTACGATATTCCATCGTCACAGAAAGCTGATGTAATCACACAATTAGTAGAGTTACACAATTTAAAACTGATGCTTGTATTCTGTAATACCAAACGTAAAACTGATGAGGTAACCGAGCAGTTTCAGCAATTGGGCTATAAGGCAGAGGCTATTCATGGCGACTTGCGACAAAATCAAAGGAATAATGTGTTGGCACGCTTCAAAAAAGGTGATGTGAATATGCTTGTGGCAACAGATGTAGCTGCACGAGGCATAGATGTTGAGAATGTTGATGCTGTATTTAATTTCGATCTTCCACTCGATGAAGAAAATTATGTGCATCGTATCGGCAGAACAGGCCGTGCCGGTCGTTCGGGTAAAGCTTTCAGTTTTGTTTCCGGGCGAAATGATATGGCTAAAATCCGTGAGATTGAAGATTATTCAAAAGTGAGGATTGAAAGACATCAGCTACCATCAGGAAAAGAGCGTATAGAGTTGGCTAAAATTAAATTGGCAGCAAGATTGAAAGTTCTTATTGAGGAAGGCGATATGGAACAATATGACAACATGTTTGCAACTTTCAAGCAGGAAGGATTAACATTACATCAACTTGCAGCGGCATTGCTTAAAATGCATTTTGCACCTATGTTGCAACAAAGTCAAAATAAGTCAAACAGTAAATCATCGAGTAGAGAAGAACGATTTGGCAGAGAGGAAAGATCCGGCAGAGGTAATCGTGATAGCGGTGGTGGCAAAGGCAAACGCGGTAAACACAGTGGCGAAGCCGATATGATTCGTTTATTTTTAAGCGTTGGCAAAAAAGATAAAGTGAGCAAAGGTGATATTGTTGGAGCAGTTTCCGGTTTAAGTAATATGAGCAGCAGCAATATTGGTGTTATTGATATTTATGATAAGTTTTCTTTCGTTGAAGTCAATGGCGAGTTTCTGAATGATGTACTTTCCAACGTTAACGGCAATAAAATTAAAGGCCGTAAAGTAAATGTTGAAATTGCTAAAGACTAATTTAATCTACTGTGTATGCCAGTAGAAAATCTTTTTCTCTTCTGTAACAAATTTTAATCATTTCCTCTTGACTGTGTTGTATCAGCACAGTAGGCATACCTAAATTTAACAATTCAAAAGGTTGAATGTGTATGCAGTTTTTAAAGTCTATTCCTGATACATTGAAGTATTTAATCGCAGCTTCTTTAATGCACCAACATGTCAGTGCATGTAGATTTTTTTTCTGTTGAGAAAGAAAAGCAATTTCATTAGTATTTAGAAAATAGTCAATTCCGGCTTCAATATTTCTATCTGTCATTTCTATGTCAATACCGGCACTTTTTGATTGTGTAATCATTAATGCAGTATAATTTCCGGAGTGTGAAAAGGAGATTGCATTGTTACCATCAATGTATGGTTTACCTGTTTCCTGATAGTGTAATTGAAGGGTATTGTTTTTTGTTACTTGCCTAAGCAAGTTGATGTTAAGCTCTTTTTGAAAAGTTTTCCTGTTTTCTTTTTCTGCTGGATAATTTGCATGTACAACATACAATTGATAATTGCTGTTGATTTCATTCAGAATAAAAGAAAACGCTATTTGCATGGTGCTAAGATAACAGTTGTTTGTTGTTGATGTTTAATTTTGCAGTATGACATCGCCTGGAGTTTTTCAGTTTGGTATTCCGGTTACTTCTGTAATTGATTCAATCAAGATTACAGAGCAGGAAATAGCTTTTATAGAATCACCAACATAGATGCATTGTATAGTAAGTTAAGCAGCCTTAAGAATGATGATGACAATGTTATTGATGAACGCATTCCTTATTGGGCAGAATTGTGGCCTTCGGCAATTGCACTTGCTGAGTATTTGTGTACTCGGAAACTAAATAATGATATTCTAATTCATGAAATTGGCTGTGGTCTGGCACTGCCTTCATTGGTTTGCGGCAAAATGGGTTACAGCGTGATGATGAGTGATTATGTTGACGCTCCATTGCAATTTGCATCTGCCAACTGGAGACTCAATGTAAAATCCGAACCGACAACAATTTTATTGGATTGGCGCAAAATACCAGATGATATTGAAAAATGTGATTTGCTCTTAGCTGCCGATGTTGCTTACGAAAGCAGAATGTTTCCTGCCATTGTAAATGCATTTAAACGATTGGTTAAATCAGGAGGCAGAATTGTTTTCACTGAGCCAAATAGAAAATTTGCTTCCGGCTTTTTTGAGTTGATTAGACATGAATTTACCAACACTACCATACAAAACAGAGAGGTAATTCAAAACAATCACAAACATCAGATTAAAATTGTAGAAATTGAAGTGGAGTAGAAGAGAGCGCAAAAATATTATCGGATGGTTTGATAAAACCTGACCAATTGCTCACCAATTATATTGTTGTTGTATTGGCTTCTTGCCAGCAATTGTGCCTCCTTTGCAATACTGTTTAATTTTTCCGGATTGTTCAGCAAGGCTAAAATAGTGTCAGCAAACTGTTGAGGCGTATCAGCAATAAGAATATTTTTTTTGTCTGTGTAATTAATTCCTTCTGCACCTATGCTTGTTGTTACAATTACTTTTCCTGCTGCAAGTCCTTCTAATATTTTAATCCTAATGCCACCACCACTCAATAGCGGAACAACCATAATCTGTTTATCCTGCATAAACTTTTTCGAGTCTTTGATTTCACCTTCAATAATCAGGTTTTCTGATTTCAGATTGAAATATTTTGGCGACATATTCTTTCCGGCTAAGTGTAGCTTAATCTTTTTTGATTGTTGGTTTATCAATGGCCAGATATCTTTCAATAACCAGTCAACGGCTTCAATATTAGGGAGCCAGTCCATTGATCCAAGATGAAATAATGAAAGACTATCAGCATCCATCTGTTCTATGTTCTTGTATTTGGCAGTATTCATTCCTGTTGGCGCCACTTCAATAGGAATATTACAGCCATCTTTCAGAAAAAGATTTTTATCTGGCTGCGATATAGCAATGATTGCGTCAAATTTATTTATGGCAATATTTTCATAATGTTTGAGTCTGTCGGATAAAAAATAAAGATAAGTTTTTTTTAATGGATTTTTTGTTGCTTTAGCAAGTCTTTTCCAGATAAGCCATTCCACATTATGTGCCCGCAATATGCACTTGGCTTTGCTGAATGTACGCACTGTTTGTAGGTAAGGGCTAAGAAATAATCCTTCAAACAATATGAAATCAAATGTTTCCGATTGCAGCAGTTCTTTCAGCTTTTGGTGAAACGCTTCCGAGTCAAAACGGACAATGTTATATGACTCGTTTGGTTTGAACAGATTGGCAAAAGCATCCCATGCGTTTACAGAGGCATCAAGAAAAACTGTTTCCAATTTATATTTTTCAAGCAATGCGGCATCAATGGAATTTATGTCCGTAAAATGTTTTTTGGTGTTGAACGAAAGCATTGTTACCTCTGCGCCCGATGCCGTGAGTGATTCGGCAAGGTTGTACATGGCAATGGTCGCGCCATCATAAGGCGGCAACGGAATACGCAAACACAGTTGAAGGATTTTCAAATTAAAGAAGGATTCTAAACTTATGTGCAAACTTAAAAAAATTAACACCCTTAAACCTTGATGATAAATTAATTTGGATATGAAAAGGAAAACTCATTAATTTTACAAATCTTTAAAAATAACATTACTACCAAACTAAAATCCCAACTATCATGCAACCAACCAAATTAAAAAGCGGCACAGTATGCGGGAACTTGCTTGCTGCGCTACTGTTGTTTTCAACAAGCAGCATAGCCCAACCATCTGATGCTTACGTAAGCATGAAGGCTACTGCTGTTGCAGGTACTGTACACGGAGTGTATTACATTGAACTGGCCGACACCAACAGTGTGAATCAAATTGAAATCAAACTCGGCACCGACTGGACATCTGCCGACATGGTAAATGCAGTGTTTACTTATGATACACCCGGCAGCCTGCCGCAGGGTTACAGTTACACTCGCAACGGAAACATCATTGCCATTGACATGGGCAATTTTCCCGAACAGTCTTCTTACTACGGAAACGTAAGAGTAAAAAATGGTGCAACATGGAGCAATAATTACACCTTTGTTTCAAACTGATTGTATTATAAAATCAAATTATGTTTAATGTTTAACATTTAAAAATCAAATACCATGAAAAGAATATATTCACTCCTCATCTATATTGTGTTTATAAATACATTTCCTGCACTGGCAACCACTTATACATGGACAGGAAACACAAGCACTGCATGGAACACTACGTCTAACTGGTCGCCATCAGGAACACCTACAACAGGCGATTTTGTACACATTTACAGTGCTACATACAATCCGCAACTTACAGGCAACCTAACCTTAAACGGAATTTATATACACAGCGGAACGCTTAATTTGAATGGCGATACCTTGTTGCTTAACTCCGGTACAAGCACTTTTAGCGGTGGCACCATAAGCAATGGCTTGTTGCAACTGCGCGGAACAGAAATTACATTTAACAGCACCACTTTTAATGCTCCCATTGATGCAGTAGTTGACCGTATTAACCTGAACGGATGCACGTTTAACAATTACTGTTATTTTGAAACCATTTCCAATGTACCCGGTACGGGAAGCGGTGGAGCAGTGTTTAACGACAGTGTTTACCTGTATCATAATTACACAGGGTCGGGAATTTGGGTGATGAACAACAACACCGGACACCGCTTTAACGGTAAAGTAACCATACATAACAAAGGAACAAAAGAAATCACTTTTACAGGTGCGGGCATTAATGTATTTAATGGTGATATAGTTTTAATAAACACCGGAGCGGGAGGAATTATGTTAGGTAATGATACGCTCACAGCAGGGCATACCATCAGCATTGGAAGCGGAGGTTTTTCGGCAGGCGATTTTAATGCTACTAATTTTTATCAGGATGGCAACACTGCTATAAGCCTCACCTTTACCGGAACAGCATTGCCAAGCATAACAGGAGCAACGTTTGGAGGTAATTTCAGCATTACTTCCAATGTGCTGTTATTTAAGAACTGTACGTTTAGCGGCACGGCATCATTTACCGCCACAGGTAGCGGCAGCAGCAGTTGGTATGGCGGCAATACATTTTATGGCAATGCCACTTTTACCAACAACGCTACGGCAGGCAACCTTCGCATTGATGCCGACACTGCCAACACCTACTATGCCGATGCCACCTTTAACGGCTCGCGCGAGCTAAGGGTGTGCTATGGTGGTGAGGTAAGCTCCTTTTACGGAAACATAACCACAGCAAACAACACCACCTTTAATGAAGGCACAGGCACACTGTGTCTTGCCGGCAGCGGAACACAGGCGTTGAGCTTTCACAGTAATACGCTTGTAAAAAATCTGATGCTGAACAAGAGCGGTGGCAGTGCAGCATTGTCAACGGCATTGGTAGTAAGCGGAACGGTAACGTTTACAAAAGGAACGCTCACCACCACAAGCAGCAATTTGCTTACGATAAACAACGGTGGCACAGTGAGTGGAGCAAGCGACAGCAGCTTTATTGACGGACCTGTTAAGAAAATAGGCAACAGCGCATTTGTGTTTCCGACAGGAAAAGGAAACAGTTACAGAGCTGTGGAAATAAGCGCACCTTCAAATACGACTGATGCTTATAAAGCAGAATTTTTTTATGATTCCATAAGTGTTAATACATCAAACATAGATACTACATTGGGATATGTTACAAGAAACCGATACTGGAAACTGAACAGAACCAATGGATCATCAAATGTGTATGTCAGTCTTTATTGGGGAGGTAGTTATGCGGTGCATGACACTGCGAAAACATATATTTCAGGGTGGAATGGAACTAAATGGCTGAATCTTGGTAAAGTAATTTATGGAAATAATAATTCGGGAAAAGTTACATCATCAGGCACTGTTACATCATATTCAGAATTTGCATTGGCTATCTCTTCTACTAATCCTATGCTTTGTGCTTCAACTCCACAAATTATTTTTCCAAAAGAATACTTTACGTTTGATGTTGTAAGTGGTAGCGGTTATGATTATAATCAATCTTCAGATCCATTAACCCCATCAATCGCATCAACATCCAGCAGTTTCGCTCTTCCTAGTATTACCAGTGCCAATATTGGAACACTTTCTGGAACAACCCAAAACTATTTAAAAAATGAATCCTCTGCTGCATCTTCTTTAACTTGCTCAAACCATGTTGATTTAACAAAGGGGGTGATATGTGTTGAAATGCTGGTTAAACTTGATGCAAATTTTGTAAATCAAAGAGGGTTACGTTTTTTTAATTTTAAAGATAATTCAGGCGATAATGCTTTTTATGGGGGTATTGGCTATCCATATCTTTACCTAAATGCTAAAGTTATTGATAATATCAGCGATCCTAATAATCCCATTCAAATTGAAAAGAGATTACAGATTCCATTAGATGGTGTTGACAGGAAAAGCATAGATTATTATAATGACCAAGGATGGCACCATTTCGTTTTTAAAATAAATACTCATAATAATGAAAATCCACCTTCAACTGCACCGGGAAGATTAGAAATTTGGGTTGATGGCGAATTAAATGATTTTATTTGGATGATGCTGACCTAAATAATTCATTGAGTATTTTACAACCAGAGTTCCGGCTTTTGGATGCAGGAATAGACTGTTTTTTAGGTAAAATGGATAACATTGCTATTTATGATGATGATGTTTGCCCTGAACAGCTTTATAATAATTATAAAACGTGTTTTCCTCTTCTAACCAATTTAGAGCCTGTTGCTAACTATTGTTATGATAATACAAATTGCGACCTTAGTTTAATAACTTCCATACCCACCACACCTCTCACAGGTGCAATGAATCCGAATGATTTTCCGGAAAATTATACTATAAACACAGCTCCATTATCAGATGGTGATTTAATTGATTACATAAACTCAACATGTAGTTGTAATTCATCTGATCCCAATTGGTTCGTTGAATTGGACGATTTTTTACAAAACTCTTATGATGCGCAATTTACAGGAGTAGCTCTTCCGTTAGATCAATTAAAATCATATCCTCTGCCACGGTATTTTCCCGGGCATTCATTCAGGCAAAATGTTAATTTTATGGGGGTTAATTATTTAGGATATAGTGGATACCCCCGAAGCGGAGGTTCTTATTCAATATCTGCTAACGCACCTACCTACAGTACAGATATTCAAAAAGAACTTTCTGAAAACTGGAATTACTCCTTTGTGGTTTGTGAAAATTCTTCAACTTATCCAAATACTTTTACACAAGCATGGATAAATGCTGCAAATAGTTACCCGGCAGACAGCCCTGTAAAATTTGCAATTACTACTAATAGAAATCATTTACCCAACTCTAAGGTAAAAAAGCAGGACTTCGTGCCGGATGAAGATTATTATTTAATGAGCTATGATTGGAATCCAACTCCTCCTACTCTGTCTCCAAATCAATTCTTAGATTCTGATGGAAATATTGTTTCTTCTCCTAAGATACTTAAACCCCTAAATGATCCAACTTATCTTAGTAATTTTTTACCTGATGGATTTGATCAAAATGTTATATTTTCCAGCATATTCGGTAGTTTAACAAAAAACGTAAGTTACGTTATTGAAAATAATGAATATACTCCTCAATTCAGTTATAATTCCAGTGGAATTCCGGCAGTGGCTAATACTATTAATGGAGATTATACCTTATCTCAGGGATGCAGTACTTGTGCAACACCTGATGATTGGAAGTCTTATCTTGGAGAATTTAAGAAAACTCTTGACAACGATTACCGTGATCAGTTTTTTGGAGGAACTAATTTTCCACAATTAGCTGATGCTGTTTATTTGAATTATGCCGTTGATGGTTTTGATAAGTATAATAAAAACTACAGATTTGAATACACAAACATGAGAGAAACGCAATCGCAGGTAATGTATGGCGGTTCTTCTCAATATTTATCTACCCCTGATTTTTATCCGCGCAGAGCTGCCAACTGGTTAACTACCGTTAGTGCTGACCACGGAATTGACTGGGTAAACAAATGCAGGACAAATGAGATAGACAATTTTAGCGACTATCGCTATGCGCCTTTTGTTGCTGCCGGATGGGAGCAGCAGGAAGAATTTAATATACGACCTGCACAATGGCTGTCATTGGTTAAAGCAGCCGGTATAATGGGTGTTGACTTTTATAACACCGGTTATTTTAATCTGAATGCTTTTTGGTTTGCCAATCCGTCAGGATATGTTTGGCAGGCAGTAATACCAAGTTACGCTCAGGCTGTATTCAGCCATGCGGAAGATTATTTTACTAACGGAACATTATCTAAAGGAAATGTACTTTTAGAAGTTACTGATGCTTCATTTGGATATGGGTACCGGTTTGCAGGAAGCCTTCCGAACGATCTTATTATGATTCGTAAAATAAATAATGAGGACAAAATACTGATTACCGGATCGCTTCAGCCGCTTAGCAATATTTCAGGAAATGTGCCTGATGATAGAGACATTGTGATTAATGATTTGCCGTTTTCTTCAACCACATCCGCCAAAATTAATTTCAGGCGGCAAGGCTCCACCTACATTTTTGACAATACCAATCCTGGTGATCCTGTATTTTATCAACTTGACAAATGGCATGAGTATAAACATCCTGAACGATGGAGCAAGGACTTTGATTTTGAAGCGGAAGTGTTTGATAATAAAAATGTCAATGTGGTTATTAAAACCGTTGATGCGACTTCTAATTCTTCTATTACCAATGGCGACTTTACCAATTACACCAGTTACATAACCTTTTCCGCAACACCTGACAATACAGGCGTGCAATATAACTTTACACCAAGGGCTGACGGGGTAAACAATGATTATGATATATGGGTGCGGGCACGCAGCAGATCAGGGACAAGAACAGGCTTTACAATTACAACCACATCAGTAGGCAACAGCAATTTCACACAAGATAATAAAGTATCGTGCGTAAGTTCCGGTTCATGGGAGTGGTATAAGCTGGATGATTGTACAGGCTCGGCTATGACATTAAGCAGCCTTACCGATGACCAGCAATATGTGCTCACGCTGCTGCCCATGAGCGATGATTTGGAAATAGACAGAATTTTATTGGATGTTGACAACAATGCAGGATTTACTGCCGCCTCGGCATGTGGTTATGATAAGGATATTCCTGATAACACAAGCAGCACTACAGTTTCCATTTCAAATAACGATTTTGTGAATATACAAGGCACATACATTGTTAATAGCAACCTTTCTCTCACCGGATGTATCATAAACGTTGAAGCAGGTGGCGAAATTGATGTGCAGTCAGGCGGCACATTCAGTTGTGACAACTGCCATATTTCAGCTTGTGGCGATATGTGGAATGGCATTAACAACACAGGAGGTACCGTAACGCTTACCAGCTCAACCGTTAATGATGCCCTTGCTGCCGTTAAATCCGTTTCGGGCAATGCTGTGGATGTTACAGGCTGCGTGTTTGACCATAATTACACGGCTATATGGCTTGAAAACGGCAGTTACAGCGCAAGCGATATTTACGGAAACACTTTTGAAAACACTGGCGGGCAAATTAATAAAGCGCCTCATGCAGGCGATGATCCTCTGCATCATATTTATTTGAATAACGTATCTGCCGTTACGGTTGGCGATGCTTCACAGGCTGTTAATACCTTTCATAATGCCCTTAACGGCATATATGCCGAGGCTTCCAATCTGAATGTGTATAATAATATCTTTAACAACATTGGCGGTAATAATTACCAAAACAGGGCTATTGTTCCTCCTGTTCCCCCCATTTCAATTCCTAATGCAGCCATTAATGCAAGAGGTGTTAAAGCCGGTTACAAAACCTTAAACGTGGGAGGTGCATCAACCGGGCAGAGCAATACTTTTAACCAATGCGAAATAGGTGTTTCCGGTTATATGCAGTTGAATGCCGACATCAGGAACAATGCATTTGCCGAATGTTATACCGGCATTGCATTAAGCTCCATTGGCGGAAGCGGCAACACCGTAAATATAGAAGACAATACAATAGACAAGTACAACAAAGGCATTTCCTTGTCAAATGTGTGGATGAATAACTCCACTGTAATAAAAGATAATGATTTGAACCTGGGTGCAGGCTATGATGCCGCGCATTACGGAGCTATGGGCATTGAAGTAAGTAATTTTATTACGCGGCAGGTAAAGCTCACAATAGAAAACAACCACATAGAAAATGCGCAAAACGGCATACAGGTGAGCAATGTGGGTTACACCATAAGCCCGGTGGGTTATGCGCCTTATGCTGATGTAAAAGATAACACGGTGCTGTTTGCCATACCTGTCGGATTAACGGCAAACCATGTAGGCTTATGGCTTGAAAACATGGCTTACGGTACGGTTGAAAACAATACCGTGCACTGGACTGAAACACTCCTCCGGTGCGGGCAGTGAGTTTATGCAGGGCTTGCGCCTGAGCAACAGCGTGCATTGCGGCATTACAGGCAATGCCATTGAAAACATGGAGTCGGGCATTATGGTGTTTGGTAATTGCAGCCAAACCAATTTGTATTGCAACAAGTTTGAATCATGTTTTAACTCCACGTATTTCAGTAACAACAATTCTTCCAATCAGCTAACTGATCAGGGTCTGAAAGTGGAAACTATGGGAACTTATGACCCAACCCTGAGCGAAGGCTGGAAAAACCACTGGGTAAGCCCCGTTAGCGATAAAGCGGCAGGAGTTTTATTAGCTCCTAATATATTTAACTGGATGTATAAACCTTCAGTCTCTTTTGATTATGACCCGGTAATTTCACAGGCTATTTTACCACATTATCTGCCGATAATGAAACCGGAAGCTGCACGCCAGCATTTACCACCGATGAGGGCTTGCGCGACGAGGCATTTGGTTCTCTTGTTTATGATTCTGTTATTGCCCATACCGATTCGTCCGAAATAAAATACCTCATGGAAGAGGTATTTTATAAACTGATGCGGAGCGATACCTCATGGCTTCACCTGCACGTGCCTTCCGATTCGGTTTATATTGACCGATACAATGCAGGCAACTCCGGCAATGCCGGAAACTTTGCAACGGTTCAGGATTCCATAGCGTCACAAAATTATTCTTCGGCTTCCGGAATCCTTACCGGAATCACCTCTTCGTTAGAACAGGATCTTGACAAAAAGTTTGTGCTTGACTGCTATTTAAAATACATTTTCGACACGCTTACGCTTGATTCCGCTACGTTTGAAAACCTGAACAAAGTAGCTGTTCAGCATCCGCTTTATGGTGGTGAGGGCGTTTATTTTGCACGGGCAATGCTTAATTTAGATATAATAGACATACTGCCTGGCGAAGAAGAAAGCCGCATGGCTAACACCGCATCACCGCCAGAGAATAAATTCATAGATCAGCAGGATGGGAAACTGTATCCAAGTCCCACCAAAGGCAGGGTTATTTTTGAAATGAGTTCCGCATTTGGAGCAAGTGCTAAACTGGATATTTACAACAGTTACGGCAGCCTTGCAGCATCTTATCCGCTTAATCCCAATGCCCGTTCTGCCGAATTTAATTTATCCGGATTAAAGCCGGGTGTTTACTCGTGCAGGTTATACGACAGCATTAATCTTAAAATGATTAATAAATTAGTTATTATTCGTTAGTATTTTTCAAAAAGGGGTTGCTGTAGCAGCCCCTTTTTGATTATATTTGCTATATGAAACTCAAGTTCATTTTGTGTTTTTAGCTTCTGTGTTATTAGTAACCGATGAATCAAAAGCGCAGAACCGAAACAGCATCTGGTGCTTTGGCGACAGCGCAGGGATTAATTTTAGTAACATAAATAACCCTGTGCCTTTTACTTCATCTGTTGAAGGCAGAGGTTCTTGTGTTAGCATAGCAGACAACAACGGTAATCTTTTATTTTATAGTAATACATGGATGTATACAGCCCGAACAATAGTATGGAATGCTTTAAATGATACCATGACTAACTCCTACCCCATGGGGGGGATATAATGACATACAGATAGTACCTTTCCCTGACGGACAAAATAAATATTATGTATTTTATACTAATGTTCGTGGATTTATTGACGGTATTTTTTATGCCATTATTGATATGAATACCGTATGGGGAACACCCGGTTTAGGTGAGGTTATTATCAAAGGGCAGCAGATTACTAATCACCGTATAGCCGATTGTTTGCAGGCTGTTAAGCATGGCAATGGCAGGGACTGGTGGTTAGTTACTAAATTTTCGGATGCTAACCTTACTACATTAAATCGCTTTGCTGTTTTTTTAGTTACGTCTAATGGCATTTCTAATCCCGTGTTTTATGATTTTAATGATGCCATGGACATGGATTTCCAAAAAATTATATTCAATAACTCTTATACTAAGATTATGAATATTAATCTTTATGGCTATATGTGCGAATTTGATTTTGACCGTTGCAGCGGTGTCATCAGCAATCCTCCTGTCATTTATCCTGCAATAACCTCACCCCCTTACAACAGAGTTTTTTGGGAGGGGCTTATTCTCCAATGACAGTGTTTTTTATATTGCTACCAATCGCTATCCATTGTTGCTTAATTGCTATTTATTACAGTTTGATCTTACTGCATCAGATATTCCTGCAAGCTGCGATACACTTGATGATTATTTATTTCCAATTGAACCCGGAGCAGTACGTTTAGCTCCTGATGGAAAAATTTATTACAGCCGTGCTTATAAAAGCCCGGGTGTAAACAGTTATCCTTATGCAGATAGCATGTATAATTACATAAACATGAACCTGAGTGTAATTAACGAGCCTGATAATATTGGCGCAGCATGTAATTATCAACCGTTCAGTTTCTACTTAGGCGGCAAACGTACATATTACAGCTTGCCCAATAATCCCGATTATGATTTGGGAGCGTTAGCGGGAAGTGTGTGTGATACAATCACAGGTATTGCTCCCTCTCCTTTGGAGAATCCCGATAGCTATCGGGAGGGAGTGAGGTTATATCCCAACCCCGCCAACAGTACATTGTATGCTAGCGGAATGCCTGAAGGCAAAAACGAAATGCAGGTTTATGACCTTTACGGCAGGTTATTATTGAAAAAGCAAAATAATAGCAGCAGTGGTGTAATAGATGTATCTTCGCTTTCTGACGGAGTGTATAATATTAGAATAAAGAATGAAACAGGCGAATACTTTAAAAAGCGGTTTGTGGTTATTAAATAATTTAAAATGTTTACTAATGGCAGCAACACTCTGTTGCTGCCATTTTTTTTGCTTTTCACAAAACAAGAATTCTGTTTGGTGCTTTGGTGATAGTGCGGGAATAGATTTTGGTTCGGGAGTACCTGTAACTTTTCAATCCGGTATGGATAGTAGAGGAAGCTGTGTCAGCATTTCAGACAATAACGGGAATTTACTTTTTTATGCAGCAACAATGCCTTATTCAGGTTCAAATCCCGCATTTTCAACCATTGTTTTTAACTCCACAAATTCAATAATGGCTAATGGTGATTCTATATTTGGCAAAGGATGGTATCAGGAATTGGTAATAGTGCCTAATCCTGCCAATGACAGCACCTATTATTTATTTTCTATTGGAAGTACTACCACTTTTGGTTTGTGCTATAGTATTATTGATATGCGGCTAAATAATGGATTGGGTGCAGTTACAGTTAAAAATATTCAATTGCAAAGTTTTCAGCAGGTGGATTGCCTGAATGCTGTTAAACATGGCAATGGAAGAGACTGGTGGGTATTATTCAGAAAAGCAGGTTCTTTATCAAATGGCAACAATGACTGGTATTCTTATTTAATAACACCTGACAGCATTCAGAATGTTTCCGTTCAGTCAATAGGTTCATTAAACAAAACTAACTCTGGACATACCAATTTGATTGGTTTAACAGAGCTATATGATTTTGACCGTTGCTCAGGATTATTAAGCAATCTTGTTACCATTGAACCGGAAGCGTTGCCATCAGTGCCATATTTATTTAGTTGCGCATTCTCACCCGATGCAAGCAAACTTTATGTAAGCACTGCTGACCAACCGACATGGCTTTTTCAGTACGATTTGAATGCATCTAATATTACTTTATCAAAAGACACGCTTTGGACTATAAGCAGCCCACAATATGCAGGTGGCGGATTAAAATTAGCTCCAGACAATAAAATTTATTTAGCCAGCATATACTATAACGGAGTTCAATTTCCTTATCCATATCAGGATACTGTTTACAACATGTACAATATGAACTTGTCAGTAATAAATCAACCTGATAGTTTAGGAAGTGCTTGCGATTTTCAGCCGTACAGTTTTTATCTGGGCGGTAAAAGAACGTATTTAGGTTTGCCTAATAATCCTGATTATACACTGCCTGCAATATCAGGCAGTCCCTGTGATACATTAACGGGTATAGCACCTCTTGCAACATCAGCAAAGGGAGCGGAGTTGTTTGTTACCTACATGGCATCATGGCAAAAATTGTTTGTAAATGCGCAGCATTTAAAAGGGAAAAATATAACACTAACCCTATATGATGTTACAGGCAAGCTAATTTATAACACTGCGCGAGTGCTCTCCCCTTCAGGGGTTGGGGGTAGCGCAGGCGGTTATTTTACACAGGATATTAATTGCAGCGCACTTGCAAAAGGCATGTACATTGTTTCGTTGCAAACAGAAAAAGAAAGATTGGTAAATAAATTTATTGTTGAATAACTTTTGTTTTAAATGAAATTACTCAAATACATAAGCGCAGCATCCCCGTACCCGCGAAGCTGTGCTTCGTGGGTTTTGTGTTTGGAAGTTTTACTTCAATCATATACTGATCTAAAAATTATCATTTTTGCATATATGCAAACAACAAATGTCTGAAGTTTATAAAACTTTTCCGGGCGGTTTATATTTTGTAACATTTACAACCATTGGCTGGATTGATATTTTCCCCACTGGCGCAAGTCCAATGTCATTAAGTTAAGAAACAAACAGCTGTCTATTAATAAATTAATGGCGCTCAATACATTTAGCTAATGGCATATTTCTCCATTTGTAAAACACCAATGGCAATAAAATCAAATTCTTATTTTACTGCATTAAGCAGTGATTTCATTTATTCATCAGAGGTAAAAAGCGTTATCGAAGTACGAATAAAGATTTTACCAGGAACAGAAAATTTCCGTTTGAAGAATTAGTTTTGTGTATGTTAAAACTCTTAAGGCACAACATACAGGCTGAACTCAATTCTTTTTTTAAGGAACTTGGGCATATAACAAAGAGTTCGGTTAAAAGAATCACATCAAGTGCTTTTGTTCAGAGCAGGAGAAAACTAAAGCCTGATTTCTTTTTCGATCTCAACAATTTAATTGCAACGGAGTATTACTTAGACAACGATGAAAAAGTTGATCTCTATAAAGGACACAGAGTGCTCAGTGTAGATGGGTCAACCATTAATTTGCCTCTGTCCACAGAGCTCAAAAATATGTATGGGACATTCAACAATCAGAAACAGACAGATGACGTGATTGTTGCACGCGTGTCGGTTCTATATGATGTTTTAAATGAACTTGTACTCGATGGCAAATTAGTTCCATTTTCGCAAGGAGAGGTTCCGCTGGCTTATAGTCATTTAAAATATACCGGTAAAGGGGATTTAATTATTATGGATAGGGCTTACACCAGTTTTGATTTGGCTTATAAAATGCAACAACGAGGTGTTAATTTTTTGTGTCGATGCAAACACACCTTTTCCAAGCAGGTAAAAATATTTTATGAGTCAGGTAAACTTCAAGAAATTATTGAAATAAAATCTAAGCAACACAAATCATTTAAAGGCTTGCCGTACAAGCCAGAGAGTACTATACAGGTACGAATGTTAAGAATTGAATTGTCATCAGGAGAAACAGAAATATTAATGACATCACTTACAGACACCCAAAAATATCTGTATGAGGAGTTTGAACAATTATATTTTAAAAGATGGAAAGTAGAAACATTTTATAACAGGTTTAAAAATATAATTGGAGTGGAAAATTTTTCAGGCACCAGTAATCAATTTATTCAGCAGGAATTTAACTGCGCTTTGTACATGAGTAACATGCAAACTATTTTAATGGAAGATGCTCAACTGCAGGCAGACAAAAAATATGAAAACAGAAAATATCAATACAAAATTAACAGTTCATTATCCTTAGGATTTATAAGAGAACGATTGGTGCAGCTGTTTTTAAAAAAAGCAAACGGAGATGTGTTATTAAAAGAATTAGAACAACTTTTTATAATAAACGTTATTCCCATAAGGTCTGGTAGAAACAATAAAAGAGAAGTTGATAAATACCGCCAACGCACTAAGCCTAAACAATTTCAAAATAGAAGATCAGTAATTTGAACTCCAATTTCTTATTCCTTAACTTAATGACATTGGGCGCAAGTCTTCGGACTTGTGCCATACTATCATTCAAGCAGCACCAAGTCAACAAGTCCTTTACTACCACAATAATCCGTTGCACTGCTGTAAACATATTATTCGGGATTATAAACCAATCCTGTCCGCACAGGATTTTCATGTATGTAATTTAATTTCTGTTCCTGCATTTTTGCATCACTTAATTCAATGAGGTGATTATCCTGTTGCCAAAATTGCCAGTTTGTATTATTGGAGTTCCTTTCGCCTGCACGTTTAAAAAGATTAAACATCCATTCACGCCTGCTTTCCTGTGAGTTTTCCATAATAGCCCCTGTAATTTTATAAGCTGTAAACTTTTTAAGGTCGCGTATTATATCAGGCAATACCCAAGCTCCGTTTTTAGAAATTATCATGTGTACATGATTGGTCATAATAACCCAACCATGAACTACCAAACCTTTTTCTTTTTGACAATATTTTATGCTGTCAATTAAAATATCTTTATAGAGGTTTCTTGTAAAAACATCAATCCAGTTTATAACTGAAAAGGTAACAAAATATATCGCATCAGGATTGTGAAACTTATACTTGGAACTCATGGTTGCAAATGTGCATTTTTTAATGAAAGGGAGGCGCAAGTCTGAAGACTTGCACCAGAGGGGAATATCTGTAGGTGCGAGGCTGTGCCTCGTTGCCTATTATTTTAATGGCTTGCAGCCATAAAATTAATCTCTCTTTCGCTAAAAGCGAAAATAATAAAATGACACGAGCGACACGCTCGCGCTTACAAAGATGGGCGGCAGGAAAGGTCAGGCATACATCAGTTTTCCTTTGGGTTTTGGAATGGTGCGGTTTAACTGCTTGGCTGTTTCCAACCACTCGTTAATAATCACTTCCACATTTGACAATGCCTGTTGATATGATTTTCCGTCAGCCATGCATCCTGCCAGTTCAGGTACTTCGGCAATGTAGCTTTTATCATCCTTACTCCAATAAATAATGATTTCATATTTACTCATATATCAATCAGTTTATATTTTATAATCAGATTTCTTACTTGTCTAACCTGATAAGGTTTTGCTTTCGCTTTATCAGGTTGAATATTTATTATTTCATCAACATTATTTTTATAATAAATATGATGGCTGCCTTTAATTCTTTTATTAAATCCTAATTCATCCAACAGTTTACATAAATCGCTAAAAGCAAAATTAGTGTCATTTTTTCCACTCAACAATTTAAATAACAACTTTTCATATTTACTCATAGGCAATCAAGACAAAATAGAAAGAGCAAATATACAATTATTGATTTCACTGGACAAATCAGCGTAGCCTCTGTTCTCAGTAGGTGCGAGGCTGTGCCTCGTTACCTATTATTTTAATGGCTTGCAGCCATAAAATTAATCTCTCTTTCGCTAAAAGCGAAAATAGTTAAATGACACGAGCGACACGCTCGCACCTACTTAGGTAAAAAGTCATCAAGCCGTTTTTTCCGGAACAGTTTTTTGAAAAATGACTTATAAGAGTCCATATCAAACAAGGCTGAGTCATGTGTGGCTTTGTAAACCATAAAAATTCCGATAGGCAGCAACACCAATGACGATTGCCACACGCCTCTTTCTACACTGATGATTCCTTCTTTTGCCATCTTTTCTCCTGTGATGGAAATAATGTGATAGCAGAGGAAGAATGCAATGGAAATTACAATAGGTAGTCCAAGACCGCCTTTGCGGATGATGGCACCTAAAGGTGCTCCAATTAAGAACAGCAATAAACAGGCAATTGATAAAGTGAATTTGCGATGCCACTCAATTTGATATTTTACATAGGCACGATTTCTGCTCTCTAAATCATCATCAGCACTTTCTATATACGATTTGATGACACGACATTGCGACAAAGCTGTTTCAAATTTGGTGTTGTTTAGTTTGATGCTATCAGTTAGAAAAGGTTTTGCAATGGCATTGCTAACATGGATAAACAATGTTGAGTCCTTTAAAAACTGATAATATGGTTTTATGTCTCTGGCAAAACGTGTTTTTCGCTGTGCTGCCTGTAATTGAAAAGTATCAATCATGGCATTAAGCTGTTTGACATTCATCATCTGATAGTTGTCTTTAAACAGGTCTTCATTGGTTCTGTTTAGCTGAAAAGACGATAAGTCAAAACGAATAGTTTCGGATTGGAATTGCGTTCTGAGTAGTGGATTGGTGTCGTAATTTTTTTTACGGTTTTGTTGTTCTTCGTATGAATGCCCATTTATTAAAGTTAGAATAAGATAACGCTTATCATTTGTCATCACCATAGTGCCACTATCGGCAATCACAACTTTTTTATTACCCATGTTGTGTGTATGATCATAAATCATGATGTTTTTGATTGATTTACCATCATCAGCTTTTTTACCTATTTTAATACTGTAGCCATCAATGCCATTGTAAAAAACACCTTCTTTAATAAACAATGCCGGCTTTTGTTGACGCACATCATAAAGCAGCGAGCCCATTTTAAGATTACTGTAAGGTAAAATGTTGTTTGAAAAATAAAAGGCGCCTAAAGAAATTATTATTGCAACCACTACTAATGGGCGCATTAACCTTTGTAAAGAAATACCTGCCGATTTTGTGGCAACAATCTCATAGTGTTCCGCAAGGTTGCCAAAAGTCATTATTGATGACAACAATATAGCTAATGGCAATGCCAAAGGAACTAAGGTGGTTGATGTGTAGCCAAGAAGTTTAGTGATGGTCCACCAGTCGAGTCCTTTGCCAACTAAATCATCAATATACTTCCACAAGAATTGCATCAGCAGCACAAAGAGTGCTATAAAAAATGTCATGATAAAAGGACCGATAAAAGAACCTAATACAAGTGTGGTGAGTTTCTTAAATGGTAATTTCATCAATTATCTGTTGCTGATATCAATACTCGGTTTTGTCAGATTTATTTTGCCATGAATTAAAAACACCGGCAGCCTGCAGGTTGGGTAAATGCACCATTTTTATTTTTCTCTCGGTGGGGTGAACATTTATTTCATCATAAATAAATTCATCATCAAAACCTATTGCAGCAGCTTCCTGTCTGGTATTGGCGAAGTAAACAACATCCGGTCGTGCCCAATAAATAGCTCCAAGGCACATAGGGCAAGGCTCGCAGGAAGTATAAATTTCGCAGCCATCTAACTGAAAACTGTTGAGTGCTTTACAAGCCTCGCGGATGGCAACTACTTCTGCATGTGCGGTAGGGTCGTTGGTAGAGGTAACTTTATTATTTCCTTTAGCAATAATTTTTCCATCTTTAACAACAACGCAGCCAAAAGGGCCACCTTCATTGTCAGTGATTGCTTTCTTGGACAAGGCTACGGCCTCTTCCATAAAATGATTGTGATTGTTCATTTATTAAAAATTAAAACTGATATCTTGTTTGATATCGGGATGGAGACTGTATGCAACAGGACAGGTGTGGGCTGCATTTTCTATCATTTTCTTTTCCTTATCAGAAAAATTATTTTTCGGAAAAACAACTTCACTTCAATAGCGCTCACTCTTCAGGGTCATAGCATAGTTTTTGTTACTTCTGCTCGTGTGCCATCAATTGAAAACTGATGTGTTCTTGCAGCGATGCCCATAATAGTGAGCATGCAGTTGGTAGTGATGTTGCTAAAAGGTCGGTGGGGAGAAAGGCTTGCTTTTCCCTGATTGTCGAGAGGCGCATCGGTGATGATTTCATTTCCTGAAAAAACATGAACCGATTTTACTCTTAATTCGCCTATATAGGTAACTTCTGATGTGGGCATAATTATGATTTTATAAGTAGATGTCGTGCATTTTGGAGGCTTGCATCTGTAACCTCTTCACCGCTTAACATTTTTGCAATTTCAACAACTCTTTCTTCAGCAGAAAGGGTTTTTATTCTTGATTGTGCAATTCCTTTTTCAATATGTTTAAAAACAAAGTAATGCGTTTTTCCTTTGCCCGCCATTTGCGGTAGGTGTGTTATGGCAAGTACTTGTCTGCTTTCTGAAAGTTGTTCAATAAGGTTACCAACTTTATGGGCTACCTCACCGGAGATGCCTGTGTCAATCTCATCAAAGATGATGGTTGGCATTGATGTTTTGTTGGCTATAAGTGCTTTAATACATAACATCAGTCGTGAAAGTTCACCACCGGAAGCAACCTTCGCCAATTCCATTACCGTTACTCCTTTGTTTGCAGAAAATAAAAAGCGCACTGCAGTTGTGCCCGTTGCTGTTAACTCTTCTGTGGCTGTCAGGTCAACTTCAAACTGAGCATCGTTTAACGAAACTTCTTTCAGTAATTTCAAAATATCTTTTTTGAAACTTTGTGCAGCTTTCTGTCTGCTGCTATGGAGTTCTGCCGCAATTTGTTTTAGTTTGTTATATAAATCCTGAGTTTGTTTATCGCATTTCTCAATATCGTCAGTAAGCGATTGAAAAGTTTGAAGTCTGTTGGCAATTTCCTGCTGCAAGACTATCAGGTCATCAGCATTTTTTACTCTGTGTTTTTGTTGTAGCTTGTTATAAACAGAAAGTCTGTCATTGAGTATTTCAAGCTGTGATGGGTTTAAACTAAACTGGCTTTTAAGTGCAGTTAATTCCGATGAAATATCTTTCAGTTCAATGTTGCACGACTGAATTCTTTTCAGAATGTCTTCAAGCGATGGATGTAATCGTGCAATTCCATTTAAACGGGTTACAGCTTGTGTAATGTTTGAAAGCACATTTGTCTCGCCATCAGACAAAATATCACTTGTGCTGTCAAGTGTTAATACAATATTTTCAGTATTGTTAAGTAGTTGCAGTTCTGATTCAATTTTTTCAAACTCACCTTGCTTTAATCCTGCCGATTCAAGTTCGTCCCACTGAAACTGTAAAAACTCAGATTCTGCAATACTCTTACTCTCCAATGTTTTCAGTTCTACAAGTTGTTTCAATAATTTTTTATATTCATTGAATTGGTTGCTGTAATCATTTAACTGCTTCTGATTGCCTGCTGTAATGTCTAATACATTTAACTGAAATGCCGAAGTATTTAATGTCAATGTCTGATGTTGCGAATGAACATCAACCAAGTAGCTACTGAGTTCTTTCAGAACAGAAAGGTTTACGGGAGTGTCGTTAACAAATGCACGCGATTTTCCTTCTGAATTAATTTCTCTTCTGATGATGGTGTTGGATTCAAAATCTATATCATGCTGCGAAAAAAAATCATTCAGGTTGTAATGAGAAATTGAAAATTCTGCTTCAATAATACATTTACCTTTTTTATCGAAAAGTGTTTTTGCATCAGCACGTTCTCCTAAAACAAGCCCCATTGCACCCAGCAGAATAGATTTTCCTGCACCTGTCTCACCTGTGATAATACTTAACCCATCAGAAAAATTAATATCCAATTCTCTGATAAGCACATAATTTTTATGGCAAGACGGGTTAACATACAATGTTGTTTCTTAAAATAATATCCTGTTGATTATTTAATTGTGTGTCCCATTTTATCACGCTTTGTTTGCAGATAATGTCGGTTATGTTCGTTGGACTCAATTTCTAAAGGAATAATTTCAACAATCTCTAAGCCATAGCCAATCAATCCGGCACGTTTTGTAGGGTTGTTGGTCATGAGTTTTAATTTAGAAACACCTAAATCGCGTAGAATTTGTGCGCCAACACCATAATCTCTTTCATCAGGTTTAAAACCCAGTTCCTGATTGGCTTCAACAGTATCTTTTCCTGCTTCCTGCAGTTTATATGCTTTAAGTTTATTCAGCAATCCGATGCCACGTCCTTCCTGATTCATATAAACAATTACACCCTTTCCTTCTTTTTCTATCATCTGCATGGCTTTATGTAGTTGCGGCCCGCAGTCGCAGCGGCAAGAACCAAAAATATCACCTGTAAGGCAGGAGGAGTGAACCCTCACTAAAATAGGCTCGTCTTTTTTCCATTCGCCTTTTACTAAAGCAAGATGCTCTTGTCCTGTTGTGTTTTGTTTATAGGCGAAAAGCTCAAAGCTACCATAGGCAGTAGGCAGTTTAACATCCACTTCCCGATCAATGAGCGATTCTGTTTTCAGCCGGTAGGAGATAAGGTCTTCAATAGAAATTATTTTCAGGTCAAACTTTTTTGCAATTTTTACCAAATCTGGAAGTCGTGCCATTGTTCCATCTTCATTCATAATTTCTACAAGCACACCTGCAGGCTCGAATCCGGCAAGACGGGCAAGGTCAACACCTGCTTCTGTATGTCCTGCTCTTCTTAAAACGCCACCATTTTTACTTTTAAGAGGGAAAATATGTCCGGGGCGGCCAAGGTCTGAAGGTTTTGTGGCCGGGTCAATTAATGCTTTAATGGTTTTAGAGCGGTCGGAGGCCGAAATTCCTGTGGTGCATCCATGTCCAAGCAAATCAACAGAAACGGTAAATGGTGTTTCGTGAGAGGAAGTATTTGTTGCCACCATCATGCTCAAAGCCAACTCTTCGCAGCGTTGTTCTGTAAGAGTAGCACATATAAGGCCTCTGCCATGGCTGGCCATAAAATTTATCATTTCAGGAGTGGCATTGTGGGCGGCAGTAATAAAGTCGCCCTCATTTTCGCGGTCGGCATCATCAACTACTATCACCGCCTTGCCATTTTTAAGATCGGCTATAGCTTCTTCTATACTATTCAATTTCATTGTATTGTCAGGAGTCATTGTCTCTAAATCTGTTTTTGCAAATTTACAACAAGCTTTTCAATGTTTAGATAAAATTCTTACAGTAGAATAGGCTGGTTTTTTGTCATTTTTCTGTATGTTAAGATGAAGTGAAGATTGTAATAGGTATATAATCTTACATACGTAATGTACGTTTATAGTAGTGTAACAAAAGGAATAAAGCCTGCGTTAAATTGCACATAACGTTCTTGATAAAGATTATTACTAAGATAGTTTGGTTTTAGGTTAATATTAAAATGATTCATCCTTAGCCCTGTAAGGCTAAAAGTTGAATCACCTAAGCAAAAAATAGTTTTAGGTTGGTTTCAGGTGTGGGCTGCCCCGTAAGACAGCCCGACATCTGCATTTTTAAATTCGGATTTGGTTTTAGGGTTATACTTTTAAAAATCACCGCCAACGTGGCGGTGATTTTTTGCTTTTAAAGGGTTTTATGGTTTTCACATCTAAACGTGAATAACTTTCAGTTAAAAAATAGTGGCTTGGTAAGATAATTCATGCTATATTTGCCCGCATAAACATTATAAACTTTATTTAAAAATGAAAAAATTAAGCTTATCAAAAACACTTTTGACAGGTGCTGTAGTAGCCCTAATGGCAGCAGGATTTACCGCATGTAAAAAAGACAGCGATCCTGATCGTAAGAAATTCTTAGGTTCTTTCTCTGTAACAACAGGAACAATTTCTTGTGGTGTTTCTGGAAACGGAACAATTGCAGCAGGTACTGCTGTAGTTATCACTGAAAATTCCGGTGGTGATGAAAAAGTAAACGTTAGCGTTGGTGGCCAATTATCAGTAGTTGCTACTGCAAACGGTAACACTATTACCCTTGACAACCAAACTGTAAGTGGATTTACTTACACCGGTACAGGTACATTAAGCAGCAACACACTTACATTGTCTATCAATGAGTATGATGCTACAGTTCCTGAGAATTGCGTTTATAGCATGACTGCTAACAAATAATTGTTTAGCATAAAGTATAGAAAAAGAGGGCTATGCCCTCTTTTTTTGTTTTAAGACAGATTGTGTTTTTGAAAAACAGGGTGATTTAGTTCAATTAATCACAGGCAGGTGATATACGAATTAATGAGTACATTATTCCTTTACAAACTTTTTAACTGCTATACCTTTATTACTAAATACTTTTATAAAATAAGTTCCACTTGCAAAATTACTCACATTTATCGTAATACTTTTTTCTTTTGCCTCTGCACTTTCAGCTAACATTACATTGTTAAGCACATCGCAAACTTCAATCTTTTTAATTCCTGATTCATCACTCATAATTCTTAATTCATCTTTCGCTGGGTTTGGCATCAGCTTTATTTTATTCTTATAGCTCTCTATTTCATTTATCCCAACCGTACAATCTACTACGCTTACATCATCTATGTAATAATAAGAGCCGGCATAAAATAAATTTGCTTGATTATTGGAATCAAGAGTAGTATTGGCATCATTATTAAAATTACCAATGATAAAATATTTTTCCCCCCCCCGCAACATAAGTGCCGCTTATTTGTGTCCAGTTTAAGGTATCATAAATAATGCCGTTAGTGTTTACTATTTGAGGAGTATATGGTAAATTTAAAGCCGTGCTGTAATCAACCGAACTGTTTTGCGACAAATACATTCCTATACTGCTTGTGTAATACCAACTGCTATCTGCTTTTGCCACATAAAAACTCACACAATAGGTATGTCCCTGCTTTAAGGTATCATTTAATTGCCCTCCCAAATATTCTCTCCCATTAGGTTGAACCATTGGGGTTAGATATAATGCTAATCCGCAATATGCAGCTCCCGTTTTGGCAAATTGATAACCAAATTGATTATTCGGAACATTAGCCCCCCCGCAGTAATTGAGATTAAAATAATCAGGACTTCCCCCATTTCCCCAAATCCAGTAACTGCATTGCATTTGTGTTAGCCCAGTAAAGCTTATACAAGAAATTGTATCTTCAAAACTTGGATTGATAACCAAGTTTTGTGCAAAGCCCAGCAAAGAAATAAAAACAAATAATATCAGTAATTTTATTCTCATTTCAAAATTTTGATTGCACCTGACAAGTCGAGCAGCCCCTGTCAGTGTGATTTCAAAAGTATAAAAAATATACTATATTCATTCCTGAAAATCCAATTTTATATCAACTTTCACTTGATTACAAAATTTAAAATTATCCACATCATCAAACAAAGCGATAACTTCATTTCTGCAAACCAATGTGTCTTTCAGATTCACCAATGCATTATAAGAAGAATACTTCCATTCATCAGGTTTACGACATAAACCGGCATTTACAGGATTTTGATGTATATAACAAATTAATTGCTTTAAATAATCATCACTATCTATCAATTTTCTACGAAATGCCCGAGAAAACAATGTGCCTTTTCTGTGATGTGTATAGTTATAGTATTTTGCGTAGGAATTAAATAAATGTGAAAATTGTTTACTGATAATATCAGTTAAAATATCATTTTTTGAAATGGAAACAATATTATGACTATAGTTTTTTAAGAAAGGTTTCTTGACAATAGTCATTACCCTTAATTCATTTTTTATCCTCACCAAAAAATGTAAATGATTTGGCATAAGGCAATATGTTAATACATCACAAATAGGACTAGCATACTTAATAAACTTTTCAAGAAATACATTAAAGTCTGAGTCCGACTCAAAGAAATTTTCTTTACCAACTGCATGATTGTAGATGTGATAATACTTATCCGGTTCTAATAATTAATTTTTCAGCCATTGTTTTTCAAAACCGAAAATTAAAGATTTTATGCTCTTAGATTGCAATTTGATTGAATTAGTTTTCACACTGACAGGAGCTACGCGACCTGCCCCTTAGGTTAAAACACAAGCCATGACTTACTCTTTTGTAAATTTTATGCTCACCAACTGTTTGCCCATTGTTGCAGTAAAAATGTACAAACCATTAGGCAATGCAGAAGTGTCAACACTAAACTCCTTTAGCGGCTTTTGATTTTGCTTTTTTATTATTTGCCCTGTTGGCGAAGTAATTCTGTATGCAGTAACTGCAACAGGCGATGTAACGGCAATACTGTTTTTTGTCGGATTGGGAGTAATTGTTATTTCCTGCTTTACGGTATTTAACTCCTGTACCGATGTGGTGGTATCCGTATAGGCAGCCACTAAATTTACAACACTGTCACCTGCCATAGTAAAACACCCACCCACTATTAAATCGTTATTAAAAACACTTAATGCCTGAACACTACAATTAAGTCCTTTGCCTAATGGCTGCCAGTCATTTCCATCCCATCTGCATATAAAGTTTAAAGTATCTCCGGAGGAATTGATTATGTTGTTTATCCATGAAAAATATCCCCCAACATAAATTTGATTTCTATATATCGTTAATGAGGTAGGGGATAATGAAGGTCCGCTACCCACCGGTGTCCACACTGCCCCATCCCAGTAAGCAACATTAGATGGAAAATAATAGCACCTGTGCCCGTGCTTGTAAAATTTCCCGCAGCATATAACCTGTTGGTTGCGCTATCTACAACCAATGCATACACATCGCTGTTCAATCCATCGCCCACTGCCGACCACGATATACCGTCAAACCGTGCAATATTGCGCATGGGTTGCCCGTTTATGCCTGTAAAATAGCCCCCAATGTACAAATCCCCATTGTAAATAGCCATAGATTCTACTTCTGCAAATGTGCCTGTTATATTACATACCGGGCTCCATGCGCTGCCATCCCATTTGGCTATGGTGTGAATCGGTAAGCTGTCAACCGTTTGAAATGATCCTCCAACGTATAAATCACCATTGTAGCTTAGCATTACCTCTACCTGACCCCTGATGTAATTCCTTTTGCTAACGGATGAAATGTAACTCCATCCCATCTGGCAATTTTTCGGGTGTTCAATATGTTATTTATATTATAAAAGTATCCGCCAATATGTAATTCTCCGTTAAATTCTTCCATTGCATAAACTCCCCCTAACATACCACTATCTAACGGCTGCCAGTCCGATCCATCCCATCGTGCAATATTATTTAGGGTGGAAGAATCCGCAGTGTAATCACCGGCTACAAGTAATTGATTATTAAAATTACGGAAATCGAAAACACCAGGATATAAAAACGGTAATATAAATGGCTTCCATACCTGACCGTAGCCAATTTGATAAAGCAACAAAAAACAGAATAGCTTTTTCATAATCATAAAACATCCCGTCCCGTAATATTACAGGACGGGATGCTAAATTAAACGTTTATTTGATTACTACCAGCTTTTTAGTCAGGCTTATATTCTTGCCAAAAATCTTGCCAAAAATCTTGCAAACATATAAGCCTTCATCAAGATTTTTGAGAGGAAACACAAAATAGTTACAACAAGCCTGACTTACTCTTTTGCAAATTTTATGCTCACCAACTGTTTGCCCATTGATGCAGTAAAATGTACAAACCATTAGGCAAGGTAGAAGTGTCAACACTAAACTCTTTTAGCGGTTTTTGATTTTGCTTTTTTATTATCTGACCAGTTGGCGAAGTAATGCTATATGCCGAAACAGCAACTGGTGATGTTACACTTATACTGTTTTTTGTTGGATTGGGAGTAATTGTTATTTCCTGCTTTACGGTATTTAACTCATGTACCGATGTGGTGGTATCCGTATAGGCAGCCACATAGTTAACCGATGAATCTCCTGCCTGAGTAAAACTACCTGCGACAATAAACATACCATTTAGTACTTTTAACTCAATTACATTATCATTTACCCCTTTGTTTACCGATTGCCATTCATTACCATCCCATTTGGCTATGTATTTAAGCGTCTCATTATTTGCCTTCATTTCTTCAAATGAAAAACCAGCATACAAGCTGTTTTTATAAAAGCATAAAGCGCGAGGATTAATAGAGGGATTTGTACCCACACCATGCCATGTCATACCATCCCAATATGCCACATTGGTAGGGAATAACATCCCACTTCCAATGCATCCAGTAAAATTTCCTGCTGCGTATAACCTGTTATTTACACTGTCAACTACCATTGCAATTACATTACTATTTACCCCCATGTCTACATCACTCCATATTGTGCCATTATATTTTGCAATGTTTACCATTGAAATTCCATTTACAAATTCAAAATATCCTCCCACATACAGTTCATTATTATATACTACCATAGCAGATACACGAGGGAAAGTACCACTTATATTAGCGACACTATACCATGAAGTTCCATCCCACCGTGCTAAATTATTAGCTGGAATGCCATCAACTTCAGTGAATCTTCCTCCTATGTATAAACTTCCTCCGAATTCGCACATGGTATAAATTTCGGCACCGGAAGTTACTCCATTATTTAATTTATTCCATGCCACACCATCCCAACGTACTATTTTGCCGGGATTAGTAAGGTTAGGTATTGTTAAATAACCTCCTCCGGCATATAACTGATTGTTGAATATCGTCATTGTATTTATTCCCCCCATCATTCCCTGTGCAAATGGCTGCCAGTCCGATCCATCCCACCGAGCAATATTATTCAGATATAATGAATCTGCTAAAAAACTGCCGCCAATTACTATTTGACTATTAAATTCTATGACATCATTAATTGCAGGATTATAAAACCTGTTTTTAAATGGTTGCCATATCTGAGCTGTCGCATTAAAAAAAACAACGTTGAGTAAAATAATAATCCTTAGTTTCATCCTGTAAGAATAATGCCGCAATGGGATCAACCCATTGCGACATACAAAATTAAATAAATTTACTTAACGACTACCAGCTTTTGGCTCAGCACATCGCTACCACTGTAAATACGGCAATTGTAAACCCCTCCGGTTAGTTTTCCCAAAGGTAAAATAAAATAATTGGTTCCGAAAGGTATGACCGATGCAAGTTGTGTTTTCTGTTGTAGGCGCGAGCGTCATTTCCGCTCGTGCCTTTTATCCTTGCGGCCTCCGGCCGTCCGATAGCTATCGGACTTTATAGTTCAGCCAGCTTTAAATCGGTAAATTGATTAGCACTGCTATATACATAAAAATGTGGCTCTGTAACTATTCGTGCTTCCACAGGATTGTTGTGTATGTAATTTACTTTTTGATCAATAAATTTATTACTGAATAAATCGAAGGCATGATTATTCTGTTGCCAAAACTGATATTTAACATTGTGCGCATTTTTTTGCCGTAAAACTCAAACATATAAAGCAACCATTCGCGCCTGCTTTCCGTGTGGCTTTCTTCAATCATTTTAATAATTTGCTTTGATGTGTAACTCTTAAAGTTGCGTAACACATTGCTTAAACTCACATCGTCTTCCGTTTTTGCAATTAAATGAATGTGTGATGGCATAATGCAAAAAGCAAACACTTTTAGCTTTTTATTGTCAATGCAGTAATTTAAATTCTTAACTATCTCATCGCAGTAAATGGCTCTTGTAAAAACATCAATCCAGCCAACTGTGGTTAATGTAACAAAGTATAGCCCATCAGGAAATATTTTGTATTTTTCGCTCATGCACCGGCAAAGTAAGTCTTATAGTTTGCAAGATGCAAACAAAATAAATGGCACGAGCGGAAAGGACGCTCGCACCTACGGGAGCATAATTAGTGATAATAAAAGACTTTGTACAAGACATACCCAAACAAAAGAGGCTGCCCTTTTGGGACAGCCTCTTTAATATTACTTAAGAAAAATTATTTCAATTTATCTTTAAGCTTTTTAGGTGCATTTTCGCCTTCTTTCTTTCCTGCGTCAGTAGCATTTTTTGTTTCAGCACCAATCTTATCTTTCAAAGAACCGCTTTGTTTCTGTGGCTCAACTTTTTTAGGCTCTTCCTTAGTTACTGTTTTAGTAGCCGGTTTTCCACCTTTTTTGTTTTTAGCAGCTTCTTCAGCAGCAGCAATAGAATCTTGTGCAGCTTTTTCGGCAGCAGCTTGTGCTTCTGCAACCATTGCCATAGAATCCTGATAGGCTTTCTCAGCAGCAGCAGCATTAACTGCATCAATAGAATCTTGTACTCTTTTTGCCTCAGCGGCTTTTTCATCTGCGCTTGGTCCGCAGGCGCTCAGCAGAAACATACCTGCTACTGATAGCGCTAGTAGTGATTTTTTCATTTTTATTTTGAATTGATTGAAATTTGTCGCAAAATTAATACTTTAATTGTCAGGTTTTCAATATTTTTTCAAGATTAGATATTAACAGCTTAAAGTTAATGGTTATTGACACTAAAACCACCTGCTTCTATAGGTTACAAAGCCTATAAGTTATATTTGCCCTCTGCATGTCGAACAGAAAAATTGTATTGTCGTTATTGGCATTCCTCATTGTCATATATTCGTTATTACGCCTTTCTTTTATTATAATAAACCTTAGTTCTTTCAGTCTCAGTAGCCCGGCAGAATTTTTAATGGTGCTTTTTGCCGGTCTTCGCTTTGACCTCAGCGCTATTTTTATTACAAACGTACTTATTGCCGTCATATTACTGTTGCCATTCAAATTTCATCGGAAATCTGTGAAAATTGTAATAACAACCTTATTCTTGCTTGGCAACCTGCCATTTCTGCTTTTTAACGTAGTAGATGTCGGTTATTATCATTTTACTCAAAACGCACCACAGCCGATTTTTTGGTGTAGCTACCATGGGTGACGATTTCTTCAATATGTTGCCGTCATTTTTACGTGACTATTGGGGGTTGTTAGTCACATTTCTGATTCTTTCTGTTGGACTTTACAAGGCATTTCAATGGTTTTTAAACCGTAGAACAGGAAAAAGCAAATGGTGGTTTGCAGAAATTGTTGTGACTATAGGTTTAACCGTTCTGCTTTTCAGAGGCGGACTTCAATACAAACCAATTTCTGTGCTTACTGCTGCACGTTATACGAGCAATCAGAATGTAGCTGCCATTCTCAACACCACATTTACTATCCTAAAAACACTTGGAAAAGATGAACTCAAGAACTACAACTTTGACAAAAAAATTCCTTCTGCATTGACATATTTTAATCCCATGCATAACTATGCAAATTCAGGAGTATTTAGACGAATGAATGTTGTATTAATCATCATGGAGAGTTTTGGGAAGGAATATACAGGCTATTTTAATCAGGGCAAGGGTTACACACCATTTTTAGATTCTTTGATGCAGCACAGTTTAACCTGTACTGATGCTTATGCCAATGGTAAAAAATCTATTGAAGGCATACCGGGTATTGTTTCGGGAATTCCGGCATTGATGAATACGCCTTACATCAGCGGACAGTACAACAGCAATAACCTGAGTAGTTTGCCATTCTTACTGAAAAAATATGGTTATACTTCTTCGTTTTATCATGGAGGAAATAATGGTACAATGGGTTTTGAGAACTTTACCAAGATGGCCGGATATGATCATTATGTAGGAAGAAATGAATATGGCGACAAAGATTATGATGGTACGTGGGGCGTTTATGATGAGCCTTTCTTTCAGTTTTTTTGTCATGAACTAAATAATCAGAAGCAACCATTTGTTGCCACCATTTTTCGCTTTCATCGCATCATCCTTATGCTATACCACCTCAGTACAATTCAAGATTTAAAGAAGGTGAACAGCCTATACATCGTGCTGTGCGTTATGCCGATTATGCACTTCAGCAATATTTTGAATGTGCTAAAAACAACCGTGGTATCACAACACACTTTTTGTAATTACTGCCGACCATACAGGTCCTTCAATAGTTAGTCATTATCAAACACGAACAGGCATTTACGAAGTGCCAATTGTGTATTTTGCTCCTGATGATAGCCTGTTGCAAGGACAATATCAAAACGTTACACAGCATACAGATATAGTTCCCGGAGTATTAAATTATCTGCATTATCCTGATAAATTTAAATTTTTCGGCAACAGTATTTTTGATACAACAGTCAGCAGTTGCTTTGCTGTTAGTTTTCTTGATGGTACTTATCAGTTGATTACAAACAACAGCGTTACAACTACAGACTTTGATACGGAGTTTCATTTTGTACTGCGTGATGCAAAAACAGTGAACGATTCAATTAAAGCTTCAAATACATTAAAGGTTTTTGTTAGTTTGTATAACAGAAGTATGATTCACAATAAACTTACGGAGGATGAATAGCAGCAAGCGCGTAATGTTTATTCTGAATCCTAAAGCCGGGCATGGACTAAACGAGGATATTATTGTTGTTGCGGGTAAAATTCTCAGTAAAAATTTTGGCGAATGTATTTTAAGAAGACTGAATTTGTAGGACATGCAACTACACTTGCGGCAGAAGCAGTAAAAGATAAAATTGATTTAGTTGTTTGTGTTGGTGGCGATGGTACAGTTAATGAAACAGCACAGGCTTTGAAAGGTAGTGAAACATCATTAGCTATAGTACCAACAGGTTCGGGAAATGGACTTGCACGTCATTTGCGCATACCGATGAATTACAAAAGAGCTATTGGGTTAATTAATGATGGAAAGAAGTTTGCAATTGATACTTTTTTAGTTAATGACAGGTTTGCCGTAAACCTTGCAGGAGTAGGTTTTGATGCACTTGTTGCACATCGTTTTGCAGCGTTAAAAGTTAGAGGGTTACAATCGTATATTAAAACTGTAATACGCAGTATTTCTGATTTTGAAGAGATGAAATTTACTGATGTATCAGGGCAGCAACAAAAAGCATGGTTGATGTGTATTGCCAACAGTTCGCAATTTGGAAATAATGCACGCATTGCACCGGCAGCACAGGTAAACGATGGTATGTTGGACGTTGTGATGATAAAGCGTCCATCTGTTTTGAAGATGATTCCATTTGCTGTAAAAATGTTTAATGGTAAATTGGAAACATCAAATAGTTATAGATGTATCAGAGTAAAAAAATATTCTGTTGATTTTGAAAAGGAACAACCCATGCATATTGATGGCGAGCCTGCCGGAATGGCTTCATCGGTTGAAGTGCAATTAATTCCACAATCTTTAAATATTATAATTCCATAAAATGTCGAAGAAGAAAAACGAAAGCTCAGGAATTGTTTATAGTACCAATCCTGATTTTAAATACAACAACGATAACAATACAGAGTCTGAAACACCGGCACCGGCACAGCAGGATTTAAGAGTGCTGCGAGACAGCAAACAACGTGGTGGTAAAACGGTAACGCTGATAACGGGATTTGTGGGGAAAGAAGAAGATATTGAGAAACTCACAAAGATGTTAAAGACTAAGTGTGGCACAGGAGGAACTTTTAAGGATGGTGAAATAATTATTCAGGGTGATCAAAGAGAAAAAGTTTTTGATTTATTGCTTGCAGCAGGATACAAGGTTAAGAAGGCAGGAGGATAGCATAAAAAAAGCCGTCAGCAGGCTGACGGCTTTTTTTGAGGTCGAGAGTAGATTTGAACTACTGTAAAAAGTCTTGCGGACTTTTGCCTATACTCTCGGCCACTCGACCTTATAGATGTTGAATTAATTTCAACGAAAACAAAGAAATAAAGTTTCATCAATTATACAAAATACTTTTGGGTGAATAGCCCTTTTTATTTGGTAAACGGAATATACCGTGATTTCACCTCTGAAAATTGTTAATTTCTTAGTCTGATTTTTACAACGATTCTACTCAAAATTAAGTATTGTTTCAGAGAAAAATTATTTTATGGAAGGAGGCTTGTAATGTTGTGTATGTTCTGTTGAAGAGAGAAATAAAATCTTATTGAGTTGAAGTGGAATCTTTGAGTTTTTGTTCCAATACATTCAGAAAATTGATTGCAATTTGTTTTCTCGAAAATTTGCTCAACACATATTGTTTTCCGTTTTGTCCTAATGAGGTGCAGAGTATATTATTTTCAAACAGTTTTTCCATGGCAGTGGATAGCTCATTTATATTTTCCGGTTCAAAATAAATTCCTGCCTGTGCCTGATTGACAAATAATTCTTTTGCTTCGCCATCAACACCTAATAAAATAGGTTTGCCAAGTGCGCAGTTTTCAAAAATTTTAGATGGGATAGCTCCTTTAAAAAGATCAAGACGTTTGAGAGGGATAATTGCTGCATCAGAAGCGGCTACTACTTGAAGTGCAACTTTTTGTCAACTGCACCGGTAAAAACAAAATGATTAAAACCTGACTTATCTGCTAATGCTTTCAAACTTTCCAATTCGGGGCCATCACCACAAAAAACAATTGTCACATTTTTAGAAACAAATTTTTCTGCTGCGTGAATGATGATTTCCAATCCTTGTGCATGCCCTATCACACCGGTATAGCTAAAGATAAAACTATCATCAGCCAGATTCAATTTCTTACGGCAATCGTCTTTGTTGAGATTTAAATTAACCACATCATCAGAAATGCCATTAGGCAACCAATGTAGGTTAGAAAGATTAGTTCTGTCACCAATATTTTTAACTATACCCTGCGTTTGACCGGTAATGAGAAAAGATTTTCTGTAAAGAAAAAGTTCGAGTCGCTCAGCAAGTTTCAAAAGTGTTTTGTTTGTGATGACACCTAATTTCTCTGCCGACTCAAGCCATAGGTCGGAGATATTAAACACAAGTTTTGATTTCTTGAAAACGGAAAGCAGCCATCCTGAAATTCCAAGAAAGAGTGGGGGACTTTCACAAATAATGACATCTTGTTTTTTAAGTTTAATTATTCCCCAGATGAAAGACGAAATAACAAATGAAAAATAATTGAACAGTCGCGGAATAACAGAGCGGCTTTTGCCGACATATATCCAACTTCTGAGAATTGAAATCCCATTTAAACTTTCTGAAATAAAATAGCGACCTTTATAGTTGGCATGAATTTCATTCTGCGGATAATTAGGCATTGCAGTAAGAATAGTTACATCATGTCCTGCGTTTTTTAACTGCAATGCAAGGTCTGAAAGGCGATTTTGCGGAGCGCCTGTTTCAGGAGGGTAATATTGAGTAAGGATGGTGAATTTCATGGATGGCAAAGTTAATTATTGAGGTATTCATTTACCATTTGGTTAATGCTTTGTTCCCACTCAAAATATTTGATAACATAGATTCTTCCATTCACGCCCATCTCGTTTCTCTTTTCCGGATGGTTGATAAGGAATAATATTTTTTCAGCAAGTTTTTCTGGAGTTACCTCATCAATTAAGAAACCGGTTTTATTATCTTCAACAACTTCGCAAAGCCCACCCACGTTTGTTGCAATAACAGGCTTTTCACAAGCTGAAGCTTCGAGAACAGAAACGCCCAGGCTTTCATACACAGAGACATTTATAAAGATATCAATGGCATTATGATATTCTACAACTTTATTTTGTTCTACCTTTCCGGTAAATATGACATCATTACCTAAACCTAAATTGTTTACTTGTTGTTTGAGCTTACTTTCTAAAGAGCCACCACCAACAATCAGTAATTTGCAATTGTCAATTTTATATTTGTTTTTCAGGATATTTAATGCTTCAATTACAAGAGGAATATTGTAAACCGGTTCAAGCGACTTAATGATTCCAATTGTAATACCTGAAAATCTTTTATCAGAAGTAGTTGGTCTGAATAATTTTGTGTCAACTCCAAAGGGTATAACTTTAACTTCTTTAGATACTAGGTCGTTTAATTGACGTTTTAGGTATTGGCTTGAACACATTAGCTTATCAGAGCTTTTAAGGATTTTTTGCAAGAGCAGTTTATGAAAAAAACTTTTACGTGGAAAATCAATAATGTCACTTCCCCAAACTGAAATATAGAACGGTTTAAATTTTGAAAGATAGCCAAGCAATCCATAACTTGTTGCATAATGTGCATGTACTATATCGGGTTTAAATTGTCTGATTACTTTACTTAAAGCAGGTAATGCTGCGAGATAGGTTATTTTAGATAAATGATGTTCACCTTTTTTGGAGCGATTATTTACAAACAGTTTTATATTCTTTTCGTTTATCCAAAGAGTATCAGTCGGGCTCATAGAAAAGACTGCAATCTCAAAGCCTCTTTCAGCAAGTGCTATGCACCATTTTTTGGTGTGGATAGAGTCTGCATTAGCAAGCAGCAAAATCTTCATAGCTTATGAGGATGGTAGTGGATTATAATTTTCGCTGCGTAATGAAGCAAGTAAATAGGCGGTCAGATATGTCATGTTGGGAAGAAAAGACTGTTGTGACCAAAAATCTGAAAAAATAAATATTCCTAACATGATTGCTACTGCAGTTTCAAAACTCCTATGGCTTGAAGAACGGTAATATTTTATAATCAAAATTATTATACAACTAAGCCAGAAAAAATATGCTGTAATGCCAACTATTCCTGTTTCTGCCAACACTCCTAAAAATGTATTATGTGTACTCAGTGGTAGATTTTTATCATTACGTTCTAATTGCACTCCGAATTTTTGAGGTAGTGAATCTAACTGTCGAGGGAAGCTGCCGCTTCCAATACCGGTTACAGGATGGCTAAGAAAGGCTCCAATACTTTTATCCCATAAATACAATCTATATTGAATGGTGCCACCGCCAACTGAATGTTCGTCTTCTTCTAAGTGAATTTTTCCTTCTTTGATAGCATCTTCAAATCGTTCCTTTGCTGCACTGATAACTGATTGCATGGAATAAAGTGTAATGCTATGAACAATAGTAACAACTACTAAAGTTATAGCAAATCTTTTAAAGAAACCTTGTTTATAGGCAATTATGATAACTACAATCATGCCTACTGCTAATTGGATTAATGCTGCACGTGTTTGTGTAGCCATTATTCCGGTAAGTAAAATATTAATGGCAAATATTAAAATAATTAAATTCTGTGATTTTGTAAGTAAGAATAAAAACAGAATGAAAAGCACCATCATCTGATATGATGGTATTCCGAAGAAAATGCCTCTTAGATGTCCTCCTGTTTGAATGACCATGTTTAAGCCAAGAAAACATTCAATCAATAACCCACATGCCAATCCAGCAATAAAAATATTTCTGTTGGCTTTAGATTGCAACAGGTTGGTCAGGATAATTAATCCTAATAAAACTTCGGCAAACCTCAGAATGCTGAAATATTGAATGGATTCATATTGTTTTGCAAAGAGCAGAGAAATTACTCGGGTTGCCATTACTAGTAAGAGGGCAATCAGAATTCTTCTTTCAATACCTGCTAAAACCCGAAGCCTGATTATGAAAAAAGCAGTTGAGAAACTTATTATTTCTACTAAGTTAAAAAGACTAATCTTATAACTTCCGGGCAGTTGAATAAACCAGTCGAATGCAATACTTTTAGAGTAAGGCACTGCCATAAAAGATGTAATTGCCAGGCAGAAGCATAAAATCTTTTGAAGCAGTTGATACGTGTTGTTGGCCGGTATGCTATTGGGAGTAACAGTCATTGTCTTGAACTGCAAAAATAAAAATAAGGTTATAGCAGGGGTAGAGAATTACCTTGAATCATCCCTGATTTCTGAGGTTACACCAGAAATGCTATAGATCCAATAAATGACATAAATGAGATATAGCGATTGAAGTGCTGTAAATAAGGTGACCACAAGCAATGGATTATTAAAATAAAAGCCACCTAACAACAAAGAAATTACCATCAAAATATTTCCGGCAATTGTTATTGTGAATTGTCGTTTTGCTTGCCCATGATGATAGGAATCTGCCCCAATGGTGTTCTGATAAAGTCAAGAAAAAACCAGGGAGCAAGTATTTGAGCATACTCGCCTGACTGCCGCCAATTTTCGCCAAAGACAAAAGCAAAAAGTTGTGGCCCTGCTAAAATTAATGGTAACACAATTGGTATAGCTATGAAAGCAGTGCGTTGAATAGATTTTTTAATAATGGGCTGAATATTTTTTCCTTCATTATACTGATGTGCTGCATCCTGTATAAAAACCTGTCCCATGCTGTATCCTATCAGGTTAAATGGAGCTTGTAAAACCCTCATGGTAAGTCCGTACAGACCTACAACAGCAGGGCTGAAAAATGCAGTCAGAAAATAGATGACTCCGTTAATTAGCAGCATATCGGCAATAGATTGCCATAAATTTACTTTAGGAAAAGCTTCGTATTTTTTTGCAACATTTTTTAATGCAGTCAAATCAAAGCCAAGCGTAAATGGTTCAGACTGCTTTTGAATATTAAAGTATAGCATGATGGAGGCAACAACACCGCCTGTAACAAAGCCTGCAAGCAATCCCATTGAAATAAAACCTGCAAGCCCTGCACCCAGAATAATGGTATTGGTAACAACTGAATTAATTATTCTGTAGCGTGATATTACTTTGTAGCTTTTATGTCTGTTTGCCCAACTGAGCATTGCCTGATAGGAACCGTTTGTCAGCACCATAAAAGGCAGAAACCAAATCCATTTTGACAAGACAGCATTGGTTGAAAAAAACAGATTGAATATGGTTACACCTACAAGCGTTAATGCCGTAATCAGCAATGTTGAATAAAAACAAAGTTCAAGCAGGTGAAATGCATCTTTTCCTGTGCGTGCAGGTATGATGGCAAACTCATAACGCAGACAAACAATTACAGACAATGCACTTAAAATGCTCATGAAAACAGCTAGCAGGCCAAACTCATGAGGTGTGTATATTCTTGAAAATACCGGTGACAATGCCAGGCTAATTAACTGCGCAAATGCGCTACCGGTAACTAAAGTAATCAGGTTGCGATAGTACTCTTTATGTTCTGTTGCCGCCATGAAAACTGCCTCGAGGCTGTTACTTGGCGTAGTTTACCGCACGTTTCTCACGGATAACCGTAACTTTTACTTGTCCGGGATAGGTCATCTCTGTTTGAATTCTTTGTGCAAGATCAAAACTCAATGTATCAGCTTGCTGGTCGCTTACTTTTTCGCTTTCAACAATAACACGCAATTCGCGTCCTGCCTGAATGGCAAAAGATTTTTCTACACCGGGATAGGAGAGGGCAAGTGCTTCCAAATCTTTCAATCTCTTAATGTATTGCTCAACGATTTCGCGTCTTGCACCCGGGCGTGCGCCTGAAATGGCATCACAAACCTGAATGATAGGACTGATGAGGCTTGTCATTTCAATTTCATCGTGATGGGCACCGATGGCATTGCATACTTCGGCATTTTCTTTATTTTTTTCGGCAAGTTTCATTCCCAGAATAGCATGTGGTAATTCAGGCTCATCATCGGGTACTTTTCCAATATCGTGTAATAATCCTGCACGTTTAGCAAGCTTGGCATTTAATCCTAGTTCGCTGGCCATAATAGCACATAGGTTGGCTACCTCGCGCGAGTGTTGTAACAAATTCTGTCCATAAGAAGAGCGGTATTTCATTCTGCCTACCATACGAATCAGTTCCGGTGCAAGACCGTGAATACCTAGGTCAATACAGGTGCGTTTACCGGTTTCTATAATTTCTTCTTCAAGTTGCTTACGAACTTTATTCACCACCTCCTCAATACGGGCGGGGTGAATACGTCCGTCACTCACTAACTGATGCAGTGCAAGACGTGCTAACTCGCGTCTCACAGGATCAAAGCCGCTTAGAATAATTGCTTCAGGTGTGTCGTCAACAATAATTTCTATTCCGGTGGCAGCTTCCAGTGCTCTGATGTTTCTTCCTTCGCGACCAATTACACGGCCTTTAACGTCATCGTTCTCAAGATTAAAAACGGTAACAGAATTTTCAACGGCATGCTCAGTAGCCACACGCTGAATACTTTGAATGATGATGCGTTTTGCTTCTTTGTTTGCAGTGAGTTTAGCTTCATCCATAATCTCTTTAATATAGGATTGTGCCTGAGTGCGTGCTTCGGCTTTAAGCGTTTCCATTAACTGCGTTTTAGCTTCATCCTGACTGATGCCTGCAATTTTCTCAAGTGCCTGAACATGTTTTTGAAGCGATTTGTCAACCTCTTGTTTGCGGGCTTCTACAATCTGCATCTGACCTTTTAAGTTGGTCTGCAATGCTTCGTACTCCTGATGTTTGCGCGAATTTTGTTCAAGTTTCTGATTCAGTTCGCGTTCTTTTTGTTTGACACGGTTTTCTGAGTCAGAAATTTTCTTGTCTTTTTCGGAAATCATCTTTTCATGCTCTGACTTTAGCTGAAAGAATTTTTCTTTTGCTTCAAGCAGTTTGTCTTTTTTAATGACTTCGCCTTTGGCTTCGGCTTCCTTTAACAGCGTATCGGCCTGTTGTTGTGCTGCACCTACTATTACAGCATTGTTCTTTTTTGTTACAAGGAAGGTAATAATTGCCGCTATCAATGCTCCACCTATTCCAACTCCTATGATTATTGGATCCATTTTTTAATAAAATAATTTTATACCCTTTAACAGGATGTGATTAAACTTTCATTCTGCAAAACACGAACCCAATCTTAAGTCTAAAGATTTAAATTCAGTTTAACGTTTTAGAAAAAGCAGAATGAACAGGCTGCACAGAAAGGCAGCTATAATTATGGTTTATTAGTATTTATTAAACAACTCCGGGTGCCAGAAAACCGTTTAATAATGCATCCAGCGACTCTAATTTTTCCATTCGAGTATTTTCTGATTTCTTGCCGGAAGCCTGTTGGCTTATAAGTTCACCGGCAATACTAAATGCACACATTGCCAGAATATCCTGATTGTCATTGACAGCATACGACTTGCGCAATGCAGCAATCTTATCATTCAAAAGCTTTTCGGCTTTTAAGATATTCTCTTGATCGGCAGCAGGAACCTTCAGGTTCAGTTGTCTGTTGCCGACATGTATAAGCATGGATACTGTTTCCATTTTGTTCTTACTTATCCAATAATGCAAGACACTTGTCAATCTCCTGCACGTATTCGTCAATTCTTGATTTCAAAAATTTATTCTCTTCTTTCGTTTCCGTTGTTTCGTTGGTGGCTAAATTAAGCGATTTATTTGTTTCCTCCAACTGAGTCAACTGTTGCCCCTGCATATCAATCTTTTGCTCATGCTGACGCATCTTTTCTGTAAGGCTTTTAACCTGCTCTGTCAACTGACGGTTTTCATCTTCATACATGGCTTTTTCTTCGGCCAGGTTTTTATTGAGTTCAATAAGTTTTTGAATTTTTGATTCAATTGCTTTGATTTTTTCGAATTGCTGATCCATAATTATTTGATTAATTGGTTTTTGATTCAGTAAAAATATTATTCATGACTGTATTACAACCGCGCCTAACTAAAAATTAGCAACAATACTTTGTTAATTAGTCGAAAGAAAAGCAACTTGACCTTAAATACAAGAATTAAATCAGAAATTCTATGTTAAAATTCTATTAAAGCAGCTTTGATTATTTGGTTCTAAAACAGTTGTTTGTGTGGCCAAAGCGAAGTTGTTGCATTAAACATTGCTGCCACTGAGATTGATTGAAACCTCTTATTTTTGCCAACTTCATGACCAAGTATTTTTTTACACTTATTTTTTCTTCTGCCATTCTTTTTGCTCAGGCTCAAAAAACACCTTCAAAAATAGAATTGGTACATGCCAATACATTAGAGGGTGATGATGCTTTAGGAAAAGATGTGCGAAGGCTTTTGGGCGATGTTATTTTTAAACAGGAAAATACATTTATGTACTGCGACAGCTCCTATCTCTATGCTACAACAAACAGTATGGATGCTTTTGGAAACGTGCGGATTGAACAGGGAGATACCATCAGTCTTACGGGTGACATACTGAAGTATAACGGCAACAGCAGGCAGGCTCGTTTACTCAACAATATTGTTTTTAGCGACAGAAAAATGATGCTGGTTTCGCAAAACCTCAATTATAATCTTGATACAGGCATTGCAGATTATGTTGATGGCGGGCAGATTGTTGATGGCACAGATACTTTAACCAGCCGCTTTGGTACTTATTTTAGTAATCAGAAGAAATTAGCATTCAAGAAGGATGTTGTTCTCAAACATCCCGGACACAGAATGGAAACCGATACCTTGGTTTATGGAACCGTTAGTAAAGTTGCAGAGTTTTATGCTCTTGCTACATCCGCTCAAACGACAGTTCTGTTATTTATTGCGAAAACGGGTGGTACAACACAACTACCGATAAAGCTTTCTTCAGTAAAAATGCTTATGTGCAGAATAAAAATCAGATTCTGAAAGGCGACAGCATGTTTTTTGACAATAAGACCTCAGCAGGAGAAGCTTTTAAAAATGTAAGCATTACAGATACAACAGAAAAAGTTGTTGTTAATGCTGACTATGGAAACTATAATGGACAAAAAGGTAAGTCTTTTATGACAGGAAACCTGCTGATGACAAGAATGTTTGAAAAAGACAGTTTGTTTATGCATGGCGACAGTCTTATCTCATTGTTTGATTCAACAGGTAAAGCAATTTCGTATGCTGTTTATCACAACGTAAGAATGTATAAAAAGGATTTGCAGGCAACCTGCGATTCGTTGATTTACACTGCTGCCGACAGTTTGTTGTTTTTATATCACAATCCGGTGTTGTGGAATGAAGCAAATCAGCTAACTGCCGATACTATTTCAATGCTTATTTCATCTGACGGTATTCAAAAATTATATCTTAATCAGTCGGCATTTATCACTTCAAAAGAAGACAGCATTAGGTTTAATCAGCTTAGAGGAAAAACTATGGTTGGATATTTTGCAGACAACATGTTGAGTAAAATTGATGTTTTTGGCAATGGACAGAGCATTTATTTTGCAAGAAATAAAAAGAACGAACTTACGGGTGTCAACCGTGCCGATTGCAGCAACATGATTATAATTATTAAAGACAGCAAAATAAGCAAACTTAAACTTATAGAAAAACCTGATGCAACGTTTTACCCTATTGGTGAGTTATCGGCTTCGGAGTTGATGCTAAAGGTTTTAACTGGCAGGAGAGTAAAAGACCTGTGGATAAGAATGATATCTTTAGAAAAAATTAAAGTATAATGTTTAAACTAAAATTGCCAACAGACCCGCGATGGGTAAATATAGTTGAGACAAACATTCTTGAGATTCTTGCTGACCATGCGTGGTGCGAGCAAAGGCTGCAAGCAATGCCATATCGCTGATAGTTCGTTATCCGGAATATACAGACATGGTGAAAGTGCTATGTGATATTGCAAGAGAAGAAATGGAGCATTTCAGAATGGTGGTTGAGAAAATGGAACAGCGTGGATGGACATTAGGCTTTGATAGAAAGGATGATTATGTGAACCGTATTTATCAGTTTCAGCGCAAAGGCGGAACCCGTAATCAAAGAATGGTTGACCATTTACTTTTTGCAGCAATGATAGAAGCAAGAAGCTGTGAACGATTCAAGGTGCTTAGCGAAAATATTAAAGATAATGATTTGGCTGCATTTTACAGAGAGCTGATGATAAGTGAAGCCAATCACTACACAACATTTATAAATTTTGCAAGGCAGTATGCAACAGATGACGATGTAGAAAAACGTTGGGAAGATTATCTTGAATTTGAGGCAGAGGTGATTGCTCAATATGGTAAAAAAGAAACTGTACACGGGTAAATAAAATGACAGTAAGACAAGTAGTGTTATGAAAGATATTTCGATTATTATTCCTATTTATAATGAGGAGAACAACATACATGTGTTGCATGAGCGCCTCACTGCTGTAGTTTCGCAAATGAGCAACAGTTATGAGCTGATATTTATAAATGATGGCAGCCGCGATAACAGCCTTGCATTGGTAAAAGCACTTGCGGCTAATGACAATCACGTTTACTATATAAATTTCAGCCGCAACTTCGGACATCAGATTGCAGTTAGTGCAGGTCTTGATTTCTGCACGGGTAAAGCTGTTGCCATAATAGATGCCGATCTGCAAGACCCACCGGAGTTGATACAGGACATGTATGAGAAAATGAAAGAAGGCTTTGAGGTTGTTTATGCAAAAAGAAGAAGCAGAGAAGGGGAGAACTTTATGAAAAAATTTACGGCAAGGATTTTTTACAGACTTCTTGCCCGAATTACCTCTGTTGAAATTCCTGTTGACACAGGCGATTTTCGCATTATGGACCGTAAAATTGTTGACGTGCTAAAACACATGCCTGAGCAGCAGAAATATTTGCGCGGACAGATTCCGTGGATTGGTTTCCGGCAGACCTATGTAGAATATGACCGCAAAGAGCGGCTTGCAGGTGAAACAGGATATACTTACAGAAAGATGATGCGCTTTGCTATTGATGGCATTACATCTTTCTCGACAGCGCCATTAAAATTTGCTACTGCCAGTGGTTTTGTAGTTTCTTTTATTTCTTTTATCTGGATATTGTATGCGCTTTACTCGCGGTTTATCATTAAAGATTATGTTCCGGGATGGACATCTATTATGATAGCTGTTTTATTTATTGGAGGTGTGCAACTTATTTGTATCGGAATAATAGGAGAATACATCAGCCGCATGAGTGCCAATATCAGAAACAGACCTTTGTATGTGGTGCATGACAGCAACATACAAGAGTGATTGCTTGAAGAAAAGTTTTAATTGTCACAACCTTTTGTGCTGCAACTTTCTCCGGAGGTTATTTGTAAGCCGGGTTGTGGATTAGATGCAAGCCATTCCTTGCAGGATTTGTTTAATGTGTTGAGAAATGCTTCTGTGGGTTGCGCACCTGAAATAGCATACTTTCTGTCAAAGACAAAAAACGGAACACCGGTTAATCCAATCGCTCTTGCTTCCTGAATATCCTGATCTACTTCATAGGCATAAAGATCATCTGTCAATGCAGTAATAACTTCTTCTTTTGTTAAACCTGATGCAATGCCAATAGCAACTAATACATCATCATCAGCAAGGTTTTTCCCCTCTGTAAAATAGGCTTTGAACATATTTTCTTCAATCAGGTCGGCAAGTCCTTTCTTTTTAGCAAACTGAATAACGCGATGGGCTTTAAGCATATTGGCAATTACTAATTTGTCTAATTGATAATCCAATCCTGCTTGTTTAGCCATTGCCACAACATGTTCATGCATTTTTATGGACTGTGCAAGGCTGATGCCTTTTCTTTCGGCAAGATATTCATAGACATTAAGCGGCTTTTCAAATTCAAGAGGAGTTTCGGGATCAAGTAAATAACTTTTCCACTTCAACTCTATATTATTCTTACCGGCAAATTGTTTTAATGCATTTTCGTAGTGGCGTTTGCCTATGTAGCAAAATGGACACATAATGTCGCTCCAGATTTCAATTATCATTTCTATTTTAGAATTTTATTAAGACGGATAAACAATGAATTGTGAAAATAGTTTTTTTAGTATTCAGCCACAACTGATAAGTTTGATAATTCTGAAATCTACATTCTGCATTGTTTTATTCTTGATTACATTGTATTTTTACAATTCAATTTTGTGATAAGGAACTAATAATAACTCATTTTAAACCGGGCATTTTTATAAAATGAAAAAATACATTTTATTCATTTTACTGATTGCAGTAAAAATTAGTACTGCCCAACAGGGAATAAATAATAACTGGCTGATGGGATACTCCAGCTTTGGAGGATTGCCTTTTGGCAACACTAAGTTTGATTTTTTTAATGGAATACCAATTATTAATTACGATAGTTTGGAAATGGACTTTAGACATACCCATGCCAATATAAGTGATGCACAAGGTAATTTATTGTTTTACACCAACGGCTATTACATAGCCGATGCCAGCAATGATACCATGCAGAATGGAAGCGGGATAAATCCGGGTGCGTATGCAGACCAGTTTTCAGACGGGTTTCAAATACCGCAAGGTGCACTGATTATACGCCAACCCGGAAGCAGTTCAATTTATTATATGTTTCATAACACGCTGGATAATCACCCTGTACCCGGTGCTTACTCTCTTTATTTTTACCTAACCACCATTGACATGAGCTTAAACGGAGGTTTGGGTACAGTAATATCTAAAAATCAGATTTTACTTACCGATTCAATGGTTACCGGAAAAATAACAGCCTGCAAACATGCCAATGGACGGGACTGGTGGGTTATGACACACCAAATAAACACCAATAAATTTTTTCGCTTTCTTGTAACCACCAATAACCTGATTCTGGGACCTTATTCACAAAATATAGGGGCAATTAGACCACAAGATGCCGGACAGGCATGGTTTTCGCCTGACGGCAGTCGGTTTGCATACTTTTATTTAAATGGAGGGTTGGATATATTTGACTTTAACCGTTGCACAGGGCAGTTGAGCAATCCGGTACATATTGCAATATCGTTTGTCGGAGGGTATAATGTGGGCTTGGCATTTTCACCAAACTCAGATGTGCTGTATGTATCAAATGTATTTTATGTATATCAGTTTGATTTAACAGCAGCCAACATTGCTGCAAGCGTGCAGACGGTGGCCACGTATGATGGATTTATGTCTGTTCCACCTAATTGCCCGACTTGTCCTTCTTTACAAACTTTATTCAGCAATGCAGGCTTGGCTCCTGATGGCAAGGTTTACATAAGCACAGGAAATGGCACGGTGCACTGGCATACGATAGATAACCCTGATGTGGTGGGCATGGGTTGCAATGTTAACCAACACAGTGTGCAGGTGCCCGCTTATTACTTTAATACAGTGCCTAACCACCCTAATTATTTTTTGGAGTGCGACAGCACGCTTGGGTGCTTGTGTGCGCCAACGGTAGGGCTGCCTACCCCTCAGCCGCCTAAAGGGGGAGTTGCTGCCATGCCAAATCCGAGTGATGGGAATTTTACCTTGCAGTTTGATGTAAAAAGCATGAGCGGTGAGTTAGAGATTTATGATGTAATGGGTAAGTTGGTGTATAAGGATTATGTGAGTGCGTGGAGTCAGTTTAAGAGGGTGAGCCTCACTCCAAGAGATGAAGTAGGTGGGTTGACTCCCCTTCAGGGGTTGGGGTTGAGCGGAGGAATTTATAATTGCATATTAAAACGAGGGAGTGAAATAGAAAGAGTGAAGGTGATAGTGAATTAAGAATTAAGAATTAAGAATGCTTACACGCATCCGTAGCCAAAAGAGGCGTTGCTCTTTGCAAAATGCCTAAAGGGTTCCTGCACACAAATAATTTTTTAAGTAGAAAAGATTTAATGCTATGGATAGAAGTATGTTTAGCGGGTTGACTCCCCTTCAGGGGTTGGGGGTGAGCGGAGGAATGTAGATTTTTTCTGAATGATGAAGTACTTAGATAATTTGAAAATTAGGTAATTTGATAATTTGATAATTCAGAGTGCTTGCGCCTACTTAGAGGTATGTAATCAATTGATAAAGTACTTGCACAAGTAAAAATTAAAATAGATAAACGAAGATTGAAGGATAGCGCCCTTTAGGGCTACGGGTGAGCCGAGGAGAAAGGAGTTCGTTTTTCTGAATAATGAAGTACTTAGATAATTTGAAAATTAGGTAATTTGATAATTCAGAATGCTTGCGCTCACCCGTAGCTAAAAGAGGATTTACTCAAATTAGATAAGATTTAATGCTATGGATAGAAGTATGTTTAGCGGACAGACACCCCTTCAGGGGTTGGGGGTGAGCGGAGGAATGCAGATTTTTTCTGAATGATGAAGTCTGAGATAATTTAGAGTGCTTGCGCTCACCCGTAGCCAAAAGAGGCGTTGCTCTAATTCGAATAGTTTTAAAGCTATGGATAGAAGTATGTTTATCGGGCAGACACCCCTTCAGGGGTTGGGGGTGAGCGGAGGAATGCAGATTTTTTCTGAATGATGAAGTCTGAGATAATTTAGAGTGCTTGCGCTCACCCGTAGCCCTAAAGGGGCGCTAGCGCACGATTCAAAATTTTTTGGTGAAGCATTGAATTAGGTAATTTGATAATTCAGAATGCTTGCGCTCACCCGTAGCTAAAAGAGGATTTACTCAAATTAGAAAAGATTTAATGCTATGGATAGAAGTATGTTTAGCGGGCAGACTCCCCTTCAGGGGTTGGGGGTGAGCAGAGGAATGCAGATTTTTTCTGAATAATGAAGTACTTAGATAATTTGAAAATTAGATAATTTGATAATTCAGAAGGCTTGCGCCTACTTAGAGTTATGCAATCAATTGATAAAGTACTTGAACAAGTAAAAATCAGAATAAATACACCAAAACTGCGGGCAGACACCCCTTCAGGGGTTGGGGGTGAGTGGAGGAATGCAGATTTTTCTGAATAATGAAGTACTTAGATAATTTAGAGTGCTTGCGCTCACCCGTAGCCAAAAGAGGCGTTGCTCTAATTAGAATAGTTTTAAAGCTATGGATAGAAGTATGTTTATCGGGCAGACACCCCTTCAGGGGTTGGGGGTGAGCGGAGGAATGCAGATTTTTTCTGAATAATGAAGTACTTAGATAATTTGATAATTAGGTAATTTGATAATTTGATAATTCAGAGTGCTTGCGCCTACTTAGGTCAATTTGTACACAGAACTATTTTACATTGTTTTTTGATTCATAAATTATTTAATTTTGAAAAATGGAATCAGATTCTATAAATAAAAACACCATTTTTTTGCTCCTGCATAAAAACAAATCACAATTGTTGAAGTATGGAGTAAAGCAACTTGGATTATTTGGCTCGTTTGTTCGAAATCAACAGAATGAAAACAGTGATGTAGATATATTAGTAGAGTTTGATGAAGGTAAAAAAAATTATAAAAATTTTTTAGAGCTTGCCTATTTCCTTGAGGGTATATTTGGACGTAAAGTTGATTTATTAACCCCTCAATCATTGAATAAATATATAGCTCCTTATATTTTAAAAGAAACAAAGTATGTATTTTGAAAACAAGGAATTGTTAAGACATATTTTGGATGAAATAGAATTTGTTCTTTTTCACACGAATGGTAAATCGCAAAATACCGTTTTTAACGATGCTGTACTTTCAAGAGCAATTATCAGGAGTCTTGAAGTAATTGGTGAGGCATCAAAAAAAATTGAGCCTGACTTTAAAACAATACATCCTCATATAAGTTGGAAAGAAATAGCAGGAACACGCGACAAGTTAATTCATGACTACTTTGGAGTTGATTACGATATTGTTTGGGATATTATTGTAAATAATTTACCTGACTTGAAAATTCAAATCAGGGAGGTGTTGGAATAAGATTTTTGATAATTCAGAGTTAGCAGTTAAGAATTAAGAAATAAGAATTCAGAGTGCTTGCACGCACCCGTGACCAAAAGAGGCGTTGCTCTTTGCAAAATGCCTGAAGGGTTCCTGCACACAAATATTTTTTTAATTAGAATAGATTTAATGTTATGGATAGAAGGATGTTTTATGGCGCCAAGCCTGAAATTTTTGCTAATGCAAAATGGCTTCGTGCAAATATGACACAAAGTGAAAAATTGTTATGGAGTCATTTGAAGGAAAATAAATTAGGAGTTAGATTCAAGCCGCAACATCCTATAGATATTTTTATTGCTGATTTTTATTGTCATGAATTAAAACTGGTTATAGAGATTGATGGTGAAATTCATGAAAAACAAAAAGAATATGATGCAGGGAGAACCTCTGAATTGCAACATTATGATATTGAAGTTATGCGTTTTACAAATGCTGAGGTTATGCAATCAATTGATAAAGTACTTGAACAAATAAAAATCAGAATAGATAAACGAAGATTGATGGATAGCGCCCTTTAGGGCTACGGGTGAGCCGAGGAGAAAGGAGTTCGTTTTTCTGAATAATGAAGTACTTAGATAATTTGAAAATTAGGTAATTTGATAATTTGATAATGCAGAGTGCTTGCACTCACTCGTAACCAAAAGAAGCTTTACTCTAATTAGAATAGATTTAATGCTATGGATAGAAATATGTTTAGCGGACAGACACCCCTTCAGGGGTTGGGGGTGAGCAGAGGAATGCAGATTTTTTCTGATTGATGAAGTACCTAGAGAATTTGAAAATTAGGTAATTTGATAATTTGATAATTCAGAATGCTTGCTCCTACTTAAAATAGCAATGCTAATCAATTTACCGATTTAAAGCTGGCTGAACTATGAAGTCCGATAGCTATCGGACGGCCAGAGGCCGCAAGGATAAAAGGCACGAGCGGAAAGGACACTCGCGCCTACTTAGCTCGCGCCTACTTAGTCTTTGGGAAAGTGTACTCATAAAAAAAGCCCCGTTATTACGAGGCTTCTTTACAAATCAAAATGAAACTTTTTTATTTTTTCTTGGTCTCAGCTGTCTTAACAATTTTTTCTTCTATACGCGCAGCCTTACCTGAAACATTACGCAGGTAATAGATTCTTGCTCTGCGAACAACACCGCGCTTGTTTACATCAATCTTGGTGATTTTAGGACTGAATAATGGGAAAATACGCTCAACGCCTACACCATTAGAAATTTTACGAACGGTAAATGTCTGTGTTGCACCATGTCCTTTACGTTGAATAACAACACCCTGAAACTGCTGCTCACGCTCTTTATTACCTTCAATAATTTTATAGAATACGGTAATGGTATCACCGGCTTTGAAATCCGGAGCATCTTTTACCGGTATTAACTGCTTTTCTGCTAATTTAACTAAGTCCATCGCTTTATATTTTGATGATTGATAAAATTTTGGGAGTGCAATAATAGCAAAAAAAGCTTTAGGGTGATAAGATTTATACTAACTTTTTAAAAATGTTTAAAAAATTGTATTTTATTGAAAAACAGTTATTTGCTATTGCCATCTGACAGGTCTGGTCTTCTGATTTGTGTACGTTCCAGGCTTTGCTGATGCCGCCATTCATTAATAAGGCTTTCATTACCCGACAAAAGCACTTCAGGAACGTCCCAGCCTTTGTAATTTGCGGGTCGGGTATAAACAGGCGGTGCCAAAAGGTTATCCTGAAAAGAGTCGGACAGGGCAGAGGTTTCATCATTCAAAACGCCAGGAATAATTCTGATGATGCTATCACAAAGTACGGCTGCAGGTAGTTCGCCACCGGAAAGAACATAATCGCCAACAGAAATTTCGCGTGTAATAAGATGTTGCCGCACTCTTTCATCAACACCTTTGTAATGACCACAGAGGATAATGATATTTTTTTTCAACGACAGGCTATTGCTTATTCCCTGATTGAGTAGTTCGCCATCGGGCGACATGTAGATGACTTCATCATAATTTCTTTTTGATTTAAGGTCTGTGATACAATGGTCAATAGGTTCTATCATCATCACCATTCCGGCACCACCGCCAAAGGCATAGTCATCAACACTTTTATGTTTGTTGGCAGCATAGTCTCGAAGGTTAATGATATTTATTTCAACAAGATTTTTCTGAATGGCTCTTTTAAGAATAGAATGACTGAAAGTGCCTTTCAAGCAAACCGGGATGTACTGTGATAATATCAATATGCATCATCAGATTTCAGTGGTTTTTGCCTGGTTCCAATAAACATCCATTTGTGACAGTGAGAGTTCATGTAAAGTTTTTCCTGATTCTCTGACTTTGTCTTCCATATATCTAAAACGCGAAATAAATTTTCTGTTCGTGCGCTCCAATGCTTCATCGGGATTCAGATTGTGAAAACGTGCATAGTTTATCAGTGCAAAAAAAACATCACCCAATTCATCGGTCATTTCCTGTTGATTTTTACGGGAGACAGCTTCCTGAAATTCACTGAACTCTTCTTCAACTTTTTCCCATACCTGCTCCGGTTTTTCCCAGTCGAAGCCGGCACCACGAGCTTTCTCCTGAATGCGCTGCGCCTTTACCATGCTGGGTAATGAACGAGGCACACCTTCCAATACAGATATCTTGCCTTCTTTCATTTTCAATTTTTCCCAGTTACGTTTTACTTCTTCTTCATCGGCAACAACAGTTTTTTGTCCATCGGCAGCAGGATAAATATGTGGGTGGCGCGAAATCAGTTTCTCACATTCTGTATTAATCACATCAGCAATGTTAAACAGGTTTTTTTCTTCGGCAATTCGTGAATAAAAAATCAAATGCAACATAATGTCGCCCAATTCTTTTTTAACCTCTTCTAAATTGTTATCTAAGATGGCATCACTCAACTCATAAACCTCTTCGATGGTGAGATGTCGCAACGATTCTATGGTTTGCTTTTTATCCCACGGACACTGTGTGCGCAGTTCGTCCATGATTGTACAAATTCTTTTAAAAGCATTTAATTTTTCTTCCATTGCTAAAAGCATTTTCTTTGCAAAGGTATGATTCATAAAGCAGGCATTAGTTTTCTGTCCACACTATTTTTATTCTTGCTGACTGTTGCAGCACATGGGCAGCAAGCCACACATGGTGCATGGATGCTGGGTGCAGAGGGTCATTATGGTTTTGTTATGGCACACCGGCCTTCTGTTCAGCCACTACAACACAGTCATCTTGGTGGTATGATGATTACCTTATCACAGCAGGCAGACGGCAAACGATCATGGCATCAGCATTTTCATTTTCCGGAAACAGGAATTAAATATGGTTTTTTCGGATTGGGTAATAAAGAACAGTTAGGCTATGGGCATACAGTATATCCTTACATTGACATTCCATTAGGCAAATCAGAAAAACCATTTTTACATTTTCAATTCGGATGGGGATTGGGATATATTACCAAACCGTTTAACAGAAATGATAATTATCAGAATGTAGCTATAGGATCGCATCTGAATGCTGTTATTGCATTTAACTTTCACTCGGAGTTTTGGCTTACTAAACGCGACAGAATTGTTCCTGCCATAGGTTTAACACATTTTTCAAATGGAAGTGCGGCAATGCCAAATCTGGGAATAAATTTAATTACGGCACAACTTCATTACAGCCGTAGTTTTGGTGAATCAAAAGAGATTATCAGGCAAGAAACTGAAAATTTTGAAAAAAGAAATCGCTTTACAATTTTTGGAGCATGGGCTTTCAAACAAGTTTATCCGCTTGCCGGAGGCACCTGGTATGCATGGACTCTTTCTCCTGCATTTTTAAGGCAGTACAGCCCTAAATCTGCGGCAGGCATAAGTGTTGATTTATTTTATGACCCGACAATTAATTACAGACTTGCGTATGAAGACATGAAAACACATGGAACAATATCAAATTTTCGTGGAGGTGTTGCAGGAGCGTATGAAATAATATTTTCGGATTTTTCTGTCATATTGCAGATGGGTGTTTATGCAAAAAATGCATGGAAGAAAGATGGTTTGTTTTATAACAGACTGGGAATGCGCTATCGTTTTATGATGGATTGTTTGCCTGCATCAACCTGAAAACACATATTGCAAGAGCCGATTTTATAGAGTGGGGAATAGGATATAACTTTAATAAAAAAGCATGGAATTAAAAGAAATATTGTTGTGGATAATTGCATCAATACTGGTGCTGAATTATCTGTTGAGTATGAGTTTGTCTATTTTAAATTTATTAAACTTATCAGAAACACAACCCGATGAACTGAAACAATATTATGATGAAGAACGGTATAAAAAATCACAGCAATATGAGCGAGAGAAAAGCCGCTTCGGAATGATTAGTGAAACGGTCATGTTTGTTATTTCTTTCTTTTTTCTGATTTATGGTGGTTATGGTTGGCTTGATGGTTGGACACATACGGTAACTACAGATTTGTTATGGTCCACCTTGTTGTTTTTTGGAACTTTTGCTTTGTTCAGTGATTTAATAAGCATTCCGTTTTCACTTTATTCAACCTTTGTTATTGAAGAACGTTTTGGATTTAATAAAACAACACTTGCTGTTTTTATTTCAGACAGGATTAAAGGATATTTTCTTGCAGGAGCATTAGGTGGAAGTTTGTTAGTATGTTTGTTTTGTTTTATCAATATACAGGAAGTAATTTTTGGATTTACATGCTTGCAGTTTTTGCGGTTTTTATGATTGTATTGAATATGTTTTACACCTCATTGATACTTCCATTGTTTAATAAACTTACTCCATTGGCAGATGGCGAAGTACGTACTGCAATTGAGAACTACTGTCTGAAAAATAACTTTTAAATTACTAAGCTTTATCTTATGGATGGTAGCAGACGTTCATCAAAGGCAAATGCCTTTTTCAGTGGGTTAGGCAAAAAGAAAAAGATTGTTTTGTTTGATACCTTGGTTAATAATTATTCGAAAGATGAGTTGGTTGCAGTGCTGGCTCATGAAGTAGGTCATTACAAGAAAAAGCATACACTGTTTTCAATGATATTTTCAATCCTTCAAACTGCTTTGTTGCTGTGGCTGCTTTCTGTATTTATCAATAATGAATGGTTTTCTTTAGCTCTTGGCGGAACAGAATACAGTCTGGCTTTAAGTCTTATTGCATTTACTTTATTGTATTCACCCTTATCACTAATTACAGGAATCTTGATGAATATCTATTCCAGAAAAAATGAGTTTGAAGCGGATAATTTTGCAAGAGTAACATTCAGTGCAGAAGCATTAGCAAGTGCATTAAAAAAGCTCAGTTCAGATAGTTTGTCAAATCTTACTCCGCATCCCATGTATGTATTTTTCTATTACTCACATCCGCCTTTGTTGCAGCGATTAAAAGCATTGCAAGCTTAGTTTTATACAGAATGATTTTTATTTTTAGAACTATAGGTAATAGTTCAAAATGAAGTGTCAACAACATTGTGCGAAAAAATTATGAAACAACAGTAAAGTTGAAATAAACTTCTGTTATTTGTAATCATAGCGACAGGCATGGAGTTGTTTCACATAGGATTTTTTAACCGTAAGACTGCTTGATATACTTGATGTATTAATTGTAGCATGGGTGCTGTATAAACTTTATCGTTTACTAAAGGGAGGTGTTGCAATGAATATCCTCATAGGCATTCTTACCATATATTTTCTGTGGTGGCTTTTTGTGAAAGTACTCGACATGCAATTGCTTGGTGCTTTGTTTGGGCAGTTTATTGGAGTTGGAGTTATTGCACTTATTATTGTTTTTCAGCAGGAACTACGCAGGTTTTTAATTTTTGTAGGCTCAAATACTATTTTTACAAGAGGTGATTTTTTTAAGAACCTGTTGCATGGAAATTTCAAGCTGCAACAACCTGTTGAGTTAAGTGTAATGCCTATTGTTCGTGCCTGCGTTTCAATGTCTAAAACAAAAACAGGAGCGTTGATAGTAGTGACCAGAAAAACCGATTTGAATTTGTTTGAAGGTACCGGTGATATTATGGAAGCTGAAGTTTCCAAACGACTTTTAGAGAGTATATTTTTTAAAAACAGCCCCTTGCATGATGGTGCTGTAATCATCAGTGGCAACAGAATTCGTGCTGCCCGCTGTGTTTTGCCTGTTACTGAAAGTTTAGATGTGCCTGCACATTACGGAATGCGCCACAGAGCTGCATTAGGTATCACGGAGCAGAGTGACGCTTTAGCGTTAGTTGTGTCGGAAGAAAACGGGCAGATTTCTATAGCTGCAGGCGGACAGTTTTACTCCAACCTTTCACCGGATGAGTTGGAAAAGAAATTGAAAGAATTGATGGAGTGAGGTTGTACTGCTTTCATATAAACAAACCATTCTTGTCTTTTTTCTCGAATAACTTTCCAAACACATTCCAATAGTTTGACAAATTGGTTAAAGTAAGGTTAAATCAAAGTGTTAAGCTGTTGATTAATATCATATTTACCTCTTACAGAAATTAGATTTACGGATATTTTAATTCAATTATCTTTGGCAAAGAATTTTTAATATGCCATCTGTATCATTCAACAATCTGAAGGTTGCATTTGCTTATAAAAGCGATGCAGATCTTAAAAGAGCCTATTGGTTATTCAGGCTCATCAATATTAACTTTCTCGTAAAAATTGGTCCGGGATTCACCAATGCAGTTTTAAAAATGGGTTTGCCGATAAAGCCATTGATAAGAGCTACCATTTACAAACATTTTTGTGGAGGAGAAACCATTGAGCAATGTACTGAAACGATAAATAATCTCGGAAAGTATAGAGTAGGCTCAATTTTGGATTATTCTGTAGAAGGCCATCACAATGAATCTGATTTTGACCATAGCTGTGCAGAAATTATTAAAACCGTAAAGCATGCAAGCGGAAAGAAAAATATTCCTTTTTCTGTATTTAAAGTTACCGGTGTAGGCAGGATGGATTTGTTAGAGCGTGTCAGCAGTAAGGTTTTACTTTCAGAAGCCGAAGAGGCAGAATTTTTGAGATTAAGAGCAAGAGTTGAATCAATTTGTAAGACAGCAGCAGAGAATAATGTGCGTTTATTTATTGATGCAGAAGAAACATGGATTCAGGATGCCATTGACAACATGGTTGATGACATGATGTTGAAATACAACAAAGAGAAGACACTTATTTTTAATACCGTTCAGCTTTATCGTCATGACAGGGTTGCATTTATGAGAGAGAATATTGCAAAAGCCCGTTCAGGTAATTACAGAGTAGGGTATAAGTTAGTGCGCGGTGCCTATATGGAAAAAGAAAGAGAACGCGCAGCAGTAAATGGTTATCCTTCTCCTATACAGCCAGATAAAGCAGCCTGTGATCACGATTACAATGAGGCTATAAAGTTGTGCATTGAAAATATAGACATGGTTGCTGTTTGTGCCGGCACACACAATGAAGATAGCAGTGCCTTACTTGCAAAACTTATGGAAGAAAAAGGTATTGCAAATTCTGATGAGCGTGTTTGGTTTTCGCAACTGCTTGGCATGAGCGATCACATTAGTTTTAATCTTGCTAATGCAGGTTACTGTGTTTGTAAGTACGTGCCTTATGGACCTGTAGTTTCTGTGCTGCCTTATTTATTCAGACGTGCCGCTGAGAATACCAGCATGAGTGGTCAGATGGGACGCGAATTGAGTATGATTACACAAGAGATTGAAAGACGTAAGAAAGAAAAATAGTTTAAGAAAAACGAGCTATATCCACATCGGCCATTAACGGTTTTTTGATGTGCAAGATGCCAGGCAAAATGTTTTGCAAAATAAGGAGCAAGCATCACACCTTTAGTGCCCAGCCCATTAAATATTCCAATGTTTTTATGTTTTGGATGTATGCCTATAAAAGGTCTTCTCTCTTTTACACTTGGTCTGATGCCTGCTTTCTGATCAACAATTTCAAAATCGGACTTTAATACTGTCTGCAACTTTTCAGATAGATTATTTCTGGCACTTTCTGTTGTGTTTGTTGTTAAATCATTCCATTCGTAAGTTGAACCCACTCTGAATAGCTGATTCCCTATTGGCAGAATAAAAATACCATGATTAAAAATCTGCTCTTCTGAAAGTGTATTACAACGTATTGTCAGAATTTCACCTTTGGAGAGTTGAAAGGGCAGATAATTAAAAAATGGATTGTTTATACCGGCAGCACCTTCACAGAAAATAATTTTATCGGCCACAATATCTTTATAAACTATTTTATCGGAATACTGTAAATCATCAAAGTTGAATTTTCCTTCAATGATAATTTCCATATCTAAATAAAGTTTCCTTAAAAAGGTAACACATTTAGAAATGTTTACATAGCCGCTGTTTTTTAATTCTATTGCTCCAAATGGGCAATGAACAGATTCTATTGAATTAGGTGCTAAAAACCGGCTGATGTATTTGCTGATGTCAGGACTTGATGCACGCTGTTGCCATTCATTCCACTCTTTAACAGAAGCCGGAATTTCAACTACAGGCATTTCATATAAATATGTTTCACCGATTAATTTTCCTAATTGCGTGAAGATGGTTTTTACTTCAGCAAGAAGCTCGTCAGCCATCCATGTCCTTACAATGCGTCTTCCAGTAATCGGCAAAAAAATTCCTGCTGAAACCTGTGATGCAACAGTGTTGTTGAACTCATCAATAATAACTACATTTTTTTCTTGCAATAAAAGATGCCAGGCAAGCAAACTACCTGCTAAACCATTTCCTACTATGATATAATCAGTTTGCATGAGAGAAGGTTAGTTTTTGTTATAGAAGTACTTACGTCCAGAAAGAATTAGGAGTTAAGTGCTAATTATATTCAGCAACGAATACTGTTTTATTCATCTTTCTTCTTTTTGCGTTTTTTCTTGTCGTCTTTTTTGCCGGAATCATCTTTAGCATCATCCTGTTTTTTATCTTCCTTAGTATAGGCAACCAATGCAAGTTGAGTTCCTTGTTGGCTGATTGCAATTCTGTAAAAATTTCCAACAGATTTACTGAAGTCTGCTAGCTCAGTCCATCCATTATCAGGCTTGTTTCTGTCGAACATCAATAATTTTCCTTCGTAACCAATAAGTAGTTTACCATCTTTTGTCCATACATAATCTTCAACACCTTTTTTAAGTTGGCATACACTTCCAATCAATCCTGTGTTAATTGAAAATGACATCAGCATATAGCCATTGGTGTCTGCTTTGTCAACATAACTTATTTCATTATCACCGTCTGGAATGGCTGCAATACAACGACCAATATTTTTTGCCAATGGAATAAATTGTTCACTCGGCATTTCGTAAATATTTAATTCCATTACATTGTTGTTTAAGTCTGCAACAGCATAGGTGCTGTCATTTGCAATGCAGTAATAGGCAACAGAATCAGATACACCAAGAAGTTGAAACTCATTTGTGCCATCCATCAGCACTTTATAAAACCGCTGACCTTTATCTGCATCAACTCTCACAATAGTAAATCCTAAATCATCAGCAGTAACCCGAGGAGAAAATTCACTTTCAGGAGTTTCTGTCAGCCTTGTGTTTGTGCTATCTTCAAGACTATAAACATAGATGTCGCTCTGCAAAGTATCGTAATAGGCTACATAATAAACTTTACTGCCGTCTTTAGAGAACGAGGGCTGATTGTCGTAGCCCGGACGATGTGTAATGTTCTGCGGAGCTGTAAAAAAATATTGCCCTTCGCGGTTCATGCCAAAGTTTGTCAGAAAAATATCTGTTGACATTTGTTGTGCAGATGTTGTCAGTACTGAGAATATTGCAAGTACTGATAAATAGAATCGTGTCATTTATCTTGAGTTTTAATGATTTTTAATATGGTGTCGCGTGATGCTACGGTTTTTGTTGTTATATCTAAACTATCAATTTCTGTTTTACCGTGCATGTAAGCACGGAGGCGAATTCCGATTTTTCGTCTAAAAATAAAATTTTTTGCAGAATCGGGCACAAAACCAATAAAAATATTGCGCACAAGGGTTTTATTAAAGATGCCCATTCTTTTTACAACTTTATAGGTAGCTTCATTATCTTTTTGTTTAATTAAGCCTTGCTCTTTAGAGAGGTAATAGTTCTTGTCAAGGTGCATTTCATGTGCATTTTCTGTGTTCAGATAGCCCATACTCAGAATAGTGAGCATTTTAGATGGTGCTATGATAAACAGTGGTAAACTCAGCATAAAAAGACCAAAGTATAATTTTAATATTAGCGGAAAATTTCGTCTGACAATGAGCGTAAACGGTATGATGCCACTACAAATTATTGCAGCAAACAGCATGACTACTCTTTCTTCATGGACTGAATTTCTATAAATCAAATACAGCGTAATGAAAATTATATGCAGTGCAATGGCAATATAACTAAAAAAAACAGGGATGCGTGGACTTACCATGAGTAAAATCAATGACACTACAAAGCATGATATTATGGTAATGAGTAGAAAATTCAGCAGCGCAACCATTCAATAAATATTAAGCCAAAAATAGCCAAACTACAGGGTGTTTGTTTAACTCCTGTCTTTGTTTTTTCCAGTCAGAAATTCGCTGTGTTTTAATCATTTCATTTTCACACTGCAGTGCAGAGGCAATGCAAAGACGCGTTGAAGGTTGCAGATTATTTAGTAAATCATCAAACAAGGCATTGTTGCGATAGGGTGTTTCAATAAAGATTTGTGTTTGTCTGCGTTGTGCAGAATCTTTCTCTGCTTTTTTTATTGCAGCAAAACGTTCTGTTTTTTCTTTTGGCAGATAGCCATTAAAAGCAAACTGTTGCCCATTGAGTCCTGAAGCCATTAATGCTAAAAGTATAGATGATGGACCTGTAAGCGGAACTACTTTTATTTGTAGTTTATGTGCTTCGGCAACAATTAATGCACCCGGGTCGGCAACAGCAGGGCAGCCTGCTTCGCTAAGCAGGCCAACATTTTTTCCGGAAAGCAGATTGCTGAAAAACGATGCTTCAAAAACATTGCCTTCATGTTTATTGAGTTCATGAATGGTGAGCTGCTGTTGTGGTGTTGGGATGTGACAATGTTTAAGAAACTGTCTTGCAGATTTTGAATTCTCTACTATAAACTCATCCAATGAATGAATTATTTCAATTACAGTTTGTGGCAAATAATCTATTGCCTGCATACTGCCAATTGCAGTAGGAATAAGGTATAAAATTCCTTTTGTTTTTTGTCAGACAAGTGCGGATTGAGCATAAGCAAACTTTTTCAAAATGCGTTGACAAGCATCGTCAAGTAAGCTAAATACATGCTCAAAATCACTTTGATCGCCATAGTAGGGATCGGGAACAGTCTTTTTGCCCAGACCTGCATAGTCTAATATAAGATGAATGCGTTTTGCCTCTGCTGCATTATTAGCATATTCCATCAGGTTTTCGAAGTTTTTGTTATCCATTGCAAAGATGTAATCAAAATTTTTAATGTCATCTTTGCTAAAACTACGTGCCCTTTGAGCAGTAAGGTCAATGCCATATTTGGCAGCAACTGCTATTGAGCGTTTATCAGGTAATTCTCCTGTATGATAGTTTATCAAACCTGCCGAATCAACCTGTGCAGCAATACCTGCCTGATTGAGTTTATGTTGCATTATGCCTTCGGCAAGTGGTGAGCGGCAGATGTTGCCGAGGCAAACCATCAGAATTTTCACCTTAATTTTTGTGATTAAGATTTATTCGCTTTTGCAGATCGCTAATATAGCCTTTGAATTTTTTATCAGTCTCCATCAGGTTGTTGACTGTACGGCAGGCATGTAGAACTGTTGCATGGTCTTTGCCACCACAATGTGCGCCAATTGCTGAAAGCGATGATTTTGTCAGACTCTTAGAAAAATACATTGCTAACTGACGTGCCTGTACTACTTCACGCTTGCGTGTTTTTGACTTTAATGTTTCTAAAGGCAGTTCAAAATAATCACAAACTATTTTTTGAATATAGTCAATGGAAATTTCATGCACAGTATTTTTCACAAACTTGTCAATCATTTGTTTGGCAAGTTCGAGAGTGATAGGCTTTTTATTTAATGATGTCTGTGCAATGATAGAAATGAGTGCCCCTTCAAGTTCTCTGATGTTTGTAGTAATACTATAAGCAATGTATTCAACAATTTCAGTTGGCAATTCAATTCCGTCATTATACATTTTCCTTTTCAGGATGGCAATGCGTGTTTCTAAATCTGGCGACTGCAAGTCAGCAGATAAACCCCATTTAAAACGTGATAGTAAACGTTGTTCTATTCCCTGTAAGTCAACAGGTGCTTTATCAGATGTAAGAATTATCTGTTTGTTATTCTGATGCAGGTGATTAAAGATGTGGAAGAATACATCTTGTGTTCTTTCTTTGCCTGCAAGGAAATGAATGTCGTCAATAATTAAAACATCCATCATCTGATAAAAATGTACAAAGTCGTTTGGTGAATTGTTTTTAACTGCATCCACAAACTGATTCATAAACCTGTCGGCAGGAACATAAAGTACAGTCTTATTCTGGAAATTATTTTTTATTTCAATACCGATGGCATGAGCAAGATGTGTTTTTCCTAATCCTGTTCCACCATATAATAATAATGGATTAAAGGAAGTACCACCGGGTTTGTTGGCAACTGCATAACCTGCAGATCTTGCAAGACGGTTGCAATCACCTTCAATAAAGTTGTCGAAAGAATAGTTTGGATTCAGTTGTGAGTCAACATCAATCTTTTTTAGTCCCGGAACAATGAATGGATTTTTTATAGCTGTGTTTAAGCTAACCGGCATTGCTACCTGTGGATTCTTTAAGTTGCCTGTCCCTTTAGCAGGACTTTTCACTGCATAAGGTTTTGAGCTGTTCATGTTATTCTCCATCAGAATAGAGTACTCCAAGCGACCTTCAGCACCTAATTCTTTTTTAATGCTCTTGCGCAACAGTTGTATATAATGCTCTTCGAGCCATTCATATACAAACTGGCTTGGTACTTCTATAGTCAGTACATGCTTTTCTAATTTAACCGGTTTGATGGGTTCAAACCATGTTTTAAAATTTTGTGGGCTTACATTGTCGCGTATAAGCTTCAAACAATTTTCCCACACTTTTTCAACATTTTTCTCTGTCTGTTTCAACACTAATCGTAATTTTAAAAGTTAAGTATTGGTTTGAGGTAAAATTTGGTTTTTAAAGATAGAAGTAAATTTTCAATTGTAAGATAAAATTCAAAAATTATTTTTTGGTGGTTCTCGTTTTTTAATCGAGGTGCAAATATGCTTTGAATATTCTTGAAAAAAATTAAATTGCTCTTGCATAATTCAAAACTTTTAACGTGGTACTGTCGGCTGTCAATTTACGCATTTTTTTATCAACAAAAAAATCTATTCTCCCTAATTTTATTCTTGCCCAACCTACCTGAGCCACTAAAACATCTTTATTGTCGCGATTTTTATACACAAAGGGTTTGTCTATGAATGTATGTGTGTGACCACCAATTATTAAATCTATGTTGAGCGATTTCTTTGCAAGAACATCATCACTTACCTTTTTGTTTGGATATCTATAGCCTAAATGTGAGAGACAAATAATTAAATCGCACTTCTCATTGAATTTTAAATGATGCGCAGTTTCTGCTGCTTTTTCCAAGGGGTCAAGATATTTTGTTTCACCATACATTTTCTTGTCAACCAAGCCTTCCAGTTCAATGCCAAGTCCGAAAACTCCAATACGTACATCTTCTTTTTCAAAAATTTTATATGGTATTGTTTTGCCCTCCATTGAAGTGCCTTTGAAATCGTAATTACAAATTATCAGAGGGAAATTGGCATGTTTCAACTGACTTGATAGACCGTCAACACCATTGTCAAAGTCGTGATTGCCAATAGTACCGGCATCATATCCAAGTTGCGACATTAATTTTAATTCTACCTCGCCACCAAATAAATTAAAGTAAGGTGTGCCCTGAAAAATATCACCGGCATCAAGAAGAAGTACATTGCGTTCTTTATTTCTGATATCATTAATAATAGCAGCACGTTGTGCTACTCCGCCAAGTCCCGGATATTTTGGATCGTTAGCCGGAAATGGGTCTATGTGGCTGTGAACATCATTGGTATGGAGTATAGTTATCTTAGTAACTCTTCTTTTAGCCAAAGCCTCAAGTGGTAATCCTGTGAGACTGAGTCCGGCAGCGCCCACTGCAAATGTTCTTAAAAAGTCTCTTCTATTTGTCATAAATAATCCTCCCTTCAATTTTAGCAGATAATTTTTCTCCTCGTTTATTTTTTTCTTCCAGATATTGAATTAGCAGGTCGCGAAGTTTTAATCCGGTAGAGACTTTCTTTTCAGCATCAGCTAAAAAGAAAGATTGTCACCACCATTGGCAAGATAATCTGATGTAGCCACAACATAACTTTTTGTACTGTCGAATGGCATTCCTTGAATTTTAGCTTCGGTTACGGTTGATTCATGTACGCGCATTGTTAATCCTGAAACAGGCATACCACCTTTAGCAGCAATAAAATTGATAAGTTTTAAAGTTGTTGCACCATTTAATGTAAGCAAAACCATTTCATTTTCAAAAGGCATTAGTGAGTAGATGTTGCCAATTGTAATATCTCCTTTTGGCAATGCAGCACGCAAGCCTCCATTATTCAAAAAGCAGAAATCTATTTTAGAAAAGTCTTTAGCATGGAAATCGTTTTCTACTTGTTTTAATGCTGCATCAGAAGTGAAATTGCCAAGTAAACCTTCGGGGGTTTTTTTCTGCATGCTCATTTCACTCACAATAATCACACGATCCATTATGGAGTCAATAGTGTGTTTGTAAGATGAGTAAGAGTTTAAGATTGAGGAATCAACTTCAGTAAAGCCCGGTTTATTAAGAGGGTAGGTAGTGGTTTCTGTTTTTACTAAGTGTGCATTTTGTTTGCATGATGTAAATACAATTGCAGCAGCAAGTAAAATATTTCGGAAAGACATACTGGTAAAGGTTCTCAAAATTGAATGCTAAAAGTAATGAACCAAATTATACGAAGTAGTTAAAAAAAAATATTTTTTTTCGGAGTAGTATTTTTCAATCCTTTTTTTATTTTATGCAATTTTCATAGTGCAAAGGTTAAATAGTAGTTTCATTGCTATGCAAGTGCAGAATTGATAACTTTGCACCGGTATAAAGAACTCAATATCATTATTTCATGCACCCTCACTTTAAATTATTACTTGCTGTATTTGTTTTGTTTAGTATAAGCAGTCAGGCACAGCGCATTGACAAATCTTTCCGTATAAAAGTTTCTGATAACAGAAACCTGCAGTTTACCTCTTATGAATATTTGTTAAAGGATGACAGCATGAAAATCAGTGGTGTTTCTGATTATGGAAAATCGCGTGTAGTATATATAGCAAAGAAATTGAAATCAAAACAAAAGAAAGCAATAAGAAACTTTTTGAAAGATTTCCCTGTTGACTCGCTGCAGAAAGAATATTTTGATGATTATGCAAACTTCGGTTATATCGCATCCGATCATTTTCCGAGAGTAATTGAGCTTGAAATAAGAACAGGGTTGAAACAGCATTTCAGCAAAGCTTCAAATGCCTATGTGAGAAGTTATGCAAGGCTGATAGATTTTCTCAATACACTGATTAATGATGATGTGGTTAAAATCAATTATCCGGAATCTGATTTTAAAAAAACATTTTAGTCTATGAGAACAAAAACATCCAAACAGTTAAAAGTTAATGTTGTTACGTTAGGTTGTAGCAAAAACGTTGTTGACTCCGAAGTGTTGATGGGTCAGTTGCGTGCCAATGAAATAGAGGTAGAACATGAATCGAAAAGACAATCAGAAATTGTAATTATAAATACCTGTGGATTTATTGATAATGCAAAACAGGAGTCAATAGATACAATTCTACATTACGCAAAAGAGAAGGAGAAAGGGAAAATTGAAAAATTGATTGTCACCGGATGTCTTTCTGAAAGATACAAACCCGATTTAGAAAAAGAGATAAAGGGTATTGACAATATTTTTGGTACACGCGATTTGCCATTGCTGCTCAACACTTTAGGAGCAGATTATAAGCATGAATTAATAGGAGAGCGGTTGGTTACAACACCTCGTCATTTTGCCTACATGAAAATTTCTGAAGGTTGCGACCGTCCTTGTTCATTCTGTGCCATTCCGCTTATGCGAGGCAATCACATTTCAAAACCAATTGAAGAGTTGGTTCATGAAGCAAGACACTTAGCTGCAAAAGGCACAAAGGAATTACTGCTTATAGCACAAGACTCTACCTTTTATGGTTTAGACATTTACAAAGAGAGAAAACTTGCAAACCTGATGGAGCAGTTATGCTCTGTTGATGGTATTGAATGGATTCGCCTGCACTATGCATTTCCCTCTGGATTTCCGCTCGATGTGCTTGATATAATGCAAAGAGAAAATAAAATTTGCAAGTACTTGGATATTCCACTTCAACATGCAAGTGACAATATGTTAAAGAGCATGCGTAGAGGAATTACACGCGAAAAAACAATTACTTTATTAGACACAGTGCGTAATAAAATTCCGGATATTGCCATTCGTACAACATTTATTTCGGGTTATCCGGGTGAGACAGAGCAGGATCATGAAACATTAATTCGTTTTCTTGAAGAAATGCGATTTGAGAGAGTAGGTGTTTTTACTTATTCACACGAAGAGAATACACATGCTTACACATTGAATGATGATGTTGATGAAGCCACTAAGCAACGCAGATTGGACGAGTTGATGCAGGTGCAACAGAATATTTCTGACAGTATCAATCAAAAGAAAGTCGGAAATGTATTCAAGACACTTTTCGACAGGAAGGAAGGGAACTTTTTTATTGGCAGAACAGAATACGATTCACCGGAGGTTGATAATGAAGTTTTAGTGGATGCTAATGAAAATTATGTTCGTGTTGGTGATTTTGCCAATATAAAAATCACTTCTGCCGAGGCATTTGATTTATATGGAACACTTTGTTAAACTTTTTTTACAAGAGGTTGTTTTAAATCTGTTAATTACAAAACAATGAAACTGTTGCTGATTATGTTCGCATTTCTTTTTGGTCCTGCTTCAACTGCTACTTCAATTTATGAGTTTAAAGTTGATGGTCTTTCAGGAGGGCAGATTGACTTCTCAAAATATAAAGGGAAGAAAATTCTGATTGTAAATACAGCATCTAAATGTGGTTATACACCGCAATACAGTGATTTGGAAAAACTGTATGAGAAATATAAGGATAAATTGGTTATTGTTGGATTTCCTGCAAATAATTTTCTGTGGCAGGAGCCCGGAAGCAACAATGAAATTGCTGAGTTCTGTAAGAAAAATTATGATGTAACTTTTCCAATGGCAGCAAAAGTATCGGTTAAGGGCAGAGATATGCATCCGCTTTTCCGTTGGCTTATAGAACAACCTAATGTAGATTTTACAGGAGGCATAAAATGGAACTTCGAAAAATTCTTAATTGATGAAAACGGAAAACTGATTCATCGTTTTCGCTCAAGTGTGTTGCCCACAAGTCCTGAAATAACTAAGTACCTTTAGTCTCTTTAAAATAATTCATTCGACTGATTCCATTGCAGTGAATCTGTCATTGAACTATCAGCAGGCATTACAATTTTTAATGCCGGCCCTTTAAGTTTCACCTGCGGTTGAAGATTGAATGTATCTATTGGTGAAATCCATGTTTTGGAAAGCATTCTGTTGCTCACCGTTCTATAGTAGGAAGCAAGGTAAGAATTCAAGTTACCTTGTGCATCCAATGAATAACGATAGTATTTTGGTCGGGGGATTATTGATGCAAGAAAAATACTTTCTGCCAAATTCAGTTGTGAAGGAAGTTTATTGAAATAGAATTGTGATGCTTCTTTTATTCCATAAATTCCGGGACCCCATTCAATGGCATTAAGGTAAATTTCAAACATTCTTTCTTTACTCACCAATCCTTTGTTTTCTATTAGCCAAACAATAAGCATCTCCTGTAGCTTACGCGAAATTGTTTTTTCACGAGACAAAAACACATTTTTTACCAATTGCATGCTGATGGTGCTTCCACCACGCACAAACCTTTTTGCTTTAATGTTTTCAATCATGCTTTCTTTAAAGGCATCTGGAATAAAACCACGATGGTAGAAAAAAGAAGGATCTTCTGAAGTGAGGACGGCATATTGCAGATAGTGACTGATCTCATTCAGTGGAGTAAAATCACTGTTCTCAGGCCCAATCAGAAAACTTCGTTGCAATCTGTCACCATCATAGGCATCAAACAGAAATGTGTTGTTTATACGTGAGAAATTCTCATCACCATATTTTTCAATTGTCAATGCATTGCCTGTTAAGTCTGAATTAAATATCAGAGAATCGGGGGCTGACATGTCAAGTGCAAAGTTTAAATCAAATTTTAATCTGCCTTTAGCTTTGAAGTTTTTGAAGTGATAAAAAATTCCTTTGGGAAGCGATTCAAAAAATCATCTGCACTTTCGTCAAATGCTAAAGAAAGTGCATAGCTATGAGGCTGTTTTCTGTCGAAGGCAGCTTTTGTTTTAAAATGGATTTTATTGATGGTAATGTTTACAGCGCTATCGGTTTCAATTCGTTGATTATTGAATGAGCAAATTCCGGAAAACGAAAGTTTATTGAAATCAACATCATCGTTGGCAATACGCCAATAATTTACACTCAGGCTATCAAGTTCTGCCTTAACCTGAAATGTTGTATCCTTTCTTGAGGGTTGTTTAATTTGTAGTGAAATAGCCGAATAAGCAATCTTTGGTTTGTTGTCAACATCAAAGAATGGAAGCCAGTTTTCTCCTGCCAGTTTTTTGATGTTTAGTGACATTTCGTTTTTATCATCATCAATATTAAAGCCGGCTTGCCATTTTTCTGTTTGTAAATGGTCGTTGCTGTAAGCTATAAAGCGGCATTTCCCTCTGCGATTTATAATTTCCGGAAAGTAAAAGTTTCTGGTTTCTTTATTTCTGATGATCGTAATTTTGCATCGTTCCAAATCAAAACTTAAGTCGGACAACTCTGTCAACTTATTCCAAAGTGTAAATACTTTTGAAGCCTGTGTACTTTGTACTGATGTTATTTCTGTGTTTTCAGGTTTTGATTTTCTAAAAAGAAAGGAGTAGTTACTAATTGAATCACCGGAGGCAATTTTAATTTTAATGCCATGTGCCGAAAAATTGGAGACAGGATTTTTTAGACGAATAAGCTTTAATAATGAAAGCTGCACCATAAAAGTATCTGTATGCAACAGTGTGTCATTTAATGGTGAAACCAAACTGATGTTTTCAATTTCGATGACCCTGAGTCCATTGAATTGAATTTTTCCGATGTTGATGTTGCCACCGGTTTTATTGTGGAATGAAGTACAAAAAGAATTTACTTTATTGCGTACAATAGATTCCCGAAGTAGCATTACCGCGCCAAATACCACAACGAAAACTGTAAGAATAATTATGAAATATTTTTTTATCAAAGCAACATGAAATCAGCAATATTATTCCTGACTAAAATTATAAATAAAAACGATTTCAGTAAATTATTTTGCCAAATCAAGCATGCCATAGCCTTCATGGGTCATCACTCCAATGCCATTATGCCAAACATAACGGTGAACATCGGGATGTGCATGCAGTGTAAAAGGAACTAAATATCCAATCATATTCTTGCCTTCAGCACTTCTGTAAACACGGGCAAATTTTTTATTTGCTGCTGCAGCTTTTTGCATATACTCTGCATCAGGCTGTACGTCAAATTCTGCATAAGAGCTAATAGTTGCTTCAGGCACACCTGACTTTTCCATGGCATCAAGTGTTGTGTTAAATAATATGTCGGAAAAGTTATGTGATGTAGGATCAATCTGCTCAGTGCTGCGTGCTGCATCTTTAATAGGATCAAAAAGTACTAAAGGAGATATACAGAGATAGCGCATCTGCGTGGTAAACTCAGGGTCAGAAGTAATTTCTTTTCCTTTTGGAAGCAGATTCATTCTGCCAATGGGCATAAAATTTTTCTCAAATATTCTGTTGCTGACTTTTGTTATTAAATCATCATTACTGCCCGATATCACTAAAGTAATTTTAGAAGATAAAAACTTCATAAATCCATTTTGAATTTTTGAGGTTCCTTTTAATGACGAAAAATTTAGCTGTTTCATATTGCCACCAACTTCGTGAACAACAGTTTTTAAACTATCGTAAATTAGTTTTTGATGATGCAATGGAATACTATTGCCGGAAGTATTGTCGCGGGTGAATGAAATTTTTACTCGCATAATTGAAAAATGTTAATCAGTTTAGTTAGTGAAAATAGTTTGGTTATGTCAATGAAAATTAGAATTGTTCCAAAAGTAAAAAAATAATTCACAAATTCATAAATAAAAATGTTAAAAATTTAGGGTAGAAATAACAGGGTAGTGGTCTGATAAATGCACTAATGGTCGAATATATTCTATGGTTTTAATGCTTTTACTGTGTAAAATATAGTCAATTCTAAGTCCTGGAAACATACCTGCATAAGTTGAGGACAGTCCTTTTCCACAGCTAAGAAAACTATCTGTCAAGCCATTGCTGATTTGGTTGTAGGCGTAAGATGCAGGTGTGTCGTTAAAATCACCGGCAACAATTACTTTATACGGGCAAGCACCTATATGAGTGGTAACCTTGCAAACCTGATGCGCTCTTTTTATAAACGCCTTTTTCAAACGTTGAACAATTTGCTTAGAGCCTTTCATTTTCTGAGTGTTGTCTTTATTGTTAAACTCACTCACAAAAATATAGTCGTTTTTTGCCAATCGTACTGATTGCAGGTGTATGTTATAAACTCTCACTGTATCGTTTCCAATCAGCAAATCGGTAGCAATGCATCCGTTGGCAGATTCTTTATCTGTAAATACTGTTTCTTTATTCAGTATTGGATATTTGCTGAATGTAGCAATGCCCCATTCATCAGAATCGCGTTCTATGATTGGCAGCATCGTGTGTACATTGGATATTCCTAACAATGATTTTAATGAATCGGTGTTATTAAATGGCATTAACTTACTCGTATAATATTCCTGAAAACAGTAAATACCTGCATCACTTTTTTTCAGAAAGTTAAAAATATTACTTCTTGTTTGCAGATTATGCGTCCAGTTGTAAAGATCAAAAACACGCACATTGAATGAAAGAACTTTTATCGTATTTTCTCCTGTTGCTTTTTGGTTTGATGAAGAGTAATTCCAATGTGCAACAAATGTTTGTAAGCCTGCTATTAATGGAATTAAAATCAGCAGCATCATTTTTTTATGTCTGAATGATAAGACCAACATCCAGATAAATGCTACCAAATAGATATAAATAAATATCAGACCGAATAGTGCAAGAAACCAAATTTTTGCAGGACTAATATATGCCGCTGCAACAGCCATAAAAGTTACAACAGCAATGAAAATGGTTATTAGCCATAGCAACAAGTTAAGAGCAGACTTGAGCATCAATCCTGATTTTTACTTGCTTTAAAAAGTATTTCTTTTTCTTCGTTGGTGAGGCTTGCATATCCTGAACGGCTTATTTTATCCAGAATTTTATCAATTGCTTCCTGATTGTTTGCTTTTTTGTTGTGATACGATTCATCAGAAGAATCTTTGCGATAAACAACCTTAATTGATGGTTTTTTCTTTTGAGTAATTCTATCAATCATTCGTTGAAGCCATCCGGTTAAATCACGTCCTTTTTTTAATTGCTTGATATAGATAAAACCAAAGATGGCACCACCTATGTGAGCAATGTTTCCGCCTGCATTGTTGCCTGTAATACTTAACAGGTCAATTACAAAAAGTGCAATGGCGATATATTTCAGTTTTACCCGCCACTGTGGCAGAAACAGACCTACTTCGTAATCCGGTAACAGTGTTGCAATGGCAACAGTAACAGCAAGCACACTTGCAGAGGCACCTAAGGCAACTGCAATATCAACTTCGCGACTGAATAGTGGAAACAGATTGTAAAATACAATAAACAACACAGAGCCACATAAGCCACCAACAAGATAAAGAGGTAATAATTTTTTTTCACCAAGGTATTCTGTAAAAAGACGACCCATAAAAAACAGCCATAACATATTAAACAGAATATGAAGAAAGTTTTCGTGGTAGAAACAATAGGTGATTAATGTCCATGGACGATACAGCAATGACTTGAGAGAAGAAGGAACAGCAAGCCAGTCGGTTAAAAAGCCGCTTACTGTGCCATCAGGAAAATTAAAAAGTCTAAGCACAACATCGCCTATGTTTACAAACAAATAAATAATTGCATTGACTACAATTATCTTTTGCAGCATATCGAGCGACTTGTAATTACTTTTCACATTGTGAAGCATTTTCAGAAAAGTTGTGACCGGTTATTTTTCTGCCAATAGCGAAGTAGTAAATATCCGAAAAGCATGCCACCAAGATGTGCAAAATGTGCAACATTATCTGTGGGGTTGCTTTGCCATGCAGAATACAACTCTATGCCACCAATAATGAGTACTAAATATTTTGCTTTTAGAGGGATAAAAAAGTAAAGATAAATTAAAGTGTTTGGGAAAAGAATTCCAAATGCCATGAGCACACCATAAACTGCACCTGATGCACCAACAGTAGGTATATTGGTTTTAAAACGAATATATTCATCAATAGCCTGACGCGCCTGTTCAATAATCATTGGACTGTCGCCATGTGCATACCAGTTTGATTTAATGTTTTCCACTGCCATGGCATAATCGGCATTCAGATATTGATAGGGAATATGGTCTCTGACAAACACGCTAAAAGCATCAGCACCCGAGCATTAAAAAAAGCATCGGCTTTAGCCTGTAACGAATGCAATTCAAAATATCCAACAGCTGTGTGAATGAATGCTGCACCAAGTCCTGTTACCAAGAAAAAAATCAGAAATCTTTTTGGTCCCCACAAATTTTCAAGAATGCCGCCAAACATCCAGAAGGCAAACATGTTCAGTAAAATGTGTGAGAAACTTCCATGCAGAAACATGTAAGAAAAGTACTGCCACCAATGAAAATGCTCAGAAGACGGAAGATAAAGTCCGGCATAAGCATTAAGATCAAACCCGATTTTATTAAGTGCCAAATCAGCAAAAAATGCCAATGCACTGACGATCATAATATTTTTAATTACATAGGGTAAAAGTTTGAAACTTGAAGGTCGGAATTCCTGCATAAAAAACGATTACAAATTTTGGCAATCCATTGTTAAACGGTACGAAGATAGGTTTCCGTATTTAATCATTTCCAACAGATGTTATTTTCTTTGGTTTAAATAGTCATTAGCTTTTTTCAAACTTGCGGTCAATTTCATTTTTTTCTAATTTAAAAATTATTGCCTTACCGCTCTTGGTAAAGTAGGGCATTTCGCATTGCATCAGATCATTAAAAAGAGCAGACATCTCTCTTGCAGAAAGCACTTTACCACTTTTTAGACATGCACTGCGGGCAATAGCAATGGCAACACGCTCCATTGGATTGTAGGCCGAAGCTTCGCCACTGATAAACTCATCAATAAGCATTTCAATAATTTTCTTTTCTGTTCCGGTTTCTAGATAGGAGGGAACAGCATTAAGTACAAAAGTATTCTGACCGAATGGCTGTAAGTCAAAACCCGAACGGTTGAGGTCTTCAAGAAGCGATGAAACAGTAGCAGCCTGTCTGTTGTCGAGTTCTATCTGTTGCGGAAACAAACTTTGTTGCATAACAGTAGGTGTGCCTTTCATTTGTAAAAGTGTTTTTTCAAACACAATTTTTTCATGTGCAAGTTGCTGGTCAATAAGCCACATTTCGTCTGGCATTGCTACTGCCACATAACTGTTGAACAGTTGCATAAATGCAGATGCATTATTTTCTTCAATAGGAGCTATTGGTAGTTTTGTCTGTTGTACATCGGGCGTACTTGCAATCTCATATAGTTTTTCCCACTGCCCATTTTGTTGCTGAGTAGGTTTATTTATCTCAGTACTTTTAAATGGATTGTAATTGGTATTCACTTTCACCTGAGGCTGTACAGGAATAGTGTTTAACTGCGATAACGGCACATTAAAAGCTTGTTCCTGATTAAAGTCTAACGTAGGTGCAATACTGAATCTGCCTAAAGCACGTTTCACAGAAGAGCGCAATATGGCATAAACCGATTTTTCATCTTCAAGTTTTACTTCTGTTTTTGTCGGGTGAATGTTGACATCAATACGCGAAGGGTCAACTTCAAAAAACAAAAAGTACGATGCAAAAGTGCCTTGAGGTAACAACTCATTGAATGCAATGGTGACAGCATGATTCAGATAGGCATCTTTAACAAAGCGTTTGTTAATGAAAAAATACTGTTCACCTCTGACCTTCTTGGCAAACTCAGGTTTACCTACAAATCCTTTAATATTTAAAATGGTTGTGTCTTCTTCTACAGGCACCAATCTTTCATTATAAGTTGCTCCAAAAACCTGACATATACGTTGCCGTTGATGTGTTGCCGGCAGGTTGTAAACTTCCATGCCATTATGCTGAAGACTAAATCCAATTTCAGGTCGCGGTAAAGCCACCCGCAGAAACTCATCCATGACATGACGTGCTTCTACCGGTGTTGCTTTCAGAAAATTTCTTCTTGCAGGAACATTAAAGAAAATATTTTTTACGGTAATAATTGTGCCGGACTGCATCACACATGGCTCCTGAATTTTAAACTCAGAGCCTTCAATTTCTATGCGTGTTCCGGTTTCATCTTCTTCTCTTTTAGTCTTTAATTCAACCTGACAGACAGCAGCTACAGATGCCATTGCTTCTCCTCTGAACCCCATCGTTCTGATGGCATATAAGTCATCAGCCTTGCGCAATTTAGATGTTGCATAACGCTCGAAACAAAGACGCGCATCAGTCTCACTCATGCCACAGCCATTGTCTGTAATCCGTATCAGGTTTTTTCCACCATCGTTAATACTTACATCAATGCGTGTTGCGCCTGCGTCAACAGCATTCTCCATCAGTTCTTTAATAACTGATGATGGTCTTAAAATAACTTCGCCCGCTGCAATCTGATTGGCAACAGTATCGGACAACAATTATATTACATCTGCCATGCGGCAAAGTTAATCAATGGCAGGTCAATATTAAAGAATTACAGTGAGTAGCTTAAAGATTATTCATGGAAAATTTGGAAGGCAGTGTACTATATTTTTAGCTGCCATTATCAAAAAGTACACTTATACATCGGTATTGGTAAAAAACCCATCTGATACTCTGTTTTTACAGTGTTTGTTTTGGCGCTATACTGCTGATTCCAGATGTTTTGTGTGTTGAAGACATTATTCAGGTCAATGGCAATTTCATGAGTTAGTCTTTTCTGTTTATCCTGTAACCTATTTTCAGGTCGGTGCGGAAGTAATCTTTTCTACGATGCTCAAATGCATGGTCTTCATCGTATTCTGTTTCTCCTGTAATCTGCGATGCTGCAAAGTCAATAGGAATATATCTGCGCCCACCGGCATAGGTTGTTTTAATATTTATTGAAATGGTGTTCTTTTTTCTGATTGTCCATTCTTTTCCCCCCAATAAATTGAAAACAAAATTGCCATTAAATGCAGTGCTTCGTCCAACGCCATCAGAGCCTTTATATTTCGATTCAAAGAGGCTGGCTGTAAATAGGAAATAATAACCTTTACTGTAGAATTTCTCAGCAGTAAATTCAAAACCATAGTTATAACCTGTGCCTTTATTTTCTAAACTGTCAATTCCTGCAATGCCAAAGTCGGCACCTTCATTTAACACTGAAAAAAATGTAGGCCGTTTTTCAACTGGGGCATCAAATAAATATTGATAATACACTTCTGTTTTTATTCTGAAAACCTTTGAAATATTTCTGTCATAAGCCAACACGGCATGATAGCTCTTAGTCATTTTTAGATTTTTGTTCGTTTCGTAATAGCTGCCATCATCTTTCATTGTTTTTACAAAATAGATGTACATTGGTTGTAACTGACTGTGTAGTCCTGTACCCAAACTCAGAGATTGCTTATCGCTGATTTCCCATTTGGCTCCAATGCGTGGTTCTATGCTGTAAGTATTATTGTAATTAAATAGTTGTGTGTAAACTCCACTGTTCAATGATAACTGATCGGAAAAACGATGCTGCCATTCTACATAAAGTTTGGTGAGTAGTGCATTGCCGTTATAATCTGTGTAAGATTCCCAAACACTGTCCACCACACCACTGTCGCGATAGGTATAGTGATATTGCGAAAAGCTGAATCCGGTTTTCAGGAAGTCTTTTGAAGAAAACTTTTTGTTAAGGCTGAAATCAGCACTGTATTTCTGCTGGTCGGACTTGTTTCTGTAATAGGGCACAGCGTAATCAACAAAGTCGGGCAAGGTGTCCACTTTGTATTTTTGCCCTGCAATAGATGCAGAAAGGCTGAATTTGGTGTAGGTAGAATTGTTGATAAAAAATGTATGCATCAGTCCAACAACGCCCATGGTATTGTCGAAGTAACCATTTTGCCTTTTATCATCTACATAAAGATTTTTTTGAGTAGTGTCTCTGTCTTTTTCAAGAACTTCAATACCACTGATACCTCCCATGCCGAATAACGTGAATTTTCCGGCTTTGTTGGTTGGAATTTTAATGTTAAAAGAAACATCCTGATATTTTGGTATTGCAGTGCCTGTTCCGAAATTAATTCCCAATGCATTAAAAACTCCAAGTGTGGAATAGCGGTAATTAATTAAATAGGATGAGCCTTGTTTTTTACTGATAGGCCCTTCTGCACCTGCTTCAAATCCATTAAAGCCAACCTGTGCCAGAAACTCATGTTTTTCATTGTTGCCGGTTCGCATTTGTAGGTCGAAAACACCTGCAAGAACGTTTCCGTATTCTGCAGGAAAGGCACCTGTAAGAAAATCAGATTTGTCCAAAACATTATTATTAAGAATTGAAATAGGGCCACCTGTAGTACCTAATGAACCAAAATGGTTAGGATTCGGAATTTCAACACCATTGAGTCTCCATAACAATCCTGTTGGTGAATTACCTCGAATGATGATGTCGTTTCTGGAGTCGTTGGCACCACTTACACCTGCATAGTTTGCAGCCATACGCGATGGATCACCAACACTGCCTGCATAGCGAAGTTTCTTCTATTGTAAATGATCTTGCACTCACTGTAGTAAGTTCATTGTTGGGTTTATCTTTTTGTTTTTCAGCAACAATAGTAACAGCTTTTGCAGTAACTACAGACTGCTCCAATTCAATATTTAAAACCACTTCTTTGCCCGATGTGATGATGCTGGTGATTACATTTTCACGATAGCCGAGAAAGGAGATTTTAAAATCTTGCCTTCCAACACGAATGTTATTCAGTCTGAAATTTCCATTTATATCAGCAGTAGCACCAATGAATGTTGAAGAGTCAAGCCAAACTATCGAGGCGCCAATTAAAGGCTCTTTACTCTGCTGATCAGTTATTGTACCTCTGACTGTCTGTGTAGGTTTTTGGGCAAATGCAAGTGTAAAACAAAGAAGTGCATAGGTGAGAGCAATAAATCTTTTCATAAATTTTTTAGAGCTGAAAAATTAATCCGGTTCAAATGATTGATAGTTGAAGATAGGACGTACAAAAACATATTTGTTACATGCCTGAAAAAATATTTTTGTTAAACACTGTTATTTTTTTTATAAATTGATTGCGGTAATTCAGATGGCTAATGACAACACATTCGTTACATTTGCAGTCAAACAGTTTGAAATATGAAAATATTACCAGCAATCAGGCTTGCTGATGTAGCTTCACTCCTGAATGCAAAATATATTGGCGATGCCGGCTTTCAGATTACAGGCATCAATGAAATACATAAAGTTAAAAAAGGTGATATCACATTTGTAGATCACCCAAAGTATTATGATAAAGCACTAAATTCTGCAGCCACAACTATTCTGATAAATAAAGAAGTTTCCTGTCCTGAAGGCAAAGCATTAATTATTTCAGACGATCCGTTCAGAGATTATAATCTGTTGACAAAAAAATACAGACCATTAACTTTTAGTATGCAACAGGTTGATCAAACTGCTGTGATTGGTGAAGGAACTGTGTTGATGCAGGGAAGTGTAGTTGGCGCTCATAGTAAAGTGGGTAAAAATTGTCTGATATATCCCGGTGTAGTTATTTATGATCATTGCGAAATAGGTGATGGTGTAATCATTCATGCCAACAGTGTTATTGGTGCTGATGCTTTTTACTTTAAAAGACGCCCCGAAGGATTTGATAAAATGCATACTTGTGGTCGTGTAATTATTGGTGATTATGTTGAGATCGGAGCATGTTGTACAGTTGATAAAGGCGTGTCAGGCGATACTGTTATTGGCAGTGGAACAAGAATGGACAATCATGTGCATGTATACCATGATACGGTGATAGGTAAGAACTGTTTGTTTGCTGCACAGGTGGGCATAGCCGGTGTTGTCACTATTGAAGATGATGTTATTTTATGGGGACAGGTTGGTGTTCAGAAAGATTTGACTATTGGCAAAGGAGCAGTGGTGCTCGGCCAGTCAGGAGTTGGTAAAACATTAGATGCAGGTAAGACTTACTTCGGCAGTCCCACAACCGATGCCCGTTTAAAAATGCGTGAACTTGCATTGATGAAACGATTGCCTGAAGTGTTTGAGTTTTTGGATAACAAAGAATAGTGATGGAAGAAACCACCGATAAACTTGCTGCCGACCTTCAGTCAAAGAAAGTACAGTTGCATTGGCTTTTGCAGATTACAAAAGCAATTAATTACAACCTGCCTGCTGAACAGTTGTATCAGATTTATGAAAATGTTTTGCATGATCATTTAAAGGCTGGAAAACTTTCTTTGTTTGTCAATGAGAATGGTTGGAAGCAGGTGCTGTCCTATGGCATGAAAGAAGAACTCGGTCGTTTGCAACCGGAATTGTTTCTCAATGAAATATCATTTTCTAAATCAAAGACAGTAGCCACACCACAGTGGCTTGAAAAAGATGAATCGGTTATACCGGTTTATCACAATGAAATGTTATTGGCTTATTGCATTGTTGGTGCAATTGACCCGAGTCAGTCAATTTCAATAAAAGAAGTTGTTCCATTCATTCATACCATTACAAATATTATTGTGGTAGCAATAGAAAATAAACGTTTAAATAAAGAAGCGGTTGCGCAGGCAGGATTTCGCAAAGAACTTGAACTGGCAGCAGAAATGCAGGAGATGTTATTTCCCGTTGGCTTATGTGGAAATGAATATTTCGAGATAGCAACACATTATCTTCCACATCAACAGGTGGGAGGTGATTATTATGATTTTATTTCTCTCAACAAACACGAGCATATTTTTTGCATGGCAGATGTTTCAGGAAAAGGAATGGCAGCTGCATTGCTGATGTCTAATTTCCAGGCTAACCTGCATGCATTAATAAAAAACAGACCAGTACTTACAAACTTAGTTGCTGAATTAAATGACTGTGTGAGCAAGACTGCAAAAGGTGAAAAGTTTATAACCTTTTTTATCGGACTGATAAATTTCAAAAAAGGTGAAATTAATTATGTTAATGCCGGTCATAATCCTCCTGTATTTTGTAGTAAAAACAAGTCTGAACTTTTAGAAAGAGGCACAACAGGTTTAGGCATGTTTGATGAGTTGCCATTTATAAACGAAGGTCATGTAAAAATAAATAGTGGTGATTCTGTTTTTTGTTATACCGATGGTATTACAGAGCTCGAAAACCTTAAGGGTGATTTTTATGGTATGGAGGCGTTAAAATTATTTATAGAGCAGAATATGAACAATTCAAGCATTGATGAATTTCATAAAAAACTGATTGCAGATTTGGATCATTTCAGAGAGGGCAATAGTTTTAGCGATGATGTTACCATCTTATCATTACGCTCGCTCAGTTGATGGGTTTAGTTGTTTTTTATTGTGATAATAGTCCATTACGGTAATAGCAGCTACAAATGCCCAAAATGGAATTGAGGCTTTGTCCTTATCTAAAAAATTGTTTAAAAATCCATGAACAAGATAGGTAATTAAACCAACCTGCATGGATAATGCAAGCACCTTGATGTTGTTAGAATTCGTTTGCAAAAGACTCTTGATGCTTTGTAAAGAACCACAACAGCTAATGCAACAAAAATTATAGTTCCCATAAAACCTTGTTCGCTTAATGGACTTGATATTCGCTATGTGCATTTCCTTTATCGCCAAGGTTGGTGCTGATGTAGGTTTTTTCAAACTGTAGTTGATAAACAGAATACTGAAACTGATAGGTGCCCGGTCCCCATCCGAAAACAGGTTTATCTAAGAACATTCGCCAGGCACAACTCCAACGGTTAAGACGCTCCACATTTGATGCATCAGTCTTTATATTGGTAATAGACTTTAAATGCCCGCGGTAGTCATTCTGTGAATACTCCTTTGTTTTTCCGAATTTGTATAACACTGTTGATTGAAAAATCTGAAAACCCACAACCATTGAAATTATTATAGCTACTACAGCCCATGTCTTTACTCTGAAAACATAAGCAAGCATAGAGACAAGAGCCACAGCCAGACTGAGCCAGGTGGCACGAGTGTATGATAATACTATTGCAACAATTACCAATCCTGAAATCAGAAATGCAAAAAAGCGGTACATAAAAGATTTATGTTTCAAAAGCATCAACCCAAAAATCGGAGGCAGCATCAAAGCAAGTACAGCAGCATATTCCGTATGGTCATTATAAAAAGGTGTCATCACCCAGTGTGCAGATTGCTGTGTAAATCCATTTATGCTGTGACGGGTGATTGTATAGATAATGGTTATTGCCATTCCAACAGCATAGAACCATATAAACTGCCGCATTTTCTTTTCATCCTTAAAGATGGATGTTGCAAGCATAAAGCCAATAACAACAAACCACAATCTTGCTACAAAATGTTTTATAGAAACAAGAAACATGCTGCTTGTGAAACTTGTAATCAGCATCCATGCAAGATGAATCAGAATGAGAACGGTAATTGGATGTTTGATAAAGGACTTCTCATACCTGCCATCAATAAATTTTGAAAGAAGATAGATGATCATCATGCCAAACAAAATAGGCTCTGTTGGCAGACTGACACCGATTCCTAAATCAGTTTTTGAAAGGTTAATCGCTAAGGGAGTGCAGAATGCAGTAAAAAGAAATAATTTGTCAAGATGATAGAGTGCAGAGTACCCGATTAAAATGCCCGCAGGCAAAATCAATAGCCAATAAAATTCATTCACCAAACTGAATACTGCCATTAGCATATATATGGCTGTAAGGCCATAAAACCACCGAAGCGAATTTTGCTGAATGGCTTGCATAAAATTAATTTGTTTGAGGTTTCTTTTCCTGAGAATTTTCGTAGATGATGATTACTACAAAAGATAAGAATACCACAGAGGCAGTAAACATCAGCATTATTAAACTGCGAACAGGATAGGCTTTCTTATCCGGAATCATTGGTGGCGTTACCACATTTGAATATGAAAGTTCTTTGGTTAAATCTTTTTCAGCATTTTCTACATACTGCTTGTAGTTGTTATAAACTCCACGGGTGTAATTGATTTTCTCGTTGAGTGTCACATAATCCGAGCCGTATTGTTGCAATTTCTGAAACATTTCTTCCAAACGCACATTATTGCTTTTATTTAAAATTGAAGTATAATATGCTCTTGAAATTTCGCGTGTCTGTTGTGAGAACTCAATGATACCGGACTTCATTCTTAACTCTGTTAAAACCTTATCGGCAGAATCGAGTCTCATTTTCTTTCATATCAAATTGTGTTTTGGCAACCACGTAAGCTTCCATCGTTTTTTCTCTGTAAAGTTTTTCTTGCAAGCCTGTTACCTTTTTCTATTATAGAATCGGCCATTTGTTTAGCCTGCAATGGATCGGTATCCATCATTTCAATTTTAACTGATTCGTAGTCGGTTTTATTGATACTCAAATTGCCTGCAAGTTGTTTAAAAACGGTAGTTAAAGCGGTTTTCTTGGTTGAGTCAATTTCATAATGTGCATAGAGTTTAAAATCTTTTATCAACTCCATTTTTATTTCATCAGACTCAAGCAACTGTAATAACTGTTCTGTAGCACTTTCAGTTGAATAAGGACTTAGGTTTTCCGGATAAACAATAGCCGTTGACTTAAACATAGGTGGAATAAAAAACGGAAGCGTAAAAATAAATGACAGTACAATAGAAATTACTGCAACAATCATTAATTGCTTTTTCCATTTTTTAATCAATTGAATCAGACTTAGTGATGCGAAGTTTTCTTCGTAAACAGGGGCATTATTCATTATGAAGGAATTTATTTAAGAGCCGCAAATGTAAACAAATTAGCGTTTCGCTATTGTCGCTCTTTCATTATTGATTTTAGCTCTGAAATGCGAAGTAGTCCTAAAGAAAATGCAAGGATAGGTGCCAGTATAATAATGGCAATTGTTGTCTTTATTTCCGGATAATATCGTACTGCTAAATCTGCTACTAAAGCAATCAATATAAAAAATAATAATAACTTTCCGTTGAGTTTCCAATCCGGTTTCCAATGCAGGATTTTTGCCACCAGAATTATTTGTGCCAGTGCCATAATAATTTGAGTAATCAAGCCTGCTAATGCTGCACCGGATGCTTTGAATTGTGGTATCAAAAACAGATTAAGAGAAATGTTTAATATCATTCCACCTAATGCAGTAAGATTAAGGTTTCGCAAACTTCCATTTGCGGTAAGCAATGTTCCAAATATGTATGATGTTGAAATACAAACAAAACTAAACATAAGCATAGTAAAAACAGGAGCAGACAAATCACCATGTTCGTGATAAAGTAAGTTCATAATATCATTGCTGAAAAACAGTCCTAATGCAGCCAATGTCAATGCAGGAATCATTAGAAGTTTAAATGCAAGGTTTGTAAGTGGTTGAATATCCTGTCGTTTTTTTAGCATGTGTGAAAACATGGGTAAAAGTAAGGAGGCAAATAAAAAACCAAACATGTTAACAGCATCTAAAATTCTGTATGCTTGTGCATAAACTCCTGCATAAAATGCTCCATCAGGTAAAAGTCTTTCCAACATAATTGAATCTATTCTGCTATAGAATGTCATCAATAGGATGAGTAGTGCAAAAGGGAGTGATTTTTTAAGAATAGCAATATAAAATGCAGGTTGCCAGTTTAATTTCTGAAAACTGATTCGCCCATGTAAAAAAGTAATAGCTACTACTGCTGTGATTAAATATGAAGCCGATTGAGCATGAACAAAATTTTCGATGTTTAAATAAGTGCCATTGTTATACCAAATCAGATAACCGCATATAAGTATCATTAAAAAACGATCGGTTACGGAAATAATACTGTCACGCTTAAAAGATGTAATCCTGACAAGTTTGAGCGGAGATATAGTATAAATGATATAAAAAACTGATTGGCTAAGAGTAATATCAATAAATGAATATCTTCTTTTGAATAACCAATAGCAAAGCCTAAAATTAAACTGATTATTATGTATGCACCACTAATAAAAATCGCAGAATAATTATTCCCGAAAAATGTTTAGAGACTAAATGCTGATGCTGCGAAATATTTCTGTTGTTGTAATTAGTAATTCCTGCATCGAGCAGAATATTTAACAGAAAAGAAAAATTTAATAATGCATAATATTTTCCATAGCCTTCTGCACCAATCATATTCTGTACAGTTCGGTCAATGCCGAAAATCCAGAATGGCTTGATGAGCAAATTCAACAGCAGCAGTAAGGCAAGGTTGGTGATAAACTTTCGTTGCATCGAATGCAAAAATAGAATAATTAAAACGGTTTGATGTACTTACTATTGCTTGTTTGAAAAATTGAATAATTTTAACTCTATGTTCTTGATTTCAAAACGAGCACCTTTAGGATTATTGATATAAAAGTTTAATTGTGAATTGGAGTCTTTTAGTGCAGGCATGATAAACTGATAAGTAAATGTTCGCCATTCATTGATTCCTTTACGCGGAATATCATTGATTCTCAAATTTTCATTGTAATAAACACTCCCACCAGAATCAGCATAATCGAAACAAACGGTAGCTTGTGTACAAGCTTTAAACTCAAGTTCTTTTCTCTGAAGTGTTACCATAGCTTTCATGGGCAAAAGTTGATTTTTTGAAAAAGTTATTGAAAACTGTCTTTCCTTTATTCTTCTGTGCATTGAATTCAAAGATTGTTTCAGTATGATTGTTTGATGATTTGTTTTCAGGATTTAATTTTGTTGTAAAAAGGGTAGTCGTTGCTCCGGTAAATAAGCTTCCTCATTTCCATTTCCTACTGAGGCAACATATTCCGGGAAGTCTTTAAAAAACATAACGATATTTTTCGAAATTCATTCCGTCAGGATGAATGATGTCATTGAGATATTGCCAGGTTTGTATTGTGCTAAGTCCTGTAAACCCAAAACAGAGTATTGATAAAAAGACTTTACTTTTATTCCATATATAGCCAATAGATGCAGCAATAGGTAATGACATCAAGCCATACCAGTCAACAAAACTTCTGTTGCCGAATGCAGGCTCTGATGACCAGTTCCACCATGCAGCCAAAAGATACCAAACTATAATAAGTAATAGTGATGTTGCAGCAGTGATTTTAATGGAACTATCACGTAGCAGCCATAATCCCGGAATTGACAGAAACAGTAGTGGCGAATATATAAATAGACCATTCCTGAAACTGAAAAGTATTTTCAAAAGTGAAGGATTGGTAAAATAAAATCCTTCATCTCCATAACTCCAAGGGAAAAGCAATCCACATTGTATATAATTTAATATAGGCTGAATGGAAATAATCATTAAAAAGAATAATGCAGATACGATAAGCAATCCGGTTTTTGTTTTTAGTAAATCAGTAAGTTTTTGTTTTCCTAACAGCAACAATGGAAAAAGGATGATTATAATATTTAACGGACGAACGATAACAATTAGTCCTAAAGTGACAGCAGAAAGTAGAAGATGTTTTTTATTTGTATTTTTTGTAAGGCATACTGATAGATAAACAAATGCAGAGATTAAAAAGAAAGAATACACATGCGACATGGTAGGGTGGAAGAGGGTGTAGTAGCAAAGATTTGTAGCTGCAAAAATCAATGTGGAAGTAAGTGCTGAGATAGTTTTGCTAAAATTCAATAAATGCAATGTTTTGTAAATAAGAAATAATCCTGCCAAAGCATAGAAAATGGCTGCCATAGAAATGAAGAATTGAACCATTGGCTCATAACCATTTGTTATTCCATGAATCATTATTTGTGTCAGACATCCGGTTAGATAAAAAGGTGCCATTAAAGCAGCTACACCAACATAGGTCTTTAAAATCGTCTTGTCTTTTTGTTTTGTTAAAAATCTATCATTGAAATATCGGGCTATTTTATCATTCTGTGGCTTAGAATAAAAACCAAAACTTAAATCCTGATAAATAAATAAAGCGGGTAAATAAGCAACATAACCTTTGCCATCACTATCAACAATGCGCTCATATTTTTCATTGCCAAAGGTGCGTTGTTGCCAGAGGTATGCAAGCAGTGTTAAGAAAGCAAAAAGTGCAAAAAAAATGTAAACTCTTTTCATGAAAACCGGTAACGAGTTAAACAGTATAATGCCCTGATACCATCCTTAACACCAATTTTCTTTCCCATTTTTTTTGTGCGTGGTTGATAAGAAATTGGTACTTCAACAAAATGAATGTTGTTGTTTTTGAGGAGCTTTATCGTAATCTCAGGCTCAAATCCAAAACGATTTTCTTTGAGTTGTATGTTTTGCAGTAATGATCGGTCAATTAGTTTATAACATGTTTCCATGTCTGTAACTTTCTTACCTGTAAGCAGGCTTGTTACCATTGATAAAATCCTATTAGCCATTAAAGTCAACAAAGGCACTTGTGATTGTTGTTTTTTTAAGAACCGTGAGCCATATACTACTTGTGCATTTTGATCTAAAGAAGTTTTCAATAGAATATTAAAATCATCAGGATTTAATTCAAGGTCTGCATCCTGAATGATAATGTAATCTCCTGTTGCTTTACTCATACCTGTCCGCACAGCATAACCTTTTCCCATATTGACCTGCTGTTTAACAATTGTAATATCAGCTTGTGGATGTTTATTTTTAAATTGCGTTATAGCTTCTAAACTATTATCACTTGAATGGTCATCAACTATAATTATTTGTTTGGCGATGTTGTTTATTAATTGAACATCAGAAACTTTTTCCAATACAGAAATTATTGTTTCAGATTCATTAAATACGGGAATTATAATGCTCAGCTTCTGAATCACTGTTCCAATACTGCTTTAATATCAGGAAGAAAATAGTTGTTACCTTTCATTATTTTACCATCTTCTCTGTAAATTGGCTTTCCGTTTTCGTCAAGCTTACTCATATTGCTGCGATGTATTTCATTAAATACATCAGCAATTTTATGTTGCAATCCATGAGCAATGATGGTGCCGCATAGAATGTACAGCTTGTCTCCCAGTGCATCAGCAATTTGTTCAAGATCATTGTTCATGGCAGCTTCAAGATATTCATCATTTTCCTCCTGCATCAGCTTATGACGAAGAGCAATAATGTTTTTATCTATTGCAGCTTGTGGCTTTTCAAAATATTGAAGTCCGAAGGTTGCATGAAACTCCTTTACCTTATTGATGGTTTCTGATAATGTTTGCATTTTGTTTGATTTAGTAGCGTAGCAAAACTGAACAAAAAAGTTCAATTTGCTTGGGTGTGACGAACAACTGTTAATAAAAAGTAATCAGAATATAAATTGGAACATTACTACGTCTTCAGGCTTATTTTTATTAATGAGCCAATCTTTCAATACTCCACATTCTTTAAATCCTGCTTGTTGAAAGAGTGCTAATGACTTTTTATTTGATGACTGAATGTAGCAGTAAAGCTGATGCATATTCAAAACTGTATGCGAATAATTTTTTAAACATTCAAGACTTTGTGCAGCATATCCTTTTTTTTGTTCACTCAGGTCGCCAATTAAAATTCCTACACCTGCACGTCTGTGAACGGCTTCAAACTGATAGAGGTCAATAAATCCAATTGGTTTTACAGGGTTACGTAATTCCATTACAAAACGCTGCTGTTTTGTAGTATAAATATCGTTCTGATCTTGCTTGATAAATTCTGAAATGGTGTAATTGGAAAATGGCTTTGTAGTGTCACTAAGCAGCCAATAATCAGAGTTGTTTTCCCACTGATACATTAATGGCAGGTCATCAGGTTCGCAGGCACGCAATTGTAATTTATCTGTCTGTAACATATAGGCAAAATATATAATCAGACTGACTTGTTTATTGCTTGCAGTTGCAGGCAGGCGAAAAATAGATGGTTGTATAAGGCAACAAGTCGTGTATTCTTTTTTTGTTGCTCTTCGTTAAAAAGAATTCCCTTAATTCTAATTTTTCAATACGCTTGAAAGACTTTTTATTTCATCAGGTATTTCAGACAGTTCATTATCCCAAAGACTTAAAACTTCAAGATTATGCAACATTCCTATTTCCGGTGGCAATGCTTCAATGCGATTGCGGTCAAGTGTTAAAGTCTGAAGATTTTTTAAAGTTCCGATGCGTTGTGGCAATGCTGTTAGTTTGTTGTTGTTTGCATACAAACGTTGCAGGTTATTGAGTTTGTAAACTTGCTCCGGCAATTCTGTTAAATGATTTCTGCTGACATTCAGTTCACGCAGTTGTGTAAGTTCAAAAACCTGCGCAGGTATCTCTTTCAATTTTTGTTTTGATAGGTCAAGCCTGAAAACTGAATCCGGATTTTGCATAGCTGCATTCAGTGAATGAAATACAGGTAATGAATCTATTGCAACATCGTCCCACAACTCTTGTGCATGTGCTGTAGATGTCATGAGCAAAATCAGAAATATGACGATGTTGCGTTTCATGACCCGTTTAACGTAAATTTTACGATAAAAGTTTAATTGCAGCCAATTTATCTTCATTCATGGCTTCTATCAGGGCTGCACTGTTTTCAAATTTCTTCTCACTCCGTATAAAATCCGACATACGAATGGTAATCTTTGCACCGTAAATATCGGAATTAAAATCGAATAAATTTACCTCTATAGAACGTCGCTCCATTGTCGAATGTAGGTCTGTTTCCAATACTCATCACACCATCACGCCATTGACCACCAACCAAGGTTCGGGCTGCATAAATGCCATTTGCCGGAACCAATTTGTAATCCTCGCGTATATGTAGGTTGGTAGTTGGAAACCCAAGGCTGTGACCTAATTTTTTGCCATGAACAACAGTTCCTGTTAACTCATAATCATATCCTAAAAACTCACGGGCAGTTGCCACATCGCCTGCCAGCAAGGCGTTTCTGATTTTGTTGAGCTTACTGCAACATCATTGACTAATTGCTCATGAATTCTTTCTACAGAAAAATTATAAACCGGTGCCAATTCTTCCAAATCAGTAAAAGAGCCTTCTCTGTTGCGTCCAAAATGATGGTCGTAGCCGATGATCAGTTTTTTTACACCAAGTTTGTTGACTAAAATATCGCGAACAAATTCAGTAGAACTCATTCTTGAAAATTCTTTCGAAAAAGGGTGAATGATAAGATGATCTATTCCAGCTTTCTCCATCAGTATAGTTCGTTCATCAATTGTGTTGAGCAGTTGAATTCCGTGGTCGTCAGGAAATAAAACCATTCGGGGGTGCGGAAAAAATGTAAGTACTATAACCTGCCCGTTAACATCTACGGCAATTTTTTTCAGTCTTTCAATAATTACTTTATGCCCAAGATGAACACCATCAAATGTTCCAAGTGTTATTACGGCATTGCTGACCTTTTCAAAATGGTCTATATGGTTATATATTTTCAAAAATACTGTGGATAAAGTGCAAAAATACAAAAGAATAGCCGAGCGTTAAAACCATGACTGATAAAGCCACTTGTTTATTTGAAAAAACCAAATTGTAATCGCTATTCAAAATCGGGATAGAGTAAATATTTTTTTCGAATAACTTTATAAGACTTCAAGCCTTCTTCCCAGGTTCGTCTTATCTGTTCTTCGTTCAGGCCGGCAATTATCTGTTTGCGCAGCTTGTCTGTGCCGGCAAGTTTGTCGAAGTAATCGTTAAAGAATTTATCTTTTTGCTGATAGTTGTCGTAAATATTTTTAATCCAAAACAAGTATAGTTTTTTAAGTGATGGGATGTAATAGTTCCCAAAATCACGCAGGTCAAAGCCTCTGCACTTTTGATTTTCGTAGAGCGGAGGAAGTTTCATTTCCGGATTTTTTTTAGGTGTAAATTCAAACGGGCCCTCAGTAAAACCGGGGTAGCCAACAACCTGAAATGGATAGGTAGTACCGCGGCCGATACTCACAATTGTTCCTTCAAAAAAACACAAGGACGGGTACAGATAAACGGCTGTCATGTTTGGTAAATTGGGTGAAGGATTAACAGTCAGTTTATATCTTGTTTCATGCGTATATCCTTTGACGCTGATAACAGTAACATCACATTGCTCTTTATTGGCAAGCCAACCTTCACCATTCAGCATGTTTGCGTACTCACCCATAGTGAGTCCGTGTACAACAGGAATAGGGTTAAGGTAACAAAAGATTTAAATTCAGGTTCAAGCACAGTACCATCAACATAATATCCATTAGGATTAGGTCTGTCTAAAACAATCAGTTTCTTTTTGTTTTCTGCACAGGCCTCCATAACATATTGTAATGTTGAACTGTAGGTGTAAAAACGTGTACCAACATCCTGCAAGTCGAACAGTACAATATCAATACCTTTTAAATCATCAGTTGTTGGCTTTTTATGATTACCATAAAGAGAAATAATGGGCAGGCCTGTACTTTTATCTTTACCGGATTCAATGTTTTCTCCCGCTTCGGCAACGCCTCTAAAACCATGCTCAGGAGTGAAAATTTTCTTGACTTTAACATGCTTGGAAAGAAGCAAGTCAACCAAATGTGTTTGGCCAACTATACTTGTCTGATTGGCAACCACAGCAACATTCTTATCACTGATGATCGGCAAATAATTATTGATTTGTCCGGCACCGGTAATTACACTGTCAAGCATTTGAGCAGTGCTTTGATGGCTGATAATTATGGATAGTAAAACTATCCAACGCTTCAAAAGCATAAATTTGAAACCGAAATATCAGCAAGAATAATAAATTAGTTGAGATACTCTTACTTCATAGCAAAGCGTTTTTTCACAGGCAGTGTTAACAACCAACGTATGTCAGGCACTGTTCTGGCAATAGCTGTAACCAGCATTGCACTAAGTGTAATGGTGATGCTTGTTGCTGTTGCAATAGTCACAGGTTTTAAAAAAGAAATTACCTCTAAGGTTGTTGGCTTTGGCGCACATATCAGAATAAAACATTTTGATAACAATCAATCCTACGAGGAGATTCCTGTAAATATTGATCAGAAGTTTATAAACAAGCTAAAGAGTGATAACAGAATCAGCAGTGTAAATGCCTATGCCACTAAGGCAGGAATAATCCGCACTTCTGAAGATATATTAGGTGTAGCTGTAAAAGGATTAGATTCAACTTTTAACTCCGGTTTTTTAATCCGAATATGATTGAAGGAAGTTTCAATCTTCAGATACATTCTGGTATTTATCCTGCTATAATTTCAAAAAGTGTAGCAGACAAAATGAAATTAAAGCTGAATGATTCTTTTGTAGTTTATTTTATTGATGAGCCGCCAAGAGCCCGCAAGTTTAAAGTCAATGGAGTTTATTCCACAGGGCTTGAAGAGTTTGATAACCTCTATGTTTTTTGCCCACTTTCTGTAATTCAGAAATTAAACAACTGAGATCCATTGCATACTGGAGGCTATGAAGTAAATTTAAAGCAACTCAGCGACCTTGAATCTGTCAATGAAAGTGTCTATAAAGAAGCAGGTTTTGAATTGAATGCGCAATCCATCAAAACAATTTATCCTGAAATATTTCATTGGCTTGACTTGCAGGATGTCAATGTTATCATCATTCTTGTTTTGATGATATTGGTTGCAGGAATCAATATGATTTCTACACTCTTGATTATCTTATTAGACAATACAACAACAATTGGTTTGTTGAAAGCCATTGGTGCAGGAAATGACGGAATAAGAAAAATTTTTCTGATGGTTTCTTCAGGAATTGTTGGCATTGGATTGATTGCAGGAAATGTTGCAGGACTTCTTTTGTGCTGGTTACAATACCAATTTCATTTGGTTAGTCTGCCACAGGAATCATATTATGTTCCTTATGTTCCAATAAATTTATCGGTTACTAATATTCTGCTGATTAATGCAGGTACTTTAGTTGCATGTATATTGGTGATGCTTATTCCGTCAATGATTGTTTCGCGAATAAGCCCTGTGAAAGCACTGCGCTACGAGTAAAATCAGTCTTTTATTTCTTCAAAATCAACATACTCGCCTTGGTCGTTGTTGCGATTGTTGTTATTAGTATTTGTGTTTATTGTCACATCGCCTTCCTGTCTGGTAGTATTTCTTTGAGTTGTATTGCTTTTAGGTTTTATAAAACTTTTATAAATCTGAATCACCACCCAGACAACAACTATTGTATAAAAGACATCACGCATGATCTGCTATTGTAAAATTATTTTGATAAATACATGCTTTTTTCCTTGTATAGATTACGGAAATAGGCATCATTAGTACTTTCAATAAATCTTATGGCTTCACCTGTAGATTTCATTTCGAAATTTAACTCTTTATTAACGTCAGCAAATTTTTCAAACGAAAACACAGGCTCTTTTATTGCATATCCAAATTCAGCAGGTTTAATGTTGAAGTCCTTTAATTTTTTTACACCAAGCATTACCTTAGTTGCAATGTTAATGTATGGCACCTGATGTGCTTTGGCAATAAAAGGAACTGTTCTTGATGCTCGTGGATTGGCTTCAATCACATATACTTTTTCATTCTTAACAGCATACTGAATATTCAATAAGCCTTTTACATTAAGTGCCAATGCAAGTTTATGTGCATAATCTTTTATCTGACTGATGACAACATCGCTTAAACTGAATGGAGGTAACACTGCATAAGAATCACCACTATGAATGCCTGCCGGTTCTATATGTTCCATGATACCTATAATCTGAACATCTTTGCCATCACAAATCAAATCTGCTTCACATTCTTCTGCACGATCAAGAAAATGGTCAATGAAAGACTCTGTTACCCGGAAGATTTTTCAGCAGCTTTATTACTGCACGTTCTAATTCTTCGTCATTGATTACAATGCTCCATTCCTTGTCCACCCAACACATAACTTGGACGAACCAAAACCGGATATCCAACTTTATTGGCAACAACCAATGCTTCTTCGGCACTTTCTGCAACACCATAAGGAGGATAGGGTATTCCTAAATCATGAAGTAGATCAGAAAAACGTCCACGGTCTTCTGCCAAATCCATGTCTTCATAAGAAGTGCCGATTATTTTTATTCCTTTTTCATTGAGATACTCCGATAGTTTCAGAGCCGTTTGTCCACCAAGTTGAACAATTACACCATCTGGTTTTTCATATTCAATAAGCTCGAAGATGTGTTCCTGATATACGGGTTCAAAATAAAGTTTGTCTGCAATGTCAAAATCTGTACTTACAGTTTCGGGATTACAGTTAACCATTATTGCTTCATAGCCCGATTCTTTTGATGCTAATACACCATGAACACATGAATAGTCGAACTCAATACCCTGACCAATACGGTTTAGTACCACTGCCTAAGACTAAAATTTTCTTCTTATTACTGACAATACTTTCACTTGCATTAATTTCATTGCCATTACTGTCTTGTGCCGGTAACTCGAAAGTGCTGTAGAAATAGGGTGTCTTTGCTGCAAACTCTGCAGAGCAGGTATCAACCATTTTGTAAATACGTTTTACTCCCATTTCTTTTCGGGTCTCATAAACTTCTTCAGCAGTGACATTTCCCAATATATGTGCAATCTGATAATCTGAAAATCCGTTCTGCTTTAATTCAAGCATTAAGTCCGGAGAAAGATTCTTAAGACTATGTCTTCTCAGTTCTTGCTCCATGCCTACTAATTTCTGAATCTCTGTCAGAAACCATTTATCAATTTTAGTGTGGTTGTGAATGGTCTGAATAGGAAGACCTAATTTCAATGCATCTTTAACATGAAATATTCTGTCCCATGATGGATGCTCAAGTGAATAAATGATGTCATCAACTTTATGCCATCCGGTTCCGTCTGCACCTAAACCATGACGGTTTATTTCCAGACTCTGACATGCTTTCTGAAGTGGTTCGTTAAAGCTGCGACCAATACCCATCCCCTCACCGACAGATTTCATTTGTAAACCCAATGTGCGGTCGGCACCATGAAACTTATCGAAATTCCAACGAGGTATTTTTTACAATAACATAGTCTAAGGCAGGCTCAAAGAATGCAGAAGTACTTCCTGTAATCTGATTCTTTAATTCGTCAAGGTGATAACCGATGGCAAGCTTTGCAGCAATTTTGCTATGGGATAGCCTGTTGCTTTTGAAGCTAAGGCTGATGAGCGTGAAACACGTGGATTTATTTCTACTGCAATAATATCTTCTGTATCGGGGCTTACTGCAAACTGTACGTTACATCCACCAGCAAATTTCCCGATAGCACGCATCATTTTAATTGCCATATCGCGCATTCGCTGATAGGTATGATCGCTCAATGTCATTGCCGGAGCAATGGTAATGCTGTCACCTGTGTGGACACCCATAGGGTCAAGGTTTTCAATAGAGCAGATGATAATTACGTTATCGTTTGCATCACGCAGCAGTTCTAATTCATATTCTTTCCATCCGAGGACAGCTTTTTCTACAAGTACTTCGTGAATGGGTGAAGCCTGCAATCCACGCATCAACCTGTCTTCAAACTCTTCTTTCTTCATTACAAAACTGCCACCTGTTCCACCTAAGGTATAGGAGGGACGAATTACTAATGGAAATCCTATACGCTGTGCAATTTCTTTACCTTCCAGAAATGAGTTGGCAACATTAGATGGTGGTACACCAACACCAATTTCTATCATCAGTTTACGGAACGATTCACGATTTTCTGTAGTTTCAATTGCAGCTACATTGACACCAATAATGCGAACACCATATTTAGTCCAGATGCCTCTTTCATCGGCTTCTTTGCAAAGATTCAATGCTGTCTGACCGCCCATAGTTGGCAAAACGGCATCAATCTTTCTCTCATTTAATATTTTTTCTATGCTATCAACAGTAAGCGGCAGCAGATAAATATGATCTGCCGTAACCTGATCGGTCATGATTGTGGCAGGGTTTGAGTTGATAAGCGTCACTTCAATTCCTTCTTCGCGCAGTGAACGTGAAGCTTGTGATCCGCTGTAGTCAAACTCGCAGGCCTGACCAATGATGATAGGCCCACTGCCTATAATGAGTACTGATTTTATGGAATTATCCCTTGGCATCTGTTTCTTAAATTGCTGTGCAAAATTAGCTAAAACAGCAATGCAGGAAATGCAATCTTATGAACAACAGATGTATGGAGTGTGTATAATTTAACTCTAAGAAACTGACTTTGTGTTTATAATAAATGGTTTACAACTAAAATGTAGCAGTAATTTCGGGAATTAATGTTCTGTCCTGATAAAATTTCCATTATCATCGAAATAGAGTTCAACATCATTATCTAATTCCACCTTTTGACCAAGTTTTGTTTTCTCCCATCCAACAATTTTATTGTTTGGATAGTTTTTGTGCGCGATGTCATAAATCGTGTCTGCCAGAATTTTTTCCGGTATAGGTTTGTTGGATTCAATTTCGATTTATGCATTGTTCTTGTTGAAAGTAAGTTTTGTGCTTTCACTTAGTTTAATTTCCAACTCATTATTCAGTAATTCTTTTTCCTTTTTACAGAAGAAATAATCGTTGCAGGAAAATGATTTTTAACGTAGGTTTTTATTTGCTCCGGAGTTTGATTAACCGGTATGTAGTTGTCCTGTGCAAAAGATTTGATGTAAAAAATGTCAGAAGAATAAATGCGTGAGTTGTAAAATACTTCATGATTAAATTAAAATTTATATGATATGCCAAAGGTAGTATAAAACCGATTATCACTATCGGCAATAGAATGACCGCGGGCTATATCAACCTGAAGTTTAGGGTATAACAAAATTAAAATACCTGCATCGGCATTATGCTGTACAGAAGAATTTACTGAACCGAAATATTCAGCAAAGAGTGATAATTTTTCTATTGGTGAGTAGCCAAGGTTTAAAGTATAATTAAAAGTTTTAAATTCATCAGTAAGGCCGGCATTGTATGAAACTGTAAAATTTTCATTCACTTCATTTTCAAAAGCCAACTTTAGTTCATAAGAAATATTATTAGTCTGAAAATCTTTTGATGCAATTTTTTCGTAGCTCATATATCCAACTGCTGTAATTGCGGGTATCAAGTTTTTTTGTTTAATAATTTTTTGTTTAACACTAATGGTTAAAGGCAGAAAGCCATTTGATTCATCAATCTTTCCTACATCTGAAAGCAGACGTATTTCTGTTGAGTTTGTAAGTCCATAGCGTAGCATAAGATTATTTACAAATAGGTTTTTACCTATTGTAACGCCTTCTTCAATCTGAAAGTGTTTTTTGGTTAATGTATAAACACCATCACTCTGATCAGGTCTGTCTGTATTGATATTTTCTTCCTGAGCCTGAAGGTGAGTTGCTGTGAAAAGCAGCAATAGAAAAAGTTGAAAAGTAAATTTCATTTTTAATAAAAGCGCAAATAACCGCTACGAAAATAGATTAATCCTTTTGAATAAAAGATAATGTTGTTGATGGTATTTTTGTACAGTGTAGGAGTGAGGCTATTTTTTCATAGCCTGAAATTTAAGTGACTCAGGCATTTTTTCTATTGCATAACGCAATGCAGTTCTCGGCATTTTGGATTTATGTAACATAACAAAATCAAACACATCTTTTTCATAATGTTTACATGCAGCCTTCAGCATCCATCCATAGCCTTTCTGTACTAAATCATCATCATCGGTCAGTAAGATATTTGCAATGTCAAAGATTAAAGGAAGAAATAATCCCTTTTTTGCCGGAATTATCAGAGATACAGCAGCAGCACGTCTCAGCCAACGGTTTGATGATACAGCCCATTTCTTCAATAACTCAGTTTTTTCAGGATACATCATCAGATAATCTCCTACTGTGTGATTGCAGAAAGTATCACAGGATGCCCAGTTGTTGACATAGTTATTTATCCAACTTTCAAAAACCTTAATGTCACCAACTTCAAATTTTTTATGCATTGATTCAGTGAACATACAGGCAATGACGGATTCTTCCAGATAGGATGATTGCCATAATTCTTCACAGATTACAAATATTTCTTTTTTGGGCAATGTCCTTACTTGCTGCAAATATTTTTTACCAATTGTTCGAACTATTGGTGATTTTACACCATATACTTTGGCCATTTCACCGGGTTTAAAAAAACGGGAAGCAATAATGCGCACTTCTTCGTTTGCTATATTCTTTAATTCTTTTCTTATACCTTGAATGATTTCTTTATTCACTTTTTTAATCAATTAAATATTGTTGATGTTTGATTTTGCAAAGTAAATAGTAATGTGTTTTCTTTTGTTGAAGAAAAATAATTTTTATAGCTTTCAGTTCATCTGTGAACGATTTTTGCGATGTGCTGATAGTCAAAACACCAATTAGCAATTCTCAAATTGCCCGCATTTCCTTTACAGTATTTTATTAAGAAACAGAATACTTGTTGAAAAATTTCATTTTTAATTTGGTATAATCTTTGAAACGGTTGGTTTAGACATTTATCAGAAGTGTGCTAAAGCAAGTTGATATTGTCTGCAATAAGTATAACTCCAAAGTAATAGCCAACCAAATGAAGTGTCTAACCACCATTATTGTTTGCATAGTATTTTTTTATACAAGCAACAGCACAAAACAATTGTAGTAATCCCTGGAGGTTACTATTTGTCCTGTGTAGCATTATTTAATCAGACTAATGCAGGTATGGGAGATGACCTTGCCCCACCATGTAACATTGTCGGGGAAGATGTGCTTTATAAAGTAAACATTACTAATGGAGCAAGTCAAATTTTGTTCAAGTAATCAACTGTACTGGTCCATTCAAGGTATTTGCTACAAGAACTTGTGGGTCGTGCCAGTCACTGGGAACCAATTTAATAACAACATTACCGAATTACTATTTTTTAGCTAATGCTTCAAATGACACTGTACTTTATGTCTGGGTTGATGCAGCAACAACAGTTACTTATGATATTTCATTTGGAAGCGATACCAATGTTGCCTTTGTAAATATTCCGAGTACACAAGGTAACCTTTCATTTGATGGAAGTGTGTGTGCTACACCTACCTTTGAGCCAACAAAACCATTCTTTCAGTTGAAAGTTAACGGTGTTTATCAAACTGCGCCATTATTTTTCTCACCATTGAACGTTGTTGACACTGTTTGCATAACTACTTTTTTTAAAAATACTACAGGAGTTGAAGGCGTCAAAAAATTTGTATTTGATTTTCCTGCATCAGGATATCTTAATCCTCAGATTGCACCAATAATTCCCGGATTTTACAATGCAGGTAATTGGGTAGCAACTCCATCAAATGGCGGTAAGACCTGGACATTGCAATTTATAGATGCAGCAGGCATTGGTAAAGGTGATTTTACAGGTACACCTAATTCTTGTTTAGCTTATGAGTTCTGTTTTACATTAACACCACTTTCAAACAACCCTCTATATACAAATACAAAAGTTAATATTACTTCAGATGGTTTTGGTAAAGGTTATTTAGGAACTATGCATCAAGGTTGTTGTACTTCATTCGCAACAATATGTAATATGAATTTTATGGGAGGAGGGGCTTTTGGTGGAACACATAGCTTTGGATTTGGGTTCAATGATCCGGGTGCATTACCTGTTGAATTATTATCTTTTACTGCAAAAGCAGAAAAAAACAGAGTGAAGCTCAACTGGTCAACTGCTTCTGAAAAAAATAACAGTCATTTTACCATTGAGAAATCTGTTAATGGGAACAATTGGTCAAAATTAGCAACGGTAAATGGACAGGGAAATAGCAATTCAATACAAAATTACAGTTATACTGATAACTACCCGGTTAGCGGAACATCATGGTACAGATTAATGCAAACAGATTTTGATGGCACATCAGAAACATTTCCTGCACAAAGAGTTTACGTAAAGCCTTATCATTATTCTATATTTCCCAATCCTGTAAAAGATTTATTGACTATTCAGTTTGACTCTGATGAAACACCCGTAATACAAATATTTAATCCGGTTGGCAATAAAGTTTTTGCCCCTTTTGAATGGAGTAATGGTATGGTTAAAATTAATACATCCCAACTTCCAACGGGTTTGTATTTTTTGAGTATTGAAACTTATGGTATAGCAGAAAAAGAGCAAATAGCTGTTGTCAGATAATTTTAGTTGGTTTTATTGAGTGATTAATAGTTTATGTGACTGGTCTTAATAAACTAACTACTTATTGTTTATTGGTAATCAGTCATCTTTTCAATAGAATAAATGATTCATAGTAGTTTATTTTTCACTTAGCGGTTTATAATGACTTAAATTGTATCAGAATTTTTCATGAAACTTAAAAATCTTACATCATGAAAATCTTAAATTAAATCATGATGATTTTTGTGCTAAGAGCTAAAAGCAATGTCATAAAAATTAAATAATTGCCAACACAGTGCGTTTTCTTGCAAATGCAATAATGAAGGTTAGTTGAATACCCTAAGGTAAAACAGCAGTTTATATTGCCTGCGTTGGCACGAGAAAAAAAGTCAAATCATTCTAAAGCTTCTTTTCAAACAACGTGCCAAAAATTTGTTGAACCAAAAAAAATTCAAATGGCACAAAAAATCTACTTCGCAAATGCTGTCAGCGAAATGACAACAGAAATCAGGGGAGTAATTAACAGGCAGTTCAGAAAATTCAAGATTCTGAGCATTTCGTTATTATTCATCCATTTACTTTTTGCAGCATTATCGTTGCTTCAGGTTGCAAATGCGCAAACCTATGCACCAGTAAGCTACTGGACCTTTAACAGCAGTCCTTTTAACAAGGACTCAATGAATCGCACCAATATGGATTTTACTTCCTATGGTTGTGGCTACACTGTTTCAAATAACAGTGCAGTTGGCAAAGGTTTAATACTAAGTAGCAGTGGTGATAATATTAACACAGGCAATTTTGTGACAGATACATCATTTGCCATTGAGTTTTTATTCAAACCCGGTTATCAGTTCAATCAAACTTTGCTGTTCAGAAGAATGGATGGAGGTTTTTCCGCTAACTTTAATTTTGACGGAATATACTTCTATACTTATACATCCGGAAGCGGATCTGATGAGTTGAAAGTTAGTTTTGACGGAATAGGAAAGCGCTCTTATGGATATTTTGTTGATGGCAACTGGCACCATATTGTATTTCAGTACAGCTCACTTACAGGAAAAAAAGAAATATATATAGATGGTGAATGTCCTTCAGGATATTCTAAAAATATTTCAGGTAAGGTTGTGAATGGTGCAAACACAAGTTTGTTCTGGAATCAGGGTGTTAGCTATATGAAATATTTTGGTGAGTATGATGAAATTGCTATTTACAACAGAACTGTTCCTGCTAAATTAATTTATCAGCATTATAAAGATGCAGTGCAAACAAATAAAAGCTATAGCTTTAATCTGACGTTTAATGGTAGTTTGCCTACACCATCTCCAGTATCCGCTGGTTTGGATAACACAGAATTTGCTCCCGGACATCCAAGTCCAAATGTATCTGCAATTGATCAGTTGAGAAGCTATCCTGTGGCACGTTATAAAGCAGGTAATACATTAATGAAAAATTTCAACTGGGTTGACCTTATGTATATGGGAGGTCGTTTTCAGAGTGGCGTTTCTGATGCACAGTCTGCAACAAACAGTACTGCAATAAACGAAGAGCTTGCAAAAAACTGGAACTACATGATTCAGCTTCGTCTTAGCATGGATCAGTGGGGAAATGCTTGGGCAAACCTTGCAAATCAGAATCCACAATTAGGAACATCATTAATTACACTTCGTGCGCAGTTGAATCCTTCATTAATCAGAAGTCAGAATTTATCAAGTGACAAGTATCTTCAAAACTCATCAGGAAACTTTATTGATCCAAACGGAAACAACTCTTCAACCAAATGGTGGAGACCAACTGCACCGGTAAGTGCTTATTCCGGTGATGGTAATCAAATGAAATCAAATGTTCAGGATGTATTGAATGCATTGACAAGACCATTAACCATGATTAATGAGAATGGTGAAGTCTCTGCATGGAGTACAGATGCTGCATTATCAGCCGACCCTGCAGTTGTTGCTGCAAAGAATGCTTCCGGTTTGGATTATCAGACTTTTCAGGCAAGAAAATTTAAAGAGAATGAAATACAATCATACCGTGATATAATCATGGATATTCCTGCATTGTCGAATACAAAATTTACAGAGTATGGTATTGATGGTTTTCCTCAATATCGCCAGAAATACAGCGAAGCACGTTTAGTTAATTCTGAAATCAATAGTCAGCGTTATAGCACACCGGATTTTTATCCTCGTTGGCCACACAACTGGCGTAACTGGATTACTGCATGGCATGGCTGGCAGTGGATTGTTGACAGTCGTTATTATGAATTGCAGGCCGGTGATAATTTATTCTCTCCGTTTGTTGCAGCAGGTTGGGATGTTAATGAAGATAACAATATGCGTCCAGCACAGTTTATGGGATTGCTGAAATGTCTTAACATGATTGGTGCTGAGTTTTTCTATACAGGTTATTTTAACGAATCAGGAAATTACAATCCTCCAAATCCGCCACCTGCAAATCCAGCAGGCTATGCATGGCAAACAGCAATGCCAAGTTATGCACAAGCTGTTGCAAGCCGCTATGAAGAATTCTTGCGCAATGCTAGTGTTATGCTTGGTGACGTACCTGCATATTACAGTGCTCCTTCAGGAAAACCCGGCTATACTTTCTGGGCCGGTGCCTTACGTAAGTTAGTTGTAGTTAGAAAACACAATACACAATCTACATTTTCGATTACAGGAACCATTCAGCCAAATGCAAGTATGGTTGGTGGTGCAGAGAATGAAAGTGTTGCAACTATTTCTCTTGATGGTCAGCAAGTAAAATTCAAAGTAAGACGTCAGGGAAGTACTTATATTTACGATAAAACAAATTCATCATCTCCTGTATTTTATCAGTTAGATGAGTGGCATGAAAAATCGCATCCATCATTCTGGTCAAAAGATTTTACTATTGAATCAGAGTTGTATGATAATACCAATGCAACATATAGTTTAAAAACTATTCAACCTCAGGGTGCTGCTGCAGGAGATTATTCAAACTTTACTACTGCAGTTGTGTTTCCTTCAACACAAACCACCTTCACTCCATTAGAGTATGTGTTTCAACCAAGAAGCTCATCGCAGGCTAACTTATACTTGTTTGTTCGTGCAAGAAGTACTGATGGTACTGCAACAGGTTTAGGTGTTGCTGTTGACAATGGTGCATCAAAATCTATTGGATGTGTTACTGACACTAACTGGACATGGTATCGTTTAGATGCTTGCTCACAACAGGCTATTCAGTTTACAGGTCTAAATGTTGGAAGTCATACTATACGATTTACTCCTACAAACAATAAGTTAATGATTGATAAATTCATTTTATCAGCAAACAATAATGTAATCACAAACTATTCAATGGTTGCATGTAATTCTGGTGGAACAGCTACAATCAATGCAGGTGGACCAACAACATTCTGTCAGGGTGGAAGCGTAACATTAACTGCCGGAGCAGGAAATTCCTACTTATGGTCTAATGGTGCAACTACACAGTCAATCACTGTTTCACAAGCGGGAAATTATGTGGTTACCGTTTCACAAGGAAGTGGATGTGCTGCAATCAGCAATCCGGTAGCAGTTACTGTAAGTTCTGCGCCTGCAGCTACAATTTCTGCAAACGGATCAACTTCATTGTGTCAGGGTGCTTCTGTTACATTAACAGCAAGTGCAGGTGCAACTTATCAATGGTCAAATGGTGCCACTTCGCAATCAATAACTGTTAACGCAGCTGGCAATTACGTAGTAACTGTAAGCAATGCACAGGGTTGCTCAGCAACATCTGCTGCAACAAGTGTTACTATGACAGCAGGTGGAACTGCTACCATTACTGCCGGTGGGCCTACAACATTCTGCCCCGGTGGAAGTGTGACTTTAACGGCAAACACAGGTACATCATACTTATGGTCAACAGGTGCTACTACAAAATCTATCACTGTTAATGCATCAGGTTCATATTCTGTTACAGTTAACAATGGATCGTGCAGTGCAACATCTGCTCCAACTTCTGTAACAGTTAGTAATTCAGCAACAGCAACAATAACAGCAAACGGACCTACAACTTTCTGTCCGGGCAGCAATGTTATTTTAACTGCTAATGCAGGGTCATCATATCAATGGTCAAACGGTGCAACTTCGCAATCAATAACTGTAAGCGCAGCCGGTTCATATTCTGTAACTGTATCTAATGGAAATTGTTCTACTACATCTGCTCCAACTGTTGTTACTGTAAGCAATAATGCAACTGCAACTATTTCTGCAGGTGGCCCAACAACTTTCTGTCAAGGCGGAAGTGTAGTGTTAACTGCCAATACAGGTTCATCATACCTTTGGTCTAATGGTGCAACAACAAAATCTATCACTGTAAATGCTGCAGGTTCTTATTCAGTAACAGTTGCTACAGGTAGCTGTTCTGCAACTTCAGCACCAACAGTTGTTATAGTTAATCAAATTCCAACTGCAACAATTACTGCAGGAGGACCAACATCATTCTGTCAGGGTGGTAGTGTAACTTTAACCAGCAGCACTGGAAACTCATATTTGTGGTCAAACGGAGCAACAACAAAATCTATCACTGTAAGTGCAGCAGGTTCTTATTCTGTAACTGTATCTAATGGAAATTGTTCAGCTACATCTGCTCCACAAAATGTTGCTGTAGCATCAAATCCAACAGCAACAATTACACCTAATGGTTCTACCATGCTTTGCTCAGGAGCAAGTGTTGTATTGAAAGCAAGCAGTGGTTCATCCTACTTATGGTCAACCGGTGCAACAACACAATCTATCTCTGTGTCAACTGCAGGAAGCTACACTGTAAAAGTTTATAATGCACAAGGATGTGTAACTACATCAGCACCTGTGGCTGTTACTACAGGAAGTGCATCTGCAACAATTGTTGCCAATGGCCCAACTACTTTCTGTCAGGGTGGTGGTGTTAATTTAAGTGCCGGTGCAGGAACTTCATACCTTTGGTCAAATGGAGCAACTACTCAGGATATTAATGTGAGCACTTCAGGAAGTTATGTTGTAACAGTTTCTAATGGTTCTTGTTCGGCAACGTCAGCACCGTTGGTAATTACTGTTAATCCATTGCCTGTTGCTACAATAACTGCAAGTGGTTCAACTACCATCACACAAGGACAATCTGTAACTTTAACTGCATCTGCCGGTAGCAGCTATCTGTGGTCAACCGGTGCAACAACTTCATCAATTACCGTAAACACTGCCGGAAGTTATACTGTTAAGGTTACTAATGCACAGGGATGTTCTGCAACATCATCACCAATGGTGATAACTGTTGTAAACAATTCTCAACCTGCATCAATTACCACTACTGCTGCCAACAATCAGATTTGTATGGGACAATCTGCAACACTTACATCTAGTCCCGGTATGCAATACATCTGGTTGCCCGGATTACAAGCTACACAAAGTATTGTTGTTAGTGCACCAGGTACATACACTGTAAACATCAGAAACAGTGATGGCTCTACTTCAACTGCTAATATCACCATCACTCAGGCACCAACCCCAAATAAGCCTGAAGTTACCTACACTTATGTTGCAGGAACTATGTATCAGCTAAAAGCTTTTGAACCAAGTGCAGCATCGTATCTGTGGAATGGTGGTCAGACAACTCCAACAATCTCTGTTAATGCAGCAGGTGTTTATTCTGTGGTTGCAAAGAATGCTTATGGATGCCAGTCGCCTGCAGCTAAAGTTCAGGTTAATTCTTTAGAGCCTGCATCATGTGCAAAACCTGATATGTTGAGTGCCTATAACATTATTGATAAAAAGCTTCTTTGATGTGGAATCCTGCTGTAACTGCCGATTCATTCAGAGTGGCATATAACGTAATGGGAAGTTCAACTGTGCTTGTAAAATATGTACGTTCACGTAACAATCTTGATATAAACGAATTGTTACCCGCAACTACCTATCAGTGGAAAGTAACTGCAATCTGTGCAGGAAGTTCTATAGTAAGTGCAACAGAAGTGTTTACTACGCTTAATGGACCTACAGATTGTGGCAGTACCGTTGTAAATACTTTCACTACCAATGTTACAAACAGTTCTGCACAACTTAACTGGTATGGAACTCGTGCAACAAGCATCACCATTCGTTACAAAAAGTTAGGTGCATCAAGCTACACGTATAAATCACTTGCAACCAACAACACAACTGCATGGGGTTTTAATTTATCAGGTTTAGTTTCAGGAACAACATATCAGTGGAGTGTAAAAACTGAGTGTGGTAGCGTTTCAAGTAGCTACAGCAGCGATAATTATTTTACTACTACAAGCGGATGCGATGTGATTAGTGGAATTGCTGTATCAAATGTAATGTCAAACAGAGCTACTGTAAGTTGGAATCCACAATCAGGTGTTTCTTATGTTGTAGTAAAATACGCACCTGCAACAAGCAGTCAGTGGAAATATGCCTATGTAAGAGCATCAGCCGGACAAACAATTATCAGAAATCTTACTCCCGGAGTACAATATAATATTCAGCTAAAATCTATGTGCACCTATTCGAACAATTCAGCTTATAGCGCAATGGAGCGTTTCACAACAGGTATTGCACGATTGGGAGAAGCTACTTCCGAACTGATGATAAATGCATATCCAAATCCTGCTGATGCTCAAATTACTTATGCCTTTGATGCAAAGAAAGAAGGTTATTTCTTTATCAGAGTGAGTGATATTGCAGGACGAATTTTGTTGAACGATAAGAAGATGGCTTCTGAAGGAACCAATGGTGGCGACATTGATCTGAGAATGTTTACTCCCGGTGTTTATACACTTACTATCACTAAAGGTAGTGAAGAGAATCATATAAGATTTGAAGTGAATCGCTAAAAACAGAAACAGTAACTTCAAAATGAGAGGAGGCTTGAAAAGGCTTCCTCTTTTTTTATACCAATCTTCATGCAGATGTTTGCAGGAAGTTATTATCATTGCCCTATGAAGTATTGGAGTTTTAAGATTTGTGCCATTGCCATTCTTTGCTTTTTTGTTGATGCCATACAGGCGCAAACCATTCATGTAGTTGCAACTGTTAAAGGCAATGATGCAACATTACCCGTAGTAGGATTGATGATTGTAAACAAGTCAACCGGAACTGGCTTTTTTTCTCCGGATAACAATTTTTTTTCTGCTGTATTTAATAAGTCGGACACTATAATGGTAAATGCCACAGGCTATTCCGTTAAGAAAATATGTTTTAAAGATTCATTACTCAGAGACACTTTCAGAATATCCATTATACTCGAAAAACCTGTTGTTACACTGAAACCTGTAACTATAATTCCTCCACGCGAACTTGAAGTTATTCAGAAAGACATAGAAAAGTTGGGCTATAAAAAAGAAGATTACATGGTTACGGGAATTGATGCATTTGAAAGCCCGATTACCTTTTTGTATCAGAGTTTCAGCAGGAGAGAGAGAGCCAAACGAGACATTGCACAAAAGAAAAACGAAGACAACAAGAGAAAACTTCTCAAAGAATTGTTCAGGAAATATGTTGACTTTGATATTATGAACCTAAGTGAGGATCAGTTTGACAACTTTATTGACTTCATTAATGTTGACGATAATTTTCTGAAAAATTCTACGCAGTATGATTTTATACTTTTCGTAAAGAAGAAATTCGAGATGTATAAGGCTTTAAATAGAGCGAAATAATAACTGTAACTACTTCTGCAAAAATCCCGGCAGAATATCTTTTGATGCTGCAACCATTTCGCCTTGCATCAATTTTTCTGAAGCTTCAAGCGCACGGTTTACAGCAACGGTTATCAACTCTTCAACTTCGTTTTTATCGCCTACTTTAAACAACGATTCATTGATAGTTATTGAACGGATGCGGTTATTGCCATTGGCTTCGGCTATCACCTTGCCTTGTTCCGATTCTCCGGTGACAATTATTGTTTCCAATCTGTCTTTTATCTCCTGCATTTTCTTTTGTGCCTCTGCTAACTTTCCAAACATATTTATTCGGTTTTTAATGACTGCAAAGTTAGTCATACACAAGAATTCTCGCCAAAAAAACATCCGACAAATTTTAAAAAACAGTAAGGGTGATGTAAGGTTTATAGAGATATTAATGTAAAATAAACAGGAGAACGGCCGTATAAGAATCTAAAATTTTAGAAAGTATGCGCTTTTTGACTGTATTTGTAATTTGCTTCGTTTTAAGTCAGACAACCAATGCCCAACGCGAATTGATAGAGTGGAACGATTCTTTATCATTTAAAATTGAAGATTATAAAGGTCCAATAACATCGCCAGATAAAAGCCTGCATATTTCAACCAACTGCGGCTTGTATTGTATTCCACAGATTGTTGGCGACACAGCCATTCTAACCATTATTGCATACATGGATAAAAACAAATCGTGGGCACGCAAAAAAGATGTAACGCCAGCATTGTTAGAACATGAAAAAGGTCATTTTGATTTAACAGAAGTTTTTGCCCGTAAAATGAAAAAGAGGGTATTGGCTTTAAGGACGAATAAACGTACTTTCATTAAAGATGTGCAGGAAGTGTATGACAAAACATGGGAAGACTTGCAAAAGCAACATCAGGCTTACGATAAGGCAACAGAGTTTTCTAATGTAGAATTTGCACAGCGAACCTGGCAGAATTATATTAAAGAACATTTGGTGCAATATCATTTTTATGCCAGCCAGACCATACGATTTCCGATAAAGGATTAACACATTGTTTCATTTTTTATTTTTGGCCAATGGAAGAACGTGTAAAGACCGATTTGTCAAAATTTAATCCATCAGAATTTGACCGTGGCGCATCTTCGTTAAAATTTTTTCTGTGGCATTGGGTCAATGTAATTTTTTTCATCAGCCCCTTTTGTCCTTCAAGTGCCATACGCTGTTTCTTGCTGCGCATGTTTGGTGCAAGGGTAGGGAAGGGTGTAGTCATCAGCAAGCCCGGTGTTAATGTAAAATTCCCCTGGCGACTGACCATTGGCAATCATGTGTGGATAGGCGAAAAAGCTTGGATTTATAATCTCGATCAGGTAACTATTGGCAATCATGTTAACATTGCACAGGGTGCTATGATTCTAACCGGGAATCACAATTATAAAAGTTCGAAGTTTGAAACCATTTTCGGACCTGTTACTATTGAAGATGGTGTTTTTATAGGCGCAAAGGCTATTGTTTGCCCAAACGTAACTTGTTATTCGCATAGCATACTGGCTGCAGGCTCTGTAGCTACATCAGCACTTAAAGCTTATGGTATTTATCAGGGCAACCCTGCTGAATACAAAAAGGAAAGAGTGATACAGGAGTAAAGAACAGGAACATTATGTTTTTATTATGATTGAGTGATGGAACATATCATTTTATTTAAAATTTTATCATAACAAAAGAGTTTTTTTCTCAGATAAATTTGGAATTTCTATTTTATGGGCTTAATTTTGGTTTGCATTTGAATAAATGCAGGACATAATTATAAACCAAAAAACCATGTTTATGAGAGCTATCACTTTACCCCCCCCGCAATTTCAGGCAAATTGCTAAAATCAGGTTTTAACAGTTCAGTTAAAATTGTTTTGAAATCGAAAATTATTTTATTGCTATTTCTTCTACTGCCCGGCTTTTTACAGGCACAATACGCTGTTGTTGGCAACTCAGAAGACTGCATGAATAACATATCGGTTTATTCTGTCAGCGGAACACCACTTCCGGCAACATACATCTGGAATGTTACAGGAGGCAACGTTGTTAGTACAGGCACAGGAACAGTGAGTATAGATTGGAGTTCTGTTGGTTCTGGTTCTGTAGGTGTAACATTGTATGATGTTTCGGGTGCAGTAATAGGAACACCATCACTTACTGTAACAGTAAATCCACTACCACAACCTGTGCTTACTACAGATTTCACCAACAACTGTGTTATCTATAAAGAGCATGAAGGGCAGGTAATACCAACAGTGGTAAATGATACCTGCTGGCATGTTTGTGAAAACGGCATAGTACATTACTTCGCAAATCCTGTTAACGTTGGCTCATCATTTAATTGGAATGTAACAGGTGCGCAAAGTTTTGTAGCTATTTCAAATAATGAGATAGAAGTTATATGGGGAAGTGCCGGCAACGGAACTGTTTCTGTAACAGAAACTGATGGCAATGGTTGTGTAAATACGGTTGAAAAGTGTATTGTCATTATTGAATCGCCACAGGCAATAATTACTGCATTTCCGGGTGATGTGGATTGTCGTTTAGGTGGCGTAATTACTGTTTGTCTTGAGCAAAATGCATTATTTTTCGGAAATGCTAACCTTGGAAATTCAGGTTCACCAATTGTAAGTTGGTTGTGGGATTTTGGCGATGGAACAGTTTCTACACATAGAGACGAAGTACATTCGTGGCAAACGCCTGGAATCTATCAGACAACACTCACCGTAACCAATGCATGTGGTTGTACAGGCATTTGTTATGTATCTGTAGAGGTTGACCCTGTAAATGGTGTGAATATAGAATGTCCAACTCCTGTATGCCAGGGCGATACAGGTAAATATTATACCGATGCAGTGAATTGCAGTGCATATAATTGGGTAGTTACCGGAGGAAACATTCTTTCACCAATGCCTTATGGCAGCACCATACAGGTACAGTGGACGGGTGGCAATGGCAATGGCATTTTATGTCTGGATAATACTAACGGTACCTGTGGTAACTACTGTCCAAGTGAAACATGTGTTGAAATTCCTATTATATCTTCAACAAGTAGTATTGATGGCCCCTCATTGGTTTGTATAGGCTCTCAGACAAAATACAATGTGCCTGCTATGACGGGTTGTGTTTATAACTGGCAGATAACAGGCAGCAGCGGCACTATTGTTTCAGGGCAAGGCACCAATGAAATAATGGTAGATTGGACCAGTGCCGGAACTTCAACAATAAGTGTAAATTATAACAATGCCTTATTGAATTGCGGAGGCACCGCCAATTTAACTGTTGAAACCAAGCAGCCTTTTAGTATTAATGGACCAACAAAAGGTTGCCCGGGAGTAGATGTTGTACTCACAGCTAATAATCCTGTCAATGTACTATTGGATTGGACAATAACAGATGCTTCTCAAAACATCATATATGTTGGCAGTGGTACAGGAGTTCCGGATTTTACAATTACAGGATGGTCTTATCCTAGTGGCACCTATATTATATCAGCATTAGACAATTCAAACAGTTATTGTAATTACACAGCAAGCATAACAATAGAAATAAAAGATCCGCCACCGTCACCTGCAATGCCTGTTGGTGACAACCCAATATGTCCGGGCACTGTACATTTGTACAGCGGCACAACAATGAATGCAGGATATTATTTAGAATGGAGTGTAACTGGTGGCACTCCAACAATAGGCTGAGCAATGAATTATCTATAGGCTGGATTAATACAACACCTCCACATAACTATTCCATCAGTTTGGTGCAGGTAGAGTCATCTACTGGATGCAAATCATTGCCAACAGTATTGCCAATACAGGAAAGACTTTATATTAATCCTGTCATAACAGGAAATTTTACACCATGTATTAATAAGCAGGTGACATATCAGATTTCCAATGCTGTGCCAAATGGCAATTATATATACGATCAATTAGAGTGGGTAATTGTTCCTGCCACTGCCGGAAGTGTAATAAGCGGGCAAGGCACTACCACTGTAACTGTGCAGTGGAATAACCAACCTTCTCCGGTTAATGTTTATGACACCTATCTTCAGGTAAAAACTTCGCTCTGTGGCTCACCGCCATTCCCTTATCCGAATCCATTGTTCGACCCACCCAATATTTCACTTGGCGGAGCACCTGCTTTAGCTATAACTGCAATACCAAATCCTGCTTGTGAAAATACCCCAATAACTTTTACAGCCACTCCTGCGCTTCCCGGTAATTATACCTGGAGTTTTGGTGATGGCAGCAGCGGAAACAGCCCTTTAAATGCAGTGCATACCTATAGTCTGACTCAGGGAGCCAGCCTCACAACCTTTGATGTTACCTTGACCGTTGATGATGGCGGATGCCAATCTTATGCCAGCACAAAAATTGATGTTAACCCTGCTCCATTATATTCTTTGACACTTTCAGCAACAACGTTCTGCCCACCGGCTGTTACTAATATTACAGCCTCGCTGGTGCAACAATCAGGAAGTTTTAATTATTCGTGGAGTAATAATGCATCTAATAATAGCAACGTTAATACATTGAATTATTTAGATGCACAACCATTTGATGTAACCATCACCAATACGATAACCGGTTGCGCCAGAACAGAAAGTTTTTCAATTTCAACTTGCTCACCCAATCCGCCTCTGTGCAATCCAACCCCTCTTCTTTATATCGGCTTTACCACTTCACCGGCATCAGATTGTTTTACAGTAAATTTTGTAGGCAGCATCAACCCTACACCTGCAAGTTATTTATGGGATTTTGGTGATAATACCAGTGATAACACAACACTTACCCCTTCACATACATACAGCACTGCCGGACAATTTAGTGCTTGCCTATATGCCTTCGATAATACCGGACTACAGTATTGCGACAATTATTGCTTACCGGTATCGGTGCCGCTTTTTCCGAATTTTATTACCTCGTTGCATTGCAGCAGTACACCCGGAAGTTATGACGTTGAATTTATTGACCTTTCATCTTTTACCATCCCAATTACCACTTGGCAGTGGTTTTCAGGCACCACACAGTTTAGCACAAGCAACCACCCAACCATTACTTTGGCAGCAGGCACCTATAATATTAAACTAAAAATAGGCAACGGCACAGATTTTTGCGAACGAACACTTACAATAAATATTCCTGCACCACCCTCACCTGCATTTACCGTTGCAGGCGGGCCATTTTGCGAAGGGCAAACTGTTGTACAGTTTAGTGCAAGCAACACCAACGTACACCATGCCCTTTGGGATTTTGGTGATCAGGCTACTTATAACCCTCAAAACCCTGCTGCCACTATTAATGCACAGCGGGTGTTTGAATCAGGACTTAGCATTTATTCAGTAAATCTTACAGTTACAGACAATTACGGCTGCACCTACTCAAGCACACAACAAGTAACGGTTAATGATAATAATTTAGGTGGCAGCATAAGCCCTGTATTAATATCATTTTGTCCGGGAGGAAATGGAAGTTTGGCGTTGGATTATATTACAATTCCAGGTGGTCCTTACACACAGCCCACCTCCTGGCTATGGACTGGTGGTGTAACTACGCCCACATTAACGGTAAATCAAACAGGGCAGTATTTTGTTACAGTGAGCGACAATAACGGTTGCAGCTACAGTCCTGCCAGCCCTGGTCAGGCTGCAGTTGTAAATGTGCCAAAGCCTTTTATCTGGGGCGATCTGACACTGTGCGAAGGCGATAACATTAATTTAGATGGCAATCAGGGTAGTGCTGTACAGTACAACTGGACAATAGTTGACCCCAATAATGTTACCAATCCCTTTAGCCAGTCTTCCATACATATTGCAGGGGCTGTTGCCGGAACATATCATGTAACACTTGACATTACTGCCAATGGTTGCACCCGCAGCACTTCTGTAGATGTTTTAGTAAATCCATTACCGCCATTGCCTATTATTCAAAGCAATGTGCCGCAAGCCTGCGAAGGGCAGCCCATTGATCTTACCGTTATCAATGCCGGTAGTTATTGGGTAAACTGGAGCAATGGTGCAAGCGGCCCTGTTATTACTGTTTATACTGCCGGTGCCTATCAGGCAACACTAACTGATGCCAATGGCTGCACCAATCATGCAACCTTTGAAGTGCATGAGAACCCCTTTTCAGGATTTATGATGACAGGCTGTGTGCAATATTGCGACACAGTGCCTGTAACAGTATTCGGTAGTGGAAGTTTGTCTTTTAATAAATGGATATGGTATGTTGATGGTGTTGCGCAAGCTTCAGGCCAGCAAAGCCCCGTACAAGACCTTAATATGGGATTGCTCAGCCCGGGTGTATATGTAGTTACGCTTCATTTAGTAGTTGGCTATCCTGATGGCACTGTGTGCGAAATGATGTCAGATGCACTTGAAATTACCATCATTCCATGTCCTTGCAGACTTTATCCGCAAGGTAAAATTTATTGCATGAATGAAGTGAATGGTGATGTTCAGTTATTGAATAATTATCATTTTGAGATAGTAACCAACTATGGATGCTCTGCCAATCCTAATGTTATGGTGTCTTCGCCAGATGGCGGAGTATCTATGCTGCCGAATTCAAATCCACCGCAACTACTTACCGGAATATTATCAACCTACAGTGCCTATCCTGACAATGTTTGTTTTGACATTAACATAACAGACTCAAACAAGCCCATGTGTAGCTGCAACTACCGCTATTGTATGAAATTGCCAAAATGCGGAGTTCCCACAGGCTGTAGCACAGAAGTTAAGATAGACAATGTGCAATGTATCGGTCATGATGCCAATGGCAACAGAATCTATAGTTTTACACTCACACTCCTTAATTCTCCACAGCTATTCTCCATGTTTACGGCACAAGGTGGTGTTTTAGGCGCTATGCCTGCAACAGTTGGACCGGGCACAACCATCATCAACAGTTCTATAACAGTCAACAATAATGCAAGCCACTTCTGCATCACCTTGCATGGCTACAATTTTACTACCTACACTGCTTGTAAAACTACTGGTTGCTCGGGTAATTTGCCCCCATGTGGTATTCCTCCATCAAGAAACGGAGAAAAAGACACAACTACACCACTGAGGGTAAGCTATCAAAATGATGCTAACGATGCTGTTCAGAATACATCGCTTAGCCTGATGCCTAATCCGGCTAAAAACAAAGTTACACTACATTACAGCACCCGTTCGGGAGGCATTATCACCATAGCTTCTGCTGTTGGGCAGATAATATATAACGAAAATGTGGCAACAGCAGGCATGTCAGAACTTTCAACACAGCAATGGCTGCCCGGTATTTATTTTGTTACCTTGCAAAGCAATGCAGGCGATTGTTTGGTTCAAAATTAGTCATCATCAAATAGCACAAACAATGAAAAGACAATAAAATTATTGCTGATATTTTGATGCTGTTTACAAGTGTGGCAGCACAAACACCAAGTTGGCATTGGCTGGCACGTGTAGGCGGCTACAGTGGTAATGGCAATGGTGCCGGTGGGCTGACGAATGGGTAAAAGATGTAAAGACCGATGCACAGGGCAATGTATATGTCTGCGGCAGGGTATGCTATGGGGCTAACTTTAATGGCGACACCATGACAACCTATCAGGGTTATTTTAGCTTGTTTCTGGCTAAATTAAACTGTGCCGGAGACTTAGTTTGGGTAAAAACTGCAGGTAACACAAGCAATTTGTATAATACAGAAGCTTATGGCCTTGCTTTAGATAATTATGGCAATATTTATTTAACAGGCTACCTTGGTGCGCATCCATTAAGTCCTTGCCAGTTTTTTGATACACTTATAACAGAAGAAACATACGATATGTTTCTTGCAAAGTTAGATACGGCAGGAAATTTTAAATGGGTTAAATTAGCAGGTCCGGGACCGGGAACTTTGGGTACAGGCGGAAGACAAATTCAAATTACTGATGACGATATGATTAATGTTATCGGTTCAGGAGGATCGGGAGTTATTTTTCCCGGCTATAATTATTTTAGCCTTAGTTGGTGTTTTACTGCGCGTTTTGATACTTCAGGAAATATTAACAGATTCCAGAATTTAGGCAGTGTATATGGTCCATTTTATAGAGATTGCAAAATAAGTCCCACGGGCGATCAGTACATTACAGGCTATTTTGTTGCAGATTCTGTTGTAATTGGTGATTCTACTTTGTACTTAACTAATGCACCAAATGTTGGAATAGATTTGTTTTTGGCTAAATTCGATTCCTCAGGTAACTTTAAATGGGTGAAACAAATAGGTACTCCATCAGCTAATGGAATGAAAGGCTACGGAGTAGATATTATTGGCTCTGATATTGTTTTAACAGGCATGGTACACCCTGGCACAATTATAGGATCAACTACAATTACAAACCCATTATACCTTTTAAATTCTGTAGTGCCTTTTGTAGCTAGGTTATATAATCAAGATAGTGTAGTGTGGGTTTCGTCCATTCAGTGTTCATCTGCTTATGGCATGCCCACAGGTGGTGTTTCTGTATATAACAATCAAATAGCAACTGCGGGAATGTTTTTTAGGAAAAGCAGTTATAGGGAGCGATACTATCACAGCAGTAAGTTATAGAGATATATTTTTATCAATAATGGACGCCTCAACGGGCAATTTCACAAAAGGTGTAAATTTACCGGGTACAGGCAGTAGTGAAGAGCCACAGTGTATAACTCACGATAGCAGCGGCAATATTTATGTTGGTGGTAGTTACGATGGCACTTTAACCGTAAATGGAATAAACTATCCCTACCAAGGCGGCAACTCCGATGGTTTTATTGCTAAGTGGGGTAGCAACTGTACGGTAGGTTTAGAAGAACAAGTGCCATTGCCTGCAGAAAATTTATTTTTATATCCAAACCCCGCAACATCAGAAATAAAAATTCAAAATAAAGAGCAACTTATTGTTGCTATAGAAATTTATGATATGGTTGGTAAAAAAATAATGTACAGAAAAGTTTCTGGTAAAGAGTCTACCATTCAGATAGATGTTTCGTCATTTTCACCGGGCATGTATGTAGTAAAAACCAAGGGCAAAACAAATATGCTAACAGCAAAGTTTGTGAAGGAGTAGGGTAGAATGTGTCTCAAAAATTCATCTCCTCTACCTCGACACTCTTTGCAGTCCTTCCTGTGCATGTGGATAATTACCTTTTCTTATTTGCAGTGCTTTGCTGTAATCGTCTTTTGCTGCTGTAATATTTCCAACATACTCATAACATAAACCACGGTTATAGTAGGCTTCTGCATAATTGGGGTCTGCTGCAATGGCAACGGAATAATGTTTGATTGCCTGATCGTAAACTTTCAGATATTCATGATGTATGTATCCAAGGTTGAAATGTGCATTTTGTTTTTAGGATTTATCTGAATAATGTCGGTGTAAAACTGTATGGCTTTATTAAACTCCTGATGATCCTGATACCACAATGCCAGACCATACATGGCTTCTTCGCTGTTGGCTTTAATGTTTAATGCATTGGTGTAGTAGTCAACGCACAGTTTGTTGTTTTGTAAATACATCAGTAAACCCAATTGTATTTGTGCCTCATAAAACTTAGGGTCAATGGCAACAGCATTTCTGAAAGCTGTAATGGCAGCGGCTGTATCTTTTTTCTCTTTTAAGTTGAAGCCCTGCATCAGCAATGCCTTGGTGTTTTTAGGGTCTTTCTGTAAAACTGTATCTAAATAATGCAACGACTGATCCTGATTGTTGGTATATAAAAATATTTCTGCCAATTTAAATGCAGCATCATAGTTTGATGGTTGCATTTCGCGCACTTTTACTAATGCATCGCGTGCATCTTTTACCTTATTCATTCTGAAACTAAGGTCTGAATAAAGCATCAGATATTCGGGTCAGATGGTTTTATTTTCATTGCTTTTTCCATATCAAAATAAGCCAAATCAAACATGCTCTTTTGCGAATAGGCAGTGGCACGGTCGAAATAGTTTTTTGGATTGGTGCTGTCGGCTTTGATGCTTTCTGTAAGCTGAGCAATTTTATCTTTTGGCTCCTCTGTTTCTTTTTTTCCATTTGTGCAGGCAGTAAAAATCAGCACTGAAAAATAAAGTATGTAATGTTTCTTCAATGTCATTCTAATGTTATTGTGGTGCAAATATCGGTTTAAACACAATCCATCATATACAATTGGTATGAAATGAAAAAAGCCACCGAAAACCGGCAGCTCTTTTCTTTTACCAATAAACAAATAATTATTTTTCTAAGCAGTTTTTAAATTCATTGCTTCTTTAATTTTATTTTCAATCTCATCGGCAAGTTCAGGATTGTCACTAAAAAGTTGTTTCACAGCATCGCGTCCCTGACCAAGTTTGGTATCGCCATAGCTGAACCACGAACCGCTTTTCTTTACAATGTTTAATTCAACACCAAGGTCAACAAGCTCTCCTGTTTTAGAAATACCTTCGCCATACATAATGTCAAATTCTGCCTGACGGAATGGAGGAGCTACTTTGTTTTTCACCACTTTAACACGGGTGCGGTTTCCTGCAACACTGTCACCATCTTTTATCTGTCCTATTCTGCGAATGTCTAAACGCACTGATGCATAATATTTCAATGCATTACCACCGGTTGTTGTTTCGGGATTTCCGAACATAACACCAATTTTTTCGCGAAGCTGATTGATAAAAATACAGCAACATTTAGTTCGGCTGATGCTTGCAGTAAGTTTACGCAATGCCTGCGACATCAAACGTGCCTGCAATCCCATTTTAGAATCGCCCATTTCGCCTTCAATTTCACTCTTTGGCGTTAAAGCAGCAACAGAGTCAATAACAATAATGTCTATTGCACCTGAGCGAATAAGATTGTCTGCAATTTCAAGTGCCTGCTCGCCATTGTCGGGCTGCGATATAAGAAGGTTCTCAATATCACAACCTAATTTCTGTGCATAAAAACGATCGAATGCATGTTCTGCATCTATATAGGCAGCAATGCCACCATTTTTCTGTACGCTGGCAATAGCGTGAATGGCTAATGTTGTTTTACCTGAAGATTCGGGTCCGTATATTTCAATTACACGTCCTTTAGGAAGACCGTTAATGCCTAATGCAATATCTAATGAAATACTTCCTGTCTGAATGGCTTCAACAGGTTCAATGGCATCTTCGCCCATGCGCATGATGGTGCCTTTACCATAGGTTTTGTCAATGCGTTCAATGGCTGCTTGTAATACTTTTAATTTCTCTTTGTCGGGTGCTTGTACTGTGCTCATGTGTCTTATTTTTTTGAATGTTTATAGCGACAAAGTAATGGTTTTAGCCAATTCTGATTTATGAAAATTCAATATTTTGTTTTCAACAGCGGCAATGCCGTCCTCGTTGTGATTGTAAATCTGTCAATTAGCCCTGAATTTTAATTTAAAATCAACAACTTTAATGGTCGTAATGCAATCAAGCAGCACGTTTTAAGGTTTTGGGTGAATTTACGTAAGTGGCATGTATTCAGCTTATTAGCTGAATTTTAATAAATTTTATGATGTAGATGATATTTGTTCAGATTCTCAAAAACGCTTCATCACGCGGGCAACTTCTCTTTTTGCTTCCTGTTCTTTTTCTGTCTGTCTTTTATCAAACATTTTCTTTCCTCTTGCTAATGCAATTTCAAGTTTTGCCAATCCTTTTTCATTAAAATAAATGCGTGTTGGAATTAATGTTGTTCCTTTAGTTTTTAACTTGGTTTGAAGTTTTTCTAACTCACGTTTATGCATCAGTAATTTTCTGTCGGACTTGGCAATGTGGTTAGCATAACCACCTTGCTTGTACTCTGCAATGTGAATGTTTTTTACCCAAAGCTCTCCGTTTTTAAAAACACAATAGGCATCAGTTAAATTTACTTGTCCGGTACGCAAAGATTTTACTTCAGTACCTGTAAGTACAATGCCGGCTTCAAACTTCTGCTCGAAAAATAATCGAACGAAGCTTTTTTGTTTGACGGTTTCGGAGCAAAATCTTTTTGTATTGCGGTTGCAAAAGTAAAATTATACTACCAACATCGGACATTTTACTTTATGCCGCACTTTGTCAATAGTAGTTCCAAGTAAAAAATCTTTTAATCCTTTATGCCCATGCTGGCCCATAACAATTAAGCCTGCATCAAAATCATTTACAATTTCTGGAATAACATTTCCCGGGTTGCCATGTGCAATCTGATACTCGGCAAAGTAACCCATGCCTTTCAACGTTTTAATGTAATGTTCTAAATGTTGTTTGTCATGTTCACTCTCCATGTCTTCAATTTCTTTTCCGAAGGTTAATGCCCCTGCACTTTCCACAGCATGAATCAACAAATAGTGAGTATTAAGTCCACCAACACTTAATGCATTTTCAATCGCTTTCTTATCGCTTGAACTAAAATCCAACGCAATAGCAATGCGTTTGTATTTTATACTTTCAGGAGTAGAAATCTGACTGGGTTCGTCATGAAATACTTTTGACCTGAAAGATGCTTTGCTTATTAAAGGATAGAACACTGTCATCAATAGCAACCATCCGATTCCTAAACAAACTAAAGCCAATAGTATTTTCCAGAGTAATAGTGTGTCGCTATAAAATACATCACTCATTGCTTCTGCAACCAACTTAATGTTTAGTCCTACAATAATTATAGCACATATCCACGACAGCGTTTTTATAATAGGGCCAATAGCAAATTCGCCCATTTTATTTTTATCGCTTACAAAATGAATGAGTGGAATTACAGCAAAGCCTAACTGTAAACTTAAAATTACCTGACTTAAAACTAACAGCTCACCGGTGCTTCTTTCGCCAAAAACATGAATGGTGATAAATGCAGGAATAATGGCAATAAGGCGTGTAACTAATCTGCGCACCCAGGGTTGAATACGAAGGTTTATATATCCTTCCATCACAATCTGACCTGCTAATGTTCCGGTGATGGTAGAACTTTGTCCTGCTGCTATCAATGCTACAGCAAAAAGAATAGGAGCAAGGTTGTTTCCCAGCATGGGCGCAAGCAACTGATGTGCATCCTGAATTTCTGCAATTTCAAAAAGTCCTGATTTATGAAACACTGCTGCTGCAAGTACTAAAATAGCTGCATTGACAAAGAATGCCATGTTCAATGCAATAGCACTGTCAGCAATATTAAATCGAATAGCTCGCCAAATTGACTTGCTGCTTTTTTCAATTTTTCTTGTCTGCACCAATGACGAATGCAGATAAAGATTGTGAGGCATAACAGTGGCACCTATAATTCCAATAGCTATATACAAAGCTTCGTTACTCAATGCTGTTGGGATTAATCCTGAAGCTACTTCTGCCATATTGGGCTTGGCAAAAAATATTTCAGCCAAAAAAGAAAAGCCAATTATTGCAACTAAAGAAATTATAAAGGCCTCCATTTTTCTGATGCCTAAATTGATGAGAAACAAAAGCAGAAAAGTATCCAATACGGTTATCATTACACCTGTTGCAAGCGAAATTCCAAAAAGTAGTTGAAGCCCAATGGCCATACCTAACACCTCTGCAAGGTCGCAGGCTGCAATAGCTATTTCTGCTAGCACATAGAGGCAAATATTTACCAAATGCGGATAGGTTTCTCTTGATGCCTGCGCAAGGTCGCGGTTGCGCACAATGCCTAAACGGGCACTCAGGCTTTGCAGCAGTAATGCAATAAGATTACTCATAAGTAGCACCCAAAGAAGTTGATAACCAAACTTGCTTCCTCCGGCAATATCTGTTGCCCAGTTACCGGGGTCCATATAGCCAACACTGACTAAATATGCTGGCCCGAAGAAGGCGAAAATCTTTTTAAACAGTGTGCGTTTTCCTGAAGTGTCAACCGATGCATTTACCTCCTGTAATGAGGGTTGAAATTCTTTTTGCTTTTTCATTTTACTCTAATAATCCATAAATTTTCTGCAACATCACGACTGAGTTGAAGCACTTTTTTATTGTTGACTTTTACTTCTAAAGAACTGTCATACTGATTAATTTCTTTTACAAGCAACCTTGCACCGGGTGTTAATTTATGCTTTGATAAAAATTTCAATAAGGCAGTGTTCTGATCTTCTACAGAACGAATTTCAACAGTGTGGTTTTGCTCGGCTTCCGAAAGACGAATAGTTTTTTGTTTTTCTATTTCGCCTTTACGGTTAGGAATAGGGTCGCCATGTGGGTCGGTTTTCGGATTACCCAAAAATTGTTCTAAGCGATTACCTAATTCATCGCTGGTGGCATGCTCTAACTCTTCCGCCATTTCATGCACTTCGTCCCAACTGAAACCTAATTTCTCTGATAAAAAAACTTACCACAGACGATGCTTTCTGATAATGTTTAATGCCACCTGCTTTCCTTTGTCTGTCAGCCTGGCACCATAATATTTTTCATAGTCAACCAATTTCTTGTCTGATAACCTCGATAACATATCTGTAGCTGTGGCTGCTTTAATCTTGATGGCTGCTGCAAGATCAGAGGTCAGCACATTTTGATGGTTTCCATCAGAAAGTGCATAAATCTGCTTTATATAGTTCTGCTCAGTAGGCGATAGTTGATAATACATCCTGTAAAAATTTAGACAAATGTAGTAATAAAATTTAGATTCGTCTAAATAAAATGAACATACTTTTATAAAATCATTCTGACCGTTTCTGATGGTTTAGTTTTAATTTTGCAGCATGTATAAACTTTTAATCAAACCTTTATTGTTTTTATTTCCTCCTGAACAGGCACATCATCTTGTTTTTTAGCATGTTGAAGATGGCGTTTAAAATTCCCGGAGTTAAGACTTTCATAAAATCTTTGTATTCTACAGGTAAACAAGGGACACAGGTTGCAATAGGGAATCTTAAATTTAATTCGCGGGTAGGGCTTGCAGCAGGCTTTGATAAAGATGCTTATTGTTTTGATGAACTAGCGGCTTTTGGTTTTGGTTTTATTGAAATTGGAACAGTAACACCACGTCCGCAGCCGGGCAATCCTAAGCCCCGACTGTTCAGACTTCCTGCCGATGAGGCACTCATTAACAGAATGGGATTTAACAATGAAGGTGTGGATGCTGTTGTTGAACGACTCAAAAACCGGAAGTCAGATGTTATAATTGGTGGAAACATTGGAAAAACAAAGACACAGCCAATGAAGATGCGCTTAGCGATTATCTGATTTGTTTTGAAAAACTGTTTGATGTGGTGGATTATTTTGTGATAAATGTGAGTTCGCCCAACACTCCTGGTTTACGTGCATTACAGGAAAAAGAACCATTGACAAAACTTCTGAACGGCATTCAGCAAAAAATAAAAGCTATAGAAATCCAAAACCTGTCTTTTTAAAAATAGCGCCTGACCTTACTTTTGAACAAATAGACGAAATTGCAGTTTTAGTTGAAGAAACTAAACTGAATGGATTGATTATCAGTAATACTACAATTAGTAGAGAAAACTTAAAAGCTGATGCTGACGAAGTGAAAAACTTGGGTGCAGGAGGTTTAAGCGGAAAGCCTTTGCAAAGCCGTTCAACAGAAATAATCCGCTATCTCACTCAGTCAAAAAAAGTAAAATTCGACATTATTGGTGTGGGAGGTATTCATTCAGCATCTGATGCGATTGAGAAAATAGAGGCTGGTGCAAAGTTGGTGCAGCTATTCACAGGATTTATTTATGAAGGACCGGGATTGGTTAAAAAAATCAATCGTGCCATGATAAAAAAATGAAAAAACAGTTTGTTGATTACTTACATTCATAGCAGAAGAAACACTTCATTTACTTTTTTATATTTGAAACGTCATTAAAACCAAATCACCTTGCCGGAAAAGTTGAAAATAATTGAATGTCCGCGTGATGCCATGCAGGGCATGCATGATTTTGTTCCTACGGACTTAAAAATAGAGTACATAAACAAGTTGCTTGAAGTTGGTTTCGATACTATTGACTTCGGTAGTTTTGTTTCGTCTAAAGCCATTCCACAAATGCGCGATACGGCAGAAGTGTTGGCAGGACTTAATAAAAGCACCACTAAACTACTTGCCATAATTGCCAATGTGCGCGGTGCTGAAGATGCAGTAAAGCATCAGGCAATAACCTATCTGGGTTATCCGTTTTCTATTTCCGAGACTTTTCAGAAAAGAAACACAAATGCCACCATTCAGGAGTCGTTAGCTAACTTAAACACTATTCAGCAGTTGACACAAAATGCAGGCAAGAAGTTGGTCGTTTACATTTCCATGGGTTTTGGTAATCCCTATGGTGAAGAATGGAATGTTGACTACGCTGCTGGATGGATTGATAAAATTCAGTCTATGGGAGTAGAAATTATTTCTTTGGCCGATACGGTTGGTGTAGCTAAAGAAGCAGATATTTCATACCTGTTTGAAGGCGTTATCCAAAAATTCCCTAAGGTAGAATTCGGAGCGCATTTGCATACCACCCCCGGCAACTGGCAAAACAAGCTGGCAGCGGCTTATGATGCAGGTTGCAGGCGTTTTGATACGGCAATTCGGGGTTTTGGCGGCTGTCCGATGGCTACTGACAAATTAACCGGAAACCTTGCAACCGAAAATGCAGTACAATACCTTTCAGGTAAATTAAAAAATTTAACAATAGATATTCAAAAACTGAATGATTGCATCTTATTCTCAAACCGCATCTTCAATGAACATTAAAAAAGCAGTTTCATTCGCAAAAAAGTTATTTGCGCTTTCTGTAATACTCGGTTTAGCATCCGTTAGCCTTGCTCTTGCCCAAAAAGGCAGCCTTGAACTTTTAGGAAACGTTAAACAAAACGGCAAAGGACTTGAAGGTGCTGAAATCAGCATTATGAAAGGTAATGAGCAGGTGGACAATATTCTTTCCGGAAATGGTGGAAAGTTTATCATCAACCTTGACCTTGATGCTGTTTTTACACTTGTATTTTCAAAAGTAGGATGTGTTACCAAGTCAATTGTATTTGATACTCGTGTACCGGAGCCTGTAAAAAATCAGTTGTTATCAAACAGAAAATTCGGAATAGAATTATTTAAAGTGCCTGAAGGCGTTGAGCAACCTAAGGAGTTGGCTAAACCAGTTGCCAAATGGAGTTGGAACGATGCTTATGACGATTTTGATTATGATTTGGAGTATAGCAATGCCCGTAAACAAGAAAACGAAGTTGTTAAGAAACAGTTGGAAGAGCAGGCATTAGTTCAGGAAAAGCAGAAGAAAGATTCGTTGGCAAAAGCACGTTTAGATTCCATCAATCAGGCTAAGGCTGATGAACAGGCGCGACTGGCAGAGTTGGCTGCAAAGAAGGCAGAAGAAGCCAAACAGAAAAAAATAGAAGAGGATAGGTTGGCAGCAATCAGTGCAGCTAAAAAGCAGGAGGAAGACAGCTTGCGTGCAGCACAACTTAAAGCAGATGCAATAGAGCGCGCACGATTAGCAGCATTAGAAAAAGCACGCCAGGATAGTATAGCAAAAGCAAATGCCCTTGCCGAACAGTTGGCTCGTGAACAGGCAGCAGAACAAAAGCGTTTAGCTGCATTAGAAAAGTAAGGCAAGACAGTATTGCCAAAGCAGATGCAGCAGCAAGAACTCAACTTGCAGCGTTAGAAAAAGCACGACAAGATAGTATTGCCAAAGCAGATGCAGCAGCTAAGGCAGCAGAAGCGGCTCGATTGGCAGCATTGGAAAAAGAACGTAAAGATTCATTAACTAAAGCTAAAGCCGAAGAAGAGAGATTGGCAAAAGAACAAGCTAAGGAGCAAGCCCGTTTAGCGGCATTAGAAAAGGCACGTCAGGATAGCATTGCCAAAGCCGATGCAGCAGCAAAGGCTGCAGAAGAAGCACGTTTGGCAGCATTAGAAAAAGAACGTAAAGATTCTCTTGCTAAAGCTAAAGCCGAAGAGGAACGCTTGGCGCGCGAGCAAGCAAAAGAGCAGGCACGTTTAGCAGCCTTGGAAAAAGCAAAACAAGATAGCATTGCCAAAGTTGAGGCAGCAGCAAAGGCAGCAGAAGATGCACGTTTGGCAGCATTAGAAAAAGCCCGTCAGGATAGCATTGCTAAAGCAGATGCAGCAGCAAAGGCAGCGGAAACAGCACGCTTAGCAGCATTAGAAAAAGCCCGTCAGGATAGTATTGCCAAGGCAGAGGCAGCAGCTAAAGTTGCAGAAGTCGCACGGTTAGCAGCATTGGAAAAAGCAAGAAAAGACAGCATAGCCAAAGCAGAAGCTGATGCTAAAGAACAAGAGAAACTTCGTTTGGTTGCATTAGAAAAAGCACGTCAGGATTCGATAGCACAAGCAAAAATATTAGCTGATAAAAAAGCAAAAGAAGATATGCAGAACGTGCTCGTTTAGCAGCTTTAGAAAAAGCGCGTCAGGATAGTTTGGCTAAAGCACAGGCATTGGCTGACGCTGAAGCCAAACGTAAAGCTCAGGAAGAAGCAGAAGCACAACGTTTGCGTGAGATTGAAGCGCAGAAACAAGCTCTTGCACGCATGAATGAACAGAAAGATAAAAAACAGAATACAGCTTCATTACCTGTATTTATTGACAAAGATTATGCAGAAGGACTTACAGAGGAAACTATAGATGAGTCCAACCGCAAAATATATCGCACCATCATCAAGAAATCTAATACTACAGATGTGTTTTCAAAAGTAGTTTATAACTGGGGTGGAATTTATTTCTTTAAAAATACGACCAGCATGTCAGAGTCGAACTACAATAACGAACTGAAAAAGTATAAAGACCAGTTGGGAAAATAGCATTTTTCTGTTTTTTTGATTTACACATTAAAGCATTGTCTATTTAATTAAAAACTGTTATAGTCTAACAATGGTGTTATTTTTTTATGCAAGAGTGATAGTCGGAAATTAATATCACTTCAGAAAAAATACATGCGTTTTAAAAATAAATTCATGTGGTGGTCATCTGTGCCGGTTCATATTTGTTGCATAAATTTCAAAAAAAATGAAAAAGTTATTATTAGTATTTGCATTGGGATTAGGTTTAACCTTTGCCCAGGCACAAACTGTTGCTACTACCAATAACAAAGCAACAACAACTCATGCTGCAAAAAGCTACTTCAGTAAAATCAGAAAAGAGTACTGCTGCAGATCACACAAAAAAGGATGGTACCCCGACAAGCGCTTTAAAGAGCACAAAAATGTAAAAGCACAAGGGCCAAAAAAAGCAGATGGCACACCTGACATGCGTTACAAATCAAATAAGCCTGCTGCAAAAAAATAAAGTAAGCGTTTGAATTATTTTAAAGGCTGTTGCACGTTATGCAACAGCTTTTTTGTTTTTATTATTTTGATACAACTTATAACAATGTTGATGATAGACGAAATAAGAACATAATTTAAACTGAAGAATTTTTCAATTTGAATGCTAACAAAATCACCATTCTTGTTAATACTTTATAAGTTGTGTAAATTAAATTTTACCCACAAAAAAAAGCTGCCCTTTCGAGGCAGCTTTTACAAAAATGTATTGTCAATTTATTTTACAGACTCAACAATTGCTTTAAAAGCATCAGGATTATTAAGTGCAAGGTCGGCAAGAACTTTGCGGTTAAGTTGGTTACCTGCTTTATGCAGTTTACCCATAAATTCGCTGTAAGACATATCGTAATTTCTTACCTCTGCATTAATACGCTGAATCCATAAGCCGCGGAAGTTGCGTTTCTTGGTTTTACGATCGCGGTATGCATATTGCAAACCTTTTTCTACTGTGTGTTTGGCAACGGTTAATACGTTACCTCTTGCGCCCCAATTTCCTTTGGCGCGGTTGAGCAGTTTTTTGCGTCTTGCTCTTGATGCTACTGAATTTACCGAACGTGGCATGTGTTTTGAATTTTTGGCGTTAGCGCTCCGCTTTGCGGAATCTTTATGCTAATTACCCGGTTAAACTTAATTGAATATTATTTTTTATGCTATTGAAAGCATTCTTTTTACGTTAAACTCGTCAGACTTGTGTACGATGGCAGCATTGGTTAATGCACGCTTACGCTTCGTTGACTTCTTAGTCAGGATATGGCTTTTGAAAGCATGCTTTCTTTTTATTTTACCTGTGCCTGTAACAGAGAATCTTTTTTTGGCACTGGAGTTTCTTTTCATTTTCGGCATAACGCTTCTAATTTTTATTTGTTTATTATTTTATTTACTTCTTCTTTGCAAGTGGTGCCAGGTGCAGAAACATGCGGTTGCCTTCTAATTTCGGAAGCATTTCAACCTTTGCATATTGCTCCAATTCCTGTGCAAACTTCAGGAGGATAATTTCTCCCTTTTCTTTATAAGCTATGCTTCGTCCTTTAAAGTGAACATAAGCTTTAACTTTTGCTCCTTCTTCGAGGAATTTGATGGCATGTTTTAATTTGAAATTAAAATCATGTTCATCGGTATTCGGCCCGAAGCGTATTTCCTTTACAACAGATTTAGCTGCCTTTGCTTTTTGCTCTTTGTCTTTCTTTTTTCTCTCGTAAAGGAATTTTTGATAATCAACTATTTTACAAACCGGAGGGTTACTTGTATTTGATATTTCCACCAAATCGAGACCCATATCCTGCGCCATATCCAGTGCAGTTTGTGTATCATAAATTCTGGGTTCAACGTTATCGCCAACCAATCTAACCTGTGGTGAATGAATGCGACCATTAATGCGGTGCTCTTCAACTTTAGGACGTGGTAATCTTCTGTCAGGAAAACGACCACCTGGTTTGGGCGTATTTGGTTTGTTAAATGTTGCTATATAGCCTCCTTTTTACTTGTTTATTAATAATTGATCTTCAATTTCTTTCTTTACTAATTGACAAAATGCCTCAGGTGTCATGCTTCCTTTATCTCCTTCGCCATGCTTACGCACAGATACCAGTTTTTCATTCATCTCTTTCTCCCCGACAATCAGCATAAACGGTACTTTTTTAACTTCCGCATCTCTGATTTTTCTGCCTATTTTCTCACCCCTTTCATCAACGAGGGCGCGAATATCGTAATTATTTAGTAACTGTGAAACAGATTTTGCAAAATCATTGAACTTTTCGCTTATTGGCAGTATTGCTACCTGCATAGGTGCAAGCCACAAAGGGAAATTACCTGCATAATGCTCAATCAAAAATCCGATAAAGCGCTCATGTGTTCCCAGCGGTGCACGGTGTATGCAAAGTGGTGTTTTCATTGTATTGTCGGCATCACGATAGGTAAGCCCAAAACGTGCAGGAACAGCAAAGTCAACCTGATTGGTAGCCAATGTAAATTCACGACCAATGGCACTCCAAACCTGTACATCTATCTTAGGTCCATAAAATGCACTTTCATCAGGCACTTCAATATATGGTATGTTCGATTCTATCAATACACGTCTGACCATATCTTCGGTTTTTAACCAAAGTTCAGGCTCATTAACATATTTCTTTCCTAATTTTTCTGGCGAGTGCGTAGAAAAACGCATGATGTATTTCTCTATTCCGAAGATTTTAAAATACTTTAAGTACATGTCGTTAACTGCCTTAAACTCAGATGCAAACTGTTCTTCTGTACAGTAAATATGGGCATCGTTCATCTGAAGGCAACGCACACGCATCAACCCAAACAATTCTCCTGATTGTTCATAACGATAGCAGGTGCCATATTCGGCAAGTCTAATAGGTAAATCGCGATAACTTGCATTCAGATTCCCAAATATTTTATGATGGTGTGGGCAGTTCATTGGCTTGAGGTAGTACTTTTCTCCATCCATTTCCATTGGAGGAAACATGCTTTCTGCATAGTAAGGAAGGTGCCCTGTAGTTAAATACATACTTTCCTTTGCTAAATGAGGTGTACGAACACGCTTGTAGCCGGCTTCATTTTCAGTACGCTTAGCCAGATTTTCTAATTGCTCAATTAAAACGCCACCATTAGGAAGCCATAAAGGTAAACCCGGGCCAACTTCATCATCAAACATAAAGATATCAAGCTCTTTGCCTAATTTTCTGTGATCGCGTTTTTTGGCTTCTTCCAGCATTGCCAGATATTCGTCAAGCTCTTTCTGCTTCGGAAAAGTAATTCCGTAAACACGGGTAAGCTGTTTGTTTTTTTCATCACCCTTCCAGTAGGCACCGGCAAGGTTCATCAACTTAACTGCTTTAATATAACCGGTATGTGGAATATGTGGGCTACGACATAGGTCAGTAAAATTGCCCTGAGTGTAGAATGTAATGTTACCGTCTTCGAGGTTCTGAAGCAGGTCTAATTTATATTCATCATTTTTTTCTGTGAAATATGCTATAGCTTCCTGCTTTGGAACTTCTTTTCTGATATAGACATTATTTTTTCTGGCAAGCTCAATCATTTTGTCTTCAATCTTCTTAAAGTCATCGCTTGAAATTTGTTTGCCGCCTAAGTCCACATCATAGTAAAAGCCGTTTTCTACAGGAGGCCCAACCCAGAATTTGATTCCCGGAAAATAAAACTCCAAAGCTTCGGCCATCAGATGTGCCGATGAATGCCACATAGTATTTTTACCATCCTGACTATCCCATGTCAATAATTCCAAAGCTGCATCACTGTTTATAGGTCTGGAAAGGTCTGATACCTGACCATTAATTTTTGCTGCAAGTACATTGCGTGCAAGCCCTTCGCTGATGCTCTTGGCTATGTCCATTGCAGTGGTTCCATCAGGATATTCTCTGACGTTTTTGTCCGGAAAAGTTATTTTCATTCTAAAAAAATTTGCGCAAAGATAATTAACTATCCATGTCGCTAAAAAAAACAGATATTTCTGTTTCTGCTTTTCTGCTTACATTTGCCCATGCACCAAACCATACTGATCATTGATTTTGGCTCACAATACACACAACTAATTGCCAGAAGGCTGCGTGAGCTTAATGTTTATTGCGAGATTCATCCTTATAACCACCTGCCTGAAATGAGTGATTCCATTAAAGGAGTTATTTTTTCCGGAAGCCCATTTTCTGTTCGCGACAGTCAGGCGCCTCTTATAGACACCAAAAGTTTTTTTGGTAAAACACCTGTGTTGGGATTGTGTTATGGAGCACAGCTACTTGCACATCAGCATCAGGGTGAAGTGGTGGCTTCAAAAATCAGAGAGTATGGGCGAGCTATTCTTAAAATTAATTTTGATGATGAAATTTTTAATGATGTAAGCGACAACAGTCAGGTGTGGATGTCGCATGCCGACACCATTCGTAGTGCAGGTAATGACTTTGAAGTCATAGCACAGACAGATGATGTTGCTGTTGCTGCTTTCCGACACAAGCATTTAGCCGTTTATGGTTTTCAGTATCATCCGGAAGTTTATCACAGCACTGATGGAAAGAAAATGCTAGCCAATTTTGTTTATAATATTTGTGGCTGCCGTGGCGACTGGACACCATCATCATTCGTTGATGAAACAGTTGCTCAGTTGCAAGATAAGTTAAAGAATGATAAAGTTATTCTAGGGCTTTCAGGAGGTGTTGATTCAAGTGTGGCTGCACTGCTTCTGCATAAAGCTATTGGAAAAAATCAGTATTGTATTTTTATTGATAATGGCTTGCTGCGAAAAAATGAAGCACAGCATGTTATGGAAGTTTTTAAGCCATTAGGATTGAATATAAAATGTGTAGATGCTGCCACTGTATTTTATGATGCATTAAAAAACATATCAGACCCAGAGCAAAAAAGAAAAACCATTGGCAGGGTGTTTATTGAAGTTTTTGATAAAGAAGCTCATGCAATTTCTGATGTAAAGTGGTTAGCACAAGGAACCATTTATCCTGATGTTATTGAGTCAGTATCTGTAAATGGCCCTTCGGCAACCATTAAATCGCATCACAATGTTGGAGGACTTCCCGAGAAAATGAATCTTAAAATTGTTGAGCCTTTGCGATCGCTTTTTAAAGATGAAGTAAGGAAGGTGGGCAAAGAAATGGGATTAAAAGAAGAGTTATTGAATCGCCATCCTTTTCCAGGTCCGGGGTTAGGAATCAGAATATTAGGTGAAATAAGTGCAGAAAAAGTAAAGATGCTGCAAGAAGCAGATCATGTTTTTATTTCTTTATTACAAAAACATAACCTCTATCAGAAAGTGTGGCAGGCAGGAGCCATTTTCTTACCTGTTAACTCAGTTGGTGTAATGGGCGATGAGCGTACTTATGAAAATGCAATCTGTATAAGAGCAGTTACCAGCACCGATGGTATGACTGCCGACTGGGCACATCTGCCTTATGAGTTTTTAAGTATAGTTTCTAACGAAATTATCAATAAGGTAAAAGGAATAAATAGGGTTGTTTATGACATCAGTTCAAAGCCACCTGCAACAATTGAATGGGAATAGGATTATGGGTTTTAGTAGCAGCAAAAAGTATTTTAGTTGGGCATTGGCATTACTGTTGATGGCAGGTTGCAGCAGCAGTAGGAAAACTGCGCAAATGCCACCACCGGCACCTGCACCTAAGCCTGTTGAACAACCTGTGAAAAAACCTGAAGTGGTTCATGAAAAGACCGAGAAGAAAGAGTTTAATATTGGGTTGATGTTGCCATTGAATCTGGAACAACAGATGCAGGTGTTTGATGATACTTCAGGAAGTGCTATGCCAGATTATAATAATTTGAGCAACCTGCAGTTTGCAGAGGGTGCACTACTGGCAGCAGACAGTTTAAAACAATTAGGAATCAATATTAAATTGAACATTGCTGAAACTCCTCCCGATAGTTTTGCCCTGTGGCGTTTATGGCGGCAGAATAATTTTGTAAAGTGTGAAGCAGTGATTGCCTCTGTGCCTTCATCGTTTAATCCTGCCGTTGCTCGTCTGAGTGCCAACAATAAACAAAGCCTGATTCTTACACAACCATCAAACATAAATTTCAAAGCAAATAGCGAACATGTTTATATGCTCTCACCGTCAACCTACACACAATGCATGGTGGCAGCTAAAGAAATTGCAACACGGTTTCCCGATTCCAAATATGTGCTGCTTGCGCGCGATGTTAAACCGGATAAAGACATTGCACAGATTTTTAAAGATCATCTTCCGGCAAAACGCCTGAAGCATTTTATCACAAGTACCGTGAACCCCGATTCCGTTTGTAAGATATTGAAAACCGAAAATGCTGTTCTGATAGTAACATCATCTGCCGAAGCTTATGTCAATACCATACTCAATCAGGTTAATGCCTGCATAGAAAAACCTGTATTTGCGATTGGACTGCCAACATGGGAAAATTTTGAAAGCATAGACTTTAGCATACTTAAGAATTTGCGCATTGCTTTTTTCACATCAACGTATTTAGATTATCATGCAGCTTCAACAAAAAGTTTCAGAAACAATTTCATTAATCGCTATAAAACCGAACCTTTATTGAATGCTTTTCAGGGCTATGAAGCTGTAATGGAATATGTGAAATCAAATACATCACATGGCACACTTAGGGCGGGCTATTTGCCTACGTTAAACATTAAATATGTTAAAGATGCAGCCAATGGCATCAAAGAAAATCAAGGAATAAATCTTATTGAAATTAAAGATTATTCATTAATTCCATTAGAATAGTGCTTAATTTAATAAGTTAAATAATTGATTTATAGTTTATTGTCTTGTAAAGCAAAGAAATGGTTGCTGTAGTAAAAAATTATGAAAAGCATTTGGCATTAAACAAAAAATAATTACTTTTGCACTCCCTTAATAAAATTGAGTAGTTATGTCCCGTATATGTGATTTGACCGGAAAGACAAGTATTGTTGGAAACAATATTTCTTTTTCCAATCGTAAAACAAAGCGCAGATTCAATCCAAATCTGCAAACAAAAAAGTTTTTTATTCGGAAACCGGTGGTGGGTTACTTTAAAAGTATCTGCTTCTGCAATCCGTACCATCAATAAAAAAGGAATTTCAGCCTGTATAAACAGTCTGATAAAAAAAGGACACATTTAATCTTTTAGCATCATGGCAAAAAAAGGAAACAGAGTTCAGGTTATCATGGAGTGCACAGAGCATAAGAACAGCGGTATGCCCGGAACATCACGTTATATCACAACAAAGAACAAGAAGAACACTACAGAGCGTTTGGAGTTGAAAAAATACAACCCCATTCTGAAAAAAGTTACTCTTCATAAAGAAATTAAATAATTTAAAGCTTAAATAAAATGGCTAAAAAAGTAGTTGCAACACTTAAAACCGGTAAAGGAAAAGAGTTTTCCAAGGTGATAAAAATGGTGAAAGGTGCCAATGGAGCCTATTCATTCAAAGAAGAGATTGTGCATAACGATCACGTAAAAGATTTTTTGAAAGAGAAATAATATTTATGAAATCGAATGACAGCTTTCTTCCCTAAGGAAGAAGGCTGTTTTTGTTTTAATACTATAATAAAAGAATCATAATATGGCATTTTTCGGACTGTTTTCGAAAAAAGATAAAGAATCACTTGAGAGCGGATTAAATAAAACACGTGAAAATTTTTTTACAAAAATTACCAAAGCAGTAATTGGTAAGTCAACAGTTGATGATGAAGTCTTTCGATAATGTAGAGGAGATTTTAGTCTCGTCTGACGTTGGAGTGGATACAACTTTAAAAATTGTAAAACGAATTCAGGACAGGGTAGCACGTGATAAATATGTGGGAACCGATCAGTTGAATACAATTTTAAAAGAAGAAATAGCTGCATTACTTGGCGAGAACAAATCGGCTACTGTGGCCAATTTAATTGATGAAAGTAAGAAACCCTATATCATAATGGTTGTAGGTGTAAATGGCGTGGGCAAGACAACGACTATTGGTAAATTGGCATATCAGTTTAAACAATCAGGAAAAAATGTGTTACTGGGTGCGGCCGACACTTTTCGTGCTGCTGCAGTAGATCAGTTAAACATTTGGGCAGAACGTGTTCAGGTGCCTATTGTTTCGCAAGGAATGAATGCCGATCCGGCTTCGGTTGCATTTGATACTGTTAAGTCAGGTGTGGCTCAGAACAGCGATGTGGTTATAATAGATACAGCAGGTCGCTTGCACAATAAAGTTAATCTCATGAATGAGTTGACTAAAATAAAACGTGTAATGCAGAAAGTTGTGTCCGATGCACCTCATGAAATTTTATTGGTGCTTGATGCTTCAACAGGTCAGAATGCTATTGAGCAGGCAAGACAGTTTACTGCTGCAACAGAAGTTAATGCACTTGCGCTGACAAAATTAGATGGCACTGCAAAAGGTGGTGTGGTGATTGGTATTTCTGATGAGTTTAAAATACCTGTAAAATATATTGGAGTAGGAGAGAAGATGACCGACTTACAGGCTTTTGACAGGGTTAGTTTTGTTGATTCTCTTTTTGCAAAATAGCATTACTGCTATTTAATTTCTTTTAACTCCTGCCATTTTTGGTCATTCATATTATCATCAAGGTTGGGGTTATAATCAACCTTATCCGTACTGATATATTCACCATCGTTATTCATCCAGTATTGATTGTAACCACTTTCAACTTTATACTTCTGTCCGCTTTCATCCACAACATTGGTTCTTTCATAAATTCCATCAATACGTTGTTCCTGCATTCTGTCTGATGCAGCATTTCTTTCGCGGTAGCCACTCATAATGGCATCGTTTATAGCATTTGTTTTATTGATGTGTGCACGTTGTGATGCTTCAAAGTTTGCCTGATTTTGTGCCATCCTAGCATTAAACTGAGCCCAACTTCTTCCGGCTTTTTCTGCCTCCGATCTGTTGTAAGCCATAATGGGTTCCAGTTCGTAATGTGCATTTGAAATTGAAAACAAGAGTTGCTTCTTTGCTTTCTCAAAAACATCCTTGTCTGCTTCCAGGCTGGAAACAAAATAACTCCACATTCGCAGTTGCGCAGTGGTGCTGATAGAAAAATGTACAAGTAAAAAATAGGGATTGCCATCAGCAGTTTGCCAATCTGTTCCAATAGCAAATGTTTTTTTATCCATTGGTACTGCCTGAAATAACTGATCGCTATACCATTTCTCAATCCGCGATACTTCCGGCAACTCATAATATTTTATGAATGAAAGTCCCTGATTGCGGCAAACAGGAATTAAATCTTGTTGAATGACCTGTTCTACACCTGGGAAATCTCTAACCTGTTGTCCACTTTGACTATAGATATACTGTGTGTTTTGATCAAATGGGTAATTAAACATCTGAAGCGGATAATCTTTAACTACAATTCCATCAGGACCTGTAAAAGTAGGATCGCCTTGTTGTCTGCTGTTATGTATTTTCCAATTTGAAGGTAATGGTATTGTGGACACCAAATTGCCATTAGCATCGCGATTTTCAACTGCAACTAATTTTGCCCAATTGCTATTTTTACCTGAGAAATTTCTTTCTGTTGCCTGTGTTGTTGTACCAGTTTCTGTTCCTTCATCAGTTTCCTGTTCGGAAGAGTCTCCACTGCTGCAAGATGCAATAATTGTCATCAGTAATCCGCAGCCAATCAATTTTAATGTCCTCATCTTTTATTAGTTTAATAAAATGTAAAACTAATAATATCAGAAATAATCACCAATCACCAATTATGGTGATTGGTGCTATGAGTCAGAAATCGCGGATTTGATGTTTTCCGAAGAGAATGAAAAGAGGAGGAGATTAACGAAAAATAGAAAACTACAAGATGCTGTCAATGATTTTTTCAACAGAAACACCATCAGCTTCTGCCTTATAATTACGCACTAAACGATGACGAAGTATTGGAACGGCAACTGCTTTTACATCTTCAATATCAGGAGAAAACTTACCGTTGATTGCAGCATGACATTTAGCACCTATAACTAAAAACTGTGATGCACGCGGACCTGCTCCCCATGCAACATAATCATTAATCATTGCAGATTTGTTTTCAGCTCCCGGACGTGTTTTTGCAGTAAGACCTACTGCATAGTGCAATACATTGTCTGGTACAGGGATTTTGCGAATCAGATCCTGAAAAAAAGTAATTTCATTTTCGTCAAGCACTTTCTCTGCTTTGCCAAGTTTATCACCGGTTGTGTTTTTTACAACCAGAACTTCTTCCTCAAACGAGGGATAGTCGAGGAAAACATTAAACATAAATCGGTCGAGCTGAGCTTCAGGAAGGGGATAAGTACCCTCCTGTTCTATTGGATTTTGTGTTGCCAGAACAAAAAATGGATTAGGCAACTCATAACGTTTTCCGGAAACGGTTACAGACCTTTCCTGCATGGCTTCAAGAAGTGCTGCCTGTGTTTTAGGAGGCGTACGGTTAATCTCATCTGCAAGAATTATATTGGCAAAGACTGGACCTTTGATAAACTTAAAGTGTCTGTTTTCGTCTAATATTTCAATACCTGTAATATCACTTGGCATTAAATCAGGCGTAAATTGAATGCGGCTGAATGAAAGTCCTAATGCTTGTGAAATTGTGTTTACTAAAAGCGTTTTTGCTAAACCGGGTACACCAACAAGAAGGCAGTGTCCTTTGCTGAAAATAGAAATTAATACATCACGTACAACTTCATCCTGCCCGACAATTACTTTTCCGATTTCTGTTCGAAGTTTCTGATAACTGTTGACTAATCCTTTTATAGCTTCAACATCTGATGTATATTGTTGATTCATTTCGAATATTTTTTGTGTTAGTTAGACCATTTTTTTATCTCTTCGCAATGACTGTATTCAGGGTCAATTCTTACGTATGTTGATTTCCTCTTTCTCACAATCCAGTCATCCATCAATTTAGCTTGTTTATAACTTAATGCAGCCTGCTGAATACGTTGATAATCGTCAGTAAGATTGGCAACGTGTGGTTGGGTACGTTTCTTAAGCAGAAATATTTTATAATACTGTGTGCCCTCACGTGATGTGATTAATGCAGGGTTGCTTACTTCGCCTTCTTTAAGTTTGTCAAGCTGAAAAAATACCATGGCATCTACCTGATTGGCTTCAAAACGTGTGTTACCTGTGGCAGGGTTCACCACATTGCCACCATTGTTTTTTGAATCTTCTGCATCTGAATATTGTATTGCAGCATCTTCAAATTTCATTTTGCCACTTCTGATATCAAATGCAATACTGTCAGCTTTTGCTTTTGTGGCTAACAAATCTTTATTGCTGACTTCAGGCTTCAGTAATATGTGGCGCACATTGATAGTTTCTCCTCTGCGATCAATTAATTGCACAACATGATAACCGAACTTTGTTTCTATGATTGGTGAAATTTCACCTTTTTCAATTTATAAGCAATAGCTTCAAACTCCGGTACAAACTGTCCGCGTGGAACAAAACCAAGTTCTCCGCCATTCTTTGCAGAGCCTGCATCCTGAGAATAAAGTATTGCAAGTGTTGCAAAATCCTCACCCTTCAACAAGCGTGTTCTTATTTCTTCAAGTCTTGCTTTCACTTTATTTTTTTCTTCATCGGAGACAGCAATTTTAAATGCAATTTCACCGTATTCCAATTCGGAATTAATATATGGAAGGCTGTCTTTCGGAATAGAATTAAAGTATGCTTTGACATCAGCAGGTGATGCCGATGCCTTACCAATTATTTTTTGTTGCATGGTTTGCGCAAGCAACTGCTCTTTCACTAAAGGACGGAATTCATCTTTAATTTCAGGAACAGATTTCTGATAATATTCTTCCAACTTCTCTGTTGAGCCATTAAACTGCTCTGTAAAATAGGCGATGCGCTTTTCAATTTCACCTTCAACCTGTGCATCGCTAACAGTAACACTGTCAATATTGGCGTAATGAATAAGTAATTTGGTCAGCAACAACTGGTCCAAGACATCGCATTTTGCTGACTCATCTTTGTAATGACCCTGTGCAAGATACTGTTGGTATTGTGCCTCAAGGTCAGATTGCAAAATGATTTTATTTCCAACAATACCAATTATCTGATCTATTACAGTATCGGATTTTTGTGCATACAACAGCGATGGCATAATGAATACCATCAAGAGCAGAAATGTTCTATTTATATATTTCAAAATCATTATTTTTAAGTGCTTGATCAAATGCCGATTTCTGCATTTGTTCTATTAGAGCAAGTTTTCTTTTGTTAATAATCAGGTTCTTAATATTGTCTTTTACGAAGGCAAGTGGCGAAACACTTTCATTGGTTTTAAAGTCAGTAATTTTTACGAGGTATATGTGTGCTGAATCAGCAGTTTCGATATTTCTGTTGTTACGCAAAAATTCTTCTTTGTCATAGGTTTTAATAGGTACTCTTTTAAGTAAATCATCAAACTGCATCCAATCATTGTCATTTAAAGAATAATCAATGGCATATTGAAAACAAAACTTTTCAAGGAGTTGTCTATCTTTTTCTTTAGACGAGTTAAACCATGATTTAAGTTTATCAATCTTTGGTGTTTTCTTAGCTGCTTTTATGAAAGTAGCTTTTATAATATTACTCTTCAACAAAAAATTCTTGTTGTTTTCATTATAGTACTTTTCAATTTCCTCATCTGTAACTGTAGTGTCAAGTCGCTGACGAACCAACTCCTGTTCGTAGGCAAAAGTGACTAAAGAGTTGCGATATTCCTGCAATTGTTTTTCTACATTTTTTTGTTCGTCAAGAAGATTATTTTCTGCCTGATGCAATACAATATTTTGTTTTATCCAATCGTCCACAAAACTTTTTACAATCATAGCACTGTCTTGCGGTGTAGCGTCTTTAGGAACAAGGTCTTTAATTTCGTAAGAATACAAATACTTATCATAAACGCGTGCAATAGCATTTTTATTCTTATCCTTTTTGAAGTCAACGGGCAGGTTGTTACAACTCATTAAAAAAACAGTTCCGGCAAATGCTAAAAGCAAGCCGGAACCATTAATTGTTATGTGTTGTTTTTTCAATATGCTGTTTCTTACTTGGCAAACATAGATTTTAAAACATCTTCGTTTACCGAATAGCTGTATTTTTTACGCAATTCTGTTATCCACGATTTTTCAAGATAATTCTGATAGTCGGCAGTTATCAATCCACGTGCTTCGTCTAACTTTTTAGGCTGTCCTGCAAGTCTTGATTTTACATCAACAAAAACCACTTGATTGTTATCTTTCAAGTCAGCAGATAAGCCCGGCTTCCATTCAAGTTTATCAACGATTTCATTATCGCCTTTAGAATATTTTCCGTCTTTGATGTTTATATTCAGTGATGAATCTTTATTTAATGTTGCAGCAATTTCACTGTCAGACTTTTTCTTTTTAAGCATCTTTCTTGCCTCTTTTGCCACATCAGCATTTTTACAAGTGTAGATTACAGCGTCTAAACGCTCACCCCACATGTAGTTGTTTTTGTTTTTCTCATAAAACTGCTCTAATCCTGTGGTGTCTTTAACTGCTTTACTCCAAACCATTTTGTCTGTAAGATCGAATAGTAAAATACCATCTCTGTATTCATCCATCAATGCTTTAAAATCCGGATATTTTTTGTCTAATTGTGATTCCTCAAGAGCAATACAAGCGTCTGTTACAAAATTTTCGTACTGAGAATGGGCTATTGCCTGAGAGGTTATGTCTTTTCTTTTTGTCTGATGTTTTGCCAGATAAGCTGCAAAATCAAATTGTGTATAGTCTTTACCTGCCAGGTTAAACAAAGGTTTTGTTTTCTTCAATGCTGTAGAGTCGTTATAAGTACCATCAGCAAGTGTGGTATCAAGCGATTTAATATATTCATCTTTGTTAGCAGCAAATTCTTTAAAGTTATTTTCTTTCTTGATTTTAGCAACTAAAGAAGCTCTACCCATTTCATTGCGGCTGTCGCGCATAATCTGATTTTTCAGTTCATTTTTCTTTTCATCAAATGATGCTATGCCTCGTTTTTCTAAACGCTTTATGATATGCCATCCATAAGCAGATTTGATAGGTGCTGAAACATCGTTGTCTTTTAACAATGCAAAAGATGCTTTTTCATATTCAGGAACCATTTTGCCTGTGCCAAACCAAGGAAGAACACCACCATTTACAGCAGAGCCTTTATCATCAGAATATTGTTTTGCCAAATCTTCAAATTTCTCACCGGCTTTGAACTTGGCATATATTTCATCAATTTTACGCTTGGCTTCTTTTTGCACAGAGTCATTATCACTTTTATTAACCTTAATCATGATGTGTGCAGTGTGTATTTCGCCAACAGCAGGACGAATGTCACTTACCTTAATAATATGATAACCGAAACGTGTCCGTATAGGCATTGACACCTGACCGGGCTTGGTGTTGTAGGCAGCAGTTTCAAAAGGGTAAACCATCTGCAAGCCTGTAAAATATCCAAGGTCGCCACCATTTTCTTTTGCAGAAGGATCTTCAGAGCTATCGCGAGCCATCTTTTCAAAATCTGCACCTTTTACAATCTTTTCTCTGATTTTCATTATTCTGTTATATGCAGCCAAAGTGTCTTTTGGTAAAGCATCGCTGCTTAACTTAATAAGAATATGACTTGCTCTAACATCGTTTTGCAATCGGTTATAAGCCTCTTTAACTAAGTTGTCGTTCACATCTTTGTCGGTGAGGTAGGGTTGAGCCAATTGTTTACGGTATCCTGTTAGTTCATCTTTAAAAGCAGCAGAAGTATCCATTTTCAAAGATTCGGCTTCTTTAACTTTTAGTTTGTAGTTGATAAAAAGCTCCATATAATCTCTTATGGACTTTTCATCGTTGGCAGTGCCTTTATTGTTGTTTTTGTAATAAACCCTTTCAAATTCTGAGCGGGTGATGTTTTGCCCCACATTAACTAAAACAGGGTCGCTGATTGCTGCCGGTGCGGTTGCCGTTACAGCTTTTGTAGGTTTTACCGTTGCACTGTTTGTTTTCTTTTGTGCATAGGCATTTGTAAAAAAGCAGGAAATTAAAATAATTCCCAACGCATTAAAGTTTTTCATTGTCTTGAAATTTAAGGAGGTGCAAATTTAAAAAAATTGATTAAACAGCTAAGTCGGGCTAAAATAGACGGTCGCTTATGAATCAAAAATGAAAGTGAAGAAAATGTGCTTAGTCGTACGACTCAAACTTAATGGCTTTTTTGTCATATCCCATGGCTTCCAGGCGTTGACGCGCTTCTTTCAGCATATCGGCCCATCCACAGATAAAAAATTTTGCAGGGCGTTTATCGGCAAAAATCTCCTCATATATCTGATGCACATATCCTTTACGACCTGTCCATCCTTCGTTATCACGCGATAAAACAGGAATAAACTTAAACTGAGGATAATCTTTTTCTAACTGCTCCATTTCCTGTCTGTAGAGAATGTCTTTAGTCCAGCGGTTACCAAAAACCATGTATAGATTTTTATGTGGAATTTTACGATTGAGAATATCAACTACCTGCGAGCGTAATGGTGCAATACCTGTACCTGTACAGATAAAACAAAGATCGGTGTCAATAGGCTCAGGAATCTGAAATTTGCCTAATACTCTGGAAAGCTTTATTGTTGTTCCTACTTTGTAATTCTCCCACATATATGGTGTTCCCATACCTTTAGGGTTTAGCACTATACAAAGTTCAAAAATATTGTCTGCTGAAGGTGCTGATGCAATAGAATAGCTTCTGTTTGTATATTTAGAATCAATAGGCAAATCAACCATCACAAACTGTCCGGCTTTAAAACTGAATGGACGCTCATCGGGTACTTTAATAAAATATCGTTTTACTACATCGTTCTCATCAATTATATCAATAATTGTTGCATCGTAAAATTCGTAAGCCATAAATTCTTTGTGTTAGAATGATTAAAATTTTCGCGACCAAAATAAATAAAATCGCTAAACAAAAAACAATAAAAAACGGTACCCTAATTAAAGAATACCGTCATTAACCATATACAATGAAAAATCATCCTAAATAAGCCTTCAGAATTTTACTTCTGGAGGTATGTTTCAATCTGCGAATAGCCTTTTCTTTTATCTGTCGGACTCTTTCGCGTGTAAGTTCAAATCTTTCTCCAATTTCCTCTAATGTCATTGCCGGTTCGGGAGTTAGTCCGAAATATAATCTGATAACATCTGCTTCGCGGGGAGTTAATGTAGTTAGTGCGCGTTCAATTTCTCTTTTAAGCGATTCGCTCATCAGTGAAACTTCAGGGCTTTGTCCGTCTTCTGTAGGAATTAAATCAAGCATATTGCCATCTTCTCCCTGCAAGAGTGGTGCATCCATAGAAATATGTTTTCCGTAAGAACGAAGTGTGTCGTTTATTTCATCAAGGTTTGCATGCAAAACAGTTGCAATCTCTTCGTTTGAAGGCTCTCTTTCAAAATCCTGTTCAAGTTGTGCATAAGTCTTATTTATCTTATTGATAAAACCAAGTTTATTTACAGGAAGTCTGACAATACGTGCCTGTTCGGAAATAGCTTGCAGAATGCTTTGGCGAATCCACCAAACTGCATAAGAAATAAATTTAAAACCACGGGTTTCATCAAAACGATAAGCGGCTTTTATCAGGCCAAGGTTACCTTCGTTTATTAAGTCACCAAGAGTCAGTCCTTGATTCTGATATTGCTTAGCAACAGAAACCACAAATCGAAGGTTAGATTTTGTAAGCATTTCCAAAGCATGCTGATCGCCTTCTTTAATTTTCCGTGCATACCTTACTTCTTCTTCCGATGTCAGTAATGGCAACTTACCAATCTCGCTGAGGTATTTGTCTAATGAATAGGTTTCGCGGTTGGTAACTTGTTTCGTAATTTTTAACTGACGCATAGTTTAATAGTTCTCCTGAAAATAATTATGTAGAGTGAAACGCAACAACACTGCTTCGGTTACAAGACAGAGAAATGGTATTTGTATGAAAAGCGGAATAATTTCAATAATTCTACCTTAAACAATGAGAATCAAATCGAATAAGTGCGAAAGTTTTATGATAAAAACCTTGACAACATCTCTGAAAAACAAGATCTTGCAGAGAAAAGCGAAAGAAAAGGTTTGATGAAAAAATTATGTAATGAAATCAGAAAAAAAATCTTTTTGCACATGTTTTTTAAATTTGCGGTGAATGAAACCTGAATTAGAACAAGAAGGAAGTGCACAGGAGCATCTGGAACAGGACGAACTCTTTGAGCATCACCGCATAGTAGTAGATAACGGACAGGAACAAGTGAGAATAGATAAGTTTCTCACAACGAGAATGGCCAATGTTACCCGCAACAGATTGCAGGTAGCCATAGATAGCGGAAGTATTCTGGTAAATGATTTACCGACTAAGGCAAATTATAAGGTTAAGCCCGGTGATATGATAAGGGTTGTTTTACCTTATCCTGTTCGTGAAATTGAATTGTTATGTGAAGATATACCACTGAATATTGTCTATGAAGATAAATATCTTGCAGTAGTAAATAAACCGGCCGGTATGGTAGTTCATCCTGCTTATGGTAATTATACCGGCACTTTGTCTAATGCAATGGCAGGGCATTTTTATCCTGAATTAAAAGGTCAGGCTTTGCCAAAGGATGTTTTTAAGCCAGGGATGGCACATCGTATTGATAAAAACACATCAGGATTATTGGTTGTTGCTAAAGATGAGGATACACTTAACTATCTGGCTTTGCAATTTTATGAACGCACCATAAATAGAAATTATATAGCATTGGCATGGGGAGATTTAAAACAAGATAAAGGTGAAATTGAAGGCCATGTAGGGAGAAATAAAATTAACAGAAAAGTTATGGATGTATTTCCCGATGGTAGCTATGGCAAGTATGCAAAAACACATTACGAGGTTCTTGAACGTTTTGGTTATGTAACACTTATTAAACTAAAATTAGAAACAGGAAGAACACATCAGATTCGCGTTCACATGCAGCATATTGGACATCCTTTGTTTGGCGATTTTGAATATGGTGGCGATAAGATTCTGAAGGGCACAACAGAAAATAAGTATAAATCTTTTATTCATAATTGTTTTGAACTGATGCCCTATCAGGCATTGCATGCACAGTCGCTCGGTTTTATGCACCCTATTAACGGAGAGAGAAAATTTTTTGAAGCAGAGTTGCCGGAGAATTTTAAGCAATTGTTGGAAAAATGGCGTAATTATACATCATCAGCACATCGTGATGGATGAAAGAAAGGACTACAACGGTTCAATATTTTCAGAAAGAATATATTTGCCTGAAATCTTTATGTGTGATTTTTGTTGAATGATTAATGCCGAGAACATTACTCTTTTATTAGCAGCCTACTTATTTGGCTCTATTCCTTCTGCTGTTTGGATTGGTAAAGTGTTTTTCAATACTGATGTTCGTGAATATGGAAGTGGAAATGCCGGTGCAACAAATACATTTCGCGTTTTAGGACCAAAAGCAGGTGTGCCTGTATTACTGATGGATATTGCCAAAGGCTGGATGGCAGTACAATTAGCTACTTATTTTGGAGAATATATGCCGGCAACGCAACAGTTTATAAACTTTAAACTTACTTTGGGTGCTGCAGCATTATTAGGACATATTTTCCCTGTATTTGCAGGATTCAGAGGAGGTAAAGGTGTTGCCACTTTATTAGGTATCCTATGGGGTGTGAACCCGCCAGCAGCTGTAATCTGTATGGGCGTTTTTTTACTTTTCTTTTTAACTACAGGCTATGTTTCATTAGGCTCAATGGCTGCTGCTGTTTCTTTTCCATTTATTGTAATGTGGTGGCTAAATGAAACAGTAACGAGTATGAATGTTTTTGCAATAGCAGTTCCTATATTGGTGTTAGTTACGCATCAGAAAAACATTGAACGATTACTCAAAAAAACAGAGAGCAGAGTTTATCTTTTCAGACGTAAACAATAGCAACCTTTAGCATCTTTCAATAATTACTGCATAACCTTGTCCAACACCAATGCACATGGTGCAGAGTGCATATTGTTTATTAGTTAGTGCTAACTGATGTGCTGCTGTAAGAATGATTCTTGCACCTGACATTCCCAATGGGTGACCAATTGCAATAGCACCGCCATTTGGATTGATGCGTTCATCACGATCATCTAAATTCCATTGTCTGATACATGCTAATGCTTGCGCTGCAAATGCCTCGTTAAGTTCAATGATGTCAATATTATTCCAGCTAAGTCCTGCTTTTTTTTAATGCCGCATTAGTTGCAGGAACATACCAATGCCCATAATGCGTGGCTCTACGCCTGCCACTGCCGATGATACTATGCGAGCCATTGGCTTAAGTTTATTCTGATTAAGGGTTTCCTCATCAGTTAACAGAAGCGCACATGCACCATCATTCACACCTGAAGCATTTCCTGCCGTAACACTACCGTCTTTTTTGAATGCAGGTTTTAGTTTAGATAAAATCTCTATGCTTGTATCGGGTTTAATAAATTCATCATTAGAAGCAACTATAGGTTCACCTTTTTTACGAGGAATGATGACAGGAGAAATTTCACATTCAAACCTGCCGTCACGTTGTGATTTGGCTGCTTTCATTTGTGCATTTAAGGCAAAAAGATCCTGATCTTCTCTGTTGATTTTATATTGTGTTGCAACATTCTCTGCAGTTTCACCCATGGAGTCGGTGCCATACATTTCTTTCATACGTGAATTAACAAAACGCCAGCCAATGCTTGTGTCAAAAAGTTGGACATCACGTGCAAAAGCCGAAGAAGATTTTGACATAACATAAGGTGCTCGGCTCATGCTTTCAACACCACCTGCTATCATGCATGATGTGTCACCGGTTCTAATTGCTCGTGCAGCATTTATTACTGCCGACATTCCTGAAGCACAAAGACGATTAATGGTTTCACCGGGAACAGTGACAGGTAGCCCTGCAAGCAATAGCGCCATTCTTGCTACATCACGATTGTCTTCACCGGTCTGATTGGCACAACCTAAAATTACATCTTCAATTTTTTCAGGTGCAAGCCCGGTATTTCTTGCCATCAGGTCTTTAATGACATGTGCAGCCATATCATCAGGACGTACTGAAGACAGTATGCCTCCATAATTTCCTACAGGCGTACGTATGCCATCAACTATATATGCTTGTTTCATTCTGTTATTTAAAATATTCTTTACTAGTTCTGTAAACAGTTCCTTTAAAAAAAGCAACCTTAATATTATTTTGGTTTGTAATGGTAATCTGATAAACACCGATTCTGTTTGTCAGTGAAAGTTCTTCTGCAGTTGCAGTAATAATGTCGCCATTATGTACAGGTGCAGGATAGGATATTGAACATTCCAAAGCAACAGACAATCTTCCATAGGCATTGGATGCAAAAGCAAGCGCACTGTCGGCAAGCGAAAATGCAATGCCTCCATGAATGAGTCCGAAACCATTCAGCATTTCTTCGCGAATCTGCATCTGAAGAACACTTTTTCCGGGCTCCATAACTAAGCATTTTATTCCCAACCACTGACTGAAACGGTCATGTTCCATCATGTGATTAACTACTTTTTGGGCAAGTGTATTTTGATCCATGACTGCAAATGTAATGATTGGTAAGATGGTAGAAATTACAGAAATAAAATGTGTAGTAAAAAAAGAATTATTTTTTCTCTATTGCACCTAAGTCCGGTGCTGCACCCTGTGGACGTGTGCCACCATTCAGGTCGGTGTTGAGTTCCGGAAATGTCAGCAAGGAGCCATCGCCTGCATCAATAGCAGGGGAGTTATCCTTTAAATTAAAATTATATTTCGACTGATCTTCAAATAAAGGGTCTTGATTTTTAAGTGTATTGATAAAAGCAGGAATCACACTTATGGGTGTGGTTTTTTCATCAACTTTTATGAGATTATTTTTAAAAGAGTACGTGTCTGCAAGACTATCAAGTAAATCTTTTTCAATTTCATTGTCGTTGTTGCCATAGATAATGCAATTGTCAACATTGATGTTAAGTGGAATGCGCATTGCTACTACCGTCATTGACAAAATCATTCATAAAAAATGCAGGGTACTACGTTGCGAATAACGCCAATAGTTTGCAATGGTGTTTTGTTTAAGGTTGTAAGTGCCACCCTGTGAGAATACAGTGCAATAACTTTTGCAATCGCTTATAACATTGTTGTAGGCAGTAATGTTAAAACTTCTTGCCAGTAAGCCAATACTCATATTCCGGATTGTGCTGTTACTTAATGTTAGCTGTGTAGGTGCATCGCCAATGATACCATCAAACTGCACATCTTCTGCCTGAACACCAAACAAACCATTCTTTATTATAGCATAATTAATTTTATTTGTTCCGCCTTCATTAATCCAGATTCTGTCCCATTGATTAGGAACTTCGCTGTAGGATGATTCTAATCTGGATCCGGTAAATAATACAGGATGTTCTAAATTGCCTTCTACTTGCAAATTACCATAACGATAAACCCATAAGCCGGAGTTGTTGTAAAAATAAATTTTTGTACCGGGATTAATTTTTAGTGTCAGGCAACTGTCAACAACTGCATAACCATAAACAACATAAGGCAATAAGCTATCCCACTCAATAACAGTTCCACATGGCGAACCATCACCAATGATAGAATAGGGGAGTCCGCTGCCATCAGGAAATGTAATTGCATATTTTGGTGTAATGAAGCGTGCATTTCTGCCATAAGCAACCAAATCTACATCCTGAATATTTCCATTGGTTTCAAAGATTATAGAGTCTGTAACTATAAATGGTGTTTGGTCACTTGTAGGGTCAATAGTTACTTCAATAAAAATCCAAAGACTGTCCTTGGCACGAATTTCTACATCGTTAAGACTGTTGGCTGCTACACCATCAACATTCATTCTGAAAGGCGAAGAACTTCCGCCTGCTAATTTTATTGAAGAAATTTTTATCGGACGATTATGATCGTTATAAACAAGAAGGTATTGCGTGGTACTTCCTATAGATGCAAAAACGGTATCAAATAAAACAGTGTCTTCAGAAAAGTTGAGTTTTGCAGATGAATCAGTCAGCAACTGATCTTTCCGACAGGCTATAAGAACAACAAATAAAAGTAATAAGAATATTTTGAAAAAGTTGTTTTTATGCATGTTTTGTTTGGCTAAATAAAATGGATGGAATTTGATGAATCTCTAAAAAATATTTTCTCATTAATAAAACAGATGAGTTATTTACTTGAAGTAGCATTTCCGATAACAAGTCCAACATTAAAATAAAATGTACCATATCGGGCTTCAGACTTGTAATATGCAGTATTATCGAGTGCATCAGAAAGGCCGATGCTGTAGCCTAAATCAAAAGATATTTTCCAGAAATCAACTCCAAGTCCTGCATCAAAATTAAAAACACCATTATTGAAATTATCTTCAAGTTCTCCAAGAGTTACTTTGTCCAAATCATCGCTCTTGGCACTTTTAGAAATTAGAACATTATAAGACGGGCCAATACTGAACCTGATTTTTGCATTCTCATCATCAAGAAGATTCAGTCCAATACGAGCATTGAGTTTAATATCACTTCGTTGAAGATCTGTTTGAATTTTCAAAGAATCATTAATAAAGGCTGTTGAGGTTTGCCAATAATAGATTCCGGGTTGAACATAAAACCGCCTGCCTATTCTGAAATCGGCACCGGCATGCCATCCCACACGTGCTTTAGTAGATTCATCACTTTCCAGATTTCTAAGTTTTGCAACAGACAAACCAACCTGAGGATTGAAGGCAAACTGTGCAAATGATGCCATACTACTCAAAAGTGTGGCCGTCAACAAAAGAATTCTTTTTGGAGTCATAAGATTGAAACGATAAAAGTAAAAAAATCTTATCAATCAGACGGAAATTCAGGAAAATAAGTTGTTAACTCTCTAAAACTTTTCCGGTTTCTAATTTAATGATTCTTGCAGGGAAGCGCTCTATCAATGAGTAATTATGAGTCGCCATAATCACTGAACATCTAGTTTTACTGAGTTCAAAAAACAGGTTCATAATTTCATTGCTTGTTTCAGGGTCGAGATTTCCTGATGGTTCATCGGCAAGAATAAGTTCTGGTTCGTTAAGTAATGCACGTGCAATGGCAAGTCGTTGTTGTTCTCCACCTGAGAGTTCATGTGGCATTTTAAATCCTTTCGTGCCAAGACCAACTTTTGCAAAACTTCGTTTATTCTATCGTCAGTTTTCTGTTTGTTGTTCCATCCGGTGGCTTTTAATACAAATAGCAGATTGTCTTTTGCAGTTCGGTCACCAAGCAATTGAAAAATCCTGAAATACGATGCCTAATTTTCTTCTTAAAAACGGAATTTCTTTATTCTTGAGTTTGTTAAGACTGAATCCTGCTACATTGCCTTCGCCCTGATTTAATTTTATATCCCCAAACAGAACACGCAACAATGAACTTTTTCCACTCCCTGTTTTACCAATAAGATAAACGAACTCATTTTTCTGAACATGCAGGTTGACTCCTGTGAGAATCAGATTTTTTTTAACATAAATGTTGGCTTCCTGAAGTGAAACAATTGTGTCCGTCATATTTCTATTTTTTGTACTTTACCGAATGGTATTTCAGCAATTATTTTTAAAAGATATTCTTCTTTATCCGATAGTCCTGCTTTAGCTATAGCTTTTTCCGGCCTGTCTGCTCTGAAGTAGGCAATGAGTGTAAAATTATCATCGCGCATTTGAACATAATCAGGGATCTTGGCAGTGCCTTTAATTTTAAGAAGATACATTGTGGCAAATGTAAATAGTCGTATTGCTTAAAGATTTAAGTTATTGAAGTAATTATACACTTTCATTTGTCAAGAAAATTTTGAATTTATCCTGTTTAATATTCAGTTGAGATAGGCTTGTTTTTTGCATCTAAAATAAATTGTGGTGTGTAATTTTTATGAAGAAGTGGAGGTTGTGTTTTGATTTTTGTTGATTTTAGAAACTTAATTCAATATCCTTACAATAACTTTTAAGGATTTATAACGAAATATTTAAAATGTCTCTATACGACAGCTTGATTTTTCTGAAAAATAAGGATGTTAAAATCAGATATTCTTACAAAACTACCTTTCAGTCCATTTCAGTTAGTAGCCCCATTTAAGAGGAAATAATTTTGATGTTATCAATAGAAAAGTGCCAGATATCTATTGAAACAACATCAAAATCTGTTGCCTATGCGCAAGAATTTACGCCACATTTTTCTCACCTTACTGACTGCTATCGGTATGCATTACAACAGCATGGCTACGCACAGCATGGGTGCCGACCTGACCTACGAATGTGTAGGAGGAAATAATTATAAAATCAGAGTAGCTTTTTATCGGGATTGCATTGGAATTAATGCGCCTAATAATGTAAACGTTACTATAAGTTCTGCTTCATGTGGACAACGTTTTACCTGTACACTTTTTCCTGTTCCAGGAACCTACCAGGAAATTACCCCGCTTTGCCCAAATGCATTATCAACTTGCAAAGGAGGTGTATTTACAGGTATTCAGGAATGGGTTTATGAAAGAGTAGTAACTCTTCCTGCACAATGTACTGACTGGACTTTTAGTTATGAGCTTTGTTGCAGAAATGCTGCAATCAATACCATTACAAATCCATTGACCAATACCTTTACATCTATGCAACTTTAAACAATACTATTTCTCCTTGTAATACATCACCTGTGTTTAGTAACAAACCTGTTCCATTTGCATGCTTGGGTCAGGAGTTATGTTTTAATCATGGTGCTTCTGATGCCGATGGTGATTCATTAGTTTATGAGTTGATTACACCAAAACAAAATGATTCTACTGATGTAAGTTATATTCCTCCATTCAGTGCATCAAATCCACTTACATCAAGTCCACCCGTATATTTTAATACAGCAACCGGTGATATTTGTATGACACCAACGCAACTTGATGTGACAGTTATGGCTGTCCTTGTTAAAGAGTACAGAAATGGTGTGTTGATAGGAACTGTTGAGCGCGATATACAGGTAACAGTAATCAATTGTAACAACACACTACCTACATTGTCCGGAATAAACGGAACAAATCAGTTCTCTGATACTATCTGTGCCAATCAACCATATTGTTTTAATGTTTATTCAAACGATCCTGATGCAGGACAGAATCTGACGGTTGTATATGACAGTTCAGTTACAGGAGCAACATTTACAACAGCAGGAACTCCACATCCAACAGGCACTTTCTGCTGGACGCCTTCGGATTCAGACATCAGTGGAGCACCAAAATGCTTTACAATTAAAGTTACAGATGATAATTGCCCCTGGCTTGGCAGTCAGATTTATTCCTATTGTTTAACAGTTGTTGGAGTAAATGTCAATGCAGGTGCCGATCAGTTTATTACCTGTAGTGATTTGGCAACTATTACAGCAACTCCCTCCGGTGGTACAGGTGGTCCATATACCTATCAATGGAGCAATGGATTTACAAACCCAACACAAACTGTTGGGCCGGGTACTTATATTGTAACGGTTAGTGATGGTATGTGTACTGCTACTGATACTGTAGTAATTCAATATATCTCCTTCCCAACAGCAGCTTTTTCTGCATCAACTGCTTGTTTGAATCAAACAGTTAATTTCACTGATCAGTCAACAGTTTCGGGAAGCACAATCATTAATTGGTTTTGGGATTTTGGTGATGGAAATACCTCTAATGATCAAAACCCCACAAATACCTATGACAGTACAGGCACATACAATGTAACGCTGATAGTTACTACCAATCTTGGTTGTATTGATACCATTATTCAACCGGTGACTATTAACCCACTACCGGTTCCGGCATTTACGCTGTTGCCAGGTTGTGCAGGTACAGCAGTTACATTAACCAATAATACTTTAGATAGTGTTATAAACTGGAATTGGAATTTTGGAAATGGACAAACTTCAACACAACTAAATCCTGCAATTGTTTATTCAGATTCAGGAACCTATAATGTAAGTGTTACCATTACGGATATGTTTGGATGCACAGGTACTGCCTCTGTCCCGGTGACAATAGAACCTGCACCAATTGCAGCATTTACATTTACAGGACCAACATGTATTGGCGATAGCTTCTTGCTTAGCAATACATCAACGGGAAATATTATTTCTTATTTATGGAATTTTGGCGGAACAGATACGTCAAACCTGCAAAATCCTGTTGTCAGTTTTACAACTCAAGGTGTTCATCCTGTAACATTAACAGTAACGTCAGCAAATGGATGTATCAGTACTTATGTTCAGAATATTACCATATCGCCACCTCCTGTTGTAAATGCCGGTGCCGATGCAGCAATTTGTCTTGGTCAGTCTGTGACATTAACTGCCAGTGGAGGATTAACCTATCAATGGAGTAATGGACAAAATATAAATCCGGTTACAGTAAGCCCATCACAATCTACGACCTATACTGTTACGGTTACAGATGTTAACGGATGTGTTGCTGTTGATTCTGTACTTGTAAACATTAATCAGTTACCGGTGGCAGTTGTTTCACCACCACAGTCAATTTGTTTTGGAGATACTGCAACGCTTACAGCAACAGGAGGTGTAAGTTATTCATGGAGCCCTGTTGGGTTGACGGGTCCTATAATAAATGTGAATCCTAATTCATCATCGGCTTATACTGTTACGGTTACTGATGCAAACGGATGTACAGCCAATGCACAGGTAAATGTAACTGTAAATGCAAACCCTGTTGTAAATATTCCTACAACATTTGTTTGTACGGGTACTTTCACAACTATAAATGCAGGCAATGCCGGTTCAACATATTTATGGTCAACAGGCGATACAACTCAGACAATTGATGTCACCGCACCAGGCAATTACGCAGTTACTGTAACAAATAGCTTCGGTTGTTCTTCATCTGATACAGTATTGGTAACACCCGGTGGCTCAATTACCAACAACCAATCAAATATTTCGATGTGTCAGGGACTGACTGCAACATTGGATGCTGGCAATCCGGGTAACAGTTTTCTATGGTCAACCGGTGCAGTAACACAAACTAGTACGGTTTCAAGCAGTGGTCAGTATGCAGTTACCATCACCAACCTTAACGGATGTACTGCTACTATGGTAAGTACAGTTCAGGTAAATCCTTTGCCTTCGGCTGCCATTACAATTAATGATGCTTGTATAAATCAAACGATTCAGTTTTCTGACAGCAGCACCATAAGTGCAGGAAATATTTCAAACTGGCAATGGAATTTTGGTGACAGTACATTGTCAAATGTTCAGAACCCAACTCATAATTTTGTTAATGCAGGGACTTACAACATCAGTCTGGTAGTTGCTTCTGCTGCAGGTTGTATGGATTCTGTTTCACAGTCCATCAATGTATTTCCTAAACCTATTGTAGCTTTTACAGGTGCTAATGCCTGTCCCGGTAATGCTATTCAAGTCCAAAACAGTTCTTCAGTGTCAACAGGAAATATCTATGCTTAGCATGGGAATTTTGGTGATGGCACAACATCTTCTGTCTCAATGCCAACGCATACATTCACTTCAGCAGGAAATTATCAGGTTGCTTTGACAGTAAGTTCTTCTGGAGGATGTGTGGATAGCTTGATTCAACAAGTAACCATATATCCAAAACCTGTGGCACAGTTCACTGCACCGGCTGTTTGTCTAAATCAACAAACTAATTTTAACAATCAGTCAACAGTCAACGGAAATAATATCAACTCATGGAACTGGAACTTTGGAAACGGAACTACATCAAACATTCAAAGTCCTGCAATTACTTACTTATCATCCGGAGTTTATAATGTTCAGCTGATTGTTCAGACAGCTTATCAATGTTCTGATACAATTGTTAAACCAATTACAATACATGCATTACCAGTGGCTGATGCAGGTATCAATCAATCTGTGTGTTTGGGCAATCAGGTTGTACTCTCAGCAAGTGGAGGTTTAAACTATCATTGGAAAGCAATTGTTTCCAATTCAAATGTGCTAACAATTACACCCTCAACAACGCAAACTTATTTTGTAAACGTTACAGACAGTAACAATTGCGCTGCAACAGACAGCGTAGTTGTAACAGTATTGTTGCCACCTGTTGCAGATGCAGGCGTTGATAAAAGTATTTGTAAAGGTAGTTCAACGACATTAACAGCAACGGGAGGCGGAAGTTATTTATGGATGCCAACTTCGCAAACATCGTCAGCGTTGGCAGTTTCACCACTAAATAATACAATGTATTCTGTAGTGGTAACAGCACCTAATGGATGTACAGCTTCCGACTCAGTTTTAGTAACGGTAAATCCTTTGCCGATTGCAAGTGCAGGTCCTGATAAAAGTATCTGTAATGGACAATCAACATTAATTGCTGCAAGTGGCGGCAGTAGTTATGTTTGGACTCCAACCGGAGACACGACAGCTACAATTACTGTCAGCCCAACCAGTAATACAACATACATAGTTTCAGTTACAGACAATAACGGATGTTTGTCAAAAGATACCATGGTGGTTAATGTATTAACACCACCTGTGGTAAATATTTCTGATGTTTATGTTTGTATTGGTTATAATACAACGCTTGATGCAGGTAATGCAGGATCAATCTTTCAATGGATTCCAAATGGTGAAACAACACAATCCATTCAGGTTTCTACAGCAGGAAATTATGGTGTAATTGTTACAGCTCCCAATGGTTGTACTACTTATGATGATGCAATAGTAACAGTAAGCGACTCACTGATAAATAGTGCAGTGAATGTTGCAATTTGTTCAGGTCAGACAACTACACTCAATGCAGGAAATGCGGGTTCGACTTATCTTTGGTCAACAGGTGCTACAACTGCATCCATTACCGTTGCAACACAGGGGACATACACAGTGACTGTGACAGGAACAGATGGATGCTCTGCAATCTTTAATAATCAGGTTAATGTTAACCCATTGCCATTACTGCAATTTACAGCATCTCCCTTATGTTTTGGTAGTCCAACACAGTTTGTAAATCAGTCAACCATTACCTCAGGAAATATTAATAGTTTCTATTGGAATTTTGGAGATGGTACTACTGATACTTCTGCTAATACATCTTATCAATATCCACTTGCAGGAACATACCCTGTGTCGTTAATTGCAACTTCAGCTTCAGGATGCGTTGATTCAATAACTCAACAAATAATTGTACACGACATCCCTAATGCAAAGTTTGCAGCTAACAATGTTTGTAAAAACATACAAACAACATTCAATGATCAGTCATCTGTTGCAAATGGTATTATCGTTGCATGGGATTGGGATTTTGGCGATGGCGCTTCTTCTCAGAGTAAAAATCCATTACATACTTATGCATCAAACGGAATCTATCCTGTTGACCTTAGAGTAACTTCTAATCATGGCTGCAGTGATTTATACACAGATACAGTTGAAGTATTTGCATTGCCACAGCCACAAATTGCATTGACAAGTAACTGTATTAACATTCCTGTCAGTATGATTGATGTATCTGATACTTCAGGAATTTCAACTACCAACTGGCAATGGAGCTTTGGTGACGGTAGCTATTCTACAAGTCAATCACCTATGCATAGTTATGCAGCAGCAGGCAATTATATGGTGACACTGCAAACAACAAATATTAACGGATGTATCTCTAATGATACTACCTATATTGATGCATATCCAAATCCTGTTGCTTCTTTTACAGGTGGTCCTGGTTGCGAAGGTGCTCCTGTATCGTTTAATAATTCAAGTACAATTTCATCAGGAAGTATAAACGGATACCAATGGTTGTTTGGTGACAGCAGTTCAAGTCAGGTAACAAATCCTGAACATACTTTTACACCTGCAGGAAATTATGTTGTAACATTAATAGCTACTTCCGATCAGGGATGTATTGATTCTACTCAGGCTACAGTTGTGATTCATCAGAATCCTGTTGCACAGTTTCAATATTCAAATCATGCAGGATGCGGACCATTACCTGTACAGTTTTATGATTACTCACAGTCACCGGATGGAAGTATTGTAAACTGGGATTGGAGTTTTGGTGATGGTAATGCTGACTCTGTTCAGAATCCATTGAATATTTATGTACAAACAGGAGTTTATAATGTAGTACTTACAGTTACATCACAATATGGTTGTGTTAATACTGATACAGCTTATAATGCAGTTACAGTTTATCCTAATCCTGTAGCAGGTTTTACACCCGATCCTCACGAGACAAATATTCTTAATCCTGTAATTAATTTTATCAATCAAAGTGCAGGCGCAGTTTCATGGGATTGGACTTTTGGTGACGGACATACTTCTGATATCTATTCACCAACACATGCCTATGGCGATACCGGTTGGTATAATGTAAGTCAGATTGTAGTTAATTCATTCGGCTGTCGCGATTCTGCTTATGATAAAGTTTATATTGCACCTATTACAACATTTTATATTCCAAATGCATTTACTCCAAATAATGATGGCACCAATGAAGAGTTTGATATTAAAGGAATAAATATTCTTGATTACACCTTGTTAATCCATGATCGTTGGGGTGAGTTGATTTTTGAAGGTGATAATAAAGGATGGGATGGCAGAGTAAAAGGTAAATCAACAGCAGCCAAGCAAGATGTTTATGTCTATACCGTAGTGGCTAAAGATGTATTCGGCAAATACCATAAAATGGTTGGCCATGTAACCTTGTTAAGATAATTATTCCTCTGCTACAGCACCACCTTTATAAAGTTGTTTTGCATATTTAAGTGAAGGTGAAGGAATAAATTTCCCCAACCCCAATTTATCCCAGATTGTATCTATTCTTTCAATTGTAGTTCTGTCAGAGGCAAGAATGTTTGGCCAGTCACGTTGAAAGCCATCGAATAGCTTTTTTGTTTTTCTTGTGCCATCAAAAATGATTGTTGTGCCGTTTGAATGTTCAATAAAGAAGTGGTCTTTTTTAGGGTCAACATTATTGGAAAATCGCCAAACACTGTCTGCAATATCATTGATGTTAAGTGTATGTTCCAAAAATATAATTGTTTTTACAGAGGTAAAAAATGGAATCTTCATAAGAGAATTAGCAGCTTCTCTGACATGATTTTTTCTGTTTTTTTCGATAGATACAAAAACAACAGAAATATTTTTATCAATTAAAGATGTGTTTAAACCATTTATCTCAGGCAAAATTTTATTTACTTCGTCAATGCCGGGTATGTTTGTTGATGTAGAATTAAATGTTTTCACATCAAATAATTCTTCCGGAAATTTTTTAGTAGCATCAATACCTAATTTTCCTCCAAAAGCCATAGTGGAGCAGGAGTGGTCTAAAACATCTGTAGGGCCTGAGCTGAACGTGAAATCAGTTGAAGGATTGGTGTTTTCAGAAATATATTTTGCTACTTCCTCATTGTTGTGAATGTTAACATCTCCATCTACTACAATCATCATTTTGGTAAACATCATTTGTCCTGCCCCCCATAATGCATTCATTACTTTCAGCGCTTGTCCGGGATAGTCTTTTTTTATTTTCACAATAACGAGATTGTGAAATACACCTTCCACAGGAAGCACCATGTCCACAATTTCGGGTACCATAGTCATTTTAATCGGGGCTAGAAAAATTCTCTCTGTTGCTTTTCCTATCCAGGCATCTTCTTGTGGTGGAATACCAACAATTGTTGCTGGATAGATAGCATCTTTTTTATGTGTAATGCATGTAATATGAAACTTAGGATAATAATCCGCCAGCGAATAATAGCCTGTGTGATCTCCAAATGGTCCTTCTAAAATCATCTCTTCATTTGGATCAATATAGCCTTCAATGACAATATCAGCATCGGCAGGAACCTGCATATCCTGAGTTAGGCATTGGACTAATGAAACACTTTTTTTTCTGATAAATCCTGCCAATAAAAACTCATCAACACCATCGGGAAGTGGAGCAGTGGCACAATAAGAATATGCAGGGTCGCCACCAAGTGTAACTACGACAGGCATCTTTTGTCCTGCTTTTTTATATTCATTAAAATGTCTGGCACTAACTTTATGTCTGTGCCAGTGCATGGCAGTTAAGTCCTTTCCAAAGACCTGCATTCGGTATAAACCAACATTACGAATGCCTGTATGCAAATCTTTTGTTTGTATGACAGGAAGAGTAAGAAAAGGGCCACCATCTTCAGGCCAGCATTTTAACACCGGAAATCGTGTAATGTCAATATCATTCATCACTACCTGCTGACATTCTCCGCGACCTGAAATAACTTTTGGCATCCATGATGCTATAGTACTTAGCTGTGGCAACATTTTCAATTTGTCAATAAAACTACTTTTGGGAGCAGTCATATTCTTAAATAGTTGTTCAATTTCCTTCGCAACATCATCTAAATTTTCTACACCTAATGCCATAGCCATTCTTTTTTCTGTACCCATACTGTTGATGAGCAATGGAAAATCATATCCGGTATTTTCAAATAATAATGCAGGTCCATATTCTTTTGAGATGCGATCTGTGATTTCTGTTATTTCCAGATGTGGGTTAACGTACTCCTTTATTCGAACCAATTCGCCACTTTGCTCCAAAACCTGAATAAAATGTGCTAAACTTTTATATGCCATGAAAAACAATGTATAATGAAGTGCAAAATTAGCAACATTGAATGATTTAATCTGTTATTGAAAACCCCTGTTGAAAATGTTTGATGGAATAGCTTAATTTTGCATGAATATCACACTATGACGGTTTATTTTATTCTTACTGCTGTTATAACGGCAGTTGTCGTTTACTTTATTGTTCAACAAAAGTTGAATGCAGAAATTAAAAATATCAAACAAGTACTTTCTGAGAAAGAAATTGCTGTTGGAAGTATGGAAGTTTCTCTGCGTGAAGCAAAATCAAGAATTCTTGAAGCGGAGAATATGTTTTCTCAAGAACGTGATTCAAGGTTGAAGTTAACGGCAGAGCATGCAACTTTAAATACAAAAAATGTTGATTTGCAGGAAAGATTGAATGAACAGAAGTCAGAGTTGGAGCAACTGCAACAACGTTTTAAAACAGAGTTTGAAAACTTGGCCAATAAAATCCTCGAAGAAAAAAGTGTTAAGTTTACTGAGCAGAACAGAATAAATCTTGACTTGGTTTTAAATCCCCTGAAAGAAAAGATTAAAGATTTTGAAGATAAGGTAGAGAAGACTTATAAAACAGAATCATCAGAGCGCATCTCATTAAAGGAGCAGATAAAAAATTTACTTGATTTGAATAAACAACTTAGCAGTGAAGCAAACAATCTCGCTACAGCTTTGAAGGGTGACAATAAAATGCAGGGTAATTGGGGTGAGATGGTTCTGGAAAAAATTCTTGAATCATCAGGGCTTATTAAAGATCAGGAATACAGAACACAGGTTGTGACTACAAATGTTGAAGGAGATAAAATTAAACCTGATGTGATGGTTTTTCTTCCTGAACAGAAGCATTTGATCATTGACTCAAAAGTGTCGCTGGTGGCATATAGCGAAATGATTGCTTCTTCGGATGAGGCACAACGAAGCAGGTCAACAGCACTACATGTTCAATCTGTTAAAAGCCATATTAAGCTTTTAAGTGAGAAGGGTTATCAGACAGCAGCAGGATTCAATACTCCTGATTTTGTTTTGTTGTTTATGCCAATTGAGCCTGCCTTTAGTTTAGTTATGCAAGCTGATCCGGAAATTTATCAATATGCATGGGATAGAAAAATTGTTTTGGTTAGTCCGACAACACTATTAGCAACTTTGCGAACAGTTGCAAGTATCTGGAAACAGGAGCGTCAGGTAAAAAATGCATTACTCATAGCTGAAGAAGGTGGAAAAATGTATGATAAATTGGTTTTGTTTATTACTGACATGATAGCAATTGGCAAGAAAATGGACGGTGCTAAAGAGGACTATGTTGAAGCTATGAAAAAGTTGACAGATGGGTCGGGAAACCTAATTGGTAAAGCACAAAAGATGAAAGAACTTGGGGCTAAGGCACAGAAAAGTTTGCCTCAGTCATTAATTGAAAGAGCAGGTGAATAGATTTTTTGCAGGCATACTTCTGTTTTTAGTTTCATGCAGTGGACTTCACCGTGTAAGTAATACTGATTTATCCTGGATTTATAAAAACAGCCGGCTGCAACAACCAAAATATTTTTTATACAATCATTCAAAAGACAGCAGCACAATTTTTTTAAAACTGCCTGTTACAGCAGTTAATTATAAGCAAGAAGATAAGAGTGAAAAAAGTATTGAACTAACATTGAAGATAATTGTTTTTCAGGCTTATGAAAGCAAAAAAGTAAATGACAGTATTTCTTATTCTTTTACCGTTCCTTACACTGATGATACTTCAGCATATATTCTCAAAACATTTTTCATAAAGAAAACAAACAATGGTTCATTGATTGCATTACGTTTACTTGGAAATGTAAACAACATTTTTCAGGAGAGTTATATTGAAACAGACAGCAGTTTGCAGGGTAATAATGCTTTTATGTTTTATAATGAAACCACAGACTATCCAAGTTTCAGTAATGTTCTTTCAAACGGTAGTACAACAAGAATTCAAAATGCCAATGCACAATTGCCATTGTGGGTAAGATGTTTTTACAGAAATTATCCGATTGCAGAGCCACCATTCAGCAGTAAACCGCCATTGGTTTTTAAATACACATCAGACAGTTCATTTCAGTTGGTAAGTGATGCAGATAAATATTATAACCTGAATGTAAACCGTTATGGTATGTATCAGTTGCAATATGATACCATGCTGAAATCAGGAGCTGCATTATTTAATTTTGGAGGTGAATTTCCGGAAGTAACAGATGTAGGACCAATGGTGTCGGCTTTACGATACATTACAACCAGCAACGAGTTTAATCAAATACAACATGCTGACGATAGAAAAGAAGCCATTGATCAATTCTGGATTGATGTTTCAGGAAGCAAGGAGAGAGCAAGATTTCTGATAAAAATATTTTATTCGCGAATGCAAAATGCCAATCGCTTTTTCACATCATATCTTGAAGGATGGAAAACAGACAGAGGGATGATTTATTTAATTTTTGGTTCACCCAAAACAGTTTATCGCACCAGTGATACCGAATATTGGGATTATGGTTTTTTTAAAGGATATGGAAGCTTAAATTTTTCATTCAGGAAAATGGCTAATCCATTCACAAATAATGATTATGTTCTTGTCCGTTCAGCAGCCTATGAACCTGTCTGGTACATGGCCGTTGACCACTGGCGACAAGGTAGAATAATACAGAACAATGAGTAATGAACAACTAATATACGGCACACGCGCTGTTATGGAAGCCGTGAATGCAGGAAAGGATATTGAAAAAATATTTATCCAAAAAGGTATCAACAACAGTTTGGTGAATGAGCTTAGGCAATTACTTACAAAGAATAATATTCCTTTTCAGGTAGTACCCGATTTCAAACTTAACAAACTTACAAAAGGAAATCATCAAGGTGTTGTTTGTATTTTGTCCTCAATAGTCTATCATAAAACAGAGGATATTATTCCATTGATTTTTGAGAGAGGAGAAGTGCCACTTTTTTTAATGATTGATCGTGTAACAGATGTGCGCAATATTGGCGCTATGGCACGCACTGCTGCCTGTGCAGGAGTTCATGCAATCATAATTCCTGATCAAGGATCAGCACAACTCAATGCCGATGCTATTAAAACATCTGCAGGTGCACTGCATAACATTCCTGTGTGTCGCGAGAAAAATCTTAAACTTACCATTGAGTATCTGAAAGGCTCTGGAATTAAAATTGTGGCAGCAACAGAAAAAGCCAGTCAGCCTTATTTTACATCAGATATGAAAATGCCATGTTGCATTATAATGGGTAGGTGAGGATAGCGGTATATCACCTGAATATCTGAAGAGGGCAGACGAAAAAGTGCTAATACCTATGAACAATGTGGTTCAATCATTAAATGTTTCTGTTGCAGCCGGCATCATCCTTTTTGAAGCATTCAGGCAGCGAAACAACTGACAAACAGTTAACTTAGTCATTCACTTTCATCAACAATTTCAACTTAAAAACTCTTAGCGTGATATGCCGAAAGCATATTGGTAAATTGTTTTATTTGCATCAAGAGAAGATGGTGGAATAAAATTATTCCCAACACTAAATTTTTTATGGATTTTCAAGCAACAAATAAGAAGAATTATCCGTCTGAAATTGTTCAGATAAAACGGACAGGTAATGTATTTTTAATAGAAGCTACCAATTGTAGTTTAGAAGTACAGGTTTATTCTTCAAGGATAATTCGTTTTCGTTATGGCATAGATTATTTATCACGTGATTTTTCTTATGCAAAGGCACCTGATTTTAATTTCACTGAAACACCTGTTGAACAGATTGAAGATGATAAGCAGGTAGTCATTAAAACCTCTGAAATTATTTGCCGAATAGAACGTGACACCCTGAGTATTTCACTCTTTACTATTGATGGGCAATTGATAAATTGTGACGATGGCGGATTTCATTGGGAGCCTAATCCGGGTTTTGGTGGTCATTATGTTTATTGTACAAAACAAATTCAGCAGCATGAAAATTTTTTCGGACTTGGTGATAAGGCAACATCTCAGAATTTAAGAGGTAAAAGATTTTTAAACTGGGGCACCGACACTTATGGATTTGCTAAAGAACAAGATCCATTATACAGAAATATCCCTTTTTATTTCGGATTACATCACAACATTTCATACGGTATATTTTTCGATAACAGCTTTCAGACATTTTTTGATTTTGGCAAAGAAAGCAATACTCATGCAAGTTTCTGGGCAGAAGGTGGTCAGATGTGCTACTATTTTATTTATGCACCTACATTGATGCAGGTGGCTGAAGAGTATTGTAAAATAACAGGGCTTCCTGAACTGCCCCCAAAATGGACTTTAGGATATCATCAAAGTAAGTGGAGCTATTATCCTGAAACAGTAGTTAGAGAACTGGCCGGGCATTTTCGCAGTAAGGCTATTCCCTGTGATGTCATTCATCTTGACATTGACTACATGAAAGGTTTCAGATGTTTTACCTGGGACTATGAACGTTTTCCCGATCCAAAAAGGATGATTGCAGAATTGCGTGAACAAGGTTTTAAAATTATTGTAATCATTGATCCAGGAATTAAAAAAGACAAAGATTATTGGGTGTTTCAACAGGCACTTGAAAAGATTATTTCTGTCGCAGGCAGGATGGCGATTATATGGAAGGCAAAGTGTACTTGGCGATTGTTATTTTCCGGATTTCACTCACCCTGAAGTAAGAAAGTGGTGGAGTGGTTTGTATAAAGAACTTTTGGAGCAGGGTGTTAGTGGTGTATGGAATGATATGAATGAGCCTGCGGTTTTTGAAATTGCTACATTTCCTGACGATGTAAGACATAATTATGATGGACTGAATGTAAGCCATCGCATGGGACATAATGTTTATGGTATGCAAATGGCACGTGCCACCTATGAAGGACTAAAACAATTTGTGCCCGAAAAAAGACCTTTTGTTTTAACACGCTCCGGATTTTCAGGTGTGCAGCGTTATGCTGCTGTGTGGACAGGCGATAATGTTGCATCGTGGGAGCATATATGGGTTGCTAACATGCAATGTCAGCGACTGAGCATTTCCGGAATTTCTTTTTGTGGAACAGACATTGGTGGATTTATAGGTGAGCCTGATGGCGAATTGTTTGTCCGTTATATTCAGATGGCAATTTTCCATCCGTTTTTCAGAGGACATTCAAGCAGCGATCAGGGAGATAAAGAGCCTTGGGCTTTTGGCGCAGCGTATGAAGCACTTATCAGAAAATCAATTGAACTCCGGTATCAGTTAATACCTTACATATACACAACATTCTGGCAGTATGTCAATAAAGGAACACCCATGATAAGACCATTGGCTTTCCTTGCACAAGATGATGTAGAAACTCACATGCGCATGGACGAATTTGGTTTTGGAGACCAGATGCTTATTTGTCCAATCAATGTAAGTGCATCAAGCGGAAGAGCGGTTTATCTGCCAAAAGGAAACTGGTATTACTATTGGAATGATAAACAATTTAAAGGAGGACATGAATATAATGTAGAGGCACCACTTGACCGTTTTCCACTCTTTGTGAAGGAAGGTGCCGTTATTCCGCATCAGCCTGTAATGCAAAATCTGGATGGCCCTACACATCAGATTACTTTGCATGTTTACTTTTCATCAAGTAGAAATACAAGTTATTTTTATGAGGATGATGGAGAAAATTATTCATATAAAGATGGTAATTTCTCAGTGAAAAAATTTACTGTGTTTGGCAACAGAAGACAAATGAGAATAATTTGTGAGAAATTTGGTTCATTCAAAAATCAATATACAGAATGTAGAATGGTTATTCATGGCTTGCCTTTCAAACCAAATCATTTTAGAATAAACGATATGGAAGTTGCTTTGCCAAAACGACTGCGCGATAAAACTATTACCATTAGTGTGCCTGCAGATTTCAGTCGCATACAGATATCTTAATTTTTTAAGGTCAATGAAAGATTTAGAACAGTTAACCAACAAAACCTGTGAGGCTGTAGTTAAGGCAGCACAGTTTATTCAGCAGGAAAGCAAACGATTTGACAAATCAGTTGTGGAGTATAAAGGACTACATGATTTAGTGAGTTATGTGGATAAAACAGCAGAAAAAATTTTAGTAGAAGAGTTTAGAAGTATTTTACCTTCAGCAGGATTTATTACGGAAGAGTCAACGGTATCTAAAAGTAACAATGAATTACAATGGATAATTGATCCGCTTGATGGAACAACCAATTTTATCCACGGACTACCTTGTTATTGTGTCAGTATTGGATTGATGGAAAACAATAAACTGCAAATGGGCATTGTGCATGAGATAAATTTTAATGAAACCTTTTATTGCTGGAAGAATGGTGGTGCATGGCTCAATGGAAAACAAATTTCAGTATCACCAACAAATAAGTTGCAACATGCATTGTTGGCAACAGGATTTCCATACACCAATTATTCAAGAATGGAAGAGTACATGAAAGTATTTGACTTTTGTATGCGGAATACAAGAGGTCTAAGAAGACTTGGTTCTGCTGCTGCCGATTTGGCTTATACTGCATGTGGTCGCCTTGATGGATTTTTCGAATATGGTCTCAATGCATGGGATGTTGCAGGAGGCGCTTTATTAGTTGAAGAAGCAGGAGGTGTGGTTGCAGATTTTTCAGGAGAAAAAGATTTTATTTTTGGACAGGAAATAGTAGCCTGCAATAAGGCTGTTTTTGATGAGTTTATGGAAGTTATTTACACTTCATTCAGAAATAAAAATGATTAATCACCGGCAACTTTTTTTGCAACACGTTGCGCAAACAAGTCAGGCGCCACTGGCGTTGCATATTGTGCGTGCCGATGGTTGTTTTTTATATGATGATAAAGGAAAAGAATACATTGATTTAATTGCCGGTATTTCTGTATGTAACTTAGGTCATAATAATTCTGCTATCAATGAGGCTGTCAAAAAACAAATAGAGCAATATAGTCACATAATGGTTTATGGCGAATTGATAGAAAGCCCGCAGACCTTGTTTGCAAGCTTGCTTGCATCGCATTTACCACCAAATTTAAATTGCACCTACTTCGTAAATTCCGGAACCGAAGCCATAGAGGGGGCTATGAAGTTAGCCAAAAGAACTACAGGAAGGAATGAAATTGTTGCATTAACTAATTCCTATCATGGCAGCACACAAGGCTCATTGAGTCTTATGAGTAATGAATATTTTTCATCAGCGTTCAGGCCTTTAATACCGGGTGTTAAATTTATTGACCCGACAAAACCTGACTTTGATGTGTTGAACGAAAACACATCGTGTATCATCATGGAATTGGTGAAGGCCGAAGAAGGATGTAAGCCACTAACATACGATTTTGTAAATAATGTTGTGCGAATTTGCAGAGAGAAAAATATTCTGTTAGTTGTTGATGAATGTCAGACCGGATTGGGCAGAACAGGTAAGTCGTTTGCCTTTGAAAATTATGATATTATTCCCGATATTTTAGTTTTAGGAAAAGCATTAGGTGGCGGAATGCCTTTAGGTGCATTTATCTCATCTAAGAAAACAATGGACAAGTTAACGCACAACCCTGTTCTGGGTCATATAACCACTTTTGGCGGGCATCCGGTTTGTTGTGCAGCAGGAATGGCAGCATTCGCTCAATTGACTGAACAAAAACTTTATGATAATGTAGAAGTAAAAGAAATGCTTTTCCGAAAATTATTAAAGCATCCTAAAATTAAATCTGTTTCGGGAAAAGGGTTATTACTTGCATTAGAATTTGAATCTGAAAAAGTTTGTTTGGATACCATCAGAAAGTGCATTGACAACGGCTTGTTTACCGACTGGTTTTTATTTGCACCAAATTGTCTGAGAATAGCGCCTCCTTTAACGATAAGCAATCAACTCATTGAACGTTCATGTGAAATATTGCTGAACGCATTGAACGATTAATCGGTTTCTTCATATTTCGGCAGTATTTTTGTCTTCATGTACATGAAGTTTTTTATTTTTAACCTTTCAAAACACAGAAATTATGAATGTATTAATTGTCGAAGATGAACGCAGTTTATCTCATGAAATGGAAATTTACCTGACAAAACAGGGCTTGCATTGCGATGTTGCATTTACCGGTGCCAAAGCATTAGAAATGATGTGGGTAAACTCCTACGATTTTGTTTTATTGGATATTGGTTTGCCCGATACCAATGGCTTTGAAATTTTAAAAGAAGCCAAGAAGAATGCTATTGACAGTGCATTCATTGTACTGACAGCAAGAAGCGAAACAGACGATAAAATTCTGGGTCTGGATTTAGGTGCTGATGATTACTTAGCCAAACCGTTTTCACTTCCTGAACTACATGCGCGCATGCAGGCTATTTTAAGAAGAAAGCATGGACTTAAAGTTCAAATAATTGATATCAACGGATTCATGATGGACTATCAGAACCGTACGCTGACTTTCGAAGATGCACCTGTTGTTTTGACTAAGAAAGAGTTTGACTTATTGCATTATCTGGCATTGCATAAAGGCCGTGTTTTATCTCGTTCACAATTAACAGAACACATCTGGGGCGATGTCATGGATGACGATTACGATTCTAACTATATTGATGTCCACGTAAAAAACCTTCGTAAAAAATTAGCTGCACATGCACCTATCGAATGGTTTGAAACAGTTCGCGGTATTGGCTACAGATTAAATGCCCAATGATTAACATTACCTTTGGCGGGAGATGAAGCTCCAGTTAAAACTTGCTATTTATAATGCCCTGAGTAAGGCACTTGTGGTGCTGGCATTCGGGGCATTAATGCCTTTTATTGTAGAAAAGGTTGTTTATAATCATATTGATCAAAGGTTAAAGGCGCGTACATCAAAAGTGTTGCGTATCATTGAAAAAGGTGGACTCAATGACATTGCACGCGAGTCTGACTGTACTTTTGAAAGTTACAATATCCTTAAAGAAGAATTTATTCTGATAGAACCACTATCGGGAATGAAAGATGTTAAGCCTACAGTAATTACCAACGAAGAGTGGGAAATTGATGGAGAGAAGTTGAATCACCGCATCATCCGGCAGTCATTTATTTACGACAATCAGATTTACAGTTTGCAAATAGGCGAGGGGATTGACTCACTCAATAAACTTAAAAACACGATTAGTAAAGTGGCTCTTTGGGCTACCATTCTCACCATTATTGTTTCAATATTTGTTGATGTAGGCTATGCACGACTTTTGTTGCGCCCGTTAAACGAAATTGTGGAGCGAAAACTTAAAGGCACTAAAGACCCGGTACACTTTAATGATGTTCCTGTAGAGACTTCAACGCTTGAGTTTCAACAGTTAGATATTAGCATTACAGAGTTGATGCAACGTATTAAAGCGGCATTTATGACTGAGAAAGAGTTTATCTCAAATGTATCGCATGAGTTACAGACACCAATTTCTATTCTGAAAACTAGATTTGAAAATATGCTCATGGATGAAAAAATTGATGATGATGTAGCTGATAAACTCGATGATTCAATCAGAAAGCTGAACAGGATGAGTAAAATCATCAAATCATTGCTGATGATTTCAAAAATTGATAATGAACAGTTTTTGAAAAATGAAACCGTGAATATAAAAGCACTACTTCAGGAAATTGCAGAAGATTTTCAAGAGCATTTAAGTACTAAAAATATCAGACTTTACATGCAGCATTTGGATGAGTTTGAAATCCAGAATGCAAATAGAACTTTGCTCTATACACTTTTTAGTAATATCATTACTAATGCTATTAAGTATAATGTAGAAAATGGACAGATTGATATTAGTGCTACCAAACAGAGTAATGTTTTTGTGGTTGCAATCAGAGATACAGGCGTTGGTATAGCAAAAGAGAATCTCACACATATTTTCGATAGGTTTAAGAAATTTAATAAGTCAACAGAGCCAAGTTTTGGATTAGGATTAGCTATTGTTAAAACCATTTCTGATTTTCATCGTTTAAATCTTCATGTAGAATCGGAAGCAAACAAAGGCACCACATTCAGAGTTGAATTTCCTATAGAACCTTTCACTTGAATTTCACCGGCAATGTCGTAAATTTGCTTTCACATTACAACAACAAAATGAATATTTACAATCTGGTTTTATTTTCATCCTGTTTATTTCTGACTCAGAGTGCATTGGGTCAGGATCAGGCTCGCCCAATAAAAACCGGTGGACGTCCTGCAGAGGTTAGAGAGATTAACAACACTCCTGTAATCATGATTCATAAATCGAATGATGTACATGATAAAGGAAATTCAAACATGCAACAAAGAAAAAGTCCACGTTGTATTAAAAAAGTTGGTGCTTGCACCGAAGGCGGTGACAGGAAGAAAGAACTGAAAGAGCCTGTAAGGATTAACGAAAATCAGTAAGCCCCAATGGTGAGCATCACCAATGTGCATGCTTCCACACATTCAATACCTTGCTTTTCTGCTTTAGTTTTAAGTGATTCGTTTTCTGCTCCTGGATTAAAAATTATTCTTTTTGGCTTAAGAGATAAAATGTAGTCTTCCAATGATTTTTGCCGCTCTGCATTAAGATACATTGTAACAGTATCAATATCTTTAAATTTTACATTTCCCGTTTCAATAGTAATATCTTCTACTTTTTCGGGCTTGCCGCCTATTGCTACCACGGGATGTTTGTAGTAGCGCAGTTTTAAAATGGCTTTGTTTGAATATCGTGCGGGATTTGTTGAAGCACCCAGCACTAATGTTTTCTTTTGTGTCATTTAACTTTCAATATAATTCAAGTCTTTAGCATAACTTTCTTTTATGCCAAACAAAGATAAGAAAGCTCCTGCTATTGAAATTATACCTACTAAAAACATAGCATCAATCATTGACATTTGCAGACTATCACGGAAATAGGACAGAAGTAAAGTTAAAATTGCCAACGACCCACGTACCATATTGGGTACTGTTGTTGTTACTGTAGCTCTGATGTTGGTTCCAAACTGTTCTGATGCTGTTGTAACGAAAACTGCCCAATAGCCCGATGCAAATCCTAACAGAGCACATATAAAATAAAATACCGCAATAGTAGCATGGCTCATCATGTAGAGGTAAACAGGGGTAATACAAATAGCAAGTAAGAGATACAACGCTAATACTTTTTTTCTGCTTTTTAATTTCTGACTCCAGTATGCACTTAAAAAATCGCCAATACAGGTTGCTAAATAGAAATACATAATAGCATCACCACCATTAACGCCTGTGATGCCATTCATTTTTGCAATTTCAGGTGAAAAAACAACTAACATTCCAATCATGTACCAGATTGGTACTCCCACGGCAATACTACTCAGATAGGTTAAGAATCTTTTTCTGTTATTGAATAGCATCATCAGATTACCGCGTTCACGGCTATGCACCTGAAGATTTTTAAACATGCCACTTTCATAAACACCAATTCTCAGAAACAGTAAAACCAATCCCATTACACCGCCAATAATGTATGATGATTGCCATGTTACAAAGTGTCCGAGAATATTTGCAAAAACTGCTCCCAAAACACCAAATGAAACTACAATCATAGTCCCATAACCACGATGTTCTTTAGTCATGGTTTCATTTACCAAAGTTATTCCTGCTCCTAGTTCTCCTGCTAATCCTACACCTGCAATAAACCGTAAAACTGTATAGGTATTTATTATTGATGAAGAAGTATAATCTGCAATCTCTTTTACATAAGCGTTAGCAATATTGGCAATAGAGTACATGATAATAGAACCGAATAAAACGGAAACACGACCTTTTTTATCACCCATAATCCCCCAAAGCAATCCACCAATGAGCATACCGATCATCTGATAACTTAAAAGGTGTAAGCCATACGCTGTTACTAAATCAGGATCGGTAATGCCCAGGCCGTTAAGGCTTGGCGTACGTACAATACCGAATAGAATCAAATCATAGATGTCAACAAAATAGCCTAATGCGGCTACAATGACAATGATATTTAACGGATTTTTAGTTTCCTTATGTTCGCTCATTTAGCGGAATGGGTTTTGAAAAAATGTATGGCTACCCAGTTCTGATTTTGCTTCATGCTTGAAAGTTTCAAACCATATTTTCCAAATGATTGTGTGATAAGTTCAACATCTTCTGTCAGAAAACCACTCACCAACAACTGACCTCCATCAGGCAATGCATTATTGTAAGATGCAATATCGTCCAATAAAATATTCCGGTTTATATTGGCAAGTATAACTTCAAATTTTAAATCTATAAGTGATGATGCATCACCCTGCAGCACTTCAACGTTTCTGATTTTATTATTTTCAAGATTCTCAATACTGTTAAGCACACAGTTTGGGTCGTTATCAATGGCAGTTGCAGAACTACAACCAAGTTTGGATGCAAGTATTGCCAGAATGCCTGAGCCACACCCCATATCAAGAACACGTTTATCAGCAATATTAGCTTCCAACATCAGTTCCATCATCATAGCAGTTGTGGCATGATGCCCTGTGCCAAATGCCATTTTAGGCTGAATGATAATTTCAAGATCACTCTCTGTTGCATCAGGATGAAATGGAGCTCGCACATAAATATTTTTAACTCTTATTGGCGGATAATTTTTTTCCCATTCTTCATTCCAGTTTTGACTTTCTATTTCTTCTAACTGCCAGTCTTACAGAGCAAAAAATCGTTTGGCTGCAAAAATTCTATTGTTTCTAATAAGGACTCATTAAAATTTTCTTTCCTGATATATCCATCAAAGCCATCTTCTTTTTCTTCAAACATTTCAAAACCGATTTCAGCGAGTTGGGCTATCAGTATTTCACTGAATGGCTGAACAGGTTCTACTTTACAATGTATGGCTATATATGTATTCATCCGAAGGCAAATAAAATCAATCAACTTTATTTATGCAAACATAGTTTATTGGCAGTTGATATGTTTACAGAAAATCAGGATTTGACTTCCTGTTTTTTAATTTGCTCGGTAACCAATTTTGAATAAAAGCCATTTTGTTGCAGCAATGACAGATGTGTGCCACGCTCAAGTATTTTGCCCTGATGCAATACAATTATTTCATCGGCATGTTTAACAGATGAAATGCGATGACCTAAAATTAATGTTATGCGATGTTGGAAATAGGGTAACAGGTTTTGCAACAATTGTTCTTCTGTGCCGGTGTCGAGTGCAGAAAGACAATCATCAAGAATCAAGAACTGTGGCTGTTTCATAATGGCACGTGCAATGGATATGCGTTGTTTCTGTCCTCCACTAAGATTAACACCACGTTCACCGAGCATGGTGTTAAAGCCATCTTTAAAATGAACTATTTCCTCATAAACCATAGCTGTTTTTGCAGCCTCTGTCAACGTTTCTGAATTGTGCTCCTTTATTCCAAATGCAATATTGTTGGCAATGGTATCAGAAAACAAAAGTACATCCTGCGTGATGAAGCCAACCTGCCTGCGCCACCATTCAAGGTTAATATTTTTAAGTGGAATATCGTTAACCAAAATTTCTCCTTGTGTTGGATCGTAGAGCCTCGACATTAGATTTGCAATAGTAGTTTTACCGGAGCCTGTTGTTCCAACTACAGCTATGACTTTCCCCGTTGAGAGCTGCAGATTAATATTTTCCAATGCAGAATCGTTGTTTTTTCGAATGAAAATGAAATATTATTTAATTCTATGGATTTAATTTTGTCTGGAACTATTCCTGTGTTGTTGCACTGAATTTCAGGCTCTGTATGCAAAAAACTGTTAATTCTGCGCTGACTGGCATCTGCTCTTTGGATAAGTGTAATAATCCACCCCAGCATACCTACTGGCCACATAAGCATATTGAGATAAATAACAAACTCTGCAATATTTCCATAGGTGATTTGCTTTTCATCAACCAAAATTCCACCATAATAAATTACTGTAACAGAGCTAATACCTACAAGCAACATGATGGCAGGAATAAACAATGCATTGATACGTGCCAGTTGCATTGTTTGTGTAAAATAATTTTTTGCCTGATTATGAAATAAAGCTGCAAAGTCATTTTCTTTAGAAAAAGATTTAACTATCCGAATTCCTGCAAAAGATTCCTGTACGTTGGTAGAGAGTGTACTTAATGCCTCCTGAACTTTTTCGCTTTTGGTGTTGATGATTTTCTGCACGTAATAAATCAGGATAACAAGCAGCGGCAGTGGAAATAGCACAACTAATGTTAAGCCCGGACTGATGTTCATCATGGCAATAAAAACCACAATTATCATCACAGTAATATTGACTAAGTACATTATAGCCGGACCGGTGTACATACGCACACGGCTCACATCTTCACTAATTCTGTTCATAAGGTCGCCAGTATTGGCATGTGCATAAAAGTGCATATCAAGTTTTTGATACTGATCATAAATCTCATTTTTCATATCAAATTCAATGTGCCTCGACATGACAATGATGGTTTGACGCATCAGAAACAGTAGGACGCCACGTAGAAAGACTACTCCAAAAATGCCTAATGCATAAAATGTTAAAGTTTTGGCCGAATCGGAATAATTATGGTGTGTGCCAGTTGAAATAAAATCTATTGCTTTTCGGGTTATTTGTGCTGGTAAAAGGCCGAAATAGTTGGCTAAGAGTACGAAAATGAGCCCAAGAGCAAGCCTTCCTCTGTATTTTACGAAAAAGCGATTTAATGTTAACAGATCGGACATGTAAATGAAATTTTTGTTCAGAGCAAAAAAAAACTACTTTTGCGACCTGTTTGCAGGTCGTTGGGGTTGCAAATTAAACTGAATTAACAATCAGATAAAAACATTGTAAATGATTGAAGTAAAAGAAATGAAAGAAACCATAGCAACAGCCAATAGTGTTTTTTCACAAGTTACTGAGATGAAACACGAACAGGTGGTGTTTTGTTATGACCATGAAACCGGTTTAAAGGCTATTATTGCCATTCATAATACCAATTTAGGTCCTGCACTTGGCGGAACACGTATGTGGATGTATCAGAATGAAAACGATGCCTTGACAGATGTGCTTCGTTTATCGCGTGGAATGACCTACAAAGCAGCTATTTCAGGACTTAATCGAGGTGGAAAGGCAGTTATTATTGGTGATAGCAAAAAGGATAAAACAGAAGCCTTATTCAGAAAGTTTGGACAATATGTGAACTCATTAAGCGGGAGATATATTACTGCAGAAGATGTAGGTACATCTACAAAAGATATGGAATATATTTCCAAAGAAACCAAGCATGTTACAGGACTTCCTGAGTCAATGGGTGGCAGTGGCGATCCATCACCGGTGACAGCCTATGGTGTTTATATGGGAATGAAAGCTTCAGCAAAAGAAGTGTGGGGAAATGACAGCCTAAGTGGTAAAAAGTGTGTGTGCAGGGTGCAGGTCATGTTGGAAGCAACTTAGTTAAACACCTTACAGAAGAAGGTGCCAAAGTATATGTTACGGATATCAACAAAGATGCATTGCAGCAAGTAGCAACAACTTATAAAGCAGAGGTTGTAGCTCCTGACAGTATTTTTTCTTTAGATGTTGATATTTATGCACCATGTGCATTAGGTGCAACGCTGAACACTGAAAATATTAGTAAGCTTAAGTGTGCTATCGTTTCCGGTGCAGCAAATAATCAGTTGGCAGATGAAGTTGTACATAGCAAAATGCTTATGGACAAAGGCATATTATGGGCGCCTGACTTTTTAATTAATGCAGGTGGACTGATTAATGTTTACAGCGAGTTGAAGAAATTCAGCCGTGCAGAAGCGTTAAAACAAACAGAACATATATACAATGTTACCTTAGAGATTTTCAAAAAATCTAAAACAGAGAAAATCCCTACACTGGTAGCTGCTATGCAAATGGCAGAGAAACGTATTTATGGAGGTAAATAATTTATAGTAAAGAAAAACTTTTTCGTTCTTATTAGATTTAATAATTTATGTTAGCCAGACGTCATTTAAGGATTCGGGTATTGCAGGTATTATATACTTATTTTCAGAGTGAAGGATATAATGTGACCAAAGCTGAAAAAGAACTTGTTGAAGGAACCAGCCGCCTTTATGAACTATACCTTGCCCTTTTGCAATTGTTGATTGAACTTGCAGAGCAAGAACAGTTGTATCGCATTGATGTAGCATCAAAGTTTATAGTCAATAAAAGAGAATTTGTTCGCTCTTTTGAAAAGACTGAATTTATATCATGGTTGAAAAACGATGAGCAGTTTTTAGATAATTGCAAGAAGTATAAAATCAGTTGGCAGGCCGATATGGAAGCTGTTGGAAAATGTTTTTATAAATTAAGACAGCATCCGGCATATCGTGAGTTTACTATGACCAATACAGAGGTTGTAGAAATGGATTGGCTGCTGAAATTGTATAAAGAAGAAGTGCAGCAATCGGAATCTATCAATGGTGTTATTGAAGAAAAGAACATCTGGTGGGCAGAGAGCCTTGAACTGGCACATGTTATGGTGGTGAAAACTATCAGACAATTTTATACTACAGATCAACAGGCAATTTTACCATTATTTAAAGACGAGGCCGATGATCGCGATTTTATGATCAGACTTCTGAAGGAAACGATTAAGAATGATAAAGAGTGGACTTCTATTATTGCTGAGCGCACCAAAAATTGGGAAGTTGACCGCATTGCATTAAGCGATATGATTATGCTTAAAATGGCTGTTACAGAAGTGTTGAAATTTGATCAGATACCTGTAAAAGTTACCCTCAACGAATATATTGATATTTCTAAAGATTACAGTACACCACAGAGCAAGGTATTTATTAATGGCGTTTTGGATAAAATTGTTGAAGAGCTACGTAAGCAAGATAAAGTAAAGAAAACCGGACGAGGCCTTGTAGAGAATTGATAATTCTGAATGTAGAGTTCAGAATTATCAATTGAAAAGAGTTTTTGGTGGAGAGATTGCACTTCTATTCTTCATGCTAAAGCCTAAGTTTTTTTTCATCACCTAATTTCACCTAATTTCAAATAATTGCCTCATCACATAAATGAATTCGGAATTATCAAATTATCTGATTCACTAGGCTCCTTCACACTTCATCACTTTTCACTCCACGCTTCATCACTCTAAATTGTTTTTATTTTCTTTACTGCAATTGTAATCAACATTTGTGCTGAAAGATAGGTGAGTGCAATCCAGAAAGCTGCATAAGGGAAAGAGGCTTTAAAATTATTGATGGCATCCAAACTGTCAGTAGTCATGTAAAGTAATGTGCCTGTCAGTAAACAATAAAAAACATTTCGAGGTAGTTGATCTTTTGTCAATGCTGAAGCAATTCCGGTTAATGTAAGAGCAGATGCATAAATTAATACCGGAATGGTAAGCTCATTCAGATGTGGCAGTAATATCCAGAGCAACGCACTGCCGTAAGCAATAAATAATAAGGTGCTGAAGATGAAATATAGCTGATTGATTTGTTTAAAGCGAATAAGATAAAAGCAAATAATGATATACATAATCTGCATTGCAAGAAAAATAATTACACCTGCCATAAATATCCAATGATTGATTTGACTGTAAAGATTTACAATGTCGCCAATCCATGCCAAAGTGAGCGCTGTAATCATGCGTTTTTGAATGAGTGTTAATTTGCCAAAACTTAAACCTTCTGTAAAATACCAAAGCAATATGGGCATCAATAATGGCTTGGTGATAAATACCAACCACTGAAAGGCCATAAGGTGAGCAACAAGATGAACTGCTGATATAACAATAAATATAATCAGCTTGCTGTTCATTGTATCTGTGTTGATATGATCATTGTTTTACTTTCACTTGCCACTTTTTCTTAATCTATTGTATAAATGGCGATGTAAAGTATGAAATAAAAATACAATTGTCCAAATCTAAGATTGGAAAAAAGACAAAAAGATAATGTGTTATGCAGTCATATCACATCAGCGAACAGCCTGCTGCACTTTTAGTAATGAAACTAAAAGTTTTTCAAGCAGGTCGAGACGTAGCATATTGGCACCATCACTCAATGCTTTGGCCGGGTTTGGATGCGTTTCAATAAAAATTCCATCGGCACCGGCAGCCATTGCAGCACGGGCAATAGTGCTGATAAGTTCAGGTTTACCTCCTGTTACACCGGATGACTGATTGGGCTGTTGCAATGAATGAGTAACGTCCATTACGACCGGTACATTAAATTTTTTCATTTCAGGAATACCACGCATGTCAACCACTAAATCTCCATAGCCAAGCATGGTGCCGCGCTCGGTAACCATTACCTGATTGTTGCCTGATTGTCGAATTTTATCTATGGCAAACTTCATAGATTCGGGAGAAAGAAATTGTCCTTTTTTTACGTTAACAGTTTTTCCAGTTCGTGCTGCTGCCACCAACAATTCTGTCTGGCGACAAAGAAATGCTGGAATCTGTAGTACATCAACATAATCTGCTGCAAGTGCAGCCTCGTGGCTTTCGTGAATATCGGTAACAACAGGTAGCTGATAACGCTCCCGGACTTTACGCAGTATTTCAAGAGAAGGAACATCGCCAATGCCGGTAAATGAATCAAGTCTTGAGCGGTTGGCTTTTCTGAAACTTGCTTTAAAGATATATGGAATCTGAAGTCTGTCAGTAATTTCTTTCACTGTTCCTGCAATGTCCATACACATCTGTTCCGATTCAACAATACATGGTCCGGCCATAAGAAAAAAATTTTCTGAAGCTGTATGTTTTAACTGTGGTATATTCTCAAGCATATTGACTTAATGTGATTAAATTAAAATGGTGCTATTCTACATACAAAACTAAACCTTTTAGGTATTCGCCTTCGGGATGAAAAACTGAAACAGGATGGTCGGCAGGTTGAGAAAGTATGTGCAGGATTTTTATCTGCCTTTGTGCTTCTTTTGCACTCTGAAAAATTACTTTCCTGAAGGTTAATGCATCAACAGCCTGCGAGCAAGAGAAGGTGAAAATGATACTTCCTGCAGGTGCTTTGCGAAAAACAGCAGTGTTCAGATTCCGATAGCCTATCATAGCATTTCTAACAGCATCAAGCCGCTTGGCAAATGCAGGTGGGTCAACTACCCAAACCTGATAAGTGCTTTTTGTTTCTTTCAGAAATGTAAATACATCGTTACAAAAAAATTGATGATTAATAGCATCGTTTAACTGAACATTTTGATTTGCCCAATTTTCTGCACGAATAGAACTGTCAACAGAATGAACCATTGCAGCACCTGACTTTAATGCATAAATGGAGAAACCTCCTGAATAAGCAAAAAGGTTGATTACATTTTTTTCCGTCACAATAATTACCTAACAGTTTTCTGTTCTCACGCTGATCAATAAAAAATCCTGTTTTCTGACCTTCAAACCAGTTTACATAAAACTGATGTCCGTTTTCTCTTATTACTTCCGATTGCTTTTCGCCTTTAAGGAATCTGTCCTCATTGTTTTCAAAAAATGAATCTTCGCTCTTATCATAAATGGTGTTTAGTGATTGATTGAAAATTTTATCTAACGCTTCAGCTATCATAACACGATGCCTAAACATTCCTTTTATGTGGCATTGTATCACTGCACAATCGCCATAAATGTCAATAATTAATCCTGATTGTCCATCGCCTTCGCCATGTACCAAACGATATGCTGTGGTTTGTTTATTGTTAAACAAATGAATGTTTTTCCTTAGTTGCAAGGCATTGGATAATTTTTGAAACCAGAATGCAGCATTCAATTCAACTTTAGAAAAAGCAAGAAGTCTGACAGCAATACTTGAATGATGAAACAGTCCTGTGCCAAGTATTTCACCCTGATGTGAAAGTAGCGTCACGGCATCACCATTATTAAGTTGAGCAGGCATTTTTTCCAAAGCACCAGAAAAAATCCAGGGATGGAAATTTAATACACTTTTTTCTTTTCCCTTTTTTTAAACGGACTTCAGGATAGGGTAGTGCCATTTATTTCTGAAATGTTGCAGCTACAACAAGGTCTTTTCCACCTGATGAGTAATCATAAAAACCTACACCTGATTTTTTACCTAAGTTACCTGCTGTAACCATATTTACTAATAACGGGCATGGTGCATATTTAGGATTTCCAAAACCATCATGCAATACACGTAAAATAGCAAGGCAAACATCAAGGCCTATAAAATCGGCCAATTGCAACGGTACCAGGATGTGCCATACCTAATTTCATTACCTCATCAATTTCATGCACTCCGGCAACACCTTCGTAAAGTGAATAGATAGCTTCGTTAATCATTGGCATTAAAATTCTGTTGGCAATAAATCCGGGATAGTCATTTACTTCAACAGGAATTTTATTGAGTTTACCTGACAGATCAAAAATTATCTTTGTTACTTCATCACTTGTTTTATACCCACGAATAACTTCAATAAGTTTCATCACAGGTACGGGATTCATAAAATGCATTCCAATAACTTTATCAGGTCTTTTGGTTACAGATGCAATTTTTGTTATTGAAATTGAAGAAGTGTTTGTTGCTAAAATAGCATCGGCTTTGCAAACGCTGTCTAACTCTTTAAATATGCCAAGTTTTATGCTTTCGTTTTCTGAAGCTGCTTCAATAATAAGGTCTGCATTTTTAACTCCATCAGACAATTTGGTGTAAGTAGTTATGCGTTGTATTGCTGCATCTTTATCTGCTGTAGTCACAATTCCTTTTGTTACCATACGGTCGAAGTTTCCTGTAATGGTTTTGATAGCTTTTTCTAATGACGCTTCAGAAATGTCTATCAGCGAAACGGTGTTTCCATATTGTGCACATACATGCGCTATACCATTTCCCATTGTTCCCGATCCGATTACTGCAATATGCTTTATCATGAAATTTTTTATTTAAGGTTTGTAGTTTGAAAATATTTTTTGATGTTAAATTGTTATTAGCATTATTTACCGCGCCCCTGAAAAATAATTTTTACAGTGTAAAAAAAGTATTTTAAAGTCAAGTGCCAGCGACATGTTTTCAATATAAATTATATCATACTTTAATCGTTCAACCATCTGACCAACATTTTCTGCATAGCCAAATTTTACCTGACCCCATGATGTAATTCCGGGACGAACTTTATGCAAGTGTCTGTAATGCGGAGAGTGAAGCATTATCTGATCAATAAAAAATTGTCTTTCAGGACGTGGACCCACAAGCGACATTTCTCCAATGAGAACATTGAAAAACTGTGGTGTTTCATCAATCCTGAACTTGCGCATAATTTTTCCCCATGGTGTAATTCTGCTGTCGTCCTTACTTGAAAGTTTATACTACGGATTCAGCGTCAAGATACATGCTGCGAAATTTATAAATGTTGAAAGGATTACCGTGCAGTCCAATCCGTTCTTGCTTGAAAATTACTGGCTTTGCTTGTCAGTATTACTATGAGTGCAGTGATGATAAATGTTGGGGTGAGTAGGATTAAGAATACAAAAGATACTATAATATCCATCAATCGCTTGGCATATTGTTGCCATGCAGGCATCAGTTGCGGATAAATTTCTATGAGTGGTGCACCAAAAATAGAATTCATTTTTACTGAACCTGAAAGAATATCATACATATCAGGTATAATTTTAATAATGGCATTAGTGTCTTCCAACTCATTAATAATTCTGCCAATATTTTCATGCTCTGACGATTCAATAGCAATGATGACTTCTTCTACCTGATGTTTATTGATGGCTTCAGGAATTTCAGCAATGCCACCAAGGTGAGGAAGTTTTCCTCCCAGATATTCGCCATTTTTTTCATCAACATGAATGAAACCTACAAATTTATTTCCCTGACTGATTTTTTGTGATTCTAACTCTTCAAAAATGTGTAGTGCATTCTGACTGCTTCCAACCAACAGTGTGTTGAAACCAATTTTTCTTTTTTTGATTTTGTTTCCTGTAATAGTTGTGATTATTAACCGGAAAAAAACTGTAATGCTATAATGAATAATGAGTAAGGTAATAAAAGTGTTGTAGTAGCTTTTGTAGGTAACAATGGTGTCATCTAACAGTAGTGCAAAGAATATGATAGTAACACCGATTAATGACGCAAGTGCTGTTTGTGCCAAATCGCGCAATCGAGATTTGCGATAAATGTTATTGTAGGTTCCCAGAAATGCATAAAATAAAACCCAACATACCGGAAGTATTAAAATGCCGGTAAAAAATTTAGGATCGGCAAGAAGTTCTTTGCTAAAATGAGAGTCACCGGGTTCAATATAAGTTTTACGATAAATGAAAAACATGGGCCCAGTCATCAATGCAGACAGAAAATCGGCAATAATATATTTGATGACTTGTAAGCGCTTATTCATTACTGATAAAACTCTGTGTAACTATACTTTAATTATGAACTACCTTAACATTGTCGAAGTAAAAACTCTCTTTAGTACTTGCATCAGTACGTTGCATGCCAAAAAGAATTCTGAAACGTTTAGAGGAGCTAGTTATCTGCATAGTTGGTTTTAGTTCAATGTAAATTTTATTCCAATCGGTTTTTGCATTTAATGTAATAATGGCATTGTTGATGACATTGCCAAATGGATCAGTAGCTTGCAGAATTACAAGAAAAGGAGCAGAGTTTTTATAATTCATCTCTAAAAAAACATTGGTGCCGTTGTTCGGCAGAATCATTTCTTTAGATTTTACTTCAAAATTATACATGCCTGAATCCAATCGTATAACACCATATCCACCTTCCATGGCTTGTGATGCATCAAACTCGCCAAGCATGCCAACAGGACTGTTACCACTTTTCTCGAATGAAAATAACCCTGAAAAATCTTCCATTAAAGGAAATGTAAGGTTATCAATATAACTTGTAGTAAGGTTATCTATGTTGACAACTTCTCCTGGCTTTAAGGTTACTGTCTTGTCAACAAATTTGTAGTAGGGATATTGCAGGTGTGTGGCATTAATGCCGTTCAGTAAAATTCCACCTTGTATATAGATAGTATGTTGGCCTGATGCTAATACCGGAATCTTACAAGGCATTTCATAAGCGCCTACAGCCTGATTGTCCACATATACCCAGGCATCAACTATTTTATGTGATGCACTTCCTTGCGTAGTTATATCTGTTGTGAGTTTGATTGTATCAATTTGAATATAGGAAGGTGTAGGCTCGGCAGGATTAATGATATTGCAAGCTTGAATTATTGATGCAATTGAAATTACAGTGATTAAAAGTTTAATCCTCATCATGACTCAGTGAATTTTTGCTGTGACAATTTATCCATAATCTGATGGGCTACCTTCAATGCTTTATAACCATCTGTTGCACTGACAATAGGAGTGGTGTTATTTTCTACTGCAATAGCAAAGGTTCTTAACTCTTCTTTTATAGCATTACTTTCTTCTACAACAGGATTGTTAAATTCAATTGTTTTATTTGGCTTACCATTTCCCGGGTCAATGATGATGGCAAAAGGACTTTCATTTTCTGTTGTATTGCGCATGGAGATTATTTCTGTTTTCTTTTTAAGAAAATCAACAGCTATATAAGAATCGCCCTGAAAGATTCTTGCTTTACGCATATTTTTCATGGAAATGCGACTGGCAGTCAGGTTTGCAACACATCCATTTTCAAATTCTATTCTGGCATTTGCAATATCAGGTGTATCGCTGATGATTGAAACGCCACTGGTGTTAATCAGTTTTACTTCAGACTTCACGATACTTAATATTACATCAATGTCATGAATCATCAGGTCAAGCACAACAGGCACATCAGTGCCACGTGGGTTGAATTCTGCCAAACGATGTGCTTCAATAAACATAGGCTGACGAATTTTACTTTGTGCAGCAACGAATGCAGGATTAAATCGCTCCACATGTCCAATCTGAATTTTTAATCCTTTTTGTTCTGCCAAGGAAATCATTTCTTCAGCTTCCTGAAGTGTATTGGTAATAGGTTTTTCAATAAAAATATGCTTACCTGCATTTAAAGCTATCATAGCATATTTGAAATGTGATAATGTTGGAGTTACAATGTCCACAACATCACAAGCTGCAATCAGGCTCTCTGCATCAGCATAAGCTGTTATTCCTAAAGTTTCGGAAACCTGTTGGCGTGTGGTAGCATCATTATCATAAAAGCCTTTGAGTTGATATGATTTTAACTCTTTTAAAAGTTTAAGATGTATTTTACCAAGATGGCCTGCGCCTATAACTCCTATTGAAAGCATGAAAAAATTTGCGCGAAAATAAGGGTAAAATGGCTACCTTAAGTGAATAATCACGAGCAATTAAATGTTTTTTCTCATTGCATAATGCTGAATGGTATCGAATAATAAGAATGTTTTAGCTTCAATATGATAGCCGTTACGTTCGTAAAGGAACTGCATTTACTCGTGCTTGCAGAAAAATTGATTTGCAATGGTTTGATTTAGAGATATTTTCGGCTGCAACCATCAAATAATCGCCTAATTTTTGATTTCTGAATTCAGATTTTACACCCATAAATCGAATCTGTGCTTCATCAGCATTGTTAAAATGTAATCGGCAAACACCTATCATTAAATCATCAATCAGCAGACTAAGATGAATCGCTTCATTATCATCATTAACTTTTTCACTGCCTGGAGGTTGGTTCCATGGTGCTCTTAAAATTTCATGTCTGAGCTGATAATACTGATTCAGTTCTTCTTCGCTTTCAGGATGAGCTATGATTATTTTTTGTCCACTTTCTTGTTGAATAAATTCAGAAAGAACATTCACAACTTTAGTAGAAAAATCTTTTTACTATAACACCATCTGCTGTTTGCATGCGCAACACATAAACACCTCTTGAAAGGTGAGATGTTAATAAACGGCAAGTGTTGCTCTCTGAACACACAGTTTGTAACATAAGTCGCCCGGCTGCATCCATTAGCATTATGTTTACAGGTTCTTTATTGTTTTCGGAAAACTGAAGCAATACCTGTTCATGATTAAAATCCGGCAGAACTAAAACATCGCCATCATAAGCATCAAAACGAATTGCCAATGTGGCCTTTTCCTCTGTGGTGCCGTCAAAATCGGTTTGAAAAAGTTTGTAATAATTGATTCCGCGCAATGGCTTGCTGTCTATATAATCGTAACGCTGAGGTAAATTGGTTGTTCCAGCACCATTTACTTTGCCAAGCTCTGTGTATTGTAAATTATTTCCCGATCTTTTCAAGGTGAAATAATGATTATTTAATTCAGAAGATGTCAGCCAGTTGAGTTTAATTTCATCATTATGGCGATTACCATTAAAAGATAGTAGTTCAACAGGTAGAGGATTGCCGGGTAATGCTATTACAGAAGCTAAAGTTACTGGTCCATAATCTTTAGTTGAATCGGAAGTAATTGTACCGGCAGCAGCAGTTCCTGTGGTGCCTGTATTTCCTAAATCATCCCATGATGCACCATTAAAACGTGCCACTCTAAGGTCGGGCAGGCTGGTGACACCACCACTGTTACCATCCCAGTAAAGTGTAATTTTTCTCTTATCACCAATCTCTTTAGTCATATACCAATATTCCATCCGGCTTACGTGGTCGAGTGGTGGATTTACAACATTGTTATAGATTACGGTTGGGTTTATGTGGAAATATTCTGTGGTAAACGACTCTGCGCTTTTGCCTGATATATTCACTTCATCAACAGCAAATGAACCGTTTGTGTTAATAGTTGCACCTATGCTATTGTTATTATTTATCCATCGAAAGCCTATAAGTAAGTTTGGTAAGTCATTACAAGCAGCGGGTAGATTAAGCGGGCCAAAGGCAGTCCAGCGTTTATATAAAGCACATCCACCTACAGTACTTGATCGTGGAATGTTTATTAATGCTGTCCATGTCAATCCATTATCTACGCTATATTCAAGTAAAGCCTTATCTGTACTTGAAGCAGGGCTTCTTAAATCGCCAACATTAATGTATTTAAAACTAATAGACATATTTGATTTTCCCACAGTATTAATTGGTGGCGAAACAGCTCTTTTGTCAGTTGTAGGGTCGAAGCCACCACTTGCTAAAGTATCATAAATGGCACCACAATCACCAGTCGGACAAATAAGGCATGTTGCACAAGGCGAAGTTCCAACATGCAAAGTAGCATCGCCACCGGTAGCACAACCACCTGCACATGTATTAACGGGTCTATTGGCTTCGGAACAACTAACATAGAACATATTTGCTCTGTTGCCATTAGTTCCGGAATTCATAACAGACCATGCGCCATTAAAACCACTGTAGCCATTGGCATCACATAGCGATGTACATCCATTGTTAAAATTTTCTGTCCAAAACAAACCCGAATCTGATGGTGCTCCTGAGGCAGATAGCCCTGCAGGCTGCACATCATTTGCCATTCCAACCGGAAAAACAAAAGCAGTACTGCCTAATTTTCTTACAGGACCTTCTACAAAACTGTTGTTGTTAGATACAGTATTTGCTTTTGCTCCTACGTTAAAAATTAATGGGTTGGTAGCACTTGAATAAATTTTTCCTGAATTAAAGTTTACCAATGAATCTACCATCAAAGAACGGTTTAATGTAATGCTTGCAGGAAGAATTTTAGCCATTGTCAATTCGTGAATCTGAAAATGGCCGCTCCCCCAAACTGTGCTGTTGGCATTTCCTGAAAAAACCAATCTGCGCCCATTACCATTATAATATTTCCATGTGCCATCCATATAAACATCACCCCAAACTTCAGTACCTGTACCAATATTGTTGTATGTATTTCCAGGACGGATTATAACATCACCTCTTACCTGTACACCAATGGTTGGGTTGATGTTATTACTTGTAAAGTTGACATAGTTTGTTCCTGAACCACCTATATCCATACTACCTTTAATGATAGTATAGCTTGCAGAACCATTAAAATGCGAATTGGCATAAGACCCGGTTATAAATGGCGTGGAAGTATAATTTTCATAAATAAAATTGGGATAATATGCCTGAGTTCCGCCATTTGTTGTACTGACAGAAGGATTAGACAAACCTACTTTTCTGAAAATCCAGTTGGCTGTTGCAGGAATAGAAGCAATGCCGCCTTGGTAACTTGACTGCCAGTTATTGCATGACGATACAGTACATTTAACAATTGTTGCACCGGCACTTATTTGCCAGGTAGCACCGGCATTAAAATTAATATTTGCAGCACCTCCTAATGAGTCAACAAAAGTTCCGTTAATGATTAGGTCAACAGCTGCGCCATTGTTAATGATTAAATTAGCAGAAGAATTTGCAATTAATGTTGCACCCGGGCTGACAACTACTTCATCAATCGTAATACCTGTAGTAATGCGTACTACAGTACCGGCCATAATTGTTACAGTCTGATCTGCTGATGTGGGGGTTGCGCCTGCCGGAGCCCAAGGACCACCTGCTGCTACACTACTTTGCCATGTAGTTGTAGCATTCCAATTGCCCGATGCAACTGATTGATAGTATAGAGCCATAACATGGTCTGCTGATAATAAACCTGCAAAAAGTGTGGCAATAAATAGCCTGAAAAACGATTTCAATGTCAAAACAGTGTTGTATGGTTCAATTGGCAAAAGTACTTGATATAATTCTAAAACATTGCATTTTTGTTGCCGTTGGCATTAAATATTTTTTTACGACAAAAAATGAATTTTGTTATTGTTGTGATATAGGTCTATTGAGGTTTTTTTCATTTAAAAATCAGAGATAAGCGGAAAGCAATTTATCAACAATTTGGAAGAAAAAGTAAGTGAAGAACAACTATTTGTATCTCAGTTGTAATTGGAAATTCTATAACAGTTTGATTTATTACTTTTGTAGCAATTAAAATGGCATTTATTTAACGTGGCAGAAGCGGAATTTTTAAAGACAGAGAAAGAAATTTTTACAGAGTATATGATAAGCAATGGGCTACGCAAAACACCTGAACGTTATGCAGTACTTGAAGAAGCTTATCGCACTAATGGTCATTTTAATGTGGATATGCTCTTTGAACTGATTCAAAAACGCAAGTTAAGAGTAAGCCGTGCCACCGTTTATAATACTAATGAACATTTATTGAAATGTGGCTTAATAACCAAACATCAGTTTGGCGAGACCAAATTTATTTACGAAAAGTCTTTTGCCTATAAGCAACACGATCATTTGATTTGTGGCGATTGCGAAAAAGTATTTGAATTTTGCGACCCGAGGCTTTATCAGATTCAGTCAACAGTAGAAAAATATTTAGATTTCAAAATAACACAACATGCCCTGAATTTTTATGGACAGTGTAATAAACTCAAACAAACAGGGGCATGCGAACATTTTAAAGTAAAAAAACAATGAATTTTAGTTTTACCACATCAGAAAAGGGAAATTTCTGTATTATTAAACTTTCGGGCAACCTCATGGAGAAAGGACAGGCTAATGAACTGATGGACGAAATCAATACCTGTATTATCAGAGATATGAAAACGTTTGTGCTCGATTTAGCAGATTTGCGTTTTATGAGCAGCAGCGGACTTACTGTTTTATTAAACATCCTGACCAAATCGCGCAAGGCCGGTGGCGACACCATTATTTGCAATATAAATAGTCAGTTAAAATCTGTATTTACTATTACACGATTGACAGAGGTTTTTACCATAACAGAGAATCAGGAAGCTGCTATTGCTGCCATCTGAATAAAAAATAATTATGAAAATAGACGTATTACTTGGACTTCAGTGGGGCGATGAGGGCAAAGGAAAACTGATAGATGTTTTAGCTCCCGACTATGATGTGATTGCACGTTTTCAGGGTGGGCCAAATGCAGGACATACCTTGGAGTTTGATGGAATAAAACATGTGTTGCATACCATTCCGTCAGGAATTTTTCGTGAAAATAAACTTAACATCATTGGTAATGGTGTGGTAATAGATCCGCTGATTTTCAAAAAAGAAAATGATTCACTGCTTAAGTTAGGAATAGACATAAAGAAAAATCTTTGGGTATCGCGAAGAGCACATCTCATTCTGCCAACACATCGTTTGCTTGATGCTGCATCAGAAACCATGAAGGGTAAAACAAAGATTGGTTCTACACTAAAAGGAATAGGTCCAACCTATATGGATAAAACCGGACGTAACGGTCTGCGCGTTGGCGACATTGAAAGGCATGATTTTAAAGATGCATTAAATTATTTATTAAACAAACATGCAGAACTGCTTTCATTCTACAACCATCCAACAGTCAGCAAGGAAGACCTCGAAATGTGGCTTGAGAGTATTTCAACACTTCGCGAAATGACATTGGTTGACAGTGAATATGAAATAAACAGTTTGATTAATTCCAGTAAGCGTATTTTGGCAGAAGGGGCACAAGGCTCATTGCTTGATATTGATTTTGGATCTTACCCATTTGTTACGTCAAGCAATACAATCACAGCAGGTGCATGTATCGGGCTTGGTGTTCCTCCTTCGGCAATAGGTAAAGTGTTTGGTGTGTTCAAAGCATATTGCACACGTGTAGGCAGTGGTCCTTTCCCATCTGAGTTAAATGATGCAACAGGAGATGAGTTGCGTAAAAAGGCAATGAATTTGGTAGTACTACCGGTCGCCCAAGACGATGCGGATGGCTCGATTTACCTGCTTTGAAATATACTGCAATGGTTAATGGCGTTACAAGTCTGATGATGATGAAATCTGATGTACTTAGTGGTTTTGAAAACTTAGAGGTTTGTAATTCTTATAAAGTTAATGGGCAATCTTCTGTACGAATGCCGTTCAACGTAGTGAATGATATTCCGGAGCCGGAATACATTACCTTTAAAGGATGGCAGAATGATATCAGTAAGGCAAATAGTTTTGAAAGTTTACCATCTGAATTGCACAACTACATTCAGGCAATTGAAAAATACATAGGTATTCCATTAGATGTTGTATCAGTTGGCCCCGATAGAACGCAAACAATAATCAGAAAATAAAATGAAAATATTTTCGGTATTTTTTTTCAGCTTACTTATTTGCTCCAACATTTACGGACAGCAACTGTCAATAGAAAATAAGCCTGCTTTAAACGAAGAGTCAAAGAGTGTTGATTCGTGGGTAGTACATGTAGATCAGGATATGAATTTTTGTTTCTCTGCTTACAGTGAGTTTATGCGTAAGAATTTTGATTATCGTATTAACCGCAGAAGTAAAATTGTTCATTCAGTAGATAAAAAATTATTTACCGAAATTTCAAATCTGCGGATAGATCAACGAGCAATATTTACGCAAGAGTCAAAAGGTACTGCAATAGCTTTTCAATTCAGCCCCGGCTATGATATACATTTTGGCAACACCATGTATAAGGAGGAGTTTGACCGTGCAAGAGCCATGGTTGTAAACTACGTGCATTTTCATTACAAAATGTTTTATGATGATCAGATAAAAAACCTGAGATCGAAAATCAAAGGATTAGAAAAAAATATCAGCAACAATCAGTCAAAAATTGAAAAAAATACTAAAACTGTTAATCTTAATGCAGAAGATATTTCAAATAATGCTGTAGGAGCAGATAAGTTGCGCGAGAAGAATGAAAAGCTAGAAAAAGATAATGTGACACTAACAACAGAAATAGATAAATTCAGATCACAGATAACGCAGTTAGAAACAGAAATTGACAATGCTAACCAAAGCCTTAAAGTAGTTGAGGCATTTAATTAAAATATGCAATGAGTGAAAAAAGTGAACATGTAAAGTGCCTGATTATTGGCTCGGGTCCTGCAGGATATACAGCAGCAATTTATGCAGCTAGGGCAGATTTAAAACCTGTAATGTATCAGGGATTGCAACCCGGAGGTCAGTTGACAACAACAACAGAAGTAGAAAATTTCCCGGGCTACCCTAAAGGTACAATGGGGCCGGAAATGATGGAAGAATTTCGTCAGCAGGCAGAGCGATTTGGCACTGACATCAGATGGGGATATGCATCATCTGTTGATTTTAAGGGACCTGTACATAAAGTAATCATTGACGAAGAAAAGGAAATTACAGCCGATACAGTAATTATTGCAACAGGTGCATCAGCTAAGTGGCTTGGATTAGAGAGCGAACAACGACTGAATGGTTTTGGTGTTTCTGCATGTGCCGTTTGCGATGGATATTTTTTCCGCAATCAGCATGTAGCTATTGTAGGGGCAGGTGATACTGCTGCCGAAGAAGCAACATATCTGGCAAAGTTGTGTACAAAAGTTTATATGATTGTGCGCAGAGATGAAATGCGTGCATCAAAAGCAATGCAACACAGAGTAATGAACACACCAAATATTGAAGTCTTGTTTAATACAGAAACTAAGGAGGTGGTAGGAGAGAAAACAGTGTCTGCTGTTAAAGTTGTTAATAATATAACAGGTGCAGAACGCATACTTGATGTAACAGGCTTTTTTGTGGCAATTGGGCATCAACCAAATACCGATATTTTTAAAGGGTGGCTTGATATGGATAAAACCGGTTATATCATAACCAAGCCGGGCTCAACCAAAACAAACATAGAAGGTGTTTTTGCTTGTGGCGATGCACAGGATAAAATTTACAGACAGGCTGTTACTGCTGCAGGAACAGGTTGTATGTCTGCTTTAGATGCAGAGCGGTATTTGGCAGATAAGGGCATTCATTAAAAAATCATTAGCATTTTTTTGTTAAAAATTTTATTGATTCAGCAATAAACATTGTTGAGTGAATGGTAAATTTGTTTGCAATGAATATTACAGACACTTTTAAGCATCAGGGATTAAGACGACAGCTAATTACAGAATTAAAGTCTAAGGGGATAAATGATGCAGCCGTAATCGCTGCCATGACAAAATTCCACGTCATGCATTTATGGATAATGCTTTTATCGAATCAGCCTATATTGACAAAGCTTTTCCCATTGGTTCAGGTCAAACAATTTCACAACCCTATACGGTTGCTTTTCAAACCTTGTTGCTTGGTATTCAAAAAGGTGATAAAGTGTTGGAAATTGGAACAGGCTCCGGCTATCAGACGGCTATACTTTGTGAGTTAGGTGCAAAAGTATTTTCTATTGAGCGGCATAAATTACTTGCCGATAAAGCAAAAAGTTTACTCGAAAAATTGGGTTATATCCCTAAAATACATTTTGGCGATGGCTTTAAAGGACTGCCTGCATTTGCACCATTTGACAAGATAATTATTACCTGTGGCGCACCCGATATTCCACAGTCATTGTTTGAGCAATTGAAAACCGGAGGAGTGATGGTTGTTCCTGTAGGTGAAGATGTGCAGGTAATGAAAACGGTTGTTAAAAAACCTGATCAAACCATGGAGGTTTCAGATTTCAACTCATTCCGCTTTGTTCCCATGCTTGGTAATAAAGTAAGATAAGTACATTATAGTTTTATTAAAAAACATTCACATTTTTGAGTAATATTTTTCTCTCACTTAGATTTATGGCAAGTGAAGGTGGTGTTTTGCTATGTTTTAATTAATTTTACCAAAGCGCAAAAGTCAGGCAACGTTTCCCGGACTTATTGAGTCTTTATATATGAAATGCATTCAATACTGTTATGACAGACCGTGAACTAATTGAAGGTTGTATTCGCGGTGACAGAAATTGCCAGAAAGCTTTATTCGAAAAGTTTGCCGGTAAAATGAAAGTCGTTTGCATGCGCTATGTCAATAATCACGAAGATGCAGAAGATGTTTTACAAGAGGGGTTTATAAAAGTGTTTAAGTATATATCGAAATTTGGTTTTGAAGGATCTTTTGAAGGTTGGATAAGAAAAATAATGGTTAATACAGCGCTTACAAAAATTACACGCTACAGTTATAAAGAAGAAGTTGCCTTGGTTCATAGCAACATGCCTGTTTATGATTATGGTGATGTGATTGCAGAAATGTCTGCCAAAGAGCTGAAAGCATTCATAAATGCATTGCCTGATGGTTATAGGCTGGTGTTTAACATGTATGTGATAGAAGGTTTTTCGCATAAAGAAATAGCTGAGAGCCTGAGTATTTCAGAAGCAACATCGCGTAGTCAGTTATTGAAAGCACGATTGGCATTACAAGAAAAATTAAAAAAAAATAAAATAGCATACAGTCATGCAGGATGAACAATTTGATGATCTGATAAGGCAGAAACTTAACTCCGAAGAGGAGTCAGTAAGTGCCGGACTGTGGAGTAGGGTAGAAGCAGATTTACCTGTTGCCAAACAAGGAGTTTTTAATAGAAGTTTACTATGGTTGCTACTTTTATTTTTAATTCCAGCAGGTGCAGGATGGTATTATTTTACTTCAAATCAAACAAAAATTTCTTCATTAGAAGGTAATCGTTCAAGCAAACAAAAGGTGATTAGTAACATAGCATCTGAGGTAAGGAATACAGACGACAAAACGATGCAAAACAATTCTGTTCAGTCATCAGATCATAATACTTTAAACAATTCAATAGAAAGTAATTCGAGTCAAATTAAATATAGCTCTAACGCAAATAGCACTATCTCAGCTAATAATAATACTGTCTCAAAAACTTTAGAACCAACCTATGCAATTTCATCAACAACAAATTTCAATAATCAGGTTGAAAATAGTGAGTGGGATTTGCTTAATCCAATACAGGCATCATTGCCGGAGGCAGCAAGTAGTCAGGCTCTTATTTCAGACAAACCTACTTTAGAAATAAAAAAGACAAAGAGAGGAATTCGTGTATTTGCAGATATTTATTATGCACCTGAGTTTGCCCAACATACACGCGACTTAGGAAGCAGCAGCCCTGCCTACCTTAAGTTGAGGCGCAATACAGAAACAAACATTTATTCTCACAGTCAGGGAATTAGGGCAGGTGTTTGGTTGAGTACCAATTTCTTTTTTAAGACAGGAATTGACATGTTTGATATGAACGAGCGACTGAGCTATACATTTATTCCGGGCATGGGAAATCTCCCTGTAGGAATGAGAATTGATTCTATCAATGGTTATTACATCAATCCACTCACAAACGCTTTAGTTGCTGATACGATTGTAGGTTCAGTAAATTCTACAGGAGAAGTCATCATTTCAAATCATTATCGTTTTGTCAATGTACCTTTAATGTTTGGATGGCGATTTAACAAAGGTTTATGGAGCATTCAGAGCAGCACGGGAATTTATATGAATATTTATTCAGGGTATAAAGGAAAAATCATACATGAAAGCATGCAATCGCTAATTGATATTTCTTCCACCTCAACACCTTATAAACAAAATATTGGTATAGGTTTTTCTGCAGAAGTAATTGCAACATACAGTATCTTTAAAAACATTGACGTGCTCATTGGTCCTAAATATAATTATCATTTAAGCGACATCAGTCGCAAAGGTGCACCCATTCAAGAAAAGTTGAGTAGCATAGGTATGTTTTCAGGTATCAGATATAATTTTTGATTTAGGTTTGGATTAATTGAATAAAAAAGGCAGCCTTTTCAGAGGCTGCCTGCAAAAAATTAATTCACATTTATTTTTGTTTGATCAGTTCTATCATACAATTCATAGCTACTTCGTCACTCACCACAGCACCACCTGATGTTAAAGTCTTGTTCCAGGCTATACCATAATCTTTACGGTTAACTTTTCCGGTTAATTTAAAGCCGGCTTTTGTGTTTCCCCATGGATCTTCAACAGTACCTATATGCGTTGCTTCTAAGGTTACACTTCTTGTTACACCACGCATGGTAAGGTTACCAACAACTTTGAATTTTTTATCACCTGCCTGCCGACCATTGTGTTTGTGCATTAAGGCTGAAAGCCATAGTTACTGCAATTGCACTTAGAAATAATTTTTTCATTTTTTATATTTTTTGATTTATGGTGCAATGATAGCCCAACGATAAACATTAAATATTAACCTAGATTAACTTCAAAAAAATTAATTAAAATTTCAGTTTTATATTTGTAACAACATATAAGATATTATGCAGTTGCAACAATGTCATAAAAATATTACTATTGAATTATTAATCCGAAAGATGTGATAAAGTTTTTTCTAAAAGCATGGTTAGTGTTAGTTTTGATTTGTATTGTCATTCTCTTTTATGATGACTATAAAAAAGAAAAACAGAGAGAGTATGAAAGGTCATTACCTAAACAACCTGAATGGGATACAGCAACATCACCTACCTATCAGGAATTAATGAGACAACTAAGAAAGTTTGAAGAAAGACATAAACACGAAAAATTAACCAAACAGAAAAATATACCTGTGCAAGACAGTTTAACAAAAGAGCAAATTCGCCAAAGGGAATGGATTGAAGACGAAGTTGAGTCTGAGATTGAGAATAGGTTGGATTAGGAGGAAAGTGACTATTCGGAATAACCACAACTTCCGGCTCTACTTCAATCATTACCTTCTTGGCAGTGTCAGTCTGCAAGCGTACAGCCCATGTTAGTATATCATGTGTGGGGCTGCTTTCCACCGAACTTAATTCAACACCTGTGCATTGCATGCCTCTCATGCCTGTTGTCGTAAATCCTGTAAGGTGATATAATATGTGGTCAATCAGGTCGAGGCGAGCCAATGCCTGGTCAACTGCATATTCAGGTGTGGCAACACCGGCACCGGCACGCGCTTCCATCTTGCTTGTCTCACTCACAATATCATCCACCACATGCAATTGCATATTATATATAATCTCATATCGTCTGTTGCCGAGCAATCGAACTTGACCTGCACCAAAATCAATGAACACTGCCTTACGTGGGAATGGTAATGAGTTGGCATTTTATTTGTATATTTGTTATTCAATTAAGCGGTTAATCTTGCAAGGGGTGAGGGCTTTAAAATGTAGTTCCATCCCGCTTCACAATAGTGAGATTAACCGTTTATTTTTTTATAAATAAGTATTCCCTTCCTTACATTGCCCTCATCTTTATCTAACTTGTACCACGACTTTATATTAAGTCTTCCGTCCACTTCAACCGGCACCGGCATCATTGTAGAATTTAACGTATGTGTATTTTGCCGCCAAAAATGGCTGATGCTTTGCCTTAGCCACCACCGGTTGCCTTCCAAGGTATAAATAAGCCATTAGCATTAACAGACCCTTGTCTTTGGAAATTTTCCAAAAATTCATTTAGTGCCATTCGACTGGCATCATCGGCCAGTGTTTTGCGCATTTCATAATATCCTCGTAATATATTGCGCCACGGATTTTTATTTTTTTGTTGCATTGGTATGATTTTTATTTTATATTTGTATCCGAAACAGCAAAATCTGTTGCTTTGGTCTGATGTTGGCGTAGGTAACGCGAGGGATGATCATCAACAGATTTAGCTGTTTCACTTTTTATATATTAATACTCCTACCCTCTTATTTTTTTCCTCCTCTTTATCTAAAAGAAACCATGTTTTTATTTTCAATAAGTTATCCTTGTTGTTCTCGTCCATTCCCATATTAACATCTACCGGAACAATCATTGTTTTTTTATCGCCATAAAATTTAACATATCGGTACTGAGCGGATTTATTTTTATAGTAGGTCATCCAAACCTCGTCTGGGTTTTTGATAACATCACCTACGTTTATAAATATTTTATCGCGCATTTCCTTATCACTTAATTATTTATTGCCTTTCGCATGGGGCGTTATCATTTGCTTTATTCGCAAGTGTTTTTATTGTTTAAGGCGCTCATGAACCTCGTTCCTCGGTTTCAACTTTTAGGATTTACAACTTTCAAACCTTCAAACCTTCAAACATTGTAACATTCAAAACTCAGGTGTTGAGATTTGCCTTATTCGCATGTGTTTTTATTTTTTTAAGGCGCTCATGAACCTCGTTCCTCGGTTTCAACTTTTAAGAAGTACAACTTTCAAACCTTCAAACTTTGTAACATTCAAAACTCAGGTGTTGTGATTTGCTTTATTCGCAAGTGTTTTTATTTTTTTTAAGGCGCTCATGAACCTCGTTCCTCGGTTTCAACTTTTAGGATAGACAACTTTCAAACCTTCAAACTTTGTAACATTCAAAACTCAGGTGTTGTGATTTGCTTTCAACTTTTATCTTTGTCAGAGTTCTTTCAATCAATTCATTGCAGTGATGCAGAGATTCAACGTTGTGATTTGCTTTCAACTTTTATCTTTGTCAGAGTTCTTTCAATTTCTGAAAATCGTAAACATGGCAAGGGTACGTTGTGATTTGCTTTCAACTTTTATCTTTGTCAGGTTCTTTCAATATTCAAAACGAAACAGGCAAGTAAAATGGTTGTGATTTGCTTTCAACTTTTATCTTTGTCAGAGTTCTTTCAATAAAAGAAAATCGTAAACATGGCAAGCAGTACGTTGTGATTTGCTTTCAACTTTTATCTTTGTCAGAGTTCTTTCAATATGTTGAGAAAATGCCTTTCCTCAATGCCAGTTGTGATTTGCTTTCAACTTTTATCTTTGTCAGAGTTCTTTCAATTACTTCTTTAGCTTCCTGAATTACATTAGTTGTGATTTGCTTTCAACTTTTATCTTTGTCAGAGTTCTTTCAATTAAATGCATCTACACCGCTAATCTCATCAAGTTGTGATTTGCTTTCAACTTTTATCTTTGTCAGAGTTCTTTCAATGGCTGTAAATGAAATTCCAGACAAAGCCGCGTTGTGATTTGCTTTCAACTTTTATCTTTGTCAGAGTTCTTTCAATTTTTAGTAAGTAAATATCTAATTATGTATAGTTGTGATTTGCTTTCAACTTTTATCTTTGTCAGAGTTCTTTCAATTAAATGGCTCGTAAACATGGCAAGGGTACGGGTTGTGATTTGCTTTCAACTTTTATCTTTGTCAGAGTTCTTTCAATAGGCTACGCAAGGCGAAGCAACCGCAACTGGTTGTGATTTGCTTTCAACTTTTATCTTTGTCAGAGTTCTTTCAATTTTACTTGCAGAGTTCTAATATTGCATCTAAAGGTCTGGTTGTGATTTGCTTTCAACTTTTATCTTTGTCAGAGTTCTTTCAATGTCGATTTATTTGTCGAGTTCTTTCAAAGGTGTTCTGTTGTGATTTGCTTTCAACTTTTATCTTTGTCAGAGTTCTTTCAATTGGTGTTGGAGTTGATTTGTTTCATTTTCTTGTCAGAGTTGTGATTTGCTTTCAACTTTTATCTTTGTCAGAGTTCTTTCAATTTTCGTTGCGTGGCGGTATAAATTCCACTTGTTGTGATTTGCTTTCAACTTTTATCTTTGTCAGAGTTCTTTCAATATCTATTGGCTAAACAACAGATATTCAACTTAAAAGAACAGTTTCAGGATAGTAAAAATGAGTTTAAGAACTTGAAGTCCCGCCCAAACAGCGGGATTTTTTATTCCTGAAATTTAACGGATTGACTTAAATCACCCTTTAAAATAGCTCAAGTTGTTGCGATGTTTGTGGTTTGTCATGCGCCTTTTTGCCATAAAAAATTTCCATCTGACCGAATTGTTTATCCGTAATTTGCAAAATTCCAACCTTACCTTCAGTAGGCAATGATTTTTTTACTCTGTTTCGATGCACATCAGCATTTTCGCTACTGCTGCTATGCCGCAAGTACATACTGAATTGGAACATTTGAAACCCATCCTGCAATAAATCTTTTCTGAATTTAGCAGCTAATTTTCTTTGCTTTTTAGTTTCAGTAGGCAGGTCGTACATAACAATAGTCCACATAGTGCGATAGGCATTGAGGCGTTCAAAATTCATAACAACTCCGGGTAAATTAGTTTGCGTTGTTCACCGGCAAAACATTTTACTAATGAAGTAGCTGTTCGCTGTGTAGCAATTGTTAATGGACTGTTTTCTCCATCCATCATTACATCTATTACAGGAATTGTCAATAAATCTGCTTTAATAGCTTTTGTCAAGTCATCAATTATACCATGTTTTAAGATAATGTCAATAACAATTCTGTCAACAAAAGGTCTGAAGGGCTCCATCAGGTCATCTGCAAGGCAGTAGGCATTGTAACGGTTATGATGATGAATACCTTTTGTTGGTAAGAGCCCTGCAGCAACAATACTTCTTGCCATAGTTGCTCTAAGAATTGCATAACCATAATTCAGATAATTGTTGGGTGGCAAACCATCACGTTGTCGTTTGAATAAATTACCCGGTGCATGTTCTATTGTAGCAGGAATTTTTGTAAAATATTTGACCAGTAGAAGGCTGCTGCAACACCTTCGGCATTCTCACTATCGCCACTTTTTACATTGTTGTAGATAGGGTAGAGGCGTGTGGAATCAATATTTTGTAATTGTAATCCTGCTGCCTGATTTTTAATTTTTGAATAATGGTTTGCTGCCAAAGTTGTTTCCGTAAAGGCTCGCTGGCCGAAAGCTGATCACTGTATCGTTCGTGCTGTAAAGTGTGCCCTTGCAGTGGCAGCAACAGTCCTGCAGGATGCCGGGTATTGTTGCATGTTATAACGGCAACATTGTTCTCCATTAATGCATCGAGTAATCCATGCGTTATGGTAATTTGTTGATGGTCGAGCAATACAATACCAATATCTTCAACAGGAATGGTAGCATGTGCCTGTTGTTTAAACGCAACATCAAGTTGTTGGTTTTTCTCCACCTCGGGCAAACGCACCATTAGCTGACTGTTCTTTAAGCTCAGGTATGCAGGGTTGCCAAAATAGAGCGTACGTTTAATCATTTGTTTTTTATCTCATCACGATTTCTTGTTTTTTAAACGATGAATTTGTTGCAATTGTTCCAAATCAAGTATTTTCATCTGGCGGATTTATTTTTATCTGATTTAAAATGGCTCTCTTTTCTGCTTCAGAAATATTTTCTTGTGTTGTCTCACGCAGTTTTTGCAAATACGCCATACGCTCTTCAGGATTCATGTTGGCTGTATGCATAAACATTTTTTCATCGGATTGTTGAAGGTTGTTGAATGTAACTTTATTGTAGTAAATAGAATGTTCTTCATTTACAAAACTTGATGTTGATTTCTGATTAGTTTTTTTTGAAGGAGTAATGTTGCCTAAGCGGTCTATGTTGAGTTTAATACAAATACTTTTAATCTGCTCACCAGATATAGCTCTTTCATTTTTTGAGCCTTGTGATCCTACACCAATTTCATTTTGAATAGGGTAGTTAATTTTCAAACTTTCTTGTTTTAATTTATTTATATTAAAAATAACTTCAGCAATTTTTGAAGGTATAAAATTTGCCATTATCCCACTACCATCAGTAAATTTATAAATTCGATTCGATTGCTCTATCGTCAACTCACCAAAGTTAATTGCATCCAGATTCTCATCTACTTGGGGCACATACACCAAATCATTTGGTGATAAATGGAAATGTAAAGCATGTCCTTTTTCATTCTGTTCAGGAACGGAACACAAACCTTGTTTTTGTCTTTCAATGACAATGTTTAATGGAATGGTTTCATAGCTTCTATTCCCATTTTCATCTTCATAGATGGCAAAGAAAAGGTTGGTTCCTTTGGCAGCTTCTACAAATTTATCTTTTTTGTTTCCGGTTTCGCCTATGGTAAACTTATTTCCTTTAGGCTCATATGTTCTAACTTTTAGGATTGGTTGGTGAGATTTACCGTTATTCAAAGTAATGATGTTTTTATTCATTTCGTCAATTCTTTCTGGTGTAAAAGCTAAAGTTTCAGGTGCAATTGCTTTTCCTTTTTCATCTGTTTGTCCTTCGTAATTGATTAAATGTTTCAATAAGATTTTTTGAATACCAGTATCTGTTATGGTATCTTCAATTCTTTCTTTATTAAATGATATGTCTAAATTAACTCTGGATGCAACATTGTCATTTTCCAAGTAATATATATCTAATTTAGAAATATCTCTATTATTCCATTTATTTTCATTGTCTTTGAAGTATTTTGTTAATTTCTTTTTATCATAATTCTGATTAATTAGAGATAAAATATGCTTACGTAAAGTTTTGTCAACGATGTCATTATAATTCTCTAAAGCCACACTTAAAGAAACTGTTTTTGTTTTCCTTAATTGAACCAGTCCCGAAACAGTATCCTTATGCATGGGTTTTCTTATCGCCCAATTCGATCCTTCTTGCTTTACCAAAACTTTTTTACCGTTGATAATTTTCTCGTAGTGGTTGCTTGCCTTATTAATTACCCTTAAGTTTTGCTTGAAACTGACGACAATTTTCTCTAATTCGTTTTTAGTATCTTGTGTAAATGTTGACCAAGGTTTGTAGAAATCAGTGAATTTATCTCTTTCTTTTCCTTCTTTGTCAGTCCATTTTTCTACTTTTCGCAGTTTACGTTGCAAATCATAGCGACTATTGTCTGATTTGGCAGATTGATTGTTCAATAAATTGACATGGTCACGAGTTGCACACGCTATGACCAAAGCATCCATTGCATGATGACGGTGGTCAATACGCTTTTTTTGGAAACCTTTAGACAGTTCCAATGGAATAGCAGGAATGGTGTGTCCTTCTTTATTGGTTGCCGTAAAATGGTTACTTTGTGACAATTCATTCATTCTCTCAAAACGAGGCAGAATTAAATCATTCCAAACATCATTCAACCCCCAATCTTGTCGCAGTTCGGAAGTGATTTTTCCGTTTCCGGGCAAAAGATTTTTAGAGTTTACTCCGTCATCGTCTTTGTTGGCACGAACAATATTTGATAACACCGATGAAATAAACTTGCTGATGTAGCGTGTATCATTCAATTGGCGTTCTATCATTTTGTCGGGAATTTCGTCCAACAACAATTTTGTTCGTTTTGAACGGTTTTTGTCGTAGTGCTCCTTTACAAAATCAGTGTATTGCTGCTCTGTAAAAAGTGTTACACTTTGGTTTTGCCCTAAATCAATAATTTGTCCCGAATGATTTTTAATAAACTCCAAACCAAGTTGTTTGTCTTTAAGTTGGTTTACGGCTGCCTCACAAATTACTTTGTTGTTGAAACTATCATCAAAATAACGGCTTTGCGGAATGATGTGTTCTATCTGATATGCTTCGGTAAACAATTTAGAAAGCGGTATCATTTGCCCTGTGTAAGGCGAACGATATTTTTGTTCTAACCATAATTTATAACGATTGACTTCCGTTTTTGTTGGTTGTTTTTTAATATCACTTTCTTTGAATTTTTTAATATTTCAGAAATATCATTCGGAATTTCAACATTAGAATTTAATACTCCGTCCTCGTAAATCTTCAAAATCTCTTGCTGGGAGGGCGAATATTCTCTAACGCCCTCAATAGTTGTGTCGTTTTTTAACTCAGCCAATAACAACTTAATACGCATGTTGGTATTTTCATTACTGGTAACTTGTTTGGTGAGGACTGCGCGGTCTTCAGCTGTATTTTTCATTTCACGCCCTAACTCAACGTGAATTTCATCAAAGAAATTTTCTACACCTTTTCCGTAATGTGTCCAAATATCTTTTACCACACGAAGTGTTTCGGTAACAACTTGCTCTACAATCGGGTTTCGTAACGAATGCTGTTTAAATTCTTTGAGATACTTTTCCAAATCGGCAACCGAGTTCCAGCTCTGTAGATCACTTGCTTCAGAATGTCTTCCATAAATCAAATAACTTGCTTGATATAATTGTAAGCCTTGTGTTAAATCAGTTAAACCGTAAAAACTTTTCAAAATTTGTTTTTGAATATCATCGTCAGATATGTTTTCTATATCTTCTTTTTTTGAAATTGATTTTAATCGTTCACTTATGGAATTGGCTCTTTTTTTAATTTTATCGTTTATTGCATTCTCGTTCCAATATTTACCTATGCGAAGCAAAGGCAATAATTTCTTTATTGCTTTTTCTGAAAGACTACCATATTCACTTATAAATGGTGGGAAATTTTTGAAATTTTCTACAAACGAAGTTTCATCTATTTGATGTCTTTTCGAAAATGATTTTAAAGCTTTTTCAAATTCGTTTTTATCAGTTACGGAATAAATGATGTGCCAAAGATGTTGCTCAATTTCGCGTGTAAGGAAACTAACAGAAACGTTTGTTACTCTTTCTAATCGTGTGCGAATTTGCGTTCCTGTTCCGTTGCACGGATATTTTTTATCCTCAACATAATTCCATCGGTATTTTTCTGTTTCTTCTTTTATCTTTTTGCTTAGTGCTGTTTGTACTTTTTTGTTTAAATTATTGTTTGCAGGATTTTTCAGTTCCCGTTGCTTAACCAAAAATTCAATCAAAGGCTTTTGCTCAATTTCTTTTCTGCTGTTCAAAAAATCAAAAAGAGTAATTTTATCGTCATTGCTTGTAATAAAATCAGCCGTAATATTTGTATCATCTTCTTTCTTGTATATTTTCAGGTTGTACAACCATTGCCACAAGCGGAACTCCTGATAGTACGGATTGGATTTCGGAATGACTTTTAAGTATTCTTTTACTTCAATATCTTTTCCATTTTCGTCTTTTTCGAACTCATTTTTTATTGAATTTCCCTTATCGTCTTTCTTATTGATTTTATGTAATCGAAATTCCAACGAACAATTACCAATACTTGATTTTTGGCTTCGCAAAGGGCGTTGATAAAAAATAATGTCATCTAAAAACAAATGAATAAAATCTCGTTTATTTAGTTGCAGTTGATGTGCCTCATTGTTTTTATACAACTCTCTTACACAATCATTATACAAGTCATCTGAAAACAATTCGGGCTGCAGTACAATTTGCTTTTTAAGAATTTCTCTTAATTCATATTTGTAGAACTTGCGTTCAATCGTACGAACTAATTTCCCTTTAATTTTTTGATTGGGCTTTCGAAGCAAATTATCGTAAATGTATGTGCCGACAGTTCCGTCAATTCCATTTTTTGTTTTATATTCTCCAATGTATTTACTTAGATCATCTTCGGTTTTCTTTTTTATTAAAGTCCAATCATCTTCTTTCGGTGCACGGAAACTGCGACTTTCTTTTCCTTCGTCATCTGTTTTTATTGAACTGTCATCGTTTAAATCGGTGGTAACAATAAATTCACGCACTTTGCCTTTCCAATCCTCTAATGAAACTTTACTTTGTCTTCGATAAATCCAGCCGTTTTCTAATATTAACGAATACCAAATTTCATTTTGTTTTTCTTCTTTTACATCAATAATCTTTATTGATTTTTCTTCAACCGTTTCATTTTTATTTTTTGTTGATTTAGTAATTTTTGTTGTTTTCTTTTTGATAAAAACTAAATCATCTTTCAAAAACAAACTACGTTTTTCTTTTCCGTCTTTATCTTTTTTTACTGTTCCGTCAGTTTCCAAATAGGTTGTTACAACGAAGTCGCGGTTTGTATCTTTCCAATCCAATAGAGGCGTTTCGCTTAAACGGTAGTAGGTTTCATTGTTTTCCAAAGTTAAGATGTATTTTATTTCCGCTTTTACTTCTACTACTTTCAACGAATGAAATTCTACCAACTTATTTTGATTTTCTTCCTCTTCTTCACCACGCAACTGATAGTAACCACGTTTTTGATTGAAATTTAAAATCAACCAAGCCAATTCTTCTTTTGCTAATTTTTGTGTGAGTGCTTTTTTTCGCAAATAATAAATCGTCCAATCGTAAGGAATTTTAAATTCTTCACCTTTTTTGTTTTTCTTATTCAATAAGTCGGGTTGTGATTTTTTGAACTCGTTCAACATTTCTTCAAATGTTGATTGAAAAGCAAATTCAAACTTATCTTTTCCATTCGGTTTTTTCCCATTTTTCTTCCAAACCAATTTGGTTTCAGTTTCGTCTTTAAATTTTCCGAAATGTTTTTCAAAATCAATGTCATTTGCATAATGTTCAGGTAGAAAACCTAATACATTTAATACTCTATGTAACCTTTCTCTTCTTAAAAGATGTCGTTCACGTAATCTTCTTACACTTCTAAATTTCGTTCTATCTGCTGTTTGTGAAACTGAATTTCCTTTTCCAAATTCATCTTTAATATCCTGAGACATCGGAATGATTCTGCTTCCCATTCCAATGACACTACCTTCTTTCTTATCAAAATTTTGTTCTATCAATGCCCAGCCAATTGAGTTTGTGCCAAGATCTAGTCCTAGTATTTTTTTCATTTCAGTACTTATAAATATGATTTTGCGAATAAAATTAAGGAATATTTTTTAAATTAACTGCTAAAATTTGGAGGAATCAAATTTTAAACTAATTTTGTTTTTGAAAGCAAATCACAATAAGAATTATTACGTTGTAAAAACATCTACTACAGGACAATATCAAGTTTGCCTAGTTTTTATTTTTAGTTAATAATGAACTGTTATTGTGCGTATTATTCTATTTTTAATTTTTCTTTTTCTTTATTTAGTATCCATCTCATGTCACAAGACACATCTTTCACAGTTTATGGGCATCGTGGATGTCGTGGGTTAATACCTGAAAATACAATTCCTGCATTTCTGAAAGCTATTGAGCTAAATGTTTTGCATCTTGAATTAGATGTTGTTGTATCGGCAGATTCTCAGGTAGTGGTTTCGCATGAGCCCTGGATAAATAACGAAAACTGCCTGATGCCTGACAGTACACCATTGCCGGATTTTAAAAGAGCAGCTTACAGTATTTACAAGATGCCTTATGAACAGGTAAAAGGTTATGATTGCGGTAGTAAGTTTTATGCAAAGTTTCCCGGACAACATAAAATGGTTGTAGGTAAACCTTTGCTTTCTGAAGTAATTAACACTGCTGATACTTTTTGTTGTAATACAAAAGGAGTGTTGCCATATTATTCCATTGAAATAAAAAGTAAGAAGAGTTGGATAGGCATATTTCAGCCTGAAACAAAGCAGTTAGTTGATTTGGTGATGAAGGTTGTGCAACAGTATGGCGAGAAAGAAAGATTTGTATTGCAGTCATTCGATCCTGAAGTGTTGCGTATTTTGCATGATGATTATCCTGAATATACTTTGGCAGCTTTGAATGAAACGAATAGGGACGTGGCGGCTTTTTTTAATGAACTTGGTTTTGTGACAACAATTTACAGCCCTTGGTATGTATTGGCAACTGCAAAGGCAATAGCATATTGCAAACAGCAAGAAATTAAAATTATTCCCTGGACGGTGAATGATGACAAAGTATTTTTAAAGCTGAAATACAGCGGTGTTAATGGCATTATTACAGATTATCCCGATCGCTATCGTTAAGTTATTCTAAGTGAGAAATAATTGCAGATATTTGTTTTTTTGCCGCAAAGTAGATTTTATCAGCAATGAAATGGCAAGAATTGTTAAAAAATTAATTACTTATTCATTGATAGTGTACTTATTTTTGAAGCTTAAATTTAACAATCAAATTACGATGCTTAAATCAATTTCATTAGTTGCCGTATTGGCGGTATTTGCTTCAGGTGCTTATGCACTAAATCCTTCAAAGGAATATAAGGTACTTCCTGATAAGTACGGAATGACTTATAAAGAAGAAAAAATTAAAACTCCTGATGGTGCAATTCTCAATGCATGGATGTTTGAGTTGCCGAAAAAATCTACCAACTGGATAATTATGAGTGGCAGTGGTGATGGCAATATGGCCGACAATATTGAAATTGCTAATTCATTTTTAAGTGCAGGATATAATGTAGCCATGTATGATTATCGTGGTTATGGCAGCAGCAGCGATTTTAAAATTGACCCCGATTTATTTATCTATCCTCAGTTTATTGTTGACCTTAATGCTGTTTGTGATTACTTACGTAAGTCGCGCGCCATCACAAAGTTTAATTTATATGGTAAAGCTATTGGCGCAGGACTTTCAATTGGTGTTGGTGCAAACAGAACAGAAACACAGAAAGTTATTGCCGATGGTCCATGGATTGGCCTTGAAGTAATGAAGAAAAAAATAAAAGATAAAACGGGTAAAGAGGTGGTAATGCCTTTTGGCTTTGACAAAAATCATGAGCCAATGTATGCTATGGAAAAACCTAAAGGCATTAAGGGATTAATGGTTATTGTTTCATCTCAGGATAATCTGATAAATCCAACAGATGTAAAACAAATTAAAGGTGTCAGTGAAACCTATGTTGTAAAAAATTCTCCATCCAATGCAGAAAATTTTACAATCGATAAAAATGTTTATTTTGAAAAGATTTCAAAGTTTTTAGGAAACTAATGTTTATTTGACAGCACATAAGCCGGCACTTTTAAAGTTGCCGGTTTTTTATTGTCTTTGATTTTGTCCGGCAAGCGACTCCATTACAGAAGTAACAATGCTTAATATCAAAGAGAACAGAAGTGCAATACCAAAACTGCTTACTTCAAATCCATCAATTAGCCTGTCGGTTATGATAATGATGATTGCATTAATGACCAGCAAAAATAAACCTAATGTGATGAGTGTAATAGGTAGTGTGAAAAGTACAAGTATTGGTTTTATCAATGCATTTAAAAATGCTAAGACACATGCTACCATAAGTGCAATGCCAAAACTTTGAACATGCACACCGGGCAGAATGTATGACACCATCATAACTGCCAGAGTAGAGATAATGAGTTTGATTATAAAATTCATAAAATAGTTTTAATAATTAAATTTTACTTCCTGATTTTAACTTTGGTGCAAGCCATGATTTTTCAATTGGTATTAGCCAGTTATTTTTCATTTCACTTTTGGTTTCAATGATGTTGCTGAATATCATTAATGGCTCATTATTGTTTCTGTTTTCTGCAATATCCAATATTTGTTTTATAGAGTGAAGCGTAATAACATTTTGAATCATTGCTGCAATGTGCAGACGGTTTAAAAAGTCAGTATTAATTTTTTGGCCACATGCACGAACAACATGAAAAACCTTATCGAGAGAACAGCCGCTGGCAATAGCCATATTTTCATCAACTCCAATAATCAGAAAATGATTATGCATAAAAGTGAATGAGGCTCTTAGAGTTTGTTGATGTGCTGTCCAGTCACTGATAAAAAAATTAAGTATTGGATTGATAGATTCAATTTCTTCTTCTGATAATAATCTATCCGACTGAAAAATCCAGATACGGGAGTCGTCCGGTAATTGGTCAAAAGATACGTACATGATTAAGTAATTCGAGTTACATTTAAAATACCGCTAAGTGCAGAAAGCTTTTTCATCAGTTTAGTCAGATGTTCGGTGTCGTGAACAAAAAGCATGATGGTTCCTTCAAACAAACCTTCATTACTTTCGATTGAGATAGAACGCATATTCACTTTCAGTTCGCTTGAAATAACCTTGGTAATATTATTTACAACACCTACATCATCCATTCCTGTAATCTTTATACCTGCCAAGAAAGAAAGCTGCTCCTGACCGGTCCATTTTGCTTTTACAATTCTATAAGCATAGTTGCTCATCAGTTGCATGGCATTGGGGCAGTTTACACGATGTATTTTTATTCCGTCATTAATGGTGATGAAACCAAAAACGTCATCACCAGGAATAGGATTACAGCATGGTGAAAGTTTATAATCTATTTTATTCAGGTTTTCACCAATAACAAGCATATCGGACGAGCCTCGTGCCTGTGTTACCAACTCTTCTAAAGTAGGTTCTGTACGCTGACTGCGCACACGTTGGTCTTTATAATTAACGGCTTCGCGCAACTGTTTCAGATCAACAGCATCCATGGCTATACGATAATACAACTCCAAAACATTCGGAAGTTTGTAATAGAGAAGTATATCATTCATGTTAACTTCTGCTACAGGAATTTTAAGATGTTTTATTTTACGGTCAAATATTTCCTTGCCTTGTTCACCAAGAATTCTCTTTTCATCTTTTAATGATGATTTTATTCTGCCTTTAGCTTTTGCAGTAATCACAAAACTTAACCAGTCTTCTTTTGGTCGTTGTTTGTCGGAGGTTAAAATTTCAACCTGATCACCACTATTCAGTTTATGTGAAATGGGTACTAAACGATGATTAATTTTTGCTCCGATACATCTGCTGCCTATATCGGTGTGTATTTCATAAGCAAAGTCTAATGCAGTACTGTTGACGGGTAAAGTTTTTAATTCACCTTTAGGTGTAAAAACAAAAATTTCGTCTGCAAAGAGATTAAGCTTAAAGTCATCAACAAAATCAAGAGCATTACTGTCGGGGTTTTCAAGCATTTCTCTGATACGTGTAAGCCATTCATCCAACGCCGACTCTTCCGAAGACTTTTTATATTTCCAATGTGCTGCAAAACCTTTTTCAGCAGTTTCATTCATTCTTTGTGAACGAATTTGTACCTCAACCCATTTGCCCTGATCACTCATCACTGTTGTGTGCAATGCTTCATAGCCATTCGATTTTGGTGTTGATATCCAATCGCGCAGCCTGTCAGGGTTTGGTCGGTAACTATCAGTAACAATAGAATACACTTTCCAGCAATCAGCTTTTTCCTGATTTTGTGGTGAGTCAATAATTATTCTTATTGCAAATAGGTCATAAATTTCTTCAAAGGTTACTCCTTGCTTTTTCATCTTCTCCCAGATGGAATGAATAGATTTTGGCCTTCCTTTAATCTCAAATTTGAAACCTTGTTTATTTAACTCATCTTTTATCGGATGAATAAATTCCGAAATAAATTTGTCGCGTTCTTTTTTTGAGTCTCTTAGTTTTTCGGCAAGTGTTTTATATACTTCGGGTTCTGTATATTTCAATGCCAGATCGTCAAGTTCTGTTTTTACATTATAAAGCCCAAGACGATGTGCCAAAGGTGCATATAGGTATGCTGTTTCAGAAGCTATTTTCAACTGCTTGTCACGTGCCATACTACCAAGTGTACGCATGTTGTGAAGTCTGTCGGCAAGTTTGATGAGAATTACTCTGACGTCAACACTTAATGTAAGTAACATCTTTCTGAAATTCTCTGCCTGCAAAGAGCTTGAATGATCAAAAACTCCTGCAATTTTTGTCAGCCCATCAATAATTTTTTCTGCAACAGGGCCAAACAAATCACGTATATCTTCTAATGTAAGATAAGTATCTTCAACAGTGTCATGCAGTAAAGCGCAAACTACAGGGATGGCAGAACGAAGTCCGATTTCTTCAGCAACAATCTGTGCAACGGCAATCGGGTGATAGATATATGGCTCTCCTGATTTCCTGCGCATTTCCTTATGAGCTTCAAGAGCAGTATCAAATGCAAGCCTGATAAGTTTTTTATCTTTTTTATCTAAATCTGATTTGCATGCTCTAAGTAAATGCCTATAGCGTTTACTGATTTCTTTTTTCTCAGCTTCAAGGTCAATAACAACTTTGCTGCCTTTACCTGAAGCAGAAACAGAAGGAAGATTATTTTTATCTGAATTATTGTCGGAACCCATCAGCATAAAAGTACAGATTTTTATATTACCTGCAAATTTTAATCAGCAGAAATAATCAAACAGGTCAAACATATATTTAGTTTTCTCTTTCGCGTAATCGCAATGCCGTTACAACTTGTTTAGTATCTCTCGAAAAATCGCCTTTAAGCATCCAGTCATAATAGCTAGGATCAGTTTTAAAAACGTCAGTCACCAAGCGTCCTTTGTACTTTCCAAAATTAAATACTTCGCGCTTTTTGTCATCATAAACTATACGCCCGGCCAAATCAACATTCTTACTGTTATTACAAAAGGCGTGAAGAAAGGCTGCGTCAGGTTGTAGCTGATCGCTATAACGTTCTAATTGCGCTTCCAGAACTTCATAGGTAGCTCTCACATCTGCTTCGGCAGAATGGGCATCTATTAACTCCTGATTGCAGTAGAATTTATATGCAGCACTCAATGTGCGTTGTTCCATTTTATGAAAGATGTGTTGTACATCAATTAACTTTCGTCCTCGTATGTCAAATTCAATACCTGCTCTTAAAAATTCATCAACCAGCAAGGGTACATCAAATCGGTTTGAATTGTATCCGGCAAGGTCAACATTATTGAGATAGTGATTTACATCGTTTGCCACTTCTTTAAAAGTAGGGCAGTCAGTACATCTTTATCATAAATGCCATGAATTTTTGATACCACTTCAGGAATGTGCATTTCAGGATTTATACGCCATGTTTTGTTTGTCTTTGTTCCATCAGGTAGAATTTTTAAAATCCCCAATTCAACAATTCTGTCCATGCCTATAACTACGCCTGTAGTTTCAAGATCAAAAAAAGCAAGTGGTCTGTGCAGTTTCAGATTCATTTTATTTTCCTTCTTTAACGGGAGGTGTCAATTTAAAAGTTTTTACCAATTGCATTTTAGGTTCATTGCCTGTGATGATAAAATCCTCATCAGCACGACCTGACTTTACGCCTTTTACTTTAACTTTATAATTACCCGGGCCGAGGTAAACATAAAGTTTGCCGTTTGAGCCATTAATTGTTTTCACACCTGATGATTCACCTGTATCGTTTCTTATAATCATACAGTTGGCATCACGTGCAAAAGTACCATCAGCTTTTAAAAAAGTAAAATCACATACAACTTTTTCTTGTTTAATGATTGGGTTGGTGCAAACAAATTTTACAATATCCAACTCTCCGGAACCATGTTCAGTAGTCTGACTTACAAAGCCGGTTTTACAATCAGCTGTTAAAGAAAAATATTTATTATCGTCAGTAGTATTTAATGGATAGCCTACATTTTTAGCAGCACTCCAGTCCATAGATTCATGCGGCTTTGTACTGAAGAAAATATCAAATCCGCCAATACTATTATGGCCTTCGGAAGCAAAAAACAAAGTCTGATTATCAAAAAACAACCAAGGGTTTACTTCATCATATTTTGTATTTACAGCATCACCAAGATTCACCGGATTAGACCATTCGTTTTTACTGTTTAAAGTTGTCATCCAAATATCTTTACCACCTTTACCACCTTTAAGGTCTGCAGAAAAATAGATTGTTTTTCCATCATCTGTCATGCAGGCACCATCAACTTTTGAAGCAGGAAATTTGTTTATAGCAACTGCTTTCTCAAATGATTTTCCATTGAGTTCTGATGTATATAATGGAGAAGAAATGCTGCCACCTTCTTTAAAAACCAACAATTTGTCGCTGTTGGAATTTAATTGCAATGGTTCCTCATAATACATGGTGTTAATGTTTGGTCCAAGATTTTTTGCTTTACTGTAGCCTGTATCTTTTTTAGTAAAATAACCGTCTGAAATAACTTCTCCGTAACCATCAACAATGGCACCTGTGTTGCTTTTTCTATTTGAGCTGAAATAAACTACATTACCTAACATATCACAAACCGGTCTGTAATCGTTGTTAGGTGAATTAACCAATTTACCCAGATTAGTAAAACTTACTTCAATTGGTGTTTTCTTCATATCGCGAAAGTGATAGCACCATTCCACATTGTTTTCGAGATTCAGTTTTGGGCTAACTTTTCCACCATGAGCTATTTTAAATTTCTCATAAGCATCTACAGCATCATCTATTTCTTCAAGAATGAGAAGTGCCCGACCAGTATAGTAATAAACATCTTTTGGAACATCTTTTCCTTCAGCGGCTTTTATCAGAAAACCTGCCGCTAATTTTTTATTTACATTGGTATTTAAATAGCAAAGACCAAGTCTGTAATTAAACTCAGCATTGTTTGGATCGTTTTCCTGAAGTTGCTGATAAATAGGTAATGCAGTCTTATAATTCTCACTCTTGAAATATTCAGAACCTGCTTTTTCATTTCGGAAACCTGATCTTTTCCTAAAACAATTTTTTTTACAGGTTTCTTTGACTGTTGCGCTATTGCAATATTCAGCCAGAGTATTGGAATAATGGCAAATACAAATCTCATAACAAATTATAATAAATTTCTGTTAACATCAAACTGCTCAAGATAGTCTGCTACCTTACGGAGAAAACTACCTCCAAGACTTCCATCAACTATTCTATGGTCATAAGATAAAGAGAGAAACATCATGTGACGGATACCTATAGTATCGCCAAATTCAGTTTCAATTACAGCAGGTTTTTTTACGAATGGCACCTGCAGCCATAATAGCTACTTGTGGTTGATTGATAATGGGTGTACCCATAACATTTCCAAAAGTGCCTACATTGGTCAATGTAAAAGTTCCACCTGCAATTTCATCAGGCGAAAGTTTGTTTTTACGCGCTCTGCCACTCAAATCATTTACCGACTTTGTTAGCCCGACAAGATTCATTCTGTCGGCATTTTTTATTACCGGAACAATCAGGTTGCCACTTGGTAATGCAGTTGCCATACCAATATTAATGTTCTTCTTGAGAAGTATTTTAGTGCCATCAAGTGAACAGTTAATCATTGGATAATCTTTTATGGCACGCACAATTGCTTCAATAAACAATGGAGTGAAAGTGATTTTTTCTTTCTCTCTTTTCTCAAAATCGTTTTTAACTTTATTGCGCCACAAAACCATATTGGTGACATCAGCCTCTACAAATGATGTCACATGCGGGCTGGTATGTTTTGACATCACCATGTGGTCTGCAATTAACTTCCGCATTCTGTCCATTTCAATAATCTCTACATCGCCATCAGTCATTGGAGTTGCAGCAGGCGCTTTAGCTTGCGGTGTTGTTGCAGGTTGCACAGTAGGCGCTTGAGTAGTTTGTGTTATTTGTCCATTACCTGATTTTCTGTTCTCAATAAATTGAAGAATATCTTTTTTTGTTACACGACCTTCAGCACCGGTTCCGGTAATTGCATCCAACTCTGCAGATGAAACATTTTCCTGTTGTGCAATATTTCTTACTAGTGGAGAATAGAATTTTGAAGATGCACTAACAGTGGTAGCCACAGTTGCAGCTTGAGTTGCAATTACTGGAGCCGCTGCAATTTTAACTTCTTCTGCCTTAGGTACTGATGAGGTTGGTACTGTAGCTGACGCAGAATCACCAATAATAGCAATGGATTTTCCAACGGCAACAACATCGCCTTCATTATATAATTGTTTAACTAAAATTCCTGCTGCTGTGGAAGGAACTTCAGAATCAACTTTATCTGTTGCAATTTCAAGAATAGGTTCATCCTGCTCAACTCTATCTCCTTCTTTTTTTAACCATTTGGTAATTGTTGCCTCAGCAACGCTTTCGCCCATTTTAGGCATCTTCAGTTCAACTTGTGACATAGTATTTTACGTGCAAAATTTTATTGCTCAAAGTTACAGATTTAATTAAATTGGGCAGGGCAGTTTATTATATTTTATTGACATTTTGAATCATCAAAGATCAAGAACAGACTATGCCAAATTGCTGATTACACTTAAGCTATAAGAAATAATTGCCAACTAACAATTGCCTTTCAGGCTAAATTATATATTTGCATCATAAGTAAAAAACATTCAGAATGAGAAAATTTCTACACACATGCCTCATTGCAGGTCTTTCTTTTTTTACACTACAATCAATGGCTCAGATTCAGTATCCCGGTATTATTGATTCTACCTTTGGTGTAAATGGTAAAGTAACTTCATCGTTTAATAGTTTTGCTTGTGTTGCCAGAGCAATTGCTGTGCAGTCAGATGGAAAAATTGTTGTAGCTGGTGAAAGTAATAATGGAACTTTTAATCGTTTTGCAGTTGCCCGTTATCTTGCTGATGGTACAATTGATAATCAGTTTGGAACAGGGGGGAAGATAACTTTTTCTATCGGCACAGGTAACAGTATAGCGCGCTCCATTGCCATACAAAATGATGGTAAAATTATTGTTGCCGGTAATCTTGAAAATCAAACATATTCGCATTTTGCTATGGCCAGATTAACCACAGCAGGTGCACTTGACAATCAGTTTGGTGCTAACGGTATTGTGCAGACAGCATTAGATTTAGGATTCGATATTGCTTACGGTGTAGCAATAGTTCCTTCAAGTGGTAAAATTGTTTTGGGAGGTGTTTCTTTCGATACATTGGCTAATGGCGAATTTGCTGTTGCTAGATATAATACAAATGGAACCTTAGATGGTGGCTTTGGAAACAGTGGCAAGGTTAGAACACCATTAGGCACACAATGGGATCAGGCAAATGCATTGGCAATAGAACCTGGAACAGAAAAGATTGTTCTTGCAGGCAGAACGCTTTCAACTTATGCTTTGGTTAAATATAATACCAACGGTACATTAGATGCGAATTTTGGATTAAATGGAAAAGCAATCTATACCATAGGCTCGATGTCAGAAATCATTAATACAATATATATAAATCCTGATGGAATGATAGTTGCCGGAGGCACAACACAGACCGGTTCAAACACAGACATGGTGCTGATGCGTTTCTTAAGTAATGGTCAGATTGATAATAACTTTGGTGTAAGCGGCATTTCTCTTTTTGATTGAGGGGGAACAGATATTATTTTTTCTATCGCTCCTCAGGGTGATTATCTGGTAGGTGCAGGTTCAAGTTATGTAGGCGCTGCCGGTGATTTTGTTGCTATGCGTTTTGATACATTAGGTTCTTTCGATTTGGTTTTTAACAACATGATTGGTTATAACATAACTTCATTTGGTAACCCTTCCGGAGCAAATGCTGTTGCAGTACAGCAACCTGATTCTAAAATTATCCTTGCCGGATCTGCCGTTGTAGGTACGGTTAATAATTTTGCTATGGCGCGATATACAAGTGACTTTACATTTGTTGGCTTAAATGAAGTAAACGCTTCACATGCTAAATTACAGATGATGCCAAATCCTGCCTCAGATTTTATTGCCATTGAGGCATCAACGCCATACAATCGTATTGAAATTAAGGATATTACTGGAAAAAGGTTGAAGACGTTACTCCCGGAAGTTTGATTCGCAGCTATTCATTAGATGTAAAAACTATTCATCAGGAGTTTATACAGCAACTGTTTATTTTGATTCGGACATTAAGACTCAGAAATTCATTGTTACCAATACCACAAACAATTAAATTTAATTAATAACATAACTTTTTTTTAACCATCACGGGCTATAGAAATAGCGTTCTTAGCCTACTATTAAATGTATAACTATGCTTAAAAAAATCACAGCCTTTGCTACTGCCTTTATTGTAGCCGGTACAGCAATGGCACAAAAAAATCTGCCTTCCAACTTTCATATGAAAAAGTTGGGCAATGGCCTTGAGGTCTTGGTCATTGAAGACAACTCTGTTCCATTAGTCACTATTGAAATTTGTGTAAAGAATGGATCTTTTACTGAAGATTCGGCCTTCAATGGATTGTCACACCTTTACGAACACATGTTCTTTAAAGCAAACAAGGCAATTCCGTCACAAGAAAAATTTCTTGAAAGAGTAAATGAACTCGGTATATCATTTAACGGTACTACCTCTGAAGAGCGTGTGAACTACTTTTTCACACTAAGTAACAAACTCATCAATGAAGGTCTTGAGTTTATGAATAATGCTATTCGTTATCCATTATTTCTGGAGCAGGAAATGAAGAACGAAAATCCTGTTGTTGATGGTGAATTTCAGCGTGCAGAATCAAATCCTGCCTTTTTTCTGTTTCAGGATTTTAACAAACAAATGTGGGGTTCAAATTATGTGCGTAAAAATGCCATCGGTATTCATGACGTAATTCTTTCTGCTACACCAGCAAAGATGAATGTAATAAAAGATAAATATTACTATCCCAATAACTCTATTTTAGTTGTTGCCGGTGATGTGGAGCACAATGCCGTTTTTGAAAAAGCAGAGAAAATGTTTGGTGACTGGAAACCTTGTGATTTTGATCCGTTTCAAAAGTGGCCTATACCTGAGTTTGCACCATTAGTAGGCCAGTCAAAGTTTTTGACCGTTGATAAAAATGCAAAAATGCCAATTATGATGATGGGATTTCATGGGCCTGATACAAGAAATGATGTTAAGTCAACTTATGCAGCCGATGTGTTTTCTACTATTCTTGGACTGACATCTTCTGAATTTCAAAAAACTTTGGTAGATGGTGGTTATGCTCTTCAAACAGGTTTAGGCTATCAGACTTGTCGCTACACAGGACCAATTCAGTTATTTATGGTTCCTAATCCTATGAAGATGAAATCTTTTTATGGTAAGTTGATGGAGCAGGTAAATCGTTTTGATGCACCTGATTATTTTACTGACGAACATTTAGAGACTGCTAAGAATAAACTCATCATGGGTTATATTTATAACAAAGAAAAAACATCAGCCTATGTGCATACTGTTACATTTTGGTGGGCATCTGCAAGCATTGACTACTATACTACCTACAATGACATGATAAAGAAAGTTACCAGAAAAGATATTGCAGACTATGTAGATAAATATATCAAAGGAAAGCCTTCTGTAACAGGTCTGCTCTTGAATCCTAAAATGAAGGAGTCTTTAGGAATTAATTCTGCTGATGAAATTTTAAAATAAAAAATCGAACTATGAATAAGTTATATAAATATTTTGCAATAGGTGCAGCAATGTTATCAATACATGGTGTTGCGCTTGCACAAGCAACAAAAGAAGTTAATGTTGATGGTCTGAAAGTAATATTACGCCATACGCCAAAAGAAGTTATTAGTGTAAGACTTTATGTAAAAGGAGGAACTGCAAATTATACGAAGGATAAGGAAGGTGTAGAGAGCCTTGCATTTTCTATTGCTATGAATGGCGGTACCAAGAAATTGGATAAAGTTGCCTTTAATGATGCAGCTGAAAAAATTGGTACATCATTCGAAGCATCATCAGGACTGGATTATGGAAACCTGAGTATGACATGCATTAAACCTAATTGGAATGAATCGTGGAATCTTTTTGCTGATGCAGTAATGAATCCAGCTTTTGACTCTAAAGAGTTTGATTTAGAAAAAGAAAAAGCATTGTCAGGAGCTAAGCAACGCGAGTCTGATGCCGATGGTTCTTTGAGCAATATCGCTATGGAAGAAACCTTTAAAGGCAGAAACTATGCTAAAGATCCACAAGGCTCTGTTGCAAGCCTTGAGAAAATAACCTTGGCTGATGTTATAAGTCATTACAAAAATGTAATTGGAAAAAAGCGTTGCTACTTAGTTGTTGTAGGTGATGTTAACGAAGCAGATTTAGTGGGTAAAATAAAGGCGACATTAGGAAAAATGGCAGTAGGCACAGCACCGGTTGTGGAACCTAAATTGGTAATAACAAAAGGAAGTGAAGTTATTGTTGACCGTGATATTGCCACAAACTATCTGATGGGAATTATGAGTGCTCCTTCTTTGTCAACAGAGAAAGGTGTTCAGATGGATTTAGCAATGCAAATGCTTTACGACAGATTTTTTGTTGAGCTTAGAACAAAACGCAGCTTGTCTTATGCACCGGCTGCCGGATATATGCGCAATGCAGTTTCATCACCATATTCATATATCTACATCACAACTACAGATCCTAAAAAAGCTATTGATGTAATGGTTTCAATTATTGACTCTATAAAGAAAACAGGTTTTACAGAAAAAGAGTTGAAGGATTTACGTCAGGGTTATCTGACTAACTATTATCAGAAATTAGAAACATCTGAGGCACAGTCAGGTGCCTTGGGTCGTAGTGAAGCAACAGGCTCATGGAAATTAGATGAGTCCTTATCTGATATGGTTAACAATGTTAAGCTGAAAGATTTGAATAATACATTCAATGAATATACAGCAGCAATAAAATGGTCGTATCTTGGTAAGAAAGATGCAATTTCTAAAGATGATTTTAAGCAGACAAAACACGATAAAGTGTTGCAAAGCCCGTATTGATATTTTGAAATAGGTTAGTGACTTCTGCTAACAAAAAGAGGCTATCTCTAATTGAGATAGCCTCTTTTATTGCTAATATTAAAGTAGTATTACATTCTTTCAATAACCATAGCACTGGCACCGCCACCGCCATTGCAAATTGCTGCACCGCCAATTTTTGCATTGTTTTGTTTTAAAACATTTAATAACGTAACCAATATTCTTGCACCTGAACATCCTAATGGATGACCTAATGCAACTGCACCACCATTGACATTTACTTTTGCAGGATCAAGATTCATTTCTTTCATGTTGGCTAAGGCAACTACTGAAAAGGCTTCGTTAAGTTCTACAAACTCAAGGTCAGTCATTTTTAATCCGGCTTTATCTACTGCTCTTGGTAATGCTTTTGATGGAGTAGTGGTAAACCATTCAGGCGCCTGCTCTGCATCGGCATAACTGCGGATACGCCCAAGGGGTTTAAGTCCCAATGACTCTGCTTTTTCTTTACTCATTAAAACCAATGCAGCTGCACCATCATTCATGGTTGAAGCATTGGCAGCAGTTACTGTTCCTTCTTTGCTGAAAGCCGGTTTTAATCCCGGAATCTTATCGAAATGAACGTTTTTAAATTCTTCGTCCTCTGCAAAAAGAATAGGATCGCCTTTGCGCTGTGGAATTTCAACAGGAACAATTTCATCTTTAAATTTTCCTGCAGCCCAGGCATCGGCACTGCGTTTGTATGATTGTATTGCATAGGTGTCCTGATCCTGACGTGAAAAATTACATTCTCTTGCACATAAATCTGCTGCATTCCCCATTGCATAATTATGATAAACATCTGTCAGTCCATCTTTAGCAAGACAATCAACAGCAGAAACATCTCCATATTTATTTCCCCATCGCATATTTTGCATATAGAAGGGAACATTGCTCATACTTTCCATGCCTCCGGCAACAATCACATCATTGTCGCCAAGCATAATACTTTGTGCTGCTAACATAACAGCTTTCATTCCCGAAGCGCAAACTTTATTGATTGTAGTACATTGAACAGTGTCGGGCAAGCCGGCAAACTTTGCAGCCTGACGTGCAGGAGCCTGTCCTAAATTGGCTTGTAAAACACTACCCATATACACCTCTTTGATTTCTGATGGGTTTAGTTTGATTCGATCAATAGCGCCTTTAATGGCTATAGCACCCAAACGGCTAGCAGAAAATGATGACAGTTTACCACCAAAACTTCCCATTGGTGTACGCACTGCCGATACAATATATACTTCTTTCATTTTGCAGAATTTTTAATTATAAACCGCAAAAATATGAAAAGTAACTTGTAAAATCCGACAGGGTTTACTGTTGGTTCCGGTATAGAGGAGAACCAATAGACTTTTTGCCTGGCAGTGCGTACGTCAATGTATTATAAAACAACATTTTCTATTAATTGGTCATGCCGTAATTAAGCTCGACCTGAAATTTTTCATTTATTGCACCTATTCTTTTTGCAGCAGCTTCCGACATTTTAAGAATTTGCTTGTCATTGTCGCCAGTGTCAGGTAATGTACCTACCACTTTTACAAAAACATAATCGCCATTCATTCTGTTGGTGACTTTAATTATTGTGCCAGGAGGCGCATTGCGATGTAAAGCATAAAATTTACTTTGATTGATATCTCCATCTCTGATCCAGGATGCCATGCCCGATTCGTTTACCTCAATTACAGCGCCTGATTTTCCATTGCTTCGTTTTACTTCGGTTCGCATGGGTTTGTATTCCATCTCACTCGGTGATGGCGATGGTGGAATTACTTTATTACTTGCTTCTGCAATTAACTTTGAGTCGTTTTTAACTTCATTATTTTTTGCTTCTAACTTTTTGTCATCAAGAGGCTGAAGGATAGTCTCATTTTTAGATTCCTGTTTTTTAACTTCAGTTTTTATTGCTACACTTTCTGTACTTGATACAATCAATTTCTGACCGGCTTTTATGCCATCGTTATCAAGATGATTCCATTTGCGAATATCATTAGGACTGACATCATATTTTCGTGCTATACCAAAAAGTGTTTCTCCTTTTTCAATGACATGAACCTTGTTATTGTTTTTTACCGGAGCATTTATTACAGCAATAGGCTTACGCATTTTTATTTCAGCAGAAGTATCCGATTTGTTTTCGCTTTTGTCGTTAACTGTATTTTCAATCGGAATATTAATGATCTGTCCGATTTTTAAATCGTTTATACCCGGGTTAACTGCTTTTAACTCATCAATTTCTTTGTGATATTTTCTGGATAAACCCGACCAGGTATCTTTAGAAACAACTTTATAAAGCTGACATTTTTTGCCTGCAATAGTTCTGAAACCTTCCTGTGCAATTACAGTCGAGATGCTTAGTGCTGCTGTTGCAATTAATAACGAAACTTTGATTTTCATCCCAATCACTTTTATTTTTACAATACTAAAAAAATCACTTCCTCGTAAATGAAGATGCTTTAATAGGTTTTAAACAAATTAATTAACATCAAAACGACAGTTGTAAGTAGTAATTGTGCAATTTTGAATATTCAACTTAAATGAAATGAAAAAATTATTTTTAGCTTTAGTGTTATTGTTTTTTGCAACTACAACTGTTAATGCCGGCATTGTTTACAGGTTTAACTTTCAGTCGGAAGTGGATAGAGGAATGGCACGCATTTTCAGTAAAGCATTGCAGGAAGCGCATGAGCAGAAGGCTGATTTGTTTTTGATTCACCTCAATACTTATGGAGGCATGCTTGATGCTGCCGACAGTATCAGAATTGCAATATTAAATTCAAAAATTCCGGTTGTAGTATTTATTGACCCTAATGCCGCAAGTGCCGGTGCACTCATCTCTATTGCATGCAACAGAATCTATATGCGCAGTGGTTCAAGCATTGGTGCTGCCACTGTAGTTACTGAGCAAGGCGAAGCAGCACCGGATAAATATCAATCCTATATGCGTGGCATCATGCGCGCAACGGCAGAAAAACGAAATCGTGACCCGCGTATTGCTGAAGCTATGGTTGATCCAAGAGTTGTTATTCCGGGAGTAAATGATAGTGGAAGGGTGCTGACTTTTACAGCAGAAGAAGCCTTGACAAATAAATATCGTAATGCCATTGTTGAAACAGAAGCTGATATTTTAAAGTTAGAAAATCTGAATAGCGATAAGATTATTGAATTTCAACCTTCATGGGTTGACAACATCATTAGTTTTTTAATTCATCCTGCTTTGAGCAGTTTATTAATTCTTATTATGCTTGCCGGTTTGTATTTTGAATTTCAGGCTCCGGGAACCATTTTTCCGATTGCAGCTTCTTTTGTTGCAGCAGTCTTATATTTTGCACCATTATATCTTGAAGGGCTTGCTGCCAATTGGGAGATATTACTTTTCGTTAGTGGTGTGATTTTATTGGCTCTTGAGTTTTTTGTCATTCCGGGTTTTGGTGTTGCCGGCATTGTAGGAATAATTTGTACTACAATGGGCTTTGCTTTAAGTATGCTCAACAACAAGGGATGGGATTTTACTTTCACAAGTTCCGAACAAATAACACAAAGTATTTTAATAAGCCTTGGAGCCATGCTTGGTGCAGTGTTTCTGATATTTTATTTTATTGGAAAAATTAATGACTCAAAGCGCCTCAGCAAGTTGACACTTCAAACAACACAACCATCTGAACATGGTTTCAGAGCACATACAGATATTGACACCATTCAAGCCGGTATGCGCGGAACGGCATTTACTGCACTTAGACCGTCAGGGAAAATTATGGTTGATGGCAGAGTGTATGATGCTGTTGCAGAAACCGGTTGGATTGAAAGGCAGGAACAGGTAGAAATTGTATCTGTTGGCCTAACCTGTACTGTCAGAACTTGTTAAGTGTGAATATCTTTGTTTAAATCCCTTTTATTTGATGGTGTTTTAATGACTGGTTGCATCTATATTTGCAGCTATTACAATCCTTCTTGAATAACTAACTATTAGAACCACTAAAAATTCATTAAATGAAAAACATCCTTAAATTTTCTGTCGTATTTCTGTTTTTGGCAGTGTATGCCTGCAAAGACTACAAACCCGAAGTAGATAGACTAAATCGTGAACGCGACTCTTTGATTAACACATCTTTTCTAAAAGACAGCACTATTGATTCATTCCTTGGCGACTTCAACGGTATTGAAGCAAGTTTAGACAGCATCAATCAGATTCATGCTGCCATTACACTTGACCGCAAGCGTGATCCTGAAATGGGTGGAACCGTTAAAGACCGCATCCGTAAGAATATGGAGAGCATTGCTTCACTACTCGATCAAAACAGTCAGCGCATTGCCGAACTTACAAGAAAACTTAAAAGCAGTGGGGTAAAAAGTGCCCAACTTAATAAAATGATTACCTCACTGAATCTGAAAATTGCTGAACGTGATTCTATGATTGCTAATTTAAACAATCAACTTGGTGACGCTAAAATTGAAATTACCGGCCTGCGTACCAACATCGAAACGTTAAACTCAACTATTGGTGAGCGCGAAAAGACTATTGAAGAAAAAGTTAATCAGATTAACACAGCATATTATGCAATTGGAACATACAAACAACTACGCGACAAAAAAATTCTGAATAAAAAGGTGGATTTATTGGTATCGGTAAAACAAAAACCATAAACCCTGATATTGATAATTCAGCATTCACAAAAGTTGACATCAGGCAGTTTGCTTCTGTAGAATTAAATACGAAGAGTGTGAAAATTATGTCGTCTCATCCTGCATCGGCTTATACCTATGAAAAAGACAAGAAAAAATATCAATCTTTGAAAATTACTAATCCCGATTTGTTCTGGAGTAATTCAAAATATTTGGTAATTGTCACAAAATAATTTTAGAGAATAATAATTTATAAGGTTGATCTAAGGGTCAACCTTTTTTTTTGACTAATTTTGAAACGATGAAACCATTTGTAGTTCGTGTTTATGGTATTCTGATAAATAAGAATTCGGAAGTGTTGCTTACACATGAGAAAGAAGGCGGTATTGAATTTACTAAATTTCCAGGTGGCGGACTTGAATTTGGTGAAGGTTTGCGCGAATGTTTAGTGCGTGAGTTTTTAGAAGAAACAAAGCAAAGGGTAGAAGTGATGGAGCATTTTTATACCACTGATTTTTTTATTGAATCGGCTTTCAATCCCGGCTTACAACTCATCAGCGTTTATTACAAAGTATCATGCATAAATTTCATTTTACCTGAAGATGCAAATGATATTCATTTTTTCTGGAAACCTTTAAAAGAACTTAATGGCGAAGTAGCAACATTTCCTGTTGACCGCTTAGTTGAGAAATTGCTGATGTGATTATCTGTTACAGATATCTTTGTAAGGACAATACTTACATCGTAAGGTGTCAGTTGTCATTGTAAAATCCGACTCCAATAAAATTTTTCTGATTAAAGCAAACAACAATTCTTCAAACTTTGAATGATCTGTTAAGGGTTGCTGCCCCAGCATTTCTATACCGGCTTCCATTCGCCTGAGTGGATAAATTCCGGCATTTACTTTTTCATTACTGTGCGATTTTAAAAACAACCAGCAATAAAGCAAAAGCTGAAAATTGACCTTGTATTTTGGCTCACTTGTAAGCTCATCAGGTTTTTTTATATTCTTTACAACATCACTTCCCGTCTTATAATCTACAATTCTGTATCCATCAGAAACTTTGTCAATGCGGTCAAAAATTCCTTTAATCTTTACATTAATACCATTGCCAATATCACAAACAACCACTTTTTCGGTTTCTAATTCATGAGGCGAAAAAGTTTCACTTTTCAGATCGGCTGCTATGATACGCTCAATGTATTCCGAAATTATTTTTTCAATGATTACAGTATATCCTGTTCCCTGATAGTGTTTGTCATATTCTTGGGCTATGGATGCTTTTACAAATGCTGAAATAGATTTCTTGAGTTGGGCTGCATTGTCTTTGTCAAATTCAACATCAATAATCTGAGCATAAATCTTGCTAACTGCATCGTGTAAAATTTTTCCGAATACGGCTGCATCAATCTCTTCCCCATTATCATCAGGCTCTCTGATTTTTTTAATTTCTTTAAAGTAATATTGTAATGAACAATGAATAAAACTGTTTAGCGATGAAGCAGAAAATCTCAATTTATTCTCTGCCACCATAGATAGTAAATGATTTGTTAACTGCTCATCTCTTTTGACTCCAGGAGTAATGTAATTATAACGATAAAGCGGTGTGGTAATAATTTGATGACTGACCTGCCAATTGCTGAAATGTAATTTCATTTCATAAAACAACTGTAAAAGAAATCGGCTTCTTTCTCCACTGGCAAACTCATTGACTTCTGTGTTGTAAATTAAATCAATTTCATATGCTCTTTGCATCAATCGCCAGAAGTGATAGGCGGTAATAGCATCCTGCTCATCGAGCAATGGTAGTCCAAAACTCTTTCTGATGGTAAATGGAATAAATGAATGATGACGATTTGATTTTGGAACAGAGCCTTCATTAACATTAAGGAAAAATATATTTTCAAAATCCAGCGTTCTGGTTTCCAACAATCCCATGACCTGAAGTCCTTTTACAGGCTCGCCACTAAAAGGAATTCTTGTGGTGTCAAGTATTTCTGAAATTAGCATTTGCAAAGCTTGCTCATTCAGAATTTCTGTATATGGTATTACCATAGTACGAAGCTCAAGCAATTCATTCAATACAAATCCGGCAATTTCTTTTTCATGATGCTTAGGTTCCATGGCATCATGAAGCATGGTTAACAATTGAATATAACCCTCAAATATAGGAGAGGTAATCTGTGATTTTAAAAACTGACTGATGTTTTCAGGAAGTTCATTCAACGGAATGCTAATGCCTGCATCATTCAAATTACGGATGTCGTGCTTCAGCAATGAGGCATAAGGGTGAGCAAGATAATTTCCTAATGCAAAGGTTGAAACAAACTTCTGCTTTGAAGTTTCTGAAATTTGATTGAGTAAAACATTTAGTGTTTCAATAAAACGATACAAATGAGTTTCTTTAAGCGGGAATCCCATTGTGATATTTACATGCTCAATCTCTTCGGGTAAAGATTGCAACAACAAAGGCAGTAATTTTTCATCCGGTAAAACAATAGCTGTCTTATCAGTATTGAGTTTATTCTGAGCAATCAAGGTTTTTAAACGATCAGCCAGAAATTTAAATTGTCCTGTAATGAGAGGCACTCCTGTTACATTAATGTTCTTAGGTATATCTTTGAAATAGGTTTCTTGCCATTTAAAACTATTCTGAGTTAGAAAATTTTTTCTGAAGAAAAGCCCGGCTTCCTGAGTTGTATTTTTTGTGTAATACTCATCGGCATCCCAGAATATTTTTCCTTTTCCATTTAAGATGTATTCAAATAATTTTTGCTCTGCAGGTGCCAGTGCATAAAATCCGGCAATAATAGTCTTACTGCAATCCAGATTTTTTAAATATGTTTCAGGCGACAATGCTAATTGTTGCATTGCTTTGCCGGCTGTAGTCTTATTGTTCTTATATAAAACCTCATTCAGTTTTTCATACAACTTCGGCAATGCCTGCCAGGCATATAAAAAGTTTTGTTTTAAAGTAGAAGATTTAACTGCGTTGAACAATTCAAAAAACTGTTTTAATTGTTCTCTAAATTCATCATCATCCTGAAAAACCGATTCTATTTCATGATATGATGTCAGGTCAGCAAACAGGTCTTTGTAATTAACTAAGTAAAGATTGATTTCTTCAAAATCTCCAAGAATCATTTCACCCCAAGGTGCAAAGGAAGTAAAGTCATAATCAGGGAAAAATGGCTTGTAAACAGCAAATAAATCAAGAAGAACTTCTTTCTTTTCAGCAACTCGCAGTGGCATGTAATGTTCAACAAAATCGCTAATAGATAAAACTGAAGGCAATAAAACAGCTTTGTTTAATTTTTTTGCGAGTTGCAATTTAAAAAGCAATGCAGCTCTTCTGGTAGGAAATACAACAGTATAGTCTGCAAAATTATTTCCATCAACTGTGGCAATAAGTTCATCAACAATACGTGTTAAAAATGAATCAGTTTTATTGTTCATGACCAACGCTTTCATAAAGCAGACTGCTGTAGCTGCGCGATTTTGCATTCAGATATTTTGCTGCAGCTTCTGTTAACTGAGAAGAAGTTACTGCCTCAATTTTCTTATATGTATCTTCTAAGGTAAATACTTTCTTAAAGTTTAATAAACTGCGGGCATTAGAAATAACCACATTCGACTTGTTTTCTTTTGCCAAAGCTAGTTGACCTTTTAGTTGCTGTTTGTATTGACTAAGTTGTAATGATCCTATTTTATTATCAGTAAGTTTTTTCATTTCCACCACGGCAAGGTCAATACTTTTATTCAGGAATTTTTTATCGGTAGCCAGATAGACATGAAACATACCTGTGTCTGTATAGGAGTTAAAACCTGATTCAATGGCATAAGTATAACCGTATTTTTCACGAACACCTAAGTAGAGTTTTGAGTTCATACCCGGCCCACCAAGAATATTATTCAACAAGGCAACAGTCATTCTGTCTGCCTGATAGAGTGAAGGTGCTAATGTCCCCATAATAAAATGACATTGTGCACTGTGTTTTTTAACAGATGACTTTTCAGCAGTGTATTTTTTAAATGGTTTTGGTCTTTCGCCCACTTTGGCAAGTCTGTACTTGCCGAAATGATGTTCTAATTGCCTGATTACTTTTTCTGCATTTAATGATGTGGCAATTGATAGCACCATGTTGGATGGAATGTAGAACTTTCGTGTAAACGCAATCAGGTCTTTCTGCTTAAAACTTTTTACTGATTGTTCTGTACCTAATATTGGATTTCCCAATGGATTTTTTTTAAATACTATTCCTTCAAAGTCATCAAAAATCTGCTCTCCCGGATTGTCGAGATAAGACCTTATTTCATCACAAACAACTTCCTTTTCTTTTTCTATTTCTTTTAAATTGAAAACAGAATTAAAGGTGATATCACTAATAAGTTCAAGTGCACGTTCAAGATGAGGTGTGGTAACTGATGCATGAATACATGTCTCTTCCTTGCTGGTGAATGCATTTAGCTCACCACCTACGACTTCAAGACGATTTAGGATATGAAACGATTTACGCTTTCGTGTTCCCTTGAACAGCATGTGCTCTATGAAATGCGCTAATCCTTCTTGTTGTATTTGCTCATTTCTTGTTCCGGCTTTTATGAGTAATGCACAATGCGAGACTTCTGTGTTACTTAAAGTTGTAAGAACTATCTGTAGTCCGTTTGATAGTGCAAAAGTTTTTGTTGAATGATCCATAGTTTATGCAAAAATATGCTTTGAAAGTCAGACAACGATTGGCTGATTACATATCTTTACCTGATAAAACAAAAGTAACTGTTATGCAACAGCAAAAATGCCTGAATTTTTTTATTTTATTCATTTTAAGTTGTCTGTTTGCTTCTGATATTGAGGCGCAGCAATATAAGTTTGCCAAACGTGTAGGAGGAACACAATTCGAGAATGCAATGGGGATTGCATTAGATAGCACAGGAAATATTATTGTGTCAGGTTATTTTTCAGGAACTGCAGATTTTGATCCGAGCACAAGCAATTATTCTTTAACAAGCAATGGTGGTAATGACATTTTTCTTGCTAGATATGATAGTGCAGGTAATTTTATATGGGCAATTAATGTAGGTGGAGCAGGAGAGGAGTTTAATTACTCAGACCCTGCTGTTGATGAGTATGGCAACATTTATTTATGTGGTGTGTTTAACACCAATACAAATTTTAATCCTAAGGGAATTGCTGTGATGGCTACAAACAGAGGTCAGCAAGATGGTTTTATTGCAAAGTATGATTCAACAGGATTGTTGCAATGGGTGAGAGGTGTTGGTGGTGTATTGAACGATGATGTTTACCGAATTGACTACAAAGATTATTTGGTTTTGTTTGCAGGCTCATTTACTGATTCTTCTTTTGTTGATGATGGATTGACTGTTACTCCAATTTATGGAAGTGGAAATGCAGATGTAGTTTTTGGAAAATTTAATCCGAATGGAAATTTGTTTTGGCTCAATACGCTTAAAGGTTCCGGAGAAGATCATTCCTATAACATTACAGCAGGCATCAACGGCAAAACATATCTTACAGGTACGTTTGAAGACACATTGATTTTTGATTATGTCTCAGTGAGTCCCGATACACTCTTTGCTGACGGACTTGCAGCATTCACTGCTTCATTTAGTAACATGGGAAACTACTATTGGTCTTTTCCAATAGAGAATGCTTATCCGTTTGGATTGAAAGTTGATCATAACGGAGATATTCTGACGTGTGGACAGTTTTCAAGCATTGCAGATTTTGATCCTGATGCTGATACAATGGCATTGATGGCACAAGGTAGCTTTGACGGATATTTTGCAAAATATACGAATGGTGGCAGTTATGATTTTGCTAAAAGAATAGGTGGCAATGGTGCTGATATTTGTTATACCATTGCCGAACTTTCAAATAGCTCAATTTTGGTGAGTGGTTATTTTTTTAATACTGCCGACTTTGACCCTGATGTTACTGTTGCATCACTAAATAGTAATGGCTTTGCTGATATGTATCTTGCACATTATGACTCTATGGGAAATTATCTTTCAGCTTTTGGTTGTGGCAGTCCTGCCTTTGAGTTTTGCCGCAACATGACCTGTAACGGCATTGACGAAGTGTTTTTATGCGGTGGCTTTGAGCAGGTTGTTGACTTTAATCCTGCACCGGCTATAAACACATTGGTAAGTGCCGGCTCGCGCGATGGTTACTTTGCTAAATATGCATTTCCAACAACCTCATTGAATAGTATTAGTGCAGACAATCTGATGATATATCCTAATCCTTTCATTAGTCAGATAAATATTTCAGGAGACATTAATCAAACACAACTAATTTTGACTGATGTATTGGGCAATACTATTTACAAAACAAAAACCAACTCTCAAACAACAATCAATACAGAGAAATTAAATCCCGGAATTTATTTTCTGACTGTTGTATCAGGTGAAAATGTGAGTACGAGAAAACTATTGAAGGTGAAGTGATATTAGATTGTAAGGAAATTAGATAATTAGATAATTTGAAAATGTGGTAGGAGTTTTGAGAGTTGCAATGTTGGAAAGCTTGGAATGTTGGAAAGCTTGGAATGTTGGAATTTCTTCAGAGTGACCAGATATAAAGTTGTGTAGATTTTGAGGGGGTAAAAGGAAGGCAAAATTCAAAGTTACTTTCCTCTTCAAAAGAAAATTTAGCTAGTTTCCTGAGTGGAGGGCTTTACATAGGAACCCGTGTTACCAGCTGCTCAATTCTAGTCAAGGTTCTGTAGGGTTTTCATATTACTGTTTCATAAACTTTTTTATCGGTTGAGAATAGTTTTTGAGTCGTACAAAAAATAAGCCGTTTGGCAAATCAGAAATATCTAATTGAGTAGATGTTGTTACAGAAAATTCTTTGAACAACATTCCCATTGAATTAAAAATTTGTATTTGAGTTTTTTGATTCGGGTCAAAATTAATTGTTAAGTATTCTCTTGCTGGATTCGGGTAAATAGAAAATGTATTTTCAGAAATAGGCTCATTTAAACCCGTAGAAGAATTACACAATAACCCTTTTGCAATAAGGTCATTGTTTGCTTGTTGGATAGTTGAAGCAAGTGAAGTATCTGTTATGTCACTTCCATAAATTTCCAAATAGCGCATTCCTAATGCTAATCCGTTATTTACCGCAGAATCTAAAACCATCGCTTTAGTATTTGGTAATATTCCACATTGATTCATTCGTGATGGCCCATCCTGAACACTCCAAAGCATTTGTGCTCCGGTTCTACAGTGATTTTGTTGCATGAGATACCAATGAGATGTATTTGCTATATTGGACAAATTGGGGTTGCAGCCTGAGACATCTTCTCTAAATAAACCAAACCTGTCCGGGTAGTTTATGATACCATAATTGCAATATATTGAAGCCAAATAATTTCTGGCTTGTCCACTTGCATTAGGCTGAAAAGTAACATAATCAACAGAACACCATAGTGGGGTGGAAGGGAACACACTCATATAGTAGTCAGTCATTTCATTTATTAATGCACCTAAGCTGTCAGCATTATAATTATATACAGACCAAAATGCTTGTTTAGTTATGGTTACGGTATCGGTTAGAACTGTGTCAGGTAAGTTTCTAGAAAAATTAACACCGATCACATTCACATACGTTACCACAGGATTGCCCGCATATTTTATAGCAAGGTTTTGCAAAAAGATTTTGAATCTGCTTACATAAACACTGTCCCATGGAATAACTCCTGTTGTTATTTGTCCAAAATTAGGACTCGATGGATTGTCTTGAATAGTATAATACTGCTGTGCTCCGATACTGCCAAGCCAGTTGGGTATTCCTAAGGGTTGAAGAGATATTTTTTTATTGTAAGTAACTGCTTTTGCGATTTCTCCATCAATGAATGCCCAATTGAAATTGCCCGGACTAGGCTCCAAATCATTCCATCTAAAACGCACTACAACACCGCTAATATTGGGGTCATTAAAACTTGTTGTGCTAATCGGCATATTGGCTGTACCTAAAAAATACACGCCATTATGGCCAATAAATTGAGCTTGTGTATCTAAAACAACAAACAAACTTATCAGGGTTAAAAATAACCTCATTTTTGAATGATAATTTTATGATGGAACATTTTTCGATATAGATTGATTGTAATAAAATAAATACCATTGTTCAATTGTGAAACATTTATTTGTTCATTGGGCATAACTATTTTAGATAACAATAATTTTCCGCTCACATCAAACAAACTTACATCAATTCTTTTTCAGTTTTGAATTGGATAAAATCAGATGTCGGATTAGGGAATATGGAAATCATTTCAGAAGATATCTGTTGATTAATTGATGTTGTGTTTGCACAACCGTGCAATGCAAACCATTGTTGGGTTCTGGCAAACATTAGACTATCCATACTGATTGAACTGTGGGTATATCCACTGTATTGATAAAATTGATGCGGAATTCCTGTCGAATTAAATACGCTGTTGAGCAAACTATCCATCTCTATTGGAACTGTGTTATCTGCATCGCCATGATGTATAATATACGGGCAGCTTATCTGAGCTGCAAGCATTGTAGTGGGTGCAGAAAACCCCAATTGGGGAGAAACGCCTCCTGCTGTATGTCCAGCCGCTCTGAATTTATCAGGGTATGTGGCAACTAAACCTGTTGTAAGGTATGCACCTCTGCTATGTCCAAATGCCATAATACAATTCGTATCCACATAATTTAATGATGCCAGAATATCCCAGCATTTCATGTCACGGAGATAGTTATTGGTGCTGGCACCAAAATTTATCAAGCTTGAATCGCCAGGTGAACCGATAGGTGCACCGGCAGAATGACATAAATTAACAGCTATGCAAGTGTAATTCCATTGAACCATTTTCTTGGCTACATTTTTACTGTATCCGTTCACATTCCCCCCCGTACCATGATTAATGATAACAGCAGGAAAAACACCAGAGCCCACAGGCTTAAACAAAATCCCGGTAAGGTCGTAAGACGTAACATTAATAGTCTGCTGATAAGTCCAAGTAGCGCCATTTAAACTTTCGGGATTTCCTGTCAAGGTAAGGCCCGTTAGTTGTGCCATTCCACTTGATGAAATGAAAAGTCCGAGAATAAGTAAAAGTCGTTTCATTTTTATTTATTGTATTGCATCTGTGTTCATTTTCAGGGTTGCTTGTAATTTCAGTCTTTCCGATAACTATCGGAATTAAATCTATTCATTAGTTCAAAAGTAAATAGAAAAATGATTTAAGGAGGCAATAGCAGCAAATTAGGCTGTATTAAAATTAATTGCTTGTATTAAATCACACTGTCAGGGGCTGTGCGACCTGAGGTGAAATTAGCTGTGTTCTATTTTCATAAAAAACGTATTAACTCTTCAATGTTTTTTTATTATTTCAAAGTCCCCTGAAATGCGGGAGACTTTGAAAGTACGGAGATAAAAGAGATTGTTTGAATAAAGCAATCTCTTTTTGGTTTTTGAAGAGAGTCTACCTTCTCCATATTGGTTACATATAAATCACTTTTACTTTAATTTCTTTGTCTTGAAATAAATCAAAACTTGCTTTTTTAAAATTTGGGCGGTTGGTTAAACCGATAGATGAATAATTAGAAAAGCCAATTCCTTCTTTTGGGAAAATTAAACCTTTGTCAATCTTGCCGTTATTGTTTTCATCGTGTAAAATGTTTACCGCATATTTCCCTTTTGGTAGGTTTTTAAATATGATTTTACTTTTACCATTTGTAATTTGGGCAGTTTCTATTTTAAAATAATTTTTGTAATACTCATCTGGTATTGAGCCGTCTTTGTTATATAAAGCTACTTGTAAAATGCCTTTTGAATTACGTAAACTTTCAACTTCTATTGTCAAACTATATTCTTCTGCTTTAGCCTGAGCAAAAACACTTAAAACAAACACTGACATAACAACAAAAAATACTACTCTCATATTCTTAATTCATAACTTTTAATTCGTAGTTCGTAATTTTAAATTCTTAATTCTTAATTTTTAATTTCTCCTTCACTCTATCCACTCCGTAATACACCATTGGCACTAAGAATACAGTCAATATTAATGAAGAAAGTAAGCCTCCAATAATTACCCAAGCCAAGCCATTTTTCCATTCTGCTGATGTTCCTGTGGCTAATGCAATGGGTAACATTCCAATTGCCATTGATAAAGTTGTCATTAAAATTGGCCGCATTCTGCCTTTGCTTGCTTCGATAATGGCTTGACGATAGGGTTTCCCTTCGGCTTTTAATTGATTAGTAAAATCAACAATTAAAATTGAGTTTTTGGTTCCTAATCCCACTAACATAATCAAACCTAATAAAGCAAATAAACTTAAATGACTTAACGATAAGTTCAAGGCTAAAAAGCTCCAATGGCTGCAACCGGAATAGCAAATAAAGCTACAAATGGATAGATGTAACTATCATATAAAGCAACCATAATGAGGTAAATCAAAATGAATGAAATAATCAGCACAGAACCCAATGCACCGAAACTGTCGTTTTGCCTTTTAATGTCGCTTCCCCAAGTCATTTCAATACCGTTTGGTAAAGGATTATTTTTCACATAAGCTACCACTTCATCGGCAACTGTTCCCGATGGACGCCCCAAAGCATCGGCAGTTAAGGTAACGGCTGGCTGTCGGTCTTTTCGTTCTAATAAAGAGGGTGAATTGTCTTTTTCGATAGAAGCAAATTGCGATACTTCAATGGGTATTCCCATAGGATTGACAATATTCAAGTTATTGATATCATCATAATTTTGACGACTGAACTTATCTAACCAAATTCGCACAGGATATTCTGTTCCATTTTCAGTTAACGAAGCATCGTCATTTCCAGAAAAAGCAGTACGCAAATTCATTCCAACGTAAGCAGTGTTCAGTCCTAAACGTTGCATTTTATCTCTATCTGGAATTACTTTTAGCTCCGGACTTCCTGCCTCAACAGATAAACGAACATTATCTGCTCCGGGTATTTTTTCAATAACCATTTTTAAATTTTGTGCCGTTTGCATTACCCGATTTAACTCTGAACCACTCAATGTAATTTCGATGGGTGCTGTTTTTGGAATTAAACCTAATCCACTAATGGAATAATTAATACCAGAGAATTTTGTTTGTAAATCCTCTCGCAAATCAGTCATAAATTTTTCAGTAGAAAGATTATTAGTTTCCTTTTTTGGTTTTAATTGAATAGTAAACTCCGATTTATTTGCAGAGCCAACACCCAAACTTCCAATACCTGTACTTGGTCCGCCAACATTACTAAACAAAGTTGCTACTTCGGGTTGTTGCAATATGTAGGTTTCAATCTTTTCTGAAATCAAATTATTTTGTTGAATGGAAGTATTTTTATCAAATTCTAATCCTAAGAGGAATTTGCCTTGGTCGCCAGTTGCAATGAGTTCTTTACCGATAATTCCTTGTTTCATCATTACTGCTGTTCCAATAAAAGAAAATCACAAAGCCTGTAAAAATGAGTTTATGCTTTAAAACCCAATCTAATTTACCGCCATACCAAGTGATAAATTTATCCAACTGATGTTCAAACCAAAGTAAAAACCGGTTAAAGAAATTGCTTGGTTGTAGGTTTTCTTTTTCTCCAATTCGAGAGGCTAGCCAAGGTGTAAGTGTAAACCCGACTAACAAACTTGTCAATACCGTTACAATAATTACAACCGAAAACTGCTTCAACATATCTGCCACAAAAACCTGTAGAAATAAGATAGGAACAAAAACCACCACATCTACCAAAGTGATTGACAAAGCAGAAAAACCAATTTCCATACGCCCATCCATTGCGGCTTTTCGTTTGTCTTTTCCCATATCCAAATGGCGTTGAATATTCTCTAAAACCACTGTGGCATCATCTACCAAAACACCAATTACCAAAGACATCGCAAGAAGTGTCATCAAATTAAGCGTATAACCCAACAACCACATTGTTCCAAAAGCGGTAATGAGCGAAGTAGGAATGGCAACAGCAACAATCAATGAATTTCGATAGCTTCTTAAAAACAAAAGCATTACAATAGAAACTAAAATAACTGCAAGAATTAAATCGAAAACAACGGAATTTACTGCTGCAATAGTATTATCTGTACTGTCATCTGTAATTACAAATTTCACATTATTGGAAGCATTGTGCTTTTCAATAGTTTGAAACTGCTCTTTGATTAATTTAGAAACATCAACGGCATTACCATCACTTTGTTTTTTTATCAAAAGCCCAATTCCATTTTTACCGTTGTATCTACTAATAGAACTTGTCTCTTTAATGCCGTCCACCACTTCTGCAATGTCTTTCACATAAACAGGACTACCGGGCATTGGCATTGCAACTTGCACATTTTGAATACTACTAAGGTCATTGAATTTACCTACCAAACGTACTGAACTATTTTCTTGGTCGGTCTGAACTTTCCCGGCAGGCAAATCAATTCCCGAGCGGTTAATGGCTTCGACTACTTGATACAAAGAAATTTTATAGAGTTTCAATTTATCTTTGTCCACGTTTACCTGAATTTCTCGTTCTTCTCCACCCAAGACAGTAATTTCCGCTACTCCTTTTAATTTCTGAATTTGAGGAAGATAATCGTCCTTCATTTTTTGATAAAATTCAGTCGGGTTTAAATCGCTGGTTGCACTTACCGACATAATAGGCAAATCGTTAGGTGAAACCTTACTCATTACAGGATTTTGAATGTCTTTTGGTAAATCCTTTTTGATATTGTCAATGTAGCGTTGTGCATCCTGCATTGTTTTGTCCAAATCTGTTCCATATTTCAGATTGGCAATAATGATGGAAGCATTCGGTAAAGATTTCGTTACCAAATAATCTACACCCTCCAAGTTAGAAAGTGCATCTTCAATTTTTCGAGAAACAGAGGTTTCAACTTCGTTCGGTTCGGCACCGGGATAAACTGTTTTTATGACCACTACTGGTTGGTTAAAATCGGGCATTAATTCATAACTCAAATTTTTAACCCCGATAATTCCCAATAGAGCAAATACGCTGAAAAGTACGATAATCAGCGATGGGCGTTTAATTGATATTTCTGTAATGTTCATTTTGTTCAATTACGAATTAATAATTACGAATTACGAGATTTCAAAGTGATTTGAATTTTCGCTAATATTTTACATATTTCTTCTGCATCATTGTGAAGCGAGTTGAATTCCTTTTCGGAAATATATTGAGTAGCATGTAGCAATTTCAACCAGTAAATTGTTTCTCTTGCTTCTTTGTAAGAGATGGTTAACTTATGTAAGAAATCCTTTTCAGAAGCTCCTCCAATAGATTCTTCAATGTTTGCTCCTATGCTCGTACCCGAGCGTAGAACTTGTTTTGACAAGACAAATTCTTTCTTTTCTGATTGCAAGTATTTATACAATTCAACAATACGAATTGCAAAAGCAAAACTCTTTTGTTGTACAATATTCTCTTTCATATTCTTGATTTTTAATTCGTAATTCGTAATTCGTAATTTTTAATTTTAATTAAAACATTCGCATTTTCAAACAGATTAATAAACCCATTCGTAACAATGATGTCGTTCTCTTTTAAACCACTTGAAATAAGCGTTTTGTTTCCGATATTCTTAGAGGTTGTTATAGTTTGTAAAACCGCTTTTCCATTTTTTACGATATAAACTTTTGCCACTCCATCTACTTCAATAATGGCAGATGACGGAATGAGTATGCCTTGTTCTTGCGAAGTAGAAGAAAGGTTTACTTTTCCAAACATTCCTGATTTTATAGATAATTGTTTGGTATTTTCAACTTGAAATTGAACCGGAAAACTATTGCCCATATTCGCTTTACTTCCTGTCATTATTATTTTTCCAAAAAGCGGAATTTCAGGATAAACATCCGAAGTAATGTTGTAAGTTTTGTTAGTTTGGAACTGTACCAAATCTTTTTCAGGAACATTTACCGTAAAACGCAAGGTATTGATGTCTGTAATTTGTAGCAAAGGAATCCCCGGTGCAGCAAAACCGCCTTCTTCGTTGAGTTTAGCCGTTACAATGCCGTTGAAAGGTGCTTTAATACTTGTTTTGCTAATTTGCTCTAACAACGTTGCTCGTTGAATTTTTGCAGATTTCAAACCTAATTTTGATTTTTCCAATTGCACGCCTTGTACTGCGTCAGCTTCAGTTAAAATTGTATATCTTTTTACATCATCTTCCAATCCTTCAATTTGCACTTCTACAGTTTGTAATTGCAATTTTAACAATGAGTTATCCAATTGGATAAGCGTTTGCCCTTTTTGAACTATATCGCCAACATCTACCAATACCGCGTTGATTTTTCCCTGAATATCCGCACTGATTTTTGTTTCCTTATTTGGTTCAAAAGTCCCTGTGTAGTTGCCTGCATCAACAATGTTTTGTAGTCGAATGGTATCAATACTTACCGAAATTGGCTTTTCCTTATCGTATTGATATACTCTGTTTTCGGTGGTTTTTTTGTTGCTTAAAAGTTTGAACATCATCATACCAACTACAGCAACTCCAGCTATTATCCAAATTATCTTTTTCATTATATCCTTGATTTTTAATTCTTAATTTTTAATTCTTAATTTTTAATTCTTAATTTTTAATTCTTAATTGCCAATTGACCCCGTTACTTTTTTAAGTTCTAAATCAGCTTTCAAATAATCTATTATTGCTGATAAATAATTTTGCTGTGCTTCACGCAATGCGTTGTCTGCTAATAAAACATCGGTTAGGCTTGCTGTTCCTTGTTTTTGCTGAATGATAGTTTGATCATAAATGGTTTGAGCTAAAGCGATTTGCTTTTCGGTGTTCAAGACCGTTTGTTGAGCTACATTCTTTTGTCTTGTGCTATTTTCAATTTCCATTTTATTTTTATCGTTCATCAGTTGAACTTGCAATTCATTATTGTTGATTTCTAATTTCTTTTGGTTGATTTTTCGTAGCGTAACCGCTCCATTGAAAAGAGGATAAGAAAGCTGTACTCCTGCAAAGCTGATAGGGTAGAATTTCAAGAAATCGTTAGGTGTTTTATCATAACCGAAACCAGTTGTTCCGTAGGAAGCAATCAAGTTTAAGGAAGGCAAAAAGCGAGATTTATTCAGCGTACTTAATTCAGCATTTAAAAATCTATTTTGCGTTTGAATGAGTTGAATATCCAATGTTGTCTTTGAAGTGTATTCCAATGTTGTTTGAAAAGAAATAGCGCTTTCAACGCTAATGTTGGTTTCTAAAGCAATGCCCATCTTGAGTTTCAGAGCATTCAGAATAGAAATGTATTTGTTATTCACATTTTCTTTTTGAGTAGCTAATTGTTCGGCTTGTAATTGCACTTTATTTACATCTGTACCCTTTGCCAAAAGTTGTTCTTTTAGCAATTGTATATTTTTTAATAGTTTGTTTGTGTTCTCTAAATTAGTTTCTAAAAACTCCAATTGGTGCTTCAATATTTGAGCATTGTAATACAAAGTTGTAATATCATACAAAACCTGTTCTTCCGATTTTTGATATTGCAATTGAGTGAGTTCATTTGCAATTTTTGTATTTTGAATTGCTCCGTAAACCTGTGGATTATAAAGTGGCATTGCCAATTGAATATTTGCGTTGATATTATGCGGAACGCCAAACTGTAAATCTCTAAACTGTCCTTCGGGTGCTTGCGGATTGAGTGCATTCATCGGCATTAATTGCGTAGGCAATTCCGTAAAATATTTATAATCGGTATTTGCCGTGATTTTTGGAATAAGGTTAGCTTGTGCTTCTTTTATTCTCTGCTCACTAATGGAAATGTTGTTGCGATTAATTTGCAATGTTTTGTTATGCACTTTTGCTGTATCAATACATTGTTTCAGTGTCCAAACTTCTTGAGCTCGAACCGTATTCCATCCGATAATCACTATCGAAAAGAAAATAAGTTTGCGAGTATTCACTAACATATTAAGGTAAATTTTTTTATTCTTGTTTATATTTAATTTGGTTTAATCTCCTCCAATCATTTTAGAAGTAATGCCTTTTTTGTTTGACAATTCAGCTAATACAATTCCTACTAAATGCAGTAAAATGAAAATAGGAAACCAATAAATTCCCCATTTATGGACGGCTTCAATTTGCTCGTGATAAGTAGAAAGCAAATCTTTTTCTATGCAAATACCAGTAAATGCTGAAATGAAAACAAAAAGATATAAATAAATATAAGTAAAACCCTGTAAGCGTTCTTTCAGTGGTTGTTTACTCTTGAAAGGGTTGGGGAAACGAATGCCTTTTACAAGCATATAAATAATTCGAGCTAAAAAAGCAAAAATCATTACGTGAGCAAAAAGTTCGTGCCATTGCCACATAGGTTCTCTAATTGCCTTGGCAATGTCTGTCATTTGTTCTTTTGGAATTTCCGATGTTTTGCTTTCAATAACAGCAACGATGTTATTTTTATTCATCCAATACATTCTCAAGAAACCTGTAATGAATAAAATGGGCATCGCAATTGCCATTATCCAGTGCAATAGTCTGTGAAATGGGGTAAATTTCTTTTGTGTGTTCATATATCTATTTTTCAATCATTTTTAAAATCCCGTCTAAGACAGTTTGTCCGTCTTTAACAAGGTTTGATTTATGTCCTGATAGCTTCCATTTTAATACTGTCATTCTCATTCCGCCTATTACGATGGTTGTAAGTGTAGAACTTCCAATTAGTTTATTGTATTGTCCTTTTTCCTGCCCTTTTGTAATGTTTGTCTTCACATAATCCTGCATCATATCCATAATTTCAGCTACTTTATTGCTCAAACTTTCATCAAAATGGAAAATGCTTTCTGCAAAGATGACACTCACAATTGCAGGTTTGTTTGTAAAAGTTTGTAATTGAGAATTAAAAATTGCTCTTAATTCGTCAGCTGTAGTGTCAGTAGGTTTAAAAGAAATAGACTGAATACGAGTTTTCATTTCTGTTTTAAAATACTCTAATAGGCTCAATAGTATTTCATTTTTACTTTTAAAATGTCGGTACAATGCTGGTTCTGATAAACCTATATCTTCCGCCAAAGTTTTGATTGTCAAATTCTGAATACCATATTTTGAAATACGGTTGGTAGCCGCTTCCATTATTTCTATTTGTCTGTCTGTAAATTGTTGCATACTTTCTTTTTAATGTTAGTTAGTATTCACTCACAAAAGTAAACATTCTTTTTTAATCGACAAATAAATTTCAAAAAAAGTTTTGATTTGTTGTTTCTTCTTTCTGTGCGTAGGAAAAAAAGTGGCTCTTTTGGTTTTGCGAAGCGTTGGCTTCGTGTTTCGGGGCAAAACCAAATGTGCCACTTGATGCGGAGGCAATAAAATTGAATTAAAAAAAATGTGCGGTGGGGAAATGCTATTCGCATTCACGAACACCTTTAAAAAATAAATAATTTGTGAGTAAAATAAAAAATACAGAAGGGTCGGCAATGAGTGTCGGCTTAAATTATGGTTTGCTAATGTTTTGAAGGCTAAATTCAGGTCGGCTGTCTTGGTTAGAACGGTCGTCCTACCATTGGCTATAACGGTTTGGCGCTTGGCGCAGTGGCGGATTTCGGAGCACAAAACTGTCAATACACCACAAAAGCTGATGCGAGGTAGAATGTTCAATTAACCACGTCACCCGCCATTGCCGCCAAACGCTTGTTGGCAGCTGGCATTCTGTCATTCTGTTCATAATCACTTATGTTGATGTCCCTTATAATTACTACACCGTCAGAGCTAAGTGTCATAATTCTACTTTCGTCATCGGAAAATGCTACAAACGTTACTTTTTTGCGAGTGTCATCCTTTATCTTATCGCCATGTCCTGTAAATGAATCTATGATAGCACCTGATTCTGTTTTAGCAATATGAACAACATTAGATTCTTGATGTCCATACCCCCCTAAAGTCAAAGGTTCATAACCTTGTTCAGATAATGCTAAATAATCACCTGTCGGACTGAAACAAAGAAAATTTTTTCCCTTTATTTCATTCCACTTATTGTAAGTGTGATAAATGTTTGTTTTTGATTTATAAATATTTTGTCTCAACTCAACTTCTGTTGTTTTGCTGTCAAAAAGGCTATCATCAACAAAAAGGATGTATGTGTTTGGTGTGCTATCATAAGTTGCGAAATAACCTGTTTTGGAAAATCCACAGACCCAAGATGCGTAACGTGGATATCTGCTCAAATATGTGTCAGACACCAAAAGTTTTGAATTTACTTCGTCAAAATCAATTTTAAATAAATGGATTAGTCCATTTGACGATGGCTTGCCAACATATCCAAAATAGTTGTTGTCGTAACTGAAAGCTGAATAATTGTAGAAAGCTAAATCGTCTGGAAAGTGAACTTCTGTAATAATATTTGTGCCTGTTATGCCAATTTCAGTGAATTTATCTACTTTAACCACTGATTGTGATGTGATTTTGTTGTAATCTTCAATCCCTATTTCTTCAAATTGATTTTTAAATGAATCGTAAAAATCTTTTCTATTCTCCGACACCTTAATCTTTGCTTTTTCTCTTTCATCTTCTTTAAGGAAAATACTCGGCTCGTCTAAGTCTTGTCTAATTCTAGCAACTTCAACTGCCTTTATTTCTTTACCATTTAGTTTATGGAAATACCTTACTTTGGATGACACTTGTGCATAAAGTTTTCCATCTGGACTCATAAATCTATAATGATGATAGTTAGCGGGCGTAATGTCTTGAAATGTTTTTGGGTCAATTATTTTTACTGCTTTTGTACCATCTTGCTCTACTATAAGACTACCGTCATTTCTAAACGCTAAAAAGTTGCCGGAAATGAAGTTTATAGTTTCACCTTTTTCGATATCATAAAAGGAATATTTATTGCTTTCATCTTGAAGAACCAAAAATTGACCGTTTGGGGAAAGATATGATTCCCTGTATTTGTTATCATCAATTGATATTTCGCATACCTCATACTTTGCAATTTGAGGATTAAACTTGGAAAGGTAGATTTTGTTAGTTCGATGCGATACAATTTTGTTCAGTTGCTTAGAATGAGATTCAATGTTGCCAATAAATGCATCTTTTATTTCAAGAGTTGCTGGGTTAAAAACTATTTGATTAGACGATAAAGCATACTTCTCAAAAAACTTAAAGTCCAAAGCGTCTTTAAAAAGTGAGTGTTGCACCTTTTGCTCATCGATAAGTATTCTTGTGCAATTTTTCAAATCGAAGGCATTCAAATATTTTGTGTTGGATATATTTTTTTCTTTACCACGATACCATATGATTTGATGTTTTTTGAATAGGTCAGGATTTAGAATTTCTATTTGCTCTAAAATGGAATTATTTGGATTGGTCGAACGGTAAAGTGAATACCTTTCTTTGGATTTAATTAAAAAGTAGGCTATTTCGTTTGTGGTGAAGAGTTCTATCGAATCTTCATTGTTGAGCGTAACTTTATTCCTTCCTGAAAATAGAATTTAGTGCTTTGATGACTTACGACAAGCATATCTTTTAGATATTCGTAAACTGTCAGGTTAGGAGCTTTGTCGATTAAAATATCTACTTTCTCCGAATTGAAAAGCAGAAGGGTTATTTCCGTATTTTCTATTTTGTATGGTGTAGCAGTCCAGGTGGCTTGGCACTTTCTTAGAGTGACTCCATTAAAATCTCTTTTTATTCTCTTTTGAATAATAAAAACGCCATTTTTAGTCGGATAAATTTTGTGGGTTGTATATATTTCTGATATTTTTTGGGATTCAGAAAGTGCGTGATAATGATATGTTTTAGCATCTGGAAGTGAAGAAATCACTTCTTCTCTAATTTCTTCTGCTTTTCTAATTAGGTCGGTTAATTCGCCTTCACTCTTTAGATGCTTGCCTATATGAATGAAATTATCGGTTTCCAAATTAACTTCAAAATCAGGATTGACCGTTTCAGAGTAAGTTGTATGTAAACTTGTACATTTAAGGGTCTTGTTTTCAAGTGTGAATACATTACCTAATTTGTCTATTGCGTTATTTTCATTTTTTGGTATTTCGAAGTACTTATGAAGATTGTTCAAGCTTGAAATTTTCAATACTTCATTATGATTGATATAAATATTTAGGTTGGCATCATCTAAAAAGTAATCATTAAAATTTTCAAATGATTTTAACTCGGTTAAGTATTTATTGGTTTGGTGTGCTAATTCGTAACAATGAATTGTTTTGGATTTTATGTTATAAAGCCAAGCTTTGTTGTTGTCGGCTAGTATCTTAATTTCACGATAATCATTTAATAATTCTCCGACCATTGAGAAATTTTCCGTGTTGTAAACTCCAAGGTTAATAATCCCGCTTGCAGAGTTTCCTACTCTGGTTACAAATAGAAAATTCGTTCCGTTGATTTTATAAATTTCTGTTGGACTATAATGGTTCTCAGTCAGTAATATTTTCTTTTTCTCATCATAAAGCAATAATCTGTCCTTCATCAGAAAGAAGGAATATTCTGTGTCGTCAAAAACAAAAGCCTTTTTAAATTCACTTGAACCAAGCCTAAAGGCTTCTTTTATTTCAATTCTTGCTGAAAAACGATATTGTTAAAATTGCATTTTGCAATCAATTTGCCTGTTGTACGAAGACTTGTCAGTAAAGTGGGATTTTTAGAATTAGCTTCAAAATACTTAACTACTTTGTCTTGGTCGTAAATGTCAATTTTCAAATTGTCAACCGATGAAACAATTTGAAATTGGCTATTTCTATATCCTATACTCGGGAATATGTTAAATGGTCTTTTCATCTGTGTCGTTTGTCTTTATGCTTCTGACTAACGTCAAATTTCCACACTACAAATCAATTAGATACAAATCCTAAATCTGAATTAGTCAGGTCAAATTTAGCAATTTGTTTTCTTATTCTTTTTACTAGACCAAGTTTTCTTTTTTCGTCAAGACAGAGGTATTGTTCTGGCGGGAGGTATGAAGTGCCTTTAATAATCATATTCCAGATAATTACAGCTAACTTTCTGGCTAAAGCACTAACGGCAGTAGCTCTTCCTTTATTGTAATTTATTCTCTTAAAAAATCTGCAAGATGCCCTTCTTTGAGATTTCCAATGGCATTGGCGGCATTGCGCAAAGCTAATTTGAGCCTGCTGCTTCCTTTGGGTAAATGATGCGATAAAACTTTGCCACCGCTTATTTTATTGTTTGGTGCAAGTCGAAGCCAGGAGGTAAACTGTTTTGCTGTTTCAAATTTTTTAATGCCTTCTAATCCAACTTCACTTATCAAAGTCATTACAGTAGATTCATTTACACCCTCTATCGCCATTAAATCCACCCCTTCAAAATATTGGTAAGACACTTGGTTGAAATTGAGATTTTGATTGCTGTTTTTGTTCTTGCGTTTAAAAGGTTTAGCTGGTGCTATGTGTTGTTTTTTGTTGTCGTCTTTGTCTATTATATCTTTTAAAAGTGAAGCTATTTTGGCATCGGTTTGATTGATTTGTTGTTGAATGTGCTGGTAGGTTTGCCACTCTTGTTGTAAAGCAAAGTAATAATCTTCTCTGCCATTGTATTGCAATGCTTTGGCAATTTCGGTTTCTGTTTTTTTACAATTATAATGTCTGTTTTGGGCTAATTTTTTCCCATCTTTTGTTCCTGAGATAAATTCGGAAATAATTTTTTGATCCTGTTTCGCCTACAATATCTCTTACTACCACTTCTAAGCGCATATTCATCAGGCGAAGATATTTTTGCATTCGCTTAATACAATTTGCAGACTGATTGAGCAGATTGAGTTTATGCCTTGAGTAGGTGCGAATAATATCTGTTGTGCTATCAGGCAAGAAACTTTTACTCAATAGGCCCAGTGTGTGTAACTTCTGTATCCATTGGCAGTCCTTGATGTCTGTCTTTTTTTCTTTTTTCTTCCATAATAAAAAGTTTATTTAAATGAAAAATCCAAGGGTTGCACTTATTAAAATTTGGAATTATTCTGAGCGGGATTGCTGAAAGAATCAACATCACCATTAAAAACGCTAACACAGCAATAATATAAATACTATCGCTTTATGCAACCAAACCTTGATTGCCATCGGGCTATTAACACCACTGCTTAAACCGGCTTTTACAAGGATTTTTTACTGCGAAGATACCTTCGTTAGCTCAAAAACTCAACTGTTTTTATAGTAGGGGGATTGCCTATAACGTTTTGGGTATTGCCGAAGGCGGGGAATTTATGGCTGAAAGCTTAAATTCTGCACTGAGGCAAGCCAAAACGAATTTTTATGAGATAAATTTAAGAATAAAAAACGAATAAAATTCGTTTTTGGCGGAATAGTAGCACTACAGTTGAATTTTGCACTTCAGCCCCGCTTTTGGCAATACCATGTTAGCGGCTGGGCTTCTTTTTGTTTATGTTTTCTATATACAATTGTTTTCGTAAATTCTGATTTATGATTTCTTTTTCATAAAGTTCATTGTTTTGAAATATTTCTTTTTCTAAATTCAATTCCTTTATAATATCAACTATAGATTGAGAATTATCGCCTATCTGATTATTTTGTTCAAGTCTATTTTTCTGCCATTCAATGAATTTAGTATTGTATTCCATAAAAAGCTTTTTATTTCTTTGTCTAAACGAACAGTCGTAAATTAAATTTTCTGTTACTAATGAACATTCCCAAATTTGTCCTTCTGTTGTGGTTTCTCTGATAAAAAAATCTTTGTTTGCTATGATTTTTTCAGATGTAGAATACTTGTCAAAAAAAGGAACTAATTTGGCATTTATTATTTCCGTCAAATGTTCAGCTAAGAGCAAAAATTCTTGTGTTAGTGGATAAAACATTTTGAATTCTTTGTCTATTTCCCAAGCGCTTGATAATAAATAATCTATTTCAGGCGTTTTGGAAAATAATGATTTTATAGCAATGTCTATACGAATATCTTTCTGATTTTTGCCCAACGGTTTGAGTTGTCGAAAATTATAGCCTGTTCAAAGTCTTCAGTAATTCTGTATATTTTTTGCTCGTTTTGGTTTCCGTAATGCAAAATGATTTGTCTTGTAGATTATCGAGAATGAAATGTGCAAAAGACTTAAATGACTTTGAAATTTCTGATGGTTCTAAGTTGCGATATACTTTTAATTCTTTCCAGTTGGTCATATTTGTTGCGTTTTTTTGGTAGCCTTGCCGCTAACGGTTTGGGTATTGCCGAAGGCGGGGATTTTTAGCACAAAAGTTCAATCGAAGAACGAATGTTGAACCTTGCACAAATGTTCAATCGAAGCTCGTCAGCCCCGCTTTTGGCAATACCTTGTTAGCTGTGGTTTTACTTTTCCATCAAAAAGTCAAAGATAGCATTTTTAACTTTTTCAGGTTGCTCTTCTTGCGGAAAATGTCCACTTGTTTCTAATCTCAATGTCTTGAAGTTATTAAAACCTGTCTGAAATGTTTCAAGGTTATGAGGTTTAATAACATTGTCTTTCATACCCCAAACAAACAAGGTCGGTTTCTCCGAAATTGATTGTCTTTTGTTCCAAAGTTCTTCAAACCAAGTCTGGTCGTTAAGCAAAGATTTGGCAAATGCCAATGCTCCATTTCGTTGTGTTCTGTCAGCAAATGGTTTGGTGTATTGCTTCAATAATTCTTTTGAGAGTTTAGTGTCGCCAAATGATTGAGGTAATATAAACTTGGGCGAAAAGTTTAAATACCGATAAAGAAAAGGTAGTAAAGGGCTTTTCAAAATCTTTTCAATTTCATATAGTCAGGGTCATTTTCGCTACTCCACAACCAAGAATTAAGAATTATGAGATTTTTAATTCTTTCAGGATGTTGAATTGCAAAATTTAACCCAATAGGTCCACCAAAATCGTGAACAACAAGTGTGATGTTTACTAAGTTTTTTTCAAGCACAAATTTTTCAAGCGTTTTGTTGTGATTCTGTGTTGAATAATTGTAGTGTTCAGGTTTGTCGGAAAGTCCAAAACCAATGTGGTCAATCGCAACACAACGAAAATTTGTTTTTAATTTTTTGATGATGTTGCGATAATCAAAACTCCACGAAGGTGTTCCGTGAACAAACAAAATTGTTTCACCATTTCCTTCGTCAATGTAATGCAACTTCTGTCCGTTGATCTCAAAATAGTTTGATGTAAACGGATACTCTGATTTGTCAAGCCAATGATTTGCCATACTTTAAAATTTATCGGCAAAGTTCCTAAGTCTTAGGGAAAATAAATGTTGGTATAGACCAACATCAGAACTTAACAGTGTTAAACAGTTTACTAAAATTGGTTGGGTCAATGCCCAAATAAGAAGCAATGTATTTGTGTTGCACAAGTTGAAATAAATGCGGACTGCGTTGGCAAAATGTTTTATAACGTTCTTCAATTGTCATACTGTGCAATTCAATATGTCGGTTAATCATACCTGACAAAACAGCTTCTGTCATTCGTCTGAAAAGTCGTTCAATTTGTTGTGATTGGTCAAACAGTTTTTGAAGTTCGTCAAAAGTGATGTAGTCCAATTCGCTGTCTGTAAGACAAGTCAGAAAATATTTTGACGGAATTTGAAACGAAAATGATTCTGGAATAGCACAAAGGTTTGGTGGATAAGTAAAAGCAATAACGTGTGTTTTATTGTCTGCGTCAAAGAAAGACATTTGCACACCACTTTTTACAAAGTAAAGTTCTTTTTGCGTTTGTCCTGTAACGGTTATGAAGTCGCCTTTTTTAAACGTTTTTGTTTTCAGATTTTTGGTCAGCAATTCGTAGTCAGTCGTGCTGATGTCGTGAAATAGTTTAAAGTATTCGTGTCGTTCCATTCTTTATTGTAGGGTCGTCCTAAAATCACAGCTAACGTTTTGCGGCTTGGCGAAGGTGGCGATTTTCACCACAAATGTTGATACGAAGCACACACTTCAAACATACGAAAACTGTCATACGAAGCACTAAACCGCCACTTTTGCCAAGCCGCTGTTACAAGCTGCCCTTCTTCTCTGTCGCCCTTGTCCAGTCGTATTGTCCTCCTCTTGAAATGAATTTGGATAAGTCATAATTCACTTCATTTATTGCGGTCAATACTCCAACTTCTAATATTTTTCTACTGTAATTGTGTGTTCCTGTTGTATTGTCAAAGAACCTCCCTGCTGGGTCAACCATTGCATACGAACCTTTGATTTGAGAATTTGTTTCGGGAACAATGTTCGTAATGCCTTGCAAGTAGCAGTGATTGTCAGTGAATAACTGAAACTCTGATTCCGAAATTTTTAAGTCATCAATCTTGTTGTCATTCTGTCCAACCATTGGAAGCACTTGTAAAATTTTCCAACGCTTCGGTCTTGCGTAACGGATAAACTCATTCATACTTTCATTGAAGTTGTTACGATTTACAACTGTGTTTATTTTTAGTCCGTAACCAAAGTGTTTAACTCTGTCTACAAGTGATTTGTAATAATCAAGTTGCAAAGGTCGGCTACCTGCAATAGCTCTTCCCGTTATCAGGTTACTTACAACGTTCAAACTGTCAATGCTAATTGCAATCCAATCAAGTTTGTTTCTGTTCACTAAGAAATTCGTCAGTCAGTCGGCTGCCGTTAGAAACAATCATTGTTGTCATGCCTGAACCTTTTGCGGTCGCAATCAAGTCAGGCAACCATTTACAAAGCGTTGGCTCACCACCTGCGAAAGTGATTTTCTGAAAACCAAAGTCAGCAAGTTGTTGAACGACTTGAACGGCTTGCTCTTTTGGCAAATGTCCTTTTGGTAAGATGCTTCGTTTAACATCTTGAAATGTTGCGAAGCAAAATTTGCAACGCATGTTGCATGGTTCCCACAAATGAAAGTTCACTGCCGGAATAAATTGTTTTGTTCTTTGTTGCATTGTTGTGAGATTTAGATTATCGGCAAAGCCGATAGCTCACAACAGGAACTAAACTTTCATTTCAATTTTCCAATCGTCTGTAATTGCTGATAGCGTTTTTGAATACTTAAAATCGTCTGCAAACTCATTGAGGAAATTCCAAAAGGAATTTGTTTCAATCGATTCAATCAAGCGTGTTGCAGCGTTACTGTTTTCAAGAGGCTTCATGTCCGCTTGTTTGTCATGGACTTTTTGATTGAGCAGAAGATGTTTTAATTCAAAGTAGCTAATACAAATAACAGAATCGTCATTTTCATTGTAGGAAAATGAAAGATGGTCTGCAAAAAAATTATCTGTAACAACAATTGGATAAATCAATGGTGCTTTGATTTCATTTTCTATTTTGAGTTTGTCCGCTATAAATTTCAAACCTGATTTGGATTGAAGAAGTTTAATGTCTTTTACTACTTGCGTTATTCCTTTGGTTTCAATTCGGTTTGCAATCCATTCTTCCTTTCGCTTTTCGCTTCTCGGACTTACATTACTTAACTTAACTTGAATTGGTAAAATGATGTTCTCCTTTTCAAAATATGCAATCACATCAAAATCTCCTTTCAAATCTCCAAAGTCGTAATTTAATTTAGGGTCGCCATATTCCAAACCTGCTTCAACATGAGGTGTAACAGTTTTGAAAAGTTCTTTCAGTGAGTTCGTAAAACGAATCTCTCTGCTTTTCTGTGTTTCTTCAACTAAAGGTTTTTCCTTCTGTGGTTTATTGTTTGGATTAAAAAGTTTGTCAGAAATATAATAGTCGTAAAGAAATTGATTGAGATTGAATTTTCCGTATGAGCAAGTTGAGTATGAAAAGTGATAAGTGTTGTCAATCTTGTAAATTGGATTGAACGGAAGCAGTGAGTTATAACTTGAAAACAAATTAATGATTGCATTCAATTCTTTTTCTGATTTTGATTTTAGTTCTTCAATTTTATCAAACCAATCCAAAATGTTTTCTTCTCAAAAAAATAAAAATATTCTTTGCTCGTAGTGTTCTTCAAACATCTTGAAATGATTGAACGATTTCGAATTTCCCATACTTTCCTTTCATCTGCTGAAAGTTCTGGATTTTGTTGGCTTATTAAATCCAAAACGCTTCTCTTTATTGATTTTATGCTGCCGCTATTTGGAAACTCACCGATGTATCTGAACGCATCTGCCCTTGCAATGAGGCATGACATAGCACAAAGTATTTCATAAAGTGTAACCAAAGTGTCTGCTTCAATCTCAACATGCAAAGCATGAATATCTATTTCATCATTTGGCTGATAAATTTGTGAGAGTGCTTGTCTGTATTGGTAATGAAAATTTTGTTCTTGTTGGTTCATTAACATTTTGAAAGTTGCTAACTCTCGTTTCTTCGGGTCTTCTGAGGACATTTCTGTAAAGATGGAACCATCTTCTACTTGTAAAGATGTTGTTCCTGGTGTTTGGCTTGTTACTGTAATGCCACTGCTATGAATAACGGTTGCTAACCCTTCCTGTGTTTTCCACCGCAGGTCATTCTTCTTGAAGTGGTCTTCCTCTGAAATTTTCGGGTGGGATTCCTTTCTTTTGAAATCTCTCTTTACAAATGTCTTGAGATGATTGAGAATAAAAAGATTTTCGGTTTTGGGTTTGCCGTCAGGCAAACTCAAAACAAATCCTTTTGAATCTTCTTTTTTTATCATTTCAAAGTCAGCCCAAACACAAGCATCAAGAAACTCTTCAAGTAAAGCCATGTCCACTTGAATTTTAATAAGGTTGTTTGCAAGTTGTGCAAGTTCTAACGAATACGAAGATTTATTTTCGCTTTTCAATAGCGGAAAAACTTCTCTCAATAAAATCTTTATCGCTTCAAGCGATTCCTCTGTATAGTTTGGAAAGATTATCGATTGAACACTTGTCTCGCCAAGTTCTAAACAAAGAAAGAGGGCTTTGGTAAGTGAAGTTTCGTCAGGGTTTAAAACTATTAATTCTTGAATGTTCTTTGCCCTTTCGGTTCTGTAAAACTCGTTCAAGTCATAAAACAGTTTGAGCCAAACGACCTGATTAAAAGTGTCAACTGAATCAGGAAATTGTTTACTTAACTTGTCGTGGTCAAGTCGCATGTAAGCATCCCAAAAGTTTTTTGGTTGCTTGTGAAAATAATAGCCTGATAAAATTAACTCCTGATACGCCTGTTCTGGTGAAGTTAGAAAAAGCTGAATAATGTCAGCTACGGAAGCCTTTATATTGTTTGGTTTTTTGCTCATTTTCTTTTGACTTTAGATTAACCATAGAGGTTAGGTCGTTTGGAAAATGAACAGCACAAATGTAAAACTAAATTTTAAAAATGCAAAATTTCCTGTTCTGTCATTCTTTGATTTATTCAATTTTGATTCAACTGTTGATGTCAATTTTCTGTCGGTTTAAGTTTGCACTGTCGGTCGGTTAGGGTTGCTTGTAACGGTTTGCGGCTTGGCGTAGTGGCGGATTTTTAGCACTAAAGTTCAATCGAAGAACTGCACTTGAACCTACCACAAAACTGTCATACGAAGCACTGCACCCGCCATTACGCCAAACCGCTGTTATCGGCTGCCCTTCTTTCGTCATTCGTTACATTAAATATCCCTTTTGTAGTCCATAACTTATACCGCCTTCCCAGTCAGAAGTCAAGTGATTGCGAACTGTGTCAAAAAGGTGTTGAACAACATCTTCAAAAATTGGGTTTTTCTTGTATGTGTCAGCGTAACGATATTCTCTGTCTGTGTTTTTTTGTTTTCTCAAAACATAGATTTGGTCAACCTTGAATTTCTTTAAGTTTACCTGTTCTGTCAGTTTAAGCCACTCTGCGACTACAATGTAAATTGCGTTAGGATTTCTGTGTTTTAATTGTTCAGCAGCAGTTGATGAACCTTCAAGCATTGTCTTGTCAAGATAAGTTTTGCACTCAATTGCAACTGCTGGAATTTGCCAATTGTGAGATTCGGTGTCTGTGCTTCCGTCACAATTCATTTTAGCAAGTATGTTAACACCAATAATGAAGTAGTGTTCTTTCTTTTCAACTATTGCGTTTGGTCTTGCAACCATTTCTTTGTAGGAAGTTGAATTGAAAAATATATCCTTGAAAGTATGAGCTTTTCCTAAAATTGCTGACGTTGAAAACTCATAAACCAAATCCCTAAACAAGTAGAATATAAATTCTTCCAAAACTGACGAATGTAAATTTGAACGTGAGTCAAACTTTTCAGCGTATTTCTGTTGGTCAATAAATTCTTTATAATCAGAAAAGAGTTGCACTCTTTTATTTATAATTTCAAAATCACTTTCGTCAATGGCTGAAAAAGGACCTTTCAGTTCTTCATTAAGCTTGTTCCATTTGTCATATTCAATGCGAATTTCAGCAAGATAGTTTTTGGCTTCTTGGTCTGTGTATTTCTCTTTATGAGATTCCTTTTGTTTTAAATTGTCTCCGTGAACAAACATTTTTTGTCTTGCTTAATTGTTAATTGTGATAAAATATTCTCCGCAATTGCTTTTGCTAAAAGTGGCGGAACTGCATTGCCAATCTGATTGTATTGACAAAGGTGTTTTCTTCATCTCTACCTTCTCGTTGTAAAAGTTTGTGGCTAACAACGGTAGGTTTTCCTGAAAAACATACCAATCTGAAATGTTTGAATCCTCGCACCTTCTCTTGGTGTGAAATTTCTGTTTTTGAATGGGTGAACAAAATTTGCATAAAGGAAGCTGCAATTGTATGACAAGGTCTGTCAGGATGCATTCTTCTATTATTTTGGTCATATAATTTCTCTGAAAATTCTCCATTCCATTTCTTTTAAATGGCTTTAAATGGTCGGGAACATCAGATATAGAATTTCCGCAACTCATTGAAGCAAATCGTTCAACCATTCTTTTGGAATGTTTCATTGCAACGTGATTATAAACTTTATTAGAATGTTCACGCAAATACTTCTGAAAAGCATTTTTCGCAGGTGTTTCCATAGTCCATTTCTTCTGCACCTTCTCTTGCTTCAATTTGAGGTAAGTCAGAGATTGCGTCCCACAAAGTCGGAGTTTGTTTAAGAGTAGAACTGAATAAAGTATTTGGTTTGCTTTCTATTGAATGTGTTGGCTCAGGAAAAGGATTATCCAATTTATCTTTTGAAGCAATAACTACAAGTCGTTTTCTAATTTGAGGAACGCCATAGTCTGTTGCACTTAAAATTGTGTGGTAAACATAATAACCTAAATTTTCCAGTTCTTGAATAATAATATCAATAACAAGTTCTTTGTCGTGAGTTCTTGCTTTTATAAGATTGGGAACATTCTCCATTATCATTATTTTGGGTTCAAAGATTTTTCCAAGTCTTACGAACTCCTTAAATAATGAATTTCTTGGGTCAGCGGGGTCGCCAGCTTTTCTGTTAGCTATTGAAAAACCTTGACAAGGTGGACCACCCAGAATAATGTCAGGTTTGTCTTTGAATGTTTCCAATAAAAATTCTTCGCTGTATTGTTGTATGTCGCCAACGATAACGGTTGATTCAGGGTGATTGAATTTAAAGGTATCAGCTGCCCATTGGTCATATTCAATAGCACCAATAATATCATATTGTCCAGTCAGGTGAAAACCTAAACTAAAACCGCCTGCACCTGCAAATGTGTCTAATACTTTCATTGTTCCAAAGATACCAAAATCGTTGTCTGTCTATTCTTATTTTTTGTCATTTGTCTATATGTTTAATGTTCGCACTGTCGTCTTTCAGGGTTGCCGATAACGATTCGGGTATTTACGAGGGCAGGGATTTCAAGGCTTAAATGTTGAACCTTACACCGAAGTTAAATAGAATCACTAAAGCTCAAATTATAGATTTCAACCCTGCTCTTGTAAATACCTTGTTATATGCTGGCACGGTTTAATTAACGATGAATTTTAATAGAATGAATAAATACAGAAAAATACCAGTAGAAGTTGAAGCGATTCAGTTTACCGATAAAACTAAGGATAGAGTTTACAATTGGGCAAAATCTATTCAAGGGAATGTGTTTCACGATTGGGACGAATATAAAAAGCCTATTTTGAAAATACCCACCCTTGAAGGTGAAATGATTTGCTCACTCGGTGATTATTTGATTAAAGAGCCATTCCCGACCGATTGGCGTAAACTCTATCCGTGTAAGCAATCAATATTTGAACAGTCATACGAAGCCGTAAAGTAGTGCTTGCGTATAACGGTTCAGCGTGTTTGCGAAGTGCCTTTCAAACTTGTTTGAAAAAGGCATGGGAGCAAACCAAAGGCATTTTGCAAACACGTAGTTGGACGAAGTTTGCGACACTGCACAGTTTGAAAAATGCATGCGGTAACGCTGAACCGTTGGACAATATTAGGCAATTTGAAGAACGCTGTAAGCGGGCGAATTGCCGTTGCGGAGCAAAGTTTGTCCAACGGTTTGGGTATTGCCGAAGGCGGGGATTTTTAGCACAAAAGCTCAATCGAAGAACGAATGTTGAACCTTGCACAAATGTCCAATCGAAGCCGTTCAGCCCCGCTTTTGGCAATACCTTGTTATAGCCAGTGGTTCTTCTCGTCTGTCCTTGCAAACCATTGTCATTATTGAGTTTTAATGTCATTGTCGTGTCGGGTTGTGCGGTAGCGTATTTTTTATTTTCAGAAGGGGAGGAGATTTTTTTTAATTCAATTTTTCTTAGCGTTGGCTTTGCAAGCTCTTTGACAAAGCTTTGCCTTGCGGGTTGGCTTGTGTGGCTTTGGCAATGTGCTTGCAAAATGCGTTGGCTCATACGATTTTGTTTATTGGTTTCTCAATTCCTTTTAATAGTTCTTCCAACTGTCCGCCTGGACTTGCATAACCAATGGTAATTTTGTCGGCAAGGTTGGTCATTAGTTGGTTGCGGGTCTGTGCGTTTTGACTGCTTACTCGTTTTACCGATTTGTCAAAGGGTGTGATGATTAACAGTCTGCCTTGCTCTAATGGCTTTTCAAATTCAGGTTCTAATTTTTCTTTTAGTCCTCTTGCCAATGCTACAATAATGGGCTGTTTGCCTTTGAGCAAATAATGCAAAACATCTTTTTCTATTTGGCTGTGAAAACCACTAATCACACAATTTCCTTTTTCTCTTTGCTCAATCGCCCAATCATAACATTTCAATACCACCGAAGCAGGCACTTGTCGGCTGCATAAAAAAGCTGTTTTGGATAGCTTTAAAAGGTCAGTATTTCCAAGGCTTTCCTTAATCATTCTTCGTCTTCTTCTGCTTCTTTTGTCAATCTATATTTATTGTCGTAAGAAACTATGTAATCAATCTGTTCTTCATCTAGACCATAGTGTTTGGCTAAAACTCTATCAATGTCCTCGATTATTGGTTTTGATAAAGTCGGTCTAAAAATAAGTTGCATTCTTTCTCCAGTTGTTGCATACGACTGTATCTTTTTTTCAGCATTTTCAATCATATCAGCACTTAATTTCTTTCCAAGTTTTTCAAGTTCAGAAATGTATTTGCAATTGTCATAGTCAAATGGAAAGCTATACATCATATAATCTTTGCAGTTATACATATCGAAGTGCAAAGTGTAATACCACCACCATATATCAGAACTTAGAACAGCAATCATCACATAAACATTATATTTATTCTGAAAGTATTTTACTCTTTGCTCTTGCTTTCAGAACCGAATGCTCTATCAATGAAAACTTTGAAATATCTTCCTCCAGCCGTTCTATAAAAAAGTTCTTGTTTTGTTGCGTTCTTTGTTGGTTCTAAGTAATGACTTAATGTTTTCTTCTGTGAAAGTAGTTTTGCAAGTATTAAATTCTCTTTTTCATTTTTGAGTTTTGGAATAGAGTATTCAAATAAGAACTTATCATTATCTATCTTATTTAATGGAATATTTTGAAAAAGCTGCTCACGGCATTCAGGTTTCCATCTTAAATAGGGGGATGCGTATATAATAGGACTTACTTGTTTTTCTGCTTTTGATATTTCTGAAATAATAATTGTTAAGTTCATTGTAACACCTTCAAAAAGATAGGCAGGTCTTGTGGCAAAGTTGGAAAGCCAATTTGTGCTGACATTTCTCTTTTTTCTTTAACCATCGTTTCCATACTTGGTGTAGAAACAGAGCTAATTTGGACAATCATTCCAATTCGAGAACCACTTTTTTAAAATCAGTTTTGCTCTCTCAAATACTAATGAATATAAATTCCTGCTTGGAAATGTCTTGAATAATTTTTCTTCAATTTTATACGGAAATTTAGTTGCAGAGTATTCTACATATGGAGGATTTCAATCACTACATCAAAACCTCCTTTGTCGTGAATTATTTCAAAAAATTCTGCGAACCAATGAAATGGCTGAAAATTGTTTTCCAAGAGTTAAGTTCTTTTTCTTTTTTGCATCCACACCGTAATTGCGTGGCAAAAAGAGTTTAGTGCCTTGTTAAGTTCGTTAATTCTTTCAGTTAAATCATTCTTGGCATTTTGAATGAAGAATAACTCCATTCGCCAGTCTTTTTTCTTTATCTTCAACAGTATAGAAGTCTAATTGTATCTTTTTAAATTCTTTATAAGCCATTGATACTTGTTCCATTTTCTCCTTTAAAGTATCATCGTCATTTTCAAAATCTAAACTCCATTGCAAACCTTTTTTTATACTCTGCTTCTGTGGCAAAACCAACAAGCGTATTTCCAGCACGGATATTAAAATCAATATCAGGCAAAGGTTCTAAGCCTAAATTTGGTTTGCGGTAATCGGCTTCTACGGTGGCTACGAGTTTAAGGAACAAACGCAGTTTGGCAATTTCAACCGCTTCTTTCATTATGTCCACACCATACAAATTCCTCAGTATGATGCTTTTGTAAATGCAGTATTGCAGGTTGGGGTGTTCGGGGCTTTTTACCTGTGCCAAGGTTTCTTCAAAAAACTTGTATTTGCCTTTGGGTGCTTCGGCAACAAAATTTTCCATTCGTTGCAGGCAGCTTTCATACAAGGGCTCTAAAATATTCATTGCAGCAAACAAAAACGCACCTGAGCCACAAGTGAGGTCAATAATGGTAACGCTGTTGAGTGCTTTGTAAAAGTGTTTCAGCAGTTCGGGGTCGTTGGTGTTTTCTACTACATCTTGTGCAAACTGGCGAATGTTCAGGTTGTAGGTAATAAAGTCGTTGATTTGCTGAATGTCGCCTTTGTCAATTTTGCTTTTTACTTCGGTGTATCGGTTTCTGCGGTCAACTACTTCACGCCAAATTTCTGTGGGCAAAGCGTAATTGATGGTAGCCGTTTTATTCCAATCGGTGCGTTTGCTTACCTCTTTTATGCCTTGTTCAATTTCTTTTGGCAAAGGTTCATCCACACCTTTTTTCACTGCATCGTAAATGTATTGGTCGCCACTTTGCTTTACCATCTGCCACAAATCGGCATCTGCATTAAATGCTTTGGGGTAATGGCGTTTGGTTTCGTCAAACAAATAGGGGAGTATGCAGTTTTTACTGATGTAATCGGTAATGTCTTCTTTGGTGTAGTAAGCACCCATATTTGCCCTGTCGTTGATATACTTCTCAAAGATGTAACCAATTACATCGGGGTTAATGTCTTTTCCGCTTGCGGTGTGTCGGGTATCTAAATGCCATTCGTATTGGTCGAAGAAATCAAATAGTTGTTCAAATGCTTTATCGTTGATGTCAATTTCAGAATGTGTTTTTTCTAATTCGTGTTCGTCAAATAAACCACCATTGAGGTAAGGTATTTTTCCAATTTCAATTTTCACATCTTGGTTTTGCGTTGGTTCATTCAATCCTTTGTGAAACAATACCAATAAGAAATCACGATAAAAAGAATAGAACTTTACTTTGCCTTTCTTCTTTGCAAGCATGCAGTTTATCACGCAAGTAGTTTTTGTTGTTGTCAAGAAACCCTTTTTTCTGAATGAAGTAGCAAAACATTAATCGGTTCAGCATCAGCGAAGCATACCAATCTTGGTTGGCTTTGTCGGAAATACCCTTAATGAACTGAAGAAAAGAACCGTGTTCCTTTTTAAACTTATCGTAAAATTGTTTCGTAACTTTTTCGTTGTTCTGTTGAAAGTTTTCGCCAATTCGTTTTTTTACATCAACAATGGTGATTTTATCTTCTTCGTCTAATTCAAAGAAAATTCCTGCGGCTCGCTGGTAAAGCAATTCTGGGTCTTGGTTAATTTGCCAACGTGTTTCGGTTACTTTGGTTGGTTTACCTGATTGCCTTACCACCAATTGCCAAATCTGTTCGGTTTTTTGTTATCAAAAAAAATATTAAATGCTCTTGAAACAGCTTGGTTACTTTGGTTTCAATCTTTTTGCGTGTGTTGTAGTCGGGAATTAAGCCATTGGAAAGCGGATTGCACAATAAGATTTTGAAACCGCTTTTTTCGGCAACTGCTTGTAAGGTGTAGGTTTCATTATCAACAACAATTGGTTGGGTAGTCCTATCGTTGTTCCAGCCCATATCATTAAACAGTTCACGAAAGTTGAACTGCTTGATGTAGGTTGAAAAGTCTTTTTTAGTTAATGCCATTTCGTTTATTTATTTGTTAAGCCCAATGAGCAAATGATTTGAGGTTCTTTGTTTGGCTGTTCATCTTCATTCACAATTGCCAATTTATCTTCTTCACGAAGCGAAATAACCAAAGATGCTAATTGGTCGTCTGAAATTCCTGCTTTCAACTGTCGGTTCAAGGTTTCTCTTGCAAACTCTTTTAAAGGATATTTGTAAATGTCGTCCACTGCTTTTTTCAGTTGCTCGTTTACAAATAATGTTCCTTCATACTCTTTGCAATAGCGGTCAAGTCGCATATACACACGGTATTTCACGCCTGTTTTTTTACCCAATGAACCGCCTGTGTTTTTTTCTTCTTCACGAATAAAGTCAATGCCACTTTTTACCAGTTCGTGGTGTTTTTCCAATTTGTATTTTGGTTCAGTGTCGGGTGTGCATTGAGCCGCTTTTAAAATGGTGTGTTGCGATTGTGTAATGATTTTACCCTTGTTGTCCACCCAAGCTAAAACATCATTTTCCTCTGATGTTCGGGTGTAAACAATTACCCCTTCTTTTTCAGGTGCTTCGTCATTTTGTTTAGTAGCATAAATCACATTTGGTAAATCGGGGATGATTTTATTCAGTTCAGGATTTGCATCGGTTGCGTTTTTCCAAATTTGATAAGCCAATGAAGCTAAATCTACTTCGGTGTCATCATCTTCACCGTCCAGAATGCCCGATTTTTCGTTGTAAAGGTCAGTTAAGTTTACAGGGTCACCATCAAAAAGGTTTCATCGCTACCTACCACATTTGCATTTTCTTCAATACGCTGTGTTAATCTTCTACGCAAATTGATAATAGCTTCAATTCCATCTTCGGGTAAAAAAGAATAGCAAATAATTTGCTCAGCCTTTTGTCCGATACGGTCAACACGACCTGCACGCTGAATTAAACGAATGATAGCCCAGGGTAAATCGTAATTTAAAATGATGTGAGCATCTTGCAAGTTTTGTCCTTCACTTAGTACATCGGTTGTAATCAAAACTCTTAATTCTTGATTGCCTTTTATGGTGTCGGTTTTTATGATTGCTATGCGGACTAAAACGATGTGCTAATCCTGTTGGATTTTCATCATCACCTGTAACGCTTTCAATTTGTGTAATGCCTCTTTTCTTTAATTGTTCGGTTAGGTAATATGCAGTATCGGCAAATTGCGTAAATACCAACACTTTTTCTTTTCCGTGCTTTTTAGTCAGCAATTCGTTTAAAGCATTGAGTTGTTTATCTTCATCAGGGTTCCAATCTTTTCCATAATTCAGAATTTTAATTATTTCTTTACTGTCGTTGATAAGATTTGTAGGTAAAGAATTGGCAAAAAATTCACTTCTAATCCAGTCGAAACGCTTTTTGTAACTGTTCGCTTGCAAAGAGTTTATAAAATTCTTCTGCCTTCTGTAAATAGGTTTCTTCTTTCAAAATTAGTTTTAAAAGATTTTTATCTTCTCCATCATTGTCGGTGTCGCTGTCCTCTAAATATTCATCTAAGTTTTGCGAAATGTTTTTACCAATGGGAATTGGCAAATGATTTTGTGCAGCATACACAAAAACATAGTTTCTCAAAATGTGTCGGCTCAATGAAAGCAAGAAAGAATATCCGCTACTTTCCAAACGCTTGAACAAGTTTGTTCTGCAAAAACCCATCAACCTGCGACCTGCACGGCTAAGGTTTTGCATTATTTGCTCTTCGTCCTTGGTTGGTTTGATTAAGGGTTTTCATTCAAATAGGTTTGAAGTCCATATCTCGGCAATTCCAAACCGTTTATGATGTCAACTACTTTGTTGAGAATACAGTTTGGCATAAATATCTTTTTGGTCTTTCGGGTTAAATTCATACAAAACTCTTTGGGATATTCTTTCGGGAAAATACGATTTTGAGCCATCGGCAAAAGTCAAAAACTTTCTTCCGTTGGTTGGGTCAGTTTCTGCGTAATTGTTTTTGATAAAACTTCGAGTTCTACGAACCAAATACAATCGCATCAATTCTTTCCAGTCGTCAGAAAAATGGCTTTTCTCAAATGCTTTTATACTTCGTATAAATGTTTCAGTGTGTTGCGAACTGAATTGAACTTGTCCGCCAATGCTTTCAATGTATCTTTCAGGGCTTATTCCTAAATCTTTATCGTCTGAAATAAACAAACGAAGTTGGTTTGATAAATCTAAATAGGTTTTGTTGTAAGGCGTTGCGGAAAGCAAAATCACTTTACTGTCGTTTTCTTCTAAATATGATTTTATGGCACGGTAACGGCTTCCTTGGTCGTTGCGTAAGTTGTGGCTTTCGTCAATTATTACCAATCGGTAACGTCTTAAATTCGGTAAAGTAGTTTGCACTTTACTTTGTGAAATCACTTTTGCTCTTAATTGATATCTGTGGGCATAATCTTCCCACATTTCCACCAGGTTTTTAGGGCAGATGATTAATGTTTCCAAAAAGAAATCATCTTCAAAAAGTTTTGCCAATGCAGTTGCTGTAATGGTTTTACCCAGACCAACTACATCGCCAATCACAACTCCGTCGCGTTTGTGCAAATGATGAGCAGCTACCAAAACAGCTTTCTGTTGAAACTCCAATAATTCCTTTTGAAAAACTTTTGGCAACTTAAATTCATTGATACCTGCTCTTGCTTCTCTGGAAAGGTGGTAAGCAATTTTTAAGTAGATATGGAAAGGAGAAACTAAACGGTCTGCTGCCCAACTGTTATCAATTATATCAATCAGTTCTTGTGTAATGTCAATGCACCAACGGTCTTTCCAACGGTCGTCAAACCAAGTAGCCAACTTGTTGGCTGCATCTTGGTCCATTACGTCAATGTTCAGTTCACCTTGTTTTGCAAGTCCTGCCAATGTCAAGTTACTGCTACCTAAAAAACCAACTACAGGAACTCGTTTGTCGTTGCTGTAAGCCAAATATAGTTTAGCGTGAAGTGTGTAACGCAAATGCAGTTTTACAACTACTTTCTTGTCCTTCATTTGTTGGCTCAACTTCCGCAATGCTTTTTCGTCTGCTTCGGTCGGTGTGCCAATTGTCAACTGGTCTTTAAACTCTTGTGCAAGTCGTTTTTTAAGTTTTACTGCTTCGGCTTGGTCAATAATGTGGTCATCGTCTTTTGAAAAGTAGTCACGTAAAATGTCTATTGGCATTTTCTGCATTCCAACAAGCAGTCGGCAAATGCGGTGAACATCGTCCTTACCTTCAACAACTGTCGCACCCGATAAGCTGTCGATTTTGTCCGCAACTTCTTTCCAACCTCTCAGGTTAAAATATCCCACACAAAAGTCTGTCCGCTGCGATAGTTCAAGCGTTTCATTCAGTCCTTTGGTTAAGTGGTTTTCTTTATGTTATCGTAAATCTTTGGCATTGTCTCACAATATAATTTTAGTCGGTTAAATTAAAGAAAATAACCCTGTTTATTTTACTCGTTATTGTCTTTGTGCGTTGGCTAAAAAATGGCTCTTTTGGTTTTGCGAAGGGTTGGCTTGTGTGTCGGGCAAAACCAAATGTGCCATTTGTGCGGTGGCAATAAAATTGAATTAAAAAAATGTGCGGTGGGGAAAATAAAAAATACAGAAGGGTCGGCAATGAGTGTCGGCTTACTCGTTGTCCGCTTGAAATATGGTCTGTATGTTGTTCACCTGTCAAAATGGTTTGTCAATGTTTTAAAGTTCAAATTTTGGTCGTCTGTGTCAATGTTGCAGTGTCGTTTTACCATTGGCTATAACGGTTCAGCGTGTTTGCGAAGTGCCTTTCAAACTTGTTTTAAAAGGCATGGGAGCAAACCAGGCATTTTGCAAACACGTAGTTGGACGAAGTTTGCGACACAGCAGAGTTTGCAAAATGCATGCGGTAACGCTGAACCGAGGGACAAAATTAGGCAAGTTGAAGAACACTGTAAGCGGGCTAATTGCCGTTGCGGAGCAAATTTTGTCCAACGGTTTTGCCATCGCGATGTGGCGGATTTTTAGCACTAATGTTGATACGAAGAACAAAAAGTTTGTTTAATCACAAATGTTTCCACGAAGCACTTCGCCCGCCATATCGCCAAACCGCTGTTATCGGTTGTTCTTTCTTCACGCAAAGTCTGCATTTTCTTTCAAGTATTTTGTCGCTTTATTTGTCAATGTGTTTTTCTATTTCTGAGTTTATAAAGTTCTTAACTGATTTTTGTGATTGTCTAATTTCTAAAAATCGTTCGTCTTTGTTGTTTTCGTTCTCGTAGAGAAGTCCGTAAAAACAAATACTTCGTTTATGTGCTTCAATGTCGCTGTCTGCGAAGTCAAAAAGTTTTTGTCCTTGAATTGTTTGTTGAAAAAACTTGTAAAGTTGTTTCGTTGTTCGCTTACAAATCTGAAAGTTGGTTTTTGTTTATGCGGAATTTCTTTTGCTGATTCTGATTTTTGAACTTGATGTGTCTGCATAACTGTGTAACCCGAAAAATTGTTTTTCCGTCCTGCCGAAACTTGCGTGTCAATAGGAAAATTTGGGTCAAAAAAGTCTTGCGTTAAATCGTTTTTTAAGTAGTCCATTTTTTCGGTTATGTAATACTCAAATTCAACCGTTTCAATATTTTTTAGTTTTGTCTTGTTTTGCAGAAACGACAAACCTTCGTGAGTAATTTCATATACACCAATTTGAGTTTCTCGTATCAAGTCATTTTTCAAAAGAAAGTGAAATTGCACCGTTACAAAACTATCTTCATCAATTCCTAAAAACGCACATATTTCGGTATGACTTGCAGTTTTGTTATTTATCAATTCTAAAATTATTCGGCTGAAACGGTCAAGTTCCACTTCTTTTTCAATCACAACATTTTGTTTGCATTGCCAAAAAGGAAGATAAATATCAAAAATGCTAACAAGATTGAAGCCTTCTGTTTTATGGTGGTCTTTGAAACGTTCCCAAACTTGTTGGAAACGCTTATCAACTTTATTATTTGAATTTTTATTTGCCATTAGAAAATTTCGTGAAGTTGATTAAAAACTAAACCTTGTTCTTGTAGTTCTTGTCCGATTTGTTGCAACTTAAATTCGGTAAATCTTCCGCCTTGATTTAAGGTAGCCCTTTTAATCAAATACTCGCTGTCGCCAACGACAACTAATAAGCGTTTCACTCTTGAAAAAGCTACATTTATTCGTCTGTAATCATCTAAAAATCCGATGTTGCTTTGTCCTTTACTACTGCGAACAATGTCATAAATGATAATATCTCTTTCAGCACCTTGAAATTTATCTACGGTGTTTATCTCTGTGAGAGTTTGTTTTTCTGTTTTCCGCTTTCGTCTGTTTTTCATTTTGGAACGAAATTTGAGTATTGAGAAAGATTGATACTACTTTTCAGCAAATCAACTTGTCCACGATAACCTGCAATAATGCCAATGGTAAAAGGCTTTGGCTTGGTTAAGTTGTCAGAATAGAGAACATTTAATTTTTTCAATAGTTCTTTAATCGCTTGAATGTTGCATTTGTTTTGACTGATTAAACTTGTTGTCGTTGTCATTTGGATTTTCTTTGTGAGGTGCTGAAAAATATAATTGATGTGTTTTTCTTTAACGTCAATTCGTGTTGTTTTTGTTTGTCGTAATCAGGAATTACAGACGTTTCAGGATTTTTGAGTTTACTGTCATAAAAATATTTTGAAATTAAAGAGCCAACTTGCTTTGGCATACGATATTGTATGTCCAACATTTTAATGTAATTCTGTTTGCTTTCGTCCGCTTCAAATGCTTTGATGAGTTTTTCAAATAAACTTTCGCCAAATGCTTTTTCAAAATCTAATCCGTTATCTTCCAATTCCGTTTTCACGTTTTTCTTAACTGCTTCTTCTCGTGTTACAACAGGTGGAAGTTGGTGGTGGTCGCCAATAAGAATAATGTTTTGCCCCATATTTATTGGCACAAGCGTTTCGGCTGGCGAAGCCTTGCTACTCTCGTCCATTATCACATAGTCAAAACGGAAATTGACTTTACTGTATTTGCTACTTGCAATGTGAATACAAGTTGCACCCATTATGTTTGTTTGCAACATCATTGCTGTTAGGAAATCAATTTCTGTGCTTCCATTATTCAGCATTGATTTTTTTCAGTCTTTGCCGTCTTCAACGGTTACACCACCTAAAAATGCAAACCAATCACGTTGTATGTTTTTTTAGTTTTAAAAATTCACTTCCCAATTCTTTCTCAAAAATCTTTTTTACTTCTTTGAAGTCTTTCGCATTTTCAAAAAGTTGTTTGAGATAATTTTGGCTCATTCGTAACCTCTTGTTGAATTTACTCCATTCATTTTCTTTGTTAAGCAAAGAATAGAAGTCGTAAAACTCAATTAGGCTTTTATGTTTTTGTTGTGTAGAAAAATGCTCTGAAAAATATGATTTTGCTCGCTGTTCGGTTTCTGTAACCCAATTTTTGAGTTTGTTTTCAAACGTATGTGGCAAAATTGCAGTTCTGATATTTTCTTTTTCAAGCGTGTTTTCGCTTGCCAAACGCATAAACAATAAGTCCGCTTCTTCTTTGATTTATTTCGTCAAGTTTTCTAATACATTGTCAACGGCTAAGTTTGATTGAGAAGTAATAAAATTTTTACGTTCTTTTGTCTTTTGATAAACTGACGAATTAACTCAACGATTACAGTTGTTTTTCCTGCTCCTGGTGGTCCTTGAATTAAATAAAGCGGTTTGTGATGCAATGCTTCTAAAACTGCTTCTCTTTGCGTGTCGTCATTTTTAAGATTAGGATTAAAACGTCATCTCTGAAATTTTCATATTCCCAAGTCTGCAAATAAGCGTTGTTCGGCATTGCGGTAGTTTCGGGCGTTGCCAAAATGCTACAAAGTGCAGGATTTACGACATCTGTTTTTTCAAATTTCTTGCAGGCTTCAACTTGTTTTTTGAATTGACTTGTTTCTTGTCTTACATCTTCAATCAATTCGCCACTTTCAGAAATTTCGCCAATGCTACAAAATGCGTCTTTAATTGTGATAAAGTTTTCCTTTGGGTGGAAGTCTAAAATTTTGCCGATTTTTTGGTCGTCAATAAATAAAATAACGCTTTCGTTTTTTAATTCTTTAATCTTATCAACTTTTTATCAGAAACTTCAACAAGTTGAAATTTGATGTTTGAGCCATTTGAAGTTGTTTCTCGGCTTTTGAATTTTGCTTTAAACGCAGTTTCTTCAATGTGTTCACGTTCCTTGTCTGGTAGCGTTTGCCAAAGTTTTACTAATTGTGTTTTTGATTTATTGAGTTCCGATAATCTGTTTTGTTCTTCAAACTTGTTTTCATAAAACGACAAACAATCATAATTCGCACTTGTTTGGCTAAATGAAAATGAGATAAAAAAGAATTTCCGTTTTTTATCATTCTATCGTTTTTCTCATTTCTACAACCGTTGAAAGGAATAAAAATGTAACCTTGTGCGTCTATGAAAAATCTGCCGTTCCAAGTATTTGTGCTAAACTGCCCTGTGATTTGCTCTTTTCCGTCTGAAAGTTTGTTTTCAACCAAAAACCAAACATTTTCATTCATTGAATTTATGAGGTCTTGAATGTCTTGTTCGTA